>CBDCWN010000001.1:0-32691 GCA_965223535.1 Nitrospira sp.
GCGTTGGTCAACACCCTGCTGGGCGCATAGGAACCGGTTCCGGCGATGCGCGCTTTCATGTCTCGAGTTCCACAGGTGAGTGGGAGTGACTGGCTTCAATATTTCGCTGGATTCTGTCTCTGACGCGCCCCTCAGCCATCCCCTTTGCTCGTCGAATCGCATTCTTAATGGCTTTGGCCGACGATCGCCCATGACAGATCATCGTAATCCCGTTGACTCCCAGGAGCGGAGCGCCGCCGAACTCAGCATAGTCGATTTTCCGTTTGAGATTCTGCAGAGGACCTGCGATGAAGGGGTACGCAAGCCGGCCCAGAAAATGACCTGAGATTTCCTTGATCAGAAGCCGCTTGATCATCGCGGCGACTCCTTCGGAAATCTTCAGCGCGACATTGCCGATGAACCCGTCGCACACCACGATATCGGCAATTCCACTGTACACATCACGCCCCTCGACATTCCCAACGAAATTCATCGAACTGCCCTTGAGCAGCTTAAACGCCTCTTTGGTGACTTCGTTGCCCTTGGTATCTTCCTCTCCGATACTCAGCAAACCGATACGAGGATTCGGCTTCCCCAGCAGATGCTTTGCATATTCGTTCCCCATCAACGCAAACTGCTCAAGGTGCGTGGCGGTACAGTCGACATTTGCTCCGACATCCAGCATGATCGCTTCTCCGCTCAGCGTCGGCAGACTGGTCGCGATAGCCGGTCGTTCAACCCCCTTGGCCAACCCGAGCAAGAAGAATGACGCGACCATGCTGGCTCCGGTATTCCCGGGACTCACGATCGCATCAGCCTGGCCGTT
This sequence comes from Nitrospira sp., assembly GCA_965223535.1. Lineage (GTDB taxonomy): Bacteria > Nitrospirota > Nitrospiria > Nitrospirales > Nitrospiraceae > Nitrospira_D. The sequence goes on from CBDCWN010000001.1 coordinate 806, forward strand.
CTTTACGAGTTCCGTTCCAACCCAGATAGACGAGTCCCGTTTCTTGCGAGCGACCGCGGCAGGTGACTCATGCATTTCAACGACCTGGGACGCATGTCGAATAGATACGCGGGAATCGTGGCAGGCAAGACGCACACATTCTTGCTTGAGCGTCGTTTCATCGCCGACGAGGATAATCTCGACGTCGAGCTCTTTCACGGCCTCAATAGCGCCCTCGATACAGGGCGCGGGACCATGATCACCCCCCACCGCATCAAGCGCGATCTTCATACGAGATGGTGTACTCACAGATGGCGTCGAAAAGAGTGGCTGACCATGCGTCGCCCCCCTGGCTCACAACGGACGCGCTGGAATTCCGATGGAGCGGACCGATGTGTCTGCCGAGCGACCCTCTACGGCTCCGCCAACAACGCGCCTAACCGAATCAACGCCTGACGTTTCGGCACGCTGGCGGATGTTCGACATTCCGCTTACGCTTCCTCGACCTGAATAACGGCCTTGCCCTTATAGGTACCGCAATTCAAACACGTATAATGCGGCAGCTTTAACTCATGGCACTGTGGACACACGGCCATTCCTGGTGGGGTCATGCGCAGCTTTTGGGTACGACGTTTATCGCGTCTCGCCCGTGAATGTTTATGTTTTGGGTTGGGCATGGTGGCTCCTTCTTTCGCTGGCCCCTGAACGTCGTTCAGCGGTCACCGGATTCTCGAAGTTTTTCCTTGATCGTGCGCAACACCTGAAACGGACCTCCCATCGGCTCTGCGGCACACTGGCAGGGCCCCTGATTCAAGTCTTTCCCACAACGAGCACACAGCCCGAGACAGGCATCGGAACAGAGCGGGTGCATCGGAGATGCGAGAATCACTTGTTCACGCAGCATCGGGGCCAGCTCCAGATGATCACCCGTAAAGTAATAACGATCGTCGTCCTGCTGTTCCTGTTCAACTTCAGGAGGTGTCGTCGTCTTTTTCTTTCGTATGTCGTTGCGCTTTGAAACAGACGCCGTCGCTTTCGCCTCCTGCTCGTACACGACTCGCAACGAAAACGCCAGCGGATCATCGAACTCCTTGAGACAGCGCACACATTGGCGAATGGCCGTCCCTTCCACCACTCCCGTCACATAGAGGGTACGTTCGATCGCTCGAAGATCCAGTCCCACCGCAACCGTTCCGCGAATGGACACATCCGCGTCGCCTAACCCGAGCTCTTCGCCTGTAAGGTCCCCAGACAAAGAAAGGCCTTCTGCCGTGATGTCCGCGATTTTCGGTGTCAAGATATCCATGGTCATCCCCGACAACGTACTGCCGCTTCGCCTCGATGCATCGAAATCGCCGAGCATGATCTTCATCTCTCCTCAGCAAAGCTGATGATGGCGATATGCCGAGCCCGCTTGACAGCCACCGTCAGTTCACGTTGATGCCGCATGCAATTCCCGGAAATGCGACGCGGAACGATACGCCCCCGCTCAGTCAAAAAATTCCTGAGCAAGCCGGCATCTTTGAAATCGATCGGCATTTTATCCAGACAAAATCGACAGGGACGCCTTCGCTGGAATAATCGCCCCCCGCCTCCACGTTCGCTGTCACCTCGATCCATACTGCCTCCTCATATCGCTTGGCATTACCCTTCTTCGCTTGTGTCATAGCCTGGGTCGTCGTGTATCGGAGGTTCGGCGCCCATGCCGCTATCTTGACGCTTCGGCATGAACGTGACCGTTTGCGCGACCACTTCATGCTTGCTACGTTTTTGGCCGTCTTCGGTTTCCCATCGGCGCTGTTGCAATCGGCCTTCGATGATCGCCCCGTTCCCTTTGCTCAAGTACTGTCCGCAATGTTCCGCCTGCCTGCCGAACACCACGATATCGACAAAACACACCTCTTCCTTCAGGTCTTCACCCTGTTTAAACCGACGACTCACCGCTAAGCCGAAACTCGCTACTGGCGTCCCACTCGGCGTGTACCGAAGCTCAGGGTTCCGGGTGAGATTCCCCATCAAGATGACTTTATTAAATCCGGCCACCGTCTGCTCCCTGTGCTGAGGCTTCTACCGGGCGCCGTTCCATCAACGGTTTCTCGTGGTGCACCGTCAGAAACTTGATGATGTTGTCTTCCAAGCGGTAGGCCCGTTCCAACTCCCCGACCGTGTTGTTCGGAGCCTTAAAATAGAAATAGGCGTAGGTGCCCTTCCGCTCGCGACGCACTTCGTAGGCGAGCTTCTTCTTCCCTAAATTCTCGGCTTTGATGAACTCGGCGCCGGTCTTATCGGCAACGCTCTTCATCTTATCGATGAGGGCTTTGGTCTCCTCATCAGAAACGGACGGACGAATAATAAACAGAGACTCGTAGAGCTCCATGCAGCGATCCTCCTGGACAAAGGCCCCCGAACCAGTCGGGAGCGAGGTGTAGGGCGCCTATTTGGCGCAAAGAAGGGTGGACGGTAGCACAGGATTTCTCACGCTGTCAATTGAATCCCAAGGAGCAATCTGTCCACCAAGCCTGTCAAAAACCAGTCTCGATTACGACCCTGCGATCGGATCCCCAACTTCATTTTCCCCGACTTCATTTAAGGACGTTATTGGCATTGACAGAAACATTCCAAAATGTAACCATTGGTTACTACGTGAGTTGTCATGGACCGACATATTGTCTGCCTTCGCATCCCTTCCTTTGGAATTGTACTGGCCCGGGCAGTCGACACGTCTCTTCGAGACAGACCAGTGGCCATGGCACTACCCCACACACCCCGTGCATTGATTCAAGAAATTTCCACGGAAGCGTTCCAGGAAGGTCTTCAGCCCGGCATCCCCGTCGACCTCGGACGGCGCATCTGCCCTGGCCTGCGGGTGATCCCCCCGGATACATCGCTGGTTCACGCCGCCCATCGTGAGCTGCAACGGCACGTCTCATCCTTTGCACCGACCTGGGAATCGATCAAACCCGGTTCGCTCTTCTTAGACCTCACCGGCACGACTCGACTCTTCGGACCTCCCATCGATCGAGCAGCTTGCATCAGTCGAGAGCTCGCCCATCAACACAGATGGCCCAGCACAATCGGACTGGCAGGCAATAAGTTGGTCTCACAACTGGCCGCGATCGCACTGACGAAGCCGCCGCAAATCTTGTCGATCCACTCAGGGGCCGAACAGCCATTTCTCGCTCCATTGCCGACCATGGTGCTCCCCGGCCTTCACCGGACCCACGCCTCACGAGTTTGGCGACGATTGGAGGATTTAAACCTCCTCACACTTGGGGCGATTGCCTCCGTTGCACTCGCACACCTGCAAGCCGTTCTCGGCACTCCGGCCAATGTGCTGCACGACTGGGCTCAGGGAATCGATGGTTCCCCCGTGCATCCACCGATTGCACAGTCGGTCATCGAACGCGTGACTCATCTCGATCCAGATGAAGTGGATGATCGGTTCTTACTGGGCCGGCTGTACCGGTTGCTGGAACAGATTTGCACAACGCTTCGGCAGCAACAGCGTGTATGCCGATCCATCTTGCTGACGGTTCGGCACAGCGACCATATCGAGCACATGGCACAAGAAACATTGCTCCACGGCACCTACTGGGAAGCCGATCTCCAACCAGTGCTGGCGCGCCTGTTTTACCGCTGTTTCAAGCGACGGGTGTGTCTCACACGGATGATGCTTCGGGTCGGTCGGCTGGAATCACCGGCGCAGCAACTGTCGCTCTTCGACGAGTCAGACTCTCTCTCGGTTCCCCGCGCACACAGACTCGTACTGGCGCTGGATCAGGTTCGCGCAAAATTCGGCGAACGGGCCCTGTCCTGGGGAAGGACATTACGATGACGGGTGCTCAATTCGTGCACCTCCATGTCCATTCCACCTATTCACCGATGCGCGGGGTGTCGCCATTGGAAGAACTCTGTGCCTTGGCACAGCAACAGGGCTCACCGGCCATGGCCTTGACCGATACGAACGGATTGTACGGAGCCATTCGATTCATCGAGCAGGCTAAGCAGCGGGGCCTCCGACCGATTCTCGGTGCTGAACTGACGACCGACGACCATCGCGTCGTCTTGCTGGCCAAAACACCTGACGGCTATGCCAATCTCTGCCGTCTGCTGTCTGAACGACATTGCAGTCCCTCGTTCGACATGCTCACGTCCGTCTCTCGCTATCGCAACGGGCTCATCATCTTTACAGACGATGAGGCAGCCCTCACAATTTGGATGCAAGACTCACGGCAAGATCTTTACGTCGAGTTGACCCCGGGACCAGCGATGCATGAGGCACTCCTCTTCAGCCGCCGCGTCGAGCTGCCACCCGTCGCCACCAATCGTGTGTATTTTTCTCATCCCGACGACTTCGCCACCCATCGCCTGCTGCGGGCCATCGCCCTCAACACGACGGTGTCACGATTGCCAGAAGAGGCCTGTTGCATGCCCAGGCAATGGCTGATGCCGCCTATGCGCATGGTCTCTCAGCTTCCTCACGTGCCCGATGCAGTCGAGAACACCCTGCTCATTGCCGAGGCCTGTTATAGCGATTGGCGTTTCGGCAAGACGATCTTCCCGGCCTTTCGCCGACTAACCGATGAAGAGGCGTTTGTGACCCTCAAAGACAAAACCTATACCGGCGCACAGAGTCGATACGGAGGCATCACTCAGGAAATTCGCGATCGGATTGAAAAAGAGTTGACCATCATCCGAACCAAGCGTTTCGCCCATTACTTTCTTGTCGTAGAGGAAATCGTCCGCCAAGCGCCTCGCACCTGTGGCCGCGGGTCAGTGGCCGCCTCGATTGTGTCCTATTGTCTCAACATCACCCATATCGATCCGATCAAACACAATCTCTTCTTCGAACGATTTCTCAATCCAGGCCGGAAAGACCCGCCGGACATCGATATCGACTTTCCCTGGAACGAGCGCGACGAGATGTTGAACTGGGTGTTTGCTCACTATGGTGAGCGTCAAGCCGCCATGGTGGCGAACCAGAACAGCCTCGGTTTCCGGGCCGCGCTCCGCGAAACGGCGAAGGTCTACGGCATGCCGGCCGAAGAAATCGGCACGATGCTGTCGCAGATCGTACGCCAGAAGGGTGTGTTGAGTTTTTCCACTCCACCGACGATTGAGCAGTGGCTCGGTCGCCTCTCACAGACATTGAAATTGAAAGCACCCTGGCCCGAGATCCTGATGCAGGCGCTCAAGGCGCAGGATCACTTTCGTCACCTGTCCATGCATTGCGGCGGAGTCGTCATCGTACCCGACGAGATCAGGCGCTACGTGCCGATCGAATACACAGCGAAGGGCCTGCCGGTCATTCAGTGGGAAAAGGACCAGACGGAGGACGCGGGTCTCGTCAAAATCGACATCTTGGGCAACCGGTCATTGGCTGTGATCCGGGATGCCCTCGCAGCCATCGCCGCACATACGGGCCGACAGATCGACTATGCCACGTGGGATCCGTTGGACGATGCAGCCACGCAAGAAGCCATCCGATGCGGCGACACGATCGGCTGCTTCTACATCGAGTCGCCCGCCACACGTCTCTTGCTGAGAAAACTGTGGCTCGGCATGCCGCCACACCGTCGCACAGTGGCCGATGTTTTTGAGTACCTGGTCATGGTTTCGTCCCTTGTCAGGCCCGCAACCAATCCCTTCGTCGAAGAGTTTATTCGTCGCGCTCAGGAGGGTTCCTGTGCCTCCTGGCATCCCAAACTAAAAGGAGTTCTGGACGAAACACACGGCATCATGACGTACCAGGAAGACGTGACGAAAGTGGCCATGGCGCTGGCGGATTTTTCCGTTGAAGATGCGGATCAGCTTCGGAAGATCATCAGCAAGAAACACAAACAACGGCAACTGCGAGACTACTATCACCAGTTTTGCCGAGAGGCAGCAAAGAATCAGGCATCGCCGGAGACCATTGATAAGATCTGGAAGATGATCATGAGCTTCGCCGGCTACAGTTTTTGCAAACCCCATTCGGCAAGCTACGCGCAGGTGTCGTTCAAGTCCGCCTACCTCCGCACCCACTATCCGGCGGAGTTCATGGCTGCGGTCATCAGCAACCAAGGCGGATTTTATTCCACCTTCGCCTATATCTCGGAAGCTCGGCGCATGGGTCTGGCCACTCTCCTACCAGACGTTAACGAGAGCAACTGGGCCTATCGCGGTGAAGGGGAACGGCTGCGGATGGGCTTGATGCAGGTGAAGACCATCTCCAAAGACCTCGGTGAAAAGATTGTCACTGAGCGGACCCAGCATGGTCCATACCGATCCTTCCAAGACTTTCTCCGGCGTGTGAAGCCCGATCCGGCACAGGCCAGAGCCTTGGTCCGCGCCGGTTGCTGCGACTCCGTCGCCGGCGAACTCACCAGGCCGGCCTTGATGTGGCGGTTGTACGTGGGAAACGATAGCACGGCAGGCCCCCTCCCGATCCCAGACGATTATGGAGCTGCTCAGAAACGGGCCCATGAAATCGAATCGTTCGGGTTTTTGGCTAGCCGCCACCCCCTGACCCTCTATCGCCACCAGATCGAACGACTGCGACCGGTTCCCGCTTCCCACATGCATCGGTTTGTCGGCCAGCGCATCACCATGGTCGGCGTGCTGATCACAGAGAAGGCGGCTGAGACTAAGCAGGGCCAGGCCATGGAATTCATCACCCTTGAAGACGTCACAGCCCTCTACGATGCCACGCTGTTCCCCGAGGTCTATCGCCGCTGTTGTCATCTCCTCTCCTCAAACCGACCCTACGTCATCCGTGGCCTAGTGGAGGAAAGCTTCGGTGTTGCGACGCTGACCGTACTTGATCTCCAGCCATTGGAGCCAACATGGGGGCAATGAACGTCGCTGGCAAGCCAGGCATGAATATATTGGCGACTGATACACTCCCCAGTCTGTGAGCCGATTTCAAACCTTAATCGGCTCACATATAACACTTTCAATGAGCCTATTAATTGATATAATCGGCTCATGACATACAATTGGCAGCAACCAGACTGGCCGGAATTTCGATACGACCTTTCCGGAATCGAAGAGGTCTTGTTCAAGCTTGCCGAAAAAACCGGTCGAGCCAGCGGACTCCTCAAGGGGCTGGCGGTCGATGCGCAGCTAGAGGCGACGATCGAAATGATGGTGGTCGAAGCGATTAAGACCTCTGCAATCGAAGGTGAACTGCTCAGTCGCAAAGATGTTATGTCTTCGATGAGGAGGAACCTGGGGCTGGAGGCAGGCCATCCTTCTGGGGACAAGCGTGCCCAAGGCACCGCCGCATTGATGCTCGCGGTACGCAACAGCTTTGCCGATCCCCTGTCGGAAGAGACGCTCTTCGAATGGCATCGGTTGATCATGAGCAGTCACCGGCATATGACTGCGGGACAATGGCGAACCCATGCCGAACCGATGCAGGTCGTCTCCGGCGCGGTGGGGCACGAGCAGGTGCATTTCGAAGCACCACTATCGTCGCGCATCCCGGACGAGATGGCGCGATTCATCCGGTGGTTCAACGACACCGCCCCGGGTGGGAAGGCGGAGATCCGGAAAGCACCAGTACGCTCAGCGGTCACCCATCTCTACTTTGAATCGATCCATCCCTTTGAAGACGGCAACGGCCGTATCGGGAGAGCCTTGTCTGAGAAAGTGTTATCCCAAGGACTCGGATGGCCTGCCTTGCTCAGTCTCTCTCGAGCCATGGAAGCCAAGCGGCACGACTATTACAATGCGCTGAAAGAGGGTCAGCAGTCGAACGAGGTCACCCCGTGGATTATATGGTTCGTCAACATCGTGCTGGAGGCACAGACCCAGGCTGAAGAGCTGATCGACTTTACTTTGAAGAAGACGCGACTCTTCGACCGATTTCGAGATCAGCTCAACGACCGGCAGATGCAAACTCTTCGCCGCATGCTGGAAGAAGGGCCGGATGGCTTCGAAGGCGGCATGAGCGCTAAGAAGTACATGACCATCACCGGCGCGTCGAAGGCCACGGCTACACGCGATTTACAAGACCTGGCCGAAAGACATATCCTCGTCCCCACCGGTGGCGGCCGGAGCACGCACTACAAGATCAATCTGTAGCTGAGTCCATCGTCCCTTTGCCATGCACTAATAGAACACCTTCATTTTTCATATAATCAATCGATGGAAACAGGAACTCAGATTGGAGCCTACATAAGCGAGGCACGCGATCTTGTACAGATCGCCTTCTTCGTAACAATCGCGATTATAACAGTTTTGACATACTTAAAAGCTAAGCAAACCCTGCTCCAACCACTTCGAACAGAGGTATTTAAAGAACAGATAAAAGTACTTTCCGACCTCCTCCGATTTTTCGTTGGTAAAGGGGAACATGAGCTAAGGAACAGTTGGGGTCTATCCGAAATGCTAGACGGCAACGCCTACTTCCTGCTCGACGAGTATGCGAGAATATTTTTTGGTGTGACGGCTGATTGGAATAAGCGACCTTATGGCAAACCACACTTTACAGGGGCAATAATTGCGAAAAGCAGCAAGCAAGTTGAGGTGCTTCAGGGACATCTAAAGCCAGACAAACCTTCGCACGATATCAGACCAAAAGAAGAAATATGGGCTGAATATGTCCACGACTGGATTCACCTCCCTCGTCAATGGCATGAGACAGATGCTGAACTCCTCAAGCTGACCCAATCACCATTCCTTCCAGCAGAACTCGCTTCAATGCTTGGGGATTATAAACGAGCTGTTATGCAGAACGTCTCTGCTATAGGAGAGGTTCTTACCGAATGTGCCAAAGAAGTTCCCGGCAAATATCCGGACAAAGAAACTCTCAGCAGAGCAGCCTTCTATTGGATCTATGATCATTATGAGCAGACTCCCCTAAAGCCTAAAGCTGAAGCCATAATTAACTTTGCAAGGCATTACCTGGGCAGTGACAATCTGACTAAGAGCTGAAATTGTGAAAAACCAAACGGCTGGAAAAGCGGGGTCGGTTCTTGACTTTGCACTGCCGAGTCGGACTCGGGGTCTGGCATGCGCATTGATTTATTGCGCGCGGTACGTGGCTGATTCAAGGACTCCTTGATTTTCCGTCAATGGAGGCTTAGCCTGATGCCAGTCATACAGCTCGGAAACCCTATATGGCCAAGATGACGCAACTGAGGATCGAACTGGAACAGGAAGCGGACGGCCGGTGGATCGGCGAGGTACCGGCGTTGCCAGGGGTGATGGCCTATGGACAGACGAAGGCCGCAGCCCTTGCAGCAGTCCAGGCTCTCGCGCTCCGTGCCATGGCCGATCGCCTCGAACACCAGGAAGCTGTGCCTGAGGAACTGGTGAGCGTCTCGTTCATTGCGGCATGAGCCGCTGGCCATCCACGCAAGCCTCCCGTGTTCTTTCTGCTCTCCTCCGCATCGGCTGGCAAATCAAACGCACGACCGGCTCCCATCGCGTACTCCAGAGAAACGGTTGGCCCGACGTAATCTTTGCTTTTCACGACCGCGAGGAAATTGGTCCACGCATGCTGGCTCGCCTATCAAAGGTAACTGGTCTCACACCGGATGATTTATAAAATTCACGCCCTACAGCAGCACTAGCCCCAACGACGCCCAGGCTGGTAGCAGCACGACTGCCTATTCACTGAGGGTACATGCATGGACGCAAACTTTTGGCACGACCGATGGCAGACGAACCAGACTGGATGGCACGAATCCACCGTTAACCCGCTGTTGATCACCCACTTCCCTTCGCTGAATCTGCCTCCGGACAAACGCGTCTTTGTCCCGCTTTGCGGCAAGTCGCTCGATCTCGGCTGGTTCCTGTCTCGCGGTTATGCCATCGCCGGAGCGGAGCTTAGCGAACTCGCCGTAACGCAGCTCTTTGCTGAGCTTGGCATAGCCCCAAACATCTCAGCGATCGGGAAACACAAACTCTTTCGCGGGGAGAAGATGCAAATTTTCGTGGGCGATCTTTTTGATCTGTCTTCCGAAGTCCTCGGCCATATTGATGCAATTTATGACCGGGCTGCGTTGGTCGCGTTACCGGAAGCGATGCGAGTGCAATACACAGCGCGTCTCAAGGCCATCACGGCGTTGGCGCCCCAACTCGTCATCGGCTATGAGTACGACCAGACCGTCGTGCCAGGGCCTCCGTTTTCCGTCACTTCCGATGAACTCCATCGCCACTACAGCAACCACTACACCCTCACGCCACTAGCCCGTGTGGAAGTCCCTGGTGGGCTCAAGGGCAAGTGCCCGGCAACAGAACATGTTTGGCGGTTGGATACAAGGTTGAGCTAACTCATCAAGTGGGGGCAGGCATGCTCATAGACGTATAGCCAACCCCTTCGTGGTCTCAGGCCATGTTCAGTGGGACTACGCCGCCATGGCCTGTGGGCAGACAAGCGCCAGAGTGTCGTGCAGCTGTGCACGAACATCGGTCAACAATTCCGGCAGGTAAGCGAGAACAAACCCGGTGGCACTGATGGCATGTGGGCTGAACGGCAACAGGACAGGGCGCCGGCTTGGCTCCAGTTCTTCGTTGTCGGCCACGACACCGGCCAGATGAACAAGTGACGCATGGAGCTCGAATTCGCCGGCATCCTTTGGACTCAATTGACAACGAATAGCCTGCTCAAGTCGTACTGGCATTTCCCAAGACCGGATGAGTTCAGCGCCGACTTCAGCAAAATCGCAACCGATATTGGACTGCTCTACCTCCGCTAGCGAGGCTTCGAGATAACCGGCTTCGATGAGCGCAGACTGTGCCCGCTGTGGGACCGTCTGATACAAGACGAAGTGGCCGATGTCGCGTAATAGTCCTTCGACAAAACAACGTTCGCTGTTGGCGACGCCACAGGACGTTGCCATCCTTTCCGCAAACAATGCACAGAAGAGGCTCTTGCGCCAAAATCTAGCCGCGTCCATGAATTGAGGCAGCATCCCGGAAAACGTCTGGCCGATCGTGGTTGCAGTGACAAGTTTCCTCACCGCTTGAACACCGATCAGGTTGACCGCACGGGAAATGGTATCGATCTGTTTAGGAGCCCCATAGGAAGGGCCGTTGGCAGTACGGAGTAATCTCACCGAGATGGCCGGATCCAGCTTGAGGACCTTCACAAGGTCTTCCGTGGTCGCATCGGCATTATCCACCACATCCCGGACATAGGCGTACAGCTCCGGCAAGGTGAAGACAGAGGTACATGACTGGACCAGTTCACTCGCCAATGGCATGGTGCAGAATCCTCTCAGTTATCGCTCGAAAGACAGGCGCCCACCCTTTCATCAAACAGGCACGAAGACTGGAACCGTTGTGTGGTGCCACCGAATGAAATGGCCAGGTCTTTCTCCCCTTTCAGTGTAGCCGATCAGCCATATCCTGCAAGAGTCGGATCGTTATTCGGCAGCCGTGCTCGGCAGCATAAGAGAGAGATAATCCTTGCATTCAAAGGAAGTGGGATATGGTCCCACACGCGAGTATGGCCAGAACGACTATGCCGCCATGGCAGAGGGGTGGATCAGTGCAAGCATATCTTGCAGATGGGTATGGGTTTCGGTGAGTAGCGCCGGCAGACTCGCCGTCGAAAACTGCGTGGTCGTCACGGCGAAGGGATCGAATGGCAAGACCTCATGGCGTCGATTCGGCTCAAGCTCTTCATGATCGGCAACAACGCCGGCCAGGTGAATGATGGAAGCGTGAATGGCAAACTCCCCAGCCTCGTTCGGGCTGAGCTGATACCGAACCGTCTGCTCAATCTGCACAGGCATCCCCCAGGAGCGAATGAGCTCGGCACCTACTTCGGCAAAATCGCAGCCGATGTTGGACTGCTCGACCTCCGCCAGTGAACTATCGAGATAATCCGCCTCGATGAGCGCAGACTGAGCGCGCTGCGGAACGGTCTGATACAGGACAAAGTGGCCGATGTCGCGCAACAGACCTTCGATGAAGAAGCGTTCAGCATCGTCGATCCCGCAGGACTTGGCGATCTTTCCTGCGAGCAGGGCACAGAACACACTTTTGCGCCAGAATCTGGAGACGTCCATGAGCTGAACCGGCATCCCGGCAAACGTTCGACCGATGGTGGTCGAGGTGACGAGGTCGCTGACCGCCTGTGTGCCAAGGAGGTTGACGGCGTGCGTGACGGTATCGATCTGTTTGGGAAACCCATAAAGTGGGCTATTCACGATACAAAGGAGCCGCGCCGAAATTGCCGGGTCCAGTTTGAGGGCATTCGCAAGGTCATCCATGGTCGAATTGGGGTCTTCCACCACATCCCGCACACGGAAGTAGATCTCAGGCAGCGTAAAGACAGTGGTACAGGATTCGACCAGTTCGTGTGCCGATGGCATGGTGAACGCTTCTCCCGGTTGTGCTTGGATAGAGACGGGTTCCCGACTTCTCTATCGGCTGGCGGCGGGCAGAACTGTAGTAGGAGTCTCTTTGAGAGTGAAGCGGAAAAACCAGGAGGACTCTCGGTTGACGACCTAGGGCTTTAGGGCTTGTTGTTGACAGTCACCGCGAGCGTTCCATCACTCACTGCCTGAACATGGAGCGCATCCGTGTCAGCGAAGACGGCGATGCCCGACATCGACGTCACGGTCCCCTGGATCGAAACAGTCGGACTCAGCGTTCGATTGAGGCCGGTCTGCAGAAGGTCGCGCAACTGGTCGATCATTGGTCTCGCTCCGAACATGATTTCGGGAGTAATCACCTCGCGGAGCGGCGCATGGTAGAGCCAATCGGGGGCTCCAGCCTGGAGCAGATGCGCGGTCTTGAGATCATAGCGGAGGCCACTAAGGTGAATCGTCTGTGTCATGGCATTGATCTCCGGCTTTCCGATCATATACAGATGGCCGTACGCGTCTCCCACAAAATCAACGCGCAGCAGCACTTGATTGGCACCGAGGCCAGAAACTGCTGCGCCGGTCACTCGAATAAAGTACCGTTTATGGACGATGCGCTTCCCTCGGAGCCGATCCGCAACCATCTTGGAGAGTGTGCCGTAGTCAATCTGGGCATCGGCTAGGACACGAAACTTTCCTGAACCTGGTCGACTCTCCGAATAGTTTCCCCTTACATCGGCCACGCCTTGAAAATCTGTCGACGAGGGCTCCGTCTCGAGCCGGGGAAGGACGGCGGGCGTGGCAAATGGTTCGGCGCCGCGGACGATCACCGGATGCGCGGTGATCTCAAGGGTATCAGTGAGGATGTGGCCATCTTTTGAAAATCCGCGATGCCCCACTTTGTCGAGGTTGAGCAGGAGCCAGGCGTCTTCTTTCAATTGGATCGGATTGCGTAGCGCGCTCCAGACATCCTCCGCATGAGTTTTGACAGTCAAAGTGTTGAGATGCGAGACGGCACGTTTGAGTCCACCGGCGACCTGATCTGAGAGCTTGGCGTTGACCGCCCCCTGTACGTCCAGATCTGCCGTGGACAACTGACACGGGGTAAGGGGATTGACTGTGACCCCGCGCACCGAGGCCGCCACATCATACTGCGGAGTCATCGCTAGGGCGATGTTTCCGGTGAGTGCGGCGCGTCTTGGCCAATCAGGACCGTCGCCACACTGTCCCTGCGGGCGTAAGCCGATCTTATAGCGAAGGGGTGCGCTCACGAGGAGGGATGATCCGGATAGCTCGACACCTTTCCACCAATTTCGGAGCGAGAGATCTTGGTTCGACACGACTGGCTCCACGCCATCGGCTTGGCGAGAACCGGAGGACTGTATCGCAAAGTCATCCCGCTCCGCATAGTATTTGTACTCTCCGCCTTTCGGGTGCTTGATAAAGCTCCCCCAATGATCAAACTTCTTCGCGATCACGTTCGGATCGTTTGCGGCATGGAGAAAGTCCGACAGGTCCAGCTGAATCGGTACGTTAACGACGGACTCCGTTACCTGTATCTGAGGAGACGGCACCTCTGCCGACGGAAGTTTCTCCGGCGCGGGCGGGCGCATGACAAACTCGGTATCGGCACAACTCGTCAGCGATAGGATCACCCCCATCATCGCCGCGAAATGGTGTCTGGACGTGAAAACCATGGCAGCCTCCTTTTTCACTCACCGACCACCGGGGACCGCCTCGAGAGGAGACGGACAACGACACCTAGAATACCAAGACCTCGGAGTGCAAAAATAGTGGGCGGTCTCGAAAAACAAGGACACCTGCTCCGCCATCGCCGGCTACTGGTGCACGCCGCTGATCGATTGCGTTCGCTTCTCATCCAACTCCGCCCATCGCGCATACAACCGCTCCACCTCGGCCTGCGCAGCGTGCAACGCGGCATATCGCTCCTGAAGTACGTCGGCGGATGAGACGATCGCCGGATCGTTCACCGCCGTTTGACAAGCCGCGGCAATCTCCTCCGACGCAAGAATCTTGGCTTCAATCTGGTCCCATTCCTTCTGCTCGTTGTATGAGAAGCCTTTCCGTTTACTCGAACTCGGCTTTGTGGCTCGGTCTCGAGGCAACTGTGGTCGGCTTTCCGGCGAAGCTTTTCTGACTTGCGCCGCCTCCCATTGAGCATAATCAGCAAACCACTCGGCCCGGCCCATCCCATCCAACGCGAGGAGTCTGGTGGAGACGCGGTCCAACAGCCACCGGTCGTGCGTCACCAGCACGAGCGCGCCGGTAAACTCCAGCAAGCTGTCCTCCAGCACATCGAGCGTCGGAATATCCAAATCGTTCGTGGGCTCGTCGAGGACCAGAAGATCGGCCGGTTCCAGCATCAACCGAGCGATCAGCAACCGTGCCTGTTCTCCACCGGAGAGGCGCGACACGGGTAGATCCAGTTGCTCAGGCGCAAAGAGAAACCGCTTGGCCCATGAAACGAGATGGATCGACCGATCCTGATAGACGACGGCATCGCCACCGGCCGGGGCAAGAGCGCGGCGCAACGTCGCTTGTTGGTTCAATGATTCTCGGTGTTGCTCGAAGGTCACCACTCGCAGCCGATCGGCACGCGTGATGGTGCCGCGATCCGGCTCCAACGTACCGGCCAAGAGTTTCAGCACGGTCGTTTTTCCGCTGCCGTTGGGCCCGAGCAGGCCGATCCGTTCACCTGGCCCAAGGAGGAGGTCGAGGTCGGAGACGATCGGCTGACCGCCGAGCGACTTCTCAAGCCCTTTCACAACCAACAATTGTTTCGACTTTCGTCCGGAAGCCGTGAAATCGATCCCGGCAGATGCCGCTGGTTGTCGCGACTCCATATCGTGAAGCTCGTCGATCAACCGACCTGCTTTATCGATCCGGGCCTTGGCTTTCGTCGTGCGTGCCTTGGGCCCTCGCCTGAGCCATTCCACCTCACGTCGCACCCGATTCGCCAACGATGCCTGATAATCGGCCTGGGCCTGTAAGGCCGCCTCCCGCTGCTCGAGAAACTCGCTATATCGACCGTTCGCCTGAAAGACACCGTTGGCATACCGTCGATTCAATTCCCAGATCCGCGTGGTCACCGACTCCAAGAACCGCCGGTCATGGCTGATCACGATGAAGGCATGGGGTTCGGACTTCAGCAGGCCCTCGATCCAGAGGATACCCTCGATATCCAGATGATTCGTCGGCTCGTCCATGAGCAACACGTCCGGTTCCAGCATCAGCGACCGCGCGATCGCCAATCGCTTTCTCCACCCTCCAGATAACGTCGAGAGGGCTTGATCGGAGCGGACAAATCCGCCGAGGCTCAGCGCTTTGGCTAGCCGGCTGCCCTGCTCATGCGGATCAAGACCTTCATCAAGCAGCACCTGAGCCAGTGCGTCTTCGACCGAGTGCTGCTCGGCGAACGACGGCTCTTGCGGAACATAGCCGATGCGAACGTGACGCCTGACAGACCGCGTCCCGCTATCAGGCTCTTCAAGGCCTGCCAA
This sequence comes from Nitrospira sp., assembly GCA_965223535.1. Classification (GTDB taxonomy): domain Bacteria; phylum Nitrospirota; class Nitrospiria; order Nitrospirales; family Nitrospiraceae; genus Nitrospira_D. Next base: position 16,611 of record CBDCWN010000001.1, read on the forward strand.
GATCTTCAGCAACGTGGATTTCCCGGAGCCGTTGGGGCCGATCAACCCGACATGATCGCCCTCGGACAGTCCAATTGACAGACCGGTGAATAGCGGTTTGACTCCGTAACTCTTCTCGAGCGACTCGCAGCTGAGCAGAAGGGTTGGCGGCATAATGAACGGAGTGTACTGTACCCGATCACGGAGAGTGAAGGGCACATTTTCTTCTGTAAAGTTGACACACTCCCAGAGGAACAGTAGCCTGTCATCAACCATGGCTTCACGTCACACCGAGACAAGAGAAAGGGGAACCCCACGATGAAATCGATCTGGAGCATCCTAAGCCTGTGTCTGCTCGTTGCCGCCGCGGGCTGTGGTGGAAACAAGGCCGAGATCAAGGAAGATCGTCTCACCGTCGGCAAGGTACAGGGAGAGATCAAGGTCGGGATGGCTGCTTCCCAGGTGGCTGAACTCCTGGGGAGCCCCAATATCGTGACGACGGACGAAAAGCGGCGCGAGGTCTGGATCTACGACAAGGTCTCGACCGACCGCGTGGACACCGCCAGTTCATCCTTCGCCAGCATCATCATTCTCGGTGCCACTTCACGAGACAGTTCGAGCTCGCAGCGCCAACGGACCCTCACCATCATCATCAAGTTTGACGAAGAGAAGAAGGTCCGGGACTTTGCCTACAACTCTACCCAGTTCTGATCCGCCGGTGAGACGGGTCTGCTCCATCGTTGGAACGAGCGCACCGGTTGCGGCAATCCTGGCCCTGGCGTTCCTGAGCGGCTGCGTCGCCCATACTGAGCCGGCCGAGCTCTTCGCACTCACGCCGGACATCCCCAAAAACCGGGCGATGCAGACCCGGATGTTCGAAACACCGAATGAACGGGAACTCCTCTCAGCCTCGGCCGCCGTCCTCCAGGATTTGGGCTTTCAAGTCGAAGAAAGTCAGCGGGACGTCGGCTTCCTACGAGCCACCAAAGAGCGCAGCGCTCGCGAGTATGGTCAGTATGTCACACAAGTTCTGGTGTTGCTTCTCTCCCTTGGAAAGGTCATGCAGCCGGTGGACCTCCATCAGAAGATCGCCGCATCTCTCGTCGCCCGTCCGCTCAATCCCGAAGCCACCCGCCAGGAAGTCCGCATCATATTCTATCGGGTCGTGTGGAAGGGGGACGGGCAAGTGGACAATCAATACATCCCGCCTGGTGAGCAATATATGGAAATGATCCGGGACCCGGAAATCTACCAGCAATTTTTTGCCAAACTTTCCAAGGCCGTCTTCCTAGAGGCCCATCGAATCTGAGGACATGGCATGAATACACTCACGATGCATATCACATTGATCGGCGCCGGTCTTCTGCTCTCTGGAATTCTTTCTCTGCAGGGTTGCGCCGCCCCGGAGGTGAAGCCGGACTTGTTGGCCCCGACCGAGGCGCAGATGAAGATCCGGAGCCTCCAAACCAGGAGTTTTGACCTCACGGACCGGAATGCCGCCATTCGGGGCGTCATCGCCTCCCTGCAGGACCTGGGTTTCATCATCGAACGGGCCAACGAAGGCCTCGGTCTCGTGACCGCGGCACGATTCGCGGAACCGAACTATTACGACGTCGTCACGATCACTGTGACCGTGAGGCAGGAAACGGCTGGAAAGACGAGCTTTCGTGCCAACGCCATTTATAACAACAAACCCATCGACGACCCGAAGGTGTATCAGAACTTCTTCGCCGCGCTGCAACGAGCCCTGTTTATTTCTCAGGAGTCGACACCCTCGTCATGATCGTCGAACGACCGCTGAGTTCGCGGACACCATCACGATGGCTGATGCCGACCGCGCTCCTCGGAGCCGTACTGCTCACGGCCTGCACACCCTACGAAATGCGGCACGACAATCAATCGAACGCACGGACACAGATCTGGTTGTCCGAGGAGAGCCAGGTCAAGGTCCGATCCGCGCAGACACGTGTGTTCGACACCAAAGACCGGCACAAGCTGCTCCAGGCGATCGTCATGACCTTGCAGGATCTGAACTGCAAGATCGAGGTGCTCGATGAGGAACTCGGGATCGTATCCGCCAAGAAATACGTTGACCTCGAGCGACCCACATTTCTCGATCCGTCCTACATCCTGTACCGTCCCGACACGCTCTTGTTTCTCACCAGAAACTACCGTGCGTGGGGCCCCTTCTATCACCGCAGCGACCTGGTGCGGCTGACCGTCACCATCCGCGACCGCAACGAATCGCAGCTCGTCGTCCGCGCCAGCGCGCAGTTCTACCTCCGCGCTGTGGAAGACCCTGTCCCTTATCAGCAGTTCTTCCGTACCCTAGAACAAGCCGTCTTCTTGGAAGGGCACGCCGTCGAATAGTCACCACGGGGAAGACCTACTGAAGGGCAGAATGTGTTGACTGACTCCTAAGCAAGAGATACTGTTAGCAAAAATTATCGGCCTATGATGACTCGCAGAGTTCCTACAGAGAAATATCATACGGTGGAAAGCGGGCAAGCACCGGATCATCCTCTCCCGGCTGGTCTTGCACGATTATCAATCCTTGTTGGTCTCCTCGTTTTTCCAGGGTCGTTGTTGGGCATGGAGAGCCCCTCGCTTGCACAAGACGTAACGGCAGCCCTGACATATGTCTCTCACTATGACGGATCCAATGGATCACTACAGGCGAATGTCATTCCAATTGCCGACACTCTCGACCTGCCGAAAGACGGAATCTACGAACCAGCAGAGATTGACACACCCAACACAACACCCCTATCAGAACATCCCGCTGAAATATTGAATGGCCTGGACTGGCAGGAAATAACGGTCACTAAGGGAGACAGTCTTGCCCGCATTTTCAAGCGCCTCCATCTGAGTCCGCAGGATCTGCACAGAGTCATGACCCTGGGAAAAGAAACATCAGTATTAAAGCGCCTGAAGCCAGGTCAGAGAGTTGGGTTTCAGGTAGTCGACCATCAGTTCGTGGCACTGAAATACCCGGTGGACCTGGTCACAACCCTGCACGTCGTCAAAAAGGATGATGGCATTCAGGCCACGAGAATCACCGAAGAACTTGAGGCTCGCACCAAACACGCCAATGTCACGATCACTGATTCTTTATTCCTGTCCGGTGTCGCGGCAGGCCTCTCAGAAAATCTAATCATGCAGCTTGCAGCCATTTACGCTTGGGATATTGATTTTGCCCTGGATATCAGAAGCGGCGATCGCTTTTCCATGATTTATGAAGAGCATTTCAAGAATGGCGTAAAAGTACGCGAAGGACCGATCACTGCCGCAGAATTTGTCAACCAGGGAACCAGCTATCGTGCCGTACGATTTACTCATGAAGACGGCCACGCGGAATATTATTCCGATACCGGTCGCAGCATGCGCAAAGCATTTTTGCGCACCCCTGTGAAGTTCACCCGTATCAGCTCCAGATTCACCCTGAAGCGTAAGCATCCCATCCTCAACAGACTCCGCGCCCATCGCGGGGTGGATTATGTTGCGCCCAACAGAACCCCGGTGAAGGCGACAGGAGATGGTGTCGTCTCGTATCTAGGGAGAAAAGGCGGTTTGGGGAAGGCCATCATTCTTAAACACGGTCGTCGATATGATACGGTCTATGCACACCTGTCCAGTTACAGAAGAGGGTTGAGAACTGGACAACGTGTCAAACAGGGTCAGATTATCGGCTATGTCGGCATGACTGGTCTCGCCACTGGTCCCCATCTTCACTATGAATTTCGCGTCAATGGAGTTCATCGTAATCCGCTGACTGTAAAAGTGCCCAAGTCCAATAACATCCCGGCGAAAGCGATGAAAGACTTCATAACGCAAGTTGAGCCTCTGTTGGCTGCACTTGATCGTATCCAGGCGCCGGCAGACACGATAACGCGCAGTTCGCAGGGTAATTCAAATGACTCCGTGGCCACGATACAAGTCCATACCGATACGACAGCACTGGAATAATTCGCCGCATGGAGGAGTGTAATTCCTATACTCTACCGACACATACCATCCCTGGCTTCCCTCTTTGCCGTCACAGGCGCCCTGTGGCTCACCGCCTGCACCACTACTCCCCCGCGCAACATCACGAACTCCTGCGCCATCTTCTACGACAAAGGCGATTGGTATCGCGACACCACGTCTAGCTATAAGAGATGGGGCGTTCCCGTCCACGTGCAGCTGGCCATCATTCATCAGGAATCGCGCTTTCGGTACAACGCGAAAGCCCCCAAAGATTATCTTCTCGGATTTATACCATGGGGCCGTCAGTCGTCAGCCTATGGCTATGCGCAGGTCATGAAGGGCACCTGGAAATGGTACAAGAGGAAGACGGGGAAGTGGCGTGCACACCGTGATAATTTTGCCGATGTCGTGGATTTTATTGGCTGGTACGGCAATGTGAGCCATAAGACTCTGGGTATCAGCAAATGGGATGCGCGCAACCAGTATCTGGCCTATCACGAAGGTCACGGAGGATATCAGCGTCAAACCTACAAAAGGAAACGCTGGCTGATGGCCGTGGCCAACAAGGTCGCCCGTAACGCGGCTCGCTACCGTGCCCAGTTGGCGAAATGTGAGAACACCCTCAATCGCAGGGGCAGGGGGTGGTTTTCGCGGTTTTAGTACTGGAAATGGTAGCGCTGCTAGGAGCCTGTCCGAGTAATGCGCGACGTTTGACTGGACAACCAGAACGCGATGTGGTTTCTCTGCGACATGGCTAAAACATTCAAATCCTGGAACATCGATCAGCTGGTGCTGCTCCCTCCGTCAGTTCATGAGCTGGTTCCTGCGGGGCATCTCGCGCACTTTGTGCGAGACATGGTCCGAGACTCGCTGGACTTATCGGCGATCCGGAAGGCCTATACCGAGGACCGCGGATTTCCGCCCTATGATCCCACCATGATGGTGGCCTTGCTGCTCTATGCATACTGCCAAGGGCTCTACGCATCACGACGGATCGCGCAGGCGTGTGAGGAGCGCGTGGATGTCATGGCGGTGACGGCGCGGCAAAACCCGGACTTTCGCACGATCAGTGACTTTCGGAAGCGTCACCTATCTGCGCTGGGCGAACTGTTCACGCAGGTGCTCCAGTTATGCCAGAAGGCGGGGTTGGTACGATTGGGACACGTGGCATTGGATGGGACCAAGATCCGCGCCAACGCCTCCAAGCACAAGGCGATGAGTTATGGCCGAATGAAGACCGCCGAACCGGCACTTGCCGCCGAGGTGGCTTGTTGGCTGGCTGAGGCCACCGCCAGCGACGCGCACGAAGACGCGGCGTATGGCGTCGACCAGCGCGGGGACGAGCTACCGGATTGGGTGAAGACCAAGCAACACCGCCTGGAGAAGATCCGCGCCGCGAAAGCGGAATTGGAAGCCGACGCACAGGACAAGGCACGGAGGAAGACGCCGCAGAGCGATCATCCATCAGATCGCCCTCGACCAGGCCGCCCTCCGACACATCCGCCTGGCACCCCCCACGACCGCGCCCAGCACAATTTCATCGATCCAGACAGTCGTATCATGAAGACGCGGGACGGATTTGTCCAAGGCTATAATGCCCAAGCAGTTGTCGATGCCGATCACCAGGTGATTGTGGCGCAGGGGCTGACGAACCAGGCCAGCGACGCGCACCAACTCGTGCCAATGCTGAAGCAGATCCGGCGTAACACGGGCCGACAGGCTCGGGAGCTGTCGGCGGATGCGGGGTATTGCGCCGAGCACAATCTCAAGGCTTTGAATCGCCGCCACGTTCGCGGCTATGTCGCCACGGGGCGCCAGCAGCACGGCGAGGCCTCGCCTACCGGCGCGCGCAAGACGGTCCCGAAGACACGAGTCCACGCGATGAAGCTCCGCCTGAGACGAGCCGGATGGCGTAGTCGCTATCGGCTCCGAAAGCAGGTGGTCGAACCGGTGTTTGGCCAGATCAAACAGGCTCGGGGCTTCAGACAGTTCTTGTTGCGGGGCCTGGCCCAGGTCGCCGCGGAGTGGAGTTTAGTCTGCAGTGTCCACAACGTGCTGAAACTGGCTGGAGCGAGAGGAATAAGTCCTTCAAAACCTGACCTGAGCCGCAACCAATGCGGCTCGTTCCGTAGTAACGGTTACTCGGACGGGCTCCTAGGGATCCGCTCTCTCTGCTAAGCTGTCGCTCCTTCGTCCGCGCCAGTACGCAGCTCTCCATCCACGCCGTCGAGGCCCCATCCTCTCCTCGCACTTCTTCCACACCTGGAACAATCCGACCGAATTATCGACGTCTCGTTCAAAACCCTTGTTTAAGATAAAGGAACCCTGTTATGACCAGGAAAACCTGCCCGGGCCCGGCGTGAGAAGGTGCACCAAGGTTCATTCAATGATCGACCATTGATGAGACAGACTCGTTCGGCCATCATATAAGGAGAGACCAGCATGACACATCTATTCATTTCTCGTCGCCCAGTGGTTCTTCTTTTGTTACTCACCGTACTCATTGTGACGCCTACCGGGCTGGTGTCCGCCCAAGATCCCACAGCGGGTCCGGGACGGTGGTCTGGTGGGACTGGGATCGGCTTCTTGGGGGGCACGCCTGACGGGGTAGAATTCGCCCTCAATGGGCACCTGGACTATTTCATAGCGGAGGACATCTCCATTGGTCCCTTAGCCCAGTATGCGGGCGCGGGCGACGATTTTCTCTTTGGGCTCACGGTCCAGGGCAAGTATTGGTGGGCCATTCCCGGCATGAACAATCAGACCAAGCTGGTCTTGCAAGGCGGAATCGGCTTCGTGCGTGCCGGCGTACGGGAACCTGAGATTGGCTTTGGTGATACCTTCAGCTCGTTCTTAATTCCTCTCGGCATTGGAATCGATCATGCGGTGACTGAACAGGTCTCCGTGACAGCTGACTTTATGCTCAACATCACCGCGCTCGGACGGGATGTCCGTGTCGCAGGGCGAGAAGTCGATTTTCACACGAACGTGATGCCTGGCTTGTATTTTGGCGTAAGGTTTTTCTGAGTCGACAGAGTCGCACCCGTCACCGATCAGGATCTAAGGCGAGAGAGACCCGCTGAGGTCTCTCTCGCCATCTCTGGCAGAGTCTGTGCTCCAAAGAATGGTCGCCAGCCATGTTCTGGGTGGTGTGCCCATCGTACAGAATCCGTGGCTGCCCCATGCCTCCATTCTTCACGTGGTTCGTGACCGAAATCCTCCACAAGGAATCGTCCAAAGAGACTGATTACGGAATTGAATTCATCTCTGAAGCGCCTGAACGTTAGCCGGTGCTCGTACAGGGCCCTCGCCGCCATCTCTTCCGTCGATTTCCTGTTCAGATCGCCCATCGAGTTGCCAGCGATCATGTTGCGGTCGTCGCCGTCGCGCACGGCCGACGACGACCTGACTATTGGAAGGCTCGGTAGGCATGAGCACTGTGCTCGCCGCACGCGGAACCGCGGTCGGAGGGCATGGTGCTGGCTGATGAGAATGGTTCCAGTAACCTTTGCTTTGTCCGCTTCCTGTTCTCGTCATTGCATGCGTGAACAAGTCAATAGCCATACCAGGCCCCATTGGTACTATCAAAAGTTACGTCAGAATAGTCCTGGCGGGATTTATTTCAGGCGCATGAAGAAGCACAGGAATATCCGTCTCGCTTATCGAGACAGCCTCCACCGCAATCTGCCCCTGTTTAAATGCCGCGTTTACTGATTGACCACTTGCAATTGCAGCATAAAACTTTTGGGCAAAGGCTGTTGCCGCAACATCAGTAACCGATGTCTGCATTGCTATGACAATTTTTGCGATGGGCACGAGGATCTTCCCGGCGAAAGAGCTATTACAAGAATTTAAAACTACGACTTGCGGCGGATGATCTGTTGCGTTGAGAGCCTTCGCCAACAAATCAAAGGAAACCATTTTGGTGACGGGCTTGCGTACCTTGCCTGTGTCCGTCGCAACTCCGCCTTCGTTCCCATGGCCGGAAAAATGGACAATCTGGGGACGAAGATCATTAAGCCCATCCAGCAGGGAATTCAGGTCAGCTGCTGGCCGGTATTCAATTTTTATCTTGTCACGAAATACAGAACCTCGGATTGCCTCCTGTACTTTTCTGACTTCTGCGTCCACTCGAAGAGGCTGATCCCGATCTGGACTTGCTGTCAGGTACAAAACGTTCAGGCGTTTTCTGGCCCTTAAATCTCGTCTGGAGACCTGTCTTACAGGAATTGTGTGTCGTACCGCTGGCCTACGCTTTGTAGGCCCCGTCGGCTTTCTTTTATCTGCCTGTTTTACAATCTCGTCCTTGTTGGCCCGTATAAAATCTGCCTTGCCATAGACGTACCGAGAGCGATCTTTTGCGTGGCCTTTGTTGTCATGTCTGGCAATGAGGTCATGACTGAATAAGCGGTTCAGTGCGTTTTGTATAGGCTGGATGCTCCTACCGCCCATGATGCCAATGGCGGTCGCAATCTCTTTTACAGAGCGAAACTTTCTCGCTCGCCCGTAAATCTCATTAAAAACGCACCGACGGTTTTTGTCTTGACCAAGGTGCTTGGCATATCGCTCAATTGACTCCTCATAGTCTCCAGCAGAATTTACAATAGCAGTCGGTTTAGACATGGGATCAATCTTTCTTCTTCCCGATGCCCTTTGGGAACATACGGCTCATGGTAGGCTGACTTATCCCCAAAACCTGCGCTAGTTGTGATTGCGAATAACCCTTTTCAAAAAGTTCGAGAAGCATCAGCTTTCGAAGCATTTCGAGTTCTTTTAGCATTCGTTCCGCCTGGTCATCCGTCATGTGGCACCTTCATGTTGGAGAATTTCACAATTATCCTTAATCAGAGCTTTTTGTTTTAGCCTTACCTGGTTTCCGCTTCTTAGAAAGCGTGACATTTACATGATTAGGGGTCGTCCCAACTATATCTGCGATCAATTTTGGACGAAGCCCCGCTTTGTCCAAGAACAAGATCTTGTCTTTTGACGATTCAAACGAAGCCGTCAATGTGGCAGCCTGAAGCTTTATCAGAATATCCAGCTTTTCAGATAATTCGTCGGACATCTTTGTCACCTATTTCTTGAAGTGGGCTTAGAGTGTTCTTTGGGCAGTGGATAGACATGCATTGGGTTTTGTTCAGATCCTACACGGATGACGATACCCAGTTCGATCCATCTGGCAATTGATCTGCTGAGACTGCCTTTATCCAACCCCGTCTGCCTGATGATTTCCTTTTGAGGAGTCAGCCCGTCACAAAGGTTGTACGCCGTGATCTGCTTTGCGCCACCTGAGTTCGCGGTTATGAGTCTTGCGAGCTCTACGGGTGGAAATGCGGTCCGAGCCACTGTGGCCAGAATCGCCCTAAGAAGGCTCTCATTTGTATCCATGGTCAAAAGCTGGAGTTATGCTGAAGTCCGTTGAATTTTGCTGAGTGGCTCCGCCGTGGGATACTCCACGGCTTACAAGGAGGGAGCCACTGATGAGAAGACGAGAGACCCGACAACGAAAGCAGGCGCTGGCGGGACTGAAGACCATCGCGGAGAAGGACTGGATGCTGGGGACGCTGGTCCGCGTGATCAATTCTGGTAAGCAGGCGCTGGACGCCGTGATGCTGGAGATGGGACGGATGGTGGCCGAGAGCGTGATGTTGATGGAGCGCGAGGAGGTCGCGGGGCCGGATTATTACCCGACCAACCCAGTGTTTCAGAAATGGGCCCATGAGCAGGGCTCCATCTATCTCGGCGATCAGAAAGTCCCTGTGACCCGCCCCCGATTACGGCACGTGGACCAGGGGGAGGTGACCCTCCAGTCCTATGCCCGGTTGCGCAGCCCCGGCGAGTTTTCAGAGGAACTGCTGGAGAAGATCCTCCGTGGGGTATCGGCCCAGAAGTACGCTGACACCGTGCTCCATGCGGCGCACGCCGTCGGAGTGTCGCCCACCACGATCTCGCGCAAGCTCGTGGATCTGACGGCCGCGAAGCTGCAGGCATTTCAAGAACGCTCGCTGGTCGATTTCCAGCCGTTTGCCCTTTTCCTCGACACGATCCATCGAGGGGGTGAGGCGTTTCTCGTGGCCCTGGGGGTGGACGTCTCCGGGGAGAAGATGGCCCTCGGATTCTGGCAGGGGTCCTCAGAGAATCACGAGATCTGCGAGGCCCTGTTCCGGGACCTGGAGCGTCGCGGCTTGGCGCTCTCCAAACGGATCCTCTTCGTCACCGACGGCGGCAGCGGCCTGCGTAAGGCGCTGCGGGACCGGTTCGGCAAAAAGCTGGGGCATCAACGCTGTGCGATTCATAAGAGCCGGAACCTCCAACGGCACCTGGCCAAGCCCTACCGCCACGAGGCCCATAGGCGGCTCATGATGGCCTTGGAGCAGACCAGCTATGCGGACGCCAGACGGATGCTGCGGGAGTTGGAGGCGTGGCTGCGGACCACGAACGAGTCAGCGGCGGATTCACTCGTGGAAGCTTTTGAGGAGTTATTGACCCTGCATCGGCTCCAAGTACCTGCGTTGCTGCGCAAGACGCTCATGTCCACCAACCCGATCGAGAGCATGTTCTCACTGGTCCGGCACAGCGAACGGAACATCAAGCGAACCCGGGGGAGCTTCATGCTGCAACGCTGGCTGGGGACGGTGTTGCTCTCCTGCGAGCAGCGATTCCGGCGCGTAAAGGGCTGGGCCGGAATTGCCCAGGTCCTCACAACGATCGAGGCTGAGCAGGTGGAACCGCAATCAGCTTCAACGAAGAAAGCGGCGTAACCATCACCATGGAGCGGCTCAGAAAATTTCAACGGACAACTTGATAATTCCCAAAAGCTTCCGCTGCATATTATCTTGGCCAAAGTGCCATTTCTCTCAACTCTTACAAGTCACTATTATTCATACATTACTCAGGGTAATGCCTATGAGTCAATGGAATATCTATAATATACCGTTTCTATTGTATTTTTCTGTGTCATCCAACCTGTATGCTTAGTCCTGTACGTGAATAATAAGCACCGCGTAGTAGCCCTGTCTTTGTGTACCGGCACGGAGGTTCCCGGCTGTGCGGGATTAGGAAATGTCTCCTTCGTCATTGTGCGACAGTCGTAGCAGTCCAATAACAGGCTATATTGGGCCTGGCGTCCGCCAACAGATACCGGTGTCGCGTTCCACGTTCATTGTTAGGGTCTGCTCTAAGGGTGTAATCAGCGTCTCTGCCGCTCTCCCAGACGCGAGTCCTTCGTCCACACATCCTTTCACTCAAGGCCTGATGTCAGACATGCGTATTGACTTGTTGTGACCGCATAGGGAACGAGTGGATGTGATCGCCTTCGGGCACAAACCGTGCCTTCCTGCCCTATTCCCCGTTCTTATGGGGCATCCCCACTTGCTCCTTCGCCTTCTCGCTTGGTGTTGTCCCGAACAAAGGCTTCCGATATAGTTGTGCCACCTCACTCGATGAAAACACTGGACGACATCCGCCAACAACTCTCCGCCGGGGAATTCGAGTTCAGTCGCCACACCTTCAAACGCACGATGGAAAGGTAGGCCATGTTTCGCTGTCACGTGCGTGTGTCAAGGCCGATGTTGGTTGTCCGCAAATCACCGATCTGAGATGTCCACTTTTCACCGATGAGATTGTCCGATTGTTGTGCTCAGATCGCGGCATCGGTCGTCCCCTCCTCAGTGGCCAGGACGGTCCGCCGACCCAGAAGCCCGGCCTTTCTCTTCTCCCGTAGGCGGTAACTCTCGCCCTTGATGGTCAGCGTCGTCGCATGGTGCAGGAGCCGATCCAAGATTGCCGTGGCCAGGACCTGATCATTGAAGACCTCCCCCCAGTCCGCAAAGCTTTTGTTGCTGGTCACGATGAGACTGCCGCGCTCGTAGCGGCGCACGAGTAGCCGGAAGAACAGACTGGCCTCCTCTCGCGAGAGCGGCAGATACCCCAACTCATCGAGAATCAGCAGACGGGGATACGTCAGTTGCTGCAGCATGCGCTCCAGCCGATTCTCCTGCCGGGCCCGGATCAGCCGACTCATCAGCGTCTCCAAGGTCAGAAACAGCACGGATGAACCCGCGTCGACGGCTTTGATTCCCAGTGCAATCGCCAGATGCGTTTTGCCAACTCCCGGTGGGCCCAACAGGACCACATTCTCGGCGCGTGCCACAAAACTCAGGCCAGCCAACTCCCGCCTCACCTTGCGGTCAAGCGAGGGCTGGCATTCGAAGTCGAACTGCTCCAACGTCTTCAGCCACGGGAACCGGGCCATCCGCAGCCGGAGGTCGATCCCCCGTTGCTGACGCCCGCGCCACTCCGCTTCGAGGGCCCGGGCCAGAAATCCTTGGTAATCCAGATCGCTTTTTGCGGCCTGTTCACAGACGCCGTCGAGCTGGGGGAGCAAGTGTTCCATCTTCAGCCGTTCGAGAAGGACGCTGAGTTCCATCATGACGCCACCTCCTCGTAGACGGCCAACGGCCGTTGCTCCACCGCCAGGGTCTGCGCCCCCAACGCCGCATGATGCTCGGGGACGGTTACCCAGCCCGACACGCCCGGCATGACCCGATGACTCGCCACCAGCTGCTCACCGTCGTAGACGGTGAGGTCCCCGTCCAGCGTCAGCCGGATCTGCACAGGCCGGCCCGCCACGTGAGTCGGCACGCTGTAGCGATGCCCTCGGACGTCGATGTACGCATCCCAACTGACCTGCCGCGCCTCGCGATACGCGGTGTCATACCGCGTGGCCGGCAGCGGCTGGAGTGTCGGTGCTTCGCGGGCAAAGCGCTCCGCGACAATCTCCTGGACCGTCCCCTGGCACCGCGGATCCGCCTCCTCTCGGAGCCACTGCTCGGCGAGCTGATTGAGATGCGCCCAACTCTCGAAGGCGCGGTAGCGGACGAAGACGTGGTGTTTGATGTAGCCGACCATCCGCTCATCCTTGCCCTTGGTCTGCGCCCGGGCGGGGCGGCAGGCGCGTGGCACAAACCCATAGTAGCCGGCCAGATCCACAAAGCGTGGCTGGAACCGGGCGGGGCCGCCCCGAGGATGTGCGAGCACCGCCGCCTTTTGATTGTCCACCAGCACCGCGACAGGCACGCCGGCAAACCATTCGAAGCTGCGGATGAGCCCCTCATAGGTGTGCTCGGCGTCCTCGCGGTCCGTGCACCAGAAGTGGAATCGTCGTGAGAAGCCCAGGGTGTTGACGATAAAGTGGACGGGGGTCTCGGCCCCGGCAATCTGCGTCCGGTGCTCGGCCCAATCGCTCTGCAGTTGCTGACCCGGAGCCGTTTCAAATCGCACGGTGGCCCGACGAACGCGCAGTGCGCGCTTCGGTCGGATGTAGTCCCGCAGAATTGAGAGCCGCCCCGTATAGCCCTTAGCCTGCCACTCCCGAAAGATCACGACCGCGTTCCAGACGTCTTCGGCCAAGAGCCGATCAATATCCGCCCGATACGGATCCAATCGGCTGCCTCGCCGACTCGGTCGCGGAGCCGGAGCCCCGCCCCGTGCCAGCGTGCGACGCACCGTCCGGGGATGGACGCCCATCTGCTTGGCAATGTCACAGAGATAGAGCCCGCGTTGGGCTAACGTTTGAATCACCATGAAGTCCTCCTTTCGCAGCATCCGTCCCTCCTCCGTCGTGATGAGCGGTGAAGGGACATTGTGACTCGGTGTTCAGAGGACTTTTCAGTTCGGTGATTGGAGGATTTATAGCATCGGCGCTGACAGCGTGGAAAGACGGAGAGCCGCCGGAACTGGTGAGCGAGGTGTTTGAAATCGATGACAGGCCCGTCCGGGTTGAACAGATCCCCGCAACCGTCTGCCTGCACTGCGGCGAACCAGTATTCAGTCGAGACACCACGGAACGAGTTCGACGCATGGTGCACGGCGAAGCCAAGCCGATTAAGTCGATTCAGATGGACGTGTTCGCCTACCAATAATCTCGCAAATAGTCAGCAGAGAAACCTAGCCCTCAGACACCTCATCCTGCGGTCGCTTTTCTTGTCCGATTCCCCTATCCTTTCCAACGAACGCACATCTCAGACAGATGAGCCGAGCAAGCTGAACACCGTTGCCGTGTGCCCATCGAGGACACCGCTCTCGTGTGATCCCCAGGTGATCGCACGACGGGTTTCATGAATCGTACGGACCTATCCGGTAGAGTTCTCAAAACAGGCGCGTGATGTCAGACCGACCAACCAATTCCAGACCGCTCGCCCTCGTCACCGGAGCCGCAGGGCTCATCGGGCACGCACTCGTGGCCGACGCGCCCCGATGGGCACACGAGTGGGAGGTCCGGGGCGTCACGCGTAACGACATCGATCTCACGCAGATCAATCAGGTGCGTGCGTTCTGGCACCACCGTAAGCCCCAACTCGTGATTCACTGTGCGGGGCTGACCCGTTCCGCCCACTGTGAACGCGATCCCGCCCTGGCCCGTCGACTCAACGTCGAGGTCACTACCCACTTGACCGAGCTCGCTCGTGAGATCCCCTTCGTGTTCTTCTCCACGGATCTCGTCTTCGACGGGAAGAAGGGACACTACGTCGAGACCGATCCGGTCAACCCGCTGAATGTGTACGCGGAAACCAAGGCCGCGGCCGAGCGCGTGGTGCTGGCCAACCCAAAGCATACGGTGATCAGAACGTCGTTGACTGCCGGCCGATCCCCGACGGGTGACCGGAGTTTCGTTGAAGAAACGAGGCAGGCATGGGAGGCCGGTCGTACCCTGACGTTGTTCACCGACGAGGTGCGCTGTCCGATCCCCGTCTCAGCCACGACCCGCGCCCTGTGGGAGCTGGTGCAGAAGGGGCAGGCGGGGCTCTACCATCTTGGAGGAGCGGAGGCGCTCTCCCGTTGGGAGATCGGACAATTGCTGGCCCGACATTGGCCCGAGCTTGACGCCAAGATGGTTTCAGGTTCCCTGAGCGACTATGTCGGGCCGGCTCGTCCGCCGGACCTTTCCTTCAATTGCGAGAAGATTCAGTCGGTCCTGTCGTTCCCGCTGCCGTCCTTTCGCGATTGGCTCGCTGACGACGTCGCGACCGGAGCGCCATGATCGCCGATCCCCCTGCCTTGTCAAGTCTTGCAAGGTCCTCCATGAGCCTGCGAAGAGGTAGAGATTGGGTCGGTGAAACATCTCCAATAGAATTTGTGAGAGTTCGATCGTTCGCCACCATCCTCTACAATGTCGCGCCCTTAAGCTTGGTAGGATTCCGACCGATAGAGCTTTTGATCCCCAACCAGGACCCCCCCTATGACTTCTTCAGGCGCGGCTACGGAATCGGCATTGATCGACAGAATCCGCCCTCGTCTCCATCACAAGCTCAGACCCCTCTTCAACGAATCCAGCCGCTGTCTTCCGATCTTGCAGTCAACCTGTCAGCAAATCCTGAACCATGTAGGACCCCAGTCCAGCGCCGTGAGTCTGGCCCAAGTGATCAGCCACGATCATGGGCTGACGTGCAAAGTCCTGCAAGTGGCGAACAGCATCGCCTACAGCCCGCAGCAGACGATCGTGTCGGTCCCCCATGCCGTCAGTTGGCTCGGCCTCGACACCGTTCGCTCTCTCGTGGCGGCAGCCCATCTGGTCGAACAGTTGCAACATTGGCCGGTTCGCCAACAGGAATTCCGAACCTTGATCGCCAAGTCCCTGATCTCGGCCACCTACGCCAGCGAACTAGGAATAGCCATTGGCTACCCACAGCCAGGGCAGTTGTTTACCTGCACCCTCCTGTACTCGATCGGCGACTTGGCCGTTGCCTACGAGGACCCTGACCTCTTTATCGCTCTCCAGGCTATTTCCAAGAAGACCAAGCGCCCGGCGGAATGTGTGCTTGAAGAAACTCGCCTGATCGGTGTACCGCGGCTGACCTTGGCCCAAGCGTTGGCCCACATGTGGAAGCTACCGGATGACCTAATCGAGCTGTTCCGTCATGCCGAGGCACCGCCGATGTCGCGTTGGCAAAGCGAGTTCCAGACTTACCGGGGAATCGTCGTCGGCTCCATTCGGTTGGTCGAGGTGCTGACCGGTTTCGCCCCGCGGACGGCTCGTGAGGAAGCCAAGAAAACGCTCCAAGACGGAAGCGGACTCTCGTCTGGCGCGTTCACAGACTTGACGACACGAGCCATGGATCGGGGGCGTCAACTCATC
>CBDCWN010000002.1:0-170010 GCA_965223535.1 Nitrospira sp.
TGGCATCCGGCTCCACGAGGATCGCGTCGTCGAGACAGGGTTGCACGGCAGGCGATAGCACCGGGAGATGATCGATGCCCTGCGCCCAACGGGAGAGCTGCCCGGCATAGTCCCCGAGGACCACTTCCAGTGCATCGAGCGGACACTCGGCGACCTCGCCGAGTGTGAGCAAATTGAGAGCATCGAGCCGTTCGAATACCTTCTGCATGCAGGGTCGATGCAGGCCAGGGATCGTCCGCACCGACAGTGGCGACATGAAGACCTGTTCGGACCCAGGCCGGACATCATAGAGTTCGGAGGGTGCCATCAAGGTGGCGGCCGTCTGGGCCACGAGCTTGTTGCTGCCGACGCCGGCAACGCCGTCGAGCTGCGCGTGCGACAGCACTTCTTGTTGCACGGTTGCGGCCACGTCACAGGCCGGACCAAACAATTTGCCCGTCCCGGTCACATCCAGTACGAACGTGCCAGGGTGTGCCGGTTCCCAGACTGGTGCATAGCGCGAGATGGTCCGGAGCAAGATGTCGTCGGCGTAGCGGGCTCGTTGGGGATTTGGTGACAAGACTGCAAGCGAGGGACACAAGCGCCGGGCGTAGTCCAACGGCATACCGATCATGAGTCCGTCTTGTTGTGCTTCAAGAGAGATTTCACGAAGAAGGGCTCGCGGAGTGTTCAACGGCGCGATGGCGAGTGGTCTGGTGCGGAGTGCGGGATCGTGAAGCCGGGCCACGGCGACTTCAACGGAGGGAATCCCGACACAGACAATCTGCCGGTCCATGTGGGACCTACTTCTTGAGATGACGAATGACCCCCACGACGAGCCCTTCGATGCGAAAGGTGTCGTGTGCCTGCACGATGATCGGCTGCATCGTGTCGTTGGCGGGATGCAGTTCGATGGTCCCGGCCTTGCGGTAGTAGGTTTTGATCGTCGCCTCCCCGTTCACCAAGGCAATGACCGTTTGACCATTTCGCGCCGTCTGTTGCTTCTGCACGACGACCACATCACCGGGGAGAATCCCGTCGTCGCGCATGGACTGGCCCTTCACCCGCAAGGCGAAGGTCTCGCCGCGTCCCACCATGCTCTTGGGAACATCGACCCGTTCCGTTTGCGGGATCGGTTCGATCGGCTCACCCGCCGCGACCATGCCGGCGAGCTCGATCTGCGCGGTCCCGAAGGTATTCAACAGTAGTTCTGCCATCCCGGGGATGCGCCGGGTGCCGTCCTCGTATCGGATGATCGAACGCCGTGTCGTCTTGAGCTGGTCGGCCAGTTGCGCCTGGGTCAACCCGAGCTGGAGTCTGGCTTGGCGGAAGTCCGTGGCGCGCATGTGTCCAATGGTCACATAGAAGCGAAACTCTGTCAAGTCAGATCTCCGAACGCTGTCGCGAGCCCATCACTCCTGGGAGTTGAACGCTGTTGTCAAATATGACAATATACAGCCGTATGGATCGTCGTGGTCACTGATGGCCGAGGTTCGGAAGACACGGCCTGTCTCGTGGGTCAAGGCGGCGCTGAAGGAATTCAGGACCTTTCCCGACGGTGCCCAGTCTATCTGCCTCGCGGCCCTGACGATCGCAGCGGAGAGTGGTAAGGCAGATCTCGCCAAACCGCTGCAGGGCCTCGGCTCTGGTGTCTTGGAAATCGCGTTGCCGTTCAGGGGCGATGCCTTCCGTGTCGTCTATGCGGTGCAGTTGGCAAAAGACATTTGGGTGGTGCACGCGTTTCAGAAGAAATCCACGACTAACATCAAGACACCGAAACATGAAATCGATTTGATCAGGAACCGACTGAAGAGCCTCAAGGAGATGCTCCCATGAAGCAGAAAGACAAGCTAGAGGTCGTCTCGGGCAGCGGTAATGTGTTCCGAGATCTTGGCCGAATCCACGCGGACGCCGATCAGTTCAAGGCGATCCTTGCGACCGAGATTATCAAAACCCTGGACCGGGAATGCCTCACAGTGCGGGCCGCGCAGGAGCGGACCGGCATCGCGGCAGCCGATTTTTCTCGCATTCGCCATGCCGATCTTGGACGCTTCACGGCTGACCGACTCATCACGGTACTCAACCGTCTCGGATCTCGTGTCGAAGTGAAAGTCCGCGTGCGGCCTACGAAAAGCGCAGCCTGATGACAGAGAGATCCTCCACACAATACGCGTGCTTCCGCCTGAGCACTGGGTTGTATGCTCTTTGAAGCTGCTGTTCTATTAGGTCAGATCGCAGCGCCTTTTGTGCAACCCCATCTCGTTCCCTTCGTTCACCAAGACGTATCATGCCCCCTGAACAGGTCCACGGACGGCTTGCGGGTGTCAGGATGCTCGGTAGGCTCGCTGGATGGACGAGACACACGGAACTCAACGGGCCCATCCGATGACGGGCGTTATTTCTTTCCGAGGATGGCGTCTTTCGCGGCCTTGACGACTCTGAATTTGACCACGCGTTTCGCAGGAATCTTTATTTCCTTGCCTGTTTGCGGATTGCGGCCGATGCGCGCCTTGCGGTTGGCGAGCTTGAGTTTTCCGAGGCCAGGGACGGTAAAGACGTTCTTCGCCTCGCGATAGGCCAAGGCGGCGAACTCATCGAGCAACTGCACCATCGCTCGTTTGGTGAGCCCAGATTTCTCAGCGAGATGCTCGGCGATCTGTGACTTGGTAAGGGGTTTCCCCATTGAAGGCTCCTTTCCACGTACGCGGTGAGCGATGGTTCTAGCGAGATGCGACAACGGTGTCAAGACGCGTTGCGCCCTGCAGTCGGGGCGGACACTCCTTACAGAGGGTCGAGCCAGATCGGATAAGACCGCATGCCAGGTACCGCACGGTCCACCTTCATCCTGATCCTTGTGTACTCACCCGCCCCGCGCGGGGTACTCGGCATCCTCCCGCATGCAGCACTTCATTCGACTCCATTCAGTCGCGTCGCGATCGACGACTACATCGAGACCTTCCACAATCGCACCTGGCGACACAACCATCTGAGCACGACTCAACTGTCACACCTCCGCCTTTTCAGCGTCGCCTTGGCTACGCCGCTCGATGCGTGTTCGGTCCAGGTGCCATGGTGATGTCGAGGTGACCCCCGCAGGCGCGGACGATCTTCTGCAGGGTCCGAAACTCGTACCGATTGTACTCCGCGTTTTCGTACCGGCTGATGGCGGAGGCGGTGCTGCCGATGCGTGTGGCCACCTGGGCTTGCGTCAATCCCGCTTCTTGCCGTAACCGAGACAATTGCTCCCCGATGGCCAGCTTCTGCGCTTCCTCTTCAAATCCCTTCCGAAATTGGGAATCCGCCAGCTTCTTGCCCACCCATCCCTTGCCCGTTCTTACGCCCCTACGTTTCATGTTGTACCTTCCCTTCACAGTCCTGCGTAGAGAATTCAGCGCGTTCAATTTCGCAGCGCAATAGTACGCCTATCGCAACAGGAACGTTTACAGGGACTCTGATATAACAAGAACAACTTGTTATCTGGGATCTAGACTAAACCACGCTGAGTTGCAAGCCGAACCGCTCTTGAGCCCTCACTGTACCCTCCAACGAATGGCGACGAGCTGCTCGGAGCGTACCTGGTGTTGCAGTTTCCCCCGACCTTGGCGATTACAAGCTCTCGTCGGCGTTTGCCCAGCATTCAGCAATCCCCCTAGCCTGGACACCATGCCTGTTGGCCGACGCCGGTGCCAGGAGCGCCATAGAGCTGTCTCCCTCGCAATCTTTCGCGGGATGAGTCGGGCTCCCGGCCTGAAAACGGCAGCCCGATATCGTCGCGCCTCGTCCGGTGAATCAGCTCTGCATCGCTTGTTGCTGACGAGCAATGACCGGCTGGTGTTCTGATTTCCGGTGCCAGTGCGCGTCCGTCCTCGGCCCTGGCTTTTCCCCGTCAGGCTGCGTCGATCACGCCAGCTGGCTGGCATTCCTCCGCTGGGCGCCCGTCGGTCCGCCCGGTGGCCTCGCCCTCGTTGTCTCCTTTGCCGTCGCTGTGTGGCCTCCACCTCCTCGTGAGAGGCCAACACATCAACTCTAACCAAAGGAGAGCAGCCCATGGCACCTCAACCACTCAAACCCAAGCCGGTCACCACGCTGCGTTGCAGCAGCATCCAGGCAAGCGTCTGGAAGAACGAGGGGGAGAAAGGTCCGTTCTATAACGTGACCCTGTCCCGCTCGTACAAGGGGCCTGATGGCGCTTGGAAGAACTCCGAGTCCTTCGGCTTCGCCGACCTTGACGCGCTTCTGGTCGTCGTCCAACAGGCGAAGGTCTGGGTCAGCGAGCATTCGAATCGCTGAACGTTCACTGGACGCCTTCGGCTTTTGCGCCGGGGGTGTCCATCACCTTATGAAAGGAAAGACATGATGAATAGCTATCGAGACTTTGCAACACACTTGCATCAGCTCCTTGGCGGTCATTCCGCTGTTCGTATCACCGTGCCCGGCTTCATGCCGTTGAGTGTTGAAGAGATCGGCATCGATGGAGAAGGACACCGGCTTGTGTCTTTGTGTCACTATGGCGAGCAGAACGGTGACCTTATGCGTGATCCTGATCTCGTCTTCATGTTTCAGGATATGTCACACGGCCTCATCGCTGAACCGGTGTCATTCAGGAATGACTATCTGGGGCTGGATCAAGAGGTGTATCGCTATGATGAGAGTGGTACGCGCACCCATCTGAATACGAAACTGAAACGAGACTTGAAGGAGTTTGCGCAGATCTGGTTTGCCAATCTCAACGAACAAGGATTTTTCGGAGACCAGGCGGTTCGGACCATCCTGTCCCCGTAATCGTTCCTGGGACATGATCTTTTAAGGCGAGGGCCCTGGGTTCGAGTCCCAGCCGGCTCACCATTTTTCAATAGGTTAGGGTCCCCCACCGCGACCGCAGGCCTTTCATAGGACAATCCATAGGACAATTTGAAGGCGGAATCGAGCTTCGTGACCGCATCACGGAGCTTTTGATCCCACGCAGGACCGCCATGTGAATAGCTCGCCGTCATCCCGGGCATCC
This sequence comes from Nitrospira sp., assembly GCA_965223535.1. Lineage (GTDB taxonomy): Bacteria > Nitrospirota > Nitrospiria > Nitrospirales > Nitrospiraceae > Nitrospira_D. The sequence goes on from CBDCWN010000002.1 coordinate 4,985, forward strand.
GATGACCCAGGAGTGCTTGTCTCACTTCATAGTCGACGCCAAGCCCCTGCAACCTGGTGGCGAAGGTGTGCCGGAGGTCGTGAAAGTGCAGATCGTGGATCTTTGCCAGGGTACAGACTCGCGCCCAGTACTTCTTGAACGCTCGCACGTCACTCCAACGTCGAAACACTCGGCCGTCAGTGAGTGAAGGTAATGGGTTACGAAGCGCCGACAAAGCTGAGGCGTTCAAGGGAATGCGCGTTGGGGTGCCCTTTAGCCTAGTTGCACTCGGAGGGAGCACCAACCACCAGCCGTCGGTCTCCTGTCGGATCCATGAACGATCGATGCTAAGGAGTTTGGCCTCTCGTAAGCCGGTATTGAGCTCGGCCACCACAACTCGCCACAATTCCTTCAGGACCTCGGGCATGACACGATCCTTGAGGAGCCGAATTCCTTCAAGTTCCTGACTCTCGGCAACACGAGTACGCCGGGATGCGTCTGGGAGCTCCACGGCCTTGAGCCGGTTCTTATCGAGCCAGTCGTATCGAACCCCCAGGTTGAGCAATCGCATCAGGACTTGCCACTCTCGGCGGATGGTGCCAGCAGAAGCACCGGCCTGTTGCCGGTTACGGACGTAGTCCAGCCCGTCGGTTGGAGTCAGTGACGATACGGGTCGATGACCGAAGGCAGGCAGGAGATGGTTCTCGATAATCCCTTTTGGCCGTACCCGATCGACCCTTTTCTTCACGGCGAAACTGTCCCAAAAGAGAGTCAGCAGGTCGCGGAGGGAATGTGTGGCTTCCCTGATGTGGGGTAGAGCAAATTGCGTCTGTATCTTGGCGATCATCGCGATCGCGGCTTCCTCGGCCTGCTGCTTGGTGAGGTTGTGCCCGAGCAGGGGGCGGTAGCGTTGTCCCTTCCAACGAACATACAGATCGAACGCCGTGCCAGCTTTGGTCTGTCGGGTGGTGATCTTGTACGTCATGTGACTGTCCTACCGATATCGGGCGTTGCGATGGTAAACGCGTCCTATCTGAATGTCCATGACCCCAGGACGGCTTTCAGCATGGTGTTGAATCTTCTGAGGTTCTGCGACTAGGGTTTGCTCGTCACTGACACTTCCCATGCGTCCCTGCTTCAGCCACGCTTCCAGCTCATCTTGATCGAACAGCATCACTCGAGAGCCAGGTCTGCGGTACCGGGGAATGTCTTTGCGTTGATAGAGAGTTGAACGAGATATACGAAGAAATTGTGCAGCCTCGGAAAGAGTTAGCGGTTTCATTTTGGTCTCCCGATAGCTGGAGGAGTCATTTGAGTCCATCTCAGCCGCTCCATGCAGCGACAGCGATCCGTGCGCGCATGAAACTGAAAGAACGATTGAGTTGGGCCAGTGAATCCTCTTGCGTGCCCGGAGAAGCCCTGGATAACAAATTGTCTTCCAGGGCTGCTTGGGTGTGTTAAGACCCCACACGGGGGTTGTCGCGGGTGACTTAAACATCCGCGGACACTGAAGTATCGACTCAATTTTTTGATCCCTTTATACGGCTCACAAGGAACTGTTCCTTTTCCTTCCTAAGTCCGATCTAACCCACTCTCCCCTAAGCTCCGGTTTACGCTGAGGGGGATAAAATTATGACAGATAAAGGTTTTCACCCTAGGAGCATGATAGAAATGGCACCCGTGAAAGGAGTCTGTGATGTCTTGGAATGTTCCGAGGCTCATCGTCCGGCCACCCTTTCAAGAAGTTCAGACACCAGGGGCATGGGATGTCCACCGCTCTTTGCTACACTCCAAGTCACTTTGACCCTCCAGTATCCTTTGAATATGCGAGGGGACATACGGTCGTTTCGACGAGGTGGACCGCCGTTAGCTTTTACCCAAAGCTCATAATATTTGTGTCGATGAGAAAGGTTTTTCGGAAGGGTCGAAAACAGGAAAACCTGAATGCCAGCATAGGCAGGTGGCTCTATAATCTCATAACGCAAGCGGACCTTTGCTTGCCCAAACCATTCGTGACGGTCAGCATTACGGAAAGAAGCCACGTATACTCCATCGGGTAATTCGTCTCTCGATGGCGGAGCCACCGGCCAGGCTTTTTCTCGTTCCTGCTGTACTTGCTGGGTTTGAATACCGTTGTCACTCAGATCAATGGGTTGCATTTCTACCTTTGTCGTTAACGAGGGAGTTTATTTCACCGAGCCTTCTCTAATTATTTCGGTTGAGGATACGCATGGGTGGTTGTCGCTGTTACGATGCTTCTCCATCCAGTTAAGAATTTCATCAAGCCTATATCGAACTGCTCTTCCGCAACGAAACTCACGGATAAGTCCCCTGTATCCGAGCCGGCGTATGGTAAAGGGACTAAGCTTCAAAATTTTAGCGAGCCCTTCAGCCGTCTCTAATTCGATCCTGTTTTGATCTGGCCCATTGATTCCTGAACTCATGTTGACCTCATATGCTCCAGGTAGATTGGAGTGATACCGTTTCACAAAAGAGAAAACCATTGAAATAAGATACAAACTCTAGGGATGGTAAAAGATTTCAAGGGTGGAGGGAGCGGAAACAGGGTGTTATCGGTACCCGGTGCGAATGCTATCCGGGCTGACGGGGGCATATTCAGGATCTACGAGCTTAAGAAGACGATGAATGATTTTCGCTCTGCTATTTCGGGATGGATAGGTAGGTGTGAGAAGTCGATGAAGATCTTTGACAGTCTTAGTCAAAGATGTATCTCGGGGTTTGCTGCGTGGGGTCAATTTTGCTCCATGCTTTGCCAAGATTCCTAGAACCCGATGGTAACACTCCAACTCCAGCTGAAGGCGATCCATGGCAGAATTACAATCAGCCATAATGCGCTCAACAAGGCGTGGAGGCATGGACGGTTTTTCTATGCGACCCATAAAGTATAAGAGTGACCGCCGCATTTTTAGTTGTTCCGAGATTTTTTGCTTTCCTGCGAAATAGCCTCGAGCTAATCCATCCACGAGCGATCCATTGCTTGGGCTTTGCCATGCAGATAGCACCCTCATTACCTGGATATCGAGACCCAGCTTTTCAATTTCAGCCAGAGCCAGCTTACTTCTCTTGGCTAAAAGGACGAGTTCTTCAGAATGGCGGTCCAGGTCAAGAGAGTCATATAGACATACTCTTTGGGGAAGCAATGCAATAGGGGCCATCGCCTCTGCGATGTGATCAAGTAGGCCGGGAGGATCCAGGGCATAATAATAGTTCTGCGTTGTGCGAGTTCGTCTCACGGTATAGCCAACTGAATGCTAGCCTCACTGAGTATTGATCCAAAAGAGGAACGTGCGAAAAAGAAATGGTCCATAAAACATTCTCTTGAAGTAGGTTGAATAAGAGGACTGCTACGATGATCTTCTATCGGTTCATCAACCTACCTGTAGCTTATGGGGGATTACGGTACCATGAATTGCGAGTCGTGATTAGCGACAATTGTGTGGCCGCCCGGGTTTCTGTCTCGGTGTATACCGGTATCGCTATGGTTCATAACTTCGGCTATAGCCCAAAGAGTAAGGCCTTGAGCACCAGATCATTTCATGAAGATCAGGGACGCCGAACCGTTCTTCTTCTGTTGTCCCCAAAACCCCTTCTTACCGCGACGGTGAAAGTTCTCTATTTATGCGGTCCGATGAGTAAGCCCAGAAGGGTCCAAAAAACAGTTGTAAAAGAAGAACAAATGGCTTTCGAGCTCCTGGGAGCCGCCAACTTTTTACGCCGAGGCATGTCTAGCCGAACTATTTCAGGATAAATGTGTCCTAGAAAAGCGATCTGACAAGAGCTACACAGTATTAAGGGACAGGTGAAGGCCTTCAAATACTTATGACTAGTTAGCTGATACACAATCAGCGGGCTCGGTCCTGAGTTGCGTTTGCGAGGAGAGTTCGTGCCTTCTCGATTGACTCAGCCAACCACATTGGTCACTATCCAACAACTTTTCACCGCATCTTACGCCCATGGCGAACCCTGAGCACCTGAGCCTTCTCATACGTAGCGTGGCGGACTGGAATCAGTGGAGGAGGGACAATCCTGACATCCAACCAGACCTAACCAAGGCGGACCTCCGCGAGGCGCGTCTCCGTGGGGCAACCCTCATCAAGGCAGATCTCAGCGGGGTGAACCTCCGCTGGGCGCCCCTCGGAGGGGCAGACCTCGGCGGAGCTATTCTCCGCGGCGCAGACTGTCGCTGGGCGTACCTCCGTGGGGCGACCCTCGTCGAGACAGATCTCCGCGGGGCTCGTCTCGGTGGGGCGAACCTCCGTGGGGCGACCCTCATCAATGCGGAACTCGGCGGAGCACACCTCGGTGGGGTGAACTTCCGCGGGGCGCACCTCGGCGAGACGGACCTCACTGAGGCAAACCTGAGTGGAGCAGACCTGACCGAGGCCAACCTCAGCGGGGCGGACTTGGCCGGGGCTACACTTGAGCGATCCATCCTTGTCAATACGACCTGCAATAAGGCTATCTTTACAGGGTGCAGAATACACGGTATTTCGGCCTGGGGCTTACGACTTCAAGAAGCACAACAAACCGATCTTATTATTACCCCAAGGGGAGAGCCGGACATTACTGTTGACAACCTTGAAGTTGCGCAGTTCATCTACCTTCTTCTGAACAACCAACGCATTCGTCATGTCATCGATACCATTACCTCGAAGGTCGTACTAATTCTTGGACGCTTTACGCCGGAGCGCAAAGTAGTGCTTGATGCGCTGAGGAACGAATTACGCCACCACAACCTCACGCCTGTCTTGTTCGACTTTGCCATCCCGGCTGACCGAGATATCACAGAAACCGTCACTCTACTGGCACGCATGGCCAGGTTTATCGTGGCTGATCTGACCGATCCAGCCAGTATCCCGATGGAACTGCAAGCAATCGCGCCTGACCTCGCTGTGCCAATCTGCTCGCTAATTCATAAGAATCAGGAGCCGTTCAGCATGTTTGGAACGCTAAAGAAGTACCACTGGGTTCTACCGCCGTATCGGTATAGCAACACGGACGAACTTCTAGCGAATCTCCGAGGCAAGGTGATTGCGCCAGCAGAGCAAAAATTCAGCGAGTTGAAGAAAAGCCGCTGAACAGACAGCGAAGGAACTCATCGCCATACAGAGAAATTAGTCTCACCGATCATCGGCAGTTGATGTGCGACATTGATGCGGTCGCTTCGCCAAAAATCGATTTGGTGCCAAACTGGTGCCAATCGCACCGAACTAAGAAAATTTGGATGAGGTATTTTCATTCCTCATCCTCGGAAAGTGGTGAAAATTGTTAGTCTTGGGTATCCTGGCTACTCTGAGGTAGGTTCTCGGCGGGACTCTTGATCAGCGGGCAGTATGGTCAGGCTGAAGTCGGCGAAGCAGTTCACATGAATTGAGTGCAGTCATGACGAGATTGATACCCACACAGGCCCGCTGATTAGTCCCCCGCAAGAGCAGAAGAACCCTGGGTTCCGTTGACCGACATCTGCCGCAGAAACCGCCAGACAGTCCTGCTCGACAATCCGAGGGTTTTTCCAATTCTACCCATCCCATGTCCTTGTTGGCGTAGCTCGATCACCTTCGTACATAAGGTGGGGTCTGTCTCTTCTATCTTTCGTCGGCCCCACCGGCGTCCCTTCGCCCGGACTCGCTTAATTCCCGCCTTGACGCGCTCTTGAATCATCGATCGTTCGAATTCAGCGAAGACTCCCATCATGCCGAACAACGCTTTGCCGGCCGGAGTGCTTGTGTCTAAGCCTTGCTGATGAATGTAGAGATCGACTTTCTTCGCATGGAGCTCGGAGAGGAAATTCACAAGATGGGCGAGTGATCGTCCAAGTCGATCGACAGCCCACGTCATTACGACATCAAACTCTCTCCGAGTAGCTCCTTTCCAGAGTGCGTCAAACGCGGGACGCTGATCTCGGCCCTTAGCTCCACTAATGCCTCGGTCAATGAATTCATGAACAATCGTCCATCCATTGCGCTCAGCTACCACTCGAAGCTCACGGAGTTGGTTCTCGGTGGTCTGGCCGTCCGTGCTCACTCTGGCGTAAATCGCAGCTCGTCTGGTTGGGTGGTCTTTCATGGGCGAACTCCATTTCCATGACATGTGTTTTCTACACAGGGATTTTCACCAATTGGACCCGCTTCATTCTGCGGGCTTCGGAAGCGCAAATCTGAGGGGTAAAGTAAACAGGCTGCTCGGCTCGTTTTCTAGACAATACCCCTGTGCAATAACCGCACGGTCAATGCGCATTAACGTTGCGCATGCAAGCATGCTAGCACTAGATAGCTTGCGAATCAAGCGAGTTTGACTAATAAGTGCTTCTTGCTTATGCTAGCAACTATGCCTGCCTCACCAAAATCTGAGGATGATGCCGCTGTTCTGTTTGTTCGAGGGATGCCGCGAGAGCTTCTCAACAAGCTGAAGGGGGCCGCCGCACTCCAGGGGAAGACTCTGGCGGAATATGTTCAGCAAATGTGCCAGGCTCACATCGAAGAGCTAGAAAAGAAAGGACTTCTCCCAAAGTCCAAGTAGTTCCCGGAAGTCCTAGCTTCTCCATGGCGGTGTCGTCCTCCTCTCAGGCTAAGCATCTCAGCCGGTTGGGTTTGGCCACCCGCGAGGATACACCGCCTTCATCTCATTTACACACCTACTGCTTATACCTCATTGCAAGCGCACCCGCGGCCAGGGCTCTTTGGATAGCCAGTCGAAGAAAGTTATGATAATTGGCTTTGCACGGGCACCGAAGCGATTAAATTAGCGGGAGGGGGTGCAGAAGTCTTTGGCAGGGAATGATCCCCTATTGTCTTCGCGCCATTCTGCGGAGGCCCATCAGGTGACTTGAGAACCTTGGCCGTCAGCGTACGTTCACCTGCACCAGCCCAAATTTTCCCAAGGCCTGACACGGGCATGATTGGGGGGTACTTTGGGATGCTCATTCGGCAAGGATTGCAGCAGTAAGGCCGGAAGGTCCAATCGTGGCAGAAAGAACGGGAGGGCGATGATGGTGGTTCCATTCATGGATTATCACAATTGGCGCCTGAATTAGAATGAAGACAAAGATCAATACCATCATGAGCAGAGCGTGCCTTGAGTCTTATCGACCGCTGTTAGCCGAAATGACGAAACCGTCCTCTACATTCCTCTTGTCTCGGCCTCTTGCAGCGGATCTTGGTCCGTTTCAAAAGTTCGGTGAAGAGAGAGCACCTCTGAGACCGACTCCTGCTCTAGGCTAAAACCGTTTGCGGAGAGGACTGCAGCAGAATGTCCTCGATGTCGATCGCATCCAGCGATTCCTTGACCAACAACGCCTCAGCGAGCGCAGTCAAGCCCGCCATATGTTCGGTCAAGACCTGCTTGGCACGTTCATAATTTTCGGTGACAAACTGCTTGATCTCGGAATCGATCTCCTTCGCCACTCGTTCGCTCAGATCTCTTTTGGCGGTCCAGTCCCGCCCTAGGAATACGGAGTCGTTTTTTTGCCCGAACGTCAGGGGCCCCAACTTCTCGCTCATACCCCACTCACAGACCATCTTGCGAGCCAGATCCGTCGCCTGATTCAAATCGTTCCCCGCCCCTGTCGTCACGTGGTTGAACACGAGTTCTTCCGCCACTCGCCCCCCCATCAAGACGGCTAACCTGTTCGAGAGAAATTCCTTGGTATAACTATGCCGATCTTCGGTCGGCAACTGCATCGTGACACCCAGTGCTCGTCCCCGTGGAATAATCGTGACTTTGTGTACTGGATCCGTCCCGGGCAAGAGCCTCGCCATCAGCGCATGTCCCGCTTCATGATAGGCCGTGACCCGCTTCTCCTCCTCGGTCAGGATCATGCTCTTCCGTTCGGCCCCCATGATGATTTTATCTTTCGCCATTTCGAAATCGACCGTGTCTACCTCCGTCTTATTTTGACGGGCCGCCCACAAGGCCGCCTCATTGACCAGATTCTCCAAGTCGGCGCCTGAGAATCCAGGCGTCCCGCGGGCTATCTTGTCTAATTCCACGTTAGCCGCAACCGGCACTTTTTTCGTATGGACTTTGAGAATCTCCGCTCGGCCATGAAGGTCCGGTCGATCGACAACGACCTGACGATCGAACCGCCCAGGACGCAGCAAGGCAGGATCAAGAACGTCCGGCCGATTGGTTGCCGCGACCAAGATCACGCCTTCCGTCGTGTCGAACCCATCCATTTCGACGAGCAGCTGATTCAGCGTCTGTTCGCGCTCGTCATGACCTCCACCCAACCCGGCTCCACGCAGACGACCGACGGCATCGATCTCGTCGATGAAAATGATGCAGGGTGCATGTTTCTTTCCCTGTTCAAACAGATCGCGCACCCGCGAGGCTCCAACGCCGACAAACATCTCCACGAAGTCAGATCCGCTGATGCTGAAAAAGGGAACACCGGCTTCACCAGCGACGGCCTTCGCCAATAGGGTCTTCCCGGTTCCGGGGGGGCCGACCACCAACACACCTTTTGGAATGCGGCCACCCAACGTCTGGAACTTGCGTGGATCTTTTAAAAACTCAACGATCTCCTGCACATCGTTTTTCGCCTCATCAACGCCAGCTACGTCCGCAAAGGTGACCTTCTTATGCTCCTCGGTCAGCATCTTGGCACGGCTTTTCCCGAACGATAAAGCGCCGTTCCCGCCGGATTGCATCCGCCGCATGAAGAAGATGAACAGCCCGAGAAAGAGAATAAAGGGCCCCCATGTGTACAGAAATGTAACGTACCATGGGCTCTCGCCGGACGGCTTCACCTCGATCTGGACCCCCTTCTCCCGTAACATCGCGATCAAGTCAGGATCATCGGCCGCATAGGTGTGAATGCGCGTGCTGTCTTTCAAGACCGCACTGATGTGATGGCCTCGCATGATGACTTTGACCACCGAGCCCTGTTCCACCTTCGCGATGAAATCACTGAAATAGACCTCTTCCTCAGGTGCATGCGTCGGAACGGAAAACATATTGAACAGCAACACTATGAACAGGGCAATCATGCCCCATAGGAGTAGGTTTTTCATTCTAGTATTCATGGCTTCCCCCTCGCTCTATCGAACAGCACGGCGCCTACCGTGTATCCACTGCCCTTCGAGGTATCTTGGCCTTCGCAATTCCTCACCACTCTCGTCCTCCAAATCTCAGTTGCGCACTGTTATCCGCTAACCCGATATACCAGCTTCCCGCCTTCCTTCATTGCTCAACTGACCACCTTTCTGCCTCTCCGCAACGCTGGCCTCACGCAGTCTCACGACATATTGAGCGTTCAGGCTTTCCCTCCAGACAGTTTAGCCTTATCTCCATGCGCTAAGGTCGCATATGCAAACACATCGTGCACCTTCGTCGTTCGTTGTCTGTCATCCGTCAGGTAGAAGTAGGACGTGCAGAAGAACTTCCCGAACTGCCACCACAGGATGTACATCAATGAAGATGCGAATGCCGCAAAGAAGGCGGAAATCATGGTGCTGTGTCCGCCGAATGTCCGCAATGATCCGACTTCGATCATCCGGATGTATTCAGGTGTTCCCGTTCGGACATACATGAAGCCCATGTAGTCTGCCCATGACAGTAACGCCCCATCGACCACCAGCGGCGTGTGGCTATAGGCGAAGATGGGCCAGTTGGAAGGATAGAACAGTGCTGCGTACATCCATGCTCCAAGCACCGCAGTCAGTGTCCAATTCCTGGTCAACAGCAGGACGATGTCCAGCACCAACGCACTCGGAATCAAGGTAGCAGGCATGACGAAATTGGGAGGATAATTAGACCACCACCACCAGGACGTGTAGACGGCGACCCATTTCCCAAAACCTAGCGCCAGGATACAGAGCGTAGCTCCAAATGGCTGTCGATAGTTAACCCAATTGTAGTACTGAAGAGCTGCGCAGAAGGTAATCGTCGTGACTGGTGTCACGATCGGCCACCATTGCCGATCTTTCCAATCGAGCCAGAAATCCCAGTCTCCGCACAGTAGAGCGGTATGCATATGAAACGTCCCGACGATGGTCACAAACAAAATCGGGACAAAGTAAATGTAGTCGATGTGCCTGGACATTGCGACGCCTTCAGGCGGCAATTTCGAGGCCTTAATAATTTCATCGGTTCTAAACATAACCGAACTCCTCCGTCATCCCGGCCGACCCAAGGTGGCCCGACGCTCCCTGCTCGGAACGCCGAAGCCACCCTTTACTGCCGACTAGTTATTTGGACTACTCGCCGTTCCTCTTAGTAGCCGGACTTAGCACCTGGGACGATCTGGCTGGGGACCTGGCTGGGGAACGGATCCAGGATGCTCTTCGGCGCATTGTTCCAGATCACGTCCGCCAGGTTCGACATGCGGCTCACGATCTGCGCCGCCACACCGCCCCCGGCTCCGAACAACCCGCACCAGCCCAACGTCACAAAGCCCCAGTGCAACGGCGCCGCAAACAGCTCATCCACAAACCAGAACGCATGGCCCCACTCGTTCAAGCCCACGTTCGGCAGAATGAACATCGGCCCCACCACCGCTGCCACCAACGGAAACGACGTCGCCTGGTTGTACAGCGGCAACCGCGTCTGCGCATATAGGTAGCTCGACACGCCGCACGTGATGTACAGCGGGAACGTCCCGTAGAACGCCACAATGTGGCTCGCCGTGAAGCTGGTATCCCGGATGATCACTTGGTGCCACGCCGCATCCTGCTCCAGGGTGTAGCTGCCCGCGTAGTACACGCCCCAGATGTAGCACGCCAACCACCCCATGAAATAGAAATACCGCTTCAGCTCCAGCTTGGGGTCCAGGTTCGCCAGGTTGCGATCCCGCGTCACCCAGATCCACCCGACCGCCGTGGCAAAGAAGATGGCGTTGGCGACGATGTTAAACCGCCACAGCCCCATCCACACCGTGTCGAACTCCGGCGTCATCGAGTCCAGCCCGTGGGAGTACCCGAACGTCCGTTGATACACGACCCAAAACACTCCGATCGCCAGCATCGCAAACCAGCCGATCTTCGCCGGCCGCGAATCATACCACTGCGAAACGTCATAGCCTTTCTCATTTGATGCTGCCATGGCAAACCTCCTTGGTTAGAATGATGGACCACCGTTTTCAACCTGCACCGGCACAACGGTAGATAGCCGTGAAGGCCCCAACCGCGATACCCAATAACCACCCCATCTTGTATAACTTTGCATCCACAGCCTTCGCTTCTGAAATGCCATAGCGTCCCTCCTTGGTTGCTTGCCCAAATGCTGCCATGGGTCACCTCCTTGTTGAATTGTGAACCACCGTGCCATGCTCACACCTTATCGATTTGATTCGTTGAGCAGTACTAGGGAGATGCCTCAGATCGAGCAGGAACTTCACTGAGCGGGAGCTGTTCCGATGGACCATACGGCGCTTCGATCTCCGCCGACCGAACCCACCAATGTCACAGCGGCTTTCGAAGGTTTGCGGTGATCGCGTATGAAACAGAAAATACCTCGTGTAGGGACCGTTCGTCCCCCCTGAGCGTGGGCTGCGATCACCAAAAGAGCACCGGCTGGCGACACCCCCGCATGCGAGGAAGAGTGTCGGACATTCAAAACGTCTGAATGACTCCAGAAACATCCTCTCTCCTGAATGAGTTAATGAAACATGTGATTACTTACAGAACGCATTTATATCCAGCGGCTTTAAGCTCGGCGGGAGGCCCACCAACTACGGACACGCTGCGATTTCGACAGTTCATATACAACTATCGTGAGCACCGGTAGTACGATCAGGATTTTTGCTATCGTACTTGTCAGCGACGAATAGTCGGTCATTTGTACGCGGAGCGGATAAGACGTAGGGCTCAATCCCTCCGCCAGAACGACCACCTGATAGGTGCCATTCTCCAACAGGGCTTCGCCCCTGACTACTCCGTCCGGGTGGGTCACAGGAGACCAGGATGCCACGATCTGACCGTCTGCTCCCTCGTGTAATCCCCTCACAATCCGCACCCCCACAGGTATTTCGCGAAGCCCGGGATCGACAAGGTCCACGACCAGAAAGGTCTCGCCCTCCGCAGGAATATCCGTGCAGTACTGGGCCGTTGCGTCGTATTGCGGCTGGTAGGCGTTGAAATGCACCATATGCCCCCCCATTCGGTGCATACAGTGGTCATCGTTCAATTCCACACTTCCATGCCCTGCAGCGAGGCCAGGATAGAGGCAGACCATCACAATGATAAGCGGGATGGCTCGATGTAAGTCAGTCACCATGCTCCACACTCCTTTCTGGAGAAACTGTACCGTCCGGAGAAACTGTACCGCCCAGAGGCATAGGCTTTATGCCTGCGCCACCGTCGATGGCGGGTTAGTAACAACTTTACCGTTGATAAGACATTGCGCGGTACTAGGGAGGTGCCTCAAATTCTAACGGAAAATCACGAGGTCGAGCCCGGCTGAGACTGGACACAATTGGGCGACGTAGCACGTTATTCGGCAGGGATAAGCCCGTGGGTGAGCGCGTACTTCGTCAACTCGGCCGTCGTATGGAGATCAAGCTGTTCCATCAGTTTCGACTTATGGTACTCGACCGTCTTGGGGGAGATTCGGAGCGTGGCCGCGATTTCTTTGACCGCGAGCCCTTCCGCTACCAATTGGAGGATCTCCCGTTGACGAGCCGATAATTGGTTACTTCGGACAATGGGCGGATGGGTGCCCCCAATCGCGGAATGAACCAGATCTTTTGCGACGAGGGAGGTCACGTAGTAGTTACCCTGGGTCACGGCATGGATTGCCTGCACAAGCTCGGAGCCCGCGGAACGTTTGAGCAGATAGCCGGACGCGCCGGCCTTGAAGGCTTGACTCACATAGGCTTGGTCGGCGTGCATGGTAATGAAGATTAGTTTGGCCTGAGGCACCCGCTTCCGCAATTGGCGGGCGGCATCCACCCCATTCAGATGCGGCATGGAGATATCGAGAGCGATCACGTCAGGATGGAGTCGTTCCGCGGCCTCGATCAGGGCGCGCCCGTCTTCGACGGCTCCGACCACCTCACAATATTCCTCCAATAACTTCTTGAACCCTTCCAACACCAGCGCGTGATCGTCCGCCAACAGGACACGTGGCTTCATCACGTCCACCCTATCGTTTCAAGCGGCACCCAGGCGCAGACACGTGTTCCAGCTCCTGGTACAGACTGGATGTCGAGAGTCCCGCCGACGAGAGCCACTCGCTCCTTCATGCTCACGAAACCGAGGCCTTCGTGTTTATCATCCTGGCGGGTCTGATCGAATCCCACACCATTGTCGCTGACCTGAAGCTGAAGGCCGTCACGTAAACGGGCGAGTTCGATCCGTACTTGTTTTGCTTTGGCGTGACGAGAAACATTCCTCAAACTCTCTTGCGCAAGGCGATACAAGCAGGTTGCGACTTCTTGTGGGAGTGGTTTCGGTGTGTCGCAGTCGATAAACTCCCCCCTCACAGTCGTTCGAGCTGTGAAGTCATCAAGAAGCCGTTGCAGTGCAATTGAAAGCCCCAAATCGTCGAGAACGGACGGATGAAGTTGGTGAGCCAGATGGCGGACATCGTCGGATAGCTCATTAACTCGATCCTCAATGGCCCGCACGGTTCTGACAACATCAATAGGGGCTGTCGAAAGCGTCTGTTCTAAGGCTTCGATGTCGACTGCCAGGAGTGCCAATCGTTGATTGATGTCATCGTGCAAGTCACGCGAGATGCGCTGTCGTTCTTCTTCTTGCACGCGAAGGAGTTGTGAGGTGAGCTGGCGTAAATCCCGACGGCTGGCTTCGAGCGACTGTTCGGTACGCTTCCGCTCCGACACTTCCGCCACAAGCGATTCGTTTACGGCCGCGAGTTCCGACGTCCGCGCCTGTAATCCTGCATTCAACCGTTTCAGTTCCCTGTCTCGTTCAAGGTGCGCCATAAAATACCAGACCGGGATGGCAACCAGCGCCATACTCAACAAGCGAGTGGCTAGGGGCACCCACGGTCGGGTGTCGGAGGCACCGCCATTCAGAACGCTCGGGCCTTCCACCAGAACTGCCTCGATGTTGAGTGCGTCAGCGGGGACGGTGGTAGGCGAGGAGCGTAACGCAACGTGCACAGGACCACTCAATGCAATCTCTCTAGCCGCTCTCCACTCATCGTGATGACCGGAGGAAGTGAGTAGCAGAACGACCATTAGTAGAGAAATAGAGACGCTGGTAGCGGCACGCACCCTTCGGTCACCAATATACATTGGTCTCACCCCACAGGAACTATTATCTTCCGCAAAAGATACCTACTGCAAGGGGCCGCATTGTTGCCGTAAGAATCCGACTGTCCAGAGTAAGCTCGGGACATGGGTACATGAACATGTATCATGTTGGCGGCGAAGCTTGCGGCCCTAGGGCTCTCAACCTCCAACATCGTGAGACGATCGAGGTGTGGCTAAAAGCCATCCGAATCGAAAGGCTGTCACATTTCTGGATCAATATGCCCACCGGCAGCAAACGTGCGGAATTTTACGGAAAGCACTCAGCATTGGGGCATCTTCCCGTAAGAATTCGCGCGAACACGGCGATCTTGCCCTGATCCTCGTAAATCTGGCGCTCAATTCCTGCGCACAACCAGATGTGTGTGCTATGTTTTCGCAGTGAGCAAGGTGCAGCCCTTTCCGTGCGCTCAATTCAACGCGTACTCACCGGACTCGTACGCTGCAGTCCTATCACGTGCGTGCCTGTATCGGCTCACACGACTCCCCACACATTCGCCCAGGCCTTTTCACATGCCATCCGGACAAGCTCGTTGATCTTGCGGCGCTATTAGGTCACGAGTTGCTCGATACGACGGTCATGTATATGCTGCCTGCTCAGGAAGGGATGGCCGAGGATCTCGACACGAGCGGGCTGAATGCTGATCGATGACCCTCCCGACATCGCCGTCCGCGATGCGCTGCGCGCGGGGACCCTCTCTTTGCCCCGCAGCTGCCATCACGTGTCCTTTTCCTATCTGATTTACCGCGACGAGCGCTGGGAGCGAGAACGAGAGGGCACCTACGAGCAGTTGGCGCTCTTCAGCGAAGGGGATAAGGTGGTTGCCCAGCTGACGCAAGAATTTGAGTACGTGGCCCGCACGAGGCACGCTACGTCCTCGACGGTCTGCTTGAGAACAACACCATTCTCCGCGTACGTGAGCACATCACCGACACACATGGGTTCACGGAACACGTCTTCGCACTCTTGTGTTTACTGGAATACTCATTCATGCCGAGGCTGCGGGATCTGACTGACCAACAGCTCTACAAGCCTGTGCGAGGAATGACGTACGGATGCCTTGACCCCCTAGTGCCCCACACCGCCGAGATGGGGTTGATTCACAATGGGACACCTTGGCGCGGGTCGCGGCCTCACTGCAAAACCGAACGGCGCCGACCAATGTCATCATCCAACGGCTCGCAACTGCTTCGACTTCAGACCGCTTGGCGAGGACCCTCTCTGCCCTGGGGCAGATCGTGAAATCGATCTTCATTCCCCGCTATCTCGATGACGAACAGATGCGGAATATGGTGCAGCTTCAGCTCAACCATGGCGAGCATCGTTATGATCTCACGCGCCGTTGCCTCTTCTTCGCCAACCACGGCGAGTTCCGCACAGGTGATATGGGCGAAATCATGAACAAGGCGAGCTGCCTGAGCCTCCTGTCGAACGCGGTGCTCGTCTGGAATACCGAACGCGGATCGCTGAGATTGTTGAGCGTCTACGGACGCCTGGCGAAGAGATTCTGGACAGCGATATGGCCGGGGTTCTCCCCTTGTCCAGACGCATACTATTCCCACCGGAACCTATTCCTTCGACCCAGAAATGTCGGGAGTCAACAGTGCGCACAATACGCTACCGTAACTTTTCACACACTTGCTGCCGGTGAGCCTAGATGGACGACGGATCCGCGCATTGGAGACTCGAATAGGAATGTCGTCTCAGCTCGCGTAGGCCACGGCCAATCTTGCGCCGGATAAGCGTGCGCAGTGTGACACCGTTTGCGTAGCCGACTTGCGCGGCAATCTCGTCAATACTCCTGGTGCTTGTCTGGAGAAGGTGGACCGCACGCTCGACGCGAAGGTCCTGAAAGTAGGCTAAGGGGGACTTCCCCACCACGGATTGTAGACGACGGGTCAGCGTGCGTGGGCTTGTACTGACGGCGCGAGCCGCGTCATCGAGGGAGAACCCATCAGCCAGCCGGCGACGTGCCCACTGCTCAAACCGCTCAACACAGGGATCTGTGTGCGCAAGATGGTCGGGAATGGCAAACGCGGCCTGTGATGGCCGTGGGTCCACGACGAGGTAGCGAGCCGTCAGTGTGGCCAGTGCCGGGCTGCGACGACGTATGATCCATAAGGCCAGGTCGAGATGTGCCAGCGCCGCGCCGGCAGTGACCAAGCGTGAGGCCGGAACGATCATCCGCGACTCGTCGAGCACGACATCCGGATACCGCTCACGGAAGAACGGAGCGAGCCACCAGGACGTCGTGGCCTGATGCCCATTGAGGAGCGATGAGCCCGCAAGGACAAATGTGCTTGTGCAGGCCGCTCCGACGAGTGTGCCGGCGGCGGACCACTCGCGCAGCAGGGCCTGCGCGTCTGCCGTGTCTCGCCGTTCCAGTGCCACGCCTAATGTCTCCGGCATTTTCGCGCCAATGGCAGGGACCAGGACCACATCGGGACGTACAAGCCGTGTCGTGGATCGTACCGGAACCGACAGCCCTTGGCTGGTGCGCACGCGAGGTCGGACGCCGATGATCGCCACCTCGAAGCGTATCGGCGATGCCCCAGTAGAGTCCGCCAGTGCGTTCGCCGTGCTGAAGGTATCGAGCAAGGTCGCCAAGCCGGTGTCGAAGACGTCATGCAGCGTCAGGATGTGAATACGCACGGCGAGAACTGTATCATAATTGTCATTCTTGCCACTAGTTAGTTATTGAAGGCAGAGCTAGAATGCACACACTTATGACCCACAAATTCAGAAAGGAAGGCACAGCATGGTACGAGTTGGATTGTTGGTGCGATTGCACGCGAAACCCGGAAAGGAAGCCGAGGTCGCCAGCTTTCTTGAAAGTGGACTGGCCTTAGCCAATCAGGAGGCTGCGACGGTGGTCTGGTTTGCGTTGCGGTTGGGCCCGGCGACATTCGGGATCTTCGATGCATTTGCCGATGAGTCTGGACGAAAAGCGCATTTGGCTGGGCAAATTGCGGCGGCCCTGATGGCTAAGGCTGCAGACCTCTTGGCCGAACCACCGACGATCGAACAGGTGGATGTGCTTGCCGCAAAGATCACGCCATGAAAGAGTCGCGATGCCTAGCTCGACAACGAACAGGTCTGTAGGGAGTCCTTTCTGGTGTCGAAACGTTTTACAAAGGAGGTAGAACCATGAAATGCAATGTGGGTGGAGTTGAACGGCCGATCCGAATCGGAATCGGGATTGTGAGTATCTTGATCGGTTTTTTTGCCGATCTTTCGACAGGTATGGCAGGTGCGGCTCTTGCTGTGGGGGCCATACTGCTGCTTACCGGAGCGGTGGGGTTTTGCCCGCTGTTCATGTTGTTCGGAATCAGCACCTGCGCTCCATCGTCCGGGATGCAGAAGTGAGGTCATGTCTATGAACCAGTCGGTCATTGCACACCCCTCCGATAATACACAGCTATATTGTCAGCCAGAACAACCAAGCATGTTCTGGTCCCTCTTCGGTAGGATGGCCGTTCAGGCTATGAAATCTGTAGCCTGCACGCATGGCCGTCAGACTGTCTTCTGGACAATGGAAAGCTCTGTTGCGCGGGGTTGTTTTGGCTTATGGGATCAGCTTCGTCTCTGGGTTGATATTCTTTGTCGCCGGACTGACACCCCAGACGGACCAGACCCTCTATCCACTCCTCGCATTCCTCAGCGGGGCACTCGGGGTCGCCATCGCATTGCGGGTCATGGGCACGGCAGGACTCTTTCATCTTGTGATGTTGGGACTTGGACTCTGGCTCATCAATTTTAGCAATGTCCTGCTTGGCACACAGACAATCAGCGGTTGGCTCGAGAGTAGCGCGTTCCTCGCGGCTACTGTTATCGGAGGTCGTCTGCTGGTAGGGAACAGTCTGGTGCCTATTCCTGCCACTGTAGGGAGCTCGACGGTTCCGCAGAACCCGTGAACCCGATCACCGCTCTCCGGTCTGGAGCGCATCCGTCAACGCTGGACTCGTTAACGGCGCACGCCTCTCTGCTCGATGGGTGTCTTTGAGATCTCGGCATTCTGGCGAAACTCAGCCGAGCTTCGGATTTCCAGACTCGGACGGTATAATCAGTGCGTGATCTTCAGAGCCCTGCTATCCGTTCTGTTCCCGGTCCTCCTCCTCACACCCTCTCTTGTTGCCGCATCTCCCTTTACCGGCAAAGTCGTGGCGGTCCTTGATGGAGACACCATCGAGGTCCTTCACCGTGGCAAAGCAGAGCGGATTCGACTCCGAGGGGTGGACTGCCCTGAAAAAAAGCAGCCTTTCGGTCAGAAGGCCAAGCAATTCACCTCTTCTCTTGTCTTTGGGAGGACGGTCACCGTCGTGCCAAGTAAGAAGGGCCGATACGGCCGGACCATTGGCGACGTGTTTCTGTCTAATGGGGCCAACCTCAGTTATGAGTTGGTCAGGGCTGGCTTGGCATGGTGGTATCAGCAATACTCTGATGATGTTGTCCTCGGAGCTTTGGAACTGGACGCACAGCTCGCTCGACGGGGATTATGGATCGATCCTCACCCTATTCCGCCCTGGGAATATCGACACCCGAAGAAGAACCATCGAACGAACAAAGACGCTTCTAGGCCACTCGTTGGGGTCGAGTAAGCCCACTAGGGAGGCGCTGCAGCATTCCCTGTATCCCCTTCGGTAGTGGGGATTGCGCCCTTCTTCACTGGCCTCCTAAAATATTAGCCTCTCGGTTATGAGGTTTCCATGCCCTACGTCTTTCGACCGCATCGTCGATTCCCCATCCTCAGCCCGGCTCGGTACGAGATCCAGCGTGGCGAAGGCTATGGCACCATCACGAACCTTTCCTCGAGCGGTTGGCGACTGCATGGCAACCTACCGGCAAAGCCAGGTGACGTGTGTTCCATGAAGGTCAGACTGACTGTTGGAAAATGGATCGCTGTCGCTGCGGGCAAGGTGCGATGGGTGCGCGGGGATGAATGCGGGATTGAGACTTTGGTGATGAACACAGAATCAGAGGACGCGCTGAACGCCTATCTTCAAGAGCGAATTAAGGCTTTATAAGAGTGAATATGTGTAAAAGAAAGCGGAGGGGTATCATGAGCGGAATTCAATGGAAAGCGTTCGGAAGCAGTGAATCTATGCTGCACTGTTGTGCGTGCGGTTCGACCAGTTTTAG
Source organism: Nitrospira sp. (assembly GCA_965223535.1). Taxonomy (GTDB): domain Bacteria; phylum Nitrospirota; class Nitrospiria; order Nitrospirales; family Nitrospiraceae; genus Nitrospira_D. The sequence goes on from CBDCWN010000002.1 coordinate 24,337, forward strand.
TATTTGTTCCGAACCTGTTGAACGGAAACGTCACACAAAAACTGCGCACCGGAGGAAAGTTGTAGCGATGTGCCCTGGTTGTAAGCAGAGGAAACGACTAAAGTACGGAGCTGCTTTTGGAAGAAGGGCATCAGTGAGAAAAAGGCGTATTACATCTTAGGTCTCGACCAGCGTAGAGACCTTTAATGGCATCAAAACAGTAGTAAGTCCTTATGAGCGGCGACCGCCCCAAACGGGACAGCATGTCCCTGGAAGAAGCCACGATTTCCAACATGTGGGAGATCGCGGCCCTCGTGGAACTGCTCGAACGCAAGGGCCTCTGCACGAAGCAAGACCTCTTTGACATCATCACCGACCTGCGCAAACAGAATCCTCGTGCTCGCATCCCCGAGACTGTCTTTCCGTCGCCGTATCTCATGACACAGACGGAAGAGAAGGTCATCGATGATCTGCTCGCGGTCCTGAACAACAATGGTCTCGACTCCAGGCAGTCCTTAGCGCTGTTGGAACATCTCGGACAAATGATTGTGATGGGGGCGAGAATGACGAGGTAATGGGATCAGGCACAATTGAAGGTGTAGTATGGGAATACAGCGGACGTTCTGGCGGTGGATGGGCACCATCGTAGCATTCGGACTTATTTATGGGCTTGTCCCCGTTGTTAGTGTGGCTGTACCAAAGTTCTTCTGGCCAGGGTGGCAATATGGCGCCTACCGCGATGTGATCTTTATCGTTTCCATGGTCTTCATGGTGGGCATGCTGTTATTGATCGGTACGCATCCCGCCGTGAAGCGGTGGAGTAATTGGCTCGAAGGGAAGGATAAAGAGAAATGAGATGGCTTACTATCGCCCCTCGATCGAAAGCCCTACAGTTGTTAACTACGTGAAGGCTTGCGCCTTACCTTTTCAACGCTTCTTCACGTCGATAATCGACCTGCTGTATCGCCCTGTCTAGTCGCTCAGGCCACAACTTGTAGCCTTTCTCAAGCGGTTCCGGCTTGCGCTCCTTCAAAATATCACCAACTTGTTCTGCCAATCTGGCACCCAGTTCGGTCATTGTTTTCTTGCTGTAGTGGCCTAATCGCTGCTTTTGGTGGCAAGGGTAATGGTCGGGGTAATGCTAAGGAACCTCGCTTCGAAATCATGTAGGAGCAGGTTCGCTGTATTAGCGTTTAAATGCAGCATCAGGGCAGCCGATACTGTTTAATTCGGTTAGGCGGATATTCTATAAAATCAATGCCATTCAGGCAGGACTGAGTACGCTCAGCTTGTCTTGTTCTCGGTGAGGGATATCTCGGTGCCGACGTCCGTAGCTCCGATTCCTCTGCTGATACTGGGAAGGATAGGCTAGGTCACAGCACCGTCTGCAGAAGAAGGGATGAGCGGGAACATGATACAGGATTCCAACTCGTCGCTGGCATTGAGGACAGGCGAACCAAGGACGTTTGCCGCCATGCGGACTCGTTGAGTAAACCAAGGACACACGCTGGATGACTTGGCTGGAACCTAGCTGGAACCATAACTCAACGACCGACTCCCGCACCACAATCTGCACAGTCTCCATGTGGGTTCCCTTGTTCGTGCGCCAGACCCAGTCCAACTTCGAAAAGGGAACAAGCCACCCTCGGTTCAGTTGCGTGATGTCGAGTGCATGGAACTGGGTCACGAGAGCTTTCATGCCGGTATCCTACACATCTACGGTTCTCTAGTCGCGTGCCTAGGGAGAGAGACCGAAATCATCACGCCAGGCTCGTCAGTGTCAGGTTAACAGAGGCACGTTCCGTATTCTCTCTATCTATTGGCAATCGTGTACATTCTTGAATGGTGATGAGGCCAAAAGGTTAACATTTCTTAAACAGCGTCTTAACATTCCTACACTCGGTTCACCCCCGAAATCATGGCACGCGCTCCTTCCTGAAGTGGGACCGAGCCAGGTGCCAGGTCACCACGCCCACAGTACTCGACCAACAGGTGTAAACCAATGAGATCGGGTACGCTGGAACAATGCTTCAGCCGGTCATGCCGAGACACAGGCCCGCGTGGAGCAAATTGGGCGCCTGTGAGGAGATCGCCAAGCTTCTCGAGGGATGCGCCGTACTGGAGGGCTACGCTCATCAGACGGGCAGTCACGTCGTAGAGGCCGATGATTTCTGGAGTACAGTCAGCTCCTTTCACACGAAGGAAGAGTTCGGCTGAGGCGGGGTCGGCATGAACAGAGATGTAGAGCGTTCGCTGGTTCGCAAGGCGGGTCTTCTGGGTGATGTGGGTACGGCGTGAAGGGAGAGCGCGATGCGAAAACGGTTGTCCTATATCGGACACGCAGGCTGTAAGTCGTTGTAAATCCTTATCACTCATCGGACGACTCCGAGGAGTGATCTTGTTGATTTATTTCAGAAACGTCGGTGCTTTTAAGGCGAGGGCCCTGGGTTCGAGTCCCAGCCGGCTCACCACTAAATCAACCAGTTGTCACAGTCACCTTGCCCCACCAGACGTATCGATCTTCGCGCTGTGCTCATCGTCTTCAAACCAACAGAACTCCGGTAATTCCATCGAATCAGTCGCAACCTACCAATGACCTAATTGTCCTAATAACGCAGCGAAACCTGTACTAGACCACACCTTTGTCATGATTGAACTTTCGGAGCCGAATCGATCATGCCCCTATTACTTGCTGCGGTGATCGAGAAACCGAACGGTGTGGAATCGTGCGGACAGCCAATCGGCCCACTTCGCCGCCTTCCGCATGACAGCCCTTCGGTATCGAGCATTGTGTCTTGGGGTACGGGAGTGGTAATTGGCTACTCTGGTCCAGAGGTCCCCTCGATCATGGAGGATATGGGATCGCAACCGCCACGCCGCCAATTCATAGGGATAGCAGCCTGATTGCTCCACATCCGCCGCCGTAATGCCGTAGGGCTGCAACCCTTTCAGATAGGCGGTATTGAACTGCAGGGGGCCGACATCATAGGTGCCGTTGGGATTTCTCACCCATTGCCCCGGCTTGCCTCCTTCCTGCTCCGCCACGGCCAGCACAATGTTGGCCGGGACTTCGTATTTCACCGCCGCCACGATCGAGCAGACGACCCGTTCCTGGTCCTGAGGAGGCAGATCCGCAACCATATGACCGACCTTAGCGCACCAGCGGACAGGCCGCGAGAAAAGCGGGCCCGCCGCCAAACATCTGCACCGCATGGTATTTGGCGAGCGATGCGGCACACTCGGCAGGAGCGGAACCAATCGCGGAGAGACAGAGCAGGGCTTCGCAGGCGTCACGCGCCGTCCCGGTGAGCAGCGACACCGCTCCTCTGTTCGGGCTCATCCCAGTGGGCACCGGCGTGACGCTTGGTGATGGTGGTCCGCTCGACAGGGCCGGGACCGATGGCGGAACCCCCGGACTCTCTGCGTCTGCCGACAACGTGCCAAGACCGAGCAGGGCAAGCGCAACCGCCGCGAGGATGAACCAAGGTCGTGTCATGCGTTTCCTCCTTTCGATCCGGTGGACGGCTCGTTCCGATCACGAAACGCCGCGATTTCTTCCTTCGGATTAAATGTGGTGTCGTCAGTCTTGCCCTTCGACAGGCTCTCCTCGCCGAACGTGGGTTCCGGCGACGGCGTTGACGTGTTCGGATCATTTTTGGTGACACTGGGATAGGAGCGTCCGGTGAATTGTGGCCCTGGGCTCACGCCATCCATGGCTGCCGCTAAGGGCATGCTCCCAGCTGGACTTCCGCGTGGTGGCGTCTTGTTTGGGCCACCTCCACTCGGTCCACTTCCATCCGGGCCACCACTCGGACCGGGAATCATCGTGGTTGGGGGAGGCGTATCCCCTGCCCCATTCGAGACGGCTTGCATCAGGGCGTGAGATCCGGCTGCTCCACCCGCCACGCCTGCCCGCGCCATGTTCGCCGCAAGTCCGACTCCCGCGGCCATGGCCGCCGCAGTCCCGATCGCTGAGACCAACGACACGCCCGACCCTAGCGCCCCCACCCCGCCACCCATCGCTAACCCTCCAAGCAAGGGTGGGATCTTGTTCACGAGCCCCAGTAGCACAATCGCCGCCACCATCAACACCGCCATTTCCTTCACACTCACTTGGCTGCTCATGTTCACGTAATACAAATTGATGAAGGAGAAGCCTATGCCCACCACCAAGACCATCCCCGCCATTTGTGCGCCCATCGACAGGACGGTTCGGTAGTAGTGAATCGCCATGTCAGAGGTCCATCGCGACCCACCGAACCCCAGGAAGAAGATGCCGGCGTAGGCCAAGATCCATCCGCTCACCAACAGCACCAACATGTTGATGGCGATGAGGGCCACCACAATGAGAATGATGAGGCACACGACGAAACCAACCGCGCTATCGACCGGCTGCCAGACCGATGATTGCGTCATGACCCGATCGAGCAATTGAAACCCAATATCGGCCAGCGTGGACGGATAGACACTCGGTCCCAACCCGCTGGCACTCCCCGCGAGTTGGCGCATCGAATTCATGATCTGCACCGCGAAGGTCGGACCATTCGTCAGCAGCCACCAAAAAAACCCTGTCATCACCGTGAAGGACAGGAACTCCCCGAGAAACTCGCCAATTTCCGCACGGCGCAGTGCCAATTGCCCCATCGTCCAGACCAAGGAGGTCGTCGCGAGCGTCCAAAAGAGCCAGGAAGCTCGTGCGGTAATATAGGCGGCCCAGCCTGCCGCGCTGGTCTGAAAACTTTGGAGGGCGGTATCGAGGAGACCTGAGGAATTGATGGCCGCCTGGGCCTCACCGGGCCAGCACAACATGGCGAGCACCGCGCCGATGATCGTGTGGTGCATAAGGCACGAGAACCGGTACCCCCGGGTCGCGTACCAACGCGTGTCTCGCGTGGATCTTTGGAACGTCCTCATTGTCCCCTGAAGATGTCGCTCACCGCTTGTTGCGCATTGACGCAATTCGGGGTCGAGGCGAGTTGGCCAGGATTGTTATGACATTTCGTGACCATCGCCGTCCGTTCCGCCTCGTGACTCTTGTACCACTCGACCGTGTGCACAGGGTCGAGCGCCTCCTGCGTACACCCGGACAACCCCATGGCTCCGCTCAAGACCAGGCCGAAGACCATGGGAGAAAGATTCCAGCCAAGACCCGTTCGGTGTCGGGAACACGTGCGCACCATCATAGAATCTCCCTGTCGTTCTCGTTGGGAGTTACCACGCGCGCCGGGGGCTTGGTTGAAACGTGCCCTGCCGAAACGTTCGACTCGCCGCCATTTCCATCGCCTCCCGATCGGCAATCGCTTGCTGGCGAGTCGCCTCCATATTCTGTTGCGCCAAGAGCGCGGCCCGAATCTGCAGCAATTGATTCGCTTCTGCACTCGCCAGCATATTGGCGTGCTGAATCCCCTCCAGTTGTCCGTTGGATGTTTGGGCCGCCTGTTGGAGCCGCTTCAAGCGTCGCGCATCGCCATTCAGCGTCTCGTACTGCCGTTCCAATCCTCGGAACAGAGCTTCGATCGATCGCTTTTGTGATTGCGCCCCGATGACCTCGTTCTCCAAGATCAAGCCCCACTGACTCGGCGAACAGCCGGGCTCCTTAAAGCACTGGGCATTGCGATACCAGGCCATGTCGTGGAAGTTGCCGGTAAAGCCGGACACGGTTCCGTACAGCTGCCGGTAGAACGACACGGTATCGATCATGTAGCGCAGATCGTTCATCGTCTCCTGCGCGTTATCCCAAATGAACAGGCCGGGGTTCATCGTGTTTTGGAGCATGTTGATGTATTGCTGGAGCTGCAGCCGGTATTGCTCGATTTGCTTCAGTTGTTGAGCCATGTTCGAGATCGCTCCCGTCACCGACGGGGCCAGCACCGCACCGTCAAAGGTGGGAATCCCACTGCCATAGCTCGGGGTCCATGGAGCCAGTAACATGACCGACAACACGAGGCCTGCCAGACGTGGTGTGCGATGCTTCATGGCGTCTCCTTTCCTGCGTAATCAAACTCTTGGTATGGTCTCGGCAACACGAGGTCTTTCACGACCACGACGTTGAACCGATACCCGGGACGGATGGTCAATTCGGGCGCGATGCTCAAATTCTTCGCGATGAGCTGCGCCGTGACCTGTCCCAATTGCTGGCCGAGGGCTTGGCTCATCGCGGTCCCGGCATTGTATTGCGGAATGGCGACTTGCCCGGGAATGCCGGCCCCTTGCGCTTGCTGCTGGCTGAACGTCACGCCGGCCGTCACGGCGGACATCAAGAGGGCCGATCCGAACAGCCGTAGATAATGGTTGTTCACGAGATCGGTGAGGCCGGAGGCCCCCGATCCCGTGGCGCCTGGCATGGACCCGAGATCGAGCGTCTTGCCGTCGGGATACCCGAGCCGTTGCCAGGCCACCAGCAAGGCCTTCTGCCCGTAGCCGACCTCACTCGAATAGGTGCCAATCAGTTTGGTGCCTTGGGGAATGAGCAGCTGGGTCTTGGTGGGCGTATCGTAGACATGCTGCGACACTTGCGCGATGATCTGCCCGGGCAAGGAGGAATCGATTTCGGACAGCATGAGCGCGGGCAGGACATCCCCAGCTTGAATCACGAATGGCGCACGCGGCGGGAGCTGTTGTCCCTCGTGCTTCCATCGGTCTTCTCCCATAGAAGTTGCTGTGCTCGTGTTCCCACTGTTGGCGCTGGGCTTTGCCATCGGTGACGAGTCCGCGCCGCCATCCAACGGGCTGAGCAGGCCCGATTGCCGGAGTTGCGTGAGTTGCGCCTGATAGGCCTTCGTGGGGTCGTCACTCCGCGCCGCATTCGCGATTTCTTGTTTGGCTTCGGATAAGCGGGTGCGTGAATCGCTCGGCGACGCGGACTCCGATGGATGCTCGATCGTCGGCGCAGGTCGCTCGCTCCGCGTGAGGGTAAAGGTCACTGTGGAGGGCGCTTTGAGCGCGTCCTGCAGCTGTTGAATCTTGGCCTGTCGCAACGCCTCCGCTTCCTCACCCGTGTGTGTTCGTGAAAGCGGCTGGCCCGCGACCAGCTGAACACCTCCGGCGCGAGTCGGTACCGGTGGCGCGTCGAGATCGTCAGGCCGTGCAATCAAGATCTCTCCGTTCACGGGTCCTTGCGCGTCGAGCCTCCCCGCCCCGCCCATCGGGGTTGCTGGCTCGTTGAGTTCTGGACGAAGGATGGGTTTTGAAGAGGCCGGCGGGATGATCCCGGCACGATGCGAGCCGGCGATCCGATCGGCGAGCGCCATCGTCCCTCCGCCTTTGCTTGACTGCGGCGATCCCGATGTTGAGTTCAACAGGCGCGCTTGCTGCTCAGCCCGATCGTTCGCGACCAGCGCCACCAGGAAGGCAACCACCGCGAGCAGCCCGATCACGAGATAAAGGGGGATCTTGTTGGCGCGACGGACTCCAGCCCCGGGGGACAGGGATCCCGGCGACCGCTCTGGGGACATCTGCGGATTGGCGGAGGCACTCATGTCCCGTTACTCCTTCCGCACCCAGGCCCCGGCCTGTGCGAGCATCTGCTCATCCAGGCGATAGACCCGACTCAAGGATTGATTCCCGATGAAAACGGTGAGTCGGTACAGGCGCGATTCGAACGGGCCATCGACCACATAGCGCAATGGGATGCCTTCGTCGTGGTTCACGACTGGCTCAACCGGTGTCGGCCTATCGTCTCTGGTGGAGGGGGTTGTTCTGGTCGTCACGCGAGCCTCCAGCACGCCATACCCTTTCTGTCGTAACACCTCGATCAGCGCCGCGCCATAAGCGTCCGTCGCGGGATGGGTCAACGCGAGGCGCGTGTGGGCGGGCGGGTACAGATCCGCCATCCGTGTGACCGTGTCCTCTGCGAGCCGTTCCAGCAGAGGCGACGGCACAGTCCCGTTGACCATATAGCCATAGGGTGCGGGACTGACGCAGCCGGCGAGCAGGAGTCCGACCCAGAGCAGGAGCGCCAGCCGTTGATTCAACCGTTGCATCAGTGCCTCCGTTGGATCGTCACGCGATCTTGATGGGAGCCGACGCCCGCGACGAGCACGGCTTTTTCAAAGATCGTATCGACGATATAGCGATGCCCTTGCAGCGAGTAGTTCACCAACACTTCCTCTGCCTCGGTGAAGAGGCCTCCGTCTTTTCGGACGAGCAGGAGGATCGGGGCTTCGGTCTGCGTGATCGACGGCGGCATTTCAATGACCGTTCGGGCGCCATCGTTATAGACCCGCACCGGTTTCCATGCGGCCTGTCCTGACACGTCATACTCGAACGAGAGCTTGGGCAGATAATCCGTCGTCTGCGGAATCGTCTTCTCCCTCACCTCTCGCTGCTGCCGCGCTCTCAAGAGATCGAACTTCACCGCCGCATCTTCAGGATAGCTAAAGGCGACTTGCGGCATGTAGCGCGTCTTATGCGACCGCAGCCGCAGATAATAGGCGCGGCGATTGGTCGCGACGACCAACGAGGTGTCCAAGCCGACTTCACGCGGTTTGATGATCACATGTTGCACTTCGTCCGTGCCGCTCCCGGTCAGCGCCGGCTCGATCGACCAGCGGACATTGTCACCGACGTTGACCGAGTTCACCTGCTCACCCGGTTGCAAGGCGACATCGCAGACATGGAGCGGCGCACAGACGATGCTGATTTGGTTTACGCCGTAGGGAAAGGTGATGAGGCCGTTGGCCCCCGCGACCGGGGCACTGCCCGTTGTCGCGTTCTGTTCGCCGTACGTGAGTCCCACTTGTTCCTGTGGCGTGAGGGAGGGATTGGCACCGGTCAGCACGTCCTCGACGGTCGGATCACTCGCCGCCAACACCCGGAATGGGAGGAGTGACAGCAGCAGGAGCAGCGCACAGAGCACTCGGTTCATCATTCGGTTCCTCACTTACAACTGTTTGGACCAGGAGAAATCCCGGACATAGACGGAGAGCGGGTTGCGTCGGAGTTCCTCCTCCGTCACGGTCGCGGCAGGTTCGGTCCGATAGACGGTGACGAGCGCCCGCATCGAGACCGGTGGGGTTTTCACCTCCCCCTTCCGGTCCCACACGGACTCGAGCCAGGTCACTTCCCAGGTGTCCGGCGTTTGGGGCAGGACCGTGGAAATGTCCACCGTGACCGTTTCGGTCTCCGCACGGGTAAACGGATTCGCGTCTTCGGTCCCGTTCATCCAGTGATTCATCTTGCCGGTGGCCGGATCCTGTTCGTTCAACATCGCATAGACGTGATAGACCGCTTTGCGCTGTAAGGCGGCATCCACCGTCACCAGCCTGGCGTTGGCGATAAAGTCCCCGATGGCGGAGGCCAGCACGCGGGGATCGGCAGGGCTCGCCTGCTCGACCGGCCCGATGGCCAGGGCATGACCCTGGGCATCGACGTGGTACAAGAACGGGATGAACTTGGATTGGCTCCCGACATAGGCGATGCCGCCCACCGAGGCCAGGGCGATGAGCAGACAGAGGATCGCGATCAGTTCCCACGACCGCCGGGAGGCCACCTGCGCCTGCATCAGCTCGTTCCAGGTCCGTCGCGCGGAGAGATAGGGATTCGCACTCTCTCCGGTTCGCCGTCCACCTTCCATGGGAATCTGGGACTGCCGGTTGTCACTCGAGACCGGCTCCCCGCCCAACATGTCTTTCAGGCTCTTCCAGGCCTCGACCAGACTCATGCCAGCACCTCTTCACACGTTCCATAGTCACGTAGCGTGAGTCCCCGGCTCGCGAGCCATTCATCCGTCCAGGCCGCGCCGTACTTCGCTTCCAGCGCACGGATCTCTGCAACAGACTCCTTATCCGAGGCCCCAACGAAGGCGAGGGCCAAGGGTCCTAAGGCGAGATCGTAGAGCCGGTGCCCATATTCGGAACTGTAGTAGTACTGGCGCTTCGGGATCGCCGTGGCCAGGATTTCAATTTGCCGTGAGTTCAATCCCATCCGGCGATACAGCGCCGAGGTGTCCTCATCGCGGGCGAAGACGTTGGGCAAGAAGATTTTGGTCGCCGTGGATTCGACGATCACATCCAAGATGCCGGAGTTGGCCGCGTCGGTAAGACTCTGGGTGGCCAGCAGCACGAGGCAATTGGCCTTGCGCAGGACTTTCAACCATTCCCGGATCTTGTCGCGGATCACCGGATGCCCGAGCAGCAACCAGGCTTCATCGACGATGATCGCGCTGGGTTGTCCCTGCAAACTCCGCTCGATCCGCCGGAAGAGATACAACAGGGTGGGGAGCGCATACTTGTCCCCGAGTCCCATCAACTCCTCGAGTTCAAACACGGTGAAATCCGCGAGGGCGAGGCCATCCCGTTCGGCGTCGAGCAGATGGCCCAAGGCTCCACTCACCGTATATTGTTTGAGGGCTTCGCGGATGGCTTCATCCTGCACCATGTTCACGAAATCGGAGAGGGAGGCCGGCGGGTGATGGTGTCCGTGGGTGGAGTCATGACTCAGCGCGTTGGCATGGAGTGCCATGACCGTTTCTGCGATGGCGTTCCGCTGAAGCGGCGTCGTCTGCACGCCGTTCAGGGCGAGCATCGTGTCGATCCATTCCAGCGCCCAGGCCCGATCCCCCTTGGTCTCCAGAAATTGGAGCGGACAAAACGCCAACTCGTTCGAATCCCCCGCCACCGTAAAGTGCAATCCGCTCTGTCCGTGCGTGTGGGCGCGAATCGCCGCCGCCAGGGGATACATCGACTGGCCCTTATCGAAGACAAACACCGACATCCCGGCATACCGTCGCAATTGCGCGGCGAGGATCCCGAGATGCGTCGATTTGCCGGAGCCGGTCGGGCCCAGCATCAGGGTATGGCCGACATCGCGCACATGGAGGTTCAGCCGAAATGGCGTCGCGCCCTGCGTGACACAGTGCATCACCGGCGGGGCGTCCGGCGGATACAGGGGACAGGGGGCGGTGGTGCTGCCGGTCCAGATCGTACTGGTCGGCAAGAGATCCGCCAGATTCATGGTATTCACCGGCGGACGCCGGACGTTTTCCACGCCATGGCCCGGCAAGCTGCCCAAGAAGGCGTCCATCGTATTGAGGGTTTCGATCCGTGCGGCAAAGCCCAACTGATGGATCGCCTTTTCGATATGCCGCGCCGACCGTTCCACCTCCGCTCGGTCTTCATCCATGAGGACCACGACACTCGTGTAATAGCCCATCCCGATGAGCCCACTGTTCACTTCTCCGATGGCGGCCTCTGCATCCGCCACCATTGCCAACGCGTCCTGATCGACGGGACCGGTGTGGGAATTGGTGATCTGATCGAGGAATCCGCGGACCTTCTGCTTCCATTTCCGCCGATAGGTCGTCAGGGCGCGCACGGCTTCGTGTGGATCCATGACAATAAAGCGGGAGGACCAGCGGTATTCGATGGGGAGCTCCCCGAGCGTGGTCAGAATCCCGGGGGTGCTGTCGAGGGGAAAGCCTTCGATCGCCACCACCTGGATATATTGACGGCCGATTTTTGGAATGACGCCCGTCCACAACTCTTGTCCGCCGATCACGGCATCGAGGTACATCGGATTCGCGGGGAGGCACACCGGCTGGTTGAGGCCGGTGACGCAGCGTTGCACCCAGCGGAGGAACTCGTCGTGGATGACGGCCGACCCATCTTCACGCACGAGGGATTGTCCGCGGAGGCGGTGCAGACGAAAGACGGACGACAGGCGCGATTCAAAGGCGGCGCAGTCCCGTTGAAATTGCTCCACCAGTCCCTTGGTCCGGTCCTGGGCCGTGACGGCTGCCTGGTCATCGTCGAACATCAACTCCACAAACTTTCTCTGTGCCACCAACGGCGGTAGATACGTGAGCGTCATGACAAAATAGCCGTCGTACAGGGTGCCCAATCCTTCAAAGAGCCGCCGTCGTTCTTCGTCCAGGGCGGCGGTCAAGGCATCAGGAAAATGGGAGCGTCCGGGTTCCGCGTAGCCGGCCGCCCGCCGCCGGACCGCATCGACATGCACCATCCAGCCATTGCCGAAGGGACTCAATGCTTGATTGATCCGAAACGACAGGGCTTCGCGTTGAGGCTCCGGACTGCTGGCCTGATCGTCACCGCGATAGATCCAGGCTGCCATGAGCGACCCGTTTTTCCCGACGATCACCCCATCCTCGACCATGGCCGCGTAGATCAAGAGATCGGAGAGGCCCGGGTCGGGTGACCGATGCTTCGTGAGGGTCACCTTCGCGTCGGCTGCTCGGATCCGTTGGAGTAGCAGGAACAGAAAGACGAGACCCAGCCCTGCAATCACGATGGTCACCACCACCATCATGAATACTGATTCCCTTGCCTGGCACTGTTGATCCGCCAGGGGGTACTGCGGGCGGGATAGTAGGAGTTATAGCGCAACTGGCGCAGATAGACCTGCCGCAGTTTCGGATCGGCTTTGGCCATGAGTCGCAAGAGATAGAGAAGACAACACCACAAGCTCACGCCGACGATCCCGGCTCGCAGCTCTTGCGCGGTGAAGACCAAGGCAAAGGCGACCGCGCCACAAAAGAGCACCAGTTCGCGGTCCCCGCCTAAGAACAGATTATCCCGGTGCATGACGCGCCGAATCGGAATCGTGCGGAGCGCCATGATCAGCTCAGTCTCACGAAATCAGGATAAAACGAGGCCACCAGTGTGTTCCCCTCCCCGATCCATGAGATCTCCGCGCCCGCGGCAAAGAGTGTGGTCAGCACGTTTTGGGCACCCACGAGAATGGCGATCAACAGGACGAGGAAGACCATCATGCGGAGAAAGCCGGTCAACTCCCCGCCGAAAATCAACGCCCCAGCCGCCCCGACAATCCCGATCAAGGAAAGAGTAAAGGCGACGGGTCCGGTGATCGACGCACGTAACCGGGTCAAGGCGGATTCGTAGGGCAAGCCTCCCCCGGCTGTACCTGCTGCGTAGGCTTCATTCGGAAGCGCGAACGCGCACAACATCAGGAGGAGGCCCATGCTCCAGAGGTACTGTGTCCAATGCGATCCGTCCCTGGCTTCTTCCATCGAGTACGCTCCTATCGTTCAATCAATGACCTGGTGAGATACTGACCCTGTTCATAGCCCTGCACTTCGAGGATGTCGTCGACGCGACGCCCCTCGGCACAGCGGGTGATGTGCACCACGACCTGGACCGCTTCGGCAATCAGCGGTTCGATCGGTTTGGGGTAGTCTTGATTCATGCTGATATAGAGCGCCAGCTTCGAGAGCCCCGCTCTGGCGTGGTTGGCATGCAGGGTGGCAATGCCGCCTTCATGGCCGCTGTTCCAGGCCATGAGCAGATCCAAGGCTTCCGGCCCTCGGACTTCGCCAACCAAGATCGTATCGGGCCGCATCCGCATCGAGATCTTCAAGAGTTTCGCCATCGTGACATCGACCGTCGTGTGGTACTGCACACAGTTCTCGGCACGGCATTGGATTTCGGCGGTGTCCTCGAAGATGAACATGCGGAGGTGGGGAAACAGGCTCATCATGCTGTCGATGAGCGCATTGACCAGCGTGGTCTTGCCCGAGCCGGTCCCGCCCACGACGAGGATATTGCGACGCGTTCGTATCGCGGTGAGGAGCACGTCTCGCTGCCGTGCCGTCATGATCCCCTGCTCGACATACTGGTCCAGCTGATAGACCGCGAGGGCTCGTTTGCGGATGGCAAACGTCGGAGCCGGAACAATCGGTGGGATCTGGGCGGCAAAGCGGGAGCCGTCGAGGGGAAATTCCCCGTCGAGGTAGGGCGACTGCCGCGTAATTTCTTTCCGATGAAACCCCGCCACAGTCTTGATGATGGCTTCGGCCCGGGCGGGTGGCACGGTCCCAATACACGCCATCCCCTGTCCCAGCCGCTCACACCAGAGCCGCCCATCCGCGTTCAGCATGACTTCCACAGTACGCGGATCATTGAGAGTCTGGAGTAACTGTGTCCCCATGTCCCGTTCAATCATTCGGCGGGCCCGCTCTCGTGTCGACAATCCATCATCCATGCGCATCCTTGTGCGAAAGAGTAACGCGGAACAGCTGCACAACGTGCATACGTATTATACCTATGCTATATTGCTTACTCACTTTTCGGCTGCACTACTACGTGACTGGGACACGCCTGTCAAGACGTTCTATTGCTGTACGCGATAATTATTTTTGCAGTGTAGAGCGGTGTAGGGATGGGCCTTCTCTAGAAAGGCTGGACTTCCTGAACGGTGTAGGCGAGGGAGGACAGGGAACTGGACGGGTTACTTCGGCCGCGCTTTGGACATGTTCACGGTCATGATCGGTGCGTGGGCGAGGTCATAGGCGATATGGGCCGCCGCCCCCAGATTCACGAAGGCACGCGGCGTGGATTTATTCCGCAGGGTGGCGAGATACCATTCCTGCGCCTGATTCTTGATCCGAAAACTCACCTGATAGCGTTTGTTCGGGAGTGCCCATAACGTGATTTGTTCTACCCCAGACGCCTCCGCGACGGCCCGTAAGACATCGTAGCGGGCACAGACGAGCATCGGTGGATCGGCACACGTGGTGCGGTCCCGACCAACGGTCTCGGTCACGCCCCTCCCGCTCCGACGAGAGGCCTGTGAGCGTGTGTTCTTTCTCGGATCTAACGTTTGGTGACGAGAGAGTCCTGGCACGTCTCTTCCTCCGTGGTCAGGTGTCCCATGCGTCTATCTTCATGCGTCTGCGTTGCATCGCAGCGAGGCCAAGAGGTCCAACCGTCTCCTGCTCAGAGGCGACGCCATTCGGGAACGGGAACGCCTCACGACGTATATATACTTATATTCCTTGTATTTCTAGCGAAATCCCCCGCTCACCGGTTAATCTCCGACCTCTCCTCAGCGACACAGGACCTCTATGGCGAGTGGATTCAATCACTTGACGGCTGATCCTGTTTAACGGCAACTAACGCCATCGTACAAGCGGCACACGCTGCCCCTACATAGAAGGTGAACTGCGCGCCGAATTTATCCCAGACAATCCCGGCAAGCACACTCGCAAGGAGCATGGCCAAGCCGCAGGCCAGATTGAAGAAGCCGTACGCGGTCCCGCGCAGATCTGCTGGTGAAGTACCGGCAATCATGGCTGCCAGCAAGCCTTGCGTTATCCCCATGTGCAGCCCCCACAAGGCAACCCCCAATATGACAATACCCCAGTGATCGTTCATGGCCAGAACGAGATCGGCCCCAATCAGAACGATCAGCCCCGATACGAGCAGCTTCGTATGGCCCATCCTATCGGAGAGTTTGCCGAACGGATACGCCGATACTGCATAGACCAGATTCATGGCCACCATGACCAAAGGCACAAAGGCAATGGGCATTCCTCCTTGCTGGGCGCGGAGGACAAGAAAAGCCTCGCTGAACCGTGCCAGTGTGAATACCGATCCGATTCCCACCACCCACCAATAGGCGGAGTCGAGGCGTCGGAGATTATCCCTTCGAATTGGGTTTGTCCTGGCCTCGGTCTGGCGATGTGCAGGTTCTTGGACCCCGAGCACCAGGAGTACCACGGCCATCACTCCCGGGATGACGGCGACCCAGAAGACCGACCGAAAATCATTGGCCCAGAGGAGCATCAACCCAACGGCAACCAGTGGACCGATGAATGCCCCGGTCGTATCCAGCGACTGACGCAAGCCAAACGCTGCACCTCGGAGCTGCGCCGGGGCGATGTCCGCCAGTAACGCATCACGCGGTGCCCCTCGCACTCCTTTTCCGACCCGATCCAATACTCGCGCGGCTAATACCATGCCCAGGCCCGGAGCGAGTGCAAAGAGAGGTTTAGTAACTGCTCCCAATGCGTACCCAAGCACGGCCAGCCATTTCCGGTTGCCGAGATAGTCGCTCAGCGTTCCTGAAAATACTTTGACCACCAGCGCAACGGATTCGGCCAATCCCTCGACAAATCCAACCGCGATCGTGCTCGCACCGAGGGTGGTGACCATGAACAACGGCAGCAAGCTATGAATCATTTCCGACGAGATATCCATCAGCATGCTGACAAAGCCCAGCACCCAGACAGCGGGCGGGATGTGGCTGTGCAGATGCTGATTCTGTGATTGCATCACGGGCGAACACCACGGGGAAGGAGTCGATTCATCTTGCTTGTCACGATTCCAAGATCCGGAAACGTCCGAATGGTCTTAACGATTATCGTCATCCCTTCTCTGCTGATGAGTAACCTGAAAGACGGGCGACCTATCGCTTTCCAATTGGACTGTCGTGTGCTCGATGCCGAATCGTTCGCGGAGAAGTATTTGGAGATCTTTCAAGACATGCTGACCATCAGACAGATCATCGACCAGAACATGAGCGCTTAGGGCCTCCTTGCCTGATGTAAGCGTCCAGACATGAAGATCGTGGACATCTCGGACACCATGGGACGCTCGTATGGCGGTCTCGATCTCTCGGACATCCAAGTGCGGCGGAACGCCTTCCATTAAAATCTGGACCGCCTGTCTGATCAGATTCCAGGTCCGCGGCAGGATAAACAAGCCGATCGCTCCGCTGATCAGCGGATCGACTAATGTCCATCCTGTCCATTGAATGATAAGTGCGGCTACGATGACACCGAGCGAGGCAATGGCATCGCCGAACACTTCGAGGTAGGCGCCGCGGAGATTCAAGCTCCCATCGGCTCCTTTGTGAAGCAGCCACATGCTTGCGAGATTGACTCCTAATCCGACGATCGCGATGATCAACATGGGGCCGACTAAGATCTCCGGAGGCGACCCCATGCGTTGATAGGCCTCGTACAGAATGAAGACTGCCATACCGAGCAACAACACGCCGTTTGCGAGCGCGGCGAGAATTTCCAGGCGCACGTATCCGTAGGTGTTCATCGGCGTGGGCGGCCGGGAGGCGAACCAAATAGCAAGCAGACTCAGACTCATGCCAGCGACATCCGTCAGCATGTGACCGGCATCGGCTAACAACGCCAGACTGCCTGTCCAGATTGCGCCGATCACTTCCACAATTAGAAAGGTGACGGTCAGTCCCAGCGCCCAGCGTAGCCTGACGCTGTGATGCGTTCTTGATGTTGTCACAGAAGTCTCCGGCTGATCAGTGGATCCACTCATCCCGCTCACCCACCGCAATCCTCAGATTGCTGCTCGTCGTTTGAATTACCCCTTACGGTCTCTCGTCAGCTACCCCTTAGGCTCGTGAGGCGCTGGCACGTCTTCAACTTTCCTTCTGCGGTAGGCCCACGCTTCTCGCCATCGTTCCGTCCATGCATATAACGTCGGTAAAACAAGAAGGGTTAAGGCATTAGACATCACCAGGCCGCCGATCACCACTGTCGCTAACGGCCGCTGCACTTCAGCTCCCGCAGAAGTTGACAGGGCCATGGGAAGGAAGCCGACGACATCGGTGACAAAGGTCATCAACACAGGACGCACACGAACCAAAGCCGACTCTGACGCCGCGTCATCTGGCCTATATCCTCGTTTCCGGAGGTCCAGCAAGTACGACATCATCATGACGTCGTTTAACATGGCGATCCCGAAGAGCACGATGAATCCCACTCCCGCGGAGACCGAAAATGGGAGGCCCTGGATCGTCAACGCGAAAATTCCTCCCGTGGCAGCTAAAGGAATATTTAAGTACACGAGCAACGCGGGCGTCAGAGAATTGAACATGCCATAGAGCGTGACGAAAATGAAAAATAGTACGAACGGGACGACGATGGCGAGACGTACCGAAGCGCGCTGCAGTTGCTCGAATTGTCCTCCCCATTCAAGCCAGTACCCTTCAGGTAGTGTGACTTGTTTCTCCACCACGCGCTGCGCGTCGACGACGAATCGTGCCAGATCCCGTCCCCGCACATTCGTTTCCACGAGCAAGCGTCTGTGAATGTTCTCGCGACTGATTTGTGCTAAACCGGGTTCTACCCGTACGTCGGCCAGTTGACTGATTGGGATCAGATGGCCTTTCGGGTCGGCGACCCGAATATCTTGGATCCGATCCAACCTGTTCCGATCCTCTGGGTTAAAGCGAACTTGCATCGTAAATCGCCGATTTCCTTTCACGACTTGGCCGACGGGGCGACCCCCCATGGCTCTGACCGTATCGAGTATTTGGGAGGCATTGATCCCATACCGTGCAATCGCCTCTCGGTCGATGATCACGCGAAGATAGGGAAGACCCGCCACCTGTTCCGCCTTCGTGTCCGCCGCGCCTGGTACGCGAGAGACAACTTGGACGATCTGGTCGCCAATGGTTTTGAGTTGATCCATCTCCTCGCCAAAAATGGAGATGCCGATGTCTGACCGCACACCCGCAATGAGTTCTTGGAACCGAAGCTCAATGGGTTGCGAATAACTGAACTGGAGGCCCGGGATCGCCTGTTTCAGGGCTGCATCATAGGATTCAATCAGCCCTTCTTTGGTCTCAGCAGTGGTCCATTCGTCCTTGGGCTGTAACAACACGTAAATGTCGCTGATTTCTACCCCCATGGGGTCGGTCGCGATTTCTGGCCGCCCAGTTCGTGAGATCACGGTGGTCACTTCTGGAAAGCGTTTGAGAACTTGTTCAATTCTGGTGGTATTTCTCACGGATTCTTCCAAGGACACACTCGGCAGGCGCCAGGCTTGAAGGGCGATCGCGCCTTCATCCAGTCTTGGAATAAACTCGGCTCCCATCAAGGACGCCACCCCCACGCTGGTCGCAAACAGCGCCGCGGTTGCCCCACACGTGATCGCTGGATGCTTCATAGTTTGAGCCAGGATCGGTCGATAGAGCCGTTTGACTTGTTGGATGATCCACGTTTCTTGTTCTTTGATGCCTGTACGGAGGAACAAACTGGCCAAGACAGGGGTCAGGGTGAGCGCCAGGACAATTGACGCGACCAGCGCAAAGAGCACGGTGATCGCCATCGGCACAAACATTTTGCCCTCCACGCCTTGGAGCGTGAGAATGGGCAAATAGACAATGACGATAATTCCTCCGGCAAAGACGATAGGCCGCACGACTTCCCGACCTGACTCACGGATGATTCCATGAATCTCCGTCGCCGTCATCCTGCCAACATTTCTGGTCTGTTCCCGGCGAAGAGCGATGTGCCGCACAATGTTGTCGATCATGATCACCGCCCCATCGACAATGAGTCCGAAATCGATCGCTCCCAGACTCATCAGGTTTCCCGAGACCCCGGCCGGCACCATGCCCGTGAAGGCCACCAACATGGAGAGCGGAATCACGGCGGCGACGATGAGTCCCCCACGTACATTCCCCAACAGCACGAGCAGGACCGCGACAACCAGAATCATACCCTCTGTGAGATTGGTGGCGACCGTTTTGATAGTCCTGCGCACTAAATCGGTGCGGTCATAATACGGGTCAATCGTCACTCCCTTGGGTAAGGTTTGTTCAATTTGCGTGAGTTTGGCTTTGACTCGATCGACCACCACACGGCCATTTTCCCCAATCAGAAGCATGACGATGCCGGTCACGACTTCGCCTCGTCCATCGCGTGTGACGGCTCCTTGACGAACCAGCGGCGCGAACGCCACCCTTGCAAGATTTCGAATATAGATCGGGGTTCCATCTTCTCTGGTCGAGACCACAATATTTTCGATGTCCTTCAACGATTGAACCAGGCCTTCCCCCCGGATTAAATATTGCTCCTGCGCATGTTCGATATAGGCCCCTCCCGCATTCGCATTATTCTGCTCGAGCGCCTCAAAGATCTGTCCAATGGCGAGCCCGTAGGATGCGAGTTTCGAGGCGTCGAGTTGTACCTCGTAGGTTTTCACTTCACCGCCATAGGTATTCACTTCGATCACCCCGGGAACCGACCGGAGTTGGAATGCGATATCCCAGTCCAAAATGGTTCGCAGATCCATGAGCGAGTACCCCTCGCCCTTCACCTCGAACTGGAAGATTTCCCCGAGGCCCGTCGCAATCGGTCCCATTTCCGGCGTGCCGAATTCTGCCGGGATGGCCTCTCGTGCCCGTGGCAAGCGTTCCATAATCAGACGCCGGCAAAAATAGATGTCCATGCCTTCCTCAAAATACACGGTCACCGCGGACAGGCCGAACTTTGAGACCGAGCGGATCTGTTCAATTCCTGGCAGCCCAGACATCGCCGTTTCGACGGGAAAGGTAATAAACTGTTCGACTTCCAGGGGGCCTAACCCGGGCGCATTGGTGAGAATCTGGACCTGATTGGGCGTCACATCAGGGACCGCGTCGATGGGCAGAACGTTCGCCGAATACACCCCCATGGCAACGAGGAGCCCCGCGAACACGAGAGTCAAAAATCGATTGTCCAGGGAAGCTTCGAAAATCCGATTCAACACTGCCGCTGTTCCTTTGGCTGGCACAATGTCATCCCAAGACTTCCCTTAGTGCGAATGCTCGCCAATGGCTTCTCGAAGAAGGACCGACTTCAGATAGAATGAACCGATGGTGACCACACGCTCCCCTTCCTCCAACCCAGCACGAATTTCCACGTTGCGATCATCTGCTGAACCCAGCGTCACCGTGCGTCTCACATAGGTCCCTGGCTGTTCCTCGACGAACGCGACCGGCTTTTCGTCGATGTGTTGGATGGCCTCCTGGGGAACAACCAACACGTTGTCTTTTGTGACCACCGAACTCTCAATTGAAGCGCGCGCAAACATCCCTGGTCGCAGCCGGCCGTCTGGATTGGGGATTTCAACGCGGGCTTCTACGGTACGGGTATCGGGATTCACAAGATTGGCCAGATACACAACTTCTCCGCGAAAGGTCTCATCCGGGTAGGCGACCATCGTGACACGGACCTCAGCTCCGACTCGGACCTCGGCCAAGTCGGTTTCATAGATATCCAGGAGAATCCACACCGTCGTCAGGTCAGCTATGGTAAAGGGCTTATCTCTCGGTGTGACCAGTTCGCCTGGGCTGATCTTTCGAGCGATGATCGTGCCCTTTTGAGGTGCTGCAAGAGGGAAGGAGGAGAGAGGGTGGTGTTCCCCCTTCTTCTTGATAATCTTCAGAACGCCCTGGTGAGAGAGGCCAACCAATTCTAGCGCTTCAAATGCAGCTTGGTACGCTGCTGCGCTTTGTTGGTAGGCCCCCTGGGCGTCAAGAAAATCTTTTGTCGATGAGATCTTTTGTTCAAAGAGCCGTTTTTCCCGCTCGTAATGCGCTTGGGTGACAGAGAGGGTGGTATGGGCTTGTCGGAGAACAGATTTCTTCTGGCCGAGCTCAATACTGTCAAGCACCGCGAGGGTTTGTCCTGGCTGCACTCGGTCACCCAGTTCAGCAAGTACTGTGACCGCTTTTCCTTCGATCCGTGGACTGACGTGAATGAGCTTATACTCATTGGGTTTGATGTTCGCCGTGGCGTGAATCGCACTCCTGATCGATTGTCGGGTCACAACGGCTGTCTCAAAGACCTGCCCTTCCAACGCTTCGGGAGCGAGGGTGATGCTAACATCCTTTTTATGCCCACCGCGGCGTGGAACGCCTGGTTTGTCGTCCTCAAGTCGCCCCTCAGATTTATGGGCTTGTTGTTGTCCCTTTGTCCCTTCGGAGGAAGGTGGACTAGGCTGCTCCTGGCAGGCCACTCCAAAGAGGACAACGATAAGCCACAGTGATAGGAGCGATGGCACCTTCATGATCCGTCCTTTAGTGAATCGGTCCCCCTACCGCCTGTGTTAAGTCCGCTTCTGCGGTACGGAATTGTCCAAGGGAATCGACATAGGAGAGTTGCGCCGCAATGAGCCCATCTTGAACAACAATCAGTTGCAATAACCCGATCTTTCCCTCACGGTAGGAAATTTCGACAAACCGAAAATTGTCCTCGATGCGCTCCAACACCTCCGCTTCAAAGACCTCCACAGATTTCCGCGCTGCCTCGTAGGCTTGGAACGCCGTTTCGATCTCTCGTTCGATATTCCGCGTGACGGCGACCGTCTGGTGCCGGCTCCGATTGAGTTCTCCGCCCAAGGTGACCAGTTCCCCTTGCTTTCGATCGAACAGCGCCAGGGGAATACTAATCCCTCCACCGACCATCTCACTGGCCCTCCCCGATCCTTCGGTTTCTGTTTGATAGAATCCTTGAATGGTAGGATTCGGCACGATGAGTCGTCGAGTTAGATCAATGTCAGCCTCTACCCGGGACACCTCTGTTTTCACCGCGAGGAGATCTGGCCGTTCCGTCCGTCCCCGTTGGAGCAGGTCGGACAACAGAATCGGTTCGGGTGACGTCCTGAGTTCGCCGGCCAACTGAACTGAGCGGTCCGACTCCCATCCCAGTAACCGCCGTAGCCCGAGCACGGCATTTTGGAACGAGGCGGCGGCCACGTAGGTTTTCTTCCGAGACTCGCCATACCGGATTTCTGCTAAATTAGATTCCATGATTGGGGCGACGCCAGCCTCGAACCGTGCCTTGGACGCATCACGGATACGTCGATTCAATTCTTCAACCTGCTTTCGTAACGTCAGGCGCTCTTTGAGGGTGAGCGCTTGGAAGAACGCGCGCGTGACGTGGCCGGTCACTACCCGCTCGCGATCTTTCAGCTGGGCTTCAACCCGGGCGATGTTTCGAGCCGCTTCTTCCCTGCGGAGTCCACGTTGTCCTGCTACCTCGACTTCTTGAGAGAGCTGCACTTGCGAGTCACTCGTATTCCCCGAACCTGGATTATTGCGGCTCCACACTCGCCCCATGATGCTTGGATTAAACCGGTTGAAAAGATCAGCCCTGACTTTGCGGCCTCTGGCCACTTCCAATTCTTGTCGAGCCGCTAGCAGGTCGGGATTCTCCTGTAACGCGATCGCGATCACCTGGTCCACGGTCAAGTTTTCAACCGCATCGGCAGGATCGGTGAGAACACCTAGAGCTAAGCTAACTGCGACACTGCGAATCCACGTGCGAGTTGAAAAGATTCTGCTTAGTCTTCCACAGGATACTCTACGTGACCGGCAGAGAGGGTCAGCACGGCTGGTCCACATGTGTCCACCTCATCGTGCAACAAACCGATGTTCCCGTCCGCAGTGCAGGACAGCAACGCCATCAGAAGATCATGAGTTAAAGACTCTGACGGAACTTAGGTAGACAGCGAGGGTGGTGCGCGTGGGATGTGATGCTGGGAGAGGACTGACGATGGAGGAGACCCAACCGGAGTGACACTACTGTTCCCAGTCCATGAGACGATTGGCTGGAGCCTAGAGAACATGGCATCCATCCCATTGCCCGGGTCTTGTTTCCAGTCGGACGAGGAGCTGACCGTGGAAAACCCATATTCTTGATGGACACCAATATTGTGATGTGCCAGGTTGTCAAGGACTTGATGCTCCCCTGCTTGCTGAAGGGGAGGATCCGACGAGGCACCTCCTCGTGGAGCTGCATTCGCACAGGAAAGTTGGGGAGATAGGACGCTATGAAAGGTGCCGCCGTGAACGTGTCCAGGTAGTCCATGCCTATGGTCGGCTTCTGGGTGAATGTGGACGAGGGGCAACGTCAGCATCCACACGCCCAGCCACGTTATCACCGGCTTCGTAAATATCGCCCTGTGAAGCATTGTCGAAATAACCCCTTCTAATCTAAAAAATTATAACTTACCCTTATACCATACCACAAAATCCTACATCATTTCCCATCCAATTGAAATCGCTTAACCACGGGCAATGAAGCACCGCCGTGTCTGGCTGGACGCGGGGCGGCTCCTCCGGAGTGCTGCGGTGGCCCAATGGGGTATCGGCTGATGCTCAAGCGATAGCAGGACGGCGAGTCGATGGGTACGTCCGCACAAGTTGAAGCCCTCATCGCCCTGCTGACAGCAACTCACCCGGATACGCCCCCGAGCTCTTGGGAGTTGCTGCGCACCGTCATGAACGATGGGATGCGGAGTATGGACCAGCGGCCGGAGCACTACGGTCCCTTGGAGCTCCATCGATTCAGCGTGAAAGAGGCCAACCAGCGATTGGCCACGTTGGTCGAACGCGGGAGGTGGGCACATGAAATTCCGGGTAGACGTGATTTGCCTGAATGAGGACGGTGTTGTAACACGGTGCGAAGTGATGAAGCTGGAACGGGGCGAACTGGCGATGGAGACGCTGGGCTTGAGTCTGCGGAAGGCAAAGCTCTGTTGCAGGGTCTCCAAGCTGTCATAAGTGTTTCCCGAGCACCCCACCGGTGAGCGCATTGAGTCGAGACCGCGCGACAACCAGGGTGTGTTGAGCGTGATTCAGATCATTGCGGACCTTTTGAACTTCCACATTGGCTTTCAAGGTTTCAAAAGGTCTCGCCTGCCCGGCATCCAGGCGCGCTTTGACACCGCGATGGAAGTCCTGCACGATGGCAAGAGCTTCGGTGATCAATTGTGCATTGCGCTGGGCAAGAAGTAGTTGATAGAAGGCGATTTTGACATCAGCAAGGACATTCAACCGAGTCGCCTCGACAGCCGCCTGAGATCCGGCCAACCCGGCCTCCGCCGCCCGCTGACGGGCTTGGCGCATACCGGGCCACTCCAGCGGTTGGCGCACGATTACGCCACGCTCGAAGAACTGGGTATTCGCGAGAGCCTCGCGGGTTCTGCCCGGTCCGAACGTTCCGGTAACGGACGGATTGGGATAGGCGGCAGCGGTCGCTTGAAGCCCACGGCCTCGCATGACTAGGCTGGCCGCTTCCTGTAAACCCGGGTTGGACTGGAGGGTCACGTCGATCAATTCTTCTAATCGATAGGAACGACTCTCCTGAACTTGCGCCAGGGCCACTGTGTCGGTCAGGAGAAGCGGCAAGAGGACCCCGGCCAGAAGCAGAGTTCGCAGCAGCAGATGTACCATGACCACGCCTCCTTACTTACTTGTGAGGTATAGTTACTTGCGCATCACCCAGCCGACAAGCGGCGGTACCCAACAGAGATTCGCTACAATCGTCTCGACGGCCGTTAAGGTCTGTGTCGTAGGACTGAACCCCAACAGCCTCGCGGTTAGGAGGCCAATAGGGACCACGAGAATAATTGCAGCACTGCTCAGCATGACGGGATGTCGAACGTATTCACTCAGGGCTCGTCCCCATGCCCCTGCTTTATTTCGAAGGAAGATGATGCCGGCGACATTCGCCCCAAATTGGTCGCTCAAGGCGTAAAAGAACGGGATATAAAATCCTTCCACTCCGTAGACATCAATTCCGACCATTCGGCTACCCCAATCGATGACCCACGGAAGAAGCATCCCGGAGAACTTTCCCCAGCCGTATGCCTCAGCCATTGAACCGCCTGAACCTCGAACGCGTTGCCGGAGGGCATAGAGGCCTTCAAACAGGCTTTCTCCTTCTCCGGAAAGCGTGCGAACGAGCCATTGACCGAGTGCGCTTTGGTGGAATCCAAAATGATCGAGTACGGCGCCAGTCATGAGTCCGCCGGCGAAGCCCGCCCCGGTATACTTGAGCAGCTCACCGAATTCTTCCTGCTCATCACATGAGTGACACTGCGACTCGTGATCAACCATCCTTACTCCAACCTATTTCAACCAATGGTTTTCCCCAGCGCATGCGTCGATTGACGGAATAAGAAATACGCTTTTCGATACCCTTGAGCACTGCCGAAACCAAACATGGTACCAATTAGCAGAATACGTGCTTATTGCAAGAAGCCTCGTCACGATCTGGTTTCTCCCCGTATTAACAGTAAAGCTGCAATGCCGATGTAGACTACAACCCACTTGATGTTCTCGGTGTCGGACGACACGAACCGCGATATCGGCTCATAACTAAAGAGGAGGATTACCAACATCGCAACCCCCCCCAATTCCACCAGCGCATCCCCATCATGAGAACTCCCTTCATCCTCACGCTCTTAGAGCGCCTATTCGCCTTATCGCATAACCAGGAATCAGGATAGGTCGCGGTCCGAACCTCCTCGCATTAACAATACGGCCGCAACAATGACGTAGGCTGCAACCGGAATCGCCCACAGGATCTTCGTGCTATCAAATTCCGTGGTGTGGAACCCCAGGAACAGTCATATCGGCTCATGAATCAAAAGAAAGATCACCAACATCAAAAATCCCACCCAATTGGTCCAACGCATGCCCATCATGATGAATTTGTCCTTTCGTTCCCCTCTCTGCTTTGTATTGAGCCCTAGTTTCTGCCCACCCAATACGGATAGAGAGACGCCAAAAGCTCAATGATCGTATAGTGCATGAAGCGTCCGCATTACCCGCATGGCAGACAATGCGTGCCTCCTACGTTGTGCAAACAGCGGGCGTGTTAGACGCTAAGGGGAGGATGGAAGAGGGACACGACGAAGGTCGGGACGTAGCGCGTGGAACTTGAGCTTGCCTTATCTGTGTGAGGAGACAGGATCTCAGGAAGGGGAAGGAACACTGACTGGAATACAAAATGACAAGGACAGCCCTGATCCAACACGTTCTCCTCAGGAGACGGAGAATCGCTCACCATTTCAGCTTGTGCCGAGTAGTTTATAGCTTGCCACTCACCCAGACACGTAAGACCCGTGAGTTGGACTCCAAGGAGCAGAACCAGCCCGACAAGCAGTAGATGCCTGTGTCTAAACGCTAACATCAACATCACTTTTTAATATTGTAACATAGCTATTGAGCCGATGCGCACAGTTTCTGGACGGCATGTAACAATATCCAAAGGGAACACGCTTACGGTGCGACATCGAGAATCTTTTTCGAGATTCATCAGATCGGACAACGGTCGGTGGACTGACCAGCTTCAAAAGTTTGGATCGGCTTTTCGGTGCACGAGCCAGTACGTGTAAGTCGAGAATTCGCGCTTCAATCCGAGCTAGTTTCCCCTGAACCTTTTTCAAGAAGGGTGTCTCTTGCGCCATATTGCGACAATCCAGAAGATCAACGGCGGCAGCAGGAGCATCTGCATGACCGGACTGACGCCCACCGCAAGCCCTGGCACGAGATACATGTCCGCGGTATAACTCCACCACTCCACCCTATTCATCAGGATCCATTCAATTGGAATGATCATGGCAAGCCCGGTAACGGCCATGAACAGATATTCTCGAAAACCAGGAGACTCAAACCATGCTGGCTGACCAAGGACCACCCGGCCGGCCCAGAACATGAGCAGGACGAGGAGACCGTCACCGAGACTCGCGAGCATGCAATGCCACCAGGGAATCACACTTCCATCTTCTGCCCGGTAGAGAACGGATTGCGCACGCTCCCAAGGATAATTGAGGATGACCGCGATGACACAGATACGGCCAGAGTCACGGCTGATGAATTCCTTCATGGCGCATCCCATCTCTCCATTATTTATTCCCCCGAGCTCATCGTCAGCTCAGTGCCAGGTAGCTCCAGAGGCCCATTCAGCCGAATATACAGCGGGCATCGGTCGTCGGGGCACTTCTCTCATTGGCTGGCAGGGATCGGCCCCGCCACAGCATGTACAAGACCGGAATCACGATCAGAGTGAGGATCGTCGAGCTCACCATGCCGCCGATCATCGGCGCCGCAATCCGTTTCATGACGTCGGCGCCAGTCCCATGGCTCCACATGATCGGTAGGAGGCCGATGATGATGGCCGAGGCGGTCATCATCTTGGGTCTGACTCGCTGGACTGCCCCCTCGATGATGGCCTCCCGAAGGTCGGCCATTGAGCGGAGACGGCCCTCCCGCTGCCGGCGGTCATAGGCTTCATCCAGAAAAATGATCATGATAACCCCTGTCTCGGCCGCCACTCCGGCCAGCGCGATGATCCCGACCCAGACCGCCACGCTCACGTGATAGTGGAGAAGAGAGAGGAATACGACCGCGCCCACGGCTGCAAACGGCACCGACAGGAGGACGATGAAGCTTTTCGTCACCGATTTGAAATTCAGGTAGAGCAGCACGAAAATGAGCAGGATCGTGACGGGCACCACCACTTTCAGCCGAGCTTTGGCTCGTTCGAGATACTGAAATTGCCCACCCCACACCAACGAATAGTTGGGCGGGAGCGTGACCCGTTCGCGGATCAGCCGCTGCACCTCTTCGACGTAGCCGCCCAAATCGCGTCCTGCCACGTCCACAAAGACGATACCAGCGAGTGAGCCATTTTCATCGCGAATCATGGGAGGCCCGGTGGCCATGGTGATCCGAGCCAGCTGCGCCATCGGAATCTGGGCACCGGTCGGCGTCCCCACCAAGACGCGTCGCAGCGATTCCGGATCGTCCCGCAGTTCCCGCGCATAGCGCACGTTCACGGGATACCGTTCCCGTCCTTCCACTGTCTGGGTCATGTTTTTCCCTCCGATGGCGGATTCGATGACATCTTCGACATCCTCAACCGTCAACCCATAACGGGCTGCCTCCTCACGATGGATGTGAAAGTCCAGGTAGTAGCCCCCGGTGACGCGCTCGGCATACGCACTGCGAGTCCCCGGAATGCCTTGCACGAGCCCTTCGATCTCCAGGCCAATCTTTTCGATCTCGGCGAGGTCCGGCCCAAGGATCTTGATGCCGAGATTGCTGCGAATCCCAGTGGCAAGCATCTCGGTGCGCGTCTGGATCGGCATCCACCAGATATTGGGCATCCCAGGGAATTTGACGACCTTATCCATTTCTGCGATCAGGGCGTCCCATGTCATGCCGGGTCGCCACTGGTCTTCCGGCTTGAGCGTGACCACCGTCTCGGCCATGCTCAACGGAGCGGGATCGGTTGGGGTCCTCGCCCGGCCGATTTTGCCGAAGACCCGGTCCACTTCTGGAAATTGCTTGAGCAACTGGTCCTGCCGTTGCAGTAACTGGCTCGCCTCGGTGACTGAGATGCCAGGCAAGGCGGTCGGCATGTAGAGAATCGTCCCTTCGTTCAAGGGCGGCATGAATTCGGATCCGAGTTTCCCGTACAACGGCACCGCAATGCCTACCGCCACGATAGCCAGGATCACGACTAGCCAGCGCACCCGCAACGCGCCGGACACCACTGGTCGGTAGCACCACATCAATGCTCGGTTGATCGGATTGCGCGCCTCCGGGGCAATCCGTCCTCTGATCAGCCACACCATTAACAGCGGCGCCAGGGTGATCGAGGCCACCGCCGCAAACAACATCGCCGCGCTCTTGGTAATGGCCAGCGGCCGGAAGAGGCGCCCCTCTTGCGCTTCCAGCGTAAAGATCGGCAGGAAGGAGATCGTGATAATGAGTAATGAAAAGAAGAGCGGTCGTCCGACTTCTTGCACGGCTCGTACGATCACGCCGGTCCGGGAACCGGGTCGGCCCTCGCGTTCCCACTGTTCCAAACGCTTATGGGCGTTTTCGATCATGACGATGACCCCATCCACCATCGCCCCGATGGCGATGGCAATGCCGGCCAGGGACATGATGTTCGAGGAGACGCCCAGATAGTACATCGCGAGAAACGAGAGCAGGATTGCGGCCGGCACCGTCAGAATGGCGACCAACGCCGAGCGAAGATGGAAGAGAAACAGCAGGCTGATGACACTGACGACCAGACTGATCTCAAGTAGCTTCTCTTTCAAGGTGGCCATGGCCCGGAGAATCAGATCGGAGCGATCGTACACCGGGACGATCTGAATTCCTTTCGGGAGGGACGGCATGATCTCCTTGAGTTTGTCCTTCACGCGATCAATCACCGCGAGCGCATTCTCCCCGTAGCGCATGACCACGATCCCGCCCACCGTCTCCCCTTCGCCGTCCAGGTCAGCAACCCCGCGGCGTATATCCGGACCCAGCGTCACATGCGCGATATCCTGCACCATGATCGGCGTGCCCTGCCGGTCGGACCCCAGCGGAATGTGTCGGATGTCGTCCAGGGAGTGGATATAGCCACGCCCCCGCACCATGTACTCGCGCTCACTTGCTTCGATCACGCGCCCCCCGACATCGTTGTTGCTGCGCCGGATGGCCTCGAGCACGGTCTTGAGTGGAATGTGATAGCCCAACAGTTTGTTGGGATCCACTTGCACCTGATACTGCTTGACAAAGCCTCCGATCGAGGCCACCTCGGCCACCCCGGGTACACTCTGGAGCCAGTAGCGTAAATACCAGTCCTGGAAGCTGCGCAGCTCGGCCAGATCGTGCTGGCCAGACTTGTCTACCAACGCATATTGAAACACCCAGCCGACCCCGGTCGCATCGGGACCCAGCGTGGGAGCGACCCCCTCGGGCAGCTTGCCGGTCAGGCCCTGCATGTATTCCACGACCCGACTCCGAGCCCAATAGATGTCAGTGCCGTCCTCGAAAATGATGTAGACAAAGGAGAGGCCTAGGAAAGATTGCCCACGAACGGATTTGATCCGTGGTGCACCCAACATCGAGGTCACGATGGGATAGCTGATCTGATCTTCGACGAGATCAGGGCTGCGCCCAGACCACTCGGTGAAGACAATCACCTGCACATCCGAGAGATCGGGGATGGCGTCCAGCGGGGTATGGGAGACCGCCCACAGCCCCCACCCCATTAAAAATAGCGTCACCAGCAAGACCAGAAACGCGTTCCGGGCGCTCCAGCCAATCACACGTTCGATCATCGTCCACCCATCTGGTTTCAATAGCCTTTCATCGGGCCGACGGTCAGATATCCGTGGCGTTCATCCTGCACGGGCTACCTTCGTGAGCGATTTGGACCGTGCCTCAAGTTTTCCATGGACCGCGCAGTGATCAGACCATCCCCTTCTACATGCCCTGTATGTCGGACATCCCTCCACCGGCGCTCACCGCATACGTGGTCTTCACGTCGGGGTGACCCGCACGTTGGATCGTGACGGTGAGGTCCCACTGCCCGCCCATGCCGAGGTTTGCTGTCGCCTCATACGCGCCCTCTTTCGCCAGGACCATCGGAATGGTTGCCGGGCTCATCCCCGGCATGGGCATCGTGTAGGTAAGCTGGACGGTCGCCTTCGAGAGCGGCTTGCCCTTCTCATCCGACACGGTGACTCGAATCGTGTTCTCTCCGATGCGGGGTGATGCCGGATCAGTCGAGAGCAGGACGGTGAGTCCGCCAACCTTCCTCCCTCGATCGGAAGCCGCCATTGGTGTCGGCGCCTCAGCCTGTGGTGTGCCCATGGCCATCCCACCCATGTCCATCTCGCCCATCTGAGCCTGCTCCATCTTGATCCCGCCCATACCCAACGCACCCATCATGTTCGTGGAGGCCATGAGCTTGCTTTCCGAGTCGATGAGGAAATTACCTGACGTCACCACACGGTCACCCTCGGTGACACCCTCGTGGACTTCATAAAATGACCCGATCCTCGGGCCAAGCTTGACCGCTCGCGGCTCAAACACTCCTTCTCCCCGAACGACGAAGACGAGGGTCCGCGTGCCGGAATCAAGCACGGCCTGCTCCGGAATCGCCACGTGGCTCCCCCGATCCACGTTGACGACCACCTCCCCATACATCTCCGGTTTGATCCGGATGTTGGGGTTCGGCAAATCCAGGCGGACTTTGACGGTCCTGGCTTCCTTGTTCACATAGGGATAGATGTACGACACCCGACCATGGAACTGTTCGCCGGGATAGGAGGCGAAGATCATCGTGGCCGTTTGTCCGACCCCGACGAAGGAGACCTCATACTCGTAAATCTCGGCGTTGACCCATACCTTCGACAAATCCGCGATGGTATACAGCCTCTTGTCCGGCTCGACAAACATGCCTTGAAAGACTGTTTTGTCGATCACGTACCCCCTGATCGGCGAATAGATCGTGACATAGGTCTGCGCCTTGCCCCGCTTGGCCAGATCGTTGATCTGGGTGTCGGTCAGCGTCCAGAGCCGGAGTCGGTCGCGCGCGGCGTCTACCAGCTGGTCCGCCCGTTGGTGAACTTCCGGGATTGGGCTGTCGGTGATCCTGTCCCGCGCCCTCAGCGCGAGCAGATACTCATCCTGTGTCGTCACGAGGTCCGGGCTGTACAAGGTAAACAGGGGTTGCCCTTTCTGGACGACCTGCCCGGTGTAGTCCACAAACAGATCCTCGACCCATCCCGAGACCCGTAAATTGACGTGGGCAATGCGCTGCTCGTCATAGTCCACTCTGCCAACAGCCCGTATGACGCTTTCCATCGGTCGCCTTTCGACCACCATGGTTTTCACCCCAATTAACTGTTGTTTCATTGGGGCCATCATCGCGTAGGCTTGCGCAGGACCTATGTTCAGGCTTGGAGCCATCGGACTTTCCTGAATCTGGTCTCTCTCCAGATCCCTCTTTCCATTCGTGCTGGACATAGTGGTGTCCTGGGTGACAGCGGCGGGTTGGGGTCGCTCCCAACCTGTGAGCAGCCAGGATCCGAACACCAGCAGGACAATCACGACTCCAATTGCAAACCGCAGCGTTCGCGTGTGAGTGAATGTGCGTGTGGACATGAGCGCTCCCTCCTTACGATAATTCTGTGCCCACGACCTGTTCCACTTCAGCCAGGCGGGATTCCCGCTCGACGAGTGCTCGCCAGTAGGCCAGTTGAAACCCCCGCAGCGCCCGATCAGCCTCGATGAGATCCAGAAAAGACGTCCTGCCCGTACGGTACCCAGCCTGCGCGGCCGTGATACTCTCTTCCGCCTGCGGCAGCACCGTGGTCCGATAGAGCACGGCCACTTCCCAACTGGCGCGGACTTGCGCCAGTAGATCGCGAATCTGGAAGCGGGTCAGATTTTCCAGCGCCTGGTGATCCGCTTGGGCTGCCGCGATCCCTGCAGCCGCCTCGTGGACCGCGGCGTCATGCTTCGGCTTGGTCCAGAAGGCGAACGGCACATTGACGGATACCACGGCGCCGAACCCGTCCTTGGCCTGAAAGTTCTGGAAGCGCTGAAACGCCACGTTGAAGTCTGGGTAGTACTGACGCTGGGCCAACGCATGGGACTGCTCGTTGCGCTGCACCGCCAAGCCTGCGGCTTTGAGCTCCGGTCTGGCCTTGACCGCCAGCTGAAACAGCTCGTCGAGATCCTTGTCGAATCGGGCCTCACGCGGCTCGCGTGGACGGCCCAACGGAAACCGCGGATCTCGATTCAACAACGTGTTGACGGCGCCCTGCGCCGTGTCGTGACGCTGCTCCAACACCGGGAGTTGCTGATGCAGCATGGAGAGTTCCACCTGCGCCTTGAGCACATCCACCTGACTCCCTTTTCCAGTCCGAAACTTCGCCATGGCGCTCTCCACAAATTGTCTGAGCAGGGCGATCTGCTCATGATGGATTTGGATAGCCTTGTGAACGAGAAACAGGTCGTAATAGGCTCGCTTCACGCGAGCGATCAGATCCCGTTCTCTGGCCCGAAGGGCCTGTTCAGTCATCTCGGCCGACCGGCTGGCGACCTCCTCTTTCAGGGCGAGTTTTCCGGGAAAGGGAAATTTTTGGGACAGCCCAATAATCGTGTTCCCTGATTGCCCAAGATTGAACGATTCCGGGAAGTTCCACCACTGGACCGACAGAGTTGGATCCTCCAGCGCCCGTGCTTGCGCGATCCGGTGCGAGGAGGCTTCCCATTGCTTGCGCGCCACCACAATTTCGGGATTTCTCGCCAAGGCTTCCTGAATCAAGTCCGGTAACCCCAAGGACGGCGGTGTCGTCGGATCGACGGCATAGGCGACGTGGCGGCCAGCTGTCGCGAAGATCATGCTCAAGACTGTTATGGCCAGCAACACACACTGAATTGAACGAGTCATATGACGATCCTCCCCAAGAGGTGTCCTGCCCGCTACTCCCGCCGATCCCGAGCACCCATCCTTGCTACAGAGGAAGCGACTGGATGAGCCAGGGCTCAGCGCCGGGCAGATGACGTGATGATGAAAATGGTGAAGGACGAACCGGGGAGATCAGATGCGAAGCACTGTGCTCGCGAGCGACTGATGCGGAGGAGAACTTGATGCAAGAGTGTCATATTGACTAGAAATCCGTACGAGCCGACCGCTCACGGCGGGACGTACGACCAGCGCATGGTCTGCCGACCAATGGTGGTCCATGAGCAACGAAGATGACTGAGAGGAGGACTCGACTCCTAGAGTTTTGAAGGCGTCGCACAATTGCCGACTCGGTTGTTCCACGGGAGTTGAACAGCCGTTGGCCATCGAGGCCTCGGTGGTGCCAGACAGCGGCAGAAGACAGGCGTACGCATTGAAACTGAACGCCAATAGGAACAGGACGATGGTCGTGGCAATAGGAGCCTGAGAGCGATGGGAATGGACTTGCATAGCGTTAGTCTATCCCCTGGCCATCCCAACCGTCAACGGCATCCCCATTTCCAGATCCACAATCACTCGTCAGTCTGGCTCGTGCCCATAGTCTTACAACAAGCAGACAGGTCTTCGGTTGCCCTGCCCGCAAGGCAATCCTTATATGCTGCATAGGCTTTTAAGGCCCATTCTTCACCGGGACAGCCTTGCATGGTCATCGACACTTCAAGGAATTCGATCAATTCCTCTTGCGTGACCTCTTTGTCGCATGCCATCTGGACGTAGGCCCGAATGCAGGGCTCGCAACGAAGTGCGATCGAAATGGCCATGGCGGTGAGCAGTTTGTATTTCGCGGCGACGGTCCCATCCCGATAGGTTTCCTGTCGCATACGCAACAGCCCACCGGTGACTTTCGGAGTTAACTTCCTCAGTTCGGCAAATCGTTCGTGCTCGCCTTTGGTGGCTTGATCCATGATGCGATTGTCCTCCTCTTTTCGTCCTCGCCCTGCTTTCCTACTCATCTCCTTACAAGCACTCGGGCCTTGTAGGCCGACAGTGGATTACTCGTCGCTTCAACAGCCTTGACCAACGACTCCGCCCCTGCTTTCTCCGGATCGTACGTCACTACGGCGCGGACGTCGGCGTAATCGGAGAAGAAGACCCATTTCGTTCCCACTACGATCTCCACAGCGCTGACACCGGGCACCTTAGCCAGGGAAGCCTTCACATCCTTGATGCAAGCTCCACAAGTCATGCCGTCTATGTCCAAGGTTACCGACTGCGCCCCTTGACTGGCCGCTACAACCTCGTGAGCGGTAGTCGCGCCAAGCATGACTATCGCCGCTATTATCACAACCGCCCGTTCAATCCATGTTCGCATGATCAATCACCTCCTCAATTACAACCTCTTCACACTTCGTACTCATCCCCTTCCATAGCCCTCAAGGCTTCGATCCGCTATCTCGTCAGGATCTCCAGCCAGTACGGCGCTAAGAGCAGTGCAAGCGCAAAGGCTGCCAGCATCCAAAGCACGAGCCGATTCGTCTCGATCATCGCTCCCGGAGCACACCTTTCCCCCGGCGCGCACGCGGGCGCCTTTGGTTTCCGATAGGCCAAATAAAAGCTGAAGCCCAGTAAAAGCGCCGTGAGACTGATGAACAATGGCCGATACGGGATAATCCCCTTGAGGACACCAGCCGTGTCGACCCAAAAGCCGGTGGCCCCGACACCGACGCCCAAGGCCGCCAGCACCAACGGCCCGATACAGCACAGCGAGGCAACAAATGCCGCCACAAGCCCGCCAATTGCCGTAGTTTTTTCACCCTTGTTCATACAGGATCATGTTCCTTCGGCTGATGAGTTGCGAGAAATCCTTCGCGGTACCTCTCAGGTTCCCCTCCGCTCCTACCGACTTGTCCTCCA
Source organism: Nitrospira sp. (assembly GCA_965223535.1). Classification (GTDB taxonomy): domain Bacteria; phylum Nitrospirota; class Nitrospiria; order Nitrospirales; family Nitrospiraceae; genus Nitrospira_D. Next base: position 59,783 of record CBDCWN010000002.1, read on the forward strand.
TCGCTCTCTTGCGTCCTTACTCGCGGCCGGCCGGTCCTCGCCCAGACCGCTTGTTCTCGTTTTCCAGACTTGTGAGAATCGGACATTGCTCGGTCGGCTGTCCAGCACGGCAATTCCGGATCAATCCTTGTAGTGCCCGGGCCAGCGCCTGCAACTCCCGAACTTTCACCTTCACATGCGCCAGCTTTGCCTCTGCTTTCCGTTGAACATCCCCACATCTGGTTTTGGAGCTCACCCGGAGGTTCAAGAGCTCCGCAATCTCATGCAGTGTGAAGCCCAAGGCTTGCGCGTTCTTGATGAACCGAAGGCGTTTGAGCGTCGCCTCATCGTACAGCCGGTACCCTGACAATTTGCGCTCGGTTGGCTCGATAAGCTTCAGACGCTCGTAGTACCGGACTGTCTGAATATTGACCCTGACAGCTTTCGCAAGACGCCCTATCGTGAAATGTGCACCCATAGCATAACCTTGTGCTTAACCTGCGCACTCAACTACGGTGCTGATTCAAACACCTGTGCGGCACACAGGACTACGGTCAGTGGCCCCATGCATCAGAGGACGTTGGGGTATTGGACCGAATTCTTCCTGCGATCCAGCTCATAGCTTTCCTCGAGGGTCATGAGAAGTCGCACGTAAAATTTGTCTCGTAGCATAGACGATCAGCCATCATTGCCCCTCCTTGATTGAAAAACAGTCTCGTCGTCTTAGGCAGACGCCCCTATCTGCCCGATCGCGTCTTCTGGTTCTGGAGCTGAGGCCTTGCACCCGCCGCCAAATCGGCGGTGTGTTTTCAAAGGACAAGACGAGCTTCTATCCAAGGTACGATATCCTCTGCTTCCTCTGCTTCCTCTACTGTCCCACGCCACAACACGATACACCTTGTACCAAGGTACAGAGTCAAGGGCGGCTTAAGTCCTTGACTTTATGCAGATGAAACAGCAATGGCTATGGGTTAGTACCGCCGTCAACAAGATTTTTGTCACAGAGGTAGCCATCTCATTCCTGAGATAACCTTGCTGTGTCCTGCCCCAGCTTAAGACCACATCCTGAACCCGACCGTGAATCGTATTCGGCTGTGATCTCTGCCTTGTTCACACACGAGCGTAGCAGCCTGGTTGAAGGCTCGGTTGTATGACATGTCGTGGGCCCCATCGAGCGACCGACAGACCACTGCTTGTTGCATCACCTCGCCAATCGTAGGTTCTCGTTCATCTTTTCACGTGACGCGATTCGCTACAGCTCCCTCGATGCCCGGCTGTCCCAAAATGCCCCACTCGTTGCGTAGAAGGAGATCGAGAGCCTCAACGCTGGTCGTCGCAAGCCATCGGAATCACAATCGTTAGTCCATGAAGGTCCTCACAGTGGTATGCTGGCATTATTGATGCTTTTGATTTCTGCAGAGGGCTATATCGGCCTTGATTGAGCTGCTGGAGTTCACATAGACTGAGCGGGTTGACGTGAGGTCTCCTCTTTCCATGATGACTGTCCCAACTAACATCCGGCTTGTGATTCTAGTCTTTGCCTTCTGCCAGGTGATAGGGGTTATGTGTGCGGTACCGGATCTGTCGTTGGCGGACGACATGCCGCAGCTGGCTGGAGAGATGAGTCACACATCCTGTCCAATGGACGGAACCACCATGTGTCCGGCGTCACTGACCTCATCTCCTGAACGTCATATTAAGATCAGTGTGGTCGCAGATGTGTATGCTCCTCTGATACTCGTCAGTGGTGCCACGACTCCGGTCAGTCCTTCAGCTCGGCCTATTGGGTCTGTGGGCAGTGCCCATTCCATTGTGCCCATCTCCATCGCTTCCTCCTCGGTCCTCCGAATCTGATCCCGCACCTCCGGTTTCGTCGTCCCCTGCTTGGCTGCTGACACGGAGCAGGGAGTGATGTCTTTTACCGACTGAGGTGCGCCATGACACAAACTCGTATTCCTCCTTCATTCTCGCAAGTGCGGCCTCAGTGGCTGATTGCGCTGACGCTCCTGCTTGTGCCCTGGCCGGTCGGCGCAACCGATGAAGCGGCCGAACCTCACGTGAATCTTTCCAGCCTCATTCGAGAACTGGATGCCGCCAATCCCGAGATCAAGGCAGCCCGTCAACGATGGGAAGCGGCGAAGGCCGTCGTGCCACAAGTGCAAACGCTCCCGGATCCGACGGTCAAGCTGGGCTATCAACGGATGCCGATGAGGGAGCCCCTCCAAGGGGCCATGTACGGATTCGGTCAAGAGATTCCCTTTCCCGGCAAACTCCGCCTCAAAGGGGAAGTCGCTCAACGTGAGGCCGACCGGATTGAACAGGAATATTTGGCCGTACGGCTTCGCCTCATTGCCCGGCTCAAAGAAGCGTATTTTGATTTGCACTTTATCCATGACGCGATCGAGATCGTCGAACGGAACAAAATCCTCCTGATGCAGTTCGAGAGAACAGCCAAGTCGCGATATGCCGTCGGCCAGGCTGCGCAGCAAGACGTGTTCCGTGCGCAGGTGGAGATTTCCCGAGTCCTGGATCGTCTCGCGGTGCTTGACCAGCAAAAGGAGAGCCTGCATGCCGCCATCAACCGACTCTTGAACCAGCCGCCCGCCGGCCCACTCGGAGCCCCGGAAGAAATCCAGATGACGATGTTGACGCTGCCCTTGCCGGCGCTGAGTCAACGCGCGGACGAGTTCTCGCCGATTCTGCAGGCCTCCGCCAAAGGGGTGGAACGGGGTGAGCAGGCCGTGGCCCTCGCCCGCCGGGAGTACTATCCAGATTTTGACGTGAGCGCCCTCGGCCTGCACAACGACCGCATCAATGAGCACGGCTTTCAGGTAATGCTCGGCATTCGCCTTCCCCTCTATTACACGACCAAACAACGCCAGGCGGTGAGGCAGGCGTTGGCCGAAACCACCGAAGCGCGGGAGAGCCTCACCAACACGCGGCAGGATCTTCTGTTTCGTGTGAAGGATGATTTCGTCCAGGCCCAACGGGCCGAACGGCTCGTCGCAATTCTGCGCGACGCGATCATCCCGCAAGCCACCCTGGCGCTCCGAGCCTCCCAGTCCGGTTATGGGGTCGGCAAAGTGGATTTCCTGACGCTGCTGAATAGTTTACTCACCTTGCAGGAGAGCGAACTCGAATTGCATGGTGAAATGGTGGCGCACGAGAAGGCGCTCGCGAGATTGGAGGAAGTGACCGGTGGCCCATTGACGATCTCCGGTTCCCCTCTGCCCGGCGATGGTGCGCGGATGTCGAACGGTGCAGAGCGGATCACAGAAGGAGCACGGCACCCATGACGCGCCCAACGGTTGTCGCCGGCGTGGCGCTCGTGGTGGTGATGGGCTTTGCCGCCGCGTTCTGGATCGTGACCCGCGAACAGGGGCCACCGTCAACTGAACTGCCGAAGGAATCCAGCACTAGCATGCCTGCCATGGAGCAATCCGTCGAGAGGGCGATGTCGGCTCCAAAAGGGCATAACGAGCACGCCGCGCAGGACATGCCGGATGCCAACCTGATGACGATCGCTCCGGAACGGCTCCAAACCATCGGCGTGAAATTCCAAGAAGCGACGCGCCGCCCGCTCGACAAGATCATTCGCACTGTGGGGCGCGTTGAGATCGACGAGCGCTTGGTGGGGCGCGTGAACCTCAAATTTGAAGGATGGATCGAGGAACTGCGGGTGAGCGCGATTGGTGATCACGTTAAAACAGGGCAGATCTTGTTCACCATCTACAGCCCAGATTTGGTGGCGACCCAAGAGGAGTACTTGTTGGCGCTCCAGAGTTACCGGGAACTGGGACAGAGCGAATTCCCCGAGGTGGCCAGAGGTGCCAAGGAGCTACTGGACGCCACCCGACGTCGGCTTCAGTTGTGGGACATTCGGAAAAACCATATTCAGGATTTGGAGCGGACCGGGACGGTCTTGCGGACGCTGCCGATCCATTCGCCCGCCACGGGCACCGTGATTCGCATGGAGGCCAGAACCGGAACCTTCGTAACGCCGGGCACGGAGCTCTACTTCATCGCCGATCTATCCCGCATCTGGGTTCAGGCCGACATCTACGAGTATGAATTGCCCTCCATCAAGGTGGGACAAGGCGCGAGCGTGACGCTGTCCTACGATCCGAACACGAAGCTGCATGGCCATGTGGCCTTCATCTATCCAACGCTTGACCCTCAGACACGCACGGTGAAGGTGCGGTTCGAGCTGGACAACCCGGGCGAGATACTCAAGCCTGGGATGTACGCCAACGTAGAGCTGAAGATCCCGCTTGGCACCAAACTCGTCGTCCCGAGAGATGCCATTCTCGAGTCTGGGGAACGTCAACTGCTCTTCATTCACCATGGAGGCGGACAGCTGGAATGGCGGAGCGTGAAACTGGGCGCGAAGGCCGGCGACTGGCTGGAAGTGATCGAGGGCCTGAAGGCAGGGGAGCACGTCGTGACGGGGGCCAACTTCCTGATCGATTCCGAAAGTCAACTGAAGGCCGCGGTCGGCGGCATGGCGGGCATGACACATTGAGGGGTGAACGTGCTAAGTCCCGGTCCGGACACGGAGAGCCCGTCGAAACCCATCACGCATCACAGGTTTAACCATGGTTGAACGCATCATCGAATTCAGCGCGCGGAACCGATTCATTGTGTTCCTCCTGATCTTCGGTCTGGCGGCAGCCGGACTCTGGGCCATGAAGAACACGCCGGTGGATGCGATTCCAGATCTCTCTGACACGCAGGTCATCATCTACACCAAATGGCCGGGCCGCTCTCCTGATCTCGTCGAAGATCAGATCACCTATCCGATCGTCACGGCCTTGCTGTCCGCGCCAAACGTTACGGTCGTACGCGGCTTCTCCGACTTCGGTTTCTCGTATGTCTATGTCCTTTTCAAGGATGGGACGGACATCTATTGGGGTAGAAGCCGCGTCCTCGAATATATGAACCAGCTCGCGGGCCGGCTGCCTGACGGCGTGACGCCGCAGTTGGGACCGGATGCCACGTCGGTGGGCTGGGTGTTCGAATATGCCCTGGTCGATGAAACTGGGCAGCACGATCTGGCCGAGTTGCGTTCGTTCCAAGATTGGTATCTGCGGTACTGGCTGTTAAGCGTGGACGGCGTGGCCGAGGTGGCCAGCGTGGGCGGCTTCGTGCGCCAATATCAGATCAACCTTGATCCAACCAAAGTTCTCGCCTACAAACTCTCGCTTCCGCACATTATCGAGACCATCCGACAGAGCAACGAAGATGTCGGAGGGCGTGTCGTGGAATTTTCCGGCATCGAATACATGATTCGCGGCCGCGGCTATATCAAGTCGGTCGGCGATATCGAAAAGATCGCGATCGGCGTCAATCAGAACGGAACGCCCATTCTCCTGCGGGATGTTGCGACGGTCCGGCTCGGTCCCGACATGCGACGCGGGCTGGTCGAACTGGACGGGAAGGGCGAGGTGGTCGGCGGGATCATTATCATGCGGTTCGGGGAGAATGCCCTCGCGGTCATCGACCGGATCAAAGCGAAGCTCACAGAACTGGAGCCCTCGATGCCCAAGGGGGTCAAAGCTGTCACGACATATGACCGGAGCGACCTCATTCAGGAATCGATTGCCACGGCCACGGAGAATCTCGTCGAAGAACTGGTCGTCGTCAGTGTGTTGATCGTCGGCTTTCTGCTGCACCTCCGCTCTGCGTTGCTGCCGATTGTGACCTTGCCGCTGGCCGTGCTGATTTCATTCATCCCGATGTATCTCATGGGGATCGGCCTGAACATCATGTCCATCGGCGGGATCATCGTGGCGATCGGCGACATGGTGGACGCGGCGATCATCATGGTGGACAACGCGCACAAACGGCTGGAGGAGTGGGACCTCGGCGGACGACTTGGGGACCGGACACAGGTCCTGATCGATTCGGCGAAGGAGGTCGGCCCCGCGATTTTTGCCTCGCTGCTGGTGATCGCCATTGCCTTCATGCCGGTCTTTACGCTGGAGGGACAGGAAGGTCGGCTGTTCAAGCCACTCGCCTGGACGAAGAACCTGGCCATCGCTATGAGCGCGCTCCTGGCGATTACGTTGATTCCAGCCCTGCTGGCCTTTCTCATTCGGGGCCGGATTATCACTGAACAGCGTCATCCCGTGAGCCGTCTCTTGCAACGCCTCTATGCGCCGGTCCTGCGCCTGGCGTTACAGTATCGGGTGGCGGTCGTCATGCTGGCGATCGGACTGACGCTCACGATCATTCCCGCGTTCCAGCGCATGGGGACGGAATTTATGCCGCCCCTGTACGAAGGCACGATCCTGTACATGCCGACCACGCTCCCCGGCATCTCGGTCACGCAGGCCTCGATGCTGCTCCAGCAGATGGACCGCAAACTGAAATCGTTTCCGGAAGTGGAATGGGTGTTCGGCAAGGCCGGCCGGGCCGATACCTCCACCGATCCGGCCCCCTTCAGCATGATCGAAACCGTCATTGAGCTGAAACCGAAGGAGCAATGGAGGCCTGGGATCACCTATGAGGCTTTGATTGATGAGATGGATCAGGCCCTCCAATTTCCCGGCGTGACCAATTCCTGGACGATGCCCATCAAGGCCCGCACCGATATGCTGACGACCGGGATCCGGACGCCAGTGGGCATCAAGATCTTCGGGCCGGACCTCAAGCAGATTGAGGCGATCGGCAAACACCTCGAAATGTCGTTGAGGGATGTCCCTGGAACGAGGAGCGTCTACGCGGAGCGGGTGTCGGGCGGCTACTTCCTCGATTTCGAGATCAACCGGGATGAGATCGCCCGTTATGGGCTGACGGTCAGGGACGTCGGCCAGATCATCGAGACGGCGATCGGCGGCGAGAACATCGACACCACGATCGAAGGGCGGGAACGCTACCCCATCAACGTGCGGTATCTCCGCGAACTGCGGGATGATCCAGAAAAGCTGCGTCGCGTGCTCGTCGTCACGCCGTCCGGCGTGCAGGTGCCCATCGCACAGCTGGCCACGCTTCGATTTGTGCAAGGGCCGCCGATGATCCGCGATGAAGATGGGATGTTGGCCGGGTACGTATTCGTTGACATGACCGGCCGGGACGTCGGGAGTTATGTGGAGGATCTCAAACAGGTGGCGCGGGACACCATCACCTTGCCGCCCGGCTACACCATCGCCTGGTCCGGCCAGTACGAGTTCATGCAGCGCGTCAGGGAGCGGCTCACGATCTTCATCCCACTAACGATTGCGATCATTTTCGTCTTGTTCTATTTCACGTTCCGTTCTGTGGCCAAAACCCTCATGGTCATGCTGGGGGTGCCGCTCTCTCTGGTCGGAGGCCTCTGGTACATGGTCTGGCTCGGCTACAACATGAGCATTGCCGTGTGGGTGGGGATCATTGCCCTGGCCGGTGTCGCGGCCGAAACCAGCGCGGTGATGCTGGCCTATCTTGATGAAGCCTGTAAGCGCCGCCGGGCGGCTGGCACCCTGCGAACGCTGGAGGAGCTCATCGAGACGGTCCACCAGGGTGCCGTCGAGCGCATCCGCCCGATGGCGATGGCCGGGTCGGCCAATATTCTGGGCCTGATTCCGGTCATGTGGGCGACGGGGACGGGGGCGGATGTGATGAAACGGTTGGCCGCGCCGATGGTCGGCGGCGTGCTCTCCGCCATGCTGCTCACGCTGTTGGTCATTCCCGCGATTTATACGTTCTGGCGGTGGCATTCCGAGGTGAAAACGCGGGGAACCGGTGAATGATGCGAACGAGGAGACGAACGGTCTTATGGCGACACCGTGATCGTGCAGGGTGTGTCACTCGATGAACAGACAAACAGGCCGTACCATGTGCCGCAATTGACGGAGGGAGGTGAGAGTGATGCTAGAGCTCGTCGACGTGGGGGAACGAAGGCTCGACGCCTACCAAGGCGTGGCACCTGATTCGATCTTGGATACTCTCCGAGAGCTGTCTCACGATCTGCGCGGTGTGCGTGTCCTGCATGTGAATGCGACTCCCTATGGAGGAGGCGTGTCGGAGTTATTGCGCTCCGTCATTCCCTTGCTCAACGACCTCGGACTGGTGGCGGACTGGAAAATCATCCGGGGCGATGAGGCCTTCTTCCAGGCCACCAAGGCGCTGCACAACGCACTCCAGGGCGCCACGACTGGCCTCACAGGGCCGCAGCGGGAAACGTATCTCGCCAGCGCCAACGAGAACGCGAAGTTGCTGGAGGAGGACTATGATGTTGTGGTGATCCATGATCCCCAACCCGCCGCCATTCCTTCCCTGCGCGGGAAGGGAACGGCTCGCTGGATTTGGCGCTGCCACATCGACACCTCGCAACCAAACCCGGACGCGCTCGCCCTACTGCTCCCCTACGTGGCGGACTATGACGCCGCGGTCTTCACCATGGCGGAGTTCGTTCCGCCCAGGTTCCCCGTTGAGCGCATCAGAATTATTCCTCCGGCCATCGATGCGTTGAGTCCAAAGAATCTGCCGTTAGAGGAAGGGCTGGCCAGACAGATCCTCGGGTGGATCGGGATTCACCCCGACGGCCCGCTGATCACCCAGGTGTCCCGCTTCGATCCCTGGAAGGACCCCCTGGGTGTCATCGCAGCCTACCGGCTGGCCCGCGAAGCCGTGCCGGACCTCCGCCTGGCGCTGGTGGGTTCGATGGCGCTCGATGATCCGGAGGGCTGGGATGTGTATCGCCGAATCAAAGCAGAAGCCAGCCAAGATCCAGGCATTCACGTCTTCACGAACTTAACAGGCGTGGGCAACATTGAAGTCAACGCGTTTCAGCGACTGTCGAGCGTGGTCCTTCAAAAGTCGATTCGTGAGGGGTTCGGCCTCGTCGTCTCCGAAGCGCTATGGAAGGGGACTCCGGTCGTCGCCGGGAAAGCCGGTGGCATTCCCCTGCAGATGGCTGATGGCGTCGGCGGCTTCCTGGTCGATGGTGTGGAAGCCTGTGCGCATGCGGTGATTCGACTGCTGACACATCCTCAAGAGGCCAAGCAACTCGGAACAGCCGGTCGTGAACGGGTGCGCGAACACTTCCTGCTCCCGCGCTTGCTCCTTGATGAACTTGCCCTGATGCTGGATCTGCTCCGCGCACGACCAATCCGCCGATCGCCGGAGCATGCGGAAGTCGATCGCGATCCGGTGTGTGGGATGGCCATTGGGCCTGAATCGTCCGTGACAGCCTCCCATGGCGGGCAGCGGTATCTGTTCTGCTCGGAAGGCTGCCGCGTTCGATTTCTCAAGTCGCCGAAACGATTTGTGGGGCACGAGCGAGGGCCAGGTGGCTTGTGGGGGTAAGCCAAGATGAGGGAATCGTCTGCGGTGTTGGGCACAGGTAGACCCAGGCGTCAGCTTTACCAGTGTTGGAGTGGTCGCCCAATGTGTTTTCGAAAGGCCACGGTCAGAGCCACCGGTGTCCACTTTGAAATGTCTTGAAGGGGGATTATTGACCGTGCACTCGCAAACAGAACCGAACAACGTCAACACTTCGGTCCACACCGATGTGACACGCATGCTCACCGAGAACCGATGGGCTTTCATTCGCTTTCTGAGCGGTCGTCTGGGGAGCCCAGATATTGCTGAGGAGGTTTTGCAAGAGTTTTACGTGCGAGCCCTCAGCAAATCGTCTGCGATCAAGAAGCGAGAGAGTATCCCGCAATGGCTGCATCGCGTCCTCAGGAGCACGCTGGCAGACTTCTATCGTGCCAAGGCGGCGAGACGGAACGTCGAGAAAGAATATTCGCACGTACAACCTGGCGTTGTGTTGGACCACGTCGGTAAGGATCCGGAGGCCATGTGCGCCTGTTTGGGGTAACGGGAGGGAAGCTGCGATGGCACGCAACAGCCCTCCACTTCAGCGACGCAGTATAGTTGCGTCCTGGTGACTGGAGTCACTAGGCTGCCCTCAAAAATGACGGGCGTGCCAGATCGAGCGTGAACTGGCCATATGGATTGATGTGCCCATGGAACAGCGGCGTCAGGGCCCGATGATCCTCGGCGCTGAGCCGTCCCCAGAGTCCTTCCTGTTCAATCGTGCGCTCGACCAGAATCGTGTTGATCAGCATCAAGCAGTTTTGCAGTAACTGCAACGAGAGCGTCACCACTTCTTGTTGTTCACGGCTGTTGGTTGCCAACTCGCCTTGGCGACCGTAGCAGATAAAGTCATTCGTCGCATTCCAGTTTTCCACGACATTCAGCCCTTCGTGCACTTCGCGCTGGGTCTCGCGGGAGGACAGGTACTGGCACAGAAACAGGGTCTTGGCGGCCTTGCCCAGCTCGGTCAACGCTTTGTAGGTCGGGTGCGTCCGGTTATACGAGTTATAGCGCTTCAGAATCGCGTCCGCGCTGGCCGTGCCCTGCTTGAGGGCCACGGTGGCCTTCACCATCTCATCGTATTGCTGTTCGATCCATTCAAACCGGATGGGCCGAGCAAAGGTGCCGGCGAGATGGGGATATTCCGCAGCCGTCCCAGGGCCGGGCAGATACAGGCGCTCATATTTGATGCGCTTGAGCCGCGGCATGAGGCGCACGGTGCTGAGCAGGTCGCAAAACGCAAAGGCGACCTCTGATTGACCGTGACTGTCCACGAAATTCTTCTCGACCCGCATATCCGTGTCGTGGCGCACGAGGCCTTCGATCATGGCCGCCACCTCGGAGTTGGAAAAACTCTTCAGCTGCGAGTAAATGCAGACGGCGTTGGTCTCCACGTGCCAATAGACCATGACCCCGTAGCCGTTGTACCGGGCTCGCCACTCGGTCATGGGGTTCTGCTTCCAACTCTCAAATTTGGTGGCATCCGATGCACAACTGCTGGCGCCCTGACCCCAGAGCTGTGGGTTCCGCAACGCCAGGAGTCGATTGACTACAGCGGCATTGGCGTTGCGCAGCGCCTCCGGCGAGAAGTACATCTTGCGCACATACAGGAGCTCGTCGTAGCTGTAGTGGTGGTTGGCGTTGGCCACCCGCCGGATGCCCGTGTTCGTCCCTTCGGCAAACAGATCCAGGATCAATAAGGGACGCAATGCCTCGCGGGAACGCACTTCCTTGGTACCGGAATGCGTAAAGAAGCGCGTGAAGTCGACCAGCCGATCGGCTTCCACGAACACATCGAGCAAGTCCAAAATTCCGTACTGCGTGGTGATCGCCTCTTTGATGAGGCCAAGACTGTGCGCTTCAGGCTGTCGCTCCAGCTTGGTGAGCGCCCATAAGCCACGCTCCTCATTCTTATTGGGATGGAAGATGCGCACATGATTCAGTTGTGGCATGGTGCGGTTGAAGGCGGTTAAGCTCTCCACCAGGCGTGTCTTGAGCGTGCGCACGAACGTCTGTGCATCCACCGGCTTGCCCAACGCTTCGTAGTGGAGCCGGCGGCGCGGCTCATCACCCCAGTCACGCGGCATATCCTCGCTTGGATTGCGAAAGGCGTAGGATCCTTCGACCCAAATCTCCTTGCATTTCAGCGCCCGCTGAAGTTTCTGGAGCACGCAGAGTTCGTAATACCGCCGATGGATCTTCCGTTCACCTGCGATCGCGTCACACACCTTCTCTTCCCAGGCTGGGGTGACAACCCCCTCGAGCGGGATTGTTTCCTCCGCCGGGAAGTATCGATGGGAGCTCTGCACATGTCGTTGAATGGGAGCCAGCGCATCGAGGACGGGCTGAAAGCGATTGTCGCTCCGAAAGGTGAGGGTCTCCAGGAGGAGGGGCAGGATGCGCCGGTAGTGACGCGCAAACTTACGCTGCATGATGGCTTGTCGAAGCAGACGCAGATTGGGTCCGGTCAGATCAAACTCGGCCACCAGGTGCTGAAACGTTTCCTCCTTCACGCGTGGGAAGAGCACCTCACGAACAATCCCATCCGGAGACTCAATGACGGCCTTGGCGACTGTCGACAAAATCTGCAGCTTGCCATCCACGCGTTGGAGATCGGCCAACCACTCGCGGTGAAGCTGCTTCTCTGAGCGCACGTCGAGGCGGTGGATGAGTTCAATGGCCATGCGGGTCACGTCATCGGTCACTTCCAGGCCTCGCATGTGGAGCACAGACCCCATCAGGGCATACCGGATCTCGTCGCTGTGCTCGCGCATGTCGCTGGCCTTCTCGTTCATCGCCCGCCGTCGCAAGGTCTGGAGCACTTTCCACGGGACGCGCTCAAACGGATCCGGCGACAGCCCCACGGCGCGAATCGCCCGCAGCTTCTCCACCTCGGCTTCAAATTGACCGACCCCTGGTTTCCCGGGATCCGCCTTGATCCGTTCAAACTCGGAGATGACGCGTCCCTCAGGCACCACTAAGAGAGCGTCGATGCGGAGGCGCACCTCGGGAGGAATGGCGGCCGCGATGTGCCGTTGGGTATCCTGAAAAAACCCGCTCAGTGCACTCTGGACGACGCGTTGGAGTTCGCCTTCGGCAGGTAATTCCACCCGGAAAGACCGCAGCCGGTGGCAGGCGCACGCGAACAGGCCGTCCAGTGTGTGGACCTCATACGCGGCTTTTTGCTGCAACCATTGTTCGAGGTCGTCCTTGTCGAAGGCGTCGCAGGGACGCCATCCCGTATAACGTCGGATCAATGACAGATGGTGATCCCGCGTGCGACTCTCCCAGGCATAGGGCTCAGAGCAATCCCACAACAGACCAAGCTGACTGGCGACAAACGTGCGGACTTCCGGCGGGACCTCCTCCAGCCCGTCGGGGACGTGGCCTAAGTAGTCGAGGGCTTTGAGCAGGAGCGCCATCCCACACCGATTCACATCGGTGCGACATCCGAAAACCAACTCGAGATCGGCAGGAGTCAAGAGAAAGAATTCGACGAGCTCCTCATGGGTATAGGACGCTCGAAAGTGAGGATAGCCCTCGCCCATCGCCGCACCAGCCTCCGCATCAACACGGCTTCACGTAGGCAGAACGGGCAATTTTAGGGCGTCATGAGCGGAATAGCTAGATTCAACCCTCCGTCGTGGGAGGAGAGGGCCAGGGGCAATACGAAATGTGGACGTGTGTGTGAGGCTGATTCGAGCTCGCTATTGCGTGCCATCGCAGCTTCCCTCCCGTTACCCCCATGAGAAGCGCTCCGGCAACCGTGAGGTCTTGTCAGAGGGGAGGCGATCCCAGAAGAGAGGCCGTGGGGTCGGGCCGAGGGAGGGACATTGACTGAAGCGAATTCTGGAGAGGGGCGAAGAACAAGGGGCGGTGGATACGCAACCGCCCCAGAACATTGCTCATGTCCCTTGTCTACTCGACGGATACCACGATCCGACGCGATCGGTCCTTGGCTTCGGGCGTCCAGGGTATTCGAACAGCCAGCACTCCATGCTTGCAGGCAGCCTCGGTCTTCGAGACATCGACGCCGTCCGGCAAGGCCACACTTCGATGAAACGCGGTGTAGCGACGGCCACGGCCTTCCCCGTTGCCATCACGCCATTCACGCTCGTCCTCATAACTGACATGGAGCATACCAGGCCGGACGGTGACATTGAGGTGTTTCGGGTCCAGTCCGGGGATGTCGGCACGGAGAAGCACGTGCTCGTCCGTCTCGTCCATCTCGATCCCAGAGCCGCCCCCGGCAAACCGAGACCATCCCGTCTCCAAGGGCGACATGAGAAACCGATCAAACAGCTGATTGATGTCATCGCGTAACGACAGAACCTCCTGCGTGTCGACCGGTTTCCGTTTCCACGGAATCATGTCTTTGAGTTTGCTCATGAGCTCCATGGCGTCTCCTCCTTTCTTCCAGTTGGTACAGTGGACATTCCCTTCACCGATTTCGATAAGGCTCCTCACGCGCCGGTCAAGTCCTCGTATGCGACGTTCCACTGGTTCCTCTAGGGTAGACCTCAGGTCACCAGATCTGTCGTGGAAATCGAGGGTGATTTCTTGTCACCCTTGGGAATACAGCATGAGCGATTGAGTTTTGGCCGTCCCCACATGAACCTCTCGACACCGGATATTCACCATTTTGTCGATTTCCGGTCCGTCCGCCACGTCATCCACGCGCTCACCATGAACGCCAGGATGATCAGGCCGAAGACGACCAAGCCCATCACTTCAGTGCGCGGTAACGCGGCAAGTAATTCTCTCATCGCGAGGTCTCCCGCTCTTCACCGACCTTTTCTGCCACCCGTGCGCATGATGTCGTTGAGGAGGCGATCCCGATGACGCATGATCATCGCCCGCCGCCTGGGCCGATCGAGCGACCACCAGCGCAGAGGGCGACTAAAGCGAACAGTCGGCGGCGGGATATTTCGTAAGACGGCTGGGTGCTGAAAGTCATAGCCTGCAGCCTGTTGTCTGCCAACCGCAGTTGCGGGCTGAACGATGGCGGCATCGAACGTCCCTGCTAGAACTGTACTTGCACTTCTCGGTTCCATGGCGAATCTCCATCCTCTTGGCACTTCCTCTCTCCAATTGTGGAAGCACAACGCTATCCCGCTACTCAGTCGTGACACTTCACCACCCACAAGAGACCATTCACGCGTCTCTCGTTCTTGCGATGGGTGATGGTTCGTGACTGATTAGGGAAGTCATCATGCAGTGTCATCATCCGTCCACGCCTGACGACTCCGCGTGACTGACAACGCAGGTAATTCCGTTCGAACACAAGTCAAGACCGACAGGACGCTGATTCAGGAGATGGACTGGGCCAATCTCTTGACCAAGACAAAACGAGAATTATGATACTCGTGAACGCAAGAGCACCGCGTATGAAGGCATACCTTACATCCATACGGGGTGGCCCTGCGCATGTGGTCACACCACGAAAGGAGGTTCATCATGAATCTGGTACGCTGGGATCCATTTCGGGAGTTGGAAGATATGAGCCATCGGCTCAACCGACTATTAGCCGGAAAAGACGTGAAGAGCCACGACGGAACGGACACCATAATAACGGCCGATTGGGTCCCTCCCGTCGACATCAGCGAGACCGATCAGGAATTTCAGGTCAAGGCGGAGCTTCCAGGGATCAAGAAGCAGGACATCAAGGTCACGTTGGAGGGCGGCATCCTCACGTTGCAAGGTGAGCGACCGGAGGAGCAAGAGGACAAGGGTCGTCGAATTCATCGCGTGGAACGGTCCTATGGACGGTTCGTCAGAAGTTTTACGCTTCCCGATGTGGTCGACGCAACTAAGGTCAATGCGGAATTCAAAGATGGGGTGCTGACGTTGCGCCTGCACAAATCACCAGCGGCTGTCCCCAAGGCCATTGAGGTGAAGGTCGCGTAACTACCCTCTGCCAACCCTGTCATCGAGGAGCAGCCCGTTGTTCGAGAATGGACGGGCTGTTCCCCCCTCTCATCGACTCTGGCGACTCAGTCTGCTCGCCACTGTTCTTGTCGGAGTCGAGGTGGTCGTTCTGATGACGGTTGGATTCTAAGTGGAGCAGCAGCCAAGCTGGTTGCTCATGGCGAGAGTCATCAAGAGGCGTCTCGCCGGGGCTGTCGTGCATCGGGTCCGGCGAACGGATTGCTCGACCGTGAGTGCGTGTCGTGATTGCCGAATAGATATATAACCAGGTACGCCATGGCAGTCGCCATGGCTACGACAATCCCTCCCATCGTGAGCGTGGCGATCAGTTCAGCCATATCTCGTTGCTCCTTGATGGTTGATACAGATCCGCGGAGATGATCTCGACTCCTTAGTTTAGGGTCAACCCCCTGCGTGCGCGTGCGGCGCATTTGGAGAATCGCCTCCGACAAGCGATCGCGAAGAGGCATGCTCACGGGCGATCTCATTACAGTATCCGTGACAGTTCGCTTTACCATGCGGTGCCGTAAGGGGAGGTAATAACAGGAAAAAGAAAATCAAGTTGGATAGGAGACGAGGAGGTATCCGGGACGGTGAACAGCACGATCCTCCTCAATCGTCGGCTGAGAGGCTTATAGAATTGGAGAGAGACTCATGTCCATCGTGTGGTGCACCAGTCGATGCACCCAGCGTAAGGACTGGCACGGATTGTCAAGAATGTCTCAAGCACTCAGTGCCTTGTACCTTTTCTCATCTCCCCCTCTTGACTCATCTTATTTTGGAATTACTCGTATTATCAGAATTGACAGACTGGACTGGATGGACGTTGGTGAAGGGCCCACTGTCTAGCCACCTGTCATAGCGGTGTGCACCTCGGCCCTTCACGCAGTCCTCCCGCTCCAGCGTAACGATTTCTAACAAACTGCTGACCCGTGTGGAAGGGTCTCGCCATGACTTTGGCGAGCCCACGCTCGGTCATGGAAGGGAGGTGAACACGATGATGGACATGAGCTCCATGATTGATGCGGGCCTGGCGCTCGGTGGGGCGATGGCGGTAGTGCTGATGGGAATGGCGATGGTGTCTTCGGACTCCACCACCGTGTCCATGTCCTCCGACGAAATTAGACGTCAATCCGACGACACCCAGTATCCGCCTCTTCAGGCTGCGGCCTAGTTGAGGGCGGTGCGGTTGCCGTACTGAATCCGGGAGGAAACGATGATGACGTATCACTGGCAAATGTGGAACGCACAAGTCCTGGGAAGGGCTGATTATTTCTCGTGGCCACATCAGCGGTGGTCGCGATAAAGGAACAGGGACATCTTCACGGGATGTCCCTGGTGCGAGTTGAAGACAGAGGAAAGGAGGGACCGACGATGCCAATCACATTCAGAATGGTAACCATACTCGTGATGCTCTGCCTGGTCCTGGGATTGGTGGCCACGCCGGGCATCGCCACAGAAGGTGTGTCAACGGACGCCACACTCCCGCGTGCCTTTCAGAACGCTCAGTTCGGGATGACGCTGTCTGAATTCACAGCGGTCGTCCCTGAGGCGAAGCCAGTGTCCCTCGGAGGGCGTGATCACGCTGACCGGACGGTGGTGGTGCCATCACAAGAACGGCCCCTCCACCGCATTGAATATCGTTTCTCCGATCGGCTCCGGGAATTCATCCTTTATTATGTGTATGCCGATGTCCCTGGTGGGTATGCTGGACTGCTCACACAATTACGAGAGTCGTATGGGAAGCCCATAAAACAGAATCTGTACGAATATTATACGAAACCCGAAGCCTACTCAGAAAAGAAGACGATCTGGAAGGATCGTGCCACGATGGCCACTTTGACGGAGATTCGTAAACTGAATGGTGACCAACGCGAACTGAGCGTGACGATCACCGATCTCACGGGTCAACCGGCTTCGGGGGAAGGGCAAGCGCGTCACGCACAAGAACGGAGTATCCCGATTCCAGTGCCGGAGGACCGGACTTCGAACGAACAGACGGCGGTGCCGGACCGAGCTGGGGCACAGATCAAGCAGGCACGTGGGTGAGGGAGTGTGGGGAGAGAAGGACCCTGATTTGGTGAACTCATTGAAGACTACTCGTGGGGTGAGTGCGAAAGGAGGTGGTCGGCCATGAAAGTGCTCTCTTGGATTCGGGCGCTGGTGGCGACCTGGCTCATCGTGGCGCCGATCATGGTCGCGATCCGAATCCTGTGATCGAGTTATCACAGAGCAGATCGTTGAATCCTATCGAAGAATGCGTGAACACGAGCCGATGACGCATAGGAAGGGAGGGGGAAGAAGCAATGAAACATCTACCATGGTTCGTAGCAGCGGTCGGGGGCTGGCTCATCGCCGTGCCGTTTCTGCTCAACGAGGCCGGGACTGACATGGCAACACAGAATGGTGTCGGGGTGGGTCTGGTGATGGTGGTAAGCGCACTCGTGTGGGGATTCTCGAAATGGGTCTGGCAGTGATGTATGTACCCAACATACGAGCTAGAAGGGGCGTGGCATGATGGTAGCCAAGCCCCTCACTAATTGGTGTCGTCACAGGGAATCACAATCCCGACTACGCAGTAGGCAGTGGATGATGCTCGCACGGCGTGTTCGTCCTATCAACACCTGCCGTGTGGTCGGCCTCCCCATCTCACACAGGACTAGGGGTTTTGCCAGTCCTGATCTGCGGGAGGATCGCGATACTCGATCGATGGTCGTGCTCATTCCAAATGAGACGAAGCGGCCGGCATCCTCGGACGGATGCCGGTTCGATCTCTCGATGTGCTCAATGTGTATGTACTGCGTGAAAGGAGGACTCACATGACGCGTCTGACTCTCTTAACATGGGCTCTTGCCGTGTCTTTCTTGAGCGTGGGAGTGGTCTTGCCCACGGGTGTCTGTGCCGCCGATGCCCAACAACCTGCAAAAAAAGCCGAGCCTCAAACCAAGGCCCAGGCATCTCAGAAAGGCGAGACTCAATCCAAAGCCTCCCAATCGGTGCAGCCAGAGGTTGACAAACAAACGGCGGATGCCGCCACCGAAAAACGAAAGAAACTACTAGCTGAGGCGACGGCCGCCCTCGATGAATCCAAGAAGGCGCTCAAGGCGTTGGACGAGAACAAACCGGACCGCGCGTTGGCGGCCCTGGCCGCGGTGACGGGGAAACTCGAAGTCATCGTGGCGCGGGAACCTGCCCTGGCGTTGGCCCCTGTGGATGTCCAGGTTGTGACGGAGGACGTACTGGCCAGTCCGGAAACCATCAAGACGACCATCGAGAAAGCCAAGGAGTATCTCGACGATGGAGACATTCAAAAGGCCCGTCCGTTGGTGGCGTCGCTGTCCAGCGAAATTCAATATCGGATCATCAATATTCCGCTGGCCACCTATCCGGATGCGATCAAAGCCATTACGCCCTTAATTGACGACGGGAAGATCAAGGAGGCGAAGACCGCGTTGCAGGCAGCCCTCAATACTCTGGTGGTGACAACCGAAGTGGTCCAGCTACCTAAGCTGCGAACAGAACAGTTACTGAAACATGCACAGGAACTTGCGGAAAAGCAGGATCGGAGCAGCACCGAAAATACGGAATTGGCTGATATTCTTCACGCCGCGCGCAAGCAACTGGAACGAGGCGAGGTGCTGGGGTATGGCAATAAGGAGGCCTATCAACCTCTCTATGAGCAGCTCGATGAGTTGGAGAAAAAATCCTCCGGCGGCAAAAGTGGCAAGGGGTGGTTCGACAAGATCAAGAAACAGCTTTCGGAGCTGTTCTAATTCTACCGTGGTTCGGGTTCTATCCCGCTTCGGCGGAACACCTCAGTACGGTTCAGCATGAGCCAGGAGGGTGTCAAGACGTCGAGACGGATATTTATACTGCGGAGTCGAAGCCTGAAGCGGGCATAATCTTGGACACGCGGGGATGATGGGAAGCCACCTCGCCGCTGAACGGCGCGTTAGGGTCAATCTCTTCGGCCAAGAGCGACAAGAGGTGTGCCAGTCCTCTAACCAGTGACTAGGTCGTTGTTTGCAACGGGCAAGCTCAGGATGACGAGCTGAACCAGTTGCGTCGGAACTTTATCCCAGCGTGTAGCGCGAACATGAGAATCGGTGCATGTTCAATCGGGCGATCTCGGGCACGGTCTCGCGAGGCACCACGGAGGAACAGGAACGATGAATAGGCAGGTCTCCTTTTCAATTTGGTATGTGCTGCTCGCCGTCATGGCGGTGGTGATCGTGCATGACTTCATTCTGGCACTGAACCAGGTCGAAGAGCTTCCGTACAGTGAATTCAAACGGCTGGTTGCGGAGGAGAAGGTCGCTGAGGTTGCGGTGACCAGCCATATGCTGGTCGGAACATTGAAATCTGAGGGGGACTCAAAAGAACAGAAAGCGTTTCGGACCGTGCGGGTTGAGGATCCGGACCTCGTCCGTGAACTCAATGAACATGGAGTCACCTTCACCGGCGTCATTGAATCCACGTTCTTGCGCGATCTCCTTTCATGGATCATTCCGGTCGCACTCTTCGTCGGCATCTGGTTTTTCATCTTTCGGCGATTGGGACAGGCTCAAGGCGGCTTTATGCAGGTCGGCCAGTCGAAGGCCAAAATCTACATGGAGAAGGACGTCAACGTCACATTCGCGGATGTCGCCGGAGTGGATGAGGCCAAAGAAGAGCTGCGAGAGGTGATCGAATTCCTCAAGACGCCGGAGAAATTCACCAAGCTCGGCGGCAAGATCCCGAAAGGGATCTTACTCGTTGGACCACCTGGAACAGGGAAGACACTGCTCGCACGCGCGGTGGCAGGAGAGGCGTCGGTGCCGTTCTTCAGCATCAGTGGATCGGAATTTGTGGAGATGTTCGTGGGAGTCGGGGCGGCGCGGGTTCGTGACCTCTTCGAACAGGCGAAGGGCAAAGCTCCCTGTATCATTTTCATCGATGAATTGGATGCGCTTGGGAAAGCCCGGGGTATGGGGCCCATGGCGCATGAGGAACGGGAGCAAACACTCAATCAACTGCTGGTTGAGATGGATGGATTCGATCCTCGCGTCGGGGTCATCCTCATGGCCGCGACCAACCGTCCGGAAATTCTTGATCCGGCCTTGCTCCGCGCCGGGCGATTCGATCGTCATGTGACCGTGGATCGCCCCGACAAGAAGGGACGTCTGGATGTGCTTCGAGTTCACGCGAAGAAGGTGGCGTTGCGCCCTGACGCAGATCTGGAACAGATCGCGGCGATGACCCCAGGATTCTCAGGGGCGGACCTAGCCAACGTGATCAACGAATCGGCCCTGCTTGCAGTTCGTCGCGGGAAGGACCAGGTAAGCGTCGACGAGTTGCAGGAGGCGGTGGAGCGAGTCATCGCGGGCTTGGAAAAAAAGAATCGCGTCCTGAACAAGATGGAGAAAGAACGGGTGGCCTATCATGAAACCGGTCATGCCCTCATCGCCCTGTCCATTCCGGGGACCGACCACGTGCAGAAGATCTCCATTATTCCTCGTGGCGTAGCAGCGCTCGGCTATACGTTGCAGCTTCCGACGGAAGACCGGTTTCTGATGACGCAATCCGAGTTGGAGAATAAAGTGGCCGTATTACTGGGCGGGCGAATTGCCGAAGAAACCATCTTCGGCGAGGCCTCCACCGGAGCACAGAACGATCTCGTGAAAGCCACTGATATCGCAAAAAGCATGGTCAAGGCCTACGGGATGAGCGACAAGCTCGGCACCATCACCTTAGAGCAAGAGCGACAGCCACAATTTCTCCAGCTTCCTGTCGCTTCCGAAAGAGGGGACTACTCGGAAGAAACTGCTCGTGAGATTGATTGCGAAGTGCGGCGAATTATCGAGGAGCAGTATGGACGGGTGAGGCGACTACTGGAGGAGAGGAAAGCGGCTCTGCAAAAAGGGGCACAGCTCTTGTTGGAACGGGAGGTGATTACCGGGGCTGAGCTGAAGGCGATAATGGATGTTAATTTAGTAGAACAATCTGCGCGGAGATAACCGAAGGAGGTTCACCGGTATCTTCGCTATCGTACGCGTGTCAACACTCGCTGATATCATCGACTGAACAGCCGGAACCGAAGGGCTATGGAATACAAAGACTACTACAAGATCCTCGGCGTGGAGCGCACCGCGACGGCCGATGACATCAAAAAAGCCTACCGCAAGCTGGCGCGCACCTATCATCCGGATGTCAGCAAGGAGGCCGGGGCGGAAGCGCGCTTTAAAGAAATCGGTGAGGCCTACGAAGTCCTTCAAGATCCACAGAAGCGAGCGGCCTATGACCAACTCGGGACCCGCTGGCAGGCGGGACAGGACTTTACACCTCCGCCGGACTGGGGGACAGGTTTCGAGTTCACCCAGGGCAGAGCATCGAGGGAGGCCGCCCCCGACTTCAGCGACTTCTTTTCCAGTCTCTTCGGCAATTTTGCTCGTCAGGCCGATGCGAGCCGGGCGCGCGGCGAGGACCATCATGCGAAGATCCTCATCCCGCTCGAAGACGCATTTCATGGGGCGACCCGCACCATTACCCTGCGTGCACCCCAACTGGATGCGCAGGGTCGCGTGGTGCTGCGCGAACACACGCTCAACATACGGATTCCCAAAGGCATTCGTGACGGCCAGCTCATCCGACTAGCCGGCCAAGGCACGCCGGGAACAGGTGGGGCGCCCGGAGGTGATCTCTACCTAGAAATTCATTTCGATCCCCATGCGTTGTACCGGGTGGAGGGGCATGATCTCTCGCTGACCCTGCCACTTGCTCCATGGGAAGCGGCGCTCGGCGCGACGGTCAAAGCGCCGACCCCGACCGGTGTGGTCGAAGTCAAGGTGCCAGCCGGTTCGCAGAGCGGGCGGAAGCTTCGGCTCAAGGGCCGGGGAATTCCCGGCGAGCCGCCGGGTGATCTCTATCTCGTCCTGGACGTGGTCCTTCCGAAAGCGGACACCGCGCGGGCCCAGGAGCTTTATCGGACGATGGCGCAGGAACTGTCCTTCAATCCCCGACGGGCTCTTGGCGTGTGAGGAGGTTCTGTCATGGAGTATGAAATTCTGACAGGGAACATCATCGGCGATGAGGGCGTGCTCACGACGGAGGAGTTGGCGCGAGCCTGCCGGGCCGAGGTGTCATGGATTGCTGAATTGATCGACGTCGGGATCTTAGCGCAAGAAGGAGAAGACCCGTCACGGTGGCGATTCTGCGCGGGGGACCTCACCTGTGCTCGCCGAGCCGCCCGCCTGCAACAGGCGTTTGCAGTGAACACGGACGCGCTGGCGGTCATGCTTGATCTGCTGACCGAGATCGAGCGCCTGCGTGATCGTCTGAAGCGGGCGGGATTGGATTCGGAGGAGTGAGCCAGTGCGCATCGTCTGTCCCCATTGCCAGAGCGTCAATCGCGTGCCGGGAACCCGCGTGAGCAATGGTTCCAGTGCGCAGTGCCATAGGCCGCTGTTCATCGGACAGCCGATCGCTCTGACCGTGGCGGATTACGATGTGCACGCGACACGGAACGACATCCCGGGGGTGTGGACTTCTGGGCGCCGTGGTGTAGGCCCTGCCGGGTGATGGCACCGGCCCTTGCGCAAGCAGCCAAGATTCTTGAGCCAGACGTTCGTCTGGTCAAGGTAAAGACAGAGAAGGAACAGGCGCTGGGGGTCCGCTTTGGCATTCAGAGTCTCCCGACTATGATCATACTCAGAGGGGGACATGACGTGGCGCGACAATCCGGGCCCTCGGTACGCAGGACATCGTGCGTTGGGTCCGCACATATACGTATAGGTGAGTCGAACCGCGCTACGCATGTAGCGATTTTGGCGAGTTATGAGCTCCATTCAATGGCGCGTAATGCTACAGCTCCTCCATTCGTTCTGTCGCACGTCTCCTCTCCATAAATTTCATTCTATTCTCTAGCCAGTTGGCACGCACGAATGCTCACATGACCTTCGAATAATTCTTTATCCTGTGGACAACTTTCCCAGACTGAACCAGGCACTCGAATTGCTGAGCTAGATGTCTGTCGTAGGAGTGGCCATCATGTCCCGCTCCTTCTCGACCGGAGACCAGATTCTTAACGCGATTCGGCCCAGACGGGGCTGTGAACTCAACGCTCTGCTGAGAGAATGCTTCGGTTTGACTCGGAACTACGCCTATTAGCCACATCCACCCGAAAATCCACAATAAGAAACAATAGCGTCTAGCCACAGCTTTTCAAGGTAGGTATCTCTCATATTCCATAGGCTTCCCCCTCCGCTCTCGATCCCGTTCCGTTCAGGTTGACAAGCCATTACAATGCTCTAGCTTGTGTGTGTTCGCACAGTCGTGTCTTCACGATCAGGATGGATGCCGCGTCGTTTCCCTCAGACAACGATCCGACGGAGACCGATGATCAGGAGCGCCTCACGGAGGCCGACCGCCTGCCCGTCGACATTGATCCCGAGACCCTGCGGAAATATTTCACGCTGACTGAATCGGATTTAGTCCAGGTCCATCAATGCCGTGGCATCCTCAACAAACTCGGGTTCGCCGTGCTGTTGTGCACCCTGCGATGGCGTGGGGCCTTCCTGCGCTCGCTGCAGGATCTGCCCCAGGCCGTCCTCGAAACGGTGGCGACCCAGGTGGGCGTGCTGCCGATCCCGTTGGATGGCTATCCGCAACACGAGAACACGCGCTACGAACACTATGAACGCATCCGTCAGTACTTGCAGTTCGTGCGCTGTGATGCCACGCAACGGGAGCGCTTGTTCGATCACTTGGTCGCGATGGCCCAAGGCCGTCCTCGCGCCACGGCTCTCCGTCACGTGGCGGAAGACTGGCTCCAACGGGAACGGATCGTGCGACCCGGACGAACGACCCTGCGCGATGCCATTACGGCCGCACGGGAAACCGCACTGCAGGGTGTGTATACGGTGCTGTCTGCGGCCCTCACGGAGAAGCACGCCGCGGAACTGGATGCCTGGTTGGTCAGTGGTGCTCCAGACTTGGATCACACACCTCCTCAGAAGAGCGTCCCGCGATTCCGTTCACGCCTGGAGTGGTTGAAGACGGTGCCACGCAAAGAATCCCCGAACGCCCTCCTCACTTTACTGGATCGACTGACGGAGCTGTGCGCCTCCCATCTCAGTACCCTGCCGATCCTGAGCGAGGTCCATCCCGCCACGCGTCGACTCTTAGCCAGCTGGGGCTACCGCTATGATGTGTGGAGTTTGCGCCGGTTCGCTCCCGCCAAACGGCAGGCGATCGTCTTGTGTTTTCTGCAGGCGGCTCGTGCTGAAACAACAGATGGCATCATCGAGATGCAAGATAAACTCATTACCGGCGTCCATAATAAGGCGCGCCACCGCTATGAGGAGCTGTTACGCGCGTCAGAGGAGGCACGAACACGAGCCGTCGAGGTGCTGGAGGAGCTGGGAAGCCTGGTACTGGATGACACGGTGTCGGATGAGGTGCTGCGTCAAGCCATCTTCACCAAGATTCCGAGCGACGATCTGAACCGATTAGTGGCGGGCTGTCGTGCGTTACGAAACGACTCTGCGGGATCTCCGCTGGAGTTGGTGGCGCAGTGGTATGGGTATACTCGCCAATATTCTCCCGTGCTGCTGGAGCGGACACCGTTTCAGTTCGCCGAGCACTCTCCCCTCCGTCGAGCGATCACCTATGTGAACCAGCTCAATCGGCATCATGCGCGGAAGCTGGACGCGGATGCGCCCATTGAGTTTCTGCCGCCCCGGTGGGTGAAGCATGTGGTGCGACGAGATCGCACGGGAGTCGTGACTCTGTCACGACCGCACTATGAACCGGCGCTCCTGACGACGCTCAATGAGCGGCTGAAATCAGGTGATGTGACCGTAGCGGGCTCCCGACGATGGACGGATTTTGAGGACTATCTCATTCCACGCCCGGTGTGGGCAGAGCGACGAGGCGCTTACTATGCTGCGCTTGGATTGCCCCAAGAGGTGGACCGGTACCTCGCACAGCTGAATGAGAACTTGGGTCAAGTCGCCGGGGCCATTGACCGGCGCGTGCCCTACAATCAGGCCCTACGCATCGATGCGGCGAAACGCCAGTTCCATCTCGCCGCCCTGAAGGGCCTTGAGCGGCCGGATACGGTGAAGCAGGCGAAAGCATTAATCCAATCACGGCTGGCACGCATTGATTTGGTGGACCTCTTGATCGAGATGGACCACCAGACCAACATGCTGCATCACTTTCTCCGCCATCCGGATGCCTCCCGGTTATCCCCGGCGATTCGTCGCCGAAACGTCCTGGCCGCGTTAATCGCGATCGGCTGTAATATGGGTCCACAGCGGATGGCCGTGGCTTCTGGTCTTCACCTTCACGACATTAGTTTTGTCGCAGACTGGTACCTCACCGACGAGGCCTTGAAAGCCGCGAGCGTCGATCTTGTCAACTTTGCAACGCGCCAACCGATGAGCCGCGTCTATGGCCAAGGGAATACCTGCTCTGCTGATGGCATGCGGTTCTATGTGCCAGTCAACATCTTGGCGGCGGACTATAGTCACGTGCTGCAAGGCCGTGGCGTGACCCTGTTTGCCCATACATCCGACACCGGCCTGCGGCTCCATCAGCAACCGATTCCCTGTCGGCTGCGGGAGGCCGCCTTCAGTCTCGATGGCTTACTGGAGCACGATACCGAACTCAATCCCACCGTCTGCTACACCGACACCCATGGCTATACGGAAGTCGTGATGGCGGCAGGGGCCCTGTTGGGGTTTGATCTGGCTCCACGCATCAAAGACATTAAGGATCAAACACTCTATAAGATGGACCGTCAGCAGTCCTTCCCGAATTTGGATCCCATACTCACCGGCACGATCAAACCGCACCTCGTGCGACAGGCGTGGGATGAAACGGTACGCGTGGTCGCCTCCATTCAGGACCGGATTGTGTCGGCCTCGCTCATCCTGCACCGACTGGGTTCCTATGCACGACAGAATAGCATCCATCAGGCGTTGGCGGAGATCGGCCGGGTTCACAAGACGATCCACATCCTCAAGACCTTGGACGATGAGGAGTACCGCCGTCGGATGGGGCGGGAACTCAATAAAGGGGAGGCGTCCCATGCGCTCTCCCGGTTTCTCTGTTTTGGGAAGGAAGGTCATCTGCAAGGGCGGGAATTTGGCGATCAGCTCCATACCTTCAGTTGCTTATCCGTGCTTCATAATGCGGTGGTGGCATGGAACATCTTGCACATCGGGCGCGTGGTCGACGAACTCCGCGCTGAAGGGCATGTGCTTGACGAGGCGACGCTCTCGCTCACGACTCCGCTGTTGCACAAGCACGTGAATCCATACGGACGCTACCATTTTGATGTGGATCGCATGCGCCAAACGCTCGATCCGGTGGCTCCTGAGGCTTAATGTGGTTTTTCGGGTGGATGTGGCTAATAGGCGAATTACGCGTGCTCTCGTTGCAACTCCTCCAGAATTGCCCGATGCTCATCAACACCATTCTTGTGGAGCGCACCGTGGAGCGGCAGAAGCTGTGGCCTCGGCTCAAGGTGAGGATTTCCGTGGTCTGACGCCACTCTTCTACAATCCATCAATCCCTACGGTACGTTCAGTCTGGATCTGAACCGCCGATCATTTCCGGACGTGGCCTGAGCCTGTGGCACCTTATCACAGCGTCAGATCCGTTGGGCCTTCTATAGCTAAGCCCACTATTACCGATAGACATGGAGGTCGATTTGAGTGATCATGGGGCATGAGATGCTCAGTCGACTTGCGTCAACGGGTGGTGGAGTTTGTGCGGAGTGGAGGCAGCAAGGCCGAAGCGGCTCGGCGGTTCAAGGTCGGTGAGGCCAGCGTGTACCGCTGGCTCAAGCCTGGCGGCATCGCCTACAAGCGCCCAGGCCCTCGCGGTTCTCGCAAGCTGGATTGGGAGCAATTACGCCGTCATGTGGCGGCGCATCCCGATCGCACACAAGCGGAACGGGCGCGGCATTTCCAGGTGTCTCGGCATTGCATCTGGAACGCACTCCACAAACTAGCAGTGACCCATAAAAAAAAGGATGGGCTACCAAGAACGTGATCCGCAGCAACGGAAACGGTTCCTGCGCCTGCGAGAACGGTTCTTTCGTCGCGGCAAACAGCCCGTCCATATCGATGAATGCGGCTTTGCCCCTTCGATGGCGCGGCGGTATGGGTACGCGCCGAAGGGCCGACGTGTGGACGGCCTGGCCTCCGGGCATCGCCGGCCACGGACCTCGCTGATTGCGGCCCGTATGGAAGGGCGACTCGCAGAGCCACTGCTCTTCGAGGGGACGTGCGATACGGTGGGCTTCAACTCCTGGCTGCAGACGCAGCTATGCCCGCGCCTCAACGCTCAGCACCTCGTCATACTGGACAATGCCGCTTTTCACAAATCGCCAGAGACAGCACAGCTCATCGCAGCCACCGGCGCCACGCTGCTCTTCCTGCCACCGTACTCCCCTGACTTCAACCCGATTGAGCATGACTTTGCCGCTCTCAAAAAACGTCGCGAATATCGGGACACCGTTTCTCTCGAGGAAATTGTCAAGGCCTATCACTAACTATGGGCTTAGCTATAATTCGGTATCTAACCATGGTCCTGAATGACGAACTGGAAGGAGTCTTTCGTCGCTGGTACCCGTTGCTCTCGGAAGACAGGCATGCGTGAACTGTTGCCTTCTGCGACAGCGGCAATGTGTTCCCTGTTGCCAATTTCCCCTGTGCATAACTTCTCCATTTCCAAAGCGGCAGCTTTCTCGGTCAGATCCATCGCCCAGCTGAAGTCTTCCTCAATGGCTCCCTCCTTGCAGGACGTTGGCCACATCAGCAGGACAGCCACCAAACAAGAACCCCATTGTCGTCAAGTTGTAAGAGGAGGTCATGCAACGGCTGCCGGTCTATTTTCTGTTCTGCCTCAGCTTGATTCTGCCCTTCGCCCAGGAGAGTGCGACCGCAAAACCATTGACCACCGTGCAGATTGCGACTGTCCGAGATGGACCATCGGACCTCGTGCCGGAGCTCCGTGATCTCATTCGCAAAGAACTCACGGAATTGACCAGCCATGAGTTCGACGTGCGGTTTCCCGACGAGTGGCAACTGCAGGGAGGATGGTCGGTCAAGGGAGTGAACCAGGCGATTGATCGCGTGCTGACTCAGCCTCGTGTCGATCTTGTCATCGCTCTCGGGATTCTCGCCTCCCACGAAGTCAGTCAGCGGCGGCAACTTTCCAAGCCTGTGATCGCCCCCTTCGTCATTGATCCGCATCTGCAGGGCGTGCCTTTCAAGAAGGGCACAAGCGGGGTCAAGAACTTGAACTATCTGGTCTCCTTGAAGAACTTCGAGCGTAATCTCGAGGCCTTTCAAGAGGTGTTTCCCTTCACGCAGCTGAGTGTGCTTGCCGATCGCGTGTTGCTCGAGGCGTTTCCGTTGCTTGAGAGCCGAGCGCGCACCCTCGCCAAAGCGCATGGTGTCAGCCTCACAGTCGTCCCGGTGGAGACCTCCGCTGAAGCGATACTTGGCTCGCTTCCTCAGAATACCGACGCTGTCTATCTGTCGCCGTTGCCGCGTCTATCCTCTCGTGAGCAGGATCGTCTGATTGCAGGGCTGAACACCCGCCGGCTGCCCAGCTTTTCGGCAGTGGGGCAACGGGAAGTGCAGCGGGGCGTCACCGTGGCCCTGTCTCCTGAATTGGATCCCCGCAAACTGGCACGAACCATCGCCGTCAATATCCAGCGCATTCTGTTAGGAACGGATGCCGGACAAGTTGAGGTGACATTCACACGGGGCGAGCACCTCACCATCAATATGGCCACGGTCCGCGCGATCGACAAATGGCCAAGTTTCCAAGTGCTGAGTGAAGCCGAATTACTCAATGAGGATAGCTCTCTGTCCTCACAGCGCCTGTCACTGTTCGATGCCGTGCACCATGCCATGGGAGGAAATCTTGATCTGGCTGCCGCGGATCGCAAAGTGGAGGCGGGAGTCGGCCAGGTGGGCCAGGCGCGCTCCGCCCTCTTACCTCAGGTGCTCGTCGGCACATCGGGTGTCTTAAATGGTCGAGGACCGGATGCGTTTGGAACCGGTGGGACTCCAGGCCAAGGAGCGGTGGTGTTCGGAGGATTTCGGCAAACCCTGTATTCGGATAATGCCTGGACCAACTATACGGTCCAGCAGAAGGCCCAACTCTCTCGTGAAGAAGAGCTCAATCAGCTGCGGTTGGACACCGCTCAGCATGCGGCCATCGCCTATCTCACCGTTCTGCGGGCCAAGACCGTCCGACGCATTCAGAAGGAGAACCTCAAGCTCACACGCTCCAACTTGGAGCTGGCCTCGGCTCGTGAGGCGGTGGGCTACGCGCTCCGGGATGAGGTGTTTCGATGGGAGGCGGAGGTGGCGAATGGGCAAAAAGCCGTGGTGTCGATCGAAGCGCAAGAACGGCAGGCGGAAGTCCAGGTGAATCGGATCTTGAATCGACCGTTGGAAGAGCCATTCCAAACCGTGGAACAGACGTTGGAAGACCCTGCGTTGCTGGGTGATACGCGCCAGCTCTTTGCCTACATCGAGAATCCTCGGGGATTCCAATTGTTTCGGGCGTTCGAAGCGGAAGAGGGGATCAAGGCTGCGCCGGAGATCCGGCGGCTTGATGCGTTGATCGCGGCGAAGGAACGGATGATCACGAATGCGGAACGAGCCTTCTGGATGCCGGAACTGACCTTGCAAGGAGCGGGATTTCAGCAATACGCGCGCGGCGGCGGCGGAGCCGGCAGCTTGACAATCCCCTTTGGTCCTGTCGGCTTTGCCCAGAGCCAGACCGATTTTTATGTCGCCAGCATTGGACTGACTTTCCCATTGTTTCAAGGCGGGCATAAGACGGCCACGGCCCTGAGGGTCCGTAAAGAGCTGCGTGAGGTGCAGCTCGAACGGACCGCGACGATACAACGCGTGGAAGAACGGGTCCGTGCCGCCCTCTACCAAACCGGTGCATCCTTCCCCAGCATCAGACTCTCGCGGAAAGCGGCTGAGTCGGCCGGTAAGACGTTGGATCTCGTCCTGGATCAATATTCTCGAGGCACGGTCGACATCATCAAACTCTTGAATTCCCAACATGCCGCGGTGACCGCACACGAGGCGGCGGCCAACGCAGTGTACGATTTCCTCATCGATTTGATGCGGGTCCAACGCGCCGTCGGGCACATGAGTTTTTTTGAGAGCCCGGAGGAACGAGCCGCTTGGTTCCAACGCTTGAAAACATTCTTTGTAAACGCCGGTGTCTCGCCGATGCGACGCGAAGGTCAACGATAGCCAGATAATCGGAGCGAACCTATGTCGAATCCGAAGATTCCTCGCCCAGTCATTGCCGGAATCGTGATTCTGCTCATTGGATTGGGGGTGTCTGTATGGTGGTTCTTCATTCGAACTCCGCCGTTGGTGGGATTTGGAAGCGGCAATGGGCGGCTTGAGGTCCAGGAAATAGACGTGGCCACCAAGTTCCCTGGCCGGATTGCGGAAGTGCTAGCTGATGAAGGTCAGCCAGTGCAGGCCGGACAGGTTGTCGCTCGTATGGATATCAGTTCATTGCAGGCCCAATTGCGGGAAGCAGAAGCCCAGGTTCAGCGTACCCGTCAAGGGCAGAGAACCGCCAAGGCGTTGCACGCGCAGCGACAGGGTGAGTTGCTCTTGGCGTCACGAGATCTGGAGCGGGCGCGTGGTCTCTACGTCAATGCCAATATCTCCGTGAAGGATTACGATCGTGCGCAGACCGCGATGAAAACCGCGACGGCTGCCTTAACAGCAGCCGAGGCCCACATGGCCGAAGCGGACGCCGCAGTCCAGGCGGCCCTTGCTCAAACGGAACGGATCCAGGCAGACCTCAAGGAGTGCGACTTAACGGCACCGCGGAACGGCCGGGTGCAATTCAGGTTGCATGAGCCCGGTGAGGTGCTCCCACCAGGCGGGAAAGTCCTGACGCTCATCGATCCGACGGATGTCTACATGACGGTATTTCTCCCGGCTGAGGAGACCGGACGGATCGCGTTAGGAGCAGATGCCAGGATTACGCTGGATGCGGCCCCGAATCTGGTGATCCCGGCCACGGTCTCCTTCGTCGCCGACAAGGCGCAGTTCACCCCGAAGGAAGTGGAGACGAGGTCGGAGCGCGAGAAACTGATGTTCCGGATCAAGGTCCAGATTGATCCGGAGGTGGTCAAGGGCCATGAGGCGATGGTCAAACCAGGACTCCCGGGAATGGCCTACGTGCGACTCGATTCGGCCGCGCAGTGGCCCTCATCCCTTCAAACGAGGCTCAGGCCATGAATGCGCTGGCAACCGTCGCTCGTCTTGAGCAGGTCACCCATCGCTATGGGGATACGACGGCCCTCGAAGCGGTGACGCTTGACATTCCAGCCGGGGGCATGGTGGGGCTCATCGGTCCGGACGGGGTCGGGAAATCCAGTTTATTGGGGTTGCTCGCCGGCGCGAAGAAAATCCAAAGTGGCCACGTCGACGTCCTCGGTGGCGATATGGCGATCGTGCGGCATCGTACCGAAGTCTACCCGCGGATTGCGTATATGCCGCAAGGACTCGGGGGGAATCTCTATCCCACACTGTCCGTGTTCGAGAATGTGGATTTCTTCGGCCGCCTGTTCGGGCAGGGTCGAGAAGAACGGGAATGGCGGATCACGGAGCTGCTACAGA
The DNA here is from genome assembly GCA_965223535.1 of Nitrospira sp. Lineage (GTDB taxonomy): Bacteria > Nitrospirota > Nitrospiria > Nitrospirales > Nitrospiraceae > Nitrospira_D. Next base: position 91,666 of record CBDCWN010000002.1, read on the forward strand.
GCACGGGCCTGGCGCGCTTTCGAGAGCGCCCAGCGGGAAAACTCTCGGGCGGCATGAAACAAAAGCTGGGACTCTGCTGCGCACTGATTCATGACCCGGAGTTGCTGATTCTGGATGAACCGACGACCGGAGTGGATCCTCTGTCGCGTCGACAGTTCTGGGAGTTGATCAACCGGATCCGTGAACGCCGCATGGACATGAGTGTGTTGGTGGCCACGGCCTACATGGAAGAGGCTGAGCGTTTCGACTGGCTGGTGGCGATGGATGCCGGCAGGGTCCTGGCGACGGAGAGCCCGGGGGATCTGAAGACCCGATTCGCGGTCCAGACTCTGGAGGAAGCGTTCATTGCCCTGCTCCCCGAAGAAAAGCGTCGAGGTCACAAGACCATCACGATCTCCCCTCGGCAAAATCAGGAGGGCACGCTGGCCATCGAGGCGCAGGGCCTCACGATGCGGTTCGGGACGTTCACCGCCGTGGATCATGTGAGCTTCCGCATCGAGCGGGGTGAAATCTTCGGCTTTCTCGGTTCCAACGGTTGTGGCAAGACCACCACGATGAAGATGCTCACGGGACTGCTCTCCGCGACGGAAGGCGAGGCCAGCCTGTTCGGACATCCGGTGAATGCCCAGGATCTGGAAACACGGAAACGCGTCGGGTTCATGTCCCAGGCCTTCTCCCTCTATGGTGAACTGACGGTGCGCCAGAACCTCGAGTTGCACGCGAAGCTCTTCCATCTCCAGCCGGAGCGGATTCCGGGACGTATGGCTGAGCTGACCGAACGGTTTAAGCTGGACGCTTATCTGGATGATCTGGCCGAGGCGCTCCCGCTCGGGATTCGCCAACGTCTCTCCCTGGCGGTCGCGGTGGTCCACGAGCCGGAGATGTTGATCCTGGATGAGCCAACCTCCGGCGTCGACCCGGTCGCCCGCGACGGGTTCTGGGAACTGCTGATCGAACTCTCTCGAAAAGACAGTGTAACGATCTTCATCTCGACCCATTTTATGAACGAGGGCGAACGGTGCGACCGCATCTCCTTGATGCACGCGGGGCGCGTGCTCGTGAGCGATACGCCGGACGCTTTGATCAAAACTCGCGGCACGGCCTCCCTCGAAGAGGCCTTCATCAGTTGTCTCGAAGAAGCGAGCCGGGGTGGGATGCAGAAAGCACCTCCGGAGAAAGCTACCGCGAGCACACTGCGCGCCGCACCACCGGTGCAAGACCATCGTCGGGCCTCGTTCAGCCTCCACCGCATGCTGGCGTATGCCAGGCGGGAAAGTCTGGAGATTTGGCGCGATCCCATTCGGCTGACCTTTGCGCTGCTCGGATCGGTGGTCCTGATGTTTATCCTTGGGTACGGCATTAATCTAGACGTGGAACATCTTCGATTCGCCACGTTGGACCGAGACCGAACCCTGCAGAGCCGGGACTATAGTTGGAACATTGCAGGTTCGCACTATTTTATCGAACGGCCGCCGATCACCGACGATGCCGAGCTGGATCGTCGAATGCGGAGCGGCGAACTCAGTATGGCGCTCGAAATTCCTTCCGGATTCGGCCGGGACCTCAAACAAGGACGGCAGCCGGAGATCGGCGTGTGGATTGACGGTGCCATGCCGTTTCGGGCTGAGACCATCAAGGGCTATGCGCAGGGACTTCACGTCCAGTATCTCGGCGACCTTGCCCAACGCACCTATGGCCTCACACCCAAAGCAGGCTTTGCTGATCTCGAGTTTCGCTACCGATACAATCAGGATTTCGAGAGCCTCGAGGCTATGGTCCCGGCCGTGATTCCGCTGCTCTTGGTCTTCATTCCGTCCATTATGATGGCGCTGGGTGTGGTGCGAGAGAAGGAACTCGGATCCATTACCAATCTCTATGTCACACCGGTCACCCGCCTTGAGTTTCTGCTTGGAAAGCAACTGCCGTACATCGTGGTCAGCATGATCAGTTACTTTGGGCTGGTCGCACTGGCTGTGGTGGTGTTCAAGGTGTCTCTGAAAGGCAGTTTCGCGACTCTCACGCTGGGCGCCTTGCTCTACGTGACGGCGACGACGGGCGTAGGGCTCCTGATCTCCGCCTTCACCAACAGCCAGGTTGCCGCATTGGCCGGGACAGCGATCGGGACACTGTTGCCGACCATTCAGTTTTCTGGGTTGATCGAGCCGGTGGGGTCGATCGAGGGGGCGGGTGCGTTCATCGGACCCATCTGGCCTGCGACCTATTTCCTCGTCATCAGTCGCGGAGTCTTTACCAAGGCGCTTGGGGTCGGAGACCTCTATGGGGAACTGATGGCGTTGGCAGTGTTCATCCCCGTCTTGACCCTGCTCAGCATGGTTCTGTTGAAGAAACAAGGCACCTGAGCATGAACCGATTTACCAATATCATCCAGCTAGGCATCAAAGAGCTACGGAGTCTCTGGCATGACAAGGTGCTCTTCTTCCTCATCATCTGGATGTTTTCTGGTCAGGTCTATACGGCCGCGAAAGCGGCGTCCCGAGAGCTACATCACGCCCCCATTGCTGTCGTGGATGAGGACCGATCGGCGTTGTCCGAGCGCATCATCGGTGCCTTTTACCCTCCGCATTTCAACCCACCGCGGCTGATCTCGCTGGCAGAAGTTGACCCAGGTCTCGATACCGGTCGGTACACCTTTATTCTCGATATTCCTCCGGACTTTCAAAAGGATGTGCTTGCCGGGAAACAGCCGGCGCTCCAGGTCAATATCGATGCTACACGGATGACGCAAGCGTTCATCGGCATGAACTATATCCGGAGTATCGTGACGGGTGAAGTCCACGAATTTGTGCAGCGACATCGTGGTGGACTGGCATTGCCGGTCACGCTTACCACTCATGTGAAGTTCAACCCCAATCTCAACGGCATCTGGTTCGGCGGCGTGATGGAGATCATCAGTGAGGTGACGCTGCTGTCAATTATCCTGACCGGCGCCGCGCTCATTCGTGAGCGCGAGCACGGGACGCTTGAACATCTGCTCGTCATGCCACTCAGACCCTTCGAAATTATGATGGCCAAAGTGTGGGCCAACAGTCTCGTGGTGCTGGTCTGCGCCGCATTGTCGTTGCGGTTCATGGTACAGGGAGCGTTGGAAATGCCCATCGCCGGCTCCACGGTCTTGTTCCTGTTTGGAGTCCTGCTGCACCTGTTCTCAACCGCGTCGATTGGTATTCTGATGGCCACGCTGGCTCGCTCCATGCCGCAATTCGGGCTGCTGATGATTCTCGTCATCCTGCCGCTCCAATTGCTGTCAGGAGGTGTCACGCCACGAGAAAGCATGCCGGAGGTTGTCCAGACCATCATGCTGGCTGCGCCAACGACCCATTTCACCGCCGCAGCCCAGGCCATCCTGTACCGCGGCGCCGGATTGGAGGTGGTGTGGCCCCAGTTTGCGGCCATTATCGGCATCGGTGTCGTCTTTTTCGTGGCGGCCCTGCGGCGCTTCCGTGCGAGCCTCGCCGCCCAAAGCTGAAAAGTGACACGAGTACCTTTCGTCTGGAGGTCAGAGGCGAATGCATTCTGAGGCTGACCTGCTTCGATCTGTGTCGCGTTTCGGAAGGCACTTTCAATGACGTGGGTTCTGTCGATGAGATACGGAGGCGTCGTAGGCTGGCTGCTGACCCTGACCGCGCTGACGGTGAGCCAGGTCAGTGCAGAAGAAGCGTCGGAGAAGACGGTCAGTGCGGTCATTGATTGCCGATACGAGCAGAGCGATGGCGGCACTCGTCAGTCAGCATTCCCGAAGGACGACGTGTTCCGGCCCTTACTCGCCGATCCGAAGCAACCGCAATTCTTTGCCAGCTGGCAGGCAACCCGTGTGAGGACCAATCAAACGTCAGCCAATATCGGATCGGTGGGGTTCGGTGAGAACTTCGGCTTCTACACGAGGCGAGAGGGGTGTAACGGCTGGCAGGTCGGGATCCTGGCGGGTGTCTTTGCGCAGTTTAATCTCGATGCGCCGTCAAAGGATCTGATCAACGCCGATTATGTGGTGGGCATACCGGTATCCTGGCGATCCGGAGGATGGTCGACGAGAGTCAGGCTTTATCACCAGAGCAGCCATCTCGGCGACGAGTTTCTGCTGGGCCGGCCAGGATTTGACCGGGTGAACCTCAGTTTTGAGGAGATCGAAGCCATCGTGTCGTACGACAATCGATGGGCGAGGCTGTATGCGGGTGGAGGGCATTTGATTCATCGAGAACCAGACTCGCTCGACCGGAATCGAGTGCAGTGGGGATTTGAACTCCGAGGCCCGGCGATGCCATCGCCGATCCTGGGAAGCATGGTTGAAGGTCTGTTCATCACGCCCATCCTCGGCGCAGACTTCAAGTCTTTCGAGGAATTGCACTGGATTATCAACACGAATGTCATCGGCGGACTCGAATGGTCGATGGAAGGATCGACCCGCCGGTTTCGGGTCTTGGTGAACTACTATCACGGCTTCAATCCGTACGGGCAGTTCTTTGCGCAGAAAATTGAGACCATCGGGTTCGGGCTGTATCTCGCACTCTAACTGGGGGTGCGATGCCGAAGACGACGGCATGGACACAAAGATTGTCGGAACAGACGTGGACCGATGGGCGGCACAAGAAGGGACGCCATCACCGTTGGGGGTGACGTGGGTGGAAGCAGAGCAGGCGTTCAACTTTGCGCTCTACTCCAAACATGCCACAGGGGTGACCTTGGTACTCTATGCCGCGAATGATATCGTAACGCCGGTCATCCAGTACCACTTCAACTATCTCATCAATAAGTCCGGCAGAATCTGGCACTGTCGGATCCCAGCCTCCCAGTTACGTAACGTGGCGTACTATGCGTATCAGGTGGAAGGGCCGTTTAACCCCTCAGAGGGCCATCGTTTCGATCCGGGCAAGGTGCTTCTTGATCCTTATGCCAAAGGGGTCTTCTTTCCCATGGGGTTTGATCGGGAGGCGGCTCGAGAGTCGGGCGCAAATGCGGGTCGTGCCCCACTTGGAGTCATTCCTCACGATCACAAGCGATTCGAATGGGGGCAAGACAGGCCGCCGCGTCATACGCACGACCTGGTGATCTACGAGATGCATGTCAAGGGATTCACCAGGAGGCCCAACTCAGGCATCTCTGATGAAAGACGCGGGACCTATGCTGGGGTAATCGAGAAGGTTCCCTATCTCACCGAGCTTGGCGTGACAGCCGTCGAACTACTTCCCGTCCACCAGCGTGATCCCCAAGAAGGGAACTATTGGGGGTACATGCCGCTCAATTTCTTCTCGCCCCATCACGAATATGCTAGCGATCCAGCTGTGAGAGAGCAGGTCCAGGAATTTCGTGTCATGGTGAAGGCGCTCCATGAGGCCGGCATCGAGGTCCTGCTTGACGTGGCATATAACCACACGACAGAAGGCAATCAAAACGGCCCCACTTACTCGTACCGAGGGCTCGACAATACGACCTACTATCTCTTGGAACAGGACCGCCGCTGGTACCGCAACGACACCGGAACCGGCAATGTGATTCACGCCGCGAATCGCTATGTGCGGCGCATGGTCGTGGAGAGCCTGTTGTATTGGACGGAAGCGATGCAGGTGGACGGATTTCGGTTCGATCTGGCGTCGCTCTTTACCAGAAATGCGGATGGCTCGATCAACTTGGATGATCCTCCGATCATCGCCGAGATCAGCGGCCTGGCGGAGCTGAAGAGGATTCGGCTCATCGCGGAGGCTTGGGACCTGTCCTCCTATCAACTTGGGCGAAGTTTTCCAGGACTGAACTGGCTACAGTGGAACGGCAAGTTTCGTGACAATGTCCGCGCGTTTGTGAAGGGAGATCCTGGAACGGTGCCGGCACTCATAACCAGGTTGTACGGCAGTGACGACCTCTTTCCTGACCAGCTCCTCCATGCGTACCATGCCTATCAAAGCGTCAACTTCGTCACGTGCCACGACGGATTCTGCCTATACGATCTGGTCGCCTATAACGACAAACATAATTGGGCCAACGGTCATCAGAATCAAGACGGGCGCGATGACAACTATAGCTGGAACTGTGGGTGGGAGGGCGACCAGGAGGTGCCGGCTGACGTCATGGCCTTGCGCAAGCAGCAGATCAAGAATTTCTGCTGCCTTCTCTTCCTGTCCAACGGCACGCCGATGTTCTGCGCCGGTGATGAGTTCATGAACACACAGGGAGGGAACAACAATCCCTACAACCAAGATAATGAGACGACGTGGTTGGACTGGAGTCTGCTGGAACGCAATCAGGACATCTTTCGGTTTTTCACACGCATGATCGCGTTTCGCAAAGCGCACCCGTCCCTCGGGCGCAGCCGCTTCTGGCGCGAGGACGTCCATTGGTATGGCGTGGGGCCGGAAGTCGATCTGTCGCACGACTCACATAGCCTGGCGTTCTTCCTCTCTGGGGCTTCGCAACAGGACGTTGATCTCTACGTGATGATCAACGCCTATTGGGAGGATCTCTCCTTCACCGTCCAGGAAGGTGCAGCACAGGACTGGTGGCGAGTCATCGATACGAGTCTGCTAAGCCCAGAGGATTTTCGCGAACCGGGACAAGAACAAACTGTTCCATCTCTTGACTACAGAGTGAAGGCACGGTCAATCGTGGTTTTGTTGCGGAAAACAATCTGAAGGCCTAGCAGGGGTCCCCTTATTCTTGATGTAATAACGGACGGTACGATTCGCCGGTATGTTCAGTGCCATCAGACGATCACTTTTGGTGTCATAGATATTGTGCTGTTCATGGAAAACCGTGGCGTTATAGTCGGGGAGACCCCAAGAAACGGATTTTTACGTACGCTAAGAACCGGTGAGCCTGGGACCGGGAGGCCGAAGAGGGCGGAAGTTGCCTTTCGAGACTCGCTTGTCGATACGCCACAAGTAATCGCCGGTGAGGCCGATGTGCTCCCACCGGAGCGGTGACACGGCGTGTTCCAGATAGACCGTGTTCCACAGCATGATCGCGGCACCAGGAGATTTAAGCCGCTGGCGCGATGATCTTGGTTCTCCTCGGCAAGATCACGGATGCGCAGCGCGAAGTGAAATCCGAGTAAGGGCCAATGGGACGGCAGCTACCATTGCGCCACACGCATCATCAGGCCGTGCCGACGTGTCGGATCCTGCTCAATCATGAACGACTGGCGGGACACATTGCGCTGGGCGAGCCACAAGAATCGACGAAGGCCATCCCTCAGCGGTGGACATGCAACGCCTGTCTTGTGGCGCTTTCACGCATCGTCCGTCCCGGTGCCCCATAAAGAAGGGCGCACAATGCGTCAGCAAGTCATCTCAGCGATCACCTCAGTACGGGTTGAAGTGGACTGTGCGGCCGGTAACGTTCTCGTCGAGAACTGGGCATCCCCCTAGTGGACAAGGTCTCCGTTCCATTCTAGCCTGGTGTCTCCGCTGACAACACGCCAACGCACGAATGAGAAGAAACAAGGAGGGATGACTCATGGTCACGGGAGCCCTCAGGGAGCGAGTCCAAACGACGTTGGCACAACTTGGCGGTGAATGTCCGCTGGAAGAGGTCATGGACCTCTGTCCAGAGCTGACCTGGAATCAGGTGTTCCTGGCCCATTGACCATTTGAGTCAGGAAGGGCAGGTGCGTGAGACGGTGGATACCAGCAGGACCTACTGGGTCCAGGCTGCTCGCGCTAAGGGTGATTAGGGTGTGCCCCGCGTGTCGGGTGACGTGTACCCATGGGTCAGCGTGACCGGAGCGTTTCCTCAGCCTGTTTGAGCAAACCCTGAGCCGAAGGCTCAGAGGAGAGCTCTAACTGGAGGATCTCAGGGGCTGAGTCTCTTGCCCTCTCGGAAGCAGAAACTGGGATGCCACGGAAGGCGGAGGCGCGAATGGAATCTGACATTGAATTCCGAAGGCTTCAGCCCGGTACCATCGCGCCGACAACGCTCTGCGAGCACAGGCGGCTCATCGCTGAGGTTCTGACTCGAGGCGATCAACGAACAGGCAAAGTTCGTTGTCTCGAATGCCTCGCCGTGATCGACGATCCGTATCGTCGTCAGACGTAGGCATCATGCTCGGATAAGGCCACGTGTTCATTTTTCGCCACCTTCTTTCCTACGTGAGCAAGTCGAGGAAGAAGCAAGCTCCGATCATCGTCGACATAGTGCCCTTGCAGTGGCGTGGCATGCTGAGGTCGAACAGAATGTTAAACAAGTCTTCTAGGGGTAGGGCGGGTCGATTTGATATCCCGCAAGAAGAAGGCCATTTGCCGCCAATTTCACGATAAACCTGGTTTTTTCGTGGCGCGCTCGGCAACAGATCCGTCCATGGCCAGAATCGACAATGTTCCGGCTCTGGAACGCGTCTGGAACCAGTCAGCAGGGGCATTCGACGGGGAAACTGCCACGGCCCATCCTCAAAGTGGAAATGTGCGGTCATATTCTCAGAGTTCTAGGGCAGTTGGTCGCAGCTACCCTCCCGTTACCCCATCAGGTATGTGGCGATCATTGCACTGTCACGACTCGCTTGAGTGATGGTTAAAATCCGTCGAAGGGAACAGTCATGTGCGTGAGAAGCGAGAGTGGTGTTGTTTGCTCACCTGACTGAAAGGGGACGAACATGAGAAGAATCAATTGCTTGTTATGCGCAGTTGGGATGAGTTTCTTTCTCGTGTACGGTGTTGTCACTCTGGCTTTCGGGAAGACCGTCGAGGCTGGAGATTCCAGTGCAAGTTGGCATGGATCTGGCGAGTTCCTGGAACTTGGAAATGGAGATCAGGTTGTCAATGGGATGGTTAAAGGAGTGCTAATATCGCGGCATAAGGATGGAGGCAAGCTGATTGTACACTCATCCAAAATGACCTGTCCGGTGCGTGTGAAGCTCAACAGGGGCAAAGATTCTCTAGCGATAGATGGGCTTTGTACGATGATAGCGCATGAAGGCAAAGACATCGCGTACGGCGCTTGGAAGTGCACTGGAACGTTGAAAGAATGTGTGGGCGATTTTACGTTTACAGGCGGATCCGGTGGATTCACTGGAATATCAGGAACCACCCCCTTCCAGACCAGTATCGTCTTTGAATTACAGGAAGGGAAAATCGGTCAAGCCGTCGGCTATGCGGTCTGGCCGAACCTGGCATATACGTTGCCGTAGGGTCATTCCGTGGCACGCGCCGCTCCTCCTGGCTTGGCGTTCGACATTTGAGGTTAGACTCAAGCCTATCGAAAGGAGTGCCTAGGCTCAGGACTCATTAAGTTTTAGCATTCCCTTGGGAAACGAGATGCGCTTCACTCTGGCTGGGAGGTGGCCATGAGTGACGTGTTTCTGTTGACCCGTCCGCAGTTGAAAAGGAGCACACCGTACTTCCCGGTCTCGCACGGCATTCCGCGAGTGGATGATTTGCGGGTGCTCAGTGGGATCATCTATGTCATCCGGTACGGTCTGCAAGGGAAGGATGCGCCGAAGGCCTATGGGCCGTACAAGACGCTCTACAACCGGTTTGTGCGCTGGAACTGGGCGGGGATCTTCAACAAGATCTTCCACGAGTTGTCACGGCAGCACGAGACGACCGAGTGCCTGATGATCGACGCCACGCATCTGAAAGCCCACCGAACGGCGGCTAGCCTGCTCAAAAAGGGGCGCTACCACGCTGTCTTGGCCGCGCGAAAGGCGGGCTGAATTCGAAGCTGCACGCCGTGTGCGACAGCACCGGCAAACCGGTGCGGCTGTTGCTGACCGCCGGGCCGACGAGCGATTACACCGGCGCGAGACACCTGCTCGCCAGTCACCCACGAACACAGCATCTGATCGCCGACCGTGGGTATGACGCCGATTGGTAGGTCGCCGCCTTGAAGAAGAACGGCATCACACCGTGCATCCCGCCGCGCAACACTCGCAAAAAGAAACGCCGTTACAGCCAACAACTCTACAAGCAACGTCACAAGATTGAGATCATGTTTGGGCGCATCAAGGATTGGCGCCGTATTGCGATGCGGTACGACCGCTGCGCCCACACGTTCTTCTCGGCCATCTGCATCGCCGCAACCGTCACCTTCTATCTCAAAGAATGAGTCCTGAGCATAGGGATTCTGGTAGTCCTCAGGGGATGAGAGCGTCGCTAACCTCAGTGGTGATGTGGCCAGGTGTTCGAACGCTCACGTAGGGGTAACGGGAGGGAAGCTGCGATGGCACGCAATAGCGAGCTCGAATCAGCCTCACACACACGTCCACATTTCGTATTGCCCCTGGCCCTCTCCTCCCACGACGGAGGGTTGAATCTAGCTATTCCGCTCATGACGCCCTAAAATTGCCCGTTCTGCCTACGTGAAGCCGTGTTGATGCGGAGGCTGGTGCGGCGATGGGCGAGGGCTATCCTCACTTTCGAGCGTCCTATACCCATGAGGAGCTCGTCGAATTCTTTCTCTTGACTCCTGCCGATCTCGAGTTGGTTTTCGGATGTCGCACCGATGTGAATCGGTGTGGGATGGCGCTCCTGCTCAAAGCCCTCGACTACTTAGGCCACGTCCCCGACGGGCTGGAGGAGGTCCCGCCGGAAGTCCGCACGTTTGTCGCCAGTCAGCTTGGTCTGTTGTGGGATTGCTCTGAGCCCTATGCCTGGGAGAGTCGCACGCGGGATCACCATCTGTCATTGATCCGACGTTATACGGGATGGCGTCCCTGCGACGCCTTCGACAAGGACGACCTCGAACAATGGTTGCAGCAAAAAGCCGCGTATGAGGTCCACACACTGGACGGCCTGTTCGCGTGCGCCTGCCACCGGCTGCGGTCTTTCCGGGTGGAATTACCTGCCGAAGGCGAACTCCAACGCGTCGTCCAGAGTGCACTGAGCGGGTTTTTTCAGGATACCCAACGGCACATCGCGGCCGCCATTCCTCCCGAGGTGCGCCTCCGCATCGACGCTCTCTTAGTGGTGCCTGAGGGACGCGTCATCTCCGAGTTTGAACGGATCAAGGCGGATCCCGGGAAACCAGGGGTCGGTCAATTTGAAGCCGAGGTGGAGAAGCTGCGGGCGATTCGCGCCGTGGGGCTGTCGCCGGATCCGTTTGAGCGCGTCCCGTGGAAAGTGCTCCAGACCTTGCGACGGCGGGCGATGAACGAGAAGGCCAGCGACATGCGCGAGCACAGCGACGAGATCCGGTATGCCCTGATGGGGTCTGTGCTCCACATGCGAGGCCTGGAAGTGACCGATGACGTGACCCGCATGGCCATTGAACTCATCCACCGCCTCGACGTGCGCTCAGAGAAGCAGCTTCACCGCGAGTGGTTGGCCGATCTCCAACGCGTGGATGGCAAGCTGCAGATTTTGTCGACAGTCGCCAAGGCCGTCATTGAGTCTCCGGATGGGATTGTTCGTGAGGTGCTCTTCCCACGCGTGAAGGAGGAAACGTTTCAGCACCTGGTGGCCGAGTTTGATCTGACCGGACCCAATCTGCGTCTGCTTCGACAAGCCATCATGCAGCGTAAGTTTGCGCGTCACTACCGGCGCATCCTGCCCCTCCTCCTGGAGACCCTCACCTTTCGGAGCGACAATCGCTTTCAGCCCGTCCTCGATGCGCTGGCTCCCATTCAACGACATGTGCAGAGCTCCCATCGATACTTCCCGGCGGAGGAAACAATCCCGCTCGAGGGGGTTGTCACCCCAGCCTGGGAAGAGAAGGTGTGTGACGCGATCGCAGGTGAACGGAAGATCCATCGGCGGTATTACGAACTCTGCGTGCTCCAGAAACTTCAGCGGGCGCTGAAATGCAAGGAGATTTGGGTCGAAGGATCCTACGCCTTTCGCAATCCAAGCGAGGATATGCCGCGTGACTGGGGTGATGAGCCGCGCCGCCGGCTCCACTACGAAGCGTTGGGCAAGCCGGTGGATGCACAGACGTTCGTGCGCACGCTCAAGACACGCCTGGTGGAGAGCTTAACCGCCTTCAACCGCACCATGCCACAACTGAATCATGTGCGCATCTTCCATCCCAATAAGAATGAGGAGCGTGGCTTATGGGCGCTCACCAAGCTGGAGCGACAGCCTGAAGCGCACAGTCTTGGCCTCATCAAAGAGGCGATCACCACGCAGTACGGAATTTTGGACTTGCTCGATGTGTTCGTGGAAGCCGATCGGCTGGTCGACTTCACGCGCTTCTTTACGCATTCCGGTACCAAGGAAGTGCGTTCCCGCGAGGCATTGCGTCCCTTATTGATCCTGGATCTGTTTGCCGAAGGGACGAACACGGGCATCCGGCGGGTGGCCAACGCCAACCACCACTACAGCTACGACGAGCTCCTGTATGTGCGCAAGATGTACTTCTCGCCGGAGGCGCTGCGCAACGCCAATGCCGCTGTAGTCAATCGACTCCTGGCGTTGCGGAACCCACAGCTCTGGGGTCAGGGCGCCAGCAGTTGTGCATCGGATGCCACCAAATTTGAGAGTTGGAAGCAGAACCCCATGACCGAGTGGCGAGCCCGGTACAACGGCTACGGGGTCATGGTCTATTGGCACGTGGAGACCAACGCCGTCTGCATTTACTCGCAGCTGAAGAGTTTTTCCAACTCCGAGGTGGCGGCCATGATCGAAGGCCTCGTGCGCCACGACACGGATATGCGGGTCGAGAAGAATTTCGTGGACAGTCACGGTCAATCAGAGGTCGCCTTTGCGTTTTGCGACCTGCTCAGCACCGTGCGCCTCATGCCGCGGCTCAAGCGCATCAAATATGAGCGCCTGTATCTGCCCGGCCCTGGGACGGCTGCGGAATATCCCCATCTCGCCGGCACCTTTGCTCGGCCCATCCGGTTTGAATGGATCGAACAGCAATACGATGAGATGGTGAAGGCCACCGTGGCCCTCAAGCAGGGCACGGCCAGCGCGGACGCGATTCTGAAGCGCTATAACTCGTATAACCGGACGCACCCGACCTACAAAGCGTTGACCGAGCTGGGCAAGGCCGCCAAGACCCTGTTTCTGTGCCAGTACCTGTCCTCCCGCGAGACCCAGCGCGAAGTGCACGAAGGGCTGAATGTCGTGGAAAACTGGAATGCGACGAATGACTTTATCTGCTACGGTCGCCAAGGCGAGTTGGCAACCAACAGCCGTGAACAACAAGAAGTGGTGACGCTCTCGTTGCAGTTACTGCAAAACTGCTTGATGCTGATCAACACGATTCTGGTCGAGCGCACGATTGAACAGGAAGGACTCTGGGGACGGCTCAGCGCCGAGGATCATCGGGCCCTGACGCCGCTGTTCCATGGGCACATCAATCCATATGGCCAGTTCACGCTCGATCTGGCACGCCCGTCATTTTTGAGGGCAGCCTAGTGACTCCAGTCACCAGGACGCAACTATACTGCGTCGCTGAAGTGGAGGGCTGTTGCGTGCCATCGCAGCTTCCCTCCCGTTACCCCTCATGATGATGTCATCCTCGCGCAAGCGCCGGGGCCTCCAGCTGGGCGCCTATCTGCCAATGGAGACCTCATCGACGCCTGGCCGTTCGCTGCCACTTTTGCTCCTTCCGCTCAGCAAGACTTGACTTCCCGTACGACAGAATTATCACACATCCTAGTTGGCGGAATCGTCAGGCTCCCATTGGATGATGGCACCGCACGACGATCTCACCGCCAGTAATAGTTTGCTCAATCCACCAACTTCAAGGAGGGACGTATGAAAGTCACAGCTGTTCTCTGCGCGCTGTCCCTGCTGATTGGCGGGGTGGCGCTCATGCCCACTTCTGTCTCAGGAGCGCCCTGGATCTCGGGAGCGGAGACCTATGCCGCACCCTGGGTGAAGGACATGGAGCACGAACTGTTGAAGAAAGACTATTGGCCGATCTACGCCAATGATCCGCGGACTCCTCAGATGGTTGCCCTTCGCCTGTTGAATCAGGCCGCCAAGGCGCAGGAGGCGAATGATCCCGCGCTGGCGCAGCAACTCGTGCAGGATGCGCTCGAAGTGTTTGAAGAAGGCGTGCGGCGACACTATTACTCAGCCTCGGAGATTCAACCAATCACGAGCTTTATTCGTGAACATGCTCCAGGTACGAGCAGTTAACATCTCTGGCCGCGATGGCTGTCCATCGCGGCCTCTACCCTATGAGGGGAACCAGGGCAATTGATCTATTTCTTCATCGCAAGTGAGAAGATGATCATCGCGAGGTGACATATGACATGCGAACGCTGCAAGGGGCTCTTCATTCCCGTGTCGTTCGTGGGGAGCGATGACGCGGGTCGTGCGTGGGAATACGATGGGCTGAAGTGTGTGAACTGTGGCCATATCACCGATCCGCTGCTCGAGAAAAACCGGGAGCGTCGACCGCAGAACCTCGTGCGGCAGTACTCGGGAGCTAGCCGGGTGATGAAGGCCGATGTGGGGACCGTGCACGCGGCTTAATCGGATAGCACGGGGTTGTGATCCAAACATTGTTTTCTCCTACAGATGATGTGGAGGGCGACGACCATGAAGCGAGTCAATCGGCTGAGCCAGCGGCTCTGGAATGTGTTCTTCGTGCCAATCGTGATGGTCTTCTTGTTTGGAACGGTGAAGTGTTCGCAGCTGGCGGACCAGAGTGTGCAGGCACCGGTGGCCATGGCTGCCCAAGAGACCGCTCAGAGTCCAGCTGCCCCGGTTGTCTCAGATCAACCCTTTATCGCCGTCGCCAACCAGGCCAAGGCCGCGGTCGTGAATATCTCGTCGGTCAAGAAACGGGGCACTCAACGGTTCGAGACGCCGTTCTTTGACGATCCCTTTTTCCGCCGCTTCTTCGGAGAAGAATTCGAACGACGGAATCCCCCGCCTCGCGAGCACCAGGAACAGGGGCTCGGGTCTGGTGTGCTGGTCACTCCGGATGGCTACATCATCACGAACAATCACGTCGTCGACGGAGCCGATGAACTAAATGTCTCCTTACCGGATAAACGAACGTTCAAAGCCACGGTGATCGGGACAGACCCCAAAACCGATGTGGCGGTGGTCAAGATCGAGGCCTCCAATCTCCCCGTCCTTCCGTGGGGGGATGCGAGTCAGCTGCAGGTGGGAGAAATGGTCCTGGCGGTGGGCAATCCCTTCGGGTTGAACCAGACGGTGACGATGGGGATCATCAGCGCGGTCGGGCGGGCCAATATGGGCATCGTGGACTATGAGGATTTTATCCAAACCGACGCGGCGATCAATCCCGGCAATTCCGGTGGCGCCCTAGTAAACCTCAAGGGTGAGCTAATCGGCATTAATAGCGCGATTTTTTCTCGGAACGGTGGGTTCATGGGCATCGGCTTTGCCATCCCCAGTAACATGGCCAAAAGTGTGATGGAGAGCCTCATCAACCATGGCAAGGTCGTGCGAGGATGGTTGGGCGTGTCCATCCAAGAGGTGACGCAAGATCTTGCCAAGGAGTTTGGCGCAGCCAGTACCGCCGGTGCGTTGGTGGGTGACATTGTGGAGGATGGTCCCGCCGCGAAGGCCAAGGTCCAGCGCGGCGACATTCTGACTGCCTATAACGGCACGACGATCCGCGATCCGGGCCACTTACGGTCCCTGGTGGCTGAGACCGCACCGGGCACGGACGTGACGGTCTCGGTTTTCCGGGACAAGCGCGCGCAGGACCTGCGGGTGACGATCGGTGAGATGCCCACAGAGTTCGCCACCGCCGGTCGTCGAGGGGGAGCTGGCAGCAAGGGTGACCATGCTCTTGCAGGGGTGACCGTTGAAAACGTCTCGAAACCGTCGGAACGCTTCGGCCGGTCCACGGTGCAATCTGGCGTGGTCATCACCAACATCGACGCCGACAGTCCGGCGGAACGAGCGGGACTCCGAAGCGGCGACGTGATCCGCGAAATCAACCGCAAGCCGGTGAAGGATGTCCGGGATTTTGAGCGACTCACCAGTCAGCTGCGTCCCAAGGCGTCGGTTCTGCTCCTGCTCCATCGGGGGAACGCGACCATCTTCTTGTCGATTACACCGGATGGCTAGGCGCCCGTTGCTGTCACCGAGCAATGAGCGGTCTTGAATGTGGCCTGCTTGTCTCGATGAGCGCGATGCGCCATCGCAATGCAGATGTTGGGCACCTCATGGTCAAGTCGGCACACCGTGTGAATCGCAGGGAGTGCGGCTGACCGATGATCCGTCTCCCCCCCACCGATTACGACGGACGGTTGGGTGATGAATGTGTGGCCGAAGAGGAGGTTGGTTCCACATGATGACCTCATCGTCATCGAGCGCATTTCATCCCACCCTGGCGATCCTGTGGGTCGGAGTGTTGTTCACCTTTTTTGCCGCGGTCTTCGTCGCTACCGGACAGCGTCCCCCCACGCGCACTAACTGGTTTGGAGTCCGGACGCTCAAATGGGTGTCCATGATGAGATTGGTGGTTGTAGCCGCAGGGTTTGCGACGGGCTTGACGACGGCACACCCCTTGATCGACAAAAACTACGCGGCGGTATTCGTCACCACCTCTGGCTGGTTGCTTATCGCAAAACTAACGATGACGTGTCTCATGCTGGCCATCGCCTTACGAATCCATGTTGTTTCGTTGCCGACCATTGCCAAAGATCAGGAATCGGCGACCACTGCGAAGTGCAGCCTCCGCCGATGGGTCGTCATCGAGGGTGTGTTGACACTGGCGCTGATCTGGGCGGGACACGTGGTGGCAAATGAACACCCGCCCAATCACGCCGTCATTCACAACTGGCCCTATCCCTTTCGCTTCTCCATCATGAACACCTGGGGCATGGGCATGCTGGACGCGGTGATCGGGGTCTGGGTTGCGATGGTTCTGCTCATCGTGGCAGGGGCCATCGCGTTACTTGGCCAGATGAAACGCTGGAGACCAAGTCGGCGAATCGCGCTACCGGTCGCTCTCACAATGTCAGCACTCGTCGTTGGGTTATACGCCGTGGCCGTTGAGGCCTTTCCGGAAACCTATCGGCCCACGCCGGTACCGTTCAAAGCCGAATCGATCGCGCACGCCATGACCCTCTTTGCTGACAACTGCGTCCCCTGCCACGGACATCAGGCAAAAGGTGACGGGATCTTGGCCAAAACCATGCCGAAAAAACCGATCGATTTACTCACGGAACCTCACGCGACCATGCATACGCCAGGAGATTTTTTCCACTGGCTCACCAATGGTGTTCCTGGAACAGGCATGCCGGCATGGGGTGAAAAATTTTCCGACAAAGAGCGTTGGGACCTTGTCAACCTCATCCATGCCATTAACCGAGGCTATCAAGCGCGCATTATGACTACTCGGATCCTCCCCAATCAACCATTTCTCGCCCCTCCAGGCTTCTCCTATACCACCCATGACGGAACCACCGGCAGATTGAAGGACTTCCGTGGAGAAAAAGCCGTCCTCCTGGTCCTGTTTTCCTGGCCAGACTCACGTGAACGGCTCGATCAACTCCGGCTCGCCTATCCGGCGTTACGAGACCACAAGGCCGAGGTATTAGCCGTACCCCTAACGGAGCTCACTTCGCAGCAGATCGCCGATATTGGAAAGGACTTCCCTTTCCCCTTGGTTGAAAAAGAAGCAGCCGAGATCGCCCGCACCTATTCGCTGTTCCGCAGGACGATCTCTCATCCCGACTTGATGGGTCCGGCAACCGTCCCAAAGCACATGGAGTTCTTATTCGACCGATTCGGATATCTGCGGGCACGGTGGATCCCGGAAACCGATGGATCTGACTGGAACGATATCGAATTCGTGACGCAACAGGTGGATCAATTGCATCAGGAACCGGAAATTATGCCTCCACCTCCCGACTATGTGCAGGAGTCCGGACATGACATGCACATGATGGGCGGGATGAAGATGTAACTGCCTGAGCTGATCGATCGGTATGTGACGCCCGCGAAGAACCCAAGAACCAACGGAGCACGTCGGGTGGGGGAAACCGGTGCAGCCCCAGCAGCCGCGGCAACAGCGCCCAGCGCATGAGGGTTGGTAGACAAGATCCCCGTCGTGAGTGCAACGACAGGCTGCCGTCCAAAACCGCCAATCGCCGATATCTTGGCATCACACCCTTCTCGAGCTTTCTTTACGTCGATCGATCCGTAGGGATCAGCTCTTCGCCGAAGCAGAACCAGCCGAAGCGGTATTCAGCAATTGCGTGCGGTCGGCTACTTCAAGCAGCGCCGTGGCTTGATAGGACGGGAGTCGGAAATATTCCGGGCGATTGGATACCTTCAGCGTGTAGTCATCTGTCTTTGGATTCTTGCCGAGGATATACGTCAGGGTATCGCCTGATTTCCGAGTGACGGTAACCGTGAATAATGGTTTCTCAAGCCCATAATCTTGACGGAGGTCCCGGCCTAGCACCCTGTCGAAGGTCAGATCGGCCACCAGCCGAGTCAATGTATCAACCGCATCGGGTTTGATCTCTAAACGTCGGTCTCCTTTCAGTTCTCTGGCCTCCCAGGCGAGTGATGGGATAGCTGGGTGCGGCTGATCGTCCGTCTGTGTTCCATCTGAAGAAGGTGCGGGCTGTGTGGATTGTTCGAGTCGAAGTCCTGCGACCTCAAGGGCCTTGATCTCAGTTTTTGGAAACTGGAGGATCCTCTTGTCCTCCCACTCGGCCAGTTGCATCGGCATCTCGTACGCCGCCAGCTCAAGCGAAAAAATGGCGTCCTCGCCGTCGGCACGGACGTAACTCCGGCGAGGCCCTGGTGAGGAACCTAGGTAGAGGATAGCCAACGCCGTGTCGTTCTCGGCTAACGTGATGCGTCGCTCGAATGCCTCGCTGCTGACTTTAAATCGTGATTTGGCTCCGCTCGTCACGGCCATTGGCGAGCCGGGTTTCGAGCCCAATATCTTTGCCAGTAGCGTGTTTACGCGAGTCGAATCTGCAGGAAACTTTTCCAGTTCCGGCAGGAGCCAGGCCTCTTCTTCTTTGACGAGGACGACTTTGGATTGGTCTGGTCCTTCGAGCACTACACGGTTAATCTGGCTTTTCGCTACTTCAACCAGCGACGCTGCTCCGGGTTGCGCAGATGGCCAGAGCGTGGAGAAGTTGAGTCCCACGGCCATCACAATTTGAACTGCTAACAGCACTCCGAGCCATCTAATGGTCTTTGGCATGACTCACGCCTCCCTGAGCACATGCTGATACCGTCGTTGGTCTGTTATCGCGACGCGGCGACGCCAGATCCAGATCGCCAGCAGGCCGATCAACGCCAAACCATAATTCGCCGACTCCCAGAGTTGCTGGCGCCCATGTGGTAACGGATCAAGGGTACGAGCCAGCTGTGTGCGGCCCCGTAACGCTAACAGGCTGCGATCCTCCAACGACCAATCGACCGCATTTTGGATAAACGCCAACGGTTTCGTGTAACGGGTGCTGAGTCCCTGAGAGACCAGTTCCGTCGCCATGTCGGACGCGAAGGTATTGCTGGATACTAGGATCAGGCGTGCCGAATCGGGCGAATGGGTGATGATTCCCGTTCCTTGCACAGGAGGTTCGTTCTCCGTGCTGGCCGTGCCGTTCGTTGACGTGAGCGGTGATTCCTTCTCTTGGTAAAAAGAATCGAACTTCCCTTCAATGGCAACAGCCATTAGAGATCCGGCCTGTTCGTCGCCAACGGGGAATCCGGTGTCGGGATAGGCTTGGTAGTCGGGAAGGATGTTCTGGCTTTCCGACGTCCAGCTCATGGCAGAGCTCCGCACGAGCTCTGTCACCGTTCGTTCTGTATTCTTCAGTGCATCAACCGTCACCGGTGAAGCCCAGTTGAGCGTCAATTGAACTAAGGAAGCCGTAATCGGAGAGTCTTGACTGAGCTCTTCGTTCCGCAGATCAGGAAAGTGTGGATAGGGGAGCATGCGGATCTCGCGCACGGTGATCCCCCCCAGGTGCCGTTCCACTGGAACCGGCAAGGCCGCGTTGTGCAGGTCGAGCACCATGGTCTCCTCAATCGTAATTCCATGGTGCGCCAACCATTCTTCAAGCCCAGAGGTCTTCTTGGTCGCCGTCAGGCTACCGGCAACCTGGACATTGAAGGGGGAGGTCGTGACAACCACGCTGCCGCCCTGCATGAGGAACTGATCGATGGCGAAGCGTTGTTTGTCATCCAGTTGACCGGGTGCGAGTACCAGAAGCAAATCGGCTTCAGCCGGTACTCGGCCATTCTTTAGGTCGGCTTCCTTGAGCCGGACATTTTCGGCAAGGGTTTTTTCCAATTCAGTGTATCGTAGACTCCCGGGTCCGGTTGGCTGAGGCTTCACAACCACCACGGTCTTGAGCACACCGGGCGCCAATCGCTGGAGGGCCGCCTCCACCGTGCGTGTGAGTTCCTCCTTACCCAGGGTCGTCGGGAGGGGCACTTGCACGACCTCGCCATCGGCTTCCAGAACCATGTAAAACCAGAATGGCTTGGGATCGAGGGGGCTGACAATTTGGGGGCGAAATCCATACTTCTGCTGCAACTCCTCGGCGAGCTGACCACCCTCCGCGTCGGGATCCGCAAATCGTATGGTGAGCCGATCGCCCGCTTCCTTCCCAAGCTCGTTCAGCAAGACTTCCAAGTCGGTACGGAGTTCACGGAGAGCCTTCGGCAGTCGCTTCTCAGACGACATGTACCCGTGAAACGTCACGGAGCGAGTCAAGTTATCAAACACATTCCCACCAGCCTGATAGGCACCTGCTACCTTGCGGATCGCGCGGGTAATCGCGTACTCAGGGTCTTTCAAGACCACGTCTACATCGGCTTCGCTGTACGCTTTCACTTCGATGAGATCTTGAAAACCCAACCGTTCATATTGGTCCCCATAGGCGATCACCAGGTCAAAGTAGGAACTGACCACCGCCGCCTGGTAGCGATCCGCGGTCTGGAAGGGAACGGGGCGAACGCCATATCGGGACGCGGCCTCCTCTTCCGCGTCGCGGTCACGGGTGGGGTCGATGATCTCCACGCGAGCGTGGCCTCCGGAAGCGACGACATATTCCTGGAGCAGATCCTTGAGGCGCGGGACAAGTGGTGCCAACAATGGATGGGTTTTAGCCGAGAAATAGCCGCGAATGAGGAGTGGTTCTCGCAGTTGCGTGAGTTGCTGTTGCGTCGAGTGAGAAAGGGAATAGAGGTTCCCGTGGGTCATGTCGATCCGCGCGTGCGTGATCGACCCAAGCCAGAGATTTCCCGCGATGAAGTTCGCCGCCGTCAGTCCGGCTACCCAAGCCCATTGGCGATGTCTCCGGCTGACCGGGTTCCCTGCCCATCGGATTTGTTCAAGCGAGAAGACGTTGAGCGTCAGGAAGACCCCGACGATCGAACCATAATAGTAGAGGTCCCGGAGGTCAAGGACACCTCGGCTGATCGATTCGAAGCGCGTGCCGGTGCTGAGCAGCGCAAGCCAGCTGCCGACCTCGTGCCCAAACAACGTGGTGATGGTCTCTGCGCCGATCAGGTAGAACAATCCGCAGACGACGGAGGTGAGAATCAACGCGACGATCGAGTTATCGGTGCGGACGCTCATGTACAGCCCGATCGCTACATAGGCGGCCGCGAGGAACAGTGTGGCCACATACCCGCCGATCACCGGTCCCCAATCCAGAGGGCCGAGCAGTGCCACCGTCACCGGGAGGGGTAGCGTCAAGAGCAGCGCGATGGAGACCAATAGTAAGGAGGCACAGAACTTTCCTAAGACCAGTTCAAGTGGACGCACTGGGGCGGTCAGGAGGCTTTCGAGGGTGCCACCAACCCGTTCCTCAGCCCAACTGCGCATGGTCAAGGCCGCCACGAGGAAAATCAGCAACAGCGGGAGCCATTCAAACAAGGGACGCACGTCTGCGATGTTGCGGGCGAAGAACGTCTCCAACCAAAAGAACATGAAGAGGACCAGCGTCAGGAAGGCGCCGACGAACAGATAGGCTGCCGGCGTCGAAAAGAAGCCGCGGAATTCCTTCTTCGTTACGCGGTGGATGATAGGGAGGAATTCACGCATGCCCGGCCTCCTCGTTCACGCGGGCGAAAACTGTTTCGAGATCGTGCCGTTCCGCCCTCAACTCATGGATTCCCAGCCCTGCCTGAGTCAGGGCGGCCGCCACCCGTGGGGCGGCCGTTGGAGGGACACCCAATCGATACTGCCGTCGCGTTTCGTCGGCAGTCAGCTCGGTAACATTTGCAACACCTTCCATCGACTCAAGCATGGAGCGTGCGTCGCCATCCACGGTGATGAGGAGCGCCTGACTCCTCTGCAGATCTTCCAGCCGCGAGTCGATGACCAACCGTCCGGCGCGGAGAATCAGGACGCGCTCGCAGACAGCCTGCACTTCCTGCAAAATATGCGTGGAGACGATCACCGTCGCTTTCGCGGCCAACTCGCGGACCAGGTCTCGCATATGACGGATCTGGGTAGGATCGAGACCGTTCGTGGGTTCATCGAGAATGATGATGTCCGGTTCGTGTAAGATGGCCTGGGCGACGCCGACGCGCTGGCGGTAGCCGCGGGAGAGCGTGTGGATGGGCCTGGTTGCCTTCTCGGAGAGGGCCGTGCGACGTATCGCTTGGGCGATCGCACGTGGTCGACGTTCCTTAGACACCCCGTGGAGCGCCGCCTGGTAATCCAAGTAGTCAATCACCGTCATATCCGGCCAGACCGGACAATTTTCCGGAAGGTAGCCAAGACGTGTCTGGATCGCGGGAGTGTCTCGGCCGATCTCCAGCCCATCGATGCGAATGGTGCCACCGCTTGGCTCCAGAAAGCCGGTCATCATCTTCATGATGGTGGTCTTTCCGGCACCATTGTGCCCTAAGAGACCGACCACTTCCCCACGACCGATCACAAAACTCACGTCATCAACGGCCGTTAGCTCGCCATAGCGACGTGTCAGATGACTGACCTCGATCATGCAACCTCTCCAATCTAGTGATGCTTTCTGTCACTGTTCCCCGCTGATTGACAAGAAAATGGTGCTGTTCCCCCTTTTCACCAACAGCAAGACACGTGACCGTGGAGCAAGCTGGCTTGTCAGACGCTCGAAATCTTTCACGTCTTTGACCGGCTTCCGGTTGATTTCATGGATGACGTCCCCTTTCTGCAGTCCTGCTCGTTCGGCCGAGCTCTCAGGTTCAATATCCGTCACCACGACGCCGGAGGACGCCTTTGAGCGACCAGACTGACGAGCATTTTCCACGGTCAGGCCCGCGAGCGCATGGTCCCCCTTTCCGCTGCCGTCGCGGCTCGCCTTGGCCAATTCCTTGGGTAGCTCCCCGATGGTGATGGTGAGATCCAAGGGCTTCTTGTCGCGCAAGACAGACAGGTGTACTGTCGTCCCAGGCGGAGTCTCGGCCACCAACCCACGGAGGTGATTCGAGTCTCGCACGGGGACTCCGTTATACGCCGTCATGATGTCGCCCCGCTCGAGCTTGGCTTTCGACGCTGGACTATCTTCCAGGACATCACCCACGAGCGCCCCTGTGTTCTCGGTTGCGCCGAATTCCTTTGCGAGGTCTGGCGTGACATCCTGAATCGATACGCCGAGCCATCCACGGATGACCTTGCCGTGCGTGATCAGGCTCTGCATCACGCTCTTGGCCATGTTGCTCGGAATGGCGAAGCCAATACCCATGTAGCCGCCGCTCCTAGAGAAGATCGCGGTATTAATCCCGATCAATTCCCCCTTGAGGTTCACCAAGGCGCCGCCGGAATTGCCGGGATTGATGGCGGCGTCAGTTTGGATAAAGTCTTCATAGTCCACGATCCCGACATTGGCGCGGCCGATCGCACTGATAATCCCCATCGTCACGGTCTGGTTCAACCCGAAGGGATTGCCCACCGCCAGGACCATTTCTCCCACCTGCAGCTGACTCGCATCCCCCCACGGAAGGACGGGGAGATTGGAGGCCTCGATCTTGACCACCGCCACATCGGTTTTGGGGT
Organism: Nitrospira sp.; assembly: GCA_965223535.1. GTDB lineage: Bacteria > Nitrospirota > Nitrospiria > Nitrospirales > Nitrospiraceae > Nitrospira_D. The sequence goes on from CBDCWN010000002.1 coordinate 115,507, forward strand.
CTGTCCCGATCACCGTGGCTTTGAACGTTCGTTTATCCGGTAAGGAGACGTTTAGTTCATCGGCCCCTTCGACGACGTGATTGTTGGTGATGATGTAGCCATCCGATGTCACAATCACACCCGACCCCAAGCCCTGCTGCTGAAACTCGCGTGGAGACGGCATTCGACGCTTGAATTCCTCACCAAAGAACCGGCGGAAGAAGGGGTCATCGAAGAAAGGATTTTGGAAACTCTGGCCCTCCTGCTTGGTTTTCCTGACGGACGAGACGTTGACGACAGACGCTTTGGCGAGTTTGGCGATTGGCACCAAGAGCTGTCCGGGCAGTGCCTCTTCCGCTGTGGGGGCGTTCGTGAGCTGAGACGGGGCCGTTGACGATGGAGACGCCGCCGCAGTCGAAAACAACGAGAACACATTCGGACTGGAGACGAACAGTGTTCCTCCACACAACAAGGCAATTGCACCACGCCAGTGTAGTATCTTCATGATTGTTTCCCTATCCTTAGCCTATGTCGACGCACACTACTAAATCCTTCCGGCACTCGGCGTTGATAGTTCATGGTCGTTCACGGACGACATGTAAAGAGCACCATCGCGAGCGGCCTGCTTATCACAAGCCGCTCGCGGTAACGAACCGACAGTCTGTGCACGATTAGGCCGCTTCTGGGAGCGACCCGAGATCGGCCTGATGGGATTGTGTAGGGACCGCTGATCCGGAGATGGACACGGTGCTAGATTCGGTGGACAACGTCCACAGCCCCATCAGCAGCACCACCATCGCACCCCCTATCACGAGTCCGGCATACATGACCGCACTCCAATCCATCATCGTGTTCACCTCCTTTCATCTTGCGACGGACAACACATATGCGTGTAGTTTCAGAACAGGTTGTGCGCCAGGGAGCTCGTGCACGGTTTGATCGAACGGTCGTCATCCTCTCACGCACGGCCTCCTCGCTGTCTCCGCAAAAACCAGGTACGCCTCCCCGAAACTCCCTGTACGTGACGCCCTTTCTGTGGTTGGTCTTGTTCTCGGTCCTCGGCACGCCATCGTCTGAACAGCTTGCCTTATCTCCTGTTCTCCTCGTTCACCTTCGTCACATGCCTGCGCTCTATCCACTATTTTGAGGACCTGATCCTTCGACTCCTGTCGCGTAACCCCGGGGATGCGAGGGAGCCGCACCGCATGAGAACACTCGTGCGGCTTCCCTCGCTTGGACCACACTGGAGGAAGTTGAGCGACTATTTAAGCTTCTTCGATCAAGATGCGTCGACACTTGGCCTCTTCCCGTTTCGGGAAGGTAATCGTTAAAAGGCCATGCTTGTGAGTCGCAGACGCCTTGTCTTGTTCGACAAAAGACGGTAACCGGAAGCGCCGTGTGAATTGTCCACCCGCAATCTCGTGGAGGTGGAATTTCACAGGATTGGTAGGCTCAGCACTCTGCTCACCCTTGACGGTGAGGATACGGTTATCGACCTCCAGACTGATGTTCTTGGGCTCCCATCCGGGCAGTGCCATCTGCACATAGAACCCATTGTCATCTTCCCAGGCATTCGCGGCTGGAGCCCAGGCCTGATCAGCGACATCAAAGGTTCGTACCGCGTCATGAAGCAGCCGATCAATCTGACGATCGAACGCATCGGTTTGGATGGCTGACACGACATTTGGCAAGTAGGTGCTCATAACACTCCCTCCTCCTCTCTGCGAGAGGTCTGGTTATGGGTTAAGAGTTAACTTAGTGGATGGTGAGTAGGCTAAACCGGGGGTTGGGGCAATCGATGCCGCCAGTACTCCGCCAGTGTTGGGCCTTACACCAATCCATCTGGTCAAGTATCAGCAACAGTTTGAAGATAAATACTCGCAATGAGAAGTCAAGAGGGGTCGTTCGATAACCCAGGATTCAATAAATATAGCTCTGGCTGTGGATCCGTGGAGAATGGTCCGTAGCTAACGGGGCGGGTATCCCGCCAGGCCCGGCCTACGAGTGTTTGTGTGTCGCCTGGTTGTCCAGGCTCGGATGTCTTTGCAGGGTGGTGGGCAGGCGGCGATCGACCTGCCACAGGAACGTCCAACGCTTCTCAGGACGATGGCAGGTTGGTGCCACGTAAGATCTCTCCCCTAATCACTTGAAGAGCTGACTCACCCACATAGAAGGCTAACGCCTTCTTGGGCGGATTCATGTATAACTCGACCACCTTCCGACCTTCTTCACAAAGAAAGGATAGGAAGACAGCTTGAAGGTCCGCCCACAATGCACCTGGACCTTCAAAATGGACAGATCCAGCTGCACCGTGCTGTGCCGGACTTTAAAGGATACCCGTCTCATGTGTGACCTCCCAACGCACGAGAGTATGCGGCAGATCGTGGCCGGGTACGCAGTGGTGTGGTTCGCACGCCGGGCATCGGCGCGCATTGGCCGTATGGGAGTCGTCTACCGCCCAAATAGCACCGAGGCACCTCCTTGATGAGAAGCCTGCACCAGCAAAGTACAAACGTTTAGGTACTTTATTGCGGTTACTCTTGGGGCACCATACAAGGAAACCTCGGATGTTCGTCGAAGCGGGTCCATAAACAGGTTAAGTGCCCGGTTGCAGTTCCACTCGTACTTCGCGGGTTGTGCCTTTTCGTTCAACGGTCAAACGGACGATGTCGCCAACACGATGATCGTCGATCCGTGCCAAGAGGCCAGGAACGCCGTCGATCGACGTGCCGTCGATGGCCGTGATCAGGTCCCCAGGGGTAATACGTTGCGAGGCAATGGTGATGCCGACCAATCCTGCCCTTTGAGCGGTGGACCCGGGTTGCACCCGCAGCACGAAGACGCCTTGGTGCCCGGTCACCATCTGCAGTCGCTGATTCAGTTGCTCGTCCACCTCAATGCCTAAGGCAGGGCGGATGTACCGGCCAGATTTGACGAGCTGGGGGACGACACGCATGACCGTGTCGACTGGTACCGCGAAACCAATGCCTGCCGAGGCTCCGGAAGGACTGTAGATGGCCGTGTTAATCCCGATCAGTCGTCCCGCCGAATCTAGCAGGGGGCCGCCGGAGTTGCCAGGATTGATGGCAGCATCGGTCTGAATCAGATGCTCGATCGTCGGACCAGCGGCGTCACTGGCCAGGGAACGGTCGAGCGCCGAGATAATTCCTGTGGTCAGCGTCCAGTCCAGTCCAAACGGGTTGCCGATGACGAAAACCTTCTGGCCAGCCTTGAGGTCAGCGCTGGTGCCGATGGGGACTGCCGGCGGCCGCTTGAAGCCGACACCGATCTTGAGCACGGCGATATCGTGCGCTGGGCTTGTGCCAACGAGGGCGGCTTGATAGTCACGGCCATCGGTGAGCTTCACTATCGCCTGCGAGGCGTCCTGGATGACATGGAAATTGGTGACGACATGTCCCGCCTCATCCCATATGAACCCGGAACCGGTCCCACGCGGCACCGAAAACACATTGCGTGTCCACACATCCCGCACAAGCTTGACCGTCGAAATATATACGACCGAATCGCGGGATTTCTCGAAGAGTTCGATGGTCGCGCGCTCGTCGGCGGCCAAGTCGCCGCGCGGCGTGACCGTTCTCTCGACGGCCTGCCGAGGGCTGAACCAGGCTTCGATGGCGGGCAGGAACCGCCAAAACAGCATGAGTGCCGCGACGGAGGCGGTGATAATGAGCCAGCGAGTCACAAACCGGTCAGACGCTACGTGACCGTAGGGATCGTGGGCAGTCATGGCAAGTCTCCGCGGTGAAAATTCAGTCCCAGAAACGGTTGTATTCGGGTGGAGAGCGGATCTCCGTGACGAGTTTCGAGGCAACATAGCACCATTGGATGCGCAGTACCACGGCGTGCGGGGGACGCGAGTTCAAGCAGTTGGGCGATGCGATCCAGCGTGACTCGATGGATGCGTAACCCAGACGGTTCTGGATTTCGTCAGCTTGCCCGCTTCGTAGTTCACCCATTGGAACTTTGGTACTATCAGTTTCCTGAGGGACACTGTCCATACCATCATCATTTGCTTGCAGCCTGAGACCCAAGGCCATATTTTCGGCATGGTGCTGCGTTTGAACCGGTATCCGGTTCTACACGTTCCTGTGTCGGTCGGGAATAGCGGGCGCCTTCTCACCGCTAGATCTGCGTCACCGCCTCCTCCGCCCCTTCCAGCAGCTTCTGCACTTCTTCCACATAGATCTCCGTCGTCGCATAATGCTGATGCCGCATCATCTTCTGAACTCTCGTTGGATTGGCATCATTGAGCAAGGCAAAGGTGGGAGTGGAATGGCGGAGGCTGTGCACGACAATCCCCGGCTTCTTCACGCCCGCCAAGAGTAGGCCTTCCGTGATGATGCGATGAATCGCCCGCGTTGAAAGCTTCAGACCGGCTGGCGTGACCACATTCCCGCCCCGATCATGACAGGCCGTGGTCGCAAACAGTGGATCACTCCCCTGCACCGGCCCCGGCCTCAATGAGAGAGACTCCTGGATCTTGTCATAGACTTCCTTCAGCACCTGCACCGACTCATCCGCTGCCGACCTCCCCTTCCCATGCACCCACAACCGCCACTTCTCTCCCGGCACATGTTCCTGTAAGTGTTCAATCCTTGCCCGACTCACCTCAATCGTACGGAGCCCCGTCTTCAGCATCAGATAGGCCATCGCGACATTCCGTGCGCGTTGGACCTCCGACTTCCGCGGATCCGTCTCCAGTGCCGCGAGCAACTTCTTTGCATCCTCCACCGGCAGATGCCGCCGCGTATGCGTGCGACTGTGCCGCCAGCCCTTCACGAATTCCGCCGCGTTCACCAAGCCGGGATGATATTGCCTGAGAAACATCAGAAAGTGGCGGACCGCGGTGAGATAGCCGTTCTTCGTCCGGGGATTCGTAAACTTCTGATCGAGATAGTGGCGATAGGCCTCGACACAGGCGCGGTCGAGCCGCCGGAGGTCCGGCGGTCTCCCCTGCTCGAGCCAGGTCACGAAGGCGCGGCCTCGTTTGCGATAGGTGGCGACTGTCGCCGCCGAGGGGGTGCGCTGGGCGAGTTGCCGGGTCCACTCCTCGAGATAGACCCGCAACCCGATCAGCGTGGAGGACGAGAGGGCGAGACAGACCGGCGGCAGCTCCCCGTCTGCCCGGCGGAGCGCGGACGTGGCCAGCGGGACCAAGGACGTTTCATCGTGCGGCTTCTGAGGCAGTGGGTCACGGATGGCTGGCACGAGATCCATAGGTGCACGGTCCTCCTAGAACATCACAGGCAGCGAAGTCTCAACAGGGACCGACGACGGCCAGGGTACATGCTCCATATATATGGAGATATTGGTTATCGGTCCCGCCATGTTGCTGAGGGGGGCGTCCGGGCGTCCTCCATCTTTATAGATGGATGGAAGCGGAGAAATCCGCGCCCAGTTCTCTCGGTGAGCCCCCCTACTCGGTCTTCCCCGCCCTCTGCCTATATATAAATGGTGGATTGTCTCCCCGGCGGACCCGTCCGACCCACCAGGAGTCGATTCCCTCTTAACCCGATTTCCTCGGTCTCTCCCCGGTCCCGCCCAACCCTATCCCCTCCCTCATCCGAAGTCAAGGCATCCGAGAAGGGCGCCATCCCGGATCCTAAGATTATCTGACGCTGCCCGATGCAGTATATCTATAAGTAATTGACATGATACTTAGAGGTATGATACGTGATCTATCTGAGTCTTGATTTTTGAGGTCTCGATGGATACTGGAAAATCTTCAGAAGTCTTTGATGAAGAAGCACTTGCGCGAGAGTTTGAACAACCGGAATCTGTGACTCAAACTACCTCGGCGGCGTCACCTCAAGGACTCGATTTCAATCCCGCACGTTTTGCAGAGTTGGTCTGTCATACCCTCGACCATCCTGATTTTCGTGCCCTCCCTTCCCATCAGCAGATCCTCTACTTACAGTTTCTTCGGCACAGCCACGGGTGTGGCACCAGCCGGATCAAGGCGTCGATCTCCGATATCGCGCAATGGGCCGGTACCCGCGGAAAGAATGCGCTCCGTACCAGACAGCAACTAGTTACGGCAGGCTTACTCAAAATCACGGTTCGCCCCCGTCAATTTCTTAAAGGTCAATTTGAAGTGCGACTCTTTCCGCGGCAGACTCGCCCCCATATCTCTCCCGACACCATGATCCATCGCTTTCACCAATTCACGGCGAAGGATCTTGAAATCCTCGATTCCCAAATTCGAACAGCTGATCCTGAAGTGCGCGAAGCGTTACTCGCCGATACACAACAACTTCTAGCCGACATGAAGAGAGGAGGTTTTGAGATTCCACCTGAAACAGAAACAAAGATCTATAAGTATTTAGCCTTCGTACGTCTAACTGGACGTTGGAGAATTACCTCGCTCTTCAAGGATTGGGACTGTATTTAGTCCCTTTCTTTATTTTCAATAATTGTACACAAATATTTATATGTTTCGCGTTTTCATTTTTTATCACCACGTTGCTGAGCTCTGAAATTTCTGATTGTCATTTTGAATTGACGGGCGCCTTCATATTTATTTCAAAATGCCTGATAACAATACCCCTCTCGTAGCCTGTGTTTGATCCCATTAATATTTTTCACCAGTCCATCCACAAGGTAACAGTCGCGATTCGATATAAGAGATAAGTTGCGTCAACGCAATTAATAAATGTTCTCATACGTTGATAGATCGTATTTCTTTTCTAATAAATTTTATAAACATTACTATGCCATTTATATAATGTTTTCTATATCGCATTTGCGTTGTTTTATTTTTATTAACTATAAACTCACCCGATCAATATATTGTGTAATGTTTATTAGTTGCGTTGACGCAACAGCTATTCGCCATGAGAGTCATGGATGCTGTCACCGATATTATCCAATTTTGGATAACTCATACCTCATAATCATCATAAGTATGGTCCACAATCAGGCTAGATCTATCTACTCGCAAGTCTAATTGGCCCTATAACAAGGGGGTAATTCACTGAATCCTACAATTTGCCCACGTATTTCCCTTGACTTTGTTATTCGAGTCCTATACTTCAAAGAACACTTAATCGACTTTTATCATAACTAGGAGGTCTGCAATGGGGGTGATAGTAGCCATAGCCACCCATAAAGGAGGTGTTGGAAAGACCACAACAGCAGCGAATCTCGCTGCCGGCCTGGCACGCAGCAGTAAAGGGAAAAAATACCTTGTAGTAGATGCTGATCCGCAGGCAAACCTCACAGCCACGCTTTTCCCTCACGAACGTCGAGATTATAAAGGACAGACAACGATGGCACACGTTCTTGGAGGCACTGCGGTGCTTGATGAAGCCATTGTTGAAACCTCCACTAAAAATCTGGATCTCATTCCATCCCATATCGATCTTTTTGAACAGGAGAGTTATATCCAAGGGACGCCGCGTGCCCTGCTCGGTTTAGATGCTGCATTCCGACAGTCTGCCTTACTGAATAACTATGAAATGATCATCATTGATTGCCCACCGAATCTCGGCACCTTTATGTCCAACGCCTTGTACGCGGCGAACTACGTCATTGTGCCAGTTGCAGCGGGCGACAAATACGCTCTGGATGGGCTGCGTTCCTTGCAAAACAAGGTTCAACAGGTCAATGTCGTCAAGACTGAGCGCAAGACCGAACTACTGGGGTACCTTCTAACCCGATGTGACATGCGTACAAACGTCGCGAAAACCATCGTCAAGACAATGCGGGACACCTTCGGAGATCAGGTCTTTTCGACCATCATTCGAGAGAACACAGAATTTGGCAAAGCCATCATGGTGAACAAGACGATCTTCCAACAGGAACTACGCGCCTCCGGCGCTGAAGATTATGCTGGGCTCGCCACTGAGGTCGTATCGCGCGTAGCAAAGGCCGGCAAAAAAAGAGACCTCTTGGAGGCTCAAGTGGCGACTGCATCAGAAACACCCTCCGCTGAGGTCGGAGTCAGCTGATGAGTGGCAAGCAACGAGTATCCAAGGAACGGCAGGAGCTCGAGGAACAAAGCCGGAAGGCTTTGATGGGATTAGGCATCACTAATGAAACGGCAATCCACGGCGTCCTTGCTGAAACACTCGGGGTCACAGCGCACCCACCCCAATCTGACCTGTCCCACACGCCTTCCCCATCTACCGACAAGAGTACCGCGCCAACACAGACTCGACCTGCTGCATCAGCCAGCACGTCAAACCCCGCACCTCCTCCAGTCACTGGGCCTGCAACCATCGATACCTCCGTCCCCCTCGAATCAGAAGGGGAGCGTGTCCACAATCTTAACCTTGATCTCTTAGATCCAAGCCCCGACCAACCAAGACTTCAGGCTGAACCAGATCCTGAGCTTTTGGAGAACATCCGCTTATTCGGTGTGCGTACACCGATTCATGTTCGTCCAGTGGCCAACGGCCGCTATCAAATTGTGGCAGGTGAACGGCGATGGCGAGCATGTCAGATTCTCGGAAAGACAACCATCCCAGCGTTAATCCGACGGGACGATCTAGACGTTGCAGCAGCCGAAGCACTCATTGACAATCTGCTGCGCAAAGAATTGACCGGTTATGAAGAAGCGAAGGGCTATAAGCGGCTCATTGACCAACATGGCTATTTGAAATCGGAACTGGCCCAACGGCTAGGGTGTGATAAGACACGTATTACTCGTGCGCTCCAAGTTCTCGACTTGCCCGAACACATCATCGAGCTTACCCTTGGAGCAGGATCTCCACTGACCTTGACACATGTTCAGGAGCTTCTTCCATTGCGGTCTAATCTCGTTAGACTTCAAAAGGTGGCACGCCAAGCAATCGACGGTGGATGGACTGCTCGCCGTATTCGAGAGGAGGTGACACGGGTTCCACGGACAAATCAGGGTGCTCAGTCAGTTCGATTTGATGCGAAGGGAAACGATGGTCCGTTTCGCCTTGTTATCCGTTTTCACCCAAACCGTGCTCATGACATCAGACTCATAGAAGAAGGGTTACGGAAAGCACAAGAACACTTAGATAATTTCCAGCGAACGACCTCCTAATGGGATTCTCTTTTCGTTCATCGGAGATATCACAAGTGTGTCCCTTTCTTTAGGATATTTTCATAATGTCTCGGATTCATGTCTTATCCTGAATTTCTTGTTCCAACCCTCTCATGGTTCAAGGTTTACTTCGTATTTCTCAACGTGCTCCTTTCTCTGCAAATATGTTGTCTGATCCGCAAACGTTTGTTCTTCTTGTCTTTCATGCACCGATTTGGAGTCTATCCACATGATTTCCAAGCACGCGAGTCGAAACCTTATCCACAGACGAGAGGGTCCAAACAAGAACATGGCCAAAACGTGAGAGGGTTGAAACAAATGTGAGAGGGTTCGCACAAGAAGATGGTGAGAGGATCCACACAAATACCTTGGAGGGTTGACACAAAGTGAGAGGGTTGAAACAAATAACTTATATCCAATTCCTTTTGTCTATCAGGGTGTTACCGCTTTGTCACTCCTCTATATCACCTTTTCACGTAGATACTTACGTTAAAGAAAAGAATACGTTACGGCAACGTTGATGGATACCACTCTTCCAAAGAAAGAAAAAACGAGTCCGATCTTGGATGGCTTGATCCACTCCGAGGTCTCTATCTCCGAAATTCCTATGTGGCAGCTTCCCGGGAAAGGCAAAGTAAGCTCTGAGACTCTTTCAAAGGTTGTAACCAGAATTATGGAAAGGGACGGGCTCCCGCGGAAAGTTGAGATTGAAATTATGCCGAGTGCCAAGTGGGGATACCCAACGGTCTTAGACTTGGAATATTTTAGGGCTTTTGAACGTGCTCTTACGATGATGTGGGAGCGGGAAGGTGTCGTACCGGATATTTTAAGAATTAGTGGGCGCGAATTGATACGGTTGACAGGTCGTACCCCAAATGGTGATCGCCAGCAGGAGGTGCGAGAATTTTTGGACAGGCTCAGTGGATTGGTGTTGCAGGAGCATCGGAAGAATGCGAAAGGGCGACGTGCGGAAACAGGAGTCCATATCTTCGAACGGATTGATCGTGAGGAGGTGTCAGCTGGTGATCGGAGTGAAGGCCAATGGACACATCAGATTCGGCTGGCAGATTGGTATTGGGCGAATCTGAATAATTTTCATTGCCATATCCAAGATCAACGCGTCTTTTGGGCATTACAGCGAGATTTGACGAAACTTCTTTATCAACATCTGCATGGCTTGTTTCGTGTGGGGCGTGGAGCTGCGAGTGAGTCTTATGCAGAATTGTCAATGAACCTTAGTTTGAAACGGTTGAGGGCAATTTCGGAAATCCGCCGCCAATTAAAACCAGCTCATGATGAATTGCTCGAACTGGGATTTCTTGGGAAATGGTCGTTGGAGCCAACGCCCTCGCAGACAAAGGAATATCTTGTGATCTGGGAGGCTGGGCCAACGTGGCATGAGGTGTACCAGAAAGAGCGAGAGAAGTTACAAGAGATCGAACGGGGCCCTGTTCGAGAGGTTCTCGTTCATCAGGAGGATGCGAGGAAGGCTGGGGTTGAGACCTCAGAGGAAACAGAAGACAAGGCATATGCGTTAAAGGAAATATACGATTTTGTCGGATATCGCGATCAGGCTTATGAGCCATTCTGGAAAAAAGTGATCGATAGTTTCAGTCGCTCAATCCGCCACCGTGTGATGGCGGAAGTAAGAGAGCTCGCCCTAAGTCGACGAATTCGTACGACACGAGCGCGAGCCTTGGTTGCGGCATTCCAACGTGAAGGGAAAAAACACAACCTTTCCGGCTGGGGGGCACAAGTAAAGAAGGGCTTGCCAGATAACACAAGACCCACCCTATAACAGCGGATCATCAACAGACATAGATGGCTATCATCAGAGCCCATGAGATTAGAGTACGTGTAAGGAGGGTCGGGGAAACGTCGTTTCGAAATGCCATAGCATGATACATGGAAGCGCCAGTAGAGGCACATGTCAGTAACTTAATCCAGCCGGTGTTCTGCTTTCGTCGCAAAGGTATCAACAAGAATGTCGTCTATCAGGAATAGGTGAGGGAGGTTTTCATACTTTGTGAATAGGAATGCAAGCCGTTTCGTTTTTTTCGTCAGGTGATCCGCATCCTTACTTTCGACCGTGCACGCGGTTTTTCTCGCTCTGTTAGATCCCTTTGATACAATAACCGACTGTCATGGGTGTGGTCCTCCTTCTCCTCTGCGCCGGCGTGTTTCTCAGCCTGTTCCAGTCCACGCGCGACGGGTTTCTCTGGCTGCTCGCGGGTGCCCTGGTCCTTGGCATCGCGTTTCTGGTGTTTCCTCTCTCTCCGTGACCGCCTTCGATTAAGCCGCGATGCACCATCGCATGCCGCCGGAAACTGTATTGCTACTCTTGTAGTCACAAGAAGCAGAGCAGGCATACGTAGGACGGAGATCACCTCACTGGCGATCCAGCAGATTCACCAGGTCCGGCATGGATCCGCGAGGCCTCCTCTGGTATCACGCGTCGACACCGAGTCCACAGAGTCAGATGCCCCCCGTGAGCTCAGGTCATGTTTGGGGAATGAGCCTGGCACACTCCTGTGTAGGCGTCATTGGGTAGGTCGTTGGCCTCTCGGTGGACTCGTCGCGAGTAACGTCCATGGAAAAAGAACGTGGTGCATCTGTGGGGATTCGGCGAGCAACGTGCTGAGGCAGTGGGACTCACGGATCATCCGACCGTGCACGTGATTGTGACCTGACAACAACAGGTCAGTGTCACTGCGAGCAAAGACGGTGCGCAGGAAGAGCGGAACGGGTACGCGTTCCGCATTCATCTTGGGTTGTCGTCGGGTGGGCCACACGGTTGTTTTTCAATCCTGAATCGCGGGACATCGGTCTCAATGACAAGCAGCCAGGTTTGCTCGACAGAACAATGGCTGTGGCCAATGTCACAAGCATAACAAGAAACAGGAGAAGTGGAAGCGGAGTCAGATACCTTGAAGGCGGACGCTCTCGGTAGATGAGGCAGCCTGCCTCAGTTCGACCCAAAGCAGGCATACATGACCGACCGCTATCAGAAGGGGGCTTATACCGATCCGCTTAAGAACCCGTGATACATGGTCTCGCACCCGCAACTCATTGAAAGGGTACCGGTTATGGCGTATCGTTCACGAATAGTAGCGGTGTGTTATGCGGACAGAAATGGGCTGATCGTTCTCTTATGCGGATCAGCCCAAACATTGCTGGCGACTGAAAGGAAATCAAAGAAATGATAGACGCAATCCGACCAATCCTCGAGCTGGTGTATTTTGCATCCGGCCCGCTCACCTTCATAGTTGCGTGCATAGCTTTGTACCATTTGAAGATTGCCAGAGACTCGGCCCGAGTCAATGCGCGAAGGGACTCTCTCCGACTCGCCGCCTCTCAATGCGACTCCTACCACCGGTACATCATCCCACTCATTAACTCCCTCGACGACGCAGTCAAAAACAACGGTATTGTCTACTTTGAAAAAGCTGAAGTCGATGTCGAGGGGGATGCCATCCGCGTTCGCCCAAACCTTACCATGGATGAGTTGATGGAAGAACAGAAGAAAATGATGAAGATTACCGGAAGATTCACAGAAGCGTTCAATGCAATTGAGGCCTTCGCGGTCTTTTTTGTTTCTGGCGTTGCTGACGAAAACGTCGCGTTCTCATCTGTCGGCAAGACCTATTGCTACACTGTCAGACATTACCTGCCCGACGTGGTACCCGTTTTGGAACTAGGAGGGCACTACCGGAACATGATCAAGCTCTTCCTCATGTGGAACGCACGACTTGAGAAGCAGAAACTCCTGAAGGACAAGGGGAAGATCGAGCAGCAGCTTGACAGGGTGCGAGACAAGTTTATCCGCCCCGTGGGCACTGATTGAAAGTCGCCAGCCAGTTGCTACACCGTACCCAGTAAGGCTGCGCGTTGCGCGCCCTCACTGGTCCGGTGAGCACGGCATTAACGCGACAGGGCTGAGGACCGATTTATGCGACGCAGTCTCGCCACCGAACTTCCGCTTGTGGACGCTAGCGGACGGTGGGTGCGAGTGACGACAATCAACACCCAATATGATCCTCGGTGATCGTTCATGCCTAACACCACGCTGCGCGGCATCAACGTTGAGGAACCCTTCTGCCGCAGTCCTGTAAGTTCGCTTTGGCGTCTCACCTGCGGCGACCGCGCTGCTCCTGGTTCGCTTCGCTCATCCCGTCAGACGGCAGGACTCACGCCCTGCCTATGACCCCAGTCACACAGACCGATGGACGGCACCGCGCAGGCGCCGTGCCGCACCCGTATTCGATAGGCACCGTCCATCCGCACTTCGCAGATGGACCGTGCGAAGACGCCTCCTCAATCCGGTCTCGTCACTCGCATCGGTGGGGAAGAAAGACCGCTGACAGACAGGAGGGGAGGGGGCGTGCGTGCCTGCCTGTGTGTCGTGAGGCTATCACACCGTTCTCGACGTCAAGGCCTCCGCGCGCGGCTGCGCCACGTGCTCGCGAGCGTGTGTCACACGGCTCTGACGGCTGCGCGGTCGGTGTGCTGGAGGCCCTCTACTCAGGCAATTCCGCTTGGGACAACGCGGAGGGACTGACATGAAACCATTCAACAACGAACAACCAGCGATCGTGGCGACCTTGGTGCCGGAAGAGGACCGGCTCGAGTTTCTGCCGCGCCACCTTGGGATGCATATGCTCACCGTGGAGAAAGTTCTTTACGCGCAGTTCGCCAAGCTCTGTCCCACCTACACCGGAGGGTATTGGCACTTCTCTGACGTGAGCCACGGCGGGTGTTCTCTCGCCCCGAGTCATGACCGCTATGCACTCGTGCATCCGGACAATTTCTTTGACGCCACGGTCTCGGGCGAGGCCGCCGGGATGATCGTGTCCCTGTTCACGTTCAGCCACCTGTCCTTCCTGTTGGAGGACGATCCACGTGGTCCTCGGATTGCCGACTACTTCCATCTGCTACGTGACTTCGCAGCCAACCATCCCGAGGCCGGCCTGATCTTTCGCGCGATCGACTGATTCGCTCAACAGGGCCGGCGGGCCTCGCTCGCTTGTCGGCCTGGTCTGATCAGACCCGTTCTCCCTTCCTCTTCCAACATGGATCTCTCCGATCCTGACCCACGAGTGTGTTGGCACGGTCCAACCGCACAGTGGCACCGCGCCCGCGCCGTGCCGTCCTTCACGCACCGTCGTGTCGCCTTTGGCGGCCCGACCGTGCGGACTGTTCTCCCAGTCCATCCCATTCCCTCGCCCCCCACGGTGTGTGGCACTCCCGACAGCAACCGCGCCAGCCAACGGCCCGGAGGGCTGTCACGCTCGCACGCGTCCGTGGCCACAGATTCGGAGATGGTGTTGCGCCTCCTGCTGTGCGTGAGAGGCGCAACACATGTTCGTGAAAGAGACCGGTGGGCCGGTCGACGCGCTGTGGCCGTTGGTCTCGGGGGTGGCTGTTCTCATGGGGAGACAGTCCAACAGAAAGGAAAGCAGGATGCACACAACAACGAGGTATCGGGCGAATGTCCGACGGGCAACGAAACATCCGAATGCGATCCGGGCGGATCGAGCAGCACAGGCGCTGACCTACTATCGCGTGGTCGCCTTACGGGAGAGCGTCGGCTCTCTTGAGACGGTCCTGTCCGACTTCCTCTCTGACCTTCGTCATCTTTGCGATCGGAGCCACCTCAATCTCGCACAACTCGAGCGAATGGCGCATCGCAACTACCTCAATGAAAAGGATGCACGGTAGACAGAACCGCGGGAGTCGGAACGGGGGCACCCACTCCGGCTCCCTGACCAGGTACTGACACCCAAGGGAAAGGCGAGCACATGGCTAAGAAGATCGTACCAGCAATCCAGCATCAGCATGGCACCGCGTCAGTCTGTGTGCCTCTCTATCGACTGCAGGTCGTGAAAGAACCACACTCACCCCTCTACGGCGCGGCGAAAATTTCTAATTCATCCGCGGTGTCGAGATTGCTCCGTGCCCACCTCGAGGGGCGACCACACGAGGAATTTCTCGTGGTGTTTCTGGATGCGAAGCACCGTCCGACGGGGTATCAGGTGGTCTCCGTCGGAAGCCTCACGCTCTCGATCGTCGAACCACGGGAGGCCTTTAAAGCTGCGGTCTGCATGAATGCGGCGGCCGTGATTTTTTGTCATAATCACCCAAGTGGCGATCCCACTCCGAGCCAGGAAGACCGCGCCCTCACCAAGCGGCTCGTGGAGTCTGGTGACCTCCTCGGGATTCGGGTGTTGGATCATGTCGTGTTGGGCGAGGACCGGTATGTGTCCTTTGCCGATGAAGGATGGTTGTAGTCGGTATGGGGTGTGTCTTGTGACGGAATATCTTTCAATGGGGCGGGAACGCCTGATGCTGAATTCGGGGGATGGGGCACCGCACCCTCGCCAACGTACGCGCTGGCGCGAGTGCTCGCGTCATGAGCCGCGCCACTGTCCCCACCTTCTGGGGACAACCGTGTGCACAAGTCGAGCAGGTGCGCGGCATGTCAGCCAGTGAACACCGATTGTACGGGATGCCCAGAATTTGGGCATCGGTTCTTCACGGATGCCCACCCCAAGCGGTTGGGGTAGTGTGGCGTGTTAGGCGTGCAGCGTCCAATAGAGCACGACGGCTGCAAGAACGGTCACCAGTGCCGCGAGGAGATTCAGATACCCCACGGTGGTGGCCCAGCGCATCCGCGTCTCCGTCTGTTCCAGCACCGCGGTGACTTCTTTCCTGATGGTGCTGGTCACCTCGGTTGTGTGTGTCGCCATCTGCGCCGTCATCGTCTCCATGCTCGCGGTCAGCGTCACCGTCACGATCCGCTCCGCTTTGGTTTTCGTCTCCGCGCCCCATCGGTCCAACAACGCGTCGAGCGTCGTGCGATAGTCCTCAAGCATGGCCTGGTGCGCGGACCGGCTCTCGGCCAACAACCGTTCGTGCATGGTCTGCACAATCAAAATCGGGTCCTGTCGACTCAGTGCCACGCCATGCTTCGACGCAATCTCTTGGAGTAACTCCTCAGTGGGATCCTCGCCCATCACAGCACCGGCACGGCGGCAAACTGTTCAAAGAGCTGCGTCTTGATCATCGACAACCGTTGCCGCGTCATGATCGTGAGCGAGGGGAGGGCGATGGCCTCATCGAACGTCAGATGGGCTTGCAGCATCTCACTCAGATCGCGGCCAAACGTTTCCTTTTTCAAATCCGGGAGCGGGATGACGGCCGAGATCCGATCTTTGTGGTCCCGATAGGCCTTCATCTGCTCAAAGGATTTCCCATCGAGTTCAATGGGCCCCCAGTACGGATTCAACCAGACGACGAAGGGGACGTCAGCCGGGAACTGACGGATGAGCTGCGTCAGACCGGTGAGCGTGTCGAGCAAGGCCTGTCCACCCGTGACCACCGTATGCACGATCAACTGATGGCCCATGTCACGCAGCAGGGTCGGCACGTGGTTCGACAGCACATAGGCCGAGAGCGGCACGAAGGAACTCGCGCCATTGTCAATCACCACATCCACGTTGGTCTTCGCGACGAGTTCCACGAGGTGATCGAACCGGCGCGGATCGATCTCATCCCCCTGCATGATCGCGAGCCGCTGGACGTTGAGCTTCTTGTACGCCTCAAACGACGCATTGACCGGATCGGTATCGAGACAGAGCGGGAGTTTGCCTTTGCTCAGTTTGTACTGCGCGATGAACGCCGCAATCATGGATTTCCCGACACCGCCTTTGCCCTGCACGATCAGATGAATAGATGCCATTAGATGAGGTCCTCCTTGTTGGGAACGGGATTAAACGTAAAGCCCGTGCTTCCTTTCGCGGAGCCCGGCTCGCGCGGCAGAGATGGGGAGGTCGGTCTGGCTCTCGCGGGCATCAGGATCAACTTGTTGACGTACAGCCGAAACGCCTGATAGCTGAAGGTCACCTTCCGTTCCGCGTGCAGGGTCCGCCAAATCGTGATCACGGACCATCCCTCATCCAGGGCCTGGCGAATCTCCGGGAGCAATGCGAGAAAGACGGCCCGATTGCGTTCGCGGGGTGACGCCGGGTGCTGCTTGACGCGCTCCGCAATCCGCGCCGACAACCGCGGTTCCATGCGCCTCCCTCACAACAGTCAGAACATACCGGATGAAACAACGTACAAACAAGCTACAAGAACTACGTATACATTATAAAGCATGCTAGATCTATATAAAACAACAGTTGCCATATCACAATGCGTCCTGCTACATAGAATAAGCATGCAGAAATGCGGGGCAGGATAGGTGAAGGGGGCCCACCAATAACCTGGTGGTTCCCCCTTCACAGTTCCCTTCTTCGCGCCTGCGCGCTCAACGGGGGGACTATCCTGCGGAGCAGATGAATGAACATACGAGCACCGAAGAACCGCAAAGACTACCAACCCATCAAAGTGTATTGTTTCCCGGACGAGCGGGAGGCTATCGAGCAGCAGGCCCGCTCGACCGGCTTGAGCAAGTCGTCCTATCTCTTGCGCGTCGGCATGGGCTATCCCATCCGCAGCATCGTGGATCATCACCAGGTGGAGGAGCTGGTGAAGATCAACGGGGATCTTGGGCGACTCGGGGGATTGTTGAAGCTCTGGCTCTCGAAGGAAACGTCAGTGGCAGGGATTGAGGCCCGGACCGTCCGCGAGACCTTGCAGAAGATCGAGGTGGCGCAGGAGCAGATGTTGGGGCTGATGCAAAAAGTCCTTCGACCCCAGGCCGAGCTTATGACTAGTTTAGGCAGGAACTCAGACAGGCGTGGAGAGAAGGACGACGGCTCATGATTATTAAACATGTGCCGATGCGAACCTTGCGGAAGAGCAACGTCGTGTCCCTCGTCGACTATCTCACGAACACGCAAGGTCGGCAGGAACGGGTCGGGGAGATCACGGTGACGAACTGCCACAGCGACCAGCACGCAGCCGCGTCACTTGAGATGTTGAATACTCAATCGCTCAACACGAGGGCGCAATCGGATAAGACCTATCATCTCATCATCAGTTTCCGGCCTGGGGAGCAGCCCTCGGCGGAGACTCTGCGATCGATCGAAGCTCGCGTCTGTCACCGATTGGGATTCGGCGAGCACCAGCGGGTGAGCGTGCTCCACCATGACACCAACAATGTGCATCTGCATTTGGCGATCAATAAAATCCATCCAACTCGCTACACCCTCCATGAGCCGTACAAGGCCTACCGGGCCTTTGGCGAACTGTGTGATCGTTTGGAGGACACCTTTCATCTCGAACGGGATCATCACCAGGTCCGGAAAACAAGCGGGGAGAATCGGGCATCAGACATGGAACGGCAGGCGGGAACCGAGAGCCTGATCGGGTGGATCCAGCGGGACTGTCTCGAGGACCTGCGGTCCGCGCACTCATGGTCCGCATTGCATCAGGTGCTGCATCGTCATGGCTTGGCCATCCAACCACGCGGCCAAGGGCTGGTGATCACGGACGGGCAGGGGACCTTCGTGCGGGCGAGTTCAGTGGCGCGGGATCTCTCCAAGTTGTCGCTTGAACGCCAGCTTGGTCGGTTTGAATCTCCTGGTCTCGTAAGGACGGCAAAGCCCACCAGACGATACGAACCGAAACCCGTTCGGAGCCGCATGGATACTCGGGCGCTCTATGCGCGGTATCAGCAGGACCGGCTCACGCGCGCTCACGGACGAGCGGTCGCCATGCAGGAGGCGCGGACCCGGAAGGCGCATCACATCGACGCGGCGAAGCGAGCTGGACAGATCAAACGCGACACGATCAAACTGACGATGCGCGGACGGATCACGAAGAAACTGCTCTACGCGAAGGTCTCGCAGACGCTGCGGTCCGATCTCCGTCAGATTGTCGATCGGCATCGACGAGACTGTGTCGCCATCACGGCACGCTACACCAGACTGACCTGGGCTGATTGGTTGCGCCAGCAGGCGCTCGCCGGCGATCAAGAGGCACTCCGTGCATTACGTGCCAGAGAGGCATCCCGCGGTTTGACTGGCGATACGATCACGGCGGTTGGAACCAGACTCCTGAACGCGGGCGTGGGTGCGAGTCAAGACCACATTACGAAACAGGGTACGATCATTTATCGGGTCGGGCTCTCGGCCGTCCGCGATGATGGAACGCGTTTACAAGTGTCGCGTGAGGTCACGAATGACGGCATTGACGCGGCGCTCCGGCTCGCGATCCAGAAGTACGGCACTACGATCGCGGTGTCTGGGTCCGATGCGTTCAAGCATCGTGTGGCACAGGTGGCGGCTCATGCCCGTCTCACGATTCGCTTCGATGACCAGAGACTGGAACAGCAGCGTCAACGGCATGTTCAAGACGCGCGACGACGATCCACGACAGAGACTTCATCGGCTACCCGTCAGACGCAGGACGCGCCGCCACCACTCGCCCCGCCGAGTGATGCCATGCTCCGCTCCCTTGCGGAACAGGAACGGAAACGGTTGCAGGTCATTCGCACGCCGACTGTTCGACGGTTTGAGGCACGAGATCAGGGGATGGTGTGGTTCGGTTCTGTGAAAAAAATCGAGGACAGGCATGTCGCGTTGGTCCATCGTCAGGATGAGACCTTGGTGCTTTCCATCGATGAGGGGACCTACAAGCGACTCGCATCGTTCACACGAGGGCGCACCCTTCATCTGAACGCGTCGGGCTCGATCAGGCTTGGGAGAGGACACAGGCGATGAGCCCCACGCAGGAGGCTTGCACGGAGGATGTGGCCGAGGCCCTGTATTAGGCGGTGGAATCGCGCCGGTTGCGTACGTTCTTCTTGTTGTGAAATGGGGATTGGGGGTAAGATACTAAGATGCTGACCGAAGCCGACATTGAACGCAATCTTCGCGCGGTGACCCATGCGATCGCGCAGCAGGCGCTTGAGGGGTTGACGGTTCCCCCCGAGACCGTGGAGGACATGCGCAAGATTGCGCGCGGTGAAATGTCAAACGACGACCTCATTCGGAAACTCTACAGCCGTTTTCCGCATGTCCCGATATTCCAGCCACGATGAGTACGTCGACCCCGCAACGGGAGTGCTCAAGAACCGGTTGGGCATTACGGACGCAGCCACGCTCGAGACCACTGAGGCGCAATTCGTCGCGCAACGCTCACACGAATTGGTGCAAGACCCCATTCCGGGCACGTTCGATCTCCATCATCTGCAAGCGATTCATCGTCATCTGTTCGGCGATCTCTACGACTGGGCGGGACAATTACGAACGGTCGATCTCACCAAAGACACGAGCCGTTTTGCGCACCATGCGTATCTTGAGCGTGCCGCCGCGCCGATCTTTCGGGACCTGGCAGAGGAGCATTATCTCCGCGGACTGGAGCCCGCCGCATTTAGTGAGCGTGCGGCGCACTATCTGGCCGAGTTAAACGCGCTGCATCCCTTCCGGGAAGGCAATGGCCGAGCACACCGGGAATTTCTCAGCCAGTTGGCTCGTGACACTCATTACGCCATTGCATGGGAGCAGATCACGCAGGCAGACATGCTCGATGCCTCACGGCGCTCGTTCGCCGGCGACCTGGCCCCGCTGACGACGCTGATTCAGCACCATCTGCATCGAGAGGTTCCCCTCCATGCGCAACCGTCAGCGCAGGCGTCACGGTCCAAGCAGGTCACCCCGCCATCACTGGCCCCGGCGAGTGATGCGATGCTCCGACATCTTGCGGAACAGGAACGAAAGCGGTTGCAGGTCATTCGCACCCCGAGCGTTCGACGGTTCGAGGAACGAGACCAGGGGAGGGTGCGATTCGGTTCTGTGGAGACAATCGAGGGTCGGCATTTCGCGTTGGTCCATCGGCAGGACGAGACCTTGGTGCTGTCCATCGATGAGACGACATACGGGCAACTGGCCTCAGTGAAACGGGGTCACTCCATGCGGGTGTCGTCGACTGGATCGATCAAAGTGGGGAGAGGACGCCGGCGATGAGCGCCACGTACAACAATGCGGTGGGTCCCCAAGTTCGGGCTCCACAGCCTAAACCAGGCCTGGTGATTCCCTTCCTGGCCTGCGTCTCTCTGGTGGTGGGCTTACAGTCGGCCACCCAATACTTTGCCTATACCTTCCAGTATCAAGAGGTGCTCGGCAAGCATCTTGGGTCTCTGTATCAACCATGGGCCATTCTCGAATGGGCTTGGCGGTGGGCGCACGACTATCCATTACAGCTCCGACAGGCTGGCAGTGTCGGCATGATCGTGGCGGCGAGTGGATTGTTGTGTCTCGCCATTGCGCGCACGATCCAGGCGTCACGGCCTCGCCCCCATCCCTTTCTCCACGGTTCGGCACGATGGGCGAACCGCGACGATCTTGAAGCCGCCACGTTGCTGCCTCGTGCGCGAACGATCATGGAGTGGGTGAAGGGCACGCCGCCGCAACCAGCCGATGGCGTGTACGTGGGCGGGTGGCTGGATAGAAGAGGAAAGCTCCACTACTTACGCCACAGTGGGCCGGAACATGTGTTGACCTATGCGCCGACGCGATCTGGTAAAGGGGTGGGGTTAGTCATTCCGACGTTGCTCTCCTGGCCGCATAGCGCCCTCGTTGCCGATTTGAAAGGGGAGTTGTGGGACCTGACGGCCGGATGGCGACAACAGCACGCGCAGAATAAGGTCTTGCGGTTTGAACCGGCTGCGGCCCAGGGCACGGTGCGGTGGAATCCGCTGGATGAAGTCCGGCTCGGCACCGACCATGAAGTCGCCGACGTGCAGAATCTGGCCACGATCCTGGTGGATCCCGACGGACGGGGCCTGGAATCCCACTGGCAGAAGACGAGCCAAGCGTTGTTGGTGGGGGTCATGTTGCATGCGCTCTACCAAGCTCGCCACGAGGGCACGACCACCTCCTTACCCGCCGTGGATCGGATGCTCGCCGATCCGCAGCGGCCGATCGCTGAGCTGTGGAAGGAGATGACAACCTGCGCCCATGTGATGGGGCAGGTCCATCCGGTGGTGGGCGCGGCGGCCCGCGATATGCTGGATCGGCCGGAGGAGGAAGCGGGATCGGTCCTCTCGTCCGCGAAATCCTATCTGGCGCTGTATCGCGATCCCCTCGTGGCCCACAACGTCAGTGCCTCGGAGTTCAGGATTCGCGATTTGATGCACCATGGGAATCCGGTGAGTCTGTACCTCGTCACGAAGCCAAACGACAAAGCTCGGCTGCGCCCATTGATTCGTGTCTTCGTCGCCATGGCGCTGCGCTTGCTCACCGATACGATTGCTTTTCAGCGCGAGCCCCTTCCTCCCTCCGGGTTCATGGGACTGCTCGCGCGCCTCGGGATCCGGTCCACCCCACCACCGCTCACGACCAGGGCCGCCTCTCGCCATCGTTTGCTGGGCATGCTCGATGAGTTTCCGAGTCTCGGGAAACTTGAGATCTTTCAAGAATCCCTCGCGTTCATGGCGGGCTACGGGCTGAAGTTCTATCTGATCTGTCAGGATCTCAACCAGCTGCGGAGCCGTGAGATCGGGTACGGGGCGGATGAAGCTATTAGTTCTAACTGCCACATCCAAAATGCGTTTCCGCCAAATCGCCTTGAAACGGCCGAACATCTCTCACGTCTGACGGGGCAGACGACCGTCGTGCAGGACAAGCTGACGGTCAGCCGACGCCGGCTGAGTCTCGTGCAGGTGCAGGAATCTCGCACGCACCACGAGGTGCAACGGCCGTTACTCACCCCCGATGAATGTCTCCGGATGCCGGGCCCGAAGAAAGACGCGCAGGGACAGATCATGGAAGCCGGGGACATGGTGATCTATGTCGCGGGCTGTCCCGCCATTTACGGCCGGCAGCCGCTCTTTTTTCAGGATCCCATCTTTGCGGCACGGGCCGCCATTCCACCACCAGCGGTGAGTGACCGACTCTGTGCGCCGCAGGTTCCACCCGCCGTGAAGATCGAGCTATGACGACAGGGTGGAGCCGTTTACGTTACCCCCTTGTGATCGTGGGTGTCTGTCTCGCACTTGGCCTCGCCCTGGCGCATCAAGCCGGGCTTCGTCTCAACACGACGCACAGCATTCCGCTTGGGTTCTATCTGATGTCGAACGATCCGATTGAGAAAGGCGCCTACGTGTTGTGGTGTCCTCCTCAGCGTCCGGAGTTTGACCTGGCGAAGGAGCGGGGCTACATCGGGGCGGGGTTCTGTCCGGGCGGATACGGGAACATGATGAAAAAGGTGGTGGCGTCTCATCACGATGTGGTGAGCGTGACGGACGATGGGGTCATGGTTAACGGGACGCTCATGCCAGCGAGTCAGCCACTTGAAGCGGATTCGTTGGGACGACCGCTGCCACGGTTTCGCGTGACCGATCATGTGCTTTCTCCGTCTGAATTCTTGTTGATGTCGGATACAAATAGCCGTTCTTACGATGCGCGCTACTTCGGTCCCATGGATCGGGCACACATCCAAAGTCTCATTCATCCTGTCTGGATGTGGGAGTGAAGAAGGACGCTCCCAGGACGAGGGCCGACGGCGTGCAAGGACCCCTCAGCGGCCACTCTTCTTCGTGATCACACGTTGGCGCCTCCGAGCAGGACCAAGACCAACGACAGGGAGTGATCCGTTGTTTGCGACGACGACCTGTGTCGATCGAGGCGGAAATGTGTTGACGGTGGCGGAACCACCCCTCCGTACGCGGGCGATTCATCGGATCATTATGGAAGGGTTGCTCTTCGCCGGCGTGAAGAAACCAGGGATTGTGGTGCATAGTTTGCGGCATTTGACGCCCACGGTTGCGTTGCTCAATGATGCCAATCCGACGCGGGTGCAGAAGATGATGCGGCATCAGCATTATGCGACGACGGAGATTTATGTGGAAGAAGTGCAAAAGCTGTTGGAGGGCGCGGAGGAGGCGGTGACCCAGATCGGAACTTCAACAAACCTCTTTTCACAGTGTGGGATGGACCCGATAGGCATGGGTTCTATGCGGGGCACACTCCTTTTGGCACGTATATACGGCCTAACGGGTCAGACACTGCGATATGGTGCCACACATTCAGGCGACGTCAAAAAATGATCGGCGGTTCAGATCCAGGCTGAACGTCCCGTAGAGGTTGATGTGGTTATAGAATAGCGGCGGCAACCTGCAGAACGACCACAATGTTGAAAGCAGTAGAAGAGAGTTTGGATTGATGCGGCTCGCAGGTCAAACGGTTATTAGTATCACGTCGCTCCAGCCAGAACCTGAGGTGCACCCACAGGTTCTAAGGCGTGCTCTTGTTGCCGCTGCATCCATTTTTGAATTTTATCATTGCTCACTTGGTGTTCTCGCAATACGACTGCAGCCAAATCGAGTCCTTTCGGGACACTCCGGGTCACGATGGCCTTCATACCCAGTGCCTCGAATCTCTGCCGTTCTTCGTCGCTTTCGACTGAGACGAAGCGAGTCAGATTGGGATAGCGCTCTCGAACGATCGGTGTCAGGGCCTGGGAAATCTCATACCGGGCAATCGTAATCACGATCATGGGCCGCTGAGACATGCCAACCGTTTCCATGAGACGCAAATCAGCGACATCACCAAACGCCACCGGATAGCCATCGGCATGTGCCTTGATAAACCGATCGTGGTCCATCTCAAAGGCGGTGTATGCAATCCCTTGTGCTTCCAACCCATCTGCGACTCGCTGGCCTACCTCGCCCATACCGAAAATGACCACGGGGGCAATGTGGTGACTGGCCGTGGGATCTTCGGTAGACTTCACCTCCGACTCTTTCTTCGCGAGGTGCGTGGCGACCCGATGACCGAGCGTGGCAAGCAGTGGGGTCAATGCCATGCTGGCGGCAATGCTGGTGATTAGAATGGCCGAGAGCTCCGGGCCAAGGGCACCCTTTAGGATTGGCATCCCTACAATAACAAAAGCAAACTCACTGCCTTGTGACAACAGGAAGCTGAGCTGGATGGCGCTGCGCATCGGCCAACGCAGCCCCCTGGCGGCAAGATAGATCATCGCGGTTTTGAGGCCAACGAGGAGCAAGACAGTGAGGAAGACTTTCCACCATTCTCGATACAGGATTTCGATATCGAGTGACATCCCGACCGTTACAAAGAAAAACCCCAGGAGCAACGCACGAAATGGTTTGACTTCCGTCTGAATGACCTGGCGATAGGGTGTTTCGGAGATGATCATGCCGCCAAGAAACGCTCCGAGTGTCAGCGACAGATCAAGCGCACCAGTGGCAGCCGCTGTCGCAAGCACCACGAGTAAGGCGGTTGCCGTAAAGATTTCCTCTCGTCTCGTCCTCGAGAGCAACACGAAAAGCGGACCAACGACGAACCGGCCCACACCAATCGCCGCGACGAAGGCCAGTAGGGCCTTAGCTGCAGCTCCTGCGATTGCGCTTCCCACCGAGGTCCCACTCTCGCCCAACGAGCTGGCAAGAATGAGGAGGAATATGGCGCAGATATCCTGAAAGACCAGCACGGCTACAGCGGACTGTCCAATCGGGCAGCGGTGCTGACCGTACTCACTTAAGGTCTGTGCCGCCACTGCGGTCGAGGACAACGCCAGCGCAGTGCCAAGGACGAGACAAAATTCCGTTGGCAAATCGGTTGTCACGACAAACGCGGTGGCCAACGCCGCCGTGCACACGACCATTTGCAACGGCCCGAGTCCGAGGATATCGCGCCGTGCATCCCAGATGTGCGAGAGTGAAAAGTGCAGTCCGATATCGAAGAGGAGAAACACGACGCCCAATTCCGCCAGAAGGTTGGTGGTTTCGTTCTCCTGAATCATCTGCAGTCCGTGCGGACCGACGAGCATGCCCGCCAGCAAATACCCAACAATTGGGCTCATGCTCAGGGAGCGCATCATGACGATCGCCACGATACCAATGAACAGCAACAAAATCGCTGGCTGAAGTGCGTGAGCGTGTTCCATCGCCGAGTATTAGATCAAGCCTGCTTAGTAACAAGCAAGACTGTACCGCAAACGTCCGGAATGGGAGAGCGGGCACGAGTGGGTCCGGAAGATCCTCGTGGATGGCTGATACTGACGGTGACCGCTACCGGAGAATCGTCACGAGACGAAATAGATTGTCGTGAGATGAGAGATGGTGGGAGGAGGGGTTGTGGGGAATGCCCCTCCTGACGGTACATCGGACGGATCCGACCACTTTCTCACGAACGTCTGGATTGTGGGGTGAGCTGCGGATGGGCCTCTGCCCACTCATGCATCGCAAGGAGGATAGGTTCGAGAGACCGTCCCAGCCCTGAGAGACGATATTCAACGTGCGGTGGATTTTTCGCAAAATCCTGTCGCTCAACCAAGCCATCAGCTTCCAATTCACGTAACTGTTTCGTCAGCGTGCGGTGCGAGATGCCTCTCAGCTCACGCTGCAACTGGTTGAAGCGGCGATCGCCTTTGAGCAACCAGTAAATGACCATCACTTTCCAACGACCGGAGATCAAGTCAAGCGTCTGCTCCGTCGGACAACCGATGTGCTTTGCCATTGGCGGTATCCTCCGAGACCGTACTTGAATGTCGCTGAGACGAACCTATACTCCCTTTCGATAGGGGATGGAAGGTCGAGCCATCGCGTCAAGAAAGGAGCAACCATGAAAAAGATTGCCGACATTCTCCGAGCAGAGGGAAGCCATTGGGTCGGAGACGGGTTCCCCGTCCGATCGCTGTTTTCCTACCACCACGACAGTGAGGCCGTCAGTCCGTTCCTGCTGTTTGATTATGCGGGCCCACATCGGTTCAATCCGACCGACAGGCCACGAGGCGTAGGGCAACATCCACATCGCGGCTTTGAAACCGTGACCATCGTCTATGACGGAGAGGTGGCACATCGCGATTCGGCTGGGAACGGCGGAGTGATCGGACCGGGCGACGTCCAATGGATGACCGCCGCCAGCGGCATCATTCATGAGGAATTCCACTCGCCGAACTACAGCAAGACAGGAGGCCCTTTCCGGATGGTCCAATTGTGGGTCAATCTGCCGGCAAAGGACAAAATGAGTCCTCCCGGTTACCAGGCCATCACCAACGGGGACATACCAATCGTCCCCTTGACGGGTGGAAGGGCGCGGATCATCGCGGGTGAACTTCGCGGTGTGCGTGGGCCGGCTCGCACCTTTACGCCCGTCAACCTCTGGGATCTGCGCCTCGATCCAGCCGCCGACCTCATGCTGGACCTTCCCGAAGGGCACAACGCCATGATTGCGGTGCTCTCAGGAAACGTCCTTATCAACGGCACACAGACGGCGAATGAGGCAGAGATTGTTCGGCTTGAGCGCAATGGCAGCGATGCCACCATCCATGCCGATCGTGAGGCGATCCTGCTTATCCTGACGGGTGAGCCTATCGACGAGCCTGTGGTTGGATACGGCCCGTTCGTGATGAACAGCGAGGTGGAAATTCGGCAGGCCGCGGATGATTTTAACAACGGCCGATTCGGGCAAGTGGGTTCGCCTGAACCACTTGCCCGGTGAGCCTCTCCTATCGGCATAGGTTTGGGAAACGTGCCGTCCATCCCCCCCTGACCGCCGTCCTGTCACGGGGGGGCGACATCACAGGCTTCGAATCCACAAAAGGTTCGACGACGATCAGTGCTTGCCCTTGTGTAGATCAATCACGGTACCCGCCTCGTTCAATTCAACGGTGACTTCGGTGCCCTCCGCCAGGCCACCGGTCTTCGTTTCCTGCAGCAAGAGTGGGAAGGACTTTTCTCCTTCCGCCGTTTGCAGCTTGATTTCCTTCTTCATCTTACCAACATAGACGAGCTTCCCTGTGACGAAGTTGTGCTTACCTTTCTCGCCTTCCAAGTGCACATCGACGATGGCATTGTTTTCGTTGACCGTGACCTCAACCTTATCGCCGGCTTTGAACTGACGGCCTTGGCGCCGTGCCTCGTTTTCGCTCAATTGAACTGTGGTACCCTCTTCCGACCGGATAGCCAGCGCGCCAGCTTTTTCGACAACTTCCCCTTTGAAGGACTTATGCGCTGATTGTGCCTTGCCCGCCAAACATATGCCGGCGGATCCTAGCATGATGGCTCCGCTGATGATGGCTGTAAGCATGAATTCAAATACTGTTCGTGTGTTCCGCATCACTGCCCTCCTCGTTTATGAATGACTGGTTTTCTGGTTTCTCATGATAGAGAAGTCCTCACTCTTGTTCAATATGCAGTTTGGAGTCGAAGCCTTTGGTATCAACGATCTCCACGGGGTGCATAGAGATCAGCACTATCGGGACACCTCGCGCGAAGAAGAGGACGGAGAAGATCAAGAGATCATGTCGCATCCTCCGTCCGGTTACCCTCTACATCAAATTTTCCCGCTTCAAGATTACAGACGCAGCGGCTTGATGGGCGCCACAACCGCTGACGGATTGTTCTTCCACACCGACTCGTCTGCATCGACATAGAGCTCGATTTCGTTCCCGTCGGGATCTTTCAGATAGAGGCTTTGGCTGACCGTGTGATCACTCATGCCGTCGATCGAGATCCCTGCTTGCTCTAGCTCTCGCTTTGCCTCGCGCAGCTCGTCAAGACTGTCTCCAACTTTGATGCCGATGTGATAGAGACCTCGGTGGCGTCCACTCGGTGGTCCAGGAGCATCCCCGACTTGAATCAGCAACAGCTCATGATGCGTGCGCCACTCTTACCCCTGCTTGGACTCGCGTTCCTCCACCTACACGGGGTACCGGCTCATCCACTGGATCTTTCTCAAAGCTGACTCCCGATAGGAATAGATCGCGTACATGCCTAATGGTAGACTCAAACGGCTGTTCCTTTCGTTCCGTAGGTGCGGCCTTGCGGGGCATCGGCAACACTAGCAGTCTGCTGAAAAACCCCTCGCAAAGCAGTACGTAATATGATTCTCTGTTGCTCTGAAGCACGGAGGGCTGATCATGCGTGGCACATTTGAAGATCAAGGACAGTTATTTTCGTATATTTCACCAGAGCAACGGGTCGCGGCAACCCATCCGCTGCGCACGATACGCAGGTTGGTGCGGGAGGTGTTCAGCGCACTCGACCGAGAGTTTCGCAGCCTGTATTCACCGACAGGACGCCCATCGATTCCGCCGGAACAGTTGCTGAGCGCGCTGCTCCTGCAAGTGTTTTACGGTGTTCGGAGTGAACGGCAACTGATGGAGCAGCTGGACTACAATCTGCTGTACCGCTGGTTTGTTGGGCTTGCGCCGGATGATGCCGTGTGGGACGCAACGACCTTTACGAAGAATCGCGAGCGATTGCAGCACGGCAATCTGTTCAATCGCTTCATGGAAACGCTGTTGCATCACCCCGACGTCACCCCCCTGTTGTCGGACGACCATTTCTCTGTCGACGGTACGCTGATTGAGGCGTGGGCTGGCCATAAAAGCTTCAAGCCCAAAAACGATACAACCGGCGATGGGGAGCGCTTCCACGGCACCACACACAAGAATATCACGCATGCCAGCACGACCGATCCCGACAGCCGCCTGTACCGCAAGAGTGAGGGCAAGGAGAGTAAACTCTGCTACATGGGCCATGCTACGATGGAAAACCGGAACGGCCTTGCTGTTGCAGGGCTGGTCACGCAGGCCAGCGGCACGGCGGAACGCACGGCCTCGGAGGAAATGCTGGCGAAGAAAGCCTTGCCACATACCCGTATCACGGTCGGCGCGGACAAGGCCTATGATGTTGGAGAACACGTGGCGCGCCTGCGGGCGAAGAACATCACCCCGCACATTGCCGTCAACGCGTATGTCACGAAGACAGGAACGGTGCGCAAGACGTCCGTTGACGGACGAACCACCCGGCACCCGGGTTACGCTATCTCGCAAGGCAAACGCAAAATGATTGAGTGTTTGTTCGGATGGGGCAAGCAGCACGGCACGATGCGCAAGACGAAACATCGTGGTCTTGCCAGAGTGGCTGCGGACTTTCTGCTCAATCTGATCGGCTATAACCTCATCCGTCTCCCGAAACTGCTGGTACAGAGGGGATAGGTGACTCCGATCAGACTTACCTGCGCTGGCCCACCACAGCGCATCCGGTATCTCTCAAAAAGCAACACATTGTGATTCCAAAACATGGAGCGCCCTCATGAACAAGAGTTTTTCAGCAGACTGCTAGTGGCCTTTTACGGAGAAGTAAACTTCCCCCAGGGCTTTTATTTCCACAAAAGCTGACAGGATTGAAATACTAATCAAGCGGGAGTTCCTCGTCTGTGAAGACGGGGATGAGATCAAGGTCCTGCAAAGCAGGACGAGCCTCGCCCGTGACCAGTTCAGGACGATGCTTGTAAGGGCGTGAGAATCTGTATATGTAAAGCGTCTGGTTGAAGTGGCGCGACATCCGTATGCTGAGGTGGTCCCTAACGATGCACATCTCCGGGTTGTTAATAGGAATGGTTCTCCTGGCCTTAGCGCTGCCACCCAAAACTGCTGCCCAAGAGGCCGTACTCAACATCCTCCCACTCCGGCCGTTTAACTTTGACGTGTCCTTCAATCACCGAACGTTTGCCCCGACGCGCCGGGTCCTCATGCTTCAAGCAGGGTTCACCGCTCTTCAGTATGGACCGCTTGAAGTGAGAACCGTTTATCAGTACTACAGCCACCACACTCCGACGTTCACTACGGATCAACATTCGTTGTACCTCAACCCTCGGTGGAATAATTTCATCGACTTCTTGGATTTTCCAAAGGCCTGGCCGATCAATCGAGTCATCCGGCATGTGCTCTTCGGACCGCTGGAAAATCGAGCGGTACCATACATTGGAGCTGCACTGGGTGGGACCCTTCCTGGACGCGGTGAACATTCGCCCGGGTATCTCTACGGTGGGCAAGTCGGGGTACGATTCCCGGTGATCCATGGGCTGTCAGTCGATATGGGGCTTCAATACACGCGGTTTGAAATCGATTTCAGGGGTCGGTCTGATCTGTCGGAACAATGGCTGTTCACGATCGGCTTTCGACTCTAACGTGATGCGACAGGTTCACGACATGAGACACACCACTGCTGCACGCGGCAGTCTTTGGATCCTGCTGCTAGTGATAGTGACCTTCTTGCAGGGCTGTGGGTTGGTCTATGACGCGATCACCATGGTCCATCCATTGAATCGTGATGAACTCTCATCAATCTGCGCTCGCGGACGATTGCGCGTTGGGATTGCGGTAGAGCCGTTTCGCCCGTTCGTTTTTCCTGCGGTCTACACCGACGAGGGAATCAGAGTGACGGGCCTGGACATTGAATTGATCCACGAAGTTGCCAACGCGTTGTCTTCTCATTGCAGCACACCCAACTCCGTCGTGCCAACCCTGCATGTGACTCGATTTCCCGACTTGTTCATCAAAATGAACGAGGGACAGCTCGATTTGTTTGTCTCGGCTGTGAGCGGGGTCGTACCAGGGACACAACCGACTGGCTTGTGGTTTTCAGCCCCCTATTTCCGCGGCGACGGGATCGCCGCCATCATCCAACAACCAGAACTGGCAGGCCGTGTGCGGGCGCAGTTTGAAACGCAGAAGGGGACGCAGGATACGCTCGCAGCCGTACAGACAGGCTTGAGTGGCTTGACTGTGGCAGTTCAGAAGGGACGCTCCGCTCACCTCTATGCACAAGCCAACCTCCCGCACATTCGCCTGGTCCTCTGCGATTCGATTCCGGCGGCGATCGAAACCAAAGACCCCACGATCGATGTCATCTTGTCTGAACGATCAATTCTTGAGTATGTGACGAAACGAGTCTGGGACGATTGGCACCTCCTGACACGCGTCGACGGTGCTCCCGTGATGCTGACCTACGCGGATCTGTCGATCGTGACGAGCGATGAGCATCGGCGCTTGCAATGGTTCCTCAACAACTTGATCTTTCGTTTAGAAGAATCAGGCCGGCTGAACCAGATGCGCACACGCTGGATCGAGGCCGAATACGCGCCCACCAGGCGAGCCACCGCAGAAGGCTTACCGCTTGAAGTCACGCAGGTACCCGACCATTATGAACAAGGCCAGTGTCGGTTGGCAGAGAAGCACTGAAACCCCCGAGGTCTTCATGATCGTCTTGTCGAAAATCTTACGCCTGTTTGGGTTGATCCTGCTACTCCTCTGTCCACAGACTGGCTGGACGCAGAACTCACAGAAGGACATGGAGCAGACCGCAGAGCTCCTGACGACCTTCCTCAATGCCGGCCGGCTCATCGTTGATCGGCATCAACCATTGATCAACGATCCAAGCAAAGGCGATAAGGGATTCACTCCTGAGATCTTTGAACGGTTGGTACGCGACGAGTTTTTCCAACAGACCCACATCGACTTGAGCCATCCTCCCTCATCCCTACCTGTGTTTGCCCAAGCGCTCTTAGCTACCCTGCTGGTGGCGAGCAAAGAGGTGGTCGGGGATGCCCAGTTCGTGATCAATCAGCGTGGAATCGGATACAAGAATTTTATCCCAGCTACGTTCGGCAGTCAGGCCGCCCGGAAGTTTTCTGATCGATCACACGTGACGATCAAGCAGACCACTCTGAACCCGAGGAATTTGAAGAATACGCCAGATGCCTATGAAGAAACGGTCTTGAAGCGGTTGGCGAGCCAACCGGCGTCGACCGCTCCGGTCGTTGAGTGGGTCGACGCCGGACAGTTACTCAGAACCATGATGCCGATCTATTATTCGGAAGATTGCCTCGCTTGCCACGGAGACCCCAAGGGAATCCTGGACATTTCCGGCTATCCACGAGAAGGCGCGCAGACAGGAGAACTCGCTGGTGCCATCAGCATTCAGATTCCCACCAACCATCGGGAATAACCAGTTGCCTTCGCCGGAGGAGAGGAGTGGCACAAATCAGGAGGGTAACGATCAGAGCGATTTTACGCGCTACGGGTATCTGAATCAACCGCAGAAGAGGAGAAGACTTCGTCGCCGAAAAGAAACAGTTCCAGCGGTGCTTACCTCGGTAAGACACAAGGTTCAAGGTCGTTTGGGTCCACTCCCAAGGAAAAAAGGACGAGCATAGCGAGGCTCCACGGAGGGATAAAAGCCCGGGAGATCATGTACGCAGGTACATGGCCTTTTGGGAATTTATTCTTTCCAACCGGGAGCATCGTTATGCATCATCATTCCAATTCCAGAGATCTTTCCTCTGAACAAGCTGATCCCGCTGCAAAGGCCGGAAAGGCTGTACTGTCCACTGAAAGTCCGGATACGGTTCTTTCTGATTCCGCTACGAGCCATCCCGAGACACTCCATCGCAGCCTCAGTCTGTGGAACAGCCTGACCATCGGGTTCGCGACCGTCTCGCCGGTTGCCGGATTGTACGCCATCATCGGTGTGCAGACGATGGTCACAGGGGGCGGTTGGTTCTCCGCACTGGCGCTCTGTTTGGTGATGCAGCTCCTGGTGGCGACCGTCTATGCGGAACTGTCCTCGCAGATTCCTATCGCCGGGGGTGCATACAAATGGGCAAGACAGCTGGGAGGGGCCACCACCGGCACGTATGCCGGAGCCATCTATGTCAGCTCCACGATCGCCATGCTGACTACGACCGCGTACACCGGCGGCGTCTGGTTGGCGATATTCTTCGGTTCAGGAGGTGGAACAGGGGTGACCCTCGTAATCTGGGGCGCGGTGTTTATGCTTGTTTGCACGGTTCTCAACCTGATCCACGTCTCGGTCTTTAAGTTCCTTCTTTCTCTGGGCGTCTATGCGGAAATCGTCGGCTCGTTTGGTGTCGCCCTGCTGCTGTTCTTCTTTTTCCGGCAGCATGGATTTTCCGAACTGTTCGCCCATCTGGGCACGGGATCCGCACCCAGTCAGACCGCGGCATTTCTCGCGGCACTCGCGATTTCCGGTTGGGCATTTATAGGCTTCGATGCCTGCTCGACCATTGCCGAAGAAACATATGATCCTAAACGGATGGTGCCGCGTGCGATTTTTTTGTCCCTCTGCATGGTGGGCAGTGTGGTGCTCTTCAACTCCGCCGCCCTCACGTTGAGCTTTGACCGCGACACCTTACGCTTGACAAGCGCCACGTCCGATCCTGTCACCCCGGTGATCGTCGACAACTTTGGTGCCTGGGCGGAGACGCCTTTTCTGGCGATCGTCATGATTGCGTTTCTGGCGTGTGGAGCCTCCATGGTCCGGTACACATCGCGAATCGTGTTTTCTATGGCTCGCGAGGGAAGTATGCCGGCCGTCCTCAGTTGGGTCACCGCTACCGGGGCTCCGCGGAATGCCGTCTTATTCACCGTGTTTCTCGCCACACTCGGCTTGCTCTTCGGTCTCAATGACGAGGCGGTTGCCACGGTCCTGGCGTTCGGCACGGGTGGCTTGTACGCCATGTTTGCCATGACCACGGGTGTGGGACTCTACACCCGTCTCACGGGACGCTGGGACCCCTCGCTAGGACAACTGAAGCTGGGTGTGTGGGGATTACTGATTAGAACCTATCTCAAAATAGTTGACGGCCTGACTTCTCGCCCGTATAAGTCCGGGCATGCTGCGGCTGCGGGACGATCACTGGGAACGGATTCGCGAACACTTTCCAGAAGAACACATTGCCGACTCCCGACCGGGGCGCAAACCCATCCCGACTCGGGCGGTCTTGGAGGCGGTGCTCTGGATTCTGAACACCGGAGCCCAGTGGCACTTCCTGCCGCAGTGCTATCCGAATTACAAAACGGTCCATCGCCGCTTTCAACAGTGGTGTCAACGCGAGGTCTTGCGCGACGTGCTGACCCAACTGGCCAATACGTTGCGCGAGGAAGGTACACTCGACGAACGCGAGAGTTTCATCGATGCGACGTTTGCCGCGGCCAAAGGTGGCGGCGAAGCCGTGGGCCTCACGAAACGCGGCAAAGGCGTGAAGATTCTGGCGATTGTGGATCGACATGGGTTGCCGCTCTCCGTGAGTACGCATGCTGCGAACCATCATGAAGTCACGTTGGTCCAACTCAGTTTTGACTTCTACATGCTGGAGGCCAAGCCCGACCATCTCATTGGGGATCGTGCCTATGACAGTGATGGGCTTGATGACGACCTCAAACAAGATGGCATCAACATGATCGCGCCCCATCGCGCAACCCGGAAACTGAAAACCCAAGATGGCCGTCACTTACGTCGATACGAACGCCGCTGGCTCGTCGAACGGTTCTTTGCCTGGCTCCAATGGAAGCGGCGGTTGCTCATTCGTTGGGAGTATTACGCCACCAACTTCCTCGGGTTTGTACAGCTCGCCTGCATCACCATGCTCCTCAAACAATTTTGAGATAGGTTCTAATACAGCGGCCTTTCTGTGGTCGGTGTTTGAATTGGTCAATATCGCATGGTCACGCCCCTATGCGACCTCACCCGACGCCCCTTGGTGGCAACTCTGGGCCGTGCCGCTCGTACTGGGCACTATACTCACGTTGACGACGCTGTATGTCCTTGTTGGCAGGAGCGAGGCATCAGTCCATCCAGGAAAGGCCGAGCAACGTTAAGCATGAGGGAAGGCACTGGACGCAGTGGGCTGTAACGAGCAAGTCACAGAGAGTCAGAATTCATTCATCCGCTAGAAAGGAGCACTCATGGCAAAGAAGAGGACATACCAAGGCAAGGTTCCCCTCCATGACAAGTATGGGCCGGAGGCGAAGTTCGCGGTCGAGGCGGAGGCGCTGCTGCCAACGACAAAATATGAAGAAGAAGTCGCCCGAGGTCTAGAATTAGGCCTGCCTGGAGCTGATTCCATCAAAGATCGCCGCATTCCCACCTTTAGCCGCGGAGAACTGCCGCACTTCGCCGGCATCAACACCTTTATCAAGGCACCCTATATTGAAGACGTTCGCAAGTGCGGCCAGTACGATGTGGCCATTCTCGGCGCGCCATTTGACGGCGGGACGACGTATCGCTCCGGCACCCGGTTCGGGCCTCAGGGCATCCGCAAGATTTCAGCCTTGTACGGTACCTACAGCTTCGAACTCGGCGTGGATCTACGGGAGTCCGTGTCTATCTGCGATGTCGGGGACATCTTTACGATTCCCGGCAACATCGAAAAGACATTTGATCAAGTCAGCAAGGGCGTAGGGCATGTCTATGCTAGTGGAGCGTTTCCAGTGGTACTGGGCGGAGACCACTCCCTGGGCTTTGCCACCGTGCGAGGCGTGGCGCAGAATATGAATGGCAAGAAGCTCGGCATTCTTCACTTTGACCGGCATGTGGACACGCAGGAGACCGATCTTGATGAACGCATGCATACCACGCCCTGGTTCCATGCGACCAACATCCCCAACGTGCCTGCGAAGAATCTTGTCCAGATCGGCATCGGTGGCTGGCAAGCGCCACGGCCCGGCGTGAAGTCCGGCCGTGAACGCCAAACCACGATTATGACCGTGACCGACTGCGTGGAAATGGGTATCGAAAATGCCGCAAAGCAAGCCCTCGAGGTAGCGTTCGATGGTGTGGATGCGGTGTGGTTGAGCTTCGATGTGGATTGCTTGGACGCCGCCTTCGTGCCGGGCACCGGCTGGCCGGAACCGGGCGGCTTCCTTCCCCGTGAAGTGTTGAAGTTTCTCCAGATTATTGCGGACACGAAGCCACTGGATGGTATGGAGATTGTAGAGTGCTCGCCCCCCTACGATGCGGCGGAGATTACCAGCCTCATGGCCACGCGCGTGATCTGTGATGTCCTGGCCTGTCAGGTGCGATCCGGCAACCTGCTGAACCGAAAGAAACAGTGAGAGGCGTTCATCAAAGCGGTACAGTTTTGACAGAATCGGCGAACGAATCCAAAAGGGAGAGACCATTCCAAAGAGGGGAGTTACCCGGCCTCCCTTTCCTCATCGGTCCGTGCGGGCACGGCCGACGACAGTACATGTGCCTCCCGTTGGCTCCATTGCAGTTGTCGCCGCTTCACCATCCGTTTGCTGACGACGTGATTGATCGTGGATTCCACGAACGCCGTGG
The DNA here is from genome assembly GCA_965223535.1 of Nitrospira sp. Taxonomy (GTDB): domain Bacteria; phylum Nitrospirota; class Nitrospiria; order Nitrospirales; family Nitrospiraceae; genus Nitrospira_D. Next base: position 152,367 of record CBDCWN010000002.1, read on the forward strand.
TGATCATATCTCCTTCCCGGTCGCGTTCGTTGACCGACGTTCGGGGTGAACGCATGGTTGTTACGAATGTCAGCGTCAAGACCCGTTGGGCCAACGTTGGATCATCATAATAATCGATTCTGGCCACACCAGCGCTCAAATCACAATCCGCTCCACCTCATCGAGCGATACTTGATCGGTGCGTCGATCATAGAGCCCCGTCGTACGTGCACTTTCATGGTTGGCCATCTGCTGGGCAATCTCAAGCTTGCCGCCATTGCGGAGATATTCCGTAATCCCCGTCGCGCGGAAGGAGTGATTGCCGATCTTGGTCCGAATGCCGACATCAGTGGCGCGGCGGCGAATCATGCGGTAGGCATCCACCTGCGCCATCGGTTTCCCGGAAAGTTTCCCGGTCCGGCCCCGCATCGTTCGAAACAGTGGGCTTTTTCCCTCGGTCAATTGTGCGGCCTTGATATAGGCGTGAAGGTATTCATCAAGATTGTGATGGCAGGGCATCGCATGGAGCTTGCCGCCTTTCTCAGGCAAGCGCACCCAGGTCCGACGCCCTTGGATATAGACATCCTCCACCTGCATCGCGAGCGCCGCGCCAATCCGGGCAAAGGTGTAGACCATCAATCCGATCAAAGCACGATCCCGCAATCCAACGATTGTGCCCACGTCGATGCCCTCGATCAGCAGTCGCGCTTCGTCAGCCATGAGGACCGGCGTCTTCCCTTTCTTTGATGAATACTTTGGCCCCCGCACCGAGCTCGCCGGATTAGAGGGCAGGACCTGGCCCACCACGAGCCAATCGAACAACATGCGAATGGCCGCGAGATGCTGCTTGATCGACGGAGGTGACAGGTGGCCCTTAAGCGACTCAACATAGGTCGCCACATGGACCGGCTCTATGGCTGGTAAGGAGAGGAGCCCATGCCGTTCGCACCACGCCGCAAATTCTGCAACCGCCCAGGTATAGGCCTTGCGTGTGTTCGGGTTACGAATGTTGGCGGTAAAGAAGGCAACAAACCGTTTGGACGCGGCGGGCGTTGGTGTGAAGAGTGCTGGGAGCTTTCTCGTGTTGGGGATGGCTAGCTGAGTGGTATCTTTCATATCTGTCACTTTGCAAATTATCTGGCGTATACCTTTGCATAGTATTTGGCGCACACGCCACGACTCCTGGATCGTGATGCGTTGGTGCTGACGATGCGCATGGCGTACATCTATCTCCAGGTCCGATCATCAGACAAGACTTTTTTGCAATGCCACACGCCCAGGACACGCACGTGGGTCCGACGCGTTGTCACACCGCGTGTGTGCGTCCTCAACGCGGAGATCCCCTTAGGCTTGCCCAATCACCAAGCTCTCTCGTGCCGCGTCCACCGCGTCCTTGGTCACGCTGGTCAGGGCATTGAGTTCAAGAATGCGCGCGATCTGGGTGAGGAGCCGGTTCAGCAAGCGGAAGTTGCCGCCCGTGATCCGAATGATCGCCGCGACCGCCTCGTCGGCCCATGGCTGTTCGGGGAGCTGGACCCCCTCGGGGGTCCAGCGCTCGGCCAGGAGTCGGCGGACCTCCGTCGCGCCCAACGGGCGGAACTCGTGGACGAATCCGATCCGCGAGTAGAATTGTGGGTACCGTGCCACGCGTTTCTCCAGTCCGGGCATGCCAATGAGAATCAGCCCAATCTGTCCTTCGTCGAAGATCGCGCGGACCTGTTCCAGGCTCGCCATGCGGAGCCGGTCCGCTTCATCGATCACAATCAGCGACGTGGGATCGGGAATCTGTGTTTCCTTCTTGTGGTAGTCCCGTGCGACCTCACCATAGGTCGGTGCGAGTTCCGGGATGGGTTCCCGCAGCCAGTCGTGTCGGTCCCGCATGGTCTCCTGATGCGCCTGATCCCGTTGGCGGATCGATTCCAACCGCGCCTCCTTCTCCAGTTGCACGGGGCGTCTGGCGAGGCGCGTCAGCGTGTGGCGGGCATGGCGAATGTCGTGGCTGATCCGGCCAGGCGAATTAACGACGGAGGGCGTGTAGAAGACGGTCGCCAACGTCGGGCCCTCACACGGCTCTCCGCGCCAGGGCATGGTCGCTTGGGCTTCGTCCCATTGGCTGTAGGTGCGTGCTGAGAGGGTCTTGCCGACTCCGGGTGTCCCGTAGCACAGCCCGATGTATTGGTACGTACGGCAGGCGTCGCAAAACTCCGTAAAGCGTCGGTGTTCGAGGGTGTCCACGATCGGGGGCTGGCTATTCATTCCGGTATCGCTTGAGGGTGGAGACCGCCGGTCGTGCCGGTTTGTCTGTTGCGGCTGGTGGGTCCTCCGTGTGCGTCGTGAGTTCCCCGCGCTTCAGGTCCAGCAACGTGTTCACGGCGGTTGCGCGGTCTCGCAGCATCCCACGCAGTTCCCGCCGGCGACGGTTTCGAGCGCGGAGAATATCACGAAGCGGCACGGTCTCACCCGCCAGCTCCGCACACACGGCGCGACACAGGAAGGAGTTGTTGTGGAAGACCCGGATTTCCGCCATGTCTCTGGGATCGATCCGGAGGGTCACGGTTTCCCCCACGTAGGCCGCCAGCGTGGTCGAGAGGTAGCGGAGCCGCTGGAAGTGAATGCCATCGGGCCGCACGTGCCGCGCCTGCGCCACTTGAATCAGCAGCAGATCCAGTTGCTCCAGCGAGTCCGGCATGCGCGGAAGAAAGCCGTTGGCTTCCCACCGCTCGACCGGCGGCGTCTTCGTGTCGGCATTGTCGCGCCGGTGGTAGATGTCGAGGAGGAACGTGCGGAACTTTGCCTCGAACGCCGCCATCGTCAACGTGGGGGTGCCCCGCATCCCGCGGCCCGCTGGCGCGTAGCCCTCCAGCTCGCACAGGAACATCTCGTTCACCGTGCAGAAGAAGCGTTCGATCCGCCCACGCCCTCTCGGCTGGCCAGGAATAGAGAAGACCAGTCGGATTTTCAAATCCGCGCCAACCTGTTCCAGGTGTCGAGACCTGAAGTCGCGCCCGTTGTCGGTATAGAGGACATCGGGGATTCCGCACACACGCCAGCGCGGGTTTTCCTTGCGCCAAATCGCCTCGCGAAGCGCGAGCGACGTGTGCAGTGCGGACGGTGCTTCGAACGAGAGGACGTAGCCTGCCACGGCGCGGCTGTGGTCGTCGATGACCGTGGTGAGCCACGGTCTGGCGGGGGGACCATCCGGGCGCACCAACAGGATGTCGAGCGGCGTGTGGTCGGCCTGCCAGATCGCGTTGGGCCGATCCGCTTCCCGCCGGTGGATCAACTCGAACGTCTGGCTGTACGCCGTCGTCCCTTCGTGCGCGAGCGTCATCAAGTCGGCGGGCAAGGCCGACACGATGCGATAGACGACCCAGTAGCTCGGCGGGGCCTCACCCAAGTGGTGTGCAATCCGCCGGGCCTGGCGGCAAATCGTCGCCACCGGGAGCGGCGGTTTCTGGAGTGCGACGCCCTCAATGGCTGTCTTGAGCGTGGCCGACAGCTCGCGGTGCTGGCCGGTGTCCGTCCGCTTCTTGCGCGCCAGGGCCGCCAGACCGAACTGGCGATACCGCGACACCCACCGCTGTGCGGTGCGAAACGGGATGTGGGCCGCCGTCGCGACGGTCTTCAGTGAGCGGCCATCCTCCAGATGGGGTTGAAGGAGACGGAACCGATCAAGGGCGAGCGTTCTGGCCTCGTCCGGAAGCCCAGCCAGGTGAGTCATACTCAAAGGATACGCCACATAGCACGCAAAGTTCTACGCCAGATAGTTTACAATGTGATACATGTCCGTCCCTTACTAGATAGTAATGTATGATAACGTCCTTTATCATACATTATTAAATTGGCCTGTCCATTGAAAATAAAAGATTTTTAGGCTAGTTGCGTGTGTATAGCAATTCTGCTATATGTTTGATGGAACACGATGAGACCGACTCTCAGACCGGTGATCTGGTTGGGCAACTCTCGCAAGAACATGCAGGCGTTTCCCAAGCCAGTCCGTATCGATCTCGGTGCAGCGCTGATGGCGGCGCAATGTGGGGAAACCGCGGAGCATGTCAAACCGTTTACCGGCGTCGGGAGCGGCGTGTTTGAAATCGTCGATCGATTCAACACGGACACCTTCCGGCTGGTGTATGCAGTCCAACTCGGCAGGAATATTTATGTCCTGCACGCGTTTCAGAAAAAATCTACGTCAGGCACCGCGACCCCAAAACCCGACGTAGAGTTAATTCGGCAACGGTACAAGGATGTACAGGAGCGTGAACGCCATGGGGACTAATCATTCCACCTCAGACCTCGACATGGGTTCTGGCAATATTTTTACTGATCTTGGGCTTGAGGATGCGGACGAACTCTATACTCGTACCGCCCTTGGTATTCAGGTGATGAAGACGATCCGGGAGAAGGGGTTACGCCAAAAAGAGGCCGGGAAACTGCTGGGGCTGAAGCAACCGGACGTCTCGGCCATCATGCGAGCCAAATTCAGCCGCTTTAGTCAAGAACGCCTGATCGGATTTCTCAACAAGCTGGAGCAGAAAGTCACGATTCACGTGAGCCGTCACCATCGAGGTGAACCGTACCAACAGGTCATGGTCGCGCGATGACGCCACGCCCATAACCCACGAAGGCGTCTCCGGCTGTGATCCGCTCAGTCTCGAACTTCAGGAACCCTCCCACATCAGACTGAGAAAGGACTCTCCTGACGGTGTACGGACGATTCACTCAGACGGCACCCTCTGACGTGATTGCCAAGCAGTTCCAGCTTCAGGCCCCTCCCCTCTTTACGACTCGCTACAACATCGCCCTGTCTCAATCCGTCGCGGAGAAACCCGCGTTTCGTGGGGCGTTCAACAAGCGCCAGTGTCTCGTGATGGCCGATGGCTTCTACGAGTGGGGGCCCTGTACAAGGCATGAACGGATCACAATATATCGTTGAGCGCGCCATCAGCGATGATGATCTTGTTTTTCTTGCGGAATCGGGCGACCTTGGGATCGAAGTTGGTCAGAATGTCCCGACAGGTGGACTCCAGGTAGGCATCGAGGACCTGGCGTTCACGGGTGATGACCGCATCGAGTTCTACACGATCGGCGACGAGAGAACGGCAGTCGCGCATGAAGTGCCGGAAACGCACGGCTTGCAAGGCCGTCTTGTCGCTAAAGATGAACGTCATGTGCGGATCGTGCTGGCGGCTCTTATCCTCCATGTAGACGGCTGTGCGTGCCTGATCGTCAAACTCGGTGCGGAGGGCGTCGTAGCGTTCTGACAAGTAGCCCCAGAATCTCCGCTGCAATTCCTCAGCCTGCGCTTCCTTCCCGTCCGCCTCGAGCCGCTGGCTGAAGATCGTCCCCTTCCCCTCGCGTTTGCCATGATCCTTCGCCTTCACGTAGCGGTGCGGAATGAGCGTGGCCACCTTCTCCTGACCACATTCGTCGAGGTGACTATAGACATAGCCGGCCGCCATGCAGAGCGAGGCGTAGTGAAAGGCGCCATCAATAAACAGGCGGGCCCAGGTGTAGTAGAGCGCGCCACGGTAGGGTTTGACGACGTACTCCGGAGTCTGTTCCTTGCGCGCCTGTTCTTGAAAGCCGTGGTCGTCGTAGTCGTACTGGTAGAGCGTGTCAAAATCGAGCAGGGTCTTGCCCTCGTCCAGATATTCATTCAGGAAGAAGGAATCCTCGCCCACCCCAGCAGCGGGTAACCACGCTCGGTTGAACCTCAGATGCTCCTCATCACTGAACTGCTTGCTGATTTCGGCAAGATGTTCCTCCGATTTCGCGTGGATCCCAAACAGCGCCTTGAGCAACGCCTGACGGAGACGGAACGCGTCGTGCTCTGGCATCCTGACACGGTACCGTTCCTGCGCTTCGATGGGCCAGGCGAAGTATTCGGGGTTTACGCGCATGAGCGTCTGCCGGAGCGATGGGTCGAGCGTCGTGAACGCTGTGGGGGACGGAGGCCTCTCGTGACTGGTTCTCGCCCGCTGTGGGTCCTTCATATCATCCTTGTGGCATCACACAAATTCATCCGACCGTCTCGATCAGCGTCACAGCCTATACCAATCAGTTCCGTATGGCCAGCGCGCAAACAACCTCGTAGGGGTCCCTTCTCGATGGAACGAATGTGTCACGATGTGACGGCACAGGCTCATCACATTACGACGGGGAGAACATGGATTGACCAGGGCAGAGATTCGTAACAGGCCTGGACGAACCCGTAGACGTCCTCGAACGCAGGGAGCGGCTCATCGATTTCATCGGCAAGCCGAGGGTATTCTTTTTTCGACCGTTCCCTGATGGCAGGCTTCACCATTGAATGCCGATCTATCGAGAGCGAGCGTGTGGCCGCCTTCGTGTGTAACGCCTGCAGGATGCGCCGAAGTTGATCGTGGTCGGTCACCGGCGCCGACTTCGAGAGTCGAAAGAGATCGTACGCATCTTGGCGTGGCACCGTGCCCCGCACTTCTTGTTCCGTTACCCCTATATCATTATCCCGTTCAGATCTGCATGTGCTCCTTGCACCCTATCTATAATTGTGTCGCCTTCATGATACTTATGCATATGCATCTATCATGCTAAGCTGATACACGTTATTTCCTGTAAAACCATACGATGGCGACCGACGATATGACCAGATGGACGGTGATGGTGTCGAAGGATACCGATATTGCGCTCCGCAGTTTCCTCGCTCAACGTGGGTTAAAAAAAGGCGATCTGTCCCGTTTCGTTGAAGAAGCAGTGAAGTGGCGCGTATTTAATGAAACGCTGACGGAAGTCCGTGAGAAGTTTGCGGATCTGCCGCCTGACGAGCTGCAGGCGATGATTGATGAGGCCTGTGCGTCCGTCCGGGCCGAGCGCTTCTCGCCCGACCCGAAACCGTCAGGGATGTAGCTGGTGTTGGTCGTCCTCGATACCAATGTGCTGGTCAGCGCCTTATTGTCCCCCACCTCCACAGCGGCACGTCTCGTGAGTTTGTGGCAGCAGAGTCGGTTTACATTGCTGTCCACCCCAGAGCAGCTTGAAGAACGGACTCGAGTCACGCGGTACCCCAAAATTCGTCAGCGACTCCACCCCGCGCTGGCAGGACGCTTGGTCAATGAAATCCGCCATCTGGCCACGCTCGTGAGACCGCCGTTGCGCGAGGTGCTGGTGTCCCCTGATCCCTCTGATAATTATCTGTTGGCGATGGCCAGGGCCGGGGCTGCTGACTATTTGGTCACCGGCGACAAGCGGGACTTGCTCAGCCTGAACACATATGAAGGCACCAAGATTGTGACGGTTCGTCACTTTCTGAACGTCTCTGGACAGAAGTCATGAGTCTCGACACGGGACGACCTCCGTTCAATGCGTCACCGTTCGCGGCCTTGCATGCGGACATCGACAAGGAACTGGCGGGTCGCATCGATCAGCGACGGTGATAGAGAAGACCTCAGCGCTCGGTATGCGAGACGGTCGAGAGCCGAGTGTGTGACGATGAGGGACGATCATCAGACACCCGACGTTGAGATAGGCTCAGACCATATCGTTGCTGACCTTGGACTTGAGGATGCGGACGAACTCTCTATCTGCCCCGCCCTTGGTATTCAGGTGATGAAGACGATCCGGGAGAAAGGGTTGCACCAAAAAGAAGTCGGGAAACTGTTGAGGCTGAAGCAACCGGACCTTTCAGCCATCAAGCGGGCCACATTTCGCCGCTTCAGTCACGAACGCCTGATTAGATTGCTCAACAAGCGGGAGCAGAATGTGATCAGTCACCTCACTCGCCACCGCACAGGAGAATGCTTGCAATACGTCACCGTCGCGCCCTAAGACTCTCCCGGTATTCTTTTCGGACGTGACGACGCTGAACGTCCTCCTGGTCCCCATCTCCAATCCCGTACGAGATCCTGCCCTGCTGCTCACTCATGGAGGTGTGGATGGTTTGCCGCATGGCTCCACTAACCGAGCCCCCGCTCATGATTGCCAGCTCTTGGGACATCTGGCATGATCACCTGCATGAAGGTGAAACTTGATACGTCGGGTCGGATCGTCGTGCCAAAGCTACTCCGGGATCGGTTCGGCTTGAAACCCGATATGGTTCTTGAGGTCCAGGAACAGGCCGATGGCGTGTTCCTCCGCGTACCCACGCCACACCCCACGATGGTGCAGGTGGATGGGCTCTGGGTTCACCAGGGGACGGCTCCGGCTAATGCAGACTGGGAGCGCGTCCTCGAGGATGTGCGCGATGAACGACGCCGAGCGGTGGGCGCGGAGTGAGCCGCTCGTGCCGACGCGGACCATGGTCTTGAATGACGAGTTGGACCAGGTCATTCGCCGCTGATCTCCATGGTTCCGAACCCAGGTGAGTGCAGCGTGCCCCCCATGTTTGGGATGCTCCGCGTCGTGCGCAGGGGGAAGACAGGGACACCCGTGTCGGATCAGGCGATCGCTGTCAGGCCTTTGTGTTCCAACAACCCCAGCAACTTCAGCGTCCCGCCATCGGGTCGGCGCTCTCCCCGCTCACATTCGCGATGAAGTCAGTTGACACATGCAGATGGTCGGTCAGCACGGACTGACCGACATTTTCCCGTTCCCGCCATGCGCGGAGTTGCTTGGGGTCAATGCATGGACGGGCATGAGCGCGTTCTTATCAAATCGGCGCATGGTTTGTTTCTCAATAGCTCCGATGTGAAGGAGTGCGGAGGCAAGCCCATGGATCGTGTCATCAATATCGTTGTGGCGCTTCTGTTTCTTTCTCATATCCCTGCACCTCCGTGAACTCCTTCGTGGCCACCAGTGTCTTCAATGCCTTTTCCAACAAGCCGAGATAAATACGGGACAAGTCTTTGAACTGCTCCGCTTGAGCGGGCGTGGTGTTGTCCTCTTCCGACTTTGCGAACCCATGGACACACACCACCCGCGTGCCGATTTTGTACAGGATGATGCCGCGGTACCCGCCGCGCTTGCCCTCGTCCCAATTGGATGTCCCGCTGGTGCCACTCTTGGCGTGGACGGATCAAGAGTGCAAAGCCGTCAGGGTGGGGAGCGGACCAGGTCTTACCGATACCCAACCGACATCGTGTGCGATCATGGTCCAGTCGTTGCCCCTCCGTCGGGCGTGGCCTCGCGTCGTGAAGATCCTCACGCTTCCATCTCGTCTCGCCACGTACAAGTACTCAAGTCATTGATTGAATGGGCATCTTTATTCTGTTTTCAGGTTGGAGGTTCATGCTAGGATTCACCGGCTGCTTTCTTTACGCTATGGAGTCTCTCCTGGTGCAAAGGAACTGGGGGAGGTGATGTGGTGATCGCCTCCCCTTTCTTTTACCGCCCCGCTTCTGCGTGGCCGAGACCGCAGCCTGCCGGTGGTTCCATCCTCTGCGGTATTCTTCATCTCATGAGGTGTGCGTTGGTGACATACCCTGTTGCATCCGGACACCACCACCGATTCCATTCCGATGGAGGGCCAGTCAGGGAAAGGAAGCTGTCGTCGGTGATGTGGGTGCGCTTGGGTGATTGAGCCTCTCAGCCGTGTTCGTTCGGACGGTCACTTGTGTGATGTGGTGTGGGGCTGAGGAAGATCGAGAACGCGGGATGGTGAGGAGGCGACGTGACCGACGCCTCCTCATGGTGCAACGACTACTTCTTCTTGGCGGCCTTTTTGGCAGGCTTCTTCGCTGCTTTCTTCGTTGCCATGAGCACTCCACCTCCCTTCGATTTTAAAATTGGTGATCGTATAGGTGTGATATAGCAGAGTTTGTGCTGTGAGTAAAATTCCGTCTCCACAATTGGGTTCGATCGACGGACATGGAGATCGACCCATGTTCCGTGCATCCCCGCTTTCTGGGAATGCTGGACGTGAATCCTTATCGGAAGGGCTCTGTCTCTTGCTTGAGAGATCTCGCACATGCTGCTCGCGTAGGCCCGGTGACCGCATATGGGGGCAAGCAGAGGGACCGGCTGATGCTGTGACGTGACTCGAGGTCGTTGGAGTGGAACGCCGTCGACGTTCCTAGCAGTAAAACCGAACCAATCTACAGGTAGGTACAACAACCAGTCAGGCATTGCCTGCTCTCTCCTGTGCACATCGGGGGTCGTCACGTCCAATTTCTGCTTTTAGACGTCATACGCTTGCTTGCCAGGTGTGAGCCGGAACTCTAGGTCAGATCCCTAATTCCATCTAATAGGACCCTCGTCGCGCGGCAGTCGTCCTCGTTGTAATCAAGGATACGCTGCTTCGTTTCAGATGAACCTGTTTTGACCCACTCGTCAAACCACTGGATTGAGGCCGCGCCAGATGGGTGCGTGTCCCGCCAGTGAAAACCCAGATATTTGGCCAGCGTCTTGATGGAGAAATCATGGGTCGGCCACTCGGTATAGGGTCTGACGACATCGCTATACAGATCGATGGTGTTGGTCGGCTCGAATAGCGCTTCAATGTCGTCCGCGCTGCACACGGTGGGATACTTTGCCTGCAGCTTGCGATAGATCGTTCGTTCGTATTTAGAGTAGTAGAAGATGGCGCACGGCTGGGCGCGGCGCATGTAGTCCATGGCCTGGGCGAATGCGGATTCCTCCGCTTCTGGGGTGGTGTCTGACGTGAAATAGCCGATGAATTTCTCGGTGCTGTTGTCGCGGCCACGGCGCTCGATGAAGCCGTGCAGGTAACACACATCCCGCATCGGATCGACTTCAATGTCGAAGAACACCTCCACCTCATGCGTTGGCAGCCTGATCGGGGCCTTCAGATAGGGCCTCGGATTCTGGCTGCTCAAAAGCTTCGCCCGTTCATGGAACTTTGCCAACGTCTCCGGGCCAATCCCGGCAAAAGCGGTTTTGTTGCCTTTAGTATATGCCTTGGGATTGATCGTTGCCAATTCTGTAACAGTCCGGATTTCGCGGCATAGGGCATCGCGCTTGGCCCGACCAAGCTCGGAGATGAGCGTCAGATCATCAGCCGCCTTCACGGATTGAAAGCAGCTGCTGTGCCAGTGACAGAGCTTGCATGTTCCTGACGCATAGGCGGGCAGGGTGTCATGTGTCCGGGCCATAATGTCGCGTGCGGTCGCCAGTTGGGCCGTGTAGAAATCCCACCACGTTTCCGTGTTCCGTACGCCGCGCGGCGTGGTCATGTCGTAGAGTACTTCCGCACCATGCCCGTCCCAGATGAACCCACAGCGTCCTGCAGAGAGGCCCAGGCGTTCAAGAATATCCATATACAGCGCCAGCTGGACGGCGTAGGTTTTCTTGGGGCGGCGGTCGTCGCCCTCATCATCGCCCCCCTCCTCCCCGGCTCCGGATTTGATGTCGCCTGGCACATAGCCGGTTCCTTCCTTACGCAGAAGGTCAGGCTCGCCCAGGAGATCATCGGCTTCAATCCGGCCACCATAGATGAGCGGAGCACCGGTGGCCATGGCTTCGCGCGTCTTGTGAGCTTTCTCTCTTGTGGTGAACGTATGGAGATCCACGAACGGAATCTCAAGGGAGGCCATGCGGTCACGCTCCACACTTGAGCCACGCTCCCACAGCAGTTCCACGAAGGGATTCACGGGATCGCGTTGAGCCGGATCCGCATACACATCCATGGTGACCCGATGCGGGCAACTCACGAGGCTATACAACATCGACGCCGTGATTGGACGTTGAGACGCAGAGCTGAATTCCTGCGGCACGGGCTGCTCGGTCACGTCTGGTTGATGCGGTCTCTTGGTTGTGCTCGCCGTGGGCCCACCGGTTGTTGGTGTGATCTTCTGTGTCACGTTCGCTATTCCCTGCTCTCTTCTAGCACGCACCGTTCCAGGCTACGAGATTTCCAAGCCTAATAGGCTCCACCAGTCCCGCGCCGCGTGCAGTACGCGTACGATTGTGACGCCGTCGGGGTGTGGGATGTAGAAAATCAGGTGGTTCTCGAAGTCGTTGATACGCCATTTGCGTAGGCCAACAAGGTCAGGATGACGTAGCGTCAGGGGCGCGCCGATCATTGGTTGACGGGCCAGATCGTTACAACTTGCTTCGGCGTTGGTCAGGAACCGTTCAGCGGTGTCGAGACCCGCCTCTTCTGCCAAGTATACGAATTGCTCGACCAGATCACGTCTGGCCGCCGCGTGCTGGTAGACCGTCGGCATCAGCGCCGCTTCTTTCGAGCCGCCACCTTTGCCAACGCCTCAGCGCGAATCTCTTTCCACTCTGCCGCCGTCAATGCGGTTTTTGAACTGTGTAAGCCTTCCAGCAACTTCGTTTCCAGCTCGTCTTCGGCTTTCCGTTTCTCATCGGCTCGAATGAGTTCCCGCACATATTCGCTGGCGCTGCTATACCGGCCTTGGGCAATTTGTCCATCTACGAATTGCTTCAAGGGATCAGGCAGAGAAATGTTCATGCTTTGCATACGGTGCCTCCTTGGGTATCTCACCTGTTCGACTATACCACAGATGACAAGAACTGGCAGGACATGCTATTTGTTGCCATACGGCCGCGGAGCGTCATCCTCTCTGGCAACTGACGCATTGTGTTTCTGTTCGCGATGGGGACGTGGAGGATTTGGTGTCCTGCTCTGCTGGTGATTAATCCTAGACCACACGAAAGACCCGGTCCGTGGTATCCAGCGCATCAAGGTCACATGTTTGATCCCGAAGCCGCATTCCGTACACGTGTCACGAGTGAGTGAGTAGTTCCGTCAACGCTTGCACCGTGAGCGGCGCATTGCCCTCGCTGCGATTGTTGACAATCACGTACGCTTGCCGATTCTCCGCCACGGCCTTCTTGACGAGATCCACGGTATCCCGCCGCATGTCGGGCAACTCCCCCACGATCTTGTCATATGGTGCCGCCCGTTTCTTGGCTGCCTCATAGCTCATCTTCAACGGAGTGAGGAGTCGCAGCACCGTAAACGGAGCGGTGAAGCGTTCCATTCGCAGATATTGCTCTGCCAACGGCGGCATGTAACTCCAATGATTGTAGACATGGGCGACGCCATGCTTGTCGAGCGTGGTGCGATACTCCGGTCCGAGCAGTCCCGCATTCCGAATCTCCACCGCGTACCGAAAGTCGTTGGGGAGTTGGCTGAAGAACGTATCAAGGCGTGAGCAGAACTCCTCAGTGCTCATGCCGTGGCGTTGGAACTCGAAGAGAAAGGGACCGGTGTGGGGGTGGAAGTTGGCGGCGCGATACGGAGTCAGGACCAGATCGGTGAAGAGTTTGGCGTCGAGAAAGCGTGGGTTCGGTTGTCCAGCTTTCGCGCCATAGCGGACTTGCCGCGAAAAGTGTGGGATCGTGATCTCTTCCCAGACCTTGCAACACATCTCAAAGTCTTCAGGGATCTGCTTCAGGTACTGTCGGAGTTGATTGGCGGTCGGCGGCCGATAGAAGGTCGCATCGTTGCCCACGGTCCGAAAGAGCGGCTCGCCGTGGTACTGATATTGGCAGTACTCCTCGAGACACTCGCGGGCGAACGCACTCTTTGCGTAGGGCTTCTGCGTAGGGCTTCTGATAGACCTGCCCTTGCCAGCCTTCGTAGGTCCAGGTTGAGGTGCCGAATCGAACGAATGGTGACCGCGCCATCGATATCGAGACTACAGGCAAGGTGGATCTGTTCGCAACGTGGCAACGCGTATCCGAATCAATACGTGGTGGATCACAAATGATTCAGAGCGGTTGGTTCCGCCTGCTCAGAGCGTAGCACTTGCCTCCAAGTCGCTCGTGGTACTTCCCTTGCACACACACGAAAGCGATCGCTTCTCTGAGGCCAGCGGCACGAACTTAAGATTCCTGGTCTTGCAACGAACATCTGAGGAGGACAGGGTATGAATTTCCGAACAGCCGTCGCAGTCATTGCTCCGTCACCGATCCGCGTGGTAGCCGCTTCGGATTTTGGAACGGCTGTCAGCGAGAAGCAATTCGGGAACTACATCGTCACGTTTCCGGCACGTGTTACGGTCTTGGGTTGCGTTGCCACTCAAAACAACAGTGTGGGCACCGTCACGGCGGTGCCGGGATCGAATAGTGGGTTGAAGCCGAACGAAGTGAGCGTTTCTACCCTCAGTTTGAGCAACGAGGTGGTTGGAGGACTCGATTTTACGCTTGTCGCCTTCTACCCGGCCTCATGACGACCACGGGTCTTGTTTCCCTCGACGCATACATCCGTGGGAGGGTCGATGCGACTCCATGTCCCCAGTCAATGATGGTGTCTCCTCGCTGAAGGGACACATAGAGGGCGGCATGACCATGTCGCTGTACGGCGACACGCTGATTTCATCAACGGTGTCCATCGGCGTCTTTTCGTAATGGGATGTCAACAGTCGGAGGTCCTTCACCGTCAACGTCACGGTGGAAAACTGCTCCTCTACAAGACCTGTCACGATGTAGGCGTGATTCGTAGCGAGGAGATGGCAGACGCGGCGATAGACCTCGGGAAAGACGGCAGCATCGTAGAGAGTCCTCTGATCCTCGAGCGTGAGAAATTCCATCGGCTCGCCTTTTTTCGTTGTGATGATTTTTTCGGTCACCAGCCAACCGATCAGCGTGACGTCTTTCCCGATATGGTGAGGAAGATCCTTGGCTTCGATGTGGGGGGTACGAGCCAGCTGGTCGGCGAACAGGTCCAGCGGATGGCAGCTCACCGGAAAGCCGAAGAGTTTGAGTTCCAGCGCGAGTCGCTGCGCGAACGTATATTCCGGTGGAATGGGAATCGAGACCGCTCGTGTCTCCGAGAAGGCTGCGAAGAGTCGCCACAGCAAGGCCGGTCTGGTGAGTTCTCCGGCGATCGCATCACAACAGCCCGCTTGAATCAGCAGCATGGCTTGGGCAAGGTCGGGTGTCAGTCGATGGAGCACGTCGGTCAGCGATCGAAAGGCTCCGTTCGCCTGTCGCTCCGCAACGATCCGTTTGGCGAACGATTCTTCCAATCCTTTGATCTGCATGAGACCGACTCGGACCGTTGTACCTGAACCGCTGTACACCCAGTCGCTCGCATTGAGGTCCGGCGGCAGGATCTTGAGGCCCATGCGGCGCCCTTCCGAGAGATAAGCAAAGGTTGAATAGTATCCACCCTGGTTGCTGATCACCGCCGCGATGAACTCAGCGGGATAATGCGCACGCAGATAGGCGGACTTGAAACTGACCTGTGCGTAGCTGGCGGAATGGGGTTTACAGAAACTATAGCCAGCGAAGCTCATGATCATCGCCCAGACCTGGTCGATGACGGGACGCGTGAGTCCACGCCCGGACGCCCCGTCGTAGAACTGGCGTCGATAGTCACGGAGCTGTCGCGCCTTGTGTTTCTTACTCAAGACCTTTCGCAACTGGTCTCCGTCTTCGATCGAGAACCCGCCGAGCGCCACAGCCACCTTCATCACATCCTCTTGGTAGACCATGATGCCCAGCGTCTCCGCGAGGACTTCGTCGAGGAGTGGATGAAGGGAACGAGCGCGCTGTCCATGGGCGCGACGGACAAATGCATCGGCGAAGACGTTCGCGGCGGGACGGATGATCGAGGAGACGATCACCAGATACTCGAAGACATCGGCCTTGGCCCGTTGGACCGGTGGCATGCCCATCCAGAGTTTCTTGAGGAGCTGACGTGTCGCCGGCGATTCGACATAGAAGCAGCCCATCGTGTCCCCTCGTCGAATCAACTCGTTCGTGGCCGGATCGGTGAGCGGGTCCCAGGTGGCATAGTCGATCAATATGCCCGTATTGCGATGAATGGCCGCAATCGCATCCCGGATCACGGCCAGGGAGCGATTGCCCAGCAGATCGATCTTCACCAGGCCCGCATCCTCTGTTTGATCCTTTTCCCATTGGATCACCGGATAGCCGGAGGCCGAGATCTCCACCGGCACATAGCGACGGAGCTCGTCGGGGACGAGCACGACGCCACCAGGATGAAGTCCGAGATTCCGGAAGTGTCCCTGGAGCTGGACCGACCAGGACAAGATCTCCGGCCAGGGCGTCTTGAGCTGCAGGGCTCGGCAGACCTGCCCAGCCCAGTGAGGTACCGTCATGCCCGCGTCGACCGCGACGAAGTCAGCCCGTCGATCGAGGAGGTTCAGGGCCTTGCCGATTTCAGCCGAAGGAATGCCGTGCACTTTGGCGAGCTCGCGGAGCGCGGCGCGTGTCGCCAGCGTGTTCTGGTTGGCCACCATCGCCGCCTGGCGAGGGCCATAATGGGTAAAGACCCACTCCAGAATGGCGGGCCGTTCGTCCCAGGGAAAATCGAGATCGATGTCGGGTGGATCGTGCCGACCGGGATTGAGAAACCGTTCAAAGAACAGGTTGTGCCGGATCGGATCCACATGGGTGATCCCGAGACAGTAGGACACGATCGAGGCGGCCGCCGAACCACGGCCACAGGTCCGTGGCGCTTGCCGGACAATCTCATCCACCACCAAGAAGTAGTCAGCATAGCCTTTGGCTCGAATCACCGTCAGTTCCTTCTCGATCCGATCCCGCACGACAGTAGAGAGCGTGCCATAGCGCCAGATTGCTCCCTCATAGGTCTTGATCTTCAAGGTCTCGAAGGCCGACTCGGCGGAGAGTTGGCGAAAGGAGGGGAAAATCGTCTGTTTGAAATCCCACTCGGTCTGGCACTGCTCGGCAATCCGTCTGGTGTTGGTGAGCGCCTCGGGGACATGGGGCAGATGCCAGGCGAGCGATGCCTCGGACATGAGCCACTGCAGGGGCGAGGCACAGTCCTCAGCTTGTAAGCGAGAAAGGGTCGTATTCCCCGCGATGGCCCGCAAGATGCGATGGGCGTGATAGTCGGTCGGCTGCAGAAACACCGCTCGCGTGGTGGCCACCGGTGAAAGCCCGAGCTGTCGGCTGAGTGCGACGGCATGGTGGAGTTGAGGTCCCGGTGTCAGCTCCACATACAGATCGTCCGGCGAGGCGTCACGCCAAGCTCGGAGGGCCGGACCGTCGTCAGATAAGATGACGAGCCCGGCACGATACTGCGCGACCGATTCGATGACGTGGAACGACTCGTCGCAGTGTCGCGCCGAAAGCAGTCGACAGAGATTGGCGTAGCCCTCAGGTGTTTTGGCGAGAAGCACGGTACGGTGCGGAGCATGGACGAGTTCTGTACCAAGGATCGGTTGAAGTCCGGCCGCTCGGGCGACGTCGAGAAACCGGATCGCGCCATAGAGCCCGTTGCGATCCGTGAGTGCCAGCGTCGTCCCTCCCTGACGGCGGACGGCGTCGCAGAGCGCCTCCAGCGTGGGGACGCCATACATGGGCGAATAGGATGAATGGGTATGGAGATGCACGAAGTCAGCAGACACTCACTGACTCCTCCCGTACCGGATGGCGCGTTCGCCAAAGCGAGCATGAAGCTGGTCGAGCGCCACCGCCAGGTGTTTGGTTCGGGCCTGCCGTCGTTGTTCCTCCGCCGGTCGGTCGTCGAACAAACGGATTTGTTCGGCGTATCCGGTCAAGCCGCTCAGACTGATCGTCATCTGCCGGAGGCGAATTCGTCGGGTGAAGCATCGCTGGAACAGGGACAAGAGCACAGGCGTGAGATCGCATTCCCAACAGGTGTCCGTGGCGAGCCGCTCGCGCTTGGTGACTTCCACTTGATCGCTATAGCGAATCAGGAGCGCGATCGAACCGCACACACGTCGTTGATTGCGAAGAGTGCGGCAGAGTCGTTGGAGGCCATCGCGCAATTGGCCCCACAGCACCGAATCGTCAATGGCAT
>CBDCWN010000003.1:0-2672500 GCA_965223535.1 Nitrospira sp.
GAGTCCGGTTTCGGGGTACAACAGCAAATGAAGTCCGGTATGCCGATCGAACCGAAGGCGAACTTTCGGACTAAGCCGAGGCCTGACGGTGGCGAGCGTCATCGGCAGTCCGCATTGGCTCTGATTCCGTTTCACCATAGGCCAGTGAGAGATGATCGAGCATGGTCCACAAAATGTCTGCCTTCTTAATCAAAGCTCTCACGCATCGTTCTTGAAGCTCATAGGTGGCCGCGTGCTGCACCACGAATTCCACGGCCTGGCTCGAATCGAACGTTGCCCGAGCGATGCGCACCTGAAAATACTCCAGGGACTCCGACCGAACCCAGGGATAGTGGTGTGTCCACGCCTCGAGGCGGCGCGCCATCAAAGAAGGAGCAAACAATTCCGTGAGGGAAGAGGCCACGGCGTCGAGAAGCGGCGCGGCGCGGACGAACCGGACATACTCGTCGCACGCGCGTCTGACTCCCGGAAGCACGTCTCGGCAGCTCCTCACGGATTCGGCATCGAGACCGACGCCTCGCGCCAATTCAAGCCACAGCGCGAGTCCGCCTTCCCCTTCCCGTTCGCCGTCATGGTCCCGAATGCGACCAAGCCACATCCGTCGAAACGCCGGATCCTCGGACTTTGCGACGATGCACGCATCCTTGATGGGAATTCGCGTTTGATAGTAGTAACGGTTCAGCACCCACTGCTGGAGCTGTGCCTTCGTCAACTGTCCGTTGTGCATCAGCTGGTGGAACGGATGGTGGTCATGGTAGCGGCGAGCACCTTCCTGCTTGAGCCGTTCGATGAAGACCTCCTTTGAAAGCCGATCCGGACGGCGCGTTTCCTTCATCATCACACGAGGATTTCCATCCCGTCCCATGCAACCTCCCATCCGGCCGCTTCGACCAGGGTCCGTTCGTATGAATCTTCTCGCAACATCGGATTGGTGTTGTTGATATGGATGAACACCCGACGACGAGCGGTCACCTGCGACAGCGTCGCCAAACTTCCTTCCAGACCACCGACGGGCCAATGAGCAAGATCTTCCGCCGATTTTTCGAGGAACCCCGGCGCGGACAACTCATCATTCGACCAAAAGGTGCCGTCAAACATGACACAATCCGCTTCTTCGAGCGCGTTGAGAACGGCGGGGGTGATCCGGCCGACGGCAGGAAAATAGGTGAAGACTCCCCCATCGGTCGATTGCCGAAATCGCAGTCCCACGTTCACATCCGGCTCACCGGATGAGACGAGTCCTTCCAAATGGATGGGAAGTTTGCCGGGGACAGCCACGGCTGTGACCGTCAGCCCTGACGGTCTTCCATCCGCAAGCATGAGTGGTTCTTCCACATCAAGCTTCAACGTCCGCCACGTGACCTGTTCGGGGAAACGTTGGAGTGTCCGATACAAGACGTTGCCTTCGGTGAATCCGCGACGCACCGAGTCCGTCGCATAAATGACCAGCCGATGGTTCTCTCGCAGCGTGAGCAGACCCAAACAGTGGTCTAGATCTCCGTTCGTCAACAAAATCGTGTGGATTGGGGAAATGCGTGATTCATGAGGATGGAGAGGGACGTAACGCTCGATCTGAGCACGAATGTCCGGTGAAGCGTTGATGAGAAACCAGCCGCCATCTCCCGCACTGAGGCCGACGGATTCCTCCGTCCGTGGTCTCGCAGCGATAAGTCCTTTCCGCATGCCCGTGCAATTCACACAGGCGCAGTTCCATTGTGGAAAGCCCCCTCCGGCCGCCGATCCTAAAACTCGGAGCAGCATCAGGTCGAGCCATAGGGTTTCGGGATGACTCCGGATGATCGTAAGGTCCTTGATGGTTCATTGGCGTCCGGATCCTCTCGAAAATCATCTTGATACGAATTGATCTCCGAATCCATTTTTATTTCTACCAACGAAGGTGCTTCCCACTTCATGATGGCTCCTCCTGATTGAATGGGCATACTCCAACCTGAGGCGATTGTGAGAGCTGATCATGTACTGCGTCAACCCAACGTATCGTTCCGTCACCGGCCCTTCGGTAAGGGCAGTGTGGACCTCTTCATTGTTCGTGTCAACGGCGCCATCCTATCGGGGAATGGCACGCAACCGCTCAGTCAAACGAACATTCTCGTCGTAATCCACCGGGCAATCGATGATCGACGGCACCCGCTGTTTGAGAGCGTCGGCCAGCATAGGCGCCAGCTCCGAGGGAGCGGTGACGCGGTACCCGACAGCGCCGAAACTTTCCGCATAGCGAACGAAATCGGGATTGCCGAAATCCACGAACGTGCTGCGTCCAAACTTGAGTTGTTGTTTCCAACGGATCACGCCGTAGCCGCCGTCTCGCCAGATCAGCACGACGATGGGAAGCTGCAATCTGACCGCCGTTTCCAGTTCCTGTGAGTTCATGAGAAACCCTCCGTCACCGGTGACAGCCACGACCCTCCGATCGGGATACAGCAATTTCGCGGAAATCGCGCCGGGCACGGCAATCCCCATCGCGGCAAACCCGTTAGAGATGATGCAGGAATTCGGCACGTCGCAGGGGAACATCCGAGCCATCCACAGTTTATGGGCCCCGACATCGCATATCACCACGTCGTCTGGTTTCAGCGAGGCCCGCAGATCGGCAATGATGCGTTGCGGTCGCACGGGCCACGAGTCCGGCTCCGGTTCTTCAGCTGCAAATCCTCCAACAACGGTCGCTCGTGCATCCTGAGCCCAGAATGACGCGAAGGGTGTCGCCTGGATGCCGATCTGCCCCAGAGAAAGACGGAGGTCACCGAGTACGCCCACCTCGACCACGTAGTGCTCATCGACTTCCGCCGGCGAGACA
Source organism: Nitrospira sp. (assembly GCA_965223535.1). Classification (GTDB taxonomy): domain Bacteria; phylum Nitrospirota; class Nitrospiria; order Nitrospirales; family Nitrospiraceae; genus Nitrospira_D. The sequence goes on from CBDCWN010000003.1 coordinate 2,816, forward strand.
TCGATATGAATGATGCGTTTGTCACATCGAGGATTCCACAAGCAGGGGGCGTATTCGACGAAATCATAGCCGAGGGCGATGACCACATCGGCTTGTTCCAGAACGATCGAGGAATAGTCACGGGCCTGCAGGCCGACCGTATGCAAAGACAATGGATCACCGTCCGGAAGGACGCCCTTGGCCATAAACGTATGGAGCACGGGGATACGCAAGCGGCGGGCGAATCGTCTAACTGCCTCATGAGCCCACCCACGGACGACCCCGTTCCCGGCAAGCAACACAGGGCGCTTGGCTCTGCGCAGCGCTTCGACCGCACGGGTGACTTGAGTAGGAGACGGTTCCGGCAACACGGGCGATTGCACCGGCAAGGGTCCGAGTTTGACCGATTCCTCGATTGATTCCTCCGCAACGTCCTCAGGCAGCTCGAGATGGGTGGCTCCGGGTTTATCCGTTTCAGCGATTTTGAAGGCTTTTCGCACAGCCTCAGGTACGACCTCCATTTTCGGAATCGAGGTATTCCATTTCGTGATGGGCCGAAACATCGACAGCACATCGATGTACTGATGCGATTCTTTATGGCGTCGATTCAGCGAGGCCTGCGCCGTGATGGCGACAAGAGGTGCCCTGTCCAAATACGCATCCACGACGCCAGTCAGAAGATTCGTTGCGCCGGGGCCCAACGTCGACAGGCACACTCCTGCTTTACCGCTGAGTCGGCCATAGACATCGGCCATGAATGCCGCCCCCTGCTCGTGCCGAGTCTCGATAAATCGAATCGATGAATCGGCCAAAGCCTCGATCAATTCCAGGTTTTCTTCCCCGGGCAAGCCGAAGACGAATCGAACCCCTTCTTGCTCGAGACAGCGAACGAGGAGTCGGGCCGCGTTCATGTCGCCTCGTGCCAAACATGAGAGGCTGCAACGCCGGTTTGACAAACCTTCATGGTCGATTTGTACCTTGGAAATTGAGCCGTCTCTACTGGGACTTTCCCCAGTGGCTCGGACACGAGCAACCTGGCACACTCAAATGAGTACGCAACATCTTGGTTCCGTACAAACGTGACAAGCGGACATACCTGGATGTCCGAGATTCATGGTGAGGAAACCACGAAGGGAGCGAGCCGTCATGCCTACAGAGAGCCACTTCGATCTCATTGCGACTCAAGCGACACCCTCTCCCATCAAAGAACCGCCGGCGCCGGAGAGACGATCACCACCGGTCAGACCTCCGGATCGGAGTCCGAGCAAGCCGCCGATCGAGGAACCCCCTTCACCGGGCAACCCCGGTGGACCTTCCAAGCCTCCCATCGGCGATCCGATGCGATGAATGGAACCGTGTACGTCATCATCCTCATGGGACCAGCCGGCGCCGGCAAGTCGACGGTTGGACGACGTTTGGCGAACGAGCTCGGCTGGCGTTTTGTCGATGCCGACGACTTCCATCCGCCCGGCAATCTCGACAAGATGACCCGTAACCTGCCGCTCACGGACGAGGATCGACGTCCATGGCTCGAACGCCTTAGAACGTCGATCGCTGAATGGGTGGCTACCGGAAGCGGCGTGGTTCTGGCATGTTCACTGTTGAAGGCCGCCTATCGCACGCTGGTCCTCCTCCCACACCACGCACACCATGTCCGGATCGTCTATCTCAAGGCCACCCGTACCCTCTTGCAACGGCGCCTGCTCGATCGTAGGAACCATGTGATGAAAGTAGAGCTGCTCGACAATCAACTCGAGACGTTGGAGGAACCGATCGATACGCTGGTCCTCGATGCCTCCGAAACCCCGCCGAAGCTCGTGCAACGGATTCGCACCACTTTCGATCTTTTGGGTGCCGTGTAAACGCGCGGGGCGGTCTTTGCAGGTTCAGCTCGAACGGATTCTGAACGCACCGGTTGGGATTCGCCGCTGGCAGTACGGAAGCCGGCCGACTCGGCGGGTGCCAAGTTCGAACCGTATCATCGACGTCCACACCATGAAAAATCCAATGGACCTCGTCTTCTTCACTCGGCTAGTATACCGGCTGATCCTCGATACTGGGAGATCCGCGTAACTCCGAACCTTCCTCTACAGGAAGGACTCCTCCCAGTACGCCAGGAGGCACGAGATGACCCAACCCTCCATCGCATCCAATATCTCAACCGTGCTCGTGGCTGACGATGATGTGGTTGCCCTGTCTGCCAAGAGTCGCCTGCTCGATAAACATGGCCATCGGGTCATTACAGCAAGTTCCGGCGCCGACGCGCTCACGATTACCGCCACCGAACAGCCCGATCTGATCATTCTCGATCTCAGTCTGCCCGACATCAACGGCTTTGAGGTCTGTGAGCGGCTCAAGACGAAACCCGAAACGCAACACGTGAAAGTGCTGCAGACCTCGGGTATCCACATCAGCGCATCAGACCGGATCAAGAGCTTGGAAGTTGGCGCCGACGCCTTCTTGATCGAACCGGCGGCGGAGGAAGAAGTGCTCGCCACAGTGCGGGCGTTGCTCAAACTCGCGCGACAGGATCGAAACATCCGGTGGCTCGTAGACCAGTCACGAGAAGATGAACAACGCGTACAAATCACAGAGGCCCTGCGCGAATCGGAAAGCAAATACCGATTGTTGTTTGATTCGATCGACGAAGGCTTTTGCATTATCGAGGTGCTGTTCGACGAAACCGACAAACCCATCGATTACCGCTTTCTCGACGTCAACCGGTCGTTCGAGAAGCAGACGGGCATCACGCAGGCCGTCGGCAGACGGATGCGCGACATCGCGCCTCAGCACGAAGAACATTGGTTCGAGATTTACGGTCGTATCGCCGTCACGGGCGAACCGTCACGGTTTCAGAATCCCGCCACCAAGCTTGGACGGTTTTACGACGTATACGCCTTTCGCGTCGGAGAACCCGGCGAGCGTAAGGTCGGCATTTTGTTCAACGACATCACCAAGCGCAAACGGGCCGAGGATGAATTGCGCCGCAGTCGCGAGACATTCGTGAGTCTGGTCGAGCATTCCCCCCTCGGTATTTATGTAGTGGACTCGCAGTTCCGCCTGGCCATCGTCAGCAGGGGTGCGATGCCGGCATTCCGTAACGTGACCCCCTTGATCGGTCGAGACTTCGCGGAAGCCATGCACATCATCTGGCCGGAACCGTTCGCGAGCGAGGCGATCGGGATCTTCCGGCACACGCTGCAGACCGGCGAGCCGTACCAGTCACCCGGCCTGTCAGAAACGCGCCACGATCTTGGCGCTGTCGAGTCCTACGAATGGCAGACGAACCGCGTGAAGCTGGCTGACGGGCAATACGGGGTAGTCTGTTATTTCTTTGATACGACGAAACTGCAACAGGCGCACCAAGCTGTGCGCAACAGCGAAGCCCGATTCCGCGCCTTTACCAGCGCCACGAACGACGCGGTGTACTGTATGAGTCCGGACTGGTCCGAAATGCGGCATCTCCAAGGACGGGAGTTCATCACCGACACCATCGAGCCCAGCCGCACCTGGCTCGATACCTACATCCATCCGAGTGATCAACGGCAGGTGATGGAAACGATTCAACAAGCCATTCGATCCAAAGACGTGTTTCAACTGGAGCATCGCGTGATCAGAGTCGACGGTTCGCTCGGCTGGGCCTATTCACGGGCGATTCCGATGCTTGATGACCACGGCGAGATCGTAGAATGGTTCGGTGCAGCAAGCGATGTGACACGGCGCAAGGAAGCCGAGCAAGAGCTACGCGAGAGTGAAGAGAAGCTGCGAACGTTCACCGGCCAGTTGGAAAGTTTGGTGGATGAACGCACGAAGGAGCTCGTGCGATCGCAAGGCCGCCTGCGCGACTTAGCAACTGAACTCAACCTTACCGAGCAGCGAGAGCGCAGGCGCTTGGCAACTGACCTGCATGACTACCTTGCCCAACTCTTGGTGGTTGGGAAGATGCACGTGAACCGGATCAGGCAACAGCCCGAAGGGTCTTTGATCGACAAACTGGATGAGATCCTCGACGAAGCCTTGACCTACACCCGCACACTGGTGGCTCAGCTGAGTCCGCCGTTTTTCCAAGAATTCGGACTACCGTACGCCTTCAAATGGCTGGCCGAGCAGTTGAAGCTACGTGGTCTCCGCGTCACGGTTGAGGTGGAAGATGCGCGCCCCTTAGTGACGGAGGATCACGCCATCTTGCTGTTTCAAGCCGCGCGTGAACTCCTCATCAACGTGATGAAACATGCGGGAACCGATCAGGCCCGCCTCGCGATGACCACGAGGGACGGAACGGTCCACATTGAGGTCACGGACGAGGGATACGGCTTCCATGAGGCCGCCTCGTCACAGGTGGCCAACGAGCGGACGAGTCATGTGCCAGGTTTTGGGTTGTTCAGTATTCGTGAACGAATGATCGCGATGGGGGGCAGTTTCACGCTGGTCTCCCGCCCCGGCGAAGGAACTCGAGCAACGTTGGTCGCGCCGCTCCACCGCGCAGCCGACGCCGGGACTGAAGATATCGAAACGCGGATGGAATCCGCCCAATCGAAGGCCTCAGCCCTCAGTCCCCCAGCGCGATCATCGACGAGGATTCGTGTCCTGCTCGTCGACGATCATGCCATGGTGCGGCAGGGCTTGCACAGCATCTTGGACGCCTATGCCGACGTGGAAATCGTGGGTGAAGCATCGACTGGTTTCGAAGCGGTTACCCTGGTGGATCAGCTCCTCCCCTCAGTCATCGTGATGGATATCAATATGCTCAGGATGAACGGTATCGAGGCCACGGCTGCGATCAAGGCGTGTCATCCCGCCATAGTGGTCATCGGCTTATCCGTTCAGACGGACGAGTTTGTTCGCTGCGAAATGCTCCGGGCTGGGGCCTCGGCGCTGATGACCAAAGAGTCGGCGGTCGAGGACCTGCACCGTACGATCCAACAGGCGCTAAGGAAACCCACCTCCGTTTAGCTTGAACGTTCACTCCCGCTCTTCGAGCAACTCATCTTCTCCCGCTACTTGCGCTCCTCGATCGTCAGTTTGTTGATGACTTTCTTGGCACCGGCTTCGCGCGCGTTTTCCACCGCATCACTGGCGGCGCTCTGATCCTCCACCGACCCTCTGAGCGTGACCACTCCATCCCTGACGGTGACGCCGATAAAATCCGCGTCGACATAGGGGCTCATGGCGATTTCTCTCTTCACATCCATTTTTAGTCGCAAGTCCGCCCTGTGTTGAATGTAATGGGGATCATTTGGGACCGGTTTACGGTCTGGGACTATTTCATTCGTCTTCTCTGCGGCATGGACTGGAAGAGGCAGCGTCATCATTAATGCTCCTGCCATGACAAATCCAGCCAGTATCGCGGTACCTTGTGTTTTTCCGATAGGCATCATGCACTCCTTTCATGTTTGTGATTTGGTCCTGGCGGTCGGACGCCATGGACGCACATGGATTTCTTTATCCATATACCTCAAGAGAAGTATGTGAACCTGGTCAAAGCCCCAGTTACGGCATGTTAATGAGACTTACTCGAGTGGAGAACACTTCGACGAGGTTAAATGTCTGCACGCTCTGTAGGCTCGACTATGCCCTCTATCAACGATCACAACGAAGTTGACCATAGTTATTCTTGCTTCTTGCTTCATGCTCTCTTCATGCCGACGCTCCTTCCCTCGATGAGCCAGATGTAAAATGAAGAACTTTTGGCATAGGGAGCAGCTCAAGCCGATACTCATGAGTCCCCAGGATCAGTAGCAACCGTTGGGCAAGGCCCGATGTGTCGAGGTCAGCCAGGCTGTGCGGAAAGCCCTATAGGCTGCAGCTTGACCGGACCCTTCAAGATGGCGACCTATCGATCGACTCAATAAAACCTCACGCCAAAATACAGCCCGGGCATCACGTTGGTGTGAAAGTCCTCTTCTCGCCCTGCGATACGGACATCCTGCCCGAGCGCGGTGATGTTGAGCATGAAGTCGGCCGTCAGGGACACCTGTTGATTCACGGCGTGATCAATCCCGATGCCGAGAGGAATCAAGAACGAGCTGTAGGTATCAGCAAAGCCGAGCTCAGGTTCCCGAACGCCTGCCCGCGCGAAGCCGATCCCGCCTTGCAAGACCAGCTTGGTCTGGTTGTTCGTATCGGGAATGGCCCACCAATACTTGCCCTGGACCGTGAGCCCAAAGAGAAAATCGTCTCCTGCGCCGGCATACTGGACCAGCGGACCAATAGAGATGTCCTCCGAGATGAAATAGTTAAGGTGTCCATTGAGGGCGAATTCCACTCCGTCAGGTGTGCCTCCTAAGAAACCGATCCCAGTCCCGCCAGACCACCGCCCCATGGCGTCGGCGGTAGAGTCTTGGGCTGACACCCACCCAGTGGGTATTATGATGAGCGCGGTAAGAAGCAAAGGTAAAACCATTGGGCGACGAGGAACGAATAAGTGTGTCATGCTGATCTCTCCCTTTATATGATGGCCGAGCGAGGCTGGTCCTTGATGGTCGATCTCCAACTGCACCGGCTAACGTTTTCACGTAATTCGTCGTAGGCCGGAGCCTGCTTGTATGCATCCCATTTGCTCATGCCCAGAGTTCGGTGGCTTATACTCCCGTACCAGCCAATAAAATCGAGGACATCGGTAAAGTTATCACGGCACGCGCTCCAGTTCCCGGCTTGTTCTTGTAACACTTCCAGGTACCCTTCATGACCTGGGCAAAACCATAGGCGGACGACTGGCGTCCCCCCAGGGTATAAACCCAAGAAGATCATCTCTAGAATTGTCGACTCGCACAGCAGAGTGCCCAGGCCGCCGTAGAGGAGCGGCCACGTGGTTGCAAAATGCATCAGCCCTAGGGGAGACTCGAGCGAGGATCATCGGAGAGGGATACGAGAACGCGCCGAGACACCGAGATGAGGTCGCCGATGAGTGAACCGAAGCGAACGACTTGAGCTCTCATCGATATCTCTCACATGCCTTCACGTTCGTCTACCGTACCGTCAAAGACTCCGCTTCTATATAGATACGGGAGACGTCAGGGTAATCGGCCTTGATCAGCCGTTCAATCCGATCAATCGCCGCGGTAACCTCTCCGGCCGACAGACCGGCATGAAACTGCACGTCGAGGGCCACTAAGACCTCGTGCGGTCCGAAGTACATCGTCAAAGGGCGCTTCGTGAGTTCTACCGCCGGATCGGCTTTCGCGATCGCCTGAATCCCCTTGAGCTTTTCCCGGCCCATTCCCTCGCCGATCAAAAGCCCTTTACTTTGCGACGCGAGAAAGATCGCCACTGATGCCAGGAGAACTCCGATGGTGATCGATGCAGCCCCATCGAAGTATGGATTTCCAAACCAGCGCGCAAGCAGAATTCCCGCGAACGCGATCACGATGCCGAGAAGGGCGACGGAATCTTCCAGCAGGACGGTGTAGGTCGTCGGATCTTTGCTGGATTCGATCGTCTGGAACACAGTGCGCCCCTTCCACTGATTTCGGAAGACCTTCCAGGCCACAGACCACACCATAGCTTCAAAGGTAAACGCGATGCCCAGGACCACATAGTTCCACGTTGGATCAGCAATTGGACTCGGATGGAGGATATGGACGACTCCTTCGTAGAAAGACATGCCTCCGCCAACGGCAAAAATCAAAATGGCGACGATCAACGTCCAGAAATACAATTCTTTGCCGTGTCCGAAGGGATGGTCGTCATCCGGCGGCTTTCTACTCATGCGAAGCCCGAGCAACAGAAGTGCGCCATTCCCGGTATCGACCAGCGAATGGATTCCCTCCGCCAGCATCGCGGAACTTCCCGTCATGACACCGGCAATGAATTTAGTCGCTGCGATGGTCAGATTGCCGGCGATAGCCGCAACCACCGCCGTTCTTGTCTCCGGCCGGCCCATTGCTATCCTTTACCACACGAGTACTGCACGAGCACGAGTCTCGCGTAGACTGTATGCCCCTCCGCAAACGCATCCACACGATGACCTCTTCCATCGCACCACCCAAACAGCCATCAGCCATGTCTATGCGGTCGCCGACTCACGCGCCCAGTAACGAATCTTGCGACAGGTCTCTATGAAATCGGACCCGCCTCGCAAGCCCTCAAGGAGGATGAATCCCTCATCACGGCTTTCGTCGACACCCGCCTTCTTCAACAGAGGAATCGCGGCTTCGACATACCCGATAAACTTCATGTGGGCGTATGCGTCGGCCACGAAATCGCGCGCGGCCGCATCCTTGGCCAGCATCGGGGCGCCTTCTTGAGACGGCAACAGCGCAACCGCGTCGTATAACACCGATGGTCCGCCCCCGACCTTCTGAGCTGCCTCGATCCATGAGCCATCACTCGCCTCGACACCGCCTACCATCGGCGCAACCACCTCGAGCATCACCCCTTCCGCTTCCGCTTCGGACTTGAGCGAATTGAAAAGGTCGATCTTCACTCCATCGGTGACGAGCACGCCGACCTTCCGTCCCTTGAAACTGTCAGGGCCATTGAGCAGCATGCTGAGCGCCGGCGATTTTCCCAGGTCTTCTCGCGTCGGCCTCGCGGCAGCCGCCGGGTCCGGCATGGTTTTCAGGCGCAAGCCGTCCGCCACCTGCTTGGCCAGATCCTGATGAATAGTACGCAGATGCGAGACGATACGGACACGGATCTCCAGTCGTTCACATTTGCTCAGCTCAAAGACAAATGCGTCCACGATATGGCGCTGCTCAACCTCCGTTTGACTGATATAAAACTGTCGCGCCTGACTATAATGGTCGGCAAAGGTCTCGGAGCGTGTCCTGACTTTAGGACCTTCCTCCTGAGGGGGATAGGAGCGAAATCCTTTTTCAGGCGATTCGCGCGGCCCACCCTCATGCCCGTTCCATGAATTCGGCTCGTAATTGGCCCTCCCTTTTGGATTCATCATGGCCATGTGTCCATCCTGCTGAAAATGCGCGAAGGGGCACTTAGGCGCATTGATAGGAAGGTGGGTGAAGTTCGGGCTCCCCAGCCGCTTGAGCTGCGTATCAAGGTACGAGAAGTTGCGACCCTGCAGAAGCGGGTCGTTCGAAAAATCGATCCCCGGTACGATGTTTTGCGTACAGAAGGCGACTTGCTCGGTCTCGGCAAAGAAGTTGTCGACGCACCGATCGAGTACGAGCCGACCGACCAGCCGGAGAGGCACCTCTTCCTCCGGGATGAGCTTGGTGGCGTCGAGGACATCGAAGTCGAAACGTTCGGCAAAATCCTCGTCGAAGAGCTGCAAACCCAGTTCCCATTCAGGATAGTCTCCCATTTGGATGGCTTGCCACAGATCCCGGCGATGGAAGTCGGGGTCGGCGCCGTTGATTTTGACGGCTTCATTCCACACCACTGACTGCAACCCGAGCTTCGGCTTCCAATGAAATTTGACGAAAGTGGACCTCCCCTCGGCATTGATCAGGCGAAAGGTATGGACACCGAACCCTTCCATGAATCGGAGAGAGCGCGGGATCGTTCGGTCGGACATGATCCACATCGCCATATGCATGCTCTCCGGCGTGAGCGAGATAAAATCCCAGAAATTGTCATGGGCGGTCTGCGCCTGAGGAAACCCTCGGTCCGGTTCCTGCTTGGCCGCATGGATGATATCCGGAAATTTCATGGCGTCCTGAATGAAAAACACCGGAATATTATTGCCGACAATGTCCCAATTGCCCTCTTTGGTGTAGAGCTTCACGGCAAAACCTCGGACGTCCCGCGCCAAATCGGCCGACCCCTTGTTGCCGGCCACAGTCGAGAAGCGCACGAATGCCGGTGTCTTTTCCCTGGCTCGCTGGAAGAGATCGGCACTCGTGATGTCGGTGAGAGACTCGTAGTTCTCAAAGTAGCCGTGGGCTCCGAAGCCGCGAGCATGGACGACCCGTTCAGGGATACGTTCGTGATCAAAGTGAAACATCTTTTCGCGAAAGTGGAAATCTTCGAGGGCCGTGGGACCACGGGCGCCAATTTTCAGAGAGTTTTGATCGTCGGAGATCGGAGTTCCTTGCTGGGTCGTCATCACAGGCCTGTCACCACCGGCAGTCTGGTGCACTTCTCCCCCGGTGCCGGTTGAGACGGTCTGATCGGCGTACTGCGCAGTCTTACGGTCGGAAGCAGGCTGGGTGCTGCGTTTCTTTTTCATGTGGTTCTCCTTAGGACACCCCGTGATCGTCGTGTGGATGCCTTCCTACTGTCAAACAGCATGTTCATCATGAGATCCTCTGCGTTGCTCGCTATCTGACACTCCTCATGAAGTCGACTATGAATCTGTCTCTGTTGTTCGTTCACTCACGTGGACACCGTACCCCCCCCTGGACACCGCCAACCGTCGGAATAGGCGGACGTGTTGGTGGTGGGTCGGGCTGGGGACCTGGTCTGGGTGAATGTGACGGCGTGGGTGGCGGAAATGGATCAGGACGAGGTCCTGGGGAAAGGGATCCGGATCTTGCGGTCGGGATGCATCCACCAGGGACATGAACCCTGGCAGTGGGAGCATAGATGTATATGTAATCGATGGTCTCCGCACGTTCGCCTCCTGATTTCGGCTGAGATTCCTCGGTTTCTTTTAGCATCGTGTCCCGAAGAGCTACACTGGAAGAAACCCGAGAGGCGGATGGACGGACGATGAGATCCATACTTAGCGATCAGGGCTGACGACCCCTCCTTTGAAGATACGAAAAAGATAATAGAGCGACGGCAGCACCAGACAGGCTCCTCCCACCAGAATGCCGACCATGAATCGTAGGATCGCCTGTGGAGCCGCCGCATCGTACAGCGTGATATCGGGTTCGATCACATAGGGAAACTGCGACCAGGCCCACCCCCAAATGATCACCACGGCTTCCGCAGCCGCAGCGACGCGCGCCAGCGCATACCGTCTTTTCCATAAGGCAATGAGAGCCGTTCCAGCCGTGAAGGCGCCCGATGTCAGCAACGGCCCTTGCCACCAGCTTTCCGTCAGATCACGATAGAGGTGTGGGGCCCCGCTGGATGCCAGGAACAGGGCCAGACCGCCCAGCACGACGACGACGCCCCCGGCCACGAGCGCACGCACACGAAAATCTTCCTGTAACTCCACATTCGCCGACTCGAGTGTCAGATAGACCGCCGCCAAAAACGCGAACAGCGCGAGCGTGACCAGCCCCACGGCCACCGGAAACGGCGCGAGCCAGGGATCCACAAAGATCTCAACGAAGCTTCCCGTCCGCATGTGTGTGTCTCCGGAGGCGATCGTCCCGATCGTGATGCCCAGCAGAAGCGGGGCCATCAGGCTGGAGCCGATGAACACCCGATCCCACCACAGATGGGAATGCGCGCCTCTCACGTCCTTTGTCCGAAATATGAACGCTGATCCACGCATCACGATTCCGAGAAGAAGCACCGTCAGCGGAATGTGGAGAACCGTGGTCATGAGGCTAAACGCGTGAGGGAAAACGGTGAACAACACGGTGACGGCCACGATCAACCACACGTGATTGGCTTCCCAGATGGGTCCGAGAGCCGCGGAGATCACGTCACGTTGCGCGTGAGTCCGCGGGCCGGATGCAAGCAAATACCAGACTCCCGTGCCGAAGTCCGCTCCTCCCGTTAGGGCATACAGGGTCAGAGACAATACGATCGCGGCGCCGAGGACGACTTCAAGCGGCATCTCCGCGCTCCTCCTCCGTGATGACCGGGCTGGCTTCGACATGGCGTGTGAGCAGCCATATCACGATGAGACTCAGCACGACATAGACGGATGCAAAAAGAACGAGAGGCACGACCAATCCCGGCATCGGCGTCACTGCATCGGCCGTCCGCATGACACCATGAATGATCCACGGCTGCCGGCCGACCTCCGTGACCGTCCATCCCGCCTCAATCGCCACCACTCCGAGCGGTGACGCACCGATCACGCACCACAAAAACGGACGGGTTGAATAAAACCGCCTGTGCCGCATCCAGATCCACGCGCCCCACAGGCTGACTGCGGCCATGATGGTGCCGCACGCCACCATCAGTTGAAATGCGATGTGGACGACCGCAATCGGCGGCCAATCCTCACGAGGGAACTCTTCCAACCCTCTCACCGTTGCGTTCGGATCAAGGTACAGCAAGAGGCTCAACAGCGACGGCACTTCGACGCCATAGGATACGGTTCGTTCAACGGAGTCAGGAATTCCGCCGATCAGCAGAGGTGCGCCGGCTTGCGTTTCGAAGAGCGCCTCGAATGCGGCCAGCTTGATGGGTTGGTGAGAAGCCACGGCCCGAGCGAGGATGTCTCCGCTGATGGGTTGAGCCATCGCCGCGAGTGCTCCGACAGCAAAGGCAATTCTGAACCCGAATCGATGAAACAGATTGTCAGGCTTGCTGAGCAGACCCCAGGCATGGATGCCTGCGACCGCGAATCCTGTCGCGGCATACGCGGCGAGCACCATATGGTGCACTTCCATCAGTCCCATCGGATTGAACATCGCCCGCAACATGTCTTCGAACCTCGGATAGCCGTCTTCGAGCCGGTACCCGGTCGGGCTGTTCATCCACCCGTTCGCCAATACCACGAAAAACGCGGAGCTCACGCCGCTTCCGGCGACGATCACTCCCGCGCCCAGATGCATCCTGGGTCCAACTTTGTCCCACCCATAGAGGTAGATTCCTAAAAAGATCGCCTCGACAAAGAATGCGATCCCCTCAAATGAGAAGAGTGGGCCGATAAACGGCGCGGCCCACTCCATGAAACGAGGCCAGAGGAGACCCAACTGAAACGATAAGACGGTCCCTGAGACGGCGCCAACGGCGAAGAAGATGGCAGTCCCCTTGGCCCAACGCTGCGCAAGTGTGCGGTATACACGGCTACCGGTTCTCAGCCATCGCCACTCAGCAATGACCATCATCAGCGGCATCGCCATCCCAACGATGGCAAAGGCGATGTGAAAGCCTAACGACATCGCCATCTGAATCCTGGCCGCCAACAAGTCACTCATCGCGTCGTCCTCGTGCTGAACGACTCAATGGCTGAAGAAACGCGTTCACGACGAGATCGGCCCACCTCGGTTCATCCGTTCCTCAACGGCCTTCCAATCCACGTTCGAAAAAAATGCCGCGATATAGTCGGACCGCTCCGACGGCTTGTAATCGAGCAAATAGGCGTGTTCCCAGACGTCCATGACGAGCAGCGGGATAAATCCAGCGATATTCCCATGTTCGTGAAGACTCACCCAGTGGTTGGATACGACTCCGCTGGCAGAATCCAGACAGCAGATCGCCCATCCGACACCTCGCATCTTCCCGACGCTGGAGAAATCGGTTTTCCAGACGTTTAATGACCCGAAACTGCTCTCTGCAATCTTCACGAACGGGCCGTGGGGATCCGGTTTCGCGGTCGCACCTCGCTTCAAGTTGCCGAAATAGTGTTCGTGAAGCACCATGCCGTTGTATTCAAACCCTAATCGCCTGGTGAGTTCTGAATAGACGGGCATTTCTTCTTGATCCACCTTCTCGTCCTTGATGATCGAGAAGAGTTGCGCCCTCAGTTTGTTGGTCGATTTGACATAGCCCTCATAGAGCTTCAGATGCATCTCGAGCGTCTGGTCGGAGATGCCGTGGAGTCCGTGCAGGTCGAACGATCTCGCTTGATGTGGTTGAGGCAGCTTCATCGGTTGATGTTCCTCCCATGATGGATTGATTCCGGAAGCGTCGAAACTTCGTACTCTCGTGCCGACTGTCTACGACTATCCTAGTCGTCACGGCTTCCCAAGATACTGGGCAGAACCCTTGAACACAGTATGTCGACCCGACATGCGAGAGGCGTTAGAGAGAGGGAGCATTCATGAGATCGCTCCGCTGGAAGGTAAACCAGAGTAATACGGTATATTGATTCAAGAACACGGAGCCTTCTACAACGGGTGATCGATGGATCAATCCGCCGGTCTTGGAATCCGCAATTTCGAGTTGATACCGAGCCATCCCCTTCTGCCCGGCCATTCGATAGATGGCGAGTTCCGGAAGAGCGGCAGGAAAGAAAAGGCTGCTGCTGATCGGGGGGATACCAAAAAACGACTCGCCCCGTTCAGTTCCCAGCGCATGGATGACCATTCGGACTATAATAGGTGCGACATCCGTCGGCACGATGCGGAAGCCCTGCGCGAGAAACCAGCCCTCTACAAACCGGCGAGCGAATTCCTTATCCGGAGTATATCCATAGGATTTCAGCGCCACCGCCGTACCGACCGGCAGGGGAATATTCAAGTCGCCCAGACCTCGTTCAACCGCCTGGGTGAGCAACAGTTGCTCCACTGAGGTCATCGGAGAGTTGGTCCGTTCTTGAACGATACTGCAGCCCGAGACTGCGATCATGAGAGTACACGCCAAGCTGTGTGCCCAGTTACCGAGAGAGGATCGTTTCATCAACAAAGCATCCTTCCATGACCATTGGCTCCCCGTTGTACGCCACAAACAGCCGTGAGCCTCAGCGACCTTGATGGATCACACATCGTTCGCTGTCCGACAACGGTGACACCTTCCACGCCGCTTCGAGGGCCCGGCACACGGCAATGACAAGATGGTTGACGGTAGGTTTTGATAGATACTCGTCGTACCGAGCGCTTCCGGCCCATGCAACCTGCCTCTCAGGGAGCGTGAAGGCCCGCACCAATACCGCGGGAGCACGCTGATCCCCGACGAGGCGGATCAAGACCATTTGGCCCATATCATGTTGCTCCGCCACTCCCAACACAGCCTCCTCATTCAGCATCACGGCTACGTTACGTTCCCCACTGAGCTGCGCCCGGATTTCTGATGGATCGAGCACGTGAATACCACGCTGACTCAACCATTGAATGGCCGCGTGTTCGAGAGTCGGATGGGTTCCCCACACGCCGATAAGCGCCCCCTCAGCGGGAAGTGCGTGATGGACCCCTTCGGCCACAATCTTTGGGGAACAAGCCGCCGTTGTGCAAAAAGTCATGATCACAATGAGCAGCCGCAGAACGTTCGTGGATCGAGGGTCTAGAAAGCTCGAGACTCGACTTCGCCAATAGGAACGCTCGTGCCATCGTCTCACACGATCATGCACAGTATTGTGCGAATGTCGATTGGATGAGGGTACAGTCTCGGGGCTCAAGGTCAGCCCTACAGACGAGGTGAACGAAGTTGAACGCTGCATCATGATCACCTTTAGACTTTGTACATATTCATTAATGTCATGCCTCTTACATGCGATCAGTGTGAACAAGCACTGGTACAAACCCTAGACTCGAGTCCTGATCGTGTGCGGACACTATCTTGAGACTTACCCAGTCCAGGTTATGCTCGCACCATGCTTCATATCCAAACGATGCAACGTCGAACAGCTCGGAGCATCCCTCCGCCGGCGCAGTATATGTAAATGTGTATGGACCATAACGGAGAGGGAAGAACTAGGGCTTCTTCCAGTGGGCATAGAGACGAAAAGCTCTATAACAAAGTTATACAAAGAGACACCAGAAGGTGTCAGTTTCTAAACGCTACTCATTATTTTTTCACGGGAGGCATGTCATCTGATGGCTCACACAGAACATAAGCTCAACAAGGCAACTGAACGGGCTGCACAGACCGCTGAAGATGTCGTGGACACGGTCGCCTCAAAGGCCAAGTCCGCAACGCAGCAGGCAGGTGAGTACATCGACTCGGCCCAAGAAGGGCTCCAAGATAAGATCCGAAAGACCGGTCGAGACGTGACCGAGGTCGTGAGCGCTGTCTCTGATAAAGTGAGATCCTCCGCTAATTACGTTCAGGATCAAGGATTTTCCGGACTGGTCGATGATGCCGAGGTCCTCATCCGCCGTTATCCCATCCACACACTGTGTGTCGGCATCCTCTTGGGGATATTCATTGGTCAAAGTCGGTCGCGCTGACCTATCGGAGGACTACAGGGATGGAAACACCCGATCTTGAGAAGCAGAGTGGTCCGGTGGCGATACCGGAATTATTCCGACGTCTGGCTGATGACCTGAAAACGCTGGCAGTGCAACAGCTTCGGCTGGCAGCCCATGAGGTCCAATTCGAGAGCAGTCGGCTGATCAGAATTGCGGTTCTTGCCGTGTCGCTGGTGCTCGTCAGCATCGTCGCCCTTGTGGTGACCACACTCACGTTGGCTGTCACTCTGCATGAACTCGCAGGCTGGCCCCTATGGGCGAGCTACGGCGCTGTCAGTGTTCTCCTCCTGACGGTTGCCGGGGCCTTGGGCCTCACCATCAAACACCAGGCAGGCCAGATTCATGTCTTACCCGTCAGAACCTTGCACACGTTGAAGGAAGATACACAATGGATCAAAGAACAGCTCGCATCACTGAAGACGTGAAGGACATCGTTCAGACAAGGACGGCGATCTCCGAAACGCTCAACCTCATCGAACGCCGCCTCACCGGGTCCATCGAAGAGGCCAAACACACAGCGTCCGATTTCGTTGACCATGCCAAATCGACCGTTGAAGACGCCGTGGCCTCCACGAAGCAGGCCATCGATCCGATCTATCAGGCTAAGCATCACCCCTGGCTTTTCCTGGGCGGTGCCGTGCTCGTTGGATTTGCCATCGAGGCGATGATCACGACCAAGCCTAAGAGTTATCGATACCATCCACCTGGAACCAGCGGAGTTCCCGTCATGCCACAGGAGGGCCAGCGCGCGCAGGTTGGATCAGGGGTGTATTCCTATTACCCTGAGAGGCGCAACGATGGTGATGAAGCATCTGCCGGCCCTGGGACTTCCGGTTTACTCACCGAGCAACTCGGTGTCATCAAGCATCAGCTCGCGGTTGCCGCCAGCACACTGGCTTCAGCCTGGATACGAGATTCCGTTCCACTGCTTGCCAAAAAGTTTGGCGTGACAGTCCATCCCGAAGAGCTGTACCACTCGCTTGAAAACAAGGCGCCCACTGCAGGAAAAGGTCACCCAGACTCGACTCAGGCGTCAGCCGCGAAGTCGTGATCTCTCGGACTATTCTATCGGACAGTCGCATGCAACGACCCTCATTCATCCGTGCAGGATATAGTCGTGGCCGCTCTCGCCACGAGTCGGTCCCTCCTATCAGGGAGCCATTTCCGATCCAGCTGCGTGGAGATCTAAGCGCCAGCGGAAGAGTGCGGCCATGAACCGGTTGCTTCGATCTCGAGCGGTGTGGTCCTCGTGTATCGGCGTCCTCGCGCCCTTCATGATCCTGTTCGTGGGTCTCTTCTTCATTGATGAACCTCTCCGCTCGTATGTCGAATCGAATGCAAACGGTGCAATGGATGGCTATTCGGTCCGCATCGGGGGACTGGACTTCCATCCAATTGGTTTTTCCCTTGACCTGCACAATGTCACATTGACGCAGGATGAGAACCCAAAAGAACCGGTCCTCAATGTTGCCTCCTGGACCGTGAGCGTCCATTGGCGCCAATTACTACACGGTGCACTCGTCAGCGACCATCAGTTTTTGAAGCCGCGTATCGTGATTACCCGTCCGCAAGCCGTCCAGGAACTGGAGGATGACCGATCTGTTTCAGAACGAGGGTGGCAAGATGCCGTCATGGCTGTGTATCCCCTTGCCATCAATGAGCTCAAGATATCGGAAGGCCACTTCATCTATCGTGATGCGCCGGACGCTGAGCCGATTACCATTTCACATATCAACGCCTTCGTGCAGAACATTCGAAACGTGGAATCCCCGGAGCGAACCTACCCATCCTCGGTCATGCTGGAGGCCGAGGTGTTTGAAACAGGTCGTCTTCGGCTGGACGGAAATGCCGATTTTCTGGCCAAACCGTTCGTCGGCATCGATCTCAACTTCGATCTACGCGACACTCAGCTCAACGAGCTCCTGCCACTCATGGGACAGTACAACGTTCACCTCACGTCCGGCCAGCTCGCCGCTCAAGGTCGCCTTGAGTATGCACCACGGCATCGATCGGTCGAGATTACGGATTGCACCCTGTCCGGACTTCACCTTGACTATGTCCATTCCACCCCCACCTCACGACAAGAATCACGCGTCCCCCAGGATGGAAAGGGCACTAAAACAGCAGATGAGAACGATTCGGCGATGATCGTCTCGATCACCCAGGCCCGCATGACCGGCGGGGAGATCGGTTTTGTCAACGAAGCGACGAACCCTCACTATCGCGCCTTCATCTCTCAGCTCGACATGGACCTGGCGAATTATTCCACTTCCTCGGACGACAATCCCGCGGAGGTCGCGATCAACGGACACTTTATGGGAACGGGCACGCTCACGGCGACCGGCACCTTTCATCCCGTCAGGCAGACGCCAGACTTCAGCGTTCTCATCAAAATTATTAAGACGCCGCTTCAATCGATGAACGATCTATTTCGAGCCTATGGAGATTTCGACGTCAAAGCTGGAACCTTTGCGTTCTTTTCGGAAGTCACCGTCAAAGACGGCAAGATGGATGGATATCTGAAACCGTTTTTCAAAGACATCGATGTCTACGACCCAAAGCAAGACCATGGTAAGGGACTGTTTCAATCGGTCTATGAAGCTCTCATCGGAGGGCTTTCCGAGGTGATGGAGAATGAGGACCGCAAGCAAGTCGCCACTGCCACCGACATTTCCGGGCCCTTGAGTGATCCGCGCACGAGCACCTGGCAGATTCTCGTCAACTTCGTCAGGAACGCCTTCATCAAGGCAATCGTACCCGGTCTACAAAAAGAGGCTCTGTCCTAGCCATTCTGAGGAGAGCAATCATGCAATCTGATACAACACTGCCGCCCGGGATCACACCGATCAATCTGTGGGATCGAGGAGGACTCACGTGGGTCGAACTCGGGAAACGTGTGTGGAAAGAAATTCAAGAGGATGAGGTATTGGGGCGAGGCGCCCAGCTCGCCTATTATTTTCTGCTGGCCCTGTTTCCCAGCATCCTGTTCCTCACGGCTCTGATGGGGCTCTTCCCCATCAATACCTCGACATCCACACTCATGCAGTATCTCGAAACCGTGCTGCCGACCGACGCCTTGGGCATCATTCAGCGCTTCCTCGACAATGTGGTGAAAGGAAGCGGAAGCGACCTGTTGTCCCTCGGCATTTTAGGTGCGCTTTGGGCTTCATCGAGCGGAATTACCGCGATGATGGACGCACTAAACGTCGCCTATGATGTCAGGGAATCCAGGCCGTTCTGGAAAGCTCGTCTCACCGGTATTCTGCTCACCGTCGGGCTCGCCGGATTTATCATCCTGTCACTTGCGCTCGTCCTCTATGGTGGACTCATTGCCGAATGGATCGCGCAGTTCATGGGACTAGGCAGTCTCTTCACAACTGCATGGGTCATTGTTCAATGGCCGGCTGTGTTTGCGATGATGCTCTTAGCCATGGGACTCATCTACTACGTCTGTCCCAACGTGGAGCAACAATGGCGGTGGGTCACTCCAGGAGCCGTGTTTGCCGTCGTCATGTGGCTCCTCGTGTCGTTGGCATTCAAGTACTACGTCACCAATTTCGGCAACTATAACGCCGCCTATGGCTCGATCGGAGGCGTCATCGTCCTGA
The DNA here is from genome assembly GCA_965223535.1 of Nitrospira sp. Lineage (GTDB taxonomy): Bacteria > Nitrospirota > Nitrospiria > Nitrospirales > Nitrospiraceae > Nitrospira_D. Next base: position 22,287 of record CBDCWN010000003.1, read on the forward strand.
TGTTGTGGCTGTATATCAGCGGCATCGTGATTTTGCTCGGAGGTGAGATCAACTCCGAGATCGAGGCTGCCGCTCGACGCCACATACAGTCACGTGCAACCCCGGAACCCTCCTCGTGAGTACGCAGAAGATGCAAAAGCTCATTACCGCGAAATCTGTGGCGCGAGTACTGAACCAGTCTCGTGCCGTGCGCCAACCCGCCAATCGTCAAGAACCCACGGTTGAGTATCGTTGATGCCTCCTTCCGGAAGACTTCATGTCCACCACTCTTGCCAATCCGCCGATCGATGTGAGAAATGGAGTATACGAGTGGTTCTTCGTCATGCCTCAAGACGTCAACACCGGGCCGACTAATCGTCAATTGCACCCTCAGCCTGTGCATGCTTACATTAACCATCCTGGTCACGGCCTGATCCCCATTGTGGATCTTAGGCCAGGTCCGTCTGGACCGGTGGATTAAAACAACCCATGTATCTTGTGCACCTCTGGTATCAACTCCGGCGCAGCTTCTGGTTCATCCCGAGTCTGATCACTGTTGGAGCCGCCGTGGCCTCACAGATTAGTTTAGAACTCGACGAGGCGTTGCCCTGGCAGGAGTACAAGAGTTTGAAGTGGATCTATTCCGGCAGTGGCGAGGGTGCCGCAACGCTTCTTTCCGCCATTGTCGGTTCGATGATTACGGCGACCAGCATCACCTTTTCCATGACGTTGGTGGCTCTCACGCTCACCGCCTCGCAATATGGTCCTCGACTGCTCCAGAACTTCATGCGCCGACCCGGCAGTCAGATCGTGCTTGGAACGTTTCTAGCCACCTTTATCTTCAGTTTGCTCGTCCTGCGATCGGTCCAGATCACGGACGAAGCCGCAGTGATCCCCCATCTCTCCGTGACAGTCGCCGTCGGGTTGGCGCTCGCCAGCGTCGGCGTGCTCATTTTCTTTATTCACCACATCGCTACCGCCATTCAAGCCGATACCATCATCAGTCACGTCTATAACGATCTGGTTGCGTCGATCGACCGAATCTTTCCTGAGCAGATCAGAACGAGCACGACACCAGATACCGCCCCTCTTCCGGATCAACCCATCTCCGACATTGCAGATCGACAAGGCCTCGAGGAGAACGGTGTCCCCGTGCGTTCATCTTCGACCGGATACCTGCAGGCCGTCGACGCAAAGAAGTTACTGACAGTGGCGATCGAACATGACCTCGTGATTCTCTTGCATCACCGGCCTGGACATTTTGTCATTCAGAATCAACTGGTCGCGACCTTCTATCCATCACCTACAAACGTCGACCCAAAGAAACTTCACTCGCACGTGTGCGAATGCCTGATACTCGGGCAGGAACGCACGTCCGAGCAAGATGTGGAGTTCGCGATGCTTCAGCTGGTCGAAGTGGCGGTGAGGGCTCTCTCTCCCGGCATCAATGATCCACATACGGCCATACGCTGCGTAGACTGGCTCGCGGCAGCGCTCTGTCAATTATCACGTCGTGGTCTCCCCAGCCCTTACCGTCGCGACGAGAGTGGGCGAACCCGGGTGATTGCCGACCCACCATCAATCGCCGACTTGATCGATGCAGCCTTTCACCAGATCAGACAGGCTTCTGCCGGCAAACCGGATTTATATATTCAGCTGATCGATTGTATGCGCGTGATCGCCGAGCAAACGGACACCGTCACCATCCTTGACGCACTTAAGAGGCACGCGGATATGGTATGGCGAGACGCACAACGGAGCGTATCGGAGTCTTCGGATCGATCGGATGTCGAGCAACGACATCGGAAATTCTTGTCTGCGGTCGGCGATAGGGCTAACAGATGACCGAAACTCACCTGGGCATTGCCTATTGTCCCTGCTGTAGGCACATCCAGACGGATGTCATCAAGAGCGTGAGGACGGCTGGTGTTTGAAGGAGAACCAGGAAAAGAAAGTGGCCACGATCCTGATCAATCAATGGACCTAAAAAAGGAGAAGAACTCAGAAGGATACAATTCCTCGATCAGCCGTCTCCCCCAAAAATCCCTCGTATTGGAGATCGGCAAAACAGATCTGGACACACGTCATTAACTCTTCTCCAAAGGATTCGGCAAGGTTTTTCTGGTAATCGGCACCCTTACAACTTTCACCACGACTTGGGGCGCATGCCAGACCATGGCTTGGAGCGTCTGCTGCACAGACGTCGCCCGAGCCTGGCGCATGGAGAGCCGTCCGTGGGAACTCACACGCTTAGCGGAACCAAGAGGCCTGCGCTCGCTGCGGCGAGGTCGGGATAGAGTGTCGCATGACACCTCGGACAGTCCACTCCCCCACTCGTTCAATCGCTCATCGAAATGGATAGGTCCGGCACCCATCGAAGCTGCCAACGCTCCACGGTCCCGCGCAACACATCCGACACCTTATCGGTGTGGGCACGGATCACGCGAGAGAGTTCCGTGATGACTTCCACTCGAAAGCCATCCCGATTTTGAGGAGAGGTATTCAACACCTTCGCAATCTGGTTCAGATTCCTTCCCAAGGCGAGGAGCTGTTGATTTGAGCGGGTCAATCGTTCCAGTTCCGCCTGTCCGACCTGCGGTTGCCCGGTCAACTTGGTGCGGACCATCGCCACCAGCCATTTCGTCGGGATGTAGCCTTCGTGTCCTGCCATCTTCTTCAGGGCGGCGAGCTCTGAGGTCGTCAGGTTTAGTTCGAGGCGAGCGGTCGCTCGTTCTCGCTTCGGGATGACGCGCAGCCGAGACGCAGGAGCCCGCCCTGTTCTCCGGTCCATGGCCTGCCGAAGGGCGTTCCGGAATGCATGGCTCGGCGTGACACCTTGCTGCTCACACCAGGCCTGCCAGGGCGCTTTTAGGTCCCCCAGATCCACCGTGACCGTGGTCGTCCGTTTCGCTCGCTGCCCCATCAGCTCACCTGTACCAGCCCCAGTTGAAACACCCCGGGTCCCTCACCGACCGGTGCCTGATTCTCGTCCTCGGAGGGGCGTCTGGAGCCGGTGATTGGAGGGTCCACAAACATGGGCACGAGAATACGATAAACCCATAATGTAAGACAACTACGGGCAGTAGCCATATCCCGCAACCTCTCAAAATCGGTCTTACACCATCCCCTACGCCGACGCGCGCCAAGACCACAGATCAACCCCTCGCGCCCTGTGGAAGACCCCAGAAATGGGCCTCGTATCGGCCGACCGGTGGGACCTCCGGCAAGCGGTACAGGCTGACATTAGGAGTCGGCTGGTCCAGTTTCTAGCAATTCAGGGGTACCCATTTGAGGATGATTCTCTTCTTGTTATCCTATGACAGAGGGGATAGCTGTGCGTTTCTCTCTCGCCTTGAGGCGACAACCATGCGCACGACCTGGACGAACAGTCTTCGATGTCTTCTGGCCGTCGGCTTGATGAGTGGGCTCGTGGCTTGTGGCAGCTTCGCGAGCTGCTTCAATAGTGGGTTCGCTTCCGTCGCCTGTGGCGGCGGGTATGGGGAGAGTAGCGTTTCTGTACCGCTGCCCACGGCGAGCTCGGCGGCAGGTCGCTGGACCGGCACGACTCGTACCGGTCGCACCGTCCGTGCGGTGGTCCTTGAGGACGGCTCGTATTGGCTGTTCTATATGGCACGAGACAATCCCCACGTCCTGGCTGGACTGATTCATGGCACGGGCACGTCGCACTCCGGCTCCTTCGGGTCCCCGAACCCCAGAGATTTTCCTGTGGACGGCACGGGCATTCGCCAGGGAAGGATGAGTGGCACTTATGTGCCGAAGGAGAGTTTTCACGCGACCATCATCTACTTCAATGGTGAGACAGAACGCGTGAGGAGTACGTACGAGGCGGACTCTGAGTCAGCCCCGAACCTGACTCTGGTGACCGGGACCTATGTGGGGCTCCGTGCTGATGATCACACGGTCACGGTGACGGTGGATGCAGCCGGGACGCTGTCCGGTCATGCATTAGATGGCTGCACCTTCGCTGGGACCTTGTCCCCTCATGCCAAGGGGAGTGTGTTTAAGACCAGCGTCACATTCGAAGGCGGCGCCTGTCGCCAGGGAACCGAGACGCTTACGGGGGTGGCCTTGTACGACGCCGCGACCAACCGGCTGTATAGTGCGGCGCTCAACCGTGCCAGGACCACCAGCTTTCTCTTTCTCGGCAAGAAAGAGTAAGCCGCACCGGTTCACTGTGCCATCAGACTGTCCCTGTTTGACTGAAGCATGATCGCCACACCTCATGCTCCGTGAACAGATCGATAAGATCACAGGGACAGGATCTCTCGAACCGCGGTGGGTGCAAAGAAGCCCTGCTCTCGGAGCGTGGCCAACCAGGTCTGGGCAAACTCCGTCAACTCCTGTTTCAGCGCGGGTACGACGTAGGTGCACCTGCCCGCCTCGTCATACTGATACACTTCTTGCGAAAGCCCCAGGTAGTCGTTCCTATATGACACCGGTTCGACGGCCACGCCATCGGGCAGATTAGAGACCCTGAACACCAGATCGCAATCACGCATGAGGTCGCCGTTCTGTTCGCCGTACTGGCACAAGGACACAAGCCGGTATCCGTCTCCACTAGTTCCAATCTCCTCGACAGACAGCGGCATGTAGCCGGGTACCGTAATCCGCACCGCGCGTGCGCCGTTGAGCAAGTGATGCAGATCCGTCGCAAAGGCACGATACAGGTTCATCATCGTGTTCCTTTCTTGGCGTGAAGGAAGCCCCCGGCGCGAGGGCCGGAGGCTTCCTCACTGCGATCAGCGACCCGACCGCTCCGTGACCCAGAGTTTCGCCTGTTGGGCGACCGCGACAAGCGCGTCGAGATCCGCCAGGCCGAAGGACTCGGCATTCTTCCAGACTCCATCTCGGTCCTTGTACGAGCGGGCGACGGTCACGTTGTAGAACGGACCGTTCATGCCCTCGTTCTTCCAGATGCTCGCCTTGATGCTGCTGCATCGAAGCGTGGTGACCGGCTTGGGTTTTTTGTCTTGAGGTGCCATAGCGTTGTCTCCTTTAAGTTAGAGTTGATGTGTTGGCCTCTCACCAGGCGTGGAGGCCACACAGCGACGACAAAGGAGACAGAGAGGACGCCGCCACCTGGCGGGCCGACGGGCGCAATGCGGAGGAATGCCTGCGGGAGACGACGCGATCGTTCGCGGCGCGCGGGCATGATCGACGCAGCCCGCCGGTGGAAAGCCAGGGCGACGACCGGATGCGCACAGGCACCGGACTAGAAACCATAAGCCGGCCCTCGCGCATCACCAGCACGGCATGACGGAGCAGATTCACCGAACGAGGCGAGACGGTCCTGTTCTCACAGGTCGACATGGTTCGCCCGCTTGTCGAGGTGAAGAATGATCAACGGGTCGATTCCGAGAAAGTATTGAGCTGACGCGAGCGCCAGCCACCAAGCGACAGACTATGCGCCAGATGGTCGCTGAACGTAGTGGAATGCCGAACGGCCTGCGCGGCTGCCAAGGGAAGCACCACCATCATGGTGAAAGAAGTGATCAGAATCAGAGATGAGCGGCATAGGAGCGAAGCGCCGCGATGAATTGCGTTAAGGACTGGCGTTCAAGCGTTTCGAGGTATTCGGCCGTGGTCTTGGGAGGATGTTTGAGCCTCACCCGATGTGTTCTGGCAGCGGAACAGACGAGGCTCGGTGCCAGATTGAACAGGTGCAGCAGAAGCTCATCGGGTTGTTGGAACGTGATACCGTATTTCCAGAGTTCCTTGTCGGGAAAATCCGTGAGATTGTAGGTGACAATCGCGTCCGCTCTCCCGTGAATGGCCGCCGCCAGAACATGCCGATCATTCGGGTTTCTCAACATCGTGTTGCGCCCTTCACCCACGCGGAGGCGCAACAGAATCTCCCAGTGTGTGGCAACGCGCGGCTGCACGCGTGACATCGTTCACGATGACGCGGTTGCCACGGGCGTGCCACACCCCTACATGGGCGAAGGCAATTTTCCGCACGGTCGAGTCGAGTTGCACAACACGACGGTGCGTCGAGCTGGCACTGCATCTCCGGACGCGGTGCCTCAGCTGAATGGCTACCGAGGCCCCTCACCCAACAGAGACGGTTGCCTTATGAATAGGCCTCATCCCAGAGATTCTTGAGAAACTCCTGGAGGGGAAGAACCGTGATCTCGCCGATCTGTCGTCGTCGCGCCTCCAGGCTCACGCAGAGATAGCGCTTCAATTTCTTTTCCTCTGCAAGCGCCTTCAGCGATTTCAAATCGTGCCCCGAGATGGTCTCGCTGGCTTTGAGCTCGATGCCCGTATGATCGCCGAGAATGAAATCCACTTCGAAGCCGGACTTGGATCTCCAGAAGGCAAGGGATTCTCCTGACACATAATCGGTATAGCTCTTGAGCTCATGCAAGAGATACGTTTCAATAGCTTCGCCATACTCGGGTGTGCCACGACGATAGCGTCGATCCTGGATCGCGGCCGTGACACCGATATCGAAGAAATAGTACTTCGATGAGGCCAACGGTTTGCGTTTCTTCGTTTCACGCCATGCCGGCAGTTCATGGAGCACGAGCGTGTCTTTCAGGATTTCGAAGTACTCATAGACGGTGGTCCGGGGAACCTGAGCATCGGCGGCCAGATTGGTGAAATTGACAATGGTGGCATTGCAATAGGCCGCCACCTTGAGGAAACGACTGAAGGCAGAAATATTTCTGGTCGCCCCTTCCGCCACGATTTCTTGCTGAAGGTACGAGCCGGCATAGGCCGCGAGGTCCGCCTGGGGATCGTCCGAGAAATAGATCGACGGTAAGCCCCCTCGCGCCAGGAACCGGTCCAACTCGAAATGTGCTCCCAGCTCTCGGCTGGTGAGGGGATGGAGATATTTCGTGCGCGCCCGTCCTCCCAAGAGGTTGACACCGCCCCGACGGAGCGTACGGGCACTCGATCCGGTGAGCAGAAATCGCGTGCCTCGTTGTTCGATCAAGCGGTGGACCTCATTGAGCAAGATCGGGAGACGTTGGATCTCATCGATGACCACGATGCGATCCTTGGCCGTCAGCTCTTCCGCCAAGCGCTGGGGTCGTTGGCTCAGCCCCAGATACACGGCGCTATCCAAGAGATCATACACCCGTGCTCCTTTCACGCAGTGGGCGATCAAGAAGCTCTTACCGGTTTGGCGTGGCCCCAGGAGGAAGTGCGATTTCTTCTCGACGAGAGCCTGGATGTTTAACAGGCGTGCGATGGTCAAATGGGAACTCATGGCAAGATCTTAACAGGCGTCGATATTGTCGTCAAATAGCATGCCAAATGACGATTCATATGACGTATAAGAATCCCCTCTGCCAACACTCGACTTGTTGCGGACCAAGATGAATGCCCCCGTGATTGCGGGCAAAACCAACACCTCAGCTCCTTCCATGGTGCCACCTCCCCTTCCCCCTACTTTTTCGGTATGGTCATAAATTCTGGACTCTCGCATAAGTGCCACTCCCGAGAGTTGTGCGGAGATATCGGTCGGCGCCTCTGACCTCATTGGTAGAACATGAAGGAACAGCCTGTCTGAAATGCCATGAATAATCTTTTGACAATGGATGAAGCCGCGAAGTATTTAGGGATCTCAAAATTGACCCTGTACGGATGGGTCTCCGCGAGGAAACTGGGGTACGTCAAAATCGGGCGGCTGGTGAAGTTCAAGCAGGCTCAGCTGGACGCCTGGATCGATCAGCACACGATCACACCACGGAGAGACAACCATGGGACTCACGAAGCGGCGCGATAGCTACTATGTCGAGTTCCGTGTCATTGAAAGTGAAGACGGCAAATCATTGACTCTCGCGAGTGGCATCCCAGGGGCACGAAAGAAGAGATGGAAGCCGCGATCAAGACGCGCTTGCTCTTGGGCCAGGAGAAAACCGAACAGGCCAAGCCGATTCTCTTCAAGGAATGGGCCACGCCCTACCTAGACCTTGAATCCATCAAGACGCTCCGCAGCTATCAAGATCGACTCGAAATCATGGAGCGGCAATTGATCCCTTTCTTCGGTGGCAAGGTCTTAACAGAGATCAGGCCTCATGACGTCGAGGCCTTCCGAGCACAACGAAAAAAGAAGGACGGAACAAAGCCCAGTATTCAGACCGTAAACAATGACCATGTTGTGCTCAAACACTGTCTGAACGTAGCAATCCGACGGGGGCTCTTACAGATCAACCCCGCTACCAGGGTTCCGCTTCCCGATCCACAGAACGCCAGAGATAGAGTCTTGACTGAAGAGGAATGGAACAAACTCTACGAGGCTGCAAAGGGACATCTCAAGCCTGTCCTATTACTCGCCTATCAGCTGGGCCAGAGATTTGGTGAGATTGTCGGTCTGACGTGGGATCGGGTTGATTTCAAGAGGGGCTTTATCACTCTCCGTAGTCAAGATACGAAAACTAAAAAGCCTCGCCAAGTCCCAATGACTCCAGATATACGAGTAGCTCTTCAACGTCTGGCGAAGGTCCGTTCACTCTCAACGCGTCACGTCTTTACATTCAGAGGTAAACCTATACAACGTATCAGCCGATCTTTTCGCACAACCTTGAAGGACGCCGGAATTACAGACTTCCGGTTCCATGATCTTCGGCATTGTGCGTCTACTAATCTACGCCGGGCAGGAGTGGATACCGCGACGGCTATGAAGATCGTGGGGCATAAGTCTGAGAAGATGTGGAAGCGTTATAATGCAATTGAGGAGCGTGACTTAACGCAAGCGGCTCAAAAGGTTCACAAATACCTCCAAGAGAACACGCCGGGAACACTTGACCCGAAGACCGAGACCTTGTAGAACCATAAGTCATTGAAATTTGGCTATGCCCCCGTAGCTCAGTTGGATAGAGCAGCGGTTTCCTAAACCGCGGGTCGTACGTTCAATTCGTATCGGGGGCACCAAACCTCGCTCGCGCGTGCCGACCGCTTACTATCGCTTTATCGTAATTTTTGCGGTCGAATAAACCTCTTCGACTTTCCATTATTTAATATCAACCCAACCTTGGGTTGCCCCGCACGCTCTTAGTCCAACGCAACTTGCTCCGGCTCGTTCATCTACTCCACCGCCCTTTCTTTGTCCCTTTTGCCTCGTGAGCCCCCTCCTAATCAATCTGGTCCCATGTATGAAGCGCTTTCGATGGGGTAGTCCTGCTTAGGCATCGATGCCCGTCTAGCCATTTCACGTAGCAACTGCCTACAATCCCTGCTCTCCCACACGAGCATGATCAACCAAAGGGGGCCATGCATGAGGATGCGTTGGTTCAATTGGCTTGGATTACTGATGTTGATCGTCGGGGCCGCTATTTCAGAGATGGTCTTTTTTGCCGCGTCGGTCGAGTTCGAGTCTTTATGGTATATCTCAATAGCCTATGTCGTCGTCGCGGCCATACTCTTTCTCTGGCCCAGTTCAGCGCCTGAGAAGCCCTAAGTAACCGATCTCGCCTGACGGAGCTTCATGCGCCTCACAGGGTCCAAAACGATGTGGATTGCTGCGTTGGTCGCGGGAGTGTGCATCCTCGGATACATAGCGAGGAGCAGCTCCGACACCACGCCGACAACGACAGACAAGTTGCTCGCCGAAATCATTCTGGATTGGCACAACACCTATCCCTCTTCACAGCGGTTCGAAATACTGGCTTCGTTCAACTACGACGCAGTCTTGGATAAGACTACGGGCCTGGTGTGGGAGAAGGCCCCCCAAACGGAGATGATGACCTATAATGAGGCCCGTCACATCTGCGCCCGCAGGGTGGCTGGCGAACAGAAGGGTTGGCGGCTCCCCTCACCCATTGAGCTCCGCAGTTTAGTGGGCCCCATTCGCGGCCTCTCTCGTCCCCATCTTCCCCCGAACCATCCGTTCCTGAACGTCCAGGCCACCTCCTATTGGGCGTTGGTATCGGAAACCGATCATGGCCCCTACGGAAAGTATGTCGACGCCTTTCTCGGTAACCTCCTCAGCTTCGTGAAGGTCAAGACGTTCACTTTCCCGGTCTGGTGTGTCCGCGGGCCGCTCACGGCGGAGGCGAATTGAGACTGAGATGGCGGTCCAAGAGCGATACCTGACAAACCACTCCCGTCTGTTGCATAGTGCGAGAAACTTGGCCGTGCTTCATGTTGAACGGTGGGAACAATGATGAACTGGCTCGCCAACCGAGGGATCGCGATCATAGCTTCAATGGCGGCGTTTGCCCTGCTGGCTTTTGTCATGTGGGAGAGCAGCCCTGAGCGTAAGTACCGCAAGCTCGCCCTCCCTCCGCAGGTGGTGGTCTCTTACCTCGTGAATGATCGCGGTTCCGGCTTTGTGATGACCAACGCCGGCAAGGGACCGGCTGTCCTATACTGGACGACCGTTACGGTTGACGGCAAAGCCCTGCCGACCTGGACTGATGTCAGCACCGCTCTGAGTTCCAAGACTATGCTCAAGTTTTCCTCCATCATCCCCGCTGACATGTTGATTCCTGAGTCACAGCAGCAGATCTTCTGGATTGACGACGACACGCTCGACAAAGATTGGCAAGGCAAAGACTCTCGCGTCGAGATCGAGACCTGCTATTGCAGTATCTTTGAGGAGTGTTGGGTGACCACCCGTCTGAAGCCCGACCCACAACCCATCAACTCTTGTCTTGAAAAACCGGATGGCTACCTGCGGTCATCTCCGCAAGAGCCTGTCTCCTAATTAGGACCTGAAGCAGACCAAGCAGAGCATACGTATATTTTCTTCATGCATGGTCCACCACCACACATGCATCCTCCATAGAGATCGTGTTCCGGTTGTTACTTCCCCACGAACTCAAAACTCGCTTCGATCTCTCCCCGTTCGGTGACTTGGACCGCTTGTCGCTTCAACCCCAAGGCTGGGTGCCACGCCAGTAGCTCGTAGTGACCGGGCGGCACCAGGTCAATGGTGAATGTGCCGTCCTGATTGGAAAGGGAATAGTACGGGCTCGTCACCACATAGAACCACGACTGCATAAAATCGTGGCGGTTACAATGGACCCCGACGACACGGTTCGTCTTGAGTGTGCTGGAATGAAACGTCCGTTCGATCATGGCATCGGGACGAAGCTCTCGATTGTGGATGGTTCGTAAGATCAATCCCTTGTCGTCCCTGGATGAGACCGAGTGGAGAATATGTTTGATCGGATCCCGGTTTAGAAATCGCACCGGCTCGTCCAATGTGAGTACGCCGGTAAAGGGGCCAAAGTTGCACCCCTTCGCGAGGATTTCGAGCGACAGCTGCTCGCCCTGGCCATACCGAAATTCACCCTCACCGGGGGGTTCCCCTCTGGATCCGCCGGCGGTAAAGGGTTTGCCTGCCTTGACTCCTTCGAGGATCACGACGACCCCTTGCAGAAATCCGTTTCGGACGACCACTTCGTTCACAGTTCGCTCCGCCCCACACACCTCAGGATCTTTCTTGACTGGAAACAGTTTTGGCTGTGGAGCGGCGCCTTGGAAGGTGATCGTCCCGGAGATCGTTCCACCATTCATCACTTCACCAATTTCATACGCCAGTACGCTGCTCACATTTCCGAGCATCGCCACAACCAACGCGACGCCAGTGAGATGATCCCCTCTCCACATGATGACTCCTCCTTTTCCTCCGGCCTTCCACCGTACAGCTGTACGTGAAGCCCGGAGGCCGTCACGAACTCACTTCACGAATTGGAACCCGGCCCAGACAATCCAGTCAGTTTCAAGTTGTGGACCGGCAACGTCCTGGTAAATGGGGGCTCCCCCTTCCACCGATATCCTGTTCTCAAACCCCTTCCATTCGGGGAGAAGAAAGTTGACGCCACCCATGATGTCAAGACGCTGGCCACCTCGGCGGAGCGGGTCTGCGGTCGGGACCATCGCCGGATTCAACCTTGCGTCAGCCCCGCTGAAATCATCCCACCACCGGTAATTGAAGCGAACGGATGTGCTGATCCAATCCGTCCACCGACGAGCCATCCAGCTGGTAACGTTGTAGTTGTTGCCTAAGGAATACCCGAATTTGTTCGACCCAATCCGATGGGTCCCCAGAGCCTGGAGTCCCCAGGAATAATCGGGCGTTTGGCCGGTGTAGGTAATACCGGGCAAAAAATCTACGGTTCCGGACCCGAGGCGCATCGGATAGGGAAGAACCTGCACACCCATCGGAGTCCCATCTAAAGGCTGAAGATCACCGGTCGGCAAACTGACCCCGAGATTTAAGTGAAACCGATGGGTCCCGATGCTAGGCGACTCGACCGCCCAGAGGCGCCAGAGCGTCGCCAGTTTGACGTCCCCAAACCCTCCGGACTCCGTTTGAAATTGTCCCCCTGGTCTGGTCACGTGATTCATGCTCTTCTCTACATACGGGAGCATGGCCATGAGAGTGACCGTCTGATTGAATCCGTACATCGCGCTGAACATGTACATGTGTGTGGCCATGTCGGTCGGCGCAATCGGGAATTGGCCCAGCACCTGCGCATTGGAGAGCGTCGTGGTGCCGGTTCGATTTTCATCCATATCCATATGCATGTAGCGAAACGACATCATGAATTCGCCTTCGTTGTGCGTGTGGTCTTGCATCACGCCGATCGGACCATGGGAGTCCGGTCGTTCAGGGGTATAGAAGTTTCCAAGAGTCAGACGCTCCCCCTTCTTTTCGACACGCTCCGCCAGCGACCGTTCAACCGGCCCTAGAAATCCGTCCAATAACGCCGCCCCCACTTGCCCCTGTCCTGTTACAAGAATGCTAATGAAGGCGACCAAGATGGCGGGCTTCTGTTTGGGAATGACATCCCCTCTGTGAATACGAACACGCATCTCGTAATCCTCCTACGAATAAGATTGTTCCGGAACACGCTCGGAACCTGGATTGAACATCATCTCTGCCTCACCCGATCGTCTGGTGCAAGGTGCATGGGAGCACCTCGTCGAGCAGTCGGCGATGCTCTTCTGGCCCATAGCTGAGGAACAGCAAGGCCCCGCGAGATACTCATCCCGTCTCACAGCTGACATTCAGGGTGCGATGGCTAGAGGCGCCTCTTTCACCTAGAGAGTACTGTGATGTGGCGGAGGGTCGCGTGAGTGAGAAGACTGGACTACTAGGAGATCGGTTGAGGAAAAACTCGAGCAATCAGTGGTGACGAAAACAAGAAACGGAGCGAACAGCGAAGAGTCAGAGGTTTGTAGAACCTGGCCTGCGGCACACAGCCAGGCGCACAGAAGATCGGTATGCATGTTGGCACTCTGATGGCCATCATGATGATTAGCATGTAGAAAACCATGAGAAGACAGGACGTTTCCCAGAAAAAGCACACACACCATCACCGTATGAGCCAGCACGAGACGAGACAGCTTGTTCATGCGTAGAAGAGTCACGACACGAGGACCTCTGACTCCATTTCTTTGTCCGTCTCCCGTGATCTTAAAAAAGGAAGCCTGATTAAACAAGCCATTATTTCACGGCCATCACGATCACGCTTCCACTTCATGAGCCGATGCAGGATGCGGTCGCTCTGCTCGTCAAAACCCGTTGTTTTCTTGCCAGGTTCCTGACCCTCAGTTAGACTTTTTGTCACACACCCATGGCTCGAGCGCGCGCGGCGGAACAACAACGATCCCGATCGAAGACGACTCCACTCGAAGAGATCACGCTTGGAATCACAAAATTCCAAGAGGTGGTCGCCACCATCCACGACATCAGTCAAGAGGGATTCCCCTATCGCGATGCCGCCCAAAGTAAAGCTGAGCTGCAATTTCGTGAATGTCTTCGACAGACATTCGGCGAACGTTCCCAAGAGTTTCACGCACACCGAAATTTCAAAATTCGGACAGCGGACAAGGCCGACGTCGCACGAAGCCTCGCGGTCATTATGGGTCTGATCCACACCCTGGAAGACCGGAAACTTGAGCTCCAAGGACTGAAGCCGGCACCCAAGCCTGAACCACCGATTGAGGCACCTCTCAACAACACCGCACGCATGACACTGGTCCCACCTACATTACCTGTTACCACGCAAGCCGCTCCGCCGATGACATTCGAGACAGCCATGCTCAATGATACAAAACCATCAAGTGCGCCAGCCACACCGATCTCTCAGACACAACCGGCCGACCCAAACCCGTTTACGCCAACTCCCGTACCGAATCACACAGCAACGGTAGAACCGGTATCAGCACCATCCCCCACACCAGTCCCTCCCCTACCACCGCCAGCAAAGCCGACTGCCCCTGTTGCTGCTCCGGTTATTGCCCCAACGCCCTCTCCTTTACCCACGCCGGCACAACCTGAGCCCGTACCGACACAACCAGTCTCTGTGATGTCGGCTCAACCGAATGCCAATGTACCGGCCCCGGCAACACCAAGTCCGCCGACACACGCCGAGGCCAATTTTTCTCTCGCGTCCACGCTTCAGGACCCATCATCCGACAGAAACTCGACTGGCCCACCCGGCCCAACCTCCCGTTCGATGGAGCCCGGGGTAGACCAAGACCCACTCCAGCTCGTACGGAAAGTCTGTCTGCGCCTCCATTCCGTCGCCCGCCAACTACGCCTTCGCCGGGATTATCGGCCGACGCTTGAAATTGAGGACGATCATGACCTGCAGGACCTCTTGTGCGCATTGCTCAAGATGGAGTTCGACGAGGTAGCCACCGAGGAGTGGACCCCACCCTACACAGAGGGTACCCCACGGACGATGCTCCTCATCAACAGGGACCAAATCGCGGTCGTCGCCAAAAAGACTCGATCTGGATTGAGCGCGAAGGAACTGGCCGATCAGATCACGGCGGACTCTGCCTATTACCGAGCCCAGGGACGAGGCTCGGCCTTGTTTTGTTTCATGTACGACCCTGAAGGTCGCATCGGGAGCCCGAAGCGACTAGAGACCACCCTAACCAGCGTCAGCGAGCACTGCCGGGTCGAGGTGCTTGTTGCGCCAAAGTGAAGATCATGGCGAAATCAAACCTAAAAGCGGTCCCGCCTTCCACATCCACCTCAAAACCCGGCAAAGCTAAACCTGTATTGACAGGCCAGACGGACTTTGCTATAAAGCAGCCCACTTCCGGGACGATCCAGTATACGATTCACGGTCCGGCTCCCGGAGATCTTTCTATGTCGGATCGGGCTTATGTGCTGATTAATGTGCAGCCTGGGCAGACGTCGGCAGTCGTTAACGCTCTCAAGGAAATTAAAGAGATCAAAACGATCGATCCTTGTTGGGGTAAGCCTGATATTATCGCTATCGTAGACATTCCCGATCAGGACGCACTGACCCAATTGGTTTTGAGCCGTATCCATCGTATAGATGGAGTGACGCAAACTGATACTCACCTCGTCTACCGTCTGAAGGAGGCCAGAACAAAATGATCCGAAAGGACTGTCTCGCCATTGTCGCCCTCACAGTATTTGCCTTTGGATGTAGCAGTGTTCAGCGCCCCGTCGAACCAGATGTCGTCGATGTGACGTTACCTGCCCCAGCGGATCAGGTCAGAGCCGCGGTCTCAAAAGTCCTGAAGGACGACAACTACGATGTGGAGTGGAAGGACGGCGCTCAACTTGATACCGGCTACCGTGGCGAGCAGCCCAGCATTTGGGATTGGCTCGTAAAGGGGCGGTTTGGAGTTGTCAGGAGCCGTGCAGAAGCCTCCGTGACTCCAGAAACAGACCAAACCACCAGACTGCGCCTCCAAGTGTCCTCGGAGGGTAAACAAACCATGTTCGATGGCTGGGGGCCTACAGAACCGCAGGTTCCTCAAAGCGCTGAAAACAAGCTTCGTCTGATCAAGAACGAGCTCAAGATCGTTCCAAGCACCTACACGACGGAGACCTTTTACGGAGCGAAGAACTAACTAGGTTGGTTCTTTCTCCTCTGTTCCTTCCGCCTCCTCTCCTAGATCGAGGCCAAATCGTTCGGCCATTCGATAGAGGGTGCGCCTGTCTATTCCGAGTATTTTTGCTGCCTTCACCTTATTCCTATTCGTTTCTTTGAGTACGCGAATCAGGTGTCTCTTCTCTACCTCCTCTAGGGTCAAGGAGACCTCATCGTGGGAATTGGTGAGCGGATGTCGCGTCTCGGTTTCCGTCAACGCTCCTTGCCGAATCCCTTTTGGCAGGTCTTCCGGCGTCAGTACGGGGCCATGACTCAACGACACGGCCCGCTCAATCACATTTTCAAGCTCTCGCACGTTGCCCGGCCACCGATAGTCGGTCAAGAGTGCCATCGTTTCCGGTAGGACCCCACACACCGCATGCTCGGTCCCCGCGGAACTCTTCTGCAAAAAATGATGGACCAGCATCGGAATATCTTCGCGCCGTTCAGCCAATGACGGCAACGTAATGGGAACAACTTTCAACCGGTAGAAGAGATCATTCCGAAACTTTCCTTCTTTCACGAGCTGTTCAAGATCGCGGTTGGTTGCAGCAAGAATGCGAACATCGACTCTGGTGGAGGTCGTGCCCCCGACTCGACGAACCTCCTGGTCTTGCATCACCCGCAACAGCTTCACTTGCAAGCCCTGGCCTAGTTCACCAATCTCATCGAGAAAGAGCGTTCCTTCATTGGCCGACTCAAAGAGCCCCATCTTGGTTCCCACCGCCCCGGTAAAGGCACCCTTTTCGTATCCGAACATCTCGGACTCCAACAGCGTATCGGGCAATGCCCCGCAATTGACGGGGATAAACGGCTTATCACGACGCGGACCGTTCGTATGAATGGCCCGGGCGATGAGCTCTTTTCCGGTACCGCTCTCTCCTTGCAAGAGAACCGTGCTTTTGCCGTTGGCCACACGCGCCACCAGCGTATAGACCTCCAACATCGCCGGACTGCTTCCCACTAACGAGGACCATTCTTCCTTGCTCTTCAGTTCCTGCCGAAACCGCGCATTCTCCCGAAGAAGTCGACAGTGGTCCAGTCCTCGCTTGACGACCAGCTTGATGTCCTCTTTTTTAAATGGTTTGGCCAGATAGTCGTAGGCCCCCTGCTTAATCGCTTCAATTGCGCCTTCGAGCGAACCAAAGGCAGTCAACACCACAACTACGGTATTGGGATTCGTGCGTTTAAATTCCCGTAGGACCGTCAGCCCATCCACGGCTCCCATACGGATATCGGTTAATACCAAATCGACCAGGCCTTGACGTCCACGCGCAATAACGGCCTCTCCGCTGGAAAACGCTTCCACGTGATGGCCTTCTTTCCTCAACGCCTCTGCCAAGAGCTCACGTGCAACCGCATCGTCATCGGCTACCAGAATCGTCGCTGGTTGCATCACACTGCCTCCATTGGATGAGCCTGGTCAGTTCGTTTCGCAGGTAACGTCATCGTCACGGTGGTCCCACGACCAACCTCGCTCACCAGGCCCAAGCTCCCACCATGAGCCATCACGGTCTCGCGACTCAAGAATAGCCCCAAGCCAGTTCCCTTTCCAACCGCTTTGGTTGTAAAGAACGGCTCGAACGCTTTTTGCGCGTCGGCCTCCGGCATCCCGCATCCGGTATCCTGAACAGCAAGGACCAGCACCAGCGGAGGCGCCGGATCAGCAACTCTTGTCCCGCAATCTTGCTCGGCTGCCGTCGCCTCGCGATCGACAGCCGAGATCGTCACCGTTCCTCCGGGAGAGGTGGCGACCAACGCGTTCGCGAGGATGTTCACCAGGGCCTGATGAATCTTTTCTTTATCGGCCCAGACCAGCGGCAAGTCATCAGGAGTTGAAACCGTTAGTGTGATCCCCTTGGCATGAAACGCCGGCTCCATCAATACAGCCGCTGGGTTGACGACGTCCCCGACTGCACACCACTGAGGGTCCGGTTGACGCTGCCGAGTGGAGGACAACAAATCCTGGATGATCCGCACCACTCGCCCGAGTTGCTCGTCGATAATGGCGATCCGCTTCTTCATCTCCGAGGTCACGCCTGGTTCCTCTCCCAATCCCTGGACATGCCACGCGATGGAGTGAAGCGGTGTGCCCACCTCATGAGCGACCGATGCGACCAGCTGACCGACCGCGGCTAACCGCTCCGATCTATTCAATTGATCTTTTGCCTGCACGAGCTGGGCATTGGCCTTGAGCAAATTCTCGGTTTCTTTGGCCAGGGCCTCCCGCGCCGCCTCCTCCCGTGCCTTCCGCTCTTCCCAACTCACACCGAGGTAGGCCACGACCAGCAAGACGCCAACGACGACGCTCCGATTGATAACCGCCGCTTGAAATCGTCCTGGCTTCGTCGGCTGCAGCAGTCCCGAATAGGTTCCAGCCACACAGACCAACACGGTCACCAGCATGACGGTCCGACTTCGAAGGGTCGTGACCAACAAGATCGGGAACACATACCCATACGCGACGACGACATTGGCGGGAGAAAACTGTTCGATGACTAGGATAAGGAGAAAGGACGCGGCAGCAATCCCAAGTGCGATACGGTCACGATGCGTCATGGTGATCATGACTTGACGCCGCTCCGCAGGCCGTCAGAACGCCTCAGCCAAGAAAAGGAATCACGTGCGGATTCGCCCACGGATATTCTCACACAGGAGGACGGACTACATGCAATTGGGTCGCAAATCGCTTGAATCGTGAGTCTTGGATCAGCCGTTCGACGGGCACGTCTAACTTCCGACACCAATTCGGATGCTGATCCAACGTGCCAGGCAGATTGGCTTGGGCACGGGCACCGATAATGTCCTCAATGTTCGCCAACACGATCCACGCGGGGCTGCGGGCCAAGTAGTGATGAACGGCTTCCATCAACTCGGTCGTCATCGTCGGAACTTGGCCTGGATCGTCTGAAACGCCGGGAGGCAGCAGTCCTTCTGACTTCAACGCCGCAAGAATACCGACCTTCTCCGATTGTCGTTCAGACAGCATCGTGGTCCTGGCTTGCTCCGAAGGAAAGAGTCCGAGAGCGGATCGAGCCTCGATATCGACTCCTTCCCAATATCCACTGAGCGTCGCGAGATCATGGGTCGTGACGACGGCGAGCGCTTGAGCCGGATATTCAGACGGTGGTTTCCATGCTCCTGAATGGGTCCGTTCGAAGTACAAAACTCGATAGGACAGAACACCCGTCCTATCCAGACGCTCACGCACCCAATCCGGAACCGTTCCAAGATCTTCGCCGATCACCAGCGCCTTGGCCCGTACACTCTCCAACGCCAAGATCGCCAGAAGTTCTTCATCCCGGTAATGTACATACGTCCCCATTGAGGCAGGAAGACTCCGCGGGATCCAAAACAACCTAAAGAGCGCCATGACATGATCGAGTCGAATCGCGCCGCCATAGCGCAGGTTCTTCCGAAGCAAATCGATGACGTATTGATACCCACTCATGCGAAGTTGGAGCGGATCGAGCGGAGGAAGCCCCCAATTCTGTCCTTCTGGCGCAAATGCATCAGGAGGAGCCCCACAGTCGGCTTTCACTGCCAGCACATCCTGGAACCGCCATCCGTCGGCACCATAGCGATCGCTCCCCAAGGCCAGGTCGTGGTAGAACCCAATCGGCATCCCCACCTCGTGCGCCTGCTTCGCCAAGGTCAGTAACTGATCGGCTGCCAACCACTGAAGATATTGAAAAAATCGGACTCGAGGCATACGTGTACGTCGAAACTCCCTTACCGCTTCCGATGTCGGGGTTTGGTAGGGCTCGGGCCAGTCTGCCCACGTCGCTGAGACGCCTTGCTCAGCTTGCCGCGATTCTTCCAATGCCTGAAACACCGCATAAGAGGTCAGCGATTCCCCTTCCCGCTCCACAAATCGATGGAAGGTCCACCCTCGCTCTGTCTTCGGTTTGAGCTCCGGCTCGTCCCCTTCAAAATGTTCTCGGAGAAACGTGCGATAGCACAGTTCGAGTACTTCTCGCTTGATCGCACCCACGGCATCGTACTCCACCAATGGGTTTCGTTTAGCCGCTTCAAGTCGAGCGCTGAACGACGGATCGTTCAGGCGAGCCTTCACCTCCGACGCCGTATGATACTCGGCCACTTGCTCGACATCGATATAGAGATCGTTCAAAAATAGGCGGCTTGATGGCGAATAGGGGCTGATGTGATAGGGCGTGGTGTTCTTCAGTGCGTGGAGCGGGTTGAGTCCGATGACTGCCGCGCCCAACTGACGCCCAGCCCATTCCACGATCGTGGCAAGATCTCGAAAATCGCCGACTCCCCAATTCTGATTACTCCGTAGCGAATACAACTGCAGGGCAAGGCCCCACCACCGAGCACCCTGCTCAAGCTCCGCAGGCACGTAACAGCGCTCAGGCGCCACGATGAAACGGCACGTTGCATCAACCGTCGCGGCGCCTGCTTTGGCCCATGCCTTCACCGTGTGATACCCGATCGGCAGATCCGGTGGAACCTTCAGAGCCACGCGGACAAACCGACGGCCGTGAATCGTGCGGGTCTCTTCAATGTGAATTCCAGGCCCCTCTATTTCCTCACGCGGCTTTGTTTCGGACTCGAGTTGGAGCGACCAGCGCACTTGCAGCCCCGCATCATCGTGATCTTCGCATGGGATATGAAATGACCATGTCCCAGCCTCACATCCCGCACGAATCACCTGGACCGGTTCACAGCCTTGCAGCCAGGGACGGTTGTCCCAGGCCGTGAGTTCTTCAATCAGCTCCTCACGGGTGCCGGCTCGGAATTCCATGGCAGATAGAATCGCCCGACGCGTCTCATCCGTCGTTACATGCTGTGTGCCGGCAATATCATAGTAATCGGCGACAATCCCCGCCCGATCAGCCAACATACGTAGAAGATCGCTTTCAGAGTGGTCATCCATGGTTGCGAGTGTGCGTGACGGGCTACGTGAAGTCAAGGTATTGTAACGTCATTCATCTCACCTGACCAATCTTAGTTCACAGTCTGTAAACTCCCCATCGAGCGAGCGAGATGAATTCTGGCGGCGTTGAGTTGAAAGAGCGCATTCACGTGGTTTTCTCTGGCGCGCGCCACAGCCGAAAGCCCATTGGTCAGTTCAAAATGACTGGCGGACGTGATGACCGCATAACGTTCACGGGCGAGAGCCAGCTCCTTCATCGCCATGTCAAGACCAACCTGCGCGATCGTGATCTGTTCTTTCGCAGCCGTAATGGAGGCCAGCGCATCATGCACTTCCATCCGTACTTGATTGAGGACCGATTTCATACGGAGTGTCTCTTGTTGCAACTGGCTGCGGGCTTGCGCGATGCGGCCTTCGCGCTGTGCACCGTCGAAGATGGGAATTTGGAGAGTCAAGGCCATGTTGTACGTATCCAGCGAGTTGTTCCAGCGATTACCGATGAGGCCATACTCTCCCTGTGCGACTAACGACGGGACTCGTTCGCCAGTGATGGATGAGTAGGTCAACTCCGACGCCTTCACGCGAGTGAGTTGGGCCTGAACCTCCGGTCTCTGGCTCAAGGCACTATCCATCGCCTCCCCCGGCGTCGGCACATCCGGAATGTTGCTTCGCCACTCATCGATCAACGTGATCGAGCTGTTTATGGGAAGCGCCAGCAGATTGATCAGGTTCAGTTTGGCATGATCGAGGGCGTAGCGCGTTGATACGCTTTGTTGTTGCTCCGCAGCCAGTTGCGCCTCAAGTCGGGCAAGATCGAGTCTCGTGGCCACTCCTCCACGCTGCCGCTGCTGCACGGTGGCGAGCAACTCGTTCATCACCCGCTGATTAGCCTCATGCATCGCGGCCATCGCCATCGCTCGCAATCCTTCCATATAAGCTAGGCCCACACTGGCCATCGTGTCCAACGTGCGGACTTCCGATTCCCGTTCGGTCACATGCAAGGATTCCCGGGAAGCTCTCCAGCGTTGAATTAAGCTGAGGCTGACCACATTTTGCGTGGCACTGATCCGCGTATCAAAAATACTGAAGGGGTCGGTTCTGACCGGCGACAGGCCGATCGTCCCGAGGAATTGTGTTTGCCTGGTCTGCCGAACATTGGCGGACACATTCGGAAGCATCGCGCCCAACTGCGTCTGCACCTGGCCCTGCGATTCCCGAATCCGTTCCTTATAGAGGAGGACTTCTGGGTTGTTCTGGACTGCTGCAGATAACGCCTCTTTCAGTGTGAGCTGAAGAGAGTGGATGGTAGGCGCCGATAGAGAAGGAATCGACTCTTTGCTTGGCGAATCAGCTGAGCCAGTACCGGAAACCAATATTCCAGTCGCACACCCCCATGCACAAAGAAAGCTTCGCCATGCGATCATATGGCTATCTCTCTCTCAGGCTTTCACTCATGGACTTCAGCAGCGGACTTAACAAATACTCGATGATCCGTCGCTGACCCGTCTTGATCTCGACCGTCACCACCATCCCAGGCGAAAGGTTGACCTGCTTCCCTTCAACCTGCATCGATCCTCGATCCAGACTGACTCTGGTAGGATAGACCAGGCCAACTTTTTCGATGGGCGCCGCGTCATCAGAAACCGTGACCACGTGACCCGGAATGGTGCCGTAGAGCGTGAATTGAAAGGTCTCGACCTTCACTTCGACCGGCTGCCCTTCCCGAACAAATCCGATGTCCTTGTTTTCGACCTGCGCCTCCACTTCGACCGGGTGATCCTTCGGCACGATAATCAACAACTGCTGGGCCGGCGTCACGACACCGCCAACCGTATGAACGGCTAGCTGCTGGACTACCCCATCGATCGGTGCCACCAACTTCTGTAACCCGGCCTTTTGGTCGGCTTTCGTCACCTCTTGGGCAAGAGAAACAGCTTTGGTTTCGAGTGTGGACAGCTCCGCCTGCTTCGTCTGTTGAAATTCTGAGAGCATGGCCCGGTACTGTGTTTCGGCTTCCGCGAGCGCAGCTCGATCCTGTTGGAGTTTCTTTTTTTGGCCGGCTAATTCCTGTGCCTTCTCGATTCGTTGGCCTTCCGCCTGGAGGAAATCCATCTTGGTCACGGCCCCATGATCGAGCAGCTGTTTGTAAGCTTCGGCTCGTTCAGTCTCCATCGGAACCGTCGCTTCCAATCGACGAAGATTCTCCTTAGTTTGGCCGACGACGGCCCGACGTTGATCAACGAGATGCTGAGCCGCGGCGACCTTGGCGTGGTACTCAGCCAGTTGGTGTCGCAGCAACTGCTGCTGCAACAGAACAGACGCGTCTTCTGCATCCGGAGGCGCCTCAAACGTGGCTTGGTCTAGAATGAGGGCTCGCAGGCGAGCGGCTTCTACTTTAGCCGCACGATACTCATTGACCGCTCGTGCTCGGTCCGCGACGTTCAGCGTCGAATCAAGCTCGATCAGGACATCGCCTTGCTTCACCGGCTGTCCGTCCTGCACACGAATGGCAGCGATGACCCCAGCTTCGTAGGGTTGAATGACCTTGGAATAGCCGCTGGGAATGATCTTGCCCTTCGCCGTCGAGACGATGTCGATTCTTCCGAGCGTCGACCAGAGGACACCTGCGGTGAAAGCCGCCAAGATGGTCCAGAGCAAGGCGCGCCCGATCGGTGAGGGAGGCGCCTGTTGGATCTCCAGTACGGCCGGAAGAAACTCGGTGGCACGCGCACCAAACGTGGCATTTCCTAATGGCCGGCCTGATTCAGCCTGCCAGGCCGCCTTCCAGACCGCCCAGTGTCGAGCCATGGTTCCGAATGCCATTCGTCTCTCTCTGCGAACTTGCGCCCTCTTCCTAGGCAGCTTGATGCGCATGCAGCCTTGCGTAGAACCCACTGGTTCGCAGCAGCTCGTCATGCGTTCCTTGCTCGATAATTTCGCCTTTGTCGATGACATAGATGCGGTGGGCCTGCCGTACCGTACTCAACCGATGGGCGATCATGAATACCGTCCGTCCCTGGCTGATCTGGGCCAAGTTCTGCTGAATCATTGCTTCGGACTCATAGTCCAGCGCACTGGTCGCCTCATCGAAGATCAAAATGCGCGGGTTCGCGACCAATGCCCTGGCAATGGCGATCCGCTGGCGTTGCCCGCCCGACAAGGTGCATCCGTGTTCTCCGATCACAGTATCGTACCCATCGGCCAATTCCATGATGAATTCATGGGCTCCGGCCAATTGTGCCGACTCGATGACTCGCTCCATCGCCAGCCCTGGATCGGTCAAGGCAATGTTGTGACGCACCGAGGCGTTGAACAGGACGTTTTCTTGTAGTACGACTCCCACTTGCCTGCGCAGCCAGGCCGGGTCGACCTGCATCACGTCCACTCCGTCGATCACAATTCTCCCGCGCTCGGGCACGTACAGACGCTGCATCAGCTTGGCGATTGTGCTCTTCCCCGACCCGGACCGTCCGACGATGCCGACGATCTGGCCAGGTTCCACCGCGAACGACACCTTCCTGAGGATCTCCAGGCCATCGGGTCGATAGCGAAAGACGACGTCCTCAAAACGGACCTGTCCTTTCACGTGGGGAAGGGTCGTCCGATTTGGATTATACGAAGGCTCCGGTTGTGTATTGAGCACATCACCCAGTCGTTGAACCGAAATCCCGACCTGTTGAAATTCTTGCCAGAGGTTCACCAAACGGAGGAGCGGCCCGGTCACCTGTGAAGACAACATATTGAACGCGATCAACTGCCCAATGCTTAGATCGCCCTCGATCACCCGATAGGCACCCACCCACAACACCGCCACGGTGGTGACCTTTTGGACACAGGTGGCTGAATGTCCGGCAATGGTGATCAGGCTGGTTGCCCGGAAACTGGCCCGCACATACTCGGCCAGCTGTTCCTCCCATTTCCGCAACAACGGCGGCTCCACCGCCAGGGCCTTGACTGTCTGGACCCCGCTGACGGTCTCGACCAAGAACGCTTGATTTTCGGCACCTCGATTGAACTTTTCATGCAGCCGAGTCCGGATTGCCGGAGTGATGGCCACGGATAACAGCGCATAGATTGGCAATGACGCTATCACGATGAGCGTAAGCGTGGAACTGTAGAACCACATCACCATCAAGAAGATGGCGGTAAAAACAACATCCAACAGCACCGTAACCGAATGGCTGGTTAAGAACTGACGAATCTGCTCCAGTTCGCGCACCCGTGCGACCGTGTCGCCGACTCGCCTGGCTTCAAAATAGGACAGCGGGAGCGTCAAAATATGGCGAAAGAGCTGAGCCCCGAGGGTGACATCGATGCGATTGGTCGTATGGGACAAGAGGTGCGTCCGAAGCCCCCCAAGCATCGCCTCGAAGACGGCCAACACGATCATGCCGATGGCCACGACATGCAGCGTCGTAAACCCTTTGTGGACCAAGACCTTATCGATGACCACTTGCGTAAACAACGGGGTCAAGAGCGCGAAGAGCTGGAGAAACAACGAGGCTATCAAGACTTCGCCGAAAAACTTTCGGTACTTGACGATGGCCGGAATAAACCACGTGAAGTCAAATTTGAGGTCCTGGAGCCGAATGTCGACCCGCTTGGTGAAGAGCAGCAGGTCCCCTGTCCATATCATTTCGAACCGCTCACGAGACAACACGAGCGGCCGAGTCTCATCTCCGTGCTGGACCAACACTTTTTCGCCTTGAACTTTTGCCACCACGAGATACCGCCCATCCACCAGCTTCGCCATCGCAGGCAAGGGCATACCAATCAGCTTGTCCCACTTGGTTTGGACCACACCAGCTTTGAGCCCAACATGCTTAGCGGCACGAAGGAGAGCGGTATCGGAGAGCGCTTGTCCCGACTGAGCAAACAGGTGCTGGAGCTGCGAACCATCGGCAGGAAGATCATGAAACCGGGCGAGAATCAGGAGGCAGATCAGTCCCGTGTCTGTGAGATCCGGTGGAGTCTCTTCGGTGACGGAGTCGGATTCAGGAGGAACCCGAGCGGCCTGTGCTGACATGCCGCCATCTTAGGATATGGATGACGGATGGCCAAATGAATTGACGATTATACGCAGTAGCCCTTACCGGTTAGCTATCAACTGGACCATGGCCGATGTCACCGATGATGGAGAGAGGCGCACGAACTATCTAAGATATCGCCCATACAGGAACGCCACAAACTGTTTGGCTCCACGCAAGCGGTTCTTGACATTCTCATCCGAGACACCGGACTGGTGCAGCTGTTGTTCAAACCTGACTAGAGCATCCCGAAGTTCTTTTCGCAACTCTCTCTCGATCACCTTATCCAGTACGCTGGGCATGACTATCCTCCCCGATTAGTTGGAACCGCTCTGGCTTGTATGGTGTTTGATACCTGCACTAGAATTCGGATTCTACAGAAATTGCTAAAGAAAGGCAGTCTTAAATTGGATCACCACCCTGACAGTCATGACGAGACGCGCCTGGCATAAAACAACGTGAGGCCTGATTTCACCCTGGCCTTCGGGAGAATCGTCTTGTGCATGAGAAAGGGTGGGAGTGACGCGACCGGTTGATCCCAGCAAAGCTCCCACCCTTCCCCGCTCAACAAGCGACGTAATTCAGTAGGTCCGACGACAAAGGCATGACCACGTGGTCGTATCCTGTACCTCAATCGGGCTATCATTGGCAGAACATGGGCGGGGGATCCAAACGCATCGTACGGGAGCCAGTAATAGGCCAGATCAAATACTTCCCGATCTGTGCTCGCTCCTTCAGCGGCATCCGCCACAATCATTCGAATTCGATGCAACCAATCCCACCTCTTCACCACGGTACACTGCGTCCAGATCTGCTGAGCCTGACGTTGTGCGTAGGCCACATGTCGGACATCAACAGTATAGTCACGAGGCCGATCGAAGAGGATGCAAGTCGCAATCGCAGCATCCCCATTGTCGATGAGGACGCGCTCAGCCTGTGATCGCAACCGACCAATTTCTCGGTCCTGCTCTCCCAGATCGTCCAGATAGTCTGCAACAAACGGTTGGGCGGCCAACTCGCCGATCTCACTTTCATCTTCCGGATACAGCGGTACTGCACCGAACGCCTCGATAGGATCAATTTCAGGAATCCCCTGCACGAAGACGGTTCGCCAATCCACAGGGCTGAACTGCTGGTCAACAGAGGACGTCTGCACGACCTGAAGTCCCGTCGCCAACGAAACTCTCGTTTCCCTTTCACGGTCCTTCAAGATCAACTCTGCCCCGTGGACATGGAAGCATCGATCTAGTGGACACACCTGACGCTCTCTTGAACTCATGTATGACAGGCCCGCAGGGTCATCTCTGAGCGTGACTTTTTGAACCACCCCGTCCTTAGCCGTCAGACAGACCCTCTGATGGTCATCAATGTACCGCATGGGATAGCGCTGAGTTGGCACCCACGCCATGGTGCAGGATTGTGGGGGATTCATGAACTCTACGAGTGGGTCACCGCCTGTCGACGGCTTGGGGTCAAAAAAACTGCTGAACAGACGAAAGGCGGCCTCGGAAGGATAGGTGGGAATTCCTCGATATCGTAAAGATCTTGGAACCGCCCGATCCCTGTTCTGGTCGTCGTAGAGTCCCCGAATGAGTTCAAATATTGCTGAACCAGTCCCTGGTAAGAGCGACTTGAACAGCTCGACCACCGGGAGAAAATCGATCTGGTCCCAATGCATGGCTCCCATACATGACATGAACCGCGCCTGCTCGAATCCGCCGTCATCAAGCACGTGCAGTGCGTCTTTACGCTGCCGAATCGTCGCCGTCCCGTGAGCATCGATACTAAAGTCGTCATCCTGATAGAACCACCGCACGTCTTCAATGGGGACTCGCAGCGCCCCAGCCGCCATGGCACGAAGATCATCGGGAGTGATCTGCTGCCAATTGGGCTTCGCCGCAAGATTCACCTTCGTCTCATGGACCAATCCGCCTGGTTTGATTCCAACCCACTGGCCCCAATCCAGTCGAACTCGTGCACGCGTCAGCGAGACTATGCCAGTCCTATTCACTTCCCATTCACACTCATGTAACGGATGACCAGCAGGATCCGTCGCGAGGAATCGTCGCCCATCAGGCCGATAAAAGACGAGGTGCCCGGTGGGAAGCGTTTCGACACGACCGCCGTTCCGGTCGAAATGTTCAGCAAGTGTGCGAGTCGAATGAAACCGAAGGTGGCCAGGCGTGTTCAGGGCGGTTGCGAGAGCATCCGAGGGCATTTATTCGCGCAGTTGACCGTTTCCCAACACAATGAATTTCGAGCAGGTGAGCTCTTCCAATCCCATGGGGCCTCTGGCATGAATCCGCGAGGTACTGATACCGATCTCGGCTCCAAGACCGAACTGGTATCCATCGTTCAGTCGAGTGGAGGCGTTTACCAGCACGGCACCGGCATCGATTTCTTTGAGAAATCGCATCGCCCGTCCGTAGTCCCTTGTCACAATTGCCTCTGTATGCCGCGATCCATACTGTGCAATGTGCTCCATCGCTTCATCCATGTTCTTCACAATCTTCACGGCAAGGATAAGATCGAGAAACTCTTTCCCATAATCCTGTTCGCTCGCCGGCTTGGCGCCGGCGACCAACTGGCAGGTTTTAGGGCAACCGCGCAGCTCGACGTTTTCAGCCTTGAGACGTACCGCAAGTTTTGGCAGCAGCGTTCTCGCCATCGACTGGTGAACCAACAAGGTTTCCATCGCGTTGCAGGTGGAAGGTCGCTGCACTTTGGCATTGACGCAGATCGATTCGGCCATCGCCGGGTCGGCTTCGGCGTCGACATAGACATGGCACACGCCGGCGTCGTGCTTGACCACCGGAATCGTTGAATGTTCCGCAATGAGTTTCATCAACGACTCTCCGCCTCGCGGAATGATCAAGTCGATGAAACGGTCCTGCTTCAGCAGGACAGGGACCAGCTCTCGATCCGCACGCTCGATAAAGCTGATGGCACCGGAAGGAACACCCGCCTTCTCTGACGCCTCAGAGAGAATCCTGGCAATCATGGTATTCGAGTGAATCGCCTCGCTTCCTCCGCGCAAGACACAGACGTTGCCAGATTTCAAACAGAGCGCTGCGGAATCAGCCGTCACATTTGGACGGGACTCATAAATAATCCCGATCACGCCGATGGGCACACGGACGCGTCCGACTTGCATTCCATTGGGCCTCGTCCACATGGCGGCCATCATTCCCACCGGATCGGGCAACTTCTCCACTTCGCGAATGCCGGCAGCCATCTCTCCAATCCGTTTCTCGGTCAGCCGTAACCGGTCTGCCATAGCCTTTTTCTCAGGCGCCGTGCCGAACGCAGCAAGGTCCCGTTCATTGGCAGTGAGCAATTCGTCGGACTTCGCTTCCAGCGCCTCCGCCATCGCCAGCAACGCATGATTCTTAGTCGACGTGGAGAGTGACGCCAACCGCCTCGTTGCCCGTTGGGCCTTGGAAACCAACTCCAGCACATACTCCGGCATGGGAAGCGCCTTAGATGCTTCGCTTTTTTGATCCAGAATGGTGCTCTCGAACGACTCCATACCTTATCCTCAAGGATTCGTCTGATTGGGAACAATGCTGACAATACCGTGCAGGTAAGAGACGGGTCAAGGGCCCAACAAGCACTGCTGGACTGATGATCACTTGCCTGGTGAAGGACAGCCACTAGCCTACGGAACAGTCTCTGGTGGCACATCGACGTCCGCAATTGGAGGCGAGTCCATGGAATCTATGCCTTCGTCTTGCACATCCAATGGTTCCTCCGCATGGACAGAATCGGACGCCACCCCTTCTCCTTGGCCTATCGGTGGAGTCGCTAGGCCGGGTTGCCTCGGCATCGACGTCACGCTTGGACCAACTCCCGCGGCCATGGAAGGATTGGGATATTGGAAGGCCCAATCAAAATAGGTAGGTGTTCCTTCGAAGTGACGAACGGCGAGTGGAAAGTTGCTCTGCTTGATCGGCCTCCCCCTGCTCTTACTCCGCACTCCCATAATACCTCCAGTCGGGGCACGAATGAGTTGCCACTCACCCCTTCCTACCGGATCAAAATACACCTTTCTGAGAAACGGTTTGGGTGGCTTCGTTAGTTCGGCAAGCGAATGGGGATATACCTCGCCAGGCATGACTCTCCCGGCCTTTTTGTTGGCCGAGTACAGTGCCAATGCCGTTTGAATTTCGATCCCCTTGGCCAATAAATCAGCTTCCAACTCCCGCTGAACAATTACCTTCCACTGCCGAGCCGTCACCGTCATCGTCAGACCCATGACCGTGATGGCGAGCATGACTAGAAGGTAGGAGAATCCGGCTTCCCGCCCTCTCAGAGAGGACACGATACGCTGCATCACCTCTTACTCCTGCCCCACGGTGTCATCCGACAACTGCACAGTTTTTTCAATCTGAATATCGGTATCGCGCATGGTCACGCTCTCGGCCGTGATTGATCGGAGAATCAGATGATCGTCAACGCGGTCTCCTACTTGGAGCATCATCACCTCATCGTCTTTACTCAGCAGAGCCATATCCTTATGTTTCTGCTGCCCCTCGCCGATGTGTAAAAATCCCAGATATTTGTACTGTGTCGGTTCCTCTACCCATTCGGCAACGTTCTCCTCCGAAACCGAACCTTGCTGCTCCTCCGACACCGTGTCCTCACTGAGAGGAAGCGAGCCATCAGGACGAGGTATCGCAAAAATATTCCGAGGTGTCGTGAACGTTGTCTGACGATGAACGCTTGCCGAGGCAAGAAGTTCCAACTGTACACGCCTGCTGGGTCCGGTAGCCGCGGCCTGTTCTCCTGAAGCAGGAAAACCCGTGATATTCGTGAGCGGCACATGCAGCGGTTCTTCCATGAAATGCCATTGCCAAGCTGCCAATCCTATCCAGACAAGAAACAGTGCGGATGTCAAAACCACCTTCTTTCTAGGCTCCATGGCTATTGCCCCACATCCGACAAGATGGGCTTCTCCGAATCAGCGCGAAGATACGTCGCAATCTTGACATTGAAGGTCAAGACGTCATTTTGTGCATTGGCAGATCGACTGAGTTCCAAATCCTCTATGAACAACAACTCATCCGCTGTCTCCAGGTTATGAATGAACCGACGGAGATCCTCATAGCGTCCGCTCATTGGTCCCTGAAGCAACCCCTTGCTCGTATTGGCAACGAACGTCGGTTCTGTCCGATACGACAAGGCCGGCATGGTCACTCGATCACGCTTCGCTTCTTCGGAAATCCCCAGAGCCAAAGGGGCAAAATCCCGTTCGTCCGGCAACAAGGCCCACACGTCAGTCAGATCTCTTTGTGCTTTTCGAGCTTCTCGGTGCTGTAGCAACGACTGCCGCGTTGCGACCCAATCCTGCTCTAATCGATCTCGTGTCGACAGAAGCCCGGCTAACCCGACATCTCGCACAACGAACAACATGACCAGAAGGCTCACGACGACGCTCGTCCAAGGAAGCAATGGTGCGAAAGGATGCCGCAGCACAACGATCAGACGCTCTTTCATCCCTTACACTCCGTCCTGGCGATACTGTACGGTGACATCAAATTCCACCAACCCATTGGGGCCGGCACGATGTTGTGCGAGTATTGGATCGTTAAACATCGCATGCTCCTGAAGCCCTACGGTGAATGCTGTGATGTCCTCCAACGTTATCGCGGTCCCAGTGACTCGAACCATTGTCCCCGCTTGATCAAGGCGTACACTGCTCAGTGCCAGACGTGAAGGGACGGTCTGCTCCAATTCTGCCAGAAACTTTGTCCACGAAAATGTTCTCTTTTGAAGAAGTTGGTTAGCCAATTCGATCTCGAAAGACAGACGACTTACAGCCTGATCGGATAAATCAACCTGTTCACGCGTTGCCTCCGCAATGAAGTCAAGGTCCTGCTGCCGGACTCGCGTTAACTGATCTTCCATCGTTCGACACTCTTGATACGTCGCCATGGCTTGCGCGAGATTCCAGAGTATGTCAGACACAAGGAAGACACAGCTCCCTATCAACAAAAGACGCAGCGGGGCCACAGCAGAGCGGTATCGGCTGCATAGGTTGACGTGAAAGTGTTCACCACCCCCTTTTAACCAGTTAAACTTCAATGGTCTGAGAAATGTGCTCATTCCACTAGGTATCCCACACCATTATGGCAATCCTGCCAACGCCGCCAATGATGGCATCCCACGATGGTTTTCTTTTGCCACCCAGCCGAGCCTCTCGACCGACTTCCAATGCAGTTGCTCAACCGAAAGGTGAAGTTCGCCCTCAATTTGTTCCTGAAAGGTTGAAACCTCCCCCTCCGCACAGACCACGGCCTGATCGACGGTCACAGAAGGATGCCGCTGATAACAGGCTTCCAGCGACGCCGCGCACTCTTCTCGAATCCTGTGTAGCAGATCAGGCTTGCTCAGGACGTCTGATACGTCCTCCCCTAAGAGTTTGCATCGGTAAAATAGCGGGCATCCTCGTCGGCATACGATTATCGTCAGCGCTCGATCGGACAAGTTGACCCACAGAATTGTACGGTGAAACCACTTCGATCTGTCTGACACACGCCTCCAAAGATTGAGCAACCTGAGGCTTGTCATACCGATATCGTATGGAATCAATCCCACAGATTCACAGAGCGATTCATACTGTTGGAGCACCGAGTCCTGGATCGATGCCGTCAACACCGTGTAGCCTCCGGATGGACCCGTTTCTTGATCGCGAAAGACTTGGAACACAATCTTGGTCCCGTTGAGCGGGAATAGCTGTTCCTGCCCCAATCGCCACCGAATGAGGTTCTCTCGTTCCTCACGCTGCGTGGGAAGCTGCTCAAAGTGAAGCACCGCCGCTCTCACTGCAGAATCTGGAAGCAGGACGGTGATTCGTCGAGGAACAACCGAACAGATAGCCCCGTCCGCTCCCCGGTAAGTTCCTTTAGAATTCGTTAGATTCTGGATGCGGTCGGCTAGCGCCGAAGGGTTAGATAAATTAAGGCCCATCGGAGAGGCGCTGATCATGCCGTTCGGAAGAGAAGACATGGAACACCTGCGCCGACGCTGTCCACGCCAGCCTCGTTCACTCTCGGCCCATGCAAGCGAATCGGTTCCAAACTTCAGACAATATTGAGGCCGACTGCTCCACCAGTCCCACATCATGTCATCCCTCTTCACTGAAGGTTACACGATTGACCTCGCGAAGCGACGTCTCCCCGTTCAACATCTTCTTGAGTGCCGATTGCCGAAGCGTGATCATCCCGTCCGTCACCGCTCGATACCGAATCTCCGACAACGGCCGTTCTGCATGAATCATCTCCTTGATCTCATCCGTTAAATCGAGAAATTCCGTGATGCATTTTCTTCCCCGATATCCGGTGCCGTGGCATTGTGGACATCCTTTCCCCTCATAGAACGGCGTATCTTTGTACTGCTCGTAATCTAATCCAGACTCCTCAATGAGGACTTGTTGAGCTTCTACTGCTGTCCGACAGGACGGACATAAAATTCGGACCAGCCTCTGCGCCAACACACAGTTGAGCGCGGCCAAGAAATTATAGGTATCAATCCCCATCGACGCGAATCGCCCGATCACATCAAACACATTATTCGCATGAACAGTGGTCAAGACGAGATGGCCTGTCAGAGCCGATTGAATAGCGATCTGCGCGGTCTCAGGATCTCGAATTTCGCCGACCATGATCTTGTCCGGGTCATGGCGAAGGATGGACCGCAGGCCTCGTGCAAACGTCAGCCCCTTCTTTTCATTGACAGGAATCTGCACCACACCTGGAAACTGGTATTCAACCGGATCTTCAATTGTGATGAGTTTGTCTTCGAGCGTGTTCATTTCGGAGATGGCCGCATACAAGGTCGTTGTCTTTCCGCTTCCGGTCGGCCCAGTGACCAATACCATGCCGTATGGTCGAGTGATCGCTCGACGAAACCGCTTCAAATCTTCCGGGTTAAAACCGAGCCGTTCCAGCTTCAAAGCCGATACTCCGGTCGCGATAGAGTCCCGATCGAGTATTCTGATGACGACTGACTCACCAAACACGCTTGGCAGGATGGACACGCGGAAATCCACTGTCTTCCGATCCAGTCTCATACGAAAACTTCCGTCTTGAGGCACTCGACGTTCGGCAATGTCCAGCTCCGACATCACCTTCAGGCGTGAGACCAAGGGAGCATGCAATCGAATATCCAACGGTTCCATGGCTGGAATCAGAATGCCGTCGACACGAAGCTTTACTTTCGTTGAACGGTCGGCCGCCTCAATGTGGATATCGCTGGCGCGACGTTGCATCGCACTGAGCAAGATCGAGTCCAGTAATTTGACTGCAGGACTTTGATCTTCGCCGGCCTGATCGAGCGCAGGGATTTCTTCTCCTCGATCATCTTCTTTCACGAGAACTGATCGATATTCCGCTTCGAGCTCACGCAGCGCGTGACTCGATCCTTCACTACGTTCCAGTGCAGCCAGAATTGCGCTCTTGGAGCTGACAACTCGATCCAGCGGCTTCTGAATCATGAGTTCCAACTCATCAAGCGCTAACAGATTTTGAGGGTCTGCAATGGCAATCGTCAGTATGCCTGAATGCTCGGCGATAGGCACAAAGGGAACGCGCTGCATGAGTTTGACGGACATAGCCTCGAAATATCGAGGATCGACGCGAAAATCGACGAGTGCGTCGTACGGAAGGTCGTACCGTGCAGCCAAGGCCTGGGCCAACTGGTCTTCTGAGAGGAGCCCTTCAGCGACTAGCGTTTGCCCCAATGTTGCGGGTACTTGGTTCAATCGACGGAGAACCTCGTCAACAGCTTGCTTGTCGACCAAGCCCTGCCTTACCACCACGTCTGCCAGGGAAGGACGAACAAGGCTACCTGGCATGAGAAACCTCCCTCACCAGCCGCCCTAGTGGTTCACCGTCTGACGCACGCATCTCTAGCCTCCGACCGTTCCAGCCATCTGAAAGACCGGTAGATACATCACGATGACGATCCCACCGACCATTACTCCCATGATGAGTAGGAGTGCCGGTTCGATCCATGTGGTGAGCATGGCAAGCCTGGTATCAAGGTCTCCCTCATAGAACTCTGCAATATCTCTCAGCATCGCATCCAGGGAACCGGTTTCCTCCCCAACCGCGAGCATCTCGATCGCAAGTCTAGGAAGGACCTTCGGCCGGTCCAACGCCTTCGCGAGCGTCGCCCCTTCACGGATCTCATCGACAGCCGGCGCCAGCTGTTGCGAAACAAACTGGTTTGAAACCGCCGTTCGCGCGCTGTAGAGCGCATCCACAAGCGGAGTCCCACCGCCGAGAATCGTTCCCAACGTTCTCGCAAGTTGGACGGTATTGTGTTGGACAATAATCTGGCCCACCAGGGGAAGTTTCAGAGAAAGGCGATCGATCGACACACGCCCTGCCGATGTCTTGTAGTACGCTCGTGTGCCCAACAAGGTGGCCCCTACGACAGCCAAGGCCGGAATAGCCCATGCCTCAGCATGGGTCACGGCATTGAGTAGTAATTGGGTTGCCCATGGTAAGGTCCTCGCCGATTCTCCGTACACCGATACAAAGGTCGGCATCACATAGGTCAACAGAAAACCAATCACCGCGATGCCAATGAGAACAAGAACAATCGGATAGGAGATAGCCTTGGTCACCTTTTGCCGAAGGGCGATCATCAGTTTCAGATATGTTACGTACCGTTGGAGCACATCCGGCAGGTTGCCGGATTGTTCCCCTGCTCGTATGGTCGCAACATAGAGATCCGAAAAATATGCGGCGTGTTTTCCCAACGCATCCGAGGCGGAGGCACCACCTCGAATGTCCGCCTTCACCTCGCGGAGGGTCTGTTGAAATCCAGGATGCCCAGCTCGTTCGATGAGCAAGTCCCAGACTCGTAAGATCGGCAATCCAGATCTGGTGAGCGCCAAGAGCTCTTGGTTGAAGATCAAGAACTGCCCCACCGGAAGCCGTCCACGAAACCAAGGCTTCGCCACCTCCACTGTGGATATTCCACGCCTGTGGAGATGAAATACCAAGAGCCCCTGCGCTTCTAGCTTGGCACGAACGAGCGCCTCCTCTTCTCCTTCAACATGCCCGTTAAACATAGAGCCATCGGGGCGCGCTACTCGGTACGCAAATACTGCCATACCCTAAGCCTTTCGAACATGCGAATGACTCACCGTGCTCCCCTACATCCCTTCATCCTGGGATACATCGGCAGATCGCATCGGAACACTGAGGAGTTGGCCCACATGAATGCGATCATCAATCAGCTCGTTGATGACCATGATGTGTGCGACCGTTGTCTGATGTCGCTTCGCTAGGCTCCAAAGCGTATCCCCAGGCTTAATCGACACGCTCACATGACTTGAAACAGTTGGAGAGGGCGTAAAAACCGAGGCGGCTCCGGCCGAAGAGATCCTGTCCACCGATTCCTGAACCTCGTCCCGCTGAGCCTCCCGGACAAAGCCCACCTTCGTCGCATCCACTCGCTCATCCTGCTGCGAAATGATCGAGGCCGGCGACGCCGCTCCCTGCGTCTGTTTTCCGAGATATGACACCTGTTTTCGAAGGTGCCGCAGCTGACTCTGCAATGCGGCTGTCGTGCGCCCCATCCGTTCTCGCTCAGAGCGCGCTCTGGCCAACTCCTCTCGTTGGAGATCAATCACCCGGCGAGCTTCGGCCAACCGACGTTCCACTTCCCGACCTGTCCCCTCGAGTTGAGCTCGGAGAATCTGCAGATCGGCGAATGATTGGCGCCGCTGATCCACTTCTGTCTGGAGTTCGGCAATCGTTCGTTGGGCATTTCGCAATGAACTTTTGAGAGTATCGACAGTGAGTTGGAGATCCGACATCTCAGGATCCAGGATAGGGCCAAGCGGACTACATGCCACCATACCCATCAGAACAATTCCGCTCACCATGCACCGCTGCGCCCATTTGTACACCACGCGTAGCGGACACAGTTCCTGCCACCATACCCTCACGACACGATCACCATTTGTTATAGGGAGTATCATTTGTCCCCACCAAGTCGGATCCAGAATACACATCAAAGATACCGCCCTCTGTCGGTTCGGTAATTTCTTGCCAGGAACTCGACGAATTCGTAAACGGGTCTTTCGGGATAGCCCTCAGATATCCCGCCGACACCAAGCCTTCTAAAGATGGGGGATATTTCCCCTGATCGGCACGGTGATGATCGAGTAACTCGCGCAGAGTAAAAAGATCCTGCCTCAAGACCGTTTCCTTCGCCCTAATCAGGGATGATTGATACGATGGAGCGGCAATCGTCGCTAAAATCCCAACAATGGACACCACAATCATCAGCTCGACAAGTGTGAATCCTTTTTCAGATTCCATTCCATGCCTCTACCAATCCTGATACTTGGTGCCATCCAACGCCGTGGCTTCGCTCTGTGTCATCACATCGTAGACATCCTCGCCACACCAGCTCGTCGGCTTTGGACGGTCCTTGTAACAACGCAACAGCCAATCTGATTTTCCCGTCAGAGGGTCGACCGGCATGACCCGTAAGTACCGCCTGACCGTTGTCCCTCGAACGGTTGCCTCTTCTCCGGTGAGCTTCACTCCCAATAACATGTCCAGTGACTTTGGATACCCGTAGGGGCCGGAAACTTCCTTGCAGACCAACTTATTCTTCAAACACACAGGTCCCAGAAGGACATTCCCGTCACGATTCCACTCTATCTTGAACTGATCAATGGCACCGCGAATGATTCGAAGTTGTTGGCGCAGCTGAATTTCATGAGTTCGTTTAGTCGATACCTTACTAAGAGGCATGGCTATCGAAGCCAACAGCACAACAATCGTCATAGTTACAAGGACTTCGACTAATGTTAGCCCACCCTCCTTCACCGAACTCTCACGACCCCCGACCCGGTGACCCTGGAGGTTGCTTGAGCGTCAGCAACGAAATCCGAACTACTCAGCTCCACGCGAACGAGCGACACCCCTGATGCCTTTCCCACAAAGGTGAGGTTCATGGCCCGAGGCGACCGCTGCTCCGGATGATCCTGTTGAAACATGAGAGTTCCCACTCGATTTCCATCTGTCGTCTCACCACGTGGGAGCAGCTTCGCGTCGCTAAGCTCCTTGAATTCCAGAATCTCAGGGTCGTATTCCAATCTAAAGGTGTCCGCACCAGATGCTCGGATTCGAGCATCTACAATGACTATCCTCACCTCCCTGCCGGTTTGGACAAGAGCGTCATCAGGCTTCACCTCCAAAACAGGACCTGGCGTCGCTCGTTCGGTCAATGACTGGACCGGGTTCACCTGCGTTGCACCTTTGGGCGCGATACCGAGTTGACTTCCTGGACTTCCGTGCTCACCACGCAAGGATGTTGATATCCGCCTCGTCGATCCGGAGAACACCGGACTCGTCGAATAATTGAATTCCGTCCCGGACCAAAACGCCTGATTCGTAGGGCCCGGAGGGAGTGGCGGCTGGGCAATACGGGGAGTAATGGTCAAGATGACTTCCGTCGTAACGCGGTCGGTTTTGTACGAACTCAACAACTTTCCAATGAACGGCAAATCCCCAATCCATGGCATGGTGACACGTGTTCGTCGATCTTCCTCTTGGAGAAGACCACCAAGGACAACCGTTTCACCATCTCTCATGCTCAGGGTCGTTTCAGCAGAGCGATTGCCAAACTTGAATTGCTGGATGAGCGGAGAAGCCTGCAGTGTGACTTGATCACCAACCCGAATAACTTCCACCTTTATCTTCAGCGATAACTCATTGCCTAATCGGATAGAAGGTTCTACCGTCAGTTTCACACCGGTATCTCGAAACTCGATTGATGTGACGGTTGAGGTAGTCGGAACAGCTCCTGTGGTGGCTTGCCCCGGCAATACGTTGGTTGTGGACAGAAGGATCGGTTGTTTGTCGCCGATATTGATCTCGGCTTTTTTGTTATTGATGACACGAATTTTTGGTGAAGCTAGTGTTTTGGCATCGGATTGCTGCTTAAAGAAATCCAACAACACGGTTGTGGGCAGCTTGAAAAGGTAGCTGTCTGGCCCAAGATTAGTGAGTTGCCGGTAGGTCATCTGGACGGCCTCTGCAGCCAGAGTTCCCGTGAATCCAGACGCAATCAATCCAGCCCCTGCTTGCTTCGGATAATTCAGCCCATACGTCTGACTCTTCGTACGGTTGACCTCCAGCACTTCGAGATCGAAGAGAACCTCTGGTTCCTGCCGGTCGTTGGCAAGGATGATCTTTTCCGCAAGCTCTAATTTCTCCGGTTGATCACGAATCACAATCGCATTGAGTTGCTCATTGGCATGCATTCGCTTTGAATCCAACATACTCTTGAGTAAGAGCACCATATCTTTAGCCTTCGCCGTTGAGAGATAGAATGTCCGGATCATCAAGTCTTGATACTGTTCCTGTTTTTGCTTGGTATCCGGACTCACGACCAGAATGGTCGGAGATATGTGACGCGCGAACAGACTGTTGCTTGTGAGGATCAACCGAAAGGCTTCTTCAAATGGCGTGTCCTGAATAGAAATTGATATGGGATCATTTCTGACGTCTTTGTCAAACACGAGGGTCCGGCCACTAGCTTTTGCCACAGCCTCCAGGATTTCCTTGATACCAGCACTCTTGAATTTCAGGGTTACAGGCTCCTTCATCCCCTCCGCTCTACTAAGCGCCTGTTGCTCTTCGGTGAGTCGAGCGATGCCATCTAGTGGCGCTTGGTAGGTCGGATCAAGTTCCACAGCCCGCGCATAGCTACCCAATGCCTCCTCTGTTCTCCCCAGTTGTGCCAGACGTTCTGCCTCACGAAAATGAGATCGTGATTCCTTCAAGCGAGTGGCTTCCTGAAAGCCGGATTGGTACTCGACATTGGAGGGTTCGATTGTAAGTACGCGCTTGAATTCTTCAAGCGCGAGATCATCTTGCCCATCTCTCATGAACGCACGACCACGTTCAGCATGCATTGCAGCTGTACGTCCACGAGCTAATGCATATTTGCTCTGAAGAGTGGGATTAAATGGATCTTCTTTTAACGCTTGTTTGTAGGCAAGACTAGCCGCTTCCCATTGCTTCTCCGCCAAATATTGATCCCC
Source organism: Nitrospira sp. (assembly GCA_965223535.1). Lineage (GTDB taxonomy): Bacteria > Nitrospirota > Nitrospiria > Nitrospirales > Nitrospiraceae > Nitrospira_D. The sequence continues at coordinate 62,115 of CBDCWN010000003.1, forward strand.
TCGTTTGACGTCTGAAGATACAAATAGAGAGCACCCTGTTAGCAAGAGGATGACGAGTGCGAGCGCATGTAGGCCAACCTGCTGACAGCAAGCCACGATCTAGTCTCCTTAGGACGCGTACCAGGCAGCTTGGCCCGATCGCCTCTCACAGACATCAATTTCTTATACTACGGATCAAGAAACGCTCAAAGAAAAAGCCCAGAAGCCGAGGAAGAGTAATAAGAAGCTTTTGCTCTGGTCTTGGCGAAAGAAAGGACTTCCAATCACCCTAGTTTTTTACCTAGGAAGAGATCGGATAAACATTACAGCCGCCAGTACTTGATTGTGGCAGGGATTTGACGCAAATCCAGAATGCCCTTGACGTCAATCACGACGCCTTGTTGCTGACTTCGAAGAGGTTTTAGCAGGTCCATTATGCCCAACTTGGAAAATTTCTCATGTGCGACGGCGAGGACCAATCCATCAAGATCTTTCATCTCGTTCCATTCAAGGAGACGAATGCCATACTCTGCCAACGCCTCCTCCGTTTCTGCAATAGGATCATGCACCAGCACTTCAACCCCATACTCATAGAGTTCACGAATGATATCAGGCACTCGGCTATTACGGAGATCCGGCACATTCTCTTTGAACGTGAGTCCAAGTACTCCCACTCGCAATTCATTGGCAGGGCGCGCTGACTGGCTCAACAACTTCATGGTATGCTCCGCCACAAACTTCCCCATGCCGTTGTTAATGCGCCTTCCAGCAAGAATGACCTCCGGATGATAGCCCACCGATTCTGCTTTCGATGTCAAATAATAAGGATCCACGCCTATGCAATGGCCACCAACAAGGCCGGGAGAAAACTTGAGGAAGTTCCACTTTGTTCCTGCTGCCTCAAGCACTGATTTGGTATCGATTCCCAGCCGATGAAAGATAAGGGACAATTCGTTCATGAGGGCAATGTTCAGGTCTCGCTGCGTATTCTCAATCACTTTGGCTGCCTCCGCCACTTTGATGCTGGAGGCCCGATGAATACCTGCCTTCACCACTAATGCATAGGTATCCGCTACGACTTCAAGAGACTCATGGTCCTGTGCCGATACCACCTTGACAATCTTTTCGAGGGTATGTTCCTTGTCGCCAGGATTTATCCTTTCCGGCGAGTACCCTAGTTTGAAGTCATCTCCGGCTTTCATGCCGGATGTTCGCTCTAAAATTGGCAAGCACACTTCCTCCGTCGCACCGGGATAGACAGTAGATTCATACACTACGATGGATCCCTTGGAAAGGTTCCATCCAATCAACTCTGAGGCCCTCTGCAAGGCGGTCAGGTCGGGTTGCAATGTCTCATTAATAGGCGTAGGCACTGCTACGATAATGAAATCTGCATTCTTGAGGTCGGCTGGTTGAGACGTATACCTCACTTGTGATGAGGCCAAATCTTTTTCCGATACTTCCCCCGTCCGATCGATGCCTTTGCGCAATTCTTCAATTTTCTTCTCGTTGACATCGAATCCAATCACACAGCCAATCTTCCCGAATGCCACAGCAATCGGAAGACCTACGTATCCCAACCCCACTACAGCAATGGAACGAGATTGCCGCTTCGTCATATCATCTCCCAAGCTAGCACTACCTAAAGCCCCAGTATGAACGAGGTTAACAATGGCAGAAGACGCCACAATCGTCAAGGAATGGAAGATGGACAGCATCCAGTTGACTCCTGCCTTCATTGGCACGATCGGTCCCGTAGGTCTGACCCTCTAAAAAGACCTCTGACCTTCCCCCGATTTCATAGACACCTGTATAAGGAGGAATGTGATGAAATCGGAGGAAAGAATGACCACGAAAACCAGACGGCAGTACACGGACGAGTTTAAAGCAGAAGCGGTCCGGTTGGTGCGAGACTCGGCACGGCCGGTCACCCACGTGGCCCGGGACCTGGGTATCGCTGACCACCTGCTCGACCGTTGGCGGGTCGAGCAACAGCAGGCAGAGCGCCACGGACACTCCCGCCAGTCGATGCGCGAGGAACAGGAGGAGCTGGCGCGGCTGAGGCGAGAGAACACCACGTTGAAACAGGAGCGGGATTTTTTACGACAGGCGGCGGCGTTCTTCGCGAAGGAGTCGCGATGAGATACCGCGTGATCCAAGAACACGACCGTCGCGATCCGATCCGCCTGATGTGCCGTGCCCTCGCGGTCTCAGCAGCGGGCTATTATGCGTGGCGATCACGGCCGGAAAGTGCCCGGTCTATCCAGACGCGTACGCTCCTCTCGGCCATTCGGGTGATCCACCGGGAGTCGCGGGAGACCTACGGCAGTCCCCGCATCTGGAACGCCCTGGTCAAACAGGGGCACCGCGTTGGCGAGCATCGCGTGGCACGGCTGATGCGCCACGGCGGCATTCGGGCGAAGACCGTGACGAAGTGGCGCGCCACCACCCAGTCCCAGCATCAGTTCCCGGTGGCCGCGAACACTCTGGATCGGGCCTTCACGGGTGAAGCTCCCAATCGAGTGTGGGCCGGAGACCTGACCTACGTCTGGACAGTAGAAGGCTGGCTCTATCTGGCGGTGCTGCTCGATCTGTATGCACGCCGGGTCGTCGGCTGGGCCATGGGCCAGCGGTTAACGGGTGAGTTGGCGGAGCAGGCCCTCAGAATGGCCTGGGTGAATCGCACTCCCACGGCAGGGCTCGTGCACCATTCGGACCGCGGCAGTCAGTATGCCGCGCTGAGCTACCAGCACCGACTCGCTGAGTACGGCCTCATTCCGAGCATGAGCCGTAAAGGCAACTGCTGGGACAACGCGTGCGTCGAAAGTTTCTTCGGAACGCTCAAGCGTGAGCTGGTACATCAGCGCCAGTATGTCACCCGAGACGAAGCCAAGCAGGACATCTTCGAATACATCGAGGTATTCTACAATCGGCAGCGTCAGCATTCGACCCTCGGCTATCACGCTCCAGTCGAGTTTGAAGCGAGGGCGGCAGTCGCGTAACCACCTGTCCACGAAATCGGGGGAAGATCACCTCTACCCAAGAAACGACTTCCAATAATATCAAGAAGATCCGCTGCCAAACCACAGCAAGCCTCACACTAGTTACTTATATATCAATTTGTTACAAGCTAATAGGTGAGAAATTACTTCATCTGTACCGTGGAGCGACGATTGTTCGTCATCCCCCAGCGAACATTTTCTCTCCGAAAACAAGCTTCTACGAGCAGCAGGTTTCACAAAATGCCACTAACGTAGAAGAACCTCCCTGTCACACGTTGTGTCTTCCTGAACATGTTTACTTCTTGTAGGAGGCACTCAACTTGCTGAGAGTCAACTCTGGCTTTTTAACTCAAATACATCAGCCGCTCGAAATAGTCGTTACGGAGGATTCGAACAATGCGCCAGACTACTCTGGGATTTGTCCTTTTCTCAGGTGGCATAACCATCCTTTTATTAGGCCTCGCGCCAGGGACTTCTTACGTACCCTCAGCATCAGCAGCGACATCCTCCGTGGCAGCAGCACAGTCGCCGAGCTCAAGCCAGACCAGCAAACTTCCAGCACCCTTGCTCCGGCTGATAGCTGAGATGCCTATATTAAGACAACTTGTGGCCCCCCCCGCTGTAACACCGGCTCCCGTGCCTCCCACCATCGGCGTAAGTCCAACAAGCCTCTCATTCACCATCCAGCGGGGCAGCGGCAACCCAGCTCCTCAAATGCTCAATATTAGTAATACCGGCGGAGGTACGCTGAACTGGAATGCCAGTGCCAACGCGACCTGGCTCGCGCTCTCACCTGTTCCTGAATCCAACGGTGGCACAATAACCGTAAACGTCGTGACAGGAGCACTGGGTGTAGGAACTCACAGTGGCGTAATCACTGTCACTACTCCAGGATCAAAAAATGCTTCTGTACCAGTCACTGTCACTGTAACGACGGCGCCCGTGCCGCCTTCCCTTGGGGCAACTCCCTCAAGCATGACCTTTGCCGCCCAGCAAGGTGGTGGGAAGCCAGCTCCTCAAAAGCTCAATATTAGTAATACCGGTGGAGGTACACTGAACTGGAATGCCAGTGCCAACGCGACCTGGCTCATACTGAGCCAGACCTCTGGCTCTGGCAACGGATCTATATCTGTAAAGGTAGAGAACCTAGGAAACCTTTCGGTGGGGACACACAATGGCCTCATCAGCGTTACCGCCGGAGGTATTACAAAAACCGTCCAGGTGACCCTGACGGTCTCCGCAGCCTCATTGACCGTAACGCCCGGGAACCTCACCTTTACGGCGACGCAAGGCGCAGCAAACCCATCGGCTCAAACCATCACGCTTGGTTCAACTGGAACATGGACAGCAAGTCACGACGCTTCCTGGCTATCACTCAGTCCAGCCTCTGGCACAAAGAATGGGACAATCATAGCAAGCGTAAACACCACCACCGCCAAACCGGGAAATAACACAGCCACGATTACTGTAACCGGCGGAGGATTGACCAAAACGGCCAACGTCCTCCTAACTCTTAATGCTCCGTTCAACTCGTCGGCAACGCTCACGTGGAACGCAAACAAGGAGAAAGACCTTGCTGGGTATAAAGTGTATAGAGCAACAGCATCGGGAGCCTATGGAGCGCCAATTGCCACACTTATCGGCAATGTGACAACCTACCAGGCAATCGACCTCAAACTCGGGACAACGTACTTCTTTGTTGTCACAGCCTTCGACATTGCTGGGAATGAAAGTGAATATTCTAACGAGGTCAGCAAGAGTATCTTCTAGGAGCCTATCCGATATTGACCTGAGCACAGCAGAGGCACTCCGGTGAATCCCCCCTATCTGCACAACGAAAGACGGATTGACCTGGCGACGTTCGGCGAACCCTGGTTGTCCGATCCGCCTTCTGCTCAAGACCCGAAGCCCCTCACCAAGGCGGTGGCGTCGCAGGCGCAAGGCACTCCAGAGCTCGAGCATGCATAACCTGCGAAATCCGGCCATCGGTTCCAATCGAATATCGAGCCACGTCTAGGAGCCTTGCGACGCAGAGCTTGTAAATCCACTTTAGAAATGTTCGTTTCTTCCCAAAGTAGAAATATCCGGGTTTATGTTCCGACCGCTTGCCAGGCCTGGTCCTCATTCCGGTACTAGCGGCTCACGCCGGGACGAGGGTGACCCCGGTTGGCAATAGTGGACGCCATGAATGACCGCCTCACGCTGCCCGCTGTTGACGGGCCTACCGCTGGGCAAATGCCACGGGCGAGCGATTTCCGAGCCGGGAGTTCAGCGTGCCCCAAAAACTTTCCATCGGCACATTGTCGTAGCAGTTGCCTCGCCGACTCATGGACGCGGTCATACCACACTGGCGGAGCTGATCTTGATAGGCTTGGGCACCATACTGCGAGCCCCGATCGGAGTGGGGGATCAGTCCCGGGAGTGGGCGCTTCCCCCACACCGCCGCTCCCAGTGCCTGGCTCACCAACGCCGTCGTCATCCGGGCCCCCATCGCATGCCCGACGACTTCGCAGGTGAACCGATCCTTGATGCCAGCCCGATATAACCAGCCTGCCGTGATCGGCACATACGTGATGTCGGTGAGCCAGGTCTCATTCGGGCGCGCCGCGGTGAACGTTTGCGCCAGGAGATTCTCCGCCACCGGCAGGTGATGCGCCGAATCCGTGGTGATCGTGAACCGGTGCACCGGTGTGCAGCGTAGGCCCAGCTTCTTCCGCAGCCGCTTGATACGCCCAATCCCGGCGGGGAAGCCGTCCTCCCGTAATTCCGCTTGGAGTCGCTCCGGTCCATACGTCTGCCGAGTGCGCACATGCGCCGCCTGGATCGCCACTGCCAACCGGGCATTCTCCTGCGCGCGTTTCGAAGGCCGACGGGTGCACCAGGCATAGTAGCCGCTTCGGGACACCTCCAGCACCCGACACAACAGACTCAACGGATAGTGGGGACGCAGCGTTCTCATGAGCGCGTACCGGGCAGCTGCGCCTTCGCAAAGTACGCGGTGGCTTTTTTTAGGATGTCCCGCTCCATCCGCGCCTCGGCAAGTTCGCGCTTCAGCCGAGAGACCTCGGCCTCCAGCTCCGTCACGGGCCGTCGGCTCTCCCCCAGCCTCGCGAGTTGGCCCTCCCGAGCGCGACACACCCAGCGCTCGAGCGTCCTGCCCGACATCGCCAGTCGTCTGGCCGCCTCGGGAATCGTTAATGCTTGGTCCTGAACCAACTGCACAGCCTGCTCTCGGAACTCCTTCGTGTACTTCTGTCGTGGAACCCGTTCCATCTCACACCTCCAGCCCTCTGATCATAGGTTGAAGGCGTCCACTTTTTCGAGCCTAGCACAGAGCTCCTCGTCCGTGCACATGGTCTTCGGGCCCCGTTTTGCAGCCTCACGGGGCGATGACACGCCACGGCCTGGCTGGGCATAAAAAGTGGACCGACTCAGGCCCCATTCCTGACAGACCCGGACCACACCATACGGGCAATTCGTGGAAGGCGACGGGGTGTGGCTCATCGTGTCGACCTCCCGGGAGCCAAAGGGACGCCACCTCGGAGACGCTGGACCGCTTCGCGCGAGAGCTCCAAGCGCATGGTCAAATCACCGACTAAGGCCTTCAGCCGCGCCAGTTCGTCGTCCCGGCCATCGGCAGTCCGGCTCTTCAATCCGGCCTGGCCACTGGCCATAAACTGATCCCGCCACGCCGATACCGTTGCGGCGGTGATCCCTGCTTCCCGCGAGACCACATCGAGATCGTCACCACGCAACACGCGCAGCACCACGTCCATCTTCTTGCGCGAGGAAAACCGACCGCGCTCTGCCTTCGATTTCGCCATGAACACCTCCCTTACTAAGGGGCAGTATGCCCCAATTGAGTGTCCAAGAAAATCGTGGGGCGGAGGAGCGTAGCTTAAATTTGGATAAAATCTGTCTTGACAGAGGGGTCCACTTTACACCTCGGCTATCAATATCGAGTGGAGATTGAGGCCAGGGTGGCTGTCGCGTAACCCGGTATCCACGAAATTGGGGGAAGGTCCCTAGACAGGTACTTGACGTTCACTACCAGAATAATCCAGCATATAACTAGGGAGTGAGTTTGCAGCAACACCATTGAGGACCACATGGATAGGTCTAGAAGCACGTAGAGATCCGATCGCTTGGGTCACGGTTTGCTTTGCCGTCAAGTTTGCCCTCACCACAAGAAGAAGGAGATCGCAGTGGCTTTCCAAGACATTCATCGTGGCGACGGGAAGGATGGGAGGGGCGTTTATAAGAATATAGTCAAACTCTTCCCGTAACTGGGATAGGACACGATTGAGTTGACCGGCTCGCAATAACTCATTGGAATCGCCAGCATCCTCGCCAGCTTGCATAATCCAACAGGGCACATCGGCAAATGGACTCATGGCCTGTTGAGGAGAAATATCGCTCCTGAGGCAGTCAACTAGTCCAAATCTTACGGGAGTTTCTACGAATGCCTTGAGTTCAGGGAAAACAAAATCGCAGTCTAACAGGAGGACTCGCCTCCCAAAATCCCGTGAAAGCGTGTAGCCTAAATTAACGACGGTTGTTGTTTTTCCTTCCCCTTTGATGGCGCTCGTGACAGCCACTACTATCGGTGATCCCGTTGAATTGAGGAGTTGCAACCTCGCAGCAGCGACTCGATACTGTTCAGCGGCCATGGACCGCGGAAACATTTTCGTCACAAATCTTCTATCGATATCACGAAAACTTGCTCGATTATCCATTGGTAGATTGCTCGACGTAACCCCAGCTTCCGACTTTGAAATCATACTCAGAGGACGCCTCAGGAGATAAGAGCTTTGTAAACTTTGTGAGTCGCTTATCGGACGCCACAGCGAAGAAAAGTCCGGAATGGCTGCTAGTAACCGAGGACCTGCCAGTAAAAGCTCTACATCTTCGGGACCTCTGAACTGAGGAGTAAGTCGTTCGCGCAATATAGAAAGCCCTGCACCAGAAACACATCCAAACAGGAATCCTAATACCAAAACCCTCAGCTTGTTGGGAATGACCGGTTCACTCGGGACTCCGGCTCCGTCTAGTATACGGAATTTCCCTCCTTTTTGACGCTTTTCTATATTTTCAGCGATTCGCGTGTTTAATCGCTTATCCAGGAGCATCGCATAGTTGGACTTCATATTGTTGTAGTCACGTTCTAGAACCAGGAGCTCCTGCTCCACCAGAGGCGACCTCTCTAGTCGTCTTTCATAATCTCGCCTGCTGGCTTGCAACTGCTCAAGGCGGCGTTGGAGCAGCGCTATCTCAGCCCGAGCTTCACTTTGCTGCTTCATCAGATCCTGAAGATAGGGATCAAGCAGCGCCGCCTTATCTCCTCTGATCGCATCCCGACCGTACAAATTCGTCAGTTCCTCTTCAACCTGCCGAATTTCTTCTTTGGTCAGAACAATCTCTGGATATCCATCCCAGAATTCCGATCTGAGCTTGACCAGAGTCTCTCGGAGCTCTCTCAAACGACGAAACAAAGGATCAGGCTCTCCCCCGCGAGCACTTCCAACTGCAAGGTTTTGTTGCCCCGAAACTCGATACTGCTGAACGGCTTGATTCACCATCGTCAACTTATCTGATTGACGCTGTAGACTCTCTGTGGTAGCAGCAATCTCATTCTCTACTCGATCTAACGTGCGAAGATTGGCATCTGCCAGCTGAGGAAGATCGCCCAGATGTTTTTGCTTAAAACGACTGATATTAGCCTCTTTCTTTTCTAGTTCTAGTTTCATGAATGTCAGTTCGTCATCCAGAAACTCCCCTGCTCCTTCAGCCTCTCTCTCCCGCTCCTTATTATTTTCCTCAATGAACTTATCTGCGATTCGTGCTGCCACCCGCATTGCAGTCCTTGGATTCTCATGCATAAATGAGATCACGAAACCATCAACCAAGTTCTGTGAACCTTTGCCTCCAGCTGGATCAATCATGGCCCGCTCAATCGTCGTGCGGCGCGCTAGCTTAGATCCTCCCGTACCCTCTGCGTGCTCATCAAGCCCTTCCTGATATAAGCCGAGCTCCTTCGCGACTTCATTCATGAACTGCTTGTTGACGATTTGCTTCTGGATAAAAAAGAGCCGCTGTTCAAAACGCTTATCTGCTTCTTCTACATTTTTGATAACGTTGTCGATTCCTGTTCGTCCTTCCTCCACAATCAACGTCTGTGATTGATAGTATTGGGTAGCAATCAAGCAATACCCCCATGCCAGCGTCACCCCGCTGGCGATAGCACCTGCTATAAGCCATTTGTTACGCAATGCAATAAGAGCATACTCCCGGACTGTATCTACTCCTGTTTGTTCTACCGAGATGGCTGCCTCAGGGTTTTGCATCCTTACCTTTCCAACTTCAAGTCACATGGAATAGCTAAACCTACTGTGCTCTAACGACTTAGGCGCAGCTTCTTAAGTTGACATTGTCATTGCTTTACAACGACACCTATACCAGTCGGTAACGTCGGAAGCTCATTATCAGAACTATTCATTCGGAATGTCGGGACAAGCGCCTTGAGCCGGTCGAGAATGGTACTTGCTTCGGCTCGATAAACTACCGACTCCAAGGCTCCGAGTTTTTCCTCGAACTTGGCATAATCACATGGACTTGCGGTTTGGATCTGTAAAATCTTGTCCAGGGGTGAGCTTGTCGCGAACTCGCCCTCTCCAACCAATTCTTCATAAAGTTTCTCACCTGGCCGAAGACCCACAAATCGTATAGGGATGTCTTTCCCTGGAACAAGGCCAGACAGCCTAATAAGGCTCCTAGCGATATCAAGAACCTTGATTTGTTCTCCCATATCAAGAATATATATGTGCCCTTGTTTCCCAATTGTCGCCGCTTGAAGAACCAACTGGACTGCCTCTGGAATGAGCATAAAGTATCGCCGAATCTCGGGGTGAGTAACGGTTACGGGCCCCCCCAATCGAATTTGCTCCTGGAAACGGAGAACGACACTTCCACTACTACCAAGCACATTGCCAAAACGCACAAGGAGGAAACGCGTTTTGCTCGTCCTCGCAATGTCTTGAATAATTAGCTCAGCGACTCGCTTGGTAGCTCCCATGACACTTGACGGGTTGACTGCCTTGTCTGTTGAAACGTGTACAAACTGCTCTACTCCATAGAGACTGGCAGCCTCAGCGGTAATTCGCGTACCGATACAATTATTCTTCACAGCCTCAAGAGGATTCAACTCCACGAGAGGAACATGTTTATGCGCAGCCGCATGGAACAGGATCTGAGGCTTATATTGCTCCAACACTGCACAGAGCCGCTGAGAATCAGTGACATCCCCAATCAGTGGGATAATGGGTAACCCAAGGTTCTGGTCATCTAATTCTTTGTGGATATTGTAGAGGCTGTTCTCGTGGCGCTCATAGAGAAGGACCATGCCTGGATCCAACAGGGTAATTTGTCGAGCCAGTTCCGAACCGATCGACCCACCAGCTCCTGTGATTAAGACGCTCTTCCCCTTAATCATCTGCCTTGTCGCTTCTTTATCCAGGTCTATGGGCGCGCGGGACAAGAGGTCTGGAACGGATACGTTACGGATCTGGCTAACCGTACTTTGGTCAGCAAGGAGTTCTCCTTTATGGGGCAAGGTTTTTATAGAAACCTCGTATGGCTCCAATTTGATGACAAGATCTCTAAGGAATTCGGGCGTGGCAGTGGACACTGCAACAACGATCACTTCAGGCCTGAGTGTCTCCACAAGCTTGGGAATGTCGCCCACAGTACCTAGTACTCGAACCCCGTGAATCCTCTGATTAAGAAGTGTGATGTTATCGTCCACGAAGCCAATAGGTTGGCAGTTAAACACACTGCGCGTCTTCATTTCTCGCACAATTCGCTCACCTGAGTCACCGGCACCAACCACCAGCACTTTCCGTTTCTTTTGAAAAACTGCCTTCTCCCGGAAAACTCTTGATGATAATCTTACCCCGGCAAGAAATCCGATCAGCAGGATCGTATCTATCGCAAATATGGAACGCGGGTAATTAGAAATCTCCATTACCCAGTACACCCAACCATAAAACACGACTGTACTAGCTAGAACAGCTTTCAGGATGTTTTGAAGATCCCAAAGGCTGGTGTACCTCCACAAACCTTCGTTCAAACCAAACAAGGCAAATGCCACGCCTCTAATACCCACGAGAACAAGCACGGTCTGCTCGAACGTATGAATCTCCCCACCAGGGATACTTCCGTCATATCTCAGAGCAAATGCAAAATAATTTGCGAGGATAATTAGGACTAGATCAAGCACAACAATAATGGGCCTTCGCCACTTCTTGATGAAAGACGACAGGCTAATCCAAATAGAAGACAAGGGGGACTCAACCGCAGGCTGTAGTTCAGGAAGAGCGAACGTCGAAACCTGAACCCTAACGATACGCAATAGTGTCTGAATAATAATTGCAATATCTAGCTGCAAAGACATATGCTGGATATACAGTTTCGCAAGTCTAAGCTTTTCGGGGAGTACTTTGGCCTGATACTCCTCTTCCGGATTTGAGGAATAAGAGAGGGCCGCTGCCTCATCGATGTATCTCAACGAAGCCAAGTCGGTAATACCAGGACAAACCGTGAGAACTTCTGAAAATTCATGACGGAGTCGTTCCACATAACGTGGAACTTCAGGCCTTGGACCAACAAAGCTCATCTCGCCAAGAAGCACATTCACCAGCTGAGGCAATTCATCGAGCTTGAACTTGCGGAGAATCCGACCGATTCTCGTAATACGAGGATCCTGTCCGATCGTGAGAGGCAAACAGATACCCGCAGTATCCACAGACATAGTTCTGAATTTATAGATATTGAATGGACGGAATCCTTTCCCCACACGAAGCTGACAGAAGATTACAGGGCCATGTGAATCCAACTTGATCAAAACGGCAATGGTTGCCAGTAGCGGTGCCGTCACAACCAACCCAAGCGCAGCTCCACAGATATCGAACGCACGCTTTATCACCGTCGGTTCCTCTTAACAAGCTCACGAACGGTCTCAATTACCCGATTCACGTCTTCCTCCGTCATCTTGGAATACAACGGCAATGAAATTATGCTCTGAAATACCCTACTCGCAACAGGAAAATCTTCAGGCCGATAGCCTCCTCTATCTCGGTGATAGGGATGTAAGTGGAGGGGGATAAAATGCACGCTACATCCGACCCCAGCTTGCTGTAGTTGACGAATGAATTCATCGCGACTGACTTGCAAACGAGCTACGTCTAACTGGATGACATACAGATGCCATGCATGTTGGACATGCGACGCTGTTGGAGGGCACACTACCTCAGGAAGATCTTGGAACCCTTCCTGATAGAGGGCGGCAAACCGTTCACGCCCTTTCCAGAACCGTTCGCACTTTTTCAGCTGGGCCAACCCAAGCGCCGCAGCAATATCAGTCAGATTGTACTTAAACCCGGGCGAGAGTATTTCATAATACCAGGACCCTTGAGTGGAATAACGATTCCAAGCATCTCGGCTTAGACCATGAAGACTCATCATCCGCATACGGGCGGCCCACTCCGCGTTATTGGTGGTAACCATTCCCCCTTCGCCAGTCGTGATATTCTTTGTTGCGTAAAACGAAAAGCATGTAGCCTCCGAGATCCCCCCAATCATCTTGCCATGATATCGCGCAGGTAAGGCATGTGCCGCATCCTCAATTACAGCAACGTTATGCGCCTTTGCTATCGCGTGAATCGGCTTGAGATCACAAGGATGTCCGGCAAAATGGACGGGGATAATCGCCCTCGTTCTCTCCGTGATGGCTTCTTGAATGCGATCTGTGTCCAGATTTAGCGTATCTTGTACGCAGTCGATGAGAACTGGTCGTGCCTTGAAGTAGGTGACTACCTCGGCTGTTGCAGCAAAGGTCATCGTCGGAACCAGCACTTCATCGCCTTCGCTCACGCCGGCCGCCTCAAGGGCAAGATGAAGAGCAGCCGTGCAAGAGTTAACCGCAACTGCATGCTCTGCACCCACCATTGCGGCAAACTCCCGTTCAAATTCTCGCACCTTCGGCCCTGTAGTCAACCAACCAGACCGAAGAACTTCTACGACTTCGGATACCTCTTCTTCACCTACATCAGACCTATGAAACGGTAAAAAATCTGTCATTCTCAGATCTCCTCGATGGATGAGGATCACGCCCCCGTCTGAGCCACACTTTCCCATAATCCCAGAAAAGTACAACCCTTCTTTTAGGGGAGGGGACCCTAGAAAACATGGCGGAGTCTACCTTGTTAAGGGACCCACGATGAGAGCAAAAAGGTAAATCATACAATACTCTTTCCAATACTGAAAAGACTCAAGGCTAGCACAGAACGGAAGATTAGAATTTCATAATTTTATCGATACTTTGAGTGACATTTCTCAAAACTCGATGAGAACTCTAACCTGGTTCCGTAAGCTCCCCCGTCAAGGAGACAGTTCGAAAAGAGAACTTCCGACGAGTGACACGTTGGCCCCATTCTGAGACAACTCTTAACCAGAGCAGACGACTTCTTCGGCGTCCTGTTCGTCCTGATGGTGGGTGACGAACTCGCTCGGGGTCAGGTGCCCAAGTGAGCTGTGGGGACGGCGGGTATTGTAGTCCACGCGCCAGGCTTCGATGATCGCCCGTGCCTCAGCCAGCGAGGTGAACTGGTGGACATTCAAACACTCATCTCGCAGTCGCCCGTTAAATGATTCAATGAAGGCATCCTCCACGGGTTTCCCCGGTCGAATGAAGCCGAGCTGCACACCCCGCCGATAGGCCCAATCCTCGAGGGCCCGGGACTGAAATTCGATGCCATGATCCACGGTGATGGACCGCAGGCCTAGTCGGCCTCCGAGCACCCGATCCAGCACTCGACCCACGAGTTCACCGGACATCCCAAATCCCGCCTCTAGGACTGGAGCGACTCCAATAATCCACCACGGTCAGAATCCGATAGGGCCGACCTTGCTCAAGGTATCATGGACGAAATCCATACTCCTGAGCTCCTGCGGGCATCGAGTATCGGAGCCGGCCTGCGATGTACGAAGTGCATGAGCTTGCGTCACCGCACACGTATGCGCAACTTTAGCCCCTCCGGACTGTACCAGCGCCGCATCCGCTTGCGATTGACAGGCCAACCCTCACACCGCAGTAAGACCAAGATTCGCAGGCAACCGCACCGAGGCCGGGCATGGGCCAGACTCCGAATACGCAGCCGGAGGGCCAATTGATCCTTCGCTCGACTCTGTCGATGCCACGAGGCCCGTCCGAACTGGGCGAGTCGACAGGCCCGCATACAACTCACCTTGACATCCAACCAAGCACTAAGCTATTTCGAGGAGTCTAATGAACCTCAGATGTTTTTCGGAGGGCCTCCCGCAATATGTATCTGTCGAGTGAGAGGTCCGCCACCAGCCGCTTCGACTGGCTGGTCTCTTCCTCCAGTTGACGCAGCTGATGAAGTTCGCTGACGCGGAGGTCGATAAATACTTCTTGTTCCACACGTAGAGTACCTGCTCAGCGATGCCGCATTGCCGGCACCGATCGTCGATCCGGGGTGCAAGACTCAGCTTGACGGAAAGCACGCACAACCTCCTCCTCGGAGAATTTCGACCACTTCATGAGTCCGCTCGTTTCGTCGAAGAACACCGAAACTATCATCCCACTCTACTCTGAGCTGCGATCGTTTTCAGGGGAGACGTCACGGCCATAATCTGCAACAATGAAAACTTCTTGCGCTCCTTCATGAAAGTTAACCGTTTCGCAGAAAGGCTATTCGCAGTTGCTATTTTGGATGGATCCCATCTTTTTGGAGGAATCCTAGAACTGGTTTCGCATATGGTGGCGTGAGCGAATGGCTCGAACGACACGATAGGTATCAACCTTTTCTCCGACAGCACGATGCATCGAGTCCTTGCCCATCAGCCGCATGACGATCCCCATTGGGGTAATGAGAAGATAATAAATAATACCAAGAATAATCTTCGTATTGATCGAGCCGAGTAGATGGCCGACCTTCATCCACCCATGCTGAACCTGTTTCAAAGTCTGTGGGGCCATCGCCCCAAGGGCGATGAGCAAGCTACCGAGGATTATCGCCCAAAGACGTGACGATTCAGCTCGAAATACCACAGGCCACAAGCCAATCACCGAGAAGACCCCGCCGACAATGAGACCAAACTGTCGCAATTCTTTGTCAGTAGCTTGATGCTTCCCCGGTTCCATCGACAATCTCCTAATCGAGTTCAAATTCCTTTTGCCAGTTCGTATCGTTTGTCAGAGGTGTTTGTTGCAATTTGTACAGAACACAATTCTCCAACACCAACACATCCATTTCCGTCCTCATAAAACACCGATAAGCATCTTCTGGGGTACACACGATCGGCTCTCCGCGAACGTTGAACGAAGTGTTCACCAGAACAGGGTAACCGGTGTGCGTCTCGAACGCTCTGAGTAGACGGTAATAACGAGGATTCGTAGATTCATGGACAGTTTGAATCCGCGCTGAATAATCAAGATGGGTAACGGCAGGAATGTCCGAACGAGGTACATTGAGTAAATCAATTCCCCAAAGACTCGCGTGGTCAGCAGGCACTGAGAGACGGCGTTTATCCTGCACTGGCGCCACTATCAACATGTAGGGGCTGTCTGTATCAATTTGAAAGAAGTCGGAGACTCGTTCCCGCAGAACTGATGGGGCGAATGGTCGAAACGACTCACGATACTTGATCTTTAGATTCATCACAGACTGCATTTTCGTATTCCTGGCATCACCCAGAATGCTTCGTCCGCCAAGCGCTCGGGGACCGAATTCCATTCGGCCTTGGAACCAACCCACCACCTTCCCGTCAGCTAATTCTCTTGCAACACGATCGAATAGAGTTTGATCATCAAGCAATTCATATGGCGCATCGACCAGTCCAAGAAACTTCTCAATTTCCGCGTTGCTATGTCTCGGCCCTAAATAACTCCCCTTCATCTGATCACTATTTGTAGCGTGCCTGGGCTGATCCTCATACTGATACCAGGCCGTCAAAGCCGCACCAACCGCACCACCCGCGTCGCCTGCCGCTGGCTGGATCCAAATCCCCTTGAAAGGCCCTTCTCGCAAGATCCGCCCGTTACCCACACAATTCAGCGCAACTCCACCGGCCATGCAGAGATAATCGATCCCGGTCTCTCGGTGCAAGGTCCTGGTTACGCGAAGCATGACCTCTTCTGTCACTTCCTGTATCGAGCGAGCCAAGTCCATCTCTCGTTGTGTCAACTTGCTTTCAGGCTTCCGTGGAGGTCCACCGAATACATCATTGAATTTGTCCCCCGTCATTGTCAGCCCTGTACAGTAATTGAAGTAATCCATGTTCATGCGGAATGTCCCATCAGGTTTGAGATCAAGCAGATGATCATAGATAGCCTTGACGTACTTTGGTTCTCCGTAGGGAGCCAAGCCCATCACCTTATACTCCCCAGAATTGACCTTGAAACCAGTGTAGTACGTGAAGGCTGAATAAAGAAGTCCAAGAGAATGAGGGAACGGAATTTCCCAGAGTGATCTCAGGACATTTCCATTACCAAGCCAAGCGGACGTCGTCGCCCATTCTCCGACTCCATCCATACACAGGACGACGGCTTTGTCGTAAGGCGACGGATAAAATGCAGAGGCGGCATGCGATTCATGGTGCTCGCCAAACAACAACGGCGGAAGACTCGCCCTCTTCATCTCAGGTGCCAGCGCGAGAAATTCTTTCGCGAGCAAATTCCGCAGAAAGAGCTTTTCCTTCAACCACACCGGCATGGCCGCCGCAAACGACTGGAGCCCTTTGGGGGCAAAGGCCAAGTACGTTTCGAGCAAACGCTCAAAGTGGATGAGCGGCTTATCGTAAAAGACGATATAGCGTAAGTCTCCTAGGACAACTCCGCTCTCCCTCAAACAGTAGGTCACAGCATGCGAAGGGAACCCAGGATCGTGTTTCTTTCGGGTAAACCGTTCCTCCTGAGCCGCAGCGACAATCTCTCCGTCACGAACGAGACACGCAGCGCTATCATGGTAGAAAGCTGAAATTCCAAGGATATCAGTCACAACGCTCCTTCATCACCCCTGACCACTCTCCCCTGCATGCTCATCTGATACCAATAATCAGAAATCACAATACTCTAGTCACGCCTACATAAAGAATAGCTCTTGCCTCAAGTAGGCAGCCGACAACATTACCGTTCTCCCTAAAACACAGTATAGATAAACGGGGCTACCGCCGAACCTTGTGTCAGCACAATCAAGCTACCTAACATGAGCAGAACAACGAAAATCGGCAACAACCAGAACTTTTTACGCTCCTTCATAAATCCCCACAGTTCCATGAAAAATTCACTCATACTGCTTCTCCTTTCATCTTTTTCCGCTTTGGGCACCAACGCCCGCGATGCGAACTCTTGTGACGGCTTGCTGAACATGAGGCAGCAGACATTTCGCGATTGCTGCATTCCCTTGCGACGCATAATGGCCGTTGTGCGAAGCAAATCGATCAGAGGGGTCCACCTCCAGCAGGCACGAGGTCGGATCAATATAGGCAATCCCAGCCTCTTTGAGTACCCGCTTAGCGCGGGACAAATCTGAGTTCGGTTTATCCGAGTTCGACCTATTCAGATCACCCATCGTAGGTAAGTGTATGACAAGCGGGATCGACCCCTCCTCTTGCGTCACTGATTCAACAAACGCCCTCAAAATCTTCGCATTGATCGACTGAACCGTCTCCTCTGATATTTCGTCCCTATCATCTTGCCACGAAGAATACCAAGACAGCAGCAACCGAACGAGATAGGAAGCATGATAGAAGTGTTCTTCCCATTCGTGAGGGCGGAATTCTTTCTGATACTCGAGAAAGGGAAGTTCAGAGATTGATCCCCGCGACCAGATAGCATCAGCGGTCGGCAGAGGGGTATTGATTAGAGTGAGTTTTTCTTCGCTCAAGATGAAACGAGGTTTTGCATACGGATTGCCCCACCGAAAGTGGCTAAGAAAGGTATAGACTGACGGAGTACGTCTAAGGTCACCGCTGATGAAGCCAAAGATGACGATTTTCGGCTTGCGAGGGCGTACATCTTTTTCATATCGCAGAAACATTTGGGCCAGACCATATCCCGGCACTCCAAAATTCAAGACTCGAAACGGAGAACCCAACATCTGCTCCAAGTGATACCCGTATGACTCATCATACGGTACCTCCTCTCCAAAGGTAAACGAATCCCCTAACAAGGCAATATCAATTGTTTCATCATTTCTGGGAAACGAAGCGATCCGATCCGGTGCGCGTATTCCCTCTGAACTAGATCGATATAGCCCATTCGAACTCTGCCTACTTGGGCCTATCGTCCACCCCAAGAGTGAATCATATACTTGATACGATAGGTCGGCACGCTTTTTTTCGATAAGCCCCTCATAGCGGGCCTTGATGGCATCCCAGCTCTTTGGCTTCAAAACCAGAGTTCCAATGGCTTCGTATCCGTAGTAGTCTCTAACAACTGCTCTCACTGCGACCTCTGCGGTCACCACGGTAAGTACCACGGTAATGACGTTCATTGCCACCATCAAGCGGAAACCTCTTGAAGATGATCGCCTATACTCCAGATATCTACGCACAAAGATGACGCCACTAATGAAAAAAAGTGCGCTCGCACACAGAAATACTGTCCCCGACAAGCGAGGCAGGAATTCATCAAAGGACGACTCTCCTTTGATATGCAGAGCCTGCAATATAACTACAATTGACGCTTCTAGCAGAAAGAGGGAGGCAAGAACGAGCAGATCTCCCCTCGAAGGTGTAGTATTTAAAGTCATTGCCTTACCCTTCATACCGACATGGTACCGTGAAATCTAATTGCTATAGGTTTTGTTGTGCCCACCGTTTGGCACACCGGTACCACTAAGGTGCTCTCATCATGACCGGCCGACCTAAAGCCATATCGCTGTCGCATCACTGATAAGCTTATGCAGTGCGTCGCCTAGTGACAACTCGCCCGATTCCCAATGCCGCGGGGATCCATGGTCGGGAGCACCCTTGTCGCCTCCCAAAGGTCTGAACGGCCCAGCGATTAGGAGCCCGAGGCGAAGGCACCAGGGACTTGGCCAGCTGGCCTCATGAACCACCCCACTGATAGATGCTCCCTGAGACGGATCAGATCATCCCTATGGACTGAAAATGTTGCTACAAACTGCTTATACAGTGGTGCTAGAGAAAACCTCCGATTGTGGATTCGGTGTACCTACTTATGGCAATGATCCTTCCGTTGAGCGCTCCCTGTACAACAAAACTCATCGATGATAGAAAAATTGATTGATTACTTGGCAACCTGCAGGCAC
This sequence comes from Nitrospira sp., assembly GCA_965223535.1. GTDB lineage: Bacteria > Nitrospirota > Nitrospiria > Nitrospirales > Nitrospiraceae > Nitrospira_D. Next base: position 81,448 of record CBDCWN010000003.1, read on the forward strand.
CGGCTCTGTGAAAGATCTTATCCTAGGTCTGAATGTCCTCCCCGTGAATAGGTACCATTGGCCACTATCTTAGTCAACCCAACTTTTTTCCTCTAAGGGGGTGATACCCTGGACCGAAAGTTGGGTCGTGCTTCGTCTGACCCCGGTCGTCAATCGTGGACGCCATGAATGACCGCCTCACGCTGCCCGCTGTTGACGGGCCCACTGCTGGGCAAATGCCACGGGCGAGCGGTTTCCGAGCCGGAAGTGCCGCCGCTGCCGGTTATAGAAGCTCTCGATGTACTCGGAGATCTCGCGCCAAGCCTGTTCACGGGTCTCGAAGCGCCGGTGATGCACCAGTTCGTTCTTCAGCGTGCCCCAAAAACTTTCCATCGGCGCATTGTCGTAGCAGCTGCCTCGCCGACTCATGGACGCGGTCATGCCACACTGGCGGAGCTGCTCTTGGTAGGCCTGGGCACAATACGGCAAGCCACGATCGGAGCGGTGGATCAAGCCTGAGCGTGGGCGCTTCGCCCATACCGCCGCTCCCAGTGCCTGGCTCACCAACGCCGTCGTCATCCGGGCCCTCATCGCATGCCCGACGACTTCGCAGGTGAACCGATCCTTGATGCCAGCCCGATATAACCAGCCTGCCGTGGTCGGCACATACGTGATGTCGGTGACCCAGATCTCGTTCGGGCGTGTGGCCACAAATGCTTGAGCCACAACATTCTCCGCGACCGGCAGGGCGTGCGTCGAATCCGTGGTGGTCATGAACCGGCGGACTTGTTGACAGCGCAGCCCCAATTTCTTGCGCAGTCGTTTGATACGCCCGCCCCCAGCCGGGAAATCCGTCCGCGCGCAGTTCAGCTTGCAGCCGTTCCGACCCATAGGTCTGCCGGGTGCGCACATGGGCCGGCCTGGATCGCCACTTCCAGTCGCGCATTCTCCTGGGTGCGTTTTGAGGGGCGGCGGGTGCCCCAGGCATAGTACCCGCGTCGAGACACCTCCAGCACCCGGCACAACAGACTCAGCGGATAGTGGGGACCCAGCGTCCTCATCAGCGCGTACCGGGCAGCTGCGCCTTCGCAAAGTACGCGGTGGCTTTTTTAAGATGTCCCGCTCCATGCGGGTTTCAGCGAGATCGCGCTTGAGCCGAGACACCTCGGCCTCCAGCTCCGTCACGGGCCGTCGGCTCTCGCCCAACATCGCGGGCTGGCCCTGCCGAGCTCGACACACCCAGCGCTCGAGCGTCCTGCCCGACATGGTCAGGCGTCGCGCGGCCTCCGAAATCGTCACCTCCTGTTCCAGGACCAGCCACACGGCCTGCTCCCGGAATTCCCTTGTAGACTCCTGTCGCGGGACCTGTTCCATCTCACACCTCCACACCCCTCATTGTAGGTTGAAGGCGTCCACTTTTTCGAACTTACATCAATACTGCAACGAGGCCCGGGCGATAGGGAGCAGCCTCGAGACTCGGCGCTCGCTGACCTGAGAGGTCACCTGAGCCCAGCGGGCCAGAGCCCGCCGGTCCCGAGGCCTTCAAGCTTTTTTCTGACAATCTCCTGCAGCATGTGCCGATCAAGGGACAGATCGGCTACGAGCCTCTTCAGGTTGGTGTTTTCCTCCCGGAGCTGCTGCAATTCCCGCAGTTCACTGAGCCCCAGTCCCGCATACTTCCGCTTCCACACGTAGAAGGTCTGTTCGCTGATACCCACTTCGCGACAGAGGTCCGCGACCATCGTCCCGCTCTCCGCCTGTCGCAGTGTCGCCAGGATCTGTTCCTTCGTATGCCCGCGTGGTCGTGTCATCGTCCGTCCTCCTTGTGCATTCAGAAGACCACGCCGCATGGTACTTCCTCAAGCTCCTGCTGGCCTACTTTTTGGGTTTTGGGTCAGTTAGTTTTTTCTAGCAAGCCTGCTCGAGTTCTACTCACGAACCGTAGTGGAGTGGGCCATTTGGATTTGGCTTGCGGAGGAGATGGCGCTGTATCGCCGTCGACCGATACCCACCCCGCCCAACTACTCTGATGAGGTAGTCAGTATGCCCTCAGGCCTAGTAGTGCTTCTGGGCCATAGGTCTAACCGGAAGTTGCGGTAAACACTATCCTAGGAACTCGAGAACCCCCACGGCACGGCTATTGGTAGAACGTGGTGAAAGCTTCAACGACTTCGGTCTGCTGAGCTAATGTCAGTTCCGGATAGATCGGAATCGCGAGAGTCTGATTGGCAGCACGCTCTGATTCAGGAAAGTCACCTTCCTTATGCCCCAAATATTGAAAGCATTCCTGCAGATGAAACGGAACTGGATAATAGATTTCTACACCCATCCCGTTTTGTTTCAGATGAGCTAACAGCTCATCTCGTCTTTCGACCCGCAGCACAAATTGATTATAGATGTGATAGTGTTTCACTCCTGGAGCTCGATAGACAGCCTCCGGTAAGAGGACTCTTCCATTCTGGAGCAAACCACTCTGTCGAAACAATTTCTCATACCGGTCAGCATTTTCTTGTCGGCGTTTAGTCCATTGGTCTAAATACTTAAGCTTCACATTGAGCACCGCAGCCTGAATCGTATCGAGTCGGAAGTTTCCTCCGATCAATTTATGGTGGTACTTCGGCTTGCTCCCATGAACTCGCAGAACTCGCATCCGCTCTGCCAGATCAGGATCAGTCGTCACAGCCATCCCTCCATCGCCCAAACATCCGAGATTCTTGCTCGGAAAAAACGACAGGCAGCCAATGGTGCCGATGCTGCAGGCTCGACGGCCGTCGCGATACTCCGAGCCAATGGCCTGAGCCGCGTCTTCAATGACGCTTAGGTTGCGCCCCTTAGCAATGTCCATGATGGGAGCCATATCTGCACATTGTCCGTAGAGATGGACTGGAATGATGGCTTTGGTTTTGGCCGTTATTGCCGCGCTAATCTTGGCAGGATCGATATTGTAGGTCGTGGGATCGATATCAACGAATACTGGCTTGGCTCTGAGCCGAACAACGGCTCCCGCCGTGGCAAAAAACGAATAGGGGGTGGTAATAACTTCATCACCAGGCCCGACTCCGAGAGCCATGAGCGCGATCAGCAGTGCATCAGTCCCCGATGTAACTCCGATTCCATATTGGGCCCGACAATAAGTAGCTACCCGTTCCTCCAACTTTCCCACTTCCGCTCCAAGAATAAACGCCTGACTCTGGAATGTCTGTTCCAACGCCGCCATGATTTCCTCATGGAGCGGCTCGTGATGTGCTTTCAGATCAAGTAATGGAACACTCATTAAAGTAAAGTCTCCTTGTTATACGCACTTCATCCCCTGAGTCATCCACCTTGCATTCTCGACTACCACTACCAGATGTCGAGCTTTACATGTTCATCTAAAATTTGCAAAGAAATCATCAGCCAAGCCGCCTTCACAAGACTTAGCGATCCCCTACGGCCAAGCTCAGACAGCTATGCCCCTGGGCTGAAATGCTAGTATTCTGCATGTACTCCTGAAATTGAACCATATTCACTCCAGGTAGCTAGAACCTATCTCAAAATAGTTGACGGCACGAAATTCCATCTCTATAAGTCCGGTCATGCTGCGTCTGCGCGACGACCAATGGGATCGGATTCGGGAGCATTTCCCTGAGGAACACATTCCGGACAGCCGCCCCGGTCGCAAACCCGTGCCGACCCGAGCGGTCTTGGAGGCCGTGCTCTGGATTCTTAACACCGGAGCTCAGTGGCACTTCCTGCCCCAGTGCTATCCCAACTACAAGACGGTGCATCGCCGATTCCAACAGTGGTGTCGGCGAGAGGTGTTGCGGGAGGTTCTCACCCAGTTGGCGAATACGCTGCGCGATGAGGGGATGCTTGACGAACGCGAGCGCTTCATCGATGCCACCTTTGCCACCGCGAAGGGTGGCGGGGACGACGTGGGGCTCACGAAACGTGGGAAGGGCATGAAAATCCTCGCGATTGTGGATCGGCATGGACTGCCCCTCTCCGTCAGTACGCATGCGGCCACTCATCATGAAGTGACCTTAGTCCAACTCAGTTTCGACTTCTATATGCTGGAGGCGAAACCTGAACATCTCATCGGCGATCGGGCCTACGACAGCGATGGCCTCGATGCCGCTCTCAAGCAAGACGGCGTGAACCTCATTGCCCCGCATCGTTCGACGCGCAAACTGAAGACCCAAGACGGCCGTCACTTACGCCGATACGAACGCCGCTGGCTCGTCGAACGCTTTTTTGCCTGGCTCCAGTGGAAACGACGACTGCTCGTTCGCTGGGAGTATTACGCCACCAATTTCCTTGGCTTTGTCCAGCTCGCCTGCATCACCATGCTTCTGAAGCAATTTTGAGATAGGTTCTAGGCACGGCCTATCACGCCAAGTAGCAACTGGTGTAACCGCCTGGCGATTTTTTTTCGATTGTACAATTTCTCCGCAGCACAACGCCCAGATCGTCCCAGTTCTTCACGTAAGCCAGGAGACGAGGCAAGCTGGCGGACGGCCTCTTCAAGACCTCGAGAATCTTCGTATGGAACCACCAACCCAGCTTGCGCCTCGAGCACGCGCCGTGCGCCTTCACCTCCGCCAGCAAAGAGAATTGGAATGCCACTTGCCATTGCCTCATAAATTTTGCTCGGTACAGAACCGGGAATCGAAAACTTCAAGACGTGAAACCCAACATGAGATGCCGCAAGCAAGGCTGGAATTCTATCCTTGGGCTGTGCCGGTAGAAGCCGAACATTGCGTAGATTCTCATCCTCGATTCGGCGCCGCAAGGATTCACGCTCCGCCCCATCACCCACCAACACAAACTGGACATGGTCCAAATCGCGAACAGTCTCGGCAACATCCAAAACCATACCCAGCCCTTGTGCCATCCCCATAACCCCTGCATATGTAAAAGTGATTCGATCCTGAGATCTCAGCAGAACTCGAGCCTCATCATCAGCGAATTGAGGTCCAAACCGCTCAACGTCGACACCATTTGTAATCTCTTTCGCATCTGTCGAGGGACATCGACGACAAACTGATTCAACGATTTCGTTCGAGGTTCCAGTCACCAAGGCCGCCCGTCGGTAATAGGACAACTCAAGGGCTTCAGCTGCAGCCAGTACCAGCCGATTCTTGACCACCTTCATGTATTTCGCCGATTCAGGCCACAGATCGGAAACATTGAAGACCATCGGCACACTCCAATGTTTAGACAAAAACACGCCAGCATGCCCTATGAACAAAGGGGGTGACTCCACAAACAATACATCAGGTTTGGTGCATAGCTTTGGTCCCCAACGAAGAGTGGATCTGATGAATGAGAAGTAACAGGTCAGCCGATTGACCAAACCACTTTGGGCAGGACGCAGTGGTAGTCTCACCACTGAAAGTCGCCCCAATGTTTCCTTCACCGGATTTCTTGGGTCGTACCCCTCAAAAATTCGCCCAGTCGGGTAATTAGGCAGAGCAGTGAGAACTTCGACCTCCCACCCTAAACCGGAAAGCTCCTCCCCAAGCTCGAAGAGACGTGTCTGAGCAGCACCAATCTCAGGTGGAAAATATTGAGTTAACAGAATTAGGCGCGGCATAGTTTCCTACCCGAATAGAGTGAAGTTGTTTGTATGTAGAACTTCCTCTGACCATTCCCATTAAGTGGCCCTCGTTTTCTAAGGTAGCTGACCACCATCGTCATGACCCCCCAGTTGCTAATAGCGGACGCCATGAATTGCAGCCTCACGCCGTCAGTTGTTGACGGACCCATTGCTGAACACACGCAGTGAGCGAGCAATTCCCGAGTCGAGAATGTCGCCGCTGCCGGTTATAGAACAGCTCGATATACTCCGTGATCTCGCGCCGAGCCTGCTCAGGGTTTCGCAGCGACGATGATGCACCAATTCATTCTTCAGCGTCCCCCATAAACTCTCCATTGGGGCGTTGTCGTAGCAGTTCCCCTTCCGACTCATGGAGGGGATCATGCCAAACTGCCTCAGCGTGGCTTGATACACCTGGGCACAATATTGAGCCCCACGATCGGAGTGATGCATAAGCCCCGGGGCTGGCCGTTTGGTGTCGATGGCCTTCAGCAGTGCCCCCTGCACCAAGTCCGTCGTCATCCGGGCGTCCATGGCATGGCCGACCATCTCACAGGTGTAGAGATCCTCCACGCCAGCCAGATACAGCCACCCTTCCACGGTCGGCACAGAGATCATATCGGTGACCCACACCTCATTCGGTCGCCTGGTGGCAAAGGTCTGAGCCAACACGCTTTCCGCTACCGGCAGTGCGTGCGTCAAATCCCTGGCCGTCGTGAACCGGTGTAAGCTCCCCCGTCAAGGAGACACTTTCAAAGGAGAAGTTCTGGGGTGTGACGTTGTCCCCCTTTTGAGACAACTCTTAACCAGAGCAGACGACTTCTTCGGCCTCCTGTTCGTCCTGACGTTGCCTGACGAACTCACTTGGAGTCAGGTGTCCCAGTGAGCTGTGGGGACGGCGGGTATTATAGTCCACGCGCCAGGCTTCGATGATTGCCTGGGCCTCGGCCAACGAGGCGAACTGATGCACATTCAAACACTCGTCGCGCAACCGCCCATTGAATGACTCAATAAACGCATTTTCCACGGGTTTCCCCGGTCGAATAAAGTCGAGCTGCACACCGCGCCGATAGGCCCAATCCTCAAGGGCCCGAGACTGGAATTCGGTGCCATGATCCACGGTGATGGACCGCGAGCCTGGCCGGTCACCGAGCACCCGATCCAGCACTCGACCCACGAGTTCACCGGACATCCGAAATCCCGCCTCGAGGACCGGACTAGAGCGACTCCAGTGATCGACCACGGTGAGAATCCGATAGGGCCGACCTTCGCTCAGGGTATCATGGACAAAATCCATACTCCACCGTTCCCGTGGGCCGACCGGCATGGGAGCGGGTCCCCGATGCAGTGCGATGTGCTTCCGTCTCCGCACCCGCATGCGCAACTGGAGCCCCTCGAAGCGATACCAGCGCCGGACTCGTTTGCGATTGACCGCCCACCCTTCGCGCCGCAGGAGGACCCAGATTCGCAGGTAGCCAAACCGTGGTCGGGCATGGGCCAGATCTCGAATGCGCAGCCGCAGAGCCGTCTGATCCTTCGCCTGACTCTTCCGATACCAGGATGCCCGACCAAACTGGGCCAACCGACAGGCCCGCGCACAACTCACCTGAAATGTCCCATGAAACCACTGGGCCAATTCCCGGCGTCGGGCGGGCCTTAGACTTTTTTTCGGAGCGCCTCCGAGAGCATGTGCTTATCGAGCGAGAGGTCCGCCACGAGCCGTTTGAGTCGGGCGTTTTCCTCTTCCACCTGGCGCAGACGGCGGAGTTCGCTGATGCCCAGATGCGCGTACTTCTGTTTCCAGGTGTAGAACGTGGCCTCGCTGACCCCCAACTGTCGGCAGAGGTCGCCGATGGGAGTCCGACGCTCAGCTTGCCGAACGGCATAGACGATTTGCTCCTCGGAAAATCGTGACCGCTTCATCGATCCGCTCCTTTCGTCGAGAACCGTCGAAGCCGCCAGTCTACTCCAGTTTTCAGGTGTCGTCGTTTTTGGGGGAGACGTCAAAATGCCAAAAGTTCTCCTTTGAAAGTGTCTCCTTGACAGGGAAGCTTACAGCCCCGCATCGCTCGACCCGGAAACTCAATACCCAAGACGGCCGCCACCTCCGACGGTACGAACGCCGGTGGCTCGTCGAACGCTTCTTTGCTTGGCTCCAGTGGAAACGGCGCTTACTCATTCGCTGGGAGTACTACGCCACCAATTTCCTCGGGTTTGTGCAGCTCGCCTGCATCACGATGCTCCTGAAACGATTTTGAAATAGGTTCTAGAGTACGATGATGGCTTCGGCAGTCTTTTGGAAATAGAACAATCTCCAGTAAATCTACCAGGCAAGAAGTATCAAAATGTTGCAAACCATCAAAGTTCAAAATGCCAAAGAAAAACTCAAAACCGACATTCTTTAAATATTTTCTTGTTGAGCAAATATGCTATCATGAATCACATCATTCTAAAAACGGATTCGCTTTGCCCAAAGTTCCCAAACATAGGTGGATCCCACCTCGCATTTCCTTCAATAATTTTGGGTCCCACTGGTGTCAACGCGATGTCCCAACCAATCGAACGCATAGGAAGAAAATTGGGCGCAATAGACACCGCCAAATCACAAATTTCCTCCCAACAGGGGAGCTTTGTACCTTCAATCTCCCTGTCTGTTTCTGGGTGTTTAGGGACTTTTACAGGACCATTAGCGGTAATTAATAGCGGCATTTTAAAGTAGCCATCTTGAAGGTTGATCTCACAAAGAAGATTGCCAAGTTCGCCCCCTTTGTGGTTATCAATCCTATTATTGCCTACTATAAATTTAAAAAAGGCGTAAACAATATTTACTTTTAAATCATTATCAACAAAAGTTATAACCCTGACAGTTTGCAATCCTTTTTTTGGATTGATAGCCATAATCTCAGGGTGATTTTGCAGGCATTCTTGAACAACAAAGCAATGATATTTGGGATGAGTTTGAAGCGTGCGGAAAAGTTCTGTCCCGGAGTATCCAGGGCTATTTTTTTCGATGAAAAGAATGCCCTCGCCATAAACACCAACGCTTGGTTTAACGACAAATTCCGGCGGGCAATAATCATCAAAAAAATCCTCCCACTGGCTTTCACCGGTGAGAAGTCGCTGTCCCCATTGCAGGCCGGAAGAGCTTTTGAAAAACAGGCCCAAAAGCCGCGGTGTAGGCAAACCCATGTGGGCACAATATGTGTAAAATACGGCCTTATCTTCAGTAATCTCTTGAAAAGAAGGGTGATTAAGAAATTTCTGACGGGCCACTAGCCGACTTTTGCTGATAAAGCTGCCTTCAAGACCACCCTTTGAATTCAAAAGACCGAGCTTCACCGCCTCATCAGGGAGAAAACCGTACAGTTGGTAGAGTTTACAGCTTTTATACAAGCAACCCAGGTAAGTAAAGGGATTGTAATGCGCCGAGCCAATGCTGGCTTTATGGGCCAACGAAAACAGCTTGACGCGCCAGGACAATGACTTAGACATTCTGTAAGCTCCCCTGTCAACGAGACACGGCAGACCTTATTCTTCAGCTAAGTTGGGCTGAGCGTCAGGATGTTGCTTCGTGCCAGATCCACGAGGGCCTGCGGCGCAGCTGACGTGAGGCGTAACAGTGTACGGCGCGCATGCTGCACGACCTTTCCAACCGTGTTGAACACCAGAAACCGCAGCCGCTTGGGCTGGGCCTTCGACAAATCTCCGGGTAAGGTCAGCCGCTTCAGCGCACGGAGCAGGTTGTAGATCAGCACATTGAGCTGGCACCAGGCCGCATTAGCGCCGCACTGCCCACACGGCATGCCGTCGCGTAGGCACGCACCGCCAGGCACCACTTATTAACTGGCAGAAACTGTCCAAACAACCGGAGCCACCTCTGACTCGCTCGTGCCGTCCGACAGCACCGAGCCGAACGTGCGGCCAAAGGCTTCAGTTGCTTGAACCAGTTCGTCGCTCTGCTCTTTTGTCATATGGGCAAGACACACTCACCCCTGCAAGATCTCGGCGGCTTCGCGACCACCCTGGGAAAGTTGGTCCACTTGATCGTTCGACGAACGCTGCCCCCTCGACACTCGCGAATGCCAATGCCCGTCGCCCGTGGTAACCGTACGGGTCAGTCTTCTATCACATCTTGGATTCTAACTCCAAGTGGAATCTGATGGTGGGCTGCTCGCCCGAACAGATTGTTGGCCGCTTCCACCACCTGTATTCTGGCGACATGCACAAACGCCTCTCGACGGAGACCATCTATGTCGGTCTCTATGTATGTGCGGTGTACAGTCGATAGATCCGCTTCGCATTCACGGGCCATCCATCCCGTCGTAACAAGACGGTTGACCCCAGTCGTCAATAGTGGACGCCATGAATGACCGCCTTACGTTGCCCGCTGTTGACGGGCCCACTGCTGAGCAAATGCCACGGCGAGCGGTTTCCGAGCCGGGAGTGCCGCCGCTGCCGGTTATAGAAGCTCTCGATGTACTCGGAGATCTCGTGCCAAGCCTGCTCACGGGTCTCGACGCGCCGGTGATGCACCAGTTCGTTCTTCAGGGTCCCCCAGAAACTCTCCATCGGCGCATTGTCGTAGCAGTTGCCGCGCCGACTCATGGACGCAATCATGCCACACTGGCGGAGCTGCTCTTGGTAGACCTGGGTACCATACTGCGAGCCCCGATCGGAGTGGGGGATCAGTCCCGGGCGTGGGCGCTTCCCCTACACCGCCGCTCCCAGTGCCTGGCTCACCAACGCTGTCGTCATCTGGGCCCCCATCGCATACCCGACGACTTCGCAGGTGAACCGATCCTTGATGCCAGCCCGATATAACCAGCCTTCCGTGGTCGGCACATACGTGATGTCGGTGACCCAGGTCTCATTCGGTTGCCTGGTGGCCAAGGTCTGAGCCAACACGTTGTCCGTTACCGGCTGGGCGTGCGTCGAATCCGTGGTGGTCGTGAACCGGCGGACTTGTTGACCACGCAGACCCAATTTCTTGCGCAGTCGTTTGATACGCCCGCCCCCAGCCGGGAAATCCGTCCGCGCGCAGTTCAGCGTGCAGCCGTTCCAGCCCATAGGTCTGCCGGGTGCGCACATGGGCGACCTGGATCGCCACTTCCAGCCGCGCATTCTCCTGGGTGCGTTTTGAGGGGCGGCGGGTGCACCAGGCATAGTACCCGCGTCGAGACACCTCTAGCACCCGGCACAATAGACTCAGCGGATAGTGGGGACGCCGCGTCCTCATCACCGCGTACCGGGCAGCTGCGTCTTGGCACAGGACGCGGTGGCTTTTTTTAAGATGTCGCGCTCCATCCGCGCCTCAGCGAGATCCCGTTTGAGTCGGGACAGCTCCGTCAACAGGAAGTCACCTCGCTGCGTCAGCAGGGCGGTGGGGAAAAAATATTGGGCGGCCACCGGGCAAACGGCTCACAGCGGCACCAAAACATTCTCAATTGGCAACTTGGAGTGATGTTGGTGCAGCGAGCGCGGTGCTACTACCGTAGTATTCATAGGCACCCATATCATAGTAAGATAGTTGGGGCCGAACCGTGCCCGCGTACGATGTCTTAGTCGCTGAGATAGACAAGCCCTTGTTAATAGCCGGACTTCCTGAGGTCAAGGCGAAATTCGGCGAAGATGGAAGTATTGCTGGGGCATTGACAAATTTTGGATTAAGCGTGTTTACAATATTGCCGGATTGTGTGTAATGGACTCCTTCGGTTCCCCCCGTGATAAATTTTGTAGCGCCAGACCCACTGGCATAGGCAAGATTGTTCCTGATCACGATCCCCTTACACCCAGCAGATATGAAATTAATCGCTTGCGCAACGCTAACGGCTGTGACGCCGTTCTCATGAAAAATGTTATTTTCGATCCGGGCGTTATTACATGTCGACCCCCATACGACTATGCCAGACGCAGTCCTTTGGTACGCAAAGGTGTTATTGGAAATCGTCCAGTTGTAAGAATGCGCGTACTCTGGTCCCGGATGTTGAGTAGATTTATATAATGAACTATCTGACCCATTCAGCTGAATACCGTATTTCTGATTATCATAGATGAGATTGTTGGTGACGGTGAAATACGACCCGTTTACGTAGATACCATGACCACCCGTGGTTGGACTCCCGTTGCGGTTAACTTTATTCCGATCAATCACAACCTTGGTGCCATTCCCGAAAATCCCGGCTATTGTAGAGTGGTGAACCCAATTGCGTCGTATCGTGCTATGATGAAGATTGTAAAATTTGATCCCATTGTGACAATTCCGTATCTCAAACCCCTCAAGTGTGATCCAACCGATCGGATTCGGAAAGCCAGCGGAAAAAAGAACCATATTCGCGCCACCATCCTTGATACAGTTAATGATCGGGAACTGCCCAGGAGCGTTAAGGAGCTTGATCGGAGCTGAACTGGTGCCCGACCTCCTGAAGGCAATCACCTTTTCGTTATACACCCCACCCTTCACGTAGGTCGTATCCCCTGCGACCATTTTGGACACTGCATAGGCCACAGTCCGCCACGGTTTAGAGCTAGTGCCGGTATTGCTATTGCTCCCGTTCGTGGCGACATGGTAGGTCGCGGCATGCGTTGCAACGGTTGGCAAAATGGCACTGGCCAGTATGCAGACACCGATTGCTCGTTTGAGTCGAAGCATGTGGGGTCTCCTTCATAGTCCGCAACGCGCGCTGAGGCTGCGGCAATGTAATGTGTTGAGCGGTTCCTCGGAATGAGGTTCAGTAATAAAGCATAAATCATGCCACATTTGAAATTCTCTAAGCAATTAAAAGATTTAAAAAATTAGAGAAAGATGATTCGAAGAGATTTATTAGACTGTAAACACTGTAGGCTACAACGGACACCGCCAGGCCCCGTCTATCTGGGTTGTAATTGATCCGAATCGGTTGTGCTCACAGAGAGTCAGACCACTGCGACGCCCACATCGAAGCTCAGTTGAGAAGAGGTGCAACAACGAAGGGCAGCCTCATGACATGGTGATTGGAATTGCATGAAGGATCTGTACCACTCCTGATTTCTTGGACACTGGGTAATTTGGGGGCAGATTGAGCCAGCCCGGGTTCCGTGCTAGAACGTTCTCCTTATGACTATCCCAATCTAGGGGAGCTTACACGCCCACGTCACCTCGGTGGCTTGACCTTGCAGATGGAGAACTGGAACTTGCCACGGCCGGTCAGGGGGATAGCGTCAACAATCACCACCTTGTGAGTCATCGAGGGGCCAAAATACTTCGCGACAGCCGCGGCGAGTGCCTCCAAGCTAGCGTCCGAAAAGCCCTCCCCCTTCACCACATTGAACGTCAGCGAGTCCAGCGACTCCTGCACCACCTGGACCCGCCTGAACCCTGCGATGTGGATGATAATCGTGTCGAGGAGCGAGATGCCGGAGATCTGCCTGCCTTCCGGAGTGTAGAGAAAGTCGCTCGTCCGGCCAATCACTCGCCCGATCCGGGGGAGTCCGCGTCCGCAGGTACAAGGGCCGGGCTTAGTCATGGCCATATCACCGATCTCATACCTCAGGATCGGCGTTGCGTGATTGAGCAGGTCCGTAACGACGACCCGCCCGGGCACCTCCTCCGTGCCGTCGAGGATCTCGACGTACACGCCTTCCGCGGCCACGTGCATCCCGTCGTGCCGCTCACACTCGGAGGCGATGAGCCCGACCTCCTCGCACCCGTAACGATCGAACACGACGTTGCCGAACACCTCCTCCACAATGCGCCGCTCCCCTGGGGGGAGCATCTCTGCGCTTGAGATGATTCCCTTGAGCTTCAGGTCTGTGACGCGGCGGTCACGCAAGAACCGGGCGAAATGGTAGAGGGAGTGGCCGTGGCCGAAGAGCAGCTTCGTTGAGGTCCGTCGGATAGCCTCAGCGAAGTCGAGCATGTTGCAGTCGTCCATCTCGAGCGTGTCAAGGTAGATGGTCCTGTTATAGAGAGTGTCAGTCACCCTGTGCCATAGGGAGGTTCGCGGCTTGACATCGCCCCAGAGTGCCGCCTTCTTCACACCCACCTGGAAGTGCGCCCACTCATCGTGGCGCATCACCACTCCCGTTTTCATCCTGGAGGCCCGTAAATCCCTGTAGACGTGGACCGGCACCCCAGTGGACCCTCCGGTCCGCTTCCTTATGAGGCTCGATACGTCCCAGCCGTCAGAGAGGAGTTCATCGGCGTGCTCCCTGAGGTCGTCCTTGGTGAGCAGCGGCAGGCGCTCGAAGTCCTCCCAGGACTTGAAGTCCTCCGGGCTCCCACCCAGCTCATGCAGGCGCCGCCGGTAGAAGCGGTTGTGGCCGTAGACGTAGTGCAGCATATCCTGCACCGCTGTCCATTGGCGCCTGCGGAGCTCCTCCTCGGGAAGGAACTGGCTCTTCAAGAGCCGTCGGTACTGCGGCAGCTGTTCAGAGCCGATCAAACGCAGGTACATCGGGAGAAGAAGATGGCGGGTACACGCCGCTATCAGGTCCATGGTACGGTCGCCTCAGGGTCGGCCGCCGTGATAGCGCCACACCACATCTCAGCCATTGGGTAACCTCTTTTAGTTATCTGGTCCACTACGATCACGCTGTTCCAATTTCTCATATCACATACATACCAGATGGCGGAAACATGAACATCCTCGGTTCAACATTGTCCGTATCAAGATGTCGTACTTTCGTTTTCTTTATCCATAATATTGTTGTGTGGTCTATGACTTCCACTTCTCTGAAGCCCATCTTTCGATTAGTCTTTATGGAGATGGCATTTTCTGTTTCAACGAGTGTCGTTATCTTTCCGCTCGTACTTTTGAGTAGCTCCTTCGAGATAAGATATTTGAGCGCTTTGAATAACCCTTTTCCGCGCTCGTCCGGTTTGGTTAGAGCACCATACACGTAACTGTCATCTTGACTAGACCTATGCCAATAACCCATCCCTCGCACGTAATATGACCCCTTATGTCCCCAAATCACACTAACTATCTTATCTCCTTTGTAACTTGCAAAACACCAATCGCCCGCCTTGAGGCGTTTTTCGCAAATCCCTTTCTCTAACCCGAAATCGACCATAGCGTTTATATCATTTGTCCTTCGGAATTCATATGACTCGGGGAATATCACATTATCGGACAAGCGTTCGAGCTCGAAGATATACGCTCTACCGCGTCGGTATGCGCCTGGCATCATTGTGCCTAATGCTGCCCGAATCAATCCCTTGACATTACCAGCTAATATGTATTTCGCGATCTTTTGTATCAAAGTCACCTTCGGAATAACCGGTTCCACACTTTTCTTTTATAGTACGTCGGACTGCCTTCCGCCTGTCGTTCCTGGCGCGGTTTGCGAAACCGATTTCTTGGCAGGCTCAGTGTCAGACACCGGGGGGGTTCATGAAACCCAACCTTGAGCTTTTCCCGGAGGTGATAGCTCTCCCCTTATGATGTTGATCGTGATTGAAATTGTGAAGCCGATGGGCAATCGACACACACGGGAACTAGAATCGAACCGCCGAGTCTTACGTCGCGATCTGCACGCCCCCCCCTAGAACGATCACCAGTCGGGCTTGGGCAAATGCCTTCCCATCGAGGAAGAGCGCCAGCCATTCGTCACCCTCCCCTCCAGCCGACGCTCGCTCAGCCCATGTTTCGGACGCCCGGGGGAAGGTTCAGTGCTAGATAGAGCGTTAACGAAACCTCTACATCCTAACGGAAGTCCCGGACCTAGGTGTGTCTGAGCGGCAGTTTCTGTGATTGGGTAGATAGACCGACCCCTGCTGCCACTCGCAGCGCGCATAGCCCACTTGGCCACCAGTCGGGTGATGGCGTTCGCCCGCAGCGTAACCATTTCTTGTATCAACACGTCGTCAGCCACCTACCAGACACAACAGTATCAGCTCTTAAGATGAGGAGACCAGGCCCGCCTGATCCTCTCCCACTAGCAGGTCGGCAGCGCCCACCGACGCACGGCTCAGCCATTGCCATCATTTGGAGGATTCGGCCTATTGTCTTAATGAACTGCTCCTTTGGAACATGGAGTGGTTATTTGAATCTAATCATCAAATACACCACAAAGCAAGCTGCCTCGTCACCTAGGTCTGGGGGACCCTCTGGAGCGAGCCGCCAGAATTCTGGAGTTCATTTCAACGCGCACTGTTTATGGCCCATGAACAGTTTTGAACGAGGTTGAACAGGTTTCCTGCAATTTCTTCTATTTTTGTAACCACTAGTGAATGCCTATTTGGCATAATGGTTGCTACACTCCAACATGGCGCCGAACATTATTCAGGGGAAACTCTCGATATAATACTCGAGACCTCCCCCCGCGTGTTGCGAACTACAAGGAGACATCTTATGCATCGACTCAAGCAAGCAATCGGTGCCTTCATGCTGGCGAGTGCCCTCTTGCCAACCGTGTCGGCCCAGGCAGCAACGTACTACGTCGCAAAGAGTGGCAGTGACAGCAATAACGGCACGAACGAAGCCACCCCTTTTCGCACAGTAAAGAAGTGTCTGAGTGTTCTCGCCCCGGGACATACCTGCTACATCAAGAACGGGAAGTACTCAGAAGGCCGTCTACACTTGGGGGTCAGCGGAACGGTTAACGCACCTATTAAGATCCTGGCTTATCCAGGCCATGAGCCTGTTATTTTCTTTGATGATAACGATCCAGCTAATCCAAAATTCTGGAGGTTCTTGCTCCAAGTCTTGCCGGGTCACAACAAACCCATTGCCTACATCCACGTAGAAGGATTGACGTTTGAAGGCGGTGGTGGTTTTCGATGGTACAACTGCCAAAGCTGCGTCATACGGCGTAATTGGTTTAAGAACTCCTACAACAGCGGGTTTCTTGGGACTGGCGGCATTGACAACGTATTTGACAGCAATGTGATCAGCGATGCAGGAGACCGAGTGTATGGCGGCGGTCACGGGATGTACATCAATGGATCGCGCTGGACCATCACCAATAACATTATCTATGCTCCTGAGCATTATGGTATCCAGCTTCGCGGGAATTACGACCCTTTCAACACTACCAATTTCCCCAGTCCTGAATTCGGCAAAGTAGAGGATGCGGTTATTAGGAACAACGTCTTTGCCTATAGCAGACGCGCTGCAGGTGTCGTCATTTATGGGGAATGGGTAAATGGGGCCATTATTGAAAACAACATTTTTTATCAAAATCTACAGGTAGGCGGAGGGACAGCATCGGGAATACGCTGGGTAGCCTGTTGCAGTACAGGAGTGCAGATCAATAACAACATATTCTATGCGACTGCTCCGAGAAATACGCTCTGGATGGATCGCAGTCCAACGGAGGGGGTCCACTATACGCAATCTGGCAATGTCATCAACACGAGCAATCCTAACTTTGTCAATGCTCCAGCGACTCCTCCCGTATCGCCAAATTTCAAACTGAACGAACGAAGCCCAGCCATCGACAAGGGTTTACCCCCAGAACAAAGCCCAGCCATCGACAAGGGCTTATCCCTCCCTACGGCCAGAATAGACTTCGACGGCACGACTCGTCCCAAAGGACGAGCCTATGATATTGGCGCCTATGAATACAGCGCTGGTGGCGACACTCAATCACTCGCTGCGCCAATACTCCAAGTTCACTGAAGATCCATAATCGTGTAGGAGGGGCACTCACGTGCCCCATCCTCCCACTCCGACGTCACCCCCGTATTGAGTAGCAGCATGAGTTAGAGTCCAATCTCTTCACGAAAGGAGATTGGCAATGAAGCAGCGATTTTCAGAAGTCCAGATTCTGGGGTTCTTACGGGAGGTAGAGGCCGGAGTCGCGGTCAAGGATCTGTGTCGACGGCATGGGTTTTCCGAAGCGAGCTACTATCTCTGGCGGCACAAGTTCGGCGGCATGACGGTGTCGGACGCCAAGCGGCTGAAGGGGTTGGAACAGGAGAATGCCCGGCTCAAGAAGTTACTGGCCGAGGCGCTGCTAGAGCAGGCCGTCACCCAGGAGGCGCTTCGAAAAAAGTGGTAGGCGCACCGGCTCGTCGGGAGGTGGTGCGCTGGATGTGTGGCCGGGGCCTGTCGGAGCGCCGGGCCTTGAAGGTCATTGGCATGAGTGCGAGCAGTTTGCGGTACCGGTCTGTGCCGGATCGGAACGCCGAGCTCCGGCAGGTCATTCTCACACTGGCCTCTCGCTATCGGCGCTATGGGGCTAGCATGATTTACCTGAAGGTGCGGCAACAGGGCCATGACGTGAATCACAAACGGGTGGAACGCCTTTATGGGGAAGCCCAGTTGCAGCTGCGGCGCCGCACACGGAAGAAGGTCCCGGTGGGCATGCGCCAGCCGCTGGTGCGACCTGACGCCGCGAACGTAATCTGGTCCATGGATTTCGTGTTTGACCGTAGTGCAGAGGGCCGGGCCATCAAGTGCTTGACGATCGTAGACGATGCCACGCATGAGTCAGTTGCCATTGTCCCGGAACGCAGCATCAGCGGTGAGCGTGTCACGCAGATCCTCGATGCACTGGCCGCAACCCGCGGTCTGCCGCAGATGATTCGTACGGAAAATGGGAAGGAATTTTGTGGTCGAGCCCTGCTGATGTGGGCTCATACGCACACGGTGATGCTGCGGCTGATTGAACTGGGCAAGCCCAACCAGAATGCCTACGTCGAGTCATTTAATGGACGTTTTCGCCATGAGTGTCTGAACGAGCAGTGGTTCCTGAATCTCGCCCATGCCCAAGCCATCATTGAAGCGTGGCGACGTGAGTACAACGAGGAGCGACCGAAGAAAGCATTAGGTGGGCTGACACCCGCCGTCTATGCACAGCAGTTGGTCAGCAAAACAGCAACAGGAGCCCCCTGGACTCTAATCATAGGCGCTACTCATAATGGGGGAACATCGACTCCACCGCACGTACTCATCGTATACTGCGGTTTCCTGAGAATTGGAGCGACTCAAACTGCTGCGTCAGACTCAAGAGCCCCTGGGCATTGATCCAAGCCACCTTCACCCCCTCTTTCATAGCAGGATGTTGCGAGGCCTTCCACCAGCGACGGCATTGACAGGCCCCCGACCATGCCCGCGGCATGGGGACGCCCAACGTGTGCAGAAAACGCGCGACGGTGTACGGTCGCTTCTTCTGCTTGAACACATCGCCTCGAAGGCGCCGCGGAATCCATTGGTCGAGCCCTCGGAAGACGGAGCCATACTGCTCATACCGGAAGTACCTCACCCATCCCGGAAGGCTGCCATTCAGATCGCGGATCACCCGCTCCACGCTCGCCCCGCGTGTTCTCCGTGTGATCTGCCGGATGGTCTCCTTGCTGCCACTCCATACCCATCGAGTCGGTTTTCACTCCTCCTTGCTCCTCACGATTTGGGCCTTCGTCCCATGAGAGAAGTACGATGCCCGCGGCTGACTTCTCCTGGAGCCTCCCACTCTGTTGCCAGCGTGATAGTCAGGGAAAGGCCTCTGACACTCCAAGAGATCTCCCGGGGTAAGATGAGTGGCTTTCCTGAGGCCACGCCGGATCTCCCACCGTGCTGCCCTGCTCGATTATCGGGTATCCGGTCATCGTCGGGTTCCCCAGCACACGAAGGCCTCCTATCCGGTTTCTGTTCGTCGTCGCCTCATTTTGTCCTCGGCTCCCTTCAGACTCGAGATCGCTCTGACCTTCCCCCGATTTCATAGACACCTGTATAAGGAGGAATGTGATGAAATCGGAGGAAAGAATGACCACGAAAACCAGACGGCAGTACACGGACGAGTTTAAAGCAGAAGCGGTCCGGTTGGTGCGAGACTCGGCACGGCCGGTCACCCACGTGGCCCGGGACCTGGGTATCGCTGACCACCTGCTCGACCGTTGGCGGGCCGAGCAACAGCAGGCAGAGCGCCACGGACACTCCCGCCAGTCGATGCGCGAGGAACAGGAGGAGCTGGCGCGGCTGAGGCGAGAGAACACCACGTTGAAACAGGAGCGGGATTTTTTACGACGGGCGGCGGCGTTCTTCGCGAAGGAGTCGCGATGAGATACCGCGTGATCCAAGAACACGACCGTCGCGATCCGATCCGCCTGATGTGCCGTGCCCTCGCGGTCTCAGCAGCGGGCTATTATGCGTGGCGATCACGGCCGGAAAGTGCCCGGTCTATCCAGACGCGTACGCTCCTCTCGGCCATTCGGGTGATCCACCGGGAGTCGCGGGAGACCTACGGCAGTCCCCGCATCTGGAACGCCCTGGTCAAACAGGGGCACCGCGTTGGCGAGCATCGCGTGGCACGGCTGATGCGCCACGGCGGCATTCGGGCGAAGACCGTGACGAAGTGGCGCGCCACCACCCAGTCCCAGCATCAGTTCCCGGTGGCCGCGAACACTCTGGATCGGGCCTTCACGGGTGAAGCTCCCAATCGAGTGTGGGCCGGAGACCTGACCTACGTCTGGACAGTAGAAGGCTGGCTCTATCTGGCGGTGCTGCTCGATCTGTATGCACGCCGGGTCGTCGGCTGGGCCATGGGCCAGCGGTTAACGGGTGAGTTGGCGGAGCAGGCCCTCAGAATGGCCTGGGTGAATCGCACTCCCACGGCAGGGCTCGTGCACCATTCGGACCGCGGCAGTCAGTATGCCGCGCTGAGCTACCAGCACCGACTCGCTGAGTACGGCCTCATTCCGAGCATGAGCCGTAAAGGCAACTGCTGGGACAACGCGTGCGTCGAAAGTTTCTTCGGAACGCTCAAGCGTGAGCTGGTACATCAGCGCCAGTATGTCACCCGAGACGAAGCCAAGCAGGACATCTTCGAATACATCGAGGTATTCTACAATCGGCAGCGTCAGCATTCGACCCTCGGCTATCACGCTCCAGTCGAGTTTGAAGCGAGGGCGGCAGTCGCGTAACCACCTGTCCACGAAATCGGGGGAAGATCACTCTCGACGCCCTGGCCTAGACTAGCGGTTCCGATCTCCACAATCCGCAGAGGACTTCCCCCTCTTAGCTCCTCATCATGCCCAACGCACGATTCCCCAGCCTATACAGGTAGGGACCTCCCGCTGAAGTAAAAGACTGTCTTGGTGTATACTACCGCCGTCATCATAGTGGGACGGCAATATTTATAACGACTTAATTCCTGTTCACAACACTCCTCAGAGATATGTACAAGTTTTTTCTCGAGCTTGCGGCCGGTTTCTTCGCTCTCGTCGCCGGAATCTTTGCTGCGAAAAACGGTGTAACCATAGAGTGGTTAGGCCGTGGAGTTCTAACCGTTGTGGGAGCACACGCAACGAAGAGCGAAACCATAGCGTGGGTATGCGTCGGACTTGCATCCGTGTTGCTGAGTCTCGCGCTTCGAGGATGGATGAAGATTAATGGTCATCACAAATGGAAAGGGATCTTCTGGCCAGTTGTTCTTACCCTGGTTCTCTTGCTTGGCTCTTATTCCATAATGGGATGGCCTAGTTCCCCTAGAGTTGAGACACTGCACTCCGAAGACACCAAAGGGCGAATGCTTGCTGGCGCGCGCCTTAGGAAGGCTAAGCTAAACGGCGCAAATCTTCATATGGCTATGCTAGCCGGCGCTGATCTGCACGGATCTGATCTCGAGTCTGCAGACCTACGCCATGCGATGCTCTTAGGCGCAAATCTGAGTGGTGCTAACTTAGTAAATGCGACCTTTGAAGGGGCCATGCTTTTGGGAGCTCAAATGGAGGGAGCGCGGATTGGGGGTGCCGATTTCAAAAACGCAGCATTCCTTACGCAAGATCAAGTTGATGAGGCGTGTGGGAAGCCTAAGGTTTTACCTGAAGGACTTAGAGCGCCGAAGCAGTGTTAGCGAAAGAAGAATGCTAGTTGCCAGGGCACGCATTCGCCACCTTCATGCTCCTCGCGACTCAGTGTAAGCTCCCCCTAATTTGAGACAGTCTGAAAGGAGAACGTTCTGGCACAATAGTCACTCTTAGCCAGGAGGTTCTCATGCGGCAGTCGAAGTTCACCGAAACCCAAATCGTGTCAATTCTTAAGGAGGCTGACGCTGGCCGTCCCGTCAATGAGCTCTGGCGGCACTACGGCATCAGCTCCGCCACCTACTACAAGTGGAAAGCCAAGTATGGGGGCTTGGAGGCCTCTGATGTGAAACGGCTCAAGGAATTGGAACAGGAGAATAGTCGCCTCAAACGGATGTATGCCGACTTGTCTTTAGAGCATGCCGCACTGAAGGATGTGGTCGCAAAAAAGCTGTAGGGCCCGCTGTACGCCGGGAGCTCGTGACGCAGTTGGTCACGGAGCATCGACTTCCAGTTCAGCGGGCCTGTCGCGTCGTGGGGCTGAGTCGCGCCACCTACTACCGGCCGGTGGTGGACAGGGTGCAGCGGGATGCACCGGTGATTGAGGCGCTGACGGCCGTGGTGACAGCTCACCCACGCTGGGGCTTCTGGAAATGTTTTGCCCGGTTACGGCTGGACGGGCATCGCTGGAATGCAAAACGAGTGTGGCGGGTCTATCGCCAGCTGCGGTTGAATCTGCCTCGACGCACGAAGAAGCGCCTCCCAGTGCGCCTCCGTCACCCGTTGACGGTCGTGCCTGCGCCCAATGCGGTGTGGGCCCTGGACTTTATGAGTGACACGCTCTATGGCGGACGCCGGTTCCGAACCTTGAATATCCTGGATGAAGGCGTGCGAGAGGGGCTCGCGATCGAAATTGATACCTCGCTGCCCGCTGAACGAGTCATTCGGGTGTTGGAGCAAGTGGTGGCCTGGCGGGGACAGCCCCAGGCCTTACGTCTCGACAATGGACCAGAATTTCTGGCGGAGTGCTTTGCTGGCTGGTGTGCGGAGCACAGCATCGCTCTGCGCTATATTCAACCAGGCAAGCCGAGTCAAAATGCGTTTGTCGAACGGTTCAATCGGACGTTCCGGCATGAAGTGCTGGATGCTTATGTGTTCGACTCGCTTGAGCAGGTGCGGGAGATCAGTGCCCAATGGATGCAGGAGTACAATGAAGAGCGGCCCCATGACACGCTGGACGGAATCCCGCCCGCCATGTATCGGGCCCATCGCGAAGCGAGAACTTCTCCTTTCGAAGTGTCTCCTTGACGGGGGAGCTTACATCAGCCCGGCTATATCACAAGCACGAAGTGAGGAACACGCCGATATCTGGCCATAGAAACGTTGTTAGAGCCAATTCAGGAAGAGGCCATCATGGCACAACATGGATCAGGGAAGCTAAGCAAAAGTGCGAAAGATCTTTGACACAGCTGCTTGGCCCACGGGCCAGCCAAAACGACTTCGCGATAGGTTTACATCTACTTCCGCTCGCGGCTCGACGGGCTTACCACAAACGACTTTTGGGACACAACACCAGGAATGTTACAAACTACAGCTCGAAACTTCCCACTGGCTCCCCGAGGAATTTCCGCCACTGGCTCTATCATAACTTCTACGTCCCCCATTCTCTCTTTGAGTCTTTCCACAATCACACGTTCATGATGTGAAGCAAAGTCAGGAGTTGGCACAACTTTCACTTTCACGCAATCAAGGGTTTCCTGTATGATTTGAGCCTCTCGTACGGCAAGGTCACCCTTAAAAACTGGGCTTAATCTTCCAACACGCCTCCCATCCCTTGTGTAAAGGACGTCAGCTATCCTTCCATCTACCGATGTCATAACAGGTAACGTCCGCCCACATCGGCAGGTGCCGGAACTATTTTCGAGGCACCCTTGATCGCCTACGCGGTACCGGATGAGAGGCATATCGGCATTCAGTAGGCCTGTGCATACAAGATCACCGGATTCCCCTTGCGCTATTGGTAACCCCTCCTTCATAACTTCTACAAACCCAACTTCAGGCCACAGGTGCAGCCGGCCTGAAGTACACTCGCTTGCCATGGCAACCATTTCTGCCATCCCGTAGGTCTCGCGTACTGGACAGTTGAACGCCTTACCAATGGCCTCCCGTTGATATTTAAAGAGAGGCTCGGCACTCGTGAAAGCCACGGTCATGTGCAAATCTTTACGTCTTAAGACCAACGCAGTCTGTGCCAATGCGTAAAGCGATGAGGAATATCCGTAGAGATACGTCACACGATAACGAATGAGGGCATCGAGATAAGACTCCATGAGATCCGGTGCAAGGTGATAGGAAGACATATAGAGCTGATTCAACCCCTGATTCCATACCCAAAATGGCGGTCTCCGCTGACTTACCGGAGTGACAAGTTGACCAGCAATCATTGCCCAGCGGTTGTGGCGAGACACTCCGTTCCAGTAACGAATTCTGGCCTCACTCCAGGCAGCCATCGTACGCACGGTCTGTATGCTTCCCCACAAACTCAATGGCTTCCCGGTGCTCCCACTCGTCTGCTCAGGGAACATCTTGCGCACATCACAGTCATCGGCCACGAATGCACGAGCGTTTCCCCTGATCGTATCTTTCTCCAAAATCGGCCAATTCTCTAAATACTCCCAGGAAGCCTGATCCCCTCGCAATCGTCGCTCAGCCCATTGCTTTCGATAATATGGGACCTGTGTCGCCGCGCGATGGAGCACAAAGGCCAACCGTTCTTCTTGCCAGACGCGCCACTGGGCTGGGCTCCAACCTTCCCGACCGATCGCTTCTTCAGCCAAACGTTCGGTCTCGGGCCCATATCGCCAGGATCGGAGATACAGCCCACGCATGCTCGCCGCAATCGAACGTAGTGATACTGGCAAGCTATAGTAAACCTTAAGCCACGCAGATGTCATACTGTACGCCTTTCAGCAACATCCCTAAATAACCGCTCCCATTGGGGAAGGACAGTAGACCAATCAAATTGCTCAACTTTTAAGCGGCCGTTACGAGACAACCGCCCGGCCACTCCTTCTTCCTCCATGAGACGTCTTACTGCCGTCGCCATTGCTACCTCATCGGTGTCAGGGACAAGGAGCCCATCGCACTCATCTGCGATCAAGTACGGAATGCCACCCACTTTGGTACTGACAATGCACACACCGCAGGCCATCGCTTCAAGTACGGTCACCGGCGTATTGTCTATCCTCGGCGTATTGAGCAGAATATCGCCTCGATTGATCCATTCAGGAGTAGTAGCTTTAGGGACAGGCCCGACGAACGTTATCCTGTCAAGGATTCCGAGCTTTGCAGCCAAATTCCGGGTCAAATCGAGACTTCCATCTTTCGTATCGGGACCAATCATCACGAGATTCACGGAGGGAAAATCGTTGGCAAGCACAGCGACGACTTTTACCGCCAGAGAGGGATTATAGATATTATGAAAGGCCCGCAGCCATACCAAGTTCGCCGCAGGACGATTTCGATGCTTGAACAGATACTTACTTATCTCCAACGAATTCGGTAAGCGCACTAGGTCTTTTCGATAAACCTGCATCTGTTCATAGAGATAGGCAGATGGAGTGGTCACGGCATCTGCACTTTGCAGGAGGCTGAGAACCCTCTTGGCATGCCTTTGCGCGAATGCAGGAAGATTTCCTCCGTGCAGTGTCAGAATGTACGGCTTCCTAGCCATCCTCAATGCTCGACACACCAACTCAGCCCACAGAAATGACGGTCCGCTGTACACATCGACCTGGGCAACTTGATACTGGGTTCGCTCTCGCCATACCGTCAGTAGAAAGTCAGCTAGACGAGCAACGCGAGCAGAACGCGAAGAGGTCGTCATGATTTTCCAGCCAGCGGCCTCGAGTCCAACTGCTAGATCTTCGCACACCCCACGAGTTCCTCGAGAAGCAGACAGGAAATTGCCAATGAGGAGCACCCCGGGGCGGGAAGTACTCGTGACTTTTGATTTCTCCTGGCGCATCAGACAAGCGACCTTTTAGCAAATCGATTAAGTGCGCCACCCAACCAGCGCATGATCATTCCCACGTGTTCTAAACGAGCCTTTCTTAGCGATTCAAGGACAAATGGCCAATTGCCATGCCGAACATGAAACCAAATAACTTTGATGATCAAAGTAGCATTTCGTTCCGCCCGTTGTCCTTTAAAAGCTGAGAGAAAGTTGCTCTCAAGATCCTGACTGATACGTGTGAGTCGATTGAGGATTTCAACCCCGCGTGGACCATTGGCCCAATGAACCTTGCAATCATTTCCTATCCAAATAGGAAGTGCAACCAAGCTTGCCACACCTTGTCGATTCAAGCCAAACAGGAATACTGCGCCTTCGTTCTGTTCGCGCACCATTACTGGAGTCTTCACGTTTCCTTCTGTCCAGTCACATATGAAGTTGCCTAAGTTGTAGCAGCACACACGCCTTTCCGAGGTAACCTGAACGCCTTGGAGCACATGTGCATGGTGCATCAAAATTAAGTCGGCTCCAGCGCTCATAAGTTTTTCGGCCATCATCTTGTGTTCCGGGCGAGGATAGTCGATATACATCAATCCAATGTGAATGGAAACAATTAACAGATCGACCTCGCCCCGATTGAGCTTTATAGCATCAAGCAATTCTTGCTCATCAAACTCCCAGTAATTCGGTCCCACTTCACGTTGAAAAACCAAGCTCCGGCCGCAACCTAGCCAACCAATCCGAAGCCCGTTGGTATCTGTCCGGACCAAGCGCCGAGCCCCAGGAATGCTATCGCCCACACCTAGAGGTACCAACCCCGCCTTCTCTGTTGCAGAAAGCGTCGCTGCTAAGCCAGCCTGACCGTAGTCATAGGCATGATTATTGGCCAAGTTAATCAAATTGAATCCGCTCTGTTTAAGATAGGCAGCCCCTGTTACAGGAGCTGAGTACAGCTGCCGGGGAGCAATTTCCTCAGTTAGAGGAGATTCTAGATTCCCAAAGGTAATATCAGCCTTCCGCAAGAGTGGGGCAATCTCGGCGAAGATATCGCCAGACCTTGCAGGAAGGCTCAAAGTAACTCCAACTCGACCAGAAAGCATGATGTCCCCGACAGCGCACAGATGAACCGCGGCTCCAACGGTTGGGGATATGGCTATCTGCAATGCGGTGAGGTCGTCTGGCACAAGGTCCGTAATAGTTCGAGCCTCAATCAGTGATGTTTGCATTGGATCCTCGGGATTCGGGGTTATAGTGGCCGGCCAACTTGGTTGCTGGTGATGCCGGAGGCCATGGGGTGAACACTTGTTCCCACGATTTATGTCGTCACAACCGCAGACTCTGCGGGTATTATCAATCTTTCCACCCTTCAGCCCGGTAGACCTCAAAGACTTGATCCCGCAGGCGATCAAGCCCGAATGCCTGCTCGGCCTTCCTTCGTCCGGCATCTCCCATTCGGCGACACAACTCGCGGTTGTTGAGAAGGGTTGCGATATGATCGGCGAGTGCGGTTTCCTCATTTTTAGGCACAACAAACCCCGTCTTGCCATCATCAATCAAATAGGAAGCATCACCCGCGTCGGTGGCGACAACGGCACGACCGCAGGCCATAGCTTCCATGATGACATTCGGACATCCCTCGCTCTCAGCGGAATGCACCAGGAATGCCGCACCAGCAAGCAGGTCTGGAATATCATGTCGCTTACCCAGGAACCGAAACAGGTGCTCAACGTGCAGCTTTTTTGCCATGGCCTCTAGTTCTTCTCGTAATGGCCCTGAGCCGGCATGGCGTACCTCAAGCTCTAATCCCCTCCCGGCAAGATGCGCAACGGCTCGAAGAAGGCTGTCCCAACGTTTTACTGGGAGCAGGCTTCCCACTGCCAGAGCATATCCATATTCAGGATGCGGTCTAGGAGAGAATTGATCGAGATCGATTCCATTCGTGACGACGTAGATGCGGCGAGGCCTAAAGATCGTAGTGGAGTGCTTTGCCTCCTGCTCCGCGCTAAAGCTGTTGTAAACTTGGCCCGGCGGCCATCGCCCACATAGTCGCCCAACCACTTTCCCCGCATCCCGGCCATTTCTAGTGAAGTTGCCTCGCACTGATCCTATAGGTATGGCTACCGTACCTCGCGTAGCCCACCAAGCAAGGATGTTCGTATAGAACCCGTAAGAATGAATCACCTCCGGTCGAAGATCAGACACCAAACTGCGCAGAGCTTGCCACTTCGCCAATCGTGTTGGTTTAATGCCTAGAACGACCACGGGTACTTCGAGCGCACGAATTAATGGAACGTAATGATCGTCGTGAGAATTCCCCCATACCGCCACGACTGGTTTATACCGCCTTCGATCCATAGACCCCATCAGGTAGAATAGCTGTCGCTCTAATCCCCCTAAGCCTAGTTGCCCGACAAGATAGAGAAGGCGGCAGTTCACGTGGATGAATCCTCTTTAGGAAGCTTCTATGATTAGAAATCTTCCTATCTGTGCTGGAAGCAAATATTGCCCGGCATGTTACAATGATGCGGATTTCTGTTTTCCCCAGGTGAGAGCCATACTATCCAGGACTCCGAAAGGCTAGTGTATTTTTTGACCGTCCCTTGCAGTAAATAGTGCCAGCTCAATCGAATCAACCTTTTCACTCTACCTAGAGTGGCAGCCCGAGCCAGTGTTAGTATCGGCGCCAGACGGA
Source organism: Nitrospira sp. (assembly GCA_965223535.1). Classification (GTDB taxonomy): domain Bacteria; phylum Nitrospirota; class Nitrospiria; order Nitrospirales; family Nitrospiraceae; genus Nitrospira_D. The sequence goes on from CBDCWN010000003.1 coordinate 109,436, forward strand.
AACCTGTTTTCTTCAACTGCCGGCACAATGCCCCTAGGCCAGATCCATCGCCGGGCACCGATCAACATGCCTACACCATTGGAAAATCCTTTGCCCGCAAACTCATGTGAGAAAAGCAAGTATAGACCTAGCGAGACTATAATCCCCAGCATCGCAAGCGAAAGCCCATCACGACCACATTGTAATGGAATTGAACGATAGACGCACCATATGATCAACAGAAACGTCGAGAGACCGAGAATTCCCCAGTAAACTGTGAGCTGTATAAACGCGTTGTGCGCCATATGCACGGAGATCTGGGTTGATTTTCCGTCGGATGACATTCTGACAGCGGAAAACCCCTTTTCCAATGCCCACTTCTGTTTGAAATTTCCCGCACCAACACCAGCCACGATGTATTCCGGGAGGCGATTGAGTGCATTGGTATATAACTTTGCACGGGATTCCATTTTTCCACTACTGTTCACCTCGGTCGAGAACTGCATCCGGGACCAGACAGCGTCAGGAACCACCGCATAAATGCCCATGCCTAAGACGGAAACAAGGATCAATGCCTTTCCCTGCCTGAATCCGCGAGCATAGAGTATGGCTGCAAGCCCCACGAGAATCACCACAACAGCAGCTCTGGACATCGCCAACAACGAGCCGGAAAGGCAGACGCCAACTATTCCCAGCAATGGGAACCTAAAACGGTTCCACTTGTCCGACAAAGACAGGGCGAATGCAATTAATCCCCCCTGCACGCACACAAGGGCTAATCCATTTATGTTGGCGCCCAGGGGCTTTTCCTGGAACGCTTGTCCACGAGCACTCGAGGCCTGATGGAAATTGTCGGCGTCCACTCCCTGTAGAGCTTCATATCCCATCATGTAGAGGAGAACTGATACCCACAAGGCTATCGCAATATATCCATACAGGCCGGCGATCAAGGCCGACCGACCTCTACAGAGAGCCGCCACGGAAATCATGCCTACGAGCATTTCTAAAAATCGCTTAGGCTGCTGATAGTCGGGGAACGGGCTCGAAAATTCCAGGAGGACACTCACAACGAAGAAGGCATAGGCTGCGATAAAAACGGGCTGATACCAAATCGTACCCAAGATGCGAGAACGATTCACAATGACATATACGAGGAGCGCGGCGAAGAGAAGAAAAGAAGAGCTCATCCCGGCCACTGGGGGGAAATAATGTTGCAGCGGTAACGCGACTATGGAAGCAAAAAGCAAGCATCGCTCGACCAGAGTGACGCGGGGATTGGTTTCTATGTATCGAGCTGCTGCCGATTCCCCGCTGGCCAGCGCCCTGTGGTCCAATCTAATAGGTCGGTTGATCATGGAGCCCACTATGTCTTCATCTTCCTCTGCTTATGTATTGAATGACCACTATCCGTGTCTAACGCGCCTACCTTGGCTCATTCGCACCATCCCGACCGCTATTTCCGTCTCTCACATGTACATAACTTCTATCGCGCGCCAGTACCCTTCGCAGAGAGGTATCCAGTTTTCTTGAGATGGTTGTCCACGAACAGATCTCGACATTCCCTGGCTGAAGAACCTGTCCACAGACCACATCGTTGAGAAACGATACCATACCTGGAGTGTCAGCACCCGTAAAACTCTTCACTAATCCGGTGGGGGCCATTAAAGCTGTTGCGTCGCTGCCAGAAGGGGCAATGAGAAGAACAGGCGTTCCTAGTCCAATGGCCTCAAATATTTTTGCCGGCACCATCCCTGCCATTTCGGATGAGGCTTGCTCCTCAATAGAAACAAGGACTACTGCGAGGCTAGCACCCTTGACCGCCGATAGGGCCTCGCGCCTCGGAACTCTTCCGTGCAGCACAACCCGATCATTTAGGCCAAATCGAACTGCCTGTTCACGAACATAGTCTTCTTGCGCCCCATAGTAGTGAAAGTACCATTCGTTGCTCGTTTCATTCAGAGACTCTTTCAAGCACTTGAGCGCGGCCAGGAACGGCGAGATGATGCGCTTTGGTGGGTAGAAGATTCCTGTATAAACAAATGCACGGTGGCCGAAGTCGTACGGCTTAATGGATTCCATCTCACTAGAATCGTAGCCATTCGTCACGACATGAAGCTTTTCCCCGACACCGTAACGTTGATCCAAGTCCGTACCCCACGAAGGCGACGCAACGGTGACTGCAGCACAACCTTGAAGCAAACTCGCCTCTTCCCTGAGAGTCGCTAGTCGTGGGGGACGGTTGGCGTGAGGGTTACCAGTCCAGGGGTCACGATAATCAAGAACATAAGGCCGACCGAGCCGTTCTGAGAGGCTTCTGGCAAGTCGAAACGCCACGAACGGCGAACCGGACGCAAGAATTATATCCACATCCTTCGGATTCAGAGTGGAACAAGCTTTCTCCGCTGCTTTGATCCAACCTACATGCTTGTCAATCCCCAAGCCCCGCGCAATAGTGCGGCAGACTCCTCCGGCAAGCCAACCAAGGTTCTGATCCCAGCACTTCAGACCGCGTGGCAACAGACATCGCCATTGGACGCCAGTCAGGATCCGTTTGATACCCTCCCGTTCTAACTCCATCGAGACCTTCCCGCAGTCTTCAACGTTTCGCCATACGGAGGGATCGGGGGTTACTACTGTCACATCCCACCCTAACCTGGCCAAATACCTTGCCACGTTCCCCGTACGAACAGCACCAATCACTTGCAGTGGTGGAAAAGGGTATGCGAGAAAGAGCAGTTTTGGCCTATTAGCAAACTGCGCCATGTTTCCCTCTGGATTGGTCCGCTCAAACAAACGATTAGCCATCATCTGTGGATATTATCTTGTATGTAATAGCTGAGCTTAGAACGCGGGCGCCATCTCACATCATCGGCACAAATCCAAAGCGACATCGGAGATCAAAAATAGATGTATACGACAAAGGATGGGAAGATTCCCTGACCATGAATTACGCTTCTTGCTTAAGTCCGAGATATAATTCTTCTAGCTTCTTATTCAAGGAATTTGTATCGAACTTTTGCTCCACCTGTCTCCTTCCCGCCCGACCCATCTCATTACAAATTTCAGGATGGCCAATCAGATATGCAAGAGAATCCGAAAGGGACGCGGCATCCCTCTCCGGCACCAACAAACCCGACACCCTGTCGGTAACCAGTTCCGGTATCCCACTGTGAAACGTGCTGACTACAGGTAATCCGGAAGCCATCGCCTCTTTTATGGCATTTGGGATTCCTTCCTGGTCACCACCTTTAGCAGTCAAACTCGGAGCAACCAGCACGTGTGATTCCTCAAGCAACATTGTAACTTCTTCGTGGGTTTTCCACCCAAGTAATTTGACCTGTTGTTCAATACCCATTCCCTCTATCAAGCGCTGCAAATTCTCACGCAGTACTCCATCACCGACTACCCTATATTCTATCTGTTCCCCTTTTGAAAGAAGGCGTGACACAGCCTCAATGGCAAAAGCCACTCCCTTTTTCTCAATCAATCTCGCAATCGTCAGCACCTTTATGGGCTCGCCAAGCACCCGTTGCCTTTGAACATATTCAAATTTTGAACAATCAATGCCCGAATGATGGACTACGATCTTCTTTTCCTCACAGCCCTCCTGGATCAACCGTTCCATGAGAAAGTTGCATACCGGCAAAAACAAATCTCCTTCCCTGAATAATTCATGATAAGCCCCCGGATGTTTCTTGAGAAACACGGTTACGTCATAACCCCTGATGGATGTCACCATGCTGCACTTACTTGGAAGGATTTGATTTAAGGATACGGCGCTTAGTCCGAGCGTACCGAACTGAGAATGGATGACGTCAAAAGGACCTCTTTCTAACAGCGGAATGCTCATAAAAAGGAGGCTCAAAGAGCCTGCCTGCTTTCCATATCTAAAGATATTTAATGATCTGAATATAACATTATAATTAGCGGGCATCGTTTTAATGATAACGAAAATGGCTTTTAGTATTCTGAGTATTTTGTTCTTGGGGATTCGATAGTAGTGAGTCTTTTTTGACAAGTCATATTTTTCATAGTTGTCATGAGTTTTGACTTTCCTAACCGATTTGCTTGCAAAAATATGGACATCATGTCCCAAATTCATCAATCCCACAATCTGATTTAGGACAAACGTCTCGGATACAGAAGGAAACTGGTTAACAAGAAATGCAATTTTCATAATGATATCTGGAGAAGAAACCTAGACCAATAAACGCCTCTAAAACTGTGATGTCGGGGACGACTGCTATGGATGCGGATTACAAGCTTGCCATTTTCCCTTTCAACCAGTTGATGATGCGTGAGGCATTCTTTACATACATAAATTTAAACGGAGAATAGCAACGATCGAAAGTCTTGTATACCGTGAGGTACGCGCCCAATCGTGTGACTGGAGATTTTATTCCTGCGGCGCATCTATAGCATTTGAAGCAAAAGTATGGCATGCCCCTCTCTGCTATCAAAGCCGCATGCTCAGGCACTTCCTTGCACATTACCTCCAGAAGATACAGGCTGTCCTCACACCACTCGTAATAATGGACATCTCTCCCCATATTACTGTCATGCCTACGAAAGCTCGCTTTTATGTCGAAAATATCGGCTCGTCCATACCTCGCCGCAAGTTGAACAAACGCCGCGACGTCTTCATACATGTTTGTTTTCGAATGAAACCCCCCAAGCTGTTTCAGCATTTCCGTATTGAATAGGGTGCTGCATAGATATAAAGGCACTTTGCGGGCAAACCAACCCAATATGAACTCTGCTGTCGAGTATCCGCTCACCATATTATGAGAACTCGCCAGCACTTTCCCTTCGGAATCAATTACACGCGCTCCGGTCAAGATAACGCCCGGTTCACTGTGAGATCCTACTGCATTCATACAGGTGAATATAAAGTCGTCATCGATTAAATCGTCATCGTAAAGCGCCAAAAAGTATTTCCCCTGAGATTGCTCCAAGCAGAAGTTGCAATTAGGTACTGCGCCAATATTTTCTTTCTGTCTATAGTATTTTATTCGTGAGTCATTGAACTCTTTGACTACTGATTCGGTGTCGTCCGCTGAACAGTTATCCGAAACAATAATCTCTATGTTCTTATAAGTCTGATTGACCGCACTTCGCAGCGCCTGCTTGAGGTAACTGTTTGCCCTGTTGTAGGTTGGTATACCTATTGAGACAAGGGAATTAGCAGGGTCCGCCATTATTGTCCCATGCCCTTTGTTCCGCCGTTCAGAACTCACCCGCGCTCGGTCTGAATGCTCTCAGAATTCAATACAGTGCTCCAATCCAAGAGCGGTCTTACGACACCTTTGAGCCTTCCAGCAAAGTCACCACGCGCCGAGTCGCCTTCACAGGTATCTACGACAGAGAACGCCACGACCTGACGTTCATGGATTTGCTTAGTATGGGGATCGAGGGTTTCGACGAATACGCTCAGGAAGAACGTCCCTTCAGCGAGGTAGTTCCCCGGAATCCAGGCCGTGGCTCGGTAGCGACCAACCGGACGAACACGTCCTCGCCAGGCGAGATCGTGTTCAACCGAATCAATAAGACAGATGCCTTCCTCATTCCATAGCTCAAAAGATGACATCAGCTTATAACCGGGCTTGAGTACCTCATATTCCATCTCCAGTCCGACCGGCTTTCGGATGTCAACCCTATCGGTAACCTGCTCATCCTTGGTGCGGACTCGCACGGCTCGCAATCGAATCACCTCACCCCTCGGCGCTTTGAGCGGATCTCGCCATTCGCGTGCGGACATCGTGCCGAGCTCCGAGTGCAGATAGGCATTGACCACCGCATGCGCTGCTCCGTCCCGACAGAGCTTGCCCTCATCTAACAAGATGGCCCGCTCGCATAGGCGCGTGACGGCCGGCAGGTTATGGCTCACAAAGAAGATGGTGCGTCCCTGATCGGCCACGCTTTCCATTTTACCCAAACACTTCTTCTGGAAGGCGGCATCCCCGACCGCCAGCACCTCGTCGATAATCAGTATTTCCGGGTTCAAATGGGCGGCGACCGCAAACGCCAATCGTAAGGTCATTCCGCTGGAGTACCGTTTCACCGGAGTGTCGATAAACTGTTCCACTTCGGCAAACGTCACGATCTCATCCAATTGGCGAGTGATATCGGCCCGTTTCATCCCCAAAATAGTCCCATTCAGATATATATTCTCACGCCCGGTGAGCTCGCTGTGAAAGCCTGTCCCTACCTCCAAGAGCGCCGCCACACGCCCGTCAAGTTCTATTCGGCCACGAGTCGGTTCTGTGATCCGCGAGAGCAGTTTAAGCAAGGTACTTTTCCCCGCTCCGTTCCGGCCGATAATTCCCACCGTTTCACCCTGTTTCACATCGAATGACACATCCTGCAAGGCCCAGAATGTATCCGAGGCAGCCATTCGATCGGATTTCACAGAATCAGCTATTCTTGGCAGCACTCCATGCCCGTTTCGGCTCCAAAGAGATTTCAGGCTCGACACCAGATGATCACGCAAAGTGCCTTGCCCCTTCTGTCGAGCACCGATTCTGTACTGTTTTGAGAGCCCCTCGATGCGGACAGCAATATCACTCATATTACTTCTCTTTCAGTATTATTCATTCCATTGACTGAGGAGGCGTGCCGCAGCTCCCCTCTCCAGAGTAAAAACCATTGCAGGCGAGCACATCCTGCATTCCAAACTTAAACGATATCGGCAAACTGTCGCTCCATCCTCCTAAAATATACCAGACCCCCCACTATCACGACGAAGAGCACAACGGCACTCTCCACCATCACCACTGGATCCGGAGCGGTCTGTCCCAACAGCGCCCAGCGAAATCCCTCAATCACGCCTACCATTGGATTGAGGCCATAGAGCCATCTCCACTGTTCCGGCACGAGACTGACTGGATACACAATTGGCGTGAGATACATCCATATTTGAATGACAAACGGGATGGCGTGACCTACGTCCCGATACTTGGCATGCAACGCCGAGGTAAAGAGGCATAACCCCAGGGCCGTCAGCATCGCAAGCAGAATAAATACCGGTAACGTGACTACCTTCCAGGTGAGTGGAATCCCCGCGTAGATCAGTAGGCCAAACAACATAATCATGGAGAAGGCAACGTCGACCAGCGGCGATATGACCGTCGCAAGGGGGAGCCATAACCGAGGAAAATAAATCTTCCTGACCATATTGGCATTCGCCACCACACTTTCCCCCGCACGACTCACGGCTTGGGAGAAGTAGGTCCACGGGAGGATGCCCGTCAGCGAAAACGCAGGGTACCAGATCCCATCCGAGGGCATTTTGGCCATTTTCCCGAATACCGCGGTAAAGATCAGCATCATCAGCAATGGTTGCAACACAACCCATGCCACGCCGATCGCGGTTTGTTTGTATCGTACCGTAATATCCCGCCAGACAAGAATATACCCCAGTTCTCGGTACTCCCATATTGCAGACCAGTCAATATCGAAAAGCCTGTTTCGCTTCTCGATGATCAACTTCTTCCGTCTGGGTGGCCTCATAATTGCTTCTATTTGAGTCTGTGGGCCCACGGTATACTCCTTAATTCCCTAGTACCATGATTCCAGGTCCAATGAATCCAATGCAAACGTGAGCGTAAGCCCTACTTGATGACGAGAAAACTGGTATTGAAGTCCCGGCTGATCAACATCGAAGTTCGAGAATAAATACAAGATATCGGCGGAAATGGTTCTCGTCACCTTATACCTGAGACTTGACGAGGCCAGAAGAAACTTAGTCGATCTATCCGTGCTGGGAAACAATTGATTTAAGGAATATCCGACGGCCCCATTTACGGTGAGTCGCTCATAGATTCTATGACTGATTCCTAGGCGTGCGAGGTTGCTGATCATCGCCCCCCCTTGCAAAAAACCATTAGGCCTACCTCCCCGTGAAAGAGTAAGGGTGACGACAGTATCACGATCAGGTCTCGTGCGAACCTGGAGAAGACCTCCTGGAAATGTCCGCCCGACTGGTTCGGCGAACCATACTCCTCCCTGGACTGTGAAACTCCAATCCTGGAACTCCTTAGTATAGTCACCCGCAATATTTATCAGATTCGTGCTAGTCGTCCTGCCGCCACTAGAACGGGTCTGCGTAAAGAACGTCTGCCGATATAAGGCTGCGACACTGTCGTTTCGCGTCAGTTGATATCGAGGTCCTCCGAACCAAGTGTGACTATTTGTATTGAAGAGATTGGTCTCCAGGATGTCCTCTCCTCCCTGAATTCTACCGAACTGCCGAAGCGCAAACGTATAGCCTCCTTCAAGAGCGAGGTCTCGAGACACAGGGTATTTCCCTTGGATCGTCGTCCTGTTGATGATTTGATTCGACCGAAATGATTGGTTGCCTCGAAGAAAGGTATCGTCTTCCTCAAATGCAGCCCTTATGCCTCCCAAAAATGAAGGGGGGTCGGGACTATATCGCAACCTCTGGACGAGGCTCAAACTTGCTCCTCTGACATACTGATCAACCCATCGATCTAGGCTGGCAGAGCCTTGAACGTTCACCCCGAGAAAATTCCGACCTGAATTTTCTAAATAAGCATTGAACGACCCTATCGCAGTAAATGATGCTTCGATGTTGCGAGTGTCGTGCAACATCTGCGCCCCTCCGCCTACGATCGTCAGAAAATCATCGAGCTGCGTGCCGGGAGCTAAAAGGTCTGCCGGCCTACGCCATATGTTGGAATCGTACCGTCCCGTTAGGGTCGCCAAGGGGACAATCTTCGTTTCCGCAGAAACCGACACTGGTTGCGTGACACCACAAAGCAGCCCAGTTAGAGCAGCGACCCAAAACAACGTTCTGAACTCCACATATCTAGAAACCCATAGTAAGATCATCAAACTCCCTTCCGAAAGGGCTTCAAATGGCAAACGAATAGCTCAAAACCGCGTGCAGTAGCATTCCGCATGCATAAATGTCTGGGAAACCAGATCCTGTGGTCGATCAGCCACTCAGCATAATTGTTGGTCACGTCACGGTACGACGAGCGTATCACCGGAGTTCAACACGATGTTACCTGGCTCGCCACGGCCGCGGACAAGGTCATCATATCGCAGGGGAATGTGGATCTCCTGGCGTTTATGGCCTGGACTTTCAATCACTCGTACGACCTGTAAGCTATTCTTACTCGCATAGTTTGTGAAGCCTCCGGCCATAGAAATAGCTTGGAGCACCGTCACATAAGACTTGAGCTGGTACTTGCCCGGTTTCACGACTTCCCCTAGAACGAACACGGAATAACTGTTGAGCTCTTTGACGTTTACCGAAACCGAAGGGTTCTGGATATACCCCTTCAGTCGCTCCGTGATCTGAGCTGCAAGAGCCTCGGCTGTGAGCCCCGCCGCCTGCACGTCTCCGATAATGGGCATGGACACGTAACCATCAGGTCGTATCAAGGTAACCCTTGACAAATCCGGGTTCTTCCACACATTGATCTCGATCTGATCCTCTGAACCGAGAAGAAATTCTGTAGGAATATCGGACGCCTTATACTCTCTCGACGTCACCGGTCCAAGACAACCGGCGTGGACACCAACCACGCACAGAAAAATCCCCACAAACAAATTTTTCAACCACGATAGACGAGGGATTGTAACAAGGAGCCTGGAGTTGTCCACCGTATTCCTTTCCGGCAGTCTCTATCGACCTGGGAAGACCACCATCGACTCACTCGGAACGACGAGCGTATCACCCGGTTTCAGTTCGAAATTATCGCTGATTCCGCTGCGGAGCACGATATCATCATAGCTGGCCGTAAAGCGTTTCATGCCAGGAGCTGTTTCAATAAAGCGGAAAATGACGATCTGATTTCTTGCAGCAGTCTCCTTAAATCCACCAGCGATGGTAATCCCCTGTAAAAGGGTTGTCTTGCTCTTCAGCGGATATTTCCCCGGATTGGCCACTTCACCGAGCAAGAATATATTCGAACTATTGACCTGATTTAAGCTGATGGCAACAACAGGGTTTTGCACATACTCCTTCAACTTTACAGTCATTTCATCTGCCAATTGAGTAGGCGTCTTCCCTACGGCCACAATGTCTCGAATGATTGGCATGGAGATTTTTCCATCAGGACGGACTTGCAGCTGTTTTGAGAGATCCGGATTCCTCCACACAGTAATGTCCAATACATCCTCAGCTCCGATCACGTACTCGTTGCTGACTGCGTTTGAGAGTTTTTCGATCAGTGGTACGGCCCCAGTCGGCTCCTTGCTCAACTCCTTACTTATCTGCGCTGCAACCTTTTCTCCTTGATTTGTCGATAGGGGAATCGATCCCTGTTCACTGGTCGATTTAGCCAATACCGATGGGAAACGCGTTTCGGACACCCCGTCGTTGACCTGGAATCCCACTGAACATACGATACCAATAGCGCAGAGGGTGCATTTCATGATATTGGCTCCTCCTCTAATCGTGGCACCCACATTACCAAACCATGAGACTACTCAACTTTCTCACTTGAATCAACATTAGCCCCGTTTCATCCCATTCGTCGAGCGATCCGGAGGTAATCCCCTGGCCCCACACCTTCTTGTCTCAAGAACTACCGCGGCCCCTTCACCGAAGGAAGAGCTGTCAGATCCAGCGCGGGATGCGGATTGATACCGCGGGCTGCCTCTAAATAGCGTTGCTGAATTGTACCAAGGATCGGCGACTTTTCGGACAACGCGTATCCATCAATTTTTGTAACCAATGTGACCTCATGAATCGTGCCACATATGCCAAGTTCATCAGCCACGAGCAACTCGGTTCGGTCTATGGGACGCTGCCTGAACTTGATACCTAAGGATTGGGCAAGCGATTCAACAATGTCGAGCGTGATGCTCTCCAGCGCACCCTCCGTAGCGGGAGGAGATACAATCGTGTCGTCCCTGACCATGAGGAGACAGGAAGCTGTTGCCTCGGCAACTCGTCCCGACTGATTGAGTAACACCATGTCATCATACCCTCTGGACTTCCCTTCGATTCGCGCCAGGAGGGAGACTTGATAATTGCTCCCCGTCTTAATGCGAGCCGGCATGGCCGTATCATTACTTCGTCGCCAGGTGCTCACTCCGACTTGGATCGACCGGGGAGTACCCTTATCCTGATGATAGGCGGTGAGGACAAGGTCTGCGACTGTATCTTCGCCCCAATGTCCGTCCGTTACAAACAAGGTGCTGCGGACCCACATGTCACGATCGGGCACCGCTAATACGCCTATTAGTTGATCGACTGCATCACGATAGTCGTCGAAGCTGTATTCACAGGGAATATGAAGTAGGCGGGCCGACTTCTTCAGTCGCTCGTAGTGCTGCCGTAGCATGGCGATTTTGAACTGTCCATCCGGTTGCCAGTACCCCTTAAGCCCCTCAAACACATTTCGTCCACGTGTGACCGCCTCGCATCCGATGTGAAGCGTTGCTTGATCCCAAGGAACTAACTTCCCACCCATATATGCAAATGCTGGTCTTTGCAGTTGTGCCACCTGATCCTCCGTGAAATCTATGCTAGGTTCGGCATACGTGAATGAGAATACGCTTCTACCCTGTGGCAAGTGCGCAAGAACAACCCCTTCAGCGGTCGTGCTTCTCCTCCATTGAATACACGAGCTTTCCCTGTCCACCCGTTTCGTCATCGTAGAGCGCGACTAGTTCATCGGGAATGTGGGCAAGATCCGTTACTCGCAAGTAATCGCGCATCGTCGTTCCAGTGCACGCCTCATCAGAGCGGGGAGCGCCCCGTTTCACTTTGACGTCATCGATATGGACTACTCGGAAATCGATACTGAACCGAGTCTTTCCAGACGTATTGGGTACACTCGAATGCATCTGCGCTGCCGCAAAGAGGATGATTCCACCAGCCGGAACAATGAGGCGAACTTGCGGATCAAGCTCCAAAGACTCCAACGGCTTCGGCAGGACACGGGGATCCGACGAGATGTATTTTGTGACGTGCGAGCCTCGGCTTTGCTGGTTATGGGAATAATAGTTAAACCGGTCCGAATCGTTTTTCACGGGAACGTTCCAATACTGTGGATGGAAGGCCATCGCATTGTCCGAACGAATGTCGTAAATGGGGATCCAATAGTTGATTTGGCACAGTGGAGCCGAGTACCACGTATCCCGGTGGGGATGCCAGGCATATGCGATTCCCGTCGTGAGATAGTTATCGCTTGTCGAACTTCTCATTTTCGGAACGTCAAAATAGGTCTTCTCCGGATCACACCCGATTTCTTTAAGTACATTTCCCAGATGGCGCTTGGACTCAGGGTGATGAATAAACATCGGCTTGAGCTTTCCGAGCACCTCCGCATACTGTTCCACCGACAGTTCATATTGAGCGCGTTCAGGATCGAGCGGATGAAAGGCTTCCTCAATCAGTTGTCGGGCATGGCCGACAAACGCCAGGGAACTGGGTCGTGGAGCATAGGCGAATAATTGCCCGTCGAACAGCATCTGTCTGCGAACCTCATCAGAAACCGTTGAGTCATAGTAGACGGTGTTACTCATGGCTCTTCCCCTTTCTGTTGACCGCCTGGCTTCTCAACGGCCTGCAAGAGCCCGTGTTGCTCTAGCAAATCAGCGGCCTTCCGAATAGCTCCGAACGGAAATCCAGCCCGCTCGGCAATATCAAGCAATGAATGCGTACCATCGGACATGTTGAGTACCCACAGCATGCTCAATTCGAATGTCTTCGCCTCCTGCTGACCGGCCACGTCTCGATACAAACCCCTCCGTCCCAATTGAGGTTCACACTTGGGACTCGTATTGATATAGACCCCATTACATTCCAGTATGTCGAAGAGGCTGAGGCAATGCGAGTATGACCCTACGAGCGATTCCGGTCTGACAAAATCCAAATTGTCGGCCGATGTATGATACTCAGGATATTGACCATGCGGCGTCCGCATTAGACAGCCAACCGAGAGATTAAATGCAGGTGAACAATATTGTCGTTCGTCATAGCCATAGGGGGAAAAATCGATCACACGATGCGCAGGCTCTCTATACCGAAGCACGTGCTGCATGGCGCAGTCCACCTCCGCATCACCTCGTCGGCTCTTCTTATAGGTTGTCACCCCTCGATCTCCCACCCCCGTGATGACCAGCCCATGCCTGATGTTCTTGAGTGCAGCTTCATTTCTGGCCATCCACGTAATGGAGCCAATAGTCGCGGGGATAAATATGAATCGATAGGAGTACCTTCGCGCCTTTTCCGCCATCGCTCTTGCGAGCGCTGTCGTTACCGCCAATCCTGATAGGTTATCATTGGCGAGTGAAGGATGGCACACATGACACGAGACGAGAATTTCTTCCTCTGTTGCTCCACGGAGATAGCATTCACCGTACGTCAGCGAGCCAGGAGACAACCTAGACTCAATACAGACTTCCAATTCCACTCCCTCTGGAAGCTCTGACAACTGCTTGTGAGACAGGCAAAAGCCCCAGTTCTCACGGTAATATGACGTTCGGTAAGGAATCCACGTGGGATGGTCGGGAAGTGAATGGAGATGAGGTTTCAAATCGGCAAGCGTCATCTTTTTATGGACAGGGACACTATAATTGACGACATGAAGATTGCACTGTCTAAAGTCAATAAGACGATTCCCGCTGGGATCCTTAATAAAGGCATCGGCGATGTTCCACTCCAACGGCACAGACCAGTCGAATACTTGCGTTCCGCTCGAGACTTCATGAATATCGAGTGGAATCTTGCTCCCTATGTACGCTAACGTCTCACGCACGCCATTACCGGTAATACTGCGGCAGATCGGGAAGAGATCGGCCATGAATTCCTGCATGACATCGCCTAACTCAGCCGGCATTTCTCGATCCTGGTCGTCACCCTTGATGTCCTGAATCTTCATCTAGAGAGCTTGCTAATAATTAATAGACAGTGACATCAGGCAGAGGCACAACAAAACGCCCACCCCATTCACGGATAAATCGCATCTGCTCCATAATTTCATCCTTGAGATTCCAAGCAAGGATAAGGAGATAATCCGGCTTAGTTTCCCTGGCTGCATCAGGCGAAAGAATCGGGATGTGGCTACCGGGCAAATACTGTCCCTGTTTGTGCGGGCTCCGATCCATTGTGTAGTCGATAAAGTCCGTTCGAATGCCACAGTAATTCAAGAGTGTGTTTCCCTTCGCAGGTGCTCCATACGCCGTAATAACCTTATTGGCGTCCTTTGCGTCAATCAAGAACCTGAGTAGGTTTCGTTTCACCTGTGCAACTCTGCCCGAGAACGCGAGATATGGCTCTAGGCGATCAAGATTGAGATCCTTTTCTCGCTGCTTCAGTTCTGTCACACGAGGGCCAATGGGCAGTTGGTCATGTTCGGCATGCCGGCCATAAATGCGCAGAGAGCCACCGTGCGTCGAGACTTCCTCAACATCAAACAACACCAAGCCATGTTTTGCAAACACCTGCTCGACGGTGAGAAAGGAGAAGTACGAAAAATGTTCATGATAGATCGTATCGAACAGGCCGTCTTCCATCAAGCGCACTAGATGGGGGAATTCCATCGTGACGACCCCTTCCGCCTTCAGCACGATCTTGATGCCCGCGACGAAATCGTTCAAATTCGGAACATGCGCTAGCACGTTATTACCAATAAGCAGGTCGGCCTCCCGACCATCCTGTTTCATTTCCAAAGCCGTTCGCGTCCCGAAAAACTTGACGAGACTTGGGATACCGCGTTTCATGGCAACTTCGGCGACATTTGCAGCGGGCTCGATGCCTAGGACAGGAACACCCTTCTGGACGAAATACTGCAGGAGATAGCCATCATTGCTTGCTATCTCAACCACATGACTCTTGCCGTTCAACTTGAAGCGGTCGACGGCCATTTCAACATAGGCATTGGCATGCTGGAGGAAGCTATCAGAAAAAGAAGAAAAGTATGCATAGTCTCCAAATATAGCTTCCGGGCTCTCGAACTCTTGTAATTGCACCAGGAAGCACCCGTCACAGACGAGTGCATGGAGGGGAAAGAACCGTTCAACCTGGTTCATCTGTGCTGACTTGATATAACTATTCGCCAGGGGAGACATACCTAAATTAGCGAATGTATGCTGTAACGGCCGGTCACAAAAGCGGCACACTCCAATACTCATTGACCTCATCCTCTCTGTTGACCTATTGCTCAACAGCAACTGGTGTATAGCCGATCCCCTTCCACTTCACTCCACCCTTCCCAAGCACTCCTGGATCAAAGAGACCCCGTCCATCAATGAGCAAGGGATTGTTCATACGACTAGCAAAATCAGCGGCTTGGATCTCTCGATACTCGGGCCAGCTGGTAATCAGGCAACAGGCATCTGCTCCCTTTAATGCAGCTTGCCAGTCGACAGCAAAGGTAGCGTGCCTCAGGACCGTATCATTCTTAGCACCCGTCATGGCGATGGGATCATGCACCACAACATGCGCACCCCGCTCCATCAATGCCTTGACAACAGGAATGGCTGGTGAATGTCGGAGATCGTCTGTTCCTGGTTTGAATGCCAACCCAAGTATGGCAATTGTGCGGCCAGCCAATGCCATGTCCTGCTCAAGGAGCGACACAATTTTCATTGGCTGTGAGTGGTTGACATTCAACACAGCATCCAGAATCGCTGTCGTTGTTCCGATCTTCTGTCCAAACCCCTGGATTGCGGCAACGTCCTTTGGGAAACAGCTCCCGCCGAATCCCAACCCATGCCACAGATATTCAATAACACCAGGAGGATGATCCCGATCAGCCTTTACGGGTGAAAACCGACGATCTAAGTGCACGCCTTTCCATACTTCGCGGGCGTCGATACCCGGCACAGCTGCACATAGATTACCGATCTCATTAGAAAATGAAATAAGTGTTGCAAGAAGCGAGTTAGCAACATACTTGATCATTTCAGCCGTTCTTGGAGTGGTAACGAGTTTGGGGCAGTCATACGGTTTATACAGCTGCAGCATCAGCTCGGCTGATCGCTCGTCTGAGGCTCCAATCACGATGCGATCTGGGGAGTGAAAATCTTCTAGCGCCCGCCCCTCTCGCAAAAATTCAGGGTTCATGCACAGCCCCCAGCCGTGATTGACAGGTTTTCCGCTTGATTGTTCGATCGCCAGACGCACAATTCCTTCAGTAGTCCCTGGAAGTACCGTGCTCTTAACCGCCACAACCTGGAACGAACTCTTCTCCGCAAGCACCTTCCCCACTGACTCTGCAGCAGTCACGATCTGGGATAAATCGGCCTCAGACCCTACAGTGGGAGTTCCCACGCAAATCAGCGTAATATCTGAATCTCGGACAGCCCCCGGCAAGTCACTCGTGGCCGTTAGCGCTCCGCTATCTACGACTTTCTTTAACAGCTGATCCAAATCCTTTTCATGGATTGGAGATACTCCCTTATTGATTTTATCCACCACCTCAGGTCTGATATCAACGCATACAACCTGATGCCCTACATCTGCCAAGCAGGTGCCCGACACCAACCCTACATATCCGGTTCCTATTACCGAAACCTTCATGCTCACCTCCACGCGAATCCTACTTCTCGACCGCTTCCAGCGGAAGAAATGTCTTATACCACCCAATCAACCGGGTGAGGCCAGTTCGGAGATCCACTTTCGGCTGATATCCTAATAGGGTCTTTGCTTTGGAGAGATCTGGACAGCGGCGCTGCGGGTTATCGGTAAGGTAGTCTTTGTCGTCACTAGGTCGACTCACAACGCTTCGGTTGCTGTTGGCAACCTGTGATACCATCGTTGCAAGCTCATACATTGAGACTTCCGGAGCTTGGGAACCGATATTGAAGGCCTCTCCCTCATGCATCGAAAGCAAGGCAAGCAGGTACCCTGTAAGCGCATCGGATGAGTAGCAAAATGTCCTAGTGGCTTTACCATCTGAATAGAGCACAATATCCCGATCAGCCAATACATCAGCACAGATATCAGGAAGAACCCGTCGATCCGTCAAGCGCAACCCTGGCCCGTAATTATTGAACGGCCGAATAATCTTTACAGGCACCGAATACTTTTGGGCATAGATATAACAGAGCGTTTCTCCCAGCCGCTTAGATTCATCATAGCAGGCTCTGGGTCCCGTGCAGGCAACGTTCCCACGATAGGTCTCCTTCGTAGGAATTTCATGGATAGGCGGATCTCCATAGATCTCGCTGGAACTAAAAAACACCATGCTCTTTGCTGACGCCAGGCGTGCCAGATCAAGCATGTTCCTGAGTCCTGCCACATTGGCATCCAATGTCTCCAGTGGATACTGCCTATAGAACGTTGGGCTGGCCACTGACGCACCATGAATAATGAAATCGTACCTCGCATCATCGACAGGCCATGGATGGGTGATATCATGCGTGCGCAATTCGATATTCGGATCATCTTGGGCCAATTCCATAATCCAACGCGACTTGCCACGAAGATAGTTGTCCACTGCCACGATGTGGATGGCAGGCTGCCTCTCCGATTTCCTTTTGTTCAGGTAGCTCAAGAAGTGGAGAAAATTGAACCCAAGAAAACCAGCTGCGCCGGTGAGGAGCACTCTGGAACCATTCAGCGATGCCGCTTTGCCCCCCAAGTCATGTTCGACTCTCTCCCAATCTTGCGAGAGCCACGTCTGAGCTTCAGTGTACAACGTACTCACGTAACCTCCTTCTCGTTACTCCCAAATCTTCCACGGGGCTTTTCCCGTTGTCCACAAATCCTCTAAGTGCACTTTTTCCTTCAGGGTATCCATACAGGACCAAAACCGCTCGTGTCGATAGCCCATCAGTTGATGTTCTTTCGTGAGTTGTTCGAGTGGTTCCTTCTCCCACGCTGTCGCATCACCTTTGATGTAGTCAATGACCTTGCGATCGAGGACATAAAACCCACCGTTGATCCAGCCTTCATCGCCATGAGGCTTTTCTTGAAACGCGACAATTCGACCTTGGTTGAACTCCATCCGTCCAAACCTGGCGGGAGGCAGAACCGATGTCACCGTAGCCAATCTTCCGTGTGACTTGTGGAACTTGATCGTGCCCTGAATATCAACATCCGAGACACCATCTCCGTATGTGAATAGAAACGTTTCGTCTTTCTCAAGCCACTTCTTTAGCTGCCTGAGCCGGCCTCCTGTTTGAGTATGTAAACCAGTATCCACAAGGTGAACCTTCCAATCCTCATGCTGCTTCCCGTCATGAATCGTTGTCTTCCCGCTTTCAAGATCGACCGAGATATCTTTATTGAAGGCATAGAAGTTAAGAAAGTATTCTTTGATCATTTCTCCCTTGTAACCAAGGGCTACAATAAACTCCTTAACGCCGTGGGCTGCATAGATCTTCATGATATGCCACAAAATCGGCTTTCCACCAATTTCTACCATCGGTTTTGGCCGTAGAGTGGTCTCTTCTGAAAGTCGAGTCCCCATTCCTCCAGCAAGAATAACGGCCTTCATATTCATCTCCTCCTAACGCTAGGTCTCCAACATCCCGGACATGAACAACGAAATTTCCCAATCGAGATTGCGCTGACAATGCCAACAATGCCAATTGAGAGTTAAACGAACTTTACACTGCCACACATTGGGATAGCTTGTTGACATCTACCTCAACTATCACTTGAGGCCACCGTGCCCGGAGAAGCACTACTGCCCTCTGTCGCCCTCGCATTTCTTGAACAAATACCTACTTCGAGTCAGACCAAAGGATCATCCTTGATTTGGACATGTTGGCCATCCCTCAGCTGTCTCTGGTCTTGCAGTGCATACACTTTAGAATCGTCATTCTGTTCTTGATCTCATCTATCACACCGCAACATCTATACCTGTATACCTGCATCGGCCTTGACCTGAATTCCACAATCCTTTGAACCCTTCACGCATAGGTCACACCACGACAGTGCACTGGCAGACTAATTCGCACAAATAGATATCTGGGAAAGAGCGGAGCACATACCTTTCTTCTTTGGCGACAGGTGATCTTCTCTTCTAGTAAAAGTGGTAGAAAGCACTCAACTCCCATGAATTCAATATGCTGCTCATCTTGCTTTTCGTGGTTGGGCTTCGTACTAAGTACATGCCCAACCCATCGTAATAAGGTCCAAATCTATCGACGAAAGGATTGCTCACTGGTTGCATCCCCCAAATATAAGAGGCAAGCCTTTAATAGATTACCGCCCGCTCTCGGTATGTACCTGATTTTCCTCCATAAATTATGTGCTCACTTATCAAACTATCGTGCGGAACCGTCATCGCTAAGTATGGCAACAACGTTCATGGGATTAAACGGATAATTAGTAACAAGTCACAACTGAAGCTTGCAACTCACCTGACACCTTGAGGTGTCATACTGAGCATATAAATTGTCCACTGTCCACTCGCTTAATCTTAGAGGATTCACGATTTCTGAACGCTACTAAGTTTCTAGGTATCAATATCTTTGCTGTTGAACTACACATTCTCTGTTTCATGCTAATGTCCTGAGTCAGAAGTTCGCACTCTAGTGTTAGTGACTGCCTACTTGATTAATCGCGACTTTGTACTCTAGTCGGTTACGACACAGTTCAGACTTAGAAGACTAGAATGGCACGCCTCGGAGAGGTCTCCGGAACCGGCTGAAGACATGTTAGATATCAGACCACACTTTTTCATGCTACCATGCCTGGACTGACCTGAACTATCGATAGTGGTTATCAACTAGCATAATATAAAATCAAAATATAACGCCTCAGGTCAAAACATGAACTTTAGACCGACGAAGTGCATTGCATTACCATTTGACTTTCCGAACGGCAGTCCTCTGATCCACCGAACCTCTGCAAGCGTCGGTGTCTCAGCAATTGCTACAGGTGTTGGCACGTGGATTTTTAGCACCTGCTCGATGGCTGGGGCCTGATCCATAAGGATCAACATACCACCACTACTAATATTGAGTGACAATGCTCTGCCACCCTTTGCTGCATAACTACTACCCTGCTCGGAAGATGTCATTTCATATGAGATCTGCCTTAGCAGTGCCACTCGTTCATTGTGATTTTGATTGCTATTCCCTATCACCCATTCCCAATCCATTGGCGCCACGTTGATCCTCCTAATATAGAGTAGCTTCTCGTTTTCTATGATTCAGTAGGTTCGATTGTCACATAAGCACAACAGCACAACTCGGACCTACGATTCCTCACCTTGGACACAAATTCAGATTCCGTGGTGAATAATATGAGCCGGTATTGGAATCAACAATACCGATGATGTAGGCCGCTCACTCAAAGGTATTATGTTGACTCCCCCGAAAGGGTTAGGTACTATCCCGGTATCATCTGAGAGGGGAACCCAATCGACCTGATTTAAATTGCTGGATCGACATTCACGTATGATCCTGCACAAGATTAGAGGATAGGTTTATACAATTATGACCGACTTGTCTAAGAGTATAGATCCAACGGACGCGCTTGCCGATCAGAGAGCAGGGTCCGGGATTGTAGTGCTCTCAGCGTCCATGCAGCTTCTGCATATGAATCGACAAGCTGCAGAACTTGCTAAGAAAATCAACGCTGCCGAGCATGGTGGTAACACTGCGGTTTCAGCACGAGGAGTTCTTCCAACAGCTATGACTGAACTCTGCGCAGAAATCATAAAGGCCCTTCATATACGAACAGAGGCCAAAGATTGGGAACAATTCGAACTCAAACGCGTGACGGGCGACCCTAATCAGCCAATCCTCTTAAGAGGGTTCGGCTTGCCTGATCGAGGAGGTGTTCAATACGCCAGGTTGGTAGTTACGATGGAAGAGTTGGGGCGAAAACAAAACCTGAACACGGAGCATGCGCGAGAACGATTCCAGCTAACAAATCGTGAACAGTCTGTCGTTGAACATTTAGCGAAAGGGTGGACTAACAAGGAGATTGCGAATGCCCTCCAAATCACAGAACAAACTGTAAAGGAACACATTAAACATATCATGCGAAAAACCAACGCCACGACTCGAACAGGGATTCTTGTCCAAATCTTTAACTCGTAGGCCTTAGCACAAACACGCTCTCCTAACCACGCTCCTCACTTACCCTGACTGTGTCAATGACACGACAGTGAGTTACTATTAACACATTCTTTTAGGCATCCAGTTGATCGTTATATCAATTTTTCCTATTAATTTAGCCAGATGCATATATGGCCCATCATTTGCATAGTTCATCAGTAAAGTGAGGAAGTTGTGATGTTGAAATCCGTCGTAAAGGCCAAAGAGTATCTCGTCCACAGTCTACTTGGTCTGGGAATGGTACTAGTTGTCGTCGGTTGTACGAGCGGCGTTTCAACCCAAGTTACGGAATCAGCTAATAGTGGGTTTATGTCTTTGTGGAACACCTATGCCGATTGCAAGTCAACTTCAGATTTGGGCCAAGCGGTATCAGACCTGGAGCAGCTTCGTTCAGCAAGTGGAGAGGCCCCGGTGACACATGAAGGATTCGTCCTTCCTCTTCCCACCCGTCTTGAACGCTTAGTGTCCAATCCAGCCAGTCGAGTCGCTGTTGATGTCGAGGCCATGGTTTCTGCCTGTACCCTACACGCTGGAGAGCTCGCCCTGGATCAAGGAGATATCGATAGTGCGCGTGACTTCTTTGTTTCGGTTATCACCTTGCACAAAGAAGAAAACTCCTACTACGTACTGAAAGCCAAGACTCTACTTGGGAAACTTGGCCATGGCGTTAATGTTTCATTTAACACGCGCTAGACCCTTCTCTTATTTTCTCTGCCATTGCCCGGTAGATTCCCACGTATTGCTGAGCTGATCGTCTCCAGGACAAGTCTTCGCTCATCCCAGCTTTTATCATCGAATTCCATGTTTCATATTCTTTATATACGCGTAGAGCAAGCATGATCGCAGAGAGCAATGCATCCGAAGAAGCATCGGTGAAATAAAAGCCCGTTGCAGATTTCGATTGGACCGTAGACGGACGAAACGGGACAACCGTATCCGCTAACCCTCCAGTGCGACGTACGATAGGTACCGTGCCATACCGAAGGCTGTATAGTTGACTTAATCCGCAGGGCTCATAGCGAGACGGCATGAGTAACATATCTGCCCCCGCTTCAACGCGATGAGCCAACCTTTCGTCAAATCCAATGTGCAAGCCTATCTTCTCTGCGTATTCTTGCTGCACGGCCCTAAGCTGTAGCTCTAGCTCGTAATCACCGGCTCCTAGAAACACTATTTGGAGCTCAAGTGACATGAGCTCCGCCATAATCTCAAGCAAAAGATCAAAACCTTTTTGGAACGTCAGTCGACCGACCACACCCAAGACAGGCACCTCACGCTTCAGCAGGCCAAATTCCTCTTGTAACGCCTGTTTGCATACTTGTTTCCCAGCCAAATTCTCCGCTGTATATCGAGCAGGAAGGTAGGAATCTTGCGCAGGGTCCCAGACCTTTGTATCAATCCCATTCGTAATGCCTAATATCCCATCTATGCGGCCGGACAATACACCTTCGAGCCCACAACCATACTCTGGAGTGATAATTTCCTTCGCGTAGGTTGGGCTCACGGTGGAAACAACATCTGCGGAAATGATGCCACCTTTTAGACAATTAATTGATCCGTAGTATTCAAGAGCGCTCGGGGAAAATAGAGATGGAGGAAGCCCGGTCTTTCCAAACTCCTCAGCGGAAAATATTCCTTGATAGCCGAGATTATGCACGGTCAACAGCGTCTTGATCGATTGAAGGTCCTTATACTCACCAGGCAACGCTCTCAGATAAACCGCGCATAAGGCGGCCTGCCAGTCATGAAGGTGGAGTACATCAACTGCCTCTCCTTGCACTTCCGTTAGCGTACGCAACACATGAAGAACCGCCCGACAGAATAATGTAAATCGATCGAGGTTGTCCGGATAGTCATGATGATCCTCTTGGTAAATTCCTGGGCGATCAAAATACGGATCATACCGTACGAGAAATACTCTGAGCGGGTGTGAGGCTTCCGTAACCGGTACGAGCTCCTCTTCGACCGTCACCTCCGCCTTCGTCTCCATCATTAAAATTGAGAATCGCATGACCTCTTGGCGAACACATTGTGTCGTTTTGCCTCGGTATCCAGGCAAGAGCAATGTTACACGATGTCCTAGCGCAGACAGCTCCATTGCCAATGCCGTAACAACATCGGCCAAGCCACCGGTTTTTGCATACGGAACAGCCTCTGATGCCGCCATCACAATGTGCAGCCTATCAAGTGACATTGAGTCCATGTAGGATTTTAATCGGAAGAACTAGGGCTTGAATGTTTCATCCAGGCGAGTCTTAAACCGGGCTTCATAGGACCAAGCTTTACCAAGGGCTTGTAACTCCTCAGCCTTGAGCTTTTCCTTATAGACAAGACGCTCATCGAGAAATACCAACAGCCATCCATGATCGGGATATGCGAAATAGACGCCTTCACCAGCATGGACACCAGCTTTCCACCCCTTTGGCGTTTCTCCAGTCGCTATACGCGACTGAGGAATCACGCTGAAATCAGGCATCACAAAAAAGTAGGAGAATTCAGTATGATACAGAGGAGGAGTGCCCCACGCGCTAACGACCGCTTCCGTCGTGATTTTATCCAGCACCAGATTCTCAGCATCCACTAAACGCCGTTGCTCCTCCAACGTGGGCATACCAGTACATCCGACGAAGAGCAAGAGCACCAAGGACCCACTGAGTCTCAATGGATTTCTCCAGATGATGTCCACAATTCTCACGCCGTGTATCCTTACATAAGCCGTTTAGATTTTGCTTCCACAGGTTTGATCGGTTGACAGACATCGCACTGGCACAGCGCCCTTAGTAAATCATAAGAATAAATACCTGTATCATGGCCGTCACTCCACTTAAATTGGAATGCATAGCGACCGACTGGCTGAATGTCCTGAAGCATGATCAAGAGCGGAATATCTTCAGGTATCAGACGGCGTGCACCGGTCCATTCATCAACACAAGCAGCACAGGGGCAGCGCTGGCGCAAATAGCGAACCGGATAAATCCCCTGGTGCCCGTCACTCCATCGAATCCCCAGTACTCCTTTGTCGTGCCATTCCATATCCCGTGGCTCTACTGCGTGAACGGTCATATTTCCCTCATCGATCATCCTCTCAAGCTCATCCCGGCAAGGCAACGGACAAAAAGTTCACAGATGGTAACCGTTTACCAGCTACGACCGTCATATACCCCTCAATCGCGTCCTCAACCTCACGCCTCACCTGTCCTGTAGCCCGCAATCGAGTAAGAATAGCAGGTGTTAGCCGAATGGCTTGTTGAAGAAATGACAGACCTCCTCGAGAAAGCGCGACACATCGCACACGTTGGTGTGCCGCACACATCTGACATACAAGCCCTCCAGCAATTGGTGAAAATTGAGGCTCGCCGACCAGATAGGTCTTCCCACAGGAGGCGCAATGCTCAGTCTGAGGACGGAACCCAGTTAATCCCAGCAACCGTATTTGAAAGAGCAACGCCGTAAAGGGAGGGTCATCGCTGTCCTGAAGTGACACGAGCCCCTGCTCCAGCGTATCAAAGAGAGGAGGGTCCGGATCTCCGTCTGGAGTAATAGCCGAAACGACGTTCACCATTCGTGCTGCGGAATCCATCAAGCGAAGGTCTTCTCGCAAGCTCTGCGACGATCTGACAAGGTCAACCTGTGAGATTCTGAACAGTGAGTCGCCATTCTTTACAAACAGATTCAACCGACACAGGCTGAATGGCTCAAGAGCAGCGCCGAACCGGCTCTTCTGACGGCGGGCACCACGAGCGACCCCTCGTATCTTTCCCATGTTCTTGGAATAGCATGTGACGATCCTGTCGGCATCGCCCCACTTTCTACTCTTCAAGATGATCGCTGTCGTTTTTACGAGAGCCACACTCGTTTCCCTACGCTCCAATACGGGAACAGCCTGACCGCGTACATGCCGTGCTTACCGGAGATGCTCCAAGAAGAGCGTGGCCAATGTTAGATAGATCGTAATACCAGTAATATCATTGGCCGTCGTGACAAAAGGACCAGCGGCTACTGCAGGATCAACCCCCATGCGTTTCAAGACAATCGGTGTAATCGTCGCCATACTTGTCGACACCAGGAAAGCAATAATCAGGGACGTTCCGACAACCATACCCAGAAACCCTTGCTGCAAGACCCACCCAACCAGCGTCAAGGTGATTCCGCAGGCTAGACCCATGACCAAACCAATCTTCGCTTCACGAAAGAAGACTGGCCACACATGGCTAAGCTCAACCGTACCGGTGGCCAACCCCCGAATAATCAGGGTCGAAGACTGCAAGCCAACATTACCACCCATCGCGGCAATGACAGGAATGAAACTCACGATCGCCACAACTTCCTGGATCGTATACCGGAAATACCAGAGGATTGCACCGGACAAGAGGCTGCCGACAAGGTTTGTGAACAGCCAGGGCAGCCGCAGCTTTGCGGAACCAAAACTGGAAGACTTCAAGCCCGATTCTTCCTCAATTGCCCCGGCCATCTTCAACATGTCTTCAGTCGCTTCTTCCCGAATGACGTCGACGACGTCGTCAACGGTAATGATGCCAACCAGCTTGCCGTCTCGCTCGACCACAGGAATCGCCAGCAGGTTATAGCTCGCGACTTGGCGCGCAACCTCCTCTTGGTCCATGTCGATTGCCACACTCATGACCTCACGAGTCATAATATTCTTGAGCGGTGTGGTCGGAGGAACCGTGAGAAGCTGCCGAAGTGAAAGGACACCGACGAGTCGATCATCTTTATCCGTCACATAGATATAGAACACCATTTCCGCATCGGTCGCTTGTTGCAACCGGCGAATCGCCTCCTGTGCCGTTGCATCCTCCGGCAAAGAAAAGAATTCCGTCGTCATGATGGCACCGGCCGTATCCTTTGGATACTTAAGGATGTCGGCAACTTCGGTCGAATCCTCGGCCTTCATCAACGCGAGAATTTCTTTGCTGCGATCTTCTGGAAGAAACCCAAGGATATAGGCGACATCGTCAGGGCCAAGATCCTTCAACAGCCACGCGATATCGGAATGGAGAAGATCGGCAACCACCTGCTGAATGCTTTCACCGTCAAGCTCACTCAACACTTGGCCCCGCTTACCTTCGCCGCGAACCAGCTCAAAGACCTCTCGCTTTTCCTTGGGCGATGAGAGATGAGTGACGGCCTTCGCGATATCAGCGGGGTGCATACGCCCCAACATCCTGGAAAGGTTCGTGATCGCTCCCCGGCGCAACAACTTCTGGACCGATTGAATCACAATGTCTGACTTCGTCTGCCCACGATCAGACTGATCACGCAAGACTTCCCGCAACACATCGCGCTCAGACACGCGAGTGCGTTGTTCCGGCGTGCGTGGCTCTATCGGTCGTTCCGTCGGCTGCATACTCCTTTAATACCCCAACTGCACCAGCGTCTGTTCATTCTCGCGCCAGGACTTCCTGACCTTCACCCATAGTTCAAGAAATACTTTCATGCCGAATAATCGTTCCATATCCAATCGTGCTTGAGTACCAATGGCTTTCAATCGCGCTCCCTGCTTTCCAACTAGAATCCCCTTCTGTGTTTCGCGTTCTACTAGGATCGAAGCTCTGATTTTAGCCAGGTTCCCCTGCTCAACGAACGCATCAATCTCGACGGCAACGGCATGTGGGACTTCTTCCTCGGTTTCTTGCAGCACCTTTTCCCGAATCATTTCAGCCGCCAGCGTCCTCATGCTCTGATCGGTGATCATATCGTCGCCGTAGGCCCCGTCTCCTGATTGAAGATGCGGCACCGTGACAGCAAGTAACCGATCAACATTGTCATCTTTCATTGCCGAAACCGGCACAACCTCAGTCCAGGCGTAGAGCTTGCCATAGCGATCGAGGACCGGAAGCAGCTTATGTCTATTCACAAGATCGATTTTTGTCACGACCAGGATCACCGGCTTGGACCGTTTGGCCAGAGCCTCTTTCATATACTTGATGGCCGCCATATCTCCTGGCCCAGGCAGACTTGTCGCTTCCATGAGCATGTAGAGGAGATCGGCCTCCTCCAACGTCTCGACGGCAGTTCGCACCATCCGCCGGTTCAGTAAGTGCTCAGGTTTATGCAGACCTGGCGTATCCAGGAATGCGACTTGTGCCCCCTCAACATGCACGAGCCCCATAATTCTAGTCCTCGTGGTTTGAGGCTTATTCGACACGATCGATATTTTCTCACCCAACAAATGATTGAGCAGGGTCGATTTCCCCACATTGGACCGTCCGATGATGCCAACTGTTCCGATCTTCATGGTTTTGACAAAGGCCTCGATTTCTTCTCTGAACCTGGCACCAACTGATATACGGTCTCTCCCTTCCGCACATACCCCAATTGCTCACGAGCCAACTGCTCAATCTTGGCTGGGTCGTGTTGCAAACGGTTAATATCGCTCTGGAGCTCGACGTTTTCTCTACGCAAGGTCGAAAGTTCTTGCTCCAAACTCCTAGCCTGTTCGCGCATGGATAAGTACCGCGTGAGGCCCATTTCTCCTGAAAACAACGCCACCAACAGCCAGACGCAACCGACAACACCGCCCACCTGCGCGATGGTAACGACGCGACGCTGCCACTCCAGCCATTGACGGCCACGATTCCGCTTGATGGTCATCTGGTGATCCACCGTTTGGGAAGCACCTATGCTCTGACAGGCACGGCCTCTCGCCCGCGATAAAGAGCGGTTGATCCAAGCTCCTCTTCGATCCGAAGCAACTGGTTATACTTTGCCACGCGATCCGTTCGAGATAAGGATCCCGTCTTAATCAGTCCGCTGTTCGTCGCGACAGCAATGTCCGCAATCGTCGTGTCTTCCGTTTCACCAGACCGGTGTGAAATGATCGCCGAGTACCCCGACCGCTTGGCAAGCTCAATAGCATCCAAGGTTTCGGTCAGCGTTCCAATTTGATTGAGCTTGATCAAAATAGAATTTCCGATGCCTTCCTTAATGCCTTTGGAAAAAATCTCTACGTTAGTCACAAAGATGTCGTCACCGACCAGCTGTACCCGCTTGCCCAACTTCTCGGTGAGCATCTTCCATCCCTTCCAATCCAGTTCGCTTAAACCATCCTCAATCGAGAGGATTGGATAGCGATCCAGCAACGCACCGTAGTAGCTGATCATTTCATCAGACGAACGTTCTGAGTTCTTCTCTGCTTCAAGAACATACCGTCCCTTGTCATAAAACTCGCTCGCTGCGCAGTCCAATGCGAGGGCAATGTCACGACCTGGCTTATAGCCGGCTTCTTCGATCGCCTGAGAGATCAGACTCAGCGCCTCTTCATTGGATTGGAGATCCGGTGCAAATCCACCCTCGTCTCCGACCGCCGTGTTGAGCCCTTTCTTCTTTAAGAGGGCCTTCAGCGAGTGAAAGACCTCGGTCGCCATGCGAAGCGCATCACTAAATCGACTCGCCCCTGCGGGCATGATCATAAACTCTTGGAGATCCAACCGATTGTCGGCATGAGCTCCACCGTTGATGATGTTCATCAGCGGGACCGGAAGCACCCTCGCGTTGGTCCCACCTAAGTAGCGATACAGCGGCTGCCCTGTTTCATTCGCCGAGGCTTTTGCCACAGCCAACGATACCCCCAAGATCGCATTCGCTCCTAGTTTCCCCTTTGTCTTCGTTCCATCCAGCGCAATCATGGCCCGATCGATCCCGGCTTGATCAAACGCTTCTTTCCCCAGCAGCTCCGGCGCGATGACCTTGCTAATATTGGCCACCGCCTTAGAGACGCCCTTTCCCATCCAACGTTTCTTGTCCCCGTCGCGGAGTTCTATCGCTTCTTTTTCACCAGTTGACGCACCGGACGGCACTGCTGCTCGCCCCGTCGCGCCGCTCTCGAGCGTGACCTCCGCTTCAATCGTCGGATTACCCCGTGAATCGATGATTTGCCTGCCTTTGATTTCTCTGATTGCGCTCATACCTCTTCTCTCCTTACATTCATTCGGCTACGCGTCCAACCCAGTCATTTATTCTGTGAGTTTCTTCCTGAGTAACTCATTCACCTTCCCCGGATTCGCCTTCCCTCCGCTCACCTTCATCACCTGCCCCACCAGAAAACCAAGAACTTGTTGTTTCCCTTCCTTGAACTGGGCGACTTGTGCGGGACTCTTTGCCAACACCTCATCGATAACTTTCCCCAGTGCCCCTTCGTCGGAAACCTGAGTCAGGCCTTTTTCTTGCACGATCTGCTCCGGCGACTTTCCACTTTTATAGAGTTCCGGGAATAGCTCTCTGGCAACTTTTAAGCTGATGGCACCCTTCTCCACCATCTGCAAGAGATCGACAAGTCGTTCAGGGCTAACCGGCGAAGCCGCAATATCCGTCCCAGAGGTATTCAACTCTCTCGTCAGCTCCCCCATCACCCAGTTGCTCACGGTCTTGGGTTGGTTGAACCGCGAAACGCAGGTTTCAAAATAGTCTGCCATCGCTCTCGAGGCCGTCAGAACCCCTCCATCGTACTCCGGAAGTCCATACTTTTCGACGAATCGGCGCATGCGTACAGCCGGCAATTCCGGCAACGATGATCGACACCCGTCAACCCATGCCCGTTCCAACTTCAACGGTACGAGATCTGGGTCCGGAAAATACCGATAGTCATGAGCTTCTTCCTTGGATCGCATGACTGCAGTTTCACCACGCTCAATATTCCACAACCTGGTTTCCTGGTAGATTTTCCCACCATCACGTAAGACCTTGGTCTGCCGTTTGATCTCATACTCCACGGCATCCTTCACGTACTTGAAGGAGTTGATGTTCTTCAGCTCGACTTTTGTGCCAAACTCCTTTTGTCCAACTGGACGAAGCGATAAGTTGGGCTCGCACCGGAAATTCCCCTCTTCCATATTGCCGTCGCAGACCTCGAGGTACATCAAGATATCTCGCACCCCCTTGAGGTACGACACCACTTCGTCGGCCGACTGCATATCGGGCTCTGTCACGATCTCCAGCAATGGGGTGCCGGCACGATTCAAATCCACTCTGCTCCCTCCAGCACCCGTCCCATGGACATTTTTCCCGGCATCCTCCTCGAGATGGGCCCGGCGGATGCGAACTCGCTTTGTCCCTTCGGCACCAACAATTTCAATCCAACCATGTTGGCAGATGGGGGACTCGTACTGGGAGATTTGGTACCCCTTTGGCAAATCCGGATAGAAGTAGTTCTTCCTGGCGAACTGGTTGTTCGCGGTAATCGTGCAGTTCAACGCTAGCCCTGCTCGAACTGCCATTTCCACTGCCACTCGATTGATGACCGGCAGGCTCCCAGGTAAACCGAGACACACCGGGCATGTCTGACTGTTGGCCGATAAGCCGAACCTCGTAGCGCACCCACAGAACATTTTGGACTTGGTCCGCAGCTGTGCGTGCACCTCGACCCCGATAACCGTTTCGTAGGTCACCCTCGTTCTGCTCCTTCATCCTGGACACGTCCCCGCTCCCGCCTCATCGCCTCTCGCCCCGCATCGAATGCCTCCCGAAGGACTGATCGTTTCGTCTCAACAAAGTCTTTGCCCTGATCGACAACGTCTTCAAACGCTTCACCGGCTCGACCAGCGAGGTCACGAAGATCATGCTCTGCACGGCGCGCGTACCTCCGAAGCTGATCACGTGATTCATCCCCGGACTGCGGCGCCAACAACAATGCGGCCACCGCACCCATCGCCGCCCCGCTTAGAAAAGCCAATAACACTGCCGCTGATGTTCCTCGATCATCCGCCATTGTGTGTCCCTCCTTGGTGTTTCATATGTTCCCGCACAACATGCGTGGCCGCTTTGACACCTGCCATCACGCTCGCGACATTACTGATGAGCGAGCCGCCCGACCCACGAACGGCATTATGGACCTGTTGGACCGATTCACCGACCTCGCCTACCGCATGCAAGAGAACCGCGGCATGTTCGACACCCTCGCGTGCCTGATTCGTCACTTCATTGAGATTCTGGCTTATCGCACGCAATTCGGTCACAAGAGCCGGTATCTCCGCGTTCATCTTGGCCAGCAGCTGTTCAGACTCAGCCACAGTTTTACGTACTTGCATCAAAACAGGTACGAGATACCCAACCAGCACGGCAAACACCACAGCCACAAGGAGTGCTGCGATTTCGACAATCGTCATAGTTGCCTACCCTCCTGGTTGGTTATTTCGTCCACCCTCGCCTCTCTCCATCCCCTTAGCCATTTTCGTGGCCTGGCCTTACCGGAGAATTGGCTTCTGACGATACCATTGTGTAGATTGCTCATACGCATGTGCCGTCCGCAACACGGTTTCTTCCTCAAACGCCCGCCCGATCAGCTGGAATCCAATCGGCAATCCCGCTTTGCTGAACCCGCAGGGCAGTGAAATTGCCGGCAGCCCCGCCAGATTGACAGAAATCGTAAAAATGTCGGAGAGATACATCTGCAATGGATCTTCGCTCTTTTCTCCCAGCTTGAACGCCGGCGTTGGTGTCGTCGGGGTGACGATGACATCAACTTCTTTAAACGCGGATTCAAAATCCTGACAGACTAACGTTCGTACAGCTTGGGCCTTCCCATAGTACGCATCATAATACCCGGCACTGAGCACATAGGTTCCCAGCATAATCCGCCGCTTCACCTCCGGTCCAAACCCCTCCTGCCTCGTCTTGAGATACAGATCGAGCAGGTCTTTGGTTTCCTTCGCGCGAAACCCGAATTTCACCCCGTCGAAACGGGCAAGATTCGAGCTGGCTTCTGCCGTCGCCACCACGTAGTAAACCGCCACGGCAGCATCAGTCCTTGGCAACCGAATCTCCTTCACCTCCGCACCGAGGTGGCTCAACTCCTCGATCGCAGATCGGACCGTACGATCGACTTCCGGATCAAGCCCTTCGGTGAAAAACTCCACCGGCACCCCGACTCTCAGGCGTTTGAGATCCCGCTTCTGGAGCGCCTTCAGATAGTCCGGCACAGGCCGATCAATCGACGTAGAATCCAGTGGATCATGCCCTGCGAGGACTCCGAGCAGAAATGCCGCATCGGATACATTCTTCGTGATCGGTCCGATTTGATCCAACGAGGAGGCAAACGCCACCAACCCATATCGAGACACCCGTCCATAGGTTGGTTTCAATCCGACGACCCCGCAGAAAGCTGCAGGCTGTCTAATGGACCCTCCGGTATCCGAACCAAGCGCGGCCACGCATTCCTCTGCCGCAACGGCCGCCGCGGATCCCCCACTTGATCCACCCGGCACACACTGCAAATTCCACGGGTTCCGACTGGGTCCAAACGCAGAATTTTCCGTCGAGGATCCCATCGCAAACTCATCGAGATTCGTCTTTCCCAATAGCACGTAGTCCTGTGCCCGTAACTTGCTGATGACCGTGGCGTTGTACGGCGGCACAAAGTTCTGCAGCATTCGAGAGCTGCACGTCGTGGGGACTCCGTCCGTGCAAATGTTGTCCTTGACGGCCAAAGGCATCCCGCTGAGCGGCATGGTCTTTCGCCAGCCCTTGAGCTTCCGATCTAAGGCCTCAGCTTGTTCACATGCGGCTTCCCCTGTTTGAGTCACAAAGGCCTTCACCTTCGGCTCTACCTGGCTGATACGAAGAGAATACGCCCGTACGATCTCCGTCGCCGTTACTTCTCCCGCCGCAAATTTTCCCTGAAGGTCAATGAGGGTTAGTGTATGAAGGGACATGAATCGCTCGTTCTCGATGCATACGGTGAGTGGGGGCAAGACGAACTGTCAAATACCTTGCCCGGTTCGGCCTATCAGTTCACGGTCACAATCCGGTTTCTCTCATTCACTCTGACGATTTTTGGTGCGTGTTTCTTAATTTCTTCTTCACCATAATACTCGTAACAGAAGATGATGATTTGGTCTCCAACTGCTGCTTTCCTTGCCGTAGGTCCGTTAAGAATGATCTCTCCCTTTCCTCGTGCCCCGTTGATCGCATACGTCATAAAGCGCTCGCCGTTATTCAAATTAGAACAGACAATCGCTTCGTACGGAAGGATGCCAGCCGCTTCCATCAAATCTTGGTCAATCGTCAAGCTTCCTTCATATTCTAGATGCGCACCCGTAACAGTCGCACGGTGAATTTTCGAACGCAGCATTTGTCGAAACATCGATCCTTCTCGTCATTCGTCAAACTTCGCTTGGCCTTTCGAGACTTCCATTCAGAAGACAGTCGTTTGACGGTTAACGCTCCTCTAAAATTTTAGGTACAACGAACCCATGTGCCTCGCATTCCGGCGCATTCGCCAGAGCTTTACCCGAAGGCAGAGATGGGCGTATGACATCTTCGCGAAAGACATTCACTTGCCCCATGACGGTGGCGGTCAGTTCGACTTCCGTCGTATCACACCGATTCAACTTGTCGACATGCGTGAGAATCTGACTCAGTTGCTTGGCAAAGGTGTCCTTCTCCGCAGACGTCACGGCCAATCGTGCCAATTGCGCTACCTTCTCAACATCCTGTTGCGTGATCTCCATCTTTTTCTCTACTTTCGAAATTCAAAATACTCCTGCGGCTAAGTCGCCTCTCGAAGCGGCTCATGGCTAAGTAAATAATTTGATATGGTTTTGGATACGGCCTCAGCTCCACTTTCGTTATAATGCATATCGTCATAGAAAATAGATGTATCTTTCTCTAGCATGGATGCCAAATCAACACACTCCACCTGTCTCTCATGGCAGATCTTCAGCAAGATATTGTTGTAGCTCTGCATTCCTTGTTCCAGTGCTTTTGGGGAATAATATGTATGACCAGGTTCCTTCTGATAATCGCCGATTCCACCAAACCATAAGAGGGCATCCAGTTCATTGGACAAATCGGAACGCCATAAAGAAGGTTGAGTCATAAGAATCAAGCGGATCGATTTGTTTTGTGCAATATCAATCATCTTGTGAATATTTCTTGCAAACTCTTCATGGGCAGAGGACAAGTCTGGCAACTC
Source organism: Nitrospira sp. (assembly GCA_965223535.1). Classification (GTDB taxonomy): domain Bacteria; phylum Nitrospirota; class Nitrospiria; order Nitrospirales; family Nitrospiraceae; genus Nitrospira_D. Next base: position 143,346 of record CBDCWN010000003.1, read on the forward strand.
ATCCCGTATCTCTGCTGCTTGCTGCCTATGATTTCGCCATTTCACATAACTCTCCCCGCGATGGTCGTTAACATTATGGAGACTGAGGTTCTGTAAGATCTGACGCTTAATTTTTCTCATCATCCGCCATATGACTGTGTTCTTAGGGAATCGGTCGCTCGGATTTATATAGCTTTCTTCAGAGAAAGTACTACGAATTAGATTTTCTTTAGATTCTGGCTTCGCTAGAAAATCTGGATCATAGTTTTCATGGCGGGCAAGACGTCTCACAAAATCATTGCCTCCGATCAATAAAAGTATAGCATCTATCTTCATTTCTAGTAGTGGTAAATACTGCATTGCCGTGAGATGATGTCTTGTCGTTTGGCCACTCTTTCCTCCGTTGCCCACCCAAACATGATGATTCAGGCTATTCTCGTTGAGGGTTTTTTGTACATGGTAAGTCCAAGTCTCAAATTGATCTAAGTATGAGCATTCTGTCGTACTCCCACCTATAGCTAAGACTCGATAGGTATGAGTAGGCGAAAGCTCATCTCCTCGTAGACCAAGTGAATTAGTGACGAACCTTGCCTGACCTAATACTCCGGGCATGATGCTTTGATCCGGATTGAAAGTCGATTGGAGATGTGGTGGCCAGATGAAAAAGCTGTTAGGCAGCAGGAATCGGAGAACAGATTCAGCCAGCATAAGGCTGGCCGATATTGAAAAACAGAGCAGTAAAATTATAAAAACCTGCTCTTTTCTGAATCGTAAGGTCATTTCTCCCTCAATTCTGTGGACACCTGGTTATGCGACTGCGGTCCTCCCCTGGGCTCAACCTCAGCTGGAGATCGATAGCCGAGGGTCGAGTAGCGCCGCTGCTGTTTATAGAACACCTCGATATACATCGAAGAGGTCCTACGTCGCTTCGCTCCGTGTCACGTACTGCCGATGGTACACGACCTCGCGCTTTAATGTCCCCAAGAAGCTCTCCTCGCAGGCGTTGTCTCAGCAATTGGCTGTGCGCCTCATGCTGGCCGTGTGCCGTGCGTGGTGAGCCGCTGCTGGTACGGTCCTACGACCTACTGGCTCCCGCGACCGGAGTGATGTAGGAGTTCCGCTGTGGGCTGCCGAGTGGTGAGCGCCATCCATATGGAAGGCCTGCCCGGTTAGGTCCCCGCTCAAGCGCGGGCCCATTGCCCAGCCGATGACGGCACGTGAGTACAGATCCAGCAGCACAACCAGATACAACCCGCCCTCCAAGGTCCAGACGTAGGTGATATCATCAGCCGAAACCCGCTTGGGCTGCGTCACCGTGAAATGGCGTTGCAGCGTTTTCGCTACCACGGGCAAGCGGTGCGACGAGTGCGTCGTGGCGCGCCAGTTCTTCACGGTCTTGGCCCGGAGGCCATTGTGGCGCCTCAGCTGGGCCACACGGTGTTCCCCAACCCGGTGGCCCTGTTTGCGCAGCGCCCGCCAGATGCCTGGACTGCCGTACCTTGAACAACTGTCATGATGAAGCGCGCGGATGGTGGCGAGCAGCGTCCGGTTAGCGGCCGCCCACCGACTCTCTGGCCGTCCTCGCCACGCATAATACCCCATTGCCGAGACGGCGGGGGCGCGGCACATCAGGCGGATCGGCTCGCGACGGTCATGCGGCTGGATTGCTCGGTATGTCATTGGGACTCCTTCGCGAAGAAGGCCGCTGCACGCGCTAAAAAATCTCGCTCCTGCTCGGTCTGGGCCGATTGACGGATGTGGCGGTTACATTCAGCCTACTGCTGTTCCGCTCCCTACCCATAGAGAAGATGATCGGCTATGCCAATCCCACACCACTTGGACCACAGGATGCCCAGACTAACCACACCTCTTCTTGTTTGAACACCTCTGATACAACCGCCGTGTCTGTGTGCTCATACTGTCCACCGATTTCCTCATTCTCCCACTTTCTGTGAAGCCAGGGGGAGGTCACACCTAAACACTAGAACCTATTGCAAAATCGATTATTGAGGAGAAGGGTTGCCTCTCTCTGTGTGCATGTGTCACGGTCAAATTACCAAATTCATTGAGAATTTTGAGGCCTCTGCCCTGCGAGGCACACAAGTGATTTTTACCCAAGCATCGCTTTTCGATTTTGATATGTGTCCTAGCTCCATAGTGAATACCGTCGGAGTCTAATTCAACGCTTTGTCATTCGACCGTCACGCTTTTTGCCAAATTCCTCGGCTGATCGACATCCGCCCCACGCAATACGGCAATATGATACGCGAGGAGCTGAAGCGGAATCGTAAACAGAATCGGCGAAATCAATGGATGGGTATCCGGCACGGTGAAGATCGCATCCGCAATCTTGCCCAGTTCTCGCTCCCCTTCAGCCACCAGTGCGATGACCGGCGCATGACGCGCTTTGACTTCCATCAGATTACTGACCGTCTTGTCGTAGAGCCGATCCCGCGGAGCCAATACTACAACCGGCATGTCTCTGTCGATCAGCGCGATCGGCCCATGTTTCATTTCACCAGCCGCATAGCCTTCCGCATGAATATACGAGATTTCTTTCAGCTTCAGCGAACCTTCCAACGCAATGGGGTAGTTGATGCCACGCCCCAGGAACAGAAAGTTCCGCTTCTTGTAATAACGCTTGGCGATCGCCACGATTTCAGCCTCTCGCTGAAGCACACGCTCCACCAACACCGGGAGACGGACCAACCGATCCAGCCAGGCCTTACCGTCGACCTCCTTCATCACATTCCGAACTCGTGAAAAATGCAAGGCCAATAAATAGAGCGCGGTCAATTGCGCCGTGAAGGCTTTAGTCGAAGCGACTCCGATTTCAGGGCCACAATGGGTGTACAACACCCCGTCTGACTCGCGTGCCAACGTGCTTCCCACAACGTTGACGATCGACACCACGCGCGCACCCTTTCTCTTCGCCTCCCGCGCAGCAGCCAGCGTGTCGGCGGTCTCACCGGATTGAGAAATCGTAATGAACAAATCATTTTTCCCGACAAGCGGATCGCGATACCGAAACTCGCTACCGATATCCACCTGCACGGGAGTGCGAACCATTTCCTCGAATAAGTACTTACCCACCTGTCCTGCATGCCAGGACGTCCCACAGGCGACGATCCAAATCCGCTCCATTGAGGCGAACTCAGCAGGAGTCAGCCCGATATCAGGCAGATCGGCTTCACCGGTCTCGTAGGAATACCGTCCACGCATCGTATCAAGGATCGTCTGCGGTTGTTCGTGAATTTCTTTCAGCATGAAGTGGGGATAGCCGCTCTTCTCCGCCGCCGATGCATCCCACGTGATGGTAGAGGATTTACGCGAAACCGCGTGACCGTCGGAGTCGCTGAGGTCCACCCCATACTGAGTCACCACCGCGACGTCTCCTTCCTCCAGATAGGTCACGTCTCGTGTGTGCGTGAGCATCGCCATGACATCTGACGCCACATATGAGGCGTCTTGTGTTCGACCAACAACCAGAGGGCAACCTGATCGTGCAGCGATCAAGGTCCCTGGTTCTCGTTCCGAAATGACGGCCAGCGCGTAACTCCCCCGCACATCTTTCGTAGTTAACCGCACAGCCTCGGCCAATGACCCTCCTCGCTGAAGATACTTGTCGATCAGATGGGCCACAACTTCGGTATCCGTTTCCGACTCAAACTTGTACCCATCTTTTTCCAGCTGCTGCTTCAGCTGCTGATAGTTCTCAATAATTCCATTGTGAACTAGTACACACCCTTTTGAGCGATGGGGATGCGCATTCTGTTCCGACGGCTTTCCATGTGTCGCCCAACGCGTGTGACCGATGCCCACCGTCCCTCTCAGCTCGTTGGCCTTGAGGGAATTCTGGAGGTTCACCAGTTTCCCCACGCTCCGCCTGACGGAAATCTTTTCGCCCTGCAGAACCGCGACGCCCGATGAATCGTACCCGCGGTATTCTAACTTCGACAGACCTCCGATCAGGATCGGCACAGCCTCTTGATTCCCGACGTATCCGATAATTCCACACATGGCTCGTCTCTCCAAGTTCAGATTGAACGGATAGGCGGAGGGAGAGTGATAGCACCCTCCCTCCTACTCACCTTTTCGCTGACTTCGCTCGTACCTTCTTCGGCTTGGATAACGCCTTCTTGGCTGTCGTCTTCGAGACCACAGCACCACGTGCAGACTTCCCACTTGATACACCGATAGCCAGCACAGCACGCCGTTTAGCCACCCATCCAACTCGATTCGTCTGTGCAACCCTGGCAATCGCCAATGAATCAGGCGGTATGTCCTGGGTGACTGTCGTGCCAGCCGCCACCACAGAGCCGTCTCCGACCGTGACGGGCGCAATGAGCTGCGTATCGCTACCCAGGAATACATTCTTGCCGATTACCGTTTTATGCTTGCGTACGCCGTCATAGTTGCACGTAATGGTACCAGCCCCGATATTGACGCCTTCAGCGATCGTGGCATCACCTAAATAACTCAGGTGGTTAGCTTTTGACCCTTCCCCTAATTCAGTCTTCTTCATCTCAACAAAGTTGCCCACCTTCGCTTTCCGTCGCACCACGACACCTGGGCGAAGATGCACGAATGGCCCGAGATGAGCCTCATCGTCGACATGAGATTCGCGCAGCACACAATGGTCGAGAACCTCTACATCATTTCCAATGACACAATCTGAAATACGGACACCGGAATGAATGGTTGTTCCTTCCCCAATCACCGTTGTCCCTTCCAGCGTCACGTTCGGATAGAGCACCGAATCTTTCCCGATGGTCACTCCGGCATCAAGCCACACTGAACGAGGATCTCGCATTGTCACGCCGACATCAAGCCAGCGTTCGCGGATCTGCTGCCGGACAACTTGTTCGGCAGCCGCCAACTGTTGTCGCGTGTTGACCCCCAAACCTTCATCCGGGTCTTGAAGGGTCACTGCGGCGACACGCTGCCCTTGCGCCACAGCCATGTGCACGATATCGGTCAAGTAGAACTCCCCTTGCGCATTATCAGGCTCCAGTTTGTCCAGAGCATCGAAGAGAAAATCTCCGGATACGACATACGTGCCCACGTTAATTTCATGTGTGGCTCGCTCCACAGGAGTTGCATCTCGATCTTCGACAATCTTGAGCACATCGGACGGGGCGACCGAGCCAGGAGAGCCATTGGGCTCCCGACGAATGACTCGGCCATATCCAGTGGGATCGTCAAGTTTCGCGGTCAGGAGCGTGACCGTCGCACCCTGCGACTGATGAACCCGTAAGAGCTCGCGCGCGGTCTGTTCCTTTAACAACGGCGTATCACCGTTAAGAATGAGGTACTGCGTCGGCCTTGCGGCTTGCTCATCCAGGAACACGAGACGGCTTTGCATGACGGCATGCCCAGTTCCAAGCTGCTCCGCCTGTTCGACAATATGCAGCCGCTCGGCGCCCGGTCTCCCAACAACACCCGCTTCAATGACCTGCTGAACCCGGTCCGCCTGATGCCCGACCACCACCGCAATGCGATGCTCCGCCAGTCGTAACGCCACATCGACCGCGTAGAGCACCATTGCCTGCCCCGCGACATGATGGAGAACCTTGGCATAGTTGGAGTTCATTCGCTTGCCCAGACCGGCAGCCATCACAATGACCCCAAGGCCAGGAATGGGTTGGGAAGACTTCTGGTGATTTGTTGCGTGTTTCATGTCACGCTCCGTAAATGAGAACATCTTCACAAGAACATGGGGCGATTCAATTAGCCGATCGGTACACCAGCATCCGGCTGCTTAATCTGACTCCACTTTGTCTCAGGGTTGAGCGCCGACGCGATGGTGCCAGAGGGCGTATACAGACCGCCGGAGACGATCAGCTTCATCGCTTCCTCGATGCTGATATCAACGGACGTTACTTCCCGTTCCGGCACGAGTAGAAAATAACCGGACGTCGGATTAGGCGAAGTCGGCACATAGACGTGGACCAACGCATCTTGCCCCAACGCCGTGGTTTCGCCCTTCGTCATCCCTGTGACGAACGCGAAGCAATAATGACCGTTCTTGGGGAATTGGATCAAGACCACACGCCTATAGGACCCTCGCTCAGAAAAAGAAAGAATATCCATCATGGACTTGAGAGTGGAATAAATCCCGCGGACGAGAGGCAGCTTGGCAAGCCAATCCTCCCAATGCCCAACGATCTGGCGACCAATAAAATTCGCCGCAAACAACCCGACAAAAAAGATGAGCAGAATGAGGGTCACGATGCCTAATCCTGGGATGTAGTGGTCCGGTACTAATTCCGCCATGGCATCACCCAGAATGCCATCAAGAGCGGTAAAGAGCGTCTTCAGGATCAGAATCGTGCCCCAAATGGGAATGACAACGAGCAGTCCTGTCAGAAAGTACCGTCGTAGAGCGGTCTTGAGCATGAATCACCAGCACCCAGTCAATGGTAAGAGATTGGATCTTTCATCTTACAGAGATCTGGACAGACCTCGCAAGCGTTTTATTGTAATTTTCAATGAGTTAGGAGATCAGTTCGGCCATCTTTCCAAGAGGTATTGGTCTTGCTATTCACAATGGGCTGACATAGGATCGGTCGTCATTTTTTAAGGACACGACAAGGATTGGTATGCCGCGTGTCGCCAGACAACCACCGGGCATTTTCATTACCCTCGAAGGGGGTGAGGGAACCGGGAAAACGACACAGGCCCGCAGGCTCTGCGCGTACCTCACCACCCACGGTTTCACGGTGCTACGTACACGCGAACCAGGAGGAACCCGTCTCGCTGAACGAGTTCGGACCATCCTCCTCGACCAGCACAAGGAATCCATCGCTCCGGAAACAGAAGCGTTGCTCATTCTCGCAGCCAGGCGTCAGCATGTCGATCACGTCATCAAGCCTGCCCTCGCACAAGGAAAGACCGTAGTGTGCGATCGATTCTCCGACTCAACGATGGCCTACCAGGGGTATGGACGTGGGTTGGACCTGCGGATCCTCTGCACGATGAATCATTGGGCGACCGGAGGGTTAGTCCCACATCTCACCTTTCTCTTCGACGTTTCTGTTCCCGTGGGGCTGCGGAGAAGGCGAGGCCAAAGCTCCACGCAAAATCGATTGGATCGAGAAGCCGAACGGTTCCACCGGAAGGTACGCGCAGGATTCCAGGCGCTCGCTAAAAAAGAGCATCGACGTATCATCATGATTGATGCATCCTCATCGATTGAGTCGGTCGAACGTACAGTCGAAGATCTCGTTACAAACTGGCTAAAAACCCATCGTTTCCCCAAACCACATCGCCGTTAAGACGCATGCCCTTCGATGAGATCATAGGACACGAACACCCTATCGCCTTACTTCAGGCAAGTATGCGCAATGAGCGCCTGGCCCACGCCTACCTCTTCCACGGCGAGGCCAGGATCGGAAAGTGGATGACCGCCCTGCGGCTAGCCCAGGCTTTGAACTGTGAAGAGCCGAGCACCCTGGACAATTCCGACGGCTGTGGCCACTGTCGGTCCTGCTTACAAATAGCCACTCGGACCCACCCAGACTGTTTCGTGATCGAACCCGATCCGGAATCAGCAACACCCCAAATCAAGATCGAACAGGTTCGAGAGATCGAACAGCAATTCGTCTATCGACCGCTCATCGGTGAACGAAAGATCTGCCTCATTGACGAAGCTGATCGTTTGACGATCGGTGCAGCCAACGCACTACTCAAGACGTTGGAAGAACCTCCCGGTCATGGACTCTTTGTCCTTGTGACCAGCCGGCCTCATGCCCTGCCCATTACCATCCGTTCACGCTGCCAAGCGCTCCGCTTTACCGCCCCGGCCCTGACACAGGTCGAAGCAGCAGTGATACTCAAACGTGAGTTTCCGCCGACTGATGCCCATTTCCTGGCCGTCCTTGCTGATGGACGCATAGGAGAAGCACTCGAAACCAATGTTGCCGAAGTTCGGGCACGACAACAAGAATGGCTCACATTGGTGAAGCCACAGTCTTTGACATCAAGCACGGCCATCCTCTCAGCAGCCGAGAGTTTAGCTAAGTCAGACCGTGGAGAGGAAACGCTCGTCTGGCTCACACGGTGGATCCGCGATCTAGTCATCCTCATCATAGGTGGAGACCAGGACCAGATCCTTCACCTCGACCAGCTCCCCGACTTGCAGCATTACGCCCAACAGGCAGACATCGACCAACTCTTGACTCTGTTGAGCGATATCGAGCGCACCAGACAACAGGCCACACGACACCTGAATATGCAGATGGCGCTCGAAACAACCTTTCTTCGCCTGCGTGACGCACTTAGGCTCTCCCCAATCAGAGTCTCCGCCTAGAAATCAACGCACCCAACCTGATATCTTGCCTTCCCTATGCCGAAAGACAACACCTTCTACATCACCACCCCGATCTACTATGTGAACGACGTTCCGCATATCGGCCACGCTTACACCACCATCGCAGCCGACGTGCTGGCGCGTTATTGGCGGCTGCACGGACGGGAAGTGTTTTTTCTCACAGGCCTCGATGAGCATGGGCAGAAAGTCCAACAGGCCGCGGCCAAAGCCGGCATCGACCCGCAAGCACACTGTGACAAACTCGCGCCGCAGTTTCAAAGCCTCTGGAAACGGCTGGACATCTCCAATAACGCATTTATCAGAACCACCAACGTTCAACATAAGAAAGTCGTCCAACGATACCTCCAACAGCTCTTCGACAGGCAGTTGATTTATAAAGCCGACTATTCAGGCTGGTATTGCACCTTCGATGAGAGATTCTGGACGGAAAAGGACATAGCTGACGGCCTCTGCCCGGACTGCAAACGCCCCGTCGAGCAACTCAGCGAGCACAACTATTTCTTCAAGATGGGGCAATACCAAGACCGTCTCATCGAACACATTCAGAAGAACGATCAGTTTATCCGTCCAGAATCACGACGCAATGAAGTCATGGGATTTCTCCAGACCCAGAAGCTCGGTGACCTTTCAATCTCAAGGCCAAAGTCACGTCTTTCTTGGGGCATCGAACTGCCGTTCGATAACAACTATGTGACCTATGTGTGGTTCGACGCGCTCGTGAACTATATCTCAGCACTTGAGTACAAACTGGCTACTCCCTCGGTTGAGAACTATTGGCCTGCTTCTGTGCATCTCGTTGGCAAAGACATTCTGACGACCCATGCCGTCTACTGGTCCACGATGCTCATGGCATTGAATCTTCCGCTACCGGACAGCATTTTTGCCCATGGCTGGTGGACCGTGAACGGCGAGAAGATGTCGAAGAGCCGCGGCAACGTCGTCGATCCAAATCAGATGGTCGACGAGTTCGGCGCGGATGCGTTTCGGTACTTCTTATTGCGAGAGGTACCGTTTGGCCAAGATGGAGACTTCTCACAGGCCGCCATAGTCACCCGTATCAACAGCGACTTGGCTAATGGCTTGGGGAATCTCCTCAGTCGGACGCTGACACTGATCGACCGAACTCAAACGGGACAAGTCCCGACTCCTGGCATCATTGGGCCTCTCGAGCAAGAGCTACGGGAATCTACGGTGACTCTCTTGAATGAGACGTTGCCACGCTATATTGAACAACTGGAATTCAACCGAGCGCTCGAGGCCATTTGGCAAGTCGTTCAACTGGCCAATCAATACGTCGATAAGACCGCGCCATGGTCGCTGGCAAAGCAGGAGCGCGATGCAGACCAACTCCGAACCGTCCTGTATACCATGGCAGAGACGCTCCGGTGCCTCAGCCTGGCGACCTATCCGGTCATTCCGAACAGTGCGCAGTCACTCTGCGCTCAGCTCGGACTCCACCCTGACTTTGCAAGTCCGTTACTCAAGGACAAGGTTGAATGGGGTGGCCTGAAGCCAGGAACCAAGATCCACAAAAGTAAATCGCTTTTCCCACGCATTGAAACAAAACCAGGAGCTAAACTCGTGACCGAATCATCCGTCCCTTCACAGCCGACACCTGCTACTTCAACACCCACCACAGCCCAGGCGCCATCCGCTGCACCGCTGATTGCCATCGATGAATTCTTGAAGATTCAGCTCAAAACGGCGAAGGTGGTCTCTGCCGAGCGCGTGCCGAAGTCGGAGAAGTTGATTAAGTTGCAGGTCTCTGTCGGCACAGAACAACGTCAGATCGTCGCCGGAATCGGGAAGAAGTACGAGCCGGATGCGCTGATCGACAAGACAATTGTGATTGTGGCGAATCTAAAGCCGGCCAAGCTCATGGGTATCGAATCACAGGGGATGGTACTTGCAGCGGGAGACGCTGATGTCCGTGGGCTGCTCACCGTCTTGGAAGAAGTCGATCCAGGCACGAAGGTGAAATGACACGGTTCCCCCCCCTCTCGTTTGCACTCATCGTCTCCCTCCTTCAGTTTCCCAGCTTTCTGACTCCAGCCAACAGCCAAATACTTCCCCACATACCTCTCAACGGGCCTCAACCGACGACGGTCGTTGTCCGCGTCGTCGCCCACGGAGCCATGGTATTAGGACGAGAAGTTGGCGGAGCACGCATCACCATCATCGATGTGGAGACTGGTTCAATTTTGGCAACTGGTCTGCAACAGGGAGAGGCTGGTGATCAGAATCAAATCATGCGTACTCCCCGCCTGATGGAAGAACCCATCTATAGCTCTCGTCCCTCCGCCACTTTTACCACCACCCTGCAGCTACAAAAACCGACCGTCGTGGAAATCGCGGCTGAAGGACCATTGGCATACCCTGCCTCGTTGCAACGGGCCAGCAAGACCCTCCTCTTGGTACCAGGTGAGGACCTCACCAACGACGGCATCGTCCTCCACCTCTATGGCTACCTTGTTCACATTGAACGCCCGACGCCTCACGAACGGTTGATTGGCAAAAATGATATCAAGTTGCGGGCGTCGGTTCGAACCCTGTCGGGTTCCCTCGTCCGTCCCCATGGAGATTGGGACTCCCGGAAGATCCGCATTTATGGAGAAGTCCTGATCGGTGACCAGGTCATCGAGCGACTCCAGATGTTCTACGATGAGAGGAGTGGAACGTTTGAAGCGCCGTTCTTTGTACCATCGTCAGGAGACGTTCCCGACAGCATCACACTGCGGGTCATTGCAACCGACCTGGCAACCGGCAATTCAGGAATGGACCAGGCTACCTACCCCGTGTTGAGCGAACGTGTTTCCTCAACGCCTGCGCGGTGAATAATTTCGGACATCTTTGTGGGATATCTTCAACGCGGTGATCGATTCCGCCAGGCGACTTCAGTATGGAACGGATTTAGCATGACGCTCAGAGATGACTCTGGACAATAAGTCCGAACCTTATCCCCTTTGCTGCGTTCTCAGCTGTATCGATTCAATGTGGCTCGTTGGTTTTCGTTACTGGTCGACCAACGTGAACTAAACTGAACGAAGTGCCATTACGTGCTTGACAGCACAGTACCCGTTCCCATTCGCGTACGACCGCACGGAGCGTCCGCATGAGTCGACAGAATCCTGACCAAATCATTCGCCCATGATGAGAGAGGAGTGTGATGGAGCCACTCTATTTGTCTACAGAAGGAATGCCGGACGCCGAACACATGTTGCTCTCCATGATTTTCTCCTTTGCAAGCGAGCAGCTGACCCGAGATTGGACCATTCGGCAAGGTGGAGACAGCCACGTGGTGATCTACGATTTCACCAATCCACGGGCTCGGTTAGCCTGGGAACGAAATCGAGACTCGACACATCCCATTCCTGTCGTCCTTTCAGAAGACCCAATCCCGAATTTGCAGTGGGTTCTCCAAAAGCCCATCCGAACGCAAAGTCTTATTCCGTTCCTGAACCAGCTATCTGAGTGGATGGCTAACCAGGGTATCCACCAGTCCGAGACATCGTCTACATCACAGTTCCGCGATGACACGTTCGGCACGCTGAAAAAGCGCCTGGCAGAGGTTGCTTCATCCCGCTTGTCCAAAGGAGGCAATCTTCACGACTTAAAACTCATTATTGCCGGTAACGTGGCCGCAGGAAAATCAACCACCATACGCACAATCAGTGACGTTCGACCGGTCACTGCCGACGTGTCAGTATCCGACTCCGTCTCAATCCTGAAGCCCAGACCGATGGTGGCGATGGATTATGGTGAGCTGTCTCTCGGAGACGGGAGAAAGCTTCGACTGTACGGCACACCTGGCCAACGGCGGTTTGATTTCATGAGCAAGATCCTCTGCCGTGGAGCATTAGGCCTCGTGGTGTTGATCGATAATCGTGTAAAGAATCCAATGGCTGAGCTGGATTACTATTCGACCCTATTCTCCAACCTGGTCGACGAGTCGGTCATGGTGGTTGGTGTGACCCATCGTGACCAAGCACCGGAACCCGGATTGGATCGGTATGAATGGCGCCTTCAAGCCTTTCACTACCCATGGCCGGTATTCCCCGTTGATCCACGAAGGAAACCCGATGTCATCACGCTTCTTGATGCGTTGGTGACGATGCTCGATCATCCACGAGAACTCCATGGCATTGTAGGGAGAAGCTGACCAGACGGTCATTGAGCGGGAGCTCGAGAACTATCTGGACAAGTGTGAGGCACTGAAACTTGCCGTGCTTCCGACCTTGGACGCCGATTACGAGCACAGAAATAGAGCAGCACCTTCGAGACGGAGCAGACGACGGCCATAGGCAGTTTATAATCATCCAAAGGACGCGTGTGGGAGGACTTCAGCCATGAGCATTCTCATCGTCGATGACTCATTGATTGATCGAAGCTTGACGGAAGGGATCCTCCACAAGTCTGGATATCCAAATACGATCACCGTGGATTCCGCCGATGCCGCATACACGTATTTGGAGCAAGAAGCGCGTCATCCGGACTCGCCGACGGTCGACCTGATTCTCATGGACATCATGATGCCGAGAATCAACGGACTTGAAGCTTGTCGATCGATCAAGGCCGATCCACGACTGGCGGATATCCCCTTGGTCATGGTTACCGCCAACACGGACGAAGACAGCCTTCGCCAGGCATTTGCCGCCGGTGCGATCGACTACATCAGAAAGCCGATTCTGGCGGTTGAACTCGTTGCGCGTGTCTGCACGATTCTGACGATGCAGACCGAGATAACCATGAGAAAACGACGGGAGCGGGACCTGGCGACAGCCATGCAAGAACTCAAAGCGTTGCGCGGCTGCGCACCCATCTGCGCTTCCTGCAAACGCATCCAAGGCCCAGGCGGAAAATGGGAAACCCTTGAAGAATTTGTGAAGGCCCATTCCGATCTCCGCGTCGACGACGCACTTTGTCAGTATTGCGTCGAGCAATGGCAACATGATCGGACAGCAGCCTAGCCGCCACTGTGCCATCTCGGTGCTGTCACCTGATTGATCTCGCTACCCGCCAAGATGAGTTCCTGACCACAATCTGACTTGTGATGGCGAAGTAACGTACCCTGGCCCTTTCTTCTTTCTCCGCTTGCAACCTGGAATTCCCAGGATACAAACCGTCGGCAAGACTTGCTGCACTGCATCGCCCATGCGAAACTGTCATTCATGACGGCGTTGGCTTCATATTCACATCTCCGATCACGGCTTCAACTTGCCCTAGCCATCAATGCTGTGATCATCGCGGCGGAGTTTATCGGAGGATGGATCCTTAACAGCATCGGGCTGATGAGCGACGCAGGTCACAACCTCGTCGATCAAGGCTCGCTGTTCCTCGCCCTTTATGCTCATCTCCTTACAGCACGCCCTGCTTCCGAAACCCGAACCTTCGGCTATCACCGAGCCGGCATCCTTGCCGCGTTTCTCAACAGTTTCATCTTGTTGCTGACCGCCATTGGGATCGCAATGGTCGGCATGAAACGAGTTTTGCATCCAGTTCCTGTTGATGGCACATGGGTCATGGCTGTGGCCGCCGTCAGTTTCGTGGCCAATCTCGGTATCGCCCTGTTGCTCCAGCATGGAGCGAAAGACGATTTGAACATTCGAGGTGCGTTCTGGCACATGCTGGGAGACGCCTGGGTGTCGCTCGGAGTCATCGTCAGCGGCGGAGCGATTCTCCTCACAGGCTGGACTGTTCTGGACCCGCTTATCAGCTTGCTGATCGTCGGAGTCATTTTCCGGGGAGCCTGGCCGATCTTTAAAGAATCAATGGATGTCTTGTTGGAATCGACTCCTCCAGGTATCAGTGCCTCTCAGGTCGCGACGACCATGGAGTCGATTCCCGGCGTCAAGAACGTGCATGACCTCCACATCTGGGCTGTGGAACCCCGTCTCATCATGCTAACCAGCCATGTCATGATCGAACCCCACTGCACTCCCCTAGAGCTTTTGCAACTGATCCAGAAGCGAATCACCGCGGAGTTCGGCATCAAACACTTGACCATTCAACTGGAAACCGAATGTTGCGATCCCGACGACATTCACTGTGACCTTCGAAAACTGACGGAACAGCACGCCGGAGTACATAGCTTCGCGCACCACCATTAGCCCCTTCGACTCATTCAGATAATCAGTCGTGATTCTAGCCAGACAGACAAGCCAGACTTATCGAGTGTGCAGGCTGGAGTATGGGAACCTGAATACGCGCCCAGTACCCTCAACTTACCGCAGAAATAGGAGCCAGAGATAGACGGCGCTGATCGCGACAGACCCGATCATGACAGGAAAACCCAGCTTGAAGAACTGCCAAAACGAAATGTGATAGCCCGACTTGCGCGCAATATCTATAATTACAACATTGGCGCTCGCGCCGATGATCGTGCCATTTCCGCCTAAACAGGCTCCCAACGCCAACGCCCACCATAAGGGAATGATATCCGGTTGATGGACCAAAGTCGTGTAGTCGGACACATCCGGATGCAGCGAGCGGGCCAGGTCCACGATGAGAGGATTCATCGCAGCCACGTAGGGAATATTGTCGACAAACGCCGATAGCACCGCCGAACCGGCCAAGACTGCGAGCGTCACTGCAGCCATGTTGCCCTCCGTTACACTCACAAGCCGCTCGGCGAGATATCGGATCGCCCCGATCTTCACCAAACCTCCGACCAGAATGAACAAGCCGATAAAGAAGAAGATCGTCTTCCACTCGACCTCTGCCAAGTATTTCATCTCGTCGGTTTCATTCGATCGTCCTCGTGCATGGCCAAGCAGCATGAATGCACTTGCCCCCAGCAAGGCGACCGTCGCCGGCTCAAGGTGGACGAAGGAATGGAACGCAAAACCGAGATTGACGCCCCCTAGCGCCCATAAACAGCGACGGAGTAGTCGGGGATCACGCACCGCATCTTTGGGGTTGAGCGCCATCACGGCTTCACGTAGGTGTGGAGCCACCGTCATATTTCGGCCAAAGATGATCCACATCGTTCCAAGAAACACAGCCATAATCACCGCCGCGATAGGCCCGAGGACCGATAAGAAATCGAGGTAGCCCAACTCAGCCTTGCTAGAAACCATGATATTCGGTGGGTCACCGACGAGTGTGGCTGTTCCACCGATGTTGGACGACAATGCTTCGCAGAGCAGAAACGAGATGGGGTTCAACTCCAAACGCTTACTGATGGAAAGCGTCACCGGCGCCATCAGTAACACCGTGGTGACATTGTCGAGCATCGCTGAGAGGACGGCCGTCAAGAGCGCCAGCAGGACCATCAAGCGGAAGGGTCGAGCCTTGGCTCGCTTCGCAGCCCAAATCGCCAAAACCTCGAACAAGCCGGTTTCCCGGATGATGTTGATGATAACCATCATCCCGATCAATAAGAACACGACATTGTAGTCCACCCCATATTCGTGGGAGTAAAAGGCCTCGTCTTGCGTCACAACACCAAAGGCAATCATCAGCGCAGCTCCACTCAACGCCACGATGGTCTTATGAATCCGCTCGGTCATGATGACTAGATAGCAGACACCGAATATGAAGAGCGCCAGACTAGTCGTCGACATGGGTGAGCCTATTCGCTTTCTTCATGAGCAGAGGGAGAATTGAGCTGCTATGGCATTATCAAGAAACCGTCGATCCTATGCAAACAGAGTCGCCGTTCTTAGGGTCTCTTGCGTCAAGGGGTCGACATCCATGCCACGCTTTCTGATTCGTGAAAGCGTAGGTATAGGACCCCAGCAGCCAGGAACCCAACCGTTCTTAGGTCAATTGGAAGGTCGGTCCAGACCAGAACTTCAAGGCGTGAGAGTGACTGAGGACTTGAGTGAACTCATCGAAGGGGATACTACCAGAACCGGAAAGGACCGGAATCTAAATGCACGAACCTCGAACGTTTATAAAAGCCGACCCCCCCGTATCGTAATTCCAGTGCTGCCTGACGAAGTTGCTTCGGGTGCACTCCTTCGATCATAAGATCGATAGCTTGCCCCTGCATATGGAGGCTGTTTCTGGCAGCATGTCCACCTTTTCGCACGAGGATGGCATTGTATTCGGGAGACCGGAAACCTGAAATGAAATGGATGTCCTTTTTAGTCCCGAGTTTTTTCTGCACCAAATTCACATGCTCCAACACACGGACGTCGATAGCTCCGACCTCCCCCGAATAGTGACAGCGCATCAGATAATTTACATCGTCCAGCGCCTCAAGGTCATAATTACCTGCGTCGTCGCGATAGGTCACATCCAACCACTCGTCCGTCCACGCATTCACTAACGTCAGCCGTCCCTCGGGAAACTCCCGAGCCTGTACCGGCGGTGGACTGACCAACCGTCCACTGAGCAAGAGAGTTCCGACCACCGACGCTTGAAGAAACGTCCGGCGAGTCCAGACCCATTTGGACCTATCGGGACTATTCACGGGGATGCTCCTTATATGGGTGGAGAAAATTCACCACGGTGGGTGTTATCGGTCTCACGACTTGTAACAAAAAATCAATCATGAGGTCAACCCAAAACTCTTTCCTCCATGTGGGGTTGCGCAGCGTCCATCGCATTCTATAGAGACGTCGATACGCCTGCCGTTGATCGGACTCGAGACAAGAAAGACTTCGAGGCACGACATTATGGATGGGGCTGATCGGCCCCATCCTGCATTCATCGTTTGTACGTATAACTAGATATCCTTTATTGCTAGACAGTATCGGGCCCCATCGGTATGATCAACATGTATCCCTAGAACTGCTATGGCAACCATTCTAGTCATTGATGACGAACCCTCTATCCGGGGACTTCTCAAAGAGGTCCTAGAAAAGGCGGGGCACCGTGTGCTTCAGGCCGAGGATGGGCGTAAAGGATTGACACTCTATCAGCAGGAACCCGTCGATCTCGTTATCATGGATTTGTTGATGCCTGAGACCGACGGACTGGAAGCCACCCTGCAGCTCACCCGGGAATATCTCGACGCCAAAGTGATTGCAATCACAGGAGCTCAAGGCGACCAGAATTTCTTGGATGTCGCCAAGCTCTTCGGCGCTCGACGCGCGTTTGAAAAGCCGTTCGACATCAATAAGCTGCTTGAAGCAGTGGAAGAAGAACTCGCAGTCGTCTGATCCGTCTCACGCTACTCCAGCCCTAACGCCTGCCTGTGAGTTCCTTCCTGGCTAGCCCCCGCATCATAGTGGGATCGGCATACCCCACCTCACTCAGCGCATCCATGAGGTGAATCCCCTTTGACGCCACCAATTCCTTCGCTTTTGCAGAGTTCTGTGCACTGAATCGTGCAACAGCCGGCTGACCATTCACGATCTGACAAGCCAACACCTCTCCGTTGACATCGAGGGTGCCACCCTGCTCTATCAATATCTTGGCCTGCGTGACTGTGATACCGTGGAGCTCAGCAAACTCCTGTAACCCTCCAGTTTCGACAAGACGGCCATCAGGCATGATACAGAGTCGTTTGAAATGCGGGGACCAGTCCTTGCGAAAATCGATGTATTTGATGTCGCCACCCTTAGCCACGGCACGATCTAACGTTCGGTAGTCCAACCCGAGATTCTTCTGCTCAAGCTTGGTTTTCAGCTCGTCGGGCAAGGTCATACGAAAGATCTGAAGCGCGGCATCAAGAAGAGGAACGACTTTGGTTCGCACCAATTGTTCAGCCTCTGCAAATTGCATGAGATCTAACGTCCACGTTTGTTTAGGAGCTTGGCTGGAGGGATCAATCCAGCAAGCAAACACTCCCCGAGTGAGCAGCCCTCCGAGCTCGGGATACACATAGGTCCCACCTTCAGTCAGCAGCCGTGTCATCGTCTCGAGGGGTACCTCGTAGCTCTCCGAGAGAATCTTGGCGTGAGCTGAGAGATCCTCTGCCTCCGTCATCGCACAAACGGTGACATTTCCTGGTGCATCAAACTCAGAATAATCCTCGACGATGTTATAGAGCACCGTCCGCTTGGGCTTCTCGACTTTCTTCTTGATCTTAAACATAGGTCACCCTAGCACACTGACTCATGATGAACGGTGCTGCAAGTGGTGATAGGGTGGCAAGGTCTGCAATCGTCTATCTTCCACTGGTCCTCCGATGGTGAAGTGATAGAGGGATTGCAGCTTCATCTCCTGTATCCCAACAATTTCGTGGACCGGATCGTCAAAAAAACAGCCGATCCCTGTAGCCCGCACTCCCGCTGCCTCCGCTTCCAGGTACAACACCTGTCCGAGTAGGCCTGCTTCCCAAAACATGCGTGGATACCACCAAGTCCCTCGTTGCCGCAAGGTCCCCTCAAACTCCGCCACCATGCCGAATGAGAAAGCGCTGTCGCCAGCAATGTCCTGATGGCAACTCACCTGCGCCGCAAGTCTCTTGGCATCACCTTCGAGCAGCCAATACAGGGGAAGTCCCTCCGGGCAACCAGGGGCGATCGTCCAGTTGAGTTCGGAATTCATGGCCTGCTGAACGAACGACAACCTTCTGTTGTCTCGCACGAGAAAATACAAACCAGGCGAAAGCCCATCGACCCGATGAACGAAGATCATGAGATGAATGGTAGGTTCGTAAGGCCAGACATCCCATGGCATCGGTCGTTCCAACAGCGGACGTTCAACCAGCGGCATAACCCGCTGCAGCATGCGGAAAAATGTGGCGGCTGAGATTGAGGTTTTGCCATCAAATGCCACGGCGCTCCGGCGTTGATGAATGACTTGGCCGGCCGACGGACCAACATCATTCACAGTTCCCAAGGTCCTCTTCACTATGAGATTCGGAAGAGCTACCACGCGTTTCTCCCCGATACCCTTCCAGCTTGCCTCCGCGACCTCATCAATGACGTCCCAGTGGACTCCGTGCTCGCGACTTAATTGATTCGCCTTCCCCTGCCATCGCGCTTCGGCCAATTCCCTGACGATGCTCGGATCGAGGAACAAGGGAATCTTGTGAGATTCCGACCGATTGAGATCGCTCCCCGACCAAATCACGGCCAGGCAGTCCGGATGTTCCCGTTCGGCTTCGCCGAAGTCTCCCTTCCGATCAGTCCCGAGCAGCGTCGCGACCGTGTTCTGATCCATGCTATCCAAGAGAGTCATGTTCCAACCAAGCGTCGCCGCTGCGATTCGTGCCGTCCCAATCGCATGGCCGACATCGTGATTGCAGTAGCGAAATGCCCGTTCGCCGTACTTCCAGGCCTCGCGCCAGTGCACCGATGTCAGTCCGAAGAGAAACGCTCCAGCAGGGAATGGAGTCAGCAACCGAGTAATGAGATCTCCGGAGAACTCCGCCCGTAATTCTAAACCATGTTCCTTCGGTGCGTAGTGATACAAACCTGGCACCAGATCGAGTCCGTCGATCGTTGGTAGGACGACATAGCCCTCCGTCGGATGCAAATTCCCTGACGAGGGATTCATTCGTAGCGCCCATTCCGACTCCCCCGCCTTCTTCCAGGCCGACAAGGCAAGGGCGAATTCAAAAAATCTTGAAAGCGTTCGCACGGCCGGACGCTGGCATGGGACGGCTCCCGGTTCGTAAATCGGATCATACGCAGGCGATAGGGGCTCCTCATCCGGCTTGAGCAACGGAAGTGGGATGAGCGGAGCCCCTTCAAACCGCCGGAACGGATCGGGCTGATTCACCCAATCAAGATACCCCAACGAACGAGCATAACGATTGAAGTGGTGCTTGGTCTGGATGTGATAGCGGATGATTCGGTCAATAGGATCACCCAGTGCATCCCGCATGGGCACTGAAGGAGTATCCATTGATACCTGCCCTCCATTAATGCGATATTGAGAAACTGTAAGAAATTCCTATACTGAAACACCTGACTTGTATCTTGTATTATGATACATGCAGTCGTAGCGAGGGCACAAAGGCATGTCATATCAGAGCGAGATATCTCTTAGTCGTCAAACAATCATTAGGGCCTTGAGTGCGACAACCCTCCTCCTCCTTTTTGCTAGCACTACAGGGCAGATAGCAAAGCATATATTTGGTCACCCGGGTCTAATGGGACTCGTCCCACTGTTCTATGTAGACCAGGAAGGCAATGTTCCGACATTTTTTTCAGCTTCTTTGTTGCTGTGTGCGTCCCTTCTTCTTGCACTCATCAGTCGATTAAGAAAACAATCGAATGATTCTCGTTGGCTCCAATGGGCAATTCTCGCATTCGCACTACTGTACATGGCAATTGATGAGGCTTCTGAAATCCATGAATTGTTGCAGATACCGGCCAAATGGCTGATAGGCCGCGAAAACGCCAAAGGAATTTTAACCTACGCGTGGGTCCTGTTTGGCATTACCTTTGTTTTGATTTTTGCACTCTCCTACTTGAAATTTTTCTTTAGACTTCCAGTGCAAACACAACGGCAATTCTTTGCAGCCGCAGCTACTTTTCTTAGCGGCGGCTTGGGTATGGAACTGGTGGAAAGTTACTATATCGGGACGTACGGCAGAGAGACGTTTGGGCAGGCCTTACTGGTAACGGTGGAAGAAGGTCTCGAAATGGCGGGCGTGATCATACTCATCAACGCCCTGCTAACCTACATTCATAACTATCATGGGGAAGTGCGCCTGAGATTCGCTGAACCTAAGACAAGTCTCTCGCCCATAGCTCCTGGTGCATCTCAAGTCACTGCGTCTAATCGATCGGAAGTTTCCCGCCTGTGAAGGCGGAGGTGAGAGCAAGGCCCCACGAAGCAGGACGAGCCCCGCTCGCAATCAATCGATTCCCACGCCTGCCAAGGCGTGGGAACTATGATACCTAGCCTTGCCGCCTCATTGAGCTCTTTCCCGCACACAGCCTCTCTTACAATACTGACCTTCCCTCGATTTCAGAGACACCTGTACTTGGGCTAATCAGAGTTAGACGATTCATTCATACCTCTGCTTTATCCTATCTCGCCCTTCTTATCCTTTCCCCTAACTTGATTTGTGCTTCCATCGATCGGCACCGTTTTGAAGAAACTGTCCACATCGCGATTCATAACGGCCCTCTGTGCCCTATACACATCTCATGAACTCCCTCACCAAATGGCACACCTGCTCTTCCTGAAACCTTCGGTCATCTGAACGAGATGCAACATACAGCGAGGTTTCGTCGTATCACGAAACCTCGCTGCAAACCGGAAGAGTGGTGAAGTCGGCAATCTTCACGTAATCAGCACCTTGCAGCATGCGCGATCGTGGCATCAAGTTTGGAGTGCCTACGAACATCCGGAGTCGACTTTCACAAATGACAACGCAACAAGATGGAGCGGCCATGAAATCCCTACTTATTCTGAAATCAAAACAAGATCTCGCAATCACCGGATTGCTCTTTGCATTCTTCTTTCTAGTGATTGCCGTCTTTCAAGTGTTGAAACCCCTGAAGAGCGGGCTGTTCGTGGAGCATTACGGCGCCCACATGGAGCTCTACGCCAAGCTGGCGAACATCCTGATCGCGTCTATCGGCGTGGGAACGTTTACCTTGCTCTACAACAAGCTACGCCGGCAGCGATTCATCTATACGCTGAGCGGATTCTTTCTCATGAGCTTCCTCGGCCTTGCGTTCGCGCTCGGAGATGAGCCCGATCCGTTCCTTATCTGGACGTTCTATCTGCTGGGCGACCTTGAGGCCACGATGATGGTCGCAGCGTTTTGGGCATACTTGACCGATCTTTCCCATGGACCGGACGCGAACCAGCTGTTCGGGCCGATTGGAGCTGGCGGTGTGTTGGGCGGTTGGGCCGGCGTGTCGGCTGCAAAGGTGTTGCTCTCGACCATCGGAACGTTGGGACTCTTGTGCCTCTCCGCGCTCTTCATGGGCGGCGTGATGCTGATCGTCGGATCAACAGAACAATTGCTCCGGAGATCACAGGTATTCACGCCAACGATTCGACCCCATGCACGATCGAAAGCCGAGTCCTTCTCCAGAGGATCGCTGTGGCAGGCATTCGAAGGAGCCAGATTGGTCGCTCGCTCACGATATCTCGCGAGTATTGCCGGCATCATGGGTTTGTACGAGGTGGCGTCGCAGCTGATGGATTACCAGTTCAAATTGGCAGCCGAGGGTATGTCCGGTGTCCAAGCCACTCAGGCCTTCATAACGGATGTGTACCTCTACGCCAGTCTACTAGCCGTGATCACCCAATTCTTTCTGGTTGGTGCCGTCATGAAGCGGTTTGGTCTTGGCACAACTTTGCTCGTCCTGCCGGTGGCCATCATCGTCGGGTCATTGGGATTTCTGGCCATGCCCTCGTTGGCGGCGGTCAGTCTTCTGGTCATTTTTGATAACGGCCTGAGCTACTCCATCCAGCAGACCGGACGGGAGTCCCTCTACCTCGCCACCGGACCAGACGAAAAGTATAAAGGTCGAGCGTTTATTTCCATGTTCGTGCAACGGACTGCCAAGGGAGTGAGCATTCTCGCTGTCCTTCTGCTGGGAATGGCAGGAGTAGCCGCGCAGTACTTGAGTCTCCTGACTATCGGGATCATGGGTGTGATGGCGCTGCTGAGCATCAACGTAGGTCGACACTATGCCTTGGCCACAAGCCGGAATGTCCCAGTCGAACCGTCACAGGGCGACCTGACAACGCGGTCACCCGGGCTGGATCGTCAACCATTGGCTGCAGCTGCATAAATTGGATCAGAAAATCGTGAGTGATTCGATGCGCGAAAAAACAACGGCGCAGTCTTCTTTAGCGGCTGTGCTTGAAACAAGTGCGTTCGGATATCACCGTTAGATCGTTCCATCACAATGAGAAAGGAGTCCACCATGAGTTGTTCACGTTGTCAGGGGTTAATGGTCCGAGAGTTTATCGTCGATTTGCACGTCTCTTCGACCGGCGGCAGGGCCTGGCGCTGCGTCTCTTGCGGACATCTTGTCGATCCGGTCATCGCGTCCAACAGACAGCGATATCAACGGGCTGTTCAGCCTTCAAAACGGAGCAAACGCCATCTGGATCTCGTGGCAGCCTGAATACGAGAAAGGAACACCATGGAAGGGTGCCGTGGAGGGAAGAAGTCGACCTGGTCATTTCCGCTTCGTGAGGCCGAGCTTCTTGATGCGGGAGACCAAGGTCGTGGGCTTCACACCGAGCCGTTCCGCGGCACCACCAGGGCCGTAGATTCTTCCATGACTACGTTCCAAGGCAGCGATCAGATTGGCCCGTTCTCGTTCCCGTATAACTTCGTCGGTCACGATGTCCATCCCGTGTGGGGACATGTTGGGCCGTCCAAGCCTCATCGCAGCAAGTGACAAGCCTCCATGACGAGGCAGGTCAAACTGAAGGGGACGTCCTTGAGAAAGGATGACAGCTCGGTTGATCACATTCTGCAGTTCTCGCACATTTCCAGGCCAGTCGTACTGCAACAAGGTCGTCACTTGATCATCCGGCAAGGCCGGTTTGGGGCAATTCAGACTATAGGAAGCTTGATCGATGAAATACGTCGCGAGTGAGGGAACGTCTTCCATTCGATGGCGCAATGGCGCCACCTCGATGGGATAGACATTCAAGCGATAATACAGATCCTGCCGGAATCGTCCTGCTTCCACTTCGCCCATCAGATCGCGATTGGTCGCAGCAACGATCCGGACGTCGACCTTTCGAATTGTTTCCTCCCCCACCCGTTCATATTCTCCTTCCTGTAAAACACGGAGCAACTTGCTCTGGAGTTCCAGTGGTATCTCTCCGACTTCGTCCAGAAACAACGTGCCGCCCTCGGCCGCCTCGAATCGGCCGGCTCGATCCTTCATCGCACCGGTAAAGGCGCCCTTCACGTGGCCGAAGAACTCGCTTTCATAGAGCTCGCGCGGAATCGACGCACAATTGACTCGAACCAATGGCTGCTCCCGACGCCGACTTTGGTTGTGGATCGCCCGCGCCACCAGTTCTTTGCCTGTTCCAGATTCGCCGAGGATGAGAACAGTGGCGTCCGTGGGTGCGACAAGGTCGATCTGACGAAGAATCACTCGGAGAGTTCGACTCTGTCCGACGAGTTCCCCGCCCTCCCGTTTCGACCTATCTATCGATGGGATGGGCGGATCCACCTGTCCAGTCCGGGTATCGAGCCGAACCGTTTCTTCGAGTGAGGTCATTAGTGGAGCCATGATTGCCTCCCTCGCTCAAATTCGGCACAGACAGAAAGCCCATCGACACGTCACGGAGGAGATTATTCTCCAGATTCAATTTGGAGTCTGTTAGCTAGAGAACAGTCGATCTCGTCCCCTCTAGCCGGAAAAGGAAGGATGAGGCACTCTATCGGAGCGCGGCGAGGTTTTGAATGCAGATCAAGGTGCGGTGATAGTCAAGGACGCCGCGGCTCTTGAGGTCGTTCAGCAGAGTACTGACAACCGGCCTGCTTGCGCCGACAAGGTCAGCGAGCTCCTGTTGGGTCAGCTTGATGTCCAGCTCGAACCCGTGCCGACAATGCCCGCCGTGGGTTCGAGCCAGCTCGCGCAGGGTTTCCGTGAGTCTTGAACGAACGTCGTGGAACCTCATCAGTTCTAGTTTCCGCCGGAGCGCGTGTATCTCGATGGCCTGCGCTTCGAGTGCGTGCCATGCGAAATCTGCGTCGCTTGCCAGCAGCTTCCTCAATTCTCTGAGCGGAATTTTGTAGAGGACAGTACGGCCTTTCGCCTCGGCGGTATCAGTGATCGTCGTAGGCAAGCCCTCGGTTAATGCGGCACCAAACCACTGCCCTTCCGTTAGCACCGCCATCACGAACTGATCCCCATCGCGATTGAGCCGCAGCAGTTTCACACGCCCCTTCACCACGACAAAGACGTCGCCGCATGCGTCCCCCTGGTGGTGAATGACCGTCTTGTCGCTCAGCCTGAGCACAGCAAGCGACGGACAGTGCCGCCGCCAGTCGTCTTCCGACAGATTTTCACAGGAATGAAAGGACGAAGGGTCGTACAGACTCATCGAGGATTCCGAACTCGCGTGGTGCAACCGCGTTGGCCCGATCGAATGCCGGCCAACCGCCCTCACCTTAAACGAGATCTCGTCGCGATACAACGACTCCTTGGTGATGACGAATCGTCGTGATCGTTCAGGTGGAGATCAGCCGAAGGCAGTTGATCGAGATTTCAACATGTTCGCAGCAAGCGTCACTGTGGCACGCAGCTTGACATAGTGATGAGACAAGCAAGCCGTTCGAGAATCCAATGGAAACATTCTCCCATCGATCGGCGGATGCGATGACGACATAACTCTTAACTCGAAGGAGAACCGACATGCCACGTATTCAATCACTCGATCCGGGAGCCGCACATCCGAAGGCAGCGGAACTGCTGACCGCCATTCAACGCCAGCTCGGGGTGATGCCCAACATCTTCAAGACCCTCGCACACGCACCAGCAGCTCTGAGCGGGTACCTGAACTTCGCCAAGTCCCTAGGATCCGGCAGGCTCTCCGCTGCCTCACGGGAACAGATTGCTCTCGCGGTGGCAGGCGCGAACCGCTGCGAGTACTGCGCCTCCGCCCACACAGCCATGGCGCAACAGGTGGGAGTCCCGGCAGCTGAATTGGGGCGCAATCTACATGCGAAGTCCGAGGATCCTCGCACGCAAGCGGTGCTGACGTTCGTGAACCGCGTCGTGACGTCACGCGGCAATGTGACAGATACGGATCTGGCAGAGGTACGAGCGGCAGGACTGTCGGATGGAGAGATCGTGGAGATCATTGCCAACATCGCGCTGAACATCTTCACGAACTACTTCAATCTCGTGGCGAGAACAGAGGTGGATTTTCCGGTCGTCGACGTGGGCCAATCCCACGCCGCGTAGTGGTTCCAATGGTTCACACTCTCATATTCACAAGGAGGTTTCCCATGCATTCGATGAAGCAAGCCGTTCTGGGGTTCACCATGTTGATCGCCGCAGCCGTTGCGGCACCTGCGTTCGCGGCAGATTACACCCATAGCACGCCGGGTGCCGGCGGCTACGACGTAGTGTCCTATTTCACCGACGGAAAGGCGATGAGAGGCTCAGGCTATCACGTCACCGATCACAACGGCGTCACCTATGCCTTCACATCAGAGGAGCACAAGAAGCTCTTCGTTTCCAATCCGACGAAATACTTGCCGGCCTATGGTGGTTACTGTGCTTACGGTGCCTCGGTGGCAAAGAAGTTCGTGGCCGATCCGGAAGTCTGGAGGATCGTCGATGGCACGCTCTACTTGAACTTGGATAAGGGGATCCAGGTCAAGTGGGAAAAAGATATCCCTGGAAACATCAAGAAAGCGGACAAGAACTGGATCGCCATCAAGGACAAAGCTCCGGGAGATCTGTGAGCGTTGCGGGAGAGAGGCTCGTCATATGACGAGCCTCCTCCTAGGACAGGTGCAGAGGAAAGGACGCAAGACATGAAACAGCGAATGATCTCAGTCGCCTTGCTGGCAGTGGTCACCATCTCGTTGATAGGGGCGATGATAAGCACAGGCGAACAGCCCTTTGCGCCGAACGTCGACATGACGACCGGAGCGATTCGAGTGCCTGAAAATTATACCGAGTGGCCCACGCTCGGAACCTGGACCCATGCGCACACGGACGAGAAGTTGGAAAAGATGGGACCTGGCGTCCACGAGTACCACGTTGTCTACACGCAGCCGGAGACTATCGCCTACTACCGACACCATCGGCGTTTTCCCGATGGGGCCGTGCTGGTTAAAGAACTCTTGAATGCCAAGACCTTGGCCATGACAACGGGACCGGCCGTTGGACATGGAACCACCATCAAGGGCTGGTTCGTGCTCGTGAGAGACACCGAGGGTCGTTTCAAGGATTCCAAATTGTGGGGGGACGGTTGGGCCTGGTCCCTCTTCGATGCCGACGATCACACGCACACGGTCTCGAAAGACTACAAAACTGAATGTGTTCCCTGTCACTTGCCGGCGCGTCAACTGGCCCCGGAGAAGGCAGTGGATGCCGACAAGTGGATTTACTCGTTTGGCTATCCCGTGCTGCAGAAACAGTGACTTGTTACCCAACGGGCCTAGTCCACCCAGTGAGACGGTGCATTCGCGCACCAAGACTCTCTCGGTCGCTGATGGTGGTGGCCAAGAGCAACTTATTCACTTCATTCCGGAAAGGAGTTTCATCATGAGCACGATCACGAAGTCATTAGGCTATCTCACTCTGGCGAGCACCGTGTTGGTGGGCTGCGTCACAGCCACTAACCCGGCGAAAGCGGAGAAAGACAAGGGACCGAACGATCTTGAGATCGCCCACATCGCCTATACGGCCGGCAACATCGATATTCGCTACGCCCACCTGGCCTTGGCGATCTCAGAAAATCCCGAGGTCAGGCAATTTGCGGAACTGATGGTGCGCGACCACACAGCGGTGAACAACAAAGCGTTAGCGTTGGTCAGCAAGCTCCAGATTACACCGCAGGACAACCCGACGAGTCAGCAGCTGTCGAAACGGGCAAATGACATCCGGAACGAACTGGCCCAGCTTCGTGGAGACGCTTTCGACAAGCGCTATGCGGCCAACGAACTCGAGTACCACAAGTTCGTGAACAACGCTGTCGAGAACGCCTTCATTCCCAATGCGAAGAACGAGGAGCTCAAGTCGCTCCTTGGTGCCGCATTGCAGACGTTTAAAGCACACGAAGGGCATGCATCTTCGATGAACAAAAAGATCGGTTAAGAACGAAAGGGTTCGACCATGTTTCGGACGTTCATGATCACAGTCCTGAGTCTGGTCGTCATCGGGGAGGCCGGAGCGCCTTTGGAACTCGCAACGGCCTCTCCACCCAGACTTCACCTCATCGAGATCCAAGCGTTTCGGTTCACACCGCAACAGACGATTGTGGCGCCAGGCGACAGGATCAGATGGGTGAACCGGGACATCGTTCCGCACACGGTCACGGCGGAGGGAGGCCGGTGGTTGCCAAAAATATTGGCAGAAGGAGAATCGTGGGAATTCGCCGTTGAGGAGGGTGGAACCTACGCGTATTTCTGCGAGTTTCACCCCCACATGAAAGGCTTGTTGGCAGCTCAATAGCGGCTCGACGAACCCTGAGATCCATCGCTTTCGCAGCATCTAAGAATATCAACAATGTCTGAGTGCCGGGTGGCAATGTGGCAAGCGATACAAGAATTCCGGGGTTCCGAGAGCGGTTGGAAGCGAGATGCGTTTATTCAAAGTTCGTTTAATAGCAGCAACAATGTCGTGGCTCTACGCTTCTCACGTCCACGCAGGCGGATTCGGAAATGACTGCTGGTGCATCGAGTGCAGCTGTGTGAGGTCGCTGGGAGCGACGTCGACACAGACAACGACAGGGCTTGACAGCGTCGTCAACGAACTAGGCACACTGGGTCAGGATGTCGTCAGCGATGCAAAATATCTGCTGACTTCTCCCCTCCGGATCGATGGCGAGAGCGCGCTGATCGTCGGGGGAGTTGCCGCCAGCATTGGAGGCCTGATGGCGGCAGATCGATCGATTCAAGGGGCCTTTCAAGAGAACCGTACCAACACGGGCGATAACGTTGCCAACGTCTTTGAGACGATGGGGTTCGCCAGGACGGTCTTGGGGGCCAATGTTGCCTTGATCGGAGCCGGGTGGCTCTTCAGGGAGCATGAGTCAGGCAATCGACTGATGCGGACGGCGCTGGTGAGTCTTGAATCGCAACTCTTCGTGGAGGGCATCGTGGGTGTGACGAAGTTTGGTGTCGGGCGAACTCGACCCGGTGAAGAAGACGGCACCCATACCTTCGTGCCGTTCGACAGCTTCGATACCTCCTTCCCATCGGCCCATGCGGCCCGATCGTTTGCCGTGGCTGCCGTCTTTGCTGAGGCCTATCCTCAACCAGTTCCAGTGCTGGCCTATACCAGCGCGGCCTTGATCTCACTGTCACGGATTTATCAGAACAGACATTTTGCTTCCGATGTCGTGGCAGGAGCGGCGCTTGGCTTTTTTATTGGGAAAGCCTTGAGTTGGCGACATAAGAATCCTGCCTTCCTCCATAGGATGAACATCATGCCCTTCGTGCCGACTGCAAGCAGTGGGCTGGGTCTCACGGTCCACGGTCGGTTTTGAAGGATCATGAGGATGGACGTATGGCCGACGGGTGCATGACAGAAGCGGACCGATAGTCGGAGTCACGATGAAGATTCAAAGCCCTTCCATCGCCTCTCTGCTCTCATGGACATTCCTTGTATTCGGGGTAATCCAAGAGACGGCTGAGGCGGCGCAACCGCTCGACGACAGGGTGTTGCAGGGAGCTGCGGAACGGCCTGATGCAATCCAGAGCCGCGAGGAGACAACTCCGTCAATAACAGACGAGGAGTCGGAAGAACGCACAGCCGAAGACGAAGAAAACACCTGGATCAATCGACTCCTTGCCGCACCGGAATATGCTTGGACTGGAGTCGCCTATCCCTTCAAGAAGTTTGCGATCGCCTACGAACAACATGATCTGATGAACCGCGCCTTAGATCTCTTCCTCAACGACGAGCGGACCGGTGGGCTGTACCCTCGTTTTGCCATCGGTGGAACGCTGAGCAGCGGCATCGGCCTGACCGCCTTCGACAATAATTTCTTCCGGAGCGGGAAAGAGGTACGAGCCTCATACCTGATCGCGACGCGGGAAAATCAGGTGGGTGAGCTGTTCTACCGAGATCCCTCCCTCTTTGGGTCTCAATGGACACTGCAAGCATCCGGATTTTGGCTGGACTTCGACGAGGGACACTTCTTCCCCGGCGGAGGTCGATCACGAGAAGAGGATCAGACGAATTTCGCGCTCAATCAGTTGGCATGGGATGTCACGTTGGGTCGAAGAGTGATCGGCGACCTGAGCGCGGCCATCACCGGTCGACTGTTGATCGCGGACGCCAAACCGTCCGATCGACTTCCAGCCACGCCAACGTTCGTCAGGGGCAACAACAGTTCCATGACCGCACTCGCCATCGAGCCGAGCATCCGGTATGACTCGAGGGACAATCCCTTCAGACCGACCACTGGTTGGTTCCTGGAAAGTGCCTTCACCTACACCGATCAAGTCGATCGGAATCAGTTCCGCTACCTCGGCTACCGGGTAGAGATCCAGCGCTACATTCCTGTCTTTCACGGCGATCGCGTGCTGCTGTTCCGTGCCTACCTGGCCAAACAGGACGGTGTGGGCGGAGGCTCGATCCCCTTCTACGAATTGAATCTGTTGGACTTGAACAATGGCTTGAGAGGGTTCGACCGGGGCCGTTGGCAGGATGAAGGTGCTTTGCTCTTCAATGTCGAATGGCGGTTTCCTGTCTGGCAGGATGTCGAGGGGAGTATTTTCCTCGATGAGGGACAGGTCTTTAACAACTACCAGGATATCGGGCTGAAACGTTTCCGGTATTCCGCCGGAGGAGGGCTTCGCTTCGTGTCAAATCGAAAATTCGGTTTTCGGATTCAAGTCGCTGCCAGCGAAGACGGAGTGTTGGCGCTGATCCGTGGCAATTTGGAATTCACCCGGCAACGTGCCGCCAACCTCGGGTTCTAAGAGAGGTCAAAAGATGCGTAACCGCACGATCGCCATCCATACACTAGGTGGCGTCATCCTGCTCTCGATGTTCGGCGGATGCTACAGCCAACCAGCGCCGCAGCGACCGGCTATCTGGCAATCCGATGACCGGCGGCCTATCCTCGAGCCACAGGAAGAAACCGAAGGCGAGTGGGCGCTGTGGGACGGGGCCGACAAAATGATTTTCTACCGAGTCGGGCAGTTCCTCAACATCGGTCGTTCCTTCCGGACGATCGGAACTTGGGTAGGGCTGGCCGATCCGGTGGAGGCCCAGAACGTCAATGCCTTTGACGATGTGCCGGACTCGACCTGGTTTACCAATCGGCACCACGTCAATCCTCTGTCTCAACAGGCGCTGGCTCGTGGGATTACAAAGGAACAGGGCGCGCCCGATATGGAAGGCCCCTGGGAGGCCATCAGTGGGAAGGAGAGCTTGGGATCCACGCCCGGGTTTGTGATTCGAGACCGGAAAAGCGATGTGTATCTCCTCAAGTTCGACCCACCGCTCCATCCGGAGATGACAACGGCATCGGAGATGATCAGTTCGCGCTTTTTGCATGCGGCCGGGTACAACGTGCCGGAGCACTATCTCGTCGAGCTCGATCCGTCACGCATCACGATCGGCGAGCAGGCGAAGTTCCGGGGCCGGTACCACGTTCCAAGGCCCATGACACAGGACGATATTCGAGCAATCCTGGAACGAGTTCCCCATCGGCCGGATGGCACCGTTCGAGCGATGGCCAGCAAATTCTTGCCGGGAGTTCCGAAAGGGCCGTTCCTCTATGTCGGCCAACGTCAAGACGATCCTCATGATCGGATTCGCCACGAAAATCGCCGGGAACTGAGGGGATTCCGCGTGATGGCCGCCTTTCTTAACCACACCGACACCAAGGCAGCCAACGCCCTCGATATGTATGATCCGGAGGCAGGATATTTGACCCATTACCTCATCGACTTCTCGTCGACATTGGGCGCGGACAATGCCGATCCCCAATTGACGCGCTACGGCAACGAATATTTTCTCGACTTCGGCTCCATCGGCCGATCGACCATTCAAGCTGGGTTCTACGTGAAGCCGTGGGACACCCCGCTCAAGATGATGGCTCCGGCCGTCGGGTACTTCGAATCAGAGTATTTCGATCCGGAACGCTGGCGACCAACCTATCCGAATCCGGCGTTCCTCCGGACGACGGTACGCGATGCCTATTGGGGAGCTAAGCTTGTCACCGCCTTCACGGATGAGGATATCGACACGATCGTTCACACCGGCGAGTTCACTGATCCGCGCGCAGAACGATATGTCGCAGACACACTGAAGGCTCGCCGCGATAAGATCGGTCGCTATTATTTCACGCTCGTCAACCCACTCGATAATTTTGCCTTGACGGACACTGGGTCGAGCGAACAGATGCTCACCTTCGACAACATGGCGTTGGAACGGGGGTACGCACCAGGGAACAACGCGAGTTATCAGTATGCCGTTCGGACGTATGATCTGGCAGGAGTGGATTCAACCCTTGTCCCAAAGCGAATCGCAGAAGAGCCACACATTCATTTGAGTACGGCGCTTGTCCAAGCGCTGCAGTCAACGGTGAGACACACAGGCGAAGTGCCTGACCAGGGTCTGATCATAACGATCACGATCCAGACCAGCTACAACAAGGAAAAAAATTGGAGCAAGTCTGTCACGGTGTATCTCAAATTCGATCCAGAGCAAGGGAAGTTCCAACTTCGGGGCGTTGACCGGGAAACGTAGGTCGTGACCGGAAGTAAATTGGATCGACATACGGAGAACGATACGATGCGAGAGAACCTGTCTCACTTTCTCAAACCAGCCGGCATCGGTGTCTGGTTCGTGATGATGCAACTGTTGCTTGCCGGTTGCGAGATCCGTCCTAAGCCTTTTGTCCATTTGGTCGAGTATCAATCACGTACGACTTGCGAAAAGACCACCTCCGACCGGTGCCCTTGGACGGAGTTGGAACAGGAAGCGGAATTTTCAGCATTAGTCAACTGTCTGCTCGCAGGCGCCATCGTCTTAGAAATCAAGGAAGACGGCAAGGAGGCGAACCAGGCACGTTCTCTCGTGGTGGCACCGCTACGTCCCCGCTACGGGTATGAGCGCCGTTACAATGGAACAGCCGAGAGGTCCTGTCCTTCTGAACGGACAACATGTTCCGTAGCCAGTCGATATGATCGCCCAATCACGTGGGCCTCCTGCGGAGCCAGGCCTGTGACTGATTTCGAAATGAGCGGTGGAGAGGATGAAGCCCGGGCGGACAAAGTCAGTCAAACCGATGTGTTGACAGGAACGTTGGCCAAGGCAACAGACAACTATCAACTCCCAAATGGATTGGACGGACCGGACCACTGGTATCAGCTCACGATCAACGAACCAACCAGAATGGAGGTGGCTGTCGCTGCGAACCGGGCGATGTGGTCTGGTCTGGCCGGCTTGGTCCAGTCAGCCTGGCAGCCGGCCCTCTACCTGTTATCATCGGACAAGGTGCCCGTTCAACAGGGCTACGTGTTGCGGGCCGGGGTGACCACATTATTTCCATCCGAACTTGCGCCGGGGACCTATTACCTCGTCGTTGATAGCTCTGCTCAGGAGTGGACACGAGGAGATGGGCTGTATCGGCTGTATGTGGGATTCAACCAGACGCTCATGAGGCCCTCAGTAGTAGAAGCAGAAGAGAACCCCGGATCAGACTAAGTCGTCTACTTGGCGGCGAGCAAAAGGTTACTGCGTTCCAAGCGCTCTCCTAAGAGCCTTCTTGCTCGCCTCATCTGCGAATAACGTGGCGCCGGTCGTCATTAGATCGGAGACCACTGCATTGAGAGGCCGCATGGCGGCTTTGCGTTGCGCCTCACTCACGTCACCGATGTGGGGCCAAAGGTTCTTGCGGATGTCCTCAGGGAGGACGTGTTCAAGGTATTCGAGAGCGAAGCTTTTCAAGCGTTCATCGACCAGAAGGATGCCATAGAAGGCGATACGGACTGGTATTGGATCCAGTACTAGCGTAAGCATTCGAAAGGTATGTTCGAGGCTGAGCATTCCACGGACATCTATATGTCGTTCAATCAGATCATCCTTTTCAGCCGCATCGACTTTATCAAGCAGGCGTTGCATCTCCCAAACCGCCTTTTCACGACAAACTTCAAAGCGGACCGCCTCCCAAATCTGCTCGATCCCATTGCTTTTTGGCGTAGCCAGTTGATTTCTTCGCCGGGCTTGCAGGGCTATGGCAGCACGATAACGAATCTCAAAGCGTTTAGCGCGAAGAGCTGCCACAAGCGCATCACCTGCCTCCTCAGAGCTAAGAACGGCTAAGATATTTGGGATTCGACGCCGTATCACAAAATCCGCATGCTCATCGCGGAGAGTGTGGACCAAAGGAGTGACTGAAATAGCACTCTGATTGATCAGCAGCTCTGTCGCTTGATCACGACAGGTATCGCGTGCCAGCAAGTTGATCAGAGCCGGCACATGTTCAGATCCCCAATCATTCCCCTCTCGCAGTGCTCGAAGTACCTTTTGGGTGTCGCTGGAACGAATCATGTCGAGCGTGCTTTCTTTCGATTGGGGAACTTCGGCTACGGGAAGAGGCGGTTTTTCGCTGGGCAGGGCAATGCCCAGCTGGCCTAAGTCACGTGAGAGGTCGATCTGGGCCATTGAGGCAGTCAGCAAGTCACGACCTACCACACGTTCCGACACCGCGAGTTCAAAATCCTTGGTATCGCCTTCTTGTAACCGAGTCAGCAATGTCTGAAAGTATTGCTGTTTCATCCCTCGGGCCAAGACGAGAAAGCCTCCCGTTAGCCCCATAATAAACAGCGACAAGAAGATGGAAGAGAAATTCCACCACGTGACCCATACAAAGATAACTCCTGCCCCGATGCCCTCGGAGATACTATCCAGGACTGAATCGATGAACGTTTTCGTCTTGCGCCGAAGCCGGCTAGGAATAGGTACATACAACACTTCGAGGACAGATCGATGGAGCGATTTGCGCAATGAATTGTCTGCTCCCCGAATCAACGTGATCAACGGGAGTCCGGAGAACCACAAAAACGCGAATGACCCCAGGAGCACAATGATGGGGAGGACGGACAGCGCTCCACCCACGCCGAATACCTTGAGGAGCCGAGCCCCCAGAAACAGTTGCACCATGAGTGATGCAGCCCCAGTCCAGCCATAGAAGGCTCCAAAGAAGCTCGTGAGGCCTTCCTTGGTCACCACTTCAGCACGGACGAGCTCCTTGAACTGGTAGTCGAGTAATGTCGTTGCGATTGTTGCAGTCATCACGATCAAGGCGATTGTCTTAAGGTGAGGATTTTCCCATATCCGAGTAAATCCTTCCCGCAAGGAGGTCTGTTCACCTTCCTTTGGCTCGACGCCGACTTCCTCCTTGAGTGGTGGGAGAGCTCGCTGTGTAATGAAGAACAGGCCGATTAATCCCATGAGGCCAGGGACTAACCATAGTAAGTCAAACAAGTCGGTGAGCCAGCTGAGCGAGGTTCCGATGATCATTGCACCACTAGTCCCACCCGCACTAATCACACCGAAGAGGCGCTTGGCACTTCGTAACGGGAACACCTCGGAAGTGACGATCCAAAAACCCGAGGTGATCACTAACGTGCCCAACGCGGTCCAGAGATAAAAAACAACAACGGCGATGTCCGAAACAGGCAAGAGAGGCCAGAGGAACGCGAGGCCACTCCCTTGAACGATGAGCACGGTTCGGAGTACAGCACGTGCGCTGTATCGAGTGAGCATGCGCGCAAACACAGCGACGGTTGGGAGTCCAAGAATGGCCACCGACGCAGTGATGTAGGGAAGGGTCTTGATGTCAAAACTGCTCAGGTAGAGCGCCTCGCGCAGCGACCGGGCGAGGATCAGAAATCCGATGACGAGAAAGGCCCCGCCAAATGAGAGCAGGAGTGGGCGAGTTTCATGGGGCCGAATATCGAGCCACCGTAACACATCCCGGAATGGATTCATTGCAAGAGGACTACAACGATTCTACGAGCTCTTTTGGGCCGATCTGCCCTTGAGGAGGGGCAAATGTTTGCTCCTTTGCTTCTTGGGGTGTGACGACACGCCCGGAACAAGGACAGATGTGAATTTCGTCGTTAAAATTAAAATGAAGGCTCCACCAGTCACAAGCTTCACTCAGGCCCCATGTCGTGGCGGTTTCGATCCAACTGAGTGCACAGAGCGCATCGGAAGCATTTTGATAGCGATCAGCGGGCGCCTTTTGAAGGCACTTCATGACAAATGCGTCCAGCTCCAGTGGGATCTCCAGTTCCGAAATTTCTGACGGGCGTGGGGGAACCGTTTTGACTTGGTCGACGATCAATTCGACGTCCGACGACTTGGCAAAAAGAGGCTGACCGGTCAGCATCCAATAGGCGACCGCCCCAAGATTGTAGAGGTCAGCTCGACCATCAACCTGGGCAGAGCCGTAGACGCTTTCGGGAGCAACATAGCGTGGCGTTCCTAAAAATGCACTTGTACGGGTGATTCCTGATTGATCATCCGTGTGGAGTTGCTTTGCCAGGCCAAAATCTAGCACCTTGACAAAATCATGGAGACCTCCGCGGCGGGTTAAAAAAATGTTCGAGGGCTTGAGATCACGATGGATGATATCCCGTGCATGCGCCTCGGCCAGTGAACCACAGACTTGTTTGAGGATATAGATGACGCGTTCCGCGGGCATCGGTCCAAATTTCTCGATGAGCTTTTGCAAATCCATCCCCTCGAGAAATTCCATTGCATAGTAGAAGGTATTGCCGTCGGACCGTCCAAAATCAAAAATCGTAATGGTGTTGGGATGCGTCAGCATGGCCGTGAGTTTGACTTCTCGTTCGAAGCGCGCCAACGCCTCGTACGCGTTATCGCCGCTGATTTCCACCACTTTTAGCGCGGTCGGACGCTTGATCATGGCATGTTCTGCCACATACACACGACCCATGCCGCCCTGTCCGAGTTCTTCTTTAATGAAGTAGTTTCCGAGTTGCTTAGCCTTCAGAACTTTTTGCCGCATGTTGTAGAGGGTCATGTTGACGAATGCACTGATCGCACCGAGAATGGTGAGATCAAATCCGGCTGAGAACATGTGCCGCTGAAATTGCTGGGCGCCGCCTGTGTTCTCCCAGAACGCTTGGATGGCAGAGCTACCGCTAAGGGCGAGCAGTTGAAACAACGGGTACGTGACTACGGTGAGAACCACCAGACCAACTTGAAAGCGAAAGGGAGCCGGTATGATGGCGGCATAGGCAAAGAGCATCATCGCGGCCGGAAACAACGGCCCAACATTGGGGCGAAACGCGGCGAACGAAAAATTCACGCTAACCAGGTTCAACGCCATCACGATGAACGCAGCCCACAAGAGACGGCGGCCCGACCCTCTCAAAAAATAGACAATGACAAATCCAAGGAGAAAGGAGAGAGGGTGCGAGAGATACAAGATGTCATAATAGGAAGAGAAGGCGCTCTCGACGATAATTTCTTTGTTATGTGAGACATAAACATCGTTACCATATTTCGCGAGGCTTGTAAGGAAACCAATCCCAAAGAGAATGAGCAGGCGTTGTTCTAGCAGGCTGCGGGTCGCAGTATCGAGTGAGCTGGTGGTGTGCTCGGATCTGGTCGTAGGACGAACAATGATTTTCGGATTGGAAGCCATGTGCCACCCAACATGTGAAAAATCTTATTCGATGACACTCTTGCCATTCAGTAGGGTGAGCCGCGATATATGGTCTTTTATTCCTCTCTAGGATACGCCGCCCCTCATCGAGAAATCGAGCTGCCTTTTTACTCTGAGTGAGATTTTGATCCGCAGGTATAGAGCAAAACCAGTCAGTGACACCCAAGACCAGAATAAGAAACACTACGAACAAGGATTTCGGAACTCATGAGTGCGACCAACCCACTTTCAGCAAGTCGGTCTAGACCTGAATCGGTGACCCGCTGGGTTTCTTGATTCCCATTTTCTTCATACGCGAGGCGAGCGTCGTGGGCTTGAGCCCGAGGCGTTCGGCGGCGCCGCCGTCTCCGTAGACCTTCCAGCCCGACTGCTCGAGCGCGGCGATAATATTCGCCCGTTCCATCTGGCGTAGATCTGACTCGGCCAGGACGTCCTCATCGGCGCTCCGTGGCACGGAGGTCGGGGATATGGACGCAGAACCCTCTGCTGGG
Organism: Nitrospira sp.; assembly: GCA_965223535.1. GTDB lineage: Bacteria > Nitrospirota > Nitrospiria > Nitrospirales > Nitrospiraceae > Nitrospira_D. Next base: position 181,335 of record CBDCWN010000003.1, read on the forward strand.
CCTGGATAGATCGGAAGTTCAAACCGGACTTTCCCACAGCGCGCGGCAATCACCGCCCGTTCGATGATATTCTGTAGCTCGCGGACATTGCCAGGCCAATCATATTGTTGAAGCTGCCGTCCGTCGGATTCCGTCAGTCCAGGCCCTTCACACCCCAGCTTTTTCCTGACCTGCTGCAGACACCTTGCCGCAATCAGAGGAATGTCCTCCTTGCGATGGCGAAGAGCAGGAACCTCGATCGGGAAGACGTTCAAGCGGAAATAGAGATCCTGCCTAAACCGGCCTTGTTCCACCTCCTTCATAAGATTTCGATTGGTCGCGGCGATGATTCGGACGTTGATCTTTCGTGTGCGGTCGTCGCCGACGCGCTCGTATTCCCCTTCCTGGAGCACACGCAGCAACTTGCTTTGCAACTCCACCGGAATTTCTCCGACTTCGTCGAGGAAGAGGGTCCCCCCGTCGGCCATCTCGAATCGTCCTGCGCGGTCTTTCAAGGCCCCGGTGAAGGACCCCTTGACGTGGCCGAAGAATTCACTCTCATACAACTCTCGTGGCACCGAGGCGCAGTTGACGCGAATCAACGGCCTCCCTTTTCGTCGGCTCCGTTCGTGAATGGCCCGGCTGACGAGTTCCTTGCCGGTCCCAGACTCTCCGGTGATCAGCACGGTCGCTTCGGTGGGTGCCACGACCTCGATCAGTTTCACGACCTGTGCGATGGCCGGACTCTGGCCGACAATGTCTCCGAACGATTCTGATTCAGAGAGTTCTTCCCTCAAGTAGGTATTTTCGGCGGCCAACTGCGCACTCAGCCGTTCGATCTCCTCGAAGGCCCTGGCGTTCGCGATGGCCGCTCCTGCATGGTCGGCGATCATGCGAAGCCAGGCTGGTTCTTCCTGAGGAATCTGGACCCGCGAGAACACCACGAGAACGCCTAATGCTTCTCCTTTATAGGTAATCGGCTGTCCCTCAAATCCTTGTATCCCTTCTTGTTGCGCCCACTCGGGGCGAACGATCCAGTCACGGTCCTCAGCGATCTCACGAACGACGATAGATTCACAGCTTCGAGCAATCCGCCCGACCTTTCGAACCCCGAGCGGGAAGCGGCGGAAACGTCCCTGCACGTCGGACCAATCTTGTGACGGATCGACCGTCGATTGCCCGGCACTCGCGACCAGGTGCAGGCAGGCCGTCCGGTCGGGACATTCTTCACTCATCGGGCAGGAGGCACAGATATCTCCTGGCTTGATGAGCCAGATGCGGGCAAGGGCAACATGAGGCCGTTCGGCTAACCGCCGGACAACGAGGGACAGGAGGGTATCCAAGGTCCGCTCCTGCGCCATATCGAGCAAGAGGCTCTTCAGAGACTCAAACTCCACTTCGTACTCAGCAGCCGTTTCCATGAGGTGAAGATAGATCAACCCAGCTGCACGATGCAACGACCATTCGTGATGCACGAAAGCTCGTTGCAGGATTCATGATCAAAAAATTGAGAAAGTCCCCTTATTGCAACGGATTATGAACTGGATGTCCTTGGCACATGATTTGAGAAGGGATGAAGACAGAACTCTATTCCACTCTAAATGGAGGTATCAGCAAGGATGGTTCTATCACAATTAAGTGCTTCCAACTTTCAACCATAGGAAGGGAGATACATCATGGCGCTTCCAAATCCAGGAATGGAAATTGTTCCAGAACAGACCGCCTTAGTGATCACGGACCCACAAAATGATTTCTTGAACCCCAGCGGGGTCGCGTGGGGCGTCGTCGGCGAAAGTGTGACTGAAAATGGCACGGTCGAACATCTTGAGGCTCTCTTTCGAACCGCCAAAGAGGCCGGGATCCAAGTCTTCATATCGCCTCACTACTACTATCCCTCTGACCATGGATGGAAGTTTGAAGGGGCATTGGAAGCGGTCATGCACAGCATCAACATGTTTGATCGCATCGATCCGTTAGATTTAAACAACTTTCAGGGTTCCGGCGCCGATTGGCTTGATCAGTTCAAGCCATACATAGAAGACAGACAAACCATTGTCGTAAGTCCACACAAGATCTACGGCCCCGAGACCAATGACCTCGTCCTCCAACTAAGGAAACGAAAGTTCAACAAGGTCATCCTGGCCGGCATGTCATCAAACCTTTGCGTGGAATCACACATGAGAGAACTCCTCGAACAGGGTTTTGAGGTGACGGTTGTCAAGGATGCAACTGCGGGAGCGAAAGTGCCCGAAGGGAACGGCTATGAGAGTGCACTGGTCAACTATCGAATGCTGGCGAACACGGTGCTGACAACGGAGGAAGTGATTCGCCAGTTACGCGAGGCCACAGCTTCAGTATAGACAGATGGCTTCTTCAGCGCGAACACACGATCAAAGATTGCAAGGAAGGCAGATTTGTTTTGCTGCCATGAACCGAGTGAAGAAGCTCGCTACCTCATATCGAACGGAGGGCCAAACCATGAGTAATCTTTCACACTCCATGAGCCAGGTGGGTTTAGTAAAGGCAAATTACCCCACGCTCCATAAAACGGTCGAAATCGATGGCCTCGACATTTTCTATCGCGAAGCAGGTCCGAAGGATGCTCCAGTGATCCTGTTGCTGCACGGGTTTCCGACATCTTCTCATATGTTCCGCGACTTGATCCCAGCCTTATCAGACCGATTTCATCTTGTGGCACCGGACTATCCGGGTTATGGGAACAGCTCGATGCCGGCAGTCGATGAATTCGATTACAGTTTCGACAACCTGGCGAAGACTATCAATCACTTCACGGAAAAGATCTGGTTGGAAAAATACAGTCTGTACTTGATGGACTATGGAGCCCCCGTCGGATTCCGTCTGGCCGTCGCCCATCCTGAACGGGTCGAGGCTCTCATCATCCAAAATGGGAACGCATATATGGAGGGCATTGACAACAACTTCTGGGAACCGATCAAGGAGTATTGGAAAGATCGAAAGGCAATCAACAAGGGGCTCGACAACGCATTTTGGAAGAACGTCAAAGCCGCATATAACCAACCGAACATGGCCAATGAGGATGCGCTTCGTTTCCTTGTGACGTTGGACGCGACGAAATGGCAGTACACGAACGGGGTCCGCGATCCGGACATGATCAGTCCAGACAACTGGCGTGTCGCTCAACGACTGTTGGATCGACCTGGCAACGAAGCGATTCAACTCCAGTTGTTCTACAGCTATGGGTCGAACCCGCCGTTGTATCCCAAGTGGCAAGACTACCTGCGAAACCATCAACCGCCGACATTGCTGGTGTGGGGGAAGAATGACGAGATTTTTCCTTCGGAAGGAGCTCATCCGTACAAGCGAGATCTACAGAATTTGGAATTTCATTTATTGGACACGGGTCACTTCGCCCTGGAAGAGGATGGCCAGGTGATTGCTGACCATATTCGCCGTTTCTTCAATGCAGGATCTACGCGCATCTGAGGCGAACAGAACGACCAGTCGGATAGAGATTCCGGCAGAAAGGCGACGAACATGAGCACCACAATCCGTCCCCCCTTCACCTACGACACCGCCCTAGCAAAAGTCCAGGCGGCCGAGGATGCATGGAATAGTCGTAATCCGGAGTTGGTCTCGCTCGCGTACACCGAAGACTCGGAGTGGAGAAATCGGTCGGAATTCTTCCGAGGCCGGGAGGCTATTCGTGCGTTCCTTACCAGGAAGTGGGAACAGGAGCTCGACTATCACTTAAAGAAAGAATTGTGGAGTTTTGGAGGGAATCGAATTGCCGTTCGCTTCGAGTATGAATGGCACGATGACAGAGGCCAGTGGCATCGCTCGTACGGGAATGAGATGTGGGAGTTCAATGAAGAGGGTCTTATGACAAGGCGGTATGCCAGTATCAATGATGTCTCCATACAAGAAACAGAGCGACGGATATTTCTTTCTGAGCGACCAACTGCATAGTCGGAGGTTTCATCATGACATTACGAGTCGAAGGGCTGTGGCGTTACCCGGTCAAGTCATTGGCCGGAGAGGCGCTGAAAGCAGCGGAGATGACAACACGTGGCATCCCCGGCGATCGGATCGTGCATGTGCGTGGCCCTGAAGGAGTGCGCACCTCACGTCGGCACTATCGCCTGCTCGGCGTCCGCGGGACGCTTGATCACGACGGCCATGTGCGGGTCAATGGCCATCCCTGGGACAGCCCGGAAGCGTTGGCTGCCGTCCAGGCGGCAGCTGGGACCGACGCATGGCTTGAAGCATACGACGGGCTGGAGCGCTTCGATGTTCTCCCACTCTTGGTTGCAACCGATGGAGCGGTCGCAGCGTTTGGTCGTGACATCCGCCGGCTGCGCCCCAATATCCTGATCGCCGGGGTCCATGGCATGGACGAGATCGCTTGGCCTGGAAGTGAGCTGCACATCGGTGAAGCGGTTATCCGGCTAGATTCACGCCGTGGCCGATGCCCGATGACCACGGTGGACCCGGACACGCTCGAACGAGATCCCGAAGTCTTGCGGGACATCGCCCGTCGATTCAATGGTCAGCTGGCGCTCAATGCAGACGTGCTGCACCCCGGCATGATTCGAATTGGGGACGCCGTAACGCTCAAGCGTGCGGCGCCAATGCCGACCGGAAACATGGGAACCAGATGAAACGGCATTGACCTGTCTCCCACTGCCTGAGTATCCTTCACTCTCATCGCGAAACGCGACTCACGAGATTTGAGGTTCTATGCGCTTTGATCCTGCCCTTGCTGCCCAAGAATCCTTTTACCAGGCCGAGGCTGAACTCGGCCCCGACTGGGATACAGCTGTTGAGCTAGAAGAGACATTTTCCTCCAATGCCGGTGCGACTGCACGGGAGGCTTACGAAGGATTGCTCGCACTTGCTCAACGTAATCCCACTGCCTACTCTTTCCAGGCCTTCTGTATCTACATTACCTGGCAGCAGGTGACGGAGGAGACGATCGCGCGACACTTCGAGACGGGATTGAGATTGTCTGAGACGTACCTCGCTTCTCGAGAAGGCAAAAGCCCTCAAGACATCGAGTGCATCACCGAACTGCATCGTTCTTTCCGAGCTGGATTAGGCCTGGAGGAGCAAGACGAGCTCCAGATGGAATTCAAGCGAGACACACCGAAAGGTGGAGACTAATACGCTCCCTAAGGGAGCCACCTCTCTCACCGCGATCAGCGCTCCGAGCAAGTATCCTGTCATGTCGGATAACGATAAACATCGTGCCCAGATTTTTCTCCATCGTGGAGATCTTGTTCAGGCTCGCGCGGCGTGGGAGGCAGCTGTCGCGGATGACCGGACTGCCAGGAAACCACAGGTACTGTCCGCTTCGCTCGGGAACCTCGGCAACACTTGTGCAATGATGAACGACTTTACCTGTGCCGAAGAGTGCTATCGCGAAGTCCTCAATATTCAACGGACCGAGCGCAATCTCACAGCTGTGGCCCATACCCTCGTCAATCTCGGCAACCTCCACATCGCCTCAGAGCATCCGGAGAAAGCACGACCCTACTATCTTGAGGCGATGGATCTCCTGCGCGAGTTACAAGACAACAGGGGTCTCGGAATTCTGTATACGAACCTTGCCCTGCAGGAAGCTCGTGATGGTCAATGGGACCAAGCCGTCGCTTCGTTTAAACAAGCTCTCGATCACCATCGAGCAGTCGGCAACGAGGAAGGGCTCGCCGTGACCTACAGCCAACTCGGCAAATGTTTTCTAGACCAAGGCGATCTTCTCAGAGCGGAACGCTGCTTGAATAACGCCTCGGAGCACTACATCAAGCTTGGTAATGAACCGGCTGAAGCCGCTGTGCTTCGCCTGCTCGCAACGGTCTATCAAGCGCGTCAGGACTCGATCTCCGCACTACGCTGTCTCGATCGCGTGGTGTCGCTCGACGAGCGCTATGCTTTGCCTGAGTTGCAGGCCGATTCCGAGCGGCTCGCGAAGCTGAAGCCAAGCGAATAGCTGCCCCTACACCCATCGAACCCTCCCTCCGTTCGACTTGCCGGCAACTCCGTGAACTCCTGGACAGAATGCAGTCCTCTGCTAGTCTTTAAATCGTCGCCTCCAAACAGCCCTTGATCAAGTTTTACCCGACAAGAGCCGAAAAGGTAGTGACCTGGGGACAGCATGAATTGTTGTGTCCGCACCTTCGCGATCGTGGTACTTGCCGCCATTGTGGCAGTACCCATCGTCCAAGCCGACGATGGTCTGCCGAACATCACAGTCGGCACACAAGAGGTGGGGCTCACGGCCGGCTACCTGTTCTCCCATCGCCTTACTGAACTGCATAAGACCAAGCAGCACGGACCTGCCGCCATGCCGTCGTGGATGATGACGATCACCGATCCCATCGGTAGCAGCTGGTATCGAGGGCAAATCTCGCTCGGAGCGGAAATGGTGTACCTGGAATTCCGAGAGCCGCTTGTCACACACGGCATCGGGTTCACCCCGAGAATCAAGTACACCTTCGTCGCCTTGGGTCGGCTTCGTCCCTATCTGGAATTTACCGGCGGCCCATTCTGGACGGATCTGGGTGGACGTATTCGCGAGCAGGCCAATGAATTCAATTTTATCCTGTCGGGCGGAGTGGGTGTGTCCTGGTTCATCACACGGCAACTGGCGGTCAATGCCGGCTACCGCTTTCATCATATCTCCAACGCGGGAACGGCGTTCCCGAATCTTGGACTGAATGCAAGCCTGCCGTTCGTCGGCTTTTCATTCTATTTTTAAGGAGACAGCGATCATGACGGGACAAGCCCTTCGTCGGACGATCGTGGGTTTCGCTGGACTCGTCTTGTGCCTGAGTGCCGGATGCAGCCGATCGATCGAATTGAAACCTTCTTCGCCAGATCCGCAGTCGGCCATCACCCACTCCTTCCCCAGCGACGAGCGCGTGCCCTTGGTCATGGATTCGTTTTACCTGTCACGGAACGGGGCGCCGCAGAACCCTTCGACCGATACCGAGCGACGGATCCTCAACAGGGTCCAAGATACACGTCTCTTCTCGACGCTGATTCCGCTTGGAGGACAGGCGGATTCGCTCGGCGAGAAAATCGTTTCGGCACGCATAACCATGGACGAAACCATCGAGCCGCATTCCTGGCTGTCGGCGTTCAAAGGCATCATCATCGGCGGCTCCATGTTTCTTCTGTCGCCCTTCATCGACTTTGAGTACGATTATGCCGCCAAGGTCGGCCTCGAACTTGAACGCTGGGATGGACAGGTTAGACGGTATGAAGGCAGCTCGTCCGGCACCGTCCAGTATAAGCTGTTCGGCGCCACACCGGTGATGATCGATGAGCTGAAGGGACACGTGATGGAGACATGTCTCAGTGCATTAACCGACCAACTCCTCGAGGAAACCACGCTGTACATGGCCAGCAGCGCCCCAGCCCCACAGTCCAGCATCCGCACGGTGACCGTGAAATCAAAGAGACCATCAACCACACAGTCTTCTCCCTCGGTTGTTCCCACCACGGCCCCAAGACCGTAGCACAATACAAACGCCCCTCCGGCCGACTCTCTCATCTGGCTGATCCTCCCGCTCCAATGTTATAGTAGCAATCAAACATCGGAGCCACACATCATGGACATTCACGCGTTTCGTCAGATGGTCGCCAAAAACCCTCGAGGCTTTCTTGGCCGCTATGGGCTCGGCAATAAAATCCTTCAGGAAAACGGCAGTGTGGAAGAGGCGGTCGAGCATCTGACTGTCGCCACGCAATTGGAGCCGACCCATGCGGCGTCACATCTAGCCCTTGGACGTGCACTAGTCAAACTGGGACGGAACGCGGAGGCCAAACCGGTTCTCACGGCTGGAATCGACGCCGTCCTTTCAGGGCGGTCCAACGGAGGGAAGGATCTCGTGCCGGACATGCAGGAGCTATTGCGCTCCCTGGGATGAATAATTCACTGTAGAGAGAAGGAGTGACCCCGTGAACCTTGACGATGCCAGAAAACGCATTGAATCTGCCGTCACGCAATATGGCCAACATGCGGCTCCCGCCATTGACCTCGTCATGGCCGAAGTTCGTTCCGACATGGGAGCCGGTGCATTCAACGAACTAGTGGAGGAGTTCGATCTTGAGTTGATGTATAACATCGCCCCAATGGAATCGGACCACTCCAACAGTTGAGTCGATCCTTCCTCTGCCATGTGTGACTCGTGACCCTCACACGCTATTGCCTATGCCGCTGATCTGGGCTGCCATCTCCGGACATGGATTCGGCCATGCCGCGCAAGTCGTGCCGGTACTCAATGCCTTGGGCCGTCTTGTGCCGGATACCCGAGTTCTCCTACGTACGACCGTCCCGGCGACCTTCTTTAAGGATCGTCTGTCAATTCCTTGGGAAACGAGCTCTGTCCAGCAGGACATCGGCTGCATTCAACAGGGTCCTATGACGATCGACGTGGAGGCGACCTGGCGCGAACATCACCGATTCCACAGCACCTGGCATGAGCGTCTTCAGACTGAAGTCGACGCCATGCGTGCTGGAGCTCCAGTCCTTATTTTGGCCGATACTCCCTACTTGGCACTGGCAGCCGGAAAACACATCGGTATTCCCACCGTCGCACTGGTGAGCTTTACATGGGATCTGATCCTGTCCGAGTATCAGGCTCCTTCATCAATCGATCACCAGGGACTCCTTGAATCAATTCGTCGGGCCTACACCCAAGCCGATCTTGCCCTACGCATCGCGCCGGCTCCACCGCTGACGATCTTCAAGCAGTTGATCGATGTCGGACCGATTGCAGAACCAGCTCATTCGGCGCGTAAACAACTCATCGAGTTCCTCAAGCTGCCGCCTGGAGAGCGCACCGTACTCATCGGATTCGGCGGTATTCAGTTGGACTCGCTCCCGTTCGACACATTGGAATCGCTCACCGGCTATCGCTTCCTCTTCGATGGGTCGGTTCCAGCAAACAGCAAGCGCTTCATCTCTACCAAGTCTCTCCCCTTCTCATTCAAAACATTGATGGCTTCTGTCGATGTCGTCATGACGAAACCAGGCTATGGAACATTGGTGGAGGCCGTAACTCTGCAAACTCCCATGGTATACGTTCGTCGATATAACTTCGGAGACGAACAATCATTAGTGGACTATCTCCAGCGGTATGGAAGAGGCGTCGAACTCTCCCATCCTGATTTTATCAATGGTCGGTGGCTGCCGGTGCTGGAGCAGGTTGTTGATCTCCCTCTCCCAATCGCGCCTCCACCTCCAACCGGCGCTGAGGAAGCAGCCAAGGAGCTCGTGAAATTTCTTTAGCTCCTCCTATCTCTCATGATTGCAACATCGAGTCATGTACCCTGCTCTGATATCTTGACAGGCTCCGGACATATGACTATCGTGAGGCCTCAGTATTCCTAATATACAAAGGATGGCTGATGCGCCTTCGTGTCGCTGAGAATGTGGTCTCTCGTGATTTAGCAGACGAGTCTGTCTTATTGAATCTCGACACCGGAACCTATTTCGGGCTCGATGCGGTAGGAACCCGCCTGTGGCACCTTCTCGCAGAACACGGTTCACCCGAATCGGCCATTGAGACGCTTCTCACAGAATATGACGTGGACGCGCCACGGCTTCAGAAAGACGTGGACACCTTGATCGACCAGCTTTTAGACAAGAAGCTACTGACTACCGATGCTGCGCGCACTCCGTCAAGTCGCTAATCTGACTCTCATCGAACAGGCGATCCTTCTACAATTCATCGCGTTGTCCCTGTGCATGAAGGTTGCGCTCTCAGTTATGTCCGTTTCTCGGCTCGTCTCCTTTCTGTCAAGAACCCAATCAAGCCTTGTGCGGAACCTCGCGGTTTCGCTCCCGATGCATTCCAAACCACAGCGGCTATTCTTCCTGACCGATATCGCAACCGGAATCAGTCACGGGAAGCGACGCTGCCTAGCACGCTCCCTTCTTCTTTTCTGGCTGCTCCGTGCAGATGACCCTTCTGTCTCGGTCTGTATCGGTGTCAGTAAAAATTTGGCCGCCTTGGAAGGACATGCGTGGGTTGAACAGGACGGCGTGGTGTTGGGTGACACAGTTTCGTTCATCGACCGCTACACACCGATTCTTCGATTACCTGCATGAGCGGACTTGCTGGAATCTATAACCTCAATGACCAGCCGGTACATCCCACGCTTCTCAATCGGATGATCAATCGGATTGCCTACCGAGGGCCCGACGGCTCAGGCTATTGGCTCAACGGGCCGGTCGGCATGGGGCACGTCATGCTCCAGACAACACCCCAGTCTCTCCATGAGCGGCAACCGTGGATGGATGAGTCAGAAACGATCTGTCTGACCTTGGATGGCCGTGTAGATAACCGTGAAGATCTCATCCGTTCCTTCGAGATTGCAGGCTTCCACCTTCGCACCGACACGGACGCAGAGCTGACACTTCGTGCCTATCAGCGTTGGGGCGAACATTGCCCTGAGCACATCGTTGGCGACTTTGCATTGGTGGTCTGGGACGGACTACGCCGACAGCTGTTCTGCGCACGAGATATTCTGGGGTTGAAGCCTTTTTATTATTGCCTTCACGGCACCAGCTTGTACTGGGCCTCGGCAATCCCGCCCCTGTTCGAGAATGAAATAGTTTCTCGACGCCCAAACGAGGCCATGATTGCCGAGTTCTTGAGTGGCACGGTCGTCACCAATACCGACACCCTCTATGAAGGAATTTTCCGGCTCCCGCCAGCTCATACGCTTGTCGTTCGAACAGGCCGAATCGAAACACGACGGTATTGGACGATAGATCCTCACCGTCGAATTGAATATTCGAACGACGAGGACTATGCTCAGCACTTCCTCAATCTGTTCAGCACTGCCGTCCGATGTCGACTGCGAAGTCACAGGCCCATCGGCCTCGAACTCAGCGGTGGTCTTGATTCTTCCTCGGTCGTGAGTTTTCTCCAGGCTTCATCACGGACCCATTCGCACGACCATGATCGTCTTCGGACCTTCTCGCTCGTCTTTCCGGGTTTCCCCTGTGATGAGCGTGTGTTTATCGACGACGTGGTCGCACAGGGTCCTTTTCGTGTTCATCGCATCACGCCGACAACTCCGAGCTTGGCCGACTTCGTGAAAGACATTCTTCACTCGTACGATTTCCCGGACCACCCCAACGGCATCATGAATGCCCCGCTTCGATCCCTCGCACAACAACAGGGTTGCCGAGTGCTGCTAACCGGCTCCGGTGGAGATGAGTGGTTAACGGGCAGCTTTTTCCACTACGCCGACTTGCTGCGCAGTCTGAAATTACGCCCGCTGTTCCAGCGGCTCCGCGCCGATCGACAGTGGTACGGCGAGGATCCTTCGCGCGACATCTTTTCCCTCCCTCTGCTACAATTCGGTCTGCTCCCCCTCATTCCACGATCTTGTCGAAATCTTGGGAGACAGCTTCTAGGAAGAACCAACCGGCCGGGATGGGTCTCGCCAACGTTATGGACACGAACGCAGATGCAGGAGCGTATCAACCTGGCCTCCTACAGCCCTCGCGGTTGCGGACATGCACAGCAGGACCTCTTTCGCTCGACGACCCACGGTGGCGGCATTCACGGAATTGAGCTGGACGAACGAGCCGCACTATCCTTTGGTCTGGAAAGCCGCCATCCATTCAACGATCGCCGCCTCATCGAATTTTCACTTGCCTTGCCCGAGGAACAACGCTGGCGCGATGGGTCCAAGTTTGTCCTCCGCCAGGCGCTGAAAGGAATCTTGCCGAGATCGGTGCGCGAGAGAACGGACAAAGCCGACTTTTCTTGTATCTTTGCGCGAACCCTCCTGACGGAATCGACTGCTGCCATCTTTCGTTCACTCGCCGTCGCGTCGATGGGATGGGTGGATGGGGGCCGGATCTGGAACGATTACGAATCTATGGACAGTCTCTACGCTAAAGGAAACGAAGACTACCGATTCCATGTCTCACCCCTCTGGATGATTCTCGGAATCGAACTGTGGTGGCGAACCATGTTCCTTGGGCAAAGCATGGCTCCATCTCTTCAACTGCGTGAGGAGTCTGTCCCGCTACATTCATCCTAGCGACCACGTGAAGACTTCTGTACAATCCCCGCAAGAATGGGAGGGCGTTATGCCAGAAACCCGTGAGACAGACCAGCACAGGACCCGGTCGAAGAAGCCCTACTCGACTCCAACGCTTGTGGAATACGGCGATATCGCCAAACTCACGCAGGGTAGCCCGAGTGGACGATTCCCGGATGGCATGTCCGCGATGTTCAGGCCAACAGCCATGGGCATGGGAATGTGTCTTTGATCGTTGGAAAGGTTCTCTACCGTGTCGCTCATCGTCGACGAACATCGCCATTACCTCCAAGACCAGATCCGTCTCACTGCGTTCCGTCGGGCCATTCAGGAGTTAGTGGCACCCGGCTCGGTTGTCGTTGATCTCGGGAGTGGAACTGGAATCCTGGGACTGCTCGCCTGTGAAGCCGGAGCCAAACGTGTCTACTCCATTGAAGAGACCGGCTTGATCGAACTCGCACGCGAGATTGCCCAGGCCAACGGATATGCGGATCGGATACAGTTCATGAAGGAATTTTCGACCCGCGTCGAGTTGCCTGAACCGGCCGATGTCATCCTGGCCGATCAAATCGGGCACTTCGGATTCGAGGCGGGACTCTTCGACTATTTCAGCGACGCACGCCGGCGCTTTCTCAAACCAGGCGGTGTCACGATTCCACAGCGCCTGACCTTTTGCGTGGCTCCCGTTGAACATCAACCCTTATGGGAACAGATCGATTTCTGGAACCAACCCTCCATGGGAATGAATGTGAACCCGGCTCGCGCCCTCGCCGCTAATACCGGCTATCCGGTCAAGTTGAAACCTGAGCAGCTGTTGGGCCCGTCGGATGAATCGCTAACCGTCGACCCCAGTATCTCTGGGCCCCATCCTCTTCAGGTTCGCTGCACCCTGCCGATCGACCGGACCGGGACGTTACATGGCTTAGGCTGCTGGTTCGTGGCTCAGCTCTCTCCCTCGGTGACGATGTCCAACTCGCCATTGACTGAACAACAGATCGACCGCCGCAATGTTTTCTTTCCTCTCGATCGACCGGTTTCCGTCCAAGCAGGCGACTCCGTACGCGTGACCATGCACATTCTCCCGATTCAGATTACCGTGACCTGGACAGTCGAGATCCATAGGAAGAACCCCGCAACACCGGACTCTCTTCGCTACACGCACAGCACCCTCAAAGGCATGCTGATCTGCAAGGAAGATTTGCGAAAGACTCGTCCGACCTTCGTCCCAACGCTCACTCCATGGGGCTCTGCGCGATTGACCGTCTTGACGCTCTGCGATGGCAAGCGCCCCTTGGCAGAGATCGAACAAGAGCTGCTTCAGCGCCACTCCCATCTCTTTCCTTCCCTCTCCAACGCTGCCACGTTTGTCGCCGAGGTTGTCAGCGGGTATTCTGCATGACCATCGGCACCCATCGGCGTGCCACAGCAACTCGCTATCGCGTATACGGCAATATCCTGAGCTGCAAGGCGCCGATCCCAGAGTTACGGTCTGCCTTATACCCAGGTCCGAGAGAAGCGACAGATCTGCAGATTTTCTTCCTATCCACCAATGCTGATCTTCCTTCACCTCCATCATGGTATCTGACCGTCTCACTGCCCGACGGCGGGCCATGGTTGCGCTGTGCCAAAGTTGCTCCCGGCTACCTTTTAGAATTTCCCGAGCTGGCCACCTTTGTCTTTACTCCCACGAACAATTCGATACAGTGCATTCCAGACCGGAAGACTCCGGCCTACACCGTGCGCCACCTGCTGTTGGACCAGGTCCTCCCACTCGTGTTGAACTATAGAGGCCAAGAGGTGCTGCATGGGGCGGCAGTCGCCACCCCGTATGGAGCCTGCGCATTCATCGGACCGACGGGGAGCGGAAAATCGACCTTGGCAGCAAGCTTTCTTGCCTCTGGATATTCGGTACTGGCTGATGACTGCGTCGTCCTCGAAGCGCGCGACGAGGATATTGTCACCATTCCTTCCTATCCCGGCCTCAGGCTATGGGCTGATGCGGTCAGCGCCATCTTTGGCAAGACTGGACGGTCCACGCCCGTGGCACACTATACCCCCAAACAGCGGTTCGGTTCGGCCATGTCCACATCGGCCTTTCACTCCTCATCCGTTCCATTAGCCAGCATCTACCTCCTTGAGTCATTCGCGAGAAGGCGGGACATCTCAGCTACCCCAATCGAGAGGCCGCAACTCGGAAAACGGGAAGCCCTGATGACGCTCCTTTCCCTGGCGTTCAAGCTGGACATCGCAGACCAGCGTATGTTGAACAGGGAATTCGATGTTCTCCATCGACTCGTCAGTCGGATTCCTGTTCGCCGCCTCTTCATTCCAAAATCCTTTCACACGCTCCCAGCAGTACGCGCAGGTATCCTCCAGGATCTTTCCAACGCATGTTGACGCTGGCGTCCGTACACCCATTCTTATTGGGCCTCCTGATAGAACATGGTCCTGTGACACAACAACCGGCGGTTCCACGAGAATATTCGTGGCACGCACTCGTTGAGGAAGCCCTCGCACAGCGAATCACACCTTTCCTCTACCAGTGGAGTGACTCCCCCAACCAGCAGTCTCTCATCCCGCCCGACTTACGGAACCGGCTCAAGCGAGAGCTGATCCAACACACCGCATGGAACCTCCTCCTCTCGACGGAGCTCAGGACACTACTCTTGGAATGCCAACAACGAGGCATTCCCTGTATCCCCATTCGCGGACCGGTACTTGCTGAACAATTGTATGGTGACCGCTCCGTACGGCAGATGGACGACTTAGACCTCCTCGTTCATCGCAAGGATCTCCCGGCTATCAAGAACATCTTCAAACAGTTCGGCTATCGGCAGCATGAACAACGTCCTGGTTTTCACGAAGACTTTTCCTATGCACTCGAATTCGTTCATCCGATTCACAGCTTTCTTGTGGAACCGCACTGGACGCTGGCGTATCCACCACACCTCGAGATCGAGCCCATGCGACCCGTCTGGATGAGATGTCAGAGGCGACGATGGATGGATATCGACATCCACTGTCTGAGTTGGGAAGATCTCATCCTCCATCTCTGCCTCCATATACAGCACAAGGGTCGACAAGCCCCGCTGTTGTGGTTCTATGAGCTGGATCTCCTCACCCGACGACATGAACTACGTCTTGATTGGCACGTGTTTATTGAACAAGTCCGCCTCATGGAGCAATCCACCGCAATTGCTGAGGTGCTGAGGGCCTTGGTGGAGACGTTTCGGTCATCTATCCCTCACTCGGTGGTCGAGCGGCTTACCGACCTGCACAGAAGTTCCTCGTCATCTCAGGTTCGCAAGATCGATAACGGGATTCTGGCTCGATCGTTACCTAACAGCGGAGAAGAGTTTGCACTGCTGTCGACGCTCGGGACTTTCAAAGACAAACTCCGATACATCGTGAGCCTTGTGTTTCCCTCTCCTCAATACATGACTCGTCGCTATGGAACATCAACGCCCGCACAGCTCGTCGGCTGGTACCTGGCCCGAGTAGGTCAAATAGGAGTTGAAGGGTTTCGATTCTTGTTCACATGGATCACGGCTGTGCGTCGGACAAGGCGCAACTGAACCAGTGGTCCATTCGCTGAATAACGGTGTAAGGCCTCTCTCGGAACTCTCCCACGCCCTCTACCGCTGATCGCAGAAAATCAATAACAATTCTATTTTCGTACAGGCACGGACTCGCATTCATTTTCGCGATTTCTTCGTGGCAGACATCGAGGGTGCTATAGTTGGCATCTGTCGTCAAACAATCTGGTCCATTGCCACCACTACCATTTCATGAGCCCATCGCTTCCGAACGCTGCATCCGCGATCGATCCCAAAATTGCCGCTCAGTCCGGGAAGGGCGATCATCTCGCCTTCTGCCAGCTTTATGATCAATCCAGCATGGTCCTCTTCAGTCTGGCGATGCGAATCCTGGACAGCCGAGAAGAAGCAGCTGAAGTCCTACAGAGCGTGTACGTCGACGTGTGGAGAAAAGCCGTTCGTTATGACGTGGGGCGAGGGACACCCATCGCCTGGTTGTTGACCCTGACCCGCAGTCGAGCCATCGAACGCCGGCGAACGTCCGGCCTCCGCGTTCCTCGACAGGATGGATCGACTGCTAGTATCCAGAGTACAGCTGCAGGAGAGTTCGAGGCCCCGGCCGATCAAGCCCTGCGGACCGTGGTCAGCAAGACATTGTCCGAACTCCCCCAGGTGCAACGCCAGACCATCGAATTATCGTACTACGAAGGACTCTCTCCGGTGGAGATCGCCACCAGGCTCAGTCAGCCGCTCGATGCCGTCACCGCCCGTCTCAGACTCGGTCTGTCGAAACTGCGAGAGTCCATGCAGGCATACTGGGAGCATGATAAGTCGGCATGACACATGAAGATCTCGCGGACACCGTTCCGCTCTATGCAATCGGCGCGCTGGACAAGCCCGAGCGACAAGCCTTCGAAGCCCATCTGCTATCCGGATGTGCTCTTTGCCGTACAGCGCTCAAGGAATTTCAGTCAGTCGCAATTGCGCTCCCCTTCGCCCTGAGCCTCACACCGCCTCCCCGCGGGTTGAGGGCCAAGATCATGGGGGCTCGCGCCCAAGAATCTCCAGAAGAGGCTGGCTCTCCCTCATCCACCACACCCAGTCTGGAAGCGGGCGAATGGATGAAGCACCTCTTTCCTCCCACTACCGCCTCCACGACCTCATTCGGGTGGGGCTTGAGCATCGTGATCGTGGGAGTCCTGGGTCTGTTGATGTTTCTTGGCTGGAATACATCGGCTCGCGTCACCGAGGACGTGAATAAGCTGGCAGAACTACAGAGTCAGGCCAATGTGGCCAAGGCAAAGCTCGCGACCATGCAGCAGCAACTGAGTGAGCGTGATACGGCTCTTGCGCAGATGCGTGAAGAGCTCCAGCACCGAATGGAGGAACTGGCAGAGCTCAAAGACCAGTTGATTCACCGAGAAGCGGAAGTGGATGACCTGAGAACTCAGCTGGCTGAACGCGGCGGACCTTCAGCTCAATTACCGTAAAATCAATCCACCCCCTCCTTTCCACCACTCCCTCTCTATCGAGCGGGCATGCCTCTACAATGGCTCTCCCTTCTGTCCCTGCCTCGCGTTCCTGTGCTAGCATGCCCTGTGACGATCAAGGCTTCCACGACATCTGCTTCGATGCAACAAGAACTGAACGATACCCACTACATGGAGCTGGCTCTCCGGCAGGCGGAACATGCGCCTCAGGTTGGAGAGGTCCCCATCGGCGCCGTGCTCGTGCACCACGACGAAGTCATCGCAGCTGGTCACAACTACCGGGAAATTTCGCAAGACCCGACGGCCCATGCTGAAATGATCGTGATCCGGAAGGCTGCTGAACAGCTGAAGACATGGCGACTCACTGACACGACTCTCTATGTGACACTAGAACCTTGTCCCATGTGTGCCGGGGCAATTGTGCAAGCGCGTATCGCGCGTCTCGTGTTTGCCGCCTGGGATCCCAAAGCCGGAGCCTGCGGATCCATTGTTGATATTCCGGGGGAACGACGATTCAACCATCGTGTACAGGTGGCAGGAGGCTTGCTCGAACAACAAAGCCGGGCCCTCTTACAGGAGTTTTTTCAGGAAAAACGAGGCAACGCTTCGGGGAAATACCGTCCTCCAAAGCCGGTCATCTAGTATCGCACACGGAACCAACCACCCCTGTGTCCACGGAAGACCAACCAGATAACAGCCCCTCTGCTCCGATACCAACCGGTGAGACACTTCACCGTCATCTGAGTTTTTGGAATAGCCTTACCCTTGGGTTTGCGATGGTGTCTCCGGTCGTCGGGCTCTATGCCATCATGGGGGTTCAGACGACCGTAACGGGTGGCGGCTGGTTTCCCGCACTCGCTCTCTGTCTCGTGATGCAGCTCCTGGTGGCAACGGTCTATGCCGAACTCGCCTCGCAATTTCCCATCGCGGGCGGTGCCTACAAGTGGGCGCATCACCTAGGTGGGCCTGTGACGGGTCAATTTGCCGGCGTGATCTACGTCAGTTCAACGATTGCTATGCTCACCACCACCGCATATACAGGAGGCATCTGGCTTGCCATTTTCTTTGGCTCGTCGAGTGAAAGCGGGCTCACCCTCGTGCTCTGGAGCATCGTCTTTCTGGCGTTCTGCGCGTGGCTCAACGTGGCTCGCGTGCAGGTCTTCAAGATAACCCTGTCGATGGGCGTCTACGCTGAAATCGTCGGTTCGTTCGGCGTGGCTCTCCTCTTGTTTTTCTTTTTTCGAGAACATGAATTTTCCGAACTGTTCCGGCATCTTGGAACCGGCACCGCTCCCGGACAAATATCCGCCTTCCTCGCCGCACTAGCCATTGCGGGCTGGGCCTTCATCGGCTTCGATGCCTGTTCGACCATCGCGGAAGAAACTCTCGAGCCAAAGCGCGCGGTACCGCGGGCCATCTTCTTTTCTCTCTGTCTGGTCGGAAGCGTGGTCATGTTCAACTCCACTGCCCTGACCCTGAGCTTCGACCGCACAACCTTGGCCACGACAACCTCCACCTCAGACCCCGTCACACCCGTCATCATTAATAGCTTCGGCGCCTGGGCTGAAAAGCCGTTCCTGGCGATCGTGATGGTCTCCTTCCTAGCCTGTGGCGCCACGGTCGTGAACTACGTGTCGCGCATCATCTATTCAATGGCTCGCGAAGGAAACAT
Organism: Nitrospira sp.; assembly: GCA_965223535.1. Classification (GTDB taxonomy): domain Bacteria; phylum Nitrospirota; class Nitrospiria; order Nitrospirales; family Nitrospiraceae; genus Nitrospira_D. Next base: position 200,060 of record CBDCWN010000003.1, read on the forward strand.
GCCGCCCATACTCAAGCATGTCGCCATCGACGGCACCCCACGTCCGGCGATTTTCTTTACCGTATTCTCGGCAGGAGCAGGGCTGTTGTTGGGGTTGAACGATCAGGCAGTCGCCACGATCATCGCCTTTGGAACCGGGGGGCTGTATGCGATGTTCACGATGACGACGGGGGTCGGACTCTACACTCGTCTCACAGGCAGCTGGAATCCTTCTTGCGGGCAACTGAATCTAGGACGCTGGGGACTGCCGATCAACGTCATCGCGTTTCACTGGTCGATGTTCGAATTCATCAACATCGCCTGGCCACGCCCCTACGCCGTGTCGCCCAACGCACCCTGGTGGCAACTCTGGGCCGTGCCGCTGGTGCTGGGGAGTATTCTAGGTATCACCTCGTTATACGTGCTGATCGGTGCCCCTTGGAAATCCGCACCACCTGAATCTTCGCCCTAAGCATCACGACCTCCTTTATCCACTGCTCTCCTATTCTGCCAACCTTCATACAGCACCGCTCCTCCAGTATCCTTCGGCTCTCCATTAACCCATCAGCATTCTACGATTTACGCTGTATCGCATCAGATACGAACTTCGTATCGATTCGGATACAACCGAACGCTATCCCAGCGATCTGGTAGCTGCCTTGAGATGGAAATACCTTGCCACGCATCTGCATCGCACAAGGTATCCCCTGGATCTGATCTTGCTACAGACAGGAAGTCATCTGGAGAAGAGATGGACTGACCTCACACGACCACTAAGCAACTATTAGGGGGGGGACCATGGCACGACAGAGAGTACTCGAAGAGACACCATCCCGAACCTGTTCAACCGGTGTATGTAATCCCAAACGTACTTAGGGGATGAAAGCTCCTGCGTCAAAAGGTAGACACACCTCAGTAAGTCTCAAGGGGCCAGGCGTGTTTGTAGCAGCTCAAGTCACGAAGCAGAGTGGCAACACCGGCCTCACATTCGTGAATCTCGAGATCGACGGCTGAAACGTGACGAGCCTCTCGTTCGCAGCGGCAGACAATATGGGGCTGACGCAGCAGAATCCCTACGGTATCGTCTTGCTGCGAGGCAAGTTGATTGAAACATTCACTGTGGGATTCACATCACTACTCCGGTTCGAGAAGGATCTCGTACTTTCAGTGACGGTGAACGAACCGGGAGCGGTGCAGATCATCGGAAATGTCATCCACGGTCAGGCGTGAGGGTGACCCAGTAATGTCACACACCCCTTGCGCCATCCCACAACATCATCCGCGATTGGATTGGATCGAGTTCAAATGATGAACGGTACGACGCGCTCGAGCTACGCCGACACATCTGCGATCGTGCTTGGAGCCAGTATGAGTGGGCTGCTTGCCGCTCGAGCACTCAGCGATCATTGTCGTCACGTTACGATCGTCGAACGGGATCTTCTCACCGACCGTACAGAACCCCGCAAGGGTGTTCCGCAATCCGCTCACGCACATGGCCTGCTCGCCAGCGGCTATCGCGTGATGGATCGGTACTTCCCAGGTTTGATGGAAGAACTCCGTCACAGGGGTGCTCCTGTCGGTGATGTGGTCGGAGACTTCCTGTGGTTTCAGTACGGTCACTGGAAGTTGCGTCACGAATCCGGTCTCCGCGGCATCACGGTGAGTCGACCATGCCTGGAGGCAGCCATCCGCCGGCGAGTGAGGCGGCTCCCCAACATCACCATTCTGGAAGGCGTATCCGGCGTCAGACCGATATTCGATACTCAAACAGGACGTGTAACTGGCCTCGTGGTCCGGCGTAGCCCACGTCACGAACAGGAATTCTTGGCGGCTGATCTTGTCGTCGATGCCGCAGGCAGAGGGTCACATTCCCCTCAGTGGTTGGAAGAGTGGGGGTTCAGAAAACCAGAAGTCGTCACGGTCACCGTCAATGTTGGGTATGCCACACGCGTGTTCGAACGCCGACCTGGAGATTTGTTCGACTCGAACGGGGCCATCGTCTCGGGGATACCGAATAGCACCAGATACGGAGCGGTGCTCGCGGCCGAAGGAAACCGCTGGGTCATCACGCTCGTTGGTACGGTCGGAGATTACCCACCGGGCGACGAAACTGGATGGCTTCAATTTGCCGCCAGCCTCCCGGTACCGGTCGTCCATGAGCTCGCCAGCCGAGCTCGGCCACTGACGGACATCGTCAGCTACAGATTCCCCGCCAACCAACGACGGTTGTACGAGCACTTGAAACGTTTTCCCGATGGCTACCTAGTTGTCGGTGACGCTCTCTGCAGTTTCAACCCCGTGTACGGCCAGGGGATGTCTGTTGTGGCACTGGAGGCCGAGGCACTGGATGAAGAACTATCTGCTGGAATGCACGGTATCGCTCTACGCTTCTATCGACGAGCAGGAAAGATCATCGACATTGCTTGGGAAATCGCAACCGGTGAAGATTTGCGCATTCCCAAAGTTCAAGGGTCGCGACCGATCGGCTTCAACACCATCAGTCGATACCTGGAACGAGTTCACACCGTCGCAGCATACGATCGTCTCGTCTGTAGAAAGTTCATGGATGTCCTAAACCTTCTGGCTTCACCAACTTCATTGATGTCTCCACGAGTAGCGTGGCGGGTGTTCAGTCCGCGTAGAAAATCGAGGAACGTCAGCTCTCCGCTCCGCTCGGAGCATCACCCGCGATGACCCGCATAGTTCGATAAGCACCGCAAAACTCATTCCGCGAATGAACAGAGGACCCTTACGTGGCTATGCATTCCGCCATCATATACCGCTGAGGTGTGGTGAGCACCTGGACTTGATCGCTGTTTGCGTCACTGCCCCATCAGATCTTACCGGATGAAACGCAAGATACCGACGGAGCTCCAGCAGGTAGGGCTCACGTTCCACGACGATACTCTTGAATCGACCTAGCAAGACGTGACCGAAACGGTGAGGATGGCGATTCAGGTTATGCGTGTAGAACCATTTCAACGACCCCATGTCTTGAGTCAGATTGGATTCTGGCATCTCGATCAGTGGCGTGATCGACCAGCTGAGATGAGATGGCACTCGTCGCATCTCTCTCCTTTGCTTCGCAGTTGACTCTTGTATGAGTGGTCGACTGTAACGCCATCTATGTGTCTCTCAACCATGGCATGGCCAATCAGCTTCCACCTATTCCTCTCACATGCTATAAGCCTCTACCAGAACCGCACCACTCTCCTAATCTGAATCAACCCTTGTAGCCAATCAGCGAGAATTCCAAACCTCCCACCTGCCACTCGATTGCTCAGAACAATAGACGATCATCAACCACCCCAAAGCGAGGTCCTTAAGATTACATGGCGGTGCGTCGGAACCATTTTACTTTCATTCTCGATTCATGGTCATAGCGAGTCATCCGCATACAACTGACAAGATCGAATTCGAAATAGAGGTTTCGGTTAGTTGTGTTGACACATACATACCAAAATCAATTGGCGATGCCCCAGCTCGAACTCATTTCTTGAATCATGCCATCCATACCCAAGTCCATGATTCGCTCGGTGGTCAGTAGGTGGACGGGCGATGTGTTGAACATGTCCAACAAGATTTCGACTCCTCGATTGACAGGATCGGAGAACGCCGCTGATCAATACTCCAACTCAAGGCAGGTTGTTGGACATGTCCAACAACCTGCCTTGAGACTGAAATGTGCCGCGGCCCAGAAGAAATGTAATGGCAGAATCTGGAGCGTGGAAGATTCAAGACGGTTGGAACTGAGGGTGCGTCTGCTGCGTGGTTGCCGAATCAGGCTGCCCCCTCCCAACCTGGATTTGAGAGGGGGAGAATGATGAGGATCTATTGGAAGATAATCTGCTCAATTTGACATTGCCGTGCCGGCACTTCTTCTTGCTTCCCATCCGCGAAATTGACGATCAGATGATTGGACTGCTGCGGCGCATGCTGCAGATCAACCGTGCCGGATCGTTGCTGGAAGATGACGATCAAGGAGGGCATCGTCGTGGATGGCTTTGACTTCCTCCCCTCGCTCACAGGTTCACGCTTCTCCTCAGATCCCTTCTCCCGTTGGAGACCCTTGAGCTCCGACGCCAAGGCCGACACGGTGGCTCTGGTGATGTCCTGCGCCTTGCCGCTCCACTGCTCAACTTCTTTGGGAAATTCTTTGTGCAGGTTCCGTAAGTCGTAGAGGGTCTTGGCTGAGACACATTTTCCCGTCGCATAAATCTCTTCCATGCAGGCCGGCATATCGATCAACGCCAAATGATTCGTGACCATGGATCGATTCACGCCGAGAATCTCCGCGATCTTGGCCTGCTTCTCCCCTTCGTCCATCTTCTTCTTGATGAACATGGCCAGCTCGCGCGGCTTCAGATCTTCCCGCTGCAGATTCTCGATGACTTGCTGATAATCGGTATGCGAGCGATCGATGAAGGCCGGAATCGTGGTCTTCCCAACGGCCTTCGAGGCTCTGAGCCGACGTGCCCCAAAATTCAAAATCCAGCGCTTCTGCTCGGTTGGATGGGGCCGGATCGAGATGGGCGTTTTCACTCCGTGAGTTCTGACGCTCTGCTCCAATTCGTCCATGCTCGCCGCATCGAATTCTTGGCGAGGCTGAGCTGGATCCTCTTCAATGTCCTTGACTGGAATTTGAAGCGGGCGGCCCAACACTTCCGCCGTGACGGTCCGCTCTTTGGCGACCGGATCCGGAGCTGGTGCGGTCCGATCAAGCGCGGTGAGATCCAGTGTCGCTGTGATTGGTTTTTTCATTCCATCACCCCCATCGTATGAGCCACTTTTTGAAAGATTGGTTTGAGATGCAGCCACGCTTCGCGTGAACTGGTTTTTTGCAGGGTCCAAATCGGCGCCCCCATCGCCTGCGCTTCCGCCACGGCCGTGCGTGACGGAATGGCGGCCATCCGCCCATCCTCGAGTCGAATGAACAACGAGGCAAAGGCCGTGCAGAGTTGATCGAAATTGGCTCGCTGAAACGGAGTCGGCTCCACCAGATTCGGCAGGAGACCGATGAATCGAAGATCCTTGTTCAATGTACTTTGGATCTTCAAGACCTGCGCCCGCAGCGCGGCGATGCCGTCGACAGCTTCTTGATTCAGTTGAATCGGCGACAGCACGAAGTCTCCCACCACAAGTGAGGCGAGCACCCGGATATCCGGGTTGGGATTCGTATCGATGATGGCCACATCAAATCGGTCGTCCATCTCGTTCAGGAAGAGCCGAAGATTGTTCGCAAACTGGTTGTGGTCTTCTTCCCGCCGCTCGAGTTTGAGCAGGTCGGCATGCGAGGGAATCACCACAAAGGTGCCGCCTTCAATGGTGGTGACCGGTTCGGTCAGTAGTTGATTGGCGGTGACGGCCGAGATGGTAGCCAGCTTTGAGGTGCCGATGTTTTTCGACGTGTTGCCCTGATGGTCCAAGTCGATAATCAAGACGCGCTTCTTGAGCTGCTCGACGAGAAAGTACCCCAGCTGGCAGGCAATCGCCGTTTTCCCCACGCCGCCCTTCTGATTCGCTAAGACGAGTGTCTTCATCAACACCTCTCCTTTGTGACCAGCTAGTGAGTTGCCTTTTCCCCGGTGAGACACTGAACTGTGGATACCGAACTATGGATGTGAAAGTTGGTGTCATCGAGTTGGTTTTGGAAAGTTTTTACCTCCTACGTGTTTGAACGGAGCAGTATCCTAGGTGACGAAAATTGTCAATCATCTTTCTCCAAAAGGCGGTACAAATTCTTCTCACTTACCGACATGGGTCGCTGTAACGTGAAGGAGACCTTTCCTTTATTGGTGACGCTTGCTATCTTCTCCGACGACATAAAATTCAGAAGCTCAAATGCGAGCGTATTGCAGAAGAGATGAGAGATGAACAGATGAAGGATGTGGTCATGGTGAGGGGGCTTAGATTATCGATGTTCGCCTTGACGAGTGTATTTCTTGTAAGTTGTTCCCTCCTCGACTCATCGAACGAAGGAGCTACTGCTCAACCTCCTTCCCCCATCAATCCAGCAAACGTGGCGGTTGTGAGCGAGGGCGATTACAGGGAATCGTGCCGAGAAAAAGGTGTCCCAATTCCACCGGATTGGTCATCTTCCTCATCCGAATGGAAAGGCCATGGCAACCTTCACACCATATTACTGACACCGAACTCGCTTGATCAGACTCCAATTAATGAAACGTCGTTCGCGACTGTCTGGTCCTATGCATCACCGGATGTACGAGGGGCCTGCATTGCGCTAGGAAGAAGCAGCGGGACATTTCAGGTCATCTGCCAAAGCGCCACGACGGGACACGCCTGTTTTTGGAGCAACGACCCGAATGCACCGAGTACAACCTGGAACCCCGAGACGTCCGAGGTTCGGATTGCCTCACTCCGCGATCCTGTTCAGGGTTTCGCTCCAGATACCGTGACTTGCACCGAATGTCACCGTGGCAACAACGCGTTCCTCTATGCCCCTGACGATCCCACCTGGGCGACGGTACTGAGACCGGAACTGCCCCGTCCGACTTTTACAACCAGAGTCGAGGAGTCGTCTCGCCATGGACAACTCACGTTCGGATCCACCACGATCACGTATCCCCGCTTTATCCCTATCGGAGGAACATCGATGGTGCTCACGAATCCGCTGCCACCTGGTCCGGCATGTTCTGGCTCCTGTCATGAGCTGCATGGAGTGATGTTAAAAAAGAACCACACCAGTGAAGGCTACGTGAAAGCCCCGCGGCCTATGGGTCCAAAGTGCGCGGCCAATTCCCCAGACGATGATCCGACAAGGAATTGCTATCAGTGATAACTTATTGTTAATTAAGAGTGAATGACTCTTTCTCTCGAGTCGTTATGTAAGGTGAGTCCATGCCGCCTTCCAAATCCCAACTACCGAAGAATTGGCGTCTGAACGCCATCATCGCGCGATCAGTCGGGATCGTGGCCATCGCACTCGGGTTCGTGCTCGGCATGTACGGGCTTGATCATCCTGAATCCCATTGGCTTCAGACCGCACTTGGGTTGCTAGTGACCGGCATGGTGGCCCAAGGGTACGCCCCTCTACTGTTCAATCAAGGGGATGGGGGAACGGAACTCCTGAGCTACATTCTCAGAAGTCACAGCCTGGTGCCGAGCACGCGTGCTACAACACTTTCTGGCAACGACTTCAAGGGACCGGCAACGTCTGACGGCTATAGGTCAGCAGGACCAGCAAAACCAGACTCACGAACCAGACCACGACATAGATCGTCATGGCCCGTTGCGCTTTCTCCTTCTCATACCAGGTGCGTGGGCGGATGCCTTTGATGAAAAAGACGATCTTGCTCGATAAGTTGATACACACCACATTGATGTTCAGGAGCAACCCCGCATTGATCGCCAGGTTCACTTCACCATGACCCAGCATGAGCCCGAGCGTCACCGCCGGCGGCAGCAACGCCACCGCCACCATCACACCTACAAGGACGCTGGACAATCCGGTGGTTAAGGACAGCGCCGCAGCAGCGCCGGAGGCCAGTGCCAACACCACGGAATCGAGCCCGGCCCTGGTGCGCGCGGCCAATTCCGGACCTGACACATCAAACGGCCAGAATACTCCGATGGCAATCGAGAGGCAGACGGCTAGCGTGATACCGGCAAACGTCGTCAAGACCGACTTTCGCATCAGGTCGATATCGCCCAATGCCGTGCTCAGACCGAAGGCGAGATTGGGACCCAGGAGCGGAGCAATCACCATCGCCCCGATTACCACAGCCACGTTGTTTTCGATCAATCCGATCGCGGCCACCGCCGTCGAGAGCACAACCAGGACGAGAAAATTCATGTCGAGTCGAGCATTTTTCCCCACACTGTCATACAGCACTTCGCGTGCAGCGGTGGCAGACGCTTCTTTTTTTCGTTCATCCTCGGTCCCTTTGGGAAGGGACATCTCGACCGGCAGGACCACGATCCGAGCAAACGGCTGAGCCCCGAGGATTGTTTGCAGCGCATCCAGCACGAACTGGACCTTATCGTCCGCTACCAATACCCGCATCGATTGCATACCGTCATCCCCCACCATGCCGAGCCGAAAGTCCTGGGCGTCATACTTGGTCGCAATACCCGATACAGTGCGAACACTCCCGGTATCTGCGACGACTTCAACGTATTTCATGAGAGATCTATTCCGGTGGAAAACAATCGGCCGGTGCACGATAGCAGGATCGCTGCGTGGAGGCTACCGGGTCGTTACGGGAGGGATGGATATGGCAGCAGTGGTTGCGCCTAGAGGACCCACAAGCCTGTAGCCGCTGCCGTTGGATGGCACAGCCTAGACTGGCAGGTACCAGAAATCTTTGTGGAGTGCTTGGCTCCTTGATCGGGAAATTCCACGCGCCTGTCGGCGGACATTATTGCTTCATCGGCTTCTGTGGCTTCGCAGCGGAGGAGAATTGGACTTCAGTGGCTGTGAACTTACCGTCTTTCTCCGTGACATCGACAGCCACTCGATCGCCCACCTTCGGCACGTTCTCTCCCCCATCCTTTGCTCTATTTTTATATTTTGTCTCGGCGACGGTGCCGATTGAGACTGTTTTCCCTTCTTTCGTCAGCACCTGAATCTCCGCCGTGTCGAGGGCCGTAATCGTACCAAAGACATGCTTCGCTTTCCCATGCGCAACGGCGATCCCTGGCACGAGTAGGGCCATCAACAGAATCAGTGTTCCTGTTCGTTTCACGATGTTGCTCAACTTTCCACCTCGGTTCCGGTTAATGTTAATGATGGTGTGCGGGAGATGGTGGATCCGCCTCTTCTCCCTGCAGAAAGCGATCGATCTGCTCCTGCTCTTCCAGCGCCATTCGACTTACGGGATTATACCTCTCCATCTCCTCGAGTTCCTCGCTCGTAATACGTGGGAGATGACGAATAAAGTGTACCAGTTTCCAACTCTCGAGATCCGATTCGGGACGATCTTTCCCCCATGCGGGCATTCCGGTAAATCGAATGCCGTTTTGGATCATGTAGAACAATTCCCCATCTGAAAAGGACTGCGTCTCTGGTTGAGTCAAATCGGGGGTTCTCGGATAGAAGTTCTGTCCGATCTGGGTAGAGCCCCTTCCATCATTCCCGTGGCAGGTCGCACAGTGGTCCGCAAAGTGAACCCGTGCTTCTGTCAGAACCTCGTCCGAGGCGGAAACGGGGTTCGTCATCTGCTTCTGAGCTTTGGGCATTGCCAGATGTCTAAGCTGACGCGCGACCAAAACCTCAAGCTCCATCGGTTGTTCCATTGCACTAAAACCTGACTGCAGGAGGAACCATAGCATTGCAACATTTCCTGTCACGACGAGTATGGCCGCCGCGAGCACCACCCAGACACCTTTGGTCATTAACGACGCTCCCTTGCTTCCCCTTGCTGCGAGAACAGAGCCTCGGATCTTGACGACCCATCACGATCGGATTGAACTTGAGCATCGCTCTGCCCCTATGTCATCACGATCAAATGAGGATGAAGCAACACACGCACGGGATACTATATTATTCTATCAATTGCTGCGCTCACAATACTGACACAATTGCCGGCACCCGTGCGTGCTGGTTGCCTGCCCTGCATGACGGACCAAACACGTGAATGCTCGCATTACCGATGATAGGGATGGATATCAATCAACGTGTTCGCCTCGTCTAACTCTGCCCTTACCAAGGCTCCTTCTTGAAGCACACCAAGTTTGCTGCTCGTTAAAGGGTCAACCGAAAACGACTCCAGCCCTTTGTTAGTAAGAATCTCGACTACCTCCCAGACCGGATCCGCGTACGCGAGGTTCCCAACTAACACGCGATGACCATGGATAGGACGGTTTGGATCGTGAATGTCCAGGAGCACATTCGATTCATCCAAGGTCACGACCACTTTGTCCCCCACCTTGGCTTGGTGCAGCCCCATGCGTTCCGCCTTCTTTAAACTGACCGGTCGCGACCGAAATTTGTCCCCTGAAGACCCTCGTATTTCGATGTACATCAGCCCTGCTTCGATCTTCTTGATCGTGCCTGGTAGATCCTTGTGGCTGTGTGGCCCGCCGAGATCCGCTTCATGGGCAACAGCGGGTGACCCTATCAGCAGAAACATTATGCAGGCGAGGGCGCCGTATACAAAATGTCTTCTATACATAAAATTCCCTCCTTGTTTAGTGGCGTTCCGTCTTTTGGATTATCCACCAATTTGGGATCACGCTGATGTATTCCTGTGGTAGTCCTGGAGCGACCTTGTCGGACAAAGCATATTGGATCATCAGGAGTATAAAGTCCGATGGCAAACGGCTGAACACAGGCCAAGCTTCTGTGACAATCTGGCTTGTTCCCAAGACTCTTCAAAGAGAGGAAATTGCCGGTCACAAGTGGGTTTCCGATGGAATGAAGATCAAATCGGCAGAGGTGGAACGTACCACGATACTTGGCATAAACGATGGAAAGGAGGAAGAGGAGACTGCCAACTATAAGTCCAACAAGTCCCACCATGTACCTCTTCACTATCTTTTAGCCTAACCTCCTGTTGAAGACAACGTCAAGGAAGTCGATGTCACCGGGTCAAAATTTCACATCGCCTCCTCTCACTGGTGGTTGAAATGTTCGTCAAACAAGGGGCGAAGCGCTTACCGTGGAAGGAACGTTTCTGTTAATAGAATCAGAGTAGGCGGGCTTTTCTTTACCGAATCGGCCTGGCAACGCAGCCCGACTCGACGGCCAGTAAATTCACAGCTCTCGAATTGGAGGGGGCTCTCCTCCGTTCACAGGTCTCTTCCGGTCCTGCGGGTTGGTCTGACCAGAAATTGGAGTAGCTCGCCATCCGTCGTCTTGGTCATCACCGTATGAGATCCTGACGAGACTCGACGGCGCTGCCTCCACCCCTTGTACACAAAGGCCCCAACCATCATCGTCACCATCCCACTGGCTACCCACCATCCGATCATGTTTCCTCCCACCGCTTCAGGCTCACTGCACCCTTCGTAGCCTCATAGGTCCACGGGTACGAGGCACTACCATACACCACATCGACGTCACATTGTCCTGTCCGATTGGACGGAGCCCATTGGAATGAGGATGGTCCTGAACCTTACTCAAGACCGAGATCGTCACCTTGGGTCCGTTCATGCCTAGAAACTGATCAGCCCTCATGCCCTGATACCTTCCACGATGCTCAGCGGACACTTCGTCGGTACAATTCGGGTGAGTTTCAGTCCAGCCGATGCAAACAACGTCGTGAATTCTTGTTTCGTTCGTTCACGGCCCCCGATGATCAGCATTTGTATATCGAGCAATTTCCCCCAGCTTGGGTCGTTCCCTGCTGACACGACGTTGTCGACGACCAGCACTTTCCCCTTCTCATTCATCGCGGCTCGGCAATTGGCGAGAATCTTGACACACTCATCATCGTTCCAGTCATGAAGGATGTACTTCATGATGTAGGCGTCTCCCCCCTTCGGTACCGCCTCAAAAAAGTTTCCTGATTCAAGCCGACATCGTTGAGCAACGCCTTTCGCCGTGACATGTCTGTCATTTTCCGCACGAGCAATGACTGCGCTCTGATCGAACAAGACTCCCTTCAAAGAAGGATTCGTCTTCAAGATCGCCGCGAGGAGACTGCCGTGCCCACCGCCGACGTCGACCACTGTCCGCCCCTTGGGGAATTTGTACGCGGCCGCGATCGCCGGGTTTTCCGCCAGTGAAAGGCTGGACATCGATTCGCCGAACACTTCGAGGTCCTCGGGATGGTGCTCCAGATACTGGAAAATCGGCATCCCGTGCGCCTTGAGGAACGGCATCTCTCCGGTCTTCACTCCCGGGAGCAACTCCTTCCAGCTGTCCCACATCCAACTTTCATTCACCATCAACGCCCAGGCATGCATGGAATTGGGAACGCCGGCTTGAAGCGTGGCACCAAGGGGCATGAGTTTGAATCGCCGACCTTTCGTTTCCGCAAAGATGCCGACGCTAGCGAGTGCCCGAAGCAGACGATAGAGGGGGGCTGGCTGCACGTCGGCAGCTGATGCCAAATCGTCGACGGTTCGAGGGCCGCCTTTCAGGAGATCGGCCAGTCTGAGCTTTGCCGCGACATAAATCAGGCGGGACACCCAATATCCTATAGCGAGATTTCGCATGATTTCCGGGGGAGACGGCTTCCTGGGCATACGACGCTCCTTCAATCAACAGACCGGCCAGACATTCTCGTAATTCGAAATCGCTCAGACGTAGCGAATCATGCTGGAGGAAGAACAAGGTGTCAAGTCAGAATGCGGTTCGGATGTGAGCCGTTTTTGAGGAAAGGCTTGTCAGGGAGATCGAAGGAAAAACAGAATCCACGTCGATCCTCTCACGTGTGGATTGGCTGGGCACGAACCAGTGCGTGCAGCACGGTATGTAGATTTTCTAGGACCCAGAGATGCCCGGCATCGGGGACAACCTCAGTTTCACAGTTCGGGATCGTATCGCAAAAGTATTGCCCCATGGCCGGAGGGACACTGCGATCCAGTTCGCAAGACCAGCAATGGACTTCGACCTTAATCTCGTCCAGCCCAAATCCCCACGGACGCCCATGGTTCGCGTTCATATCGTCCACCATCCCCTGTGACCCGCTTCGTAGCGCCTCGGTAAAATCCTTGGCCAACAGCTCCTTGATTTCGGGGCGAGCCAGTATGGCTTTGTCCACGTCATGCACTTTGTACTTCATCGCATCGATGTAACGCGCCGGACTACGGCGAATCACCGACGCCAGGAACCGTACATTGAGGGTGGACAGCCTCGGCAATAGCCAGGCCAGTTTCATGAAGAACCGGTTGGTCTTGCTCATACCTTCAAAGACATCCGGAGCGTCGGGTGGAGCCGGACACGCAACGATACCAACCGAGGCCAGGCGTTCTGGCAGCTTCCAGGCACAAGCCAGCGCGCCGGGACCACCGCCGGACACACCGACAGTTGTGAACGTACTTATAGCCAGAGCGTCCGCCAGCTGAGTCACGTCATTTGCCCAATCCAGAAGAGAGCGACGAGGATTGGGATCCGATCGCCCGTAGCCGGGTCGATCCGGCGCTACGATTCGCAAGCCCGGTGGGAATGGATTATCCGGAAGAAGGCCCCATACGAGGCGAGATCCCGGAAAGCCGTGGAACAGGAAGACGGGAACGCCGCTCGGGTCCCCATACTCGGCATAGGCCAATCGCCGTGTGTCGGATAACTTTATGACCGCATCGATTCGGGCTTGTGTCATCGAGGTCAGAATCTCCGCATTCAGGAGGGCTGCACATGAAAACCTGCCATTCGGCCTGCGACTCACGAGTTCACATGGTCAGCGCTTCACCGTACTTCAGAATTGTGCACTCGACACCCAGCCGCTCTGCCTCTCGCTTGAATCGCTGATCGTCTGCCACCGCAAACCGCCGCTTCCAGAACAGCGGAACGCTATAGTGACAGGGGATGACCAGCCTCGGTCGAATCAACTTGACGGCTTCCAGCGCCTCATCAACGTCCATCGTCCAGGTACTCCGGCCGAGGCCGCCAATGGGCAGCATCAACACGTCCGCGGTCACGCCTTTCCACTCTTCCAACAGCACGGAGTCGCCGAGATTGAGAATGGAGGTGTCATCGATGCGAATCCTGAAACCCATGGATCCAAGACCCACTCGCTCGCCCGGTCCAGGTTGCGTCTTTAGCGTGAATCCGAGCATTGGGATGGCGATGGGACCATGGACTGTCTTGACCGCATCAATCGTGACTCGACCGAGGGTGACTGACTCGCCGACATCGAGCGGATGCAAGTTATCGATGTTCACCCACGATGTCAGCGCTCGACCGCGAGGATCAACAACTAGGGTTTGACCATTGATGGTCCGGGTCAGGCCTTTTCCACAGACCACATGAGCGCCGGAGGCCTTGGCCACGCGATCGGACTGCCAATGGTGATCGGGGTCTCCGTGCGTAATCACCAGATGGGTGATGGTCGGCCATTCGGACTTGGGAATCAGGCTTTTGAGCTTGAAGAGCCAGAGGTTCTGCCCTGGATCGATCGCAACATTCACGCCGCCTTCTTCGATCACAAACGCGTTGTACAGATAGTGAGTGATCTTCATTGGGAGCGCACTTCTAGCGGACAACAGTGGCCTTCCTTCAAGCTACTGTTCTTGTCACCACAACGCAACCGGGCGTTTCCGAATGTCTGCATCCGACCGAAAGCCGAAGCACACGACCGACCACTATCAGAAGGGAAGCTTACGACTATCCACATAAGAACCCATAGTCAATGGTCGATCGGCCGAACTTATTGCATCACCCGCGACTGCGGGCGCAACTACCCAAAATGTTTCTTCACTGGCCTTAGGTTCGGATTCACACCACCACGTTCCGAAATCATACGAGTGGATTCTTTCTTCTCAGAAACCCCACCATTCCACTGGTCGCCCCTTGCGCCTGTCTTTGCCTCCCCTCTACAATACGCCTCCCTGCGAGTCCCCTATGCCATTCTCGATTCGCCCTTGGCGCCTGCTTCCAGTGCGGCACAACGCAAACACATATCATGCTGACCTGAGGTTTCGCAGAGTTCTAAGTTTTATCCTGATAACCCTTTGTCTTTCTTTTACTAGCTTCCAAGCGAAAGCCTGCGGCGCCGAAACCAATACAACAAACTGTGATACCCAAACCGAAGGCCAATGGGCTTGGGTTGATCGTTCTGGGAAGAATAGAACTGATAAGGAGCTTCAAAACATTCTAAAACAACACCAAGCTTGGCTCGATACTTCGCATAAGGAAGGTGAGCAAGCAGACCTCAGCGGCGCGAAGCTCAAGGAGGCAGATCTGCATTCGGCAAATCTTGCGGTGGCTAACCTTACCGACAGCGATCTGAGCTATGCCGATCTCACGCATACCATCCTGAACGGGACGAATTTAAAAGGAACAAACTTGCAGTGTGCACGATTGAATCCGATAAATTTTATCACGCCGATCTCACAGATGCAGACCTTTCCCGTACCATCATCCCATCGACGCTGCATTTTGACGAGACGATACTTGTTAGAGCCTCTTTAAAGGGACAAACTCTTAACGGCATCCGCTTCACTCGTGCAGATCTGACTGAGGCAGATCTGAGTGCCACAGATTTAACGAATGCGGAATTCGGTGGGGTAAATTTTCGCGATGCCAAATTAATAGGCGCCATTCTCGTTCATACTAATTTTATTGAGGCACACTTAGAAGGAGCGGACCTCTTCGGAGCAACCTACGAAGTCGACAGTCATCCGGACACTAGATCCATCGCTTATGCAAAAAATATTGAGTACATGACCTATAGAAGTGACCCAAGTTCGTTAGCTCGCCTTCGGGCCGAGTTCAAGGTCACCGGATTTCGAGATCAAGAGCGAAAGATCACGTTCGCGCTCAAGTCTTGACAGGTAGAAGCCTTGTGGGAAACCTGCGAAAACGCCAAAGGCAATTGTTTTGAGTACTTCGTGAATCGCTACCTCTTTGACCTCACATCACAATACGGTATGAACCCCGGACGTGTTTTATTAACCATTCTAACCATTTTCTGGGTCTCAACCGTTCTATATTGGGGGTTGATCCATTTTTCAAAAGGCTCTGGCCTCTCAATCAACGTTCCCCTAGATCACGCTCGGACCAACCTACCACTCTGGCTAAAGGCAGACCTCAGCAGGGCTGGACAGGCGATTAAAGAGAGCGGGGTCGAAACCAAGAAAGGGTATAAGGTCCTGCCTCGTCAACTTCACCAATTTAAGAACCTGGCTTATTGTCGGGAATGGGTGCGTCGAGAGCGTGCACTGCTATGGGTTTGTTTTGTCTTTAGCCTGATGAGCACGTTCAACATCAAATTCAGAGATGTGGATTTTGGACGCTGGCTCAGGCAACTCACGACTAGGGAATACGAGATCAAAGCGGTAGGATTGGCCAGAACCGTCTCAGGTCTCCAGGCTCTTTTGAGTGTGTATTTTATTGTGCTACTCCTTGTCACATACTTCGGCAGACCGTTTGAGTAAGCCTATATGCCGGACGCACCGCCTTGGTTCAAATCACCATCTTGGAGAAGGACCAAGGGGTCAGACAATTAGGAAGTTTCCTTGATTCCCTTCACTGCAGTCGGCAGCTCAATACCGGACCGTCAATGCGACTGAGCTGAAGACAGCTTTATGGCGGTGCCATCTCAGCGCCGAACTTCAGCTCCTGGCCGCAAGCACGCGGTAAATGTAGTAACCTTTTTCCAGCCTTCCACCGTGTACTACCGAACGTTCCACATCATGACCGGCCGCCGACAACCGAGTCAAAAACCTACTCAACGTCCTCTGACTGGAGTCCTAGAACGGCAACACGTTTTTTACGTCCTGCTGCAACCTGACCAGGTCATACTTCACGAGAAAATTAATCCTGAACCCCTCTCCCGACACGTCGTTTTTGTTGACTCGCTGTCCCCACAGAAATCCCCCGCCGATCGTGATGCCTTCCGCCGGACTATACATGAGGTTGCAATCGAGGTACTGCGTTCTCTTGTAGGTATCGGCTGGAGCGCCTTCCGCCGTATTGATCTGGAGGAACCCGTAAGTCACGGTGGATCGCCATTGATCATTCCAGAAATGTTGAATGGCGGCGTAGCCTCCGTACGTCGGCTGAGCCTTGAGGAATCCCGATGAGTCATAACCTGCATCGAGATTGAGATTCTTCGGATCGATCAAGTACCGAGAGATCCCCTCACCGTAGACCGCTTGAAAGACGATGTTGTCCCTGCCCCATAATCTTAGCAAGCCCGATGCCATCACCCCGTATCCGGTCACATGGTCCGACTGGCCAGAACTCGTGACACCACCGACCCGACGAAACAGTCCCGCCGTGTTGAAATGGTAGTCATCGGTTTCATACCGATACCGGACCACAAAATCGGGAAGAGGACTGGTCGAAGAAACAAGCTGGGCCGTGACGGGATTCATCGATGGAATGCCCGAGGAAGGTTGCTCGGCCGACACCGAGATGGTGTGTCCCATAGCCACACTGTGCGTGTATCGCACTTGTGGATTAAACTGAAAGATCCAGGAGTTCGGGCCGTTGAAGTCGACGGTTTCAGGGATCACATCGGAATCGTGGAATGTCGTCCAGGCTTGCCCGACCAGAATGTTTTTCAGCTGGGCATAGAAATGGCGCAGACGGAACTCGGTGCGATTGCCCGGGCCGACGAAGTCGATCTCAATATAGGTCCGCAAGACATCCCATGGGGTATCGGTCCGTGATTCCAGGCTGAGCCGAGAGGCCCGTGCGGCCATATTGTAATTTGATACATCCACGTTCGGAGTCGGTATGGATTCGGGCCTGAACTGATTGACATTGCCGAGCTGGCTAAAATCGTAGATCGCATCGGTCCTGAGATAGCCCCCTACCCGCATCATGGTGTGAGAACCGGGGATCCGAAAGAATCCACGAAGAGCTGGATCAAATGGCGCGTTATCCAGCCGAGCGTCGGCATAGGCATCTTCAGTGACCAGCCCCCGCTCCCGATCGATGGCAGGAACGACTGTGTCGGTCCCTGATGTGAGCGGTTCAGCGGGCTTCGATTCTTTGTTCTTGATGTCCTCGACTGATTGCTCCAGCTGCCTGACCTTCGCCTTCAATGACTCTATCTCCAACTGTTGCGGAGACGGTTCTGGACCGTGAACCTCGGCACGATGGTCCTGCGCCAACGCCGAAGCCGACATGCAGGTTGTGGCAAAGACGATGACGATCGCCTGTGCGATCATCATCCTCCGTGGAAAATAGGCCTCCGCTCTTGCACGGCACCTGTGTCCCATGGCTACTTTTTGTCTCACCCAACTCATGGAGCTCCTCTCATGAAAATACTTCACGTTTGTCTGACTTCTTAGGCAGCCAGGAGTGTGCTGTCAAGAAACACTTACCTACCTCTTATCTCGTAGGAGATCCCAAGCTGCCTGGTGATTCGGAATCCAAAACCTGTTTCTTGCCCCGATGGGGATTTTTTCCACTGGGAAATCCCGGCGCTCAACCAAGGTATCTTCCTAGTTCATGCATGCCGCTTGGTGGTTCATCATGAGTATGGAGCAACTGACATGAAGATGAATTGATATTCCATCGGTGCCACCAAGGAGGACACTATGGACAAGGCTTGGCTGTATATCGGCGGGATTATCATTGGCGTGGCCAGCGTTGGCTATTTCGTCATCATGACCGTGCGCGGCTCGGTTCCCAGCTATTGAGACGATGACAACAGCCAATCTCGTTGACTGATTCAGGTACCGGTCCAGAGGAATGATTTCGTCCATTCGACGGACGAACTCGCGACCGTCATAGAGGGCAAGCTCAAATTGACCATCGCCGGCGAGGAGTTCATTGCCGAACCGGGGGACGAAGTGTTTATCCCAAAAGGTGTCCTCCATTCCGTGAAGAATGTTGCTGCCTCTACGACACACTGGCTCTACGGGTATGATTAGCGCTGCCTCAAACTTTCCTCTTATCTCGTATGAGAGCACAAGCTGCCCGGTGATTCGGAATCCGATGCCTGTTTCTTGCCCCGGTGGGGATTTTGCCACCAGGGAATTGTTATGCTAAACCAAGGGATCTTCCTAGTTCATGTATGCCCCTTCGTGGTTCATTATGAGTATGAAAGAAACAGAATGGACATGCGTTGATGTTCCATCTTTGCCATCAAGGAGGACACTTTGGACAAGGTTTGGCTGTATATCGGAGGAATGCTGATTGGCGTGGTCGTTATCGCCTACCTGGTTATGACTTACATACACAACGAAATTCCCCCTTATACCTTTTAAGAAGATTACGGCAGCTGATCTCGTTGACTGATTCAGGCAACCAGCAGCCCAGAGGGTGTGTCCCTTGTTACAACAGCCGTGAATCTAATTGGATTCACGAGGCATGATGGAAACCGGGAGGTCTGTGGTTAGACAAGCGCAAGAGAATATGACCCCGTAACGTCGCCATGTCCTATTCTTGCCACGCATAAATTCTTGACACCTCCCGACCAGGAGCAGATCGCCCGCAACTGGGAGAAGCGGGGGTACTTTTGCGATCTGTTCACTGATCCTCCTGGGAGAGCGTGGAATGATTTCGTCCATGCGACGAACAAACTCGTGACCGCCATCGCCGGCAAGCGTAGGCTGACCATCGGGGATGAACAGCTCATCGCGGAACCGGGCGACGAAGTATGCATCCCACGAGGCGTCGTCCATTCGGTTATAGATATTGCTGCCTCCACGACCTATTGGCTGTATGGGTATGACTAGCTCTGTCTCCTCCGATTCGGCTTCTCTGGCCACTTGCTCTCACGTCAGCCTCGTTGTACCATTCGCCCGGAGTATTCCAAAGAATGAAGGAGAAGAAGCGCCTTCCCACTGACGGTGGCCCGACCAAGTGGACCAGTCCCTTCGCCACGCTGAAACATGCTCCAGTTCCACCAGTATCACCAACGCAACCTGTTACCGACCAAACTGTTACGATGTCTCCCGCCTCCAAGAAAAATCGTGGCCGAGTGGATATCATTCGCCAGACGGCGCACCGTGGTGGCAAGACGGTCACGGTCATTACAGGGTTCGTTGGAATCAGCCAGGCAGAGAAAGAATCGCTCGCCAAACGGATACAGAAAACCTGTGGAGTGGGTGGAACGGTCAAGGAGGGCCGGATTGAAATTCAAGGCGATCAGCGTGAGTCGATCGCCCGCATTCTCGTTGACGCCGGATTTCGTCCTGTGTTCGCTGGAGGGTAAGCTTCAGATAGCCTCCCACACGACAGAACTTCTCACGCTCTTCATGTTCCAGCGCAATCCCGCTACAATACCTCTCGCGTAAGTGAGGGGCCTCATGCGTTCGATGCCTATCCCGTTCTATATTCTTTGTGGTTCACTCGGCGCCGGCAAAACCACTCTCTTGATGCGGCTGCTTGAACATTGGAAAACGCAGGGCCGACGAGCCGGCGTCCTGATGAATGAAGCAGGCTCCGTCAGCATCGATGGGCCCCGCGCCGGCACACTCGCCGAACAGGTGATGAACCTGGCCGGCGGCTGCGTCTGTTGCGATACGAAGGAAGACCTCTCCTGGGGGATTGCCCAGCTCGTGCGCGATCATGGATCGGAGATCCTCATTCTCGAATGTTCGGGGTTGGCCGATCCCGCTGAGGTGATCGACGCGGTGACCGATGCCTACACGGCTCGGTTGGCGACGCTTGACCGTGTGATCGCGCTCTTACATCCAATCTCGACAGATGAAAGCCACTCGAGCGCCTATGTGACGACACAGGCGATCCGGTGCGCCGATGAACTGATTCTGAACAAACGAGATCTGTATGTCCCCGGTCACTGGGAAGGATTCCGCTCATCGATCGTGGAGCAAAATCCCTACGCACGCCTCTGGGAAACGTCTCACGCGCGGCTCGATGCCGCAGAGCTCTTGGATTCTCATCCGTCGACTCAACACACGAAACCGACAAACGTGGTGTTTGGGAAATCCAAACCTCCTTCGTCTCAACGGGCCGCCTACCATCCCATCGCAACAACGGTTCCATTGCCTGATCCACTGAATCGCCAGCGTTTCTTAGCGTGGATCAAGACGCTCCCAAAGCAACTGGAACGCGCGAAAGGATACTTTCGGTTTGCCAAGGAACCGGAGCTACAGGAGTTCCAATATGCGCTGCCTGGTCACTCCACGATCACACCCCTCACCCTCTTGGATGAACCGAAGCCTGCACTGGTCCTGATTGGACGTGGGTACGATGTGGATCGTCTGCGGGAGGAGTTGTTGGCGACTGTCGAAGAACCGACCAGGTCAGACTAGCCCTTACGATCGAGCTTCCGAGCCCTCACTCGGCGTTACAGGTGACATCCACTTGCTGCGGAACCTCGGCCATTGGAGTAGTACCCATGCGGCTCCCCCTCCAATAAATCCCCCAAGCAGCCATCCACCGAGGACATCGGTCACATAATGGGCACCGATAAACACGCGAGAAAATCCGACGAGTGCCACAACCGGCCAGGTGATCCAGCCGGACTTGGGATACAGGACGTAAAGAAACGCTGCCAGTGCCGCAGTATTAGCTGCATGATTCGATGGAAAACTGAATAATCCCCCGCAGCCGCTCGGCTCGATCTTCGCGGATTCGGCAATCGCCCGACAGGGGCGAACGCGTTCAAAGGCCCATTTGAGCTGCCCGCCGACGAAATCAGTGAGCCCAACCGCTCCTCCTAAAACCGGACCGCCCAGCAAGGCCTCTCGCCTGTTGCTCCAAATCCAATAACCGATCGCGATGGCTCCTGGCAGATAGAGGTGACTGCGATGGCCCAGCTCTAGGAAAAACTGATCGGCGATCGCAGACTGCCCTGCCAATCCGTTGATGGCCAGAAAGAGCGTTTCGTCCACACTCATGCATGCGACGATAAAGCCTTACTCCGCACGCGTCAAGCGTCAACCGATCTCTTACTGCTCTCCCCAAAAACAATCATACGACTGATAACGCACGCTGGAGTTCCTCCCGGAACATAGCAGCACCCTGCAAGCCTACCCGGAGTCTGCCTCCGTCCCGATGATGATTTCCATTGCCCCCTCGGCGACCGATTGATCGCGCACGAGCGAAGGCTCTATTCCAATAGAATCGAACGCTCTCGCCATCTGCAGAGCAGACACCGGGACCTTCTCGCGATCTCGAATTCGGATTTCGAACCCATCGATGCCGCCGCTGAACACCCCACGACTCACATGGATATCGATCCAACCGGCGCCTTTGAGAATATCGGAAATTTCTTTGGCAAACTTTCCCGCTTCTTCATCCCCCAACACGGCGATGATTTTTACCGGTCTCTTCTGAATTGGTTTCAACGCTTGCCGGAGGCGAGTGCGCTGCTCATCCGAAATGGTCCTACTCGCTATCCGCTCTTTGACTTTCGTCAGTTCACGTTCCGCTTGAGCGGCACGCGCGTTCGCTGCCGCCATATCAGCCAGTGCCTTGGCTGTACTTTCACGCACGAGGGTAGCCTCTTTCTTTGCTTCCTCTGACTGCATCTCCGCGACTTTCATCAAGTCTTCTGCTCGAGTGGCTTGTTCTCGAAGGTCTGTCGCCTCAACTTCCAATGTATCGGCACGCTCGTTCGCTATCGCGAGAGCAGCCAATGCTGCTGCATAATCCGATTCGACAAGCAGGCGGGCTCTTTCTTTTGCGTCGCTGACGGTAAAGGAGAACCACCAAGAGAGGCAGCCGAACAAAGCACCCGCTGCAATAAACGCGACGGCCGCCTTTTGGGTCCAATCTGTGGATTGCTGCAGCTGGGAGATCGTTCCTGCGATCGTGTTGGTTTGTGTCTCCTCTACCACGCTCGTCTCATCTTTCAAAGAATTGAGTCTAGAAGAGAATACAAACAACAAGCACCCTAAGAAGGCACCGGCCACCGTAGCTCCTACCGCAGCGATTCCTATCCAGAATGCCCACGACTCTAGTGCGAACGGATGTATTTCACTCGGCATTGGTCTCGTCGTACCGGTTAAGTGTAGAGCCAGCGCTCATAAATGATAATCGTTGCGCGCGTGGATTACAAAGGTGAATATGCGCCGTTGGCAGAAGAACTCCCAACTATCCCACAACCGAACAGACGTGCAGGAGCGTAGGGGTGACCGAGCACAAGGGGTCTATACGCTTTGACGATACGGAAAGAAGGATTGACCGTGGAGGGGCAGCCTTCGGCCTGGCGCTAAATGGTCGCAGCGAGAGTCACCGCGTGCGGAAATGAATTCTGACCGTGAGCTCGCCGTCGATCGGATCGTCTCCATTCATTTGGGGATCGAAGGTCCACTTGCCGAGTGCGCGAACCCCAGCGGAGGTCAATTCACGATGTTTGCACGGCTCCAGCACGACGACGGTGACCTTTGCCTGTTTGGACACCAAGAGACGAGCCTTCATCCAATCGTCGATTTCCTGACCGGTCAGCGATGCCGGAATGGCGGGCCAAGGGGTAGACTTGGCAACCGGACCCAATTGCTGGTCTTTGTTGAGCGGCAGCCCGTGAACATGCACCTCCGGAAGTTCAAGAACATCCTCCTCGTGATCGCTTTCGTGCGTGGCTTCATCACCAACCACCGCATAGAGCACCGCAGGCCACAACAGGACGACAGCAAGGAGTATTCTACAAATATTTCGCATAAGCTCCTATTCTACGCTATCACCGATCGGATGCTCAAACGGGTCACTCAACAAGGCCGCCGGCGATAGGCGAACCGGAGGCGTACCCTCTGGGGTACGTTGAGGATTCGCACGAGCCGAGAACGCAGTTGATGACCCGTTTCAGCATCCGACTAGAAGAACCATTGCCCGCGGAAGAAGAAGGAGCGCGGCATCCCGGCATGGGACACACCGAGCCCGATACTCCCTTCGCCCTGGTTGATGAAATACTTTTGATCCAATGCGTTCACAATATCGAACCCCAGCACAAACTTCTGGCCATGCCACGGCAAGGGGATAACATGGCTGATCGAAAAGTTATAGATCGTGTAGGTCGGACTATGGCTCGAGTTCGTCTTGGCACCTTCTTCTGCCGTGCGCAGTCCTGATGCAAACAAGACTTGACCAGTGAAGGTTGTTCGATCGAGCAACCGATAACTCAGAATCCCCGACGCGGTGAGCGTCTGCTGGTGATCACAATGGACACCGCTGCGGGAATTGATATCCACAAGCTCCTCTTCGTGCACCAGGTTGTGCCCGGACTGCAAGCCATAGCCCTTACACTGTCCCCAGGCGATATTGGCACGACCTGTCAGATTTTCCATGAACCAGACTTTGAGTGCGGCATCGGCACCCCTAGTCCATCCCCGTTCAAAGGCAATATGGTTCAGCAACGGGGTCGCGCCTAACTGGTGTGCGTCCGAAAGATAATTGGCGAGCTTATAATACCCCGTGAGCTGGAGGGTCGCCCAATCCGTAAGGGCATGGACGCTGCCGATCTGGAAGTAATGAGCCCGCTCGGCCCGCGGAAGATTGTCGGTGGTCTCTTCCGGATGTGCCTTCGTTCCTTCTGTATTCAAGCTGGTAAATGCAACCCGCTCGAGATTCGGGGGGGTAAACATGCGCCCATAGAATGCGTGGAAGGCATGGGCCGGATTGTATCGGTACGTGACACCGACTCGTGGGCTGATCTGCCCCTCGTTACGCTGATACTGGACAATATCGGCGCGAACCCCGAGGTTGAAGGTCCAATGTTCATTTGGCGTCCACTGATCTTGAACCCAGAACTCCTGTCGCCACCCGATAAGCCGATTGTCGCCGCCGGCGTTGATCACGCCTCCGGTCGGATTTCCCACGCCGTCATCGAGAAAGGTAAACAGTCTCGTCTTGTTGATCGCCTGGGTCCGATCGACTTGGAACCCAGCCTTGATCAAATGTTCCTTGCTATGGACATACGTGTAGTCCATGCGCACGCCACCGGAATAGCCGATACGGTCTTGGCTGCCGGCCGAGAAGGGTTCTTCGACCTCCGGCACATAGGCGAGCACATTCAATGGATCTGTCCTAAATGTCGCCCTCGTCTGGCGGAAATACCCGGCCAAGCTGAAAAAGTTTCTGGTATTGATATCGTGCCGCCACACCATATGGCCGTATTGGTTGTTTTCCTTCTGGTTTTCATCCACCATTTCAGACGGCACCGGCGTAAATCCTCCGGGCAACAAGCCGAGAATCGTCGGGTTCGCCTCCAGCCCAGGGGACGTTGGGATCTGATATTTCGCGATCGAATTCAGGAACAAGAATGTAAGATTATTGTTGTTGTCGAATTGATAGTCGCCGCGAAACATCGTTTGGTTCCGCTCGCTTTGGCCATGAAAAATCGAATGGCCGAGCGTCGGCGGCTCGATGCCTCGATTCGTCGCCGTGTGACTGTTCAAGAAGTAATAGCGGAACTTCTCGCCGATCGTGCCACCATACTCGAATGACGGATTGATCGTTTTATTCGACCCTCCGAACATCTGGACTGACCCAAATCCTGGTTTCGTGCCGCTTTTCGTCGTAATGTCGATGAGCGCAGCCGTCTTATTACCCACGTTGGCTTCCATTCCACCCAAGACAATGTCGGCCCGTTCCCACGCCCGCGGCGTGATGACATCGGAAAAGGTCGAGGAGACCGTATCGGGAATCGGCACCCCGTCGATTCTCAATTGTAAATTGGCGTGATCCTGCCTGATATGGACCTGCTTCAACGATCCATAGGCCGCGCCCGGAATCGTCAGCAACACGTCGTGGAGCTCGTTGTTGTTGCCTCGCGGAAGAATATCGATTTCCTTCCGACTGAGCGAATAGGTCTCGCTGGATGCTTGGGTGTTGATCGGCGGCAAGGGTGCCAACACCTCCAGCGACACCTCCTTGGTCTTGGAAAGGGTCAGAGTCAGAGGATTCCCTGGCTCTTCACCAAGCATGAGCACAACATATTCGCTTCGATAGGTCTCCTGCACAGCGCTCACGGAGTAGGTGCCGCCCTCCTCGACGGAAATCTTGAACTCCCCGGCATTGTTCGAGATCCCGGTGGATACCATGTCACCTTCTTGGTTTTTGACTTCAATGACCGCCTGCGGCACCCGGCGAAGATCCTGATTCTGGACTATCCCTTTGATCACCAAAGCTTGTTCGTTGTCTTGCGCATAGAGAATAGGCGCTGCCAGGGGTTCTGACAGAACAACCAGCACAACTATAGCACTCACTACTCGGCTCACGACTTGAGACATCATGCCCCTCCACTTTCGCAACTATTCAATTATTCGGATAAAAATGGATGGAGCAGGCGCAGGACGATTCCGCGGCCTCCCCCCATTCAGACTGCCTCGCGTAATGCTTCGGCTATACTAGTGGGGGAGCACGGGATGGGCCGACGAGTGACGGGGCAGCGGAAAGAAGAATGGATTCGGATTGAGGTTCACACTGCCGAACGAGATCGCATAGAACCAATCGTGGAACATCAAAATCCACCAAGCCCGCAATATGGTGCTGAACCCATTGACAGATATCGGTGTCCGAATGTTGATGACCATCCGAGTCAGCGGCTGCCAACTCGTGGTGGACATCCTGAGCCACGGCGAACGGGGCCAAGCCGAGCATGGCAGCGATGAGACCACTCACCACGCCCAGGCGGATCCACGAAGCCGCAGGCTTAGAACCGGTTCCGAACAACCACATGGCGCTAGGATAAGAACCCATGTGTAAAATTGCAAGAACCCTCTCCCCTAGCATCAAATTCCTCTTAATAACCTATTGAGTTAGGTGGTCTGGACTTTTCTGCTATGATTCGTTACATTATCAGCCCCTTCGGGCCGGTTCATTGTAGAACCATCCGTTGCGTGATCGTCCATGAATAGACCGATTGACAATCAACACGTCATTGAGATTAAGGCGCTCCCCTCACCTCGCGCCATCAAGACGAAACTGCCTATCACCGATCAGGCAGCTGCCCTCGTGGTTGAAACCAGAGAAGCAATCCGCCGGATCCTTCATGGGCAGGACCGTGACCGTCTCCTCGTCATCGTGGGTCCTTGCTCCATCCATGACCCTGATGCCGCCTATGAATATGCCGCCAAGCTGAAACCTGTCGCTGATGCCTTGCGTGACCGTTTTCTGATCGTGATGCGGACCTACTTTGAAAAGCCGAGGACGACCGTGGGGTGGAAGGGGCTGATCAACGACCCTCACCTTGATGGAACCTGTGATATCGCGACCGGCGTCGAGCTCGCTAGGGCGATTCTCCTCAAGATCAATCAATTGGGGCTTCCCTGCGGAACGGAGTTGCTGGATCCCATCAGTCCTCAATACGTCGCCGACCTCATCAGTTGGGTGGCAATCGGTGCCCGGACCACTGAAAGTCAAACGCATCGCGAAATGGCCAGCGGCGTCTCCATGCCTGTCGGGTTCAAGAATGGGACGGAAGGCAGCTTTCAGGTGGCCGTCAATGCCATGATTTCTGCCCGTGCTCCCCACCACTTTGTCGGCATCAACGCCGATGGCCAAACGGCGATCATCAAGACCATGGGTAATCCCGATCGTCATATTGTGCTTCGCGGTGGAGGGGGAAGAACCAACTACGAAGCCGAACACGTGGCTCGAGCGGAAGCCGCCGTCGCCGGTGAAGGCATTGCACGGCCGATCATGATCGACTGTTCGCACGACAACTCCAGTAAGGATCACACCCGCCAAAGCTTGGTTGCCCATGAGGTTCTCCGGCAGTTCCGCGAAGGCCGTCAGACCATCATGGGATTGATGCTTGAGAGCAACCTGAACCCTGGCAAGCAAGCATGGAAAGAAGGGGTGGCCCTTCAACATGGTGTCTCCATTACCGACGCCTGTCTGGGTTGGAGGGAGACCGAACAGTTGCTGCATGACCTCGCCGCCGCGATCACTCCCAAGCCCGTCTCGTAATCCAAACCTTTCTGGTCCAAGTCTCGCAAACAAAGAAGCCAGTTCCTGGCAATACTCATCTTCTGTGGGCCATGTGCTCGCTTCAATGTGGCAAGATGGTCAGAGTTCCAATCGTCACCATCCCCACAATCATCATCACGAATTGCCAAACTCCTTTTGCTGCGCTAACTCGCCCATGCAGACCTGGCACCATATCGGCTAACCCGATATAGAGGAAACTAGCCGCAGCAATACTGAGGGCGTAGGGCACAACGGGTTCTGCATAAGCCAGCCATCCGTACGCCCCTACGACTCCTACCAGAGTTCCCAATCCCGATAGCGTGTTCCACAGAAGCGCCTTGGCACGAGAGAAGCCGCTCGAAATCAATATGGTGAAATCACTCAGCTCCTGGGGAACCTCATGGCCCAAGACCGCAAGAGTCGTGACCAAGCCAAGTCCGGGTGAGGCCACGCAAGCTGTACCAATAGCAATCCCATCGGCGCAGTTATGCACCGCATCTCCAATCAAAACGAGCATGCCGGTTTTCTTTTCCATCGGATGGTTTTGTATCGACGGATCACCGTGTTCATCATCCATTCCATGAGCATGCCTCCAGACGATCGTCCACTCCAATATAAAGAACAGGACAAGTCCACAGAGTAATGAAATCCCTACCTCGTCAATGGAGATTCGTTCCAAAGCTTCTGGAATGAGTCCTATAACCGCTGTCGCCAGCATGGCTCCGGTCGCATAACTGAGGAGATATGGCATTGCGCGCTGTCTCCAGCCATCTGGGATGAACAACACCAGGCACGCCGGCAGGAGAGCACCGAGGCTGCCCAGCAGGCCCATCAAAATAGCAAACCACCAGGTCGACTCTCCCGGCAAGCTCACTGTGCTTCACTCTGGCCATGCTGCCCCTCATGAATGCGTTTACGACTCGGCATCGGTTCTTTCACACCTTCCAGAGCTCATGACTCCTCATCCGATCAGCTCATGCTCCGACAGCTCAATCACCCGCGTTCTGACTAATCCTCGCTCGCCGAATGAGACGCGCCGACGCCAGGGAAGCCACACGCCGTTGACATCGGTATATTCATTGACATAGCTCTCCATTCCGATCACGGCCTGCCCATCGAGTGAGAAATAGGTCATCACATAGTGGCTGGAGTATTGTTTCTCATCCGGCGCATGATCGCAGCGCTCGATGGTATTGACTCGCCGTTCCGTCATCGGCGTGATCCGCCCGATCTGGGTGTATTGCCCATTCTTGATCCGGTACCACGAATCGAGTCGCCCCCCGGTGAGCAGCACACGGCGGCCTCGCGGATGCGGCACAGCGGGATCATCTTGGGGATCGAAGGACAGCACATATTTGCCGTCGCCCTCCTCAAACGTGGAAAACGCCAAGTGCATCCCCTGGGTCCAGAGCCGTTCTCGCACCCACTCTTGAAGAGCCGCGTCTCCTCCATCCAACTCGACCGTTGTCTCCTTCCTCGGCACCAGACTGACCCGACCGGGGTAGACACGCCCCTCATCGTTCAGCGAGAGTCTCGCTCGATAGCCTCCAAAACCGGCGGGCCACCGATACATACGACCATGGGCGGCTTGAACCAGCCGTCGCGCCGCTGGATCATCGGCAGGCGTTGCCACCCGGACTTCCATCGGTTTCAACGTCTCGCTGCCTGCTGGAGGTGATTTTCCGCTGCGGGCCAAAAGGCGCCGAGCTTCAAAAACCGAGGCCCATCGACCATGACAATCACCGAGGCCAAGGTCCCTCTGAGTTTTGAGCTTGATTGGGTTAGCGCCTTTTCAACCCCCGTAATCACTTGCCCGGTATCCGCCAGCCCCGTTGTCTCAATAAAGAGCGGCGCCCCCTTGGTCTCCTTCACTAAATGACCGACTTTTTCGCTGAACTCGGCCGACAGATCACAGCAGATACAGCCACTGAGGAGTGCCTGCAATTCGATGTCTTTCGAACGAGGATGGTCATGGAGCAACGCCCCGTCCACATCGACTTCGCCAAATTCATTCATGAGCACGGCCGGCTTTACGCCCCTGTTCTGTTCATGCGCCAGCGCCCGCTTCAGCAAGGTGGTTTTCCCGCTCCCCAAAAATCCGGCGATCACGTAGATCGGTGTCACCTTTGAACGACGAGTGGCATGCTCAATGCTGGGCATGATGGGACTCCTCTTTGCCGACCAATGCCTGGAGATCGGACAAACCGACCTCATTGGCGGTCTTGTGAATCTTGTACTGTCGAGTATTACCTGGCCCCATGAGCAGGGCGATCACTGTTTCAATCGGCGGACAGCCTGGTTCACGACATTCCAATTCCGTGACCATGACGATCGTCTCGTCGTTCAGATGAAAGACCTCTCGGGTCCAGTCCTTGATGCGATCGGCTTGCTCCGGTTGGATGGTCCGTTTCCCGCCGAAGAGATTCATGCTCGTTCCTCAATCCCATGGACTGAGAAGAGCG
This sequence comes from Nitrospira sp., assembly GCA_965223535.1. GTDB lineage: Bacteria > Nitrospirota > Nitrospiria > Nitrospirales > Nitrospiraceae > Nitrospira_D. The sequence continues at coordinate 229,904 of CBDCWN010000003.1, forward strand.
ACACCACTCCGTCACTGTCGCCGGTCGCCAACCACTGCCCTTTGGGGCTCCAGGCCACGCAGGACAGTCCGCCCATCTTGCTCACTTCTTGGCTCAACAACGGCTTGGTCGTCTGCGGCTCCCAGATGCAGAGCAGCCCGTCTTCTCCCACCGTCGCCACGAGCGATCGGGTAGGATGGCAGGCAATCTCCTGAATCCATCCCAGATGTCCCTTGAAGAGTCGACCACCGGTCCCTTCAAATTTCTTCATATTCCAGGATACGAGGGAGGGACCGGACGCGGTGAATAGATTGAGACCGTTATGGTCGAATCGCACCGACGTGACCTTCACGGGATAGCCGGACATGTGCCAGTTCTGCTCACTGTCCGTGCGAAACAAATGGACTGACCCGTCGAGGTTTCCCGAGGCCAGGTATTCCCCGCTCGGACTCACGGCAATCGTCAGTAACGCTCCGTCATAAGGAAAGGAACGAACCGGCTTCTCCTGACCGATGTTCCACAACCAGACCCCACCATAGGCAGAGGCGACGACACCGCCTCCACGCGGCATCCAGGTTACGGCTGATATCGTCGTCTTGTACGCCGGCACTTCTGCGGCGAGTTGAGGGGTTGAGGCAGGGTCGATACTCCAGATACGAAGCATTTTCCCTGCCGACGCGGCCAAAAAATTCCCATCCGGAGACCATGCCAGATGCTCTACCCACGAACCGTGCCCTCCAACCGGAAGGGCTGTATGCTCTTCCCCAGCCTCCACATTCCAGATTCGAACGAAGCTGTCCTGCCCCCCGGTCGCCAACTCTTGCCGCGTTGGGTGCCAGGCCAGCGTGAGGGCTGACTGCTGATGACCGTTCAGGTCACAGACAGGGCTGAGAGATCCGGCTTCCCAGACAGACACCTGGCCAGACGCAGAGCACGCAACAAATCTGGTTCCATCCGGCGCAAAGGCCACGCGATGGACATAATCACCGAGTATCGCTTGCCCGATCGGACTGAGTATGACAGCCGCCTGCCGCTTGGCTAGACGAGGCATGATCGAAATCCCTTCGTCAGCGCCTCGCGATCCAAATCCTTCCCGATGAACACCAGCTGGTTATTGCGGACTTCACCAGATTTCCACGGACGATCGGCTTTCCCGTCGAACAGCATGTGCACCCCCTGGAACACAAACCGGTGGTCACGGCCTTCCACATTCAGAATGCCCTTCATCCGATAGATTTTCGTCCCCATGGTGGTGAGCACTTCACGGAACCAATCGTTCACTTTCCCCTCATCGACCTGTCCATCCTCTACGAGCGCAACTGAAAACACACTCGGGTCATGCTGATGCGCTTCTTCTCCCAGAAAATTCTGGTCGATTTCGAGTTTGCGACTCAGGTCGAACGCCCCGATATTCAGCAATCGAGCAATCTCGATACTGGCGTCTTTCGTTCGATGAATCTTGGCCATCACGTTGATTGCCCGGATGCGTGCCTCCAACTTGTCGACATCTTCAGACGGAGCAAGATCAATTTTGTTCAACAAGATGACATCGGCAAAGGCGATTTGCTCTTTGGCCTCCGGACTCTTGTCGAGGTGCTCCCAGATATGTTTCGAATCGACCACGGTGACAATGCCGTCCAGCAACAGTCTCCGCTTCATCTCGTCATCGACGAAGAATGTCTGGGCAACCGGCGCCGGATCGGCTAATCCTGTCGTCTCGATCACCATGTAATCGAATCGATCCTTGCGCTTGAGAAGATTGCCGATGATACGGATCAGATCACCGCGCACCGTGCAACAGATGCAGCCGTTGTTCATTTCAAAAATCTCTTCATCCGCGCCGATGACCAACTGATTGTCGATCCCGACCTCGCCGAATTCATTGACGATTACCGCTATTCGCTTGCCGTGTTCCGTCGTCAGAATCCGATTGAGTAGAGTCGTCTTCCCTGCTCCCAGAAAACCGGTCAACACCGTCACCGGAACCGTCATCTCAGTAGTCGTCGCCATCACACACCTCCTCATGACGCAGAGTGAGAAACTCCTCCAACACCCTCTACAGGAGAAGATCGAGTACCGTTCTTCTGGGCACGTGAAGAACGGCCACCCCCATGAGCGCGGGTTCCGTAAGGCAGAACGCGACAGCTACCCGATCCTCTCCGCACAGGGTGCAGGGCTACACCATCGAGAGCGCAATACTGCAGATTGAATGACTAAAGAGAGGACGCAGGAGGCCCACGGACGGAATCATTCGAGCGGGACACTGACCTGAAGATGAGATCTGGCGGAGATACTGTGGTGACAAGAACAGGAACAAGGACTGGCGGTGGAATGAAGGAATGCAATCCGGCACTGGCCGCATGATCCAGCCAGGCACAGACATCTTGATCCGAATGTTCGTGAGCAGTCCCAGCCGCAAAGGTATGTTCGAGCAACAACGGCTGAAGGGTCAGCACCAACAACACATAGCCCAGGAGAAGCACCCAGTGGGTGGCCTTCTTGTCGAGTGAGGTCATCGGCATTGCGGGCACCAACCAAAAAACTCTAAGGCATGACCATCGACAACAAACTTGGTTTGCTCTTCGATGAGCTTCGTCAACTTCTTCAACGGGCACAGCATCAGATCAATGATCTTGCCACAGCCCCGGCATTGAATATGGTGATGATGGGCCCGTCCATGAACCACTTCATAACGCATCTGCCCTTCATGGAACCCGACAGCATTCACCAAACCCAACTCTTGGAGCATCGCGAGATTGCGATAGACCGTCACAACATCGACATTCGTTCTGGCCTTGACCAAACCCTCGTGCACTTCGGCTGCGGTAATTGGGAGTGCGTTCTGTTCAAGAACGGCAAGAATGGCCCTTCTGGCCTTCGTGAGCTTCTTTCCCCCGGATTTGAGACTTTCAACTATAGAAGTGGCCATCACGCTCCTAATTGCAACTAGATTGCATTTACCATTTTTGAAGATGCGATGTCAACGTTCGTAAGTGCCGCCTCCCATGAGGGGCTTACTCCGTGAACAAACGCTTAAAAACATCTAGAGACTTCCCCCCTACACGATGTAGGATGCCGCCCATGTTGATTGACACGCATACCCATCTCGACGACGCCCGCTACAACGAGGACCGAGAAGCGGTCATCACCCGCGCCAGGGAGGCCGGAGTCGAAGCTTTTGTCACGATCGGCTGTGATTTGACGACCAGTCAGGCAGCGGTTGCACTCGCTGATCACTACCCGTTTGTCTACGCCTCAATCGGTGTCCATCCGCATGAGGTCAAACACATCCAAGACGACTGGTACGATGAGTTCCGCCGCCTTGCGAAACACGGCAAAATCGTGGCCTTTGGAGAGATTGGGCTTGATTACCACTACAACCATTCGTCACCGAAGGAACAACGGGATCGCTTCCGCGAACAGCTCCAGCTCGCTCGCGAGCTCGCACTGCCCGTGATCATCCATACTCGCGAAGCTCAGGAGGACACAATCACCATTCTCAAGGATGAGAACGCCTCAGAGATTGGTGGGGTATTCCACTGCTTTTCCGGAGACGCCTGGCTGGCAAAGCAAGCGTTGGACTTAGGATTTTATCTCTCGTTTTCTGGAATCGTGACGTTTCAGAATGCAACCGCGCTACGAGAGATCGCCAAAGCGACGCCATTGGATCGTGTGCTCATCGAGACCGATTGCCCTTATCTCACCCCGGTCCCCTACCGTGGAAAACGCAATGAACCCTCCTACGTATCCCAAGTCGCTCAGCAATTAGCATCTATTCAAGGTTCCACTGTGTCCTTTGAGCAGATCGGGAGACAAACCAGCGAAAATGCGAAGAGACTGTTCAAAATCTCCTGAACTGGCGGTCGCGTTGCCTCTGAGACTTCGGAAGTTTCTTAGGGTTCCCCTTTTTCTCCCGTGCACCTCTTGAGTGAACATCATCTCCAGGATCCAATTCCTTATGTGGAATCGTTCGGGACGGAACCGAGGGTCCGCGGAGCTTCTGAGCAAATTCCTGAGCCCCTATGATAAATGCTCCATGAGCCCTGGCGACGTTCATGATTTCATGGTCTGAACTCGCGACCGCACAGTCCGCCCCGTACTCTCGTGCCAAACGCTGGATGACCTGATCCGCCCGCTCTCCTCGTTTTGAATAGATCACTTGCACTCCGGCACGATGCTCCCGCTGTTCGGTTAATCGACCCTGCTGCCACCCATCGAACACCACCGTAATGGCATGCCCTGTGCGATGCCGATAGCCGGCCAAATCATGCAGTAATCGTTCACGATCAGATTCGCTGTATCCTCTGGGAATTCCACCGGTTCCGAGAAGATTATACCCGTCGATGATCACATGTGTCGGCATGCTCGACGCTACCCTGGCATGACCTGGGTAGTCAATACGAATACCGAGCTACGCAAGCGGCGTAATTCTTGACAAGCTGCGGGACATCTGAGAATAGTTTCAGGATATCTATTTCCAGAATAAAACCATGAGAAATCAAGATCGCCGACCGTTATCGCCCCAGCTTCTCCCCATTCTATTGGCTTGTGCCGCGCTTTTCTTCTTGGTGGATGTGGTGGGCATACAATCGGTTTGGTCCGGCACCAAGGACAGCCGTCACCCCAAGATCTCAACCCCGTCCAAGAAATCTCGGGCGAAGGGCACGCCGGCTCCCCTTTCCCCCATCACCGTCATGGATCTGCGTGGCGCAAGTAGCCCAAGTAAATCCAGGCTTGTGCTGGATTTAGATCGCCAGCCCGATGTTACTGAGAAACGAGTGAACAATCCGAGTCGTGTGGTGATCTCCCTTCCGAACGCCTCCCTCAGCCAAACCGCACGAACGAAGATGGATGACGGCACGGTTCCCGCTCCATTCATCGTCTCGCAAACGACTCCCCAGGCCGTCGCCATATCCCTTCCAACCGCATCCTACGGAACATACAGCCAGTTCACACTGTCCGATCCACCACGGTTGGTCATCGATGTGACGCCTCCCCTGGAACAAGACGCTCCTCCCACCGAAGAGACGCAGACCTCTCCTCCGGTCGAAGAAAACCTGAGCTCACCCTCCCTCGCGGCCGCCCCGGTCACCCAACAGGCTCCACCTCGTACCAAAGACTATACAACGATTGTGATCGACCCCGGCCACGGAGGGAAAGACCCTGGAGCGCTCGGCATTCGACGGACTGCAGAAAAAGACATCACGCTCAAAGTTGCCCTTCATCTCAAAGAACTGCTCCGTAAACGAGCCGACGTGCGTGTGTTGATGACTCGAGATCGTGATGTGTATGTTGATCTCGAAGAACGAGCCAAGTTTGCCAACAGCCACGGTGCCGACTTGTTCGTCTCCATCCATGTCAATTCACATCCATCTCGGGGAGTCAAAGGTATCGAAATCTATCACTTCGGTGAAGCGAAGGATCAGCGAGCCCTCGAGGTGGCGGCACGGGAGAACGGGACGCCCATCAGCAACACCGGGGTGGGATGGGAATATCTGGTCGCAGATCTCCTGACGACGAAGAAGATTGAGGCATCGCTGGAACTCGCGTGGAACGCGAAGGAGGCGATGGTCACCCAGATGAATGGGGCCTACGACGTCATCGACCATGGTGTCAAAACAGCCCCGTTCTACGTGTTGAGATTTACGAGCATGCCCAGCATTCTGGCCGAGGTTGCATATATTTCGAACCCTGACGAAGAAGCCCTCCTTCGAAGACCAACATTCATCAAAGGCGTCGCGCAATCGCTCTACCAAGGAATCCTCTCGTTCCTTGCCAATAATAAATAAGGTCCGCAATAATTCTCCCGGTGGTCAGAGTCTCGATTCTTTCATGGCGACTATCAAACTCGTCCTTGAATATGACGGCACAACCTATGCTGGCTGGCAACGCCAACCCAACCGGCCGACGGTTCAAGGGGCCATTGAAGTCGCTATTCGTGGCGTCACGCAGATCCCCGTACCGGTCATCGGAGCTGGACGTACTGATGCGGGGGTTCATGCGCTCGGGCAGGTCGCGAGTTTCCGTATCGACCGTAACATGACATCGCGTGAATGGACTCGAGCGTTAAATGCGCATCTCCCCGCGAGCATCGTGGTCCGCTCAGCCGAGCTCATGCCGGACTCATTCCACGCGAGACACTCGGCGAAAGGCAAACTGTACGAATACCGAATCCTGAATCGTCCGGAGCGTCCGGCGCTCGCACGTGATTACTGCTGGCATATCCATCAGACACTTGACGACGCCGCGATGAATTCTGCGGCTTCTGATCTCATCGGCACACATGATTTTTCTTCGTTCCAAACCCAGCCGACTGAAAATGAGGACTACATGTGCCGCCTGCAGCAACTTATCATCGCCCGAGAGGGAGACCGACTGCGGATCGAAGCCTATGCCGATCGGTTCTTGAAACAGATGGTACGATCGATCGTAGGAACACTCGTAGAAGTCGGCTTGAAGAAGCGCACACCAGAAAGCTTGACGACAATCCTCACGGCACGGAACCGCTCGGCTGCCGGTAAAACAGCCCCACCGCAAGGACTCTTTTTAGTACGCGTGGACTACCCGTAACCAATATCGCAGGGAGAAGGTCAAAACACTCCTGCTTGAACCACATCGTCCAGGCTGTTGATATCTAACCAGTGGCCAACCGTATACAGGACTCGAATGGCGTGCTGACGTTTCAGGAGCTCCTGCAACAGATGAGGGATTCCTGCATTGCGGTGAGCCGGATCGGCCATCATGATTGCAAGGATCGCCTGAAGCTGATCTCCTCCAGCCGGAGACACCTTCAGAAATCCCATCCATACGCCATGGATATGCTCCCTTGAGACTGTATCCCCTAACTGTTTGAGATAGATCTTTGCATTGAAGGCTTTCTTGGAGTTCGGCAATGAGCATTCGGCAAAGCCCCCCAGTCGAGCGTAACTGCTTTGGTTCTGCCAATCGCTATCGACGAAGATCACAAAATCTTCCTTTTCCTGACACAAGGCCTGAGGGATATACTTGTTGAATAGCACATCACCGTACGAGATGATCAAATCTTTGGCTCCGCCCTTCCGTGCACGCAATGCTTTATCCAAAGAATACAGCTCGCCGGTTTCCGCAAACTCGTCGTTATCGAGATACGTCAAGTTAGGCAGCGTCACCGCCTCCTTCTTATAGCCACGGACGACCGTGATGTCCTTAATGCCCACGGCGTTATAGCCGTCTACAATGTGAGCGAGGATCGGTGCGCCTTGAATCTTCACCATCGTCTTGGGTTGGTGCTCAGTCAACTCTCGCAGTTCCTCACCACGAGAGGCCGCCAGCACGATGGCACTGGTATTCTCAGCGCTTCGTGGAAGATAGCGATCTTCGGCATCTTGAAGTTCTGCAGCATTTTGCAGGCGGAAGATTTCGGACACCGGCGCGACCTTATCTTCTATGGAAAGGAGATGCTCTTGCTCTTTCAATGTCCGTGCTGTTTTCTGCATGGCCGCTACGGCCGCCCTCAACATGTGATTGGCCCAAATGACCATTGAAATCCCATGCTGCCGAAATACTTCTGTAGGCGTGGCATAATATTTGGTAGGAACGATGACCACAGGACATCGCGTTCCCCATTCCTGTTTAAAGGCCAGAATCTCGTCCGGCACCGCGAGGGCACTATGAATGAGAATGCCGTCGGCGCCAGCCTGATGATACGCCTCGGCCCGGCGCAGCGCCTCGGCCAACCCCCAGCCGCAGATAAAGGCTTCCACCCTGGCAATAATGCAAAAGTCCGGATCGATCTGAGCGTCCTTGCCCGCCTTGATCTTGCCGCAGAACTCCTGCATGTCCGCCATCGGCTGCGCGTCCCCTTTGATGAAGCTATTCGTTTTGGGGAAGAGTTTGTCTTCAATGCAGACGGCCGCGATGTGGCGCTGCTCCAGTTTGCGGACAAGCCGCTGCATATTATTGAAATTGCCGTATCCTGTATCGCCGTCGAGCAAAATCGGGATCGTGGTCGCATCGGACATAAACTCCAGGTCTTCGAGAACTTGTGTCCAGCTGGCTTCATTATTGTCACGTACCCCGAATTGAGCCGAAATAGAGAGACCGCTGGCCCAAATGCCTTTAAACCCTGCTTCTTGGACGATTTTCGCGCTCAGGCCGTTATGAGCTTCACAGATGAATTCCAGCTGATCCGACGTGAGCAGCTTGCGAAATTGACGCGATCGCGTGATACCAGGCGTTGAGCTCATGAGTCCCTTTCCTTAGTGTCGAGCAAGATAATCTACAGCATGACGTCTCTGGAGCATCCAGGTCCCGTAGCGGACAAGGATACTCTTTCTCCAAAAATAAATCATTCCATCTGTGACCGAGAGTCTGCCTTGGTTTCTCCTACAGACCTTTACGTATTTCTCTGCTATGATGCTACTCACATGTGCATCTCACCCCTTACTATAAAGGAGACTCCGTATGTGGACAGCCGTGCGTACGCTCACTCTTGGGTTATTTGTGCTCAGTCTTGGCGGGACTCCATACGCTATAGGTGCACCCGCTCAACAGAACAAGATGAAGGTTTGTAACGATCAGGCAACTGCAAAGGGGTTAGGAGAGGGGAAGGGTGAGGAGCGGAAGGCATTTATGAAGGAATGTCTCTCTGCTAAGTCGGAGAAAGGTGGAGATGGTAAAGAGACTCAGCAGAATAAGATGAAGACGTGTAATAAAGAAGCGGGTAAGAAGGAGCTGAAGGGTGATGCGCGGAAAAAGTTTATGAGCGACTGCTTATCGGCGTAGCACTCAGGTTTCCGGCGCGGCAGCCTGCCGCGCTGTTTTTTCCTATCAGGACATCTCCCGACGTTGGGGATCATTACGACGAGTGTTCGTCCTTGTTCTCGACTTTTTTTCGGAGCTCAATCAACTCTTGTTCGAGCGCGATGAAGCGGTCACTGATGGGATCAGGCAAATCAACTTGATCCATCGTCGCATCAGGCAAGCGCTCGCCCTGGGATTTGATCACGCGGCCCGGGACACCAATCACAGTCGAATTGGCGGCGACGTTTTTGAGTACGACGGAATTGGCCCCGATTTTCACGTTGTCACCAATGGTGATTCCACCGAGGATTTTAGCCCCGGCTCCCACGACCACATGATTCCCCAGTGTCGGATGCCGTTTCCCTCGTTCCTTACCTGTCCCGCCCAAGGTCACCCCCTGAAAAAGCGTCACGTAATCGCCGATCTCTGCCGTTTCTCCGATTACGACCCCCATCCCATGATCAATGAAGAAGCCCGTTCCAATCTTGGCCGAAGGATGGATCTCGACGCCAGTCAACCAGCGGGCGAGCTGTGAGAGAAGGCGCGGTAAGATTGGAACAGCATGCACCTTCAGCCAGTGGGAAACCCGATAGGCCAACAGTGCATGAAACCCTGCATAGGTGAGAATCACTTCCAGCTTGCTGGTCGCGGCAGGATCTCGGTCAAAGACCGCTTGGAGGTCTTGTTTGATCTGACTCAACATGTACAGAATATCTTACGACGTCAGATCGATTCGATCAAACATACGGCGTGCGCTATCATTCCTTCTTCATGCCCGACCGCATCCAATCCTTCTCCGCTTTTTACCTTCACGTTGACCAAACTAGGATCAATCTTTGCCACCTCCGCAATTTTCTTTTGCATCGCCGTGAGATACGGACCAAGACGAGGCGCTTGAGCCACAATGACGGTATCGATGTTTCCCACCTGATAGCCCTTCGCGGTGAGTTTCGACATGACGTCTTCCAACAACTTCAAGCTTGAAATACCCTTATACTTGGGATCGGAACTGGGATAGTGCCGACCGAGATCGCCTTCTCCCATCGCGCCCAAGAGAGCGTCACAGATCGCGTGGACAAGGACATCGGAATCGGAGTGGCCCAGCAGTCCTTTGGTGTGTGGAATGTCGACTCCACCCAAGATCAATTGTCGGTCTGGTCCAAGCGGATGCACGTCATAGCCATACCCTACGCGAGAGCCCTTTTTCATACTCACCCTTTCATGGCATGGGTTTGTCGCGAGGCCAAGATCGCTTCGCCGATCACCAGATCTTCCGGTCTAGTGACTTTGATATTTTCCCCGCTCCCTTCAACGACTGAGACGGAGTACCCACTCCATTCCATCAAATACGCGTCATCCGTGGCTCGGACCCTCTCGCCATGAGCTTTTCGATGGGCTGACAACAGCCAATCTCGTCGAAACGCTTGCGGGGTCTGAGCCAGCCATAAACCTGAACGATCAACCGTACGTTCGATGACATGGTCTGCGCCGACCTGTTTCACAGTATCCCTCATTGGCAACGCGATAATCGCCGCCCCCTTCGCACGAGCCATCGACACAACCTCCTCAACCATCCGCTCGGTCAGGAACGGCCGAACCGCGTCATGGACGAGTACCACATCGACTTCATCGTGCACCGCTTCAAGCGCGTGTCGGACTGAATCTTGTCGCTCCGCTCCCCCAGGCACCACCTTGGTCACTTTCGTGAAGTGATGCTTGGCAACGATTTCCTTGAGGCAATAGTCCATATCACCGTGCGGAACAGCCAGGATAATCTCCTGAATAACGGGAGACGTTTGAAGGACACGGAGAGAATGCAGAATGAGAGGCTGGTGACCCAGCGAGAGAAACTGTTTAGGCACTGAACCGCCCATGCGGAGCCCCCTCCCGGCGGCAGGAACGAGGGCCACAGTGCGATTACTCACAGATTACATCCCAGACGTCATGACTGCTGACGGAATCCTCGAACGGTGTCTCCATAGCCTCACACTTCTTCCTCCTCTCGACCCTCCCTACTGTCTTCTCTGCACATTAAGGACGGAGTGTGAGAAAAATGGTCCGATCCTGTCTCTTCAATAACAGCAACACGGCTTGGTCGTCGGGCAATTTTCCAGCGATCCGCTCGAAGACCTTCACCGATGGTACGGCTTGACGATTCACCTCGACCACGATATCGCCTTCACGAACACCCGCTTCTTCGATCGGACTTCCTTGTTTGACTCGGACGACCACCACACCTCGTTCACGCGACTTGAGCCCATACCGATTAGCCAACTCTTCGTTCAAGTCTCGGACTTCAAGACTTGAGAGCACACCCGTCGCAGTGGCAGATTCACCACCCTCCTCTTCCCCGTTTTGCGACATCGATTTGGGTTGCTCGACGATCGTGAGGTCCAAGCTTCTCGTCTTTTTGTCACGAATAAACTTAATGGTCACCTTCTTGCCAACCGGCGTCTGGGCGACGGCGTTCCGGAGATGGGTCGGCGAGTCCATGGATTTCCCGTCATACTCGATGATGACATCGGCCCGTTCGAACCCGGCCTTCTTGGCCGGACTATCATCCATCACGTCACTGACGAGTACACCTTTTGTGTCACCCACACCGAATTGGGACGCCAATTCCGGCGTCAGCTCTTGAATCGATACACCGAGCCAACCCCGAACGACTTTTCCTGTTTGAACCAGCTGTCCCATGATCGACTGAGCCATATTGCTCGGGACGGCAAACCCAATCCCCATGTTGCCGCCGCTCTGACTGAATATCGCCGTATTAATCCCCACCAACTCGCCACGGACGTTCACCAGTGCTCCGCCGGAGTTGCCAGGGTTGATGGCCGCGTCTGTCTGGATAAAATCCTCGTACTCAGCGATGCCGGCCGCCCGCCCCAATGCACTAACGATCCCCAAGGTCACGGTTTGCGTCAACCCGAACGGGTTGCCGACGGCCAGTACAAACTCCCCGACTTCCAGCTTGTCTGAATCAGCCCAGGCCACAGTAGGGAGCCCCGTCGCCTCGATTTTCACGACAGCCACGTCTGTTTTTGGGTCGGTACCAATGAGTTTCGCTTTGAACTCACGTTTATCCGAGAGCGTGACCCGGATCTCATCGGCCTTGCCAACGACATGATTGTTGGTAATGATCACGCCGTTCGACTCGACGATGACACCGGACCCAAGGCCCCGCTCTTTTCGCTCCTTCGGGTGCTCGAACTTCCTGAAAAATTCGTCGCCGAAAAACTTTCGAAACAACGGGTCATCGAACGGGATCATCCCAGACCCACCACTGCGCCCGCTCTTGGTCGCATAGATATTCACCACCGCCGGCTTCACGGACTTGGCAATTTCCACGAAGGTTTGACTGCCGCCGGCCAACGTCGGTTGGGGGGCAGTTGAAACCGGCCTGGCAACCGTGGGAGACGGAGCAACAGAAGCTGAATCCGGTACCGCGTGCCCCGTTGGAAGCCATCCCAGATCCGAAGCAACCACAAAGCCGATAAGCATCCCCGCCGTCAACAGAGTGGCGGCCACGATCCAGCTTCGGGCTCCCCGTGCAGGTTTTTTGTCGAACTCCAGTTGACTCATACACTCAATGTATTTTAGCGAACGACACGGTACTCACTGCATCTCACCAGCATAAATTCCCATGATCGTGTGGAGAAACTTCACCGCCTCCGGTTTGGGACGCTGGAACGAATTCCGTCCGATGATGCTCCCGAATCCCCCTCCATCTCTGATGGCCCGGGCTTCGTCGAACACGTTCTTGTCCTCGCTTTTCGCCCCCCCGGAAAAGATCACAATTCGTCGACCATCGAATGCACTCTGCACCACATGTCTGACCCGTTCCGCCAAGGTCTTGATCGGAATCTTTTCAGCCTCGTAGACTTTTTTAGCGGCCGCCTGCTCGAGGTGTGCGCTTGGGAGCTTGACCTTGATCACATGAGCACCGAGTTGAGCTGCAATCTGAGCGGCATAGGCTACCACATCGATCGCCGTCTCACCTTCTTTGCTCAGGGCCGACCCACGCGGATAGGACCAGACCACGACAGCGAGGCCGCAGGACTTCGCCTCTTCGGCGATCGACCGCAACTGCTCGTACATCGCATTGCAATGGGATGAACCCGGGTAAATCGTGAACCCCACGGCAGAACAGCCCAATCGAAGCGCATCGTTGACACTCCCCGTCACGGACGGGAGCGGATCCTTCTCATCATGCAACACATCATGATTGTTCAACTTCAAGATAAGGGGAATCTGCCCGGCGAAGGGGGCCGCACCGGCTTCCAAGAACCCGAGAGGAGCTGCATACGCATTGCATCCCGCGTCAATGGCAAGCTGAAAATGGTAGTGCGGATTGTACCCTGGGGCGTTCGGTGCAAAGCTCCTTGCCGGACCATGTTCAAACCCCTGATCGACAGGCAGAATGACCAATCTTCCTGTCCCTGCAAGTTTTCCTGATCGCAGTAACCGAGCGATATTGGTCCTTGTTCCGGCGTTGTCACTCCCGTACCAGCTTAAAATTTCTTGTACTCGGTCTCCCATAGTTTCCTCCCGACGACATTACCGTACCATATAAAAGAAATAGGCGCTTAGGCTCGGCCCTGAATATACAGCTCCGCCTGCTCGACATCGTGCCGGCTTCCAATAAACAACGGCACGCGCTGATGGAGTTTCTTGGCCTCCACCTCCAAAATTCTTGATGTCCCTGTTGAGGCCTTTCCACCGGCCTGCTCTACAATCCACGCCATCGGATTTGCCTCGTAGAGCAACCGCAGCTTCCCCTCAGGTTTATCCACTTCCCCTGGATAGAGGTAGATCCCCCCACCGAGCAACAGGCGGTGCACATCGGCCACCAAGCAGCCCGAATAGCGGCCACTATAGGGGCGGCCGGTCGCCTTATCGTTGACTTTTAGGGAATCAAGATACTTCTTTGTCCCATCCGACCACTTGGAATAGTTCCCTTCATTCGTGGCATACACTTTCCCTTTATCAGGAATCTTGATCCGCTCGTGCGACAGCAAATATTCCCCAATGCCGGGCTCGAGCGTAAATCCGTACACACCTTGCCCGACGGTATACACCAGCATGGTGCTCGACCCATACAGCAGATATCCGGCGGCTACTTGTTCGGTGCCCCGGCGTATCAGGTCCGCTTCCGTCGGCGAGCGATCTGTTCGATCGTACTTAAGGACGGAAAAAATTGCGCCGAGCGGCATATTGTTATCTGTGTTGGAGGAGCCATCAAGAGGATCGAAGAGCAACATGTACTTACCACGCGGCCAATTCCCCGGCAAAAAGACAGGCTTTTCCATTTCCTCCGAGGCCAAGGCGCAGACGTACCCACTGGATTGAAAGACTCTGACGAAGTCGTCATTGGCCATCGCATCCAGCTTCTTCACGGTTTCGCCCTGGACATTCGTGTCGCCGGTGGTTCCCAAAATATTAATCAACCCGGCGCGCCGGAGATCCTGCGCAATGAGCTTACCGACCAGGCCGATCTGAGTCAGAAGATTCGAAAACTCTCCCGTTGCCCCTGGATAGGTGGCCTGACTTTGAATAATAAACTGGCTTAACGTAAGGGGAAATTCTCTCATGGTCTCTTCAGTATGGCCCAGTATAGCCGGTTTAGTTTGTGTGAACAACAATCTACATTCACACCATTCCTTTTTCTCTACAGCTACGCCTTTTCCAAGCCATCCACCAGATCCGCAACGACGGAACCGAGCGTCACTTTTGCTTTCATCCGCAACGGAGTTTTCCGTTCATCGGTCGTCACCCACACACAAATATTGCCTTGACTCATAAACAAGCCATGGAACGGCATGATGACGAGTACACGAATGGTCTCCGCTTTTCCCCAGGCCCCCTCAATGATCTCAACCCCCTCGACACGCACCTCGACCGGTCGATTTTTCTTGTCATGATACACGTTCATCTTGAGAGAAGCGCCCGGATGGGGTGGCAAGGCCACGCGCGTGTAGTACAAACATGAAATAATATCCTGCGTCCCACCCGGAATAGGCAGCGACTCGGTGCTGCCCCCTCGGATAACTGTTACCATCCCTTCTTTCTGATGAAAGATGTACTCAATATCCTCTTTCTTCCGTCCTTCACGCCGGCGAAACGTCATATGCTCCGGGGCAAGGGTATCAAGATCGAGTTTCGACTCCACGCGATTATCGACCGGGAAAAACTTGGTGATGATGGGCGTCGATTGGGCCGTGCCCACCAACTTGGCGACGCCGTGACCGGATGAACCTGAGATCGGTGCCACTTCCATCACCGCCGTCACTGCGGTCATATTGAGCCAGGACACCTTGTAGATCAGTCGCTCACCGACGTGAAAGGGGCGTTGGACGTCAGCCCACGGTTTCGATTCGATGGGAACAGCGGACAACGCTAGGAGAACGATGGCCGTAACAATCGCAGCATCCCAACGAGGCGTCCCGATGCCGCACGATATGGCGGATTTGGAAGAACGAGCTGCTAGCACCCGAGAGTTCGTCTCGCCTCCATAAGCTCATGCTCAATGAGCGATTGAATGACACCGAGTTGTACGGAAGAGACCGCTTCAAACCGTAACACGAGAGCCGGCTGAGTGTTGGACGCCCGAATCAGCCCCCACCCCTCTTCAAAAATCGCGCGAACGCCATCGATGGTAATCAGGTCGCGGAGGACGAGTTTCCTGGGTCCGAGACCTTCCTGTGCGTTCAAACATTCCACGAACTTCTTTTTCACTCGTTCAACCACGTCGAACTTCACCGCATCCGGAAGATCTACTCGTATTTCCGGAGTGACCGCCGAGGGAGGAAGATCTGAGACCAAGGCGGAAAGCGACTGTTCAGATTTAGCCAGAATTTCAACCAATCGGCATGACGCATATACCGCATCGTCATATCCAAAATACCGATCTGCGAAAAACATGTGTCCGGACATTTCACCGGCCAACACGGCGGATTCCTCTTTCATTTTCGCCTTGATCAACGAATGGCCGGTTTTCCACATGAGACCACGCCCACCACGCTTGGCGATATCATCATACAGACATTGCGAAGCCTTCACTTCAGAAATGATCGTGCTACCGGGTTTCACCGCCAGAATATCACGTGAGTACAGCACCAACAGACGATCACCCCACAGAATGTCGCCCTGCTCATCGACGGCTCCGATTCGATCAGCATCACCGTCATATCCGATCCCTACATCTGCCTTATGGGACCTGACCGCCTGTATAAGGTCGGTCAGATTCTCTGGAACCGTCGGATCCGGATGATGGTTCGGAAACCGCCCATCCAGATCGCAATAGAGCCCTGTCACTTTGCAGCCGAGCAATTCGAGCGCTTGTTTAGCGACGATCGAAGCCGCTCCATTCCCGCTATCGATCACAAGGTGCAATCGGTCCGCTTTGACATGCGCAAAGCTCTTTTCGATATAGGTTAGATAATCAGGAATGATCGGATGTTCCGATAGACGCCCTTCGCCAGAAACGAATGTGCCCTTTTCCATCACACGCCGAAGTTCCTGAATCTCCTCGCCATGGATGGCGGTCTTGCCGATGCAGATTTTGAATCCATTGTACTCGGCTGCATTGTGACTACCCGTAATCATGATGCCGCCGCCAACCGGCAGGGTGAATAAGGAAAAGTAGAGCAGCGGAGACGTACAGACTCCGATGTCAATGACATTGAGACCACCAGCCAGTAATCCTTTGAGAAGAGCCTTATGGAGGGCCGGAGAGCTTAGGCGACCATCCCGCCCGAGACTGATCGTCGTCACCCCACGCGTGCTCACATAGGTAGAATAGGCACGCCCCAACTGCTCGGCCAGATCTTCCGTCAGCTCACTGCCGACGATTCCTCGAAGATCATATTCACGAAATAACCCCACGACCTCCTCCTTTACCAGATCGATCTTGGGACAGCGTCAACCTTGCCCCTATTCAATACTGCACGACCTCATCCTAATCAGGCATTCGCCACTCGACCGTAGTCGTCATTAAATCTTACGATATCGTCCTCGCCTAGATAGGGCCCGTTTTGCACTTCAATAATATGGACGGTTTCCTGCCCAGGATTCTCCAAACGATGTTTGGTTTTAACCGGAATGCCTGTGCTCTCTCCCACTTTTAAATCAAATACTTCTTGGTCTCTTGTCACACGTGCGACCCCGGCTATCACAACCCAATGTTCGCTGCGTTGATGATGCAATTGCAGCGACAGCCTTCCACCCGGATTGACCGTGACACGCTTCACTTTGAATCCTGGCCCCTCTTCCAACACCGTATAGGAGCCCCATGGCCGTTGAACCGTGAGGTGTTCTAAGTGTTCAGGAGCCTGTTGCTGCTTGAGAATATCCACGATCGTTTTCACATCTTGTGCGCGTGACTTGGGACAGACCAAAGTCGCATCAGGCGTATCCACCACGACCATATCCTGTAGACCGATCGTTGCAACCACACGCCGATCGGCATAGACAATCGACTGTTTGCTCTCAAGATCGATGACCCGCCCAGTCATCACGTTCCCAGCCTGAGTTTTCTCAGCCACCTCATCCAAGCTACCCCAGCTCCCGACATCGGACCACTTGAATTTCACCGGTACCACCGCGGCCTTCGACGACCGTTCCATCACTCCGTTATCGATAGACACCGGCTTGATTTGGCGATACACATCATCCTTCGCCCGTTGTGAAGACCCCTCTTTCTTAAGAGCCCTGATTTGCTCCATCGCAGCCAGCAGGGCTGGCTGGTGCGCACCGATCTCTTCCCAGATTGTTGCAGCTCGCCAAACAAACATGCCGCTGTTCCAATAATAGTGACCAGCCTTCAGATACTGGGTCGCCTTTGCAACATTTGGTTTTTCTACGAATTTTTGCACGAGGTATCCGCGTAATGTCCCGCGCTTTCCAAGCAATACTGTGTCTCTAGGTCTGATATAGCCGTACCCCGTTTCAGGGCGGATGGGCTTGATCCCAAACGTCACCAAGTAGCCTTCTACCGCCAATTGGGCGGCCAGCTGAACGGCTGCCTCAAAATCCCGTTGACCCGTCACGACATGGTCGGCAGGGACCACCAACATCAGGCCATCGGGATCCCGTGCCAATACCTCCATCGCAGCCAGCGCGATGGCCGGCGCAGTATTGCGCCCTTCCGGCTCAAGCAAGAATCCGTTTGAAAGCTCTTCTTTCCAATCCGCCAATTGGACACGGATCAAATCTGCCTGAGCCGCATTCGTTGAGATGAGAACATTTGAGGCTGGCGCGCATCCGAGGATCCGATGCATGGTCTGCTGAATAAGAGTATGTTCTCCTCCGATCCGAAGCAGCTGCTTTGGATAGAGATGGCGGCTCAACGGCCAAAACCTGGTTCCGCTCCCACCAGCCATAATTACCGGATAGAGTCCCTGTGTCTTGGCCATAGATTCTCTCACCGCCTCCGTGCTGTGTTTTTAGGCTCACCGCGTGACTGCAGAATCATTTCTGCAAGTTCTCTGACGGCACCCTCGCCACCTTTCAGCTGGCAGATATGGTCAACGACCTTTTTCACTTGTGGAAGCCCATCCGCCGGAGTCGCAGAAAAACCCACGGCTTTCAGCGCTTCGATGTCATTGACGTCATCTCCTATATACGCAATGTGACGGAGCGAAATCCCATGTCGCTCGGCCATATCTTGAATCACCGCCAACTTGTCCATCACGCCTTGGTGAAGCTCTGGAATGGCAAGTTTTTCTGCGCGCCTCGCCACGAGGCGCGTTCGTTCCTGTGTCACGATAGCCGTAATAAGCCCAGCCTTCTGCAACAGTTTGATCCCCATTCCATCCCGAGTGTTGAATTTTTTCCATTCGTCACCCGATTCGGAATAGTACATACCTGCATCGGTCAGGACGCCGTCCACATCGGTCGCCACCAGGCGGATCTGCCGAAGAATCTCGCGATGCGGATGACCGTGTGCCCAGGATCGTTTGGCGGTTTTTTGCGTTGTCACAAGCAGAAATTACCTAAGAGCCCTGAGCATCAGGTATCATACCCGGCAGGTCATGTTTTGCAAACTAAAATACATCGGACCTTCCCATCTTCCTTAGATTCCGAAATGGGAGAGAAGCCAGTAGGACACTATTCTCGATTATACCGGAAGGTCTTCCGGCAACAGCGTAAAAGGCCTTGGTAAAAAACCAAGGTCCCGTACAGCATCAGCATGGTCAAACACCAGGTCCCGATTCATGCGCTCAGCCATCTCCACAGTCCAATGTTTGAATCGAGGCAACACGCGGACGAGTGCGACTGCAGCCTGAAACATCCACCGTGGGACTGTGACCAGATGGGGCGACTTGCCAAGGGCGGTAAAGATACGGGACACCATCTCCCGGTACGGCAGTGTTTCCCCGCCTGAGAGCGCGTATGTTTGATTGGCAGCGGCCGGCTGAGTCAGCGCCGCGACACATGCTGCGGCAACATCCTCCGTATGGACAGGCTGCCGCAGACCTTTAGCCTCTCCCAACAGGGGGAAAAATCCCCATCGACGCACAAAACGGACAATCTCGGTCACATTTTTGTCTCGCCCATTTCCATATATCAAGGTGGGACGCAAAATGACCCACGTGATCCCATGCGCCTCCGCCCAGACACGCAACGCCTGCTCCCCCTCGGCCAGACTACGTGCAACGTCCTGCTCACTGTGGTCTGACGAATCCTTTTTGACCAATAGGCTGGTGGAAGACAGTACCACCACTCTCTGAGCACCGCTGGCCTCGAGCATTCCAAAATACTGAGGCAACACCCAGATCGGGGCCACGCACAGCCAATCCTTGATTGGATGAACTTCGAGAGGGGCAGACAAAGAGTCAGAGAGTCGCAGCCACGTTACTCTCGCTTTGGTATTGTCATCAGGTAGGTGTCTGGAAAACGCAACTGTGTGACGGCCCTCTTTACTCAGTTGCGGGATCACACATTCGCCGACCAGACTGTTTGCCCCCAGCAAGCCGGTGTTCGCCCCTTCATCCACGCTGAGCCTGAAGCTGACGACGAACAAGCCCCACCGAAAGATACGAGACGACCAAGCCGAATCGCAGCCAGATACCGAGTGCCACCATCCACATCAACGGGCCTGGATACTGGTGCTGGAAAAACTTACGATAAAACCGCATCATTCCACGATGCTTATGCCATTCGACAAATATAGGCCGAGAGCGGCTGCAGCCCCCTTTGTCATGAACGATCCTGGCCTCAGGCACAAACATGATTTTCCAGCCCTTGTCTCGCAGGGTCATGGACAAATCCAGATCCTCACAATGTAGAAAATAGCCTTCGTCCCAATGCCCAACATCCTGCATCGCAGCACGCTGGACTAACATACATGCACCGGAAATTGCCTCGACCTCAATGGGGTGAGTCGGTAGAGGCTGCTCGTGTAAGTGAAAATCAAGAAACAGTCTCGGCCATCGATCCGCAAAACGCGACAAGCCAAATGCCCGCACAAAAGATCGCCACGGTGTTGGAATGGCCCGCCGCCCACCAGGTTGTTCGGTGCCATTGGGATTGACGAGCAGACCGCCCACCATTCCTACATCAGGGTTCCGCTCGAGCACCTCAAGTAATTGTTTTACAGAGCCAGGCTCAAGTACGCAATCAGGGTTAAGGAACAACAGATATTTACCGGTTGCTTGCTTACTCCCGATATTACAACCAGCCGCAAACCCAAGATTCTTTCGATTGCGACCGACCAGTAACTTCGGTTCAGATGGAAACGCGGCTTGAAGTTGCAGTAGGCTGTGGTCGCTCGATGCATTGTCAACCACAAGTACTTCGTTCACCTGGCTTAAGGCTGACGAGACGCATGTGAGAAGAAAGTCGCCTGAATTATAATTTACGATGATCAGCGATACTGTATGGGATGTAGCACTGATCTCAAGATCATTCGAGCGACATGGTGATGAGGTGAACTGTTGTCCAGAAGTCGCTGTCAGCATCTCATTCCTTAGCGAAATTCCGTTAAGCTTTGGTCCGAGTTTGAACCTAGGCCATGTCTACCGTGCAAGTCAACTAGTAGATGCCCTAGCCTCCGGCTGAGCAGGACTGAACGCCATAGAGTCGAGAGTGGAATAGCCCTACCTTGCTGGAACGATTCGCTTGTTAAGATACCGCCAAATCTCACGCACTGTTGCAATGCGGGACGATTGAATCGTCCGCCGCTTGCGCCACATCTTCGGGAGCCCGAGCAGCGCATCGCGTTTGGCTCGCAAGATCACCCCGCCCCGGCCCTTCAATGCAAACCAGAGGATAGTTGCCAGATTCATCACTGCATGCAGCGGCACCAACAACCAGAACAACATGCCCGGCATGTTCTTCACAAACGTCCACAAGAGATTGCGATGACCGTGATACACGGAAAAATCACTGTGCTGTCCACCTGCTGTCGCCGAGCCCACATGATGTACCACTGCATCAGGCACATACATAGCTTTGTATCCTGCCAGTCGCAGACGAAACCCAAGATCCACATCTTCCACGTAACAAAAGAAGTCTTCATCGAACCCACCAACATCAAGCAATGCGCTGCGTCGATAGAGCACCGCCGCCGCGCACGGCGAGAATATTTCATGAGTCTGCTCCGAAAAAGACGCTACCAATACACCATGCCCCGTACGCCAGACCAAGCCGCTCATGTGATACGCATCGCCCACTCCATCTAATACAGCCAGATCAGCCGCCTTCACCAACTTGCTGCCAAATACGTCAAAGACCGGATGGTCGCGCGCCGCCGACAGTAACGCCTCCAGCCAGTGCGGGTCGGGAAATGCATCCGGATTGAGCAAGGCGATCCATTCGGACTCGGCAGCGGCAGCCTCGACTGCCACATTGTTGCCTCGTGCGAAACCAAGATTCGTACTCTGCGACAGCACGCGTACTGATGGGAAGCGTCTGACAATATCGAGCGACGCATCAGAGCTCGCATTGTCGACCAAAATGATCTCATTTGGAATAACGGTCTGTGCCAATAATGCCGATAGACATCGCTCTAGGAAGTGCTCTCCGTTCCAATTGACGATGACTACGGTTACCTTGGGACCCATCTCCTATTCTCTACTGATTCAGCGCGGTCCGTCCGATAACTCCCTCGGAAAGTTTTCGGTACTGGCTGGGGCGCACCACTGCAAGGCCTTGAACTGAAGCACTCATCTTATTGCCTCCCTGGCAACGTTGGCGTATGCGGTGACCATTTCATCAAAAGTTGCCATCTCAGATATGCGTTGTCGCGATCGCTCAGCCATCCGTAGACGGCGCGCTTTGTCATACACCAAATATTCGATTAGTTTTCCCAGTGCGCGACTATCACCGGGTGGATAAAACAGTGCATTTTCCCCTTCAACCACTTGCTCAAGCACCCCAAAAACAGGCGTCGTAATAATGGGCAACCCAAACGCCATAGCCTCAAGCACCACCAGCGGGAAGCTCTCTACTTTTGAACTGAGGACAAAGAGATCGGCAGCTGCATAAAAAGAGGCGATCAACTTAGTTGGTGAGATAATTCGAATCCTATCTCTAGAATGAATTGGGAGCGCATCGCATCTCTTGCGGAGTGTTTCCGCATAAGTGCCACGGCCACCACCAACAAGCAGTAGTTGAACGCGACTTAAGACAGCATCAGGCAGTACAAGGAAAGCTTCGACCAGATCCATTTGGTTTTTTCTATCACATAATGTGCCCACACTAAGGATTGCGATGGAGTCTTCCTCTAGGCCTAACAAATCGCGACACCGTTTTCGCTCAGCCATATCAGTCCGAAGAGGAAACCGCTCGAAATTGATTCCATTGTGAATCACCGTGAAACTGTGGTGTTTGTCAAAATCATCCCAGACTTTTCTGGTGGCATGGGCAACGAAAACTACTTTTCTCGGCAACCCAATCGCGGCGATTGCCCGCTGCGCAACGGGATCGGGAAGAAAATAGAAATATCGATCCCACGGTTCGCTCTCGTGAATGATCCAGACTGAAGGCACACCGGCATGTTCTGCCGCCAAGACTGCTGTGAAATTCAGTAGTGTATTGACCAAGACCAGCTCTGTTCCCGTTGCTTGAATAAGACGGGCAAGGTGATCAACCTCAAGGCTCAACCGCTTGAGCGTTGAAACCTTGTGCAATATGCCGGGTACTACCTGCACTAATATCCCCTGTGAGGTATATTCAGTCCGCAGCGGCCCATCCTCAAGAGAAACTATCTCCGGAGTAATCACCTCCCGACGGAACAATTCCACAACCAGCTCTTTCAAACTTATGGAGGCCCCCTCAAGATCCAGGTTATGAGAAAACACGACCACTTTTATGGGTGCATACTGTCGCCCTCCCCTTTCACACAAATTGGCAGTGGTTCCAACTTGTGATGCCAGCGGCTCAGGGCGAGGTACTGGCCCTCGCAGCCCCAGAGCCACACGCACACGATGAGTGAACCACGTGATATCGTAAGACATCACGCGCAGTGCGAGTTGGGCGATCTTTGAATGGCTCACGAGATAAACACCTGAACACCTAGGCAGGCCGAACCACGTAGATCACACAGGCGCTGCCGAGCCATTTAGAAACTTTCTGCCTTGATTTCAGAGAGAGGCGCGGGCCGAACACCATATGCCCTGTATAAAAGAGCCCAACTCCAGTCGCTTCATCGATGGTAAAAGATTGGTTTGCAAAATGCTTTTCCCAATGGCGTGAGCTGAAGGTCATAATCTCGCTCAGTGCATTACCGGTCTCACCATGGCGTGGGACTATTGCATAGTGCTTAGCGGTACTTGCCATTAAGCGGAGTACGCTCACAGCATCAGATAGGGCGGTCTTCGAAAACCCTTTAGGGAGAAGGCGAGGGGCCAAAGCAAGCAGGCGCTGAAAAAGCTCCATATAGTGAGCCATATTGGTCCAGAAACGCCATGCGCCTGTGGGCATAAGGTGCACACAGTAGCCCCCAGGCCGCAAGACTCTTTTTACCTCCGCATGCAGATATGGCAGATCAAGGACGTGCTCCAAGACGTTCGACGAAAACACAACGTCAAAGCTGCCATTTGGAAACGGGATATCCCGACCATTGTAGGGTTGAACTGGAAACTGCAGGTGGTCTGCGTATTCGGAGGCTGGTATATCGATCGATGCGACGATAAAACCGTCATCTGTCAGGCGCTTTGCCTGATAGCCCGTACCACCGCCAATTTCGAGTATTCGAATACCCGGTGAGAACCGCTCGACTATTTTTTTGTATTCATACTCTCGAATAACATGTAGAAATTCAACACTAAACACTGATTCACACCTGAGCGTTCTTGACCTGCCCTGCCAGCAACAACGAATTGTGTCCAGATAGAACGGTACGGCCTCCTTTTAGCCAGATCGCTGCATTGAGCATGTTGCTGGATTCGAGTTTCATTGCTTCTTTCCCACATACACGATGGTCGTCTCCCTTCCAATGCGCAAATCAATACCATCTGCTGCCTGGGTTGATCCATCAGCACTATTATATA
Organism: Nitrospira sp.; assembly: GCA_965223535.1. Lineage (GTDB taxonomy): Bacteria > Nitrospirota > Nitrospiria > Nitrospirales > Nitrospiraceae > Nitrospira_D. The sequence goes on from CBDCWN010000003.1 coordinate 254,158, forward strand.
TGGGTTCCCTAACGTGCTCTATTTGACCTAGGGTATAGCCCGACACTTCATCAAACCGATGAGCCATATCGTGAACCATTGAATGAAGTTTTCCGATTAGCGCGCGATGCCGTAATAGCAAATTCACCCGGAGTTTTATCTTCTTCCAGAATCCATGTTTGACACCACTGCCCAAAAAGGCGTCTATCAGATCAAGTTCTTTACGCTGCCCTTGATATTTCTGGACTGATGATTCGATATAGTCAGAAAGTTCCCTCAAAGCAGCAATCCTCTTGTAACTCTCAACGAGTTCTGCATCTGATGAAAAGTCTGCCAGAGCGATAAACTCGGACGAAAACCCCAGTTTCCTAAAGCAATCGGAAATCTGATATGGAGTAAAGCTTCTAACATGTTGCCAAGGATGAAAAAACGCCTCCGAAACCGGGCAATAAACACTTGAAGACTCCAGATTTTCGTTGTTTGGAGTTGATGCAATCAGGTACCCACCGGGTTTAACAAAATTCTTAACGCGCTCTAGTACCTTGTGGAAATCCTCATCCAGCACATGCTCCAGAACTTCCATCAAGAGAACGACATCAAATTGGTCACTGGAATCCAGGTCCTTGATCCCTAGGAAATTTTTCTGTTGGCCAATTTTGGCTACCAACAAAGCCTGGCGATCTGGCGATGGATCAAAGCCTGCTGCGTTCAGACCCCGGTCCAAAAGAAGCTGCAGGACATGACCACTGCCTGCACCAAAATCAAGATGGCTGCCACCAGGAACAAGATACCTGCTGATAAGCTCAAGAAATTTTGGACCTGCTACCTTCCCAAAAGAAAGATTGTCAAGTTCTGTCTGCGCAACCCCGTCCCAGAACTTATTGACTAATTGAGGCGTCCAGCGAATTCTTTTGACCAAATGACGCTCCATCAAAATTCGTTAAAGCTGGCTCGACAAACTCGCTTGATAAAGTATGCGCCAAAATTGTAGGGGAGTGATTTGATCCGATAGGGCAAATCGTTTTTCGATAGGTAGTCATGCACGGCTCGTGCACACCCATCCCAGGCGTAATAATCATCGATCACTACCACACCTCGTTCGCTTGTGATCGGACAAAGATGTCTGAGCGACACATCGGTGGATGAATACCAATCACCATCCAACCTGAGAACGGCAATACCTTGTTCAGACAGTTCCGATGCAGCGATTGGGACAGTACTTTCAAACCAGCCACGAACCAGCTTGTATTCGGCAGCCAGAAACTGATGTTGTTTCAATAGCTCTTCGAGGTCTTCCTGCGCTGCCTTGCAATTATCGAAATACTTTTCCTGATCTGCACCAGCCTGCCATGCCGCAGCAAGAGGGCCATCTCGATGATCTCCGCTAGGTAAGCCCTCAAAACTATCCAGCATGTAGACAGGCTTGAGTACTTTCCCAAATAGCTCTCGTTGTACCAACAACATCGCAACTGAGCAGCCGCCTCTCCAGGTTCCGCATTCTAAGATCGCACCTGGTAAGGTGTTCTTTATTGCATAGACGACTGCTGCCATCGTAAAGATGATTCCGGTTTCATGAACCATGCTGTAGGGAGTGACAGCATCAAGTATTTTCTTAATCCTCGGGTCGTTCATTTCTTCAGCAATTCCAAGTTGCTGAAAAGTCACAGCGTTATCCACCTGGCACACCCATCGTCTGTTGTTCGTTTTTTATCAAGTCGAAACGTAGCTTCGGGTTCAAGTTGACAATTGAGGTAGTAAAAAGAGTTGGGGTGTTGATAACGACGAAATGAAGCGCATCAATTCTACAGTCGTATTGAATGCCGCTTTCATCTGCATTGGCAACTTGCAAAAAATAATCTCCGGCAGCCAACCACGCATCAATCTCTATGCTTATTTCCAAAATCTGACCGGCCTCGATCCGAGGAATTTCAACACCAGCGGTTTTATTGGTTATACCAAAGAGGTCAACACCCCTTTTGTTTCTAATAATGAATCCTGAGGATAGATCGATAACAGGAAAGTGAGCCACAACAGTTTGAGTGATTCGGTACTGGTCGCCGGAAACAAGGACCTCTGTTTTTTCCCCTGTTCGATCGAATATTGCTACGTTCACGATTTCCACCCTGCGATCCCCAAAACGATAATCACTCTGCACAACATTTGTTTTAGTTGGATCATGAGCAAGGCTTTGGATCGGCGATGTTCTCTCAGGTTCAGCTTTGGCTGTCAGATCTTCGCGCTCTTCGCGCGCCAAGCCTGTCGGAGCCTCGCTATATAGGTTCTCTATATACGCTTTTGAAACATCCACGGGCCTGCCAGAATCAACAAGCTGACCAGCGTCAAAGAGCAAAGCTCGGTCACAAAAACTTGTCACTGCATTAATATCGTGAGAAACGAAAAGGATGCTCGTTCCGAGCTCCCTCAACATTCGAAGCTTGCGAAAACATTTTTCCTGAAATTTGGCATCTCCAACAGAAAGAGCCTCGTCCACAATCACAACATCAGGATCTAAGACCGTTTGCACGGCAAAGGCGAGCCGCATCACCATTCCTGAGCTGTAGGTTTTTATTGGCTGATCGATGAAGTCACCGACGTCCGCAAAGCTGACGATGTCGTCAAAGCGAGCCAGTGCCTCCTGGCGAGAGAGACCCAGAATTTGGGCATTTAGAAACACGTTTTCTCGTCCGGTAAATTCGGGATTGAACCCGCTCCCCAACTCCAGCAAGGCGGTAATTCGCCCCGATGTTTGAACTGTGCCAGATGTCGGCTGCAGTGTTCCAGCAATGATTTGCAGCAGTGTACTCTTACCGGCGCCATTCCGGCCAAGAATACCAACGGCTTCACCCGGCTGGAGTTCAAAACTGACATCTCGCAATGCCCAGTGCTCACGGTAGAGAGGGCTACCGCTCTTTTTTCCAAGCACACCTTGAAAGCGATCGATCAAGGCTTGCTTGAATCGATCCTGAGGGTTTTGAAAGATCCGATAACACTTACTAATAGAGTCGAGCAGAATGGGCGGTGACATTGCCGCGCTCATGTCAAATCACGTCAGCAAATGCAGGGCGAGACTTCTGGAAAATCCAGAGACCCCCGATAGCCGTTACAACGGAAACGATGCAGTAAACTAGCCACTCGACCCAATCCGGTTGACTGCCCAAAATGAGCACGGCACGCAGCGCTTCAATAGGATAGGTCAACGGATTGAGATAGATAAGCGTTTGGGCCAACGCCGGTGCCGATGATGTCGGGTAGAACACCGGGCTCAAGAACAGGAGAACCGACATTGCCACCCCGATCATTTGTCCCACGTCTCGGAAGAACACTCCAATCGCCGCGAGAAGCCACGCCAAGCCTGACACCAGTACAAGCAATGGCACGAGCACTACCGGGGCAAAGAACGCAGTGATGGGGATGGAGTGGAGCTGGATAAGCAAAAAAATGCACAATAACCCCAATCCCACCAACGCGTTAAATAGGGCGGTAGCAAGATGGCTGAAGGGCAAGAGCTCCAGTGGAAACACCACTTTCTTGACGTAACCGGGATTTGACAGTATGGCGGTCGGCGAACGTGTCAACGTTTCAGAAAACAAGCCGTGCATAATCAAGCCGCAATACAACATCAGTACGAAATCCTTCATGTCTCCGCCGCTCCCCCAGCGTGCATTGAATATCCCCCCAAAAACAAAGGCGTACACAGCCAACATCATGAGCGGATAGATTAGGGCCCACAGAAATCCAAGCAGGGTTCCTCGATATCGTGTTTCAATATCGCGGATGACGAGCGATCGGAGGAGGCTTCGATTGGTGTAAAGACTGCGAATACCGGAAGCGAGACTAAAACGAGTCAAGATTATCCTTCCCCATCCATTAAGCAAGATTCTTCCAGAACATCCTGATGTAGCAAGTTACCTCTGCTTACGATGAAAGCTCCAGTTCGATCAAAGCAAACATGGCCCAATGTCTTTGACTCAACACCTGTTCTAAGGCACGAATGGGACGATACATCCATCCAGGAACCAGGCTCCGCATGGAAACTCCACCTGATAGGAGGTAAGAAAACGGCATCATTGGTTCAATATTTTTTATCTGCCATTGAGGATATCGTTCTTCAAATAACGTTTTATCCCGTTGAAAGATGATCCACGGCAGTGCACCGTTTGCGCCTGAAAGTGGACCCGTACACGGTATTTCCCAGCCACTATTTGGGGAAAATGGTTCGGGATGAAGGTGTGTATAAACCCACTCAGACCATGACGTGCGCCACGGCTCAATCATCACAATTTTTCCTCCCGCACGAATACAACGTGTTGCCTCCAGAAAAAAACCACCCACGTCAGGAATGTGATGAAACACATCAGTCATTACAATGGCACTAAGAGATTTGTCGGAAAATGGTAAATGACATGCGTCCGTAATGAGTTTGACTCCTGACGTTTCGAACACTTCACTTGTAATCACAGTGGGAAGAATTTCCCGAAGAAAACCCGCCCCCGAACCCAACTCAAGCACAGCATTCTTCTTGGGCAATATGGCCAGGATTCTCCCATACCATTCAGAATACAGCCCACGCAAAAACGCTTTATCCTTGATGAGGTGTCGCCTAAGCAGCGTCGTACGTGGATCGTCAACAGACAAGCCACGCGTTAACGGGTGAGATAAGAGTCTCAAGAACATCGAACTAGTGGCTAGCCGCCACACTCTGTATCGGCTTGGGCAAATGACCTAACCACTTTTCTGCGGACACCTCTTCTGCATAGGCATCCTCGAGCATCTGTTTAAGTTCTACAGGGGGAACATGCCGCACCTTCAAGTCCCAGTTGCTCTGCCATCTCAGCTGTGCTTCGAGCAGGAATTCATCTTGGTGATAGCGACTCAAATACAGTTGATACTCTGAAGACAGGCCATTCAAGGTAAAACGCTTCCCACCCCAGTAACCAGGCCCTCCAACAAAAATCTTGGCCAAATCGTGCCAACGATCTCGCACACTCTGCTTAGTAACCATAGCCGGGTCAAACACACTCCTCCGATCAGACGCGTCCGCAGTTCGTTTTGCATCAACCAAATAATGCACATCGAAGTCGATTGACTCGAACTCAGCCTTGGCAAGGTTCATTTTTGAACGCGATGCATTTCTTACTTGTTCTGTAATCTCAAATGCGTCCATCCACTTCACGACAAAACCATTATTGACATCAAACAACACCCATTTCCCTTTGTCAGGCAAAAACACTTCGAGAACATTGTGAGTCGAATAATTCAATCTCCCTCCTTCCATAAATACACCAGTGAAGGTGACATCCCTAACTGGAAGGTTGAAACGGTCCCTTAGAATGATTTCAAAAAATGACAGAGTCGGGCCACACAGCAGCATCTTAGGCCCTTTGCTTCTAAAAAAATCTATCGCGAAATTTCTGCTGTTTTCGTAGAACTCTTTGTCGTTGCCCTGAGTAACCACGAGATTGGCGACAAGAAAATCAAAGACTCTGACCACGTTGGAGGAAATCGCTTCGTCTCGCCCTAACACAAGAACCTTTAGCTTTTTGTCATTGTTGATATCTAGATAATATTCACCGGGCACATCGAAATATAAGAGGGTCCTGTTGTTTCTTTCAACAATGCGCGGTTTCTCAGGGTTCACTACAGCGCGGTCCGGAGAAAAAATAGGAAAGAAAAACTTCAAGCTTGGCACGTCCTCGTTGATGGCAACAAATTCCTGGTTATATAAAACCGGATATTGTTGGCCATCAAAATCGAACTTGCCCCAGCCTGCCTGCTTATTCACCAGCTCCTTCTGAATGGGCTTGCCTTTGTCTTGCAGGGTAGTGATCCAATAAGCAGGAAACAGCGCTGCCATTGCCAATACAAATATAAACGCGACCGTCTTTGATGGCGGCGAGCCAATGAACCCTCTCATATGAACTTAATCCTTCTCGCCGCAAAGATAACCATTTTCAGGAGCAACCATCCGTGTTGCCAACGGGAAATATTGGTCTCGCCATAGCGTCTCGCCCGATAACGAATCGGTACTTCCATGATTTTCAGATTGAGTCGTGCCGCGCCGAATAAAAGGTCAAAGTCGCCAAAGGGATCGAAATCGCCAAAGTAAGCCCGATTTTCAGCAATCCTTTCGTAGTCGCTGCGCCACAAAACCTTGGTACCACACAAAGTATCGCGAATGGGTTGGCCCAGCAGCCAGCTGAATGCCCATGAGAAGAACTTGTTTCCAATCAGGTTGGCAAACCGCATGGCATCCTCTTCCATTGGGTAGACCAGACGAACGCCATTGACAAACTCTGCAGAACCATTCACCAGCAATTCGTAGAACCGAGGGAGATCTTCTGGCGGAACCGTCATATCAGCATCGAGAATGATGAGGATATCGCCATTGGCCACGGCAAAGCCAGTGCGAACCGCATCTCCCTTTCCTTTCCCAGGCTGCTTGAGCAACTGACAGTTGCGCGCAGCGTGGGAGGCAATGGTTCTCTCAATGACCTCGTAGGTATCATCCGTTGAGTTACCCTCAACAAAAATAATTTCGGTACCTGCTCCCATTTCAGGGATACGTTCCATCAACTCTTCAATATGCCCCGATTCGTTCCGCGCTGCCACGATCACTGAAACGGTTGGAGTCCTAGGAATTGGCTTGTTAACCGGGCGAGCCAGTACGAAATTGGCTATGGCCAGAAAGCGGAATGGCGAAATCTTGGCCAGATAGCGATTGGCAAAATTAGAAAGAAATGGTGCTGGGAGTGGTGCAATGACCTCCTCCCATACTCTCAAAGGTTGAAAGCCTGAAATCTCCAACAGATTTACCATGTCGTGCCGTGTCAACCAGTTTTGCGGAAGATTGGGCGTTGCGAAGCCAAGCTTCCGTGCAATACGCAACGGAATGTTCCACAAGTGACTGTAGAAATTGAAAATCACACGTGTGTGACGGACACAATAGGGCTGCAACTGGACCAGCATGGCCTGCACATCCCATAGGTCATTCACCAATTCTGAAACAACGATGTAGTCGAATGTTCTGGGACCGAGGTTCAGTTCATGCGCATCTGCCAGTATGAACTCTAGTTGGGCCTGAGTTGCGCGTGCTTTTTCCAAAACTTCTGGACAAAAATCAATACCCACCCCTTCTGAAGGTTTTAATGCCGAAAGGAGCTCCCCCTGGGCACACCCCACCTCAAGGACCTTTGCACCTGGTGGAATCAGATTGCGATAAGCAATCTGCAGCCTATTCCGGTAGTAGGTGCCCCATGAGTTGGACGCACTCTTACGGATGGCGCTCCAGAAGGATTGTCGGTGCCGTCGGTATTCGGAGGCTTCTATCTGAAAGGACTCAGCATTCAGAGTTTTCATGTGTTCAATTCAATGCCGTTATCGAGTTCAACTTTCGGTATGGGACGCCGAATACCATCTGTGTCTCCTGTTTGTCGATGCACAAACGTACAGTGCGCCCATTGTATTTGGACAAGTGCTGATCCGAGAAAACCGGATACGGCCCGGGTGCATAGGGGTCTGAGCGATCTTGTTGATACGCTAGCAGCAAGCTTTTTCCGCGGAAGGCCAATGCTTCATCACGCCACCAGACAGAGAGCGGAATTGTCTTAATAAAGTCGGCATGCCTGATCTCGCCTTTTAGAAAATCGGTATTTTGATCATCAGCAACAAAATCCAATAACATTGACCCTCCACTACCAATGCGCGTTACCGCGACATATTCATCATTGACACACTGAGTTTCCTTCACAGGTTCAGAATTTTGTAGACGCCTCAATGGAATCTGCGGAATAAGTAATAACAGGAAAAGAAATATGACAAACCCTGCCTCCAAGGAGACCCCATTGGGCGGGGTCTTTAAAGGAATAGTGGCTCTTGAGATGGGTGCAGGCAGTAGTGCCTGTCTAATGCCTTGCGTGATAACGATGCCTGTCCATGAAAAACCTATGGCAACTTGCAGCACGTCGACCGGCACAGTAGCTGCAAAAATTCGCGCTCCCCCATCGCCAAGCAAAAGTGGGGCAGACGATACAACCCCCACCGAGCCCAACGCTACAAGCAGATAACCCGGATTCCTTCGGTTGATGAGCATCGGTATCCAAGCAAGCCACCAGCACGTTTTAAAAACTAAAGACAACCCTCCTAGTTTCTCGAAACCATACGTACCGCCAGATATAAAGTACGAAACATTCTTTTGCAGTCCCTGTAAGAACAACTCCGGCTGGATAGCTAGATTCTGCCATGCGAATGCATAAATCGCTTTGGACACCAATGCATCTGACCCAGAGAGCTCGGGGTGGTCAATGAGTGCTTGTTGCCACCCTTTACCACCTACCGACAGTCCATACAGCGTGTAAGAGAAATTCCCATGTGAGCTTCCAGGATTACCGCCCGCCGCAAGGACTAAGAGCGCCTGCAACACAAATCCAGCCAAGATCCCAATCGATGCAACGCCAACCCATTGCCAAATGTTTTTTCTCGACAACCACGCCGTAATGCCCGCCCACACAACGAGACATGGCAGAATAAAAAAGGCCCCTGCCCTTGCATTCAAGGCAATAGAGATCATTGCTATTCCCGCCGCTACCCAAACAACGTCTCGCTGCTCGGAAGCCTGGAGTAACAGGGCCACTCCCACACAGCCAAATACCAAGCCCGCATTCTCCGTCATTGTCATCGGGAATAAGTCAACCCTCGCGTACATAAAAAGTAAGACTGCGCAAATTAATGCTCCTAATCCACCAACGCAATTCGCGCTTCGCCGCACAACGAGATATATCGCCGTAGAGGTAATACATGCTTGCATCAGAAGTGTTCCAAAAATATTGCGCTGTGCAATCAACGCAATGCCCGATAGAAAAGTCGGATAGGTTGCACGTCGCTGACACCACTCTCCTGTCGTTAATGGATGCCCCAGATTGCCAGTATCCAACAGGGAATTGGCGCATAGCCAATACATCATGGAGTCACTTATCTGATACGCCCCAGCTACCGCGAGGCCCATTGACTCCTCAGCGCTCCAAGACCGCAGCAGCCCCGAACCTGCACAGATCACAAGCACGAACAAAGTCATCCAACCCAATACCGGACCTTGCCCAATGGTTGTAGATACAAACATGGTCCGCGACAATCTATTTATGTCGCTGAACAATTGTCTAAATCGAGAAACCCGAGATAAATAATACTTACCAATTACACCCACAATTATGGCCGCAACAAACCATGAGACGCGAGCCCATTGACTAAGGCTCGGTTCCATAACCACCTCATAGCTCCGACCATTGGTCCGTGGATCGCTGCAATCAGAAGCGGAAAATAGAATCACCTTCCCCCAATGGGAATAGTCACCCAAGCCATTAGTACGAATCGTATTGTGCAAGGCATGAGCCTTTCCGGCAGCCTTGCCATTCTCTCGTAGGATGAGCCTGGAAGCTTGGGCATGCGAAGGTGAGTCGCCTATGAATGTGGTAATTGGCCATAATAATGGGCGTTGGGCTAGTGGAATTATGAACGCACAACCGGTGTCATGCTTGATCTCAGCATTCTGCAACAGATAGGCATGTTGCACGGCTGCCAGATGAACGAGAGTAATGCTTACTACCCAGACTAGCGACAGCGCACCGAGTACTAGGCGCCATTGAGCATGAGAAAAACCGATCATACCGACGTCGTTATGCCGAATTCGACGACGAACATACAGTCACGTTAATGCAGTTCATGAAAAGAGGAGGTTTACCGGGAACGAGCACAGAATGAATGTCTGGTTTACTGAATTGTGTTATATCTCAACGAATTCTATTTGGAACGGATGGCCTGTGTCACATGAAGTCCGTAGAGTTTGACGGTCTCCTGGATCATTTGTGTAGTACTGAAAGTACGGGCCACGAATTGAGGACCGTGGATTTTGGCTTGAGTCATCTTGGTTTCGTTGTTTAGATATTCGCCGATCAACAGAGCGATCTCTTCAGGGATAGGGTTAGGTGCCAGCAACCCGGTAGTGTTGCAATCAAAGGACTCGCGTGTACCGCCTGCATCTGTTGCGACTATGGGCACCCCTAACCACTGTGCTTCAAGTACCACGTTAGGTGTCCCTTCAAATTCGGAAGTCAGCAAGAACACATCCATTGCGGAGAGTGGAGTTGCAACCTCAGGTCGGGTACCAGGTAGATGGATTCGCCCTTTTAATCCGTTGTTGCTAATAAATGATTCCATCTCTCGACGCATAGGACCTTCTCCAATCACCAAAAAGTGCACGCTGGTGTAGCGCTTTGCCACCAAAGTTGCCGTTTGCAACCAGAGCATCGGGCGCTTTTCTGCCCAAAAGCGAAAAACAGACCCGACCACCAGCGCATCGTCTGGAATACCGAGGGATTGCCTGTATTCGCGGACTGAATCAGCCGTCGCTCGCTCTAAATAGCCAAGATCTACCCCGTTGCGGACAACCATGAATCGTTCTCTCGGAAGCCCGAGCCATTGGGCGTAGTCAACAGCGCCTGACTCACTATTGTTCAGGAACGTAACGCAGTCCAGAGACGCCAGTGCCCGGTAAGCAGGGTACATGTAGCCCTGGTAATAGGTGAAGTTCATCGGAGTGACATTGCGACTTGCGAGAACGATGCGAGGCACACCAGCAATGACTGCGGCAATACCAGCCTTGATGCTGCTAGAATCTTGCCAGGCATGGACAACCTCAGGTCGCCTGGAACGAAACTCTTCGATCAGATTGAGTATCTCCTCAATCAACCCCGGCTCGATGTCGGCCAGTAATTCAGCCACTTCTGGCGATACGGAAGAAAGACCGTCCTCGTTTAACGATAGCGTACGTTCAACCTGGCTGACTTCAATGCCTGATGCCTCAAGTTCATGCAGAAAGAAATCAAGGTTTGGTGCGTGGTCGATATATTCAGCAAGCAAGCTGACTGATTCGCATTGCCCTGAGCCTTTCAGGCCGATCAATGTATTGACGATTTGACGTTCAGCACCACCGGCAGCTAAACCCGCATTAACAAGCACAATGCGACGCGGAACAGCCTGGGAACCCATGTTGTGGGCTTGACAGGCGCGCCGCAGTAACTCTTTGTAGAGCGCTTCGTCAGCAAGACCGCTATTAGTCGGCCGCCCGTTGGTGACCATAGCTGATGAGAAATCTTCACGCTTGAATGCTCGCCGCCAAAGCGTTCGAAGCAAAGGGACTTCTCTTGTCATCACAACTGCTTTCCGTAAAGGATGGCCTTGAGGCTGCTGGCTAATCGTACGGACCAGTTTTTCCCCTGCACGCCACAGGAGAAAACGATGCATGGACAGCTGCTGATATCGGCCATTCACTTTGCAGATAATGGATAAGCGTCGACTCGCAACCACCTGCATCGCCATCTTGTGCGTGAGCATGAGTTGTGAGCCAAGAAACACAATAGGCGCTGATACCGCAGGTAATTGCCAGCCATGATCTTCGAAACACCCAAGCCATTCATGAGTAGCAATGGATGTAATTTCGGGAGGCTGATTTTGCAACACCAGCCCTTTACATCCTGGATGATTGCGGAGAGCATGAATTTCGTTGAGCCTCACAGCGAATGGGATAGCAATGACGACGCCCTTCCACTTCATGCCTTCGATGTAGTCCAGCGCTTCCAGAATTTTCTTATTCATGAGCTTTGCTCGCGACAAGAAAAATTCCCGCAGTTAACAAATCGTGTTTGGAGAGGGCTTTGAAGCGACCTGCCAATTGCTCACGTGAAACACCCAGGGAGCTCGGTTGTTTTATTTCCACGCGAATAGTGAACCCAACCTGCATGGCAATCTTAATGTGCGCAGAACAGGGCTGGCGATTGATGAACCAGGGGCGACCACCACGCATCAAACGCCACGTCAGCTCGGAGTATTTCCAATGGCCATTCCACTCCGGCGCGGTATCGTGACACCGAAGATCGATCTGATGTGACATGAAACCACCCAGTTGCAAGCAACGGAAACACTCGGCATAGATATTCTCAAGATGATCGACATGTTCCATGACGGCTTGCGAAATGACGAGATCAACGCCCCTGTCTGGTATTTCATTCATTCTGCCCATGGGCGCCAGGTAGCAAATAGGGCCTACCGTCAGATCACCCGCAAGATGACTGCGAAGACGGTCCAGACGCTCAGGCGCAAGGGCCTGCGTAAGCCTGGCTTCATTCAATATTTGTTTCGGGAAGCGGTAGTCATCTAACTTCGGCAATACTTCGGCGAATTCGCCACCGGACGGAATAGGGGTTTGAATCATCAGTAATTTGACAAGGCTATCAAAAACTTCTAGGTTCGTTTTGCTCGATGCGTGGCGGACGGTATCTAGAGCGTAGTATTGTTCGGCCCCGGTGAGCAACGCCATCAGGCCAATTCCGAGGGAATCGCCCGGGCCAAGTTCAAGCACCGTGTGAGGAGCGTTGCCAAGGCCATGCTGATCCGCTATGACCAGATGTCGTAAATAGACAGAGTAGCAATATTCAGCGGAGACTGTACCGCCAGTTCCAACGGGTGGAGTGACACAGAGGGATTTCGCGCCACGTAGAATGTGCTTCCAAACTGGTGTACTCACGACACGTGCTCGATGTTCATATCGATGGCGCTGCAACTGGGGGCGAGAACGGCACTTCGACAGGATCAATCCACATCTGGAACCACAGCTCGAGCATGAGCAATGCCCACAGGCGGGTATGGTGCAGTTGAATGCCGCCGCAATGGGCGTCAAGCAGTGACTTAACATAGGCGGGCATCATCACACCCCGTTGGCGTGCTTTTGCACTGAGCAAGGTATCATACGCAAACTCTTTCAGTTCACCTTTCAGCCATTCATCTATCGGTACACCAAAACCCATTTTGGGACGATATAGTACATCGTTGGGTAGAAAGGGCTCCAGGGCTGATTTCAAGATCGACTTAGTCACACCACCCTCCACTTTCTGCGCTGGGTGAATCCTGGCAGCCCATTCCATGAGTCTGTGATCTAATAAAGGAGACCGAGCTTCCAACCCATGCGCCATGCTGGCGATATCAACTTTTACGAGAAGGTCATCCGGTAGATACGTGTGGATGTCGGCCCAGGCCGCTCCGCCGACGAATGACTTGGATTCTCGAAAGTAGCGTTCAAGCAGATCGAGTGACGAATCGTTCAGAAATGGGCGCATGTGATGGTCGTACCCGGCAACCTTCTCATGGTCGTAAAAATACACGATGGATGGAGCATAGCGACGGGACGCTTGTTCACTCACATAGGACAGCCACCGACGAGCCACCCGCAGAACACGATATCGGTCTAGGTCGGGAGGGATGAGCTGGACGATGCGAGATGCCAGTTGACGCATTGGCAGAGGTAGACGGCTTATCCACTCTGTTTTCAAACACTGCGAATAACGACCGTAACCCAAGAAGCTCTCGTCTCCACCATCACCGTTGAGGACAACGGTCACATGTCGCCGTGCCATTTGCGCAACATAATATGTGGGTATGGACGAGGGGTCCGCAAACGGCTCGTTGTAGTGCCATGCGAGTAACGGAAGGATGGCTGCAGCTTTTGGGCGGACCACCATTTCGTGATGATCCGTATCGTATCGCTCGGCAACCATGCGAGCATACATACGTTCGTCGTAACCAGTCTCATCAAACCCAATGCAGAATGTTTTCACACGGCCACTGGAATGGCGAGCCATCATAGCGACAATGGCCGATGAGTCGACGCCACCAGAAAGAAATGCTCCCAGCGGCACATCAGCAATCATACGCAGTCGTACAGCTTCGTCAAGCAGAGCAATCAGTTCTTCTTTTAGTTCTGGAATCGGCCTGTGACGCGTTTGTACCGGTTCGGGCAATGCCCAGTAGCGTTGGATGTTGACATGTCCCTTACGGCTGACGGTCATGTATGAGGCGTTCGGGAACTTCTTCACGCCCTTGAACGCTGACCATGGAGCTGGGATATATTGTAGCGTCAAATAGTGATGGATGGCTTCATAGTCTGGCTGACGCTTAAAGTCAGGCCACGCAAGAATTGATTTGATTTCCGATCCAAAGAGGAAAACATCGCCCTGCCAGGCATAGAACAACGGTTTCTTACCGACGCGATCTCGAGCAAGGACAAGCTGCTCATTACGTTGATCCCATAATGCAATAGCGAACATACCCCGTAATCGTTCGAATATCTGTTCACCCCAGCAGTGATAGCCATTTAGGATAACCTCGGTATCGGTATGACTTTTGAAGTGGTAGCCACGTTCACTGAGCTCCGCGCGCAACTCTACGAAATTATAAATTTCGCCATTGAACACGATCTGTACACTTCCATCTTCATAGGGCATAGGCTGATGCCCAGCCGCGGTCAAATCTATGACTGCCAGTCGTGTATGCCCCAGGGCAATGCCTTTGCCGACCCAGATACCCTGATCGTCCGGTCCACGATGCTCAACAATTCCCACCATCCGGCCAATCGCGGTTGAGATCTCCGAGGGCGCGGCTGCTTTCGTAGCAAATATACCGGCAATTCCACACATATTAGTCAGCTCACTGCATCAGGTCGATGGGCCTATCTCTGCATGACAGCTTTTCCTTGAGTATCCGCAACAGATATTGCCCATACCCATTCTTAGATAATGGTTGGGCAAGTTCTTCGAGTTGAGCATCGGTAATCCATTTTTGCCTATATGCAATTTCTTCTGGGCAGGCCACTTTCAAACCTTGCCGATTCTCCAATGTTGCAATGAACTGGCTGGCATCGAGCAACGATTCATGAGTCCCCGTATCCAGCCAGGCATAGCCTCGCCCCATGACTTCGACGTTCAGCCGACCTTGTTCTAGATATAGACGGTTGAGGTCGGTAATCTCCAGCTCTCCTCGGCGTGAAGGTTTCAGGATCTTGGCAAGATCCACCACCTGTTGATCATAGAAATACAAACCCGTCACGGCATAGTTAGATTTTGGCTGTTTGGGTTTTTCCTCCAACGATCTCACTTTGTCATCTGAGCCAAAATCAACGACTCCGTACCGTTCAGGGTCTTGCACATGGTAAGCGAAGACGCTCGCGCCTTGCGTGCGGTTCATCGCATGGTCCAGCAAGCGATGAAAATCATGGCCATAAAAAATGTTATCGCCCAACACTAAGGCCGAGTGGTGATTTCCGATAAAGGAGGCCCCAATGATAAATGCTTGCGCGAGGCCATCAGGCGAAGGCTGTACCGCATAGTTCAGAGTCAGGCCCCACTGTTCACCCGTGCCGAGTAATTGCTCAAATCTCGGCGTGTCTTGCGGCGTAGAAATAATGAGGATCTCTCGAATTCCCGCAAGCATGAGGGTGCTGAGCGGGTAATAGATCATCGGCTTATCAAACACCGGGAGCAGCTGTTTACTGATGGCCAGTGTGGCCGGATACAGTCGGCTACCGGATCCGCCAGCGAGGATAATGCCTCTTCGTATGCTCATGACCCCCTCAGAATTTTCTGCAGGGCACGCTGAACTCCACTTTGCCAGCTCGGCAATTCCAGACCAAATGTCCCGCACAGTTTGCTGGTGTCCAGTCGTGAATTGGCAGGGCGCTTGGCGGCGGTAGGATACTCCGACGAAGGAACCGCACGAATTGTATCTGGCGAAAGCTTAAGCGGCGTATCGACAACCTTGGCTTCCGAGACAACAAACCGGGCGTACTCGCACCAAGTGGTTTCCCCACCGGCAGCAAGATGGTAAAGGCCGTATGAAAATTGTTCGTCCCCATCACGTTGGCGCCGCTGAATAAGATGAGCCGTCACGTCAGCCAGCAACGCAGCGGAGGTTGGTGCTCCATATTGATCAGCCACAACATTCAGACTTTCCCGTTCGCGAGCCAATCGAAGGATCGTTTTGGCAAAATTACTCCCCTGCGCGCCAACCACCCAGCTCGTACGTAACATGAGATATCGCGCCCCACTTTCTTGTAACGTAACCTCGCCGTCCCTTTTTGTCTGCCCATAAACACTCAGTGGGTTGGTCAGATCACCCTCGGTGTACGCGCTGGGCTTGGTGCCATCGAATACATAGTCGGTCGAATAATGTACAACCCATGCACCCTGCTTCGCGGCTTCTTCCCCCAGGACTCCAGGAGCGACGGCATTGACGGCGTGGGCTAGCTCCGGCTCTGACTCCGCCTTGTCGACCGCCGTATAGGCTGCGGAATTGACGATCAGGTCCGGCTTGACTGATCGGACCACCTTACAGAGAGCTGAGGCATCGGCCAAATCGCACTCGGCGTGGCCCACCGCATGAACCTCGCCCAGTGGGGCCAGTGCTCGCTGTAACTCAAAACCGACCTGGCCATGCTTACCGGTTAACAAGATCCTCATCGCCCTCAGGTACCATATTGCCTGTCGATCCACTTGCGGTACGCCCCACTGGTAACATTGGCTACCCAGCCCTGATTCTCGAGGTACCAGGTAACCGTCTTGCTGAGACCTGTTTTGAAAGTCTCCTCAGGCCTCCAGCCTAGTTCACGTTCGAGCTTGCCGGCATCAATGGCATAACGGCGATCATGACCTGGGCGATCCTTAACAAAGGCAATCTGTGATTTGTAGGAGCGCCCATCAACCCGAGGCTTCAGCTCATCCATGATGACACAGAGCTTTTCAATGACATCCAGATTCGCCTGTTCATTCCAGCCACCGATGTTGTACGTTTCACCCACACGCCCACCTTCAAGTATCAAGCGAATGGCGCGACAGTGATCCTTGACGTAGAGCCAGTCTCGCCTCTGCTGGCCATCACCGTAAATAGGAAGTGGCTTGCCTGCCAATGCATTGAGAATGCAGAGCGGGATAAGCTTTTCAGGGAAATGGTATGGACCATAATTGTTCGAACAATTGGTTGTGAGGACCGGCAAGCCATAGGTATGGTGATACGCGCGAACCAGATGATCGCCGGCCGCTTTGCTCGCTGAATAAGGGCTATTGGGCTCGTAGCGACTCGTTTCGCTGAACGCGGGAGCATCTGCCCTCAATGAACCGTATACCTCATCGGTGGACACGTGCAGAAAACGGAAGCACGCTTTGGTGTCACCGGTCAGCCCTTCCCAATAGGCACGCACAGATTCAAGTAGGGAAAAGGTGCCCACGATGTTGGTGTGGATAAATTCTCTTGGCCCGTGGATCGACCGATCGACATGACTCTCTGCGGCAAAATTGATCACGGCACGAGGACGGTGTTTGGTCAACAATCCGTTGACGAGGACGGGATCACCGATGTCGCCGTGAACAAAGATATGGCGCGTATCACCCTGCAGGCTGGCGAGGTTCTCCACATTCCCGGCGTAGGTGAGCTTATCGAGGTTGATAACAGGTTCATCGTGTTGGGCCAGCCAGTCCAGAACAAAGTTTGCACCAATAAACCCGGCCCCGCCAGTCACGAGAATGCTCATACTCCTACCGTGGTCTCCGTATCAGGTTTGAACGATGCACAAAAGACCTTGGTAGTCTAGAACCTCGACGCTTGGAAACCTTCAAGATGTCCTTCGAACGAGGACCGATTCATAGCTCGGCACCAGCCGCCTGAGATCATCAAGCACCCGCTCTTCACTCCACTTCGGAAGACTCTCCTGCAAAGACTCCAGCCATGCCCCCAACTCACCAACAGGGACAGGCGCCCCCACAGCACGGCGAATTTTCGGATGACTCGTTGGTTCGGCTTGCTCATGTTCTTCGAACAGTTCCTCATAGAGTTTCTCTCCAGGCCGTAGGCCGGCAAAGATAATTTCGACATCTTTACCCGGGACGAGACCGGCCAAGACGATCATGTTTTTTGCCAGGTCGGCAACCCTGATCTGTTCCCCCATATCGAGGACAAACACCTCTCCGCCCTTGCCAATGACACTCGCTTGCAAAACCAGTTGGACAGCTTCCGGAATGGTCATAAAGAAACGTTTGATCTCGGGATGAGTCACTGTGACCGGTCCACCTCTGCGAATTTGCTCATAAAACAACGGGACGACGCTCCCATTGCTTCCTAGCACGTTGCCAAACCGTACCACCGTAAACTTTGTCAGGCCTGCTTGATTGAACTCCTGCATCAGATGCTCGGCAACCCGCTTGGTCGCCCCCATGATGCTCGATGGATTGACCGCCTTATCGGTCGAGATCAGCACGAAACGCTCCACACCATTTCTCACAGCCGCCTCAGCCACCGTACGAGTCCCCAAAATGTTGTTACGAATAGCCTCCTTGGGGTTCAGTTCCATGAGAGGCACATGCTTGTGGGCTGCGGCGTGAAATACGATGTTGGGGGTTGTCTGATGAAATATTTCATCCACGCGATCTGGCACCGTCACATCTCCGATGACCGGGAGAATCCTCACCTCCGGAAATGTCGCCCCCAACTCCAGCGTGAGCGAGTGAAGAGCATTCTCATATCGCTCAAACAGGACTAACAGACGAGGTGAGTGCTGAGCTATTTGTCGACATAATTCCGATCCGATTGATCCTCCAGCTCCTGTGACGAGCAGTGTCTTCCCCATGATCAGGGGGGTCAGCTCTTGACGATCTGTCTCGACTGGCTCACGCTGCAACAAATCATCTAGGTTCATCGGTCTCACTTGTCGGAGTGAGACAGGATCATCGAGCAGACGTTTAACGCTCGGCAAGGTCTTGATAGGAATAGTACAGCCCTCTGATGCCGTAAGGATTTTTTGCATGACTGTGGTTGACGCCGACGGAATAGCGATGATGATCTCGTTGGCCTCAAGCTTATCGGCGGCCTGTTTGATGGTGGCGATGGTTCCTACGACCGGGATTCCATGAATCCTCATCTTCCGCTTGACTGGGTCATCGTCCAAAAAACCGACTGGACGGCAGTCATAGTCTCCACCTGACAACATATCTCGAGCGAGCAACTCTCCCGCATTGCCGGCGCCGACTATCAACGCCCTTCGGGCGCTGGCTCCCACAATTCGCAACCATTCCTTGAACCAGCGCACCGCCAACCGTATACCGACCAAGTACAACGCGTTCAGCAGACCCGTTAGAATGATGGCGGATCGCGGATATTGAATGACTCCACCAAACACATGGAGGATCACGTAAAACACTCCGACGCCGGTCAGAGAGGCTAATATGATCTTCCCAATGTCATGAAGCCCAACGTATCGCCAGAGCCCTCTCTGCGTGCCAAACGCCCAGAGACTGGACCCGAATATCAGCAGCACGGCAGGGAGATGATCCCACATGACCTGCGCATATTCCGGAGGAATGTCCGCGTCAAACCGAAGCATGAAGGCCGTAAGATTTGCCGCCAGAATCAGCATCAATTGGACGGTAATGACCAGTGACGAGCGATAGACACGCAGCATGCTTCCATATCGGTTGGCAATGGCGTGAGAGAGTTGGGCGACTATTTGTTTCATGCAAGACCCACGGTCGGGGTAAGGCACGTGGGCACGTCAAGCATGGTTTCGGCTGCTTCCATCACACGAGACACAGGAAGTTGTTGAAGACATTCACTTTGACTCTCGACATGGCGGTCGCACCCTTCAGCGAGACAGGGCACACAATCGCCTTCGCCTTGAAGAAGGAACACATTTCCCTGCCGCTGCGACCCATGCCTGCGCCATGGACTTTGAGTGGTTGGAGGAAAGTCCTTCGGCCAAGGTCCCCACTTCACCGGATTCGATGGTCCGAACAGCACCACCGACGGCGTCCCGACGGCGGCCGCCATATGACTCACAGCGGTATCGGTTCCGATATACAACGCGGCACGGCTGAGTAGACAGCCAAGCTCCGGCAGGGCCACATGACCCACAAGATTGACGGAGCCAGGCAAGCCCTGAACAATCTGTTCGCAATACGCTGTCTCAGCTGATTTCATTCCCGTTACAACGACCGTAAGTCCTTGCTCCATCAACCACCGGCCAAGTGCGATCCATCCCGCTACGGTCCACATCTTGTAGGCGAACTTTGGCGAAACGTGGATCACCACGTATCGTTGCATACCCTGTTGAGGAAACCGGCGTTGAATGGATACTTCATCCCTCGACGTCCAGCTGACAACAGGCGTTCCAAGCCTCCTCACTCCAAACGGCGCGAGCAACTTCAGATTCATGGCTACCGTATGCGTGTGTATGTTGTCGAACGGCACCCATTCGTGAAGCAGACGCCGCTTCCACCATGATTTGTTGTCCGGCAGCAACGTTCCGACTCGATATCGACCGGCGACCCATGCGTGAAACGTCGGCCGGTCTCCGGCCAACACTGAGATGGCGACATCATAGCGACGCCAGATCGCACGAAGTACTTCGAAGTGAGCCCCAGCCGATGGACGTTCAGAAATGGTCAACACTCGCCGTAGATCCCTATAGCCTGACAAGACATCTTGAGTTCCTTCGAAGACCAACATATCGATCAGGAGATGGGGCAACGCCGTCTTAAGCGAACGGATGACGGGTGTAGCCAAGAGCACATCCCCGATTCGACGCGTACAGACAATCAAGGCGCTGGCGATATCTGGCTTCATCACGTGCCCAGCCTCTAGGAGAATTCGTCGATCTGGCTCATGCGTCGGCTACAACTCGAGCAGCTCAGAAGGCTCCCTTCCGACAAGAACACCGTGGTTTCACGCAACTCGTCATCTCAACCGACTGGGCAACGACAAATGAAACGAGAGCCACCCCCCCATCAGGCGCTATCAAGCTCATCGAGCCCAACCCTCGCCCGGACTGCGTTCGACCTCAAAAGATCTTCTAGGCGTTCCTGATTGACAGGGAGCTGGCTGCGATCATGCTCCGGATGCCATAAATGAAACACTGTCGCGGCAAACCGCGCGTTCTTGTGTTTCACTCCGGCATGAAGCAGCCGAATGACTAAATCGGAATCTTCCAAGCCCCAGCCTTGGTACGCTGCATCCAGCCCGTTCACCCGAACCAGATCTGTCCGCCATACAGAGAGATTGCAGGTTTTGATCCCACTCCAACGATTCGGCGACCATTTTCGAAACGGACCATCAGGCAACTGCACCAGAGGGAGCAGACGATTCACATCACGCCACAACCAGCGACGTGCCCATTCGACCTCACTCCACGCATGAATGGGGACTCGCTCACGCACGACACGGTTCGTCAGTTCCTCGGAGAGCAACACACGATTCGCGCCAAGAAAGTACCCAGCCTCTGCCAAATGCTTATGAGCCCACACGAAATGCCGGGAAGGGACACAATCACCGTCGGTGAAGATCACGTACTCGGCACTCGTCGATGCGACGGCGCGATTACGGATCTCCGCAGCTCGAAATCCCTGATCTTCCTGCCACACATGCATGATGGAGAATGACGCACGTCGAGCAAACCGCCGGACGACATCTGCCGTCTCTTCTCGAGAACCATCGTCCGCCACGATCAAATCGAACGCTTGATCGCTTTGCCCACAATAGCCTTCCAACACGGCCGTCAATGCATCGTGACGGTTGTATGTCGTGACGATCACCGCTGTTTTCATTTCGATGAGGCACGGTCATGTCTACGAAGCGGAGCTTGCTTGGGAGGGAGCCACATTTCCTGCTTCTCATACCGCTTGGCATACCGATAAAACGTACCTTCAAAATTCCCAAAGGCAATAACAAACCCGGGCCAACCGTCCAGAAATCCCCGTTTCGCTATGTAATGTTTCACAAACGACCAGAGTGCATGAAACAGAGCGGTGCCCATAGATACCCGATGGTCCGCGAGCTTTAATGCGCCCAGGGACGAATAGCGATTCGCTTTCTTGACGACTTCTTCAAAGTCTCTGAAGGGAATTTGCCAGATCGCATGCTCCAGGCGACCAACCGGTTTAGCGGTCAAGAGTTCATATCCTTCATGGACAGGAGATTCCACATATCTCATGGCCCCGTTTCGAAACAGTTGCGGCTGGCGAAAATTAGGGTACCAGCCGGAATACTTAATCCACCGACCCATAAAGTAATTTCGCCTGGGGACAAGGTAGGCATCATGAGCCGGCCTTCCAGCAAGGAGCCCCAGAATTTCATCTCGAACTTCCGGCGTGCATTGCTCATCCGTGTCGAGGCTGAAGATCCATTCATGGGTACAGGATTTCATGGTCTCATTACGTAGATGACCAAAACCCTGAAATGGAACCTGAACGACTCGCGCACCTAACTCCTGTGCGATCCGTGCAGTTTCGTCGGTACTCGCGGAGTCAGCCACAATGATTTCATCAGCCCATAACACGCTGTTAATCGTGTCCGCGATCTTTTTCGCCTCGTTGTAGGCGATGATATAAACTGAAAGACTCATGCCCTCACTTTCGGTAGCCTATCGGTCCTGGAATACAGGAGACCAGACAGCCAGCAGAAGAACAGTTTCTCCGTATGATCGTTGAGCATGGGTTGGAACAGAGAGCCAATTGCGATAGTGATCACCAGCCCTCTGGCCAGCAATCTATAGGCGTCATCTTCAATGAGGGCAACAGATCGCCATTGCTGCACAAAGATCCAGAGCAATAAGCACAGTCCGACTATTCCAACCTGTGCCATGATAAAGAGGTATTGGTTATGGGGATGGGGAGGAACATCGAGACCAGCCTGTTCCACGCGCGCGCGGTAGGCTTGAACGAATCCTCCGGTTCCGACACCCATGAACGGGTGGTCCTGAATGATCTCAGCCGTGTGATAAAAATACTCCAATCGCCAGCCTATCGGATCATCCTTTACTGCTACCTGCGGATTCCATTGTGTGACAGCAGAAACAGCAAGCTTTACCCGCGTGTGGAATGAAGAGGAAACCTGATAAGCCGCCGAAAATGACAAGCTGAGCACCAGAATCGCTGCCACTATACCTCGCCACCCAAAGAACATATAAAAGGCCAACAAGGCAAGCCCAGCCAATACGGCATACCCTGTTCGGCCTTGGACCATCAATAGCACATTACCAGCGGCCAAGATGGATGCGCTCCCCCATCCCCATCTGTTCCACTTGTGTGAAGATCTGAAAGCCAAGATAGCGAACAGGAGCGCACCAAAGGCCATCAGCACATTATGAGTCGTGTGTCGCTTGAAAACGCATGGGTTGGAGGGATCGCAACCAAGAATCCATCCAGTCTGAAGAACTCCGGAACCAAGTACAAGTGACAGCACCAAGGACACACCTAAGGACGCTGCCAAAACCAAGATCGCGCGACGGCGCTCTTGAAGGTCAACCACGAGTGAAATTAAAAGAGGAATCAGCAAGAGGTCTGCGTATTTCTTCACGGCCAGCAGTCGTTCATCAAGAGCCCCCAATCCCCAGAACGATCCTGCCAATAACCACCCAAACAACAACAACATGCTCAGAGCCACCGGATTCCCGGTGATCCGGTGCAACTTTTCTCGCCACTCACCGCAAACAGCCCAGCACAACACAAGCAGAACGACGAGGACGCTGTCGGCCACCACCCACATCGGAATAGTGAACCCTAATGCGATCGTCGTCCAACCCGCAGCTCGCCGAGCCTCCGTCTGAAGGCGATTTGCCCACCCAGCAGATGAGCCAACAGCCTGCTTGTTATCCAAAACCCGCTCTGTAGTGGACATGCCCTATTTGTGAGCTACGACATGATCGTCAGCCGCCCCTGCTAGGCTTTGACGGTCTCCCTCTCAGGGGTCGGTGAAGAGACAGGCGGTGCCTGGTGCTCCTTCCTTGCCGCGTGAGAATCCGACACTGGACGTAACTCTTTTGCTCGCCGTTCCAACCTGCTCACGGACTGCCCCAATGCCGCGAACACGACCAACCATGTCCCAAGGAGGACGAGCTGCCATTTTTCAGTTGAGTGATGATACAGAATGGCTAATCCTCCACAGAACATCATGAGGCTATATTCCACCAGTACCGTCCGACGATGGCTCCACCCACTCAGAACCAATCGTTGATAATAGTGCTCCCGGTGAGCTTCCCAGATTTTTTTACGTTGGAAGGCCCGTCGAATTAAGGTAACCGTTGCATCAACGATAAAAGGAGAAAAGATGATGATTGGGACCCACAAGCTGAATATTCTGTCTCGAACTCCCAGGATCATCAACGTCCCCGCCAAGAAGCCGACTGTGATACTCCCGGCATCGCCCATGAAGATCCGCGCGGGGGGAAAATTATGGGCAAGAAATCCAACTGCGCTCATTGCCACGATAGTGGCGATCAAGAGCATGATAGGATACCCAGCTTCCCACCCAAAATAGGCTAGAAATCCAAAGCCAATCGCTGTCATTCCGCCTGAAAATCCATCCATGCCATCCATAAAGTTGTACAGATTGGCCATCCACATGAGTACAAGGACGCTCACAGGGATCGCGGCTACCCCCAATAGGATGTTCGGTCCTCCGGGTAAAGAGATGGAAGACAAGGTCAGGCCAATCCCCACAACAATGATAAGGGACGAGACAGCTTGAATTCCTAAACGGAGACTGGCAGGGAGACCGATACTGTCGTCGATGAACGACACAGTGAAAATGAGCAACATAGAGAGCACGATCCAGACGCTCCCTGACGCCATCCCCTTTGGCAACACAGTTTGGGAAGGTTCCATGATTGCTAGCACAGTCGCAGCCGCAATAAGACTCGTGACCACACTTGTAATAACGGCGAGCCCTCCTGTTTGTGGAGTCGGCATAGAATGCAATGTTCGTTCATTGGGATGAGCAAGTATGGAGAGAGACGATTTCGGCGAACATAAACGTCTTGTCATCCAGCAGGCGACGATAAAGCCGGTACAGGCAGGCAGTGCCACCACCAACGGATGATGCATGAGACTGTTCGGGCTCATAACCAGTGAATTTCCATATGAAATATGAACGGCAAAATTACCGGTTTGGGGTTAGCGATGCCCAATCCGTTCTATCGCCCCCCAGAGGAGACAGAGCATGCTATACGTCATTCGGCGGTTACCCGACAACCTGATCCCGGAACGAACCAGGCTATTGTTGCAGCGAGACCTTGGTCGACCGAATAGGAGGGTTGCCAATTCAATTCCCGCCTGATCCTCGACGAATCTACTTGGAGTGAGCCGAGGAGCCGATCGACTATCGCTTTCTGCCCAACAGCCTCCCCCAACCAACGGAGCACCGAAAGTGGGACTGGCCACAGCCGCGAAGATGATCTCAAAGCCTTGGCAAGTCGACGAATCAAGTCCGGCGTGGACAAGTCTTCCCCGTCGCTGACCAGATAGGTTTGACCAGCCGCCCGAGCGTCCCATCCACACAGCGTGAGGGCGTCGACCAAGTTCCTACTATAAATCAGACTCCGCCGATTCTCTACTCGGGCAAGCGGAAGCGGAATTTCTCTGTGCAGAACTTTCAGCAGTTGCAAAAAATTCCCTCCCACACCAGGGCCATAGACGAGGGGAGATCGGATGACTACCGTCTCCAAACCTGTTTCTGTCGAAACCTTTGCCAGCCTCTGCTCGGCTTCCCACTTTGACAAGCCATATGGGTCCCTCGGATCTGGCGCATCCCATTCCGTAAACGGCATGCTGCTCTCTTCGCCGTTCACTTTGATCGAACTCATGTATACAAATCGACGCACACCTTGCCCCACTGCAGCCTGTGCAAGCCGCTCAGTCCAATCTGTATTGACTCGACGAAATTCACACAGCGCATCGGTGGTACCCCCTGTCACGACATGGACTTTCGCCGCCAGATGGATGACCACCTGCACTCCGTCCAGCGCCTGCCGCATCTCACAGTCGGTCGATTGATCGTGCAGCACAATCCATTCGAACCCTCTGGATATTGAACTGTCGAACGCGGAAATCCGCGAATGATCGCGTACCCCTCCCCGCACAGACATCCCCACGGCCCGCAGTCGGTGACAGAGTGCCGAACCGATGAACCCGTTCGCCCCAGTTACGAGGGTGTGATCACCCATCTGAGCGGCAGGCCAGTCTGTCACTTCACAAAAAACTCCAGTACCTTGGCAGGATATTTGGAAAAGATCTTCAACATATTCGTATCGATCCCGTTTTCACGGCAGGCACGCATCACTTCTCTATTAAGCAGGAGCGTACTCCGCCAGCCGCCAGTACTGATGCCCCCAGTCCGCATGCGCACGAGTGTTTCAGGAACACTCCGGAAAGCCAGAGTCTCGTCCCGGAAGATGCGCGCACAAAACTCAAAATCGCCGGCGATCCGATAGTCGGTACGAAACAGACCGAACCGCTCGTACACGTGGCGCCGAAGAAAGAGCGCCGGATGGGCAGGCATCCAGCCCCATGCGATTCGGTCAGGGGTAAACCGTGCGGACCGGTAGCGGCGCACCGTCCGCGCTGGATCCTCCGGTCTAAAAAACTCCACGTCCCCTAACAGAGCATCCAACCCTTCACGCTCCATGATTGCCATAACTCGAGAAAGGACATCTTTGCCCGCATAAACATCATCGGCATTGAGAAAGCCAATCACCTCACCAGATGCAAGCGCCAATCCTTTGTTCATGGCGTCGTAGACACCATGATCCGGATCCGAGTGCACCTGAGTCAGTCGTCCGGCATACCGTTGCACGATCTCGAGTGTATTGTCAGTGGATGCCCCATCGATGACAATATTCTCGACATCGAGAAAACTCTGCAGGGCAATCGACTCAAGCGTATCAGCAATGGTAGCGGCGGCGTTATAGCATACTGTGACAATACTAACTTTCATGAGGCGGCACTCATGCCACATCCTTCAATTGAGGTCTCCTGACGGCCTGCTCGGCCACAGCAACAAAGTCTTGTGCAAACCGGCGTACGTGCTCGTAACCCCGAACCTCCGGCGCTCGCGTTGGCATGATAGAAGAAGCGGCGAGCGCCATAGTGCGCATCGCCACCGCCAACCTCTCGACATCATCTGGCCTAAAATATGTTGCGCCACGTTCCATTTGCTCGCGGTGGACTGCGATGTCCGAAAGCAGCATCGGAACCCCCAGCACACGCGCTTCTTCGACGGTACTGCTCCACCCTTCACAAAACGAGGGATTGATGAGTGCTGTACAGGTTTGCAGCAAGGCTATGACATGCGGCCTCGGCACAAGTCCGATTATGCGGAAATTGTCTCGCAACCCCAATGATTCGATACGTGAATGCAGCTGTCCGATGTATTCTGGATGACGGGGGTCCAGAGGACTACCGGTCACCGCGACAACCAGGTCTATGCCCTGTCGCTTCAATAAACCAAGCGCCTCAATGACGACCAGATGATTCTTATGCTTCCAGAATTGGTTAGGCAAATAGAAAAACCTGGAAGGCAACCCATATTCCTGCACGACTTCTCCGGGAGACGAACTGATCAAGTCGGACGAAATGAATGCCGCAAACCGCACGACAGTCGTTCTTCCCTTCACGCTCGGATAGAAACGCTCGCAGTCCTTTCGCGCATCCTCACTGCTCAACATAATGACCCTGCCGGACGCGACTTGCGCGCGATAGCCCAATTCGCGTTGCCAATAGGCACGAACGCTGAATTGCTGTCGCAAATGGCGGTGTTGAAAATCCGGCAACCAGGCTATCGTTGGAATGGGAAAACACCGCCCATAGAACGCCGCGTTTTCAAACACCACGTCGACCTGGTGCCGGCGAAACACCTGAAGCGCATGAGAATCTACTCCAAACAGACAGGCACGCATTATATTTGACATCTTTCTATGCACATCAAATACGGACGAACGAACGACTTCTATATCACCTGCATCAAGAAAGGCACCCACATCATGTTTGCCTGCATCTTCACCACAAAACAGGATCGGGTTGATGTGATCCGATTCATAATTCCGAATCGCCCTAAAAAGATTGAGCAAGTAGTTGTAACCACCCGTCCACCTCATGCTGTCGATTAAGGTGAAGGCAACGCGCATGTCTTATCCTCTGGCCTTAAACCAACCCACAGTTTCATGAATACCATTATCAAGCCTTACCCCCGGTTTAAAACCCAGGTGGGCAGCCTTCGTGCAATCGGCGACCAGACAGGGTGGATCACCCGCTCGTGCGATCCCGCTGAATGTAACGCCGACGCCTTCGCCCCATGCCTCGCAAACAGTGCTTGCCACCTCTCGAATTGAGGTGGCAATGCCCGTGCCACCGTTGATCACCGGACAACTCGCATCACACTGGGCGCACACCAACCAAAGCAACGCCGCGGCATCCGTGACATGCACCCAATCGCGCAACTCTTTCCCGGTCCCACCTAAGAGCACCGGACTGTTTCCTGCTCTTTTTAACTTGGTGCACAAGTCCCAGATCAGCTGTTTTTCCAGTCCTGCTCCGTACACGGAAAATAGACGAACGATTGCGAGACTGAGGCCAAAACTACGAGCATACGCCTGGCACAAACCTTCCATCATCGCCTTGTGCACACCATACGGTGAATAGGGGCGGAGATCGCTTCGTTCGGAAATTGGTCCCATGGGCGTGACACCATACACAGCTGCGCTGGATACACTGACAATATGCAGCTCTTGTGTATTCAAGCGACACCATTCGAGCAGGCGAGACGTGCTCTCGACCGAGCGGCAGAAATCTTCACGAGGATGGAGGAGTGACGTGCCAACCGATGAACCGCCTGCCAAGTGATACACCACATCCGGCAATCCTGAAACCTGAGCTAACTGGCTCAGATTGGTCGCCTCGATCTCCCCGTTACACCAATCAGTGTACCCCCACTTTCTTGCTTCTTCGGCTGGCCATAACCCATGTCCGATACCACAAACTCGATTGCCCTCGAGAGAAATTAATCGGGCCAGATACCTGCCAATAAACCCCTTTCCACCAGTAATCCAGATCGTTGCCATGGTGTCAGCTTACGAGTGAGGCCTGCTGCATACAAACGAGTACAGTCGGCCAGGCCGTTGATCAACGCGAGACAATACGGCAAGCGCTAGATCCAGGATGAATTCAACATTAAAGCACCGCCCCGCCAGAGTGCCTAATGGCAGCCGATTGAGTCTACGCTGAAGCTCCTGCCGCAACGACTCCCGTGTTCGGGGTGCATAATTGATGACGCTGTCGAATGAACGAAACATCTGATCTACCCGAAAACCGGCAGCATGGAACGCATGGAGGTACTGGTCTAATTGATAGGCATTTTCCCCGCCGTATAACTGATGCAACGGATGGACCTGTAGGAACGCAGGCAGATCGCCAGGCGATGTAATGACATGGTCGCGAACGGCAATGAATGTCCCCCCTGGCTTTAACACGCGAAACGCTTCCAGACACAAAGCAGGTAGATCACGGGCATGATGGAGTACCTGACGCGCCAAAACGAGATCGAAAGAACCTGAGTCACACGGTATCTGCTCGCCAAACTCTCCCACAACTTCGATTGGCAGCCCTTTGGAGCATGCTATTCTCTGGATAGCCCCTCTTCCCACGACATTGCTGGGATCAGGCTCCATAGCCACGACTTGCCAGCCCGATTTCGCCAACGCGTAGCTGGCAATGCCACGTCCAGCCCCAACGTCCAACGCTCGTCCTGGGGCAAACGGCAAGAATGTGCCGATCGCGTTCCACTCATCGCTTCGTGAGTAGCGCTCGGCCGCGTCTTCCGGTGATGAATCGAAGTAACAATCCCGGACCAATTCCTGCTTGTCGGGTTGCGCAGCAAGCCAGACCACCGCCTCTTCCCAGGAGCCGTATCTATCGCTCATCTGGAGCGAGCTCACGAACAACTCTGGCTGGATTACCGGCAACAATCGTGAACGGGGGAACGTCTTTGCTCACCACACTCCCTGCACCGACGATTGCCCCCTCACCGATCGTCACGCCTTTTAAGACAATCGCGTTAAACCCAATCCAGGCTTTATCTTGAATGACAACCTTCCCGACCTTCACCCCTAGCCAGTTTTTAGCCGAACCACGCCAATCCCCCACATCGCGCTGTCGCTCTAAAAACTTCAAGCTGTGTGAATTATGGTCTGTAATGGTAACTCCCCAGGAGATTAGTACGTCATTCCCAATTTCGACACTCTCAGCACTAGAAATGACCCCTTTGCCAATAAAACAACGATCTCCCACGGAGATTCTCACGCTTTCCCGTTCAAATACGACACGACTCCTCACAACACAGCCTTCACCAATCACCAATCGACACCCTGTACCGCCCCGAATACGCCAAGCGAGCAAATCACTATTGGGAGCGACGGAGAAATCTCTAAACCGGCGAGCAACAAACCTTCTGGTCACCATTGAGAGCAGCTTAAGAACGGGACCGATCACGACACGCACGTATATCGAAAAAGGGAGAATCGTTTAAGACGACTAAGCACCCGATTAGTCAAAGAAGCGACGCTCAGCGTTGGAACAGGTAGATGATCCAACAAGGAGGCTTGCGCCTCAGATGCTTTGATCTGCTGTGGCATGGATAATACTTGAAACGTCATATCCAGTGGAGACTGGTCGATCTTGCTCACGGCACAATTCACACCGCTCCCGTCAAAACCCAGATTACTTATCAAGGTTTTCTTGGGGAATAACGCAAGCCCGCCACGCATGAATACGCTGAGATACCATCGGATTGCCCAAGAATCCACAGTCCCCTCTCGGTAGGCCCTGAGCATTTTGAAGTAATCATAATGACCACCCAAGTTGAATCGGTCTCTCAGGAAACGATCTTCCACCAATCTTTCGTACCCCTTCGCCTCGGCATCAAAACTCCGCCAAGCACGACTCCAAGTTGCCCACCCCCATGAGGTGATAAAGGGTAGCAACAAGGCATCTTCATGAAGGGCCACCTCAACCGGAAACATATATCCACCAACCTGCATAACTCGCTCTTCATGCTCATAACGCGTTAACGCGTCGTTCATGTAGGACAAAAAATGCGGCGAGGTAACCAGATCATCCTCCAATACGATTACACAGCCAAATGCATCGCACAGACTGGTCACCCCATCGATTATCGAACCAGCTAAGCCGAAGTTGGTCTCGCGCTCGATGATTGTCACTGACTGGAACCCGGCGATCGTTTGAATATACGACCGGACTTCTTCAACCGCTCGACATGCGGCTTCGCTTCTAGGCGCATCGGAAAACACGTGCAGTGGGGTCTCACTGGCAAGCGTATTGGCTGCTAGCGCCTCTACCGTCCGACGCGTGTGATCAGGGCGGTTATAGACGAAAAGCGCGAGGGGGGCGCAAGTCATTTCCTGTTCACCCATTGATGACATCTTACATCCATTACCTACACCCCACTACACGCTATGTCCTCGTCCAAAATTGCGACGATGTTCTGAAATGCGAACAGCTCGCATCGGAGCGGGCGATACGTGTCGATTCTTTGTAACCCTCTCGGGAGCATACGATGAAGCCGGTATTGCGGAAGCATCTCGAGGAAATCCCTAAAGAACACTCGTGAGACAACATTCATTTCATTAAACTCGAACTGAATCACTCGAAAGATCCCTGATCGAATAGCTTTGACACCGCCCTTCAACACATTGAGCTCATATCCTTCAGTATCGATTTTTAACAGGTCGACTCGTACTAATCGCTGTTCCTCGATAAACTCATCCAATGTAATGACTTTGACTTCATACTTTGATGATTGGACCTTGTGAATATCTTCTATGACCTCCCTAAAAATTGAGGCATGCGTTGTCCCACTCTCCGAAGGGCGGTCATACAGAGTCTGACAGCCAGATGAATCTCCGACCGCACAATTAATGGGACGCACGTTTCCGTACGAAGCGACATTCGCAACCAATCTCTCAAACGTATATGGGTGAGGCTCAAACGCGAAAA
Source organism: Nitrospira sp. (assembly GCA_965223535.1). GTDB lineage: Bacteria > Nitrospirota > Nitrospiria > Nitrospirales > Nitrospiraceae > Nitrospira_D. The sequence goes on from CBDCWN010000003.1 coordinate 285,837, forward strand.
CCATTGCGGAGGAGTTGCTCGCCACAACATCACACGAGTAACTCCCGCCATTTGCTCCAACATCAAGAACAACCGGGCTATCCTTATCCTTCAAATAATGATGGAGGAACGTCAGCTCCCCACTAATCGTTCGATCCTGATAGTTGAGAATTCCTAGCCCGCGCAATCCGAGGTCGAACAGCAACATATTGAACTTGCGAAATCGTCTGCGCGCAAAAACAGAGGCGTATATTCTAAGCAGAATATTGTACACGGAAGACCCTCGTTAGCAGGCAGGCTCTCAGCTTCATCCAGAACATAAGCCTCGTTTCCTTATGAACCACATCAATGAGCAGAGCAGCTACCGCTTGCGAAACCAAAGTCGCAACCGCCGCGCCAACCCCCCCATACTGTGGGATCCAGAGAACGTTCAAACCAACATTGATCCCCATCCCCCAAAACACTCGATGTAATGCGAGCACTTGGCGATTCTCTGCAAGAAACCATTTCCCGCTTGCCACGCCAAGAAACACGAACAAGGCGGTCCATATATGGATGGAAAGAATGGTTCCTGCCTCACGATATTCTTGCCCAAAAAGGGTCACGACTATCTGGCTAGCAAGAAATGTCACTGGGATTGCTACCACAAGTGCAATCACAACCAGGGTGTCGTACAGCGTTTGGAATTTCTCAAGGTATAGAGCTTCGCTGGTCCTTTTTGCATCGAGTAGCGCCGGAAACACCGACCCCGCAATTGCCATAGGGATGAAATACCATGCTTCACTGATGCGAACGGCAGCTGAGTAGATCCCGACGGCCTCATCATTGAGCATTTGCCCCAACATAATCTGATCGATACGCATATACACCATGACGGCAAGCCCGGAAAGAATGAGCGGCCAACTGTGCTTCAACAGCGTTTTGGCTCGAACGATACTGAACTGCCATGCCCGTATCGTCCCTCCTGCCCACTCGTATATGGCGAACAACACAATCGCTGCGATCAAGCCTTCGACAACCGTGATCCACGCAAACGCAAGAAGAGACGTACCGAGGAGTATGAATCCGATCTTTATCCCTGCCATCGCCACAAACACGGAATTCTCTGCCCAGACCGTGTACTTGGACTGCACCTGCGATTCGAACCAGTACTTTATGTTTTCACTCCCTTTCAAGAGCAGTGTAAGCCCAATTATGGTGACCACAGCACAGGCGGATCGATCATGCGGGCGGAAAATGGATATAAGAACGATAAGTACGGAAAATGCTGTGAGCCCACCTCCGATCTGAAGCACAAACGCACTGCCCAGAGTCTCAAACCTGCTTTTGGGTTCACTGACGAGATCTCGAACGACAATACCGGGGAGGCCCAGAGTAGACAGCGCCCCAAAAAGTGAAACAAACGCGATTGCAAAATTGAACAGGCCGAAATCTTCCGGACCCAGATATCTGGCTAGCCATACACTGACTATGAGACCCACACCCATCCGCAAAATCTTATCACTGAAGAGCCATGCTGCATTATGAAGAATCTTCAGTAAATTTTGGCGGTGCGCAAACTGATTGCGAAGCGATACAGGCAAATAGCGCAGCCAGAGCGGATCTGGTAAGTCGGTCACTTCACTGGCCTTTCCAACATCAGTTCAACAATTGGAAGGAGGGAATCTGAGGAGAAGATCCTTCATGTCTGCAGTGGCTGCAGATGAGATTATTCCTGACATCACACCGCAGATCGGTCTCGGCAGCAATTGCCGTATGTCAATTTCTACCACTGCCACCTGCCAAGCCAGTCAGATCGTCTCGCTCCAGTTCCTCACGCCTGCACAACATCCCTCACATCGATTTCCACCGCCGCTGCCTGCTCAATCAACCGAACACCAATGACAAGCCGATGTCGCTTCTCTTTCCGGAGCAGAATTCCTTGAACGCCCTGCAAGGGGCCACGGGTCACTTCCACCTTCATCCCTTCATGAAGGTATGGATGGGGATCATAGGGAAGCACGCTAGTTATAAGACGACGCAACGCGTCGATCTCTTGTTCCGGAATCGGCTCTGGCCGACTTCCGCAGCCCACGATCTCCACGACACCGGTGACCTTTTGTATCGGCGTCTTTTCTCGCTGAGCAAACCGCACGAAACAGTAACCGGAAAATAATGGAACCTCGATTTCCTTTTTTCGATCTTTCCATTGACTCAAACGCTTGACCGTCGGGAGCAATGGCTCGATTCCCTGCTTGTCGAGTTGATCTCGCACAAGTTTTTCATGACGTGACCTCGTACGCAACGCGTACCAGTGAAGGCGTTCGGTCTCGATACGTTCCCTATCACGATATCCGCTGTCATCGGACACAGCTTCGCCCTCTCACTTACAGACAGAGAAAAAACACCGCTCTCTCTCGTGCCCCTAAACGGAAGGACCCAGCACGAGAACCTTCTCATCTGGAACGCATCGACGGCCCAGCTCTTCCTGGTACCGTAAACTTTCTTCTAAATCTGCCACTAATACGGCATCAAATTCCCACTGATCTAAAGCCTTCGATCGCCAGACTGGATAGGAAAGAAATGACTCCTGTTGTCCATCATCGACAAATCCGACCAACGTCAACTGCATTTCGCGAAGAGAGAGGTACGCCATCTCGGCCAACGCACCGGTCCCATAAATGACCACCCGTTTCATCCCTCGTTGAGCAGCAAGTGAGAGCGTTGCCCGGAGCTGTGCCCGCATATCCCGATAATGGGATAATGAATATTGCATATAGAGATATGTGAGCCTTGATTTCTCGGCAAACCCTTGCGGCGTCAGCAAATATCGAACGCGCTGAGAAGGGATCGTGGTGATCTTGATGTATCCCTTCCGGGCAAGTCGCTTGAGATAAAGATTGGTCAAACCTAGTGCGACACCTAGCTTTGTGGCTAAGGACCGTTGAGTCACGGCCCCATCTCGCTCGACCTCGGTCAGTAAAAGAAGGTCTCGTTTACCTTGAAGATTCATGCGGTTATGGTTGGACTTCCAACGTTCAGAATATGAACATATAAAGACAGAGGAGTCAAGCGCAATACCGATACATCCACACTTCAAGCTCGTCTGCGATCCTTCCTAAACGTGCAGAATGGTGAACGTCGAGGAAGGTTCTATCGCCTGACCGATGGCTGCCACCACCTTTTCTATCCTAATCCGATCAAGGCAGTCCCAATAGGGACAGGACTCTCCGATGCATTTGTCACAGGTCGGAACATCTGGCCGCAGCAAGATTCCCGTTCCGAGAGGTTTCCATCTGACCGGTAAATTGTTTCGTCGAGGATCAAATAGGCTGACTGTTGGTATCTTGAGCGCTGCCGCTATATGAGCCGGCCCCGTAGCTCCAGATACCACCACATGCGCATTGGCAATGACGGCCATGAGCTCTCGGATAGAAAGTTGCCCCATGCAGTTGATGATCCCTGCGGGAAATAGTGCGGTAGATGGGGCATCCTGTTCGAATTGGCTTCTTTCAGTTTGACTGCCGGTGAACATCACACCGTAACCAGCACGTCCCAGTTCGACCGCGAGATCCCGATAGTGCCTTGGCCTCCATCGGCGCGCGGAGAGGCCTCCTGGGTGAACAACGATACGCGGGCTTGACACAGTCGCCCAGCGTAATGCCCCCCCGTCTCGCTCCTGATCCGTTAGAACCAGAGTGGGAGGATGAACCTTCCCAGGATGCACCTGCAGTCCGCTGAGCATCTCCACATTGTATTCCGATTCATGTTTGGAGAATTCACTGCGGTGTTCGTACACGCGTCGATTGGCCAGTAGGCTATACCATCGATACCCGGTGGCCACACGCACTGGAACTCGAGCCAGCCAGGCAGCCCACATCAAGCGACGAAATGGTTTCAGAAAGATCGCCGCGTCAATTCCCCCAGAAAACGTACGACGCAATTCGCTCAAGGGAGCCGTGAAACCAATCGTTCGAACATAGTCGACATCGGGATGAAATTCCAGGAGAGGGGCGACTGTCGGGCTGGTGAGAAATCCAATCGTGCCGCCCGGCAGAAGGCTTTTGAGCTGTGTCGCAACAGGGAGAGAAAGGAGTACATCTCCAATACCATCTGGCCGAACAATCAGCACATTCATGCAGATGTCCCATGGACGGCTAACAGCGGTTGTACCGCATCCGTCACGTGAGTCGGCGTAATGAGCATAAGACACTCCATCTCCGGATCGTGACGGCACACGCGACTAAAGCATGGGCTGCAAGAGACTCGCCCCGTGAGCACACGATGGCCTTCCCCATACGGACCAGTCCGAGTCGCACTGGTCGGCCCAAACATCGCGACCACTGGTATCCCACATGCTGCAGCGACATGCATAGGTCCTGAGTCATTGGTGATCATGACAGCCGCCTTTGAGAGTAGAGCCGGCAAACACCTCAAAGGGACCTGACCACTTAAATCAATACATGGTCGTTTCATCAAATCTCGAAGTCTCTCGAGCGACGGCCGGTCATCTGAGCTTCCTATGAGAACCACCGGATTACGATGTGTTTCATATAACAAATCTGCAACAGCAGAAAAAGAAGTGAGCGGCCAGCGCTTAGTCGTCCAGCGCGCCCCGACATTCATGGCAACCCAGGGCCTGTCGATGGAGAAGTTATTACGTTCAAATAGCCTTCGAACAACTGCGAGATCTTCATCCAATATTCTAAAAGCAAACCGTGGCCTCTTAGGCACGACTAAGCCCAAAGCCGCAGCAACCAGAAGGTATCGGTCAACAGCATGGACATCCGGATTGAGAACAGGTACACGATGCGTATAGAACCACGGGCTCCCCTCCCGTCCATTGGCAAATCCAATGCGCATCGGGGCCCCGCTCAAATAAGCGAGAACAGCACTACGAAACAATCCCTGCAAGTCAATGGCGAGGTCAAATCCCTCCGTTTGGAGCGCCCGTCCCTGCTTCACCCAACTCCATACAGTTGGATCAACCGGCCACACACGATCAACGCCTTCGACACGCTCGACGAGGTCGGCCCACTGACGCTTAACAAGCCAAGTAATATGTGATCCCGGCCATTGCGTTTTGATGACCGACACCACAGGAAGCGTGTGAACGATATCCCCCAGAGAGCTGGGTTTGATCAGAAGTATACGGCTGCGACCCGAAACTGAAGAGGAGACACCATCGATTGAAGTTACAGATGATACCGGAAGATCTAGCACGGAGCCCATCCCTTGATGAACAGACCAACGCCCAAAGAACGCACCAGCCCATACCCCCAACTACATGGGGTACGTCATTGGCTTACTGAGTAGTTCTTGAGCTGATGAGAATAGAGCTCGTCAAGTAACGCCCTCCCACCTGCTACATCTGCTGTTTCTCGCCGTTCCTTCAAGGATCGGCAGAGGCGTTGCCACGCTCTCAGATAGGGCACTGGTGTCAGATGGCGGCGCAAGTCACTATGGCCTCGCACAATGCCGGATACCCACTCATAGTTCCCTGGAATTGCGGCGTCGTACGGCTCTTCCAACGAAGAGTGCACGCGGGCCAGACACATGGTGATATTGCCGCCATCGCGCGAGATCACATGCCACGCTTCATGCATCCCATGTTTTTTGGCCAACCGACGCAATGACACCACGTTAAAGTTGTAAAGATGCGCTTCATGAAAGGTGCTCTTCGGGGCCTGACAGGTCGATTCAATATTAGGGACTTCCACGACGAGCATGCCGTCAGCTTTGAGCCATGATCGCAACAGGGCCAACACATGACCCGGGTCTTCGGTGTGCTCAAGCACATGCCAAATCGTGACGACATCAAACGATTCAGGGGGGAATGCCGCGTCTTGCACGAATCCGACTTGAACCGCAAGGCCATATTCTCGTATCGAGTAATCGGCATAGCCCCTATTGGGCTCAACCCCGCTGACGGAATGTCCTAACGCTTGAAGCAAATACGCGAACTCTCCGCCGCCGGTCCCGACATCGAGCACCGCTTTTCGACTCGGCAGTAACGGTTCAATCTTCTCGAACCGTGACAAGGCAACCTGACCGGCCCGCAACACATGTTTCGGTTTCGGACTGTAGGTTTGTTTATAGGAAAGACGATACTCGTCCTCATAATACCGCCTGGCTTCATGGGGTCGAGGATCCGACCATACAAGCCCGCACGCACGGCAAATGACGGTCTGCAGCGGCTTCCCACTTCGGCTTCGATTCGACAGAATCGCGACCTCTTTCCCACCACAGAGGTTACACGGGATCGAACACACGTTGTCTTGGCTCATCGACGGATTCCTTTCGGTTGCTTACACCGATCGTGTCTCTACGTCGGACAACAGCCAATCTGCTGCATCAGTCATTGAGGATGCAATCCAATCCGGAGTCGGCGCAGTCGCACTCTCCCCTTGAAGCTCATACGGACGAACAACTCCCGTCGTCACTAAAATGCTCCGCGCACCGATGCGTTTCGCAAGTTCGATATCTCGCATATGATCGCCGATTAGATAGACACGTTCAAGGTCGACTCCTCGTTCACGCACAGCTTGGTCGATCATTCCTCGATTCGGCTTTCGACAATTACACCCAACGTCGGGATGATGTGGACAGAAATAGATGGCGTCCAGCGATGCATCTCCACGATCAAGAAGCGCCTTCAGTTTCGCATGAACCGCCGCAAGGTCGTCTTGCGACAACAAACCTCGAGCGATGCCCGATTGGTTCGTCACCATGATCAATCGAGCGCCGGCTCGTTTGAGCTTTGCGAGAGCCTCTGGAACTCCCGGAAATAGCTCGAACTGATCAGGAGACTTGATGTAGCCGGGATCGGGATTCAGCGTTCCATCTCGATCAAGAAAGATGGTGTAGCCATCAAGAACCATTGACTCGCTTCCAGATTGGCTGGTTGAGCGCGTCGCTGTACTGATGGCCGGTTCTTGACTCTTCAGTTTGTCCTGGCTCACCCTGCCTTCCGTGATCCTGCCCGCACTGATTTGCTTCAGGACCGTTTCATACACTCGATCGACCGAAATACGCGTCATACACCGGTGATCGATTGGGCAGTCCCTGAGAAGACAGGGCGCACAGTCGACGGGCTCTCGCACCACTGACTGTTCTTGCCCATAGGGGGCCGTCGTGCGCGAATCGGTTGGCCCAAAGACCGCAACAATTGGGACACCAAAGGCAGCAGCAATATGCATCGGACCGGTATCATTCGTAATGAGTAGGCAACAACGCTTTACCACGGTCATGAGCTCGCGAATGGTCGTCGCTCCGGACAGGACAACCGAACGACAGTCAAGGCGAGACGCGATGCTTTTTCCGAGTGACTCTTCCCCTCTCCCTCCGAGGATGGCCACAGCGACACCCACTCCTACTTCTTTCTCTAGCTGCCGGACCACCCGTTGTGCCACCTCCGCGAATCTCTCGGGCAACCAACGTTTGGCACTGCCATATGTCGACCCAGGGTTGATACCGACCATGAGATGTGCCGAGTCAATTCCGGCCGATGCCAGTCTGGTATCGACTATATGGTCCTCGTCGGTCGACACATGGAGCGTGGGAAGCGGAGCGTCACCGGACACCCCAAGCGGCTTCAACATGTTCCAATAGTACTCGACTTGATGCACCAGGCTTTCAGGATGGGGAACCCCGACTGGCTGAGTGAGAAACAGAACCCTTCCGTCGGTGGCGTACCCATATCGCCTGGGGATGCCAGCAAGCCACGCAAGGAATGCCGCCTCGAACGCATTCTGAAACAGGACGGCCAAATCGAAATGGTGCCGGCGTAACAATCCTGCAAGTGCCCATTTCCCAGCAATCCCGACATGGCTACCCTTGTCATCGTAGACTAGCACCTGGTCCACTCCCGAGCAGCCAGTGTACAGTTCCGCGATGCTAGGTTTGGCCAGTATCGTCAACTCCGCCGATGGAAATAGCGACCGAAGCCCACGAAGGGCAGGCTCACACATCACCGCGTCACCGATCCAATTCGGCGCCCGTACGAGGATTCTTTGTGGGAGCGTCCTATGCACGTACCTCCAATGGCCGACCTTCCTCTGACAGTGGCAGACCGAGTAAGGCACGCAGCTGTTCTTCACCATGCACTACCTCTGCCCCAACCCGAAGCATCCACCAGGGATCGTCGGGCGTCAAAAACGGACCGAGTTTCCCTCCATCCTTTTCAGTGGTCAGAACGAACTCGCTCCCTGTGCCTTGCATAGCCTGACGAATGTACTCGATCTCACTCGGCGTATAGTGATGATGATCTTCGAACGCAGATTCTCCCACGATCTCGACACCAATGGACTCCGCGGATCGGCGAAAGGATGGGCTATTCCCGATCCCACTCACCAACCACGCCTTTCTCTTCAGGCCCCATACCACCGACTCTTGCTCCCCTCCAATAATCGAGAGGAAGAGCACTGGCTTAAACACAACCTCAATCGCAGGTAATGGTGAAGGAACAGCATCTCGCAATCGGTTCCGAATAGCGTCAACCTCCTGACGGACCTCGGCTCGAGTAATGATGATGGCGCTGGCTCGATTCAATCCAGTCACCGGCTCCCGGAGCCTCCCAGCGGGAAGCAGCCCATCCAGTCCAGCTGCATCAGTCGCATCCAGCAAGACCAGATCGACATCACGATGAAGCGCCATGTGCTGAAAGCCGTCGTCAAGCACGATGCAATCGATAGGATATTGCTCCAACACCCAACGACCGAGTGCTACCCGATCAGCACCGACCGCAACAATGGCTTGAGGACACCGCTGGGCAATCAAGAACGGTTCATCCCCCGCCTCTGATGGCCCAGCCAGGAGTTCCGACCCACTCGACACGAGAAGATGTGGTGTCGTACTCGCTCGTTTGTACCCCCGACTCAAGATCGCCACTCTCTGGCCTTTGGCCAACAGCCACTGCGCAAGGAGAATGACGACGGGAGTCTTGCCCGTTCCTCCGACCGTAAGGTTGCCCACACTCACGATACGACAGGGCAAGCGAGTCATCGAAAACCACCCGTGACGATAGCACCATAAGCGAAGTCGAATGACGAGGCTGTATAACCCGGCAACCCATTGAAGTCCACGGCGGACCGGCTGGCCAGGTTGCAACAACGCCATATTCGTTATGGTTTGGCCATCAGCGGACCAGACCCTTCCGATGCGCACCGATCGCAATAGGATGGACCCGTCCGGAGATAGGATTCGATGAACTCCACGCTCCGAGTGAGCGCACCTTGGTTTTCCAACACGACACGGTTTGCAACCTGGCCAACTCGAATTCGGGTTTCAGGCTGCCCTAGCCACCCTGCTAACAGAGTGACCAAGTCTTCACCTCCTGTCACACGGTGCCCTCCTCCTGCCTCCTGCAAAAGTGCTGCAATCTCAGCACAATGGTCCGTATAAGGCCCAAACACAACCGGTGTACCCCACACAGCTGGCTCCAGCAAGTTATGCCCGCCCACCGGAACGAGTGTTCCGCCGACGAAGGCCACGGCAGCTTCACGGTATGCCACAGCCAGCTCTCCTCTCGTGTCCAGAATAACTACACGTGGGCCAGAGTGGTTCTCTCGAAAGTTGCTCCTCCGTTGTACCGCGAATCCGGCCTCTTGAACCATCGCAACAACCCGGTCTGCTCGCTCGATGTGACGAGGTGCCAGCATCAACACCGTGGATGGATACATCTTGGCCACCTGGCGATAAGCCGAGACCAAGATCTCCTCTTCCCCGGGGTGCGTACTGCCTGCGAGGATGAGCAGCTCATTCTCGTTGAGTCCAAAACTCCCTCGAAGAGACTCATCCGAGGTACCGACCGGTAAAGGTTGATCGAACTTGATGTTGCCTGTCACATGTGCACGATCCGGCTCCGCTCCCAACGCCACAATCCGCTGACGATCCCTTTCGGTCTGCATCAAACACAGAGTCAAGGTTTGCAACACCGACCGATAAAATGAACGAATCAGGGGAAGATCCTGACGGCCAAACGAGCGCGACGACAACCGTCCATTCACCAAGACCGACGGCAGGCCGTGGTCTCGCAACGACCACAGGAGATTGGGCCAGAGCTCAGTTTCGACGAAGATGTAGAGCATCGGTTGTACACGCCGAATCATACCGGTCACGGCCCAGAAAAAATCCAGCGGAGCGTATCGATGTTCGGCAATACCTGAGAGGCGCTGGAGGACGGCCTCGCGTCCTGTTTCAGTCACGGTCGTGACGATATAGCGACACTCTGGATGGCGCAGATGGAGCGCCTTCACGAGTGGAGCAACAGCCACCACCTCACCAAGGGACACGGCGTGAATCCAGATCAGCGGCCGAGACGATCCATCAGCCTCAGATGAATGAGCATGCCAACCCATCCGTTGGAAGAATCCAGGGCGGCAGCGTGGCTTGGCGAGCAGCACACCCACAACAACCGGGGCCGCAAGGGTGAGAACAACATTATAGAGGAATCGCCACATGATCACGACGTGAACCGTGACATGGCCCTTGTCACTCCAGACCTCTTACGTTTCACGTCTCACGTTTGACACCTTTCCGGGCGCCACGGCTTGCTCGGCCTCATCCGTCAATCGATTGAGGGTGGCCTCGAGCTCCACGCGTGCTCCTTCGAGCGCCGTCTCATCGGCTTCGCGAGGGACCCAGATTGGACGCCCGTACAGAAACATGCCTTTTGAAAATGGGAACGGGACCATATAGCGATCCCAGCTCGCGAAGAGTTTTTTTTTGAGCAGGCAAAGGCCAACGGCACGATTGGAAGGCCCGTGGCTTTCGCGAGATGAATCACGCCGAGCTTCGCCACGTGCCTCGGCCCCTTGGGACCATCAGGCGTCACCCCGATATCATGACCTGACCGTCCTATCTTAATCAGTGTCCGTAATGCCCCAGCTCCGCCGCGGGTACTTGACCCACGGACCGCCTGATGACCGAATCGGGCAATGATCCGTGCGATGATTTCTCCATCACCATGCTGACTGATCAACACATGTGCACCGGGTCCACGATACCCGAACAGAATCATCAATTGCTGGGAATGCCAAAAGGCTTGAATAATTTGTCCCCCTTTCCGATACAGGGCATCGACCGCCTCATGTCCACGCGTTTCACAACGTATCGACCGTGCGATGCATCGGATAGCCGCGGCACCGACTGGAGGGAGAAGCGAACGCTTCGCCCAACGTTCCCAGGACTTAATGAGGTCAGACACTGGTCACATCCTGAAATTGCATCGTGTGCAGCTTGTGGTAGAAACCCCCTTGCCGCAGCAATTCCTCATGCGATCCCGATTCGACAATTGTTCCTCGATCTAAGACAATAATTCGATCGGCATTTTGAATAGTGGAGAGCCGATGCGCAATCACCAGCGTCGTTCGGTTCTTCATCAAATTGGCCAAGGCTAGTTGCACAATACGTTCGGATTCGGTGTCGAGCGCCGACGTCGCTTCATCCAAAATCAAGAGCGGCGGATCGCGCAGAATGGCCCGCGCTATGGCCAGGCGTTGCCGTTCACCGCCTGACAGCTTGATTCCACGCTCTCCGATCATCGTATCGTACCCTTCAGGCAACCTAAGAATAAAGTCATGGGCATAAGCCAGTTTTGCCGCCTGCTCGATCTCAGCTTGGCCGGAACCGGATCTGCCAAATGCGATATTGGTTCTGACCCTTTCATCGAATAAGAACACGTCTTGTGAAACGATCCCGATATGTGAGCGCAGCGAGTGTAGCTCGTACGATGTGATCGGGAGACCATCCAGGAGGATGCGTCCTGCTGTCGGCTCATAGAAACGAGGCAGCAAACTCACCAAGCTGGTCTTTCCGCTTCCGCTGCTCCCAACCAGCGCAATCACTTCACCCGGTCGAATCACAAGATCGATATCGGCCAATGCGGGGATCGTGTGATTCTCATACCGCAAGGAGACGCCTTGAAATTCGATGGCCTGATTGACCCCTACCAACGGTACAGTACCGCTATTGTGAGCATGCTCACTCTTGAGGTCCAACACATCGAAGACCCGTTCTGCAGCCGCCAGCGCTTGCTGAACCAGGTTATTCGATCCAGAGAGCTTCCGAATCGGGGTATAGGCCATGAATAGAGCTGCCATGAACGAAAAAAAGGCACCGGGAGTCATGGTGTCATGGATGACCAAATAGCCGCCGTACCAGATAATGGCTGCGACACCAATCACCCCGATGATTTCCATCTGGGAATGACCGAGCGACCAGACCTGATTACTTTTGAGTGTCGTCGAGAGCACTTTTCGATTTCGCTCTTCGAATCGCGCCGCCTCTGCCTCTTCCCGCCCGAACGCTTTGACCATTCTGATGCCAGCTAACATCTCTTGCAGCGTGGAAGACAGATCGCCCAGTTGTTCTTGTCCACTAGTGGCCAATCGCTTCAATCGCTTGCCGACACGCACCATGCTCAACGCCGAAAGTGGGATGACGATGAGTGAAAGCCCCGCCAACCTCCAATTCTGGTACAGGATGACGCCGATCATGGCCAAAAATGTGAGGCCGTTCTGAAAAATATCTTTGATGACGCTTGATGCGGCGTTGGCCATCATCCCTACATCGTTGACGACTCGAGAAACCAGGCGCCCGGACGTGTTCGTATCGTGAAAGCCGACGGAGAGTCGCATCAGTTGTTGGAATAATTCCTGTCGAATGTCGGCCACGACCCGATTGCCGACATAGGCCATGAGATAGCCGACACCATAGCTAAACAGTGCCTTCAAAGTGGCCACGCCAAGGAGGACCAACGGCAGGACCAGCAACATCCGCTCATCTTTTTGGATAAAGATATCGTCCAATACCGGCCTGGCGAGCCAGGCATAGACGCCACTGAGAAGTGCCACGAGACCGGAGCAGGCGAAGGCCGCGAGGAACCGTCCTCTGTACGGTTTCACATACCCCATCAGTCGTTTGAACCGTTCTACGCCCGACATGCTGCCAACACTGCCTCCGCTGCTCTCGTGGACGCGCCCGGCTCTCCCAACGATGCTCGTACCTTGGCCAACTCTCGCTTCATTTCATCATAGACAGCTCGATCGTCCAAGATGCGAACAGCCTCTTCATAGAGACGCTGCCCCGTCGCGGCAGACTGAACCAACTCGGGCACGACCGATCGACCAGCGACCAAATTCGCCAGTCCAATCCATTTGACGCGCTTAAAAAAGCTCCCGATCCACCACTGGAGTGCGTCGATTTGATAGAGCAGTACCATGGGGGTCCCGACCACGGCCGCTTGCAATATGGCTGTACCGGACTTGACCAAGGCAAAATCGGAAACTGCCAGTACCTCACTCGTCTGCCCTTTCACGACGGTGACTGGCACGCGGTTCTGTTGGAGAAACGGTTGCACCAAATTATCCTGAATTGTGGAGGCTTGCGCCAGGATAAACTGCGTTCCTGGCTGATGCCGCCTCAATCTTTCTGCGGCGGCAAGAAGGACAGGCAGTAAGACCTGCACCTCATGGCCCCGACTGCCCGGCAGTAAGGCAATCACCCGTTCATGAGGGGCAAAACCAAACTTGGCACGCAGCGCCGTTCGATCGTAGGTCTCCTCAACCGCATCCAAGATAGGATGGCCGACGAACGTGCACCGCATCCCGGCTTGGTCAAAGAGAGGTTTCTCAAACGGCAAGATCACCAAGACATGATCGACCCGCTTCTTGATCCAGTACATCCGCCAGGGTCCCCACGCCCAAATCTGCGGGGCGATGTAATAGAACACACGCAACCCAGCGCCCTTGGCAAAATAGGCATATCGCAGATTCAACCCCGGATTATCGATAAAGATAACTGCATCCCATGGTTCCGACCGGAACAGTCGCCGCATGAAGAAAAACCGTCGAATGATCGCCACCAAAGCCAAGGGCCCGACCATCCCCATCACATCGAACTGCCTCATCTTGCCGACCGGTTCCACGCCAGCCGCCTCCATCGCGCGCCCGCCAATTCCTGCCAAGGAAACCTGTGGGTCACAGGCTTTCAGGGCCTTGGCGAGATTGGCGCCGTGGAGATCGCCTGACGCTTCACCGGTAACGATCAGAATGCGTGCCATGATAATCTACAGGCAAAGAGACCGTAATTGCGGTGCACGGTACACAGTTGCAAGGATTTTCACCTGTGAACCTGTCTGCGACACTCGTGCATCTGCGTCCGATCGAGCCCGTTCATCGCGGACAGCACACGATGCGCGAGTTCGAGAGCATCGGCGCCGTCTTGACCAGATACAACAGGACGAGATTTCGCACGAACCGCGCGGAGAAACGACTCAAGCTGTAATTTCAGTGGCTCATCATTACCTGCCTCCACCTCTTCCACCGTCATTATCGGCCTGAGGCCCTGTTCAACCGAAGGCTTTCCAATCATACCCTGCCGAGTCTGAAAGTCGATCGAGATACAGGCTGTTGGCTGGAACAGACGCCATTGTCGCATGGCCTTCGGTGAGACTCGACTGGCGGTGAGCGTCGCGACACACCCGTTCTGAAACTGGATTCGCGCATTGGCGACGTCGTTCGTCGAGGAAAGCAGAGAGGCCCCGATCGCCTTCACATCTACGACGGGACCAGGGTTGCATGACAACAGCAGATCAAGATCATGGATCATCAAGTCCAATACGACATCAACATCGATGCCACGCTCACTATAACTTCCCAATCGATGACACTCGATCAGCAATGGCTCGCGAATGTGAGGCCGCATCAACAGCATGATCGGATTGAAACGCTCGCTCTGCCCGACCTGGATCGTACAGGCATGGCGTTGTCCCAACTGCACAAGTTCCTGTGCTTCCATCGGCGATACCGCAATCGGTTTTTCGATTAAAACATGCTTGCCGGCCTGAAGACAGGTTTTCGCAACCGAATAATGACTGGAGGTAGGCACGGCGACGGTAACGAGATCAACGTGCTTCAGGAGATCCTTCAGGTCAGCAAACACCTGTCCGCCATACTTCTCGGTGATGGCAATCGCTCGGTCCTGGCTGTGGTCAACCACGCCAGCCAGCATTGAGTCCGGGGACGAGGCGTACAGACGCGCATGGTGTTGCCCAAGATGTCCGACCCCAATCACACCAGCACGCAGCTTTGTCATAGGCCTATTGGGCTAATGTTTGGAGAGGCTTCGCATCAAGACATTGAACGGAAACCAGGTATTGGTGGATTCGATAGTCTCTCAGGTTCTGATCGGTCATTGGTTGGTTGTATGCTCCGGGCTTGGTTCTTCTTGACGCGTAAGCCCGACCACGGCAATGCCTGCGTCCTCTGCCTGACTGAGCAGTTGTGCTCGATCCAGTATCACCGAACGACCAGCTTCGACCGCAAGGACTGACGCCTTGACCGACTGCATCACCTCAATCGTACGCGGACCGACGGCCGGCAAGTCAAAGCGGAGGTCCTGTTGCGGCTTGCACCGTTTCACAACAACCACTCCATCTTTGGCAAGGGTGCCCCCACGTCTAATTGCCTCATCAGTTCCTTCAACCGCTTCGACTGCCACAATTGTTCGATCCTTGACAACCACACATTGGCCGATGTCCAGTCGTCCAGTTTCTTTGGCCACATCCCACCCATAACGGATATCGATCCACTCCTTCTTGGTCGGTTGACGAGAGGTGAGGGCTCCTTCCGTGACCAAGATTCCCTCGAGGCCGAATGTCGATTCACAAATCGTGATTCCATCCCGTTCGAGCTCCGCAGCCAGTGCTCGAAGGATGTCATCATCCTTCCACAGGACCAATTTCGTAGCAAGCGCCAACACACGAAAGTCGGGGCGCGCGTTGCTATAGATATGGGTTTTCTTGATCCCCCCCAACAACACGACGTTCCGAACGCCGTCGGCCTTGAAGGCATTGATCAGTTTATTCAACTGACCGATCTTGACCCAATGCATCCGATCGACATGCCGTTCAAGCTCCGGGTCTGTTTCCCCCTCATGCGCCACCGCAGACACGTGCAGCCCCATCTTGCGCGCGTTATCGGAAAAGATGATCGGAAAACGTCCGTTCCCTGCGATCACCCCGATTCGGCCGTCTGGTATGGGCATCGTACTGGTCATATCGGATGGTCTCACACTTGTTGATCGAACTCTCGCTCCATATCAAGGCTGACCGCGCGTGAGATCCCACGCTTGGTCCCTTCCATGAACGCGAGAATCTTGGCCACATCAGCCTGCCCTTTGAACTCCTTCTTAGCCAGTCGAACCGCCTCCGCGGTTCGATGCCCTTCTCGAAAGAGAAGATCAAACGCCTTTCTGAGCGTGGCAATGCGCTCGGCGGAGAAGCCGTGCCGCTGCAACCCGACTGTGTTCAGCCCATAAAGATGGGCCCGATACCCACCGGCTGCAAACGTAAACGGGGGAATATCCTGACCAATCGCGCAACAACCGCCGACCATCACATAGTCACCGACACGCACAAACTGAAGTACGCCGGTCAACCCTCCGATGACGGAATGATCTCCGATCGTGATGTGCCCGGCTAGGCTTGCCGCGTTGGCCATGATGATGTTGTTGCCGAGCCGACAATCATGAGCCACATGCACATAGGCCATCAGAATACTTTTCGAGCCGAGCGACGTCACGCCACCCCCTTGGACGGTTCCTCGGTTGATCGTCACATACTCCCGGACAGTATTGTCATCGCCGAGAATGACCTTGGTCGGCTCGCCTTTATAGGCCAGGTGTTGAGGCGGACCGCCGATCGACGCAAACGGGTGCACTTCATTTCGCTCTCCGATCTGCGTCCATCCATCGATCGTCACATGCGAGAGCAGTCGACTTCCCTTTCCGAGAGTGACATGTTCCCCGATCACACAGTAAGGTCCGATCTCTACGTCGCCGTGAACCTGCGCCTTGGGATGAACGATTGCTGTTGGATGTATCTTCACACGTCCCCCTTTACAAACATTAGACGTCTGTGGTGATTCGTCGCTTGCCAGATAGGTGCCTGGTTGATCATGCACCCTTGTGCTATCACAGTTGACGCATAGCGACTACTTACTGCCCTGTTCTGTTGTTTCATCCATTACCATCGCAGTCACCACGGCTTCACAGACCACTTCGTTCTCCACAAAGGCCTTGCCTTGCATTTTCCAGAATGGGGGACGCTTCTTGAGCACCTCGATCTCAAAACGGAGCTGATCGCCCGGGACCACCGGCTTCCGAAATTTTGCCTCGTCGATCCCCGTCAAATACATGACCGTCTTCCCGACCGTTCCTCCTGACTTGAACACCAACACACCACCTGCCTGCGCCATCGCTTCAATAATCAGGACTCCAGGCATGACCGGACGACCGGGGAAATGTCCTGGGAAGAACGGCTCATTCACCGTCACATTCTTGATGGCAACAATCCTCTTATGTGGTTCAAAATCTTTGACCCGATCCACCAGCAGGAAAGGATACCGGTGGGGAAGTAATGCTTGAATTTCAGCCTGCTCAACCACTGCCATTGGCTCTGCCTCCTCTCGCTCATGGATAATGCCGATATTTAAGGGTTCTGTCGATCAAACTCCTTGATCACTGACTGCGTCACATCCAACGCAGGTTGGTGATAGAGAACGATGCGCATTAATGCCTCGCTGCCCTTGTCAACAATCGCGACATAGCCTTCCTTCTGTGCCACCGCCTGTGCTGCGGTGGCGATCTTCCGTGAATATTCCGTAACCAGCTCGCGTTGCTTCAACTGAACCTCTCGGTTGAATTCTTGAAGACGGTGCTGAAAGGCTTCGGCTTTGCCTCGGAACTGCTCTTCTTTTTCTTGTCGCGCGACCTCGGTCAATTTTCCATTTGGATCCTCGAGAGACAACCGCAGATCTTTGAGCTCTTGCTCATCAGAATTGATGATCTTCTGTCTCGTCATCGAATAGCCTTTCATGTCCTCCAAGGCCAACTTCCCGGCCTTGGTCCGTTCCATGACCATCTGCTGATCGATGACACCGACGCGTACCGGCTCTGCTGCATGAAGCAGCCCAACCCACTGCGCCAGTATGACCACACTGCCCACGGCTAACACCCTCACCGCACTCCTCATGATTTTTCCTCCCACCGCTCCTAGGGATATTCGCGGTTGAATTCTTCAATGACCTCGCTTGATATGTCGAGGCCCTCTTCATGATAGACCGTCGGACCGCCCTTACTCTTATCGATAACGACCTGCAACCCCAGACGTTTGGCAACCTTGGCCACTACCGATTCAATCTTGTCACGAAACCCTTCCAGCACGTCTTTTTGCTTTTCTTGTACTTCTCGATTCAACTCGGCCGCCTTTTGCTGATATTCTTGCATGCGCCGACGAAATTGCTCTTCTCGATCACGCTTGGCCGCGGGGCTCAGAATCGAAGACTGTTTGACAAAGTCCTCCTCCATTCGCCGCAACTCTCGTTCTTCCAATTCCATCAAGGCCTGCCGATTTTTTGAATAGGTGGTCAGGTTCTCTTTTGAGCGCTTGCCGGCATTCGTATCATTGAGCAACCGCTGCGAACTGATCACCCCTATCTTTCCTTCAACCCTGGTGACCGTTCCTGCACACCCACTCAATGAGATTGTCACAGCCACCACACTGAAGAAACTTATCCATCCTGTTTGCCATCGTCGTCGTGTATTCGCCATCAGACCCATCTCGTTAATGCTCCGCCTAGAACAACGTCCCAATCGTAAATTCGAACACGCCTTGACGCTCGCCGGTACGCGCATCAAGATTGATCCCATAGGCCACGCGCAAGGGGCCAAAAGGAGAGATCCAACGCCCCTCCAAACCCGCAGCAGGTCTGAGATCGATCGACAACGGTTCACCGTCATCAAAGCCCTTCCCATAGTCAAAAAAGAGGACTCCGTTGAGTTTCGCCTCAGCAGAGATCGTAAAGATCAATTCCGTGTTGAAGATCAACTGCTTCGCCGCGCCGAATGGCGCGCGTGTCGTGGGAACGACAGGGCCGGCTCGGCCGAAAGCAAACCCTCGCATCGTATTAATCCCGCCCACGAAAAATCGTTCATTCAGCGGCACCTGTGTGCCTCCAAGCGCATGGACCTCTCCGTACCGAGCCCGTAACGAAATCCGCATGTCGAGTGGAAGAGGTGTGACCTTGATGACGTCCACATAGTACTTCATAAAGTTATTCGTCCCACCCAAATGCGGGGTTCCGACATCGAACCCGCCGCCAAACCGCCAGCCGCTTCTGGGATCGATGTAATAGTCTCGAGTATCTCTGAACAACGTGGTCCGAAATCCTGTGGAGGACTGAGTTCCTAATTGCCGACAGACGATCGGGACCAGATCAGGACAGATCCCGAGCTGAGGGTCTCTGAATGTGATTTGTTCTGCAAAGATACCGACACTCCCCGTGACATACTCCGATAACCACCGACCGAGTGTGATACTACCTCCTGTTCGCTCCTCGCGATAGGACAGGAAATTTGTCAGACTTCGATAGCCGTCCACTTGCAGCGAGGTCAAGGAGTCATTCAGGTAAGGGTTGCGAAATGTGATGTGCCCAAGGGTCCGCCGCTGGCCGAGCTGCCCGCGAATACGCCCGAGCCAGCCATACCCTCCCAGGTTACCCTGCGTGATATCGGCGATCGCCACGAGTCGATCCAATGTACTGAACCCTCCACCGACGCTGAACATGCCGGTCGGCTTTTCCTTGACACGGACGTTCAGATCTACCTTATCTGGAGCCACTTGGGCCGGCAGGATTTCGACCGTCTCAAAGAAATTCAAATTATTCAATCGTTGGAAGCTTCGTTTCAATGAGGCGGTATCGATCACGTCTTGCTCGTCCACCCGAATTTCTCGGCGGATCACGTTGTCCCGTGTCTTGTCGTTTCCATACACATTGATCTGCCGAATCCGCATCATCTCTCCTTCTTTCAGGCTGAGGATAATGCTCACCGTCCGTTCTTCATTGTTCGGATTGACGCTGGGTACCACTTCGGCAAACGAGTACCCCTTACTCCCATAGAGATCCGTCAGTCGGGTGATCTCATCTCGGATTTTGGCTCGCTGAAAAATCTCTCCTTCCCTGATCTTCAATCCTTCCCGAAGCTCCGGTTCTTCAAACACGGTATGTCCACGGAACCCGATTTCACCGATGGTAAAAGGCTCACCCTCCGCAATCGGATAATTGACAATGAACCATTTCTTGTCTTCGCTCAGCTCGACCGAAGGTTGGCCGACTCGAACGTTGAAGTAACCTTTATTGAGCAACACTTCCCTGATCCGTTCCACATCGTTCGCCAACTCGTCTCGCTTCAACACGCCGGCATCGGAGACCATGGAAGGTAGCTTGAATTTAGTAAAGAACCCGTACCATGGAATCCACTCTCTGGTTGACATCGCTTTGAACATCTCGGCCTTTGTTGCCGCCCGCAGCCCCTCAAACATCACCTCTTTAATCTTGGCTTTCTCTCCCTCCTGAATATGAAACATCAGACGCTTTCGGTCTTCATCTAACGTCTGAATGACCGGGATGACCTGCGCGCTGTAATACCCGTCATGCTGATACAGCTGCCGCATGTTCTCAGCGCTCTCCTTCACCAGCTGCTGATCAAGAAACGTCTGGCTCTTGATAGTCGTCTTCTCCTTCAGTTTATCGTCGCTTAACTGATCATTCCCGTCGAAAACAATTTCCGTGATAAATGGCTTCTCCTGCACTACAAAGGTGACGGCCATTCCCTCGGCCACAGAGTCCGTTTCAACCTGAACATCTTCAAAGAAGCCTGTGTCATAGAGTATCTTGACCTGACCACGCACGGTTTCAGCGGTGTAGGGGTCGCCGGATTTCAGGGTGAGCCGCCCTGCTATGGCTGGCACTTCGATTCGTTTGACTCCTCGAATTTCGATCGACGCCACCTTAGACTCAGGCACCTGGGCGAGTGCTTCAACCAGGCTACACAACACGGAAGCGACCAATGCCACGACGATAAACGAGCGAGCCCTGTAGACGGCATGCAGGGTCACCGATGAGAATTCCTAGAGAGAACGGTCGAGAGCGATAGGGCGAGGAACCTCACCCCACAGGTCAACACTATGGTCAACCGCCCAAGACGAGCCTCTGTCACTCGGATACACTCCGCATAGCATTGCCCATCAGAACGCACAGGCATTATTCACCGCAAGTCGACCAGCATAAAGACGTGGCTTCTAACCTGCCCATGCAAAACTTCAGGATTATATTGAGGCCATCCAATATTGTAAAGGAGTCGCCGGTCCGCCAAACGCCAGAGCAGGTGGATCGTTCCAGTTCTGATTTCTCATCACTACTGCTTGGCACCATCCGTCTTGGGAGATCACGTCGGAGCCATCCATTGTGTGAGGCGATCGGTACAGCGGTTTCTTGACTTCATGCACCCCATCACATAGTATCGGCTCTATGTCTCGTTTCACCGTGAGAAAAGCGGTCATTCCCGCGGCTGGGTGGGGAACCCGGTTCCTTCCCGCGACGAAGGCCTCTCCCAAGGAGATGTTGCCGTTGGTCGATAAGCCACTCATTCAATACGCTGTTGAAGAAGCTGTAGCTTCGGGCATCGAAGATATCATCGTGATTACCGGCCGAGGCAAACGCGCCATTGAAGATCACTTTGACCGTTCGGTTGAATTGGAAGAGACGCTGAAAGGAACCGGAAAGAGTCAAATTCTGCATCAAATCCGACAGATCTCCAACTTGGCCAATTTCTGTTACGTCAGGCAATCGGAGCAACTCGGTCTCGGACATGCTGTCTTGTGTGCGCAACACTTGATCGGGGATGAGCCATTCGCCGTGATATTGGGCGATGAGATTATTGACGCGCATGTTCCAGCACTCGCGCAATTGACGCACGTGTATAAAAAGCGGCATGGCGCAGTCCTGGGAGTGCAGGATGTTCCGAAGGCGGATGTCAGTCGATACGGAATTGTGACTCCCAAACACCTGGCGCATGGTCTGCATCGGGTTGAAGGTTTAGTTGAAAAACCATCTCCTGTTGATGCTCCCTCCACACTGGCCGTCATCGGGCGATACGTGCTCCCTCCTGAAATCTTTCCCATTCTGAGGAGGACTCGACCAGGAAAGAATGGAGAAATCCAGCTGACCGACGCCCTGAAAGAGCTTGCGAAGAAATCTCCCATGTATGCGCTAGAGGTCGAAGGACAACGTCATGACGCAGGAGACAAACTTGGCTTCTTGATTGCCACCGTAGAGTTTGCCTTGAAGAATCCGGCTCTAGGAGCAGAGTTCCGCGACTACCTTTCGACTCGTATGCGTACCACACCGAATACTCGACGGAGTTGATCTCATCAGCCTGCGCGTCATGTCCCGAGGAATCTGTCTGTAGCACAGGCAGCGTACGAAGAGGATCGACGGAGTGATCCACACACGTCGAGAGAGCGTTTGAGCGAGCGATTCAGTGCCTGTAAAAATGGCAGAAGGATTAGGAAAAGCGCCTGCATATGGTATGCTGGGTGATTAGTATGGTTGCGTAGTCCACACTTCGCTCATTGATGGAATAAACAGGCACATACATGACTGACCCAAACGAGCAAGATATTCAGCCTCCCCAAAATATTGAAGTTCCAACCCAGCTGCCGTTGCTGCCGGTCCGGGATATTGTGGTCTTCCCATACATGGTGCTTCCGCTCTTTGTCGGTCGCGACATGTCGATCAAGGCGATCGAAGCAGCTCTGGCCGGAAACCGGATGATTTTCCTTGCTACCCAAAAAGCACTCGATGTCGAAAATCCGTCTCCCAAAGACATCCATGCGATCGGCACCGTCGGCATCATCATGCGGATGCTGAAACTGCCGGATGAACGCATCAAGATTTTGGTCCAGGGGATCGCCAAAGCCAAGATCACCAAATATATTCAAACCGATCCGTACTACTCCGTTCGAATTGACAAACTCGCTGACTCCAAGTCCACGGCGACAACGCTTGAGGCAGAAGCTGTCATGCGGACCGTCAAAGAGCAGATCGAACGGATCGTGAGTTTGGGTAAAGTCTTGATTCCTGATGTCATGGTCGTCATCGAAAATCTCGAAGAACCTGGCCGCTTGGCCGATATGGTGGCATCAAATCTCGGGTTGAAAGTCGACGCCACTCAAGCCGTCCTGGAGATTTCCGATCCCATCCAACGTCTTCGCCAGGTGAGCGATATTCTCGGGAAAGAGATTGAAGTCCTCTCGATGCAGCAAAAGATTCAGGCACAAGCCAAAGGCGAGATGGACAAGACCCAACGAGAGTATTTTCTCCGAGAACAACTCAAAGCCATCCAAAAAGAATTAGGTGAGCTTGATGAGCGGGCTGAAGAAGTCACGGAATTTCGCAAACGCATCAAAGACGCCAAGATGCCGGAAAAAGTTCTGAAAGAAGCCGAGAAACAGCTCAAGCGTCTTGAAAAGATGCATCCGGATACCGCCGAATCCGCGACCGTACGCACATACTTGGAATGGATAGTTGAATTGCCATGGTCGAAGCGATCGAAGGACAACCTTGAGCTGAAAGCAGCTACAAAGGTATTAAACGACGATCACTATGACCTTGAAAAGGTCAAAGAACGGATCCTGGAATACCTCGCCGTCCGAAAACTGAAGGAAAAAATGAAAGGGCCGATCCTGTGCTTCGTCGGTCCGCCGGGAGTCGGAAAGACCTCACTCGGCAAGTCGATTGCCCGGGCATTGGGGCGAGAGTTTGTGCGTATCAGCTTAGGCGGGGTTCGAGATGAGGCTGAAATCCGCGGGCACCGTCGAACCTATGTCGGCGCGTTACCCGGACGCATCATCCAGGGAATGAAGCAAGCCGGCACCGCTAATCCTGTCTTCATGCTCGACGAGGTCGACAAGGTTGGCATGGATTTTCGTGGGGACCCATCGGCAGCCTTGCTGGAGGTGCTCGACCCAGAACAAAACAGTGCGTTCGCCGACCACTACCTCGGGGTCCCATTCGATCTGACCGAAGTCATGTTCATCACCACAGCCAATTTGATCGATCCCATCCTACCCGCGCTACGCGATCGTATGGAGATCATTGAAATTCCAGGATACACGGAAGAAGAGAAACTCGGCATTGCTCAGAAGTACCTGATTCCACGTCAACTTGAGGAACATGGTATCACGAGCAAGCATGTCCGGCTGACAGAGCCGGCGATCAGGCAGATTATTTCCCACTATACCAGGGAAGCTGGAGTGCGAAACCTCGAGCGTGAGATCGCTAATGTCATGCGCAAGGTTGCAAAGAAAGTCGCTGAGGGTAAGAACCAAGGATTTCCGATCGATCATTCTAATCTCCACAAGTATCTGGGTGTTCCGAAATACGTGCCGGAAGCGGAACTCGAGAAAGACGAAATCGGGGTGGCAACAGGCCTGGCATGGACTGAGTCAGGTGGCGACGTGCTGTACATCGAGGCGACGGTGATGAAGGGGAAAGGCCAATTGACGCTCACCGGACATCTTGGAGATGTCATGAAGGAATCTGCACAGGCGGCCCTCAGTTATGTTCGCTCACGAGAGAAGACGTTGAATCTCAATCCAGGAATGTTCAGCAGACAAGACCTCCACATCCATGTCCCGGCCGGGGCTATCCCTAAAGATGGTCCTTCGGCTGGCATCACGATGGCCACGGCAATCGCGTCGGCGTTTTCAGGGACTGCGGCAAGACGGGATCTCGCCATGACTGGAGAAATCACTCTGCGAGGTCGTGTGCTTCCAATCGGTGGACTCAAAGAAAAAATCTTGGCGGCTAAACGAGCCAAGCTGACCACCGTCATCCTACCACGTCGAAATAAGAAGGACCTTGAGGAAATTCCTAAGCATCTCCTAAAAGGCATCCAATTGGCGTTCGTGGATACCATGGACGATGTCATGAAGATTGCCCTTCGGAAAAGACCCAAGACGCCGTCGACTTCAAACAAGCCGTCAACCCCTCCGGCACCTGCCCGTATCCGCCCCTTACGATCCAGTAAGAGCCGCCGATCGCATGAGCTCCCTGCCGCTTTGAAAGCCAGGCGCGAGCCGTCTCGACCATAGGAACGTGTCGTGGCCCCTCGTACGGCCAAACCTCTGCAAGAATTTGCTCTGATTCGAGAGTTAAAAGGTCAGTTTGCCCGTCACGCACCTGGCCTGGTGCAAGGCATCGGTGATGACGCGGCAGTAGTTGAGACTATACTACCGATCTGGTGGCATTTCACAACTGACTTGCTCGCCGAAGGTGTTCATTTCGACCTGAAGTCTGCTGCTCCCAGATCGATCGGGTACCGGGCCGCAATCGCCAACCTCAGCGATCTTGCCGCAATGGGAGCGACCCCTCGGTATCTGCTCATCTCACTCGCTATCCCCAAACAGGTGAGCCAATCACACATCTACGACTTCTACAGAGGACTGATGAAGGCCTGCCGGCCTTACGGCGTAACCTTGATCGGTGGAGATACTTCGGCATCCCAGACGGGTCTTTTTCTCAGCATCACCCTCATTGGGACCACAACAAAGCGTCGAGCACTCTTTCGTCACGGAGCAAAGGTGGGAGACTTGATCTATGTGTCCGGCACACTGGGAGATTCGCTCGCCGGTTGTCGGTTGCTGGCAAAGGACACGTCTCGCCGATCACCTGAGAAAAACCGGTTACCATTCTCGCGATTTCATCGACAGTTCCTAATCCGCCGGCACCTTCATCCGATGGCGAGGATCGCCGAAGGTCAGTGGCTCAATACCGGACGACTGGCCTCAGCCGCCATCGACCTCTCCGATGGACTCTCAGGGGATCTCCGGCATATTTGTGAGGAAAGCGGGGTCGGCGCAGAGGTGAAAATCGACAATCTTCCGCTCTCACCCGCTTGTCGAGCTTATGCGAAAGCCAGTGGCGTCTCGCCGGTTCAACTCGCCATCACCGGAGGCGAGGACTACGAACTGCTGTTTACCGTATCGCCGAAATCTCATCACAGACTCGAACGACAAGCAAAGGCACACGGCTATCGCATGACCCATATCGGAACCATTCGCCCAAGAAGGTTTGGCATCCAGATGACATCTCAGGGACAGAGGCACCCTCTCCCCTCGACCAGTTACGAGCATTTTTGCTGATGGCGGAAACAGACAAACATCCTTCTGCCGGAGGAACACGCTCGTTCCGAGCACTGCTCCGGCAAGTGCTTCATCTTCAAGAGTCACCACGACGCACGGCGCTGGCCTTTGCTCTGGGAGTCTTCATCGCGTTCTCGCCGGCCTATGGCCTCCATACAGCAATGGTGGCACTGTGCACATGGTTATTCGGTCTCAACTTTTTGGCCCTATTGACTGGAGCCTTTATCAACAACCCTTGGACGATCATTCCAATATTGGGCGCAACCTATTGGACCGGCGCTCTGCTGTTGGGTCGCACAGACGCGCCGACATTCGACTGGAACGATTTGACCACCAGCGGGATTTACCACCAGGTCCTTCCATACGTCGGTCCGTTCGTGCTAGGAGGATTCGTGCTCAGTGTGCTCGGAGCAGTGTTGTCGTACCCCCTCGCATATTTCTTCTGTGTGAAATACCGTCAGAAGTCAGACGCTCCTACTCCCGAAGCATTGCCGCCTTCCGACTCGGTAGGCTAAGATACCGGGTGACAATGGAACGAGTAGACCGATCGAACGCCCCCTATGATGGATCGGCCCTGATCGCTGATCCGATTCACAAATACGTTACCTTCACCGTTCCCTTCACGACCCCTGATCCGCATGAACTCACTGAGAAGGATTTGATCGACTCTCCCTGGGTTCAGCGGCTACGATACATATTTCAGCTTCAAAGTGCCCGCTGGGTCTACCCTTCGGCAGAACATACACGGTTCGTCCATTCCTTGGGAACCATGCACGTGGCAGGACGATTCGCCCAGCATCTGTACCCCTTTCTCAAGAAAGCGGTCAACGATGTTCCTTCCGCCAACTTTGTGGAGGAACTTTTACGTGTGACAGCCTTGGTGCATGATATCGGTCACGGTCCATTTTGCCATTTCTTCGATGATAACTTTCTCCATGCCATGGCGCTTTCCCATGAGCGATTGGGGCAAATTATCATCCGAGAGTACTTGGCGCCGATCATCAGAAAAATACGCCGAAGCCCCTCCGGGCCTTTTGACAAGGGCGAAGAATTGGACCCGGATCAGATTGCGCATCTCATCCTCAAAGAGAAAGGAAAGGACAATTCAAACCTTCCTCGGTGGCTCGATATCCTCCAACCCGTTATCTCAGGAAGTTACACGGGAGATAACCTCGACTATGTGCTGAGGGATTCCTACATGTGTGGCGTGGCCGTGGGCCCTGTCGATCTGACACGGTTGATTCATTACACGATCGTGACAGACAAAGGATTCACAATTCACAAGACTGGGCTTCCCGCGCTCCAAATGTTCTTGAACACAAGGATGTACCTCTACTCCAACGTGTATTTTCACCGTACGACCAGGGCGATCGACATCCACCTCCGCGATATCTTTGGTGAAACGATGAAGCTGCTGTGCCCGCGCGACCCACGAAAGAACATGGAGGAGTATCGCACGTTGACGGATTGGTCACTCCTGGAAGAAGTTCGCGACTGGAACCACTCTCGCCAGAAAATCCGCCGACAATTAGGCCAGGAATGGGCACGGATCTTAAACCGTGACGTCAAATGGAAGATGGCCTACAGCACGACGCTGAAAGAAAAAGGTCAGGAGCGCGGCATGGCGTTTCCCAGCCATCGGCACTTCGAACAGCAGATTGTCAAAGAATTGCCGGCTGGCTTAAAGCGACTCCAATTCCGGGTAGACATGGCCCTCTTGGATCCACGACCCGATCCAAAAGATCGACGCGGGAACCCCCTATATGTCTATGATCCCGGCACCGGCCAGGTGTCTCCCGAACCACTGGAAGAATTCCTGGACCTTCTACCCACGCGACTGATCCAATTTCGGATCTATTCGCTCGACCATACCCACGACGCCACCCTGTCGCAAGCTGCCGCGACCGTGTTGAATAAAACACCGACCAGTCTGGAATCGAATTATTAAGATAGTGCCACGCTTCTGTGGCGGGGAGAACCCCTAGGCCGACATCTTCAACGGCAGGCTTTTCACCAGCTGAGCTTTTTTTGTTTTCATCACCTCCCGCTGTTTCTCCGACGGAAAATGCAGGCCCCGTTTCGTCGACGGGAATCGGCTTTCAAAGCGCTCGATCACTTCGAGTGCTTCAGCCTCTTCGCCAGCCCGGAGGAGCAACTGAAGGAGCCGAAGATACGCTGGAACAAGCAGCAGCAGGTGCCGGACTTCTCTGGCCTCTTCCACAACATAGCGATACCCTTGGATGGCAATTTCCTGGTTGATCTTTTCATAGGCGAGTGCCTCGATCATCTGGATTCCCAATCGATCCGTATCGGCACTGATACACCGTTCCCATTGCCCGTTCACCAAGGCCCGTACTTCTTCCGCTGAGAGTTGGATACCCCCATTCTTGATATTCCGACGAAGATTCTCCAACACACCCCTGGCTTCGAGCCACGACCCGTACAGTCCAATCAGCACCCCGACACAGGAAGTTGGTCGTCTGCATTTCCCATCGAGAGGTGAAAAGTTTTTCTTCGCAACTTGGGACGGTGAATACACTCCACCATTCGCAGCGGCACAGACTTCACAGATGTGGTCGTCATCGGGAGTAACATAAAGATACATTCGAATACCGGATCGGTCGAAGATATCGACGGCGAGGATACGGCCGGCCATGATCTGCATCTGGTAGTATTGCCACACAACGAGGAGGCCAAGAATGCCCACCAAATAGACGGTCACGTCCGAAAATTGCCACCCCTCAAGCATCGGTATCCCTTCCATCACCGAGTTCAGATGACGTTCATGACCAAAGTCATCTCAGAAATTCTGCATTTTCTCAAATGGGTATAGGGCTCTATCGGCCAACACCCCGGTATACTTGACTCATCTGACCCCTTTTATGACTACCTTGCCTTCTCAACGGAATCTGGCAGGCATCCTGCAAGATTACTCAGGCACCAACCGTACGATATCCATAGGAAGGAGGTTGAAATGGGGGTTCTAGGAAAATGGCTGATTGCTATCTGTGGGATTCTTATCTCATTGGCGACCTCATCTTACGCGCAACTTGGAGGGGGACAACAGAGAGCGGAAACGATCCTTCATAGCATGCCACCGGATATGCTGGCGAAGGTGCAATCTTTGGCGCAGATCCTCCAGCAGAACATCAAAGAAGGGAAAATCACCGACGACGAGATCAAACGAAACCTGATGTCGGGCAACCTGGCGGACCGGCTGAAACAATTAAGTCCTGAAGCCGGACAACTCTTGTCGGATATCACCCAGGCGTCGAAAGAAGGGAAGGGGCCTGGAGAAGAGAGTTTGATGCCATTGCTCGGAGGGTTGGGGATCTCGCCGGAATAAGAAACATACGACGATCAAATCTCACCTTGATGCGTTGACGTCAGTTGGATTGGCGCCACTTCTCTCCCTCTTCTCCTCCGACGTCGATGACTTTCTCGTACGCTCTTCTCGGTGTTCGGAGATGAGCGCAGCGGTAACCAACAGCTGGATGCCGATGAGGAGAAGAAATAGCGCCCCCTTGAACTGTCCAGTCTGCTCAGAAATGGAGAACTGCCGGGTTGCAAGCAGGAGGGAAACGATAGATAGAAAGAATAAACAGGAAGATTCTCATGTCTGATACCTGCAGAATGAGTCGGAGGGTATGCCTACGGATGAGACCAGGTCAACCAGAAACAATACAGCAAGATGGGAAACGAAGGGCTATCAGCGTCACGGCTCGGGCGAGCCTACAGCAGATCCCGAGTCGGTGACAGGGACCGGAGCTGCCGACTGCACAGCTCCTTTGAACGGCAGATCTAGCAACGCATAGGGATTCACACGCGCACCGTTAAGTTTGACCCCCCAATGGAGATGAGGCCCGGTGGCTCGCCCGGTGGCACCCACTTTCCCAACAATCTCTCCTGCCTTGACGAGATCGCCCTCCTTGACCAGCACTTTGGAGAGATGAAAATACATCGAAAATAAACCCAACCCATGGTCCACAAACACACCCTTCCCAGAGAAAATATGATCGACCGTCAACCGTACGATGCCGTCGTTCGTGGCAACGACCTCAGTTCCGAGCGGAGCACCAATATCTTCACCGTTGTGAGGGTTGCGCGCCTGACCGTTCATGATCCTGACACTGCCAAAAATCCCGGTTCGCTTGCCTGCAACAGGCTCGATGAACCCTCCCTGCCAGAACTTCGTCTGAGAATCGTTCGCCAGCAATTTTCTGACCTGGGCTTGTTCCTTTTTCCATCGCGCCAGACTTTTTTTATCGAGATCGACCTTGTTTTTTGGCAGCGTCAGCCGCTCCACATGGAAGTCCTCCTTGAGGACCTCGACTCGGTACGTCACCGCCTCACCTCGTTCTCCTGGCTCTACTTCGACACTTAGATCATGGATACCTGGTTCATCTTGCAGATCAATGCCAAGCAACCCCACGAAACCGTTTGGTTCCTCTGGTCTCGTGTCCGGAAAGAAAGTGATGGAGCGACCGAGAAAAGTGCCTTGCACCCGAGTGGTCTCACCTTCGTTTGAGATCTTTACCACAAGAATTTGTCCTTGCTTGCCGCTATAGTCTACCTTGATGTGCTGGGAACTCGGCAAGGGGTCTGCCAGGAGATTCACAGGAAAAGCAGCTAAGAGTGGAGCCATCACGCCGATTCCCACACGTCGTAGCAGGGTATGACCACGAGCACTCGAGCCGCTCACCAACGTCATCGATAAAATCTCCCACCGGACACTTGGGAAATCAATTCTTCAACACGCCGATTCGCCGCGCTAAAGGGATCCATACACAGGATGGTTTCTTCCCAATAGCCATTCAATTTGAGATACGTCCAGTCGACCGTATAGGACCGATTCTTTGCTCGCGCGAACCGGATAAAGTCGCCACGCACCTTGGCCCTCGTCGTTTGTGGCGGCGTGGACATCGCACGTTGAACCATCCCTTCTTCCACGACTCGTTCGATCAATCCACGAGACTCCATTAAATAGTACAACCCACGCGTCCGTTTCACATCATGGTATTGTAAATCCAACAAGAACACCCGCGGGTCATCCCACCCGCATTGTCGTTTATCAACGTACGATTGGATCACGTGCTTCTTCGTCACCCAGTCGATCTGATGCGTGAGCTGCATGGGATCGTCCTCCAATTGCTGTAGCACGGATTCCCACTTGTCGCACACATCATCCAAGATCGGTTCATGGTCCTCCTGAGCCAAATATTCTTGAGCCCGCTTCAAGTAGATTCGCTGGATTTCGATCGCCGTCATGTGCCGACCATCATCCAGCTTGACCTTCTTTTTCAGTGTCGGATCGCGTGACACCTCCCGGATGGCTTTCACCGAATCTTCCAGCTCCATTCCATGCACCGTGTACCCTTCTTCGATCATCGACAGGACCAAGGCCGCTGTCCCCACCTTGAGATACGTGGCATACTCGGACATGTTGGAGTCACCGACGATGATATGGAGCCGTCGATACCGTTCCGCATCGGAATGAGGTTCATCACGCGTATTGATGATGCTCCTGGAGGAGGTCGTGGAAGACGACGTTTTCTCATGAATGTGCTGAGCCCGCTGAGAAATGAAGTACTGAGGCTTCCCGGATACTTTCAGGACTTTTCCCGCCCCACTGAACACCTGACGGGTCACAAAAAATGGGATCAATTGTTCAGTGACCTTCCAAAAATCGACGTCGCGCCGCATGAGAAAGTTCTCGTGACAGCCGTACGTGTTACCCAATGAGTCCGTATTATTCTTAAATATATAGATCTCTCCCGACAGCCCCTCTTCGCGAAGCCGCTCCTCTGCCGCCGGCAGACAAGCTTCCAGCAGCCGTTCCCCGGCCTTGTCGTGGACCACAAGGTCAAGGATGTTGTCACATTCCGGAGTCGAGTATTCAGGATGGCAACCGGTATCTTGGTAGAACCGTGCCCCGTTGACCAAAAACGCGTTCGACGGCCAGCTGTTAGGGATCAATCCTTCGAAGATGTACCCGAGTACTTTCTCCATGGGCAGGTAGATCCGGCCATTGGGAGAAAAAATAAGGCCGTATTCGTTTTCGAGACCGAATATCCTCTGTTTCATAGGACCTGCAGGCAACATATCAAGCTATAGAACAGGTTACACGCCCATTCCGGGATGTGCAACAAACGATGCGTTCATAAAAGTGGAAGCTATGAAGAGAGGATTTGTCGGACGTCGTTCACCGACAAACGACGAAACTTTCGGCCTGTGCGGGTTTGGTCCAAGACGGCCACTTCCAAGCCTTCAGGCTGCAGCTTTTGATTCGCCGTCTGTTCAAGTGCTTCGACGCATAGTTTCAATGCAGCGTTGAGGACGGGAGCATGACTGGGGCTTTTGTCCTTCAATAGAGCTTGGACGGCTTCAGATCGTCCCCCGATCACCGCAAAGTTCTTTTCATCGATGATGCTGCCGTCGAACGAAATACGATAGATCTCATTCGGATGGTTATTGGCGCCAGCCTGCACGACCAAAATCTCCACTTCAAGCGGCTTCATTTCCTGACTGAACACCGTGCCGAGGCTTTGTGAGTAGCCGTTTGCAAGAGAACGTCCCGTGACATCCTCCCGGCTGTACATAAACCCCTTGAGATCGGCGTGACGGATTCCCGCCTTTCGCAGATTTTCAAACTCACTGTATTTGCCGGCCCCGGCAAACGCGATATTGTCGTAGATCTCTGAGACTTTGTGAAGAGACGCGCTTGGGTTATCCGCGGTTAAGAGAATGCCGTCGACATATTCCATCGCGATGATTGAACGGCCTTTGGCAATCCCCTTCCTGGCATACTCAGCCTTGTCCTGCATCATCTGCTCAGGAGAGACGTAGTAGGGCATAGCCATGATCAGGTCTCCCTTGAGCGACGCGCGGTGATCATGTCGTCATAGACCGCTTTCAGCTGGTCATCGACAACATCAGTGATACCTCGAGCCGTCACAAACTTGGCAGTTGGATAGATCCCACGTATGAGATCCGGTCCACCTGTTCCGACATCATCGTCAGCGGCATTGTAGAGCGACAATAACGCCAGCTTGAGCGCTTCAGCCTCGGACAGATTCTTCCGAAAATGCTCCCGCATCGTATTGCGGGCGTCTTTCCCTCCGGAACCGATGGCGTGGTAATCGGATTCCTCATACCTTCCACCGGTGATATCGTACTTGAAGATCCGCCCTTCCTCACGCTTGACGTCGAACCCGACATAGAGCGGCATCACCACTAACCCCTGGAACACCATCGGGAGATTTGCTTTGACCATCTGTCCAAGTTTGTTGGCTTTCCCTTCACAGGACAGCACCATCCCTTCTAGTTTCTCATAGTGCTCCAGCTCGGTCTGAAACAATTTCGCCATCTCGATGCATGGCCCAGCCGCCCCGGCGATTGCCATCGCCGACCATTCATCAATTTTGAACACCTTTTCAATACGACGATCCGCAATCTGAAATCCCTCTGTTGCCCGGCGATCACCGGCGATCACCACACCAGCTTGATACTTGATAGCCAATACAGTCGTGGCCTGGGGCACAGGCATGGACCCAACGCTCCGTGTCTGCTCCACTGCCGGGAGCTGGCCATGACCGCCTGGCGTCAATCCTGGATAATGTTTAGTGAGAAAATCAAAAAAACTGGAATCGTCGTGATCGGGGAGATAGGGCAGCTTCATCGTGTTCTTAGGCCACCTTCTCTCATACTTGGAGTCGTTCGAGCAACTCATCCACCGAATCTGCGGCGTCCAACAGTTCGTGAGTCAATGCTTGCGTCCCTCGATGAGGATCCATCAGCGGCACTTTCTTGATGGTGTTATTGCCGGCATCGAACAGAACGGACGTCCAACTCGCACCGTAGAGGGACTTCGAGAACTTCTGTACACAGCGCCCACGAAAATAGGCCCGTGTGCCGATCGGAGGATTGAGTTCAGCCCGTTGAATCTCCTCCTCTCCAACAATTCGATCGATGAGATGGCCACGCTCCAGCGTATAAAACAATCCTTTTTCAGGACGGACATCATGATACTGAAGATCCATCAGCTTGATTCGTGGATCAGTCCATCCACACCCTTTCCGTTCCATATAGGACTCGATCATGTGGCGCTTGGCCACCCAATCCAACTCTTTCACGAGCAACCGTGGATCGCGTTCCAGCTTGGTCAACACATCATCCCAACGGACCAACACATCCTGGGTAGTGGCTGGGCAACCCTGGGCGGCATAAAAGGTCTGGGCAGCTTGTAGGTACGCTCGCTGAACTGCAAGCGCTGTGGTCGGCCTCCCACCGGCCAGCTTGACCGTCTGCTTCACATCAAGGTCACGTGAAACTTGCTTGAATACTCGAACCGGTTCATCAAGTTCCACCTGGGGCAAGTCCGCTCCAAACTCGAGCAATTCCAACACGATATCCAATGTCCCCACTTTCAGATAGGTCGAAGCCTCGGCCATATTGGCATCACCGGTGATGACATGGAGTCTTCGAAAGCGTGCCGCATCGGCATGCGGTTCGTCTCGTGTATTGATGATCGGACGCTTGACCATCGTGTTGAGATCCATGAGACACTCAAAAAAGTCCGCACGCTGAGAGATTTGATATTCGGCGGGACTGGTCTGGTTTTCCGCTCCAACCTTGCCTGCTCCAGCAAAGATCGGACGCGTCACGAGAAATGGGGTCAAGACACGCGCAATCTTGTCGAACGACACAGCCCTGGAGACGAGATAGTTTTCATGGTAACCATAGCTGTTGCCTTTGCCGTCTGAGTTGTTCTTGTACAAGAGATATTGTTCGCTTCCCCTTACTCGAGCCATCTCCTGAAGGCACTTCGCGAGGATTCGCTCTCCGATGCGCTCAAATGCCACCACCTCATGAGCGGTTGAACATTCCGGCGTCGAATACTCAGGATGAGCTCCATCGACATACAACCGGCCTCCGTTTGCCAATACTTTATTCAGCTGTCGGTTATAGTCAGGATTCGGACGCTCCCGTTCACCATCGACCTCAAAGCCACGCGCATCCAGAAGAGGATTTTCATGCTCGTAATCCCAAATCGCTCCTGGCGCCGGCAAGGCCGGATAATGGCCGATCACAGCAAATGATCCGGAGACCGGGTCCATCGCAAACCCGTCCTTCGCCGCAATGCCAAACTCAGTCTCGGTTCCAAACAGTCGTGGGCGGTTCGTGGGAATGGAATCGTGCATAAGGTCGCTAGAGATAGTGGCCGGTGCTGATGGTTTCAATTTGTCGATGTTCCGTCGGCCCACCGCTGATGGTGCGGATGTGAACGATCTTTTCACCTTTCTTCCCGGCGATTTTGGCCCAATCGTCCGGGTTGGTCGTGTTGGGGAGATCCTCGTGCTCCTTGAATTCTTCTCGAATCGCTCGAATCAAATCGTCCGAGCGCAATCCCGAACCTTCTTGTGCGATCACGCGCTTCACGGCAAACTTTTTCGCACGCGAGACAATGCCTTCGATCAATGCCCCGCTGGCAAAATCCTTGAAGTAGAGCACTTCTTTTTCGCCATTGGCATAGGTCACTTCGATGAACTTGTTTTCCTCACTGGCTGCATACATCGTGTCGACGGTCAGCGCCGTCAATCGATCGACGAGCGCCTGCCGATCGCCTCCATGCCGTGCGAGATCCTCATCGGCAAACGGAAGATCCGTCGAGATATACTTCGAAAAAATGTCTCGAGCTGCCGCGGCGTCAGGCCGTCCCACTTTGACTTTGACGTCCAATCGGCCGGCACGCAGCACGGCAGGATCGATCAAATCTTGTCGATTGCTCGCCCCGATGACGATGACATTCCGTAACCGCTCCACCCCGTCGATCTCTGAGAGGAATTGGGGAACGATCGTAGACTCAATATCCGACGAGATCCCGGTACCACGTGTCCGAAATAGTGCATCCATCTCGTCGAAGAAAACGATCACCGGATGGCCATCCTCGGCCCGTTCCTTTGCTTTCTTGAAGACCTCACGCACCTGCCGTTCCGATTCACCCACATACTTATTCAGCAGCTCAGGCCCTTTGACATGAAGAAAGTAACTGCGAATTTCTTTGCCGGCTCGATGACCCAATTTCTTGGCAATCGAGTTAGCCACGGCTTTAGCAATCAGAGTCTTCCCACAGCCGGGTGGACCATACAGTAGAACGCCCTTGGGAGCGCTCAACTTATAGTCCGAGAACACCTGTGGATGCAGGAACGGCAGTTCGACGGCATCGCGCACATGTTCCAATTCCTTTTGAAGACCGCCGATATTCTCATAATCGACGTCAGGAACTTCTTCCAACACGAGCTCCGCCGCCTCGGACTTTGGCAACTTCTCGATGACATAGCCCGAACGGGCGTCATACAGAAGATGGTCCCCGACACTCAGCCGCTCCGCCGTCAGAGGATCACCCAACTCGGCCACTTTCTCTTCATCAAAATGGAGCGTGACGAGGGCTCGCCCTCCCTCCAGCACATCTTTGAGTCGAACGACCTCGCCCTGACTGTCGAACCCCTTCACCTCGATCACATTCAGCGCCTCATTTAGCACAACCTCTCGTCCCTTACGTAACTCCGTTGGTCTGATCGAGGGATGAAGGCTGACTTTCATTTTTCGTCCTGACACATAGACATTTCCGGTGCCGTCCGCGTTCATACCTGAAAAAATGGCGTAGGACGACGGCGGTGCCGTTAGCTTCTCAACTTCAGTCCGGAGTGCCTCGATCTGGGCCTTGGCTTCCTGCAGCGTCGCTGCAAGCTTTTCGTTCTGTTTATTGGCGTGATCGAGTTGATGTCGCGACTGGTACAGCCGACGGATCTCTTCTTCCATCGACTGAATCTGGACACGCAGCTTATCCACTTCCCGAGTATGTTCGTCGTTCTTGTGGATCATCTCTCCATCACCCTCAGACAACCGCTTCGTAATCTTCTTGACAGAATCTCGGAGGGACCGGAGTCGATTTGGCTGACCTTTGCTTTCCGCCATATCGAGACGACATGAATAATTCGCAGAACTGAACGCGAATCAAGCTGGTTTTGGGATTCTAACACCCGACCTAGAGGTGGTCAACTCCAACAGGTGATCTCGCGATGTTGATGCGCACGTCACCTGTAAAAGAACTCAAATCTCCAATTCACGCATGAACTCATGGACCGCCATCCCGATGTCGTCGCGTGTTAACAGCGCTCCCATTATGGCAACTCCATAGGCGCCGGCTTGACGGACTTCATGAACCCGTTCACATGTAATTCCTCCGATGGCAAAAATCGGGATGGGCGAGTGGCAACATACCTCTCTTAATAGATCAAGCCCTAGTGGAGGCCCAAAGGATCGTTTAGAGGGCGTGTCGAAGATGGGGCCAAGAACAACATAGTCGGCGCCATCGCGACCAGCACGACGCACGTCCTCGGCCGAATGAGTAGACACCCCGATCAAATGAGCCGGACCAACCATCCGACGTACAGCACGAGCAGATAAACTATCCGCTCGCAGGTGAACACCAGGCAGATTGAGGGCCATCGCAAGATCCACACGGTCATTTATGATCAACGAGACCGAACTGGATGCCGTCATGTTCTGGATCTCCTTCGCCAGCGAAAGGAGTTCGCCTGTAGAGAGATCACGCTCTCTTAGGTGAATAGCCTGCACACCAGCCTCAATCGCGTGCTGGAGCACCGTTGAGAGCAGGCGTCCTCGCACCTGGTGACGATCAGTGACCAGGAGTAAACGGAAATTGACTGGCGGCATGCTCGAAGAGGGTTAGAAGGAAGCACTGAGGCGTGAGGAGTCTCACGGTAAGTTATCGCTTTTGTCCTCTACCCACTTTCACCTTTCACTTCTCACAATTTACTGACTCGCTACAACATCCCTTCGATCGGGCTACTGGCCGTTGCGTACAACTTTCGCGGAATCCGGCCGGCCTTGTAGGCGAGACGCCCGGCATGAACGGCACACTTCATCGCTTCCGCCATGGCAATCGGATCCCGAGCACCTGCAATCGCGGTATTCATGAGCACCGCATCTGCACCATACTCCATGGCCAAAGCTGCATCGGATGCGGTCCCGACGCCCGCATCGACGATAATCGGCACGTTGACGGTTTCCATGATGATTTTTAAGTTATATGGGTTGCGGATGCCAAGCCCGGATCCTATGGGGGCAGCCAAAGGCATGACCGCCGGGCACCCGATATCCACTAGTTTCTTGGCAACGATCGGATCATCATTGGTATAGGGAAGCACAATAAATCCTTCTTTGATAAGAATCTTAGCAGCTTCGATTAATCCAGCCGTATCCGGGAACAATGTCCGCTCATCGCCGAGCACCTCCAACTTCACTAAATCCGAGACCCCAGCGGCACGAGCCAACCGGGAATAGCGAACGGCGTCCTCCACGCTGTAGCAGCCGGCTGTATTCGGCAAAATCGTGTATTTCTTGGGATCGATGTAATCGAGCAGGTTATCTTTCGATCGATCGGTGATATTCACTCGGCGAACCGCGACGGTGACCACGTCGGCGCCTGACGCTTCAATCGCCTTTTGTGTTTCGACAAAATCCTTATATTTCCCAGTCCCGACCCAGAGTCGAGACTTCAACTCACGCCCAGCAATAATCAGCCGATCGTCCGCCATGATGTCCTCTTATAGTGACCCGCCGCCGATAAAACCAAGAATTTCAAGCCGATCCCCATCGCTGAGCACACGCTCCCCGAATACTGCACTATCAAGAATCTCAAGGTTGAGTTCGACCGCAACCCGCTCGGTCCTAATATCCAGTTCTTGCAGCAGATCAGCAACCGTGGCACCATCGCGCCAAGGTCGAACTTGTCCGTTTACGTGGATCTGGATATCGCCTTCCATATCGTTCATCCTATGAGACCAGAATTCAGCTTGTCAACAAAGCGACGCTTGCGTGGAAGGTCCTAGGCACCCCACAATGGGCTCATCATGAAAGAGAATAATCGACAGTTGGCCACCATCTTCCGATCGATGGCCGACCTCCTCGCATCTCGACGAGCCAATCCCTATCGAGTACGG
Organism: Nitrospira sp.; assembly: GCA_965223535.1. Classification (GTDB taxonomy): domain Bacteria; phylum Nitrospirota; class Nitrospiria; order Nitrospirales; family Nitrospiraceae; genus Nitrospira_D. Next base: position 324,870 of record CBDCWN010000003.1, read on the forward strand.
GCCTATCGACGGGCCGCCGACGCACTGGTTGTAATCGAAGAAGACGTGGCGATGGTAGCTGATCGCCATGGACTTGAAGAAATTGATGGAATCGGGTCTGATCTGGCAAAAAAAATCGAAGAGTTCCTTGCGACGGGAACGATCCGTGCCTATGAAGAGCTCAAAACACCTCTCCCGGCAGAAGTTCAGGATTGGGCAACGCTTCCCGGACTATCCGATTCACTCGTGACATATCTGTATTTCCGACTCGGGATACGGACGCTGGCCGATCTCGATCAACTTGTCAGATCTCACCTGATTCGAACGTTGCCGAACTTCTCCGGCTCAGAGGAGCAGTTGTTGCGCGCCGTTCACCAACGCATGCAGAATTCCAATCCCTAAGAGACCTTTAGTTCTTTGAAGATCTTCCAACTCTTCAACAACTCCACCGCCTTCTGCAGTTGGACGTCCTGTTCAAGCGACAGTTCCCCGCTCAATTCCGGCAAGGCCGGGGGAGGCGTTCCGTTTTTCAAAGCAGGTTCGTCTGGAGACTTTCCGTCGTGTGGTGAGGCATCCTTGCCGGTCGGCGGCTTAGCTGCCTTCCCCTCCGTCTCCTTCTCGTTCGGTTTCCCATCAGCCCCTTTGGTCGGGGAAGCATTGGCAAGCTTGACCACAATATCCGGAGTAATCCCCGTTGACTGAATAGACCGACCTTTTGGCGTATAGTACTTGGCAGTCGTCAGGCGAAGCCCTGACCCATCCCCTAGAGCCAGAATCGTCTGCACAGACCCTTTCCCAAACGAGGTGGTTCCAACGACAACAGCTCGTCCCCAATCTTGCAGAGCCCCAGCCACAATCTCCGACGCACTGGCTGACCCCTCGTTGACAAGGACAATCACCGGAAGGTCTTCTAGCTGATCTTTAGACTTTGCGAACCACTCGTCCTTTTTCCCTTCCCGGCTTTTTGTGTAGACCACCAACTTGCCGCTGGGGAGAAATTGTTCGGACACATCGACGGCCGCCGTCAGCAGGCCGCCCGGATTATTTCGCAGATCGAGAATCGTTCCCTGCACTTTCTGGTCACGAAACTGCTTGATCGCTTTGGAAAGATCTCGGCCGGTCGCTTCTTGGAACTGCGTCAGCCGAACATAGCCGACGTTGTCGATCACCTTTGACTTCACACTTTCTATCTTGATGGTATCTCGAACAAGGGTAAACACCAATGGATCCGGTGCGCCATCTCTTTGAATGGTCAAGTTGACTTTGCTACCTTTGGGGCCTCGCATCTTGGTGACGGCATCCATCAAGCTCAGATCTTTTGTCGGATCATCATTGACTTTGGTGATGAAATCACCGGCCTTGATCCCAGCGCGATGAGCGGGCGTACCCTCGATCGGAGCGATGACCGACAAACGGTTGTCTTTCACTCCGATTTGAATACCGACCCCCCCAAATTCTCCTCTGGTCTCAACCTGCATCTCCTTGTACATCTCAGATGTCATGTAGGCTGAGTGGGGATCAAGCGTCGCCAGCATGCCGCGAATGGCACCTTGGATGAGGTCTTTGGGCTTCGTTTCCTCAACATAATGTTTTTGAACCTGGTTGAGGACTTCGGAAAATGTCTTGAGCTCCTCGTAGGTTTCGCTTGCGTGTCCGGTCCGTTCCCACCCTTTTCCAATGACGACTCCACAGAGAAGGGCGAGTGCGATCATCGGTCCGACCACCCAAGAGTTCCGCCGCGGCTGCTGTTCCATCATCGTGATTTCCCTTCTTTCCTGCGTCATCCGACGGTCCACCCACCCAACCGCGACAAGAACCGCCTCAGCGCTTGGCCAGCCACTGAAGCGGATCCACCGGTTCGGCCCCTTCACGCAATTCAAAGTATAATGTATTTTCGCCGATCATGCCCGTATCCCCGGTCTCTCCGATAGCTTGACCTTCGGCAACTTGTTCACCGACTCGCGTCAGGATCTTTGAAGCGTGCGCATAGAGCGAGAAGAAGCCGTTGGCATGATCCACGATTATAACGAGTCCATATCCTTTCAGCCAGTCGGAGTAGACCACACTCCCAGGCATCACCGCATGAATCAAACTTCCCTCTGAGGCTCGGATCTCAATTCCTTTACGCTGCACATAGGTATCGAACGTCGGGTGCTTCTGGCGTCCGAAGAATGAGACGACCTTCCCCTCCACCGGCCAAGGCAGCATCCCCCGGCTGGCGGCACGCGGCGGTGGCATTGGCGTCGCCGAAGTCGTGGGTGGACTCATAGCGATTGCACGTCGGCGCGTCTCTAATTCCTGTAACAGGCTATCCAGTCGTGAGGCCGATCGTTCCAGCTCCTTCACGGCACGATGATATGAATCTTTTTGGTGCCGAATCTTGCCAAGGTAGACCTTCTTTTCCTTTTGAAGGCTTCGAATGTCGGCCAATTTCTTCTCAATATTTTGTATAAATGTCACCATTCCGGATCTGGCCTCAGCGCGCTGACGCTCGACCTCCTCCATCTTGGCCATATCTGTTCGGAACGTCTCAAGCAATTCGTAGTCTTTTCGCGAAACAGTGGAAAGATACTGTGCTCGACGTTGGAGATCGCCGTACGAATCGGACGCCAAAAGCGCCTTCACATACCCGAACCGCCCTTCCATGTATTGCACTCGAAGCCGCGAGCGAATCGCCTCACGACGAGCCTGAATACCAGTCCGCATCGCTGTCAGTTCTGCGGTGATCTCCTCGATCTCTCGATCTTTTTGTCGGATTTTCTGGTTGATATCTCGATGATCCTGTCGATGACGGATTAACCGTTCATCCAATGATTGAATGCCATGGAGAACCGATTCCCATTTTTTTTCCGCCTCATCGGCTCTCTTCCGTTTTTCTTGTATCCTTCCCTTCAACGCCTCTAGAGTCTTACGTTGGCGTTCGATCTTTTCCGAAATGGGATCATCCGCAGCCTCCACGGCAGATACCAACCCACCGAACGCAGCACAACACAGGAAGAAGGCGCAAGAGGGCTTCATGTGCGTCCCTCCCCGACTCGAAGGAGCGACACCACACTTCCGGCAAGCCCCAACCCCATTCCACCCATGATGAGGGCTAGGCAGAGCGACAATGGGAAGAACGACAACATGCTCTCGATTCCACTAAACCGACCAGTCAATTGCATCTGCTGACGAAACAATTCAAACCCAATCTTTAAGATCCCCAACGATAATGCGCTACCGAATGCTCCGAGCACAGCTCCTTCAATAAAATATGGAATGCGAATGAACGTACGCGTCGCCCCTATCGAACGAAGGATCTCAATCTCCTCTCGCCTGGTAAACAGTGCGAGCCGAATCGTGTTGCCGATGATCGTCACTGAGGCAGCCGACAGCAGCATCCCCACGCCAATCGCAACCAGCTCGATGTAGCCGATCAGTTCAGTCAGCACGTTAATCCATTCCTGATTATAGTCGACCTTGGCGACACCTTCCATCGTTTGCACCCGGTCCGCCCAGCCTTGCATCGACTCAGGAGACCGATAATTCGGGGCAAGCGTGACCACAAACGACGCCGGAAGCGGGTTCTCACCCAGCCCCTCAAGCAGATGAGAGTCTGCAGGAAATTGTGCGCGGAACTCCTTCAGCGCCTGCTCCTTGGAAATAAACACCACCTCCGCGACCATCCGATCCACCTTGAGTTGTTGTTCCAGAGCCTGTCCCAAGGGAGAAGAAACGCCGTCATCCAGATAGACCATGATCTTGACGTCTTCCTGAAGCCATCCAGCTGCATGGCGGAGGTTTACGTACAGAAGCAGAAAGATCCCGACGCAGGCTAGGGTAAAGGCTGTGGTCAAGATGGCCACAATCGTCGTCGTGCGATTGATCCGCATATTGGCCCAAGCTTCACGAACGATATATAAAAACCGTCTCATGCTTCGACTCGCTCGGCAGATCGGCACTCCTGCGTCAGCACGCCGTCCACCAGCGTCACCGCTCGCCGATGGATCTGTTTCACGACCTGAGGATCGTGCGTGGCAACGATCACCGTCGTCCCACGGGCATTGATCAGCTTGAACAACTCGATAATCTCCTCCGTACGCTCGTGATCAAGGTTCCCCGTCGGTTCGTCGGCAAGGAGCACGACCGGGCCATTGACAATCGCCCGTGCAATGCACACACGCTGCTGCTCTCCGGCCGAGAGACTATTCGGAGGCTGATCCTTCTTGTGATCAACACCCACGGCGCGCAACGCTTCCGTCACCTTGCGTCGGATGTCCCTTTCCGACACACCTTGCACAACCAACGGAAGCGCGACATTGTCAAACACGGATTTTTTCGACAAGAGCCGAAAATCTTGGAAGACCGTACCTATTTTCCGTCTGAGATACGGAACCTCCGATGGTTTCAGCTTGGTTACGTTTCTACCGTGAACGAAGATCTGCCCTTCATCAGGCTGCTCCTCACCAATCAGCATACGAAGCAAGGTGGATTTCCCCGCTCCGCTCGGCCCCATAAGAAGAACAAACTCCCCCTTTTCGATCTCCATCGTGACATCGGAGAGCGCCGGTCGACGATCGTAGTATTTTGAAACATGGATGAGTTGAATGATCGCGTCCACAGAGTTCCCTTACAGAGAGTTCAACACCATCACCGCTCGGTGAGGTCAAACGCATTCTGGACATGTTCGATGTGTCCCTGCGCGGAAGGTCGCCCATGGACCAACACCACATCAAATCGGCAGAGTCTGTCGGACCAATGGCGCCGCGCCAGGTACTGTCCAGCCAGCTTTGACAACTTGGCCTGCTTCCGATGATTCACCGCGAGCAACGCCCCACCAAATGCGTTGGTCGCCCGACCTTTGACTTCGACAAAGACGACGACTCCACGATCTTCCGCCACAAGGTCTAGTTCTCCGATGGTCGTCCGAACGTTGCGATCAAGAATCCGATAGCCTTTGGCGCACAGAAACTGTTCCGCCAAGCTTTCGCTGGCTTGACCATACACATGACGTTGGTCCTGAGTGGCCATGCGCTTATCGTTTAGAAGAGCTTTGAACTCTCCTGAGATGCAGCCCGCACCTTCGACGCAATCATTACTTCCTGCACCGGAGAGAACGTTCGGCGGTGTATGGAACAGGGCCCGTAGCGCGCGAGTCGCGCCAAGTGCTCTGCGGTGCCATACCCCTTATGGGAAAGGAAACCATATTCAGGAAACGTCTCGTGATAGCTCGCCATCAGGCGATCTCGCGTGACTTTCGCAACGATGGAAGCCGCAGCAATCGAGACCGAGAGGGAATCCCCCTTGATGATAGGCCGAGTCGGTACTCTCAGCCCAGAGAGCACCACGGCATCAATCAGTAGGTAGTCGGCAGGAGGAACCAGTTGATCGACAGCTCGACGCATCGCCAACCGGGTTGCTGTAAGGATATTCAGCTGGTCAATCTCCGCAACATCTGCCGACCCGATTCCGATCGCGACGGCCTGCTCAAGAATTGCAGCATACACATCCTCACGATCCTTTTCCGACAGTTGTTTCGAATCGTTGATCCCCAACGACCGACATTGGGTTGGCAAGATGACGGCCGCCGCAATCACGGGACCAGCAAGAGGGCCTCTTCCGGCTTCATCGATACCGGCAATGCGTCGATAGCCACAACGCCTGGCGGCCCGCTCAAAATCCTGGGTGGGCCCCATCGAACAATCCCTCATTGGCAATCATACAATCATTTTGCCATGATGGAACATACTTTCAGAGATATGACCTATGCCGTGACTGTCGCTTCCTCCGACGCAGCGGGCTGTGTAGACGTCTTGCTCTCTCCCCCTCCTACAAATTCCCGCTCCTCGACTTTTGCAAATTTTCCCTTCTTGCCGCGCAGGTAGTAGAGTTTGGCCCGTCGAACCTTCCCCTGTCGGACGACATCAATCTTCGCGACAATCGGGGAATGCACCGGGAAAATTCGCTCAACCCCGACTCCATACGAAAGCTTTCGAACCGTAAACATTTCCGTATTCAGACTTCCCTTGCGGGCAATCACCGTTCCTTCGTATACCTGAATACGCTCTTTCTCACCTTCGACGACTTTGACGTGGACCCTGACGGTGTCCCCAATCTCAAAATGTGACACCGACTTCTTCGTCAACGATCGTTGAATTCGTTCCAACTGATTCATATCCCTATCCCTCCTCCCGGCATGATATCGGAGCCGCTACTAAGCCTTCGCTCATCAACTCATCGAGTAATCGTCGATCTTCCTCCGTAAACAACCGATCCCGCAAAAGATCAGGACGCCTGAGATACGTGCTACGCAATGCTTGTTTCCGACGCCACAACCGAATCGCCTCATGATGGCCCGACAGCAAGACTTCAGGCACCCCGATTCCGTCGATCTCAGTCGGTTTCGTATACTGCGGATACTCCAACAGCGATTCGGAAAACGACTCTTCCACCACAGACTGTGGATCTCCTAATACACCAGGAACCAGCCGTGCGGCGGCATCGATCAACACAAGAGCCGGCAACTCGCCCCCAGTCAAGACATAGTCTCCTAGAGACACCTCGTCCGGATTCAAGGCCAGACGCACACGTTCATCCACGCCCTCATAATGCCCGCAGAGAATCACGATACGGCGAGACTCACAGGCCAACTCTTGCACATAGGGCTGCGTCAATCGGCGCCCTTGAGGAGTTGGAAATATGACCCGAATATCCTCTCCATTCGACTGTGCGCCTGCACGCACTGAGGCGACCGCTCGGAGGATCGGCTCAGCCTTCATGACCATCCCGGCCCCGCCTCCATAGGGCGTGTCATCCACCATCTTATGGCGATCTGTCGCAAAGTCCCGAAGGTTGTAGATGTGTACGTGAAGAAGGCCCTTCTCTTGTCCTCGCTTCAGCATGCTGTGAGCCAACACCGGCTCAAACATCCCAGGGAACAATGTCAAGATCTCGAACCGCAACATGCTAGGCATCCAATCCGTCGATCATCCGAACCGTCATAGTTCCCGCGGGGAGATTGACCGCCCGAACCACGTCTTTCGCCGCTGGAATCAGGAGTTCTTTCTCTTCTTGACGAACAACAAATACCGGATTTCCCGGCAAATTCCAAACTTCTTCCAATCTCCCGATTGCCCGCCCTTCTTCGGTATAAACGGACAACCCGATCAGATCACATTCATAGTACTGCCCATCCGGAAGATCCGGCACGACCCCACGAATCGTCTGAATGTACCCGCCGCGCCAAAGAGAGGCTTCCTCCGGTGTCGTGAGACCAGCCAGCCCAAGTATAAACCGGTCGCCGGCTCGTCTCACATGCGTGACACTGGTCTCAAGAGTCCGGCCATCCCTTCCCATCAGACTTACTCGCTTCAACCCCTCAAATCGGCCAGGTACATCGGAGAGCGGTCGAACCTTGACCTCTCCACGCACGCCGAACGGGCGCTCGATCTGTCCCACCGTGACGGTCTCGAGCTGATCCGCCATCATAGACCGACGTTACGATTTGACCGGCGCCTTTTTCTGCGCGGCCTTTTCAGCTTCGAATTGCTTCCAGACTCCAGCCCGACGCAGCAATGTCCGGACCGTCACCGTCGGTTGAGCACCATGGTGCAACCACCGGAGCACCCGCTCCTGCTTGAGTTCCGGCACACCGGCCTCTTTGAGAGGATCGAAGATCCCCAAGATCTCAAGGAAGCGCCCGTCGCGAGCCTTTCGCGAGTCCGCCGCAACCACGCGATACATCGGTCGTTTATGTCTTCCCGTTCGAGCCAGCCTCAAATGTACAGCCACAACTGTCCTCCTTCTCCCGCCATGTGAAGATCGCCTACCGAGACCGTAGGAGTTGGGCGAGCTGCCGACGCCCCCCCGAACCGGTCATCGCTTTCGCCAACTTCTTTGCGGACAAGAATTGCTTGATCAGGCGATTCACGTCCTGCACCGTCGTCCCGCTCCCGCGGGCAATCCGTTTCTTTCGACTCCCATTGATGATCGTATGGTCGCGGCGTTCCCGGGCGGTCATCGAATCAATCACGGCCACGACCCGGCTGATCTCCCGCTCGGGCTTATCGCCTTCCATCGCTTGTTTTAACTTCTGGCCGCCTGGGAGCATACCCAAAATCTGCTCGAACGACCCCATTTTATTCACTTGTCCCAACTGGGCTCGAAAATCCTCGAGCGTAAACGTGTTGCTGCTGAGCCGCTTCTGCGCTTCATCTGCTTGTTCCCGCGTGATCGTTTCTTGTGCTTTTTCGATGAGTGAGAGGACATCGCCCATTCCCAGTATGCGGGAGGCCATCCGATCCGGATAAAACGGTTCAAGGGCATCCAATTTTTCGCCGACACCCAGAAACTTGATCGGCTTCCCTGTGGCAGCACGAATGGATAGAACCGCTCCTCCGCGGGCATCCCCCTCGACCTTCGTCAGAATGACGCCGGTGAGTCCTACCTTTTGATCGAACTGACCGGCCATTGTGACGGCATCTTGACCGGTCATCGCATCAGCGACCAGCAGCACTTCATGAGGGGACACCGCGGATTTGACCGCAATCAACTCCCCCATCAACTCATCATCGATATGCAACCGACCGCCTGTATCCAAAATGATGAGGTCGAAGCCCTGCTCTTGTCCACGCTCCACACCTGCTCGACAGATACGCACGACATCGGCTTGGGAAGCCTGGGCATGATCGGTCCGATGCACCTCCACCCCAAGGTCCCGTCCAAGAGCCGACAACTGCTCGCCAGCTGCAGGTCGGCGAGGATCGGCCGCAACGAGCAGCACTCGCTTACCTTGATTTTTGAATAGACGAGCAAGCTTGCCGCTTGCCGTCGTCTTTCCGGCACCTTGTAGACCGACCATCATGACGATCGTCGGTGGTCTGGAGCTCAGGGCAAAGCCAGCCCGTTCATGCCCCATCATCGCACGCAGTTCATCCCACACGACCTTGACGACCTGGTGCCCAGGGGTCAGACTCTGGAGGACTTCCTGCCCTATCGCTTTTTCACGAACCCGGTCGATAAACTCTTTGACAATCTTAAAGTTGACGTCCGCTTCGAGCAGTGCAAATCGCACCTCTTTTAGCGCGTCGGTGATATTTTGCTCCGTGAGCACACCCTGCCCCCGAAGCTTCCGCAGGACCTTCTCGAATTTCTCACTTAGGGCATCAAGCATAACGTCCGACCGCCACACAGAACGAGGCCATCGAGGCCTTGGACCAGGCCTTCGATCGCCTCGAAAATCCTAGAAAAAGAGCATCGGGGAGTGTATAGGACCGGTCAAGACAAGTCAAGATCATCACAAGTCAGTAGTTTTATTGACATGCTGTAAGCCTTCGGATATGGTGCATTTCAAGCACAACGAATTTCATGTGACAATCCCGGAAGGAGGACGAGCGAGCGCGTGCGAAAATCGCCATGGGTGCTTTTCATGTTTGTGCTGATTGGTGGCCTGCTTGGCGGAATCCTAGGAGAGATTCTCCACGTCATGGCACCCCAAGGGACCATCCAGAGCATCTTCTCGACTCATTTCACACCTGGGATCGACCCACCCCTGACGATCGACCTCGTCTTGTTCAAACTCGTCCTAGGGTTCAGCGTGAAGGTGAACATTCTGAGCGTGCTCGGGATGTTTATCGGGATCTACCTCTACAAACACGTCTAAGAGTTCGCATTCAACGCCTGAAGCCGCAGCGACCGAATCTGATTGCGCAACTCAGCCGCCCGTTCAAAGGCCAACTCCTTGGCGGCCGCTTTCATCTCCGCCTCCAATCGTTCGATCCGTTGATCGATTGATTCAGTTTCCCCATACGGCGCCGACGACTCCGCCGCAAGATCGAGTTGGACATAATCCATTTCGCCGACGGCATACTCCAGAGGAGGAATGTTCTTCTTAATTCCGACGGGGGTAATACCATGCGCTCGGTTATACTCACCCTGAATGTCTCGGCGTCGGTTGGTTTCCTCAATCGCCTGCTTCATCGAATCCGTCACGAAATCGCCGTAAAAAATCACCCGTCCGTCGAGATTGCGTGCCGCCCGACCTGCCGTTTGGATCAGCGCGCGATAGGAACGGAGATACCCTTCCTTGTCCGCATCGAGAATGGCAACCAGACTGACCTCTGGGATATCGAGCCCTTCCCGCAATAAATTAATCCCAACCAGCACATCGAAGATCCCACACCGAAGATCGCGGACGATCTCGGCCCGTTCGAGCGTCTTGATATCAGAATGCAAATAGCGAACTTTGACTCTGAGGTCGTGAAAGTACTCAGTCAAATCTTCGGCCATCCGTTTCGTGAGCGTCGTGACCAGCACCCTGGCACCCTTGGCAACTTCCGAGCGAACCTGACCGAGCAAATGATCGACTTGTCCCTTGGCCGGCACCACCTCGATCGGCGGATCCATGAGTCCCGTCGGCCGAACGATCTGTTCGACCACATCAGGACCGGCATGCTTGAGTTCAAATGTGCCGGGTGTGGCGGACACATACACCACCTGATTGAGACACTGTTCGAACTCAGCAAACTTCAACGGACGGTTGTCTACCGCCGACGGCAGTCTGAATCCGTATTCCACCAGCGTCCGTTTTCTGGAATAGTCGCCCTCATACATGCCTCTGACCTGGGGAACGGTCGCGTGCGACTCGTCGGCGATCAAAAGAAAGTCCTTGGGGAAATAGTCGAGCAACGTGGGAGGAGGCTCACCCGGCATGCGGCCGCTGAGATGGCGTGAGTAGTTTTCGATGCCATGGCAATAGCCCATCGCCCGAATCATTTCGAGATCGAACTTGGTGCGCTGCAGGATTCGTTGGGCCTCCACCAGTCGTCCCGCTTTCTGGAGTTCCATCACACGCTCATCGAGCTCCTCTTCGATCCCCGTAATAGCCCGCTCATAGCGGTCGGGTGCGATGAGGTAGTGGGTGTTCGGATAGATAGCCACTTTCGGCAACTTGCCCAAGGATTTGCCCGTGAGCGGATCGATTTCATGGATGGCATCGACGATGTCGCCAAACAGCTCGATGCGCACCGACTTCGCTTCGGACGACGCAGGGAAAATCTCGATGACATCACCTCGCGCTCGAAACGTGCCCCGATGAAAGTCCACATCGTTCCGCTCGTACTGGATCTCCACCAACTTCGCCAAGATCTTTTCCCGCCTCGTCTCGCTCCCCTCCTCCAGATAGATCAGCATGTCATGATAGACCTCTGGAGACCCAAGGCCATATATGCAGGACACCGAAGACACAATGAGCACATCGTTCCGCTGCAACAGTTCGGTCGTGGCGGAATGGCGCATCTGATCGATGGCGTCATTGATCGACGCATCCTTGGCGATATAGGTATCGCTCTGGGGGATATAGGCTTCCGGCTGATAGTAGTCGTAGTAACTGACGAAATACTCAACGGCGTTGTGGGGAAAGAATTGTTTGAATTCTTGGTAGAGCTGCCCGGCAAGGGTCTTATTGTGGACAAGCACGAGCGTCGGCTTTTGAACCCGCTCGATCAGGTTCGCCATCGTGAAGGTTTTGCCCGATCCGGTAACGCCGAGCAAGACTTGATGCTTCTTCCCAGCTAAGACTCCGGTTGAGAGTGTCTCGATGGCAGCGGGCTGATCTCCACAGGGTTTGAACGGAGCTTCAAGTTTAAACGGCGGCACGGCAACCTCCAGCCGCCCATCTTAGCAGATCTGACAGGTCCCATGCTCTTGGCACGATGACGTTGGCGACAACATCCATCACGATGCTGATCGGAATCTTCGCTTCACAATACTTGCCTTATATTCGTTTCTATTCCCCCCCTACGACTAGACAATCACTCCGGCCTCGTGGCAATGAAAGTTCGAAAACCCAGCATGGGTTAGCTGAGTCGCTACCTCCTCTGTGACAAAAGTCGCCTTAGACTTTCCAAACTGCTTAATGCGAAACAGTTTTCGATTACCAAGCGCCGTGGCCTTAATCACAAGCCCCGTGCGGCGGAACGTATAATCTTTTTGCCCACACTCTTGACAATCTACACGAATATTCACGCAGCTTTGCTTTTCATCAAGCTCTACAAATTCAGTAGGCCTGAGCCAATGCAACACTGGGCCGGTGTAAGGGAATGGGGCTTGAGGTATTTTTGATTTCTTGATCCTCTCCGGAAAAGGAACAACTTTCACGATCCCGAATTGGCACTCAAAATGGCTTCGCTCAAAAAAGCTCTTCACCTCTTCCTTCACAACAGCGGTGTATCCGCCCCAGGAGAAGTCTCCTATCACATCAGATCCAGGTTCCCATTCCACAAGCAACGGTTCTGTAAGATCTTGGGTAGTAAGTTGACAGGCCTTGCACGGTTTTCCTCCTTTCGACCACGAACCGACGACCGAACATTCGGCAAAACGGTAATCTGGGGGAGTTCCATTGAGAAGAAAAATTTTCAAAATCCGAACTCCTGTCTCAAGTTGTCACGAATTTATGTTAGCTATTGAACGCTTGTTTCGATTGTAGGAGATGGTGGCAAGAAGGCAAGTAAAGACCATCTGTCAGCATTGACCATAGATACTGCCCATATAGGCGAGTGAAGATCTATCAACCGTTTCCGCACTCAGGAGATGTTGGTTGGAAAGCGTAGGGTTGCTGTCGAGGAATACACGCCCAACGAAAAAGGGCTGCCGGACATTCCGGCAGCCCTTCATCTCATACAGAGTCGATTCGAGGTTAGCGACCGCCGAAGCCTCCTCGTCCTCCGCCGCCGGACCGGGGCTCCTGAGGACGGGCTTCATTCACCGTCAACGTGCGTCCGCCGAACTGCGTGCCGTTCAGCGCCGTAATCGCAGCCTCGGCTTCACCGTCTGCCGACATTTCAACAAAGCCGAATCCCCGGGACTGTCCGGTAAACTTGTCCGTGATGATTCGTGCCGACGCCACGGTTCCATGCGCGGCGAACAAGTCGCTCAGTTGTTGCTCGGTCGTTGAATAAGGTAATCCGCCAACATAGATCTTCGCACCCATCAGATTCCTCCTTTGACACAATGATGTTGTCTTGGACGCGAGAAAGCAACGAGGAAGGGATGGGCCGAAGACGTCAACACAACGGCGACTTAGCTCTGTCTTCCGATCAGATTCCCGGGCGAGCCCAAAACAACATTCGTCCAGGCCTTGTCACTCTCAACGCCGGTCTTGCCAGGCCTTTCGCAAACCGGCAGGGCGATGCTACTCCAGACTGCCAGAAAAGGCAAGCGTGAGACGAACCAGGCTTGAATTTAGTAGGCCGGTGGGGACGAGAGCGGGCGATGAGAAAAGAGCGGGACCGCATGGAAGCTGTCAAAAAACATTGAGGATTTCCCGACTAAGACCAATCCAACCCGGCCCAATCCCAGCGTTTGGTCCTCAACCGAGAGTACGAGCGCCCCATCGACATAGACCTCGATAAAATCCTTACTGATGATGGTATTTCGTTGCACTCTGAGGGAGTGCCACTCAACCGGTTTGAGGTGGACAGACGCTTCGGCGAGGGACACCCTGCGGCCATTGGAGATACGGAGCAGGTGTGCTTTTCGTTGGACCGAATCGACCACGGCGGCGTAGAAATTCTTGGCGTCGTGTGCGCCCAAGACCACTCCCCCAGCTCCCACGCCGTCCGGCGTATGAAAGCGAACCGTGAGGTCCGGATATTCATACTCCAGCTCCTTGGCCAGCAGCACCTGGAAACACTGCTCCCCACAACCGGACGAGCCGGCCACAACATTCGGCAGAGATGGAGCAGTTGTGCTCGCCTGTACAGCCCATGTGGCCGAAGGTTCCTTGGCCATATCTTGTTCGAAGCCCGTAGGTGGGTGATTGATCTGATCTTGATCGAAGGTCCATTTCTGAAACAGGCCACCGGTCGCTTGATGCTTGAGATTGGCGGCTTTTTCTTCATGCGTCTCTAGCTGAACGCCGTAACTCGAACCGCTCGCTACCAGCCAACTGAGGCTGACGAAGAAAAGCACGAGGCACATGATTGGGAATCGTCTCATGAAAGACTGCTGAGTGTTATCCAAGCAACCACACACGGTCTACTTTGTGTTGGTGGGTTGCTTGATCTGGAGAATTTCGCGTTGTAACCGGTCACGTTCCTCGAGAATTTTCCTTCTCCGGTCCCACCGATCCCACGTCCACCACCGTAGCTTCTGCTTGAACGTCACCGTCGGCGGCTTGGCGCTGCCTCCTGGAGCCTCCTGGAATAAATAGCCATCGTGGTTGTCGCGCTGTTCAAAAAAACGCCGGTACAGATGGTCATACAATCCTTTTCCTGAGTCTCCGCCTGCCATAGTCGCTCCCTTGAGCTGCTGGTCACCCGCTCAGCTCTGAAACTATACCCACGTGTCGCTGAATAGTACCTGGCCACAATGTGGCTCTGCAACCTGCTTGGATGGCTATGCTATGATTCACCCACGCGAATACGCTGGCTCAAACTCTCAAGCCATTATCATGAAATATACGTGGAGCATAATGATTAGATGGGTTGCACACCTAACGATCACACTAGTGCTGTCGTTCATAACGGCCGCGCTACACGCTCATGCTCAATCGCCTGAACCGACCCTTCAATCTGCCATCGAATCTCTTTCCACAGACCGGATGCTTGCCGACATCCGAACGCTCAGCGGGCCTTCTTTTAATGGACGGCAAACCGGCACGAACGACGACCTGAAATCCGCGCAGTGGGTGGCCCAGGAGTTTTTATCGGCTGGGTTACGGCTACCGCGCATTCGTAACAGCTCTCTGATCATTCCTTTCCCAACAGGAAAAGATGGTGCCTCATTAGGCGCGATGGCTACCCTCGTCCCCACCGCCACTCTTGCTCCACACCCAACCGTCGGGATCGGCACCGCAAGCGAACTGACAACGAAGAGAGCCGGTATCGACTACCTCTCCATCTTCGATTCTCCATCAGCCGACATCCAAGGCCGGATCGTCTTCGTCGGATACGGCATCGTCGATTCTGATCGAGGCATCGACGACTACGCCGGTGTGGAGGTCAACAACTGCATTGTGCTGTTTCTGCGCGGCAAGCCGGAACACTACCCCCACCATGTTAGCCATGCCGACAAGGTGCGGATCGCCAAAGAACGCGGCGCCGTGGGGTATCTCACCGCAACCGGTCCGATCCTCCAACCCTACGAAATCCGCCGTGGCGTCACAGGAGACCCCAGTGCCTTCTACGGACAACTCCCTCCCGATATGGCCATTCCAGGAGCCTGGATCAGCACCGCTCTAGCCGAAACACTTCTCACGCAGTCGAAGGGAGAACGAACGGATGACCTCCGCGCCCTTCAAGAACGATTGAACCGATCACCCACCTCACAAGTCGTCGTGACCGATCAATTTGCCTCGCTTCAGTGGAAGACGATGGAGGAGGAAGGGCTCTTGGTGAATGTGATTGGGATGATCCCTGGCACGGGAACGGACACCGTGATCATCGGCGCGCACCGTGACCACTTCGGTCGCCCGGGAGGGATACTCTTCCCCGGCGCGGATGACAATGCGTCAGGAACCGCCGTCATCCTGGAAATCGCACGGGCATTGGCAAAGGTCGACCGGCGTCCGTCACGAACGATTCTATTTGTCTCATTCAGCGGGGAAGAGCGCGACCTGCTCGGTTCACGACTCTATGTGTCACGACCGATCGCCCCGTTGAACGCCACGAAGGCCATGATCAATATCGACCATGCCGGCGTTGGGAATGGACGCCTCACCGTCGGTGTAACAGGCATGGAAAAGGATGTGCTGCTGGAGGCCGGGAAAATCGCCGGCGTTGACGACAAACTCGATCTCTATGGATTCTTCCCTGGTGGCGACCATGTACCGTTCAAGGAAGCCGGTGTGCCGACCGTCACCGTGGTAAGCGGAGGGGTGCATCCACACTTTCATCAACCGACGGATACCGTTGAGACCATCGACCCAAACATCATACACCGTGTGGCTCAGTACGTGTTGGCTGTCGCATGGCAACAAGCCTATCAACAGTAACAGATCGCCTCTTGAGAGGAGTACAGGAACAGAATCAGACGTGCCGCGGTGTTCTTACGGAAGGTCGTCAGGCTCGTCGAAGATGCCGGATTCAATCGGGAGCAAGGGAGAGGTTTGGCGTGGTGGACCTGGCAGAACGGTTGCGGTGCCTACTTGATTCGCCCCTTGAATGAGTCCGATGGAGAGTTGCGGACCAAATGTCATCACAGCCCCACTCCATGCCTGTCCCGTCGTCGGATTTCGAAAGCTGTAGGATTGAAAATTCTGGCCAGGCGTATACAGAAAACCCTGTGTACCTTGATTGTCGATATAGAGCGTGCCTCCCCCGAATTTGAACTGCGGCGAAACCCCACCGGCCAACGACTGACCACTTGAGGCACCCGACCGGCTCTGTGCCCATGCAGCCACGTCGGGGAAGAACGCTCCGCCTACCAGCAAACACAAAAAACCGCCGATTGCCGAAACACGCCGCAAGGAGATGCCCTGCTCGTCACGACACGCACGTCCATGAATGTTCATGACAGGTTCCATCGAAGACATTATAGTATGATCTTGTTAGACTGTCGAACACGGAGGCAGCCATGAGTTTCACATCATCACATCCCCACCGTCGTGCGATGACCGTCATCGCTGCCTTGTGGGGCATTCTAGCTCCATCCGCTGGATGGAGTCTCGACATCACGCAACCTCCACCGACGGAACGGAGAGAAACCGTCTCGTTGGAGGACGCAGCAGTACGTGCACTGCAGCACAACCTGGACATTACGGTTAGCCGCCATACCAAAGAAAGCCGCCTGTTCGACATTACGGTTGAACAAGCCAAGTTCGATCCGACCCTGAGTGTGAACGGTCAATATAACAGGATCGTGAACCCCCTCAATCGACCGGTCTTCGGTGGAACGGGAGCGTCGCTTGGTCAGATCACGACCTTCGACCAACGCAGCACTTCTGTGACCGTTGATGCCTCGACCAACCTCATCACCGGGGGAAATTTCGATGTGAACTATGCCCCATCCCGTAGCAGCATTAATCAAAATGTCGCTCGAGGATTCTTATTCAATCCGTCCTGGACCGGCGGTCTGGCCTTTACGATTACGCAACCTTTATTGAAAAACGCGGGAATCGCGATCAACCAGACCTTTATCAAGGTCGCGCAAAATAATGCCGAGGTCGAGGAGCACGTGTTCCGGGACCGGGTGATGACCGTCGTGTCCACGGTGGAACAAACGTACTGGGAACTGGTGTTTGCGAATGAAAACCTGCATGTTGCGCAGGCCGCTATGAAAGCCGCCGAAGAACTGTTGGCGACCAATCGCGCCAAGGCCAAGGCGGGCATCATGTCGATCGTCGACGTACTTCAAGCCGAAGCCGCGGTTGCCTCGAGAGTCGAGCAGGTGCTCGTGGCTGAGAAAACGATTCACGACCAAGAGGATCAGCTGCGACAACTCTTGAACCCGGGAGAAGAAGAGCTGCGCCAAGATATGCGGCTCACACCGGCCGATGCCCCTGTCACATTCCTGGAGCCCATCAGTCTTCAAGAAGCCATCGATACGGCGATCGAACAACGGCCGGAAATCGCACAGGCCAAGAAGAATATCGAATCCGGGGAGCTAAACAAGCAGTTCGCCCGCAATCAACTCCTCCCGACATTGTCATTCCAAGGAACCATGGGACTCGCCGGGCTGGGTGCTGACTACGGAGACTCCTTCACCAAGAACTTCAGCGGTGACTTCTACAATTACGGAGCCGGGCTGGTCTTCAGCTATCCGCTCGGCAACCGTTCCGCTATCAGCACCTATAACAAACGGAAACTCGAGGCTCAGAACGCCGAGGTGGCCCTCACCAGTGTTCGACAGCAAATCATCGTCGGTGTCCGTGAAGCGGTGCGCCGAGTCCAGACCGACTTCAAGCGCATCGAGACCACCAGGTCGGCGCGCATCATGGCCGAGAAACAACTGCAAGCCGAGCAGGAACGGTTGAAAGTGGGACTCAGTACGACTCGTTTCGTGCTCGATTTCCAGCGAGATCTCGCCACGGCTCAGGGCAACGAGCTGCGCGCCATCGTCGACTACAACAAATCCCTGTCCAACCTGGCGCGTCATAAAGCGACGACCTTGGACCGTTATCATCTCGAACTCTCCTAGCCGTCCAGTGGCGTCAGGGCCAGTCCAGCCGGCTCCTATTCGCCTTTCCGGTGCGGGGCCTGCGCTGGCGCTCCTGCCCATCGGCGCGACGTTCGGCTACTACGGGCTTCCCGATTCATTTCGAGAACAACTGCTCGTCCAATTTGCGCCGCAAGTCCTGGCCTACATGGGTCTCGCCCTTTGGATGAGACGTGCCTCCCACGTTCTGACGCACCTCGGTCTGGAAATGGACATGATATGGGATGGATTGCGTTGGGGAGCCGTGACGGGACTGCTGTTAGGGGTGATGAACACGGTTGTCATCCTCGTCATCTATCCATCGCTAGGGTACGACATCATCTTCTTGAAGCACACGCCGCACGGTCGGCTTCCCATCCTCCTCATGGTACCCTGGCTGATCTGTGGTATTGCGGTGTTTGTAGAAATCAACTTCCGCGGATTCATCTTGGGCCGTCTGGCTGAATTTGAATCACACTGGTGGAAGTCGAATTCTCCTCGCCGACTCACGCCCCTTGCCCTTCTCGCCAGCTCATTCACCTTTGTATTCGATCCCTTCCTGGTCAATACGTTTCAACATCTCCACTGGATCGCGCTCTGGGACGGACTTATCTGGGGAAGCATCTGGCTCAAAACGCGCAATCTCTGGATCACGATCGTGGCACATGCGGTTGAGGTCGTCATCATGTATAGTGCGGTCAGAATCGAGATCGGATGAGAATTTGACGATCTGTCGATCTGTCACATGAAGCCTTCTTTAACGGATCGTCGAAGGATTCTCTGATGAACCCTTCCTTCTCCAGCTATCTCGTCAACGATGTGTTCGGTGATCCCGGCCTCTATGTGGAAGTGCGCTGGTCCAGGAGAGCCTTGCTGTTCGACCTCGGCCACAATGACGGACTAGGCCCCACCAGGTTGCTGAAAGCTGGCGAGATTTTCATTTCCCATACGCACATGGATCACTTCATTGGCTTCGACACCCTGCTTCGTGTCGCGCTCGGGCGAGGAAAGACGCTCACACTGTTCGGCCCTCCTGGGTTGATCGATAACGTACAGGGCAAACTGCGCGGCTATACCTGGAATCTCGTGGACAGCTATCCACTCACGATCGTTGTTCGGGAATTTCACGAAAGAGAGGTTCGGCAAGCAGCCTTTCGGGCCAGTGACGGGTTTCAGCTGTCCTCGCGAGCGACCGTTTCAATGCCCCACAGCGATGGCCCGCTTTTCACGATACTGGAAGATCCGATGTTCACCGTAAAGACGGTGGTCCTCAATCATCGGATCCCCTCCCTCGCCTACTCGCTGGAAGAGCAATTTCACATCAACGTCAACAAACAGAAATTGCATGAGGCAGGACTGAGAGTCGGCGCGTGGCTCAAAGACGTCAAGCAACACATCTGGCAACGCCAGCCGGATGATTTCCGCTTTACAGTAGCCCTGTACGACGAGCATCGGCGAGAAGACCGTGAATTTGTGCTGGGTGAGGTGAAGGAACGGTTTCTGACGATCTCGCGAGGACAGAAGATTGCCTACGTCGTCGATGCGCGATACGACGAGGAAAACGAAGCCAAAATCATCGCACTCGCCCATGGCGCCGATATCTTCTATTGCGAAGCGCCTTATTTGGATAGTGATGCAGAAAAGGCTCGCGACCGGTATCATCTCACGGCACGACAGGCCGGGCTCATGGCGCGCAAGGCGCACGTCCGAGACCTTGTGGTGTTTCACTTTTCGCCACGTTATACCGGTCAGGGTGAGGCGCTGGAACGGGAAGCGATGGACGCGTTTCATGGAGACTAGGGAGGAGGCTCTGTGGGTAATCTTGGCAAGTATCTGCTCTATTTCTTGTTAGGCGGCAGTATCGTCAGCTTCTCGACCTATCTTGGTGCCCAAGGGAAATCGTTCCTGGCCGCCATGGCCAGCACCTTCCCTGCCATCACCGGCGTGACGTTCATGTTGCTCTACGCGAACAGCGGTGGAACAACGACGGTGGCCTACGCGAAGAGTCTGCTCTGGTTTGTCCCGCCCTGGACCGTCTACGTTGTCTCCATGATCCTGGGCATCCCCCGCATCGGCTTCTGGCCCGCCATGGCTGGATCACTCGTTCTCTATATGGGATGTATTGGGCTGGTGAAGGCATTCCTCAAGTGAAAACGGCGAGCCGCAAGACTCTTACACTGCCCCGCCAAACTGCTGCTGATTGATCTCTTCTAAGGCCGATACCATTTCATCCAGTGCCGCGGTCACGGTTTGGCTGGCTGCGCGAGAAGGGTTGTTGTCATCGCTTGAGAAATCGGGATGATGCTCATGGTGGTGGACGTTCTGACAGAATTGACCGATCGTTTCTTTCCAATAGAGAGGCCCTGATTCTTCGTTCAACAACTGTGCTTGGTCTTGCGAGAAAGGCCTATCAAATTGTTCCGCCCGCAGTTTCCACATCGCTTCCATGGCCTGTTGGCGTTCCTGGTTGAGGTCCAATCCGCTGGCCCGCTCGTTGAGTGCAGCAAACAGTCCCCCGACGATGTGATCGACGTGTGATTCTGGAAACACCCCCGCGCAGGCCTGCATCAGAAGATATTTATGGAAGAGAAAGACCTCAGCACTGATACGCGCATCATCCACAGAGGGATCATAAGCCCTGGCCAGTTCACGAAGCGCGTCAGCCGACGGTCCGCACAATGCAGAACCGAGAAGGGGCATAATGCGACGCCCCAGCCCAAGATATTCTTCATTGGTGAGAAGTGCCATGGCTTCGGCTACTCCACCACCACAGCGGTACCATTGGCGCTGACCATCAACATACTGCTGTTGGTACCGATCGTTTCATAATCGATATCGATGCCAACGATCGCATTGGCACCAAGGTTCCGAGCCTGCTCCTGCATTTCGTCCAGCGCGATATTCTTGGCCTTGCGAAGCTCCTTTTCATAGGCTGCCGACCGTCCGCCGACGATATCCCTCACCGACGCGAAAAAATCCCGAAAGATGTTCGCGCCCAGGATTGCGTCTCCGGAGACCAATCCAAGGTATTTGATAGCCTTCCTACCTTCAATCGTGTTGGTCGTCGACAGAATCATGTGCCCTCCTAGTTAGGTCCTATCATCCTGCCATTCGGAACACCGATTACCAAGCTTTTCCCGACAGGACGCCCTTGAGCTGCGAATCCGTGTTCATGTGAGTTTGTGTTGATCCATACCCCTTCGGAAATATTCATGCAACGGATCATCTGGGTTTCCTGCGATACTCCGTTGAATCATCCCCTGAACGTCGGGAACCATGTTGACGGGGTAGATATTCACGCTCGGATGCTCACGCCGATAGATGCGGAACACTTCATCGGCAAAGGCCTGGCCAATGGATGTGATGCCTTTGAAATCAAGAATCACCTCCCGAAATTGATCCACTCGAGTCATGAGCCGCTTGGCTTGTGAACGTGAAATGAGCTGCTCCCCCTCGTATTTGAGCAGAACAAGGGGGATGTGAGTCTTCGAAAAACCAAATTGGTCGAACTCTGCCCGGTACTGATCAAAGATCTCCTTGGCCGTGTGACCGGCATGTGTGGCGATTTTCATCAGGACTTCCGTGCCGTCCTTCGGCGCTTCGTCCGATTCAAGCAGCCAATCATCCGTCCCACGAAATCTGAGGAAGACAAGAGTGCCTGAGGCAATAACGAACTTATCAAACATTCTGGAAGTAAAGAAAATCCCTTCCCCCGTATGCTTCGCGGCATCCGTCGTCAGTTTGCCTTTCGCCAGCTCTAGAATGGCATGTTGGGGATCGCTGAGATTGAACGCTTGCTGAATCTTATGAAAAATCCCGACACCGTAGTCGCGAATTCTGATCGTGATATGTGCGGCATCGCGAGACACCAGTACCTCAGCCGTCTTGGATGCGGAGTGGTCGATGACATTGTTGAATATTTCCGTCACCCCATGGGCACAGATATCCAACACATTGCCGGGCGCACCAAGCAGATACGGCCTTACTTCACGAAGCCAAACCTGGTCCTCCGTCAGCTCAGGAACAAGCTGTAGCACTTGCTGATTGCCGCTTAGAGTCTTCAGTTCATAGCGTCTCGCCTTGGTCTTCCCTTCCGCAGTGAGGAGTCCCGCATCCACAAGAGAGCGTAACCGATTGACAATGGCGACCCGTGACAGACCGAATTTTTCCGCGGTTATTCGGCCGATATCGGTCGGATGGCCTTCCACATTTCTAATTATAAAGTCTTGAATTTCTTTAGACTTTTCTACATCGACCGGCATAGAACTGGCTCCGATGTCTTATTTATAACGCACATCTATTTTATTGTAAACTTATATAACTTTATTTTTAACTTTATGGAGGAGCGTCGATATGCCCCGTGCGATTACGATAGCAGCTCTTGATACCTTGATAGGCTCTGACCTGACCTACCCTGCCTGCATCCCGTGTTACTACCCTCGTGCGATACAAACCCCAGGTGGTGGATCGTTATGGACTCTGCCCCCTGCCTGTCCACGGGCCTTCACTGACTCATGCACGAAATCACCGGGATTGATGGTTCGTTGTGGGTCCTTAATCGGATCAAAGCTCTTGAAAATCCTAGCGTTCTGATCGCACTGGGTCTCATGTTCTCGCAACTTGTCCTCGACTACAGGAAGGCCGGTCTCCTTGGCGCGCCGCAGCATCCAACTCAGGGCAATGTTGGACAGACCAGGACATTGTCCACCTCCGACATCGGAATGGACTCCGCGAAACCACACTTCCTGCAGCCGATCGCCGATCGTTCCGCCTTTCCTCGGCTCGACCCGAGTCAGACAAAAGTTCCCCCGCCGTTCATCGAGCGCCATCGCGTGATAACAACGTTTGACGTTGTCCGGCAGTGTGAGATGCCACCCAATATTCAGATCATTCCCCGGCAGGCCGAAACAAGCGACCGTATCCCAGAGACCAAGAAAACGCACTTCAGCTTCAGGCTGCTCCTCCTGTACTTGATTGGCAAAATGCAAGGCCAGCGCCGCGCCTCGACTAAACCCAATGATGTCGACTGTCCGATCCCCCTCCGCAAAGTACTGCCGAAGTTGCTCCATTGCCCGGTCGATCCGAAACCGCCCGCCCACTCCGGCCAGACCACCAAGGAGTTTGCCAATGAATCCCAGCCGCGTCCCAACTCCTTCCAAGTAGAACACATTCATATCGAGCGGAAGGCACTTGCAGAATTTGAGAACGTTCGTCTCCTTAGGCTTCTTCAGCTTCGTCTTCATTCCATGTTCCATCAAAGGCATAGAGCGCCACAGTGAGTCCCTCCTTCCTCGGTATTCATAATTTTCACAACAATCGGCAACTGAGGTCTTCTATCGTGCATCGCTTATCATGATCGACTGTGATTTTCCAGAGCAGCATTCTGGAGTGTCAGAGTTGCCTCCTACGTCGCATCTGATGAGTCACCGTCCATCTGGAGATACTGAAGTTGTATAGCCTCAGCTTGAGACCTCTCAGCGGCTGTCATATTGTCAGAACGACCAATGCTGTATACAGTACAGCATCTGGTTATTGAGGGAGGCGCCATGGCTGTCAGATTGAATATCACGATGGATGAGGATATTTAGGCCAGGCTCAAGCTGGAAGTGCCGCCGAAAAAGATCAGCGCGTTCATTTCTACTGCGGTTCGGGCGAAGCTTCATCCAGACACTAAGACCCTCGATGCAGCGTATCGCACCGCCCGGAAAGAGCGCTGGCGGAAAGAACTGGAGGACGACTGGAAGCACACGGAAGGCGAAGGATGGCCCAAGTGAGGAAGCTGCCTGTCGTGGGGATGCCTACTGAACAATTAGGGCTCGATATCCTGGGCAAGACGGAATCCGACATCTTTGAGCCAGTCGCCGACATCGTTCCAGTGCCCATCCGAGACACGTAAATACTTCTTCCCGTAATGCCAGGAACCGCCCCGGACCACGCGCGTGCCGCCCCTCGCTATGGTTGTATCCCGATATAAGGTATTCTGACACCATTCCCAAACATTACCTGCCATATCCAAAACGCCCTGCTTCGTGGCCCCTCGAGGATACATCCCGACAGCGGTCGTGCGATTGAGTCGGCTTTCAGAGCTGTTGCACTGAGAACCATCCCACCCACCTTTCCATGGATACTCACGCTGTGGATCTCCGCCTGTGGCAGCCTGTTGCCATTCCCATTCGGTGGGTAAGCGAATCGATGAATTTGTTCTATGACCTAGCCAGCGGCAAAAGGCAACAGCTTCGTACCAGGAGACCATCTCTCGCGGGAAATTTGACTCCTCCCATGATGGCTCACCAGCTTCCTTAATTTGTCGA
Organism: Nitrospira sp.; assembly: GCA_965223535.1. GTDB lineage: Bacteria > Nitrospirota > Nitrospiria > Nitrospirales > Nitrospiraceae > Nitrospira_D. Next base: position 349,271 of record CBDCWN010000003.1, read on the forward strand.
ATATTCATCCACCACTGCTTATTACTATGGCCGTCTTCTGCGTTGAGAAACGCCTGGAACTGTTCGTTAGTCACGGGATATTTGGCGATACGGAATGGGCTGACATCGTACGTATGATAGCCCTTCTCTAATCTCACTTGTCCTCCAGGAATATCGATCCATGCGATATCGGGCAAGCCGTCTGGTTGCAGACTAACCCCGGGACGCCGATCGCCAAGTACTGCTAGATACTGACCAATCCGAAACCTATCCGTATGCGAGAGCGAAGCCTCTTGAAGCCGCTCGATAAGCATGTCCAATGGTTCAGCATACAATCGTATGGCAGGATTGACTTGATCATGCCCAAGCTCTTTGAGAATCCCTTGTAGCTTCTTAAGGCGTTCTTCAGGCCACAGATAGTTCAGATCATATCCGTGCCGTTCCCACTCGCTGGCGGCAATCTCCACCTGGCTCAGGGTAAACAACTGCTCACGATTTGCCTTAATCCACGCGGTCAATCTCGGCCAGCCGTCAAAGAGCTTTTCGTGCGCTACGGAGATGAGACTCTCATGGTCCTTCCCTTCATCAGCAGTGAACAATCGCTCTTTGATGAAGATGTCGATCACGGATCTCAAGCGGACATCAAACTTCTGCTTCGAGGCCCACCGGCGGGTGGGTGTGCCGTCGATCGACACCACCACAAGGGATGCGAAGAGCTTTGGAAATACCTCGTCATCCTTGCCACTAGTACCCAACAACTTGACGATCTGGTCCTCGACAGCAGTCACATGGCTGCGAATTGCACCGGCAAGGCCGCCCAGTTGATCAAACGCTGTTTCGGTGAGTGCCTTGCCGTCCCGATTATCGAACAACTGCCGCAAGGCAAATGCCAGCAGCGGTAAACTCCCCCGCTCCTCGCCCGCCTCCCTCGCGAGACGCCGGACCAGGGACTCGGCGATCGTGAGTCCGGCACAGTGGGCTGGTTTGGCGATCATCTCGCCGAGACTGATGCTATCTATGGGGCCAAGCGGATAGTGCCCTTGCCCTTTCAATACTTCCAGTAAATCCGCGTGTTCATGGCAGTACTGCAAGAAGTCGCTCCGTATCGTGGCAATGACATACAGACTGACATCCTGGACCGCTTGATAGAGAGCGGACAGAAACGCGTAGGACCGTGCTAGATCACGAACGGTAAACAGCTCTTCCATCTGGTCCAGAAACAACACGAGACCATCAGTGTCCAAACCATTGGCCACAATTTCCCGTAGACGCAGAGATAGATTCCCTGGTTCCCTGGCTAACTGTTCGACTAATTGGTAGGCATCCATTCCCGCACGTTCAGCAGGCTGATGGAGCGGCCGGAGCAGGGCGTCGAAGGGGTGGTGCCCTTTGCTTGGCACCATACGCACACACGTGTACGTCTTGTCTCCGACAATCCCGCTTTTCCCAATTTTCGGGAGAACACCGGCGTCCACCAGCGAAGACTTTCCGCTGCCCGATGCGCCGCTAATCAGCAGGAAGCGTCCTTCCGGCGTCCGCATGCGGTCGAGTACCTCCCTTACCTCCATATCGCGTCCAAAAAACACTGGCGCATATTTGCCGGTAAAATGCATGAGCCCCGGATAGGGTGAGTCATTTTTCTCAATGTCCCACGTAGTGACTGTGGCCCCCCCCGATCCTTTAGCCTTCCCTGACCGGGGCTGCTTGTGCTCATTAAGATGCTTTGAAAGAGCAGCCAGCACGAGCGCGCTCAGTTCGTGCGGCTCAGAGTACAAGCCCACATACTTCTCTGTCAGTAAGTGCTCCCTGAGGGCTTTGACGCGTTGGCCTTTATCCTCCATCGTATAGGCATCAATAAATACTGGCGGCCATCGAGTTGCGTCGTTGACAAGAAAAATAAGGCAGGGTTTGTTTATGGATTCGCCTCGGCGATACTCCACCTCCGTGATCGAGAGGCCATTCGGATTGTTGTGCTCCGATGGTGGAACATAGCCATAGCGGAAGGCGAAGAGCCCGACATAGATGTCCGATGCCTCCACGTCTTTAAGGCATTTGTCAACCGGCCGCTGATCCGTCGCGACGTAGTCTTCCATCGCAATGACGTGATGCCCAGCCTTGTGCAGATATTCGTAGAGCACACGCCGATGATCCTTTAAATCTTCGTAGGTCGATGATAAGTAGATCGTTGCCATGGCATCAGCGTCATTTAGGTGACGGCTTAGGTGGCGCATTCTACCGTTCGTCAGACAAAGGCAACAACCCCGCTCTCCCCTTAACAACCAGGTTCCCTCATTGATCCAACCTTCACCACTTGCTACCATGATCGGTCTCTCTGATGCAGGAGCGAGCACCGTGCCGAACCCTTCGTCCCCAAAACCCTCAACCGATCACCTCATCATTGAGGGAGCCAGGCAGAATAATCTCAAGAACATCTCGCTGCAAATTCCCCACAATCGAGTGACGGCCATTACTGGGGTATCCGGGTCCGGGAAATCCTCGCTCGCCTTCGACACGATCTTCGCGGAAGGCCAATGGCGTTATGTGGAATCGCTCTCAACCTATGCCCGCATGTTTCTCGACAAGGTCGCTCGGCCGGACGTGGATCGAATTCTCAACGTGCGCCCAGCGATTGCGATCGAACAGAAGAATCAAGTACGAACAGCCCGTTCGACAGTCGGCACGACGACGGAGATTGCTGACCTGCTCCGCCTGCTCTTTGCCAAAATCGGCAAACCCACCTGCCCAGATTGCAAACAGGAAGCCCGCTCCTTTCAACCGGACACAGTCGCAGATGATCTGATCAAGCGATGGCCCGATGCCAGAGCCATGGTGCTCTTCCCAATCGCGACTCCTTCCGCCAAGGATGAGGCATCGTTCGTCCAATCACTCCTCACACGAGGTTTCACTCGAATAAAGACGAATGACGACATACTGGATCTGCATGACGCTGGGCAGGCCTCACTCCACAAATGCTCCGACCTCTTTATCGTCCTGGATCGCCTGGTGATCCGGGAAGATAACCGCACCAGGCTGGTCGAGGCGATCGAAACAGCCTTCCGTGAAGGAGAGGCTCGCTGTTCGGTCGACATCATCGACCACGGACGACAGTCCTACAGTACAAAATTTCTGTGCCAGGACTGTGGAAGAACCTTTGAGCCTCTACGGCCGATCCTGTTTTCGTTTAACCATCCCGTCGGAGCCTGTCCTGAATGTAAAGGCTTCGGGAATGTACTACGCTATGATCCTGAACTGGTCATTCCCGACTCCACCAAATCACTTACAGAAGGTGCTGTCGAACCTTGGAGCAAACCCAGCTCCGCTTGGTGGCAGAAGCAGATGCTCGCTGCGATGAAAAAACAGGGCGTCGATGTGGACGCTCCATTTAAGTCGCTGTCGGCAGATCAACAACGATTGCTTTGGGAAGGCAACAAGTCGTTTGACGGCATCAACGATTTCTTCGAATACCTCGAAGGCAAGCGCTATAAGCTGCACGTCCGCGTCTTTCTCAGCCGCTACCGCACCCCCTTCGATTGCCCCAGTTGCCATGGGAGCCGCCTGAAACCGGACACGCTGTTCGTCAAGATTGACGGATACGATATTCATCAAGCAACGGAGCAAACGGTCGAGTGTCTTGCAGGATGGGTGGAGTCTTTGCCCCTCGGACAGTTTGAACAAGACATCGCAACGGATATTCTTCGGCAACTTTCAGCGAAACTGGGATTCCTTCAACGCGTAGGCCTCGGCTACCTGACGCTTAATCGACAGACCAAGACGTTGTCAGGAGGCGAGGCCCAACGTGTCGCGCTGGCGAACCAACTAGGCTCCCGGCTCGTCGGCACACTCTATGTCCTCGACGAACCAACCATCGGCCTTCACGCGAGAGATACGGATCTGTTAGCCGGTATCCTCCACGACCTCGCCGACACCGGCAATACGGTGGTCGTCGTCGAGCATGACCGCCGCATGATTGAATCGGCTGACTATCTGGTTGAACTGGGCCCCCAGTCCGGCGAAAAAGGCGGTGAGATTGTCTGTGCCTCGCCCACCCACGAATTCATCCAAGACCGTCGGGCGACCACTGCTCGATATCTGCGTGGCGAAGACACCATTCCTCTCCCAACCAAGCGGCGCAGGGGTAACGGCAAGATGCTGGTGCTCGCCGGTGCAGCCGAACATAATCTCAAGGACCTCCTCCTCCGCATTCCACTCGGCATGTTGGTCTGCGTCACTGGTGTCTCCGGATCGGGCAAGAGCACTTTGGTGGAAGATACCTTGTATCGGGCGATCGCCCGTGCCTTTCGTATAGAATCTCTGCCGATGGGCCGATTCAAAGCCATCAAAGGCCTCGAGCACCTCAAGGGCATTCGCTTGATCGATCAACAGCCGATCGGGCGGACTCCACGATCCAATCCCATTACCTATCTGAAAGCGTTCGACGAAATCCGTCGCCTCTTTGCTTTTGAACACGATGCGCTGCGACAAGGCTTCACGCCAGGGCACTTCTCATTCAACGCCTCCGGTGGTCGCTGTGATCGCTGCGAAGGCAGCGGTGTCGAAAAGCTGGAGATGTATTTTTTTGAAGACATCTACACACCTTGCGAAATCTGCGAGGGGAAGCGCTTCAAACCACAGATCTTGAAGATTCGATACCGAGGGAAGAATGTCTCAGAGGTGCTCAACCTGACGGTGGAGGAAGCCTTGTCCTTCTTCAGCGGAACACCGAAGCTCCAGGAGCGGCTGCATCTGCTGGCTTCCATCGGCCTCGGCTACTTACGGCTCGGCCAATCCGCCACGACCCTCTCCGGCGGCGAAGCTCAACGATTGAAAATCGCGGCTGAGCTGACTTCTGGAAAAGGAGACCGGCACCCTTCTACGGGCTCAGGGAGCCGAGCCCCTGGCATGCTTTACATCATGGATGAGCCAACCACCGGCCTACATTTTGAGGACATCAAGAAACTCCTCGCCGTCCTCCACAAACTCGTAAACGCAGGCAACACGTTGGTCATCGTCGAACACAATCTCGATGTCATCAAATCCGCCGACTGGATCATCGACCTCGGCCCCGAAGGTGGCGCCGCCGGTGGACAGATCGTCGCCGAGGGCCGACCGGAACAGGTGGCGAAAGTGGCAGCGTCACATACGGGACGGTTTCTGGCAGATACCCTCAGGCCAATCGCTCATGGCAATGGTTCATGACTGCTGCGTTTAGCTTCAATTGTTAAACCTAAACAATCTCGCTTCCCGATAGGCACGGCTCATTTCCTCTCTGTCATGTTGAAACCAACTCGCCAACCAATCTTGATAAGTCATGGCACAGATGCGCGCGTCTGCCCCATCACACAGATGCCGAATGATGACATGCGCAGCCATCATCCCTGACATGATCGCTCGTAGCACACCGTGCGACGACGACGGATCCAAGACTGCCGCAGCATCGCCGGCAAGGAAATACCCAGGCCCGGCTACAAATGTCGCCATACGCCATGTGACGTCTGCACTCTGAGATGGTTCTGCCTGAAGAACTCGAAGCCCATCCGGGATCCATGCACGAGCAGGCCGATTATGCGATTCAGTCACACGGGTCCACTGAAATCGGTGTGGCTCGACCTCGGCAATCCAGATCCATCCATCTTGATCCGGATGAATTGATGGTGTTGGGGCATCGCAGAACCCCGTGGCGTATCCATAGCGTGCGACGAGAGGGGGTGAATACCGTACAATCGGAATGCGAAGGTGTCGTGCAAGCGCGTGTGAGCTTCCACTACAATCGATGACGTAGACTCCTGAGATCGGTCCTTCAGACGTCATCACCCCGACAACCGCATTGGAGGCAGAGGTTAATACCTCTGACACTTTGGCAACGAGGAGCTGTGCTCCGCGCATACGTGCCTGCTCGATCAAGCGACGGTCGAAATCTTTTCGAACAGCCTGATAGCCGTGCCACGGGCCGTTCTCATCTTCGCCATACGGAACGAATTGTGTTGTGCCGCCCCACCCAGACCACACGCCACGATGTCTTACATACCCAGCTGATTGTACCTCTGCTGCGACTCCCAGCTTAGTCAGTAACGGATCTATTCCCGGATGCAATGTTTCACCTGGGCAAAACCGTGGAAACCGTTTCCGCTCAACGATCGTGACAGGAATCTGTGCATCCAGGAGCGTGAGCGCGGCGGCAGCCCCTGACGGGCCACCACCGATGATAATGACGGGCTTCACACCCGTGTCCACACGGCTTGATTGGCTCGCTTGCGAAGCGCCGTATCAGTCCGCGGACCAACCAGGAATAGTTGTCGATCTTGGATCGGGAGCAGACTGCGGCGAAAGTCGATCGGGTGCGGTTGCTCCGTATCCTCCCCTCCCAAAATCATATCGATGCGATAGACCTCTCCCGTCCACACCGTCGACGTATCTAACTGGGCACGCTGCAATTCCGGATCACCCATGCTGACTTTCCGGAAGGAGACCACAAAACGAAGATTCCGATCGTCGCCCACGATGACGTAGGACCGCGCTATCGCCTGCATACGAAGACGATATTCTTCACTCGATACTTGAGTCGTGAGCCGCGGTGTGAACCGCCCTTCTAAGGCATTTTTCACATAGTCAACATGTAAGAACTTCTCGCAATCGAGAAACTCCACGCCGCCGAACGTACTTATTTTCGGGCCGACGACACCATCCCAGGGAAGCCCACCCACTTGCCCAATTTCCTCATCGGTGAGGGGTGCCACCGTTGCTCGCAACCCTGGATTACCCGTGTTCGGTGACATGGCTCGGGATGCATCGGGCGCAACGGCCGGCCAAAATGTACTGAGCGCAGCGCATAACTTGGCATCCTCCGGAAACGGGCTCCCCAACCCATAGGCCGCCAAGTGCTGCACCTGTGCCCCCGACACCCGTGTGCGATCGGTACTCACGTCCCAACCCGGCGCAAAAACTCCAGCACAATCATCCGGCAAGCAGGAATGTCGATCCGCATCGAAGGACTGGGGAACCGTGACGCCGATCGGCGGCGGGCCCAAGAGAGACACGACGGCTGAGATCGTCTTTTCGGTAGCGCTAAACCGATTCCCAGGCATCTGAAGGTTCGCAGGAAGCCGTGTGTCACTGAGAGGCACCGGCGGCACACCCCAGAAATCACCAGGAACCTGCTCAAATAATTCACGCTGGCCGGCTGAGGTAAAAAAGTCAGGCGCCGCCACTAGTGAGTAGCAGGGAACCACCGAAGTGGCCACTTCACGTTTTCCAACAAGCGCAGGCACCGTCGCGCCAACCTGACCGTCCCCCGTAAAATCCACGTAGTGAAGCGCTTGATACTTTCCGGTAGAAACGGTGTCGTTCACATCAGGCCGAGCAGGATCATTATTCAGATCAATCAATACACCGTTCCGCACCTGGGTTCGAGCATGAACATAGGCAGGTGCCGGACGGATTTCTGATCCATCAGTACCCGAAGCTGCGCCAGGCTCTAATGCGGCAAAAGATTTCTGTCCAGATGGAACTCGGTAGGTCAAGAACCGGCCGTTTACCGTCGCCGGCTCGATCAGCCTCGGATGCGGTACCGGCATGACGATGCCTTCACCTAATGAAACATCGGTGGACAACTCCGCAATCCCTGTCGAGAACTGAAACGGCGCGGTGGTGGGCACCCTTGCCATTCGTAGCGTAACAGCACGGGTCCGCCGAATCTTATCGTTATAATGGAACGTCGAGAATTCAACGTGTAGATTCACGCCGGAAAGACACTCTGTCCCATTGAAGAGCTTGTGAACGGGAACCCAGAAATCACGGCTCTCATCCCCTGACCGAGGACGCATGACCGTGATATCGCTCCCCTGCTTTTGTACGGCAAGAAAGGCGGCAAACCGTGCCGGACAGACACGGAAAGCAAATGGATCATCAGCCACCTGCGCCTGAAATCCGCGATTCTTGGTGTCATACATGGCCGGCCTCGTACCCACGCGTGACACACCGGTTCGTGAAAACACCATGTCGGCCTGACGTCTGGTACAGGTATCCCGTGCTGGCCGATACTCATACGCAAATACCACCACAGACAGACGTTGGGAACGGGTCAACCCGGCTTTGGTCTTTAAACTCTCCAGCGTCGGTGGATCAACACCAAACACATAATTTTCTACCGTCTCGATTTCTTTGAGCGTCGGAAACTCGCTGATCCCCGCCGTCACATTCGGTGAAGCCAACGCATGGTACAACAAGCTATCGGCCGGAGATCCAGCTGTAATCGCCTTGGTCCCCGAAAGGGAGAAATCAGCAAACCCCACCACGGTTCGATCAATGCTCGTGAGCGTTTTCGTCAACTCTGTGCCGAGCGCGGCGCTGGTAGGTCTTAGAATATCAAGCCGCCCCCCGGTGACGTTTAATAACAAATCCCGCCAGCCCAATGGAGCCAGCCGATCACAAATCGCCTTGACCTCATCAATGAGTGCCATATGCAAATCCTTTCACACGGAATTCAGACTCATGGGGCGGCCGCGAACCAAATGTTCACGGCCGCCCCACTGCACTGGGTAGATGGACCTGAGGTCAGCACACCTTCTCGAGTGTATTGATGCTCACATGCGGCCATTGAATGGGGCCTGGGCAACAGCCTGGAGGCAATCCGTCTACGCGCGGGAAGAAATCCAGCATGACCAACTGTGAATACTGCAAGCGGAGCTTCGGCTTTCCACTTTTGTCCTTCTCCTTCAACTCTTGAATCCAGAAGGTGGACTTCATGACCGTGGCATTGGCCTGCCTCACGATAAACGGGATGTTGGCGATACCACCTGTCGGCAACGTGGAATCCACGTCCAACACCATCGTCTTTTCAACCTCGACACCTTGGTTCGCGGCTTCAAGCAGATCATTCGGACTCACGGGGTTGAACAATCCTTGGAACAAATTGTCATTAAAATGTTTGTATGGGGCCAGATAGGGATTCTTCAGGTCCTGATCAACCCCAATTGGCAAGCCGCTAATATCAGGGATGGATTGTGTGCCCGTGTGTTCACTGCTTCGGCCTAAGGCCAACACTGAGTCGCCGTGAGGGATGGTCGCGAGCCGCCCAATATTCAGGCCGTCCGTAATCCCATTAATCATATGCAGCCACAGGCCGGGCTCATGGTGAATCACAGCGCCAGACGGACCTGCCAGACCACTATTCGGAAAGTCATCCGCAGCAATTTGCGTGATTCTCTGTTGATAGTCTAATGCTACAAGAAACTGGTCAGTATTCGCGGGAGTTCCGGGAGCGAGACGAACGCCACGATTCGGCACAGCCTTATCTACCAGTGAAAATTCAAGCTCTTCGTTGTATTGATTGACCAGCAACCGATAATTGAGAGAGAAAGGGACCCCCGTCGGCGGCGGCGCGACAAAGGGCAGTGCGATCATATTCCACCCTCGGCCCTGTAAATTTGGCAGGTTCGCCCACTTCCCAGGAAGAAGCTTTAACGGTCCAAGTTCCTGGTCATTCGTCTTAGGTGGTTCAAGTCTCCGTGTTTTATTCTCGAGCTTTGCAGGTTCCGTTCTCATCGTCTTAACTTCTTTCATCGTACAATCTCCTTTTGCTTATGATGTTAAGTAAATAGCTTGCGACTGCGGATCTGTGCCGATCCGTGATCAGAATGGTGAACTCCACGATGAAATATGAGACCTCTGCACCTCCTTTCCGCCATTCACTTGCCCGATTGGTCATCGCTCGATCAGATCAGAACCAACAGACATCGCGTGCGGATTTCATCTCGCACAACTTTCTTTTCGTCAACAGCAAGTGAGATGCCAGCGAGAAACACGTGCAGCGACCGATAGCTGAGCGCTTACGATTTCTTTACTTTCAGCACGATACGTAGGGTTTAAGAAGTAAGACGCATCCTAAGTAGATCATCTGATGACCTACTCATGTGTATCAAAACAGATTCACGAGGTGTATCAGATCAGATAATTCTTAAAATGGTTCTTTGAGGTGTGTGTCCGTACCGCAAACAAAATTGCTGGAGGTGAAGGCAGTAACTTACCTGAGCGTGACCAAGAGATTCCTCATCTTCGAATCTAGTAAACATCCCAGTGCAGACACACTGATGAGCGAGCGTATGAATATTGATGGGCCATTCTGAATGGATAGGAAAGACCAGACGGTTTGCCCTCAGCGCGAACAAGCAGCGTTCACATTAAGCATTAGAAAGCCGCGGATCTGTGTCGACAAGAACTTATTTCTCCGACTGGTCTGTTTTTGACGCAGGCTGAACATGTACCAACTTCTTATGTAAGATTTTCTTGCTGACCGTCGTGACAGTAAACGCCAGCGCAATGGCGACTGGAACAAAGACGGCTGAGGCGAGATTCGCATTGCCGAGCCAGCCCATTTCGGAAAGCCCCTTGAAGACATATCCAGCCAACCCAGCCAGATAGTACGCAATCACAATCACCGACAATCCTTCGACAGTGTGCTGAAGGAGAACTTGGCTCTTTGTCGTCTTATCGACGCTTTGGAGGAGCGACAGGTTTTGTGCTTCCAGAATCAAGTCGATGCGCGTACGAATGATGGCAATGATGCCCTCGAAGCCACCGCGAAGCGTATCGACACGTCGCAAAAGTTGCTGATAGCCTTCCGCGACGCCAGTGACGCCGCTCAGAACATAATCTGAGATCGGACGATACGATTCCATCCGTTGTTCTCCAATGGAGGCCAGCGTGGTATGCACGATCTTGTCGTAGGGGATCGAGGCGGACAGCTCGAAGTGTAATTGCCCAGCCATACGATTGGTTTTCAACAAGTCCTGAGTCAAACTGTTCAGCCACCGCTGTAACGTCTCTGAGTTGGCGTGCCCGATATGAGAGGTGATGATTTCTCGTTGCTCTAGATGCACCTTCTCGAATTTATAGACATGATCGATGGCGGCAGAGAACAGCGGTTTCTGCATCAACAGCAAATGGTAGTAGGTCTCAATCCGAACAATGGCATCCACAATATCCTTCAACCGCGACGTCTGGGCCTTCGGCTTGAGACTCACCCAATAGCGTTCACGCCCCAACTCGTCCGGAGTAAAGCTGGTGACCACGTTGGTCGAGTCGTCGAAGATCCGGCTACCGTAGAGTACCGGCCCGGGAAATAGGAGCGGCATTTGCTCGCCTGTCGGCAATGCTTCCTCCGTGAGCAGAATATCGAGTCGGCAGACTACATTTCCGAGCGGCGAGATCATGAATTTGTAGCTTGGAAAGGTCAGTGGACCAAATGAGACCTCCGGTTTAGCCGGAAGGTGCCAGATCTGATAGTTGTAGTATTCCGTGTGAGCCTGCCACACAAGGATCAGTCGATCGCCCCCCGCTGACTCCTTAATGCCGTATCCAAATGTTTCCTTCAACACGGTGGACTCTGCCGCCACATCGAGCGTCTCAAGAAGCGATTGGAATTCTGCCCGGCTGGCCGGACGCTGTGTCGGAGGATCGGACATGCGAAACGCTTTGAAATGCACATGGGCCGGCGCACGCAACCATTGCCCGATCGGCTGATGCGGGCGTTCATGCAATTTTCTCAGAAATGTTTCAGCCCTCGATTGCGGAGTCTTCGATTGATTCACGTAGGTTCTGCGCCTCCCAGGATCAAGCCATGACCCTAACACCCATTGCGACCAGCTTCAACAATGGCGTGAGAGATTCTGAAGAAACAGCCAGAAAGGTGCTAGTTGCAGGATGGATCGAACGGCATCTCGGCATACGGACGATAGGCCTCACCCAGCGTGAGAAGAATATCTCCCCAAACACGCGCGGGATCGCTCTCGAACACCACTTGAGGATCGGCCGGTAAGGTAATCCACGAACCGGTCTTCATCTCATTCTCAAGCTGGCCCGACCCCCAACCCGAATACCCGAGGTAGGCACGGAAAAATTCCTTGGTTCCAGTCCCAGTAAGAATTCGCTCGACCATGCCGACGTCACCCCCAAGACACACTCCATCGAACACATGGTGCGCGTTGTCTGGAAACGTGTCTCCTCGATACAGCAGCATGACCTGATTCGTCTGTACAGGCCCGCCCGCATAGAGGACATGACCGGCCCCCTCAATCACCGGCACCTGCGGGAGGGCCTCTGAAATCGACATAGCCGTGGGACGGTTCACAATGACACCGAGTGCCCCTTCTGGTCCGTGCTCGCAGAGCAACACAATGGTCTGCCGAAAGTTGGGGTCACGGAGGCTCGGCGCCGCGATGAGAAAAATCCCTTTCTGGAGTTCGGTGCTCATGAGACAAATCCTACCGTGCTCCTGTCTCTTGCGCAAGCGCAGTCCTCATCTTGGCAGGGTTATGCCATCGGGGATTACAGTTTGTACAGCGACGTACGGCGATCGCCAAACAAATCGTTATAGCGATTCAATGCCTTGTCACGTGCCTCGGCAGGGTCGATATCAATGATGGTCAGCTCTTCCCCGTCACGGGGCGCTCGGTGTCTGATCACCCCCTTGGGAGTCACGATTTCACTTTGGCCGATGTAGGTCAACCGATCTTTACCGCCACGCGCCTCGCTCCCGATACGGTTGCATGTCACGGCGAACACCCGATTTTCAAGGCATCGTACCGGCATGGAATCCGGGCAATTCGGCAACACCAGATTGGAGGGATGACACAGAATATCCGCGCCCTGCAAGGCTAAGGTCCTTGCAGCCTCTGGATAGTACCAATCGAAACAGATCATCACGCCGATCTTCGCCGGCCCGATATCCCAGACGTGAAAACCGGAGTCTCCAGGGTTGAAGAAGTGCGTCTCCTCATAGAAGAGATGGGTTTTTCGATAACAACCTAGAAAACCGGATGGTCCTACGACCACAGCGGAGTTGTAACAGTGAGCCCCGGATCGTTCCGGAAGTCCTGCCACAAGGTGCATCTTCCGCCGTTTTGCGAGCTCACTCAGGCGACGAACAGTCCCACCATCGGGGACCGGTTCGGCCAACCGCTGGGCCTCCTCCTGAGAAACAAACTGATAGCCTGATGCAAACAATTCCGGGAGTACAATAAGGTCGGCATCCGCCTGTTCCAGCTTGGCCGTGACCGCCTCAAGATTTGCAGCCACATCACCGAACCGCGGATCGAACTGGTAAAATCCAACTCTCACGAAACACTCCGCTCCATACGAGAACGGGCAGGGACGATGCCCCTGCCCGTTCAAACTCCACACTCGCAAGGCCAACCTCGCGGCTAGCCGCGCCTTCTACTTCACTTCACTCAGATGCATCGCAGCGCCATTGGCATGTTCCGTACAAGCATCCGCATGCCCGGCCTTTCCGTGCTTCACGGCCTCCGTCAGATGCTTGACCCCCTCATCTAAATGAGGGTTTTTCATTCCCGCTGCTTGCGCATGCTTGAGGGCTTCACTCGCATGCTCAACACAGGCATCCGCATGCCCTTCCTTCCCATGTGATGCGGCGCCTTGCGCATGTTCGACCGCTTCGCTCATGTGCTTATTCCCGGCAAATGCCGAGCTGCTCAGCACCGGCACACCGACCAATGCGCTCAGGCCGAACACCAACATGGTACTACGAACGATTCTGCTCATCATGGCTGCCTCCTTGATGGTTGACAATTCGCAGTTTGCACCCACTGAATCTCGTGAAGAGACCTTACACAGCGCTCCTCAGCACTGTCAAGAATGTTTGGCCGAGGGATCAAATCCAAGAATTTTCTGGAGCGCGTGCAAATCTTTCTCAACCGGAGCCGCAAAATCCCGACTCCACTCCCACCACGATCCTGGGTAATTGCTGAGCTTCGGATATCCAGTCAGCCGGAGAACGAAATAGAGCCAGGCTGACCGAACGCCACCGGTACAGTAGCAAATGATGTCCTGTCCACTTCGAATACCTTTGGCCTCCAACATTTCCTTGATGACGGCCGGCTCCTTGACGGTCGCATCTTTATTCAAGAATCCGTTCCACGCCACATGGATGGCAGTGGGAATATGCCCGGGTCGCGGGATGCCAGACACTTCTTTCCCGAGAAATTCTTCAACGCTGCGCGCGTCGAGAATGGCCGTCTGGGGATGCGACAATCTGACGATCGCCTTGATGTCCTCTTTCAACGCAAGCAACGAGTGCACTGGGGAAGCCTTGAAGGTGCCCATCGAGGGAGACACGTGCCCATGTTCGAACGGCCGCTTCTCAGCCGTCCACTTCACCCACCCTCCATCCAAAATCCGAAGGCGTGTATGGCCCAGATATTCCAACATCCAAAACATCCGCCCTTCATCGCCCCAGTTGTCGAAGGGATTGGAATAGATGACGACGTCACTGTCATTGTTGATCCCGAGACGACGGAGTATCAGCTCGATCTGAGACAGGTCAGGATTCAACAGCCCCTTCGGGACGGCGGTGGGATCACTGTAGTCATGCCACGTCGAATGGACAGCGCCGGGAATATGGCCGCCGAACTCATAGGCAGCCTTGCCTCGCACATCGATGATGACGAGGTTTGGCTGTCCTAACTGCTGGTGAAGCGACTCGGTATCGACCAATAACGGATGAGTCACAGTGTCGTTCCTCTCAATGTTCTTCCTGCTCGACGATCAAGTATCAGCCACGTTCCTGGCACGTTCTCGTCTCGTGTGGCGGTCCATGTGTTAGCAAGGCATCTGCTTCCTTCGCCCAGGCAACGTTCATATCGCCGGACAACGGGACCTCGCGCTCATACACCACGAACCGATAGGGGTCATCTCCGGTTAAACCATATTTTGTCTGCAGCATCTCGTGTTGCGCGTCCGTCAAAATATGGTAGCGCACTCGTGCTCTCAGGCGCAGTCCATCCGTCTTGTCCGGCAGCCGATACGAAAATTGATATTCTCGGCTGGCCAACGGGAGCAGCCGGTTATCATACAATTCCACAATGGCCGGCTGCCACAAAATCCAACGGCCCATCGTCGAGCTCTGCTGCTCAAGTACGTTTCCCTGTTGATCCTCCACGGAGAACTCCACGGTAAAAAATCGGTCGGGATCTCCAGTCGGAATCTTGTGCCCAGCCCCGGCGTTGAGAAGCGTGAGCGTCACACCGATTCGGTCACCTGGCTTTGGAGAAGCCTGGTCTGCCTTAACCTGAACCGCCACGGCCCGTTTCACCATATCTGGATCATGCCCGCCGCGCCAGAGGTGCTGACGCCCTCTACGCACTGGGCCACCAAGTGCCACAGGCCGATCAATCTCGGGCATGTGGCAAGTCTGACAGATGAACCCTCGTTCTTGCATGAAGAACTTGCCTTCATACTCGGCATAGGTGCCACAGGGCCCGACGTTGTAGAACTGTGCCGGCCCAGACACGACATTATGACAACGGTAGCAGGGCTGTGCCGTTCTAAAATTGGGGTCGTATTTCGTCGGATGTGGAGCCACCGAGTCTTCGAATGGCCCATAAATCACCCCGTCACGCACGTGACAGACGGCGCAGGTCACCGATTCCTTTTGATATTCAGGATCGTAGCGAGGATTGGGCTCTTCAACGGCTTGCTCGACTCGGCCACGCGGGATCTCTTGTATCAGCGTGGGCTGTTGATTCTCGAGTGGGGTATGGCAATTGAGGCAGACCCAAATGTTTTTATCCTTCTTCCAGTAGGCCTGGAAGAACGGATCTTCGTAGGCATGGGCATGGATGCTCGTTTTCCATTCTTCATAAATCTCGCGGTGACATTGGCCACAGGCCTCGGCCTTAAGACTGGCCAACCCTTGAGGCACTTCCTGAAAGGGAATAGCATGCGCATAATCCGAGCGTAACCCGAAAATCACGACCGGTTTGATCTCGGTGTAATAGAGGTAAACTGCCCCAGCGACCGTGACAAGGCCAAGCAGGATCTTCACTCCACGAGTCATGCGTTCAACAACGCCTTGACGTGAGCCTCCACGGAGGCAGCAAGCGCCGTCAGGTTGTACCCTCCTTCGAGTGAGGAGAGAACACGACCATTCGCATGGCGGTTGGCGATCCCAGCTATTATCTCGGTGAGCTCTGCATAGCCCGCTTCCGTCAATCCCATACTGGCCAGAGGATCGTCTTTATGTGCATCGAAACCCGCTGAGACAATGACAAACTCTGGCTTGAAGTCATCGGCTGCCGCCACGAGCACGTTCTGAAACACGGCCCGATAGTCGTCGTCTCCTTCGCCTACCTCCATCGGGACATTGATCGTAAACCCTTCGCCTGCTCCTTTGCCATGCTCGGTTCCTCGACCCGTCCCTGGGTAATGAGGATACTGATGGGTGCTAAAGAAGAGAACTGAGGGATCGTCCTCAAAGCTATGCTGTGTGCCATTCCCGTGATGGACATCCCAGTCGACGATCAGCACTCGTGTGAGCCCGTATTTTTTCTGGATATAGCGTGCGGCTATCGCCACGTTATTGAGAAGACAGAAGCCCATCGCTCGGCCGGCCTCGGCATGGTGACCCGGAGGGCGGACCGCGCAGAACACATGATTCACCTGCCCATCCATGATCGCATCGACCGCCGCTAATGCCCCACCTGCTGCCAAATACGCGGCGGTCAGTGAGCCAGGCGACATTGAGGTGTCCGGATCGAGCGAGACACGTCCCGTAGCAGGAGCCGCTCGATTGAGCGAAACAACATAGCCGGGAGTATGCACTTGCGTGATCCACATATCTTCAGCTGGTCGTGGCTCGATCCTCACCACTCGAGCAGCAGTTCCGCCCTCCTCCAAGCGTTGCATGATCGCACGCAACCGATTGGGAGACTCCGGATGGCCGGCTCCCATATCATGTTCAAGATAGGCGGGATGATAGACGAGACCTGTCTTCCCCATAACAGAATCGTAAAACGTGAGACCTGAAAGGTAAAACGCACAACTGATTCACCGTCAGATTAGCACGCAGAAAGTTCATAGACAACGGACTGGCGTCACTGTTATCGTCGCCATAGCTGCAATGGAGGATGATCATGCCAAACCCTAGGATAGAACCGCTCAAAAAAGTGCTCGCGATGGACCCGAACGACGACGTCGCTTGGTTCGGTCTCGGGAAGGCCTATATGGACGACGGGAACTTTGAAGAAGCCGCCACGTCGTTGCGCCAATGTGTCACCGTCAAGCCGACCTATTCTGCTGCCTACTATGGACTCGCGCAGTCGCTCCAGAAACTGGGGCGCATCGACGAATGTCGAACCGTGTGTGCCACTGGTATCGAGATCTCAACCAAGAATGGCGATGCCATGGTGACGAAGAATCTGGAAGCGTTGAAGCTTGCCTTGGGATCATGAGGTCGATCTCTCCTCCAGATCATCCGCCCCACCCATGAACGTGGCAACTCCTGCGTACCTCCCAGCACTACAAGGTTTGCCTGATCAAGGATTCATGAGACTCTGACAGCGACGCTGAGGCACTTGGGTTCAAGACCAACATGCGCACCCGTGGCTGAGTCTTCTGCTGTTTGGGCCGCTCGATCAGCTCCACGTTGGCCAGCTTGACCGCCGATCGTGAGGGAAGCGGCTCCACATCCCATAGCGAAATCAGCACGGCACTCAGGATCGAAACTCTGGTCAGTAGCACCGTCACAACCCCGGCAAGAAGCTTAAGGTCCAGCCAAATCGGTTCAGGCCGGGAGGGTTTGTCACCCTGCAGGTCGGCTCGTGGGATAGAGATGCTGAGCACCACCGGATCACCATAGTCGGCCAATTGCTTCGCCTTCTGTCGGATGCGCGCAAGAATCCGATGAGTCAGAATCACACCTCGGTCTTCTTCCTCCCCGACGACGTCATCAAGATCGAGCCCGCGGAGCGGCAATCGTTGCCGCTCGGCTGAGCCCACCATGGAGGTGATTTCCACAAAGAACCGCTCAGGCCCAAGACGGCATTCGAGATCGGCCGTCCGGGCTTGAGATTCAGGCAAGAACGTGACGTGGGCCCCGGTCCGAATCAACTGGGTGGCTAATTCCAACTCGGCGAGCGCGGATTCCCTCACCCCATAATCATAGTGCGTGAGGCGCCGGACGAGCCGATTGAGACGAAGGTGACTCGATGAATCCGGACAGTGACGACGAAGCGTCGACCACCGATCATGAAGGTGGCGTGAAAGCCCTTGTTCCTCCCGCTTCCAAGCAGGCACTGGACCGGAAAGCTCGCCTCGAAGCGTCGTCGCCAGCCTGAACGTCTTTCGTGGTCGAAATCTCGCCATCTCTCATACCGGCGCCGAATCTTCGTCATCATCTGCTGACGAGCCTGGGGACTCCGGCCGGCGCTGTGCTGTCTCCTCGCACATTTCATCCAACCATCGACCGGCACAGGCCAACACCTCCCGCACCAAAGGCTCTGGTTGCCCCGTGCGTTTGATGGTCCACTGTGACACATATTCGAGCAGGGCATCCCTCTCGAACGAGTGGGTCGAATGAGTCGCGAGCGACGACAGCTCGGTAAACCCTGTTTGGAGAATGTCGCACACGGTCTCTCGTGCGTGGGACGTACTGGCCGTCACATACTGGACAACCCGCTGCATTTCGTGATCGTTCATATTGTGAAGCTCGCTCGAACCCATCTTTGCATCCAACTGATTGATAGTCAATGCAAACGAGCTCCGTTATTGGCTTGACAATTTTCTCCACCGGCGCCAGCCGCTGATGATAAAATCACGTTCCCGTAGACACGAAATCAACCTAAAGGAGATCGTTCATGGCCGCTCAACGTCAACCTCGCCAGCCGCGTCGTAAGACTTCTTCACCCATCGCACACAACCGATGGGATCTCAGTGACCTCGTGAAGAAGCCACCGATCGATGTGGAGCGAAGCCTGGTTGAGCTGGGAAAACTTGTGGGACAAGTAGAATCGGCGCGGCCTCAATTGCAGGCGACCATGTCCAGCCCGGATTTCTTGGCAATCCTCAAACTGACCGAATCAATTGCGGAGGTCTCAAATCGTCTGGGAGCGTTCGCCTATCTCTGGTTCTCGGAGAATACGAAGGAGGCGAAGTCTCGCTCGCTCAAATCTCGAGTCGAGGAGCGCCTCACGGCATTGAACAATCGCTTGCTCTTCTTCGACCTCTGGTGGCAAGGCGTTGATTCGTTCAACGCCGAACGATTGATGGCCGATGCGGGCGATCTCCGGTATCACTTAGAAACCATCAGGCGTTACAAATCTCATACGCTCTCTGAAGCGGAGGAGAAAATCATCAACGTCAAGAATGTCACCGGACGTAGCGCAGTCAACACGCTCTACGATGTCGTGACCAACGGACTGACCTTCACCCTGATGGTCGACGGGAAGAAGCGCACGATGAATCGCGAGCAACTGATGACCCACGTGCGAAGCCCTCGGGCGTCCATTCGTCAGACCGCCTACCAAGAACTCTATCGCGTGTTTTCAGCCCAGCGCGATCTGATTGGAGAAATGTACCGAACGCTCGTGAACGATTGGAAATCGGAGAATGTGGAACTCCGAGCCTTTCACTCCCCTATTGCCACCCGGAACCTCGGTAATGACGTCCCGAACCAGGCCGTTGATGTCCTCCTTGCAACCTGTGCCAAGAACGCCGATATCTTTCAAACCTACTTCAAACTGAAAGCCAAAATCTGCAAGATCACATCGATGACCCGGTATCATATCTACGCGCCTCACAGGACTGAAACGAAGACCTATCGATACGACGACGCAGTGGCGATGGTGCTCGAAGCCTATCGCGGTTTCTCGCCTCAATTGGCCGATCTGGCCGAAGAAGTCTTTCGAGCAAAGCATATTGATGCACCGACGCGTCCCGGCAAACTCGGCGGGGCCTTTTGTTATAGCGTCGCGCCGGGTTTGACTCCCTACGTCATGCTGAACTTCACGGGTGAAGCTCGGGATGTGGCCACGATGGCGCATGAATTGGGGCATGCCATCCATGGAATGATGGCGAAAGACCATTCAGTCTTCACTTTCCATGCGACACTCCCCTTGGCTGAAACGGCGTCCGTGTTTGGCGAACGCATTCTCTCCGATGCTTTGATGTCCCAGGAGCCCAAGAAGACGGTCCGACAGGGACTGCTGTTAAGCCAATTGGACGACATCTACGCAACCATACTCCGGCAGGCCTATTTTGTCAGATTTGAAAATCTGGCTCATCAGATGATCGCGGACGGCGCAACAGGCGACCAACTAGCGCAAGCCTATTTAGCTGAACTCCGGCAGCAGTTCGGCAAGAGCGTGAAGGTGCCGGACGAGTTTCAATGGGAGTGGTTGTCGATCCCGCATCTCTTCGCGAGCCCGTTCTACTGTTATGCCTATAGTTTCGGAAACCTGCTGGTATTGGCCCTCTATCGTATGTACAGGGAGCAAGGTGCGTCATTCGTGCCCCAGTATCTTGAACTCCTCTCTGCCGGCGGCTCCCAATCTCCTCAAGATATTCTCAACAAGGTGGGTGTCGACATGACGTCGGAGGCCTTCTGGCAATCCGGTTTCAATACGATCCGTGAGATGGTGAAGCAGCTGGAAGAAACCATGTAGGCAGCTGAGAAGAGAATGTATGACTGACCTGGGCTAGCGCAACTTCAGCCGCTTCATTTTCTTTAATAGTCCGGCGTGAGAAATTCCCAATCACTGCGCCGCCTGAGAGCGGAACATTGGCCTGACAAGGTTATTCGTGATACGTTATGGTCTTACCGATCAATCATCCGTTCTGCAGAGAGCCTCGATCTCATTCTTTTTCAGATCCCGCCACTCACCCGGCTTGAGATCGCCCAGACGCACCGGCCCAATGGCAATGCGCACCAGCCGCAAGGTCGGATGCCCCACCGCTGCCGTCATGCGACGAACCTGACGATTCATTCCTTCATGGATCTTGATTTCCAGCCAGGCCGTTGGAACGTTTTTCCGAAACCTGATGGGCACAGGCCGCTGAGGCAATACCGGCTCTTCGTCCAGTAGTCGCACTTTCGCTGGTCTCGTTCGTCTCCCAGCGAGGAGTACTCCGTCACAGAGGCACTTCAAAGCGCGATCATCGGGAATGCGTTCGACTTGCGCTAAATATACCTTCGGCAATTTGTGCGTCGGATCGGTAATTCGATGGGCCAGCGCGCCATCCGACGTCAGAATCATCAGACCTTCGCTGTCCTGATCGAGACGCCCCGCCGCATAGACATCGGGTACCGAGATGTAATCCGCGAGTGTCGTCCTCCCTTTCGGATCGGTAAAACATGGGAGCACGCCGTAGGGCTTATGAAACGCGATGGTGCATGTCGCCATGATCGATGCCTGTGCAGCTACGGTCGAATGAGGTTTCACAGTATCCCATACTGAAACGAAGAGGAGGAGCCCTGCGCTCACTGAATTGGGGACTGTAATGGGTTCTCTTCAGCCGGTTTGCAGGGTGATGTACGCGACTTGACAGAATCCGCGGTTCATGACATACTGAGAATGCTTCTCATAATCGTCGAATTAGGAAACGGAAACCAAAATGTACGTTTGTTTGTGCAGGGGAATTACAGAATCAGATGTCCGTGAAGCGGGGCGGGCAGGGTTCGTGATGCCTTGTCAGCTGAGGTCCAAATTTGGCCTTAAGCAGAACGGCAACTGCGGTCGTTGCACTAAGAATATCCATGAATTGGTCGAGCTCGCGGTCCAAGGGGCATCGACCAGTTCCGTGAAAGGATAGAAACCTTCCAAGCTTTCCCCTTCCCATTCGTACTAAAACATTCCCTCGTCACTTGATCATATCCTCATCCACATCCTATTGTGAGGACCCGGCTTGGAGGAGTTTCGTTATCTCAGCCACCCGCAGACCTAATGCCCTAGCACCAGCCAGTTCTCGATCATCAATCCCTGGACTGTCGCCCTCGGTAGTCGCAGACGCGCCAAACGCCCCACCGTCGCTCACGACGATCATCTGATTACCCAGCATCGCGGCGAGAATCGTCAACATGGTGACTTCTTTACCGCTGGAAACCTGCCCCCCTGTGGCAAAGGCGGCTCCAACCTTGTTCTTCATCTTGAATTCGGGGAAGACACCGAACTTAAACTGCCAGTTATCGAAGAACGTCTTTACCTCCCCTGACATATTGGACCAATACACCGGGGAGCCGACGACCACGGCGTCGGCAGAAAATAGATCGTCTGCCGTCACCTGACCGACACGTTTAAGGACAACTTGGGACCGCGCGACCGATTGAGCTCCAGCCACCACGGCTTCCGCCATGCGCTCGGTGTTTCCTGCCAGAGAATGGTACGTGACCAGAATCTTGATCGAAGGCGAAGCGTCACCGGCCCGTGACGACGCCACGCAACCCGAGGTTAGACTGACACAGGTAAGCCCGATGGCCAGAAGACGATGCCATCGCCTAACGGATTTGTACTCAGAGGGGTGTGGGAGCACGATGTTATGTATCGCGAACATGAGGAGAGACGTCGCTAGCGTCGAAACGTCTCTTCCTCCATATGCTCTTCGACTGACACTTCCGTCAACGTTCCTCGATAGGTACAACGATGACAGCGAATCCGCCATTCTTCGATCCACTTTTCCTGGACATAGGATTGACGACAGCCCGGGCACACGAACACACCTTTTTTATAGAGCACCCGTCGTTTTTCCTGCATACGATCCTTCTTCTTTAAGCTAGTGAAGAGGATCGCACAGGGTCTGACATGATTGCAACTTTCCCCGTCGTTTAATTGGACGGTAGGAAAACACAACCTTGACTGCTGGCGATCTGGTGATTACGATGCATTCATGCTTCGACCGTCGTCATCGTTGAGTGTATTTTTCTCCATGGTCCTTATTGGAATCCTCCTCGGCCACATACCGGTCCATGCGGCGCCTGATCCAGAGCTGATCGCGATCCGCACACCTTCAGGCATCACCATCCAGGCCGAAATTGCCGACACCCCACGAAAACGATCATATGGCCTCATGTACCGGGAATCTCTCAAGAAGGACCACGGCATGTTGTTTTTTTTCAGCGAACCCCAGGCCTGGACCTTCTGGATGAAAAACACAAAGATGGCGCTTGATCTTATTTGGCTGGACGAGAAGAAACGAGTCACACATATCGAACGAAACGTCCCTATCTGCACGAAGAGCGACGACTCTTGTCCACAATATCGTCCGAACAGCGCCGATGCGGTCTATGTGCTTGAGATCACCGGAGGGACTGTCGATGGGTACAAGATCGAGAAGGGCACGAAACTTCAGTTCGGCCAGCCCTGACACCACTGCTTGAAATACCGCCTCTTAAGCTTTTCCTCGCCATGACCTCAACCGCCGTGCCGTAATCACCCCGACCACACGTTCGATGGCCTTCAGCACTCGATAGAGGTGATTGGTATCGGAAATCTCCACCACGAAATGCAATTCAGCCTTTCGATCTTCTCTCGTCGTAATTTCAGCACGGCTGATATTCGCGTCAGATCCGGCGATCGCCGAAGAAACATTCGCCAACACACCGGTTCGATCTTCAGCAATGACGGAGATGTTGACCGCATGTTGACCCGCTGTGGCCGTATCCCACTCCACCTCAACCAGGCGATTTCGATCGTAGTCCAACGCACCTAAATTGGGGCAGTCGACGGAATGGATCGTTAGTCCTCTACCCCGTGTGATGTATCCCAAGATCCTATCTCCGGGAACGGGGTTACAGCAGCGCGAGAGTTGCATCAACAGGTCTCGCCCTCCCCTGACCTGGACACTTGCCTCCGTCCCTCTCCCACTCGCAACTTTCGGAACATGTTCCGTCTCGTGCGAGGCGGTGCGGTTCTCTGCTATCGGAGCTAATAACCGCCCGACGATCTGAGCCGTTGCGACATGGCCGAATCCCACGGCTGCAGCGAGTTCATCAATCGTCGCGTAACCTTCCTGTTTGGCAAGATCCAGGAGCGCATCTGATTTTGAGACCTGCGATGGAGCCAATCCGTGGCGACGGAGTTCCGATTCGAGGAGACGGCGGCCAATTTCAAGACTCCGTTTCTGCTCCTCTGATTTGATCCAGTGCTTGATCTTGGTTTTCGCCCGCGAGGTGCGGACGAACTTCAGCCAGTCCTTGTGGGGAGTCTGGTTTGGGGATGTCAAAATTTCTATGGTATCGCCGCTCGACACCTCATGCTTCAATGGAACGATCTTCCCATTGACCTTCGCCCCCACGCAGTGGTCGCCCACTTCCGTGTGAATGGCATAGGCAAAATCAACCGGCGTCGCCCCTTTCGGTAGTTCTTTCACGATCCCTTTCGGCGTAAAGACATAGACGACGTCGTGGAAGAGCTCGAGCTTTACAGAATCCATAAACTGGCGGTTATCCGGGAGATCCTGCTGCCATTCGATGAATTGCCGCAGCCATCCGAATGTCTTACTGTCCTTATCCTGCACACGCCCCTGTTCTTTATACTTCCAATGGGCGGCGATCCCATACTCAGCGACACGATGCATCTCCTCCGTGCGAATCTGAAACTCCACGTGCTCGCCCTTCGGCCCCACAACGGTCGTGTGGAGAGATTGGTAGAGATTGGACTTGGGGATGGCGATGTAGTCCTTGAATCGCCCGGGTAGAGGACGCCACAACGAGTGAATGACGCCGAGGAGGGCATAACAGTTCATCTTTGTATCGGTAATGATCCGTAACGCCGTGAGATCGTACACTTCTTCGAAGGAGATCGATTGTTTCTTCATTTTCTGATAGATGCCGTAGAGGTGTTTCGGCCTCCCATTCACAGCACCGACCAACCCATTCTCGGCCAACGCTTTCTCGACCAACTCCCGCACTTCTTGAATGTACTGCTGGCGGTCCTCATCACGTTTTGCCACACGTACTCGCAACGTCTCATAGACGTCCGGGTTGAGGTGCTTCAAACAGAGGTCTTCCAATTCGTTCTTCACCCACCCGATCCCGATACGATTCGCCAACGGCGCATAGATCTCCAGTGTCTCTTTCGCAATTTCGTACCGTTTGCTCTCCTTAAGATGCTCCAGCGTGCGCATGTTGTGGAGCCGATCGGCCAACTTGATGATGACGACCCTGATGTCATCGGCCATCGACAGCACCATTTTCCTGAAATTTTCAGCCTGTCGTTCTTCTGAGCTGCGAAACGTGATCTTCCCAATCTTAGTAACGCCGTCGACAAGATGGACGACCTCTTTGCCAAACTCCTTCTGAAGCTCGTCGGCCGTCGCGACCGTATCTTCGAGCGTATCGTGGAGAAGCCCGGCCACAATCGCCGTGACGTCGGTCTTAAGAGACGTCAGCACGCCGGCCACGGCCACTGGATGCTTCACATAGGGCTCTCCAGATCGCCGCGTTTGCCCTTCATGAGCTCTTGCTGAAAACTCGTAGGCTTTTCGCACCATACCTAGGTCTGCCTCCGGCTGGTAGGCTTGCAGACGACTCAGCAATTGATCGATATCTGTTACGGTTTCGTACATCATTCGTTACTCGCACCCTGCGGCACGGATGTCTCGGATGCGTAACTGAATCCGATCATAGCCGTTCCAATGATTCAACTCCGGAGTGCAGGCGACATCGATAGGCATGCGTGGAGACAATCCGCGATCCTCCAACGACTTCATCCCAAACCCGATACTATCAAACGGCATGGACCCACCCTGGCGGACCGTCATCTTCAGATGCTTTTCACCAACCACCCGAGCATTGAGAACGTTCAGATCTCTCACCACGAAAGTTGGTTCAGGATTCCCTGCGCCAAAAGGATGGAGTGTTCCGATTTCTCGCAGTAGCCCAAAAGTAATCTCGTTCAACCGTACTTCTGAATCCACATGCAGTACGGGAGTGTTTTGCGTATCTCGAGCCCACTTCTCGGCAATCGTGGAAAACCGATCGGCAAACGCCGGCAATTGAGCCTCTTGGATGGTGACCCCCGCAGCACTGGGATGCCCGCCAAACGCCACGAGCAAATCTCGGCAACCGGCTAGGGCCTGATACAAATCGAACCCAGGGACAGTCCTGGCCGAGCCCTTACCAATACCGTCATCATTTACCGCAATCACCACCGTCGGACGATGGAACCGTTCCATGATGCGGGCAGCGACGATTCCAACAACCCCGAGATGCCAGCCTCGTGCATACAGGACTATCCCACCGGACAATTGTTGAGACTCCACCTGGGCAAGCGCTTCTTCGAGGATCACCCCCTCAAGGTCACGGCGAGCCTGATTCAACCGATCAAGATCTTCGGCTAACGTGTGGGCTTCCTGCTCAGATTCGGTCGTGAGTAACCTAACGCCTTTGATGGCGTCATCGAGCCGACCGGCCGCGTTAAGTCGAGGACCGAGTTTGAACGCAATAGTTTCCGTCGTACATTCGCGACTGATGCCGGCGACCTGCTTCAACGCCCGTACGCCACAGCGTGCACCACGTGAGATCTGAGCAAGACCTTCTCGAACAAACAACCGATTTTCATCCTGCAGTGGAACAACGTCGGCAATCGTGGCCAACGCGACAAGATCTAAAAGCGACTCCAACGGGACAGAGCCGGACCCATATTTTGACTCATAGGCCTGCGCCACTTTGTAGGCGAGCCCACCAGAACAGAGCCCATGAAAGGGATAGTGGGCATCTTGCCGATGCGGATTCATGACGGCTAACGCCGTCGGCATGTCCGCCTCAGCTTGATGGTGGTCCGTGACAATCACATCAAGACCTAGTTGGCTGGCAAGACGAATTTCATGGTGCGAGGTCGTACCACAGTCTGATGTGACCAAGAGAGTCACCCCCTCTTTGGCCAAGGTCCGAACCGCAGACTCATTGAGCCCATATCCTTCACGTAGGCGATGAGGAACATACGCCCTGACCTGCGCACCGAGAGTCCGAAAAAATGACAGGTAAATGCTGGTGGCGGACATCCCGTCAACGTCGTAATCACCGTAAAAACAGATCTGCTCATGGCATCGCATCGCCCGATGCAAACGGTCCACCGCTCGATCCATGTCAGGAATCAGAAAAGGATCATGGGTTTGGATGGGAGACATCCAGGCGCTCGCCTGGTCCACATTGGTCACGCCACGATTAAGCAATAAGGCGGCCGTCGCCGAAGAGATCGATAACGCCCGAGACAACTGGCCACGTTGGATGGGATCGACTTGACGAATGACCCAGAGCTTGGATTGCATTCCCGTCTCCTTAAGAGCCTGGGCCCTGACCACATGTAGGCAACGCCTCACAAGCGAGGCGAGGCAGACTGTAATAACTCGCTTCTTCTTTGTCAAACGGAGAGATAGGGAGACGGCAGATACTGAGTCGAGTGGGAGTGGAGAATCTGAAGCGGCGCTACTCTCCTCCTTTTTGAACGTAATTCTTTACAAACTCCTCGGCATTCTTTTCGAGCACATCGTCGATTTCGTCGACTAGCTTATCGATATCTTCCTTGATTTTCTTCCCCGCCTCGACGACCTTTGGATTGGCCTTGACCTCTTCTTTCCCCTGCGGTTCGCGTCGCGGTTCTTGTTTGCGTTCCTGCTTTTCCATTCGAGCACCTCCCGGACATCTGGGAAACTCTCGCGGTCAGTCAGCAACTTGCGTTGATATATTCACCATACTCCACGGCAAGGAAACCCGTCAAGCCAAGGCCAGAAATGACAAGCGCCGTTTCCCGGATGGGAAACGGCGCTTGCATTCGAGATCGTGAACCGTCTATCACACAATCAACGAAACAATAAGAAGGGCGACGATATTGATCACTTTGATCATCGGGTTGACTGCCGGACCAGCGGTATCTTTGTACGGATCTCCGACGGTATCCCCGGTAACCGCCGCCTTATGCGTCTCAGTTCCCTTCAAGCCCTGCTCTTCGATGTACTTCTTCGCGTTGTCCCACGCGCCACCGCCGCTCGTCATCGAAATCGCGACGAATAGGCCGGTCACGATGCTACCCACCAGAACACCACCAAGGGCCTGCGGACCGAATACCACGCCAACGATGATCGGCGATGCCACCGGAATCAAGCCGGGGATCATCATCTTTTGAATCGCGGCTTGCGTCACAATGTCGACACAGGTCCCGTACTCCGGTTTCCCCGTGCCCTCCATAATGCCCGGGATCGTGCGGAACTGTCTCCGCACTTCTTCGACGATCAGCCCTCCCGCTTCACCGACCGCCCGCATACACATCGAGCCGAAGATGAACGGCAACATGCCACCAAGGAAGAGCCCGACCAACACTTTTGGATTGGAAAGATCGAACGCAGCCAGTGCGGGATTATGGGCCGCCACTTCCCGCGAATACTCCGCAAACAGCACGACCGCGGCCAGTCCAGCCGAACCGATCGCATAGCCCTTCGTCACCGCTTTGGTCGTGTTGCCGACCGCATCCAATGGGTCGGTAATGTCTCGTACTTCCTTCCCCAAATGCGACATCTCGGCGATTCCACCAGCGTTGTCCGTAATCGGGCCGAACGCATCGATCGCTACCACGATCCCGGCCATTGATAGCATGGCCACAGCCGCCACCGCCACGCCGTATAATCCACCAGACCCAGCACCGCCGCAGACCCAGTAGCTACCGAGAATCGCCATGGAAATCACCACGACCGGAGCTGCCGTCGCCTGCATGCCGACCGCGAGGCCAGCGATGATGTTCGTCGCATGACCGGTCTCACTCGCTTTGGAAATGTACTTCACCGGCTCATATTCTTTAGATGTGTAGTAGTCGGTGATAAACACGAGCGCCAGGGTCACGCCTAAGCCCAGCAGGGCTGCAATATAGTAACTGAAGCCACCGACACCGCCGACTCCCCCCATGATCATGAAGGTGAATGGGAGAAATGCCACAGCCGCGATTCCACCGGCCACAAACAGGCCTCTGTAGAGGGCAGGCATAATATCACCCCCCGGCGTAACCTTGACGTAAAGCACACCGACAATCGTGGCAAAGATGGTGATCCCGCCGAGAGCCAACGGATAGAGGATGGGAGCAGTGGCGCCCTTGAACATCGTGAACGCCAAGACCATGGCTGCGACGGTCGTCACAGCATAGGTTTCGAACAAGTCCGCCGCCATACCCGCACAGTCGCCCACGTTGTCTCCCACGTTATCGGCGATCACGGCAGGATTGCGCGGGTCATCCTCTGGAATTCCGGCCTCGACCTTGCCGACCAGGTCGGCCCCGACATCCGCTGCTTTCGTGTAGATCCCACCGCCGACCCGCGCAAAAACAGAAATCAAGCTTCCGCCGAATCCAAGACTCAGCAACGCATGGATGGCTTTCTCTTTTCCAGCCATCGATTCCGCAATGGTATAGAAGCCTGTGATTGCCAAGAGTCCGAGGCCAATCAGAAGGAGACCGGTGACCGCTCCTCCTCGAAAGGCGACGACCAATGCCGCGTTCATCCCGTCATGCGCTGCTTGCGCTGTCCGCACATTGGCACGCACTGCGATGATCATTCCCACATAGCCGGCAATGGCTGAAGCGCCGGCGCCGACAAGAAAACCAACGGCAGTGAGCAAACCAAATTTGTCTGATACCGCTCCAGCGAACCACAAAACGACGAACAGGCCAGCCGCAACATAGCCGACGGTCTTGTACTGCCGATTCATATAGGCGCTGGCACCTTCTTGAATGGCTTTTGAGATTTCCTGCATCTTTGCATTGCCGGCGTCAAGCCTGAACACCCACATCGCAAGATACACACCGTATCCAATGCCAGCCACGGCAGCAATCAAAGCAAACGTGATAATCACTGAGTCACTCACGGGACATCCTCCTGCTGATTAAACGGACTCCATATGTCACACGGCTCTCCGTGGCTTCAACCCATCCAAACTACATGCGCGAGTGGGTAAATCCAAGGCGGGCGGAGTTGAACTCGAAGCTGACCACCCGGAAAAGCTATGCCATTTTATAGAGTCACACGGAGCGGATCAAGACAAAATACTACCGATGAGACCCCAATCTCCCATCCCTCGGTCTGGACAGGAGGATCCCCTGAAAC
Source organism: Nitrospira sp. (assembly GCA_965223535.1). Lineage (GTDB taxonomy): Bacteria > Nitrospirota > Nitrospiria > Nitrospirales > Nitrospiraceae > Nitrospira_D. Next base: position 379,118 of record CBDCWN010000003.1, read on the forward strand.
GTGGTTGTGCCCAGTCCAGAACGGAATGGTTTTAGGTCGGCCTAGACAAGAGATTTTCCACTAAATGACATGGTAATGTGTGACGTATCTATCAAGCAGAACAAGGGGTTACGCATGCTACCGATAACCTTTAGAATCATGCTGTGCCTGTGTCTCACTAGCCTCCTTACTGCCTGTGGGGAAGACGGCGACACGCAGGACACCAACCCGATTTCAAGCAGCCTGATACTCCAACCTATTACGAGCGGTCTGAATTCACCGGTCTTCCTGACGGCTCCCCGTGGAGACGTGAATCGCCTGTTTGTAATGGAACAGGGTGGCACCATTAGAATTCTGGATCGGACAACGGGAAACCAACTCTCGACCTTCCTAACACTGACCGATATCACGAGCGGTGGGGAACGGGGGTTGTTAGGTCTGGCCTTTGATCCCAACTATAGCGCTAATGGCCGGTTCTACGTCTTTTATACGGACGCCAATGGCTCGATCACGATCAGTCGTTTTTTAGTGTCAGCGTCGGACGCCAATGTGGCCGATTCGACTTCGCAAGTGATCTTGGTCACCATCCCCCATCCGAACTTTGCCAATCATAACGGCGGCATGTTGGCGTTCGGACCGGATGGCTGCCTGTACGCGGGAGTCGGCGACGGAGGAAGCTCGGGCGATCCGAACAACAACGGGCAAAGTCTTGCGAGTCGGTTGGGGAAAATTCTCCGAATTGATCCAGCCACCCCAGAAGCAGCCTGCACCAGTGGAGGCGTGAATCCATTTGTTCTCGGCGGCAATCAGCTGGTGTGGAGCTATGGGCTGCGGAATCCCTGGCGCTTTGCCTTTGATGGGGACAATCTGTACATCGCCGATGTTGGACAAGCGGCGAGAGAAGAAATCAACGTGTCGCCAGGGCCCAATGCCGGAAAAGGACTCAACTACGGTTGGCGACTGATGGAAGGCTCTGCCTGTTTTAATCCATCAACCAACTGCAACAACGGCGGGCTGACCCTGCCGACTCTCGACTATCCACACGAGGACGGAGCCTGTTCTGTCACCGGTGGTTTCGTCTATCGAGGCCAAGCCGCCCCTGCCATCCAAGGGACCTATTTCTACGCTGATTTCTGTGCCGGGTTCGTCCGCAGTTTTCGTTTCAATAATGGCTCAGCGGTCGAACGTACTGAATGGCCGCTGCTCGCTACTTCATCAATCACGAGTTTCGGCCAAGATGGCCTGAACGAGCTCTACATCCTGAGTCAAGGGGGAACGGTGTCTCGGATCGTTCCGAACTAGAATTTCTTCCATTCGATGAGTGGCATGGCCTTTCTTGTTCCTGACCGGTTTACGAGCCTCGTCTACTTTGCTATAGTTCGCCTGACGAAGGACTTATGGGACTCGAACCCAATTACATCGTAGTGGATGGTCAAACGTTCAGCAAAGCCAAGCTGGTGCTGGACAATCATGTCTACAAGAACTGTCAGATCGACGACTGTGATCTGTACTACAGTGGCGGGCAATACGAACTGCTTGATACCCACATCACGAACTCCCGCTTGATCCTGAACCACCCAGCCAAGGGCATCTACAACGCTCTCCAGATTTTCAAGATGAAGTCGCCAGGCTCCCGCATCGTCTTCGAGTAGTCAGTCTCTTCATGCCCTACACCTACGACTACACCAACGCCGCGATCGGCGATGAAAGCGCGTTGAGGCGCTCTTGGCGCTTCGCCAAAATGACGCTCACCCGTTGGATGCGAACTAAGATCTTTACGTTTAACGGGAGGTCCTATCCCTACCTCTATCATTTCTGCAACAAGACCTGGAAAAACGAGCGCGGCGTCGAAATCCCGATCTTCCGTGAACTGCTGTTAGAACATGACGGCAAGCGCATACTCGAAGTCGGTAATGTCCTATCTCACTATTTCCCAATCCACCATGACGTGGTCGATAAGTACGAGGTGGCTCCCAACGTCATTAACCAAGACATTGTGGGGTTCGCTCCCCCGGAACGCTACGACCTAATCTTGAGTATCTCGACGCTCGAACACGTAGGCTGGGATGAAACCCCGCGCGAGCCGGACAAGCTCCTACGCGCCATCGAACACTTGCGAAACCGCTGCCTGGCCGCAGGCGGAAAGATCGTGGTCAGTTTGCCAATTGGCTACAATGAGTTTTTCGACGGGTTGCTCCGCGACGGCAAGAGTCCATTTACCCAGCAGCACTTTCTCAAGCGGATCTCAACGCGGAACTATTGGGTGGAGTCCAATTGGGAGCAATGCCGCGACGTGCGATATGGACGGTTCGTCGCACATGCCATCGTAATTGGCACCCTCCAAGATTGACAACGCAATCGAATCAGAGTCGGTTGACATCAGTAGTAAAAGGTGCGCGCCTACTACTGAGAGCAATGGCGCTGGTTCACTTGAATGGATTCCTGATTCGCAGTTTCCCAAATACAGCGCCATCCTGAAAATCCTCGGAGTACAGAAGGGTTGCCCCGGCAACCAAAGCTGCTTCCACAATCAGCGCATCCCAAAATGAGATTTTCGCCTTACGGCTGCGCTGGATAGCCAACAGAATCAAGGGAGTATCAATCTGGACGATTGGGAACACCGCCAGATCTTGCACGGCCTTGAGTGCAGCATCGGAATCCAGTGGAATGGCTAGCTTCCTGGTCACGGACACATAGAACTCTTGCAGCACCTGAGTGCTCAGAATCATCTGTGCCCGCAGTTCTTGGCTTGAGAGGAATGCTCGCGCACGTTGCTGTTTTGTAGGAGCATCGGCATCAAACAGATAGACCAGCACATTCGTATCAAGAAACACTCGCTCCTTCATCGTTCGTGGAGATCTTCACGGGTCCACTGCCGATTTCCTCGCCTAGTTTTTGCCCGCTGAGACAATCGCAATAAATCATTAATCGCCCTGTCCTTTTTGGCCTTCATTCCAGCATAATCAACCAGATAATCGCGCACCACCGCGTTCACAGATGTCCCCTCTTCCAGAGCCCTCATACGGGCACGTTTCAGAGTATCACCCTCAATCACAATAGTTAAATTCGCCATATCCCCTCCCTAGTTACACAGGATCAGTGTAACACGGGTTTTATGTGGCAGCAACTTTCAGAGGGTGAAAGGATGTGGTCCTGAAACCAGACTGGCACGCACATTTCTGTTGGTTACTACGGAGTCAAACCACTTTTATAGCTTCCTGAACTGCGGGACCACCGGAGGAGACTCACAGTTTAGCGACACACAACACAAGATCCGACCCTATCCTTGCCTCCTCTGCTGGATGGAGTCGGATTGGGAGCAATGCTGAGACGTGGCTTACGGACGATTCGTCGCACACGCTATCGTGATCGGAATTATCCATGGTTGAGCGGCCACTGAGCACTGGCCGATTCACACCTGCAACGCAACACTCTCGTTACGAATTATAACCTCTTTGCCTTATTCCACAGTTGCTTGAAATTATTCGGAGCTATGCTCTTATACAACTGGAAATCACACTTATAATCCTTGCATGTGAAAACCCACCATTCATCAGGACCTTCTTCCATATCGAAGAATTGTAAAAGATGTGGGCCTGTTTCTGAAGGGGGAAGGACGCGCGTTTCCACTTTGGCATCTACGGTATGTCCCATACCGGGAAGCTCATATTCGATGGTCGAATCATATCTTTCATGTTTCTCATCATAGCTAAATTCATAAACTCGCACATCAGACCCTCCATCGAAATCTAGAGCTGTTAGGAAGATCGTAGGTTCGCATTCAATACAACTAGCGTGTTTTACGAAGATTGTCTGCTTTGTAGGCTTATTGCCGAAACGGTGAGCAGCATGGATAGTACCGTTAAGGAAGGGGCCGGCATAATGTGCTTTATACACTCCCCGCTCAAGCTTCAGGCGCCAAAGAGATAAATATGGATACTTGGATTCATCCCTACTCACATCGATATACCCAACGATAAGATCCTTTTTTTGATCGCCGTCAACATCGAAAAGCCAAGCAGTCACGTTATCAATAGACAGAGTTGGGGCCAGATTGACCACGAGTCTCCTGATATTGTTCAATTTCACGACGTCGCAGATGTTGCTCGACAGATCCACACGCCAGTCCCTGCCCGATGCATCCCCCGGATACAACGGGGCCTTCTGAACGAGAACTGATCCCGCTTTACAATCCTTATTCGAAGCCTTGACCTCAGGAATGGCTTGCTTGAGTTCGGCGTATTGAGCTTTATCGATCTCTGTGAAAGGGGTGTTCTTGTCGTAATTCGGAAGGCTGTTAAGTGCCTCCTGAACAGCATAGCGAATCTCAGCGTCTACTGGACCAATCAATACGAATAGGATTGCTGTTACGACTTGAATCGCCTTCATTGACAACCTCCCTTTGAGGCTCAACGCACATGCAAGTCACGCACATGCGGCACTAAACAGTAGACAGAGGTCTTCCCCGCTCAATGTTACTCACAGTGTAGGCGCCTCCAAGGAAAAGACAAGAAAATGAAGAAGCGGTCCTCGTGAAAAATTTCACGTACTCTGCCACACCCCAAACTCGGACTGTATATGGCTTACGATATGAGTCGTAGAAGACTTGAGCTTTACTTGCCGACCGGCACGTTCTCCGTCCGCTTCACGATCTCGATCGGCTGGAACACGGGATCTTGTGAGCCGTGGGATGATTCGGCTTCGACCCGTTGGAGGAATGAGGCAGGGCCGGTCAGCGGACCATAATTGAGCGCGACTTCGACATCGAAGGTTTTCGTGTCTTTCGGCGTTGGAAACGTAAAGGTTTCCTCTCTGGTTTCCTCTGGTTTCAAGACCGTGTCTTCCGCCACTTTCGCCGCTTCAAAGTCAAAGATGGTGGGCTGGCCCTGCGCATCCAGATACGTCCGACCATAGTTGCGTTTATCGGAAAACACGGTTTTGAGATTTTTCCCTTTGATGTCGAGGTTTAACACAACGGTGGCCCAGGCCGGATGGGTAGTCGGCAGATTGTGAGGCACCAGGCTTTGAACTTTAACCGTCACCGTCGTGTTCTCGCCATCGACCTTGGTCTGCACATCCAGCTTCGCCGCCTCTTGGCGGAGCTTGCCGATGCGCCCAGGGAAACTGTGATTCGCGATCGTGCGTTTTTTCTCGCCATTGGCCGACTCTCCAACCTGTTGTGGCATATGGCACGTCTGGCATTCCTTGCCTGACTTGACGGCTCGGCTCTGGTCCCAGTTCCCAAGCAAGTCGTTGGCCTTCCCCAAGTTCGCAGCCGAGGGCACCGACTGGTGGCAATTCAGGCAGAGATCGGACTTCTGAAACAAGCTCGATTCCATCGACTGATGGGCCAGATTCTGAACAAAGTCCTTATAGGGACCGTAAAGCGTCTTGCTGCCGATCTCGTACTTTGGTTCAGGAGGATGCTTCGCTCGATCCACCTGCTTGATCAAATGGCATTGGCTGCAGGCGACGCCATCTAGGGACGGGTCTCCCGCTTTAGCCTGATCGACAAAAAGTTGCACATGATCTTCGAATTCTCGGACGTGCGGAGCGTGACAGCGAAAACACAGCGCCGGATCCTTTCCACCTGTCGATTTCAGATACGCATCAAGTGATGCCCGAAAGGCAGGAGAATGAATGGACTTCGCCAAGGGCGAGGTTTCCCATTCTTCATAAACCCGTTCGTGGCACCGTTTACATTTGTTGGAATGAGGAAACGCCTTCTCGATCACCGTCTGATTCTGAACAGTCTGTGCCAAAACAGGCGCGAACATGCCACTGAAAAATACAGCCGCACAGATCGTGACGAGACAGCTAAACCCGACCGCCATCATACCAGGCAATGGTTTTGCGACTTCTGCAGGATGTTCAAAATGGCCTTCCAGCAAGGCCGCAGCGAGCGAAGAAGAGAGGCGTACGCTTCGGTACGTTGAGCTTCTGAGCGATGCGAGAACGCTGCTGGAGGACTTTTTCAACATCCTGCTAGGAAAGTGGTTTGACACGATACGTCAGAAAATGTCGCTGTGAATATTCATGAATGATCTTCTTGGCCTCTTCTCGTTCGCCGTCTGTCCTTAGGGTTGTAAGATACCTTTCCTGTAACTCCGGTGTCGGCATCGGAATCAGCGAATAGGTCAGCACGGCTTCCACTGAGGACGCAACGACTCCAGCGGGCAGCGCGAGCGCAAAGGGAACTTTCCTTGTGGTGCCGCCTTTCACAAATGGATCAGGTACGGGGCCGCGAAGCATTTCGTCGTATGACAATCCGAATTGTTTCGTCTCTTCCGCCAACGTTTCGCCTTTGGCATCCTTCACTGTTATGGTCAGAAAGAATTGCTTTAGAACGGGATCACCGTCAGGAAAACTGTGAGGGAGACTCCCCACCTTCACCGCCCCGATTCCTTCTACAATCGAGTCGCTTCTTGTTATCCCGATATCGATACGAGGCATCCATTCGGCTTGGACGTTCCGGTTTCTTAACAACGTGCCGGACCCGACGACCCCGCGAAACCAGTGACGCCCGATCGGTCTGGTCATTGCCCCCCGCCGAGAGGTAGAACTGCCGGTCGACGGCTCCATATGACAATCTTGACACACAGTCCCCTGAAGAATTTCTCCCGGCAGGTCCTTCTGACCCTCATCTTTCACCTTATCGAAATGACAGGATGCACAAAAACCGACCTCACGAAAGTGATCCGCCTGTTCGGCCTGGTGAACAAGATTCTCTTCAGGATTGGAATACGGGCCATACAGCGTTTTGCCTGGCTCTATTCGGAAGGTCGGATGCGTGTGCGCGCTTGTATCCATTCTGTTGATCAAATGACAGGCTGCACAACCGATCCCCTCGACCTTCGGTTTACCAGCCAGAACGTCCGCGACAATCTTCTCGGCATGTTGCGGGAAGATCGTTACGGAGGGCACATGGCACGACAGGCACGCCTGCTGCTCATCAGGCGTTGGATTCGTCTGGTTCCAGAGGCCCAAGACGGTTCGAAAAACAGGAGACTCAAGCGACGTCCCGTGCAAGAGAGCCGCATCCACACGGCCAAATGTTTTTAGATCCGGGGTCTGTTCTCTCGCTCCCTTCCACTCTTCATAGTGACGAACATGACACTGCTTACAGTCCTCCGACCTGATAAAAACCTGCTCGATCTCTGCGACCCAACTGGACGGCGCTTGATGGGAGGCCGCCTGATCCTCTGGCCCTTGAGCCATCGCAGGCTCGCCAGACAACCCACTGAGGCAACTCAACGCGACCAGCGCTCTAACCGTCCATATGAATCGCGCTGTGGTCATGTCGATCGACCTTCGTTCCCTAATCCCGCTTGCAGCCGACAAAATGAAAATTGACGCCCCAGCTCACTGGCTCACCCGGTTCTGCCGGCTCGTAGGTCCCGACGGTAAAGTTGCAACCTATCATGGCTTGCTTCAAGGCTCGACCAAAGTCCGCCATATTGCGGATCTCTTGTTTGTCGATTTCCTTGATGACGGACCGAACCTTGATCCCTGCATTGTCCGCTCGTGAATTCCCGATGACCTCGAACACCGCCACGCCCTGTGGTCGTTGCAACTTCAGCTCCTTCTGGATTTCTTCATCCACCGGTCCCACCACGATGCCAAACTCCTCCCCAAGGCTCGACGCCTCTTCCTCCGTCATGGAACCATTGTCAGCGGTTGCCAGTGTCGACTCCGGCCCAATACAGATGAGCAGCCACGACAGCAGAATTCCCACCAGGATCGGCACCTTCACAATTCCTCTTCTCCAACTCAGGGAACCACCTCGTATCGAGAAACAACTGACTGCCCGCATTCTGTGGTTATGTCGTGGGGTCGAGGCGAAGGTGAAACCATGGGGCCACGGCCTTTTGTCCGTTTCGCTCCTTATTTTCCCCGTTCCAGACGGAGAACGAAATGGCTTGCACGCGCCCCGGGACCAGTTTTGCTTCGTTCTCTTGTTCTTCGCTCTGCAGTGGCCGGCGCATCACGACATGCCAGACCCCGTCCTTCCAGAACGCGTTCCCCTGCACTCGCCCTTGCTTCTCTTTGGTGGTGAGAGTGCTAAATCCCCCGCCGATCAGATCTTCCACGGAAGACACCCGTCGCGGAATGACTTCAAATGTCCGTACACCACCCTCTTTCCGTTCCGAAGAGCGAGCCGCACGCCGATCGATATCGCTCTGCCAGTCCGCCTTCCAATGCCAGATATTGATGTAGTGATCCAACTGTCCCATACAGAAAAAGGCCGGTGCATCGCCGAGCGGAAGGCCAATCGCCACCCCATCCCGGAAAGTCCCTGGAGTGAGCCGGTCATTCTTCGTGTTGTCTTCCCACTCGAGAAGAAAGGCCACATCGGTCCCGTTGTGGATGGATCGCACGGTCAGCGCGCGTACCGTCGGCTCGGGCCAGACCGGCCTGGTAATGACCTGTCCGCTGAGAGGAATGATGGACGGCGCAACGCGTCGCCAAGCGTCATCGTCGGCAGTCTTCGGCAGGTCTCCTTGGACGAAATACGATCTGATACTCATCCCCTCAGAACTGACCAGAGGGATCTCGAATGCTCCGAGGATACTGGCGAGAATGATGAGCCCAGATAACACACCAAGGAGGTGAGAACGACAGTTGCCAAGCAAAGCCATAGACAGAACCTGATACTCCGATTAGGAATCGGATTCAGATTACCACAAAATTGCGGCGAGACAAACGTAGCAGGGAGGAGCCTGTGACTACGGAAGCTTGAGTCGGCGGATCTTGTTTTCTCCGCGTTCACAGATGTAGAGATGGCCTTGGGAGTCCAGCGCCAGGCCTACAGGAGAATTCACTACGGCGTCAATCCCGAGCAGTCCATCGCCGTGCTTCAACATCCCGGTTGATTCCTTGGCGACGAATCGTGCAGCACCACAACCGCCGATATTCTTGTCTTCGTACCCGCTATCCCCGTTTCCTGCCACCGTGGTGATGACACCGGTTTTCCCATCGACCTTCCGAACCCGATGATTCATCGTGTCCGAGATATAGAGATTGTCCTCTCGATCAATGACCACGGCTTCCGGAGCGTGGAGCATGGCTCGAATCGCCGGTTTATCGTCACCATCATACCCGTACCGGCAGATCCCCGCGACGGTTGAGATGATGCCAGTCCGTAGATCGATTTTTCGGACACGGTTACTGCCCTTGTCGACCACATGCAGATCACCCTTGCTATCCACGGCGAGGCCGACGATGTCATAAAGACGCGCCTCCAGCGCGGACTTGCCGTCGTCCAAGTACATCGACATGTCCAATCCATCGGAACAGACCGGCATGAGCCAGCCCTGATCATCGCTGAAATCGATTCCGATCGCATCACCGGACAGCACGACCAGATTTCTCGCCACCAACGGTTGATCGCGTGCTTCATCCTCCGCCGTCCAGGTTCCTGCAATCGTGGAAACCATTCCGGTGTTGGGATCGTAGCGGCGGATTTTATGTGCCTGGGTATCGGCAATGTAGAGGGTATCGTCTTCCCCAAATGCAATCGCGGCCGGCCAGGTTAGATTGACCTCCAGTGCTGGACCATCCCCGTTGAATCCATGCTGACCGGTCCCAACCACCGTCGTAATGACGCCGGTCTCATGATCGACCTTCCGAATCCGATTGCTTCCCGAATCGCAGATATACAGATTGTTCGATGAATCAAAGGCGACGCCAAGCGGAAGATAGAGACCGGCTTCAGCGCAGAGCCCCTCATCGCCGCTATAGCAGGTCTCTCCGATGCCGGCGAAATTGTGAAGTGTGCCTTCCTGCAGATGAATGCGGCGGACACGATCGGATCCCGATTCAGCAAAGTATAGCCACTGTTCGCTCTGATCGAGGGCAACGTGGTGCGGGAGTGGGATCCCCGCCTTCACGGCGCGCTTGCCATCACCCGTGCTTCTCGCCTTGCCGTTTCCAGCAAAGGTCTCGATATATCCTGTGGCCAGCTCGAGTTCCGTATCCATCGTGATGGCTACGACTGCTGGGCAGACTGGGCAGGAGATCCAGCCGCCGGCTGATTCAACGTTGTATTCTGCGAGGACGATACCGCCTGCGGCGCCGCTGCCTGCTGAGCGGCTGATTGGGCTTCCGCCTCAATCGCGTCCGCTTCATGCACGGACTTCTTGAACCCCTTAATCGCTTTGCCGAGCCCTTCTCCTAACTGTGGAAGCTTCCCTGCACCGAAAATGATCAAGACGATCATGAGAATGAGGATAAGTTCTGTAAACCCCAAGCTACCAAACATGGTGCCCCCCTTCCTAAAAAAGACTCAGGACCGAGGATTGTCTTTTGCCTTCTTGGCAAACCGTTCTTTCAACCGCTTGCGAGCCTCTTCCGCCTGCTCGAACATCTTACATTTATCGTAGACACTGATGAGATTGTAATAGGCCAGCGGCTCGTCAGGATTGTGCTCGACGGCGCTCTCCATAACCCGAATCGCCAAATCGGTCTTCTTGTGGCTGAGGGCGATTTCCATCAGCTTAAAGCTCGACTCAAGATGCTTCGGATCGAGCTCCAAGGTACGAAGGTAACACTGAATTCCCATATCGATCGTGTTGTAATCAGAGACTTGCGGGTTATCCAGTTCGACATAGACTCCGGCGAGGTTGTACCACGCGATGGGATCATCCGGAGTGATTTCCACCAGACGCTCGTAATAATTCTTTGCCTCCAAATATTTCTTCTTGTCCGCGTACAGTCTCCCCAAATTAAACAGGGCCAGCACATCGTGCGGGAAAATCTCCAACGCATGCCGGAATTCAGCTTCGGCCTCGTCGCTCATGCTTTTTGTCGCATAGATCGTTCCTAGATTGGCATAGTACATGGCCAACGAGCGATTCATCTCCGCACGAAGACCCTCGGCCATCTCGATCGCTTTTTTGACTTCCGCCAAGGCATCATCCAGGCGCCCCTTACTGAAGTACAGCTCACCGAGTCGACAGCGCGCCTGAAAATCGTCCGGCTCACTGGCCAGCAACTGTTCGATCCCGGCAATTTCCTCATCGGGGGAGAGAGGGAGATCTCCAGGGTCAGCCGGAGTATCTACATGTGATGTCATCTGTCCAGGTGTATCCATAACAACGCTCGTTCTTTGGTTTATACGTGCCCCGTGATCAGCCTCTCCGATGTTGGCATCACAGAGCCTTCCCTTGTCGACACTGCCGTCGTGGCCGCCTTCGCTCGATCAGCTGCGAGCAACATCACTCCAAGGACGACCATCAGTGTCAGATTCGAGAACAATAATGCGTAGCCGGCGATAAACATAAGGCCGATCCCATACCCTGCCATTCGACCGGTCATCAGCAACTTCACGACCGTGTACGACCAACAGAGCAGTCCCCCGACATAGATCGCAAAGGGCAAATAGAACGTGTAGCCCATCCCAAATTGGAAGATCCAACCGATACCTTGCGAGGCCTGCCGAAAGGCAGAGGCAACTACCGGACTGTACAGATCTAACAGATAATCGGCGACAATCAAAGTCGCAAACACGATCGTCGTGACTCCCCAAAACCACATGGCTCGACTCAGTTGCTGTCGATTCTTCGTACGAAGTGATAGACTTCTGCTTTTCCCGTACGCCACAAACACCAGATAACTGGCTAGCAGCATGAACGCCTCGCCTGCACGGTGCGACTCATACGCCAACGGTGGGGCCGCCAGCACTCCCATCCAGCTATAGAGGCTCGACACGATCTGATAGTACAACCATCCCGAAACGCCTAGATAGTAGACGGCAGCCAGTACTCGTTGCGCCGATTCACGATGCGTGATCCAGTACTCTGATACAAAGGCCGTAAGCACGACGAGCGTCAAGCCGTTGTAGATGACGGCGCCCAGCATCCCCGGCTCGACAACGAGGAAGAGAGTGGTCAATAGCAACAATAGGGCCGTCCCGATGACTCCCCCCCTAACCAGCCAGCTTGGGCTATGGCCTTTCCATTGGTTGATCATGGCCAACGTCAGAGCCAAGAACAACAACACCGCAACGATGTTGATGAGCCAGGTCCCTACTTCGGTCAATGCGGTGAAGGTCGGCGTAATCCATGGATGTTCAGCCGCCATCTTACTCAGGTGCATCCCAAGGCGGGAAAGCAGACGATACAGGATCAGCTCGAGAAAGGAGGTCAGCAGAACCAGCTTGACGGCGTATTCGAACAACGGACCAAAGTCGGAAATCCTGCCCGTCAACCGCTCATTTCCTATCGCTACCTGCATGCCCCCACCCATCACAACTTCGTTATTATCATAGCGGTCGTAAAAAGATGGTTACCGCGCCGCCACAGGGGCCTGTCCTGCACCTGCTCGCTCCCTCGAGATGTACAGCAATCCATCCGCCATCGCATAGTTAAACGGCAGTTCGCAGACGACTTCGCTGATCCGCTCATACACGTATTGATAGAGCCGTTCCGCTTCATCGGGAGTCATGCCCTCTTGCACTTCGTAGAAGAAACCGAGGCTGAGATCTTCCGCAGACGGTCGCATAATGCGACGAATCCCATAGCCACCCGGGTCGCTCATGATCGGAGCTTCTTTTTCCAAATCGAACAAGCAGGGTTGGCACGAAAATCCGTACGACTGATTCAATCTCTTGTTTTCCACGATGAAGCTCATCGTTTCGAGTGCTTCTTCCTCTTTCTCCGTTGGGAATCCGACGATGACATAGCAATGCACAGCGATGCCGAGATCGACGCAATCATCCGTGATCCGCCTGACCCATTCTTGCTTGACCCCCTTCTTCATGAAATCCATGATGCGTTGATTGAAGGATTCCAACCCAAAGACGATCTTCAAGCACCCTGCCTCCCGCATGGAGGCCAACAGCTCACGAGAGAGGTTCTTCTCAAACCGCATCTCGCACGTCCACTTCACATCAAGTTGTTTCTGGATCATCTGCTGACACAACCGCCTCGTCGGCGCCAACGCAAAGCATTCGTCTGTAAAAAAGAAATGTCGCGCGCCATAGCGGTGCTTGAGCCACTGTAACTCTTCGATGGTCCGCCCTGGATCCTTCTGGCGGAAATTCTGGTGATCAAGCGTCAAGGCACAGAACGCACAGTCCTTATAGTAACACCCCCGAGAAAACTGAACCGGAAGCACCGGCTCCGGTGACAGATAGAGATCCAGCGGGAATCCGTCATAATTCGGCGCCGGGAGTTGATCGACATTTTCTGAATAGAACGGCTGATTGACCGTAATTTTCCCGTTGTTGCGATAAATCAGGTTCGGAACTTTGCTGTAATCTTTCTTGCCGGCCAGCTGGTTCACCAATTCCAGCAAAGCCGTTTCGCCCTCAAACACAACGATATCGTCGGTCAACTCAAAGAGACTCGGGCAGCGGCGAATGTTGTCTACCAGGCGAGTAAAGATGCTGCCACCAATCGTCACGTGGAGATCAGGCGCGGCTTCTTTGATCAACCGACAGAGCGTCAGGCCGGGAATGATTTGAGATGTCGCGGTAATTGAGACTCCAATAAGGTCGGGCCGGCTGTCGACAATTGACGGAATGAACCGGTTTCGGAAGAGACTGAGAAAAGGATTCTGCTGCTCGTCACGAACAACCTTCATCAAATCTTTCGAGGAATAAATCGAATAGTTCCCAAACTGATTATCGACCACCGTCAGTCGCGTCGGGAAGTAGATTGCGGAAACAACCTCCAACCATTTGTCGATCATGAACAGGCTGGCGCGATAGGCATCGGGGTCGTAAAACTCTTCGCTACGCAAGGTCTCCTTCGCCAACTCGATGCGGTCGACGAGATAGCCAAAGCGATCGAGAGAATCCGTGACCTTGGCATAGTGCTCTCGGCTCCCGGCACCGGTCTCTCCGGTTTGCGCTCTCTCGAGGTCGCGCTGTTTGGCGATCAAGAGTTGATAGACCTCAGCCGCATACGTTCTGGTCAAGATCGTATCCAGCAACTCGATGCCCAGATCTCGCTGCGATACGTCAGAAATCCCACCCTGGTGCAGAAATCCGGTCAGCGAAGGCAGGCTGAGATAGGGTTGAGATGGGTGCCATGTTGGCGGGAAAAGCAGGGAGACTTTCACGGCAAATTAGGTCCTTTTACTCTGAAAAATCAGTGATTTCGATGGATGCTTCCTTTATACCCCCCGCAGTTTGTGAAATGCAATCCCACGCTCTATTTCATCTGCCGACTCGCGACAAATATCCAAAAAAAGAGCCTCGAGAGGCTCTTTCACAATTCAAGAGCCAACCCGAGGCTTCTTTTGATCCTTACTACGCTTGCGCACTGCTTCCAATACGCAAGCAGATACACGGCACTAACTACAGCTTCAATGTAAACCAGGTCGACAACGACTTCATGCCGTTTCGTTCGATGTTGGCGCCATCCCAGACTGCAAACGCGATCGGCACCGACATGCCCGCCTTAAACTGCACGTCGTTCGCATCTCCGGTTTCCAAAGTCCGCTTGACGACAACCCGCCACGTCGGACCGGTATAGCCTCCACCCTTCACGGACCCTGACGGTTCCCACACACCGTTTCCGATCACATCCTGGTGTGCTTGCGTGGTGAGGGTGCTGAAGCCATTCGCGCTCAAATCTTCCACTGGGCTCACGCGAAGTGTCGGATCGGACATGATGTTGCCGGACCAGATGCCGGAATTGAACGGGCCAAGGCTCCGGCCGATACGATCTGGATACGTGACGCCACCGGCAGGCTCCTCAAAATAAAAGTCCCAGAAAATGCCGGGGTATTGATCGTCCACATCCCATATTCCGGCACTATCCTTGCCGATATCTTTCTGCCACTCGGCATTCCATCGCCAGATATTGGTCGTTCCACCGGATTGTCCCATGCACTGGAATGGCGGAGCCCCAGCCGTGTTGACGGGAAACATCACGGCCACCTGATCTCGAAAATCCTGTGGGCCGATCGCGGTGTCATTCTTCGTCTGGTCGATCCACTCTAAGCGCAACCCAACATCCTTCCCATTGGTCATAGCCTTGACGAACACCGACTTCACAGAAATATTGGGATGCATCGGTGTTGTGATCAACTGGCCACTCAACGGAACAACGACACCAGGAACACTCTCCCAAACGGGATTGGCGCCGTCCATGGGAATCGGGCCCTTGACCGTCTTCGCCGGGATCGTCACCGGCTGACTGACGGCTAGTGGTACTCGCCCCATCGTCAGCATGAATCCGACGGTCAGGGCGGAGAGAAGAATGGCAAACACCAATTTCTTGTTGGTCGTCTGCGCTACTCTCATAGTGCTAATTCCTCCTCTCGATGATGGTAAAGGTAACGTTTCGTTCAATGCTCGTCGTCGAGTCTGTCACGCATTCCCTGCAGGTCCACCCTGCTCTATATCCGCATCTTTCTCTTTTTCTTTCACATCCATGTATGATTGCGCACCGACCTCGTTCAGCAACATGCTCAATTCATTCCCTTGATCTTGCGCACCACACTCATAGGTCTGTCCCTCCGGAGAGCTGAATGTCGCCGGACGATAATCAGTCTCCGTGTAGGGTTGAGGCACCACCCCGAGAAATGCAGTCTCAAACTCCATCCAGTCGGCGGTCAGATCGGCGATCAATTTAAAAGGACCGGAATCCGCCTTTTTCGCCAACATGCGACAGAAGAGCGGCACCCATCGGCCGATATGGTTTTTGACGAACTTCTTCTGGGCCTCGATTACGATTTGTGTTTTCTCGAGCCCATCATGACAGCGTGAGTATGATTCCTTGTAGGCGAGAAAATGCATGAACTCGAATTCGACGCTCAGATGGTCCAGCCGCTCATGGATATCCTTTGATAACTCAACGCCGAAGGCCTTATAAAATCCTGAAATATCTCCCATCACATGGGATTGAGCGAATACGTGATCATTCCCGAATAGTGTTTCGTATGGGGGACAGTCGAGCGTGATGACATTACTAAACACTCGACGATGTTCAGCCTGGAGATCACTGAGTTGCCAATTCGCACATTCTGAACCAATCAAGTTTTCGATCAAGGCTATCTGCTTCCTCAACGCACCTAATTTCCCCTTCGCTCGCTCATTCCCGTCCGAGCCGAGGGCAACTTCCAGCGCATCCAATGCAGCCCTGCCATCCTCCACGAACTCTCCGCACCGGAGGTAATCGAGAAATTCTTCGTCTTCCGGGTACAGCAGACTCCACGAGATCAACAGATAGATCTTGCTGCGCCCAAGCGCACGTTCGACGGCTGGAGAATCTTTGAGAGCAGAAGGGTTTGACAGCGTGGCGGTTGCTACTGGGGACAACCCTTTTGTTGGTTGTTGGCTCGTCACAGAGATCGCCTCCTAACCACTTCGCTTACAACGCGCTTCCTCACGGTTGGGCGAAAAACAAAGCCATGTATGTATATGAAAAGGTTTGCGCGAAGTCAAGGGCGAATTGGCGTCTCCTTGATCGGTGAAGATTTCTCTCGACCAGTTGCATCGTTGGAATAGCGGCATCATCGATCGTCCTCCGTGAGATGCCTCGTAGGCACCACTCTGATCGCCACGTGATCGTTGACGGTCTTGCAAACCATCTCGCACATCCCGCACCCCACACAGGCTTCTGTTGCTACGGACAGACTCAACGACTCGAAATCCATAGCAAGCGCATCAGTAGGACATCGCGACACACAGGCGTGGCATCCCTGGCCTGCCGTGCAGAGCCGATGCGAGATCGCCGCCACTCCCATTCTGACCTGGCGGCCGTGCTCAACCGACACGAGTGCATCGGTCCCGCAGGCTCTCACGCAGGGAAAGTCTTCACACAGGAGACAGGGTGATTCGTCGGCATAGAGCACCGGCGTGCCGTCGATCGGATGGACGGCTATGGCGTGAGGCGGGCAGGCCGTCACGCAGTCAAAGCATTTCGTACATCTCTCAAGAAACAGTGGTTCTTCCACCGCACCAGGAGGACGCAACCAATCCAGTCGAACCCGAACCGAGGCTGGTTTCTCGCGAGAACCATCTGCCTCTTTGACAAACTCTTGCGCAGCTTTGACCGTGGAGAAAACGGAATCTTTCAGAAAGTCTCGCCGACCGTATGAAGGGTTGGTGGCCATGTATTACGCAACGAGAGCTGCCGGATAATTACATCACACTAGTAGTTGAGCTCGTCCGCAGCACGGGAACGGTCATGAGCTGCGCTTCATGCCCGTTGAGGCCTTACGCGAGAAAAAAATGAACGCTGGCGGCTGTGTTCACCATAGGTATTACGTCACTCCATCCGCTCGCAACTTATAGACTTCCACACAGCGATCGCAGGCCCCGAATTCAATATCCCACCCCGGATGATTCTCACGGATGAAGTCGAGCACGTAGGGTTCCAACTTCGTGCCCATATCTTCGACCCATGAATAGGTTGGAAACCGACAGAGTGGGCATGGGAAACCCGGCATGAGCATGATCTTATTTTCGGTCTCCGGCACCTCGCCGCCTTCCACATCCACGGCTCGATCCATGACGCGCAGCGTGTCGGCGGCCATTTCAATCAACTCTGAATGGGTGAAGTAGGAAGTCTGCCACAGACCTTCGAACACCGACTTCAGTTGAGGCGGTGGAATTTTTCGATACCACGACCGAAACTCCTTGAACCGGTCGTCCTTGCTCAACATGGGTTCCTTGCCCGTTGCCACCAACCGGCTATCCACGCTCAGGCTCCAGAGCACGCGGTAGCGCTGCAAGATCAACGTCTCTTCACCGGGGTTGAGTCCCATCTTGGTATCTGGATCGTAGCCGAACTGCGGGTCGATCATATCCGAAATATGCATCAACTCATGGCGGCAATAGCGGGTCAACGCGGGATCGTAAAACCGACGGGGAATCAATTTAATCCCCACACCTTTCAAGCCTTTCTCTTCAAACTCTTTGGCCAGATCCTTTTCGACCGACCCCCATTTCCTCAGGATGTCGACGCCTTCCTGATCTTCCTTCAGCACACCTTTCACCAGCACGATGCCAACCTGTTGCTTCAAGAGCGGGTATTCGTTGAATGAGTCGCGCACGATATCTGAAAACCCCCAGATGCCGAAGAGATACTGGTAGAGTTTTTTAAATTCTGCCTCCCGATCTTCGAGGATAAACTTCTCGTAAATCGGGTCAGCATGTTCATGAAATTCCTTGTAGTAGGTCGGATCGCCTTCCCGTTCGGTCTTCTCGACGAACGAGTCGATCACTTCCTGAAGCAAGGCTGGTTGGAATCTGATTTCCATTGAACAAACGCTCCGCGGCTAGAGAAATTACGTTGAACGATCCTGCATACGCTCCTGCCGACATGGCCACCGGAGCCAACTTGACGCTTCGACACTCCCTGAACACCGAACAGGCTCAGCGTCAACCTTAAGCCTGCTTCTCTCACCCTAGTATGGAGGTCGAAGGGTTGACTTGTCTGCGAGGCATCTCTTACGATCCGTAACGAACAACAAGATTATACTGGCCGGGCCGTTGACCAATCAAGCAAGCAGGAACCGGACAGCTGAGGAAACACACGACACATGACGTCCCATTCGTTACCGACCGCATCTCTAGAAACAACCCCGGCCTCACCGTCTCCTCTCGACTTTTTGGAGTATTGGAGTGCGGACTGCCGTGAGGCAAAAACGTTTCGTGGCCATTCTCATGGCATCTGGGCCGTCGCGTTTTCACCGGACGGAACCACACTCGCGAGCGGTGGCGCTGAACGCCTCGTTCGCATGTGGGACGTCGAAACCGGTCGGCTGCTGCGCTCCCTTCGCGGCCACACCCATGACATTCGCGCCATCGTCTTCACTCCGGACGGACAGACTTTAGCGACCGCGAGTGAAGACCGCACCATCCGCCTCTGGAACGGAAAAACCGGCGAGCCGATGAAGTTGTTGTTCACCCGGTACGATCACAGTGTCTGCAGTCTTTCGCTCTCGCCGGACGGCCTCATGCTCGCGCGCGGCAGCCATAATAAAGACATCAAGATTTGGGAAGTCACCACCGGCACTGAGCTGATGACTCTCCTCGGAAAGGATGAGTACGACCACCATTGGTCGGTCTGCGTGGCCTTTTCACCCGATGGTATTCATCTCGCCACCGGAACCGATATCGGAAAGATCAAAATCTGGGAGGTCCTCCCGAGCGGTGAGGAAAAGGTACTCCACGACGGCCATTGGCGACGAGACCAGGAGGATTCCACCGAGACTCGCGGCTACTTCATCGAAGATGATGGTGGATTCCAAAAGCCGATGGACTACTGGATCGGTGCGATGACCTTCACGCCCGATGCCAAACTCCTGATTACCGGCAGCCGAGACTCTACGATCAAGCTCTTTGAGATGCCGACCGTTGTGGAGAAAAAATCCCTTACCGGCCACAAGGGCTGGGTCCGTAGCCTTGCCGTTTCTCCAGATGGGAAAGTCTTGGTCAGCGCGAGCGATGATCAGACGATCAAATTTTGGGATCTGTCCACGGGCCGAAACTTCCGCACGCTCAAAGGCCATAGCGGCGGTGTCCGTTGCGTCGCCTTTTCTCCGGACGGCAAACGCCTCGCCAGCGCGTCTTGGGATCGGACGGTGAAGCTGTGGGAAGGGGGAGCGCCATCATCCGAGTAGGCAAAACGGCACCGTTTAGTTCACCACTCTCATCTTGTTCAATCATCGACCCACGACCATCATGGCAATGGAATCAATCATGCTCCCCCTCGGCACTCCGGCTCCTGCGTTTGAACTGTGCGATGTGGTGAGCGGTCAGCCCTATTCACTCCGCTCATTTTCAAACAAGACAGCGCTCCTCATCATGTTTATCTGTCGACACTGTCCCTATGTCGTCCATGTCGAGCAAGAGCTAGCTAAGATCGGGCACGACTATCTGGGTACAGGCTTGGGAATTCTCGCCATCAGCAGTAACGACCCAGTTGGATATCCAGATGATGCCCCACCGAAGTTGAAAGAAATGGCCCAACGTTTAGGGTTCACATTTCCATTCTGTCATGACGAGACACAGGAAGTCGCGAAAGCCTATCGTGCCGCCTGCACCCCAGACTTTTATCTCTTCGATCGTGACCGTCGGCTCGTCTATCGTGGGCAATTGGACGATAGTCGTCCCAGCAACGGCAAGCCGGTGACCGGCCGTGATCTGCGCGCTGCCATCCAGGGCCTGCTCGCAGGTAAGGCAATCGATGGCGCACAGCGGCCCAGCATCGGCTGTAGCATCAAGTGGAAGCCGGGGCATGCTCCGTCTTGTGCATGAGAGGTTACTGAAGCAACCTCCTCAGCATCATTCCCACCTTCTGCAAATCCGTTCAGCTCGCAACGCCTAGAATAGATCCATCCACCCGGCATCAAAACGGTCAGGCAGTACGACCGGCACATGAGTTGTTAAGCCACCTATGAATTCCAGATGATTGCCAAAAATTCCGCATTCAGGGTAGCAATGGCATAAGAATTCTCATTCCACATCTTCTGTGGATAACCATGTGCGTAAGTGCTGAAATTCCGTAAAAGACGGTGCAGGTGGCGTGGGTATTTATCAAGTTGCCTATTTTTTAAGCATCCGCTCTATCGGAATAACACCACAATTAATAGTGGTAAGCGTCTAGATTCATTGCTTTCTTGCATATTCCTAGAAATAGGACTTGACACAATTCAGACGAGCCACACGAACTTCCCGCCAACCACCATCAATCCAATGGTTATCCACAGGTTCAACACTTTTCTGGGGATGAGAGCGCGCTGCGACAGGAGCGACGTTTCGTATCTGTCAAGAGGCTGGAAGACGAAAAGACACTTCAATCGAGCAAAAAAAAGAGACCTAGGAAGCAATTTCCCAAACCCAGAGCCAAATGGCTCGCGCGATACTCGATTGGGAATCGTCCTATACAATCTACTGTACCCATCCACACGGTGACTACCCTGACTCTCTCAATATTTTTCTTGGCCGTATCCTTTCATCCAGCGATTGAGCAACCCACCGACAATCGGAAAATCCTGAGAACATTGAGAACGCCGGCAGAATCGGACAGGTGTTGTCCGACGCAACCGGCAGGTCCCGACCCGTTCTGATAGTACATGACCGAGCGCTATCAGAAGTGGACAATCTGCCGTAACGGGATTATACAGTCTGTCTAAACATTGTTCGCATATCAAATTCAGATGAACATTTCTACGTTCCAAGACGATCTCCTAGAGCTGAGCGATTTTTCGAAGCGGATGGACAAATTCATTGAGACAGAGCATGCCTTCGTCGAAGGCAGCTTGGTTGTCGCCCTAAGTTCTAAATTCGGCTCCGGGAAGTCCACTTTTCTCAGAATGTGGTCTTCGGCTATCAAGGCTAGTGACAGTGCTGACAAGCCCCTCGTGATCTCTCTGAACGCTTGGGAAAGTGACTACAACGGTGATCCGCTGTTCGCGATTGTCTCGGCATTGGCGGAAGTTGTTCGGAAGGAGAAGGAGGAAGGAGCTGCAGACACTCTGCTGGAGGCAGCACGGGACTTTGGATGGTTTGCGACGGCAATCGGATCGCAAATTTCCGCCAAGGTAACAGGGATAGATCCTGTCGCTGCTGGGAAGATTGCTGAGAAGAAGAAAGCTGCACGACTTAACAGCATTCAAGCGCCTGTGGATGCATTTTCTCTCTATGAAGAAAGAAAAAAGGCGATGGCAGCCCTGAAGGAAGCAATCCGAGGAATCGTTGCTTCCGCAAGCCCAAGAGCTCTATTTCTTGTAGATGAGTTGGATAGATGCAGGCCTGATTATGCTATTTCGTATTTAGAGACGATTAAGCATCTTTTCGACACAAAGGGCGCCGTTTTCGTTTTGGCCGCCGATCGCCTACAGCTAGAAAACTCGGCAAAGACCGCTTTTGGGTTAGGGCTAGATTTTGAAGAGTACTATAGAAAATTTGTGCATCGGGAGGTGGAGCTGCCGCCAATATCAGATAATGGCTATGCGCGGCTGGCTCAAGCATATGTGCCTTATTATCTGGCGCGTGAGAAGCACAGGTTCTGCTACTTGAACCTTGATAGCCATCATGTCAACAACATATCAGAGCTTATCGGCGCCTTGAAACTGACACCTCGACAGATACAGGAGGTATTTAGAACGCTGGGGCATATATTCGAAACCACTGAAGGAAACAAGGGAAGGCTATTGTGGGCGCTAGGGGCTGGTTCAATTGCTATGGCGGCATTTCGAATTGGCGCGCCAAAGATATTCGATGCGTTGGGACATGAGAGCCTAGATCCTGTCGATGCCGCAAAGCTTCTAGCAAATGTCCGCGGTATATCGCGTCAAAGGTGGTGGTTCACTCTCTTTTTCACTGGTGGTGGCTTGCAAATCAATGCGGGGGAGTCCGCTGAGGCCGTGATCAAGCGCACTAGGTTGATTGGCGAGGATGAAAGCGATTACTATCTCGGCCACCTAAACCAGTGGCAGAGTGCTTGGGGGGATTCCGGCTCAAGTCGGTTTAAGCAAATTCACGAGAAAATTCAGCACCTATCGACATGGGCAAAATAGAGCCCACAAGTTGCTCCAGTGGACAATAAAAGCGTCGCTCGTTTCTCGCGCTGCGTTTCACGCCACTGAGCGTTAATGCAACAGAGCTGAGGACCGCTTTCAGGCGGTGCCATTTCGTCGCCGAACCTCCGCTCGTGGCCGATGGCAGTCCACAGCCCAAAGCAGAAGTACACGGCGTCATGTGCCCTGATCTGATCGAATATTCCGTTATCCCAGCTTCTCCCCAATCCGCTGCCGGTCTTAATGTCTTCATTGACATCCGGAAGTGTTTGGGGCGTTGATGGGGCAGGTATGGGCGAAGGTTCTAGCAGACCTGAGGGTAATGGTTAAGACATGCCTTGTTCGACCAACCCATTCTCGATCGTGAAGCCCATTCGTTCCATAAGCCGAGTGAGTAATGTGAAATGGGCGCGCGAGTCAGTCGCAACGGCCAGCTGTTCAGCCGTCGCCAGTTGAATCGTATATACCAGTGAGGC
The DNA here is from genome assembly GCA_965223535.1 of Nitrospira sp. GTDB lineage: Bacteria > Nitrospirota > Nitrospiria > Nitrospirales > Nitrospiraceae > Nitrospira_D. Next base: position 402,055 of record CBDCWN010000003.1, read on the forward strand.
GGAGGTTTTCAGGAGGGCAAGGCCATAGTCGAAGAGATCCGCGTCTCTGCCGATGAGTCGTCGCCGGCTGAGTTGACGGATACCGGCCACCGTAAAGGGAGTCGTCTCGAACGCAACATCCTTCAGACGCCCCATCAAGGGCTGCTCGGCATGGCCATCGTTGTGACGCCCCGTGATGTCTGTGCCGTCGAACAGACCTCGTTGGAATCGGCGATTCTCCACCAGCGCGCGATGAAAGAGCCCACGCCACGTTGCATCGGTGAGATCCCGATCCACAGCGAGGCAGGTGTCCGGATTGAGCGGACCACTGACATTGTACCCCTGCACCAGTCGCTTACTTGCCAGGAGGTCGGGGAAGGCATCGCCCATGCGTTCGGGAAAGGCCGTGGTCCCGCAGAAAGGACTGACTTGTATGGCCATATAGTCCCGGAAATGCACCTGCTGATACCGCTCCAGCAGCCGCTGCAAGGTGCGCTCGTGGCACAGATGGAACGGATAAAATATGACGCCGGATCGTGTCATGCCAGTGATTCAGCATAGCTGTTCTGCAACAGTATCGGCAAGCTGTCGTCCCAAGGGCAATTGAACGGAAGCGGTGATAGGGCGCCACAGCGATTCTAACCGTTTGAAATACTGCGCTGACGATCCCTGGAGACAACACGTACGTTGCATAGCGGAAGCATTCTCAGTTACTGACTGACAGCCCGTGGGCACGTTGGAATGCTTCATGACTGTTGCGTGGGTTCAGCATTTCCCGCGCCGTTCGTTCCTGATCACCATTGAACCTATGGCGGTGTATCGCACCGGCCGTTCCCTTGCCCCTCGTAGGAAGGACTCCTGTCCGCTGAGGTGAACATGAGCGCGGCAGGATAACAGGTTTATCTGGCAGGCACGACGCCGATGATCTTCAGCGCTAAGGCTGACATCTGAGAGGCACGGTTCCAGATCTGGTCAATAGGAGGAGAGGCGTGTGACGGGATATGACAGCTTTCGTTCTATTGGCCCAGTTATGGCGAACATTAATGCGACAGGGCTGAGGACCGCTTTATGGCTGGGTGACCTCGGCGCCGAACTTCCGCTTGTGGCCGATAGCGGGTATCCAGGACATGAATACGTATTTACTCGTCTGGCATGGAAAATCTTGCTCCACATCTTCTGTGGATAACCTTGTGAACAGATCACCTTTTTCACTCAATCATGCATCAATGACGAGTTCATTTACCAAACTGCCCATTTTTTAGGCATCCGCTCCGTCTTATTTGAACCACAACTAATGGTGGTGCAGACATGCATTCCATACATTCCTGCATATTCCTAGCAATATTTCTTGCCACAACAGGGCCTTCGTTTTGAGAACTTCCAGTAAACCCATTATTCGGATCACTATCCACAGGTATAATATTTTCCTGTGGATGAAGTTTCCCAGCAATGGGAGCGGAGTTTCGAAACTGTCAAGGGCTATGATCTAGAAAGAAGACCCCATGAGCCATGAAAAATCTCCAGAGACTAACGTCCCGACCGCAGGGCCAAATAGCAATTCGCACACGCCACATGGGATGGCCCGGGTAAGACAAACGGCCGTTTAGGATTCGACTGACCTCGAATGAACCCATATTCGAGATAACGTTGGGGTTCGCAAACAGAAGAGCGGGGAGAAAAGGAGTCAGGAATCAAGAAACGGATTACCAGGCGTAGGCCTCCGGTGCCGTTCCCCCAGGCCCAGGAAAGATGTCGTCCAACTGTTTCAGCATGTCGTTATCAAGAGAAAGGCTCAGGGCCCGCATGGCCCCATCCAGTTGCTCCATCGTGCGAGGCCCAATGATCGGCGAGGTCACGACAGGTTGGTGCAGAAGCCAGGCCAGCGCCACATCGGCCGGTTGTTCGCCCATCCGTTCACACAGCGCTTCATAGGCTTCGAGTTTTGGACGAAACTTGGTGACCTCTTGTTTCAACTCTGCATCAGCTCGCCGCCCTTTCCCTGCAGAGCCCAACCCCCCGGCCAACAACCCGCGCCCCAGTGGACTCCACGGGATAAGACCAAGACCGTAGGCCTCACAGGCAGGGATGACTTCCAGCTCAATCATCCTATCGGCTAGATTGTACAGACTCTGCTCCGACACCAACCCCAAGAAGTTCCGGTTGCGGGCAGCTTCCTGAGCTTTCGCCAAATGCCAACCGGCGAAATTGCTGCTACCGACATACACCACTTTCCCTTCCCTGACCAACTGCTCCATCGCTTGCCAGACTTCTTCCCAAGGCGTTGCTCGGTCCACATGATGCATTTGGTAAATATCGATCCAGTCAGTCCGTAACCGACGAAGACTCTCCTCGCACGCACGTTTGATATGGCGGGCGGACAAACCAGATTGATTGGGCCACTCGCCCATCCGGCCGTACACCTTGGTCGCCAACACGACCTTGTCCCGGCGGCCTCCACCTTGTGCAAGCCATCGACCGACGATCTGCTCGGTCCATCCCTCACCGAGTTTCCAGCCATACACATTGGCGGTATCAAAAAAGTTGAGCCCGAGCTCCAAGGCGCGGTCCATCATGGCAAAGCTATCCGGCTCCGTCGTGTGCGGCCCAAAATTCATGGTCCCCAGACAGAGGCGACTCACCTTCAACCCTGACCGCCCAAGATGTCTGTACTCCATAAAGAAACGCCTATCTGATGGCAGACATGTTGCCGAAGCACAGATGGAGACATCGCCTTCTCATTGATCGCTGATCAGCCTAATATCCCCGTCCCGTACTCCCACCACGCCCCATCCGGTCAAGTGGAAGGGCTTCGTACCGTTGTTTGAGGTCTGGATGCTCACTGAGATACTGCTTGACCGCCGCATCATCCGCAAAAACCTCCGGACTACGTTGACGATATTGATCGAGCGTCAGATCGTGTTTTGCCAAGAGCGCGGTGAGCTTGGCATTGATATCCGCACCCATTTGGCGCATCTGTTCCTGGGATGGGCGCTGGCCGTCACCATACCCCGACCCACCTTTGAAATAATTCGTCATCATTTCACCAATCTCAATCCGTGCCTTCACAAACTGTTCCACTTCGGCTGGTTCGGCGGCATGGACCACGCCGGCACAAAGAACGACTCCCAATGAGATAGTGATGATTCGGTTCCGTATATTCATCGTCAAGCCCCTCCTACAAATCAGACATGTTCTTGCATACTGTACTACTCCAATGCTTTCTCGTCATCGTGCCATCGCTAGGGCTCCTCTTCGCCGTCACTGTGCGCCGAGGGAATCCCATAGCGTTTACACTTCTCCCAGAGAGCCTTTCTGGACAACCCCAAGACCTTCGATGCAGTCGTGCGACTTCCCTCCACCCGCTCCAGCACCGAAATGATATAGTCTTTCTCGAATCCTTCTCGCGCCGCAGCCAGCGAGGTGAGAGCCGTATCTCTTTTCTTTGGCCCTCCGGTTAAGCCTTCACCGCAAAACCCACAAGATTCCTGCGGCGTCCCACCTAGATAGGGACAGGATTGGAAGCCACACAGATCTGCCGGTTGCACGGTCGCTCGGTCCCGGCTCAGCGCCACGGCTCGTTCGACCATGTTCTCAAGCTCCCGCACATTTCCAGGGTAGGAATAGCGAAGCAACAATTCACGGGCCGGCTGAGCGAACCCACGCAACGGTTTGTTCAGCTTCTCCGAGCACCTTTCCAAGACGTGTTGGGCGATGACCATGATGTCTTCCTGACGTTGCCGGAGCGGTGGAACCAGGATCGGCACGACATTGAGGCGATAAAAGAGGTCTTCTCGGAACCGACCTCGCGCCACTTCTTTGCGCAGGTCTTTTTGCGTGGCACACACAAGTCGCACATCCGCTTCAATCGTCTCATTGCTCCCGACCCGTTCAAACGTCCGTTCCTGAAGGACGCGCAAGAGTTTCACTTGCACGACCGGCGAGATTTCACCGATCTCGTCAAGGAACAGAGTGCCTCGGTTGGCCATTTCGAAACGGCCTCGCCGTTGACGCAAGGCGCCGGTGAACGCACCCTTCTCATGACCGAACAGTTCAGCCTCCAGCAGCGTCTCAGGCAAGGCTGCACAGCTCACTTTGATCAACGGAGCCCCCCGCCGAAAGCTGTTCTGATGCAACGCATTTGCCACAAGTTCCTTACCGGTTCCGCTCTCTCCAACGATCAGCACCGTCGAATCGGTCTCAGCGACCAGCTTGATCTTTTCGAGGACGGCCCGCATGTGGCTGTTCGCCCCTAAGATGCCATTGAAGCAAAATTTATCTTCGAGTTGACGCTTGAGATCCTGATTCTCTCGGCGCAAGGCAATCACCGCACCGACTCGTTCGACGATCAACAGCAATTCGTCCATCTGAAATGGTTTCGTGATGTAATCGAAGGCACCCAGCTTCATGGCCCCTACAGCTGTTTCCACAGAGCCATGGGCGGTAATGACGAGCACCTCCGTGAGCGGATCCTTATCTTTAGCCGTCTTGAGGACTGCCAACCCATCGGCCCCCGGCAAACGAAGGTCGGTAATAACCAAGTCAAACGCCTTTGCGCGAAGCGCGTCAATCCCTTCTGTACCAGTCGATACCGCCTGGACGTTGCAGCCGACGTCCTCCAACGCATCCAGCATTGAGAGACGCATCAACGGCTCATCGTCCACTAGTAAGAGATTCAGCCCCTTCATACTTCCCTCTCCGCAAGGGAGCGCACCCGAGACACCGGCAAGCAGAGTGTGAACGTCGTTCCTTTGCCGACCTCACTCTCCACCAGGATTTTCCCACCGTGGCGCTCCGCAATACCGAGGTTGACCGATAACCCAAGCCCCGTCCCCTCCCCCTCTCCTTTGGTCGTAAAAAACGGATCAAAGACACGCGGGAGAATGGATGCGGGAATCCCCGACCCGGTGTCCGTCACATCCACACGGCACACTCCCTCAACCACGGAGGTCCTGATCGTCAGGGTTCCTCCATTTTTCATAGCCTGCACAGCGTTCAAAATAAGGTTCATCAAGACCTGTTCGATCATGTGCCGATCAACCATGACACTCGGCAGATCATGCCCTGGAAAGACCTCCAGGCGGATTTGATTGGGGCCAAAGAGATGGGTCGTCAGCACCAACACCTGCTCCACGATGCGATTGATATCGGCCGGGCTGAACTCTGGCTCGTGCTGCTGTGAGAAATCGAGCAACTGCCGAACGATCTTCTGAACGCGTCGGACCCCATATTCCATGGAGGCCCAATATTCCTCTTGGCGCGACGCCGTCAGCGTTCCCTTTCGAAGGTTATAGAGACAATTCAAGATCCCTCCGAGAGGATTATTGATTTCATGCGCCACACCCGCAGCAAGCTTCCCGATGGACGCCAATTTTTCAGCATTTCGAATCTGTCGCTCCAGCTTCTTCGTCTCCGTCATATCACGGGCGATGCCGAGCACCCCGAGGATCTCACCATCGACCCCGTGCAGCGGCGACACGCTGACCATCACGGTACGCGGTTCTCCCAGCCGTGTCACGACTTCGACTTCATAGACCTGCTTGGCGCCAATATCCAACGTGCTCTTCAGTCGACGTCCTCGATGGCGCCGAGACAGCAGGGAGAGATACGGGCGCCCGACTAGATCATCCTTGCGATAGCCCCACGCGCTGACCTTACTATTGACATAGGTAAAGTGTTGGTCCAGATCGAGGATATAGATGACGTCATTGGCATTCTCAAGCAGATTTTCCAGATACTGTTTGGTTTCTTCGATTTCTCTCGTACGCTCCCTCACTTTCAATTCGAGGTCTTCGCGGTACGATTGCAACTGTCGTTGGAGCTTTTTCCGATCGGTAATATCGCGCAGCTGCACCATGACGAGCAATGGATCGGTTTCAGTCACTCGAATCAAGTCCATTTCCACCGTCATCTCGTGTCGATCTACATGGTACACGGTCATTTCCTGCGTAGGAACCTGCCGCGATTCCGAGCTGACATCACACAACCAGCCCGTGAAGGTCTGATGGTATTCCCTGGGAATGATCTCGAGGATACTCGTTCCGATAATATCCGATTCAACATAGCCCAGCACCTGCGCTTCCCGCTGATTGACCGCGACAACCGTCCCGGTCGGTTTCACCATGAAGACGGAATCGGCCACAAAATCGAACAAGGCTTTGTAGCGCGCCTGCGAAGTCGTTAGTTCCTTAGTTCGTTCAGAAATCGCCTGTTCCAACCCTGCCGTGTACCGCTGGAGTTCCTGTTCCAAGCGACGTCGTTCAGTCACGTCTCGGACAAAGGCACGCGAATGCACCAACCCGCCTCGCTCATGATCGATCAATGCCGTCGCATGAATCTCCACATCGATATGACGGCCATCCTTCGCTACTAACACCGTCTCGATTGAGCTCTGTCCACGTCTGACAAGCTGCTCAAGATAATGCAGCACCTTTGATTCTTGGCCGTCAGGAACGAGGTTCCAGAGTTGCGCGCCCAGGATTTCATCACGCGCATACCCCAGTTTGTCGAGACCGGTTTTATTGACATGGACGAGCCGACCGCTTCGATCCAGTTGGCAAATCATGACGGGAGCATGTTCGATAAGATCCCGATATTTCTCCTCTAACTGCCGAACCTCTATCACCCGCTGTTCCAGTTGACCAAACGAGCGTTGAAGGTTGGAGGCCATGTGATTGAAGGCATCGGCGAGCCGTTCGATCTCATCTCCGGTTCGTAAATCGAGCCGCTGTTCCAAGCGACCGCTTCCGATCTGCTGAACCCCATCCTGAAGCAACTGAATAGGCTTGGCGATCCGGCGAGCCGCGAGGATCCCGATCGCTCCAAGTCCGATCAATACCGCCATACCAAACACCACAATCTTGATCATCAACTCATCCAGCGGAGCAAAGGTTTCTGCGGGATCCTGACGCACGACGGTGATCCACCGTTTTTCGCCTAGACTGCCGTTCGCAAGGCGATCAGCGAACCGCACCGGAGCATGCCCAATCAGCCCCTGCTCATGACCGTGTGAATCGTCATCCACCACCATCCATCCCGGTTTCACTGTCTCCAGTGCGGTGAGTAACTTGGTATCGACGGAATGGGCTTCAGGTCCAAGGACTGGACAAATCACTACTCCTCCATCCGAAGCGAATAGAATGGCATGCCCTGTGGTCCCGAACGACCCTTCCGTAATGGACTGAAACAGCGTGTCCCGCCGAAGCAGAATGGTCACAGCTCCGATCACGCTCTGACGTTGATCATCAAGAATTGGCGCCGCCACAACGACGACGTGAGTCCCAAAGGCCGGATCGAATGCGATGTCACTCACATATGGTTGCTGGCTGCCCACTTTCACCACCGCTTGCCACCACGCAGTTGTTGCATACGAATATTCTACCTGCGGGATGGAACTGACGACCAAGGCTCCCTGTGCGTCAGTGATCAATATGCCCACATAATCCGACCGTCGAATCTCGTGCCACCGAATCAAGTAATTGGTTACGATTTGGTTGATGAAGAGCGGAAACTCACTGCGCTTATCACGTTGTTTCCAACGCTGTTGCCAATCGTGGATCATCTCCGAAATGCTCCGCTCATCTTTCCCTTCATAGGTGCGGTTGGCTTCCGAAACAGCGGTGCGGAGAAAGGGTGTGGTCGCGAGCTGCTGAGCCTCATTGATACTCCGGCTCACATGCGATTCGATCCGTCGAGCCGCTTCAACAGCCGCCTCCTTGAAATTCGCCCCCGTGGACTCACGCAAGGCGCGGCGTTCTTCGACATAGATCAGAATCAAGAGGAGGACGAGTGGCAGGAGACCGACCATCACAATTGCTGCGATGATCTTCTGCTGGAGACTGTAAGACCGGCTCCAGGGTATCATACCTACACCAGGAAGAGATTCGTAGGCCCTATCGAGGCTGTTCCTTGTCAGCTTTGTGTCGGCGTTTCAGATAGCATACGCCACACCACTCACCATCGACGGCACACCAGGCTTCGGCTATACGTGTGCCTCTATTCCACCATTCGTTCAGCGGCGTTTCAAGAGACGACCCCGTGTACCGGGCCACAACAATAAGAGAGGGCTGGCGACGAATACCGATGAGTAGGTGCCGAAAATGACGCCCCAGAGAAGTGCCAACGAGAAATCATGCAGAACTTCTCCTCCTGTCAGGGTGAGCGGAATGAGGACGAGCACGACCGTCACGCTCGTCACGATCGTGCGGCTCAGAACTTGATTAACGGCCGCGTTGATCGTCGCTTCCTCACTCTCACGTCGTCGTAATTTTAGGTTTTCTCTGATCCGGTCAAAGACGACGACGGTGTCCGTCAACGAATACCCTGCGAGGGTCAAGAGCGCCGTCACGACTAAGAGGGTGATTTCTTTGTCCAGTATGTAAAAGGCCCCGACCACGGCCAAGACGTCGTGAAATGTGGCGAGCGCCGCGGCGACGCCGAACCGGAGTTCGAATCGCGCCGCAACATACAAGATGATGCCTGCAAAAGAGATGATGATGGCCACCAGCGCATCTTCTTGAAGTTTTTTCCCGATGGTCGGCCCGATCTCGGTCGTGGAGTCCACCACGAATTTGTGACTCGGGAATTCCTTGCCGAAGATTTCCACCACGCGCTCCGCGATCTTCTCCTCAATCGTCGTTGAAGCCTTCACGCGGATGAGCAGTTTGTTGTCTTGTCCAAATTCTTGCAACTCCGCATTGCCCAACCCATTGATTTCCAAGGCCTTACGAGCCTCGTCGATCTTGACGGGCTCTTCAAACTTAAGCTGGACGGCCGTCCCACCCGCAAAGTCGATGCCCAGGTTTGCGGAACCCCATCCGATTTGGACGAGGGCGACGAGCCCGAGCAAGACCATGACCCCTGAGAAGGGAAATGCGAACTTGCGCTTGCCCATGAAGTCTATGTTGGTCTTCCCGAGAATCTCTAACATGCGCGCTCCCTTGTGCTGGCCCTTCGTCTCCTGATGGACGCTTATCGTCGATGAATTCATCGCTAGATACTCAGCGCTTCCACTTTCTGTTTCTTATACAAAAGATCAAAGATGACTTTCGTACCAACCAGCGCCGTGAAAAGATTGATCGCAATACCCAGACATAATGTCACCGCAAATCCCTTGATCGGTCCGGTCCCGAATAGGAACAGGGCAACCCCAGTGATCAGCGTAGTCACGTGCGAGTCGATGATCGTCAGTAATGCTTTGTCATACCCCGCATCGATCGCCGATCGCACGGCCTTCCCTCCCCGAAGCTCCTCACGGATGCGTTCAAAAATCAGCACATTCGAATCCACACCCATTCCAATCGTCAGGACAATACCGGCGATACCAGGCAGGGTCAATGTGGCGGTCAAGGCGGACAAGGCCCCCATCAGACACACCAGATTCAAGATCAAGGCAAAGTCTGCGATCACTCCAGACAGACGGTAGTAGACCATCATGAAAATGACCACCACGGCTCCGGCAATCAATGTCGCTCTCACGCCCTTATCAATGGAGTCTTGCCCAAGCGATGGTCCGACCGTAAGATCCTGCACAATCTTCAGAGGCGCCGGCAGCGCACCGGCCCGAAGCACGATCGCCAAATCGTTCGCCTCCTGCGTGGTGAACGTCCCCGTAATCTGAGCCCGCCCCCCCGAAATACGCTCTTGGATGACCGGAGCCGAGTAGATGGTGCTGTCGAGCACTACCGCCATGCGCTTTTTGACGTTCTCACCTGTGATCCGTTCAAATTCCTGCCCGCCTTTTGAATCGAATGTGATCGACACATATGGATCATTGAACTGACCGATGGACACCCGTGCATCGCTCAACACGTCGCCGGTCAACATCACCCGCTTTTTGACCACATACGGCATACGAAACTCGACACCGGTATCTTTGTCGACCACCCGCTCGAACAGGATTTGGTCTTCTTCAGGCAGCTTTCCCGCGAACTCCTGAAGCACTTCGGCCTCCTTGTCCTTCATGACACGCGCAGGCAGATCGAGTTGGATCTCTTCATCCAGCATTTTGAATTCAAGCAATGCCGTTTCTTTAATCAGATCTTTGGCACGCTTTGGATCCTTGACGCCCGGGAGCTGGACGACGATCTGGTTCAACCCTTGCCGTTGTACGATGGGCTCGGTGACGCCGAATTGATCGATCCTGTTACGGATAGTTTCCAGCGCCTGGTTGATCGCCGAGTCCTTAATCCGTTTCGTTTCCGCCTCACGCAACTCCCACACCGCGGTCGTGGCCGATCCCGCCGAGTCCCTCTCAACGAAGATAGGGAAGTTATCAATCAACGGTTGGACCGCCGTTTTCGCATCGGCATCCTTCGCCAGAATAGTGATCTGGTCGTGTGCGGTTCTTTTGGTCGATTCGATCGCGAGTTGTTTCTCGGCGACAAGGTCTTGTAGAGCCGTGACGGATCGGTCGACTGCAATCTCCACGGCACGATCCTCATCCACCTCCAGCACCATATGAATGCCGCCCTGTAAATCCAGTCCTAGCGTGATGCCTTTATTCGGCAGCATCTCTCTCACCCAGTTCGGCATCGCCTGATAGGCCGGCTGATAGGACGGCAGAAAAGAAACCACCGATACAACAATTACCAACGTCAACAACCACAAGCGCCCACCTACTTTTTTCATCTCGTCTGCAACCTCTTGTCCCGTGTGACCGACAGCTTCTTAGTCTTTCTCGTCGTCTTCTCCGCGCAGTCGCGAGATATTGTCACGCTGCATCTTGATCTTGGTATTGTCCGCAATCTGAAGCGTGACCGTCTCCTTCCCAAGATTCGTGATCGTGCCCCAGATCCCCGACGTCGTGATGACTTTGTCACCCTTCTTCAACGCATCCAGCAAGGCCCGTTGTTGCTTTTGCTTTTGCTGCTGCGGCCTGATCAGCAGAAAGTAGAAAATGATAAAGATTAAAAGAAACGGAACCAGCGATAGGACTCCCCCTGCCCCTCCAGCGGCAGCTGAGCCACCTCCACCCGTCCCTTGTGCCCATGCAATTGATTCCATCAACATCGAACAAGTCCCCTTCTATGTGTGAAAGCTGCCATGACATTCCTCATGCCGCTCCAACTCGCCCTCCGAGGAAGCAGGCCGATTCGCCTGTCGGTCACGATTGCGGTAGAACATCTCGCGGAATGCCGGAAACCTTCTCTCCGCTAAGGCTTCCCGTATCTGGCGCATCAAGTCCGAAAAATACCAAAGGTTGTGGATTGTATTCAGCCGAACTCCCAGCATTTCCTTAACCAGGAACAAATGGTGCAAGTACGCTCGTGAGTACCGACGACAGACAGGGCACCCACATTCAGCGTCAATCGGTCGTTCATCATGGGCGTACTGTGCCTGTTTGATGACCACTCGACCCGATGCCGTAAACAACGAGCCTGTTCTACCGTGACGGGACGGGACGACACAATCGAACAGATCGATCCCACGGGCGACCCCTTCGACCAGATCTTCAGGAAGCCCGACGCCCATGAGGTACCGTGGCTTCTTCTCCGGCAATTCGGGAACCGTGATATCGAGCATCGCGTACATGTCGGCTTTCCCTTCTCCGACCGACAGTCCCCCGATTGCGTAGCCCTCGAACCCTAATGCCACGAGCTCCCTTGCTGAGGCAACACGAAAATCGGCTTCCAATCCTCCTTGGACGATGCCGAATAGTGCCTGATCTGTCCTGCGTCGCACTGATTGGCAACGCTCGGCCCACAGTTTGGTGCGCCGCACGCTGTTTTGAATCACGGCTCGGTCAGACGGCAATGCGACACACTGATCCAACACCATGATGATATCGGCCCCTAACGACTCCTGAATCTCTATCGCCCTTTCAGGCGTAATGAAATGGGTCGACCCATCGATGTGTGACTGAAAGGTGACGCCATCATCCGTAATCTCGCACAATTTTGCCAAACTGAAGATTTGGAACCCCCCACTATCCGTGAGGATAGCCCCTGGCCACCCGGTAAAGGCATGGAGCCCTCCCATTTCGGCCACGACCTTGTGCCCGGGTCGCAGGAACAGATGATACGCATTGTTGAGGATGAGATGAAACCCCAACTGCTGGAGCTCATCCGACTCGAGCCCCTTCACAGGCCCTAAGGATCCTACCGGCATGAAGGTCGGGGTGTCGATCTCCCCATGACCGGTCGTCAGCAACCCGACACGGCCCCTGCAAGACGGATCCGGCTGATCGACCTGATAGCGTGTCATCTCGCGTAGCATCTCATTGACTACATCTGCTCAGGTGCTGAAATCCCAAGGACATCAAGCCCATTCCTCAGGACTTGCTGAACAGATCCCATCAGCACGAGCCTGGCTGCAGTCCGTTGAGGTGAGAGGATTTCCGAAGCTGCTGGTTCGTCACGCTCTTGATCGGTCACAGGGGGCAACACCCGATGCTTGTTATAAAACGTATGCAGCTGCGCTGCCAATTGCTGGAGGTAGTAGGTCACACGATGCGGCTCAAACACCAACGCGCTGGCTCGAATAACTTCAGGGTAAGCGGACAGTTTTTTGATCAGCCCCAATTCATCAGGATCCGTTAAGACTGTGAGATCTGTCGCATCCGCAGTTGGGCGAGCGATACCCCGTTCGGAAGCCACACGCCAGAGACTACATATTCTGGCATGCGCATACTGAACATAGTACACGGGATTATCCGCGGACCGCTGCTTGGCCAACTCGAGGTCGAATTCCAAATGGGTCTTGGAATCGCGCATGAGAAAATAGAACTTCGCGGCGTCCGCCCCAACTTCGTCGATGACTTCCCGCATGGTAATGAATTCACCGGTCCGCTTGGACATCTTCACTTCGGCTCCATCCCTCAAGAGCTTGACCAACTGGACCAGTACCACTTGGAGACGCTCTTTCGGATGTCCATAGGCTTGTATGACCGCTTCCATGCGATGAATGTACCCGTGATGATCGGCACCCAACACGTCGATCAACAGATCGTATCCGCGGCACAGCTTGTCATGGTGATACGCAATATCGGACGCCAAATATGTCAATTGCCCGTCCTGTTTCCTGACAACCCTGTCTTTCTCATCACCATACTTCGATGACCGAAACCACCATGCGCCGTCCTGTTCAAACAAGAGGTCACGAGCCTTGAGCTCATCAAGAGCTCGTTCAACAGCCTTCGACTCCAGGAGCGAGGCCTCACTGAACCAGGATTGAATCTCAATGCCAAATACGGTGAGATCATCACGAATGAGTCCGATGAGCTCTTGATACGCAAGCGCCCGGCAGCGGGCTTCGAGAGCATCAGGAGTCAGGTCAGCCGCAACTTGATCCAGCTGTTCCTTGATTCGCTGCGCGACCTCGGTGATATAGGTACCGTGATAGCCATCCTCTGGAAACTGGATGGTCTCTCCGGACAACTGGCGGTAACGAGCATAGACGGACGCACCCAACAGTTTCATCTGCCGTCCGGCATCATTGATGTAATACTCGCCCACAACGTCATAGCCGATCGCTCTCAGCAATCGGATCACTGCCTGTCCGACCGCCGCACCTCTCCCGTGGCCGACATGCAACGGGCCGGTCGGGTTGGCACTGACATATTCAATCAACACTCGACGGCCGGTTCCGATATTGGCGTGTCCATACCGAGTCCCCTGCTGTTCCACTTCACGAAGCACTTCCTGCCAGAGGGCAGGCTTGATGGTCAGGTTCAGAAAGCCGGGGCGGACGACTTCTACGCGATCAAAAAGCTGATCCCGTTGTAAGAGATTTTCTACGATGATCTGCGCGATATCATGGGGCGTCTTCTGTTCGGACGATGCCAATGACATGGCTACCGTCGACGCCAAGTCACCCCATTCCGGCCGTTTGGGAGCATCCAGAGTCAGGGCCGGCCAAGCGGTGGCTTTTAACTGTCCCTTTTGCTTCGCACCGTCGAGTGCGCCAAGCAAGGCGGTCGCGACCTTCTCTCGTACAACACCTTGCGACACAAGGCTTCTCCTACACCCTGATCAGAAAAGGAAATGAACGGGGCACTCTAACACATGAGGTATGGAGAGACAAGGCTGTTTATCCTTGTATTACAGTAGCTTGCGAGGCTCATGCATGCATTCCAACTCCTAACACTGTCAGAATCTCCTCGACATCAACATCAAGACAAGGCTTCTTATGGCAATTCTTCACCGCATCCCATGTGGGACACACACAGGATGCACCGCGTAATATCGTCACGTGGAGACCGGAAGGTGCCCATCGATCGGGATCGGTCGGGCCAAATACCGCAGCAGTGCGCACGCCCACAATGGCAGCGAGATGGGTTACGCCTGAGTCATTGCCGACATATAGGTCCGTCTGCGCTAGGACTCCGACCAACAGCGAGAGGCTCAGGTCTCGCAGAACCGGTGGTTGCCTGCTGAGCAAGCTCAGCACACTCTCCACCGCATCGTGATCAGCAGGTCCCTCCAACACAACCGGAGACATCTCGCGGTACTGAAGCTGTTGAATGATGTGGGCCCACTTCTCAGGCCCTAGACACTTGTGGATACTTCCACTTCCCGGATGGATCAGGACCAGAGAGCGATCCTTCGTAACTCCCTTCCTTGCTAGACAGATCCTCCCTTCCTCGATGACATGGTCAGGAACGTCGAGGGCATCCTCCCCAATGCCAGTTAGGCTGCCTTCCTCGATGGTTTCAAGGAAACGATCACGCTGGTGTGTCCTCCGCAATGCCGGAGAAAATGGTGATTGAATCCATATCTGCCGTACGCCGTATTCACGCAGAAGGCGAGCGAGCGAACCATCGACATCCACTGTCCAGACCACGGCGACATCACATCGCTCTAAAGATGACCTTAATTCAACGGACTGCTCACCAAACCCCGTAAATAATCCCGAACATACCTGCGACTCTGTACCTATCCATTCATCGACCACACGGCACTCCGCTAGCAAACGACTGACGGATGCACGAGCGATTAGCAAGAGGTGATGTTGAGGGAACTGCGACGCCACTTTCTTGATCGCAGGGACAGCTAATAGGACATCCCCTAGAGTACCGGGGTGAATCACCACAACATTGCGTTTCATCTGGATGCCTTCATGGCCTGGAAGTCATGAGCCGATCGAGTCGTCATGTAGTGACCGAGCGGTTTCAAGATCAGCGGGGCTATTGATATTAAGGAATGAACGGCCTTCTGGATCGATTTGCCTCACTTCGCTTTCTGTCATGAATCGTACAGAGAGGGAGGGATGCTGAAATGCATCCTGAATTTTCACTTGGTGTCTACGAATCATGTCCTCCAGAACCGGCACACAGCGTTTGGAATATATGGCGTGCGTTGGCTGAATCCGATTGTTCCAAGATGCGACGATAATATCAGCCTCTTCCTTCAAGCCGATCATGTATCGGATCAAATTCACGTTGAGAAACGGCATGTCGCATGCCGCAACGAACACATGGGGAGTAGAAGCTTCTCGCAGGCCTGTATACAGCCCGCCAAGACTGCCGCAATGGGCAACAACATCTCGGAGAACCGGCACGTTTGCCGAGAGGAACGGGCTATCTTGCGCAATCACAATGGACACATGCTGTAACAGTGAGCTTAACGTCCAGAGCCCGCGTTCAAAAAGCCTACGGTCCCCGAATGACAGGAAGCGCTTATCCTGTCCCATCCGTCTACTCTTTCCACCAGCCAGTAGGACACCCGTCACATCAGTAATCATCACAGGAACAATACATCCCATAAAAAAGAGGGGGTAGATGCCTCTACCCCCTCTCTCCTACCACTGCTTATCAGGTTCCTACTGTTGAAAGGCTAGAGTGTCTTCCCCTTCTTCTTATTCGCTCGGCGGGTCAACACCCATCCTTCTAGGAGTACAACACCCACAGCAATGACCACAGGATAGATATATGTCTCCTGGGGGATTGGTGGGTTCATAAAGGTGTAGTAGAAGGCCGACACCGCCATCTTTCGACCTGCATCACCATTGTGACCATCCCATGCGAAGAATACGGTCGGGATGTATTGCCCAACTTCGAAGAAAGTATCCTCATCATAGTCCTGATCTTCCTTGTTCCCCACAGGCCGTTGGATCATGACATACCATCGTCCATTCTTCCACTCGGCCTTCAGGACCTTCAATTCTTCTTCATAATCCCAGCGCTGCTGAAAATCCTGGTCCCAACCAGTGCCCAAAAAGGCATGCACTGTGCCATCAGCCTCCCACTTCACAATATCAACCGGGTACTGTTCGTTGGTTCCAAACAAATAGCGCGGCTTGATGGGGGCAGGCAACTCTTTCCACTTTACTGCCGTCTGGATCGCAATGGCATCATTGTAGACAGCATAGTTATTTTGCTGGGCAGCAATGGACCCTTCTTCGCCCGTCTTCGGATCCTGCTCCTTGACATCGATATTCACTTCTGTCGGAGCCCATGGAAGTTTCTCTTCTGCAACGCTCTTGGTCCGATCATCCCATTCGAGAAGATAGACGATGTGTTGGTCATTGTAGAGAGAGCGAACCCAAATATCGTCGATCCGATTGACAAAGTTTCTTGGCTTATGCGTGATTTGCCCACCCATAGCCACATAGCGCTTGGGTGCCTTCTGCCAGGCCTCATCCTCAAGATCGGTCGGAATCTCACCTTCGACTGGATCCGATGGAATCACAAAGTTGATCTTGGGCTTATCAGTCAGCGGGTCGATCGGCAAGGGCTTGCCTTCGGCATCTCGCTCACAGAGCGAATTTACAAAATTCGCGATATCCCATCGCTCGTCAACCGTTGTGTTGTCGGCAAACGACGGCATAGGTGTGCCATTGATGCCGGTTGAGAAGGTACGGAAAATATTCTTTACGTTGTATGGATCCTGCCGGCTGCCACGGAAATTCCAGCACTTGTGCCAGTCCGCCGGCTGAATGGAAAAGCCCCAGTCGTCTTTTAGATTGAAGGCATTTCCATCGCCCCGACCTTCCATACCATGGCATTCTACACACTTCTTTTCTACAACAAGTTCAGCCCCGCGCTTAACGCTCTCTTCAGTCGCTTCCTTAGGTTGAAGTTGACCTAGGTTGAGCACAGTCTGAGTTTCCGTCTCTTTATCCGTAAATTCACGATCCTTCACGAGTTCGGTCGTCACAAAGGCGAGGACTTGAAGGCGCTGTTCCTCAGTCAGGATACCCTCCCAGGGCGGCATGGCTGATCCTGGCAATCCATGGGTAACAGTTTCAAAAAGGTCATTCTGGCCTTCTGTTGTTTTCTTCGCGTCAAACAGTGGCAATTCACCGCTGGCAGTATGCCGAATTTTAAATGTACCCTGATTGAAGTTTCGTGGTCTCGGCCACAATCTATCAGCGCCTGGTCCATCCCCTGCCCCATCGACGCCATGACACCACACACACTTAGTGAAATATACGCGTTTCCCTGCTTCGATCATTTCAGCGGAAGGGGGTGGCGCTAAATCTCCTTGCTTAAATCCTTCTGGCATGTCTTGTGCCGAGGCAATCATGCTTCCAAAGCCGGCGCCTAGAAAGACTCCGAAGGCAGCAGCCGTTAGAAACCCGGCCTTCTGAGTAGTGCTCTCCATCATGTTTACCCTCTTTCCTAATAAATACAAATTTCAAAGTTGGCAATCATTACTTAACGCGGTTAATCCCATGTTCGAGGATAATAACCAGTATGCCAGTACTCAAATAGGATCACTTTCCAGATCTCATCAACTGTCAAATGTTGCTCCCATGGTGGCATGACTGAGGCCCACGGGAATCCTTCATTTGGCAACCCGATTCCACCCTTTGCAACTCTCCAGAAGATGAAGGTTTCCTGAAGCTGTGCGATCGTACCAGGATCGGTGAAATTTGCGGGAATTGGGTTGAAGGCAAACGCATGGAGCCCACGGCCATTCAAGTTATCTCCATGACAGAAGTGGCAGTTTTGGAAAAAGATCTCGCCTCCTTCTCGCACATATTTCAAATAACCTTGGCTATTTTCATCCCATGGATTGGCATTGGGCTTCATCAGACGCCCCATGCCTTGCTCCACAATGTTCGCATTGGTGTATTCTTGATCGTATTTCCCTTCAGGATTAACACGATAGGGATTCTGGGATGTCTGGAGTGTGTAAGTCTTCCCGTGAACCTTTGTACTAGCCGGAGGCGCCGGGTGAACCGTTCGCAACTCAATCGGCTCTTCGGATTTCGGCATCATTGCGTTGTAAGAGAATCCTCCGATGAGGATTGGAAGTATCACGAGATATGCGTACCGCAAGAGCTTGTTCACGCCCGTCTGTGCATCAAGCACGTTCATAATGGGCTGCTTGAATTTCTTCCAGTCCTCTTCGCTGGCTGATACCCACATGAACACCGAAACCAGTCCAACTGTTCCGTACATAGCTCGCACGCTGAATGGAATGGGCGGGTAGACACGGTACTTGAGGTATAGGAGGAAGAACACCCAAAAACCGATACCCTGCCAAAACCTTGGGATGCCCATACCCATGGCATTGAGGATGTAGCTCAACCCGGCAAATCCCAGAACGTAACAGCCCACTTCGACCAGTAACTGCATGGGCATATAGCCTTCGACCAATCGTACGGTCGTGGATGGGACGATATCAAAAGTCATCCCACCAAGAAGGAGAAGCCCAGCGACCCCAATCAAGGCACCTAGTGACATCAATGCTTTCATCTGAAAACTCCCTTTACTCTCCGCAAAAGAAGGCGCCTACAGCCAGCTATGAAATCTTTGGCGGCGGCGCTCCCGTTTTCACTTGCGATAGATAATCGACTATTTTTTTCAAAGCTCCAGCGCTCAGCTTTTGGCCGAATACCTTCGGCATCGTGTTGTCAGGGAATGGTTTCACCACGTAGGCGCTAGGATCTATGATGGACTCCATAATGTATTCCGTTGCTGTTTTGGCAGTCCCTTTATAGTCTGGCTCTTTGATCCTCTGAGCTGCTGTTGTGCCTTCCTCAAGTTTAGGCCCGACAGTCCCGACTGCTCCAGGGATTCCAGGGATCGTATGACATGCCACACATTGCGCCTTGGCGAGAATTTGGTCGACCGGTTCTGTCCCATCGGCCATCAATGAAGTAGCACCGGCTGGCTTGTCATCTGATTCCTTCGGCCTATCAGCTTCCGGAACAAACTTTTCGTATGACTTCACGAGTTCATCAAAGGAAGGAGGCTCAATCCCTTCCCGTACATACATCCAAGTATCGACCGCTGCAAGCTCCGGCAGACTTAGAGAAATCGGTGGCTTATGAACCGCAGGCATCGGGCTTTCCTTGTCATTTGTTCCCTTTACGCCATAGCCTTCCACCACATAGCAGCTCGGGCAAGCATGCGATTCGGCAATATACTCTTGGACGGTTTCAGCAGTTCCTGACCCAGGAAAAGCTTCTTGAACCGAGTAGATACGCTTCGAGGGATCACCTTTTGAATATTTCGGATCTTCTAACCGTTCCTTACGGGTCGGAAGTCCCAACAAGTTAGGCGCACGCTCTCCAAGCATCCCGGCATGGAATGCGTGGCAGAGTGGGCATTGCCCTTTTCCGATGGCACCCTGCTCTTTATTCTTCCCGACACCGCCGAAGATAATCTCCTCACCCTTATCAGCTAGCTGCTGCGTGGACATCGTATCCCACGTAACCTTCTCTTCAACTGGGGGGAAGCCACCCTCGACTTGAGGCAACCAGTTCCCATACCCAGAAAGAAAGGCAGCGATGAAAAACATCATCCCACCGATCTTCAAAAGAGCACTGAGATTGGTGAAATACAAGGCCATGACAAAAGTCGTCACGGTAATCATGACAAGAGAAACTGGAAGCAGGCGGCTTTCACCATAAAAATTCGTCTTATAGTTGGCGATTGCCATGAACATAAGCAAACAAGACACCAGCCCGATAAACGTTTTGAACACGGCTCTCTTTTTAGCGACAGGATCACTGATGGACACCTGAAAATAAACCATCAACCCTGCGATGATGGCGAGAGCCATCCAGCCCATAGATATTGCGTCAGTAATCAGGTTACCCAAGGTCTTGACCTCCTACAGCTACAGCAAAGAGCTGGAAGCCCCTTACACTGTTAAGCCAACCGTCAGTACGAGACATCTCCTAATGGCTAGCAGCCGGTTGCGGGACACTTCCAGGAATTCCCGCCTTTGACTCCGCAGGAACTTTCTTCGCGGTTAAGCTACCGAGCCAAAAGACAAACAGGATACTAATCCAGAAAAAGAGCACGTTAGCAGAAATCATATTAGCCGCAAAACCAACCGTATGGGTATATGCCCAAGGGGAATTGTCGCGCATAATCTCGTTCACGTGCCAGAACAACCGAACCGATGAGCGAATATACCCCATCAACCCCATCATCCAGGTAAAGGCGGTCGCCAACATGATGAGGGCGTACTGAGATCTTGCGGATATTTTCCCCCATTCGATCGGCCCCATTTGTTTCGCCCCCTTCATCATCACGCTGTTGAGAGCGAACATGAAGAACAGGCACGACAGGGTCGTCGCAACTTGCGGGACCGACAAACCTACGCGGACGTTTGCTGGGATGTAATACCCATAAATAGCAAGCCAGATAATATTGATATATGCGCACGTAAAGAAGACACCCATAAAGATATTGCCGAACTTTGCCCAGGATACAGTCGAGACTTTATTACCTCGCATATACCAGACGAAACTCAGCACAGTAGTCGTGATAATAACGTTAATGCCACCATTTTTGGCCGACATCACCCCGTAGTTACCCAGCACTGGATGCTGCTGACCACCCATAGCCTTCAATTCAGCGGGAGTCATGACCATCGTGTGGGGAGTGATGAACACCATATAGCCACACGCAAGCAAGAACACGAGGTATTTTATATAGCGCTGATACTTTTCTGCCCCACGCATGCGCCCCATGGCTTGCCAGAGGTAATAGTTGGTACTGAGAAACAAGATGCCGATCATAGTGGCTTGGATAATAAACAGCCAGGCAAGCAACCCGCCCATCAACGTGATGCCCATTTGTTGCCGATAGGCGTAAACCTCCCGCATCAGCCAGTAGCCAGCAAACGGCAGAGGGATCAAGAAGGCAACTCCGAGGGCCATCGCTATATAGCCCATCCAGTCATAATGAGCTCGATCCTCATCGGTCTTTGACGCCAGGAACTTGTAAGCCGCATAAGCCGCCACCACACCACCACCGAAGGCCATATTACCAAGGATTCGATGAAGGTTGAGCGGGTTCCACAAGGCCGTATGGATGACATGCCAGATGTTCCCAAGATACCGGCCTTGTTCATCGACACCAGCCGGAGACATCATGAAGCCGATCCAAGAGTTTGCCAGGAACATCAGTAGGGTGCCGATCACGTTCAACACCACCGACATACTCAGGTGAATCCACTTCAGAAACCCCTCCTTCATCTTGTCCCAACCATAATAATAGATGTAGAGGGTCCCGCTCTCAGCCACAAACATCAATGCATAGATATGCATGACCGGACGGAAAATTCCCGATAAGTACGAGAAAAATGCCGGGTAGAGTGTCAGGAACGTGAAAATCAATATACCGCCCAAAATGGCCGTCAGAGAATAGGCCGTCAGACTGATCTTAATGAAGTCATAGGCCAACTGGTCATACCGTTTAGCCAGCGCCTTATCCTTAGTCACGACCCCCATGAACTCGATGATCATGCAAAAGATCGGGACCGCGAGCACGAAGCTGCCATAATAAAGATGCTGCTGATTAGCAAACCAGATCAACACACGACTCTCAAAGTTGTACCGCGGGTAATCCTTAGGGCCATCCGTGGTCTTCGGAGCGGGGGCGCCAACCACAATACCTTCGGTCTTATAATAAACATCACGGCCCTTCTCGACCTTCTCCCCTTCTTCCCCCTTCACTTCCTCGCCTGCGACAGGAGCTTCTTCACCGATTGCCAGCGAAGGCAAAGCCACGACGATCGGAAGCAGAAGGAGGCCAACCATCATGCAGAGCGCCATGATCGAAAATACGCGCTTGCCGGCTAACAGGCCCATGGAATACCTCCTTAGATACACTGAATTAAGTAATTAGGAACCGTCAGAAGCCAAGACTACATGGCCTTCAACTACTCACGGAACAGATACCAGTAGTCCAGCCCCTGCATATCCATAAAGTAATGGTCAACCAGGGTAAAGTAGGCCACCGAGATAATCAGAGAGACGATAACTGCAATCACAGGGTTATTCAGCGCGCTCATTTCACTTTTCTCCTCTCCTCACCGCACTTCATTGATGAATAGAAATGCGCGGCAGGTCTTCAACGAAGTTAGAGTATGCCCTTCAACTCATCAACAAGGACACTGAATGCCAGCAAACCAGTAGAAGAACCATAAGCCAACGGCACACGTGATGTAAAAAATCATTTTGCCAATTTTTACCTTGATATCGCTGTCAGGGGTAGATGTTGCCATTGCAGTTTTCACTCCAGATCAATGTGTTTGGTGGGCGCTTCTGAATTGTTGTGTTTTCTTGACAGGTACCTAGACCTAATGTTATCTGAATCCGTCGCTTCCGCACGAAACAACAGGAGAAACTGTGACAAAAAACTCAAAAGTGTTCGACATTATAGTTTTGGCTGGTATGGTTGTCAACATCATTTTGGCCGTGTTTTTGATCCTCTACTACTTTGATTTTCTGTAAGTTCTTCACGTAGTTTCGTCTCTACCCACACTCGTTTCCCCATTTGAATTCGCGCATCGAAACCCGATTGTTTCGTCTCGAAAATCGGGCATCATTTTGCTTCTGCTGGTAATTCGGATATCCAATCCGGTCGTGGTATAACCACCGCCCCTGAGCACACGATACGTCCCATGCTCCGGACTCACTGGATTTCGTTCAGACGAATCCTTGTAGTAGGTTTCATGGTACCAGTCATCCACCCATTCGATGACATTACCGGCCCCATCCATAACCCCATATGGACTCCTATCAGTTACAAACGTCCCTACCCGTGCGGAGACCTCATGGCCATCTTGCACCCGAGCCCAATTGGCACCATTGGGCTGTTCACTATTCCCCCATGGCCAAAGCCTACCGTCCACGCCCCGCATTGCCTTCTCCCACTCTGCCTCAGTCGGGAGTCGTTTTCCCCTCCAGCGGCAGTACGCCGCAGCATCTTCCCACGAGACATAGACAACCGGCTGATTGACACCCCGCACCTTACTCCCACTCTTTGCATAGCGAGACGGCAATCCTGGCTTTCGATGACCCGTAGCAACGACAAATTGTTGATACTGGTGATTCGTCACCTCGTACCGATCAATGGAAAAAGCATCAAGGAAAATGGTGCGCTGCGGCTGTTCGTCGAACCCCCCATCATTGGTTCCTCGGATAAACGGCCCAGCCGAAATACCAACCATCTCCTCCTGAATTGGTTCTTCTCCAGAAGCGACATCAGCTTCTGACTCAATCTCGGCATTGGCTTCCGTCTCTGACTTCTCGTAGGGAGTTACCGTGGTGCCTCGCATGATGGCGATAATAGGCATGGCAGCACAAGCCAGGACCACCAGGAGAAACACAAATTTAAACTTCGCTTCTAACATGTCATTTCACTTTAAGCGGGGAAGCCTTGCCTCCCCCTACTCCAGATCACTGGCACAACGAATACCGATGGTCACGTCTGTCCGCCAATGCTTCGCAGCAAACCGCTTGGACAACCTCGCATTATGCTCAGTCTCTCGCCACGAGCCTCCACGTACAACCTTGAGATCTGCGTTCTCTGGCCCCCTGGGATCACGAAATGGTGATTCCTTGTAGTACTGTTCGTCGTAAGAATCCTCGACCCACTCAGCCACGTTGCCCGTCATATCATAGAGGCCATAGGGACTTCGTCCGGGTTCGAACGATCCCGGCGGTGCTAAATACCTATAGCCGTCTTCACTGCCGTCTACGTTGGCTGCATTGATGACAAACGTGTCTCCCCAGGGATATTTCCTCTTACTTTCCCCACGGCCCGCCTTCTCCCATTCTGCTTCAGTTGGAAGTCGCTTCCCTGCCCACTTGCAGTAGGCAGCCGCATCGTCCCACGAGACACTCATCACCGAGAATTCAGGTTTCAGAACAGTCGACTGATCGTCTTCAAATACCTCGATTCTAGGATTACCCCGCTTGGTCATCTTTGCAAACCGCATGTACTCTTCTTGCGTGACTTCCTTCCGGTCAAGATAAAATCCCTTCAAGTAGACTTGATGCTCGGGCGCTTCGTCGGGATCGCCATCATTGCTCCCCATCGTAAATGGCCCCTCCGGAATCTGGACCATTTCCCGTCCCTCATCTCCTATCCTCGTCCGGTACATCGAGAAGTCTTGAGCAGGCAAACTGCTTGCCGTCGGTCGATCCTCCGACTTCACTGATGCCGCCAGTTCTTTCATTTTTTTTGCCTTATAAGACTCGTAGCCAAGCAGACCGATCATCAGAAAAAACGACGCGAATACAAAAATGATGGATCCGATGAGCACGCCCTTATTTTCCACAGTTACCTCTACAACCGTCCAGTCATGATTTACAAAGTTGTCGATGGTCGATGCTCGGCTGCTGCTTTCCTCGCCGCGCGCACGTCAAGTAACATTGAAATTTGAACCCCAAGAAAGCCCCCCATTGCAGCTCCTGCCCCTGCACCAACCCAGATACGATCAATTCCTGCCATCAACCAAGCTAAGAGGCCTCCGAGCACGGTTCCGACAAGGATACTAACGAGAAATCTTCGGCCACCGAGAAAACCAATCACACCTCCGAGCACAACTCCAATTGTGAGAGCGAGCGGCATCAGGCCACCGCCCATGGTTTGCCCAATGAGCGTACCCACGGTGCCCATCACGGCCACCCCTAGCGTAACGTCGAATATCTTTCCCTTTGTCACCCTGGCTCCCACGCCCTATGAACTTGATCGTCACGATCTCTAGTTGGCCGGAACAGCTATCAGGGGACCGAAATCAATCTCGACACCGGGAGCCGCGACGATCGAGATGCCCCAGGCCTTCGCAGCCGGTTCATGCTCGTGGATCCGCTTAAAGTCTTCGTACACATTAATCCGTTCTTCAAACCACTGTCCGATATCTTTTGTCCCGCTTTGCACGACCATTTCCGAACCACTGAACATGCCCCCTTCCGTGAACGTGCCCTCTGGCTTGGATCCGCTCCAGACATACTTCGTAAAGACTGGGATAAAGAGCAGATCGGTATCCAATGAAGCATAGACGGCGGCAAGCGGTTCCGTTCCATTGACGGCCTTATTGAGCCTCCATCGCCAAGTCAAGACGGGATAGGCTTTAGGGTCCCAATCGATTTTCTTTTTCTTAATCCGCTGACCAGCGTCCTTCGCCGACAGGAAGTTCGCCCCGTTCTCCGATTGCACTTTATAGGCTTCACGCCCTTTCGATTGACTCCGCTGGTTTTCATGATCCCACTGAGAAGGAAATCCATCGGGCTCCTTCGCTTGAAAGTCTTCCAATACCAACACCTGTCCTTCTGCCGCGACAGAGTTTTGCCACGTCCCTACCGCTGCGATGATCCCAAGAGCAATGGCGGCAGATACCGACACACGACTACTCATAGACATCATTCCCTTTCTTACGTTTCGTGCGACGAAACCGGTGAGAGCAGCGGGGCCTGCTCCTCTCGGAATTCCTCGCCCATCGCAGGCTGTTGCCCTCGTTGACACATCCAGAACAAGACGAGTACGGCCGCCCAGAACACCACCATATTCAAGGTCACCATTTTCGTGGCGTACTGAAGGTCCGGAGTAAACGCCCATGGTGACACATCGGCCATCAGTTCACTGACATGCCAGGACAACCGTCCTGACGAACGGATGTAGCCCATCAAGCCCATGACCCAGCTGAAGGACGCAGCGAGACCGAATAATCCGACCATGCCGCGCAGTGGAATCTTCCCCCACTGGATCGGCCCATGGACCACCGCACCTCGAAGCATCAAACGGTTGACCACCACCCCCAGCACAATCACCGTCAAGGTCGTAAACGCTTGCGGAGCCGAGAGGCCGACACGGACCTTTGCCGGCAGATAAAACCCATAGATGGACAGCCAGATCACATTCAACGCGCCAATGACATAGACCACCGTGATCAACGTGTTTCCAGCCTGAATCCAAGAAATAGTCATCGTTCGATTCGCACGGCGATAGTACAAGAAGCTCAGCGCGGTTACGAGAATCATGATATTGACGGCACCGTTCTTGGCCGACATCACCCCGTAGTTGCCGATCACGGGATGCTGAGCGCCACCCATCGCTTTAACCTCGCTGGCAGACATCAGGAGGGTGTGTGGCGTCAACCAAATGAATAGCGCCAACATGAGGACGCTCAATAATAGTTGGTAATAGGGTTGATAGCGCTCGCCCCCCTTGATCCTACCCATGCTTTGCCACAGATAATAGTTGATCCCCAGAAACAAGACCCCGATAAGGAGCGCCTGAACCACGAACAGCCACGTGAGCAATCCGCCCATCATCGTGACGCCCATGGTCTGACGAAACACGAACACTGACTTCATCAGCCAATACCCTGCGATCGGCATAGGAAGAAGCGCACAGACAGTGACAAAGAGGAAGACATAACCGACCCAATCGAAGTAGGCCCGTTCCTCATCGGTCTTGCTGGTAAAAAACCGATAACAGGCATAGGCCAGCACCACGGCTCCGCCGGACATGATATCTGCAAGGAAGCGATGCACGTTCAGCGGATTCCAGAGCGCGGAATGTAAGAGATGCCAGATGTTTCCCAAAAACCGCCCCTGCTCATCCACCCCGGCCGGTGCCATCATGAAGGATGACCAGGAATTTGCCAGCATCAGTAACGCGGTGCCGACAATGTTCGCCAGAATGCCGATCGCCGCATGGATCCACTTCATTCCTCGTTCAGCCATCCGATTCCAGCTGTAGTAGTACACCAGCAGCAGAATGGTCTCCCCGACAAATACTGCAGCGTAAAGCGGCATGAACGACTTAAAGGTCCCACCCATGTAATTCATGAAACTGGGATAGAGCATAATAAACAGGGTGAGCATTAGGCTCCCGATCAATGCAGTCACGGAGAGCGCCAGCACGGCTACCTTGGCAAGGTCTCGGGCCAAACCATCGTACCGCAACGCCAAGGCCGGTTTTTTCGTCGTCAATCCAAGGAACTCGATCAATGCACAAAACAAAGGAAGCGCCAGAACAAACCCGCCAAAATATGTATGTTGCTGAGTGACAAACCAGATGAGCTGTCGACTGTCCAACGAACTGATCTGGGGATAGACCGTTTCTTGAGGAGCCGGAGCCGGTGGTCCCTGAGGAGTGCCCTCCGTTCCAAAATACACATCCACTGCAGAGTCAGCAAAAGACCGATCAGGGTAGTTCCACATAGATCCGATGGCGATCGCCAGCACAACGACGCAGATCGCGGTGCTAGACATGGACCGTATGACCCGAACCGCTCCACCCATACCTCTCACCCCTTTGTTCCATTCTTCTCGTAGGCCAATTCCACTCCGACGCCTTTGGGCGAACTGACTTGCTTGCCAAGAATCCCCATCACGAACGGACAACGCAACAAGCCGCTCGACAGTTGTGGAGCCTGTTCGTTTTCCACATGGCGGCGATACCCTAGATAATATCCGTACACCGCCATCATCGCCGCCACGAACACACCCATCCCAACGGCGACACTCGTCGTAATTTCTGGCTCTCTGGCCACAAACAACACAATTCCCATGGCCACGAGGTAATAGGTCGAGGCAAATGCCATACCCGGCCACCACCAATATTTGAACAATTCAGCCGGTGTCGCCTGACGAAACGCCTGAATCCAGGAGCTAGATGGATGAAGCCCACCCAAATAGGCACAGAGGGCAAGCCCACCAGTCAGAAACGTCATGCCCAATAGCTGTACCAGTGCGGCGTTGTGCGGGTCAACAATGAGCACCCCAGATAACGATGCAATCGCGCCAATCCCCGCGCCTGCCACAGCCCAGCCCCCCAGCTGCGATGTTCGGCGTTGTACCAGCAGACGAAGCTCTTTGCCATCTGGAAACGTTAGAAATGGACGCCCCAACACTGACATCTTGCGCACATGGCCGATCTCAAATGCATCCCGCGCGACGGACGTACAGGAAATGATGATCGCCATCATCGCTGGCCCGTCAGGATGCTGAAGATAACTGTAGTGCATGATCCACAAGAGGCTCAGCACCAACAGAGACAGTTGAATGCCATACACCGCACCAACCCAACCGACCACCCAGCTTAGGAGACGTAGACCGTCTTGACTGACCATAGAAGACCAGGATGCGGCACGCCCAACCCGATAGGCCAAGAGCGCCGTCACCATGGCTACCACACCGCTGACCGCCAGCAAGACCAGCGGTTCGGTGATCGGCACAAAGTGTTTCGCCAGCCGATACACCCCGAAGGCGACCAGCCCAGGCACAAACATCACGATCCGTTTTTGCCGACGGACGGCATCCTCCGTCACCGCAAGCGTCAAACTCGGAAGTACTCGTAATGCCATTCTGTGTAACATCGTCGTTCCAGCGTTGCCCTATGTTTTTTGGGCTCCCATCCCAAAATATTTAGCCTTGACCTCTTCCATCAGAGGGACCGTGACGCGGGAAAGGCTTCGATCCGCCGCGGTCCGCTCAAGCTCGATCCGCGCCATGGCGCGAACCGGAGCCGGCACTCGCTCCAACCGCCGTTCCGCCTCTGGATCCCATTCAATGCGCTCTCCAGTTCGAGGGCGCAACAGCGCATCATACGTCACGACGCGCTGCCCGTGACGACGGACCTCTTGCTCCACCTCACCTCGAACCAATGAAGCCACATACGGCGGCATTCGATCCAGTTTATGCTGGGCCTCATCGGTCCAGAGCAATCGATCAACAAACTCATTTGGCTGCCCCTCCGGCACATCGATACCAACCTTCAGCCCACATCCTCGGCATTCTGATCGAATGAACCATTGGGACACACCATCGGCGTTCGTCCGTTCTTCGATTCCCTCTGTGTGCATCCAACGGCCACATCCACAGGTCAGCATCGCAATAAGCTAGCCTATCTTGCCAGGGTAGAGGATATACAGCATCGCGTAGGTGAAGCTTCCCGTGACGAATAGCACGCAATAAATGACCATCGTGAAGCGACCCAGCGCCCGGTGGCGCCTTGCCCCATCAGGCCAAATCCGTTGAATAGTCATCTCGATCGCGAAGACGAACGCCACCAGAAAAAGAAACACCAGATACACTTCCAGCTTTCGCATTGAAAATCCGGCCGTGGCAACACGCGAATAAAAAAGTCCCAGCACCACCGTGGCAATCGCACCGAAAATGAGGCTTACCTTCTTCCACGTCGTCAGCAACTGGGATTCTCGCAGCGACCGAATGCCTTGGGTAAACTGCTGGGAACGAAAGCCCAACACGATCATATAGACCGCCATGATCAGACCGATGATAACGAGAATAATATGGAGTGTCAGGACGGGAATGAAGACATAATCATAGAGCGACTGAGATCCACCAAAGCCTTCTTTTCCTTCAACAGCTAGGACACCAAGCTGTCGAAATAGGTAATAGGCGATGAAGAAGCTGAGCATGGAAATCATGCCGCCCAGCATCAGCCAATGGTGGGCATCGGCCTGTCGTCTTCGAGCTTGGAACCACCCGACGATGAAGAGCCCGGTAAACAACGTCGCCATCAGCTGGCTTAAATCTGCACCGATTGTTGCGTGAGTCCCGAAAAACCCTGGTTCCCGTAACCAATCCATTACGACTGTTCACCCATTCTCTCAGCCATCCATTCACGCTTATTCACCAGTCTAGGTGGAAAACGCGCTCTCCGTGGCATCTCCCATGGCAACAACGGGTCATGGTTTCATGCCTTGCACCACCGCCGTTTTTTCCAGCTCCGTAACGGAGACAAATCCCACGTCAGTCATCCATTGAATGGCATCACTCGCCCGATAGCAACGGCCATGTTGAGTATTCACGAGTATGTGAACGGCGAACGCGGTGGTCCAAGCAGGGCCTGCACCAGCTTCCTCCAAAAACCGGTCCTTGATCACCAGTCGTCCGCCTGATCTGAGAGAGACAAAGACCTTTTCAACGACCTGCTGATTCATCTGGAAGGTCTGATAATGCAAAATATCCGACATGAGGACGAGATCGTAGGGGCCTCCAAGTGAATCTGAGTTGAAATCCCCCGGCAACAACCGAATACGAGATTCTAAGCTGGCTTCCTTCACCGTTTTTTCAGTCAGCCTGAGCGTGGCTGGAAGGTCGAATACGGTGGCGTTCAATTCAGGATAGACTTGGCAAAAGGCGATGGCGTTGGTTCCAGCTCCACCCCCCAGATCCAATACTCGCTCCTGCCCACCCAGGTTCAATCGCCTGGCCAAATCCGGTCCACTCTGCTGGCCGATACGATTGAGAACTGCTAGTACATTGCTTCCCAGCTCCGGATCGGTCTCAAAAACATGCCGATCGACCATTCGACACCCCGTACGAATCGTCTCTTCCAGTCGTCCCCAATTGTTCCACTCTGCATCATGTAGGAGCAGGAGGTGCCCCACATATTGTGTCGAATGCCGAACCAGATGTGTCAGCGCCGTTGACGAATTACCGAACAACTCGCCGTCTTTTGTCAGCAACTTCATCGCCACGAGTGCATTCAAGAGGATACCAAGCATCGAGGTATCCGCGCCAACCCCCTCTGCGATCTTCTGAGCAGATTTCGGCTTCGTATCGATAGCCGAAAATACGTCCAGCTTCACAGCCGTGAGGAGGATCTTAGTTTCCCAGTAGTACCCAAGCTGGAAGACTTCCGCGAGCGACAGTTGTCGTGACACACCAATCCCTTTGGCCTTACTCTTCAAAAGTTTGCATATTACCCACTGGGGAAACGGAAAGGCAAGGCAACTAACTTGTTGGATTTAAACAGAAATGACGAAGGGCAGCGGAGTACTCCGCTGCCCTTCGCTTATGGTCCGTAAATTGAAAAACTGCTTTCTACTTAATCTCAGCCTTGAGGTTAGCAGTTCCTCCATCCGTCACCTCGACATCGAACTCAACCCTGCTACCTTTTGCGGCAAACGGATGCCAGGCCACCACCTTATGCTTGCCGGCAGGCACATCCTTGATTTCGAAGGAACCATCATCCTTCGCGACGGCAAAGTGGGCGTTGGTGACAGGGAGAAAGAAGGACTGCATGAACTCGTGCTGATCGCACTGTAAACGGAAGTACCCAATCTTATCCGCACCTCCGCGCATCACAACCGGCTTCTCCAAGGTGTCGCCCTTCTTGGCAAGACCGATGTTGAACACCGTTGCTGACGAGTTGCCCTTCACTGAGAAACTATGGGGGTTGTGGAGCACACCCGCCGCCGACTTGGGATCATCCGGATCGGCATCCTTATTTTCGACCTTGAATGGCCGTTTATTGACGACCACTCCGCTGAACGGC
Organism: Nitrospira sp.; assembly: GCA_965223535.1. GTDB lineage: Bacteria > Nitrospirota > Nitrospiria > Nitrospirales > Nitrospiraceae > Nitrospira_D. The sequence goes on from CBDCWN010000003.1 coordinate 433,481, forward strand.
TGGAAATCACAGAATTCAGCGGCGACTTCCGTACCGGCGTAGCCATCCATGAACGCCTTATCCTCAATGTCCATCACGGCGACCACAGCTCCCTTCAAGCCGCCATCCTTCCCAACTTCGATCTGATTCAGAAACCGCTTGTCCCCATCAACGACCGCCTTATTTGGGATCTTCACGCAGAAATTGGGGTTCGGGAACTTCGAAAAAAGAAACTCTTTCTGCTCCGACTTACCGGAATAGGTCACCTTCCCAGAGATCGTTCCGCCTGCGTACGAGGTGAGGGGCGCCGCAACCAACGCTACGGCGGCCACGCCAAATACCATTGATAACGCACTCTTCATTGGTCTGCCTCCTTGTAAAAGACTACCCATCATGGTTCCGACTTACTCAATCCGATTTCCCCGTCAGCGGGGAAGCACCACACTCTTCTCTCTCTTGAATTGGGATCGAAATGCTTGGTACGGCTCCTGTGGACCAAATATGTATATGAAATAATACCGTCCGCTGTCAATGTTAAACAAGAGGCCTCCAGGTCTTCTCTCCTGTAGCTATTTCCTCTTGGTCCTGGTACAGTTGGGGCGGTTCAGCGTTTAGTTCTCGAAGCAGAGCCTATTCGAGAGCTTCGGAATAACTCACATGGATCAACACTCCCTCCCCCAGTAGCACTCGTATGTCAACACCTGCGGAATCCGCTATTCGGCTTAAACGGACCCACCCGGTCTATATCACGAAGCTCCTATTTGGCCTGGTGACGCTTAGTGCGGTGATCGGGGTACCGGCATATGGTTTTCTCGTTGGATACACCTGGCTCGACTGGACGATGTTTGGACTCCTGTACATGATTACCGGCTTGGGCATTACAGTCGGCTACCATCGCCTGATCTCCCACCGAAGTTTCGCCTGCCCTGATTGGGTCAAGGCTGCGTTCCTGATCGCCGGTGGATGGGCACTACAGAACTCCGCCCTCAAGTGGGGAGCGGACCACATTCGACACCATGCCAACTGTGATCAAGACGCGGATCCGTACAACGCGCAACTTGGTTTCTGGCATAGCCACTGTGGATGGCTCTTCTCCGACCAGCGGTATGTGGACGAGAAATACGCGACTCGCCTCCGGCAGGATCCGGTGATCATGTGGCAATATCGCAACTACACCGCGATCGTGCTGTCTGGGCTGGCGCTCCCATTCGTCATAGGCTCCTTACACGGCGGCCTACCGGAAGGATTCGGCTGTTTCATGTTAGCCGGCGTCGGCCGAACGTTCGCTGTTCTGAACTCGACCTTCTGTATCAATTCCGTCTGCCACCTCTGGGGAAATCAACCGCATAGCCAATCAGATTCCAGTCGAGATAGCTGGGTCGTTTCGCTCCTGACCTTCGGCGAAGGGTATCACAACTATCACCATACCTATCAGAGCGATTACCGAAATGGTCCACGCTGGTATAACTTCGACCCATCGAAATGGCTCATCTTCTCCCTTTCGCTGGTCGGACTCGCCTGGTCGCTTCGCACAGCGTCTGCCGGGCAAGCAAAAGTCTCCAACTTGTAGGTTTTCACTCATAGCTGGAAGGCTGGATAGGATGCGGAGGGGAACTGCCCGTCCTAATACTTTCGCAAGGAAACCGGAGGCAGGTTCCACAATGCCTCACGAGTGGCTGTCCAAAGGAGATCTCTCATCTGAGCAAGGTCAGGAGCGGTGCGAGCTAGCAGTTTGACCGCCAAACCTGGAACCGGGGGCGTTGAAACTCCACCCAAGACCTGATCAGGCAGACTCTCCAAGAGAGAGGCACACTTCGATTCAAGACCGGCCCAAATTTCAGGTGACACAGCATCATTCACGACAAAGAAAGACGCGACATAGTCCCACTCTTCCACAAGTCCAATCCGATTCAAATCACTGTCCGGAGCAAGCACATACCGTTCGACAAGGGATTGCCCTGTCTCTGTCTCAATCCGGATCTCGTTCTCAAGGTACGTGAAGGCCCATCGCTCGTCCCGAGCAATTCGTCCCGAGGCAAGAGCATCCCAGAGAACAATAGTCGCCCCCGAGGCAAGACTCACGTGAATGGTCTGTCGAAACTGCGAACCGGCAAACGGAATCGTGTGGTCGGGCAACCACTCCAAAATAGCCTCAGGCCCCACCGTGATATTAATGACCTGTTCAGACAGTTTCTCTTCCGCGCGATAGATTCGGTTGGCAGAAGGCGCGGAGGCCAAGACATGCGCCCCGCGATCCAGGTTCATGGCCACGGAGAGACCATCTCCGGCAACCATCCCGCCTGAGAGGTTGACCAGGAGCGTATACGCCACTCCGGTATCATCGAGATAAATAGGGGGGAGAAACTTCCACGGTGTCGTCACATATGAGTCGGCGATGATCGTTTTTCCCTCGACCTTTGCATAATCCAGATTGAGCTCGCCGACCCGCCCGACCAACTCGGTCGCGAATTGTTCTACAGTCGTTCGTTTCGGAGACGATCTGCTTCTCCGAAACGGTTTTGTTTTCAGAGTGGCACCGGTACTCCGAGTCACCCGTTTACGTGCCCTCCCCTTGGTCGGCACGTTATGAGCGCCCCGCTCGTTGAGGAATGCGCTGTTCCACCCAGGCTACGACAGAGTCCATCCCTTCCCCACTGAGAATATTGGTAAAGGCAAACGGAAGGTCGCCCCGCATCCGACGGGTATCCTGATCCATGACGGACAAGTCGGCTCGAACATGCGGCGCCAAATCCATCTTGTTGATGACGAGGAAATCCGATCGGGTAATCCCCGGCCCGCCTTTTCGTGGGATCTTGTCCCCTCCCGATACATCGATCACATAGATGACATGATCCACCAGTTCGGGGCTGAATGTGGCAGCAAGATTGTCCCCACCGCTTTCTAAAAAGATCAATTCCACATCCGGATGGCGCCGAAGTAAGTCGTCGATCGCTGCTTGGTTATGCGAGGCATCCTCGCGAATCGCTGTGTGCGGACACCCCCCAGTCTCAACACCCACAATCCGGTCGACCGGCAAGGCCGCTCGTTTGGTGAGGATTTCTGCATCGATTTTGGTAAAAATGTCGTTGGTGACTGCAGCTAAGCTATACCGCTCGCGCAACCGCTGACACAGCGCTTCTACTAGCGCGGTCTTACCGGACCCGACAGGTCCTCCAATACCAATGACCGGAATGCCTTTTTTTCTCGCCTGTGTCGGAGTCCAATTGTGATGGTGTTCACGATTTAGGTCGTGCATGTTCTTTTAAAGAACTGGCAGCTGTAAGCCGAGCGCTACGAACCGCCATTCTTTTCCTTTCCATTGTAGAAATGTTGTTCCCAGACCTCCCCGGGTTAGGATCGAAAGAGCCTCCACTCGAGAGAGCCATGACGCATCGAATAAATATCTTGAATGGGCGACCATGAACTCATCCCGGCACTGGAGTCAACTTCCCTACTGATCCGCTCGATCAAAGGAAGCCATTCGCCCAGGATGCGTTGCCCCTCATGTTGGCCGAGCGGACTCAACCGCATGGCCGCCGAGACGAAACCGACGGCTGTTTGGTACAAGAAGGCCGCCGCTGTTTCTTCTGGGCTCCATCCACACACTCCCAGAGTAAGACCGAACGTCACCGCAAGATGGCCAGGTGCTCGATCAGACTCCACCGCATCACGATACTCACTCAGGATCGGCTTGGCTTTGACTTGATCGGCCGCAACCCTGATCACCTGACGCCCCATCTGACGGCTAGCCATCCGAGACTCGCGACTCAGCTTTGTTGCATCGAGCCGTCGATCGATCATGAATGCTGGCACAATCATTCCTTCAGCCCCAGCCACGTTGGTCCTCTTCGTGGCCAGAACCTCTCGGCGGCTCATGCCGCCTCGCAGCAAATCCTCAATGTATCGAGCAAATTGATCCGAGTTTTTGACGGCACCGTCTTGCACGGCAGCTTCCAACCCGGAAGAAAATGCATAGCCACCGGAAGGGAAAAACGTATCGACAAACCGCAGTCCTTCAAGTAATGCGGGCGTATTCATGTGGGAAATCCAGGCAGAAGCAGCCGGCCGGCTAGGTTCGCAGCGTTCCACGACCCCCAGCCCAACCGGCTGTTCTGTTCCTCAAAACAGGAAGTACCGTTGCGCCATCGGAAGCACGACCGCCGGCTCGCAGGTGAGCCGCACACCGTCTGCCGTCACGACATACGTTTCGGGATCGACTTCAATTCTTGGAAGATAGTCATTCAGCTTGAGGTCGCGCTTTTGGATGCTCCGGCAATTCGTAACTGCGGCTACTCGTTTCTGTAGTCCTAGCTTTTTGGGAATTTCGCGGTCCAGACTCGCCTGCGATACGAACGTCAAACTGGTGCTGGTCAACGCCCTTCCGAAAGCGCCAAACATGGGACGGCTGATGATCGGTTCAGGGGTCGGGATGGAGGCGTTGGGATCACCCATCTGCGCCTGAGCGATGAACCCGCCTTTCAGCACCATCTCAGGCTTGACGCCGAAAAATGCGGGCTTCCAGAGGACCAGATCTGCAAACTTCCCGACCTCCACGGAACCAACCTCATGTGCGATACCGTGGGTGATCGCCGGATTGATCGTGTACTTGGCCACATAGCGCTTAGCCCGGAAATTGTCGTTCTGTGTCGAATCCTGCACACCGGCTGGCGACAAATGCCCTCGCTGAACCTTCATCTTATGCGCATTCTGCCAGGTTCGAATAATCACTTCACCGATTCGCCCCATAGCCTGAGAATCGGAGGCCATAATACTAATTGCCCCGAGATCATGAAGGATATCTTCTGCTGCAATGGTTTCTCGACGGATACGGGACTCGGCGAACGCCACATCCTCAGGAATCCTCGGATTCAGGTGGTGACACACCATCAACATGTCAAGATGCTCATCCATTGTATTGGCCGTAAACGGCATGGTGGGATTAGTGGACGATGGAAGCACGTTCGGTTCTCCACAGACTTTGATGATATCCGGTGCATGTCCACCACCAGCACCCTCGGTATGGAAGGTGTGAATCGCCCTCCCCTTGAACGCCCTGATGGTGTCTTCGACAAAACCAGCTTCATTCAAGGTATCGGTGTGGATCGCGACCTGCACATCATAGCGTTCTGCGACGCTCAAGCAGGTGTCGATCGCAGCTGGTGTCGTCCCCCAATCTTCATGCAGTTTGAGACCAATGGCACCTGCCTCCACCTGCTCGTTCAAACCATCGGGGTGGGAGGAGTTGCCTTTGCCAAGAAAACCAAGATTGATAGGAATGCCGTCCGAGGCCTCCAACATCCGGTAGATATTCCACGGCCCTGGTGTGCAAGTCGTGGCATTGGTGCCGGTTGCAGGGCCAGTTCCACCTCCAATCATGGTCGTAATGCCGGACGAGAGCGCGTCCCAATACTGTTGTGGGCAGATAAAGTGGATATGGCTATCGATGCCGCCGGCTGTCACGATATGTCCTTCTCCGGCGATCACTTCCGTTCCCGCGCCGATCTCCATCCCCTGCGTGACATTCGGCATAAGATCTGGATTTCCTGCCTTGCCGATTCCGACAATCCGTCCGTCCTTAATCCCGATATCCGCCTTAATAATCCCGCTATAATCCAAAATAAGGGCATTCGTGATAACGGTATCGAGCGCGCCGTTTGCATTCGTGACCCTGGTCGATTGCCCCATGCCGTCTCGAATGACTTTGCCGCCCCCAAAGACGGCCTCATCGCCGTAGACCGTAAAATCCTTCTCCACTTCAATGATCAATTCTGTATCAGCGAGCCGAACACGATCTCCCGTTGTAGGACCGTAGAGGGATGCATATTGTTTTCTTTGAATCTTCACTTGACCCCTCCTTTCACGGAAAATCCACGTTCAGCTGCGAGCGCGAGAGCCTTACCCTTGACTTGAGAGTCATCGAGCGATCCGTCCGTCAATCCATTGATACCGTATGCGATTCGACTCCCTGCCACAGCCACAATCGTGACGCGCTTTTCTTCTCCTGGCTCAAACCGTACGGCCGTGCCGGCAGGAATACAGAGCCGAAATCCGAACGCCGCCTCGCGATCGAACATGAGCGCATGATTGGACTCAAAAAAATGACAGTGGGAGCCGACCTGGATAGGGCGATCAGCCACATTCTTAACCAAAACCTCTTTCGTTTCGCGTCCCTTGAACGCTTCCACATCCCCAGAAGCAACGAACATCTCACCCGGTATTACCGGTTTAGCCAACTCGCTCTTGATTACTGCCGCTAAAGAACCTTTCGTTCGTTGGAGGGATTTCTTTCTCGACGCCGGAGCTCGTTTGGTCTTCTTCGGCATAAGTTTCCTCCTGCAGGGAAATGAGATGAGTGGTAAGGCTTACACCCCTGCCTATCGAATTGGATTGTGAACAGTTACCAGCTTGGTCCCATCAGGGAAGGTTCCCTCGACCTGAAATTCGTGAATCATTTCCGGTACGCCGGGCATGACGTCCTTACGTGTCAGGAGCGTGGTGCCGTAAGTCATGAGTTCGGCCACAGATTTCCCGTCACGGATTCCTTCGAGCACTGCGGCCGTCAGATACGCCACGGCCTCAGGATGATTCAGCTTTAGACCTCGTTTTTTTCGGTCTGTAGCCAACTGCCCTGCGACGTAAATCAGGAGTTTTTCCTGCTCTCTTGGGGTCAAATGCATGAGTCCTCCTCCCTAAGGCAGCAACCCTGCCCTACTTCCCAAAAAACAATAGAACTGGTGAGGATATCGGATGTGCATATCAGCCAAGACCTTCTATTGCAGAATGGCGATGCGCGTCTACCCAATCGATCAGCAACAGGAGAATCTATTCCTGAAGTCCGAATAGCCAGGAGACAGAAGCCGACAACATACCTCGAATATCCGTTGTGCTGATCCGATATCGAGCAGCAGACTCGCGTTTCAATGTTCTCCAATCGACCCCATTAACTTGGCCAACATCCATACACCCACTGAAACGCTAGCGAGGCTGGCCAAACCCTGCACGCCGATAAACAGTCGTTGATTACACGAACGCGAGAAGATAACCGGAACACTGATTGTCAAACCAATCATCATCATGCCCATGATCGACCCGACGCCGAAGATGAGAATCGACAAAAGGCCCGATCTCACATCGCTCGTCGTTGCCAGAATCATCAGCATTAATGCTGCCGATCCGGCCAATCCATGCGCCATGCCGATGCAGAGTGGACGGATTGAGTCCGCTACCCAATGGCGATGATGATGGGTTTCCTGTCGTTGATGGCTATGAAAGTGAACATGATGTTCACCGTCATGACGATGGCTGTGCACATGCCACCGTTCGCGGTACAACTTTCTCGCGAGCATCCCACCAAGGACGATGAGTAACAAAGCTACCCCTGATTCAGCAATCATTTCAAATTCCGCAGAAATATGCAGTCCCAAGGCAAGAACAACCGCTCCCACGAGGAACAATGTCAGGGTATGCCCAATACCCCACCAGAATCCGACGGCTCCCGACGCGAAAAGTGACGGCCTCTCAGCAAGCACAGTCGAAACCGCCGCGAGATGATCGGCATCCAAGGCATGTCGTAGCCCAAGAAGGAAACCGACTCCGAGTAATGTCAAGAATTCAGCTTCGTGCATATCGCACTAGTGCGTGCCCGATCATGATGATAATGTTCTTCTCCACCACAGCATAGATCACGACATGAATGGAGCCGTTCAAGAAACAGATGGTGGAGTTGTCGTTTAGAAACCTCTATCGTGTAACTCCCCTTACACCGTCAGATGTTGCCGGACCATGTCGGCATTGAGGTCGGTGCTTTTGCCCTGCGCCATGACCGCGCCCTTGGCCATGACCACATACTTTTCCGCGAGGCGGGCGGCGAAGTGGAGCCCCTGCTCGACCAAGAGAATGGCAAAGCGGCGCGACTGTTTGAACCCGATGATGACATCCTCGATCTGATCGACGATGGAGGGCTGAATGCCCTCCGTGGGCTCATCGAGCAAGAGCAGCGTGGGACTGGAGAGAATCGCGCGGCCGATGGCCAACTGCTGCTGCTCGCCGCCACTGAGCACCCCGCCAGGGCGATGCAGAATCTGCGTGAGCTTGGGAAAGAGCTGATAGACCTCCTCGAAGGCCGCCGACTCGGGCACATCGCCGGGGATCACCGGCCGGTTCCAGTAGCCCAGTAAGAGATTCTGGTGCACGGTCAGATGCGGAATAATCTCGCGTCCTTGCGGCACATAGGCCAACCCCTGGCGGGCGCGGCGATCCGTCGGCTCCCGCGTGATCTCCACCCCATTGAACCAAATGGTCCCCGACCGCGCCGGCAGCAACCCGGTCAAGGTCTTCAGCGTGGTGGTTTTGCCCATCCCGTTGCGGCCCATGAGACAGACCACTTCGCCCGGCTCGATGGTAAACGAGACGTTCCGCAGAATATGACTCTCGCCGTAATAGGCGTTGATCTGGTCCACGACTAAGGTCAGCGGGGGCACAGCCTGGTTCATCGACGTGGGGGTCCCCTTCTCGGCTAATGCGCAACCTTGGCGCGCCCTAAATAAATCTCGCGGACATGCTCATCGGCTTGCACGTGGTCGACGGTGCCTTCACAAATGACGGTCCCCTCGGCCAAGACGGTCACAATGTTCGCGATCTGCCGCACGAAGTCCATGTCATGCTCGATCACGACGATGGCCTGTTTGGCCGAGAGGGTCTTCAAGAGGTGCCCGGTCTGCTCGGTCTCCTTGTCACTCATGCCCGCCACCGGTTCGTCGACCAAGAGCAAGGCCGGCTCTTGCAAGATCACCATGCCGATCTCGAGCCACTGCTTTTGGCCGTGCGAGAGGGCGCCCGCGCGATCATGGGCATGGGCGGTCAACCCGATGGTCTCCAACACCTCACTGATCCGTTCCCGTTCCGCGGGGGTCGAACGGCCCACGAGGGTCGGGAACACGCCTTTGCTCGCCCGCTTCACCGACAGGTCGAGGTTTTGCCAGACGGTCAGGTTGCTGTAGATCGAGGGGGCTTGGAACTTCCGCCCGACGCCGAGCTTGGTGATGTCCTCGGCGTTCTTGCCGACGAGATTGATCCCCTGGCCGAAGCGCACGGTCCCCGAGGTGGGCGCGGTCTTGCCACAAATGACATCGAGCAAGGTGGTCTTCCCGGCCCCGTTCGGGCCGATCACGACCCGCAGCTCGTTGTAGCGCACGCTGAAGGTACAGTTATTCAAGGCTTTGAAGCCGTCGTAGTCGACGATGACGTGCTCGCAGGTGAGAATCCGCTCGTCGGTCATGCGGCCGGCCTCCCCTCAGCCGGGAGCCCCGGGGCCGCCGGCGGTGTCCGCGTGGTGAGGCGCCGCAAGAGCCCGACGAGACCGTCGGGGAACAGGGTGACCACGACGACGAAGAGGCCCCCCAGGATAAACGGCCAGGCCTCGGGGAAATAGTTGGTCAACACGCTCCGGCCATAGTTGACCGCGACCGCGCCGATGATCGCGCCGATCAAGGTGCCCCGCCCGCCGACGGCCACCCAGATGACCACTTCCAAGGACGGCAACACGCCGATCTGGGCCGGGGTAATGATGCCCACCTGCGGCACGTACAGCATCCCCGCCAGGCCGGCCAATCCCGCCGCCACGATGAAGACGAAGAGTTTGTACTTCCACGGGGTATAGCCTGAAAAGGTGACACGGGATTCGCTGTCGCGGATGGCGATGAGCACTTTGCCCGCGCGCGAGGCGACGATATACCGGCACAGCAGATAGGCCACCCCGAGGGCCAGCACGGTGAGGAGGTAGAGCCCCCGCTGGGTCCCGGGATCGGAGAGCCGGAAGCCGAGCAGCTGTTTGAAGTCGGTTAAGCCGTTGGTGCCGCCCAACCGCGTCTCGTTGCGGTTGAACACGAGCCAGGCCGCAAAGGCCAAGGCTTGGGTCAGGATCGCGAAGTACACGCCCTTGATCCGGCTCCGAAACGAGAGAAACCCGAACACCAGCGCGAAGAGGACGGGCACGAGGATGGCGCCGATGAGGCCGCCCCAAAAGCTTTTGAAGGGATACCAGAACAGGGGGAGTTCTTGGACTTGGGTCCAGACCATGAAGTCCGGCAGCTCGCTGCCGTAGACGCTCTCCGAGCCGATCTGCAGCGCCAGATACATGCCCATGCAATAGGCGCCGAAGCCGAAAAAGACGCCCTGCCCGAGACTGAGGACGCCGCAGTAGCCCCAGATCAGATCCAGGCCCAGGGCGAGAATGGCAAAGGCGAGAAACTTCCCGAATTGATTGAGGCGAAAGTCGGAGACATGGAACCAGGCGTCCTCGGCCGGCAGCAGGTTCAGCGCCGGCAGGACGACGAGAAAGAAGAACCCGGCCACGAAAAACGACAGGGTCTCCCGCGACGACTGGGGGGTCGCACTGGGCTCAGGCATCGGCACTCCGTCCTTTGGCCGCAAACAGCCCCTGCGGCCGCCATTGGAGGAAGAGAATCACGCCCACGAGGATAAAGACTTTGCCGTACACGGCCCCGCTGAACGGCTCAATGAGTTTGTTCAGCCCGCCGATCCCCAGCGCGGCCCAGATGGTGCCGGCCAGTTTGCCCACGCCGCCGGTCACCACGACCATGAAAGAATCGACGATGTAGTTCTGGCCCAGGCCCGGATCGACGTTGCCCACCATGGTGAGGGCCCAGCCGGCGATGCCCGCCAGCCCCGAGGCAAAGGCGAAGGTATAGGCGTCGACTTTGCGCGTGGGGATCCCCAAGCACGCGCTCATGTTGCGATTTTGGGTGACGGCCCGCACGCGAATCCCCAGGGTGGAGCGGAATAACAAGAAATAAATCCCGAGCACGCACACGATCGACAGCACGATGATGAAGATCCGGTTGTACGGCAGGTAGACGCCGACCATGACTTGGGCACCCCCGCGCAGGGCCTCCGGCGCGATCACGGCGGTCAAGTCCCCGAAGTAGACGCGCGCCGCTTGCATCAAGATCAGGCTCACGCCCCAGGTGGCCAACAGGGTCTCGAGCAGCCGCCCGTAGAGAAACCGAATGACGGTGGCTTCGAGGAGTAACCCGAACAGCGCCGCCGAGATAAAGGCCACGGGCAGGGCCACCGGGAAGTACCAGTCGAAGGCCTCGGGCGCCACCCAGGCTTGAAAGGCTTGTTGGGTCACGAAGGTCGCATAGGCCCCGATCATCATCAGTTCGCCGTGCGCCATGTTGATGACGCCCATGAGGCCGAACACAATGGCCAGCCCTAACGCCATGATGAGGAGAATCGAACTCAGGCTAATCCCCCGGAACAGGGTCTCGAGGGCGTTGGCCCACGAGGACCACGACTCGATTTGCGCGATCGAGGCCGCCGCCGCCGTCGCCAGGGTGTGCTGCTCGTCGCTCGCCTCCGGCGCCTGGGCGGCCTCCACGAGCTCCTGTAAGGCACTCACGCTGTTGAGGCTCCGCAGCTCGCCCAGTTTGGTGACGGCCTCCAGCTGGAGGGTCGAGTCCGCCGCCTGCAACTCCAGAAAGTGTTGCGCCTCTTCCATGGTGTACCGCACCCACCACACGTCCTCCTGCGCCGCCGCCTCCTTCAGGTACGGAATGGCTTCAGCCCGCCCCCCCATCCCCAGGTCGGCCGCCGCCGACCGCCGCGTATCCGGTGAGGCGCTCGTGAGGTTGGCCCGATTCTTCAGCAGGTCCACCACCGGTTTGATGGCGATCCGTACCATTCGGCTGCCCACTTCTCGAAGCTCATCGAGTCGCGGGATCAGGCTGGCGTCCCCTTGCGCGATCAGCACCTCGGCCGCCTGGGCCCGCACCGCCGCCTCCTCGCTCTGCAGGTCCACCAGCGCTTGCTCGATCGGATTGGTTAGGGAATTAGCGGGGGAACTGGTGGAAGAACTCGCCGGCACACTCCTCGCCTCAGGCGCAGATGAAGTCGGCTCGTCTGCCGCCCACGCGGACGGGCCTCCGCAGACGAGCACAAGGACGGCCAGCAGTCCCCGCATCCGCCCTCGCGTTCGCCGGCTGGTCTTCTGTCTCCCCACTGTCACGCGTTCTTCATCCATTCCGCGTCCGCTCCGGTCCCCTCACCCGACATTCGACAGCTCACTCTCGGCCGGTCGGCTGGAACCTCTCGCTCCGAGATTCCAGCCGGTCCGACCGCACACTCTCACTGCGCCCCACAGTCCCGCTCTGCGCCCCTGCACTCCGGCGCAGGGGCCTGGGACGCTGGATTTGGCCTACTTCTTATAGGTCCCCTGGTGTTGAATCCAGTCGCACCCCTTGTCGGGGTTGGTGTACTCGCTCCAGGGTTCCGGTTTCACCAGCCCCTTGGACCGGTGAATGACTTTGAACTGCCCGTCTTTGAGGATTTCGCCGATCAACACGGGCTTATGGGTATGCTGGTTACAGCAGTCCATCATGATTTCCCCGCCCGGGGCCAGGAACTTCTGCCCATAGACGGCCTTGCGCACCTTGTCGACGTCGGTCGATTTCGCCTTCTCGACGGCCTGCTTCCACACATAGACGCCGAAGTACGCCGCTTCGATCGGGTCGTCGGTGACGCGATTCTCCCCGTCCGGCAGGTTGTTCTTCTTACAATAGGCCTTGAAGTTGGCCACGAATTTCTTGTTCTGCGGGGTGTCGACGCTCTGGTAGTAATTCCAGGCGGCCAAGTGCCCCACGAGGGCGCTGGTGTCCATGCCCCGCAGCTCGTCTTCGGCGACGCTGAAGGCCATGATCGGCGCGTCTTCGGCCCGCAGGCCCTGGTTGCCGAACTCTTTATAGAACGGCACGTTGCTGTCCCCGTTGATGGTACTGATCACCGCCGCGCCCCCGCCCGCGGCAAATTTCTTAATCTTGCCGCAGATGGTTTGGTAGTCCTGGTGATGGAACGGGGTGTATTCTTCGGCGATGTTCGCCGCCGGCACCTTCTTCGCCAACAGCATGGCCCGCAGAATCTTGTTGGTGGTGCGCGGGTAGACGTAGTCGGTCCCCAGCAAATAGAACTTCTTGTAGCCGCCCCCTTCGGGGCTCATGAGGTATTCGACGGCCGGGGCGGCCTGTTGATTGACGGCGGCGCCCGTATAGAACACGTTGCGCGAGCATTCTTCGCCTTCGTATTGGACGGGATAGAAGAGGAGCCCGTTGTTCTTTTCGAAGACCGGCAGCACGGATTTCCGGCTCACCGAGGTCCAGCAGCCGAACACCACCGACACTTTGTCTTCGAGCAGCAGCTGCTTGGCCTTCTCGGCAAACAGGTCCCAGTTCGACGCCGGGTCCACGACCTTCGCTTCAATCGGCCGCCCCATGACGCCCCCCGCCTTATTGATCTCGTCAACGGCCATCAGCACGACGTCCCGCAAGGAGACTTCGCTGATCGCCATGGTGCCGCTTAACGAATGCAGCACCCCGATCTTAATCGGCGGGCCGCTCGCCGCATACGACAAGGCGTACTGCCCCAGATTCCCCAACAGCGCGGCCACGCCCACGCCCGCCGCGACGCGCCCCGTCTGCCCGAGAAATTCGCGCCGCGAGGCCCCCGCGGTCGGGGCCTCGGTGGTCGGCTCGGTCGGTGTCTGTGTGGTGTCGGTCGTCTTCATGATGCATCACTCCTTTGCTTGGCGGTGAGGTGCTCACTCCGGTTGATGCGACAAGACTGAGAAACTTCTCTGGAGCGTATCAGCCTGTACAAACTTGCCCTTCATTCGATCAGACCGATACAGGGATATCTCCAAATTACACGACTTTACGGGCAGGCCTATTACCCCTCCTTTCTCCAAAAACATCCAGAAAAAGCCTGGATATATTTCTGTCCAACGAGAGAGAGTTGAAGAGAGCTGTTATCGTGGGAGGGACATCCTGGGAGAGGACCGGATTCGAGTAATGACCTGCGTACTACTGAGGTTGTGCTTAGTCTCAGGCCGATCATTCCCCCCCCTGAAAGGCGATGTACTTATATACTGCCATTCCACATAGTGTCAACAGACATTGGAGACGACTCACTGATTACGGATCTCTGAGAATCCATGCACTGGAGCCATTTTCAGCTGATGCATCGATCTTTTTCCTTCGCTTGCCTTTCGTTTTCCGCGCAATCAAAGCGGGACTTGATTAGGTGGAGTTTACCTTTCTCATGCTTCTGAATGTGTAATCAAGAATTTTCATACTCCCGCTGCCATGGACGTTCTGAAACTTAACACTCATCGTGACCTCACCATACGATACGATGGTCAAATGAATAGTCAAGAATCTAAGCCTTCTCAAAGTACGCGGTGGGGTGGGAAGCTTTTTGTGTTTACCTCGCGTTCCTGCTACACTAGCAACCTCATCTAACCATCCCAGGCGACGAGTCACTGCTATGCATGACCCAGCTTTATCAATCGTGAGACGCCGGCTGCAATGTTTCATGATCAGTTGTTTGGCTGTCATCGTCATTGGGTGTGCCGGGTCTCGCCCCTCCACCTCCATTCACGAGGCTACAGCCGGCCACGTGTTCCTTGAGGAGGTCTCGGACAAATCTTTCCAAGCTGCGCACCCGATCAAGCTATCGGAGACGACCGTCGCCGATATCTTGCGTGGAATCCATACGAAGGAAAAATCAGGACTCTTGCTGCTGCTCGGCAAAGCGTTGAAATCCACGAACCTTAACGATATCCGTACATTCTCTGAGGATGACATTGCATACCTCGCTCCTCACATTACGACGGCCCTCGCACAAGCGACGCCTCATCAACGGGTAGGCTTTCATGTATATTCCGGGCCAGCGATTTCCCAACAACCCAAAATAAACCAGCAGAGAGAAACGACGGCAGGCTATCTGTTCGCAGACGGCCTATCCTTGCACTTTACGCTCACTCAATTCCGATACTACCCCGGGAAAAAGTCTGCCGGCAGCCAGAAAGAGCCTCGTCCTCTCCCAGATACCGATGGGTTACGTGACCGGGAAGTGACCTTTATTCCCGAGGCTGCTGTGCGTCCTGACGTGTACGATCGGTCCAGTTGGATTGGAAAATCTGAAGATCGTTCGCTTGCCATTGATTATCAACTCTTGACGAAGGTCCTCACCGCCCCTCAACCAACCTCAACGGCCCAGCCGCGTCCTGCAGCATCGTCCCAATCAACAAGCCCTGTTCAATCTCCGCCTCCTGGAAAAAGCGACGCAGACATACAAGCGTTTAAGGAGGAACTCAAGGCGCTTCAGAAGAAAGTCGATGAGCAAAGCGCCGAACTTCAACGACTCAAAAGCGACCAGTCTAAGAACACACCGACCCCCTAATCGCCATCAACGCGCTTCGACGATCAGGCTTCTGCACAAAACTGGCGACGTCACATCTCCATCTTGATACAACCTATGACGAAGCGTTGTATCCGGAGGATTTGGACAATACGGGCGTGTCGCTGTTGTAAAATTCTGGGGCGGCTAGTGACTGGCCGGTTGGGGATCAAACATCTCCTGCAACTGATGCGAAGACCGGACCTCGACAGTGACTGAGGTCTCTTCATCTGTTTCGATCGTCTCCATACTCGCCTTTTCTGAATCTTCTTCCGGCACTCTGTCTCCATCGATAGGAAGAAGAGCTTGTTCCCCTTCACCAAGCTCCTTGAACTCGCGGAGTGGAGGCAGTTGCGAGAGATCGCTCAGACCGAAGTGTTCTAAAAAATACTTCGTGGTCCCATACATGATCGGACGCCCAGGAACTTCCTTGCGCCCGACGATCCGCACCAACTTCCGTTCCAACAGGGTGCGCAAAACGCCGGAAGCTTCTACGCCACGAATTTCTTCGATTTCTGCACGTACGAGCGGCTGTTTGTAGGCAATAATCGCCAGGGACTCCAGTGCGGACCTGGACAGCTTCGCAGTTGTCTTGCTTTTATCCAACCGCTTAATCCAGGAGACATATTCCTGCTTGGTCACGATGCGATACCCGCCTGCGATTTCGGCCAGGCGCACCCCACGTCCTTCTTGCTCCAATGCTTGGCCAAGGTTCCGCAACCCCTCTTCCACCTCGACCTTCGTGACGGTCCCAATCACTGAGGTGAGTCGAACGACCGACATCGGGTCGGAAGACACAAAGAGAAGCGATTCCAGAATTGCCTGAAGCTCGGCCCCGCTCCGCACAGGGTCAAGATCAACGGCTCCTTCGGTGGAATGTCCATTGTTCGCCGCAATGTCCATCGCGCTGAGTTCGGTCGTCTCCTGAACCAAGTCTGCCTCTCCTGACGTCATATCCCCTTCCATTCTTCCCCGACGGTGTTCAGTTCCGCCGGATCCGGCACTAGAGAAAATGTCCGTGACACCAGAATCGGTCCGAATGTCTCGGATTGAAACACCCGTGCGACTCGGAGTCGCATCAGTTCAAGTAATGCCAAAAACGTGACGACGATCATGACCCGATGAATCGGCCCTTCAAACAACGCCGCGAAGGAAACCGAATCTTTCCCTTCGAGTGTTTCGAGAATGAGGTTCATCCGCTCACGGACCGTGAGATTGTCGGGCACGATTTCGAGCAACCGGCTGCTTGGATTTCGATCGAGCACTTCCTGAAGCGCATCAACCAGATCGAACAGAGAGACATTTTCTAACGGGAGATCTTCTTCAACCTGTTCGACCGGTGGTACCTGTTCGCGCCAGAAGATCTCGCGCCACATTCGTTCCTGGCTATCAAGCTGACTCGCCGCCTCTTTGTAGGCCTTATATTCGAGCAACCGCCGAACGAGCTCTTCTCGTGGATCCGGCCCATCCTCTTCATCGTCCGCCCGCTCATCCGCAGGCAACAGCATTTTGGACTTGATCTGGAGTAACGTGGCGGCCATGACCAAGAAATCGCCTGCCACATTGAGATTCAGTTCCTCCATCGCCTCCAGATACTCCAAGTACTGCTGAGCAATCATGGCGATTGGAATATCGTAGATATTGATCTCATTTTTCTTGATGAGATGGAGCAGGAGATCGAGCGGCCCCTCGAAATTCTCGATGCGAACCTGGTACGGGAGTTCGGCCTGTTCAGGTTCTTCGGCGTGAGTATCCACAGAAAGTGTTTATATCAACTTATAGAGAGACGGGCAAGCCCGAATCTATATATTGGGGATAGCTAGGCCTCTCTCACTTGACCTTGATGAGATACGCGATCAGCAGCACCGCCGCCACAAGAAAGGCCAAGGTCAGGACATACTGCCCCTCACTAGTTTGGAGCAAGCCATCCGACTGCTCGGAAGCAAGACGTTTTGTTTGAGCCAAGATCGGCGGCTGGTCGAAGCGCGCCTTTCCGAGGTCGTCGGGACGTTTGAACTCCGCGCTGGAAAAATCGGCTGACCCGAGAAACTGGGCACCGGCAAACAGAGCCTCGTTCTCAAACACCGTAAACCCAAAGAAAGTCTCGCGGCTGAAGATCGTCTCGCCAAAATCGACTCGACTCTTGAAGTGACTCCCAGAAAATCCTGTTCCTTGGCCAAACCTTGATCGGTCAAACATGACCGGTCCCTCGAATGTTACTTCAAGGAACTCCGCCATGCCATCAAAGAGTGCACCCGTACAATCCAACGGACCCTGAAACGTCGACTGATGAAATCTGGTGCTGGGTCCAAATTTCGTTTCCCGGCAGGCTGTTTCTCCGACGAAGTGCCCTCGAACAAAATGGGCCTCCTTTTCAAAAATGGCGCCGGAGAGATCGACCTTCTGCTGAAAAGCCGAACGTGAGAGATCTACTCCCTCTCGGAAACGAGATCCTTGAAAATCCACCGGCCCTTCAAACCGAAGGATATTCTCAGAAGACCGATGCCGTAGCACTCCCCGCACATCGGAATCTCTGATAGACAATGCCGCACGCACAGCCCGCTGCCCATCTTCAACCTCATTCAGACCCGTAGCAGATTCCAGGGGAAGGCGATCAAACACGAGGTCTCCGCGGATGACAACTCCAACTAGATCGACCCGACGCCCTTGCGCGATCGCCTCGATCACCGTTTCACCAGCCAGGGCATGGGCTTCACGTTCATCCGGAGAGCACGTGGAGGGAAGATGAGTGACCAGTCCGGCGGCGGGGTCAGTTGTCGGTGGCGCTACCACGCAGGTTGCACTGGCTTCATATGACGCGACGGCGATCATGCTATTGATCACCAGGACGCCACACCAACAGCGTCCTACTCGCTTCGGACTTAGGATCTTCACAACGATTAGGTGGAATCAGCTCTCGTGTTACATCCGTATGACACGGCAAGAGTGACTAACCATTATTGACATTGAGTCGATCAGGCGCCCGCCGGTAGACATCTAGGGTTCCAGCGGCGGGCGAGTGGATGAGCTGCGTTGGATGAGACCTATTTCTACTTTGATTCTGACGAGCCAGCGAAAAGCATCGAGTTAGTTATTTCGGTAATCGTCGTCCAACAAATCTTCAGACTTCCCGATCAGCTCGTCCCCATCATCATCGGCGTCAAGGTCTAATTCTTCTTGCACTTCATCCTCATCGATCTCATCTTCCATTCCCAACTCATCACCCATCATCTCATCTTCATCGAGATCGACGTCCTCAGGCTCAACCGCCAGGGCCGGCTTGGTCACCACCGGCTTGCGCGGAGCGATATCCTCCTCTTGAGAAACCAGATTCTTAACAGGCTCGCTGGTTCGAGGAGCTGAGGAAGCAGTCTTCTTCCTGGAAGATTTCGAGGCTGCTTTAGCCGGTTTT
This sequence comes from Nitrospira sp., assembly GCA_965223535.1. Classification (GTDB taxonomy): domain Bacteria; phylum Nitrospirota; class Nitrospiria; order Nitrospirales; family Nitrospiraceae; genus Nitrospira_D. The sequence goes on from CBDCWN010000003.1 coordinate 452,124, forward strand.
TTGACAGGTTTTTTCTTTGCTGCCGGCTTGGACTTCTTGACGGCCACGCGCTTCTTCACGGTCTTTTTTGCCGCCGTCTTTTTTGCCGCCGTCTTCTTTGCCGCCGTCTTCTTTGGCGCTTTCTTCTTCGCGGCTGATGCGGTTTTCTTCTTACCAGACGGCTTCTTCGTGACGGCCTTTTTGTTCTTCTTCGCCATTCCGATCCCTCCTCTTCGTTTCAGCGCGGCGCAACGGCCTCCATCTAGCATGAACGAACAGCCTCTTGCAACCACCCTGATCCAATTTTTGAGCAACCGACTGCTTTCTCATTGCTTCGGATACAACAATACCCTAAGTCATCACCGCACCGGTTGGTTTCCTGCGCACAGACCAGGGGAAGACATCTCACATTCCAAGCTCAGCTCCATGCTAAGATGGAATTAGGGAAATATAGAGAGAGGCAGAATCCTTTAGCCGTTGTTTGCGTCTTATGATTAGGCCGTCTTATTTTACAGAGTGATACCTTTCGTGGATCGGATACTTATCATCCTGATTGTCGGATGGGGGGCCCTCGCCTCAAACAGCATGGCATTAGACACGTCTCTGCCGCTACGGATTATGATGGAGGACGGGTCGCCCTATTATCTCCCGATCGCCCCAACAATTGTGAGCCACACCCCTATTCAGTGGGACAATCCGACTCCGACTCATCATACAGTGACCCATAGCGGCTGCCTAGACGATGAAGGCCCGTGCTTGTTCGATTCCGGAGCAGTCTCTCCCGGGTCGTCATTCAGTGTACCGGGCTTGCCGGCTGGTCGTTACACCTACCACTGCCGGATCCATCCCATCATGCGGGGTCACCTCATCGTTACCGATAGCCCTTCGACACCTTCCCAACTATAAGCGTAGGCACGCTGCTCTCTTGCAGGACGGTTGATGGCTCCTGTAGGCTGCTGAAATTTGATACAGGAAGTCCCCGCCATCATGAAACCGGCTGCTGCGATCCACGAGCCTTCTGATCTCAATGGTGAAACCCTCGGTCTCCTGGCCTGGCACATCCCTGATCTTGTCGCCTATCAACATAGTTCGGACGAATGGTGGTTGGCGCCTCTCGATGACAATCTCCCGTTCATCCGACTAAATCGCACCGGGCTGAATCTGCTCAAGGCAATGAACGGGCACACAACGGTCGGTACACTCGTCGAACAATACGGCACAAAGATCTGCGGACCAGACGGCCAGCCTGGCGAATGGCACCTTGCGCGATGGGCGACTCCCAACTACTCACTCTGTTATTACGGAGCCGAGCCCCCCGGCGGTCACCGGCATAAAGCCAAATGGGACATCCTCTTACAGCAAGTCCGCGAAGGCTGGTCTGGGCGAGAAGAATTTGAGGGAGAGCACCACCTGGAAACGTTCCACGTTCATGAGTTGGCCCAGAGTGAAGAGGATGACCGTCACTTTGACCTGATTGAAACCACGGTCTCCCACCTATTCCGTGAACCAAGCGAAGCCCTCGCTGGCTTGACCTACGGGCAGCTTCTCATGCGGCAACTCCGGCGGCTAGGCTGGTTCAATCCCAAACCAAAGGTCCTGCTGGAAATCGGCGGGGGGTTGGGGTACGTCGCACAGGAGCTCGGCAAGAGCCTCCTCCCCTTCGAAAAACAGGGAATCTCCTATCTGTCGCTCGACATCACCCAACCCTTCCTGAAGCTTCAAGTCTCACGAGCACAAGCCGGTGGATGGAACGTCACCGGAGCTAGGGCGAACGCCGAATCGCTTCCGTTGGCCGATCATTCCGTCGACTTGGTCATCGACAATGAAAATATGGCGGACATGACGCCGGTACAGTTGAATAAACAGGAACTGACGTCTGGAGCTGGAACTACGCCACAACATCAGGAAGCTCTGGATTGGATCAGACGGCTTCGCCTACCGATCGAGGCGGACCCTCCTGAGTCGGTCATCTTTAACCTAGGGCCCATTCGCTTTGTCGCCGAATTGTGGCGAGTCCTCAAGCCAGGCGGCCGGGCGTTTCTGACTGAGTTCGGCATTGAGCAAGGCTGGCCGGCACCAGTGAAGTTGCCGGGACACACCGAATATGAAGTGCAATATAGCCATGTACGGCAAGCGGTGCGCTGGCTCGGATTTCAGGAGCGATATCTGTCTCTCCCACAGTTTCTCGGCCTCAAGCCTGATACGAAGGTGCTCTGCACCGGCGCGACGTACTCGATCCAGCGATTCTGTCAGGCCATCGACAAGCCCTTCGCCGTGCGCGCCTACACGGAGAAGGAATTGCAGCAAGCTTTGGGCGATATACTCCCGAAACTGCAGGGTCTCCACTACCACGACCTCGCTGATCCCGCCTGGTTCGGCCTGCAAGACTTCAAAGTGCTGCTATTGGAAAAACCTGGGGGAACGCCAAAAGCCCAATTCACCGAGCAGCACGGCTATCGCTGGTATTCACAGAAGTAGGAAGGTACGGTGCGGTGGGTTAAGGGAATGGGTAGGAGGGCACCCCAGGGAAGAACGCCCAACATCACAACTTGCCTACACCGGAGGGCGGCAGGCGATCCACCCGCTTCCAGCCCTTGCGTTCGATGCAGACTTGCCAAGGATCAAGCTGGCCCTTGGCTTCTTTCACGTATTGGGCCCAGACGGGCTTCTGCAGTTCCTTATCGCAGGCCTGCTGATCTTCCGTCAACGCATGTTTGCTGCCAGCATTTTCAAACTGCATCGCCTCCCCGCAGCCGGCCACGAGAACCATTGCACACAGCATTGCAGTGAGAAGACCTGAGAGAGTATCGGTTGGTGATCCCTTCGACAGCATGTCCCTACTCAAATGATCCTGAGGAACCGACCGCGACCTGGCACCGCCGATTCTCTCAACCAGATGCAGCCGCACAGCAGGAAGGTGCGGCCTCTGGAGGTTCAAGGGATCAACCCTCAAATAAAAACCGCCGGGCGCTTGAAAGCGCCCGGCGAATAAAATCGGCAATCAGTTGGGTGCTCGCAACTTCGAGGCAAAGGCCCCAGCTTCGCAATCGTCCCAAGATTTGTTAAGGTTATCGAGTAACGTGTTCAGGGTGCCGTAATCGTAACCATCGGGCATATAGAGTGTGCTCCATCCCTTACATTGCCCGCCATTATTGAATCCCCCCGTACAGGAGTTATTCCCCAACACGTCATTGGCTATACTTAGGATCTGACTTACGGTCTTGTTGTCTAGACTCGTGCCGGTTCCAGTCAGAATCAGATTGCCAATTCCCGTAGGAACCAAACTGGTGTTCAGATTCAGGGTCAGCGCACCCGCCTGTGATGCCAGCGTACCACCGCTGGTTGAAGTCGCATTTAACGTATCATTTGTCAACGGTGTGCTTGGCCCTCCTCCTCCGATCCAGGTTCGCAATTTGGTCACATCAGTCCATTTAGCATAATTCGGCAGAGTGCTTCCATTGGCTGAAATCGGGATTGTCCCGATGACAAGACCACTGGGGAAATACGTGCTGAAGTTTGACTGTAATTCGTTTACTTTGGGGTTGTTCGCCCTATCGTTCCACTTGCCCTGGGTATAAGTGCAGAAGGCTAGCGGTGTGGGAACGCTCACAGCGACCGACGAGTTCGCAGTCATATGTGTGGCCTCGCAGCAAGGCCGTGTTGTTGTAGGCGCGATGCCAGTTATTGGATCCGTCGGACCGGTCGTCAAGGTTACGGTTGAACCGACACCGTCCAGGGAAGCGGTATTTGACACCGTGCCCTCTCCGCTCACAGTGCCTATCACGGTGTAGATTATCGATGCGCTCGTCGAAACACCCAAGCCTATTGGATCGGTCGTGAGGATGTATGAAGCTGTGTCCGTCGTACTGAAGGTATCAGTAATGGTCACTGTTTCGTTGCAGACCTCGACGGCTGGTAGCGCCTTGGTGATGCGAGTGGGTACCGTACGGACGTGAGCCTCATCCGCATCAAGTGTCGCGCTTCCATCAATATCGATGTTCTCTGCCGATGCACCACTGCCTCCACGAGCACCGGAATTGCCGAAGGTCACGAAGACCTCAGTACGGAGTTGCTCAGCAGTGTTGAAATTCAGACTGTCGACATTGAAAACCGCGTTGAAAAAGAGGGTCACGGTGTCCCCAACCCCTATCGTCTTCTCTGGCGTAATCGCCCAGATCTCGTCGCTATCCGCGTCGGTGAACGTCAAATCACCCGAGTAGGTATTCTCGGTGAAGGTTGCCGTGTTACCCGATACCAGGGCCACTCCTGTGTAAACGGTTTGGTTCTGCAACGCAGCGGCAACTATTTTTGCGCTGGTCGCCCCGTTGCCACCAGTCGAGTTTGAAACGTCCGCCGAGATGGCGGCCCACTTGGCTGGCTTCCCCTGATTTCTCTGCAAGTCGACCACGATGTTGCCAATCGTAGCAGGCGCTGAGCCTGTATTTGTGATGCTGACGACTCCGATGGCGCACAGCGTCTTGGGTCCAGGATCTCCCTTGGTCGCCGTGATGGTCCAGTTCACTGTATCTCCAGATGTCGCTGTGTTGCGGTCATTAGACTTTGTTAAGGTCCAGGGAACATCCTGCTTGTAGCAGTAGGAAACGTCCGAATTCTTTAGTGTGATACTGGCCTGCTGAGCGAACACGGGCGAACAAAACAAAGCGCTTAGCGCAACCGTGCATAAAAGTGATCTCTTCATGTTCCACCTATCTCCTTGGTTCAATTCGCACACACTTACGTAAATACCTTCCTGCTCGGTATCTGCCGCCTGAGGCCTGATCCCTCTTTCGACAGCTACCCTTCCGAAGAAAGGCGCACCATCAAACTGATTCTCCCTAGACAGCCCACCCCCCTTTATGCTGATCCTCCTGCTCAGCTCGTCATTCAGGTTTCTCCATCACCGCATGAACCTTTCGATCACCAGCTTCCCGGAATAAAAAAGGCTGACGCCCCCGAGATGAAGTCCCGGAGAGGTCAGCCTTCGTGCCGCCAGTTGGCCTGTGCCAACTACGTGTCGATCTGGCTCTACGCTATGTCAACGGCCGCGCTTGCACTACTGTCGCGTGCTGCCGCGGCTGCAGTTCCTGATTCACCGTCATACCTTGCACACCACCTTGCGCAAAGCGAATGGTCACCGTGCCCGTGTACCCCTGTTCGGACAAATTCCGCAACATCTGTTCGGCCCATTGCAACGTCGGTTTCGACTCACCCATGGCTAGAACCCTCACTCATCGTGGGTTGGCATTCAGGCCACCCTTTATCGCCATCTCACACGCCAAAGCGAAGTGTGTGGTTGAACCGAAGGGACTTCTGCGGGAGCTGCGACAGTAGCCAATGCCGAGGAACGGAGGGTTAGAGGAAACGCGATAGCAGAACCAGTTGGGAATGACTCTCTGGTGGCCTGGCGGATCGAATCCATGCCGATATGCCGTCACGGGATCGTTCCTGAAATTATCCGCCTGGTCTCCGAATGCCACCGGCATGATCAACATCCTGGTAACCATCATTACCCCTGAGACGCTGTTAGCCGGGCGGACTGTACACGAGCAAGAATGCTAAGTCAATTTGGATCTAACTCGAATGAGGCACGTGTGGAACATAACAATGATTGGTATCACAAAGACTTATGCTCATTTTGCAATAGGCACTGAAGTTTTGGATACGATCATTATGGCTCTATCACTATTTATTCACTATTAAGGTCAATTGGCCCTATTTTAGTCGCGAGTCTCCTGGAAACACGCTGTGCAACGAGATTCGTCACGCATCGTCACGACCACCATCGGCTAGATGAAGTAGCACTCCCTCGCGCAGGCCCAGATCGCTGACCAGGACACCTTGTTGCCCAAGCGTCTCCATGATGGTCCGAATGATGATTGCGCCGGCGGCGATGACTTCTTCACGGTTCTTTTCCAATCCCGGTAAGCCGACCCGGTCGGCTTTCGTTCTGCTCAGCAGGGTATGTTCCAGCTCTCGGATAGTTTCCAGACTCAACACATAGTTGTGGATTCTGGCTGACTCGTAGCTCTTGAGTTGCTGGGCCATGGCAGCGAGGCTGGTAACTGTGCCGGCCGTACCGATGAATCTGGCCTGTCGGTAGTCACCTATGTCGGTCACCGCTGCTCTCGCTTCTCGACTTACCCACTCACATGCCTGTCGCACTTCATCTGTAGCTGGTGGATCGTGGCGCAGCATTCGTTCACAGAGGCGGACCACGCCGATATCGATCGATCGAACGATCGGCTTCTGTCCACTCCGATCAAGGACGAACTCGGTGCTCCCGCCACCGATGTCCAATGCCAGGATGTCCGTCACCCCGGTCGGCAGACCTGAGCGAATCCCGAGCAAGGTCCTCCGAGCTTCTTCGTCGCCCGTAATGACTTCGACGTCGAACCCAGCCTCCCGCTTGACCCGTTCAAGAAACTCCTGTCGATTCATCGCATCACGAACTGCGCTCGTCGCTACTACGGCCGTAGCTTCAACATGATCGTCGTTGATGACGCTCTGCCATTCCTGCAAGCAGGCAACGGTCCGATCCATGGCGGCTGAACTCAATCGTTTTGTCTGATCAACTCCTTCTCCCAGTCGAAGGATGCGTCGATCGGATCGGAGTTCTTTGAGTGGTTGCCCAGGGATCAGATCTGCTATTAATAAGCGACAGGTGAGGGTGCCGATATCGATGCCGGCCAATCGGCGCTTGGGCTGGGATAGTTCGGTCACTGCTCGTTCCGAATCTGGTTCATTTCGGCTTCCAACTTCCTGCACGAATCCTTGAGTGCATCAACTTGTTTCACGAGACGTACGATCTCGGCATCGTAGACGACTCGCTCCGCCGTTTCACCCCGTTCTTTCATATCAACTGCTCGCTCGCCGATGTCCTTGTACAGATCAGAGAGTTGCTGTTCGAACTTGCGAAGTTCCAACCGCATGCGGAGCAGTTCCGTCTCTTCCAACGCCCGTCCTGCTGCGTGGACGGTCCCTAGACGTAGGGTCGCGATCCCGGAGCGCAAATCATCTGTCAATCGCTGAAAGAAACCCATACGGCTCCTGACTGAGGAGGGACACTCTATCCAGCTGACCTCAGGAATTCCATCTTATCGCCCATGAGCCCTTTCAACTGATGGCACCAAGCTCCAGCTTCTTCTCCCACTTGCGAAGCATGGCCTCACGTAGCCCCTGGTGAGCTGGCTCTTTCAGTCCCGGGTCCGATTGTAGCAATGAAAAAGCTTCCTGCCTCGCTTGCTGCAATAAATCACCGTCTCGCACGAGATTGGCCACTCGAAACTCCGGCATGCCCCATTGGCGCAAGCCGAAAAATTCCCCTGGTCCTCTTATACGCAGGTCTTCTTCGGCAATGACAAATCCATCATTCGATCGGACGAGCGCATCTAGCCGTTCCTTGGCTGAAGACGGTGACTCTTGATCTCGTTTTGCATCTCGTCCCCGTGGAGATAGTCCTTGCCCCATAGTAGCCGCCATCAGCAAGCAATACGATTGATGGCTGCCCCGTCCTACACGGCCGCGTAACTGGTGCAGCTGGGCAAGACCGAATCGCTCCGCATGTTCAACCATCATGATCGTAGCGTTCGGCACATCCACCCCGACTTCGATTACGGTGGTGGCAACAAGAAGCTGGATGGTTCCAGCTTTGAAGTCGGCCATCACCGCCTCCTTTTCTGCGGCTTTCATGCGTCCGTGCAGCAAACCGACGCGGAACTCGGAAAATTCCCCGTTCTGTAACTGTTCAACCCCCTGAATCGCGGCTTGGAGGTCGGTCTTTTCAGATTCCTCCACCAGCGGATAGACGACATAGGCCTGCTTCCTGTTGCGGAGTTCATCGTGGACGATCTGATACGCTCTTCGCCGTTGCCCCTCCCCAAATAGAAACGTTCGCACTGGTTTCCGACCGGGCGGCAAGACATCAATCACGGAGACATCAAGGTCGCCATACACCGTCATCGCCAGTGTTCGAGGAATGGGTGTAGCCGTGAGGACCAGCACATCCGGTTTATAGCCTTTGTCGATGAGCATCTTCCGTTGAAGGACGCCGAACTTATGCTGTTCATCGACTACAGCCAAGCCGAGACTCTTAAATTTCATACCTTGCTGAATGAGGGCGTGCGTGCCGATGGCCACGTGAATCTCACCGCTTGCCAACTGCTCGGCCTGCACTCGCTTTACCGATGCCTTTTCTCCTCCACGTACGAGGGTCGCCCGCAATCCCAAGGCCCGAAGAGTTTCAGAAAGGTTTCGATGGTGTTGCTCGGCAAGGATCTCCGTCGGTGCCATCAGCGCCGCCTGATAGCCTGATCCGCAGGCCATCACCATGGCATGGAGCGCAACCGCGGTTTTCCCGGACCCCACATCTCCCTGCACGAGACGGTTCATGGGGCGTGGCGAGATCATGTCCCGATATATCTCACGAAGGACCAGATCCTGCGCCGTCGTGAGGCGGAACGGTAAGAGCGACTCCAGTTTCTTCAATAACGGAGTCCTCGGGTTGAACCGAAGGGACTTCGGCTCGTCGTGAACCGAGCGAGACCTTGTGGCCAAGGCCAACTGGAGTAACAGGAGCTCTTCAAATGCGAGCCGCCGATGCGCCGCAGTTTTTCCACGTTCCAGAAGCTGAAAGTCGGTGCCGGGCTTGGGGAAATGAATATCGTGTAGTGCTTCATGAATGGGTATCAATCGTTGCCGTGCGCGAAGAGGGACAGGCAACTGGTCAAGGAGCTCCAAGCCATGGTCCATCAGGAGAGTTCTCACCAACACCCGCATCTGACGAGACGTCCATCCTTTGGTCTCATGGTAGATGGGGACAATACGCCCGACATGGAGCGTCGCTTCACTCCCTTCACCCAGAACCTCATATTGCGCCACATCCATCCTGGGGATCATCCACCCTTGACGGCCTGTGGTGACGCGCCCGCTCATCATGACGCGAGTGCCGATGGGCAACACTTCTTCCAAATATGGTTGATTGAAAAAGACGACCTGCATCCTCCCTGACTCATCCTCGACACCAAGTTCCAGCACGCTCAACCGTCGATTTCTTGTCCGTTTCGCATCACACTTCCCAACTGTCCCGTAAATCGACGCCACCATTCCTGGCACAAGGTTTCCGATGGGCGTCATGACAGACCGATCTTCATACCGCCAGGGTATGGTCCAAAGCGCATCTTCCACGGTTTCGATACGAAGCCGCTGCAGAATGCCGGTGCGTTTCGGACCAACTCCTTTGGTGAACCGAACGGAAAGATTCCAGATAGGAGATCGTTCGCTCGTCTTCGTTTCAGAATCACGGACTGACCGAACCGGCGATCCATGAGGCTGGCGATGTTGTTGCTGAACAGCCGTTCGAAGTTCGTTGATGTGCAGTACGGCCACCTGTAATCGTCGACGTTGCTCTTCCACCGGAAGCGCCGGCTCAAAATCGACGAAGAGGTCCCGAAGCGACATGAGGCGGGTCTCTACGGCCTTCGGATAGGTTGCATGTCGGAGCGCAGATAAGACTTGTGAGGAGACAAACGCGCTGAGATTCGTGACGGCCTTCAGATGAGCATAATCATCTCGACTTGCGAACTCGATGGGGCGGGCGATGCGGTCCACCCACTCCTGAAGCGGCAAATGCACATTCGATTCAATGGGAGCCGACATAAGATGGAAGATCGTAGCACAGCCTCCAAGAGCGCTCAACGAGCCCGATGATTCCTAAACCAGGATCGACTGGCGGCTTTTGTACGTTTACTTGGTCACCGTTTCTTCAGATGCTACACTCAGCACTACTACGCATGTACCGCCGCAATATCACACATATCTTGATCCCCCTCGGGCTTGGGCTAGCGGTGTTAGTCAGTTACAACCTGTTCCTGAAATCGCCCTCACCCCCACTGTCCACTCACCTCACGGAGACCATTGAACCTGTCGCGCCACCCCCGGAGCCATCACCGAATAGAGCACCCGAGATCGATTCGAAACACGCCCGTTCACTTGACCAAAGCACAATCCCGTCTACCCCGCATGAGGCGCTGCTGGAAGCCATTCGTGATGAAATTGAAAAACATAACCTTTCCCTGGCTGAGACCAAGCTGAAAGAGCTGCCTCCAGCAGTTTTGTCGAGTAGGGAAGCCAGGCCTTTTGTGGCGATTCTGTGGAACAACCTGGGCTTGCAACAGGAACGGCTCCACGGAACACGGGCATCTCTCAACGCGTTCAAGAGAGCGGCGGAACTGGACGACTCGAACCCCGTCATCCTCATGAACCTCGCTCACACCTACTGGGAACAACGGGATCGTGCGCTCAATGCCGAGTTTCTTTCCAAACTGATGCGGATCGCCCCCCAAGAACCCTTTCCACACTTGGCCATGGCCGACCTGTTGCAAGAACAGGACGATCTGACGGAAGCAGCGAAACACTTAGCTCAGGCCGCCGATCGAGCCAGGCAAGATCCGGCACTTCAGTCTTATTTGACCGCTGTGACAGCCAAGATTCAGCGTACGCAGTCAGTGGAATCCCACATGACTGCGCGAAGCAGTACTCATTTCGTGGTCAAGTTTGATGGCGAGGAAGACCAGGGTATTTGGACTTCAGTGCTTGAAATTCTTGAAGAAGCCTATCGAGACATCGGACAGAAGTTCGGACATTTCCCTTCAAAGCCCATCATGGTTGTCCTCCACACCAAAGATTCATTTCAAGGGGCAACCGGAAGCCCAGCTTGGGCTGACGGCCTCTATGACCCCTCACTCGGCCGCATTCAGATCCCTACTCAAGGAGCGACGACGGATAGCAAGTGGCTTGCCAGCGTACTACGCCATGAGTATGTCCATGCACTCCTTCATGATCGCTTAGGAACCAACGTCGGGGCCCTGCCGACCTGGCTCAACGAAGGTCTCGCCATGCAATGGGCCGGAGATACATGGCCGGAGCTTGACCAGGCCATGCAAGGCGAAATCAGCGCAATTTCTTTGACCTCTCTAGAAGGCTCCTGGGGGGCATTACCGTCCGGCACGTCGACTGTGGCGTATTTGGAGGCTAATTCAGCGACCCATTATATGATCGAGCGATGGGGATTGGCCCGCGTCGATGAATTACTGAATGCATTCCAAGCAAGATCATCTGTGGCCACAGCCTTTCAAAACGTGCTGCTGATCCCCTACGAGGAGTTCCAACGCCAGTGGATTGAAAGCTTCGAACAACATCGTTCATAGCGTCGCGATCCTTCCATTCCAGATCCTAGCGGATGGATACGGACTAAGAACTAGATCAACTCCGCGGGAGCCTCCTCATCATGAGATTGCCTTGGCCAAGCAGGAAGTATGGAGGCACGATCATCCGACGACTCCGTTGCTCCTTCATCCGATTCTACTTGAGATAATAGATCCTCCCAGAGAACTCTCTGCCCATCGGGATCAAACATGCGAATTCGGAATTCAAAGCTATGGGAACTTCCCGTTGAGGGTTCAGCCGGTCGATTGGACTGTCCCATGATCGGCTGGACCTTCGGCATTCGCGTATGCATGGCTGTGAACTCATCTTCCCAGACAGACAAACCAGAAACGGCATCAACTGCGCGGAGCAGAAAAACGGGTTGATCGGCGACCGATTGTACCGCCTGTGTCTTCATGACAATAGCACGCCGAGGCATGCTAACTGACACCTGCAATTCTTTCTTACTGTCTGGCTGCACGAGATTAAGTCGCCCCTCCCACTGAAATGCCCCGGTATTCGCGTCATAGACTCGCAACATAAAATTGGATAGGTCGGTGGCACCCAAACCCACCCCACCGGCAAAAATCCGAGGACCATGAGCTGCTTCTCCACTGCCATTTTCTTTTACGGCTAGTTCATAGACTTCGTCGGACAAGATGGCTCCTGATTCTGCGTCATATACTTTCACAGAGATGACGGAGGCCGAATCAATCTGGTAACCGAACCCTGCCGCCACGATCCTCCGATCTTCAGAAGAATCTTCACCCCATGCGACACTATTGAAACACAAGAGACAGAATCCCACAGCCATGGACCAAGCCAGCATGGCCAAATGGGCTTGCCACGACCAATCCCATGCTCGATTTCTATCCTGCCCTGAAACGAGACAACTCGGTGGTACACGCAAGGTATTCAACATGTATCCTCCTCCCAAAGTGAGGGCATTCTGGAGGAGGGCACGTTACCGGTAAATTCCTCGCTGTAGGAATTGTCCCCCCGAATGGGGGGACACCGCTAAAAAGGAAACTGGCAATTATAGTGGTGGGCTTTGTCTTACTGCCTTGGCTTTACCAAACCATCGATACCGATGGCGGGCGATGATCCGATAACCCTGTTCCGCCAGCTGCCCTGTGAATGGCCACTGTAATATCCACAGCAGCACCTTTCCCCCACGGAGGCTTGGAAGGAGGGGGGGGGAACGCTTCGATCCTTGCAGGACTTCCCCGGAGGTCTGACCAAGAACGCTGTCTCAGGGCGACCTGGACGATAATCCTGTCCCAACGCCTTCGTCGCCTCTTCGCTCTGATACGCGACAAACTAGAGCCTGTCGCCGGCCAGTCCAGTTCTCGCCCGCTCGAGCTTCGATTTGACAGACACGCAGAGCTGGCACTCCGCGTCATAGGCCAAACGGTAGGGCTGTTGAGTTGATTGATTCCGACTCCGCATGTGTTGGGTTACAATACCAATACGCTAGCATTCCGTAGGTTCCGGCCGCAAGCCAGCCGTTGCCGAGGTTTTGATTGTCAGGCTATAGTTCCGGGATGAACCGATCCGCACTGCTAGCTTCCTTACTCGGCATACTTGTCATTGAGGCCGGGGTACTTTTCAATATGAGCAACGCCTCCACAATGCCAGGCATTGCATGGAGGATTGGATTTTTCATCCTCCTGCCTCTTGCACTCGCTGTCTTGATCTGGCTTCAGTTCCGGTGGGCCGCAATGGTGTGCGTGATCTATGCGACGGTTGGATTGGCGATGGATCTTGCAACTATCGTTCAGTTACCGACGCAAGCCCTAGATACGATTCATTTCTTGATCACTAGCGTGATCAGCGGGCTCTTCAATTTCCTTTTGATTGTGTTCGGCGGACGATGGCTCTTGGACGTCGGACAGGAGTCGACGCCTCCAAAATCCCATTCTCCCAGTCCTCCGTCCCCTTCTTGAGCGGTACTGTCCTAGCCCCAACGAATCCCGCCTCCTTCAGCCACTTCACCGTCTCAGAGACGTGATAGGTGTTTCCGCCTGTCGTAAACAACAGCATCGACACGGCGAATAAACTTGCCTCCGTCGGAAGCAAACCTTCGCGATCATGCAAAAACGCATCTTGGATGATAAATCGTCCACCTGGAGCCAACGCGGCAAAGGCTCGACGAAAGATAGCCTGATTATCTTCGGGAGAATAAATGTGCAGCACATTTGAATACCAGATCACATCGTAGATTCCGGAGATCGGCTCCTTTGAAAAATCGAGTGACAGATAGGAGAGTCGCCGTCCTGCTCCGTGAGTATTGGCGATCTCTTTCGCGACCGCAAGGGCGGCCTCTCGGTCGCAGACGGTGGCATGAAGCCTCGGATTCCGAGCCAGAAACGCCATAGCATAGGTTCCGGGTCCTCCGCCAAGGTCCAGCAGCGTCCGAGCTCGGCCGAGGCGAATTTGAGCTGCAATCGCCGGGGCAATCTCTAACGTCCGGTGATGCATGGCCCAGGTGAATTGCCGGCGGTAGTTCGGGGGGTCAGGAATATTATGGTCGATTGGCAGTCCGCTCCGAACCGACTCCAATAGTCGGCCCCAATCTTGCCAGTGAGTCTGCATGAGCGATAAATAACCGCCCCGATAGGCACGATGGTTCCGATTCAGCGCGGTCACGCTCAGTCGACTATTTTTAAAGAGAGGTCCTTTTTTCTGGAGCACTCCGACCGCCGCAAGATTCCGACAGAGAATGCTCAACCCCCGTTCGCTGACCTTGAGCTTCTGAGACAGATCGGAGATCGTCCATGATCGGTCTCCGACAGCCGTAAAGAGATCAAGCTCCAAACCGGCTAACAACACACGGGGCAATCGATAGGCAGAGATGGCATCACGGAGCTCCTCGAATGTCGTGATCCGCTGACTCACGATGCTCTTCCAATTTCTCGGCAGCACCAGCGAAGAAGGTCTTCAAGTTTTTGGCGATTCTGAAGATCGACTGCTCTGGAAAATGTGACGGCCACGAATTCGTCAGTCGTCTCATTCTCCTCGACAAACCCAGACTGGAGCAGAAGTGCCCGATACTTGTTGACTGCCGGCTGGAGGAAATACTTAGCCTGCTTCGCAACCTCATCGGTTCCTAAGTCCTCAGGCGTCCCATCCGACATCAACGCCATGACATCTTCCATCGCCACGCCATACTGGCACACAACCTTGCCTTCCGGTCTGACCTCAAGGAGCCAGCCGTCCTTACCTAAGTCCATGACTAAGGCTCCGTTGGGCTCCAATTCATAGAAACCTGGCAAAGACCGACGTAGGTCATGACGAAGTTGTGTCCAGGCTGAATGAACGGTCTCGGTCATGCGGACCTTGGTTCCTGAGCTTGCCGTGGGGATTGCTGCAGCATGCGGGTACGCAGCACTCTCAGACGCTGCACATTTTCTTCCAGTTTGGGTAAGCCATACTTACGGTCCATGTCGACTACTAGCTCGAGCAGGCTTGATGCCTCTCGCAAGCAGCCCATCTCCTCATAGCATTGAGCGAGCACGTAACGAGCGCCACCTGTGCGGAGCTCATCACCTACCCGTTCGGCGATAGATTGGCTGGTTTGACAACAGGCGATGGCCTCGTCATAGCGTTTTCGCATCAAGAACGTGCGGCCGATCATGCGCCATGCGTCCGCGACTCCCCCAAGATTGCCCAATCGGCGCATCAACGCCAACGACTGTTCGTAAAATTGGATGGCCTCGTCAAACTGCCCGGTTTCCCGAGCCACTAACCCAAGGTCAGAAAACAATACGGATTGGGCAGCCTCATCCTGGGTCTTCATCATGAGGTCGAGAGCCTCCAGATAATAGGCTCGAGCCAGCGTCCATTCGCCGGCGTCGGCACGGAGATTCCCTAAATTTGCCAATGTTGTTCCAATCCCCTTCTCGTCCCCAAGAATCTTTTGCAGCTCCAAGACCTCCTGATAATGCTCCTGTGCAGAATCTCGACGCCCGCTGACTGCACAGATGTTTCCAAGATTTCCAAGCGTTGCAACCAAAGCCCGTCGGTCGCCGGTAATCCGGTCGCACTCCAACGCCTTGGTGTAACAGACGTACGCCTCAGTGTAGTATCCTCGTGAAAAGTGTTCGTTCCCTTGACGGTTTAATTCCCCGGAAAGTCCGTTCCGCAGCGTCATGAGGCCCCTACCAGTAGATGCGCCACTTGCTGCTTCGCGCCGGCAAGAATGGAATCGCCATCTCCGACCAAAAGGCTGTCAAAGTTGTACTTCAAGAGGCGGCAGAGGCCTTCCTTCGTTTTTTCAACATCGGCATACTTTTCAGCAGGA
Organism: Nitrospira sp.; assembly: GCA_965223535.1. Taxonomy (GTDB): domain Bacteria; phylum Nitrospirota; class Nitrospiria; order Nitrospirales; family Nitrospiraceae; genus Nitrospira_D. The sequence continues at coordinate 467,608 of CBDCWN010000003.1, forward strand.
AGCAATCCTACGGCACCTGGAGGCTGGCCGATGAGTGCATCTCCCACAATCATAATTCCCCGCCCTCTATCAATGAACAACGCAGACTCACCTGGAGACTTCTGATCGTTTAGCTGAACGACCCAAATCCCGCCCGGAAGGAGCTCGCCATCTTTGTATGTCTTGGTCGCTTTCGTTTCCATAAGGGCAGCATCAGCTTCCGGCAGATACAATTGACAATTGAACTCGCGCTGATACGCCAATGCTTCACGGAGATGATCTCGGTTCGTGATCAGAATGTAATCGATCGGCGTATGACGCCGAACAATCGCGCTCGCCTCACCGGGCATCGGTGGTGGATCGATCAGAATCTTGTGCTCACCGATCGTCAAGAAGAGGCCATTGAAATTAAGCTGCTTCTCGTCTGAAAACCACGACCACTGCCAGATACTGGGCAAGATTTGTTTCATGGCAACACACAGCGTCTTATCGAATGGAATTCATGACACGACATAGGAATTACAGAGCCTCGAGTGCATCTTGAATCGTCTTCGTGACTTTGGTCTGGATACTTACCTCATTGGGTAAATCAATTATGTCGTCTTCCGCAACCGTGAGAAATTTTCGGTTAGTCCCCTTCGTCAAGGAAATCAGGAACATGCTATTCGAGGGAGTGGTCGGGATCACGACTTGCACGGAGCCATCAATGCTCTGCACCACTTCTAGGAATTTCCGTTTTCCTGCCTCTAATTCATCGTCATCCATTTTCCCCTCTTGTTCCAGACCACAGCCTGACTCGCTACATGTTATCTGCCCTGCTCTCCAATAGCTTGTTAACTTCCGCGATAATCGCGTCGGCTGCAGCCAGCTCCATGTTCCCGACCCGTTGCCAACGGATAATCCCCTGCTGGTCGATCACGTACAGATTGGGAATAAACTTACCTCCACCGTAGAGCTTGTCCGTTATCTTATCGGGGTCCAGAAGATACGGATACGTCACCTTGACCGGGAAGCCAGACAAGAACTCGCCGACTTCTCGTTTCCCATTACCCGATGAATTGACCCCGAGCACTGCCACATCCTTGTCTTGTGTAGACTCATGAACCCTTTGCAATACGCTCCCTTGCATCATACACGGGTCACAGATGTGAAAGAGTCCGAGCACGATGACTTTGCCTTTATAGGAATCGAGCGAAATCGCTTCTCCAGTAATCGCGGTAAGGCTGAAAGACGGTGCTTTCTCTCCTATCTGAAAGAGACCTTCAGCATGAACGGCTGGGCCGCTCAAGGCCGAAACTGCCAGCCACCCCAGCGCGAATACCATCGGTATCATGTCCACCTCCCTTTCGAGAGAATGCCATAGCATCGACACCAAGAAACCTTGATCATGCCGACGAATGGCATCCTACCATGACAATTTTTGAGGCAGCAACCGCACCGAGGGATCGCCACTAGTCCGTAGAAGAGCTCTCTCGCTGATTCAACATGTCTCCGAGTTGCTCTTTCGCATCGCCCTCAAATCGAACAAACTCGAGTCCAAATCTATCGTGTTCTTGCCAACGGACGATGGCAAGAGCAATGGTGATGGGAGGCCTGGCACTGGGGGGATCCAGACGAAGGGATACATGTGCTCCAATGGGAAATTGGCCTGGATTTTCGACTTCACATCCGGCAATCGTCAGATTCATGACGGTTCCTTGAGCGATCCTTCCCTCGCCCGTGACCACGGCAGGATAGTCGACCGATACGCGAGGTCGCCCTCTTGGTTGCGGCGCATTTGGATTGTTTTCAGAAGAGGTCATAGGTCCGGACAGAACTCTCTCAGCGCGCTGCCTCAAATAGCCCAAGCTGAAGTTCTTCTGCACGGGTGAAGGGGATTGGATAACGTTCTGTGAAACAGGCTGTGCAGTATTGATCGGGCGTCCGTGGAGCAGACTTCAACATTCCGTCAAGGCTGAGATAGGCTAGGCTATCAGCGGTGATATACTTGCGAATCTCCTCGATGGAATGCTCTGAGGCGATGAGTTCCTTTTTTGTCGGTGTGTCAATTCCGTAAAAACAAGGCGACAGAATCGGCGGTGAGCTGACCCTCATATGGACTTCTTTGGCTCCAGCTTGCCGAATCATCTTGACGATCTTTCGGCTCGTCGTACCACGAACCAACGAATCATCAATGACGACGACTCGCTTCCCATCCAGCACTTCCGGCACGGCATTCAACTTCACCTTGACACCGAAATGGCGAATCGATTGCTCCGGCTCAATGAACGTCCGCCCGACATAGTGATTGCGAATCAATCCAGTTTCGAACCTGACTCCTGCACCTTCAGAATAACCGAGTGCCGCCGGCACGCCGGAGTCCGGAACAGGGATCACCACATCAGCCGGTACCCAGGACTCGCTCGCCAACTGTCTCCCCAACGCTTTACGGATGGCATAGACGGCATCGGCCCCGAAGATTCGGCTGTCCGGCCTAGCAAAGTACACATATTCAAACACACACATCGCCGGATCTTTTTTGGGAAACGGATGGTGGCTATCGAGTCCTTGATCGCTGATCACGATCAGTTCACCCGGTTCGACCTCGCGCACATATTCGGCATCCAATAGATCAAACGCACAGGTTTCGGACGCGACGATCCAACTGCTGCGGAGCCGCCCGATACACAAGGGACGCAGCCCGTAAGGGTCACGTGCGGCGATGAGACCATTATCGGTCATTAACACGACCGAAAACGCCCCTCGGACCTGGTTCAGCGCATCAACGATTCGCGCAAGAAAGGAGCCAGCCCGCGAATGCGCGATGAGGTGAATAATGACTTCGCTGTCCGATGTCGATTGAAAGATCGCCCCGTAAGCCTCCAACTCGTGCCGAAGCACCTGAGCGTTGATGAGGTTTCCGTTGTGAGCTAACGCGAGGTTGCCTAACGCGAAGTTGACGGTGAGCGGTTGCACATTTTTCAAATCGTTCCCACCAGCGGTGGAGTAGCGATTGTGCCCGATCGCCATGTGCCCAGGCAGCTTCTCCAACACTGATTTATGAAAGATATCGGCAACCAGCCCCATCCCTTTCTGTATGGAAAATTGCTCCCCATCGCCCGCCACGATTCCGGATGCCTCTTGTCCACGATGCTGAAGAGCATATAAGCCCAAATAGGTGAGATTCGCGGCCTCCTCATGGCCGAAAACACCAAAGACGGCACACTCGTCGTGAAACTTATCGGGCGATATTATCGGGAGTTCGCGGTTCATAACCCCTCGCCATCTGATCCACTCAACTACGCTTCGTGTACCGTTCGTTCCAGAGAGAAGGCCCACCTGTCATACAGCGTCGCAACCGGCTGATCAATCATTTTTTCCGTGGAATGTTCATCCCCCACATACATGATCAAACGGCTCCCTGAAATTGACCCAATCACTTCGACGGGCACTCCGTGCTGAGTCGCCCGGTCAAGAATCGCTTGGCGATGAGCCGGGTTTGCAGAAATCACAACCCTCGACTGACTTTCACCGAAAAGGACGGCGTCTTTCCTCAGCCGGCCTCTTGTCAATTTTACCACAGCACCAAGGGGCTGCTCGGCTCCGGACATGCAGCATTCAGCCAACGCGACGGCAAGACCGCCTTCCGAGCAGTCGTGTGCGGACTGAATCAACCCCTCATGAATCAGTGAAAGGACACAGTCGTGCAACGCCTTTTCTTTCTCGAGGCTCAGGTATGGCGGTGATCCCTGTTCGCGTGCGTGAACGACCTTGAGATATTCAGCCCCTCCCAAGTCCTCCCGCGAGGTGCCAAGCAGGAGGACATCGTCCCCTTCCTCCTTGAACCACTGAGTCATCGTTCGTTCCGAATTCTCAATCAGCCCCACCATGCCCAACATCGGGGTGGGATAAATCGAGAGCCCGTTAGTCTCGTTATAAAAACTGACGTTTCCGCTCACAATCGGGATCTGGAAATGCTCGCAAGCATCTTTCATCCCTTCAATCGCCATCACAAACTGCCACATGATGTCGGGACGTTCCGGATTCCCGAAATTCAAGCAATCGGTCAGGCCGACCGGAATTGCGCCGGAGCAGGCCAGATTGCGCGCTGCCTCAGCCACAGCAAGCCGAGCTCCTTCGTAGGGGTGCAGGAGACAATAGCGACTGTTGCAATCGACCGTCATAGCCACGGCCTTATTCGTGCCCTTGATCCTTAACACCGCCGCGTCCGAGCCTGGGCGAACCAAGGTGTTTGTACGCACCATATGATCATATTGCTCATACACCCACCGTTTACTGGCGATGGTCGGCGATTCCAATAGGGCCAGCAACCCTGCGTTCGCATCTTTTACATCGGGGATGGCATCGTAATTCAGGTTCGTCAACATATCTTGGTAGGAGGGTGGCTGGTAGGGCCGTTCATACCGCGGACCATCGTCAGCAAGCGCTTTGGCCGGGATTTCGGCGACAACCTTCCCTTGGTCCTTCACGCGCAAGATTCCATCCGCCGTCACTTTCCCGACGACCGCCACATCCAGATCCCATTTCTTACAAATGGCGAGGCACTCGTCTTCCTTGCCGGCTTTGGCCACCATCAACATCCGCTCTTGAGACTCCGACAGCATAAGTTCGTAAGGCGTCATGCCGGGCTCACGTCGAGGCACCTCAGTCAGATCCAATTCGATGCCATTGCCGGCTCGCGAGGCCATCTCGCAAGACGAGCTCGTCAGGCCGGCAGCACCCATATCCTGGATCCCGACCAACACGTCACGTTCCATCAGTTCTAAACAGGCTTCCAAGAGCAACTTCTCCGTAAAAGGATCGCCGACCTGCACCGTGGGACGTTTCTGCTCGGATTCATCATCGAATGAATCCGACGCCATCGTCGCCCCATGAATTCCATCTCGGCCCGTCTTCGAGCCAAAATAGATAACGGGATTACCGACACCTGCCGCCGTGCCGCGGAAGATCTTGTCTTTATGGGCCAGCCCCAGACAGAACACATTGACCAACGGATTGAGCGCATAGATATCGTTGAACACGATCTCCCCGCCCACCGTCGGCACTCCCATGCAGTTGCCGTAACCGGCGATGCCTGAGACGACTCCTCTCATGAGATGGCGACTTTTCGGCGTATGCAATTCTCCGAACCGCAATGAGTCGAGCAACGCAATCGGCCGTGCCCCCATCGTAAAGATGTCGCGCAAGATACCGCCCACCCCCGTGGCTGCCCCTTGATAGGGCTCGATAAATGATGGGTGGTTGTGTGATTCCATTTTGAAGACCACGCACAACCCATCGCCAATATCGATCGCACCGGCGTTTTCGCCCGGCCCCTGCACCACACGGGGTCCGGTCGTGGGCAATTTCTTCAGGTGCACACGGGAACTCTTGTAGGAACAGTGCTCGGACCACATGACGGAAAACATGCCGAGTTCCGTCAGGTTGGGCTCACGCCCGAGTATCTCGACAATTTTTTGGTACTCGTCGCCCGTGAGGTTATGCTGTGCGATGAGCTCTTTGGTGATAGGCGGCATGCTGGCCTACATCATGCCTTCGCGATCTGGGTGGAAAAACATGTTACCGGATGGCTTGAGCCGGCGAGGCGTTTAGGACACCTCGCCGGTCCGTTGAATTTAATTAAGAAGATTGCAAACCTTTTTACTGCACTTCGACTGTCACAGTGGCTTCAGCGGCTAACGTCTCATGATCCTTATCTGCTGCCACGACCTTGATTTCATGGGTCCCAGGTGCCATCCCCTTGACCGTCTTCTTATCCCACCCCTTTTGGTATTCCCCGTCCACAAAGCAATGGGCGTGGGTTGCCTTGCTCCCCTTCGTCAGGTCATAGACCAGTTCAATATCTTTCCCCACCTTGGCCCCAGGCGCAGGACTCGTGATCGTGATTTTACTGCCGTCATCCATTGCCGCAAATCCATTGATCCCCATTCCCAACGTCAACACTCCAACTGCCGCCAATGCTGCTGCTACACGCTTCATCTCGACCCTCCTGATTTATGATGAAAGAACTATGGGACTGATCCACTCCAACTGACACAATACTTTACCGTGGCCACTTCCTATTCTTCAATCCTCCTGACAACATTCACATGAGCACGTGAAAGGAACGTTCACCGGACTCCAGTCAACGTTTTCCCTCCCCACGATGCAATCATCGACTGAAAGATCGCACACCCGTCTTCGTTGCCCAGCACCGCCTCTGCGCAACGCTCTGGATGCGGCATCAGGCCCAGTACATTGCCTTCTGCATTGCGAATGCCCGCGATATTGTCGAGTGAGCCATTTGGGCAAGCCTCAGGTGTCACTTTCCCATCGGGCGTGCAATAACGAAACACCACTTGCGCATTGGCCTGAACGCCGGCCAATGTCACCGGATCGGTGTAGTAGTTCCCGTCCGCGTGAGCGACGGGGATCTTGAGTACCTGCCCAGACTTGCAGCGATTGGTAAAGGGAGTTGCGGCATTTTCAACCTTGATGTAGGTTTCCCGACAGATGAAGTGCAGCGATCGATTGCGCAACATGGCACCGGGCAACAAACCCGCTTCCAGCAGAATTTGGAAGCCATTGCAAATCCCGAGCACCAATCCTCCTTCCAAGGCAAACTGCTTCACCGCTTGCATAACCGGAGAAAACCGCGCGATCGCTCCAGTACGAAGATAGTCTCCGTACGAAAACCCGCCTGGCAAGATCACCGCATCCAGTCCGGCCAGGGAGGATTCCTTATGCCACACCATCGTCACAACCTGCCCGAGTACGTCTTGGAGGACATGCTGGCAGTCGTGATCGCAATTACTGCCTGGAAAAACAACAACACCGATGTTCATCATCGCCTCGGAGGGTGACCCTGAGCGCTCATGCGCTCAGTTCGTACCGATATTCCTCAATGATCGTATTCGCAAGCAGCTTCTCACACATCGACTTCACCTGAGTTTCAGCCTTTGCCCGGTCCTTCTCATCCAGGTCCACTTCCATGTACTTGCCTACACGGACCTTTGCGGCATTCCTAAATCCCAGGGAGTCCAGCGCATGTTCAATCGCCTTGCCCTGCGGGTCGAGAATCCCCTGCTTGAGCGTTACATGAATTTTGGCTTTCACTCTTGACTCCTCTGTTCGGTCGCGTCGGTTTGGCGATCGACGTATTTCTTAATCCACAAGATAGCTGCCACGGTCAGCCCTCCCGCAAACACCAGCCCAATAAAGGCCCAACGCCAGGGTGACTCGTTCAATCGGTACGCCATCACCCCGACGATCGCCGCCCACACCACGACTGATGCGATCAGGCCATAATTCAAGTATGCCCGCAGCATCCTCTCCCTCTCCTTACCCGCAGACCCTCTTCAAGACTTCCTGATAGGCCTCTTCGATCTTTCCCATGTCCTTCCGAAACCGATCCTTATCCATCGACTCACCGGTCGTCATGTCCCAGAATCGACAGGTGTCCGGAGAAATTTCATCCGCCAGGATCAGCTTGTTGTGGAACACCCCAAACTCGAGTTTAAAATCGACGAGCTGCATCTTCCGCTCGGCGAAAAACGGTTTGAGAACCTTGTTCACTGCGTGACCAAGCTCGCGGAACTCGCGCAAGACGCCTGGCGTGGCGACATTCAGCAGCCGGAGATGATCGTCGTTGACCAGCGGATCTCCGAGCGAGTCGTTCTTGTAATAAAACTCAACGATCGCTGGATCAATGCGAGTTCCTTCCTTCACTCCCAACCGCTTGGCCAAACTCCCCGCGACCACGTTTCGCACCACGACTTCCACAGGGACGATCGTAACTTTCTTCGTGAGCATCTCTCGTTCGTTCAGACGCTCCACGAAGTGCGTACGAATACCAGTTTGCTCTAGGAGCTGAAACAGCCGTTCAGAGACCCTGTTATTGACCACCCCTTTGTCGACGATACTCCCGCGTTTCTGTGCGTTGAATGCCGTCGCATCGTCCTTAAAATATTGCACGACGTGGTCGGGGTTCTCCGTTGAAAAGATCTTCTTCGCTTTCCCCTCGTACAACAGCGTACCAGTCGTCATGGTCGAACCTCGCTCATTCCTTTCACTGGGCCAACACCTCGATGACCTGGTCCAATGATCGAACCGTCCCGAGCAGTAGCGGATTCCCGAATTGGCGCGTATAGCTGAACTCCTTCACGCTCTGTAGCGACAACACGAGACCATGAAAGTCTTCCAGACTGGAAGTCTCAAAGTAGGTGATGAAGTCCACATCGTCAAGGCCACCGGAGTGATAGAGCTTTCGCTTGACGGTTTTAAGAAATGGCAGAGTCACGGCCGTATGTTCCTGCATCAGCGCCGTCCGCTTCTCCTGATCCAGCTCCCACCATTCAGCCGATTTCCTGATCGGAATGACAATGGCATACGGGTTCTCACCTGCTTCGCTCGGTGTTTTCAAATCAGTCTTCATCTGTTCCGGAAATCCCGGAACATAATTCGGTTTCTTCGTCAGTCCGTGCATCACCTTAATGCCTGTAAGATGTTTCCCGAATCGGCTGCTCTGGAGATCAAGAAGAAACTCCTGCGTATCACGCAACTCCATCGCATGAATCCGAAATAACAGATCAGCCCGATCAGAAAGCCCTCGAAGCAGATACACATCGATCGCTACTCTCTCTCGATGCTGCTCCACTACCCCCTTCAGTGTCGCCAGCCGAGCAATGCGCGTTGAAGGTTCCAATGTGCTCCATTCATCGTTGAGCGCAAACACGGCAAAGGTCCCGTAGATCCCTGCCTCGGTAAGGAGCCTCTCGCGATCGACCTCCGCACGGAGAGGAGCTATCCAAATGCCAAGCACCCCCCAGAACAGCACCAGAGTGATGATATGAAGTCGAGCTCTCACCGCCCCTTGCCCTTCTTCGCGCCGCCCGCCCGTCCTTGTGTTCGTCCGAATACCCGCTGGTAGATCCGATCGAGGTGGCGAAGGTAATACGTTGGATTGAAACAGGTTGAGATGTCTTGCTTGGTGAGATGGCGTGAAATGAAGGGATCCTTGCTTACGAGGTCCTGCAACCCGCCTCCTCCCCTCCAGGAAGTCATCGCGTTACGCTGGACCGCTTCATAGGATTCTTTTCGCTGTGCCCCCTTCTCGACTAACGCCAACAACAAGCGCTGGGAATAGACAAGCCCTCCGGTCAACTCCAAATTTTTCTTCATCCGCTCCGGATAAATGACTACACGCTCGATGAGGTCTGTGACCTTGGCTAACATGTAATCGATCAAGATCGTGCTGTCCGGCATGATCACCCGCTCAACGGACGAATGGCTAATATCGCGTTCATGCCAGAGCGCGACGTTTTCCATTGCAGCCAAACTGTTCGCGCGAACTACTCGAGCCAGGCCGCAGAGATTTTCGGAGATGATCGGGTTTCGCTTATGCGGCATCGCCGAGGATCCCTTTTGACCTTCGGAGAAAAACTCTTCGGCTTCGAGCACTTCCGTCCGTTGGAGGTGGCGGATCTCCGTGGCAAATTTCTCAATGCTGGCCGCAAGTAACGCGAGGGCCGTCGCGTAGGATGCATGACGATCCCGCTGAACAACCTGATTCGACACCGGATCTGCCTGTAGACCGAGTTTCTTACAGACATACTCTTCGATCTCGGGACCCTGATGCGCGAACGTCCCCATCGCACCGGAAAGTTTACCGACGGCGATGTCCCTGCGCGCCCGCCGCAACCGTTCTTGATGGCGGCGCACTTCCTCGTACCAGAGCGCCAGCTTCAGGCCGAACGAGATCGGCTCGCCATGAATACCGTGCGACCGGCCCACCATCGCTTGGTTTTTGTAGCGGAAGGCTTGCCGCTTCAACACGCCAAGCAAGCCATCAACACCGTCCAAGATCCGATCCATCGCCTCAGTCATCTGCACGGCGAGGGAGGTGTCGACGATATCGGAGGACGTGAGTCCCATGTGAAGATATCGATGTTCTGGCCCAACCGTATCCATCAGCGATTCAAGAAAGGCGATGACGTCGTGCTTCGTCACTTGTTCGATTTCAGCGATACGTTCGACATTAATCTTGGCCTTCTTCCTGATTTTCGCAGCCGTGCCGCGCGGAGCCTGCTTGGCTCTCTCAAAGGCCTCACACGCATACAGCTCCACTTCCAACCAGATTTCATACTTATGCTTCAGGTCCCAGATGGCCTTCATGGCGGGACGTGTGTAACGATCAATCACGGTCGGCTCTCCTCCAAATTGCGCGATCCGGCGAGGCCCGCTTCTCAGAAAGTCGCGAGTCTGTGGCCAAGACCTTGTCCAGCACGGCGTTCACAAACTTTGACGCCTCGTCGTCGCCGAACCGCTTGGCGAGCTCGATCGCTTCATCCATCGTCACCTTGGCCGGCACGTCATCCAGCCAGAGCAATTCATATAGGCCGGCCCGCAAAATATTGCGGTCTACGACCGGCATACGGCTCACCGTCCAATTCGTCGCATACGTGCCGATCAAGGTGTCGAGTTCCTTTTGATGCTCGACCACACCGCGGACCAACTGTTCAGCAAAGGCTTTGGATTCGTCCGACACGGAATATTCACGCCAAAACTCGTCGAGAGAGAGATCGACCTTGCCGTGGATGTCATGCTGAAAGAGAATCTGTAATGCACGCTCGCGAGCTTGATGACGGGCTCCCATACATTAGTCCGCGTGCCGTCGTATGGATGGAAATTGACGAGTCGCGTGCTCCGTGCCCAGCGCTTGTGCTGGCCTATTCAACTGTCTCATCACCTGCACCATCTCAATCGCCGACTTCGCCGCGTCACCCCCACGGTTGAATTTATTCGGATCCGCCCGCTCTGCGGCCTGCTCAACCGTTTCGGTCGTCAACACGCCAAAAATAATGGGAATGGCACTATCCAATGCCACCTGGCCAATACCACGACTGACCTCTGAGCAGATGTAGTCGAAATGTGGCGTGTCACCGCGAATCACCGCGCCCAAACAGATCACCGCATCAACGCGACCCGCCCTGGCCATGGTCTGTGCCACCAGCGGGATTTCAAACGCCCCCGGTACACGGACGACATGAATCGCGTCGCTCCCGACACCATGGTTCCCCAGGGCCTCAACGCAGGCACGAAGCAGCGTACCGGTGACGCGTTGATTGAACTTGGCCGCCACAATGCCGAACTTCATTCCCGCCGCTGAACGTCTCACCGCTCGATGCTTTCCCATCAAAGAATTCTTTCGGCTCAGATTGGCAAAGATGAGCAGATACGCCCGGCGCCACTCAGACTTTCTTGAGCAAGTGTCCCAACTTTGATTTCTTCGTCCGCAGATATCGCACGTTCGCGGCGCGCGGGGGGATCTCGATCGGAACACGCTCGACGACACGCAGCCCGTACCCCTCAATCCCGACGATTTTTCTCGGATTGTTCGTGATCAACTTAATCTGCCGAAGGCCCAAGTTCGCCAAAATCTGCGCGCCTACCCCATAGTCTCGGAGATCCGCCTTAAACCCGAGTTGGAGATTGGCTTCCACCGTATCACTCCCCTGATCCTGAAGGCGATAGGCCCTGATTTTATTCAGCAGCCCGATTCCACGGCCTTCCTGATTCAGGTAGAGCAACACCCCGTGGCCTTCTTTTTGAATAGTTTCCATCGCGGCATGCAATTGATCACGGCAGTCGCACCGTAACGATCCCAGTGCGTCAGCCGTCAGACAGCCAGAATGTACCCGGACGAGCGTTGGCATTGCCTTATCGACACGTCCCTTCACCAAAGCAATGTGGGTCACGCCATCGATCTGATTTTCAAATGCCACAGCCTCAAACTCGCCAAAGGTGGTTGGCAACCGCGCGCTCGCCATGCGCTTGACGAAAGTCTCACGCTTCATACGGTATTCGATTAGGGCCTTGACGGTCACCATCTTCAACTTGTGGGTCTTGGCAAACTTCGTCAGAGCGGGGACACGGGCCATGGTGCCATCGGTGTTCATGATTTCGCAGATCACTCCGGCAGGCCGCAGACCAGCCAGCCGGGCCAGATCCACTGATCCTTCAGTTTGTCCAGCGCGCTTGAGCACGCCGCCTTTTTGGGCTTTGAGGGGAAAGATATGACCGGGCCGAGCGAGATCGCCCGGCTTTGATTTGGGGTCGATCGCGACATGAATTGTCCTGGCTCGATCCGCAGCCGAAATCCCCGTCGTAATGCCTTTGCGCGCGTCGATCGAGACGGTAAAGGCCGTGCCAAAGGTTGCGGTATTCTCAGCAGCCTGTTGTGGCAACTGCAGTTCGTCCACTCGCTCAGGCGTCAAAGCCAGACAGATCAACCCGCGCGCGTGGGTGGCCATGAAGTTAATGACCCGCGGGGTCACTTTCTCTGCGGCAATGACAAGATCACCTTCGTTCTCTCGGTCCTCGTCGTCGACCAAGATAATGCACTTCCCCTTCTTCATGTCACGGATCGCATTTTCAATAGTGTCGAACGGAGCCATCATGGTCATGGTTTACAGGGTACGATCCGACAATTTGCCATTAAACATCGACGATTTAGCCACCACGAGGGTGACACATAACCCTGTTTCTCACCCGACTGTCAATCGAAAAAATGGCCTAGGGTTGGCAAGGTCAGGCCGTATACATCGGCAAGGAGACAGTCCATGGGTATCATCCTCTTTGCGAATTCCGCTGCCAACGACTGAAACCGATAAAATCACGGCGCTTCGCTTTACGGAAATCCGTTACGCTGCTATCATACTCGATAGCACTGTGAGGCAACCATGGGACAAGTGATCGTACGGAACTTAGATGACCGCGTCATTGCAGCGCTTAAGACCAAGGCGGAGCTCCACGGTCAATCGTTGGAGCAAGAACTGCGCACCATTCTCTCCAAGGCCGCGGTTCCTAATACTCAAGAACGTGTCGCACTGGCGAGCCGAATCCGCGGGTTGACACCGAAACGCCGCCAGACGGATTCCACGAAGTTGATTCGAGAGGACCGGGATCGATGACTGCCGTGGTCGATGCGAGTGTCGCGGTCAAGTGGTTTGTCTATGAACCAGGCTCTCCGGCGGCATGCGAGATTCTTACAAATGGCGTGACCTGCGTGGCCCCTGACCTCGTGCTCGTCGAGACCAGTAACACCGCGTGGAAGAAGGTCAAGCGAGGAGAGATGACGCAGGCGCAGGGTGACGCGATGGTGCAGACGCTCTCACTCTACTTTGATCGCCTTGTCCCCACGGACGCCCTCCTCGTTCGAGCCTACGCGCTGACACACCGCCTGGATCATCCTCTCTATGACTGCCTGTATCTTGCATTGGCTGAACAGGAAGCGGTTTCGCTCATTACCGACGACCAGCGACTACTCAAGGCGGTATCCCGCACGGAACTCCGGAAACTGGTGCGTCCATTGGTAAATAGTGCTCGGTAAGGAACTACCGCCGGCAAGCTCTCTACCTGAATGATGAGCACCAGCAACTACAGAAACCCTTTTGACATGCCATTTGTAAAACGCAAACCAGATCACCAGCGATGACGTCTGAACTGCAATCGCTGATCGAACAACTGTATCCCTCGAAACGCTTCAAAGATCGTGACGACCAATCACGCCCACTGTTTCTAACGAATACGCAGGCGGTGGCCACAGCTGTCGTAAAACGCCTCAGTCAGTGCCCCGGGGCGGAGGTGTACTATTGGAATGTGGATGAAGAAGCCACACGCTGCGTAGGAATAAGAATATGGTGTCCCTCGAGCGAGGCCGTCACTCGCTTCATGCACCTTCCCCCACCCGAGCAGCACAGAGTCCTGCAGGAACATGGAGGAATTTACTGGTATAGCTTATATTTCCATATCAGCAATGTTGGGCCCTTTTATCAATACGGATTATTAGGGTATCGGGAGCCAGATTCACAGGGTAGTAGGAGCGAGACGCTTCACACCCCTGCTGGGTGGTCTGGTGGTGTCAGGGCAGATGACCGGCTCGAAGTCGTATCGAGAAGTTACAGTGCGCCGACGGTGTTCTGGAAGGGCATCATTGAGATCGCGGAGACGATTTTGCAATCGACTGGTAAACGCGTACTTTCCGACACTGACGCAGCTGAGGAGGTGCCGTGGCTTGATATTCGGGGCTCTGATCTCGAGGAAGCCGGTAATCGGAAAGTGACCGTGTATGACTGCTTCTTTGGATTGTCGTAAAAAACCTCAGGAAGAGAGCTCGACCGGAGAAGACCTACCGCTCCGCAACGCCACCATCACCGTCCCCCATGCGCACACTGTAAACCCTGCGAAGAGCCAGAGCCCAAGTTCATAGCTGCCAGTAAATCCCTTCACGGTACTGATGAGGATCGGCAATAGAAACCCGCCGACGGCACCGGACGCTCCCACCACTCCAGACGCCAATCCGATGTCTTCAGGAAACCACTCGGCAACAAGCTGGAACACCACACCATTGCCGAATCCCATCGCAGCTGTCGACGCGACCATCATCACGACCGCCGTCGTGTACGAAGGACTAATGACAGCCACCACGGCCCCCGCAATCACAGGCAGCACATAGTACAGCGTCCGTAGTCCCCCGCTCCGATCCGCCATATGGCCGCCGACCGGCCGGATCAGGCTGCCCATGAGTCCACACAGGGCGGCCAGTGCTCCAGCCTGAATCGCATCAATCTGGTAGACCTCGTACAACAGCAACGGCAGCAGGCTACATAACCCCACGAACCCGCCGAACGTGACCGCATAGAGGAAACAGAGCCAATAGGCTGCGCGGCGTCGGATCAACTGCGCCACGTTGTGCCACCAGGTCACGGCCTGTGGTCCAGAAACTGGTACTGTTGACGGCACGGCCACCATAAAGACCAATAGTGTCGCCGCAACCACCCCAGCCATCACACCGCAGACCTGGTGCCAGTCCGATACCGCAGCCCAGCGAGGCGCCAAAAAGAAAATGAGGACGGTGCCGATATTTCCTGATGCAACAAGACCAAGGACGAGTCCTTGCGCCTGAGGTGGATAGGCACGGCTCGCAATGGGGAGCGCAACCGAAAAACTCGCCCCCGCCACGCCAAGGCAGGTCGAAAAGACCAGGGCGTCCGCATATCCGGTCACACCGAGCCAGCCCCAGCACAGCACCAGCAGCTCTGCCAAGAGAATGACAAATGCGGTAGCGCGCCCACCCAGCCGATCTGCACTCCACCCAGCCACCATCCGTAACGCGGCGCCACTCAGCAATGGCAAGGACACCAGCCAGGCCAGCTCCTGATCGCTGAGTTGCAAGGCCTGGGCAAGCGACAGACTCATCGCCCCAGCGAGCAGCCACACCATAAAACTGACCGTCAGATGGAGCCACGCTCCTACCAGCGAGGGCCAATGGCCACTCCTCAGAATGTTCAAGATCTCGGACACGCCCGGCCTCCAGATTGAACAGCACTCGTTACACAGCACTATAGGAGAGCCTCGTTCATAGGTGCAACAGATGCTTACCTCTATCCACCTCCACACAATCGACTCGAAGCAGTTTTCAGCATTGTTGCCGCCTAGGAATCTGGTGTAGGCTTCCCTGCCATGCCCATCAGTGACGAGACTACCACCGTTCCGGACGAGCCTGAAGACTTGGAGCCCTCTCCGGCTGAGCTACACGACATCCAAGCCAGCGCCGAACTGAGTCCGCTTCCCGATCAGGAAGCTACCCCGCGACCCGATACGACGGCAGTAGTCCCGGTTACGGGCCTACAGCAATATCTCGCCGAAGTACGCCGATACCCCTACCTCTCAAAGGAAGAGGAGCTTCAACTCTTTCAGGAGTACCATATACATGGCAGCCGTGAGGCCGCCGTGAGACTCATCATGGCCAACCTGCGGGTGTCCGTCTCAATCGCAGCCGAATATCTACATACCGGCGCCGACCACATGGATCTGATTCAAGAAGGCAACGTCGGCCTGATGCATGCCATCAAGAAATTCGATCCATCGAAAAACGTCAGGTTCTACGCCTATGCTGCCTGGTGGTCCCGTGCCTATATCCTCCGTTATCTGCTGCACACCTTCCGACTCGTCAAGGTCGGGACGACCCAGGATCAGAGAAAACTCTTCTACAATTTGAAGAAGGAGAAGGCCAAGCTTGAGCGGGAAGGCTTCGCCCCGGACACGAAGCTGCTAGCCGACCGTCTGAATGTGCGCGAACGCGACGTCGTCGAAATGGATCAGCGCCTCGGCAACTGGGAACTTTCGCTCGATCAACCGATCGGGGAAGATCAGGAGAGCACACTCCTCGATGTGTTACCGTCCCACCAAGAGCCGGCCGACGAACAGATCGCTGATCATCAACTCAAGACGCTCTTTCGAGCTAAATTGGCTGAATTCATCAAAACTCTGGAAGAGCGGGACGAAGATATCCTGAGGAATCGTATCTTGTCCGACTCCCCCCTGACTCTGGATGATCTTGGTGAGAAGTACGGAATCACCAAGGAACGGACCCGCCAGCTGGAAGCACGTATCATCAAACGCCTTCGAGAGTACGTGAAAAAGGATATCAAGGATTTTGACCGATTGCGGGCATAACCGCCCCTTCATCCTCTCCCATAAGCGCTTAAAAATACAGTGGAACTTTCATGCCGTAATGAGTTATGATACCGAACATTTTAGAATGGTGAAACCGGTGGCCCACAAAAATCCCTTTATCCCCCCCTTGACTTGCGTAAAGTAAGGCCTATCTCCCCCCGTTACAGGCTTCAGAGGTCTCAAGCGAGTTCAACCCAACTACATACATAACCGTCAACACGTCACGAGTTAACTTTCACGAGGAGGAGGTTCTGTTATGAGCACAGCTACGAAGGAGAAGAAGAACGTCGCTAAGGGTTTTCAGCCTTTGGGTGAACGTGTGTTTGTCACGTATACCGAAGAATTAGAGAAGACCGCCGGTGGGATTTATGTGCCTGATTCAGCAAAGGAAAAGCCTCAACGAGGCGTGGTCCAAGCGATCGGGAAGAAAGTGGAAAACGTCAAGGTCGGCGATCACGTCCTGTTCGATAAATACTCGGGCAGCAAACTTCGTATCGAAGATGAAGAGTGCTTGATCCTCAAGGAAGAAGATATTCTCGGTATCTTCACCAGCTAAGCACGTGTTTCAAATCAAACTGACAAACCTAGGAAAACGATAACAGGAGGAACCCAATGGCAAAGCAATTGATGTACGGCGATACAGCACGAGCCTCCATCCTGAAAGGGGTGAACCAGCTTGCGGACGCCGTGAAGGCAACACTCGGTCCGAAGGGTCGAAATGCGATTTTGGATAAGAAATTCGGCGCACCCACTATTACCAAGGACGGCGTGACCGTCGCCAAGGAAGTCGAGCTGAAGAACCCCTATGAGAACATGGGTGCTCAGCTGGTCCGTGAAGTGGCCAGCAAGACCAGCGACATCGCGGGAGACGGGACCACCACCGCCACCGTGCTGGCCCAGGCGATCTTCCGCGAGGGCGCCAAGAACATCACGGCGGGCGCCAACCCCATGGAGATTAAGCGCGGAATCGATAAGGCCGTCGAGGCAGTGACCGACGAGCTCAAGAAGCTGAGCAAGCCCTGCCAGAACAAGACTGAGATTTCTCAGGTCGGCACCATTTCGGCCAACAACGACAAGACCATCGGCGATCTGATCGCGGAAGCCATGGAAAAGGTCGGCAAGGACGGCGTCATCACGGTGGAAGAAGCCAAGTCGATGACCACCTCGCTCGACGTCGTTGAGGGCATGCAATTCGATCGCGGCTACATCTCCCCCTATTTCGTCACCAACGCCGAGCGGATGGAATGTTCGGTGGAAGAGCCGCTCATTTTGATCAATGAAAAGAAGATCAGCAGCATGAAGGACCTACTTCCGCTGCTCGAGCAAGTCGCCAAGATGGGTAAGCCGCTCGTCATCCTGGCGGAAGAAGTCGAAGGTGAAGCGTTGGCGACCCTCGTCGTCAATAAGCTCCGCGGCACCTTGAATGTCGCAGCAGTGAAGGCCCCGGGCTTCGGCGATCGCCGGAAGGCCATGCTGGAGGATATCGCCATCCTCACGGGCGGCCAGGTGATTTCCGAAGACATCGGCATCAAGCTTGAGAACGTCAAGCTGACCGACCTCGGCCGCGCCAAGCGCGTCACGATCGATAAGGACAACACCACGATCGTCGAAGGCTACGGTGACGCAAAGAAGATCGAAGGCCGCGTCAAGCAGATCAAGGCCCAGATCGATGAGACCACCTCTGACTATGATCGCGAAAAGCTGCAAGAGCGGCTGGCCAAGATCGTAGGCGGCGTCGCAGTCATCAACGTCGGTGCCGCAACCGAGACCGAGATGAAGGAAAAGAAGGCTCGCGTCGAAGATGCCCTCCACGCCACCAAGGCGGCGGTGGAAGAAGGCATCGTCCCGGGCGGTGGGACAGCCTATCTCCGTTGCATCAAGGGACTCGACGGTCTTAAAGATATCTCTCCTGAGCAGAAAGTCGGGCTCGACATCGTGCGCCGTGCGCTTGAAGAGCCGATTCGACAAATCGCCACGAACGCCGGTGCGGAAGCATCCGTCATCGTCGGCAAGGTTCGTGAAGACAAGAACGCCAACGGTGGCTACAACGCCGCCTCGGATGAATATGTCGACATGATCAAGTCCGGCATTATCGACCCCACCAAGGTCTCGCGCTGCGCATTGCAGAACGCGGCCAGCGTGGCGGGTCTGATGCTCACGACCGAAGTCATGATCACCGAACTTCCTGAGGAGAAGAAAGAACCGGCTATGCCTGGCGGTGGACACAGCCACGGCATGGAAGGGATGTACTAAGCAGCTGCCGGCGCACAGCCGACAGTTGGCAACCATGACGAAGGGCCCGGCGGTTTCCCGCCGGGCCCTTCGTGTTTTTGAAGAGAACCTCGTTAGGACCTAGCTTTAATAGTTCTAAGCGTTGCCTGGAGAACGTGTGAGGTCTTCGGCTCCGAAAAAAGAGATTGAAAGACTCGATGGACAACGGTCGTGTATCGTTGATGATCTATGAGAAAGAGCTCCGCTGCCTTCGTGCGATCTCCCGTGCCATAGCCCATCCGAATTGCGCAACGCTCCAGTTCTTGCATTTCGGCGGGAAGCGAGTGGGTCTGGAGATCATGAACCATCTGCAGTTTATGCTCCACATCACGCAAGAACACGTACGCCACCGTGAGATCTTGCTGTTCTTGAGCTGAGATGAACTTCCACCGTGCAAAGCGTTCTAAGGCGCCGAGCGTGCTTCTATCGACCACCGCCGGAAGCTGTTTTCCTGCCAAAACTTGCAGAGTCTGAGCGAAGAATTCGATTTCTCTGATCCCGCCCGTTCCCAGCTTCACGTTGCGGCGTTCGTGACCTCGACCGACCATTTTCCCGTCGATCATGTCCTTGACGGCCCGCACCTCCTCAACCACAAGCGATGCGGCGGCAAGATCAGGCGTCTTCTTGCCGACTCCGAATACGAACGGCTTGACAGTCTTCACAAAGGATTCTCCGAGCTCCTGGGAGCCGGCCACCGGTAAGGCTTTGAGCAGAGCCAACCGCTCCCAGACCTGGCCTCTGGCAAGATAGTATCGCTGATAACTGGCCAGTGACCGTGCCAATTGACCGACGGAGCCCTCGGCCCGCAATCTCAAATCAACCCGAAACACATGTCCCTCTCGAGTAGGCTCGCTCAGCACTCTGGTCAATTCGCGCGAAAGAATTTCGAAATACTCTTCGTTCGAGATACCAACACCGGGTGGGGCGGCGACATGCTTCCAGCCTCGAGCTCTGGTTTCCCCATCATCGGACTCATAGATGTAGAGAAGATCCACATCCGAGCTATAGTTAAGCTCGTGTCCACCCAACTTCCCCATCCCGATCACGGCAAACCCAGTTTCTACCCATCGGCCCTGCCGATTTTGATGCATGGGCACCCCGTACTGCTGTTTCAGATCGGCATCGACGATTTCATAGGCCGCATGAATCAGCAGGCTAGCCAAATCCGACAGCGAACCAGTGGTCTCCGGCACCATGGCGAGCCGGAGTAGATCTCGGACACCGATGCGTAACATCTCTCGCCGTCGAAATCGACGCAACGCATCCAACTTCATTTCCTTGGATGTGAGATGCCCGATGCTTTCCTGAAGCGCGCGTTCCAGCCCCCTTCTCGCCGGCGGCTTGGACAACACTTTCTCCTCAGCCAACCAATAGACCAGCGTCGGATCCCTAAGAAGAGTAAAGGTCAACGCATCGCTGTTGCCGAAAATGGCACAGAGCAGATCAAGCATACGAGGCCATGTACGCAAGTAGTCGAGAAACGAGGTGCGGGATACGCTCCCCAACATGCGCTCCCAGTGATTCAGCGCCTGATCCGGGTCGGCAGTCCTCGAAACCAATTCCAACATCATCGGGAGGATATCGGCGAGCTGCCGCCGCTGGATGGGATCGCCTGCCATGGCATTGAGGTTACGGTCGGCCTGATCCGGATCACGCAGGCCATAGGCCGATAACACTGCCCGTACCCCATCAGGATCCCGTTTCTCTGCCATCAGCACAGGCCTGGGATCCGGCTTGAGCCCGGCAGCTTTGAGCGGGGACCGCCTGGACGACACTGGAGGTCTTGAGATTCGTCGAGCCATGGCGCGGCATTATACTGGCAGCTTTCCCTACGCACAACGAAACCATTCGGGTATACTGACCCTCATGTCCATCGGCTCCCCCGACCGCACCACTCTCCTCAACAGCGTTCGTCCGCTGTGCTCGAACGTTGCGGAGGACATCCTCAAAGATTTCTTCAGCCGTATGGATCCGGAATACTTCCAACGGTTCGAAGCAGCGACGATCGCCGAACACGTCCAACTGGCGGCTCAGCTGGATTTCGACCACCCCTGCACGATCGCCTGTTCCGAACAGCAGGACACGCGGTTTGAGATCACGGTCGTCGCCTACGACTATTTCTCTGAATTCGCCATGATTTGCGGCCTGCTGTCGGCCTTCCGCTTGAATATTGAAGAGGGTGACATCTATACGTTTTCCGAACAGATTACCCCTCAGCCATCCCGCACAAGCTGGACGGGACATCGTCCGCGGGTCCACACGAAGGGAACCCCCGGTCTGAGCAGAAAAAAGATCGTCGATGTCTTTCGCGTTCTGCCGGTTCCTGGGGAAGAATGGGGCTCAGCGCAACAGGGTCAACTGGCGGAGGAAATCCACTCGGTCATCGCATTGCTTGACAAAGGGCTATTTGAGGAGGCACGGCTTACGGTCAATCGACATCTGGTCGAACAGCTCGGAAAACACCGCGGATCCTTCAGCGGCCTGCTCCTTCCCGTGCAGATCATGTTCGACAACAGTCAGTCCGCTATGGACACGGTCATGGACATCCGGTCGGACGATACACCCGCTTTTCTCTATGCCTTCGCCAATGCCCTCGCGATGCGCAATATCTATATTTCCAAGGCACAGTTTGACGTGGAGAAGGGGAAGATCCACGACCGATTCTATGTCCGTAACCGCCACGGCCAGAAGCTCACCGATGCGACCGATCAACAGCAGCTGCGCCTGACGGCCGTCCTCATCAAGCAGTTCACCCACGCCCTCACTTGGGCCCCTGATCCGACTAAGGCCTTGGAAGCCTTCGACCAGTTTCTCGACCTCACTATGCAAGAAGCGAAAGGAAAGGCCCAGCAACAAGCCTTGGCCTTTCTCAGCGACAAGAAAACCTTTCCGCTGCTGGCCCGTCTGCTTGGAGCCAGCGATTTTCTCTGGGAAGACTTTCTTCGTCTCCAATACAGCAACCTGCTGCCTCTCTTACAAGACTATCGCGATGCGCCCCTCATGAGGCCACGAGCCAGGCTGCGCAGAGAACTTGATCGTCTGGTCACGCAGGCAAAGACCGACGACGCACGGAAAGCGGCACTGAACAGGTTTAAGGACCGAGAACTCTTTCGTATCGACATGAAACACATCGTCGAGACGGATACCACGTTGCCTGATTTCTCAGCCGCCCTGACGCAGCTCGCCGAAGTCATCGTCGATCGGAGTTTGAAAGACTGCCAGGCCAAATTGAACAAGTTATATGGGCCACCACGTTTGGCAAACAAGAAGCCCTGCCCGTTCACCGTGCTCGGCTTGGGCAAATTCGGCGGTCGAGAGTTGGGTTATGCCTCTGATATCGAGGTGATGTTCGTCTATGGCAACGCGGGTCGCACCAGTGGTAAGAATCCGATTGAGAACAGCGAATACTTCGAACGGCTGGGGCACGAGCTGCTGCAATGGATCGAAGCGAAACAAGAGGGCATTTTCCATCTTGATGTGCGCCTT
The DNA here is from genome assembly GCA_965223535.1 of Nitrospira sp. GTDB lineage: Bacteria > Nitrospirota > Nitrospiria > Nitrospirales > Nitrospiraceae > Nitrospira_D. The sequence continues at coordinate 489,841 of CBDCWN010000003.1, forward strand.
CGGCCTCACGGCGGAAAGGGATCCCTGACCAACCCCTTCGACGAAATTACAAAATACTACAGCGACCGTGGTCTGGCTGCCCCATTTGAACGCCAATCCTTGATCAAACTACGGTATGTGGCCGGCGATACCACGCTCGGCAAACGCGTTGAAACCCATCGCGACAGTTACGTCTACAGCGGCAAACCCTGGGACCTGCGTATCGCACTGGATTTGCGGCGTCAACAGTTGAAAGAACTTGTCGAGCGTGGCACGGTGAATTTGAAGCATAGTCCAGGAGGCATCGTCGATATCGAATATGCCATCCAGTACCTCCAGATCATGCATGGCCATCGGCTCTCGACCTTGCGAACTCCCAACACGATGCAGGCCTTGGCGGCTCTCGTGGACTCTGGGCTCGTGACCAGGCAAGACGGCGAGGACCTGCGGAAGGCCTATTTTTTCATCCGCATGCTCATCGATGGCCTTCGGATGGTCCGTGGGAATGCCAAAGACCGCATCCTTCCGCCAATCGATTCCGATGAATTTATCTTCCTGGCTCGCCGCGTCGGATATACCACCGACGATTGGCAGGCGGGGGCCAAACACCTCAAGTCGGATATTGAAGAACACATTGGGAAGGTGAAGAAGTTTTTTGAGAGAACCTTTGGGAAGGTCTGAAGGTCTAAAGAAAAGTAGGGTCTATCACCACAGCGGAAAGAAGAAGGCCAGCCCTGGGAAGCCGTTGCTTCTAGGACTGGCCACCCTTGAACCCCTTCCTACACCAACCTCACAAATCAGTGTGATCCGGACAAAAACCCTACGGTTTCACATCAAAGTGCAGCGACAAGCCCGCATGCACATGGATCGTCCTGATCGTAGATTCATATACATTTAGAAATAGTGCCGTATCAGTTGTGGATGCCCCAAACCGATCCGTCGTCAATCCATCATGAAAGGCATGGGTATACTTTGCCTCAGCAAAGGCAGCTAGGTACTTGAAGAGAAATACCTTGAATCCTCCTTTTGCCTGAAACGCGGGGGCTGTATCGCGTTGGTCGGTAAAGGGAGCGTTACCACCAAACCCTCGGGATCCGCCTGGCCTCATCGCGAGCTGATGCGCGCCTCCACCGACTCCGATATAGGGATGCCACCGCCCGTTGGGGTAGGCCTCGGAAATCCCCATCGGTCGTCGAATCATGAAATTGGCGCCGACATAGACACCTTGGATTTCAGTCGTCGTACCCTCAAACCCTTGGGAATTATTAGCTGGTACCCCATTAAAATTTTCCAAGCAGCAGGCCACGTCCGGATACCAAATGTAGCCCTCGATTTCACCGCCAATATCAAATCCTAACAACTTATCTCTGGTAGGAAACCAGATTCCCGCATTGCCTCCGATGGACTGTTTCATCTGGTAGTCGATATCCCTCATCTCCCGAGGCGTCGTCCCGTCAACAAACGTGGCGTCTTCACTGAACGGAAGTGACACACCCGCCATAAAAGACAAATAGGGCTCGATCGTACCGGACGAGATTGTCGGGAGCTCATCCCCAACTTCCGCCGAAGCGGAGAGAGGATAACCTAGAATACAGAGGAGACAAATCATCGCCGAAATTCTCGTTTTCATTCATCGCCCTCCCAAGGTAAAGAAAACATGCTCTTCGACGAATGTGGTTCGCGAAATTTTATAGCAGTCGGTATTTCGTCGATGGTCAGCGGGGCAATACGAAACGGCTTCGTCTTCATGATGCCTGAATCGAACCCCGATTCCCCTGTTGCGGTTAGTGGCATGAGAGTCCAGATATCCGCCTCCAGAGCGATCATGAGGGGATGCTCTTGTCGCATCGTAGGGCGGACGGCGCCAACAGTAACAATCCTACGTTCACTTTTGAAAATAGATAAAACGGATTGGAGCTATCGGTAAATCCAATATCCCAGGAATCAGGACTCTGCGAACAGAACACTTGACTATTGTCCGAGCCTTTAGCAGCCCTCATATCGATTCGCTCTTCATCGGACTCAAAAAACCAGTGAATAACTCGGTAAAAGAAATGATGTTGACCCCATCGTTCTCACAGAAAGCACACGACGAACACAGAGTAGAAAGGACACCCGTGAAGCTGTGGCAGAGAGAGGTACCAACAGAGGAACTAGTTTAGGGATTACCGTCCTAGCGATTTTTTGACTGCTTCGCCGATCTCAGCAGGATTCTTGACCACTTTGACCCCGGCTGCTTCCAGCGTTTTCATCTTTTCGGCTGCAGTACCCTTACCACCAGAGATAATGGCTCCGGCATGGCCCATACGGCGTCCAGGAGGCGCGGTAATTCCAGCGATGAAGCTGATGACCGGTTTCTTCACATTTTTCTTAATAAACTCGGCAGCTTTCTCTTCCGCGTCGCCGCCGATCTCCCCGATCATGACAATGGCCTTGGTCTCTTGGTCTTTTTCAAACAACGGCAAAACATCCACAAACCCCGTGCCGTTCACCGGATCGCCGCCGATCCCGACGCAGGTCGTCTCACCCAACCCCAATGTCGAGAGTTGATGAACCGCTTCATAGGTTAAGGTGCCGCTTCGCGACACGACACCTACGACACCTTTCTTGTGAATGAAGCCTGGCATGATGCCGATCTTCGCTTCGTCGACCGTGATGACACCGGGACAATTAGGCCCTACCAACCTCACATCCCGACCACGGAGCGCTCGCTTCACCTTTACCATGTCGTTGACGGGAATTCCTTCAGTGATACAAATGATCAACTTCACCCCGGCATCAGCCGCTTCAAGGATCGCGTCGGCACAGAACGGAGGAGGCACGAAGATAAGCGAGGTATCGGCCTGCTGCTTGTTCACCGCATCCCGCACTGTATTGAACACCGGAATGCCTTCGACCTCTTGCCCGGCCTTGCCCGGAGTCACACCGGCCACAACCTTTGTCCCATAGGCCTTACACTGTGTCGCGTGGAACGAGCCTTCCTTCCCCGTAATCCCCTGCACAACCACTCGTGTATTCTTATTGACTAAAATACTCACGATAAACCTCTTTCTTCTTTCTTAGAGGATAACGCCGAGCAGACACCCAAGCGCGTGCAGCGGAAGGGCCCCGCAGGGGGATGGGTGTAGCGAGCATCCTTGGGTGCTCGGCGACAGGACCCGCCTCCTACGCTACCTTCCCCGTCAGTTTTACAATCTTCTGTGCCGCTTCCCAAAGGTCGTTAGCGACATCCAGTTTCAAACCTGATTCAGCCAACAACTTACGACCTTCCTCGGCATTCGTCCCTTGTAACCGCACCACCAAGGGCACCGTAATTTTCACTTCTTTGGCTGCGTCGATCACCCCTTGGGCAATACGCTCACACCGGACAATTCCACCGAAGATATTGATGAAGATCCCTTTGACGTTGGGATCTTTGAGCAAAATGCGGAATCCCGCTGCAACTGTCTCCTTGGTGGCGCCGCCGCCGACATCCAGGAAGTTCGCTGGCTCGCTGCCAGCCAGCTTGATCACGTCCATCGTCGCCATGGCTAGACCCGCACCATTGACCATACAGCCAATGTTGCCATCCAGCTTCACGTAATTGAGATTGTTAGCCGTCGCTTCGATCTCGAGCGGTTCTTCCTCGTTCAAATCGCGCATCTTCTGCACATCTTCGTGCTTGAAGAGCCCGTTGTCGTCGAAGGATACCTTCCCGTCCAATGCCACAACAGTCTTTTCCTTCGTGATGATCAGCGGGTTGATTTCAACGAGAGCGCAGTGCTTCTCCATGAAGAGCCGGTAAAGATTTCCCACCATCTTGATGAAGGGGCTCACGGCAGCCGGCTCAATACTCTGTAACCCAAGTGCAAAGGCGATATTCCGCCCGTTATAACCTTGAAATCCGACGGCCGGATCGATTGGTTCCTTGATGATCTTTTCCGGGGTATGGGCGGCGACTTCTTCGATTTCCATACCGCCTTCCGTGCTGGCGATGAATGTCGGCCATCCCGTGTCCCGATCGACGAGGATAGAGAGATACAGCTCCTTCGAGATATTCGCCCCTTCTTCCATAAGCAGGCGATGAACTTTTCGACCCTTGGGGCCCGTTTGATGGGTAACGAGCGTCTTACCGATCAACTCCTTCGCAAGGCCGGCTACAGCAGCCTTGTCTTTTGTAATCTTGACTCCACCGGCCTTGCCACGGCCCCCGGCATGGATTTGCGCCTTCACGACGAACACCGGCGTGTTCAGCTCATTAGCCCACGCCGTGGCATCTTCAGGCGAGGTGATTTCTTTTCCACGCGGCACCGGGACACCAAACTGACCGAAGAGTTGCTTGGCTTGGAACTCGTGAACATTCATCCTCTACCTCATTCTTCAGGACGTCGACGGGGACGTCTCTTATTGCGCACGTCCAACGAGCACCGCCCTTAATTTGAAAATTCGCTCAGTCTTGCGTGCCGCGTTGCGCGAGCACAAGAAATGTTCCCGTTACGGTCCTACCCCACCTTCCTTGTGTACGCAGGCAGGACCATCGGCGAGATGACACCGCTGGCATTGCCATGTTTCTTTGCTTCGGCTCGAAATCGATCGAGATGGTGTAACGTCAACTTCCCTTGCTTCATCGTCCCCACCCGTCCGGCCGCAGTCAGTCCTGAACGCTTGCCGAACACCATGAGGTCGAGCAACGAATTACCCATCAACCGATTTCTCCCATGCAAGCCACCGGAAGCCTCACCGGCCACGAATAGGTTCTTCACATTGGTTTCCGAATTCGTATCGATCTTCACTCCACCGTTCTGGTAATGCAGAGTTGGATAGATCAGCACCGGATCCTTACTGATATCAATTCCAAATCTTTCGAACTGCATCATCATGGCGGGAAAATGTTTTTCGACCGTACCTGGACCATGTTCCGCGTCCAATAGTGGCGTATCCAGCCAGACTCCGACACGACCCGACATCGTCCTGATACCACGCCCTTCTTCGCATTCCCGGATGATCGAGGATGACACAACATCACGCGTGTCGAGCTCATTCACGAAACGTTCGCCCTTGGCGTTGACCAGATGACCACCTTCGGATCTGATTCCTTCCGTCACCAGCGCACCAATCAATTGTTCAGGATACACTGCTCCAGACGGGTGATATTGAAACGTGTCGACATGCGCCAACTTCGCACCCATGCGGTAGGACAAGCAGAGTCCGTCGCCGGTCGCCCCGTAGTGGTTGCTGGTCGGGAACCCTTGGATGTGGAGCCGGCCGATCCCACCCGTCGCCAAGATGACGGACTTGGCAGCCACAACGATATGGCGTTGGTTGTCGAGATCTTTGAAGATGGCCCCAGTACAGGCACCACTGTCGTCACTCAACAACTCGATGGCTGCGGCAAATTCCAACAGCTGAATCTTTTGGTTGATGACCTCGTCCTTGAGCACACGCATGATTTCGAGGCCGGTATAGTCTGAACAGGTCAGTAGACGAGGCTTAGAGCTCCCGCCTCCCTTCTTGACGTGGAGATTGCCGTCGGCTTGACGGTCAAACAACACTCCAAGCTCGATGAGCCATTTGGCAATGGACGGGCCCTCTTCAACCATGACCTTCAGCAGATCGTGGTCGTTCTCCATATGGCCGCCCTTGAGTGTATCGATGAAATGGGTGACAGGAGAATCTTCAGGGGCGACCGAGATCTGCATGCCGCCCTGCGCCATCACACTATTGGAGTCCCCTAAGCGTAGCTTCGTCGCCAAAATCACCTTGGTGCCGGCTCCATGCGCGTGCAAGGCTGCCGCACATCCCGCACCTCCACCACCGATCACCAACACGTCCGTCGTATAGGCCGGAGTCAGCTCGGCATGATCCTGAATCGGGCTATCCCCTTCGAGCAGAGTTGCCAATTCAACGACGGTTTTTTCACCTTCGTTGGGACCAAACTGGATCGGTCGATAGGCGCTCGCACGAAAGTCGGGATGAAATTTGTGAATGAGCTGATCGCGATCGGCTGGAGAGAACTTGGGGATGGTCTGCTTTCGACGGGCATCCCGAGTCTTGTGCACGATTTGTTGGAGTGCGTGGATATCCATCTCGGTCGCCTTTACAGAGCAATCACTTTACCGTCGCACAGTAATCCGCTAATTCCTTTTCATTCATCTTGAGGATCCTCTTCCAGTCCTCGTTGAATTGGCCATCCTGAATTTCCTTGATACGAGCATCAAGCCCAACCGGCTTGTCAGCAAAATGAGCCCCCTGCGCACGGCTTACATACAGTGCGACAAGATTGGGGGCAATGTCTGCGATACACACCGGCGTGCACATCCCACACATGACGCAATCCATGAACATTTCGGAGACACTCTTAAAATCACCGAACACGGCTTTCCAGACCCCTTCGCGGACATCGATCTTCTGGGGACAAGCCTCGGTGCAAGCGTTACAGTTTCGGCAGAGCGGGGCTTCAGGATACAGATTGAAAAGGTCTTGTTTGGGATCTTGGAGTGTTTGAATCTCGTACGTAGCTTTTCGTGCCGGGAACGGCGGCATCATCGTAAACGACATGCCATCCTGCACCGCCATCTGGCAAGCCAGACAGGTCTTTACTTTGGGGTCGTCTTTCGTCCGGTAGTAGGTCGCACAGGCGCCACAAAATCCACCAAGGCAGCCCACACCACGGACAACGTCGATACCCGCGTACCACATCGCACGGACAACCGTAATTCCTTCCGGCACGTCGACCTTCTTGCCGGCGATCTCGATCGTGACCATCCGAGGTTTCATCACCTCAGGCTGATCAATGACATTTTCAGAGGAATCTTGAGCCATTTCCTATACCGTACGAGGTGAAGAGCGAGAGAGGTACGGGTTCACTGTACCCCTCTCGCCTCATTATTTATGCAAACGAATCGACAATTTTGTTCAACGTTGCACTCGGCCTCATGGCTTTGAATGCCTTCGCATCATCCGGGTGATAATAGCCACCGACATCCTGAGGCTTGCCCTGTGCGGCGAGTAATTCTTGATCGATGGTCTTCTCGTTATCGCTCAAATCCTTTGCGATCTTGGTAAACTTCTCGGCAATCTTCTTGTCCGCCGTCTGTGCCGCCAAAGCTTGTGCCCAATAGAGCGCCAGATAGAAGTGACTGCCACGGTTGTCGATCTCACCGACTTTCCTGGCTGGTGACTTATTACTCTCAAGAAACTTGGCGTTGGCTTGATCCAGCGTGTCTGCCAGAATTTTCGCCACTGCATTGTTCCCAGCTTTAGCCAAGTGTTCTAATGAGGCAGCCAGAGCCAGGAACTCACCCAGCGAGTCCCAGCGTAGATAGCCCTCTTGCTGGAATTGCTGCACGTGCTTCGGCGCCGAGCCGCCCGCACCCGTCTCGAACAGACCTCCACCGTTCAACAATGGGACGATCGAGAGCATCTTCGCGCTTGTTCCGATTTCAAGAATCGGGAAGAGGTCGGTGAGATAATCGCGGAGCACGTTCCCGGTGCAGGAAATCGTGTCCTTGCCTTCCTTCATCCTGGTGATCGAGAACCGGCAAGCCTCGGCCGGTGCCATGATCTTGATTTCCAAACCAGTGGTATCGTGCTTCGGCAGATAGGCATTGACCTTCTTGATCAATTCCGCATCGTGGGCACGATCCTTGTTCAGCCAGAACACCGCCGGCGCACCAGTCGCGCGCGCACGAGTGACTCCCAGCTTCACCCAATCTTGAATCGGAGCATCCTTCACCTGACAAGCACGCCAAATGTCCCCCTCTTCCACCTTGTGCTCATGCAGTGTGGCACCCGAGGCATCTACGATCCGGATCGTGCCATTGGCAGAGGCCTTGAAAGTCTTATCGTGCGACCCATATTCCTCTGCCGCCTGTGCCATCAACCCGACGTTGGGAATCGTCCCCATCGTCTTCGGATCAAAGGCCCCGTTCTTTTTACAGAACTCGACGACCTCATGATAGATCGGCGCATAGCTGGCGTCGGGAATCACGCACTTGACGTCCTGCAATTGGCCCTGCGGGTTCCACATCTTGCCGCTGTCGCGGATGACCGGCGGCATGGACGCATCGATGATGATGTCGCTCGGCACGTGGAGATTCGTGATCCCCTTGTCGCTGTTCACCATTGCCATCGGCGGGCGCTTCTGGTAGACCGCCTGAATGTCGGCCTCGATGGCCTTCTGCTGCTCGTCTGGCAATGACTTAATCTTGGCATACACGTCGCCAAGCCCGTTATCTGGATCGACGCCAAGCTTCTTAAATGTCTCGGCGTGCTTCTCGAATACATCCTTGTAATATACCGTTACGCCATGGCCGAAGATCTTCGGATCCGAGATCTTCATCATAGTGGCCTTCATGTGGAGCGAGAACAGAATGCCTTTGGCCTTCGCGTCTTCAATCTGTTCCTCCAAGAACTTCCGCAACGCCTTTACGCTCATGAACGTGGCATCGAGCACTTCTCCGGCCTGCAACGCGATCTTCTCTTTCAAGACAGTAGTCTTCCCGTCTGCTCCGACGAATTCGATCTTCGCCGTCGTCGCAGCTGGAATGGTCATCGATTTTTCATTCGACCGGAAATCGCCGCCATTCATGTGTGAAACATGGGTCTTTGAGTCCGAAGACCAGGCGCCCATCTTGTGCGGATGCTTTCGAGCATAGGCTTTCACCGACAAAGGAGCCCGTCGGTCTGAATTGCCCTCGCGCAACACAGGGTTAACGGCACTGCCCTTCACTTTGTCGTAACGAGCCTTGATGTCTTTTTCCTTATCGTCCTTCGGATTCTCAGGATAGTCCGGCAGTTTATAGCCCTGAGCCTGCAATTCCTTGATCGTCGCGACCAACTGCGGAATCGAGGCGCTGATGTTCGGCAACTTGATGATGTTGGCTTCCGGTGTCTTGGCCATTTCTCCCAATTCGGCCAAGGCATCATGCTGTTTCTGTGCGTCAGTCAGATACTCAGGAAACACGGCGATCACGCGGCCTGCAAGCGAGATATCGCGCAGTTCCACGGTCACACCCGCCGCCTTGGTGAAGGCGTTGATAATCGGCAAGAACGAATAGGTCGCCAACATCGGTGCTTCATCGGTCTTCGTATAGATGATTTTGTCTGCTTTCGCCATGACTACGTTCCTCCGGATAAATGGTTGAGCTCGGCGTCAATCACGCCGAGTCGGCCTCAAACTACAGCCCGCAGTTGATGCTGCCTGCGATAGCTTGCCTAGTAAGGATGGTGCTTTCCCTTCCTTAACTCCCACCATCACCGGCTTGCCGGATGCCATGGTATAGCCCCGTCACGCTGATGCGGTCCTGCACTCCTCGATCTTCTCGTGATCCTCCCCTTCTTGAGGAAAGATGCCGCCAAGATCAGGAATTCCCTAACGATAAAACATTAGTTCAGCGCGTTCAACGCTGAACCGGCCTTGAACCAGGTGATTTGTTGTGTCGTCATACTATGATTTGCTTGAACCTTCACATCACCGCTCGGTTTATGCACGACCACGGTGACCGGTTTCCCCGGTGCCAGGTTCGCCAAATCCACCACACTCAGTCGATCGTTCAGCTCGATCTTGTCGTAGTCCTTTGGATCCGCGAACGTCAACGGTAAAATGCCCTGCTTCTTGAGATTAGTCTCATGAATGCGCGCGAAGCTCTTGGTGATCACTGCACGCACATTGAGGAATCGCGGCGACATGGCCGCATGTTCCCGGCTGCTGCCCTCACCGTAGTTCTCGTCGCCGACGACGATCGATCCAATACCCTTCGACTTGTAGGCCCGAGCGATCTGGGCGATCGTGAGGTTTGATTCACCGGTGAGCACGTTCGTGCCCTTACCTGGCTCTGACCCAAATGCGCTATTGGCGCCAAGGAACATATTGTCGCTGATCTTGTCCAAATGCCCACGGAACTTGAGCCACGGGCCGGCAGGAGAGATATGGTCGGTCGTAGTCTTGCCCTTAGTCTTGATCAGTAGCGGCAACTTGTCGAAATCCTTCCCGTCCCAGCGTGGAAACGGTTGCAAGACCTGTAACCGTTCGCTGATCGGCGGAATGTCTACCGTGAGGTTCGACCCGTCTTCAGCCGGCGCAACATAGCCTTCCTCGCCCTTTGCAAAGCCCTTGGCTGGAAGCTCTTCCCCAACTGGAGGCTCGAGCTTGAATTCCTTGCCATCGGCAGCCTTCAACTTCTGGCTGACGGGATCGAACCCGAGGTCGCCCGACAGCGCGTAGGCTGTCACGACTTCCGGACTCGCCAGAAACGATAACGTGTCACTGATGCCGTCGTTTCGGCCGGGGAAATTCCGATTGAATGAGCTGACGATTGAGTCGGCCTTCCCCTTGACGCCATCGGCGCGTTTCCACTGTCCGATGCAAGGGCCGCAGGAATTCGACAGGACCGTACCGCCCAGCTGTTCAAAGGTATCCAGGAAGCCATCGCGCTTCATGGTGTGATAGATACGTTCGGAGCCTGGCGACACAAGAAAGGACGTCTTGGCTTTCAAACCAGCCTTCAGCCCCTGTTTTGCGATATGCGCCGATCGACTGATATCTTCGTACGACGAATTCGTACAGCTCCCAATCAAGGCCGCCTTCAGTTCAATCGGATAGCCCTTTTCCTTCGCTTCCGCAGCCAGCTTTGAAATGGGCCGCGCCAAGTCCGGAGTATGTGGACCCACAACATGTGGTTCAAGCTTCGACAGATCAATCTCGATAATTTGATCGTAGTATTTCTCCGGCGCCTGTGCCACTTCAGAATCGGCCACGAGCAGCGCTTGATTCGCTTGGGCCAATTTGGCCAAATCTGCCCGATCGGTGATATTGAGGTAGTCGACCATCTTTTGATCAAATGGGAATACAGAGGTGGTGGCGCCCAACTCCGCTCCCATGTTGCAAATGGTACCTTTGCCGGTGGCGCTGATCGTCTCGGCACCTGGGCCAAAGTATTCGACGATCTTGTTCGTCCCGCCCTTCACCGTAAGCAGGCCGCAGAGGTAGAGGATCACATCTTTTGCGGACGCCCACCCACTCAACTTGCCGGTCAGCTTCACCCCGATCAATTTCGGATGGAGCACTTCCCACGGCAACCCAGCCATCACTTCGCCGGCATCCGCCCCACCGACCCCGATGGCCAAGCCACCCAATCCGCCGCCGTTCGGTGTATGTGAATCGGTCCCAATGATCAAACAGCCTGGGAATGCATAGTTTTCCAACACAACTTGGTGGATGATCCCAGCGCCTGGCTTCCAAAAGCCGATGCCATACTTCTTCGCCGCAGAAGCCAGGAAGTTATAGACTTCTTTGTTCTCATCCAAGGCACGCGTCAAGTCCTTCTCAGACCCCATTTCTGCACGGATCAAGTGGTCGCAGTGGATGGTGCTCGGTACGGCAGCCTTCTTCTTGTTTGCCTGCATGAACTGCAGCACGGCCATCTGAGCCGTGGCATCCTGCATCGCCACACGATCCGGACGCAGCGCCAACATGGCCTTCCCACGTTCCCAAGTCTGGGTGTCGAAGTTGTCGGCATGTGAGACAAGAATCTTATCCGCCAGCGTCAACGGTCGGCCGAATTTCTTTCTGGCCTTCTCAAAGACCCCCGGCATCTTGGCATAGAGATTTTTGGCGAGATCCATGGACATGACTTATCTCCTTACTTATAGGGCTGTCAGCAATCATCCCTCAGCGACTGAAGTCCGACGGCTGTAGACTGATAGCTTCTACTTGAGCGGCGGTACTTCTCTCCGCTTCGGTGCCGCGTAGTTCACCAAGTAATCGAACAATCGGATCAAACGACTATCTTGCCGCTTTTGATCAACCCAATGGCCGATCAATCCGATCGTGCGAGACAGGATGAAGAAGCCGTTCAAACTATCGACCGGGAACCCGAGATCAACCAGGACGGCTGCCATCGTCCCATCGACGTTTAGAATGAGATTATCTTTCTTCACCGCCGTCACCTGCTCGACCTGCAGCGCAAAATCGAGGCATGGTGTTTTGATGTTCAAACTCTTCACATACCCGACGAGCTCCTTCACCCGCTTGTCCGGATTGCGCAAGCTCTTGACTCGGTGACCGATGCCGGGCACTGGCCCCACATTCTTCTTCATGTAAGCCAGAAACTCGTCCACATTCATCTTGTTGTCGACGGCATACTTAAACCAGCGTCCAGCGTCTGTGACGGCCCCGCCGAATCGCGGTCCAATCATGATCAACCCGGCAGCGACCGCTTGGGACATTCCAATACCGGCACAGGCGGCGAGGATGGTGGCGTACGCTCCGCTCACGCAGGGGCCGTGATCGGCGGAGAGCATCATGATCCGCTTAATGATTTCGGCTTCTTGTTTTGAGATCAGCCGCTTGTCCCAGAGAAGACCGATGACGTGGGGAATTTCGTAGCCCTTATTAATGAGTTCGGAAGCCGGATAGCCGTCATAGCAGGGTTCATCACCGCGGTCATCGCTGATAGTTGTGCGAATCAGAGGCGCTACTATGACTTCGTCTGCCTTCATCGCCTCTTCGACCGTTTTGGGGAGCTTTGGAAGAACGGCAGGCTCGACTACTTCCTTCACCTGGCCGGATTTCAACAATTCTTGATAGGTTTCTTTGATCGCTGGCCCCAGCGCGCCGAATGTCGCTGGGACGATCGCACCAGCCTTCTTGAGCGCGTCGGACTTGGAACGAGCTGACCCTTCGCCTTTCATCCCTTCCTTGGCACCCGCATGGCCGAACTTCATCCCTTTCGGCAAACTCTCCTGGCAGAAGCCAGAGACAACACCGATGAGCTTTACACGACGCTTCTTGGCCCCATACCACTCGGCAGCACGCTCTTCCAGATCCCCTCCCATTTCACCGACGATGACCACGGCTTTCGTCTGAGGATCGTTTTCGAACATTTCAAGGTAGCTCACATAGTCCGTGCCCGGATAGGCATCGCCTCCAATACCGATCGCCGTCGTGATACCGTCGGCAAATTGGGAGCAGATCCAGATGATTTCGTTGGACAAGCCACCCGACTTCGTAATGACGCCGAACGACCCTTCGCGATAGAGTTTTGAGAGGACCAGGTTGTCGAAGGCACCGCCGATCACACCTAACCGGCAAGCCCCGGCAGAAATGATCCCGATTGAGGATGGGCCATTGAACACCTTGCCGAGCTTGCGCGCATGGGTGCCGAGCAGCTTGGCATCCTTCTCGGGCACACCTTCCGTGATCATCGACACAACTTTAATATGCGAATCATCGAGCGCTTCCAGCGCGCCCTTCATGGCGCGATCGGCTCCGATGTACACGAGACTGGTATTGATGGTCGGGTGGGCTTTCGTCGCCTCGGCAACCGTCTTGTACACCGGAATGGCAATCAGGCCGCTGCCGTATGGAATTTCGTTGGTCTTGCCGGCATCTGGAGGATAGACGAATGCTTCGACGTTAAGTGGACGCTTGATTAAGTAACAGAACTCGGCCATACGGCGAGCCGCGTTGACACCGGCGGCACCTCCCTGAATCACCACACGCGTGTCTTTATTAGCCAGAATGCTCATCGGAATCTCCTCTTTCTCAGTGCTAAGACCTGAGCGCTGGGCCATGAGCACGCGAGCAACTGCGCCGCTCCTGACCCAGCACTTTGATTCTTATTTTTGCAGCGCCTTGTCGACGATGTCCGTCAGCGGGGTGTTACGATCGAAGACGTTGATATCGAAGCCCTCGTCCTTCAACGCGCGCATCGCGTCAAGCCCTTCCTTCTCACGCGGCCCTCCGCGGCGGACCCAAATCTTGACGCCCTTCAGTTTCCCGTCGCCCTTCGCTTTACGGAATCCATTGATGATGCCGCCGAATGTCTTTTTCACATCGGTAAAATTCGCGATTGCACCGCCGACAATAATGTTCTTGATTCCCGGCAACGAGCAGACTTTCTCCGTGAGCACTTCCACCGCCCAATCCGGTGGATCGCCGGAGTATTCGGCATAGTTCGCCAACTTCCCGCCACGTGCCACGACGGCATCGGAGTAATACACACTGGCTCCACCGCCCGCAGGCAGCATGGCTGTGTCGCCGCCGGGGATCTCGATGAACTTGACCGAACCCTTAATCTTGCTGTCGACCGCCATGACCTCCACTTCGTCTTTGCTATAGGCCCGACCAAACTCCGCGGCAAACTGAAAGTTCCAATCCGGATGGCGAAATTTTGCGTCCCCGTCGAGCAACGTCACGGCATCGAGTGCGACCAATTCACCATCGCTCTCGCGCACCACAACCGGGTTCACTTCAAGATACTGCGCATCCTCGTTATCGAAACAGGTGAACATCTTGCCGGCGAAATCGGCCATCTTTTTGGCGAGGGCACCGGTAAACCCAGCATCCTTCGAGAGTTTCTCGAGTGCTTCAGGGGAGGGCGCTTCTCCGACTTCGAGGCATAAGCGCTTGACACGCTCCCAGTTCGATTCGACTTCGATCCCACCGCAATTGGCAACGAGGACCTCGCTGCCTTCGCGGGTAGACTTCACGGCACAATAATATTCTTCCTTGTGCGGGACCATTTCCGACACGATGACTTGCGTCACCTTGATACTGCCGACCTGACGTCCGATCATTTCCTTGGTCGCCGCCACGGCATCCTTGAGATCCAAGCCGACCTTCACGAGGCCGAGCTTGAACCGTGACCCAAGCGCCTCATGGGCCTTCGCCACCAGCTTGGAAGACTTCATCCAATCATTCGCTTGTCCGAGCTTGGACAGCTCGTCCGCGCTCGTGACCACTACATAGTGAGGAACGTGGATACCCCACTTCTTCATCAGCCCCATGCCGGGGCCCTCCAACACCTTAGCCATACGAATTCTCCTTCGTCGTGAACTCAGCCGATCGGGAAGGCGGATTGTAGCGGAAATTAATAGGATCTCTCAAGACGCCAGAGGGACTAAACGGAGAGGGATCAAAAGGCCTAGCGCAAATGCAGTGAGGTGCTCTCGCTCTAAGCAGCTAGAAAATAACGGTTCTTCTTCAACAATGGATTATCGTGTCGACCGAAGCGATTGACATCGTGAGCAGAAATAAGAACTTCGTTCCCCTTGCAGTCGCTGAATACTTCCCCCACATCGGTTTGGGCAGGGTTGCCCCTCTTTCCCATACACCAAATGCCGGCGTTTGTATTGCCCCTCGGTTCCGTCAGGAGCAAAAAAATCACGGACGCTGGACCCTCCCGCGAGAATCGCCTCCTTAAGAACTTCGCACATAACCCCATAGAGACGTTGGACTTTTCCAACCGATAGTTGACTCACCGGCATGTTCGGATGGAGCCTGGCCCTAAAGAGAATCTCGTTCGCGTAAATGTTCCCGATGCCGGCAATAATTTGTTGATGCATCAGCAGCGGCTTTAGCCGACCACGCCGCTCTCGTAGAATTCGTACAAAATCCTGCTTTGAGACGAGCAACGGATCAACCCCAAATCGGCGGGTGAGGTATCGTTCAAGCCCGATCTTGTCCAGCAAGGAAAGGCGTCCGAACCGGCGGGGATTCCAATACCGAAGCTCCGGCTCACTCGCGCCATCGAACGACAGTCTGACGTGCACGTGTTGTGGGTATTTCGTCGGCACGGACTGGAACAGGAGGAGTCCGGTCATCCCGAGTTCAGCCACCACGTAGCGGCAGGCGTTTTGGTTCACGAATCCCAACGCCACGCTTTTCCCAAATCGCTGGACGGACTGAAGCACAGCGCCTCGATACCACGAGGCGGTGAGGTGGCCCTCGCGCACGATGTCCGCACGGCCGATCCAGAGATCCCTCAGCTGTGCTCCAAGGAGACGAGCACGGATCTGCCTAGCGACGACTTCTGCTTCTGGCAACTCAGGCATAACTCAACCACCTAAACAAGAAGGCTGCATTACGCCACGAGGATGATGGAAAGGCAAGAAGCGAGGAAAGAGGACAGTGAATTATAAACCGGAGGGCACAGATTTACTGACACGCCGAAGTTGACGGACCTGTTCAATGGCGACTTGAAGATTCGGCAGCGGCATGGCACCAGGCCGCCGAGCCATCACCAACTTCAGCACATCATCATACGTGCGCCCTTCCACGCAGCAGAGATAGGCCATGACCACAGAAACAGACCGACCCATTCCAGCTCGACAGCAAACCAGCGTCCTACCCTTGGAGACGCGAGATTCAAGCCATTGGACCGCTTCCATCAGCTTCGTAGGATCGGCCTTGGCAAACTCTCGAAGGGGAATACGATGATAGTCAACCCATTTGGCTGGCGTGATCGTAAACTCTTCAGCGACGAACAAAAGAGTGCCGACCACCGCGGGAGGCTCCTGCGCATCATCGATGCTGCCCACTAACAGATTTTCGGTAATCATGTGCATCGCATAGTCAGTATATCTCGATACCGGTGAGCGTCAAGCAATCTCACTGGCGCAGCCGACTGGTTGCGATTTCATTTCTCCCCCCGCTATACTCACATCCATATGGTCACCCTGACGCAACAGGAAGTAGAGCGACGACTGAATACGGTCCAATGCGCCGTGTGCAAACAGTCCGACTTTGCCATCGATGAACGATTTATGGGACCGGACGGCGACTGGCGCGGCATCTGCAGGAAATGTTTCTACACCTTTCCAGTGTACACCGACATGGAGTTCTACCTTCGGACACAGCCGGATGTGCCGCTTCGATTGAAAGAGATTTCCTGCACGGCGTGCAATCACCAAGGGGTCACTCTCGATTTACGCGCCACCCTGTCCGTGCGGGATGCGTATTATTTTGTGACCTGCCAAGGCTGCAAACGGCAGTTTCCGGAGAAATCGTCGCTGGAAGCCTTTGAATAAATCCACAGTCCCAGCCTCTACTGGTGTATACTGAGCTTATGACTGACAAGCCCAAACAGCCTGACCAGCCCTCGTCGGATGAACAACCCAAGGCGAGAAAAGAAATCCCTCTCATCCCAATTCAAGATGATGCTGATGTAATGGCGGAAGAAATGGCGGAGCTGTTTGAAGAAGACAAGGTCTCTCACCAACATGGTAGCTCGGAACCGGAAGCAGACTAAACCTACTCATCCTCGGCCTTCATCAGACTAGTTCTGAGCTTACTAGCAGAGATGAGAGATGCCGGCTTTTCCCTGCTCAACGAGTCTCGCATCGATCGTCAAGACCACGACGGCTGACCACTACTATTTCTATAGGGCCAATCACCTGTATATGTTCAATACCCATGCTACGAATTCTGGTTTGAAAAGATACAGCCTGAGACTGCCTGACAGATTCCCTTTGCGTACTCTTTGGCAGTTGTAGCCTTGGAGAGCTTGGTGGTTACGACTACGCTTTCCCCCTCCACAGAAAGACTCACAATACTCGCGTACCAGGAGGTTTCCAAGCCTGGGTACCCGAAATTCTCTTTCATGTGAGCCCTAATCGCCTCAGCCTGTTGGCGATTCGCCATATCTGCCAGCGAAGAGGCAGTAAGGATTTTGGAGTATCAGCAACACCAGAATCGCGCCTTGCAGGATGTGCTGCATGTTACAGATCTCCTTCTGCTAATGTGATTCTTGTCCCGCCAGCTAATCCAAGATGCTTCATACTGGACGGATTATATCAACAGCCGCGTTACATTCGATCCGTCCCAATGCCGACACTTTCCCCCTTCGTTCTTTGTGGACGATCTTCTCAATCTGGACAATCGCACCGCGATGCCACTGATCGAATGCTGTGTTGTGTGGTGACACAAGGCGATCCTGTCGGCCGACTTCCTGCCGCCCCTGTTCATTACAGAGCCAGGCCCGCTTCTCTCCTTTAAGGAGACGCAGTTCGCTCACGACTCGAAACACATCCGGCCGTCGTTCGACAATGGTCTTCCCGTCTTTACGCAACAAGAGATACGAAAACTTCAGCGCGTCTTTGATGAAACCAACTTCCTGGTCGATTTCTTGGACCGATGCTGGTGGCTCCCATGCTCGCTCTTCATGGCACCAGTCATCTGGTTTCAGTAACGCCGGACAGTTCTCTTCATGAAGACAGGGGCTATAGACGCCACAGCGCTTCTCCTGGAGCAACCGGTCTCGTACCTGAGACAACCCACGTGAGGTCTCTCTTAATGCCGGCTCTACGATCATGATGGTGCCGTGAGGTGCGAGTAGCGCTAAGCACTCCGCCACCAAACCCACTCGTACCTCAATCGAGGCTTTCGCTTCGGTATGGATTTCGTTCAAACAGTTGGCGATGACGATAAGATCAAACGGACCTTGCTGCCGTATCTGCGTTAACCAGACGCGCTGCTCGAAATCCCCCACAAATGTCTGCAAGTCTGCTTTCCCGACACCGGCCTCCTGGCAGTACTGATCCCACAACTGCCTCGCTTGTCTGAGCGTCTTCATAGAATTATCAGCAGCGGTCACTGATACTGCATGAGACACCTTTCGCTCATGCCACCAGTCGAGAACAGCGAGTGCGCCAGTTCCCGGGCCTGATCCAAGATCCAAGACCGAGAAACTGTCGCCTGGTTCAGGGTGCGGCATCTCATTGAGCAATACCTGGATCTTGGCAAGATTCACAGGCATGAAGTAGTGCAGGTAGGCACCCCGGAGGGCCTTATCGTCAAAATAGGTTCGGCTGAGTCGGCTTCGGTCCTTAGTAAAGAGGCGAGAGAGTTCGGCGACAGCCTCCACGACTTCCCTTCGTGAAAGACCTTCTGCCTTCACCAGCTGGTCAATAGCCGCTTGAATAGCCGGAGAGACCATGGCGTTGAGCCGTCGCATGGGCGTAGTGTATGCTCATCGTAAGATGGAGGACAACAATGACCGATGAAATTTTGAAGGCCTATAAAGACGTTGAATCGGCGGTGGAGCGCTATATCCGACTGCTGCACGACCATGTCACGATGTTGCAGAACGTGGAGCCACCCGGCTCCGACAAAGTCGTCCGGTTGACCGCCGGCTCGAAAGCGATGACCGACAGCGCATCGATCTACCTATCCTATGCAAAATACGTCGCCTACGGCATGCCAGCCAGTGAAGAAATGGTTGAAGACGAGATTCAGGGATAATGGTAGCCGATCGGTTTCTCTACCAAGAGAACATCCCTTTGAGAGAGATCTAGATAGGTCAAATAGATAGGAATTACGAAGGGCCTCTCAGGTTTTTAACTTGAGAGGCCCTTCGCATTAACGCGGGTCTTGTTCTAGATACTACGCATGAAGTGAGCGACTTCGTCCTGACTGATACTGCCGCCCATAACCTGAGACATCGCAACGTTGGTAGACTTCTTCCCGGTCAGACCGGATTCGACCTCGTCCAGAATCAACTCTACCGGCATCGACTGTCCCCCATAGACACGGGGACCACCGATGATCTTGGCCTTGGAGTATCCATAGACCGCGGTCGCTACTTCCTTGGCCAGCCAACCGACATAGTTGAATTCCGGCACAACGATCAACTTCGCATTCTTACACAGTTCTCGCAGCTCCTTGGTTGGGAACGGGCGAAGGGAGCGAACCTTGATCAACCCAACGCTGAGGCCTTTATCCTTGCAAAGCCGCACCGCCTCACGGGACTGAGCCGCTGCGCTGCCGGACGCGATGATGATCGCCTCGGCGCCTTCGACGTTTTCTGCCGTCAGCAAGCCGCCCATATACTTATTGATGTATTTCCGAGAGCGTTCGACAGCTGCCCACACTTCTTGCTGCCACACCGCATGAATGTTATACGCCATGAAGTTCGACTTCTGAACTGGGGCGTCTCGAGACAGCCGAGCTGGTGGATTCTCTGCATCGAGCACAGGAACGGCTCCGCGCCAAGCTTCGCGCGGCGGCAACTTGATACCACGATCTTGCATGCGCACATAGCCGCGGGCATGGGTGACGAAAAATCCGTCACAGCAGACCCCAACCGGCAACGTCACATCATTCTTTTCGCTGATCGTGAACCCGGCCATCGTGAAATCGAACATGTCTTGTTGATTTTCAGCATGGAAGACAATCATGCCGCAGTTCAACAGATAGGCTACTTCGATGTTATCCGGTTGAATGGCCAATGGCGCGTTAACGACGCGGCAGGTGAACATCGCCACAACTGGAAGACGGTGACCCGGCCAAGACGCAATCCCTTCGAGCCCGCGCAGCGTACCTGGACCGGCCGTCGCGGTATAACAACGGACACCCGCACGCGATCCACCGGCAATGGCTGCCATGACACCGACTTCTTCTTCACCTCGGTAATACTCTTTCACATAGCCTTCGCCGTAGAGCACACCCACCAACTGCATCGTTTCGCTTTGCGGTGTAATCGGATAGGCGATGGCCAGATCGACATTTGAGCGGCGAATCGCTTCCTTAGCCGCCTCGCTCCCGGTAATGAACTCCTTGGTCCGAGGCGCTTCGAGAAACATGTATTCCGGAGTGACGATCTTCTGCCTTTTTGCTTCTCCATGGGGATCTTGTTTTCCAGTCGACTTTGGCGCCGCCACGCTGGTAATCGGATCGCCTTGCGGATTCGTTTTCACTTCGGTTTCGCTCATGATTACACCTCTATAAGATGGTGAGCTGTGCGCTCAACCTACCCTTCTCGCTTCATCTGTTCTGCCGAGTGTCCGAAGATCGCTGCACTCCCAGCCCCTCCTGGGGTTGGTGCAAATGCCATCGGATTGGTGTGGGTCTTCCCCCCATGCACCTTCGATTGCGTTCCGGTGAACCGAACGTTCTCACCGTTCTTCGGCAGCTTGATGCCCATTTCCTCACGGACCCGCTTGAAGATCTGGGCAACACGTTTCAACTTCGCCGTATCTGAGTCACGGATGGTGAGCATAGCGTCTTCGTGGCCCTGCTCGGCACAAACCGCCATCGTGCAGCAATTCGTTCCCGCCCGAATCATCTTGAGAGTCAAATTTGCATAGTGACAATGGACCCCGATGAAGATACAGGCTTCGATTTTATTGCCCCAGATGGTCAGATTGGGATGGTTTGGGTTGATCACTTCCTCTGGGTCGATTTTGGGATACTTGGGTCGATAGTCCGGCATCGGGATAATCATCACTTCAGGAATCTGCGCGGCAATCTCTAGCGTCGCCTTTGCTTTTTCCACAGCATGATCGTTCCAGGCCCAGAGCAATAGGGGGCCAGGAAATAGAGTCGCATTCGGGCTCGTCAGCATCTTACGAGCCATCTCTTCAATGACGACTTCCTCATTTGGCTCGAGCAATCCGTAGAACAAACCCTCCCCCGGATCCGGTAGCGAGACACCCAATTGTGCAGCTGATGGAGGATGAAAACCCGCAGGCCCCGGTACAATGATGCGCTCTCTCGTATCCTGTGTTGTTGCCACGCCCTTTCCCCTTTCCTCGCTCTTTAACCGACAACCGGACTGGCCAAAACGGCTGTCGTGCTTTTTTCGCCGTAGGTAATGTTGTCCGTCAAGGCCGCCTTCGGCAGCTGATCGATCATGATCATTTTAATGGCATTGTTCTTAGCCATGTTGTCACAGACCCACACGCACTGGGCACACCCTTTACAACGATCCACCGCAACATAAGCAGAACCATACTTGAATCCCTGATCTTTGCCCATCTCGTCGCTGTAGAGAATCGTGTTGGCTTCCGGACAATACTGCGTGCATAACTTACAGCTCTTTGCCGCACAGATTTCAATGCTTATATCGGCTACAAGATACATGAAGACTCCTTTGTGGCTCTCCTACGCAGTGGCCGTTGCCACTGGCTCCTCGACGCGTTTGACATCGGCTGCGGCCCAACCATGGTCGACCGCATAGTTCCATCCTGCCCGCATCACTGCGACGTTTTTCTCGATCAGTTCCTGCTTCTTTTTGAACTTCCGTTCTACGACACTGTCGAGAGCAGCAGTACCGCCAGATACTACAAATCCTTTTCCGAGGAACCGGTCCTTGACGGCCTGATCCAACCCCTCCATGCTCGTGAGCCCTGTAATTGCACCAATACAACCCATCAGCGCCATATTGGTGGCGAGATCCATGCCTGCCACTTCCAGAGAAATTTTCGTCGCAGGAAAGTAATAGAGCTTTGCCCGAAGCTTCTGAAGTTCAGCAGCCTGATCTCTATGGAGATTCATCGGTCCATCATTATTGATCAAGGCAACACCATCTTCCTTCAAACCGAAGTAAAACGGCATCGTATACGACTTGCCGTGAGTGATGACCTGCGGGTGAAAAATAATGATGATGTGCGGAAACGTGATCTCGCCGATTTCATAAATCGGCTCATCGGACACCCGGACATAGCTTTCGACCGGCGCCATTCGCTTTTCGGACCCGTAGAACGGGACAATGGTACTTTCGCCGCCGGCATTGATGACGGCTGTGCTCAGAATGTGAGACCCGGTCACGACACCCTGCCCGCCGACACCAGCCATTCGAATGTTGAAGCGTTTCGCCATCGTATATCTCCTTCGATCGCTTAAGCTTTGTTGGGAATCGCAGCAGCCGGCTTAGCAAGGAATTCCTTGTAGCCGTAACGCTCGGTCAGGTATTGCTTCGCTTCTTCGCTGACGTATTCCGTAAATTGATACCGATCGTTTTCGACGGTCTTGGCATCTTCCATGACCTTGTCGGTCGGAATGGCGTATTCGATATTGCAGGATGTGTAGGCCTGAATGTAGGTCGACCCAACTTCGCGAGCGATCAACACAGCCTTCTTGATCACGCTTTCTACACGGCGTGGATTATTCGGCACCACCGTCGCCACATAGGCGCAACCGGCAACCTTGGCCATCTGCAACATATCCATCTTTTCAAACTTCTTTCCGAGTGGGGCCATTTTCAACACGGCGCCCCGATTCGTCATTCCGCTTTCCTGACCGCCGGTGTTCCCATAGACTTCGTTGTCCAACATGATGGTCGTAAACCGTTCTTTGCGGAACCAGGAGTGGAGCACTTGTTGAAAACCAATATCCGCCGTCCCACCATCTCCGGCCATCACTACCACATCTTTCGGCTTGTCGCCGAACCGAAGGCGGAGTCCTCTAGAGAGTCCGCTGGCTACTCCATTTTGATCGCCATAGTTACCATAGACAAATGGGATGGCCGCCTGAGAAATGGCAAGACGACCACATCCAGCCGTTCCAACCGTAATAGTATCTTCAGGATTTGGGAACGCAACCATTGCAAGTCGGATAAAAAGCGTCATGGCACATCCGGCACACATGGGATGCTCTTCCAGTACTTCTTTAAAGCTCCCAACCTGCGAAACACTCACCTTT
This sequence comes from Nitrospira sp., assembly GCA_965223535.1. GTDB lineage: Bacteria > Nitrospirota > Nitrospiria > Nitrospirales > Nitrospiraceae > Nitrospira_D. The sequence goes on from CBDCWN010000003.1 coordinate 513,002, forward strand.
TTCCCAAAAGGTCCGTGCTCCACCATGTCCCGGTATTCCTTTGGCATGAACTTCTCAAATCCGTTCGAAAACTTGACATAATCAAGGCTCATCAGGCACCTCCCTTATATCGTTAGCAGCGGCAGACCACTGCTGATATTTGCTTCACACCACTAAACCATAGCATCGAAAACAACGTGGGGTCTTGAGGGTTTGAATAATTTGGACCGCTGCCCTTACTCACAGCACATCAGGCATCCTAGCAAAGCTGAAAAAAGGCTGTCAATCTTTGCCTGATCCTTCCTCACACGCGTAATTCCCCCATGATCAACATGGAAACAAATTCCCCACGCCAGACTTCGAGATAGTATAACGTCAAGAAAATCAAAGCAACTTCAAAGAGGGCCCAAGGTGCCCGAAAGAAGGCCTAGATCAAAACAGGGCGAAATAGGCCATTCGCCCCAACCACAATTAACAAAGATGCCAACTCTCAAGAAACCCTCTGCATCTTTCTCTCAATTCATGTTTAGAGATTGCCGATCAACCACATTCCGTTTACACTGCAGCTCATGCCACTACGCGTTCTGATCCCAGGTGAAGATGATGCTGGCACCCACGTCGGCGGAGTACACAAGCGTCCGCCGATTCCGGACAATTCACTCAAGGCTGAATGCCCAAAATTTATGGCTCATGGCCCCTGTGGAGGTGTCCGCCGAGGAGGACTCTGCGAAGTGTATCCAGAGATGAAATGTCCGTGGGTCTCGCTCTATCTAGAACTTGAACAAATTGGTCAGACTGAATGGATGAAGCAGGTTTAGCAAGACGTGAGGCGTGAAACGTGAAACGTGAAACGGTCAGGAGAAAACCCAAAGTCACGAAACTAGGCTATAACGAGCGGCATGCAACGAGCGGCATCTCGGCACCGCTACCGGACATTGAAACGTTCCCAAATCAGTACAAGGGCTATGAGATCACGATCGAGATTCCGGAATATACCGCGATCTGCCCGAAAACGAACCTGCCCGACTTCGGCACCATTACGCTGCACTACATGCCCGATAAAGAATGCCTAGAACTAAAGGCACTCAAAATGTACATCCATGCTTATCGCAACCTGGGTATCTTTTACGAGAACGCCGTGAACCGCATCCTTCAGGACATCGTGAAGTCATGCCGCCCGGTCTGGGCAAAAGTTACCGGTACGTTCACCGCACGAGGCGGGCTGTCGAGCAAGATTGAAGCAAAGTATCCATAAATAACTTTTCCTGTCTCGCTCTGGGACATGCCCACTTACGCTATCGGAGACATTCAGGGGTGTTACAACTCTCTCCGCAACCTACTTGACCGCATCAGGTTCCAACCTCGCACAGATCGGATCTGGCTTGTCGGTGACCTCGTCAACCGAGGCCCTGACTCTCTCAGCGTCCTTCGTTACCTCAAGCAGATTGAACCGTCCATACAGGTCGTGCTCGGGAATCACGATTTGTTTCTGCTGGCCGTTGCGGAAGGTATCGTGCCTCCACGACCGAAGGATACGATTCAAGATGTGCTGGCGGCTCCTGACCGAAATGAGTTACTCGATTGGCTCCGGCAACAGCCGCTGCATCATCACGAAAATGGTTTCTTCATGGTCCACGCAGGACTGCTCCCACAATGGACAATCGCAGACACCGTGCAATTTGCACGAGAGGTGGAGGCTGTACTGTCGGGGCCTGACTATCGAGCCTTACTCCGAGCAATCTTTCAGGCCCCCCCTCCACCATGGAAGCCTTCGCTCTCAGGAATGGACAGGCTGGTAAGCATCACACGTGTATTGACCAGACTCAGAACGTGCACATCGACGGGAGAAATGTCAAATTTTTCTGGTCCACCGGAGGAGGCACCACTAGGCTATTTCCCTTGGTTCCGTATCCCTGCTCGCCTCAGCGCCGATACGACCGTCATCACCGGTCATTGGGCTGCACTTGGCCTACACATGGAGCCAAATTTGTTCGCCCTCGACAGCGGCTGCGTCTGGAGGAGGCAGTTGACGGCAGTGCGACTAGAAGACCGGCAGGTGTTTCAGGTGCAGTGCATGGATGCAGTGCGTGACGCCTAGGCCCACGTCCACGTTCTAGACACCTAGGACAAGACGAACAGGCGGCACTTCCTCTCCAATCCCAAACGAAAGCTCCCTTTTCACGGAATCAGGATCCACATAGGTTCCAAACAAGCGATCCCAAACCGTAAACAGCGCCGCAAGATTCGCCATATAGTGAGATGGATCATCGCTATGATGAACATGGTGATAGCGAGGAGTCACGATGAGCCATTCCATCCAGTTAGATCGCCATGTCACATTGATGTGCATCCAATCGTTCTGAATATTATTGAAGAGACCTATGGCAAGCTCCATCCACCAAGGGGACAACCCAAAGAAAGAATACGCAAAGATGTATGGAAGGTTGACGATCACATCCTGAGGAATCGTAGCTCGAAACCCAGCTAGCCAGTACATCTGATTGGGTGAGTGATGCCATTTATGAATACGCCAAACGTATCTGTGATGCATCAATCGATGGATCCAATAATGACCGAAGTCTGCAACCACCAAATAGCACAGTACTCGAACCGCCAAAGGAAGCTCAAGAATCGCTCCCGGTACGTTCGGGTTGACGGCAATCAGTCGGTCGATATATTCCGCGATCGGTACCATCCCAAACCAGTAAATAGAGACGAGGAGGATATCCCGCTTCAGGAGTCTACGATAATCCACCTGCCTGGCAGGTCGGATCCATTCGATGCCGGTCATCACGACAAGCCGCACGACGAACATGAGGGGGAAAAATAGATGGTAATCGAGAATAAATCGACGAACCTCTAGACTCGTCGGCCAATCAAACCAGTCCATGACCAATCCCTTGCACATCCGTTAACGGCCCTAGGAAGTATATCAGATGTGCGCGAATAGGCCTGACGAGGAAATGAGCCCTGGCAAGCCTTAGAATGGAGGCGAATTAGTGGTAGGTTTCGGAATCGCTGGGGAATTTCCCCTGTTCGACTTCTTCTTTATAACGGCCGAGCGCTTGAAGTGCATCGGCTTTCAGATGGGCATACGTCTTCACAAACTTGGGGACGAACGAGTCAAAAAGTCCTAACAGATCGTAAATCACCAAGACTTGGCCATCACAATGCGGGCCCGCTCCAATGCCGATGGTAGGAATCGACAGCGCTTGTGTAACTTTTCTAGCCAGATCGGCGGGCACCGCCTCCAACACAAGTGCGAACGCCCCGGCAGCTTCAAGGGTCTTCGCATCTTCTAATAGCTTAGCGGCTTGATCTTCGACCTTGCCTTGGACTTTATAGCCGCCCAGCGCATGGACGGACTGGGGTGTCATTCCCAGGTGGCCCATGACAGGAATCCCGATACTCGTCATGGCTTTGATTCGATCCGCCATCACGGCGCCACCTTCGAGCTTCACCGCGACAGCGCCTGCCTGTAACAAGCGACCCGCATTTCGCACAGCCTCTTCCGTACTTGCCTGGTAGGACATAAACGGCATATCAGCAATCACGAGGGATCGCTGCACCGCACCAGCCACAAGTTTAGTATGGTACAGCATGTCCTCCATCGTCACGGTCAGCGTATTCGGTTTTCCCTGTACCACAACTCCGAGTGAATCCCCCACCAAAATCACCCGGATCCCTGCTTGTTCGACGATGCGAGTAAACAGCGCATCGTAGGCTGTGACGACAACCAACTTCTTCCGGTCTTTCTTATATTGCTGCAGTTCAAGAACCGTCATCAGCCCAATTCCGCCTTGGTGATGATCTCCGCCAAGCGATGCGTGGCTTTGATCGCCATAATATGCACCCCATCACAATGGGGTCGCACCGCCTTGATTGATTGCACGGCGATCTCAACTCCCACGTCTTCAGCCCGATCTCCAGCACCCTTGAGTTCATCAATCATCTCTTTAGGCACCGACATGCCAGGGATGTTCGCGTTCATGAATTCCGCCATCTTATGGTTTCGCAATACCAAGATCCCGGCCAGCACCTTCACATTGAACGGGCGAACCTGTTTCATAAAACTGGCGAAGACGTCCGGATTATAAACCGCTTGAGTTTGGAAAAACTGGGCGCCCGCTTTTACCTTCACTTCGAACTTCGCCAACACCGGTCCGACCAAATCGGCCTCAGGAGTGGCGGCCGCACCAATCGCGAACGCTGTGGCGCCGTCCAATTTGTTGCCAACCATGTCTTTGCCGTTGTTCAACCCCTGGACCAGCTGCATCACCTGAACGGAATCGAGATCGTAGACCGGCTTGGCCTCCTTATGATCACCGACCGTGGGATAGTCTCCCGTCAAGCATAGGATGTTTCTGATGCCGAGCATGTGCGCGCCCATCAAATCCGACTGCATCGCGATCCGATTGCGGTCACGGCAGGTCAACTGCATCACCGGGTCATGCCCTAATTCGTAGAGCAGACGACAGACGGGGAGAGACCCAGCCCGAACCACAGCTGCGGTATTGTCGGTTACATTCACTCCGTGAACTCTACCGACCAATTGCTTGGCACTCTCCAATAGCGATGAGATATGAGTGCCTTTAGGCGGGTTGTACTCAACCGTAACCGCGAAGGTTCCTCGATTGAGGACGTCTATGAGACGCTGAGGCTCTCGAGTCATCGATAGTTCCTTATCAGAGTCCGACTGATCGTTTGGCAGACTCCACCGTATTTTCAAGCAACATCGCGATCGTCATCGGACCTACTCCACCCGGCACAGGGCTGATCCAGCCCGCTTTTTGGCTGACGGCCTCAAAATCCACATCCCCGCATAACTTGCCCTCAGGCGTTTTGTTCATGCCCACATCGATGACGACCGCCTCCTTGCGCACCATATCGGCGGTCACAAACTTCGCCTTTCCGATCGCGACAAGGAGCAAATCGGCTTCACGACACACGGCAGGGAGATCTTTTGTTTTCGAATGACAAATCGTGACTGTGGCATTTCTCTGGAGAAGCATGAGCGCCAACGGCTTACCGACAATATTACTCCGACCGACCACGACCGCTCGCTTGCCCTCAATCGTGACTCCCGCAGACTCAATCATCTTGATGACACCTTTCGGAGTGCAGGCTTCGAAGACGGGGTGCCCCTCAACAAGACGACCGAAGTTGTAGGGATGAAATCCGTCTGCATCCTTGAGCGGAGAGACAGCTTCCAGAATAACCTTGCTGTCGATGTGTTTCGGCAACGGGAGTTGCACGAGGATTCCATGGATCTTGGGATCAGCGTTCTTTTTCTCAATGAGCGAGAGCAATTCAGCCTGGGTGGTGCTCGCGGGCAGTTTATGATCGTCGACATGGATCCCTGCCACTTCACAAGCCTTTTGTTTGTTCCGAACATAGACATGCGAGGCAGGATCGTCGCCAACTAAAATGGTTGCAAGACCTGGTTTAATCGATTTTTGAGCTAATAGCTCGGCAGATTCCCTTGCCAACCGATCACGGACTTGCTGAGCAAGTGCCTTTCCATCAATGAGTTTTGCGGCCACAACGTCCTCCCCTTCACAAGTTGGCCTGTAAAAATGTCGCAACTTAACAGGGGAATTTTAGGTAAGTCAACGCTGTTCGATCTCTAGCTGCCCCCGGCACCAGCGATCAGGCACAGAGGTTCCTGCTTCCGCTTCTCCACCTGTCCTTGTCCATCCCTTTCTTGACAGCCTCTTGAACCCTTGGATACGATAGCTTCCAGTTCAATTGAGGACATCCCGCCGTTGACTTTTCAGTTCCCATACCGAGTTTTTATTCTCCTGGTCCTGACTTCAAGCCTTGTTTTGCCCAGCGAGGCAGCACAGATCACAGGATTGGCGTCTCCCAATAGTTTCGTGGGCGACCCATCCGGCAGCGAATATTTCATCTCCAACATTAACGGTGAACCGGACGCCAGAGATAATAACGGTTTCATCACAAAGTTGAATGGGGAAGGGAAGGTCATCCACCTCAAGTTCATACAAGGCGGAGGGACAGAAGTTTCCTTACATGCTCCCAAAGGGATGGCACTGGCAGGAGAGCTGCTCTATGTCGCGGACCTGGATCAACTGAAGGGTTTCGATAAAACCACAGGGAAACTCGTCGCCACCGTTTCATTCCCGTCTCGTTCTCAGGCCCAGGTGTCGCTGACTGACGTAGTAGCTTCGCCCACCGGTCTCCTCTACGTCACCGATCAGATGGCCAATGCAATCTATCGCGTCACCCCGACCGATAACCATCGAGTCGAACTCCTGATTCAAAATAGTAGGCTGGCAGGTCCTGCTGGGATTGCGATCCATCCCAAAACCAACCATCTCATTACCGTGAGCTGGGAGAAAGGTAAAATCCTTGAAATTACTCCGGATGGACAGCTAACCGAATTAGAACCGAACGGATTTTTCACCAGCCGCTTTCAAAACCTGAGCGGCGTGGATTTCGATCGATGGGGCAACATGTATGTGTCTGATTTTACAAGAGGGAAGGTTTGGCGCATGACCAGGGATCATCGATTCCAAGTAATTGCCGAGCATCTCCCCGCCCCGGCCGATATCGGCATCGACCGTGCGAACAACCTGATATTGGTCCCCTACCACTACATGCACGCAGCCGAAATGAACGGGTTGGAGACTCCATCCTCAGCAAAGTCGAAGGGTGAGAAACGCACACTGGCCGACTATGGATTCATCCCTCCCCCTCCAAAACCCGGTGCCGAGGGGGCCAACAAATGAGCTCCTGTGCGTACTGTCACGAGCGAAAGGGCAAACGCCCTTGTCCTGCCCTTAACGGGTTAATCTGTAGCCCCTGCTGCGGGGAGCACCGGATGACGAGAATCGCTTGCCCCACTAACTGCACCTACCTTGATAGTGGAAGCGACTATCAGCAAAAAAGACTTGCCACACAATTCACCCCTGTTCGCCGGAATTTCTATCTGGAGCTGGAGCAATTGGGAGGCCGTAAAGCAGTCGCTCTATTCAACCTAATCGAAGTCGTCATCTTCGGCTACTTTGAAAGACGTAGGGATGGACAGGATGCTGAGATCGTAGCAGCACTGCAAGCGCTCCGTCGCTCACTGAGTCCTCTTCACGTGCCTGCTGCGCCCATGCCTGTGTTCGCTGAGCACCTCAAGAAAGAATACGAGCTGTTTCACAAGCAGAATCCCGACCAAATTGCTGAGTCATCAGAAGCCCTGGAAGTCTTGGATCATGCTGCTCGATTCGTCTCCGAATTTTCAGAGAATGATTTTCAATCAAGCCGGTTTCTGGGAGGACTGATTGGTTATGTCAAGATAATGCATCCGGATATTGCAGCGCATCTAAAGAAGACGCATGAAGCGGGACATATCCTTGTACCGGGACAATCTTTCTTACCACCTCCAGCAACCGAAGTTCACACCCATGGGCCTGACTGTAAACACCATCATTAGCCAATGCTTTTGCAGCCATTAGACTGCCACCGTGAGTTGCTGTTGTAAGATCCGTTCGATATGAACAGCCAGGCGAAAATCTGCCTCGTTTGAAAGAGAGACAAACTGGACACCGAACTCCTGCCCTCGCACCCATCGCACCATCGCCTGATCAACATCGAGACTCTCCTGTTGCCCCGGCAGCCAGAGGCGTACCATCACCAACGGGTTCTCTGGAGGATCCGAAAAGTACTGGATCCGAACTCCATTTAGGGAGATGTCTCGTATGACCGCCTGTCGCACTACCGAGCCCATGAGATAACAACTTGCATAATCGGCTGAGACCCGACGGTACATACGGCGCGTCATCACTGGGTTCATGAGCCCTCCTTTGAGGAGACGAAGAACGCGACGCTAAGAATAGCGGCCAAACAGGTTGGAGGAAACCCCTCGAAAGCCACCCCTCAGGAGTAGGGAGTTCCGAGAGTACGGAATGACTCTCACATGGAGCGGAGAAAGACGGCCCCCTAGGCAAAGCCAAGGGGACCTAGTATGCACCTCAACCGATCATCGAATCGTGACTACTCAACAATGGTCACCGTCATCTCCACACGTTCCTTTGGGTTATCCCGCTCGTCTCTCGGCAAATTGACGATCTTGTCCGCCACTCCAATTCCCTTTTTCACCTGGCCGAATACGGAATATTTGCGATCCAGGAACCGTGAGTCTTCTACGACGATAAAGAACTGAGAACCTGCCGAATCCGGATCAGCCGCTCTTGCCATAGAGACAATACCGCGCTTGTGTGGGATATCGTTGAACTCCGCCTTGACCGTGTAGCCTGGTCCACCTTGGCCATAGGCCTCCTTCTTGAGGGAATCCTTCGTATTCGGATCGCCGCCTTGGATCATGAACCCAGGAATGACACGGTGGAAAATCGTTCCATTGTAAAACCCGTCCTTCGCAAGCTTAACAAAATTCTCCACATGTTTCGGCGCCACATTTGGATGGAACTCTATTTCGATATCGCCGAATTTCGTTTTGATGATCGCCCGCGGCGCCTTCGGTGCCGGGTCAGCGGCCATGATCGACTCGAGATTTGAGGCTGAAAATATCACGCATGCCAACAGCCCCATAAGTATTCGCCCTCTTCCTTGCTTCAGCATTCTTATCCTCCCCAACCGTAGAGATGACTGATCCCTATTATCCTAATGGAAAAGTGCCTCCGCGCTCAACCTGCTCAAGTGCTCGTTGCGCTGCCTGCTGCTCTGCCTCCTTTTTGCTGTACCCCCGACCAAGACCACAGATTGCATCATTCAGGTATACTTCGACCTCAAACAACTTCTGATGATCAGGTCCGGTTTCCCGCGCAATCACGTACCGTGGCAACACGTCATGATGCTTCTGACACCACTCCTGAAAGCGTGTCTTGTAGTCACCTCCACCAGGCTTCGCTTGTAGCTCGTCAATGTGGCGTAGCTCTTCACCTAAGACATGGATCGTAAAATTGCGACTTTCCTCAAGACCTCCATCCAGATAGATCGCTGCGATGACTGCCTCCAAACCATCGGCGAGCAGCGAAGGCTTTTCCCGACCTTTCGAGAGCTCTTCGCCACGACCAAGTTTCAACCTCGCGCCAAGATCAAGACGCCTGGCGGCCTTGGCTAATGGAGCCTCGCTCACCAATTTAGCTTTGAGCTGCGAGAGGGCACCTTCGCTCAATTCAGGGTATCGACTCGCAAGATAATCGCTGACAATGAGGGACAGGACGGCGTCACCCAGGAATTCAAGCCGTTCATTGTGGTTTTGCCCTGAGGCTCGCTGCTCGTTCACGTACGACTTGTGTGTCAGCGCCTCGTTCAAGAAAGCTGCGTTCACAAATCGGTAGTTGGATATGCTCGGAGGAAAATCGGCTGAAGAAGCCGGTTTCATGACGACACGCGTACTTAAGGGTCTAGCTTCTTGAAGATCAAACAGGCGTTGACCCCGCCAAATCCGAACGAATTTGACAGCGCCATTTGTATGGCAGCGGGCCGTGCCTGGTTAGGAACATAGTCCAAATCGCAGGCTGGATCAGGGTGGTCAAGGTTGATCGTAGGCGGAAGAATCCCGTGATAGACGGCGAGGATACTGAAAACGGCTTCAATCCCACCGGCGGCTCCAAGCAAATGCCCAGTCATGGATTTGGTTGAGCTGACAGGAATACGAAGGGCCTGCTCACCAAACACCTGTTTGATCGCTCGAGTCTCAATGGCATCGGCCATGGTCGAGGTCCCATGCGCATTGATGTAGCCGATCTGGTTACGTTCTATCCCAGCATCTTTGAGCGCCAATTCCATACAACGAACAGCTCCCTCACCTTCTTCCGGTGGGGCCGTTATATGATAGGCATCGCTGTTCATCCCATACCCAATGATTTCACCGTAAATTCTGACTCCGCGCCGAAGGGCGTGCGTCAGCTCTTCGATGACCACCACACCCGCCCCTTCGCCTAACACAAACCCATCTCGGTCCCTGTCAAACGGACGGCTCGCTTTCGTCGGCTCGTCGTTCCGGAACGACAACGCCTTGGCCGAGGCAAATCCAGCTACCCCAAGCGGGGTCACTGCGGCTTCGGCCCCTCCGGCGACCATCACATCAGCATCACCTCGCTGAATCAGTCGGTAGGCATCGCCGATACAATGATTGCCCGTAGCACACGCAGTCACGGCACATGAGTTTGGACCTTTGGCGCCGATCCGAATCGCGACTTGCCCGGAAGCAAGATTGATAATGGTCATGGGGATAAAAAATGGGGAAACTCGACCGGGTCCCTTCTCTTTGAGCACATCATGATAGTGCTCGATCGACCCAAGCCCCCCGATTCCAGAACCGATATAGACCCCCACCTTGGTGGCTTCCTCCGGCTTTACTTTTAACCCGGCGTCATCCACCGCCAATTGGGCAGCCCCCACGGCATAGTGGATGAACGTATCCATCTTCTTAATCTCTTTCTTCTCAATGAACCGAGCCGGATCAAAATCCTTGACCTCACCCGCAATCTGAGCGTCGTATCCTGTCGGATCAAACCTGGTGATTCTCGCGATCCCGGACTCACCCGCGCAGATCGCCTTCCAGGTCCTCTCCACACCCGTGCCGAGTGGGGTAACCAGCCCAAGACCGGTTATCACAACACGTCGCGTGGCCGGATTGGAGACTTCTTGTGCCATGCCTAGGATTTTTCCTTGATATAATCCAACGCCTTCCCGACGGTCAAAATCTTCTCTGCATCCTCATCGGGAATTTCGATCGAGAATTCTTCTTCGAGCGCCATCACAAGCTCGACGGTATCGAGCGAATCCGCGCCAAGATCTTCGACGAAGGAGGCTTCCGGCGTCACCTCATCTTCTTCCACACCGAGTTGCTCAGCAATAATCTTCTTGACTCGCTCTTCGACAGTTGCCATCGCTATGACTACCTCCTTCCCCAATATGACTCCCTCTCCACCGTTCCATGGGGATCTGAAACGGCCGTACCCCAAAGATAAGTATATGCTTCTAGACCATCAACATCCCACCGTTCACGTGCAGGACATGACCGGTAATGTACGCCGCCTCCTCTGACACGAGAAATCGCACAGCTGCAGCGATATCCCCGGGCGTCCCTAATCGACCCAGCGGAATCTGTTTCAGCAACGCATCCTTCACATCGTCGGGAAGCCCGTGGGTCATGGCCGTATCGATAAACCCTGGCGCTACCGCATTCACGGTCACGTTGCGACTGGCATATTCCTGCCCAACCGTCTTGGTAAATCCGATGACAGCGGCCTTCGACGCAGAGTAATTTGCCTGTCCGGCATTCCCGATGACTCCCACGATCGAGGCAATATTCACGATGCGGCCATATCGTTGCTTAGTCATCGGCTGCAACACAGCCTTCGTACAGTTAAAGGTCCCGTTCAGGTTAATCTGAAGAACGAGATTCCAATCCTCTTCCTTCATTCGCAAGAGCAGCCCATCGCGAGTAATCCCGGCATTGTTGACCAGGATGTCGATCTTTCCCCAGGCCTTCATCACCTGCTCAACCATCGCTTTGGTCTCGTTGCTGTCAGCAACGTTGACCTTCAAGTTTAACGCCTTTCTCCCGAGCTTCTCGATGGCCCCGATGGTTTCGTGGGAGCGCCCGGGATCGAGATCGGCCACGGCGATATCGGCACCAGCTTGGGCAAGGCTTTCAGCAATAGCTCGGCCGATACCTTGAGCCGCGCCGGTGACAATTGCAGTTTTTCCTTGTAGTGACATAAGAGACCTTTCAGGCGATACGTTAACAGGCCAACAGGGAGTTCGTCACCTGGTTTCCTTTGTGAAGTCAATCAGAGTTTAGCTGACCGCCGCGAGTGCCGCATCGAGCGACTTTGGATCGTTGACGTTCATTAATTTTGCATCCGGCAAAATCCGCTTGATCAATCCCGTAAGGACGGTCCCCGGGCCGACCTCGACGAACGTCGTGACTCCCATCGTCCCCATGGTGCGCACGGTATCCTCCCACAAGACAGAAGACGGTAACTGGCGGATCAGCGACGCTTGGATCTCATTGGCACGACAAATCGCTTTCGCTTCAGCATTGTTCACGAGCGGTGCACGGAGGTCCGACCACCGAACCTGGGCCAAATCCTTTGCCAATCGATCGGCAGCTTGTTGCATCAACGGCGTATGAACCGGCACGCTCACTGGTAGAGGAATCGCTTTTTTACAGCCTTGGGCTTTCGCCAATTCGATCGCCCGTTCTACCGCTGCCTTTTCTCCTGCAATGACCACCTGGCCCGGTGAGTTAAAATTGGCCGCCGCAACAACACCGTCAGATGACGCAAGGCGGCAAACATCCTTCACCACCTCAGCCGTCAACCCCAACAATGCTGCCACCAGACCAGTTCCTGGGGCCACGGCTTCAGACATGTAGCGCCCCCGTTTTTGAACCAGACCGACAGCATCTCGAAATCCGAGTCCACCTGCCGCAACCAACGCCGAGTACTCGCCGAGACTATGGCCTGCCACCGCAACCGGCTTGATCCCAGCCGGTTCCAGGAGTGTAAATGCCGCCATGCTGCTGACCAGGAGAGTCGGCTGGGTAAATTCGGTGAGATTGAGCCGCTCCGCAGGTCCGGTAAAACACAATGCGGCGACGTCATATCCCAGGACCGAGGAGGCCTCTTCGTAGACAGACCTGACCGAGGGATACGCGTCATAGAGCAATTTTCCCATTCCAACCGATTGGGACCCTTGCCCTGGAAAAACAAACCCGATTTCTAAAGCCATGGGGGGTTAGATATCTTAGAAATACCGTGCAAAGTCAACGGGAAAAGTTTTCACCTACCACCTTCCCTGAATGGCCAGAATGGCCGTCTACCACCGGATCATCGCAGAGGCCCATGTCAAGCCAGCTCCGAACGCCCCGAGCATCACTAAAGAGCCGTCCTTGATACGCCCCTCACGAACCGCTTCATCCAGCGCGATCGGAATCGATGCCGCCGACGTATTCCCATACCGATCCAGATTGAGGAGCACTTTTTCCATCGGAAGACCGAGCCGTTCCATCACCGCCTTGAGAATCCGTACGTTGGCCTGATGAGGGATGTAGAGATCAAGATCTTCCACCTCGACATGGTTGGCGGCAAGAGTCGCACGAGCGATGTCTTCCAGCGTGCGCACCGCGACTTTGAATGTTTCGTTGCCTTTCATCTTGATGTAGTGCAGACGTTCCGCCAGCACTTTTTCGGATGGTGGCGTTCGCGAGCCTCCTCCCGGCACCATAATCAACTCGCAGAGCGTGCCATCGGAACGGAGGTCGGTGGAGAGAATTCCCCTCTCACCATCGCTCGCACTGAGGACAACCGCCCCTGCTCCATCCCCGAACAGCACACACGTATTCCGATCGGTCCAATCGGTGATGGCGGACATCACTTCGGATCCGATCACCAAGACATGGCGCATCCCCGTTTTGATGTAGGCATCCGCTACGGACAACGCATAGACGAATCCGCAGCAGGCTGCGGAAAGGTCACAGGCCCCGGCTTTGGTGGCGCCCAGTTGATGCTGCACGAGGCACGCGGTGGCCGGAAGCGGGAAGTCACCCGTGCACGTCGCTACCAAAATCATGTCGAGATCGCCCGCCGCCACACCGGCAGCCGCCAAGGCCCGCTTCCCGGCTTGAACCGCCAGATCCGAACAGGCTTCTCCCGTCGCGGCAATTCGGCGCTCACGGATGCCGGTCCGCTCTCGAATCCACTCATCGGAGGTGGCGACCATGCCCTCAAGCTCCGCATTGGTCAACACCCTGGTGGGTGCATAGGAACCGGTTCCAGCGATGCGCGCTTTCATGTCTCGAGTTCCACCGGCGGGTGGGAGTGACTGGCTTCAATGTTTCGCTGGATCTGCTCTCGAACCCTGCCTTCGGCCATTCCTTTGGCCCGCCGAATCGCATTTTTAATCGCCTTGGCCGACGAACGCCCATGACAAATCATCGTAATCCCATTGACCCCGAGAAGCGGAGCCCCGCCGAACTCGGCATAGTCAATTTTCCGCTTGAGATTCTGCAGCGGACCAGAGATGAAGGGGTACGCGAGCCGGCCAAGAAAATGGCCGGAGATTTCCTTGATCAGGAGCCGCTTGATCATCGCGGCGACCCCTTCGGAAATCTTCAGCGCGACATTGCCGATAAACCCGTCACACACCACGATGTCGGCGATTCCACTGTAGACATCGCGCCCCTCGACATTCCCGACGAAATTCATCGCACTACCCTTGAGCAGCTTAAACGCCTCTTTGGTGACTTCGTTGCCCTTAGTGTCTTCCTCTCCAATACTGAGCAGCCCGATGCGAGGATTCGGCTTCCCCAGCAGATGCTTTGCATATTCGTTTCCCATCAAGGCGAACTGCTCCAGATGCGTGGCGGTACAGTCAACATTCGCCCCAACATCCAGCATGATCGCTTCCCCGCTCAGCGTCGGCAGGCTGGTGGCAATGGCCGGTCGTTCAACTCCCTTTGTTAACCCCAGCAAGAAGAACGAGGCGACCATGCTCGCTCCGGTGTTACCGGGACTCACGATCGCGTCAGCCTGACCGTTCTTCACGAGCTCCGTTCCGACCCAGATAGACGAGTCCCGCTTTTTCCGAGCCACCGCGGCAGGCGATTCATGCATCTCAACGACTTGGGAGGCATGTCGGATAGACACGCGAGAATCGTGGCAGGCAAGGCGGGCACATTCTTGCTTGAGCGTCGCTTCATCGCCGACGAGAATAATCTCGACGTCGAGCTCTTTCACGGCCTGAACGGCGCCCTCGATGCACGGGGCGGGGCCATGATCTCCCCCCACCGCATCAAGCGCAATCTTCATACGAGATGGTGTACTCACAGATGATGTCGGAAAGAGTGGCTGACCACGCGTCGCCCCCCATAGTTCACAACGGACGCGCTAGTATCTCTCTGCAACGGACCGCCGCGTTCGCTAGGCAACTCCCAGCAACACGGCCAATACTGTGCCCAGGAATGTACCGTGCTCCGTCAACGTCCGGCGTCTTGACCTACTGACGGATGTTCGACATTCCACTTACGCTTCCTCAACCTGAATCACGGCCTTGCCTTTGTACGTGCCGCAGTTCAAACACGTATAGTGCGGCAGCTTTACCTCATGACATTGTGGACACACAGCCATTCCCGGCAAGGTCATACGCAGCTTTTGGGTGCGGCGCTTATCGCGTCTCGCCCGTGAATGTTTATGTTTTGGATTCGGCATGGTGACTCCTTCTTCCTCTCGACCGTGAACGTCGTTCAGTGATCGCTAGACTCTCGCAGTTTTTCCTTGATCGTGCGCAACACGTGAAATGGACCTTCCATCGGCTCTGCGGCACAGTGACAGGGTCCTTCGTTCAAGTTTTTCCCACATCGTGAACACAACCCAAGGCATGTGTCGGAACAGAGAGGGTGCATCGGAGATGCGAGAATCACCTGTTCACGCAACATCGGAGCCAGCTCCAGATGATCACCCGTAAAGTAATAACGATCGTCATCCTGCTGTTCCTGTTCAGCTTCAGGAGGTGTCTCCGTCTTTTTCTTTCGTCTATCGTCTCGTGCTATAGGAGACGCGGGTGCTTTCACTTCCCGTTCGTACACGACTCGTAACGAAAATGCTAATGGGTCATCGAACTCCTTGAGGCAGCGCACACATTGGCGAATCGCCGTCCCTTCCACAACTCCCGTCACATAGAAGGTACGTTCTATCGCTCGAAGATCCAATCCCACTGCCACCGTTCCGCGAATGGACACATCGGCATCAGCCAGCCCCAACTCTTCCCCTGTCAGGTCTCCCGACAAGGAAAGGCCCTCGGCCGTGATATCCACAATTCTCGGTGTCAAGATATCCATAGTCATTCTCGACGACGTACTGCTGTCACAGATATCGCCGAGCACGTTCTTCATCGCTCTTCAGCAAAACTGATAATGGCAATATGCCGAGCCCGCTTCACGGCCATCGTCAGTTCACGCTGATGTCGCATGCAATTCCCGGAAATGCGACGCGGAACGATACGCCCCCGCTCAGTCAAAAAGTTCCTCAGCAGGCCGGCATCCTTGAAATCGATCGGTATCTTATCCAAACAAAATCGACAGGGACGTCGTCGCTGAAATAATCGCCCCCCTCCACGGTCGCTGTCACCTCGATCCATACTGCCTCCTCATGCGCTTAGCATTAACCTTCTTCGCTCATGTCATAGCCCGGGTCGTCGTGCACCGGAGGTTCGGCACCCATGCCGCTCTCCTGACGCTTTGGCATGAAGGTGACCGTTTGCGCGACCACTTCATGCTTGCTCCGTTTTTGGCCGTCTTCGGTTTCCCATCGACGCTGTTGCAACCGACCTTCAATGATCGCCCCGTTTCCTTTGCTCAAGTACTGTCCGCAATGTTCCGCCTGCCTGCCGAACACCACGATATCGACAAAACACACCTCTTCCTTCAGGTCTTCACCCTGTTTAAACCGACGGCTCACCGCCAGGCCGAAACTCGCTACCGGCGTCCCATTCGGCGTGTACCGAAGCTCAGGGTTCCGGGTGAGATTCCCCATCAAGATGATTTTATTAAACCCGGCCACCGTCAGACCCCTGTGCTGAGGCTTCGACTGGACGCCGCTCCACCAACGGTTTTTCGTGGTGCACCGTCAGAAACTTGATGATGTTGTCTTCCAAGCGGTAGGCCCGTTCCAATTCCCCGACGGTATTGTTCGGAGCCTTGAAATAGAAATAGGCGTAAATACCCTTCCGTTCACGCCGCACTTCGTAGGCGAGCTTCTTCTTCCCTAAATTTTCGGCCTTGATGAACTCGGCGCCGGTCTTATCGGCAACGCTTTTCATCTTGTCGATGAGGGTTTTTGTCTCCTCATCAGAAACGGACGGACGAATAATAAACAGAGACTCGTAGAGCTCCATGCAGCGATCCTCCTGGACAAAGGCCCCCGAACCAGTCGGGAGCGAGGTGTAGGGTACCTATTTGGCAAAAAGAACGGTGGACCGTAGCACAGGATTTCTCACACTGTCAATAAAGCCTGGAGCAATCCGCTCAATAGCGGTTTCTCAAAACCTGCCTGACGTACGAGCGTATCGATCTGACTTTGGGCTTCATTAAGGACTTTACCGACATTGACAGAAACACATCAAAGTGTAACCATTGGCTACCAAGTGAGCTGTCATGGACCGCCATATTGTCTGCCTTCGTATCCCTTCCTTTGGAATTGTACTGGCCCGAGCAGTCGACCGGTCTCTGCGAGACAGACCAGTGGCCGTGGCGCCAACCCATATACCTCATGCACTGATTCGAGAGATCTCCACCGAAGCGCTTCACGAAGGTCTGCAGCCCGGCATCCCCGTCGACCTCGGACGGCTCATCTGCCCTGGCCTGCGAGTGATCCCCCCGGATCCATCGCTCGCTCACGCTGCCCATCGTGAGTTGCAACGGCACATCTCATCCGTTGCACCGGTCTGGGAATCGATCAAACCCGGCTCGCTCTTCCTCGACCTCACCGGCACGACTCGACTCTTCGGACCTCCCATCAATCTCGCAACCCGCATCAGTCGAGAGCTGGCTCAGCAACAACGATGGCCGAGCACCATCGGACTGGCGGGCAACAAGTTGGTTTCACAACTGGCCGCCACGACTTTAGGCAAGCCACCACAAGTACTCACCATCCACCCGGGCTCGGAACAGTCATTTCTCGCTCCATTGCCGACCATGGTGCTCCCTGGCCTTCACCGGACTACCATCTCTCACATTTGGCAACGATTGAAGGATGTCAATCTCCTCACACTCGGAGCGATTGCCGCTGTTTCACTCGCACACCTGCAAGCTATTCTCGGCACTCCTGCCAATCTGCTGCACGACTGGGCTCAAGGAATCGATTGTTCCCCCGTGCATCCACCGATCACACAGCCGGTTATCGAACGTTCGCTTCACCTCGATCCAGATGATGTGGATGATCGGATCTTACGGGGACAGCTATACCAGCTCTTGGAACAGATTTGCACAACGCTTCGGCAACACCAGCGCGTGTGCCGGCTGATCATGCTAACGATACGGCACAGCGACCACGTCGAACGAACAGCGGAAGAAACATTGCCCCACGGCACATACTGGGAAGCCGATCTGCAACCAGTCCTGACACGGCTGTTCTACCGCTGTTTCAACCGGCGGGTGCGTCTCACACGGATGATACTTCGAGTCAGTCGGCTGGAACCTCCGGCGCAGCAACTGTCGCTCTTCGACGAGTCAGACTCTCTCTCGCTTCCCCGCACTCACCGCCTCGCGCTGGCGTTGGATCAGATTCGCGAAAAATTCGGCGAACAGGCCATGTCCTGGGGAAGGACATTACCGCGCATTATTCATGACGGTTCGTCGCGAAATCGCGAAGTCGCCAGGCGAGACAGGCGCGTGGAGCCGCGAGGGAGGGAAGCATACTTGAAACAGTATGTTGACCGACCGAGTGGCGAGCCCGCCTACTGGCATGCCGTTGAGCCGCATGCCAGCTTGTCGCAGCCGCGAATCCACGATTGCAGCAGGACTGCTCATGAATGATGCGCGTAAAATGACGGGAACTCAGTTCGTACATCTCCACGTCCATTCCACATATTCGCCGATGCGCGGGGTGTCATCACTAGAAGAACTCTGTGCCCTCGCGCAGCAACAGGGCTCGCCGACCATAGCCCTGACCGATACAAATGGATTGTACGGAGCCATCAGATTCATCGAGCAAGCCAAGCAGCATGGCCTCCGACCGATTCTCGGTGCTGAGCTAATGACCACCGACCATCGCGCCGTCTTGCTGGTGAAAACACTGGATGGGTATGCCAACCTCTGCCGTCTACTGTCTGAGCGCCATTGCAATCCCTCGTTCGACGTTCTCACATCTGTCTCTCGCTATCGTAACGGACTCATCATCGTCACAGACGATACGGCAGCCCTCACAGCTTGGACACAAGAATCATGGCAAGACCTGTACGTCGAGCTGACCCCGGGACCAGCGATGCAGGAAGCACTCCTCCTCAGCCGCCGTATCACGCTGCCGCCCGTCGCCACCAATCGCGTGTACTTTTCTCATCCAGACGGCTTTGCCACCCATCGCCTGTTGCGTGCCATCGCCCTCAACACAACCCTGTCACGATTGCCGGAAGAAGCCTGCTGCACGCCCAGACAATGGCTGATGCCACCCACGCTCATGGTCTCTCAGTTTCCTCATGTGCCCGTCGCAGTCGAGAACACCCTGCTCATTGCCGAGGCCTGTTACAGCGACTGGCGTTTCGGTGAGACGATCTTCCCGGCTTTTCGTCGGCTGACCGATGAAGCCGCATTTGAGACTCTCAGAGACAAAACCTATGCTGGCGCACAGGATCGATACGGAGTCATTACCCAGGAGGTTCGCGATCGGATTGAAAAAGAGTTGACTATCATTCGAGCCAAACGCTTCGCCCATTATTTCCTTGTCGTGGAAGAAATCGTCAGCCAAGCACCCCGCACCTGTGGCCGTGGATCGGTCGCCGCCTCGATTGTGTCTTACTGTCTGAACATCACCCACGTCGATCCGATCAAGCACCACCTCTTCTTCGAGCGGTTTCTCAATCCAGGCCGGAAAGACCCGCCGGACATCGACATCGACTTTCCTTGGGACGAGCGCGACGGCATGTTGAATTGGGTGTTTGAGCAGTACGGTGACCGTCAAGCCGCCATGGTGGCGAACCAGAACGGTCTCGGCTTTCGGGCGGCGATCCGCGAAACAGCAAAGGTCTACGGCATGTCGACCGAGGAAATCGGCAAGATCCTGTCGCAGATCGTACGCCAGAAGGGCATGTTAAGTTTTTCCACCCCTCCGACGATCGAGCAGTGGCTCTGTCACCTCTCACAGACGGTAACATTGAAAACACCCTGGCCCGAGATCCTCATACAGGCGCTGAAAGTGCAGGATCACTTTCGTCACCTCTCCATGCATTGCGGCGGAGTCGTCATCGTACCGGACGAGATCAGGCACTATGTACCGATCGAGTACACGGCGAAAGGCTTACCAGTTATTCAGTGGGAAAAGAATCAAACGGAGGAGGCAGGTCTCGTCAAAATCGACATCTTGGGCAACCGATCCTTGGCTGTAATCCGAGACGCCCTCGCCGCCATCGCTGAACACACAGGCCGACAGATCGATTACGCCACATGGGATCCGTTGGACGATGCGGCCACGCAAGAAGCCGTCAGACGTGGCGATACGATCGGCTGCTTCTATGTCGAGTCGCCCGCTACTCGTCTCCTATTAAGAAAATTGTGGCTCGGCATGCCCCCACACCGTCGCGCAGAGGCTGATGTCTTCGAGTACCTCGTCATGGTCTCATCTCTCGTCAGACCCGCCACTCATCTCTTCGTCGAAGACTTTATCCGTCATGCACGTACAGGAATTCACCCATCTCTCCATCCCAAGCTGGACGGAGTGCTGGACGAGACCCACGGCATCATGACCTATCAAGAAGACGTCTCAAAGGTGGCCATGGCGCTGGCGGATTTTTCCGTCGAAGATGCGGATCAGCTTCGCAAGGTCATCAGCAAAAAACACAAACAACGACAACTACGAGACTACTATCACCAGTTTTGCCGTGGGGCGGCACAGAATCAGGCATCATCGGAGATGATCGAGAAGATCTGGAAGATGATCATGAGCTTCGCCGGCTACAGTTTCTGCAAGCCCCATTCGGCGAGCTACGCGCAGGTCTCGTTCAAATCCGCCTACCTCCGCACCCACTATCCGGCGGAGTTCATGGCCGCGGTCATCAGCAACCAAGGGGGCTTTTATTCGACCTTTGCCTATGTCTCGGAAGCTCGCCGCATGGGACTGGCGATTCTTCTGCCGGATCTCAACGAGAGTGACTGGGCCTACCGCGGCGAAGGCGAACGGTTACGGATGGGCTTCATGCAAATCAAGACGATACCGAAAGAACTTGGCGAGAAGATTGTCGAGGAGCGAAAGAAAAATGGTCCCTATCAATCCTTCCAAGACTTTCTCCAACGTGTAAAGCCCGAGTCAGCACAGGCCAGATCCTTGGTCCGCGCAGGCTGCTGTGATTCCATCGCTGGTGAACTGACCAGACCAGCGTTAATGTGGCGACTGTACGTGGGAAGTGATGCCACGGCAGGCCCCCTCCCGATCCCGGACGATTATGCAGCCGCTCAGAAACGGGCCCATGAGATCGAATCGTTCGGCTTTTTGGCCAGCCGCCACCCCCTGACCCTCTATCGCCACCAGATCGAACGGCTGAAACCGGTTCCCGCCTCCCAGATGCATCGGTTCGCCGGCCAGCGCATCACGATGGTCGGTGTGCTGATCACGGAGAAATCAGCCGAAACCAAACACGGCCAGGCCATGGAATTTATCACGCTGGAAGACGTCACAGCCCTCTACGATGCCACGCTGTTCCCCGACGTTTATCGCCGCTGCTGTCACCTGCTCTCCTCAAACCGTCCCTACGTCATCCGTGGCCTGGTGGAAGAAAGCTTCGGCGTCGCGACATTAACGGTGCAGGATCTCCAGCTATTGGAGCCGACATGGGGCAATGAACGTCACCGGCAATCCAGGCATGAGTATGTTGGCGACTGATGCACTCCCCAGCCTGTGAGCCGATTCAGACCATATTCGGCTCATATTTAATCTTTTCATGAGCCGAATAATTGATATAATCGGCTCATGCCCTACAATTGGCAGCAACCAGACTGGCCAGAATTTCGATACGACCTCTCCGGAATCGAAGAGGTCCTGTTCAAGCTTGCTGAAAAGACCGGTCGAGCCAGCGGGCTCCTCAAGGGGCTGGCGGCCAATGCGCAGCTAGAGGCGACGATCGAAATGATGGTGGTCGAAGCAATCAAGACCTCCGCAATCGAAGGCGAACTGCTTACTCGCAAAGATGTCATGTCTTCGATGAGGAGGAACCTGGGGCTGGAAGCGGGTCATCCTTCAGGGGACAAGCGCGCCCAAGGCACCGCCGCATTGATGCTCGCCATACGTAACAGCTTTGCCGATCCCCTGTCGGAAGAGACGCTCTTCGAATGGCATCGGTTGATCATGAGCAGTCACCGGCATGTGACTGCGGGACAATGGCGAACCCATACCGAACCGATGCAAGTCGTCTCCGGCGCAGTGGGGCACGAACAGGTGCATTTCGAAGCACCACCATCGTCGCGTATCCCGGACGAGATGGCGCGCTTCATCCAGTGGTTCAACGACACCGCCCCGGGCGGGAAGATGGAGATTCGCAAAGCCGCCGTCCGTTCGGCGCTCGCGCACCTCTACTTTGAATCAATCCATCCCTTCGAAGACGGCAACGGCCGTATCGGGAGAGCCTTATCCGAGAAAGTGTTGTCACAAGGACTCGGGCGGCCTGCCTTGCTCAGTCTCTCTCGCGCCATCGAAGCTAAGCGAGGCAACTATTACGATGCACTGCAAGAGGGCCAGCAGTCGAACGAGGTCACTCCGTGGATCACATGGTTCGTCAACATGGTGCTGGAGGCACAGACCCAGGCTGAAGAGTTGATCGACTTTACTTTGAAGAAGACGCGACTCTTCGACCGATTTCGGGATCAGCTCAACGACCGGCAGGTTCAGATCCTTCGTCGCATGCTGGAAGAAGGACCGGATGGTTTCGAGGGTGGCATGAGCGCCAAGAAGTACATGACCATCACCGGTGCATCGAAGGCCACGGCTACACGCGACCTCCAAGATTTAGCCGAGAAGGGTATTTTCGTGCCCACCGGTGGCGGCCGGAGCACTCATTACCAGGTTAATCTGTAGCCCATTCGGACAACAGATTACCCGTATCTACACGGGAGGACAGCACATGAAGACAACGGCACAGAAGTGGGGGAACAGTCTGGCGATTCGAATTCCAAAGAGTGTCGCGGTGCAAGTTGGACTCAAAGCCCAAGACGACCTGGCGATCGAGGTGCAAGACGGCAACGTCGTATTGAAACCCCAACTGTGGCGAGTCCATCGCCTCGACGACCTTGTCAAAGAAATCACCAGCGAGAACATGCACAGTGAAATCTGGTGATCGGAACAACTTGCTCGTGCTAATGGTGTCATTCGATTGGAACATTATGTTTTTCAAGATTTTCTAAAGCTCAGAACATGGTAAGATAGACGCGGTTGCACAGTATGCCCACGGTCTTGAAGGTAGGCCCCTATCGATTCTTCTTCTACTCGGGTGATCGCGACGAGCCTTTTCATGTGCATATCGAGCGCGAAGATAAGGTGGCTAAATTTTGGTTAGAGCCGGTGCGGTTACAAGAAAGCGGAGGGTTCTCTCGACCTGAATTGAATCGGATTCGTCAGTTGGTTCACCTCCATAAGGCGCAACTTCGAGAAGCTTGGCATGAATACTTTGGCCATTGAGACAATCGCGGCTACTGCAGAATCGGTTGCAGTCACAGACGATACGTTGACCGTCGACCTCAGCGATGGGCGAAGCCTCGCGGTGCCACTCGATTGGTTCCCACGACTCATTCATGCCACACGAGCTGAGCGTAAGCATTGGCGGTTGATTGGGCGGGGACGCGGCATCCATTGGGACCTACTCGACGAAGATATCAGCATCGATGGGCTCTTAGCTGGAAGACCTTCAGGAGAAAGTCAGGCCTCGTTTCAGAAATGGCTGGCGGCACGTCAGCGCACTCGTGGCAACCGAGTCACAGCTCGCAAAGCCTATTCCCGCCGCTCATAATCAGTTCAACCGTGCCGGTTTTTCACGACCAATTGGCCAAGCTTGGGTTGTGGACAGGATCCGTACGCTGAAGCCCATCGCCGCCATTCATTGACGCCTGCTCAGCTCCTGCTAGGCTTAGACTCGATGAGAACGATCTTGGTTCAATGGAGTGCGGTGGCCTCCATCGTCATCCTCGCCACCGTGGTCTCGGCACAAGGTTCTGATTCATCCTCACTCCAACCGCGTACAGGTCGTGCGATCCAGAGCGACTCCCCGCTCCCGATGAAAGCGAGACGCGGGCGTTGCAATCCCGCCTCCACTCGGTGTCAGCTGCCCCGCCATCGTGTACAGCCCAAAGACTCCACTCTCAATAAACGGACACAATCAGGCCGGCGTTTGAAAGACGAAAGCTCGTTCAACGACAGCAGCCGCACCGGCCCTACCCTGGACAGTCCATCGACCAGACCATAGCACCTATGTTCCGTTGTCTGCTTTTGCTTATGAGGTCAGAGCAAGCCTGCGATCCTTAGTTCAAGAGCAGATCCCGCCTTCATCGCTCGATTTGCAAGACCTGGCCGAGAAGCATATCCTCCTCCAACCGGCGTCGGACGAAGCACCCGTTGTCAGGCTAGTTTGCAGCCCCGCGACAAACGGTCAGAAGGAAACCGACTTCGCACTAACCGTAGGCTCTCTTGCCTGGAGGAAGATGGACCGATGCAGTCTAATCAAGACTTCAGTGATATAAGCAGGACTTCCGACGTGATGCAAGACTTAGCACGATGTCGACGATGCCTATGCTTTTATAGGTTTAAATAATGGCAACTCGTCGTGGGCTGCTCACCATCAGTGATTGGATCGGCATAATGTATATAGACGATGTCATGAATATGCCTTTGATCCTTGAGGCACTCCCAGAAATAAACACATTAGATCTCTTCTACTCGACCATGCTTCAGGCAGGAATAGATAGAATCGAACTTCCTTCAAATGAGGAAGAGCACGAGTCAGTATCACCATTTCTAAAACGTCATTTAGTCTTTCGCTCCGGGAGAGAGTGGATTCAGGCCTCTGATGTAGTAAGAAAGTTTTTTGAATATCATCTCCCGTCGTACTCTTTTGATCCTGTTGACTCTGATGATAGTGAGGATGAAGACGAGATATTCTCCCTCTACTGCTTCCTTGTAAGCCTCCTTTCTGCTCTTTCCACTGGTTGGAACCTCATTAACATGGGAAGTTTTCCTGATGCTAACAAACTGATTGGGAAATTGCCGCCAGAGGTTCTTATGCCTGTAAAATGTTTGCTCAGCACGTTTGAGACTGTTAATCCAAGCTCCATCTGTCCACGGATGGCAGTGGATCGTGATAATGTGACATTATTTCAAGACATACTGGCAAGTCAGCGGTATACGAAATATAAATCAGCTCATTCGGCATTAGAAGACCCTACCATTCCAGCACACGTTTCTGCGGAGTACGTTAGCCGTGCTGCAAAATCACTGCGTGCTCATACCAGAAAGTGGACAAGAGGGAGGAAAGTGATTGTTTCTGTGCTGCCATTTTCCGTTCGTATTGTTGATATGGTTTTTGGAGCGTTACCTGGAAAATTGGCGGAGCTGTTTGCACGTGTTACCCAATGTAAGCTCCCCCTAATTTGAGACAGTCTGAAAGGAGAACGTTCTGGCACAATAGTCACTCTTAGCCAGGAGGTTCTCATGCGGCAGTCGAAGTTCACCGAAACCCAAATCGTGTCAATTCTTAAGGAGGCTGACGCTGGCCGTCCCGTCAATGAGATCTGGCGGCACTACGGCATCAGCTCCGCCACATACTACAAGTGGAAAGCCAAGTATGGGGGCTTGGAGGCCTCTGATGTGAAGCGGCTCAAGGAATTGGAACAGGAGAATAGTCGCCTCAAACGGATGTATGCCGACTTGTCTTTAGAGCATGCCGCACTGAAGGATGTGGTCGCAAAAAAGCTGTAGGGCCCGCTGTACGCCGGGAGCTCGTGACGCAGTTGGTCACGGAGCATCGACTTCCAGTTCAGCGGGCCTGTCGCGTCGTGGGGCTGAGTCGCGCCACCTACTACCGGCCGGTGGTGGACAGGGTGCAGCGGGATGCACCGGGGATTGAGGCGCTGACGGCCGTGGTGACAGCTCACCCACGCTGGGGCTTCTGGAAATGTTTTGCCCGGTTACGGCTGGACGGGCATCGCTGGAATGCAAAACGAGTGTGGCGGGTCTATCGCCAGCTGCGGTTGAATCTGCCTCGACGCACGAAGAAGCGCCTCCCAGTGCGCCTCCGTCACCCGTTGACGGTCGTGCCTGCGCCCAATGCGGTGTGGGCCCTGGACTTTATGAGTGACACGCTCTATGGCGGACGCCGGTTCCGAACCTTGAATATCCTGGATGAAGGCGTGCGAGAGGGGCTCGCGATCGAAATTGATACCTCGCTGCCCGCTGAACGAGTCATTCGGGTGTTGGAGCAAGTGGTGGCCTGGCGGGGACAGCCCCAGGCCTTACGTCTCGACAATGGACCAGAATTTCTGGCGGAGTGCTTTGCTGGCTGGTGTGCGGAGCACAGCATCGCTCTGCGCTATATTCAACCAGGCAAGCCGAGTCAAAATGCGTTTGTCGAACGGTTCAATCGGACGTTCCGGCACGAAGTGCTGGATGCTTATGTGTTCGACTCGCTTGAGCAGGTGCGGGAGATCAGTGCCCAATGGATGCAGGAGTACAATGAAGAGCGGCCCCATGACACGCTGGACGGAATCCCGCCCGCCATGTATCGGGCCCATCGCGAAGCGAGAACTTCTCCTTTCGAAGTGTCTCCTTGACGGGGGAGCTTACACCAAGATTGGCTAACGAGAAACCAGCGCCTAGTCATCTACCAAATGAGTGGGGTCAAGGAGCAGGTGTTTATGGCACGCATCGACGCCTACTGTAGAAAGAGGGCCGCTAGTTACAAGAAATCGAGCCGGGATTCTCGTTGATCTTTGTAATCGCCAACATATCGGACATATCGGAGATCATGAACGAAAAACGGGGTCGGTTCTTGACTTTATACTCCCGAAAGTCTGGAAGGTTATAACATCACGAAGGTGAGATTGGATCTTGAATTGCGCAGATACAGGTGAGAAGAGCCAATCCGATCTCCAGCTATTCTTCTCTTCATCGCGCTACAGCATGGTCTTGTCGATTGAACGACCTAGATGATCAGCAAGAACGAAACCGTCGTAGGAGAACCTGAATTACCCGGAATCGGGTGGATGACGTGAGGCACGCATGAGCGCCAGGGCAGGCTCGATGATGATGCGGCCGGGCTGCTCAGCGACTCACTCGCCATGGCGGGGCGAGCCGGTTCTTCCCAGCATAGTAGAGGCAGATCGTGTTGCCGGAGGGGTCACGCGTGCGCGCCTCGCGCCACAGCCAGGACTCATCACGTGGCTCTTGGAAAAACTCGATCCCCTTGGCCTGTAGCGCGACGACTTGTTCATCGAGTGATTGGCATTCGAAATAGACGACCGTCTGTGAAGGCCCAGAGATTTCCCCAACGGCATGCACCGAAAAGGTCGCATCGCCGACGCACGATCGGAAACGTGCGTAATGCGACTCCTCGACGATCAGCTCGAACCCCATCGTACGATAAAAGCGAATCGATGCCGCGACATCGATTGCGAGCAGGGCGCCCTGGTTTAATTCCACAAATCTTCCCCCTTAGAATGTTGCCTTCATGAGAACGGCGCGCCGGATCCACTCGACCAGAAATCGCATGAACGTTCCTCCAATAGTTCTTGACCTCAGTGGAACCGCCCAGGGAAGCAAGCCTGGTGGCGTCGCCGACCAGGCCACTTCCCTCGGCAGGTCATGCCGCGTGCGCCTCAGATGCAGCACGCTGGACAACGACGCGTTCGATCGTCACGGGCACCGGACGACAGACCGTGTTACACACCGGCGAATGCCGCTGGGCGAACGCGATAAGCTCCGCCAGATCCTCATCGCTGCAATCGGCCTCAATGTCCATCCTGATACGGATCGACTCGTAGCCAGCAGGCACGCTGTCGTCAAGCGCGAGCAAACCCTGTAAGTCGATGTTGCCGGTGAGCTCGGTCGACAACTTGCGCAATTTGATACCGCGTGCTGCTGCGTGCAGCACCGTCGTCGTCGTGACGCAACCGGCCAGCGCGTGGAGCAGGAACTCAACGGGGTTGGCACCCTCGTTGTGCCCGAGCAGCACCGGAGGCTCGCCGTTGGTGAAGACGAAGGCTTCGCTACGCGACGTGTCCTCCGACCCCGCACCGTAGAAATCCTTGATCGTCGACCGGTTCTCGCCACCATCGATCCACCGGTTGTGGGCGCGGAACTGGAACTGCGCCAGAGCCGGATTTTTCTGGAGCGCTTTGACGGTTTGGCCCATCTGCTCAAGGTCGAGTCCGTTGCAGGTTTTGCTGATGTGCGTGGTCATGCTGATCTCCTTCGGTAAGGGTTAATGTGTCGCATTGGATCGCCCAATGCTTTTTATCGCCGCAGGAGAACAATACCGCTTGACAGCGAACGGAGTAAGGTGCGTTTATGACGAAAGCTGGCTTTTCGTGCCACTACATGAATCGATATCTTGAATCGAAACCCATGGCTACCACCAAGAAATCAGGAAAAACCCAGGTGGACGTGCTCATCGTCGCTGTGCCGGAGACCGCTGGCTCCACGCTGTACGGCATGGTGGACGTGCTCAAGGCTGCGGGCAGTGTGTGGGAAGCGCTCACTCGGCAGGGCGACGGCCAGTCCCTGTTCAACGTGCGCATCGTTGCGCCGAGAAGGAAGGCCTTTGTTTGCGGCAACGGCATCCCTGTCAGGCCGGACTGCGTCCTAGCCGACGATCCAAAGGCGAAAATTGTCATCCTGCCTGAGCTCTGGCTCGGGCCAGACGAGGACATCCGCGACCGCTATCCGACTCTGATGGACTGGTTACGCAGGGCCTACAAACAGGGTGCCTTTCTCTACTCCGCCTGCTCTGGTGCGGTGATGCTCGCGGCTACTGGGCTGCTCGACGGCTGTTCTGCGACCTCACACTGGGCCTACCAGGATTTGTTCCGTAAGCGCTACCCCAATGTAGAGTTTCACCCCGAACCAAACCTCGTTATTGCTGATCCCGATGGTCGCATCGTGACCGCTGGCGGCACCACCTCTTGGCACGACCTCGCGATCCACATCATCGCACGCCACGCCAGTCCCGGTGAAGCGTTGCGGATCACCAAAGTGTATCTACTCAAGTGGCACGGCGAGGGCCAATTGCCATACGCACCGCTTTCATGCGTCTCGCCGCACGCCGACTCCGTAGTTCGTGAATGCCAGAGTCAACTTGATCGACGCTATCGGGAGACGAATGTGATCCAAGATATCGTCGGGAAAGCACGGATTCCCGAACGCACGCTGAAGCGCCGCTTCAAGGCCGCCACCGGCATCACCTTTATCGAGTACGTGCAAAACCTGCGCATCGAAGAAGCTAAACGCCTACTCGAAACCACTGGCATGAATACCGAGGAGATAGGACCAGCGGTCGGTTACGAGGACCACTCGTTTTTCCACCGCCTCTTCAAGCGCCTGACCGGACTCACACCCGCTAGATACCGGCGCATGTTCCAGCCCATACTCAAGGTGGGAGTCCCCGTATGAACCCCGTGATACAGGAAGAGATGACCGGCTGCGGGATTGCCAGCGTCGCCGCAATTGCTGGTGTCAGCTACACACTCACCCAAACGGCCGGCGCGTCACTCGGCATCTTCGCTTCAGATCCTCGCCTATGGTCTGATACCGATCACGTGCGTCGCCTGCTTGCTCATTTTGGCTGCACAGCCGCACCAGCTGAAATACCGTTTGCGTCGTGGGACGCACTGCCGGACCTCGCCCTGCTTGCGATCAAATGGCGTGTCGTACGCAACACGCCTTTTTGGCACTGGGCAGTCTTCGTACGCGACGCGCACGGCCCCGTCGTGTATGACTCAAAGCAAGCGCTGCGCAACAATGTGCGCCGTGACTTCGGCCGCATCAAGCCCAAATGGTTCATCGAAGTCAAAACGAAAGACGAGGTCGGTTCTTGACTTTGCACTGCCAAAGTTCTGGAAGGCTATCGCATCGTGAAGTTGAGGCTAGATCTTCAATCGCGCAGGCACAGGAAAGCCGACCTGGTCTCCAGCCGTTCTTCTCTTCATTGTGCTACACCGCAGTGTTGTCGAACCAACAATCTGTCGGACATGCGGGGCCGAGCTTTTATAGCTTCGATTTCGTTGAACCAGCTTTGGTCCGCTCGCCACGACACTGATCCACTCGCCAATGCACTTCCTCAGTCCACAGCTACGCAGGAGCGAGAACATGTTGTCATGACCGATTTTCTGAGTCGACTCCATTCCCTCTCATCTTGCCTTGCCTCTCCTCATCTTCTGCCCTTTAGGATGTCGCCGACAATAGCCTAACCCCACTCACTAAGGACTCGCATGGAAGCAACTTTTTGGCACAACCGATGGCAGACAAACCAGACCGGATGGCACGAATCCTCCGTCAACCCGCTGCTGATCGCCCACTTCCCTTCGCTGAATCTGCCTTCAAGCCGACGCGTCTTTGTCCCGCTCTACGGGAAGTCACTTGATCTTGACTGACTGCTGTCTCGTGGGTATGGGAGTGGTCTGTATCCGGTAGCAGCACGTCCACGTTGCGATGAAAGGCCTTCTCCATGCACAACGCCATTTCAAGCGTGAGTGAGGAGCTTTCGTTCAGCAAGTCAGACTGCATGGCTCGCCGATAGTTCTCCCATCTGAGCAGTGCCGATACTTCTCTAAGGCATTGATACATATTGATAATAAATAATAATTGTCTACTTTGTCTAAACTAGATAGAATGGATGTGTGAGGTGATAACCATGCGATACGTCTCAGCAAGCGATGCGAAGCAGAAACTGGCGGCGATCCTGGATGCGGCGCAACGTGAACCCGTCATGATCCGCCGTCAGAAACGGGATGTGGCTGTGCTGCTCTCGGCGCAGGAGTATGAGCGGGTGTGCGCCATGAACCGAGAGGAGTTTCTCCGATTTTCAGATCGGGTAAGCAAGAAAGCCAAGGCGCAGGGACTGACGGAAGCAAAGCTCCATGAGATTCTAGCTGATGAAGGCTAGACGGCGGGTGGTGCTGGATACCAACACCCTGATCAGCGGCGTGCTGTTGAGCGACTCCGTGCCAGGACAAGCGGTGCGAAAGGCGATTACCTCAGACCTCATCTTGATGTCCGAGGATAGCCTGTTTGAACTGGCGGATGTGTTGTCGCGCAAGAAATTTGACCGCTATCTCCCCGTAGAAGATCGGGAAGAATTCATGCGGCTCGTGCTACGGGTGGCAGAGATGGTACCGATCGTGACCGCGGTACATGAATGCCGGGACGAATCAGACAACCGGATATTAGAGGTTGCAGTCAACGGCACTGCGGCACTGATTGTCAGCGGTGACCAGGATCTGCTGACGCTCAATCCCTTTCGAGGCATTCCCGTGCTGAAGCCCGGAGAGTATGCTGGCAATACCCACGGTACTGAAGACACCACCCGCCCATCCGGAGAGCCTGAGTAAATATTTCTTCGACGTCTTGGCAGAAACCATTCCCGGGCTAAAGTCATGTTTTCCTCGCTCGCCTTGCCTCTCTTCTCCTCTGCCCTTTAGGATAGCTCCGGCAAGAGCCTAACCCCACTCACTAAAGAATTGGCATGGAAGCAAGTTTTTGGCACAACCGATGGCAGACGAACCAGACGGGATGGCACGAATCCACCGTCAACCCGCTGTTGATCGCCCACTTCCCTTCGCTGAATCTGCCTTCAGGCCGACGCGTCTTTGTCCCGCTCTGCGGGAAGTCACTCGACCTCGGCTGGCTTCTATCTCAAGGGTATGCGGTGGTTGGAGCAGAACTCAGCGAACTGGCGGTGACGCAGCTCTTTGCCGAGC
The DNA here is from genome assembly GCA_965223535.1 of Nitrospira sp. Classification (GTDB taxonomy): domain Bacteria; phylum Nitrospirota; class Nitrospiria; order Nitrospirales; family Nitrospiraceae; genus Nitrospira_D. The sequence goes on from CBDCWN010000003.1 coordinate 544,623, forward strand.
TGGGCATAGCTTCGAGCATCTCAGCGGTCGGGAAGCACAAACTCTTTCGCGGAGAGAAGATCGACATTTTCGTGGGAGATCTTTTCGACCTGTCTCGCGAGATCCTAGGTCCTGTCAATGCGGTCTATGACCGAGCCGCATTGGTCGCGCTACCAGAAGCGATGCGGGTGCAGTACACGGCGCATCTCAAAGCCTTCACCGCGTTCGCCCCTCAACTCGTGATTGGTTATGAGTATGACCAGACTAAAGCGCCTGGACCTCCTTTCTCCGTCACTCCCGATGAACTCCATCGCCACTACAGGGACGACTACACCCTTACACCCCTAGTCCGGATAGACGTCCCCGGCGGGCTTAAGGGCAAGTGCCCGGCGACAGAACATATCTGGCGGTTGGACAAACGGCCGGACTAGCCCATCGACTGATAGTAAACCCCATCGCGGTCTCAGGCAGTGGTCTCTGGAGCTACGCCGCCATGGCCTGAGGGCAGACACGTGTCAGAGTATCGTGCAACTGTGCTCGGGCATCGGTCAGCAATGCTGGGAGGTTGGTGGGGACAAACCCTGTGGCGGTGATGGCATAGGGACTGACGGGCAACGCGGCAGGGCGCCGGGTTGGTTCAAGCTCCTCCTGGTCGGCGACAGCACCGGCCAGATGAACAAGAGACGCATGACGCTCGAATTCGCCGGCATCTTTTGGACTCAGTTGGCAGCGTATGGCCTGCTCAAGCCGCACGGGCATTTCCCAAGATTCGGATGAGTTCAGCGCCGACTTCTGCAAAATCGCAACCGATATTGGACTGCTCCACCTCGGCCAACGAGGCTTCAAGGTACCCGGATTCGATCAGCGCAGACTGCGCCCGCTGAGGGACTGTTTGGTACAACACGAAATGGCCGATGTCCCGCAGAAGGCCTTCAACAAAGCAGCGCTCGCTGTTGTCGACACCACAGGACGTTGCCATCCTTTCGGCGACTAACGCACAGAAGAGGCTCTTACGCCAAAATCTGGTCGCATCCATAAATTGCGATGGCATTCCGGAAAACGTCTGGCCGATCGTGGTCTCTGCCACGAGGTCCTTCACCGCTTGAACACCGATTAGACTGACTGCCCGGGAAATGGTGTCGACCTGTTTGGGGGTCCCATAGGAAGAGCCGTTGGCAATACAGAGCAGCCTTGCCGAGATGGCCGGATCCAGCTTCAGAACATTGACTAGGTCGTCCATCGAGGCATCGGAATTATCCACCACATCCCGTACATGAGCGTGCAGCTCCGGCAATGTGAAGACAGAGGTACAAGACTGGACCAGTTCGCTCGCCAATGGCATGGTGCAGAATCCTCCCCTCTATCTCTCAAAAGACATAGGTCTTCCCCCCTCTTTTCAGTGTAGCCGATCAGCAATATCCTGCAAGGATCGGATCGTATTTGGCAGACGGTGAAGGCAGCACAACGGAGATAATTCTTGCATTCATAAGAAAGGAGCTATGGTCACACCCACGAGTATCGCCCAAACGACTATGCCGCCATGGCAGGTGGGTGGATCAGCGCAAGCATATCTTGCAGATGCGCATGCGTCTCGGTGAGCAGCACTGGAAGACTCGCCGTCAAAAACTGCGTGGTGCTCACGGCGAAGGGATCGAATGGCAGGACCTCACGGCGTCGATTCGGCTCAAGCTCTTCATGATCGACCACCACGCCGGCCAGATGAACCATGGACGCATGAATGGTAAACTCCCCAGCCTCGTTCGGGCTCAGCTGATACCGAACCGCCTGCTCGATCTGTACAGGCATCCCCCAAGAACGAATGAGTTCGGCACCCACCTCGGTGAAATCGCATCCGATATTAGACTGCTCAACTTCCGCCAGCGAGCTATCGAGGTAATCTGCCTCGATGAGTGCAGATTGGGCCCGCTGAGGGACGGTCTGATACAGGACAAAGTGGCCGATGTCGCGGAGCAGGCCTTCGATGAAGAAGCGCTCCGCGTCCTCGATTCCGCATGACTTGGCGATCTTTCCAGCAAGCAGGGCACAGAACACGCTTTTGCGCCAAAATTTGGAGACGTCCATGAGCTGAACAGGCATCCCGGCAAAGGTTCGGCCGATCGTGGTCGAGGTAACGAGATCACTCACCGCCTGTGTGCCAAGGAGATTCACGGCATGTGTGATGGTGTCGATCTGTTTGGGAAACCCATACAGCGGGCTGTTCACGATACCAAGCAGTCGCGCCGAAATGGCCGGATCCAGTTTCAGCGCGTTCGCGAGATCGTCCATGGTCGAATCAGGGTCATCGACCACCTCTCGCACACGGAAATAGATCTCCGGTAGCGTAAAGACGGTGGTGCAGGATTCGACCAGTTCGTGCGCCGATGGCAACGTGAACGCCCCTTCCGGCTGTGGGTGGCTCGAGACAAGCTCCCGACATCTCTATCGGCGAGAAACGAGCAGAACTGTAGAACAGAGTTTCTTTGCGAGCGGAGCCGCCTGATCAGAAGGACTCTCGATAGGCGACTTAAGGCTTGCCGTCACCTGTCACGGTAAGCGCCCCATCACTCATCGCGCGAACATGGAGCGCATCCACGCCGGCGAACACCGCGATCCCTTGCATCGTTGTCACCGTTCCCTGCATCGAAACGTTCGCACTCAGCGTTCGATTGAGCCCGGTCTTCAGCAGATCGCGTAATTGATCGATCTTCGGGGTGACCCCGAGCACGATTTCATGGGTGATGGTTTCTAGAAGCGGTGCGTGATAGAGCCAATCCGGCGCGGTGGTCTGAAGCAAATGCGTTGTCGCGGGGTCATAGCGAAGTCCTCCGAGATAAACCGTTCGAGTCAACCCGTTGATTTCCGGCTTCCCGATCAAATACACATGGCCCAGCGCATCCCCGGTAAAATCGACACGCAGAAGCACTTGGTTCTCACCAAGGCCGGAAATGGCCGCACGGGTCACCCGGATCCAATTCCCCTTATTGGCGACACGCTTCCCTTTCAACCGGTTCGAAAGTGTCTTGGAGAGTGTGCCATAGTCAACTTGGACATCGGCTATGACGTGAAACGGCTCCGAACCGGGCCGCTTCTCAGAATAGCTGTCGTGGACATCCGCCACACCGCGAAAATCCGGAGAGGCTGTCTCCGTGACGAGCTGAGGCAGCGCCGTGGACGTCGCAGGCGGTTCCGCACCGTAAACGATCACCGGATGGGCGGTCACCTGCAGGGTATCTGTGACGACGTGGCCTTCTTTTGAAAATCCACGATGCCTCACCTTATCAGGGTTGATCATCAACCAGGTATCCGGCTCCAATTGGATGGGATTCTGCAGAGCAGCCCAGACATCCTCCGCCCGAGATTTGACGCTCAGCGCGTTGAGATGGGAGACAGCGTTGACGAGTCCTCCTCTCACCTGAGCCTCAAGTGTGCCATTGAAGGCCTGCTGCAGGTCTACATCCGAGACGCGGAGCTGGCATGGCTCGCTAGGATGAACCGTCACGCTACGGAGTGAAGCCGAAACCCCGTAATCCGGTGTCATTCCCATAGCAATACTCCCAGTGAGTGTGGCTGGCCTTGGCCATCCACTTCCCTCACCGCACTGATCCGATGATTCAGCACCTTGGGCATGTGAACGCGTGCCAACCTTATAGCGGAGAGGCGCACTCACAAACAGGGAGACCCCAGAGAGGTCGATATCCTTCCACCAATTTCTGAGCGACAGCCCCGACTCTTTCTCATCTATCGCGTGGGGAGTTTCCCGTTCGATCGCAAAATCGTCCCGCTCTGCATAATACTTGTAGTCCACACCTTTCGGGTGTTTCACAAGGTTTCGCCAATGGTCAAACTTCTTTGGAGTCACATTCGAGTCGTTGATCGCGTCGAGAAATGTTGAAACATCCATCTGCATCGGCACATCGATGACGGAATCGGCAGTCCCACGAATCGGGGTTTCGAGCGAGGGAAGCTTTTCGGGTGCGGGCGGTCGGATCACAAAATCGGTGTCAGAACAACTCGTCAACAACAGCACCATCCCCACTGCACCCACTATAGGACATCTGGAGTTACGAAGCATGGGAGCCTCCTTCCCTTTCATTCAAGACCGCCGATGTGCTCCAAGAGAAGCGCATGGCCAGGCTTACAATACCAGGATCTCGCTGCGCAAAAACAGCAGGGATCGTTCGCTAGAGGTGCCCGCCTTTTGAGTCAATCGTCGACGGGCATCAACCATCGCTAATCGATTGGCCTCGTTTCTCTTCCAACTCCGCCCAACGTGCATACAACTGTTCCACCTCGGCCTGGGCAGAATGAAGCGTCGCGTATCGCTCCTGCAGCGCATCGGCGGAGGAAACGATCGCCGGATCGTTCACCGCCGCCTGGCAGGTCGCCGTCACTTCTTCCGCCTCGAGAATCTTCGCCTCAATCTGGTCCCATTCCCGTTGTTCATTGTACGACAAGCCTTTCCGTTTACGCGAACTTGGCCTCCCTGCACGGTCTCGGGAAAGCGGCCGTCGGCTCTCCTCCGGCGTCTTTTTCGACTGAGCTGTCTCCCATTGAGCATAATCAGCAAACCACTCGGCCCTCCCTGTTCCATCCAACGCAAGGAGTCTCGTGGAGACACGGTCCAACAGCCACCGGTCGTGCGTCACCAGCACCAGTGCGCCGGTAAATTCCAGCAAGCTTTCTTCCAGCACATCAAGCGTCGGAATATCCAAATCGTTCGTGGGCTCATCGAGGATGAGAAGATCGGCCGGTTCCAGCATTAACCGCGCGATCAGCAACCGAGCCTGCTCCCCACCGGAGAGGCGTGAGACCGGAAGATCCAGCTGTTCCGGTTTGAAGAGGAAGCGTTTGGCCCAGGAGACGAGATGAATCGAACGATCCTGATACACGACGGCATCACCACCGGCCGGAGCGAGAGCACGCCGCACTGTCGCTTCTTGATCCAACGATTCTCGATGTTGTTCAAAGGTCACCACACGCAACCGATCCGCGCGTGTGATGGCCCCGCTATCAGGTTCCAACGTACCGGCCAGGAGTTTCAGGAGGGTTGTCTTGCCGCTTCCGTTCGGGCCCAGCAGACCGATCCGTTCCCCTGGCCCTAAAAGGATATCGAGATCGGATACGATCGGATGACCACCGAGCGATTTCTCAAGCCCCTTTACCACCAACAATTGCTTCGACTTTCGTCCGGAAGCCGTGAAGTCGATGGCAGCCGTGGCATTCCCCTGTCGCGACCCAATATCGTTTAACTCGTCGATCAGCCGACCTGCAGAATCAATCCGGGCCTTGGCCTTCGTCGTGCGGGCCTTAGGTCCTCGCCTGAGCCATTCCACCTCGCGCCGCACACGATTGGCTAACGATGCCTGATAATCGGCTTGCGCTTGCAGCGCCGCCTCCCGCTGTTCGAGGAACTCGCTATACCGACCGTTTACTTGAAAGACGCCATCCGCATACCTTCGGTTCAATTCCCAGATCCGTGTAGTCACCGACTCCAAGAATCGCCGATCGTGGCTGATCACGATAAACGCATGGGGTTCAGCCTTGAGCAGGGCTTCGAGCCACAGAATGCCTTCGACATCCAAGTGATTGGTTGGCTCGTCCAGAAGCAGGACGTCTGGTTCCAGCATGAGTGATCGCGCGATCGCCAGCCGCTTTCTCCACCCTCCTGATAAGGTTGAGACGGCTTGATCGGAACGGACAAATCCGCCGAGACTGAGCGCTTTGGCAATTCGACCACCCTGCTCATGTGGATCAAGATCTTCATCAAGGAGGACCTGTGCCAGTGAGTCTTCGACTGAATGCTGCTCGGCAAACGTAGGCTCTTGTGGAACGTAGCCGATCCGAACCTGGCGCCTGACGGATCGGGTCCCACTATCAGGTTCTTCAAGGCCGGCCAAGATCTTGAGTAACGTGGATTTCCCGGAACCGTTGGGGCCGATCAATCCAACATGATCGCCTTCACAGAGTCCGATCGATAGACCGGTGAACAACGGTTTAACTCCGTAACTCTTCTCAAGCGACTCGCAGCTGAGCAGGAGGGCTGGCGGCATGATTGGTGGAGTGTACTGTACCTGATCACCGAGAGTGAAGGGTCTGTTTCTTCTGTAAAGTTGACACAGTCCCGGAGGAACAGTAGCCTGTCACCATCCAGAGGCCTCACATCTACACCGAGACCAGAGAAAGGGGAACCCCGCGATGAAATCGATCTGGAGCATCCTAAGCCTGTGTCTGCTTGTTACCGCTGCAGGCTGTGGCGGTAACAAGGCCGAAATCCAAGAAGACCGCCTCACCGTCGGCAAGGTACAGGGAGAAATCAAGGTGGGGATGGCTGCCTCTCAGGTGGCCGAGCTCCTTGGGAGCCCCAATATCGTCACTACCGATGAGAAACGGCGCGAAGTCTGGATCTACGATAAGGTCTCGACCGATCGCGTGGACACAGCAAGCTCAACCTTTGCCAGCATCATTATTCTCGGTGCCACCTCACGTGATAGCTCGAGCTCGCAACGCCAACGGACCCTCACCATCATCATCAAGTATGACGAAGACAAGAAGGTCCGAGACTTTGCGTACAACTCCACCCAGTTCTGACCAGCCGGTGGGACGGATTCTCGCCATGAGGGGAAATGGCAGTCTGGCTCTGGCAATCCTGGCACCAGCGTTCCTAGGGGGCTGTGTCGCCCATACAGAGCCAGCCGAGCTCTTCGCGCTGACGCCGGACATCCCGAAGAACCGGGCGATGCAGACCCGGATGTTTGAAACCCCAAACGACCGAGAACTCCTCTCCGCCTCGGCCGCCGTCCTCCAGGATTTGGGCTTTCAGGTCGAAGAAAACCAGAGGGAGGTCGGTTTCCTCCGAGCCACCAAAGAACGTAGCGCTCGTGAGTATGGCCAGTATGTCAAGCAAGTGCTGGTATTGCTGCTCTCCCTTGGAAAGGTCATGCAGCCGGTTGACCTTCATCAGAAGATCGCCGCGTCACTTATCGCCCGTCCGCTCAATCCCGAAGCGACCCGCCAGGAAGTTCGCGTCATGTTCTATCGGGTCGTGTGGAAGGGGGACGGGCAAGTGGATAATCAATACATCCCTCCTGGTGAGCAATATATGGAAATGATCCGAGATCCGGAGATCTACCAGCAATTTTTCGCCAAACTTTCCAAGGCGGTGTTTTTAGAAGCCCATCGAATCTGAGGACGTAGCATGATTACATTCACGATGCGTATCACAGTGCTCGGCGCTGGCCTTCTGCTCGCTGGAATTATTTCTCTGCAGGGTTGCGCCGCACCCGAGGTGAAGCCGGACTTGTTGGCCCCGACCGAAGCCCAGATGAAGATTCGGAGCCTCCAAACTAGGAGCTTCGACCTCACAGACCGAAACGCCGCCATACGCGGTGTCATCGCCTCTCTGCAGGATTTAGGTTTCATCATTGAACGGGCCAATGAAGGCCTGGGTCTCGTCACCGCGGCACGATTCGCCGAACCGAACTACTACGACGTCGTCACCATCACCGTGACCGTACGGCAAGAAGCGGCAGAGAAGATGAGTTTTCGTGCCAACGCGATCTACAACAACAAACCCATCGACGACCCAAAGGTGTATCAGAATTTCTTTGCTGCGCTGCAACGAGCCCTGTTTCTCTCCCAGGAGTCGAAACCATCGTCATGACTGCCGAACGACCGCTGAGTTCGCGGACATCATCACGATGGCTAATGCCGACCGCACTCGTCGGAGCCGTCCTCCTCTTGGGTTGTACGCCCTACGAAATGCGACACGACAATCAATCGGACGCCAGGATGCAGATCTGGTTGTCTGAAGAGAGTCAGGTCAAGGTCCGGGCTGCGCAGACACGTGTGTTCGACACGACAGATAGGCGCAAGATGCTCCAGGCGATCGTCACGACCTTGCAGGACCTGAACTGCAAGATCGACGTGCTCGATGAGGAACTGGGAATCGTGTCCGCCAAGAAATATGTCGATCTCGAGCGACCAAGCTTCCTCGATCCCTCCTATGTCCTGTACCGTCCAGACACCCTCTTGTTTCTCACGAGACATTACCGAGCGTGGGGTCCCTTCTACCACCGCAGCGACCTCGTGCGACTGACCGTCACCGTCCGTGACCGCAATGAGGCGCAGCTCGTCGTCCGTGCCAGTGCACAGTTCTATCTCCGCGCCGTGGAAGATCCTGTACCCTATCAACAGTTCTTCCGTACTCTAGAACAAGCCGTCTTCCTGGAAGGACACGCAGTCGAGTAGTCGGCCCGCGGATGGTCCACCGAAGGGCAGAATGTATTGACTGACTCCTACGCAAGAGATATTGTCAGCGAAAAAAATGAGGTGACATGACGACTCACAGTGTTGGCAGAGAGAAACATCACGGGGTGGAGCTCGAGCAATGGCTGGGTCACCCAATCCTGGCTCGCCTTGCGCGATTATCAATCCTTGCGGGTCTCCTCGTTTTTCCAGCATCGTTGTTGGGCATGGAGTCACCCGTGCTTGCACAGGACGTGACGGCAACCTTGTCCCATGCCTCTCACAATGATGGATCAGAAGAATCATCACGTGCGGATACGATTCCAATCACCGACACTCCCGACCTGCCGAACGACGAAATCTACGAAAGCGCAGAGCGTGACACACCCAACGCCACAGACCTATCGGAACATCCCGCCGAACAGTTCGATAATCCCAACTGGCAGGAAATAACGGTCACTAAGGGAGACAGTCTTGCCCGCATTTTCAAGCGGCTCCAACTGAGCCCTCAGGACCTGCACGCAATCATGACACTGGGGAAAGAAACATCGGTCTTAAAGCGACTGAAACCAGGCCAGAGAGTTGGGTTTCAGGTGGTCGATAATCAGTTTCTGGCACTGAAATACCCGGTGGATCTCGTCACAACCCTGCATGTTGTCAAGACGGATGATGGCATCCTGGCCAGGAGAATTACCGAAGAACTTGAGACTCGCGTGAAACACGCGAATGTCACAATCACTGATTCCCTGTTTCTGTCTGGTGTGGCGGCAGGTCTCTCAGAGAAACTGATTATGCAACTTGCTTCCATTTACGGTTGGGATATTGATTTTGCCCTCGATATCAGACGCGGCGACCGTTTTTCCATGATTTATGAAGAGCAGTACAAGAACGGCGAGAAAGTGCGAGAAGGGCCCATTACTGCCGCAGAATTTGTGAACCGAGGAACCAGCTATCGTGCCGTCCGGTTTACGCATGAAGACGGCCACTCCGAATACTATTCCGATACCGGTCGCAGCATGCGCAAAGCATTTTTGCGCACCCCCGTGAAGTTCACTCGTATCAGCTCTAGATTCAACCTGAAACGCAGGCACCCCATTCTCAACAGACTCCGTGCCCATCGCGGGGTGGATTATGCTGCGCCTAGCCGAACTCCGGTGAAAGCGACGGGAGACGGGGTTGTCTCCTACCTGGGGCGAAAAGGCGGATTAGGGAAAGCCATCATTCTTAAACACGGTCGCCGATATGATACGGTCTATGCGCACCTGTCCCGTTACAGGAGAGGGTTGAGAACCGGGCAACGGGTCAAACAAGGTCAAATTATCGGCTACGTCGGAATGACCGGCCTTGCCACTGGCCCCCATCTTCATTATGAATTTCGCGTTAATGGAGTTCATCGTAATCCGCTGACGGTGAAGGTGCCCAAGGCGACTGGTATTCCGGCAAACGCGATGAAAGATTTCGTGAGGCAAGTTGAGCCTCTCTTAGCTGAACTTGATCGTATCCAGGCCTCAGCAGACATGACAACGCGTAGTTGGGATGATCATTCAAATGACTCCGTTGCCGCAATACAAGCTACTCCTGACAATACATCGCTGGAATAATTCGCCGCATGGAGGGGCGTAATTCCTAGACCCTACCGACACATTTCCTTTCTTTCTTCCCTCTTTGTCATCACGGGAACGCTGTGGTTCACCGCCTGTGCCACCATTCCCCCACGCAACATCACGAGCTCCTGCGCCATCTTCTACGACAAAGGCAATTGGTATCGCCACGCCACATCGAGCTATAAGAAATGGGGCGTTCCCATCCACGTGCAGCTGGCTATCATTCATCAGGAATCGCGCTTTCGGTACAATGCAAAACCTCCCAAGGATTATCTTCTTGGATTTATCCCGTGGGGACGTCAATCATCGGCCTACGGCTATGCGCAGGTCATGAAGGGAACCTGGAACTGGTACAAAAAGAAGACCGGGAACTGGCGCGCACACCGAGATAACTTTGCTGATGTCGTAGATTTTATCGGCTGGTACGGCAATGTGAGCCACACAACGTTGGGTATCAGCAAATGGGATGCCCGCAACCAGTATCTGGCCTACCACGAAGGTCACGGGGGCTATCAACGTCAAACCTACAAGAGGAAACGCTGGCTCATGGCGGTGGCCAAAAAGGTCGAGCGTAACGCGGCTCGCTACCGCACACAGTTGGCACGATGTGAGCACAGCCTCCATAACAAGGGATGGTTTTCGAACTTCTAGTCCGACAGTGGCCATGCTTCTAGAGGTACTCTCACTCGGCTACGGTGCTGCCTCCTCGTCAAAACCAGTGCATCGCTCTTCATCTACAGCGTCGAAGAACCGTCCCTACCAGCACTTCTTCCGCACCCAAGAATAATCTGACCCAATTATCGACCTCTCGTTCAATACCCTTGTTTAAGACAACGGAGGGCTGTTATGACCAGGGAAGACCTGAGAGGCCCGGTCTGTAAAGGCACCAAGGCGCATTCACCGATCATTTGTTGATGAGACAGATTCGTTCGGCCATTACGGAAGGAGAGCTGGTATGACATACTTCTACATTTTGCGTCGACTTGTGGTTCTTCCACTGCTACTCACCGTACTCTTTCTGGTGCCCACCGAGCTGGTGTCAGCCCATGACCCCACCGATGGTGGAATGGGGCGCTGGTCTGGTGGAACCGGGGTCGGTTTCTTGGCGGGCACGCCTGACGGGGTAGAATTCGCTCTCAATGGACATTTGGACTATTTCATATCGGAGGACATCTCCATTGGTCCGTTAGTCCAGTATGCCGGAGCAGGCGATGATTTTCTCTTTGGCCTCACGGTTCAGGGGAAATATTGGTGGGCCATTCCCGGCACGGACAACCAGACCAAGCTGGTCATGCAAGGCGGAATCGGCTTTGCGCGTGCCGGCGTGAGAGAGCCAGAAATTGGCTACGGTGATACCTTCAGCTCGTTCTTGATTCCTCTTGGCATTGGAGTCGATCACGCGGTGAATGAACGGGTCTCCGTGACGGCCGACTTTATGGTCAATATCACTGCGCTCGGACGGGAGTTCCGCGTCGCAGGGCGAGAAGCTGATTTTCACACGAACGTGATGCCTGGCCTGTATTTTGGCGTAAGATTTTTCTGAGTCGATCTACAGGATGGCACCCGTCACCTATCAGGATCTAAGGCGAGAGAGACCTCAGCAGGTCTCTCTCGCCGCCCACCGCACAACCTGTGCCCCAGAGAATGGTCGCCAGCCATGTTCTGGGTAGTGTACCCAGCGTTCAGAATCCGTGGCTCCCCTGCGGCGCCACTCTTCGCATGGCTAGTGGCAAAACCCGACGCATGACCGAAGTGTCGTCGAAGAAACGAGGCAGGCATGGGAGGCCGGTCGTACCCTGACCTTGTTCACCGACGAGGTACGCTGTCCAATCCCAGTCTCGACCATGACCCGCGCCGTGTAGGAGCTGCTGCAGAAGGGGCAAGCTGGACTCTACCATCTCGCAGCAGCAAAAGCCTTCTTCCGGTTGGGAGTTCGGACAATTGCTGGCCCGGCATTGGCTCGAGCGTGATCCAAGATGGTTCCCGGCTCCCTGTGCGACTACGTCCAGCTGGCTCGTCCACCTGACCTTTCCTTAAATTGTGAGAAGATTCAGTCGATCCTGTCGCTGTTGCTCCCGTCCTTTCGCGATTGGCTCGCTTACGGCGTCTCGACCGGAGAGCCATGATTGCCGATCCGACTGCCTTGGTGAGTCTTGCAAGATTCTCATGAGCCTGCGAGGAGGTAGAGATTGGGACAGTGAAACACCTCCAGCAAAATTTGTGAGAGTTCGATCGTTCACCCCACTCCTCCCAAATGTTGTGCCCTTAAGCTTGGTAGGATTCTGACCGATAGAGCCTCTGACCCTCAACCAGGACCCCCTATGACTTCTTCCGGCGCAGCCATGGAATCGGCATTGATCGATAGAATCCGCCCACGTCTCCATCACAAACTCCGATCTCTCTTCAATGAATCCAGCCGCTGTCTACCGATCTTACAGTCAACCTGCCAGCAAATCCTGAACCATATGGGGCCGCAGTCCAGCGCCGTGAGTCTGGCCAGAGTGATTAGCCGCGATCATGGGCTCACGTGTAAAGTCCTGCAAGTGGCGAACAGCATCGCCTACAGCCCGCAGCAGACGATTGTGTCGGTCCCTCATGCCGTGAGTTGGCTCGGACTCGACACCGTCCGCGCTCTCGTGGCGGCAGCCCATCTGGTCGAACAGTTGCAACATTGGCCGGTTCGCCAACAGGAGTTCCGCACCTTGATCACCAAGTCTCTGATCTCCGCCACCTATGCCAGCGAACTGGGAATAGCCATTGGTTACCCTCAGCCAGGGCAGTTGTTTACCAGCACCCTCCTGTACTCGATCGGCGATTTGGCCATTGCCTACGAAGACCCTGACCTTTTTCTTGCTCTCCAGGCGATTTCCAAGAAACCCAAGCGTCCGGCGGAATGTGTGCTTGAAGAGACTCGCCTGATCGGGGTACCGCGACTGACCTTGGCCCAAGCGTTGGCCCACATGTGGAAGCTACCGGATGACCTGATCGAGCTCTTTCGTCATCCCGAAGAACTCCCGACGGCGCGTTGGCAAAGCGAGACCCAGACCTACCGAGGAATTGTTGTCGGCTCTATTCGGCTGATTGAGATGCTGATCGGCCCTGCCTCACGGACAGCTCGTGAGGAAGCCAAAAAAACGCTCCAAGACGGAAGCGGTCTCTCATCAGCCCTGTTCACAGACTTGACGATACGAGCCATGGATCGGGGGCGTCAACTCATTCGCTCTATGGGATTGTCAATCGACTCCTCCGAAGAACCCATACCACCAACAGCCGATCCGGATACGACAGGATCGACCCCGGAACCGTTCCCCATCAACCAGCCGGTTGGTAACGAACAAGCTGTGTTACCACCGCGAGCCGAACCTGTTGCTCCCATTCGGGCCAAGCCGCTTGAAACACTCCAGGTCTTTCAAGACTCACTGCAAGCTGCGAAAGATCTCAACAGCCTTCTCGGAGCCTGCGCACAATCCCTCCATCGGGATGCCGGATTTCACCGTGTCGGTCTGGCGCTCCTGAACCAAAACGATAGTGATCTGATTGTCGGAAGATTGACGCTTGGTGGGAATCCTCCAGCGCCCTACCTCCGGTCTCTTTCAGGATCACTCAGCCGGGAACACCAATTTTTCCTCATGGTTCTCAAGCGAGTCGATCCACTCCTTGTTCTCAACTTCTCCGACCAGAAGGCCGGGACTCTGAAGCAGGACTTTCTTGAAGTATGGAAGCCGACTTCAGCCATCGTGGCGCCATTGCGAGTTGGAGCGAAACCGATTGGGCTCATCTACTGTGACCGATCAGCAGGCAGTCAACCGGTGCAGAGTCAGGACTATCAAGCCTTTCAATTGTTCTTCGCCCAAGCAACCTTGGGCATCAACCGCCTAGCCGGCATACTGTAGCTGGACGGCTACCAGACAGTGCTGCGTCCCTATGGTAGTAGGCACCCGATAGTATCTCACCAAAAAGATGACCCCATTGAACCGCGATGACACCTGATGTCACCGGTACACAAGGTCGCTTGTCCACCCACTCGATTACACCCAAGCATCGCGCATAACATGCCACAAGATCACTCTCCTAGACGGATATCTTCGGCGTTGTGCGAACACATCAGTCACGCACAATGAACAACCAAACCTGGACTGAGCTCCGTCATGAGGCGGAAGCGGTCGCTTTTCTTGTTCGATTGCCCTATCCTTTCCAATAGGCGCTCTTCAGATCGACGATGCGTACGCAGAGGGACGCACAGCGCCCACACTGGCCAACTCCAACGATGGGAGGACACCATGACTTTCACCCCCTCGACCTATGTGAACTTCGTCTCGGAAGACTCGGCAGCCCGGGAGCGCCTCTTTCTTGAGTATATTGGGTGGCGCGAAGACTTCGACATCGTCATCATTGGCTCAGGAGTCGGCGGCGGGGTGCTGGCAGATGATCTGGCAGACAGACTTGGCTCACAGAAACGAATTCTCGTATTGGAAGCCGGTTCCTTTCTCTATCCCACTCATGTGTACAACATCTCCCGCATCCCGAACAGCAGCCTTGCTAGACACTTCGGTTGCGACACCTTCTGGCAGGCCGGACATAGCGGCACGCAACACTACATCGGCGAAAAGCCGCAGCTCAACTTCGGCGGCCGTTCGATCTTTTGGTCCGGATTGATCCCGAGCATTCAGGGATGGGAGCTGGACTACTTTCCGTCTCAGGTTCGGCAAGACTTAGCGGACGGGCTGTTGGATCAAGCCGGTCAGACGATGAATGAGTCAAGATCAATGGGAGCCACCGCCAAGGATGTGGTCGACCGGTTACGGGAGTCCTCGCTCAACAACGACTTTGTCATCGAGGAGACGCCACGTGCCTTGCACCAGCCTTATCTGAAACCTGATGGCACACCAAAGGACGACTTCTTCACAGAAGGAACCGGCGTCTTCAACACGGCTGAGCTTTTGGTGAACCAGGTTGGGCTTACCCCGGGTGTGAACCACGGGGACGGACCAGGCTTGCATCTGCTCCTCAACCATTATGTCGAAGATGTGCAGAATCACGGCAGCCATCTGACGATTGTTGCCCGCAATACTCGGACCGGCCAAGCCAGGTTTTTCACGGCAGGGACGGTTGCGCTCGCCGCCGGGTCGATCGAAAGTCCAAAACTGCTCCGCCGCTCCAGCATGTTTCCGTGGTTGCCGCAGAACGTGAAGGACCTTGTGGGGCGTGGCCTCACGGATCATCCCACTTCGAGCGAGATCACGACGTTCGTCACGAACATCGGCAGCATCCCACTCGGACAGGATGACCACGCTAAGATCGTCTTCTATTCGCGCGGTCTGCGTGATTCCAATAACGAGATTCGCTTTCCCTTCAACGTCGAGATGAACCTCAACCACGAGTACTGGCACCTTCGGGAGAACGACCCGCAGGCGGCACTCCCACCTCAGACCCGGGAAGCGGCTCGGCTCGACATCAAGTTTAGCTTCGGGAACTGCCTGGACGAGAACAACGAGGTCAAGCCAGCCCCTCCATTCGGGTATGTTCCGGAGATCGCGTTCCGGAATCAGAGCTGGGCCGATTATTTGGCCGGATCACGATTCCCCGCCCTCGCTGGGTGGCAGAAGAATCCTGAGCAGATCTGGGACGTGCTCAACCAGGTGACCTTGCGAATATTCTCGCAGTTTCAGTTCAACGACCAACCGGCGCAGCCGTCCGACAATGCTCGGTTTGGACAAGGAGGCAAGGGATTTGGTTGGGGTACCGTCCACCATGCGGTCGGCAGCTTACGAATGCCCTACCGACCTCAGCTCGACGCCCCCTTTGCCGACCACTCGGTTGTAGACGAGAACCTCCGTGTGATCGGAACGGACCGGCTCTATGCATGTGACATGTCGATCATGCCGCTGAGCTCAGCAGCCAACCCAGTGCGCACCCTAGTCGGCCTCGCGTTGCGGCTCTCGCAACACCTTGGTTGATCGACGACGCCTTGCCAACTGTCCATGCTGACCTGATTGGAAGCAGAACTCCCCTCAGGTCGACCATCGTCGGTCCGTTGCCTCCACAGCACCATGCTGAACATGGAGACGCAAGTGAATGTTACGCAGATCGCTGCGTTTCGAATGCCCTCAGGAGGTCAGAAACGGAGAGGACACCGATGATGGTGGCATCGGCGGTCACGGGCAGATGTCGGATGCCATGCTTCTTCATGAGCGAGCGTGCATCGGCTAACGATTCATCTTCCTCTATCGTGACCAAGGACCGACTCATACAGGTGGCCACGCTTGTTGCGTTGGGATCAAGACCCTTGGCGACGGCCCTACGGGTCAAATCAGACTCGGTGATAATCCCGATATAACGGGACCCATCGTCGACAATCAGTGAGCCGATCTTATACTTCTGCAAGACTTGTCCTGCCTGTTTGATCGTCGCTTCTTTATGAATACTCCGCACCTCATGCGACATATACTCTTCAACCAGCGTCTGATCTTCTCCCTTTCCCTTCCTCGTGGCCTGCAACCGACGACGTAACTCCAGATCGGCCAAGCAGCTCTCCAGCACTTGTCGACGCTGCTGAAGACCCGCTAGTTCCACATTGAGGGTTCCACTTTCCTGCGCTTCTTCGGGTAAGAGTACGGATTCCCCCGTTTTCGCGAAAAAATAGGCCTCTGATTCGTCAGATGCGGCGCCAAACACCTGGGCGATCAGTTCTTCGGCCGCCTCGTCGAAATCTTCGAGTGAAGCCGACCCGCGTTTGCGTGAGAGAAAGGGTTGGAACTTGACGAGCTGTTGCTTAAACCGCTCGACGTACCGATCGAGAATATCGCTTCGCGTCAACCCCGTTCGAACCCGCTTCGGCATAATACCCCTCCTGTGTTGTGTTTGCGAGAATACCCTAAGCCGGCTGGAGGCTCAAGGGCCCGCAACATGCCTTTTCAAGATCGCTGCATCCGACTATTATCACTTGATTTTTCGACGGGCTCGGTTTAAGCCATTCCCCCTGAACACTCATCAACCAGTGCCTCAGACATCGAAACGGATTCAGCCGACATGAAGCGCCTGTTTCTCACCGCCTTGATCGTTTTCACCCACCATATGGTCCATGCGGAGTGGGTACTCATTGAGAAACCGTATCAACCGACCGGTCTCGAAACGGTGTACTTTGACCCGAATACGATTCATCGAGAAGGGAGGCGAGCGACACTGTGGCAGCTGACCGATCTGGCATGGAACAGCACGACACGATTTTTATCTTCCAAAACCCACAAGGAATTCGATTGCGAAGGTCCCCGAGTTCGTGTTCTTCAGGTCCTAGAATTTTCTCGCCAGATGGGTAAAGGGCGGTCTACCTCTGGGTACATCGAACAGGGTGGCTGGCAGCCCGTTGGTGCCAGAGGCATTAACCACGCCTTATCGAAGGTCGTGTGCAAACAGCACTAGTGGGTGGAGCCTGTGGCAACGTACCAGCCTTCCGATAATCTAGACATCGTAATATAAGAAAAACTCATAGGGGTGCGGCCGAAGACGCATCTGATCGATTTCCTTGCTTCGCTTATAGCCGATCCAGGCTTCGATCAGATCTTCGGTGAAGACTTCTCCTTTGAGCAAAAACTGGTAATCTTTCTCAAGGCTATTGATCGCTTCGTCCAGACTGCCTGGCATCGTGGGAATACTGGCAGCCTCTTTCGGATCAAGATCATAGAGGTCTTTTTCGGCCGGCTCACCAGGGTTGATCTTGTTCTGGATGCCATCCAACCCCGCCATCAGCATCGCGGAAAATGCCAAATAGGGATTGCACGAGGGATCGGGAAACCGTACTTCGATACGTTTCGCCTTCGGGCTCGGGGAATACATCGGAATACGGACACCAGCCGACCGGTTCCGGCTGGAATAGGCGAGGAGCACCGGGGCTTCGAATCCCGGCGTGATCCGCTTATAGGAATTCGTCGTTGGGTTCGTAAACGCCGCCAGCGCCGGCGCATGTTTGAGAATCCCGCCGATATAATACAAACAAATCTGCGAAATGCCGGCGTAGTCCTTGCCTGCGAAAAGAGGCTTCCCATCTTTCCAGATGCTCTGATGGGTGTGCATGCCTGATCCGGCGTCACTAAACAGCGGTTTGGGCATGAACGTCGCTGTCTTCCCATGACGACGAGCCACGTTTTTAACGATGTACTTGTACATCATCATCTTATCAGCCGTTCGCACCAGGGAATCAAACCGTATATCGATTTCGGCTTGTCCGGCAGAAGCCGTCTCGTGATGATGCTTTTCTACCACGATACCGATTTTTTCCATTTCAAGGACCATTTCACTCCGGATATCCTGTTGGGTATCGGCCGGAGCGACAGGGAAATAGCCTTGTTTATGGCGGATCTTGCCACCAAAATTGATGCCCTCTTGCCCCATGTTCCATGCGCCTTCCTCCGAATCGACATAATAGAAACCGCTATGGCTGGTTTGGTCATACCGGGCATGATCAAAGATGAAGAATTCCGCTTCAGGGCCCCAGAATGAGCTATCCCCTATTTTTGTATTTTGGAGATATTTCTCTGCCTTCTGCGCGATAAATCTTGGATCGCGCTCATAATTCTCGCGTGAGATCGGATCCACGACATTGCCGGTCATGCTGAGCGTCGGGACTGCCGTAAAAGGATCCAAGCAAGCCGTCTCGGGGTCGGGAACGACCAACAGGTCGCTGTTATTGATGGCTTTCCAGCCACGAATTGAGGATCCATCGAGTCCGGAGCCGTCCTTGAACAGGGTTTCTGTCAATTCGCTTACAGGGATGGTCATATGCTGCCACACACCCGGCAAATCGACGAATTTCAGATCTACCATACGCACCCTGTGTTTCTTAGCAAACTCCAGTACCTCGCGCACGTTCATTCCCATCCTCCTTTGAGAGATTCCCTCCAACGATCCGTCATCGTGAGAATCCTTCGCATCACAGCGCCGTGTCTCCAGCTTCTCCCGTCCGAATGCGCACGACGTCACTCAATTCCTGAACAAAAATCTTCCCATCCCCAATGCTACCCGTCTTCGCAGCACGACTGATGACTTCGATCACTCGTGGAACTTGTGCATCAGTCACGGCGACCTCGATCTTGATCTTGGGAACAAATTCAATTGTATATTCCTGCCCGCGATACGTTTCCTTATGACCTTTTTGACGTCCAAACCCTTTGACTTCCGATACCGTCATGCCTTGCACGCCGATTTCCAACAGGGCATCCTTAATTTCTTCCAGCTTGAACGGTTTGACGACGGCCTCAACCAGCTTCATAGAGACGTCCTCCCAGATGGACCATTGAGGGACTCGGCACGCCGAACCCCTGACCCATCCCTTCCAGGAAGGCAATACAAGGGCCATTCTCCCATAACCTTGGAGTTTCGGGTGGTCATCATAGCCCATCCTCTCTTGTGTCTCAATGGTTGAAATAGCGCAACTTCCGCACAGTTTCGCACGTTCTCGGGAGGGCGGAATCCAAAGATTTTGATGTTCACACGACGGATGAGGATAGGAAGACGGTCTTTTCCCCTGCGAATCAGTTACTCGTCGAGGCCGCGGTACCCATTTGTGATCGGCATCCGACGATCCTTCCCTAGGGCACGACAGGTGATCTTGACTCCGATGGGAGCCTGTCGTCGCTTAAATTCACTGGTATCGACCATTCTCATCACACGAGCGACCGTTATCCGATCGAATCCCGCCTGGACGATTTCCTCCAGCGAACGGTCTTCTTCTACATAGGCCTGAAGGATAGGGTCGAGCACTGTGTAAGGCGGCAACGTGTCTTCGTCTTTTTGATCAGGCTTCAGTTCGGCACTCGGAGGTCGGTCCAACGTACGCTGAGGAATCACCCTCGACGAACCTCGCGCATTGCAGAATCTGGCCAGCTCATACACTTTCGTTTTCGAGACATCTTTGATGACGGCAAACCCACCCGCCATATCACCGTAGAGCGTGGAATACCCGACGCTCAACTCGCTCTTGTTCCCGGTGGTCAACACCAGATGTCCAAACTTATTGGACAGAGCCATGAGGAGATTACCGCGAATACGTGCCTGAAGATTCTCCTCTGTCATATCAGCCGGCCGTTGATCAAAGGACGGAGCCAGAGACCTTCGATACGCTTCAAGCGTTGGGGTAACTGGAATGATGTTAAGCTCGATACCGAGGCGCTGTGCAAGCTCAACTGCATCTTTCTCACTTTCCTGAGATGTATAGGGAGACGGCATGAAGATCCCGAGTACGTTTTCGGCCCCGAGTGCATCTACGGCAATTACTGCCGTCAACGCCGAATCGACTCCACCGCTGAGCCCAATGACCACCCGTTTAAACCCGTTTTTCCGAACGTAATCTTTCACTGCAAGAACCAGAGCCTGATAGACCTCTTCGAGCCCCCCCAAAGGCGCAGCCAATCTTGGCACGACTCGAGTCCTCATTCCCTTCGTTATCGGCAGCTTGACCAGAAGACGATCAACGGCAGATAGGGGTTTCTTTGTCCGTACTGAATTCCGTCCACCGGCGTTACCACTGCGCTTGACGGATACCGGGCTTACATCGGCAATGAGCAACTCTTCCTTGAAAGTACCACCACGTGCAACCACCTGGCCCGATTGATCAAGAATGAGACTGTTTCCGTCGAAGACAAGTTCATCTTGTCCTCCAATCATATTCGCAACGGTTGCAATCACTCCGTTTTTTTTAGCCCACGTCGAGAAAAACCGTTCCCGCGAACGGCTTTGCTCGGCCTGGAAAGGGGATGCCGTGAGGTTGACCATTACCTCTATTCCTGCGGGCATTTGCGCTTGGGTACCGGTATCCGAATGCCACAGGTCTTCGCCGATGGTCACACCTATCATCATACCGTTCATCACAAACACTGGAGGCTGTTGGCCCGGTTGAAAATATCTGTTCTCATCTCCATCCCTTGGGAAATACCTTTTGTGCCAGTTTCCAGCTATCTGATGCTCGGCGAGGAGCGCCGCCGAATTGTAGAGTGACGGCCGACCGTTTGAGTCAAACAATGGGCGCGAAACTCCCGATTTGATTTGAGCGCTTTGAGCCACATATCCGACCACGGCAACCACGTCGTGACAAGCTTGGGCAACCTCGTTCAGTGCGCGGAGATTGTCGTTCACAAACTGGGGTTTAAAGAGAAGATCTTCAGGAAGATAGCCTGTAATGGCAAGTTCTGGGAAGGCGACGAGGTCTACTTGAGCCTTTCGCGCCTCGCCGAGCCATTCTATGATCCGCCGGACATTCCCGTTCAGATCCCCGACCGTTGGGTTCATCTGTGCCACGGCGATTCGCAACACGCTCATCACGCACCAGCCTGACCGGGCTTCACCTCGAGACACCTGCCTGTATCATGAGAAGATCCGGCTTTTCTTTGAGAGTTTCGTCAACGTGGGAATGCAGGGAACAATCGCTGAGTGCGTCATGTTGGCTGCGACTCAGCCCACCATCGATCAAACACATGCTTCTCTAACGGGCCAATTCGGACCGCTCCAATACGCGAGGGCCACACTCCGATTACCCGTCCCCCTGAGACTTTTTTATCATGTAGCATTGCCTTCCATACCTTGGAAGGTGTCCACTTCGGCATTTGGACACTGAGCCCCGCCTCTTTCACGATTCGTCGAATCCCTTCAACCACTTCACGCCTACATAGCCCCTGAAAACAGGCAAGGTCAGCCTCCTGAACCAGACCGATTCCCACCGCTTCTCCGTGGACGAGCGACTGATAGCCGCCCAACGCTTCGAGCGCATGCCCAATGGTATGGCCATAGTTGAGGATTCGTCTCCGATCGGACTCTCGCTCATCGGATGAAACAACCTCAGCCTTGATCTCGCACGATCGTCTTACCACCGTCGCGACAACGTTGGGCACTTGCCTCAGAAGATCCGGCATGTGTCGATGTAGATAGGAAAAGAATGCATCATCTGCAATAATGCCGTATTTGATCACTTCGGCCAGCCCGGCGACCCACTCACGCCTAGGCAACGTCCGCAGAACCAATGGATCGATCCACACCGCACGGGGTTGATAAAATGACCCAATCAGGTTCTTGCCCAGTCGATGATCGACTCCCGTCTTCCCTCCAACACTAGAATCGACCTGGGCGACAAGAGTCGTGGGCACTTGAATGTAGGGCATACCCCGTTGGTAAATTGAAGCCGAAAATCCCGCGATGTCTCCAACGACTCCTCCTCCCAGCGCCAACAGCAAGGAGGAGCGTTCAAATCGGTGACGTGCCAAAAGATCGAGGATGGACTCCACGGTCTTCAAGGTTTTCGAACGTTCACCTGGGGCTAGAATGATTGGAACCGGCTGGAGTCCGTGTCTTTTGATCGCTTGAGACACGTTTCTCAGGTAATGCCGCGCCACTTGACGATCGGTCACCACTGCAACTTTCCCCTTAATCGCCAGCGGCTTCAGTGCCTGCCCAAGCCTCTCCAACAATCCGGCACGGATAGTAATTTCGTAACTTCGTTCAGCAAGAGCGACAGGAACGGTGAAGATCGGAGTCATTTCGTGACCATGCGGAGAACGGAAGGATAGGAGTTCATACCACTTCTACGCTGCCATCACACAAGGGATACTCAAGGTGCTGCATCGTAACACAGCCCCGACAAAACTAAAATGATGGTCCTTTTCTTGTGGGATACCCAAGCCTAGAAGACGGCTTTGGTTGTCGCTACCAAAGCAGAAACGCCTGAGGACGCCGACCAGCGTCCCCAGGCGTTTCTCCGCCACCCCAGTGTGTAGTCATGACGCCTTAATGATGGTGGGAGTGAGGAAGATCAGTAACTCTTGTTTGCCGACCGATTCAGACTTGTTCTTGAACAACCAGCCAAGGACAGGCATGCGAGAAAGATAGGGAACACCTTGCACATTGTTCGACTGCGTATCGACAAAGACTCCGCCGATTACCATTGTTTCTCCATCTCTCACCATAACTTGTGTCGTCGCTTCTCGTCGATCGATGCTAGGCCCAGCGGGATTACTCCGTGCCCCGACGGCATTACGAGTTGCCCGCACTTGCATCATGATTCTCTTATACTCTTCATTGGGATCTCGCGAAGTGATCTGTGGCGTGACATTCAACTCCAAGTTCGCATCGACGAATGTTGTTTGTGTACCCTGCAACGATGTCGTTTGAAAGGGAATCGATTCGCCCTGAGAAATCTTCGCTTCCCGTTTGTCCAGCGTGGTGATCTTGGGCGCTGCGATCACCTTGGTCAAGCCTAGTAATTCTCCGGCTGATAGCCTCATGTCCAAGGCGAAATCGCCACCAAGTTTCCCAAAGGTCCAGCCAATCCCCGGGACAGCTGGTAACCCACCTACCTGCGCTGGCAGATTGACCAAGAAGCTCCTGGCAATCGTGTCATTTCCTGTTCCAGCAATTTCAGCAAATGGCCCGTTGAGGCCTGAAACCGCCAAGAAGTCATTAGCGGTACGATTACCCGCTTGGAAGCCCCACTGAATGCCCAACCCTCTGGCATAAACGGTATCGGCCTGCACGATGCGTGCTTCAATCTGAACCTGCGGAACTTCCAGATCGAGTCCTTCGACGAGCTGCTTAATGACGGCCAACTTGGATTCCGTGTCCTGTACGACCAAAGCGTTGCTTCCTCTATTGAATTGCATGCGGCCCCGTGGGCTCAGGTTCTGTCTGAGCGATTGCATGAGCTCTTGCGCCGGGATATGCCTGACGTAGAATACACGGTCGATCACCGGTTCAGCCTTTGTCTTGGAATCTCTGGCTCGTGCTTCTTCATCCTGTTGTTTGGAAAGATTTGCCAAAGAATCGACCCAGACAATGCTCCCTTGGCGAAACATACCGAGGCCGTTCATCTTCAAGAGCATGTCCAGCGCCTGATCCCAAGGCACGTTCACCATCTTCATCGTCACTTTCGCCTTGACACCTTCTCCGACAACGATGTTAAAGCCACTGACCTCGGCGATCAAGCGGAGAATATTGGTGATATCCGCCTGCTGAAAATCAAGAGAGATGCGCCGACCAACAAATTTAGTCTTCCCTATGACAAGGTCATCCGATCGTTCATCCTTCTCAACTGACACGCTGTCGTCCGTCATCTGAGCTCGCTGTATTCTGAATTGAGACTGGGTGGGCCTGACAATTCGTGCTGCCCTTCTCACGACCTGATCCTTCGCTTGAATCATCGGTGTTTTCGAGCGAGGGAGAATGGACACACTCTCCTGGGTGTGGATCTTGGTTGCCATCGCAGGGAGAGCTATTGCTTCACTCGGCTTCAGTGTAATCACCACCTTGTTGGCATCACGAACCATCGAATAGAGTGGCCGTTCAGGAACATCAAATACCAGCCTGACCTTATCAGCATGATTCCCAACCCTAATCTTCTTGAGCAGATAATGGTCCGCTCGAATCACTGACCGTCTGAGGGTGGATGACACGGCTGGAATATCGACAATCAAGCGAGAGTCATCCAAAAAGTTTGTCTCTGGGAATAGTTGCCCGTCACCAGCGATCACCACTGTCACCTCATCTACCTCGGGACGAACCTCAATTGCCGTCACCGCTTGAGCAAGCAATCGCACAGAAGGTGTCCCGGCACGTGCGATGCTTGCCTGCTTCATCACCTGGTTGGTTTCATTGGCAAGAACCCCCGTTTCCGCACTCACGAGGAGAGCGAAAAACACGAGCGACCAGGCTCCGATGAAGCATCTCGCCATCCGGAAACTATCTGCTCGAAAGATTAGTGGTTTCATTCTGAGCCCTCTTTGGGATGAAGGAGCTTGACATACTCTCGCTCCTGCTTCTTTCCATACACATCCGTAAATCGCTCCTGCACGATAATGCCCCGTTCGGTGATAGCGCTGACCACTCCATTATTCTGTCCTATTCTGGTGCCTCGGCGAACCGTGTATCCATGCCCCTCAGGAGTCTGAACCATCGCGGTATACCCGTACGCACCCCACACAACGGCGATCAGGTTAAGTTCAGTTAGAGTGACACGTTGTAACGGGGGAAGGGTCATATCCACCTTTCCCGGTTGCAGTTCTTGAATGATGGGAGCAAATGGATCTCGGCGGCCTGACGGATCGTATCCCACACCCGGTACGCCCTCTGTTAATGGCAGCTGAGGAGTCATCGACACCTCTTCAGGCATTGATGGCGCTTCTATGCTAGGAGGCACCGTCCGAGGCGTGTCGGGTACGGAGGGGATGGGGATCGCCCCCTGCCGCATAGGTGCAATCTGCCCAGGCAGAGGAGAAGGCTCAGCGTGAACCGGTTGACTCAAGAGCGGGACAATCAACACCCATGCCATACCCACACCGGATAACACAAAACCGCTCCATGCCTTCCTCGCACTCATACCCAATAGCCGCATAGGGAGCATCCCTCACTTACCGGCTTGAGCCACGTTGGGAGCCGCTGCTGATGGTGGTACCCCTGAAACCGGCTTCTCTTGTGGGGCGGCATAGGCCACGAGATCGAATGTCGTTTGCGACACGATTCGCCCCTGGTCAACCTTTGGAGATCCAATCTTTAGGCCCGAGACCGTAATAATACGAGGTAGTCGATTGATCCGATCAAAGAACAATGCCGCGGTGTGATACACTCCAGCCACTTCAACATTCACCGGCATTTTGACAAAAAGCTTTGACGCATCTTCGGTCGGTGCGCCCGGCTTCCATAGCTTGATATCCAACCCTAACCGCACGCCGAGATCAGAGACCTGTTTCAGCAGCATGATGGCTTCTTCTTCTGGAGGAAGTCGTTCCTTCTTTTTGGCCAGCTCAATTTCGAGCTGTTTGTTGGCGGCGACTAATTCATCAAGGTGCTTCACTTTGATCGTCAGTGTCTGAATCTCACTTTCTAGCTTGCTATTCTCGGCCTCCAAGACGGCGATGATCTCAGACTTGGGTTCGGCGATGTAAAAGTAAAAACCTGCAATAATGCCACCGACGAGAAGGAATAAGAGCGCGGCCTTTTGGGTAGCCGGCACGTTGCGAAGCGCATCCAGGTTTACTTGTGGCAACGTCATTATTACCCTTTCAATCGGAAGGCTAAACGGAACTGATACAGAGTGAGCTTGTTCTCTACGGTGGCTTTACTTTCCTGCAGATTGATACCGGTAAAATAATCGGTACGACGCAAATTATTGACAAATTCGACCACATCGTCGTTCGTGAGCGCCTTCCCCTCCAGCTCAACCGTATCGGAGGCGACACCCAGCCGCGTGAGCCATACTTTAAGCGGCTCCAAGCTCTGACTGACGTGGTCAAGAACTTTCACAGGCCCCATCCTTGATTGCTCGAGCTGATCAATAATACGATTCTTATCTTCCAGCAGCTTTTTCCGTTGCTCGAAGTCCTGGACCTGCTTGACCTGCTCTTTCAGCTGAGCGACTTGTCTTTCTTTATCCTGTTTTTCAGTTTGCTGAGCCTCAAGTTCGTCATCCAAGGAGGATGAATACCACCAGCAGCCGGCCAACGTGATCAGAATGACCCCCACCCCAAGCAAGGCTTGTGCACGGACATCATACTGCGGCTTTGCTGGTCGCCCCTTTGGTCCGCCTGGAAGTAAGTTGATTCGAATCATCTGTCACCCACCGCTCGTAGTGCCAGCCCAACGCCAACCGCCGCAGAGGGAGCCATATCGGTTAGGAGCTCCGGGTCGACATCACACCCTGAGATATCGATTTCTGCAAAAGGGTCGGCCATTTCCACAGGAAGCTGCATCCGATCCCCTAGTTGCTGAATCAAGCCATTGGCTCTGGCCACACCTCCACAGAGCAGCACACGATTGAGCTCGGAATTCGTGGTTGAGTTCTTAAAGTAGTCCACTGTTCTGGCAATTTCTGACGCGACTTCTGCATTCACACTATCGACGACGCTGCCAACCGCAACGTCCCCTGATTCACCAGCGCGGTCCTTTTTCTTACTCTCTTCCGCTTCCTCGAATGACAGTCCGATCTCGCGTTGGATCGCCTCGGTGTAGCGATTCCCACCTAACGGAATATCGCGAGTAAATAGGGAAGCCCCCGCACGGATGATATTGACATTCATCACGCTGGCTCCAAGATTTACCAGCGCGGTCGTTTCTTCTTGTGCCATTGGATAGTTGATCGCATGCATATTTTCGATGGCAAAGGCATCAACATCCATGACCATTGGAATCAACCCCGCTGCCTTGACCAATTCCGTCAATTCATTGATCTTGTCTTTCTTCGCAGCTACGAGGATGACCGCCATGTCGCCCTGTCCATCGTTCACTTCATCAGGAGGCAACACGTGGAAGTCGATGTTGACCTCGTTGATGTCAAAGGGAATATACTGTTCAGCAGCCAGCTTTACTTGACCTTCCAATTCCTCATCCGGCATGGGTGGCAAACTAATCTTCTTGACGATAACGGCATGCCCCGAGATTGAGATAGCCACATGCTTGTTCTTGATGTTCGCTTCATCAAAAAGTTCTCGAATAGCCGCAACCACGCGGCCCTCATCCATAACAGTGCCGTCGACAATCACTTCTGGTTCAAGGAGTTTGACTCCAAACTTTTGCAGAAGGTACCGCCCCTTCGTTTCCTTCAGTTGGGCTACCTTAATCGCGCTCGACCCTATATCCAGCCCAACAAGCTGGCGGCGAGGCGTCAGCATTGAAATAATGTCTGTTTCAACGAGTTTTTTGAGTGAACCCATCATTTTGCGTTACCTGCTGGTCTACGCGACCGCTTTGCGGGCGCGAATGACTTTCTCGATTTCATCCACATTCTTTCTCGTGTACAGGCGCCAGTTTCTCCAGTCGCGACCCGGCTGTGTAATCACTCCCTCTCGCTCCCATCGAAAGAGTGTGGCCTTAGAAATATCGAACAAGTCGCATATTTCATAGGCCTTAAACCCTTCTTGCTTTGGTACGTTTCTAGGCTTTTTCACTTGCGTAGTATTATCTTAGTATAAGGCTGTTAATATTCACAAAATTAAGTATAGTCAATATGTTCTACCTGTCAAGGAAAGGACTGTAACTGGCAATTCGTGGGAGGGAGGAGACAGCAGCTATCGCTCAAATACCCTAGGTTTTATCGATATCTCGGTGCTTGAGCCCGACTTTGTATCCCAACGTCCCGAGGCTTTCGCAAAGGTGGCTGGCAATGGCTACGGACCGGTGGCGCCCTCCGGTACATCCAATGGCAATGGTCAGATAACTGCGCCGCTCCCTTTGAAACAGAGGTAGAAGGAACTTCAATAGATTATCGACGTGGTCGACAAAGGCGGTGGCTTCTGGGTCCGTCAACACAAAACGACGAACCCGTGAGTCGGTCCCTGGAAGTGGCTTAAGGTCTGGCACAAAGAAGGGGTTCTTCAGAAATCGCACATCGAAGAGGAGATCAATATCATAAGGCACTCCAAATTTATATCCGAAGGTTAAAAATGAAATGGTCAGTCGTCGTTCGGATGATTCTCGCTGAAACTCCTTGGCTAACAGCTCCCCAAGTTCATGAACCGTAAGATCTGAAGTATCGATGCTTCGATCTGCACGTCGACGAAGTTCCGTCAAGCGCTCTTTTTCGAATCGGATCCCTTCCAAGACTGGTAGATGCGGCAAAAGCGGGTGTGGGCGTCTTGATTCTGAAAAGCGCCTGATCAGAACCTCCTCACGCGCCTCAAGGAATAACAATTTGACCGAATGACCCATTGTTTTGACTCGTTCCAGGATGCCCACAAGATCCGAGAAAAACACACGTTCACGTACATCAATACCGAGCGCAACATTGGCTATTTCATGATGTTGTTGGTCACACAAATCTACAAAGGTTGGAAGTAAAGCGGGAGGAAGGTTATCAATGCAGAAATAGCCGGCATCCTCGAACGCCTTGAGCGCATAGGATTTTCCTGATCCAGATAACCCACTGATGATCACAAGGTTGAGCCGTGCCATAACACCAAACCGTCTCAGCAGAGATACGAGTTACGGCATCACGCCTGAACCACAGAAGCATACCCCCAGGCCATTTGCTCGAGACACGAGGTAGCGAGGGCTCCTTCTCGATCCAGGTTTCCTGCATCGAGCAACCATTCATGCGAAACGACGCCAACAGAAACTCTTATGCCGTTGATCCGAGCAGTGTTCAGATCAACCAATCATGACTTCTTGGATTTAGCTGGCTTATGATGAACGAGGCGATCTTTCCATTTTCGAAACTGAGCGTCCACCCGATCGACAAGTGCATCAATGGTGGCATACATCTCAGGAGTCGATGTCTTCGCTTGTATGCGCTTTCCGCTCACGGCCCCAGTCACTTCAGCTTTGTGTTGAAGTTTCTCAACGCCCAGCACGACCTGAAGAGACCCCACCTTCAACCCATAGCGATCCAGTCGACCAAATCTCGTTTCTACATAGTTTCTCAAGGCAGGGGTAAGGTCCATATGCCGACTCGTAATTCGCAAGTTCATGCCCACCTCCAATTTTTCTATTTCGTTGGATGCAGAGCAGCGAGCATTAAAAAAATCGCCTGCGTTGACTGGCCGATGGAATATTCAATTCAGCTCGATACTTGGCCACGGTTCTCCTCGCGATACGTACTCCTTGAGTGCTCAGCCGAGCCGCAATTTCTTCGTCTTTCAACGGACGTTTTCCATCCTCCTCCCCCACCATATTCTTAATCATGTCTCTGACGGATATGGAAGAATGCATACTCGACGGTTCATCGGTTCGCTGGAGTCCGGCATTAAAAAAGAACTTGAGCTCTAACATGCCTTGCGGGCAGTACATGTACTTGTTAGCCGTCACACGACTAATCGTGGATTCGTGCATTCCAATATCTTCAGCCACTTGTTTAAGGACTAATGGCTTAAGATATTGCACACCATGCTCAAAAAACTGCTCTTGAAACTTCACAATACTCGACACCACTTTGACGATCGTTCTGTTCCGCTGTTCAATGCTTCGAATAACCCATTGAGCAGCTCGCAATTTTTCATCCATGTACGCTTTAGTTTCAGGAGTCCCACTCTGTTCAGAGGAAATAAGTTGCTTGTAGTAGGGGCTGATTCTCATCCGTGGGAGCCCATCGTCGTTCAACAGCACCACCCACTCCCCTTCATTCTTGACCACAAACACATCCGGCACGATCACATAGTTCTGGGTATTCGTGAAGGGTCGTCCAGGTTTTGGCTCAAGCTCACCGATGATTTTAGTCGCTTGGAACACGTCTTCGATACTGACATTTAGAGCTTTTGCGATTTTGGGATACTGTTTTTTCTCAAGGTCTTTCAAGTGGTGCTTGATGACGCTCTCGATGACTGATCCTTTGAGCGCTCCAGGGGGAGATCCGAGCGAACCAAAAAGATTCCGACCCAAATGTCCGAGCTGGAGGAGAAGACATTCCGCTAAATCTCTTGCAGCGACGCCTGTAGGGTCGAACGTCTGGATGTCCCTGAGCACGGACTCAGCTTCCGTTTCCGAAAACGGCGAACCAGCTACAATTTCGGCCAAAGGAATGCGAAGATAACCATCATCATCGAGATTACCAATAATCAACCGACCAAGCTCTTTCTCTCGATCGGAAAGTGTTGACAGAGACAATTGCCACAGAAGGTGATCTTCAAGCGATGTCGCCTTCGCCACCGTCTGTTCATATGAGGGGAAATCGTCAGACGTTCCCGAATATTCAGATTGCCCATCTCGCCGATCCCTCCCGAAGTATTCTTCCCATCCAGACGCGGAAAATTCCTCCGGAGACCCTCGCTCTTCCGGTGTCTCTGCTGTACTCACCTGTTCTTGCCCAGATGAAACCGAGATCTCCCCTACTTTTTCTTCATTGATCGATGGCTCATTTTCATCCCCGTCGGATTGGATCTCATCCAACAATGGATTCTCAAGGAGGTGCTGTGTAAGGCTCTGCTGCAATTCAAGTCGTGATAGTTGCAACAGCTTAATAGCCTGCTGCAATTGTGGCGTCATGATCAATTTTTGGCTGAGCTTTAGGTCAAGACGCAGTTTCATGGCTGAGTGCACATCCTCTACAATTTGAATTGTTCACCGAGATACACTGCTCGAGCAGTTTCGCTCTGAACGATAACTTCCGGAGTGCCTGATTCTAGGATCAACCCCTCATTAATGATGTAAGCTCGGTCGACTATCGAGAGCGTTTCCTGCACATTGTGATCGGTAATTAAGATTCCAATGCCTTTATCTTTCAACCGGGTGATAATCTGTTGGATATCGGCGACAGCGATAGGGTCGATCCCTGCAAACGGCTCGTCCAGTAGCATGAACGACGGCGTGGCCGCCAAGGCACGCGTAATCTCCAAGCGGCGACGTTCTCCGCCGGACAGGGCATAGGCCATACTTTTACGAATATGGAGCAGATCCAATTCTTTGAGGAGCACATCTACCCGCTGATTCCGTTCATTGCGAGCATATCCTAGCATTTCAAGAATCGCCAAGACATTATGTTCTACCGAAAGTCGACGAAAGACCGATGATTCCTGGGGAAGATATCCTATCCCTCTCCGTGCTCTCTTATACATGGGTAAGCCGGTGACGGGCTCTCCTTTGAAGGTAATATCTCCTTCATCAGGCTGGCATAGACCCACAACCATATCAAAAATGGTGGTTTTCCCCGCGCCATTAGGACCAAGAAGGCCTACCACCTCCCCAGCATAGACTTCAATTGTCACACCCTTGACGACTTTTCGACTTCGGAAACTCTTGACCAATCCAGTGGCTCGTAGACAGTCGGCATTGTGAGCTGAGCTCGAACGGATGAGGGAGTCAGCTAGAGCAGGAACGCTCGGAGTCATGGTGTATTCGCTCCCTCACCCTCGATACGAACATGAGAGCCTCCCTCTACGACGCTGCGTTCTTCGGCTAGAAAAAGTGTGATCTGTTGACCACTCACACGTGTTCCCCGCTCCCATGCCACAGGATTACCGGTGAGCACGACCTTTTCACCGTCGACCAAATAGACGGCCTTTTGGCAGGTGGCATTGCCATTCTCATATTCGATCTTGACATGGTGCGTATCCGCAGTCGCTTCGATCCGGCTGACAGAACGATTCGAAATCGTCGATGCAGAACTGCCACCGCCTTCTTTTGATGAAGAGGGACTCTGCACCGGTGCTCCGTGGTTTGTACCATTGGGAGATTTCGGCTTGAGATCGGGCTTACGCGAACGGAACGACACAACCATTTTGTCAGAGTGAACAACTAAAGCCCCCCTCGTCAACACAACCATCCCCTCAAATACTGCCTGACCGTCTTGATTTCGGACGGTCATCTTCTTAGACGTAATGGTAGTTGGAACTCCAGGCGCCTCAACGCTCTGCTTCAGAGTCCCTGATTCCGTGGAAAGAGCGGCGACTGCGCCTTCAGCACAGAGGGCACTAAGAAGCAGGAACGAGATCCACGTGAACATCGTGTAGAACCTCAAATTCTTCTGACTCCATCCTCCCGAGCAATCCAAGACCTCGCACCTCCAACCCAGGCCCGACAATGCGCACAGGATCTTCTGTCCGAATTTCTTTAGATTTATCCGTCCAGACCAAATGGTTGGTATAGATTGTGTACCCGCTGTTGGTTATCACGGTGACAGGCGCCTCACGATTCGATAAGGCAAAGTCTTTGCTCTCGGTATCGAATGTACCTTCGTCGCCATAGACCCTCACCTCCTCACCCTCGCCCCCATAAAAGGTAAGGGAAACATCATGCAACAATGCTCGCTGTTCTTGTTCAAATACTCGAGCCTGTTTCGCCTGAACTTGCCATTGGACCACGTCGCCTTTCAATTGAGTAAAAGTAAATTCCGAGAGTTTGGCGTCGGCTTGTTCCATTGGTTCAGGAACGGTCGGTTGGCTAGTCGACACTGAATCTGCATTTCTGACGAGAAGATATCCAAGGAATACAGCCAATAGTGCACTCGCTGCGAGAAGAGCGCGTCTCGCAATAAGCTCCCACATAAGCCCGGTGTGCTCCCCCAATATGCTGACAACGATACCTGGCACGATCGTAGCATGCACGGGCAATCATGTAAACGTCCGTTAGGGTCTAGAAACAGAAAGCCTCCCACATGAGCACATGTGGGAGGCTTTCTGTTAATGTCGAGTCGACTGTCCAGAGAGAAATTACGCGGATGCTCCCGACTCTCCTGACGCCTGAGGCGCTGTGGAGGTAGTCGTTGCTTTCTTGCGGACAACTTCTTGACGGGAAACCAACTCAATAGCAACCATTTCCGCAGCATCACCGATACGTCGACGCGTTTTGATGATCCTGGTGTACCCACCTGATCGATCCTTAAACCGTGCGGCGACGTCGTCAAAAAGCTTCGATACCACTGTCTTGCTACGGAGAAAGCCAAGCGCTCGTCGTCTCGCAGGGAGAGTACCTTCCTTACCTAGGGTAATCATACGATCAGTAAATCCTCGTATCTCCTTCGCTTTAGCCCCGGTTGTTTCGATCCGCTCCTGATCCAACAATGAGGTGACCAAATTTCTAAATAACGCCCCTCGGTGCTTGGTCTGCCGCCCAAGTTGTCGCCCTTTTTTCCTATGTCGCACGGTGTTCCCCTCGGCTAAAAAACATCATTCAGGTTTTGGACTTCCGTTGTGTGGGGCAGCCCCATCCTCTACTTTAGTCCCCAGGGAAAGTCCCATCTCTGTAAGAATCTCCTTGATCTCATTGAGAGACTTTTTCCCGAAGTTCTTCGTCCTGAGCATTTCACCTTCCGATTTTTGCACAAGATCGGCAATCGTCTTGATATTCGCGTTCTTGAGGCAATTGGCTGCCCGAACCGATAATTCCAGTTCATTGACGCTACGCGAGAGGTTTCGATTCACTTCTCGCTGAGATTCCTCATCGCCCGCTTCGGTTTTTCCTTCGCTTCGTTCTTCAGGATTGATAAAGATATCCAAATGTTCACGTAAGATACCGGCCCCCGTTGAGAGCGCATCTCGTGGACTGATGGTGCCGTCCGTCCAAATCTCCATGGTCAGCTTGTCATAGTCGGTCATACGTCCGACCCGCGCATTCTCCACAAAGAAATTTACTCGTTTAATCGGCGAGAAAATGGAGTCGATTGCAATCACTCCAATCGGCAATCCTTCTTCCTTATTGCGCTCTGCTGGCACATAGCCACGCCCATGTTTGATGGTCATTTCGATGTCAAGTGTCGCATCCTTATCGAGAGTGGCAATATGCAGATCGGGCGTCAAAATCGTCACATCACCGTCATGGAGGATATCGAAGCCCTTTGCCTCACCTGGCCCCTTCTTCTTCAACCGAATCGTCTTTGGTTTATCCGTGTGGAGCGCCAACCGCAAACTTTTAATATTGAGAATAATCGCTGTAACATCTTCGGTTACACCGGCAATCGTCGAGAATTCATGGACAACCCCTTCAATTTTTACAGTGGTCACAGCGGCCCCAGTCAGCGACGACAACAAAATTCGACGGAGGGCATTACCAATCGTCGTACCAAACCCTCGTTCGAATGCTTCAGTTGTAAACCGCCCGAATATGGGAGACTGTGCATCCTTGTCGACTTCCACCCGCATCGGGATCTGAAAGTCTTTCATCGCTTTGATCATGACCGATCCTCCATACCATCGAATGACAAACACATTGACAGATGACACTGAACCGACGGAACGAAATACCGAGGTGGTCTAGCGTGAGTACAATTCCACCACCATTTGTTCGTTCACCGGTAACGCGATCTGCTCTTTCGCCGGCAAGGACCGCACAATTCCCTTAAATGCACCCTTATCCAATTCAAGCCAGTCAGGAATCCCTCGGCTATCGACGGATTCCAATGCGGCTTGGATCGCAGCCAAATCCCGACTTTTCTGCCTAATTTCAATCACATCACCCGGCTTCACCAGCGCGCCAGCTACCGTAATTTTCCTGCCATTCAGCGTGAAATGACCGTG
This sequence comes from Nitrospira sp., assembly GCA_965223535.1. Lineage (GTDB taxonomy): Bacteria > Nitrospirota > Nitrospiria > Nitrospirales > Nitrospiraceae > Nitrospira_D. The sequence goes on from CBDCWN010000003.1 coordinate 579,358, forward strand.
ACTGACCATCTGACGCGCCTGCTTGCGTGAAGCGCCAAATCCAAGTCGATAGGTCACGTTATCCAACCGACATTCAAGGAGGCGCAGCAACGAGTCGCCGGTGACACCCGTCTGTCGTTCCGCACGTTCAAACACACCACGGAACTGGCGCTCCTGAAGTCCGTAGATACGTCTCAACTTCTGCTTCTCCCGAAGCTGAAGGCTATAGTCGGAGGTGCGTTGACGCCCCTGCCCATGTTGCCCAGGTGGATAACTTCGCCGTTCAACGGCACACTTTTCCGTCATGCAGCGAGTTCCTTTGAGAAAGAGCTTCTCACCTTCTCGTCGACACAACCGACAGACGGGACCACGATACTTTGCCACTGCGTCCTCCTCCGAAATTAACTTACAGATTCACTTACACACAACCGTTCTGGACTTTCAAAAGAACCGGGTCTCCGATTCATATGCTTAAACGCGCCGCCGTTTGGGCGGCCGACATCCATTATGTGGAATTGGCGTGACATCCCGAATGAGGTTAATCCGTAATCCAGCTCCTTGCAGTGAACGAATCGCGGACTCTCTGCCAGAACCTGGACCATTGACATACACATCGATTTGCCGCATCCCACTTTCCATCGCCTTCCGTGCTGCCGCCTCTCCAGCTCGTTGGGCAGCGAAGGGTGTACTCTTACGCGATCCTTTAAACCCTTGGTTACCAGCACTAGCCCACACCACAGTATTGCCGCTCATATCGGTGATCGTTACAATTGTGTTGTTAAATGACGCCTGGACATGCGCCACTCCACTTTGAACGATTCGACGCTCTTTCTTCTTCCCTTTTTTCACGCTCATACAAACCCCTCCTGATGCACAGGCAGACTAGGCACCCGCCCCTTTTGAACCCGTTGGTCGCGGTTTACTGCTTACTCCGGCACGACGTCCCTTACGTGTTCTAGCATTGGTTTTGGTTCGCTGCCCACGAACCGGTAAGCCTTTGCGATGACGCAACCCTCGGTATGTCCCGGTGTCGATCAGTCGCTTAATGTTGAGAGACACCTCTTTACGGAGGTCCCCTTCGACTCGATGATCGCGCTCGATGATTTCACGTAACTTGACGATCTTGTCTTCGCTCAGATCATTGACACGAATCGATCCATCAATACCGGCTTCATCGAGAATCTGTTGGGCCGATGCCCTCCCGATCCCGTAGATGTACGTTAACCCAATATCAGTTCGTTTGTTCCTTGGCAGATCGACGCCAGCAATACGTGCCATTCTTCCTCCAACTATCTATCTTCAGCAGTAATCTTTTGGACCCACCTCTCGTCGACTGTGTTCGCCTTCCCAGCCTCGAGTCTGGCGTTTCACTCGTTCTTTAACACTCTCCTTCAACTATCCCTGACGCTGCTTGTGGCGCGGGTTCTTGCAGAGAATGCGGACAACGCCACGACGTCGGACAACTTTGCATTTTGCACAAATGGGCTTCACTGATGATTTGACCTTCATACCAATTCCTAACTCCCATCTATTTAAAGCGATAGGTGATACGGCCTCTCGTCAAATCATACGGCGACATTTCCACCGTGACCTTATCGCCAGGAAGGATACGGATGAAATGCATCCGCATTTTCCCAGAAATATGAGCCAGTATGACATGGCCATTATCGAGCCTGACTCGAAACATGGCATTGGGGAGCGTTTCCGCTACCGACCCCTGCACTTCGATAATGTCTTCCTTTGCCACGTCGTGTCGTGTTCTTTCCTAATGAATGCATCACTACATGCTTTACAGCTGACTCAGAATGCGCGGACCTCCAGTTGGCTGTATAGCGATTGTATGTTCAAAGTGAGCGGACAAACTGCCATCCACCGTGACAGCCGTCCATCGATCGTCAAGAATACGCACGGCACTTCGTCCCATATTAACCATAGGTTCAATGGCCAGCACCATCCCTGGCTGCAATCGAGGGCCTTGACCAGGCTTTCCGTAGTTAGGAACTTGGGGCTCTTCATGTAATTGCCGCCCGATCCCATGACCAACAAACTCGGTCACAACTGAGAACCCTGCTGATTCAACATGCTGCTGAACGGCATACGAGACATCTGATAAACGATTCCCGACTATGGCCTGTGTAATACCCAAATGGAGAGCCTCTTTCGTCACTTGAACTAGTTTTTCCGTGGCATCGGAAACGGATCCAACTGCAACAGTCACTGCAGAATCACCATAGAACCCTCCAACGATCGCTCCAAGATCCAGGCCAATGATATCCCCATCCTTTAGCTTTCGCTTTGAAGGGATCCCGTGAACAACCTGATCGTTCACGGATGCACAAAGAGTTCTCGGATAGTTGCGATAGCCTTTGAACGCTGGAAGTGCTCCTCTTACCCGTATCTCCTGTTCCGCGATAGAATCCAGCTCTTCCGTGGTAATCCCAGGCTGGACTGCCTTCCGTACAATGTCCAGCGCCTCAGCAACTACCCTTGACGCCTGTGCCATCACTTCAATCTCAGCAGGCGTTTTTAAAATGATCATGCCGTCTAGTGTGCCGCCAACGTTCGGACAAGACTCTGATAGACAGCATCCACTGACTCTGCGCCATTGAGGCGCGATAGCAAACCTTGCTTCTCATAAAAACCGATCAACGGTGCGGTTTGCTGTTCATACACGCGGAGACGTGTCTCAATCGCCTCACGTTGATCATCGCTGCGTTGGGTTAAGACTTCTCCACACCGTTCGCACGTAGGTCCCATCTTTGATGGGGCAAAGTCTACATGATACGTCGCTTGGCACTTTGGACAGCTTCGGCGCCCGCTCAGACGTTTGACAATTTCCTCTCGAGGAACTTCGAAATTCACGACGCAATCCAGACGCTCGCCTCGTTCATTCAACACACTGGCGAGAGCTTCAGCCTGAGGAACCGTGCGTGGAAATCCATCCAAGATAAACCCGTCAGCGCTGGACGCATCATTCAGCTTCTCCCGTACGAGCCCGATAACCACCGAATCCGGCACCAACCCTCCTCGATCCATGTGCCCCTTTGCCTCAATGCCAAGCGAAGTCTTGTTCCGAACCGCTTCTCGAAGGAGATCACCGGTCGAGATCTTACAAACACGCAACTTAACAGCAGTCCTGTCCGCTTGGGTCCCTTTTCCAACACCAGGAGCACCAAGAAATACGAGTCGCATCGCCTTACCCACTTCTTCCACGTAACGGAGCCATTCCCTTACCCAAAAATCCCTCATAGTTCCGCATCAGCATATGGGATTCAATCTGTTGCGCAGTGTCGAGCCCGACACCGATAACAATCAGCAGAGAAGTCCCCCCGAAATAAAAGGGGACGTTCAGCTTATAGATCAAGAATTCGGGAATCACACAGACAATAGCGAGATAAATGGCGCCCGCAAAGGTAATCTTCGTCAGTACATTATAAATATAGTCGGAGGTGCGCTGGCCAGGCCTGATCCCAGGGATGAATCCCCCGTATTTTTTCATGTTGTCAGCCATATCGACAGGATTCAGAACGACCGCCGTGTAGAAGAAGCAGAAAAAGATGATCAGCCCCACATACAAAAGAGTATAGAGTAGCGATCCAGGAGCCAACTGCATCCCGATAGATTTTACCCACGGCGTCTCAAAGAACCCGGCGATGGTCGCAGGAAAAGCAATGATCGACGAAGCAAATATTGGAGGGATCACTCCGGCAGTATTGATCTTCAAAGGAATATGCGTGCTTTGCCCCCCATAAACCCTGCGGCCAATTACTCGCTTGGCATACTGGACCGGTATCTTTCGCCGTCCGCTTTCCAAAAATACGATCGCAGCCACAACAGCGATCATCAAGAGGGCCAACGCCACAAGCAAGAACGCATTAAGCTGCCCGATCTCATACAAATTGTAAGTCTGGGCTACTGCTGATGGCAATCGAGCGACAATTCCAGCAAAAATGATCAACGAAATCCCGTTCCCCACCCCACGTTCGGTGATCTGCTCGCCTAACCACATCAGGAAGCCAGTGCCGGCTGTAAGCGTGATCACCGTCATAAGACGAAATCCCCAGCCTCCAGTGAGCACGAAGGCCCCTTGATTCATTTGTTCCAATCCAACAGCAATACCAAATCCTTGAATTAGGGCAATACCGATCGTTCCAAACCTTGTGTACTGGATAATCTTTTTTCTGCCTCGCTCACCCTCCTTGGCTAACTTGGTCAAGTGCGGGATAACGACCGTCAGCAATTGAAGTATGATCGACGCGCTGATATAGGGCATGATGCCTAGCGCAAAGATCGTCAAACGAGATAAGGAGCCACCAGAAAAAATATCGAGGAAGCCCAGCAGAGCCCCCCCCTGTTTCTGTAGGAATTCGGATAGCGCGTCTCCATTGATACCAGGAGTCGGAATATGAGACCCGACTCGATAGACGACTAGCATGCCGAGCGTGAACAGAACTCGAGTGCGCAGCTCTGGAATCTTAAAGATATTCTGAAAACTGGTGAGAAGCCGTTCAAGCACTGCCGATGACCTCGACTCGCCCTCCGGCCGCTTGGATCTTCGATTCTGCCGACTTACTGAACTTATGAGCTTGAACGACGAGTGCTTTCTTGATCTCACCGTTTCCCAGAATTTTTATCGGCAGCTTTTTCCGCTTTACCAACCCCGCATCAACCATGGCCTGTGGAGTAACGACGTCGCTGCCTTTCCATTCTGCAAAGCTCGTAAGGTTCACAATGGCATATTCCACTCGGAATGGGTTTGTGAAACCAAATTTTGGGAGTCGACGCACTAACGGCATCTGTCCACCCTCGAAACCAGGGCGCTTACCCCCGCCGGAACGAGCTAGTATTCCTTTATGCCCTTTGGTTGCAGTTTTCCCATGACCTGAACCAGGTCCTCGACCAATGCGTTTACCTCGCTTCTTTGCCCCTCTTGCTGGAGCCAAATCATGAAGATTCATGGCCTAACAACCTCAAGCAGATACCCGACTTTATGAATCATCCCCCTCACTTGCGGCGTATCAGGACGGACGACCGTCTGACGAATCCGTCGAAGACCTAACCCCCGCAAGACAAGGCGATGGCGCTCTGGCGTTCCGATTGGACTGCGTTTCAAAGTCACCTGTACATTCGCAGTTTTTGATTTTGCTGTTGCTGACGACCGTACCGCGCCCATTTAAACCGTCGCCCTTTCCCGCCCCTCGACAGCGGCCTGTCGACGGAAGCGAAGAACATCATCCAAGTTTCTCAGTTTGGTTAAACCGTCGAGCGTTGCACGAACTGTGTTAAATGGATTCCCCCGCCCAAGCGTTTTCGCAATAATATTGTGAGCGCCGACTAACTCCACAACGGCGCGTACTGCCCCCCCCGCAATGATCCCTGTTCCGTCAACAGCAGGCTTCAGTAGCACGTGCTCTGCCCCAAAGAGACCGTGCACTTCATGCGGTATAGTTCCACCCTTGAGTGGAACATGGACGAGATGTTTCTTGGCCTGCTCAACAGCCTTGGAAATTGCGACTGGAACTTCAGCCGCTTTCCCCTTCCCGATACCAACCCACCCATGGCCATCACCCACCACTACAAGCGCGCAAAAGTTGAACCGCTTTCCACCCTTGACAACCTTTGCCACGCGGTTGATAAACACGACCTTGTCTTTCAGACTCAGTTCATCGGGATTGACTCGCACGCTCTCACCCCTCAGTCCTAAATTCACCGACCATTCAATAAGAGGCTTACCCCTACACGGTACGAGCCCCTGACCTTATCTTCAGCTTAAAATTTCAATCCCCCTTCACGAGATGCATCAGCGAGTGCTTTAATACGTCCGTGATACATCCGTCCGCCTCGATCAAAAACCACCGAGGTGACCTTTGCGGCCTTTGCACGATCCGCTATCAGTTTTCCGACCGCTTTTGCCGCCTGTACGCCACCGGTTGACGTGAGAGATTTTCGAAGTGTCTTATCAAGAGATGAGGCAGCGGCGAGCGTCGTCCCCTGAATATCATTAATTATCTGCGCATAGATATGAGTCGTACTCCTAAAGACGTTCAATCGAGGTCGCTCTGCTGTCCCTAGAATAACACGCCGCACTCTCCGTCGCCGTCGCTCAAGTTGTTGAACCTTGTTTGCCGCATTCATGGTTGTTGATTCCTACTTCCCTGTCTTACCTTCTTTTTTACGTAATATTTCACCAGCGTATCGGACGCCCTTTTGCTTATAGACATCCGGCGGTTTAATGGCGCGCAGATCCGCCGCCACTTGACCTACCAATCGCTTATCAACTCCCTTGAGATTAATGAGAGTCTGCTTGTCAACTTTCACATCGATACCGACCGGAACCTGATACACCACAGGGTTAATGTATCCAACGTTGAAGCTTAACGTTCGACCTTGGAGCTGAGTCTTGTAACCAACGCCCGTAATTTCGAGCGAACGTTCATATCCTTTCGTAACCCCCTGGACCATATTGCTCAACACGGCACGAGTGAGACCATGCAACGCTCTCACCTTTCGATCTTCGCTTGCGCGATCGACGATGAGTTGACCGTTATTGATAGCTACTTTCACGCCATTCTTGAGAGACCAATCCAACTTACCCAAGGGTCCCTTCACCGAAACCATTGATCCAGCAACCTTGATCTCCACTCCACCAGGAATGGCAATTGGCTTTTTCCCAATACGAGACATGGCTTATTCTATCCTTCAGTCGAGAGTGAATCAGCTCACCACACTGAGCACAAAACCTCTCCCCCCAAATGGTTTTTACGTGATTCCTGATCAGTCATGATTCCCTTTGAAGTGGAAAGAATTGAGAGACCGATACCGTTACGAACTTTTCGAATCTCTTGACTTCCCACATAGACACGGCGCCCCGGTTTGCTGATACGCTCCAAGCCAGTAATCATAGGCTGCCCTTCACCAACATATCGAAGACGAACGCTTAGAACAGGATGCCCATCCCGCACTTCATCGTCGACCGAATCAACATAACCTTCCCTCCTCAAGATCTCCAAAATAGCACGTTTGAGTCTTGAGGTTGGAACGGTGACTGTTTCGAAACGGCGCTGAGTACCATTCTTCAATCGAACAAGAAGATCACCGACTGGATCAGTAACCATACAATACCCTTCTATCTTCCGTTGACGATCATTGAAACCGGAGTACCTTCTACCAACTCGATTTCCGAACCCCGGGAATCTCCCCACGCAAGGTCATCACTCGAAAACAGATCCGACACATCCGGAAACGCCGCAGATATCCGCGCACTCGACCACACACACCACAGCGGTGATACTCGCGCGTGGAAAATTTTGGCTTCGCTGCCGCCTTATTTCTCAGCGCTAATCGTGACACAAGCCCTCCTCCTATCCCAAAAAACCATCACAGTCCTGTCATGTTTCATGTACGGAACGGCATACCGAGGTGCTTCAAAAGAGCCTTTCCTTCATCATTTGTCTTGGCTGTGGTGACCACTGTAATATCCATGCCATGAATCGAAGCCACTTCATCGTATTTAATTTCAGGAAAAATGAGTTGCTCTTTCAACCCAAGCGTGTAATTACCGCGACCATCAAAGGCTTTCGGTGACACTCCGCGAAAGTCACGAATACGCGGAAGCGCTAGAGAGACCAACCGGTCGAAGAACTCATACATACGCCGACTACGCAGTGTGACCTTCGCACCAATCGGCAGTCCTTGCCTGAGTTTGAAACCGGCGATAGCCTTTTTCGCTCTCGTGACCACGGGCTTTTGACCAGTAATCATTCCTAATTCAGTTACTGCGCTCTCCAAGAGCTTGACATTCTGAATGGCCTCACCCATCCCGACGTTCAACACCACTCGCTCAAGCTTCGGCACTTGCATCACATTCCCATACCCAAATTCTTTCATGAGCGCAGGAACGACTTGCTGTTCATACATGTCACGAAGCCTTGGACGGAACTTCGATTCCTCGCTCCCTTGGTCTAATTGCGGAGCTGACGCTTCCTTCTTCGCGCTCTTTCGTTCCGATGGTTTACTCGATCGACTTTTTGGTTCCTTGGCCATCACCTAACCTATTCCACAGTCTCGTTGGATTTCTTACTAAAGCGCACTCGGCGTCCATCTTCTAAAATGCGAATGCCGACTCTTGTACCTTTTTGGGTCACCGGACAAAAAAACATAACGTTGGAGATTGGCAGAGGAGCCTCACGCTCCAATATGCCGCCTTGCTTCACCTTCTGATTTGGTTTTGTGTGTCGCTTGATGATATTCAATTTCTCAACGATCACCTTACCAGCACGAAGGTCGATCGAAAGGACCTTGCCTGTCTTCCCTCGCTCACGGCCTGAAACTACAACGACCGTATCTCCTTTTCGAATTCTACTTTTTCTCAGCGCTTCCACGATACTCCTCGCTCGCTCCTTACAAAACTTCAGGTGCTAAAGAAATAATTTTCATGAACTTTTTCCAGCGGAGCTCACGGGCAACAGGACCAAAAATGCGCGTTCCGATCGGCTCTCCTTCTTTATTAATCAGGACACAGGCATTCCGATCGAACTTGATATACGACCCATCTTCCCGGCGAACCTCTTTCGTCGTTCGCACAATCACTGCCCGACTCACATCGCCCTTTTTGACGCTCGCCTGAGGGATAGCTTCCTTGACAGCTACCACCACAATGTCTCCCAGCGAAGCATAACGCCGCCTTGTTCCCCCGAAAACATGAAAGCACATGGCTTGCTTCGCGCCGGAATTATCAGCTACATCCATATAGGTATAATTCTGAATCATTGCAATTTTCCTACGGGTGTTACAAGTAAAGAGGCTCCATTAATAATAGCCCTATCTACTTTTCTGGCTGCCCCTTTTCCATGACCTGAACGACACGCCAATTTTTCTCCTTGCTTAGCGGTCTGCTCTGGACAAGCTTGACCCGATCTCCCACTTTACAGATGCCACCTTCGTCATGCGCCTTCAATCTTGTCACCCGCCTGAGAACCTTCTTGTAGATCGGATGAACGACCGACCGTGAAACAACCACAATGACGGTTTTCTGCATCTTATTACTAACAACATCGCCATACCAATGACGACGCTTCACAACTTCAGCCATAGCGTCCTTTACCTCTTAGGCCCTTCAGCTCGGTCCATCCCCTCCTGAAGAATTGTCTTCACCCGGGCGATATCCCGCTTGGTTTTCCGAATCTGCATGGGGTTCTCAAGACGGCCAGCACCGAACTGAAAGCGCAGATTGAACAGTTCTTGCACAAGCTGCTTTTCCTTGTCAGCGAGCTCGTCTATCGTCATATTTCGCAGCTCTTTAACATCCAACGCCATATACCCACTCCTGACTTCTGGTCACACCCGCAAGAACCTACCTACCCAAATTCTCCACGAACAACCAACTTTGTTGCTATTGGCAACTTATGGGACGCGAGACGAAACGCCTCTCGAGCAGTTTCTTGGGTCACTCCATCCATCTCATAAAGAATACGACCAGGCTTTACAACCGCCACCCAATACTCAGGATTACCCTTCCCTTTTCCCATTCGAGTTTCTGCTGGCTTTTTCGTAATGGGTTTGTCTGGGAAAATACGAGTCCAGACCTGTCCGCCACGCTTCACATGCCTGGTAATGGCAATACGGGCGGCTTCGATCTGACGACTGGTAATCCACCCTGGCTCTAAGGCCTTCAGGCCGAATTCCCCAAGAGTGATTCGCCCTCCTCGATAGGCCTTCCCCGTCATCCGACCTTTCTGCATCTTCCTGAATTTAACTTTCTTAGGCGCTAACACAGTTCGATCTCCTCACCCAAACCTGCGATCCAATGATGACTCTGCTTTTATGGGCTGAACAGGAAGGAGCTCTCCCTTATAAATCCACGTTTTCACTCCAATCTGCCCCATCGTCGTATGCGCTTCAGCGAATCCATAGTCGATCTCAGCACGCAGCGTGTGCAATGGCACACGCCCCTCCCGATACCATTCGGTTCGTGCAATCTCAGCTCCACCCAACCGACCCGCGACCATAATCTTGATACCTTGAGCGCCAAGCCTGAGAGCAGACTGAACGCTGCGCTTCATCGCTCGACGAAAGGCTACCCGCTTCTCAAGTTGAGTCGCGACATTTTCACTGACAAGCTGAGCATCCAATTCAGGCTTTTTTATCTCCTTTACGGTGATGTAGACCTGACCACCGTAGTGCTTCTCGAGATCGGCCTTCAGCTTATCGACCTCCGCACCCTTCCGGCCAATAATGATCCCCGGGCGAGCGGTATGAATGATCACCCTGGTCTGATCGCCAGAACGCTCAATCTCGACCTTTGCCACTCCGGCATGGTAGAGCCTGGCCTTGACCATCTTCCTAATCTTGACGTCCTGATGGAGAAGCTTGGCATAGTCTTTCCCCGCATACCAACGGGAGCTCCACGTATAGTTGTAGCCAAGACGATAACCGATAGGATGTGTTTTTTGCCCCATGCGCTATATGCCTCAATAAAGAAGAAGAATCTATTTTTGTTTACCCTGATTTTCCTGCGCCGCCACCACAACCGTGATGTGACTCGTGCGCTTCTGAATTGCATTTGCCCGACCCATGGACCTAGCACGGACACGCTTGTAAGTCGGCCCACAATTCACAAACGCCTTGGAGATGACCATCGACTCGCTATCTCCCATCTCCTTCAATTCAGCATTTGCCACAGCTGAACGGACAATTTTTTCTACAACTCTAGCAGCATGTCTCGGCGTATGCTTTAAAATGGCCAACGCCATCGGCACTTGCCTGCCACGAATCATATCGATCACCGGCTTTGCCTTGCGCGGTGCGACACGAACAAACCTTAAAATTGCATGTGCTTCAGTCATCATCAAACCCTGTAATCGGTGAACCGATACCCGTCAATCTTCTATTTCAGCGCAACGGCCTTCTCGCTTTTGGCCTGACCATGCCCTTTAAAAAAACGCGTAGGAGCAAATTCACCAAGCTTGTGACCAACCATGTTTTCCGTCACAAACACGGGAATAAACTTCTTCCCATTGTGAACGGCAAAGGTATGACCGATCATATCAGGCACAACCGTCGAACGACGCGACCACGTCTTAATCAACTTGCGGTCCTTAACCTGATTCATCTGCTCGACTTTCTTTAGCAAATGATCATCGACAAACGCTCCTTTACTTACCGATCTAGGCATTGCGCACCCCTGACTTCCGTCGAGCGATGATAAATTTTTCAGTCTTCTTGTTCTGCCTGGTCTTATAGCCTTTTGTAGGGAGACCCCACGGGGAAACAGGATGGGGATTCCCCTGCCCTGACTTACCTTCTCCTCCACCGTGCGGGTGATCAACGGGATTCATAACCACACCACGAACGTGCGGTCTCTTCCCTTTCCATCGACTTCGCCCCGCTTTCCCAACGCTGGTATTCTCATGATCAACGTTTCCCACCTGCCCAACTGTGGCCATACAGACCCCTAAAACCCTGCGCATTTCACCAGACTTCAATCGAACCTGCACGTAATCCCCATCACGCCCCATAACCTGCGCGAAGCCACCGGCACTCCGGATCAACTGCCCACCCTTGCCCGCCTTCAATTCCAGATTATGGATGGTCGTGCCAAGAGGCATGTTGATTAATGGAAGCGCATTCCCAGGTCGAATTTCTGCTTGCGGACCGGATTGAACTTCATCGTTCAGACCAAGTCCCACGGGAGCCAAGATATATCGTTTTTCTCCATCGCGATATTTCAGCAATGCTATCCTTGCAGATCGATTTGGGTCATATTCGATCGCCGCAACTTTCGCAGACACACCTACCTTGTCTCGACGAAAATCAATCACACGATACAGCCGCTTATGACCACCCCCACGAAACCTGACCGTTACCCGCCCATTATTGTTCCGTCCACCACTTCGTAAATGGAATGCAGTTAATGACTTTTCAGGCTTCTTCTTCGTTAGATCCTTAGACACCACAGCCGTCATACCTCGACGGCCTGCAGATGTTGGACGATACACCTTTAATCCCATACGCAACCTCTTACGCTCAATTTCACGGTGACTCGAACGCGCTCAGCATTAGGCGCTTTCATACATCTCTAACTTTTCACCTGCTTTGAGCGTGACAAAAGCCTTTTTCCAATCGGACCGCTTACCGGAGAAACGACCAAGCCGTTTCACCTTGCCGCGGACATTCATCAGATTCACCTTCTCAACCTTAACCTTGAGCAGAGCCTCAACAGCTTGCTTGATCTGGACACGATTGGCCTCAGGATGAACCACGAAACCTACCGTATTAGTCTTCTCGCGAAGTCCAGTGATCTTTTCAGTTAATAATGGCTGAACCAGGACCCTATGCATACCCACTTTCATGACCAGGCCTCACTCACAGGACCAAGTTCCCCCTGTGAAATCAGAATCACATGAGCACGAACAATGTCATAGACGTTCAGTTGATCAGCACTGAGAACCTTAACATCGGTCAAGTTTTCAGCTGCTTGGAAAATTTCTGCCTGCGATTTCCCACTGATCACCAACACGTGATCACTTCCACAAAATTGCCTTAATGCTTGAGCCAACAACTTCGTCTTAGGCTGTTGCAGAGAGAGATCTGATACTACAAACAATTTGCCCTCGGCGACTTTAGCCGATAAGGCGCTCTGGAGGGCTGCCCGATATTTCTTCCTCGGCATCGAGTAGGCATAACTCCTTGGCTTAGGGCCAAAGACACTTCCACCGTGCCGCCAGACCGGAGAGCGAAGCGAACCGGCTCTGGCACGTCCGGTATGTTTTTGCTTCCATGGCTTCTTTCCGGATCCACTCACTTCACCTCGGCGCAACGTCGAGGCTGTACCTCTGCGTTCGCATGCACGCTGCATGATCACTGCTTCATGGACCAACGCAGCGCGCGATTCACATCCAAAGACCTGTGGAGACAAATCAACAGTCCCCACCTTTTTCTTCTGCAAATCCACCAGATCAATAGTAGGCATGCTAGCTCTTCTTTGACTTACGCACGACAACAACCCCGTTCGCCGTTCCAGGAATCGCTCCACGGACAAACAGGAGATTCTCTTCTAATCGCGACTCAATGACTTTCAAACGATGAACCGTGACCCGGTCCGATCCCATATGGCCCGGCAGCGCCTTCCCCTTCCAAACACGAGATGGGAACGAACTTGCTCCGATCGATCCAGGAGCCCGATGGAACATAGAACCGTGAGATTCAGGACCGCCAGCATAATGATGCCGCTTCACAACGCCCTGATACCCCTTTCCCTTCGACACACCGATCACATCAACCCAATCACCCTTCTTAAACATCTCTACCGTTACCAACTGCCCCACAGCCGCTTCACCATCTTTCTTGAATTCTCGCAAGATGCGGCTAGGTGGAGCTTGATTCTTCTTTAGATGACCAAGCTCTGCCTTCGAGAGCTTTCGCTCTTTGACCTCACCAAACGAAAGTTGAATCGCTTCATAGCGGTCTCTCTCTTGTGTCCGCACCGCGACAACTCTGCAAGGGCCCGCCTCGATGACAGTCACCGGCGTCAATCGACTCTCATCGAATACTTGCGTCATCCCAAGCTTTTTCCCGATCAGTCCGTTTGTCATATTCGTCCAGTACTGTATGTTGCGTTCTGCGTGCTACCGCTTAACATTTCAGCCGTTAGCACTCAAGACTCATAACTTTATCTCGACATCCACACCAGCAGCTAAATTGAGTTTCATCAGTGAGTCCATCGTCTCAGGAGTTGGCTCCATGATATCGAGGAGTCGCTTGTGAGTACGCATTTCAAATTGTTCTCGCGATTTCTTATCGGCATGAGTCGACCGCTGAACCGTAATTTTCTCGATTCGAGTGGGAAGGGGAATAGGCCCGACCACCTTGGCTCCACTGCGCCGAACAGTTTCAACAATTTCACTTACAGACTGATCGAGAACTCGATAGTCAAAGCCTCGCAACCTAATTCTAATTCGCTGATCGACTTTCACGTCGTTACTCCTAATCCATCCACTGAACGCTGCCTGCTAGATTCGTTACGCTAGAATTTCCGTCACGACCCCCGAGCCGACCGTCTTCCCGCCCTCGCGCACCGCAAACCGTAACCCCTGATCCATCGCGATCGGACTGATCAACTCCGCCGTCACACTCACGTTGTCCCCCGGCATCACCATCTCCACCCCCGGATTCAACTGCACCACCCCCGTCACGTCCGTCGTCCGGAAATAGAACTGCGGCCGATACCCATTGAAGAACGGCGTATGCCGCCCCCCTTCTTCCTTCGTCAACACATAGATCTCCGCCTTGAACTTGGTATGCGGCGTGATGCTCTTCGGCTTCGACAGCACCATCCCTCGCTCCACGTCCTCTTTCTTCGTCCCCCGCAACAGCACCCCGATGTTGTCCCCCGCTTGCCCCTCATCCAGTACTTTGCGGAACATCTCGACCCCCGTCACCACGGTGGTCTGGGTCGGCCGCAACCCCACGATCTCGATTTCATCGCCCACTTTCACGATCCCGCGCTCACACCGCCCCGTCACCACCGTCCCCCGTCCACTGATGGTGAAGACGTCTTCGATCGGCATGAGAAACGGTTTATCGATCGGCCGCTGTGGTGTCGGAATGTAGGTATCGACGGCCTCCAACAGCTTCATGATGGCCGGCACGCCCAACGGCCCTTGATTGCCCTCCATGGCCTGCAACGCACTGCCATGAATGATCGGGGTCTTGTCCCCCGGAAACCCATACTTCGAGAGCAGCTCCCGCACTTCCAACTCCACCAACTCCAAGAGCTCTTTGTCGTCGACCTTGTCGGCTTTGTTCAAGAACACGACGATGTAGGGCACGCCCACCTGCCGCGCCAAGAGAATGTGCTCGCGCGTCTGCGGCATCGGCCCATCCGCGGCACTCACCACCAGAATCGCGCCGTCCATCTGGGCGGCCCCGGTGATCATGTTCTTCACATAGTCGGCGTGGCCCGGACAATCCACGTGCGCATAGTGCCGGTTGTCCGTCTCATATTCCACGTGGCTGATGGCGATGGTCATGATCTTGGTCGCGTCCCGGCGCCCTTGGCTCTCCGACGCCTTCGCCACTTCGTCATAGCTGATAAACTTCGCCATCCCTTTGTCCGCACACACTTTCGTCAACGCCGCCGTCAACGTCGTCTTCCCGTGGTCCACGTGCCCGATTGTCCCAATGTTCACGTGCGGCTTCTTCCGCTCGTACTTCGCCTTCGCCATAACCCCACTCCCTCCCGTATTTCAGTGACCCCTACTTCTTAATAATGGCTTCCGCAATATTCTTGGGCACCTGCTCGTAGCGATCGAACTCCATACTGTAGGTAGCACGGCCTTGCGTTCGAGACCTGAGGTCGGTCGCATAGCCGAACATCTCCATCAATGGCACAGCGGCATCGATTGCTTGGGCTCCGGCACGAACTTTCATGCCCTGCACCTTACCTCGCCGTCCATTCAGATTCCCAATAACATCCCCCATAAACTCTTGAGGAACCAAGACTTCAACTTTCATGATGGGTTCAAGCAAAACAGGATCGGCCTTTTTGCACGCATCAGAGAAGCCCATGGAACCAGCAATCTTAAACGCCATTTCATTGGAATCTACATCATGATACGAGCCATCAATAATGGTCACTTTCACATCCCTGAGAGGATAGCCTGCAACGACTCCGGTCTCCATCCGCTCACGAACCCCTTTTTCAATGGCAGGAATGTATTCTTTCGGAATTGCTCCGCCGACAATTTTGTTCACAAACTCCAGACCCTTACCAGGCTCCGAAGGCTCCACAGTCAGCACAACATGTCCATACTGTCCACGACCACCGGTCTGCTTGATATACTTCGATTCCGCTTCAGCTTTTCGCCGAATCGTTTCCCTAAACGCAACTTCAGGCTTCCCGACGTTCGCCTCGACCTTGAATTCCCTCAACATCCGATCGACAATGATCTCGAGATGCAATTCCCCCATCCCAGCAATAATCGTCTGTGCAGTTTCCTCATCGGTCCGCACACGGAACGAAGGATCCTCTTGAGACAATTTCTGTAGAGCAAATCCCATTTTTTCCTGATCTTGCTTGGTCTTGGGTTCGATCGCCATTGCAATAACCGGCTCAGGGAACTTCATCACCTCCAGCAAAACAGGTTGCTTCTCATCAGCTAACGTATCCCCTGTAGTGGCCCCCTTAAGCCCTACCGCTGCAGCAATGTCTCCTGCATGAACTTCATCGATCTCTTCGCGCTTGTTCGCATGCATCTTCAGGAGACGCCCGATGCGGTCCTTAGTTCCTTTTGTCACGTTCAGAACCGGGGTACCCGTCTTGAGCGTGCCAGAATAAA
This sequence comes from Nitrospira sp., assembly GCA_965223535.1. Classification (GTDB taxonomy): domain Bacteria; phylum Nitrospirota; class Nitrospiria; order Nitrospirales; family Nitrospiraceae; genus Nitrospira_D. The sequence goes on from CBDCWN010000003.1 coordinate 595,674, forward strand.
CACGGAAGTATGTTAATTGACCAGCAAACGGATCAGACATGATCTTGAATGCGAGCGCCGCAAAAGGCTCAGCATCATCCGACTTCCGCTCGACTTCCTTACCGCTATTCGGCTCGACGCCTTTCACTGGAGGGATATCAAGAGGAGACGGAAGGTAATCCACGACGCCATCTAAAAGCTGCTGCACACCCTTGTTCTTAAAGGCAGAGCCACAGAGGACCGGTGTGATTTTCATAGAAATGGTCGCGGCACGGATTGCGCGCATCACCTCTGCCTCTGTCAATGGATGGCCATTCAGATACTTTTCCATCACCTGGTCGTCAAACTCCGCAACCGCGTCGAGCATTTTCTCTCGGTATTCCGTTGCCTGGGCGAGAAGATCCTGCGGAATCTCATCCACCTTATACTTGGCACCCAGCGTTTCGTCCTCGTAGAAGTACCCCTTCATCCTAACGAGATCGATTGTCCCCCGAAACTCGGCCTCGCGACCGATCGGAATTTGGATCGGAACAGGTTTGGCACCAAGGCGATCAATGATCGATTGAACACTTCCATAAAAATCAGCCCCTACGCGATCCATCTTATTCATGAAGGCAATGCGAGGGACATGATATTTATCCGCTTGCCGCCAAACCGTTTCAGATTGAGGCTCAACACCCTGCACAGAATCGAAGGCTGCCACTGCCCCATCAAGCACACGCAGTGACCGTTCAACTTCAATCGTGAAGTCAACATGGCCTGGAGTGTCAATGATATTGATGCGATAGTCGCGCCAAAAGCAGGTCGTCGCGGCAGACGTAATCGTAATCCCACGCTCCCGCTCCTGCTCCATCCAATCCATCGTCGCCGCACCCTCATGAACCTCACCCAATTTATGAGTCATGCCGGTGTAGTAGAGAATACGCTCGGTCGTCGTAGTCTTCCCAGCATCAATATGAGCCATGATGCCGATATTTCTGGTATGTTCTAGCGATGTTTGACGCGCCACTTGACTCCCCTAAAAACAGTTGTGCCGCAGATCAAGCCGCACCACACTGCTGCGATATTGAAGCATTCAAGCCTGCGATCGCAGCACGGCCCGACTGCAGCACAGAACGACGCTACCAGCGATAATGGGCGAACGCCTTATTCGCCTCTGCCATCCGATGCACGTCTTCCCGTTTTTTCACCGCAGCCCCGGTATTATTCGATGCATCCAACAATTCGGCTGCGAGTTTCTCTCGCATACTCTTACCAGCGCGCGTACGCGCAAACTGCGACAACCAACGGAGCGCCAACGAAACTCGACGTGCCGGCCTGATTTCAACAGGAACCTGATAAGACGCTCCACCAACACGACGAGACTTAACCTCAACGATAGGCTTCACGTTATCGACTGCGGTCCTGAACACTTTCAGCGGATCACCGCCCGTCTTTTCCTGAATGGCATCGAACGCCCCATAACAGATGCGTTCCGTAGTGCTTTTCTTCCCATTGATCATCAAGGTATTAATGAATTTCCCGACCAGCTTGTCACGATATCGCACATCTGGAAGCACTTCCCGTTGGCCCAAAAATCTACTGCGTGGCATAATGTCCTATTATTGATGAATCTTGGTTAGAATCAGGCGATCAGTCCGTCTACCCACCCTTACTACTTAGGCCGTTTCGCGCCGTACTTTGAGCGGCTTTGCTTCCTGTCCGCTACCCCTACCGCATCCAGCGCCCCACGAACCAAATGGTATCGCACCCCAGGAAGGTCTTTAACACGCCCTCCGCGCACGAGGACAATTGAATGTTCCTGGAGATTATGCCCCACCCCAGGGATATAGGTCGTGACCTCCATCCCATTCGTGAGACGCACACGAGCCACTTTTCGCAAAGCCGAATTTGGCTTCTTGGGCGTTGTGGTGTAGACCCTCAAACAAACGCCCCTTTTTTGCGGGCAAGACTTCAGAGCCGGGCTCTTGGTTTTTGCCTTCACAAAAACTCGCCCTTTTCGAACCAGCTGATTAATCGTCGGCATCTGTTTAAACCTTCTTCAAAAAACTTAAATCACTTACAACCAAGCCCAAAGCCGCAGGATTATAATGATCAACCATACGACTGTCAAGTGGAGAAGATTCCTTTTTCGTCAGGATCGAGCTGCTTCTCCGGTGGCTGCTGGTGCCGTGGCATCTGGTGCGGTCGAGGTTCCAACAGAACCTATACCCACCGGCACAGCTTCCGGTTTTTCGCTAATGACAAAGGTGTCACGATATTCTTCGAATCCCGATCCAGCCGGAATCAGGCGACCCACGATAACATTTTCTTTCAACCCCAACAGATCATCCTCACGACCGTTGATCGCCGCCTCTGTGAGAACACGCGTCGTCTCCTGGAAGGAGGCCGCCGAAATAAAGCTGTCGGTCGTCAACGCGGCCTTCGTGATACCAAGTAAGACTGGCTTACCAAGAGCCGGACTTCCATCCTTCTCAAGAACTCGTTCATTTTCTTTTTCAAAGACACTCTTGCTCACTTGGCTGCCAGGCAAAAATTGCGTATCGCCAGGGTCTTCAACCCGCACTTTCCGTAACATTTGTCTGACGATGATTTCAATATGCTTGTCATTAATCGACACACCCTGCAATCGATACACATCCTGCACTTCATCAACGAGATACTTTTGCAATTCATTCGGCCCAAGCACATCAAGGATGTCATGAGGATTCGCCGATCCGTCCATCAACGGCTCCCCAGCTCGCACCCAATCACCTTCATGCACATTGACGTGCTTACCCTTGGGAATAAAGTATTCCTTCACGTCACCCATTTTATTATCGACCAGCACCTTGCGCTGGCCCTTGACGAATCCGCCGTATGAAACTTCTCCGTCGATTTCGGTGATGACAGCTTGTTCTTTTGGTTTTCGAGCCTCGAAAAGCTCTACCACACGCGGCAGACCGCCGGTGATATCTTTAGTCTTTGTCGTTTCACGAGGAATCTTTGCCAATACATCTCCCGGAAACACTGTGGCACCCTTCTCGACGAAGATATGCGCGCCAACTGGCAATAAGTACCGAGCAACCGCGTTCGATCCGCCGGCAACTTTGGCCGTTTTTCCGCCCTCGTCTTTAATAGACACTCGAGGCCGAAGGGTCTGACCCGTGTGCTCGATGATGACCTTACGTGACAAACCGGTCACTTCATCGAACTCGTCTTTCATGGTAACACCTTCAACGATGTCACCATAGGCGACTCTTCCGCCAACTTCAGTTAAAATCGTGAGAGAATACGGATCCCATTCGACCAATTTCTGACCGACGACAACTGGATCCCCGTCTTTGATTTTTATTTTGGCTCCGTACACGACGGGATACTTCTCGCGCTCGCGCCCACTGTCGTCAATAATCGCAATCTTCGTATTGCGATTCATCACAACCCATTCACCTTCTTTGTTTCGAACCGCAATCCCAGCGTTGTGAACGTCTGCGTTCTTTTTGGCGTCGAAGCTCATAAACTTGATTCGTCCAGCATGCTTGGCCTCGAGCACCGTCTGCTCGACGACCTTACTCGCCGTACCTCCGATGTGGAACGTACGCATCGTCAACTGTGTACCTGGCTCACCAATGGACTGCGCGGCAATGACACCCACCGGCTCACCTTTTTCAACCAAACGTCCGCGCGAAAGATCGCGACCGTAACAGGCACGACACACACCGCGCGGCGATTGGCAAGTCAGGACCGACCGGATCCTGACACGGTCAACTCCGGCTTCCACGATCGATTTCGTCAGCTCTTCGTTAATCTCTTCGTTCCACGACACAATGATTTCACCGGTAACTGGATCACGAATGTCTTCTGCCGCCAAACGACCAAGCACGCGCTCCTCGATCGGCTGGATAATTTCTCCGCCCTCAACCAACGCGCTGACTAGAATACCGTCACGCGTCCCACAGTCAATCTCATTAATAATAACGTCCTGAGCGATATCCACTAATCGCCTCGTGAGGTACCCCGAGTTGGCCGTTTTCAATGCCGTATCGGCAAGACCCTTACGGGCACCGTGAGTCGAAATAAAATACTGCAACACCGTCAATCCTTCACGGAAATTGGCGGTGATGGGTGTTTCAATGATTTCACCGGACGGTTTGGCCATCAGACCACGCATCCCCCCCAGCTGTCGGATCTGCTGCGAGCTACCTCGAGCACCAGAATCCGCCATCATAAAGATCGGGTTGAATGATTCCGATTTCGCCGGATCGCCGCCTGCGCCGAGCTCCTTCATCATCTCATTGGCAACCTGTTCGGTGACATGCGCCCAAATATCGATCACCTTATTGTACCGTTCCCCGTTGGTGATCAAGCCGTCCGAATATTGCTTTTCGATCTCGTTCACTTCGCGCTGCGCCTTCCCGATAAAATCTTCTTTCTTGGTCGGAATGTGCATGTTGTCGATGCAGATCGACAAACCAGCCCTTGTAGCATTCGTAAAACCAAGCTCTTTGATCTTATCCAGGAACTCGACGGTATCACGATGACCGGTCTGACGATAGACGGCATCAATCAGCTTCGTCATCTCCTTCTTTGTCATAAGCTTATTCGCGTTTGCAAAGGGCAAGCCCGGAGGAAGAATTTCCGACAACAACACACGGCCCACAGTCGTTTGCACCAGAACGCCCGCGACACGCACCTTGATCCTCGCATGCTCTTCCACTTCTCGCGCATCAAAGGCAATCCGAACCTCCTCAGGAGAACCGAATACCTTCCCCTCTCCCTTTGCTCCCAATCGCTCTTTAGTCAGCCAATAGCATCCCAGCACCATATCCTGTGACGGCACGGCAATCGGTTTCCCGTTGGCCGGCGAGAGGATGTTATTGATCGACATCATCAGGACCCGGGCTTCAACCTGTGCCTCGACCGATAATGGTACGTGCACCGCCATTTGATCCCCGTCAAAGTCAGCATTGAACGCAGCGCAGACGAGCGGATGCAATCGAATGGCTTTGCCTTCGACCAAGACGGGATCAAAGGCCTGGATCCCCAACCGGTGTAGCGTTGGAGCGCGATTCAACAATACGGGATGCTCTCGAATCACTTCATCCAGGACATCCCAGACCTCCGGCCGTTCCTTTTCAACCAATCGTTTTGCACTTTTAATGGTTGTGGCTGCACCGCGAGCTTCCAGTTTGTGGAAGATGAACGGTTTGAACAACTCCAGTGCCATTTTCTTAGGTAAGCCACACTGATGGAGACGCAACTCTGGACCGACGACGATCACCGTACGGCCGGAGTAATCGACCCGCTTCCCTAAGAGATTCTGCCGAAACCGCCCCTGCTTACCCTTCAACATGTCGCTCAGCGATTTCAGCGGACGCTTGTTAGGTCCACGAATAGCCCGCCCTCGGCGACCGTTGTCGAACAGCGCATCAACGGCCTCTTGGAGCATCCGCATCTCGTTTCTAATGATGACCCCAGGAGCCTTTAGCTCCATCAATCGCTTGAGACGATTGTTTCTATTGATCACACGGCGATAGAGGTCGTTCAGATCGGAGGTGGCGAATCGCCCCCCATCAAGCGGGACCAAAGGGCGCAACTCCGGAGGCAACACCGGAATAACATCCATGATCATCCATTCCGGTTTATTTCCAGACTTACGGAATGCCTCCAATACTTTCAAGCGCTTGGCGTATTTCTTCTTCATCGCAGCCGATGTCGACGCCTTCGCTTTGACTTGTAGATCATCCCACAGTGCATTAATGTCGATTTTCCTCAGCAGATCGCGTATAGCTTCAGCGCCGATGCCGACCTTGAAACCGCTCGCCCCAAACTCAGAAATGAGGGTGCGTAACTTATCCTCCGGAACCAATTCCTTTTCGGTGAGGTCGGTTGAACCAGGGTCCACACAAACATAGCTTTCAAAGTAGAGAATTTTCTCCAACTGCTTGAGGCTCATGTCGAGGAGCGTCCCAATCCGACTTGGAACCCCCTTCAAAAACCAAATATGGGCGACGGGTGCTGCCAGTTCGATATGGCCCATGCGTTCACGACGCACCTTTGATTGAATGACCTCGACGCCGCACTTGTCGCAGACGATGCCACGATGTTTCATTCGCTTGTACTTGCCGCAGTTGCACTCCCAGTCCTTGGTCGGACCGAAAATCTTGGCACAGAAGAGACCATCTTTTTCCGGCTTGAACGACCGATAGTTGATCGTTTCCGGTTTCTTGACTTCGCCATACGACCACGAGCGGATTTTCTCAGGTGATGCGATGCGAATACGCATCGAATCAAACGACACGGAGTCCCGCTGCTTTTCAAACAATGTATATACGCCTTCCAAGGTAATGACCTCCTCTGATGCCGGTTCTTCCACCGGCACACAAGCGGTTAGTCTTGCGTCTTAACCAGCTCTACGTCGAGTCCCAAGCTCTGCAATTCCTTGACCAGCACATTGAACGATTCCGGCAAGCCAGGCTCGAGAAACGGCTCGCCTTTGACGATCGCTTCGTACATGCGCGATCGGCCCGGCACATCGTCTGATTTGACAGTGAGAAACTCTTGCAAAGTCGACGCAGCACCATAGGCTTGAAGCGCCCAGACTTCCATTTCCCCTAGACGCTGCCCCCCAAACTGAGCCTTGCCACCTAACGGCTGTTGGGTAACGAGCGAATATGGGCCGATGGATCGGGCGTGAATCTTGTCGTCCACGAGGTGGTGAAGCTTGAGGACATACATATATCCAACGGTGACCGGACTTCCGAATGGCTCTCCCGTTTTACCATCGACGAGCGGAGATTGTCCGCTCATCGGCAATTTGGCCTTCTTGAGTAAATCCTTGATCTCCTTCTCCGCCGCCCCATCAAACACCGGGCTCGCGACCTTGATACCCAACGCCTTAGCCGCCCACCCCAGGTGAGTTTCCAAAATTTGTCCCACATTCATACGGGATGGCACGCCAAGAGGATTCAGCACGATTTCTACCGGAGTGCCATCAGGCAGATAGGGCATATCTTCTTCCGGCAAGACCCGCGACACAACACCCTTATTCCCATGGCGTCCAGCCATCTTATCGCCGACCTGGATCTTGCGTTTCATGGCGATGTACACCTTCACCAGCTTGATGACACCTGGAGGCAGCTCATCCCCACGCTTCAAGCGGCCAACTTTCTCGTCGTACAGGGTCTGGAGGATCTCAATCTGCTCCTTCGCCCGCCGCTCGACATCCTCCAGCTCCTTTTGTTCATCAGGATCACTGAGGATAATGTGACGCACGGTGTCGTCAGGCAATCGCCTGAGAATCTCCGCCGTCAACTTCCCCTTCTTTTTCAAAATGACGTCGCCGCTCTCCGGATCCATGAGATCCCGACCCACGACCTTACCGAGCAACAACTTCCGTATCTTCTTCGTCTTTTCTTCATCGATGATCCGTAGCTCTTCGTGGTGATCCCGCTGCAGCTTCATCTGGTCATCGGTCTCGATACTCTTCGAACGCTCGTCCTTATCCAACCCTTTACGTGAAAAGATTTTCACGTCGACCACAATGCCCTCGACGCCAGGAGGGACGGTCAGGGACGTATCCTTCACATCACCGGCTTTTTCACCAAAGATCGCCCGAAGCAGTTTTTCTTCGGGAGTCAATTGGGTTTCACCTTTCGGCGTCACTTTGCCGACGAGAATGTCGCCTGGCTTTACTTCTGCACCGATCCGAATGATGCCGCTCTCGTCCAAATTTCGCAACGCTTCTTCGCCGACATTAGGAATATCCCGGGTGACATCTTCCTTACCCAACTTGGTATCCCGAGCTTCTACCTCAAACTCCTCGATATGGATGGAGGTGAAGGCATCTTCGCGAACCAACTTTTCACTGAGCAAGATAGCGTCTTCGAAGTTGTAGCCACCCCACGGCATGAACGCCACAAGCACATTTTTACCCAGCGCCAATTCCCCATGATCAATGGCCGGCCCGTCGCCGAGCACTTGCCCTTTCTTGACCGGCTGGCCTATCCGAACAACGGGAGTCTGCGTGATACATGTGTTCTGATTCGATCGCTGGAACTTGATCAGATCGTACACATCAAGCCCGGAATCTTTTCCTTTCTTGCCGTCTTTCGAATCGGCCCGCACCACAATCCGAGTCGCATCGACACTTTCGACGACCCCAGATCGACGTGCCTGAATTACATACCCCGAGTCTCGAGCCACCACGGCTTCCATTCCGGTCCCAACCAAGGGTGATTCAGAAGTCAATAATGGGACGGCCTGACGCTGCATATTGGAACCCATCAGCGCGCGATTGGCGTCGTCATGCTCTAAGAACGGCACGAGAGCGGTCGCGACGCTGACCACTTGCTTTGGCGAGACGTCCATGTATTCAATCCGATCCGGAGCCGCCAGTACAAAGTCTCCGCCATGCCGACACGAAACCGTTTCCGATACTAGTTTCCCAGACCCATCGAGCTTCGAGTTGGCCTGTGCGATGATGTATTTGTCGCCCTCAATCGCCGAAAGAAATTCAATCTCATCCGTGACTCGCCCTTTCGCGACCTTGCGGTAGGGTGCTTCAATGAACCCAAACTGATTGATTCGTGCGTACGTCGCCAACGACGTAATCAACCCGATGTTGGGACCTTCAGGCGTCTCAATGGGACAGATACGGCTATAGTGAGAGGGATGGACGTCCCGAACTTCGAACCCGGCCCGTTCTCGCGTGAGCCCGCCTGGGCCCAACGCGGATAGCCGACGTTTGTGCGTGATCTCGGCGAGCGGATTCGTTTGGTCCATAAACTGAGAAAGCTGACTACTGCTGAAGAACTCCTTCACTGCCGCCACAACCGGTTTGGCGTTGATCAGGTCATGTGGGAGCACCGTTTCCATATCGAGGAGATTCATGCGCTCCTTGATACTTCGCTCCATCCGCACCAGCCCCAGCCGGAATTGATTCTCTAGCAATTCTCCCACGGATCGGACACGGCGATTTCCCAAGTGGTCGATATCGTCGATTTCACCTTTCCCGATCTTGAGATTGACCAGATAGCGAATGACTTCCACAATGTCCTGGGCCGTCAAGGTCCGCTGCTCAAGCGGCAGGTCCAATCCGAGTTTCTTATTGAGCTTGAGACGGCCGACCGGGGACAAATCGTACCGCTTGGAGTTCAAAAACAAGTTGTCAAATAACGCCCGAGCTGTGTCGACCGACGGTGTTTCACCAGGACGGAGGCGACGATAGATTTCAACCATCGCTTCTTCCTTTGACCCGATCTTCTCCATTTCCAAGGTATCAAGGATGACCGGCGTCGCAGTGGCCATGTCCAGATAAATAACCTTGAACTCCTCAACATCGCTCTCGGCGATCTGCTCGACAATCTCAGGCGTTAATCGCTGATTTTTCTCCGCAAGCTTTTCATTCTTCGAATCCACCAATTCCGTCAAAATGGCGCGCCCCACCAATTCAGTGGGAAGCATGGGAATTTCCTTCACCCCCGACGCCTTGAGCTTGGCGATAACCCCCTTCGTCAGCCTAGCACCTTCCCGCACCAATGGTTCCTTGCTATTTTTGTCCGTCACCTCGACCGAACATCGAAGGCCATGGTGAATCTCGGGATCAAGCTTACGAAACATCTTGCCTTTCAATACCCGAATCTCTTCGACCGGGTAGTACATCTTGAGCAAGTCATCGCTCGAGAATGCAAACGCCTTCAGCAAGATGGTGGCCGGCATCTTTCGTCGACGATCGATGCGGACGTAGAGAATATCCCTCGCATCGAACTCGAAATCGAGCCATGAGCCTCGATACGGAATGATTCGCGCAGAATACAAGACCTTCCCGCTCGCATGAGTCCTCCCTTTATCATGCGTAAAGGACGCACCCGGCGATCGATGAAGCTGACTGACAACCACTCGTTCTGTCCCGTTGACGATAAAAGTCCCTCGCTCAGTCATGAGCGGCAATTCACCGACATAGACCTCTTGCTCTCGCACATCGAGCACTTTCTTGCGAGGGCCCTTATCCTCCTTGTCAAAGACCACCAGACGGACACGCAACTTAAGAGGAACCGCGAAGGTCATTCCCTGCTCTAGACATTCGCGCTCATCGTACTTCGGCGTTCCTAAAGTGTAGCTCGAGAACTCGAGCATGGCGGTATTATTATAGTCCGGTATGGGGAAGACGCTGGCTAACGCCGCCTGCAATCCATGATCTTTTCGACGTTCTGGCTCGGCTTCAAGTTGCAAAAACTCTTCATAGGAACGCTTCTGAATTTCGATCAGATCTGGAATATCGATGTTCGTTCGGATGCGAGAAAAATCTTTTCGCTCGACGAAATCTCGCAGAGTCGTTTCGGACATTCCTACCCCTCCACACGGTTAGCGGTGAACAGCAGTCGCCAGCCCTGTTACGAGAGAACAGAGCCGACACATGACTCCATCACTCCGAATACGCAACTGGCGACCATGACGAATTCCTCGGTTACTTGATTTCGACCTTGGCACCGCTTTCTTCGAGCTTCTTCTTCATCGTGTCTGCTTCTTCCTTGGTTGCCCCGGTCTTGATCGGCTTTGGTGCACCCTCCACCAGATCCTTCGCTTCCTTGAGGCCGAGACTCGTCAGCTCTCGCACAACTTTAATGATTTGAATTTTCTTGTCAGCTGGTGCGGACGCGAGGACGACATCAAACGCCGTCTTTTCTTCAGCCGGAGCCGAAGCTCCACCGCCTGCAGCCGGTGCTGCAGCGATCGCAACCGGCGCAGCCGCCGTCACACCAAACCGATTCTCTAGCCCCTTCACGAGCTCGGCAAGATCAAGCACGCTCATGCTTTCGATCGCCTTGATCAATTCCTCTTGTGATAACTTCCCCTCTGTAGCTGGCATATCCCCTTCTCCTTTCCGTTTATCCTGAATGGCTGCAATGACTCGTACAAACTTCGACAAGACCGCGTTCAATGTGTAGACAACTCCACGAATGGGCCCCTGCATGGCCGAGAGCAACATAGCCACGAGCACTTCTTTTTTCGGTAGCGTCGCGACGGCCGCCAATTCATCCGGCTGGAGGATCTTGCCCTCCATTACTCCAGCCGTCATCCGAATCTTTTCTTCACGCTTCTCCGCACCGATAAAATCCCGTAACACCTTGGTCGGTAACACGGGATCATCATATCCAATCACGACACCAGTCGGACCCTTCAGATGCACCTTGAGTCCGGCCAACGCCGTTCCTTCGGCAGCACGAGCGGCAAGAGTATTCTTGATGACTCGATATTCCGCCTTGACCCCACGGAGCTGTTTACGCAACTCCGTCACTTGATTGACCGGAAGACCGACACATTCCGTCAGAATCGCTAGACGCGCGCGACCGAATCTTTCGGCCAATTCCGCTATTGCCGTAACCTTTTCTTCCTTCTTCATCGCTCTCCTTCTTCAAACGATCGCCAACCGTCAACCGAGAAACCTGAAATCACCCAACCCACCATCTAACGAAAGACGTCGTTCGATTAACTCCATTGCTTCGCCAGTGCGATGGTATCCAATTGCACACCAGGACCCATCGTACTCGAAATCGTAGCACTCTTGAGATAACGCCCTTTGCAGGAGGCCGGCTTCGCCTTGAGGACAGACTCAATGATCGCAGACGCATTGTCGTACAGCTTCGTTGGCTCAAAAGACACTTTCCCGACCGGAACATGCACGATGCCGGCTTTTTCGACCTTGAACTCAACTCGCCCCTTTCTGATGTCAGAAACCGCTTTTCCAACCTCGAATGTCACGGTACCGGTCTTCGGATTCGGCATCAATCCCCGAGGCCCCAGGACCTTCCCAAGTTTCCCGACCGATGCCATCAGGTCCGGAGTGGAGATCGCACAGTCGAACTCCATCCATCCGCCCTTAATTTTCTCCATCAAATCATCCGCGCCGACGTAGTCGGCTCCTGCCTGTCTCGCTTCCTGCTCCTTCTCACCCTTCGCAAACACGAGAACACGAACTTTTTTCCCTGTCCCATGAGGAAGAGAGGACGTGCCTCGAACCAATTGATCCGAACGCTTCGGATCAATCCCCAACCTGAGGGCAAGATCAACCGATTCGTCAAACTTGGCAAAGGCCGATTTCTTAACCGTCTCAACGGCTTCACGCAACCCATAGACGCGCGGCTCCACATTCTTGGTGGCCGCATTCATTTTCTTCCCCATTGCCTGCCGCTCCTTCACTCTAAAATTATCCCTGAATGACGACGCCCATGCTACGGGCAGTTCCTTCTATGATTTTGGCCGCTCCTTCGACATCCGCCGCATTCAAATCAGCCATCTTCTTACGCGCAATCTCATTCAACTGCTGTCGCGTAATGGCCCCCACTTTGTCCTTCTGCGGGACGCCGGAGCCTTTAATGATCCCCGCAGCCTTTTTCAGAAGATCCGACGCAGGAGGGGTCTTCATGATGAAGCTGAAGGTACGATCTTTATACACGGTGATGACGACGGGGATAATACTGTCGCCTTCCTTCTGAGTCTTGGCATTAAACTGCTTACAGAATTCCATGATATTGACGCCGTGCTGACCCAGCGAAGGCCCGACAGGAGGGGCTGGATTGGCTTTGCCGGCCGGAATTTGCAACTTGATCTGCGCCGAAACTTCTTTCGCCATGACGTTTCTCTTTCTCCTTACACGACCGGCAATCAGCGCGTAGTCGTCATACGCGACCACAAACTGACGGTGCTCGATCGGCCTAAATCCGTTCTACCTGTAAAAATCCTAATTCCACTGGAGTCGATCGCCCGAAGATACTCACCATCACCTTCAACCGACTGTGGTCTTGATCGACTTCTTCAACCACGCCGTTGAACCCAAGGAATGGGCCGTCGATGATGCGAACATTGTCGCTTTTGATAAATTTAATCTGCTCCCGAGGTTCCGCCTGGCCCGCATCAACCTGCTTGAGCAACGATTCCACTTCTTCGTTGGTCAGCGGGATCGGAACCGTACCCCCTCCTCCTACAAAACCGGTCACTTTTGGAGTTTCCTTGATCATCTGTAAGGTCTCATCCTCCAGCGGCGACTCCAGCTCGATCAGGACATAGCCAGGGAAAAATTTTCGTCGCGAAGTCCGTCGTTTCCCATCCTTAATCTCGATCACATCCTCTGTCGGAACGAGCACCTGCCCAACCTTTTCAACAAGCCCCATCTGATTTGCCCGCTCCATAAGGCTGGTCTTCACGCGTCCCTCAAAACCCGCGTACGTATGGATGACGTACCAGTTCTTTGTCATGCACCACCCTCAGACTTCGATGAACTGCCGATGAGCCTGTCTCTTCTCGCTCGGTTCAAATGAGTTTGCCGACCAACCATGAAAGGAATGAATCGACGACGGACAAATACACGGACATCAGGATACAAAAAACAATGACCACTGCCGTCGACCCAACGGTTTCTCCGCGACTTGGAAATGAAACTTTCTTCAGCTCCGCGCGCACGTCAGTCATGAACAATCGAATCGTGCTAGTCATCCGTGTAAACATCTGAACTCCGTCTCTCCAGATCGATTTCGAGGCTCTACCTGAACGCGTTAAGAATTCCCCGTACAGGAGAGCACTTTCCTCTCAACGCAGCAGTCGATACAAACCCTCTCTATCACGAACCATCTTCTTAACTGACACTTCTCCGTCAGCCTCGCGAATGAGACCAACGGCATGATCAAACTTGGAATGGCAGGGGCACTAGGATTTGAACCCAGACTCTCGGTTTTGGAGACCGATGTGCTGCCATTAACACCATGCCCCTCCACTTAGCGCCGAGCACTGAGCCTTCACACTCCACTCCCTATCTCTCTATTACTCAATACTCAACCTCGATACCTCGGCACGTTATTTCACTTCCTTATGAGGCGTATGTTTTCGGCAGAACTTGCAGAACTTGTTACGCTCCAAGCGATCTGGATCGTTCTTCTTGTTCTTCATGGACGAGTAATTCCGCTGTTTACAGAGCGTACAGGCCATGTCGATAATTTCACGCATCTCTTTCTCCTCGATACAAGCTCACAGGCCTTCACGCTGGCAAACACTGCCACAGCCACACCAGCCAGCCTCTCGCCTGCTAGATTCGTTACGCTAGAATTTCCGTCACGACCCCCGAGCCGACCGTCTTCCCGCCCTCGCGCACCGCAAACCGTAACCCCTGATCCATCGCGATCGGACTGATCAACTCCGCCGTCACACTCACGTTGTCCCCCGGCATCACCATCTCCACCCCCGGATTCAACTGCACCACCCCCGTCACGTCCGTCGTCCGGAAATAGAACTGCGGCCGATACCCATTGAAGAACGGCGTATGCCGCCCCCCTTCTTCCTTCGTCAACACATAGATCTCCGCCTTGAACTTGGTATGCGGCGTGATGCTCTTCGGCTTCGACAGCACCATCCCTCGCTCCACGTCCTCTTTCTTCGTCCCCCGCAACAGCACCCCGATGTTGTCCCCCGCTTGCCCCTCATCCAGTACTTTGCGGAACATCTCGACCCCCGTCACCACGGTGGTCTGGGTCGGCCGCAACCCCACGATCTCGATTTCATCGCCCACTTTCACGATCCCGCGCTCACACCGCCCCGTCACCACCGTCCCCCGTCCACTGATGGTGAAGACGTCTTCGATCGGCATGAGAAACGGTTTATCGATCGGCCGCTGTGGTGTCGGAATGTAGGTATCGACGGCCTCCAACAGCTTCATGATGGCCGGCACGCCCAACGGCCCTTGATTGCCCTCCATGGCCTGCAACGCACTGCCATGAATGATCGGGGTCTTGTCCCCCGGAAACCCATACTTCGAGAGCAGCTCCCGCACTTCCAACTCCACCAACTCCAAGAGCTCTTTGTCGTCGACCTTGTCGGCTTTGTTCAAGAACACGACGATGTAGGGCACGCCCACCTGCCGCGCCAAGAGAATGTGCTCGCGCGTCTGCGGCATCGGCCCATCCGCGGCACTCACCACCAGAATCGCGCCGTCCATCTGGGCGGCCCCGGTGATCATGTTCTTCACATAGTCGGCGTGGCCCGGACAATCCACGTGCGCATAGTGCCGGTTGTCCGTCTCATATTCCACGTGGCTGATGGCGATGGTCATGATCTTGGTCGCGTCCCGGCGCCCTTGGCTCTCCGACGCCTTCGCCACTTCGTCATAGCTGATAAACTTCGCCATCCCTTTGTCCGCACACACTTTCGTCAACGCCGCCGTCAACGTCGTCTTCCCGTGGTCCACGTGCCCGATTGTCCCAATGTTCACGTGCGGCTTCTTCCGCTCGTACTTCGCCTTCGCCATACGTCACTCCTTTTCTAGAACCGCCGCCAGCACCCTTCCCCGCCATCCATTCTGAAGGCGGTAGCACGAGCAAGCTTGTTTAGATCCAAGAGCCCACATACTCGAGGAGTTGATGCGCCCACCCACAAGGCATTCACTGCCGGTCGAGTCAAGCATGGCATGGAGCCCACGACGCGGATTGAACGCGTGACCTCGTCCTTACCAAGGACGTGCTCTACCAACTGAGCTACGTGGGCATTCGGCACGTCATACCCCATCAGAACCCAAGACTCCTCCATTTAAATACCCGTGGATACCCGCACTCACTAACAAGATCGCGATGACCGCCCAAACACCATTTCTTGTTGGAGCGGGCGATGGGATTTGAACCCACGACAGCCAGCTTGGAAGGCTGGAACTCTACCACTGAGCTACGCCCGCCTAATTTTCTCCAGTCCCGTTATATTCAAATCGCGCCAAGCTAAATAAGGCATACGTCCAACTCACCCACAGACCTTTTGAAATCAAACCAACCTCAAAACACTTAAGGCGCTTATCCGGCTCGCCCACTCTCGAACTCGCCGGTACGAGCAAGCTCGGTATGGTGGGCAGGCAAGGATTCGAACCTTGGAAGACATAAGCCAGCAGATTTACAGTCTGCCCCCTTTGGCCACTTGGGTACCTGCCCGCAATGAATCATGAATCTACGTGGGTGAAAATTTATTGCTCACCAGCCCATGACGCTATCTTCGACTCACCTACCACAAAGACAAGCAGGCCTACCCGTGCACAGCTTTACTCCTCAATCATTCAAGATTGATTCCACTGGTGTGCTCGGACAGGCTAGATTACGAAATGCTGGATTCTATTGATGAACTTTCCCCATGTCAAGAGGAGAATTCGGCTCTGGTCTTTTTATCCTGTTTTCCTTCAACGGTAGGACAGGGCGACGCCTGCGATGATCCAACCGACGCCATCAGTTGCTCGATAAAATTACGTTGGAAACCAAGCACTTGATCCATCAACACCACCGCTTCATCCAAACCCAATTGAGATTGCTGCGCTAAGTATCTTTTCTGTGCCAACCGTCGTTCGTCCGGATCCTCTGGAACGTAATAACCACGAAACTCTCCGCTCTCAAATGCCGTTTTGAATCGTTGCATCCAGCGACCGGCTTGCCGCTGCCCCTGAAATATTGACTGGTCGGTCTTGCGCTGCACCTCAAGCTGATTCCAGACCGCCCAACCAATGAAGACGGCCCACGTTTCGTTCAAAGCTTCCCACGACTCGGCCTGAGTCAAATAACGCGATTCCGTTTCTCCCTTACGCTGAGGGATCGGCGTGATCTGCACTTCGCCATACCGACACACTTGTTGCGTTCGAGCAAACTGTAATAATTCATCGGACCGACGATCAACAGAATCGGGTTGCGCATCGATGGCCACGAGGTAGTCCAGATAGGCATGAAATAATTCGTGATACAGGACTTCCAATTGCTTGGGCGTCATCTTGCTCAGTGGCTTAAGCCCTCTTCCCGCCGCGTTGAATGATAAGGACCGGTCGAGCACCATTCGATGCTCACCAAGATGGTACTCCGCCGCGTACGTCCGCAGATCATCAAACTCTACCTGAATAAAGTCTGCCGGGAGCGTTTTCAGAAACTTTGTCGGCAACTGCAAGAGTTCTGCGTCCTCGATCAAACGCGCCCACATCTGCGCTGCACTACTTTCTTCACTCTCGGTTGCGGTTGAGGCCTCAATGGGCTGCGCCCACACCATCCAACAACACATCAAGAATAGTCGAGTCGTCAAAAAGGACATGGGCGCTAGAAGAAACGACGATGCACGGCGATCAGGCGATCAATAGTACGGATCCTGCGCCATCCCCCATCCGTCTCCTCCTCCCTCCTCCACGAGCGCGAGCGTCTCGATCAGGTTCGAGGATACATGGTCCAGAAACCGTGACGGCTTTGACAGCAGCATCCCGCTGGTCTTGTCGTAGACATTAATGGGGTAGGTCAAAAACAAGTGTCGCTTCGCTCGAGTGACCGCCACGTAGAAGAGCCTCCGCTCTTCTTCCAATTCATCTTCGGTCAGAAAGGAATAGGCCGACGGGAACCGGCCATCGACCACCCAGATCACAAAGACGCACTGCCACTCCAATCCCTTCGCGGAGTGAATCGTCGAGAGCACCATCCGTTCATCATCGCGGTCAGGCGCCTCCACATCCACCGCACTGCCGTCGGGCGGCTCCAGCGCCAAGTCGGCCAGAAACTCGTCGATACTATGATACCCCTCGGCAATCGTATGGAGATGGTCCAGATCTCTTGTGCGCTTCGGGTAATCGTCGTACTGATCCTTCAAGATCGGAAGGTAATACTCATAGATGTGGCTTACTTGATGTTCAGGCTGCCGATCTTCTGACCCAGCCAAGCTCTCTAATGTATTCGCCAGGTTCTTGAGTCCCGGCCCAGACCGCCCACTCACCCCACGCAACACATCGTACGGTCGATCCGTTTTCATAATGGCGGCGAGCAAGTCCTGAGCCTTCTTCGGCCCCACCCCTTCGACCAACATCAGGACGCGGTGCCAACTGACGGTATCGAGCGGGTTCGAAACAACACGCACATGCGCCAGCAGATCTTTGACATGGGCGGTCTCGATAAATTTCACTCCCCCGCGTTTAAGAAAGGGGAGCCCTTTGCGGGAGAGTTCGATTTCCAGGTCAAACGAATGGAAACTTGAGCGAAAGAGGACCGCCACCTCATCCAGCGACACCCCTTCTTCCCGAAGTTCAAGAATTTTCTGTGCGATGAATCGTGACTGTGCGTTTTCCCCCGCCGCTTCGACCAGCGACGGCAACGGCCCATCGATTTTCCTCGTAAAAAGCCGCTTCGAATACTTTTCCGTCGCCTCCTCGATGACACAGTTAGCCAGATTCAAGATCGGCTGAGTGCTGCGGTAATTTTCTTCCAGCTTATAGACCATCGTGCCGGGGAACAGCTCCGGGAACTCCATGATGTTCTTGAATGTCGCACCACGGAATGCATAGATAGACTGCGAGTCGTCACCCACCACCATCACATTCTGATGCGTCGCTGCCAGTTGACGGATGACCTCCGCCTGCAGCCGATTCGTATCCTGATACTCGTCCACGAGGATGTAGCGATACTGACGTGATATGTTCGTGCGCGCCGTTTCGTCGAACAACAGCAGTTGTCGCAACATCACTAACAGATCGTCGTAGTCCAAGAGCTGCTTTTGACGCTTTGCCGCCTCATACGCCTTTTGAAGTCGTCCCAGGTCCTCCGAGTGATCGGCAAAATGGCTGAACTCCTCCAGGATGATCTCATCGAGGCTCCGTAGCGTGTTTTCGCTCTTGCTGATCATTTCCATGATCGTCCCCTTGCGGGGGAATCGCTTGTCTTTTTCATTCAAGCCCAACTGCGATCTCACGAGCGCGATCAAATCTTCTGCATCACCGCGATCCAAAATCGTGAACCCAGGCTCGATGCCGATCGACCGACCATACCGGCGTAGGAGCAGATTCGCTACTGAATGGAACGTCCCGCCGCAGACTCGCTGGCTACTCGTCCCGATCAGATCACCGGCCCGTTCCAGCATCTCCTGCGCTGACTTCCGCGTGAAGGTCAGCAAGAGAATGTTCGAAGGATCTACGCCGGAGTCAATCAGGTAGGCCACGCGATACACTAGCGTACGCGTCTTACCGCTTCCTGCTCCGGCAATAACCAGCGACGGGCCATCGCCCGCCGTCGCCGCCGCCAGCTGTTGGGGATTCAGCGCCGCTGCATAGTTGATGGACAACTTGCGAGGCACCGCCTCCTCAGTAGGCCGTTTCAGCACATAGGTTTTAACTTCTCGTTCCATAGAAATATGATAAAGCAGCTATCGGCTAACTTTGCTGTCTGGAAAGATTCGATCTATACCACACTCTACTCCCCTTTTCCCTATCCGCTTGAGACCAACAACAATAGTTTATAAACGAGCCAGATCATAAGGGCGATTGCAAGCAATAAAAGCCCTACCGTTCCCCCGATGATTCCGCCCACGTAGAACCAATCAGTGTGGGTCTCACGGTCCGGCTTCATAGCCGCCTCGCGAAGCAGCGCAGCATTTCTCGAATGACTCCGAAACCAGACCGAAAAAAGATCTCCGAAAATCGGAACTGCACCGACTGTTCCATTGATCAGGAGATTGAGGCTCATGCGGGCCAGCACGATCCTGGGAACTTGTAAGCGTGTCCCCAATCCGAGAATGATGGTACCGATCAGATTGGCCAGTGCGTCACCGATCCCTGGAATGAGGCCGAGCAGCGGATCCAACCCGATGTACCAGGACGTCCCAGGAATCCTGATCGTGGTATCCATGACCTTGGCAATAATGTCTGCGATCGCAAGCAGGCGTTCTCGCGCCTCATCGTGCGGCAAGACTTTAACACGGGGTTCCGACTCCCTATCCTGTACTGAGCTGAATTGCATGTGAGAAACCGTCTGACTCCGTAATGCTCACTCTATCGGAAGGGGTGAACAACGGCAACACGGAAGCAAGGTATCTTTAGGAACCGATAGGATTTGCCCTAGAGTGGCTCTTCCATAATTCTCCGCCCTTTGAATGCCTTGCCAGTCTCCGCTATAATCCGCTCTGCTCTTGAGCAAACCTATGGCTACCACCACGACTGAATACAAAGAACGCCTTCGCCAGTTGGCCGAGCTGATGCTCGCCGTGTCGGGCGAATCAGTCTCGATGATGAAGCGCAATGCCCCCGAGCAGGCGCTGAAGCTCAAGCGTCAGGATGAATGGGGCATCTATCTGGAATTCCTGAAGATCATGTTCAACCTCACGGACCGGCTGGCGGCCCTGCACATCCCGTTGAAAGACCAGATGGAGTTCATGAACGGGCTGGAAGACGCCGTGACGCAACAGATGCGACATGCGTTGGAGCCAGCGTTCGGGAACAACGCAGATCAGATGGAAATCGTCGTGACCATCGGAACGACCGTGGCGGAAAGTCGGCAGACCTACGAGAAGTACAAGTTCCTGGTCTCAGAAGACTCCAAGATGAAGAGTGAGATGTTCCGCGACTTCGGCGAGAAAGTAGCTGAGGCCCTCGGAGCGCTCGGGAATGCGCAGCTCAGCTCAGCGGCAACGCTCTGTGTCAGCGCAGCCGTCCCGGCGCTCAGTGCAGTCCTCCAAGGGCAGGCTCCACCATCACAGCAGGAAACATCCCAACCTGTCCCGCCGCCCGCCGGAGCTACGACCGATCTCAAGAAATCCACCGGGCAGGAGATTAAGCTGGTCAGCTTGATGTCGAGCGTATCGGGCGAGGAAGTCGAAACCCGGTGGGGACTTCACCCACGGTTCCGCGAGGATCTCACGCCGTCTGAACTACAGCAACTCACTACACTGCTCAACCAAGTCGCAAAAATCCTTGGCGAACGGTATGCCGCCGTGGCATTCTCCAAAGAATGGGCCTCGTGGCATAAGGCCGGACACGCTTGATCCCGCCAGTGATCGCCTGTTATCGCCATTACCCGATTCATTATCTAGACTAAAGGAGCGCTTGTGGATTCTCCGAATGGCACGAACAGTTCTCTCCCACAAAATCTGAGCCGTCTCCCCGAACTGGCGCAAAATCTCTGGTGGAGTTGGACGCTGGAAGCTCGTCAACTCTTTGAAACCATCGACCCGACTCTTTGGTTTCTCACTCACCACAATCCGGTCAAACTTCTGGCCGACGTCAAACCCGACCAGTTGACGCGCTTAGCTGAAGATCCCTCGTTCCTCCGCCAATATTCCGCCGTGTTTCGATTGTTCGATGAATATCTGGCCAACAAGAAGAGTTGGGTCGGAACGCACCATGCCGACCTGACAAAGACGACCATCGCCTACTTTTCGGCTGAATTCGGGTTACATGCTTCTGTGCCGATCTACAGTGGTGGGCTCGGCATCTTGGCCGGAGACCATTGCAAAGAGGCGAGCGATCTTGGGATCCCCTTGGTCGGAATCGGGTTCATGTACCCGCAAGGCTATTTCCGTCAACGCATCACCCCTGAAGGCTGGCAAGAAGCGGCCTATGCTCCGTTCAACCGTAACGAGTCTCCGATTCATCTGGCACTCACTCCTTCGGGAAAACCCTGCCGGTTTGCCGTCGAGATGGGTGGTCGTCGTGTGACTGCGGCGGTCTGGAAGGTACTGGTGGGCCGCATCACGCTGTATCTTATCGATACGGATGTACCGGAAAACAGCCCGGAGGACCGTGCGCTCTCTGCCCGTCTCTACGGCGGGGATCAAGAAATGCGAATTTGTCAGGAAATCCTGTTGGGAATCGGCGGCGTACGGATGTTGCGCGCGCTCGGCATCTCGCCGTCGGTCTGGCATGCCAACGAAGGCCACTCGGCCTTCCTCACGTTGGAGCGGGTGCGGGAGCTGGTTCAAAAGGGTTCGTCCCATGCGGAGGCTTGCGAGCTTGTCCGTCAGAGCACGGTCTTCACGACGCACACGCCCGTGCCAGCTGGACATGACATCTTTCCACACCATTTAATGGATCGATACTTTGCCGGATACTGGGAGCAATTGGGTCTCTCACACGAGGAGTTTCTTCGCCTCGGGGAAACGCCCGAATCAGGCGGACACGGTTTCAATATGACCGCCCTCGTGATGCGTCTCTCGGCCCACGTCAACGGTGTGAGCCGCGAGCATGGCCGTGTAACACGGGAAATGTGGCAGCACTTTTGGCCGGGATTGCCGACCGACCAAATTCCCATCCGCAGTATAACCAACGGCATTCATGCGCCGACATGGATCTCGCCGGAACTGCATCACTTGTATAGCAAGTCCCTTAGCCCAACCTGGACCAAGACCTGCGATGATCCAGCCATGTGGCAGCGCGTGATGGATGTCCCAGACTACGAACTGTGGGCTATTCGACAGATGATGAAGCGGAAACTGATGGGGTTCATCCGTGAACGAGCCAGAAACGGATGGATGCAGGGGCATCTCCAGCCGTCGCAAGTGATCACACGGGGAACCCTTCTCGACCCTGAAGCCTTGACAATCGGGTTTGGTCGACGGTTTGCCACCTACAAACGGGCCACGCTGCTCTTTCGAGACTTAGAACGGTTGAAGACCATTCTTCAAGACCGATGGCGTCCCGTCCAGCTCATCTTCGCCGGCAAGGCCCATCCCGCCGATGAGCCGGGTCGATACTTCATTCATGAAGTGTTGAACTTCTGCCACGACCACAAGCTGGGAGGCCACATCGCCTTCCTTGAAGACTACGAAATGCATATGGCGAAGTATCTCGTCCAGGGCGTCGACATCTGGTTGAATACCCCTCGCTTCCCCATGGAGGCCAGCGGTACCAGCGGCATGAAGGCCGCGCTCAACGGCGTCCTGAATCTCAGCGTCCTGGATGGATGGTGGGTCGAGGGATACAATGGGGCCAACGGGTGGGGAATCCAACCGCTCGCCGAACCGGTCGAAGCGCCGGCTCAAGATCATCACGATGTGGAAGAGCTGTATCGTGTGCTGGAACATGAGGTCGTCCCGCTGTTCTACCAGCGCGATCGAGACGGTATTCCACGTGGATGGCTCCAAATGGTCAAAGAATGCATACGCACCGTCGCCCCTCAGTTTAGCACCACGCGCATGCTCAAAGATTATGTCACTCTCATGTACCGTCCCGCGACGGTGCGCATGCCGACGACATGGTAGTTTGGTTCGACGCAAGGAACGAGCGCCTCCTGGAGCAATCGCGGAACAACGGAATACCCAATCTGTTGGCATGGGGCACGCTTGTGCTTAGCCTCATCGTTCCGACGGTACTCCATGCGGCAGCTCCAGAATCCTCTTCAAAGGTTGAGGCCAAGGCGGCAGGTTTGTTCAAAGCCGGCGATTACCCGGCGGTGGCCCGTTTGTTCAGAGAGCTGCCTCCCGACGCAACTCCCTCAAATTCATTCCTCCGGCTGGCCTTGCTGAGTTATGTCCGGCTGGGACGAACAGATGATGCACTGACAATCTACGCAAAGTTGAACCAGGCCAGAAACTCACATGATTACTCCCTCCTCCGTCCCTTGACGCTTGGTGTGATCACCAGCCACGTCCGAGACCGCCACGAACATGTTCGCATCGCTGCCTACTCGGCTCTAGCTGAGGTAGGCCTCCCGGAAACCGCCGCTTTGTTGGAGGATGGATTACTGGATACCTCGGTGGTCGTACGGGCACGAGCAGCAGAAGCGATCGGGAAAGCCGGACTCGCGGCAAAATCCGGTGCCTTGCGTCGCGCATTGAGAGATGAGATGCCGACTGTCCGTATTGCCGCCATGACGGCATTGGGTGACGCGAGGGCGAGCGATGTTCGACAACGGCTCCTCGACGTCGCCCGCACCGAAGACGGACCTGAAGCCGTCTTCGCCTACGCAGCGTTGGTCAAACTGGGCCTCTCCGAGAAGCTGAATGATATCAAGAGCGCCGCGACCTTACCGGATGCAGAATCGAGAATGGCCGCGCTCGGGGCGCTGGGACGCCTCAAGCATCCCGGCAGCCTGGCAGTCCTGTCCCAAGCGGTGTATGATCCTGATCCATCCGTGCGAGCCTTCGCCGCAGGAGCATTGGGAGAATTCGGGTCTCCAAACGGCGTCGCTCCGTTGACACATGCCATCGGGGACGAAATGGGGATGGTGCGCGGCGTGGCCGCCGCAAGTTTAGGACGACTCGGCATCAAGGAGAATCGGCCCCTCCTGCTGGCGCTCACCCGGGACCCCAATCCTCACGTCCGTGCCAGCGCCGCTGAAGGGTTGCTCCGCCTCGGCGATGCTTCGGCCTTGGCTATTGCAACCGATCTCGCGCGACACAAGGACCCTTCTATTCGCGGTGCAGCGGCACAAGCACTGAGTGCCTCCTCGGACAAGCAAGCTCTGACGCTCCTGCACACGCTCCTCCAAGACCAGCAACCGCTCCCTCGACTGATGGCTGCCAAAGCATTACGAAAGAGCCGCGCCGAAGCCGTCCCGGTACTGGTCCAGGGGCTCCAAGACTCCGATAAGGCGGTGCGCATCGCATCGGCACAGAGCCTTCTGCAACAGATCATGCAACTGGCCTCAAGAACACATCGCCGTTAACGAGGGACCTGTCATGATGAAATTTCTCACGGTGCTCTTGCTGCTCGTCGGCGCCTTCGGAGCGGGTTATTATGTGGGGCAACGACCCGTCGGCACGCTGCAGCGAACCGTCGCCGAGCTGCAGCAGTCCTTAAAAGATGTATCCAGAAATGTGTTGGACACCACGCTCGGAATCGAGCGCGATCTTCGGCGACGTCAAGGGCTTGTGGAGGCCAAGTCCAGATTGGTACAGACCAAGGCCCATCTGGCCGAGCGACAGTACAGCGACGCGGCAAAGGAGCTCACGGAAGCCATCAACGGAGTGGACGCCCTCACCAAGGGACCTCAGGCCGACACGAAGACGAATGCTCTACGGGATCTGGCTGGATCACTCCGAGAAGTGAAACCGGAGCTGGCCATGGGAAAAGCGGTCACGTTGAAGAAGTTGGATGAGCTTCAGGTCAGAATGGATCAACTCCTGAGCCAGTAACTCAGGCGTTGGTCGGTTGTGAAAGAGACGGCTTCTTCCACTTCGCGAGAATACGCTCGACGCGCATCTTGACCACCATGTCCGGATCCTTGAGCAATGGTTTGATGGCCTCACGTCCCCGGTCGTCGCCGATGGACTCCAAGGCGGCCGCCGCTGTCAGCCGAGTGAACCAGTCCTGATCACCGAGCATGGTGATGAGCGGAGTGATGGCATCGCTGCTCTTGATCCGACCTAAGGCCAGCACCGCGCTCTTCCGAACGTTTTCATCCTTGTCTCGGAGCGCCCCGATCAACTTCTCGACAGCCGGCTCACCGAGCTCCACCAAGGCGTGAATGGCATCATCTTTAAACTCATCGTTCCGAAGCTGGAGCATCAAGGGATCGAGCACCCGCTCATCTCGAATTTTCCCAAGCGCCAAAATGGCGTATTTCCGAACTTCCCAATCGCGAAGCAGTTTCAGGAGCGTCTCAACGGCAGGAGAGCCCACCTGCCCCATCGCCTCGATCGCAACTTCCCGGACCTGCCAATCCCCGTCGCGCAACGCGCGGGCCAATGGCGCCACACATCGTTCATCGCCCATCTCGCCGAGCGTGATGACGGCCTCTCGACGGACGACCCAATCAGGATCCTTGAGGAGATCGATCTGGATATCGATCTCATCCTTGACTTGCTCCTCTTCAAGCGCAACTGCTTCTTGGTCTACAACATCTGACTCAGCAGGTGCATGCGGCTCGGACTGCGTCGAATCAGCCACGTCGCCACCCAAAGGACTATCACTGGCGTGATGACCAAGGGGGTTCATACCCGGCAATGGAGATTTTGGATCTTGCCCCATAAGAAGAACTACCCACTGCAACTAACTAACCGACTAATCGAATACCTAACTTGAGGCGGTGGCCGCCTCTGCCTTATTTCCAGCCGCTTGCTTCTTCCGTTGTGCAAGGGCCCGCCTCTTTCGTTGCTCTCTTTTCAATCGTTTTTTTAGAGATCTGATTGCAGTGTCTCCTTGCGGATTCTTGTGGTCGGTGAGCTTGGCGGCAATCTTCTTCTTAAGTTTCGCTTCTTCCGGCTCCGCTGCCCGCTTTTTGGCCATCGATCTGTGCCTCCCCCTTCGATAAACGAACGCTCTATCGGTTGATTCTCTCGTTTGATATGAGAACCGGCAGTCTAGTGGAGACCTTTGCACACTGTCAACCAGGATGGAATCAATGTCGGTGAGGTTAGGCAAGCACTAATGCGGGCACCGGAGATCCCACTGAATGATCGACCGCAAGCATCGCCAGAGCCCAGCGATTACGCCTGGCTACCCAGAGGTCCCCCTGAAGATTTCGAGCGTGAGCAGTCATGCCGGATGAAGTCCGGTCAGCCCATGGCGTGACAGCCGCAAGCACCGAGGCCGTTCGTCCGGTAAAGGTCTCTACAAGCCACATGAGCTCCGGACGGCGTTCACCGACGATCTCAATCTGCACATACGTCAATCCCTCGCGCTCCATACCCAATTGCATCGCCGCTCTGCGAGACAGATCGATGATTCGCCCTTTTTCATAGGGACCTCGGTCGGTAATCCGTACATGGAGATGTTTGCCATTGATGAGGTTGGTGACACGGACCACACTCCCTAGTGGCATGGTACGGTGTGCCGCGGTCAGAGCTTCCATGTCATACAGTTCGCCGTTCGCCGCCTTCCTGCCGTGGAACTGCACACCATACCAGGAAGCCACCCCTCGATCCTTGATGCCGACGTCGAGTTGCACATCCCCCTTCGGAACCCATGAGCAGGCCCCCAGGGAAAGGCAGAACAGGAGTGCAAGAGAACTTGAGGTTGAGAGCCGAGTGCGATGAGAGTAGGTGTTCATGCGATGAGCCGCCTCCCTCTGCTTGAATCGTTCACTTCTCGGACGAGTGGAGATCAGAGTATGAAAGGTATGGGCTTTCAACAACACCGACGGGAGTACCCGGCTCCCCCACCTCCGTATGGAAACCCCGGTGGATCAAATGAGGAGAGTCACCCTACACAAAACCGAAAGCGGTCGGCTCCCTCGCGGACCAGATATAAATGAGATGGGATCGAAATTCAACACCTTAAAGTTGACACGTACTCTAGCTGACCAGATGGAGACTCATGAATGAGCCATCCAGATCGGCGAGGCACTCTATCCTATACGACGAACCCGTTCGCACGATCACTCACCGTGATGGAGTCATCAGCCACTTTTAATCCACATGGCCGTATTGACTGCCTCGGAGGTTGTGAGTAAGATCCCGGTGATTGCTGCTGAAGTTGTTGTTTTGAGAGCGAGACCGCTCCAAACTCCACAGTTGTTCGCACCGATATCACTTTCGTGATCGACGTTCACAACATTACCAAGCGGTACGGCCATCATACGGCAATTGATCGTGTCACCTTTTCGGTCGCCAAGGGAGAGGTGTTGGCATTTCTCGGTCCCAATGGCGCGGGCAAGACGACCACGATGCGGATCTTGACGTGCTTTATGCCGGCGACAGAAGGCCATGCTCGTGTCGCGGGGTTCGATTGCACGGATCAACCATTAGACGTGAAGCGCCAGATCGGATATCTACCGGAGACTCCTCCGGTCTACCAGGAATTCACCGTCACCGAGTACTTGACCTTCGTCGGTCGACTCCGTGGCATGATGGGACACACCCTCACGGCAGGACTCGACCAAGCCATCAGCAAGCTTGAACTGGGCTCGGTGCGTCATCGACTGATCGGAAATCTCTCGCGCGGATATCGCCAGCGCGTGGGGCTGGCGCAAGCGCTGCTCCATGATCCTCCAGTCCTGATCCTGGACGAACCGACGGTCGGGCTCGACCCAAAGCAAATCATCGAGATCCGGGAGCTCATCAAAAGCCTGGCCGGTTCCCATTCCGTGATCCTCAGCACGCACATCCTCCCGGAGGCGACCGCAGTCTGCCAACGAGTCGTCATTATCAACAAGGGGCGCATCGTCGCAGAGGACACCCCTGAACAATTGTCGGCCCGATTACGTCAATCAGAGAAGGTTTCTATCACGCTCAAGACCGTCCCCCAGGACTGCGACATGAAACTTCGCGCGATCCCAGGCATCCTCAATGTGCTGCCGGGACAGGCAGGAGGAAGCTTCCTCCTCGAATGTGAACTGGGTCGCGATCTGCGGGATGAGATCGCGCGTCTGGTGGTCTCATCCAACTGGGGCTTGCTCGAACTCCGCACCATATCCATGACATTGGAAGACGTCTTCCTCCAACTCACACGCCACGAGGATCACCTCGCAGAGCCGGCAGAGGCAACGGTCGGTGTCTCCGCCGAACGGGCGGACGCGTAGGTGTACCGATGACCCCCGTGCAAGCCGTCATTGCCAAAGAACTCCGCGGGTACTTTGTCTCCCCCATCGTGTATGTCGTGGGGGCGGTCTTTCTGCTCATCTTCGGACTCCTCTCGTATCTCTACGTCGGATTTGCCGGAGCACAAGCGATCCAGTTGATGCAAATGCAGGGAGGAGTGGCTGAAATAAACCTGAACGATCTGGTCTTCCGCAACCTCTTTGCCAGCGTGCGGATTGTGCTGCTGATCATTTTGCCGATCCTGACGATGCGGTTGTTCGCGGAAGAACGAAAATTGCGGACCTTTGAGTTCCTGCTGACGTCTCCCATCAGGATCACCGACATCATCATCGGGAAATTCGTGAGCGTTCTGTTGATCTATCTCGGACTCTTGGGATTCACCATCTTGGTTCCGACCGTCTTGATGCTGTTCAGCGATTTTGATTGGAATCCAATCTGGACCGGCTACCTCGGAATGGCGCTGTTGGGAGCCTTGTTTCTCTCTGTGGGAGTCTTTGCTTCGGCGCTCACGGAAAACCAAATCGTCGCCGCATTCGTCAGCTTCGGCATGCTCTTAACGATCTGGCTGATCGCCGGCTTAGGCAGTCTGTTCGGTGATACCACCGCTGGCCGTATTATCTCGTATATCTCTTACATGGAACACTATGACCGCCTCGTTCGTGGGCTGATCGACACGAGTGATCTCGTGTACTTTGGAAGCGGACTCGTACTCATGCTGTTCCTCACACATCGCGTTGTGGAATCGACTCGCTGGAAATGAACTTCAAATCCATCCCTCTCGGTCTAATCGGAGTCGTCCTTGGAATCGGCGGCATGATCGCTTATAGCCTTCGGCCTGACTGGCTGTGGGCTGTCACGATTGCGGAGGGAGCGGCGCTCCTCTCGTTGTTACTGTTCTTCGTTGTGCATTTCGAAACCGTGAAGGCGTTCTCCGGCCGGCGTTCCACCAAGATGGGGCTGAACAGCGTGCTGATGATCTTTCTCTTTTCAGGCATCATGGTCATCGTGAACTTTCTCGCGTCCCGGCATTCCGTGCGGTGGGATCTCTCGGAAAATCAGAATTTCACGCTCGCGCCGCAAACCAATCGCATCCTCAGAACGTTGCCGCGTGACGTCAAAATTACCGTGTTCACCCGGGAAAAGGACCCCGGCTATCAGGCATTTAAAGAGCGGCTGGAGAGTTATCGACAAGCTTCTACCAAACTCAGCGTGGAGTTCATCGATCCTGAGAAAGAGCCCAAGATGGCCCAGAACTATGGGATCTTCCGGACCGATACGGCTATTTTTGAGAGTGACGACCAGACCATCCGCGTCACATCACCGTCCGAGGTCGAGCTAACCGGTGCGTTGATTCGTATCTCCAAAGACTCCAAAAAACGGATCATCTTTGTCGAAGGCCACAGCGAGTTGAGCGTTGAAGACCAGGAGCGCAACGGTCTTTCTATCGCCAAAGAAGCCCTCATTCGACAAGGATACGACGTCGGCACCATCTCGCTCCTCAAGGAAGAGTCTGTGCCGGACAACACATCGGTACTGGTCTTGGCCGGACCGCGCCGTTCCGTGATAAAGGACGAACAGGATCGCATACGGGCGTACGTGGACAAAGGTGGCCACCTGTTGGTGTTGGCCGATCCCGACACTCAGACCGGCTTGGAATCATTACTCGCCCATTGGGGGCTTGGCTTAGGCCCTGGGGTGCTGGTCGATCTGCAAGATCGATTGGCGCAGGGAGACCTTACCGCATTGCTGGTCAGAACGTTTACTGAGCACGAGATCACGCAGGACCTCACGTCCGCCGTACTGTTTCCGCTCTCGCGGCATGTGACCTTCGACGAGGCCGTCGGAAAAGACTGGGACTTCGTGCCGCTCGCCCGAACGTCCCCGAACAGTTGGGCCGAAACGAACATGCAAGGCCGGGTCGTGAGTCTCAGCGAAAAGGAAGATGTGAAAGGACCACTTCCCATGGCTGCTGCATTGGCTCCAAAGAAGGCCCCTGAAGATGGCGAACCTCGCCCGGCCATCGCAGTCATCGGCAACTCCACCTTTGTGTCCAACGCCTTCTTTAATTTTCCCGGCAACAGCGACTTCTTTCTCCATACGATGGGGTGGTTGGCCGAGGAACGAGATTTGATCTCTATCGCCCCCAAAGAGCCGGCGCTGCGTCCATTCACGCCCAACCCCACCCAGGAACGAACACTGATCTATATTCAGGTTGTCTTCCTTCCTCTCCTGACGTTGCTCACCGGCATCATCGTATGGAGAAAGCGTAGACGCCTTTAGCCTATGTCACGCTATCATTCGACACTCCTGATGCTGGTGATTCTCGCTGGTCTGGGTGGCTATCTCTACCTCGTGGAGTTTCCGGCCAAACAGCGAGAGGAGAAACAGGAAATTGAACAGAAGCAACTTCTTCCTTTTCCGGAAACCGCTATCACCGAACTTTCGATCACGACTGCCCAGGGACTGATCAAATTCAAGCAGGACACCCCAGGGAAATGGTCGATCATAGCCCCGCTACAAACAGACGCCGATACCCGCGAAGTGCAGGCACTCATTCGAGCACTGGTGACAGGAACCGTCACTAGGACTCTCGACAACCAATCCTCTACCTTGGCCTCATTCGGGCTCGAAGAACCTGTGACCACCCTGGCCATCAGAGCTGGAGGGCAGCAGGAGACCATTTCGATCGGCGATAGCGGCCCCCTCTCCAACACATTGTACGTTCTTCGGACGTCAGACCAGCGCGTGTTATTGACGACCCTCGCGCCGAAAGATTTCATCAATAAATCGTTGATGACATTTCGACGGAAGGAACTGTTGCGATTCGCGCAAAAGGATCTAGACCGAGTCCGCCTAACATACCCGACAACTGAAATTGTGATCGCCAACGTGGCGAAGGGTCAGCCCAGGCCATCCTGGAAGATCATCTACCCTGTCGAGGCCGAAGCCGATCAGAATGAAGTCCGGTCATTGATGTTTCGGTTGGAGGACCTGAAAGCACTCGGCATCATCGACCCCGGCCCTGAACGAGACACAGTCGCCACAACCCTCACGGCGCAAAAAGTGAAGATCACCTTGTACAGCGCAGGCGGAGACCAGTCCGTCAGACTTTATCAACCGGACCCGCAAAGCGGTGAAGCAATCGCGCAAACCACCCCGGAGGGGCCGCTCTATCGAATAAACCCTGTTCTGATCAAGGACCTAACGAGAGACCTTTTCAATCTTCAGGACAAGCGCCTCCTTGGACTCGATTCTATGGACGTGGCGATGTTGTCGGTGAAAACGCGAGACCAGCAGTACGTGTTGATCCATCAAAACGATGAGTGGGTGCTCGAAGACCAACCCATGATGAAGGTCACCCAGGAAGCTGCCGATCTCTTCGTCAGCCGGGTGGCGAACCTTCCGGCTGAAGAACGTGTCCTGAAACAATCCTCCCCACTGGCTCCCTATGGACTCTTGGTACCAAGTGCTGAATTTGTTGCTACCGGGAAAGACGGTAAGGCAGTTGGAAAACTGACGCTCGGTAGCCGGGCAGGCGATCTTCTCTATGCGACCGGCCAACGGCTCCATGGGGTGTTTCAAGTGCGTCCCGACCTTCTCACTCAGATTCCCTCCAGAACCGAACTCCTTACCCAATCGAAGGACGGTCCAGAAACCAAGCCCTGACCCGCTCACAGCGGAAGCTCAACGTTCTTGTATTATTGGCCATTCGATCCGTTCTGTTTGAGAATCGCTCCCATTTTCTTGGTGGTTACACCTTCACTCCCCGCAAACCCTTACCTATGTAGGGCTAGACCGATTCAAACCCTGCCCGTAGTATCCAGCTCTACCGTGTGAGTTCTTTGAGGGGCTGGTCTCAAATCCCTCAAACTAGCAAACAAGAACCACAAACAGGCGGTACCACATGAAACACACTCTTACCGCGGTCAGTCAAACGCTTTTCACACCAATCCTTCTCCTTGCCATCGGCTTCGGAGCCTCTGGCTGTTCTGACTCCGCAACGGTCAACCCTGAGGTAGAACTCGTCAGCCTGACGGTTACCCCTGGCACACTGCAACCAACTTTTAGCGGTGGAACCACCCAGTACAGCGTCGACCTGACCAGCAATATCACGAGTGTGACCGTAAGCGCTCAACCCGCCGTGGCCGGAGATACCGTGACTATCAACAGCGTGACGACGACAAGCAGTGTTATTACTCTAGGTCCGGCTGGAACGACAACACCGGTTAGCATTGTCGTCTCAGAATCAGGCAGCAATTCAAGAACGTACACCGTCCTCATCAACAGAGCCAGCTTGGCAGGGAATAATTCGTTGCAGAGTTTATCTATCTCTCCCGGAACCCTGACTCCCACATTCGATGCGAACATGCTCAGCTATACGGTTGACGTTGCCAACAACGACGGTAGCGTCATGGTTACCCCTACCCTCCAAGACCTTACCGCAACCATGACCGTGGACGGACAAGATGTTGCCTCAGGCCAAGCTCAATCTGTTACGCTGAACGGAGCCGGGTCGATCACCCTTATCAATATAGTAGTGACCGCGCAAAACGGCACCCAGAAAACCTACCTGGTGACCGTCAGCCGAGGCATATCAAGCAACGCCAACTTACAGAGCTTGACCATCTCTCCGGGAACGTTGAACCCATCCTTCAGCGCCGGCACAGTCGGCTACACGGTCAACGTCGCCAGCAGCGTGGCCAGCGTGGCGGTAACACCAACCCTCCAAGACTCTAACGCAACCATGACCGTGAACGGGACCCCCACCAACTCCGGGCAGCCCAGAACCATTACGTTGAATCCGTCGGGATCGGCCCCATCGAACACCTTTATTAATATCGTCGTAACCGCAGAAAACCAGGTGAGCCAGAAGAACTACGTGGTTGTCGTGGTCAGAGCAGCCTTGGGCGACAACAATCTGTCGGCCTTGACTGTGTCCCCTGGATCCTTGAGCCCATCCTTCGCCCCAAATACCACGGACTATGCGGTGAACGTAGCGAACGACGTGACCAGCGTGGATGTCTCAGCAACGAAGGCCGTCGCGACTTCCGTCATGCTGATCGGATCGGTCACGATTCCAGCTGGCACTGCCTCAAGGCAGGAAACCTTCCCGCTTAACGGCGCAGGAACACAGACAATCATATCTATTAGTGTAACGGCCCCGAATGGAGGAACCCCCAAGACCTACACCGTCACCGTGACCCGAGCCGCCTCGAGCAACAACAACCTGTCGGCTTTGAGCGTGACATCGGGAACCTTGACCCCTGCCTTTGATGAAACCACCACCAACTATACCGTGAATGTGGCCACCGATGTCACCGCAGTGACCGTCTCCGCCACCAAGGCCGATTCCAACGCCGTGATGCTCATCGGATCGGTCACCGTCCCGGCTGGCACTGCCTCGGGACAGGAAAATTTCCCGCTCAACGGGCCGGGGACCCAAACCGTTGTGTCCGTCGATGTGACCGCTCAGAGTGGAGGGGCTCCTAACACCTACACCGTCACCGTGACCCGAGCCGCCTCGAGCAACAACAACCTGTCGGCTTTGAGCGTGACATCGGGAACCTTGATTCCCGCCTTTGATGAAACCACCACCAGCTATACCGTGAATGTGGCCACCGATGTCACCGCAGTGACCGTCTCCGCCACCAAGGCCGATTCCAACGCCGTGATGCTCATCGGATCGGTCACCGTCCCGGCTGGCACTGCCTCGGGACAGGAAAATTTCCCGCTCAACGGGCCGGGGACCCAAACCGTTGTGTCCATCGATGTGACCGCTCAGAGTGGAGGAGCCCCCAACACCTACACCATCACTGTCGATCGTGCTCTAGGGCCCTAACCAGCACGAATCATTCCACCCTGGGACACTTCCCCCCCCTCTGCAAACGTGACAGGGATTGGAACAGATCCCCAGCAAGAGAACTCCCAGCAGACACCACCATATCATCCGTATTGGCTTACCCCTTATGCACCTGCCACAGGGCCATTCGGACTCTTGACCTGAATCGCAAGTTTCGGATATAGGTGACTGCCCCGCTTGTCCCTAGGTGGTATGGATAGACGAATCCTTTGTCTGTCATTGCTATTGAAACCCAAACTCCAGCCTTACAGAAACGGCCGGTTTTATCACCTCCAACATATGAGAAAGTGATTGGGTACGACATGAGACACTCTCAAATACTCCGTGGAAGATATCTGGCCGTTCTTCTTTTCACTGCTATTGGCTTAGGAACCTACGGCTGCAGTGACTCAGCCACCGTGAACCCAGAAGTATCCCTTGCGAGCCTGACGGTCTCACCCGGAACTCTCCAACCGGGCTTTAGCGGTGGAACCACACAGTACAGTGTCGATCTCACAAGCGACACGACGACTGTGACCATCACCGCTCAAGCAGCAGTATCCGGGGACACCGTGAGCATTGATGGCGAGCCAAGAACGAGCCACACAGTTGCCCTAGGGAACCCTGGGTCGACAACTCCGGTAAGCATCGTCGTGTCGGAGTCAGATACCAATTCGAGAACCTATACAGTCCTGTTCAAGCGAGCAGCCCTAGCCGGTAATAATTCGTTACAAGGCTTGGTTGTTTTGCCCGGAACGCCGCCCATCGCCTTCGATGAAAATACCCTCACCTACTCAGTCGATGTTGCCAGCACCGTCGACAGCGTTGAGGTAACGCCTACCCTCCAGGATTCTGCTGCGACAATGACGGTGAATACGAACGCCGCGGCCTCTGGTCAGCCCCAAGCTATCACCCTGAATCCTGCAGGCCAGAGCACTCTCATTACGATCGAAGTGACGGCCCAGAACCAAACGAAGAAGAGCTACACGATCCTCGTGAATCGTGGCGGGTTATCGGGCATTAACACCTTGCAGAGCTTGACCGTTACATCGGGAACCGGAACTACAAACTTGATCTCGTTCCGATCTACCACACCCAGCTACTCGGTGAACGTCGCAAGCACCGTAACGAGCGTCACAGTGCGCCCGACCCTCCCATCTAATTCCAATGCGAGCATGGGCCTAATTGTGAACAGCGGACAGCCCTCCAGCATTAGCTCCGGACAGACTCGAACCATTACGCTGGGCCCGCCAGACACGAACACCCTCATCAATATAGTGGTCACCGCAGAGAACGGCAATCGGAACACCTATGTAGTCGCTGTCGATAGGGCACCATCAAACGACAACAACCTGTCGGCCTTGAGTGTAAGAGTAGGTAATACTGCACAAACCTTGTCTCCGAGCTTCGCTCGGAATGTCACGACCTATGCGGTGGACGTGGCGTCCAACGTCACGAGCGTGACCGTCTCCGCAACCAAGGCTGATCAGAATGCCGCAATGGCTATTGCTAGCGCAACGATTCCAAATGGTAGCGTCACAGTTCCAGCTGGGACGAGAACAGGGCAAGCCTCTGTTACGCTAGGCGGGCTAGGATCAGAAACATCTATATCGATCACGGTCACCCCCCAGACCGGATCCCCGAAAACATATAGCCTCACCGTAACGCGACTCTCGAGCAACAACAACCTATCCGCCTTAAGTGTGATGGTAGGCACAGAGGCCCAAGCTTTGTCTCCAACTTTCGCTCCCGGTACTTCGGCCTATACGGTAAACGTGGCCACCGACGTGAACGCAGTAATCGTCTCAGCAACCAAGGATGACTCAGATGCCGTCATGGCTATTGGTAGCGTCACAGTCGCAGCAGGGACTGCCTCAGGACAAGCCTCTATTGACCTGAGCGGGCCAGAGACAGCCGTGTCAATCGGGATCACTGCTCAGAATGGAACTGTTAGAAACCCTCCCTATACGATCACTGTGAACCGCGCCACGCCTGCGGCGCTCGTGGCACCATCGGCGCCGTCGAATGCACCGGACCTGATAACCGAGGATGACTCCTGTCCTCGTGATCCTAGCACCAATGCGTGCATCCCTCCTATTCCTCCTAGCACCACACCTCTTGATGAGGACAACATTACTAACGTCACGACTCCAAGGTTCAGAATACCCCAGCCTGAGGCTGGACAGACCCCAACCCTCTACTCGGGTGAGAATAATGTCGATGCCAATTTCGATCAGACAGCCAACACGCTTCAACCAACGTCGGAACTCCCAGGCGGGGAACATTCGATCTCTTACACATTGTCCAATGGGGGAGGCGAGTCTGGAAAGAGTCCCGCTTTGAACGTGACCATCGACAGCACCCCTCCAGGGAATCCTGGAGGAGGTGGCAATGAATAGGACGGTGATGACGATTAAGCAAACACACAGCGCGACAATGTCAGCCTGAAAGGCCAGATCTAACGAACTGATAATCCCATATCTCTTGGTTATTGAGCCGCGAGCTGTATGTATGAGGAATTCGGCTTTGTCATTCAGGTTCGACCATTGCATAAATTCACCGCCAATCGGCTTCTAGTGCCAACGGGAAGACGTATCGGATTCCTCTCCCCACTCATCCAGTTAGAGACCCCATAGGCCACATCCGCACTTCTGTTGCACCACGCCAGCGGCAATCTTCGTGACTCTTCACTCGCTCTGTTGACCTGACCAACTAGATTCGCTATACGTTTGATTGCTTAGACAACGATCTCTGCCATGGTAGCTCGGCCTTGATCCCTCTCCTGAACCACCGGCTACTGATCGAATTCATTAGAACAAGCCTATCTCATCGTAAAAAAGAAAGTGGGTGGCTCCATATGACACGCTTCGTCACAATCGTCGGACCATGTCTTGTCATCAGTCTTCTCACGGTCGTTGGACTGAGCACCTATGGCTGTGGCGACTCTGCAACCGTAAACCCCGTAGTGGAACTTGCCAGCTTGTCCGTCGATCCCGGAACGCTCGAACCGGCCTTTAATGGTGGAACGACCCAGTACAAGACGGATCTTGCCAACAACATCACGAGTGTCACCGTCACCGCTCAACCAGCCGTGACCGGCGACAGCGTGACGATTAACGGTGAGGCAACGACAAGCCGCCCCATCACCCTCGGCACAGCCGGATCAACGACTCCGGTAAATATCGTCGTATCAGAATCTGATACCAATTCGAGGACCTATACCGTCCTCCTCACGAAAGCGAGCTTAACAGGTAACAACTCGCTACGGAGTCTGTTGATTTCGTCAGGCTCTCTCGACCCCGGATTTGACGCAAATACCCTGAACTATCAAGTCTCCGTCGCCAGCAGCGCCAACAGCATACAAGTGACGCCAACCCTAGACGATCCTGCTGCAACGATGACGGTGAACGACCAACCCGCCATCTCCGGGCAAGCCCAAACCGTTACTCTTCGCGACCCCGGTCTGAGCACCGTCATCAACGTGGTTGTGACCGCACCGAACGGCACTCAGAAACAGTATACCCTGGTCGTCTCTCGCGCAGCCCTCCGTGCGAACAACAACCTCCAGAGGTTAGGCGTGTCACCAGGATCCCTGTCCCCTTCATTCAGCGCAACGAGAACGAGCTATACCGTCAATGTCGGGGGAAGGGTTGAGAGTGTCACTGTGGCTGCGGAGCCTGAGGATGCAGCTGCAGGTCTGACCATTGCCGGGCAAAGTGTAGGTTCGCGTTCCATCTCTTTGCCACCCGGTCCATCGAACACCGAAGTAGAGGTGGTTGTAACGGCACAGAATGGAACTACCAAAACATACTTGCTCACTGTGAATCGCGAGGCGCTATCGGCTGATAACAACTTGGAAACCCTGAGCGTATCCCCTGGCACCTTGGATCCTACCTTTTCCGCCGGCACCACGAACTACGCCGTAGAAGTAGCGTTTACGGTCGCTACTGTGGCGATCACTGCGACCAAATCTGATCCGAATGCCGTGATCTCCGGGGATGTTCCAAACGGAGGGCAGGCGGACATTGCGCTCGATGGACCGGGGACAAGCAAGGCTGTCTCAATCATCGTGACTGCACCGAATGAAACCACTAAGACCTATAACATCACGATGACCCGATTGGCGCCTTCGACTGACAGTAACCTCAGGGAATTGACGGTGTCCGTTGGCACACTCAGTCCCGCCTTTTCTCCCGGCCAGCTGACCTATGATGCAAACGTTTCCGGAAACGATGAATCCGTCACCATTACCGCAACCAAGTCTGATCCGAACGCCATATTATCCTCGGCTGGCTCGGTCATCGCTGCAGCAGGGGTTCCGACCGGCCGGGTGACCGTCCCGCTTGGTCGGAATACGACAACTACAGCTTCGATCCTCGTAACCGCCCAGGACGGGACAACCCGTAAGACCTATAGGATTGATGTTTTCCGACCAGAACGCTAAATCGAGACACCTAACCTTTGGATTTTCGAATTTCAGAGTGGGAAGGTCCGACTCGCTGGGTTCACCTGTCACTCCTGGCCATTATGAATGAACCCTGTCCAAATAAGCTTTCACCATGAACCATATTTCCTTCTCTCATGCCGTTGACCTTGCCTATTCAAATTCGCTATACGTCTTAAAGAGTCTCTCATCACCAAGGACACTTTGACTAAAGTAGCTTCTCAGACCCTCAAGACCGACCGTGTGAGTTCGCCCGAACAAAGCGGCTCGTTGCTTCGTGTGCGACTGAAGACAAGTAGCGCCTTGCAAGAAACTCACAGCGGTGTCAGCCGTTACCTGTCCGTCGCACTTCTTGTCGCAATTATCTGGAACAGCTATGGCTGTTCGGACTCCGCATCGATTAACCCGGAAGTAGAACTGGGCAGCCTGACCACAAACTCTGGGACACTGCAACCGGCCTTTGCGAGCACAACAACTCAATACAGCGTCGATCTCGCCGCTGGCGTTACGAGTGTAACCATTACCGCACAACCACGAGTGGCTGGCGACACCGTGACGATCGATGGCCAAACGACGACAAGCCGTACAATTGCCGTAGGCCCGGCAGGAGCCCCCCCCACGGTCGTCAGTATTGTGGTGTCCGAATCGACGACCAAGTCGAGAACCTATACGGTCGTGCTCAACAAGGCCTCATTGGCAGGGAACAACGACTTGTCAGGGTTGGCGGTCATGCCTGGTCCGTTGACTCCGGCGTTCGCCTCGGGTCAGCAGAACTACACCCTGGATGTAGCGACCGATGTCACCGCGGTCAGCGTGTCTGCGACCAAGTCGGATCAGAATGCTGTGATATCTGGTGACGTGCCCAATAACGGCCAGGCTGTGATCACGCTCGGTGGGCCAGGAACGACCAAAGATGTGCTGATTACCGTCACGGCTCAAAATGGAAATGCAAAGACCTATCGCATCGCCATCAAACGAGCGATGCCCATGGACAACAACAATCTGTCTGCCCTCACGATAAGCGCAGGCAGTTTGTCTCCTCCCTTTTCCCCTGGAACCATTAATTATTCAGCGGATATCCCAGCAACCGCTGATCGAGTAACCCTCTCCGCGACCAAATCCGACCCGAATGCCGTGATGTCCGCTTTCGGTTCAGCCATCGCCGCGGCCGGAGTCCCGACAGGTAACGTGACTGCCATAGTGGGGTTAGGGACAACCGTTCCCGTAGCGATCCACGTAATAGCCCCTGACGGAAGCCCAAAAACGTACACGGTCAACGTGTTCCGACTGTCTCGCTAGGGATGTTCACATTTCTCAGCTTCCGAGGAACCGTCTCCCTGTCAGACCCAACCAATAATTATTTTGCCAACCGACACACACAAAATCGCCTCGCCGTTTCCTGAGCCCTTGGCATGTGATCTTTCTGAACATGAGGCCTGTTTCAATTGCACGCTCTATCGTTTCGGATCCAATTCGATCAGCCCCTTCCGTATGGCAAGAATGGCCGCTTGTGTCCGATCATAGACTTGCAATTTATGGAAAATATTTCGAACGTGATTCTTCACGGTCTTTTCGCTGAGGTCGAGACTGTTCGCGATTTCTTTGTTGGTTTTCCCATCCGCGACCAGACGTAACACGGTGATTTCCCGCTCCGTCAGATCATGCTCCGCCCACGCCGGCTTCTTCCCCTTCTTTTGAGCCATGAGTGAGAACTCGGCCAGGATTTTACTCGCGACCGATGGATGAATGAGCGATTCACCGCGATAGATCGCGCGAATGGCCGCCACGATTTGAGACGACTCGGAGTCCTTCAGCAAGTATCCTGTCGCACCCGCTCGAACCAAGTCGAAGATGTATTGTTGTTCTTCATACATAGTTAACGCCAC
Source organism: Nitrospira sp. (assembly GCA_965223535.1). GTDB lineage: Bacteria > Nitrospirota > Nitrospiria > Nitrospirales > Nitrospiraceae > Nitrospira_D. The sequence continues at coordinate 636,028 of CBDCWN010000003.1, forward strand.
GATACCGATATGCGGGAGCTCACGTTTGATCTGCCGCGTCGCCTCAACACCACCCATGCGTGGCATGCTCACATCCATCAGAATCACATCAGGAAGAAGCGTAGTGGCCTTTTCAACGGCCTCGACTCCATCCTGAGCTTCACCGATGACATGGATGTCCTCTTTGGTCTTGAGGATAGCCGCCAACCCTTCTCGGACCACCCGATGGTCGTCGGCGATGAGGACTTTAATCTTCTCCATTGTGTATCTCCTCCTTATTGCCCATTGGCACATCCACAACGATTTTGGTGCCCTTCCCTGGTTTGGACTCCACACGACCTTCTCCGCCGACAAGTCGTGTTCGTTCCAGAATCCCCTTGATGCCAAAATGATCCCATTTTTCAGGATCCCGGAGCACCGTTTCCATGTCAAACCCGACACCATTGTCCGTAATCGTGACCCGTAACCGGTCGGCGCCGATATCCAGTTTGATCGCCACCCGGTCGGCTTTGGCATGCTTCTCGACGTTGCTCAAAGCTTCCTGGATGATTCGAAAAAGAAAAATCTTAGTTCGGGGAAACAAGATCTGTTCATCTCCTGTCACCGTAAACTTCGTGGCGATATGAGTCTGGGTTTGGTATGAGGCGAAATAGTTCGTGAGGCCGGGGATGAGATCCATCTTGTCATAGTGGAGAGGACGCAAGTTAAAGATCACCTGGCGGGCTTCCTGTATGGCCAGCTTCAATTGAGCCTTGCTGTCCTTGAGGGTGGCCAGACTAGCCCGAGGGTTCTTTCGGATGAGCTGCTGGCACAGATCCAGCTTGAAATTCACCCCCGCCAAGATCTGCACGAATCCGTCGTGAATCTCACAGGCAATCCTCGTCCGTTCGTCCGTGACGGCTGCACCCGTTTCTTTCACATAGAGTCGATAGAGCGACTGATATTTATTCAGCGTCTTCTCGATCTCGCCGGTCGCGCGGATGCGGGCTTCAATCAACTCCCACATGAACTTGGCACTGGCCCCGCCGATTGCGGTCACACCCATCCGGTGGAAATCTTGAAGAAATTTCCAGACGTCTGGATCCCCGGACACATCGATGATCAAATCCACATGTTCCATCGTGAGCAACTGCCGATAATCGTGGGTGATCGGAATCTTCAGCCGTCGGGCAAGGTCCAGCCCCGGCGCGTCCGGAACCACCTCCGCCACTCCAACGATCTGGACAAGCGGATCATTCGCAAAAATTTCCATTAATGCGGTGCCGCCGCGGCCGGCGCCTATGATCGCCACGCTCGTCGCCCCTGGAGACGGCGTATCTCGTCGCCCACGCTTTGAGAATGAGGCAGTCATCAGTGGCAACATGCTCCTATCGTCGTCATCTGTATCTCTAGAGGAAGACAGAATGGAAAATGGTGAACGACGTTGAGAGCGAACGGTGAGAGGGATAACGGTCTGAGATCAATGGTCTCGTCGCTGGTCAGCCAAGGTCTTCAACTCGTCCATGAATTGTTCGATGTCCTTGAACTCCCGATAGACGGATGCAAACCGGACATAGGCCACCTGGTCGAGTTGGTGCAACTCTTTCATGACTTCTTCTCCCACCACTCGGCTTTCGATCTCCGTTTCGCCCATTTCCTGAATCCGCTTCTCGATTCGATCAGTCACGGCTTCGATGGTGCCGGTGCTGATCGGCCGTTTTTCACAGGCTTTCTTAAGCCCTGCGAGAATCTTCGTACGGTCGAACGACTCACGGCGACCATCTTTCTTCACAACAACCGGAAGAATTTCTTCGACACGTTCGTAGGTCGTGTAGCGACGCTTACAACCAAGGCATTCGCGACGGCGACGAATAACTTCGCCTTCCTTGGCCATGCGAGAATCGACCACCTTGTCTTCGAGTTCATCGCAGAAGGGACATTTCACTGGAAGCGACCTGCTCTCTCACTCGGGACCCACTAGTAGGGATGAAAGATCGGGAACCGGGCACACAACGCCTTCGCTTGTATGCGAACATCTTCCAACACCTCTGTTTCCTGCCGATGCTGGAGAACACGGTCGACCAGTTCTACGATCTGTTTCATCTCGAGTTCGCGCATTCCACGAGTGGACACGATAGGTGACCCTAAACGGATGCCGCTGGCGATGGCTGGCGGTTTTTCATCGTAGGGTACGGCGTTCTTATTGACGATGATCCCGGCCGCATCAAGCGCTGCATCAGCCTCTTTTCCTGTGATGCCCTTATTGGTGAGATTCAGGAGCATCAAATGGGTATCCGTTCCGCCGGAGACAATCTTATAGCCACGGTCGACAAACCCTTGGGCCAGCGCCCTGGCATTGGTCAACACTTGTTGCTGGTAGCGCTTAAACGAGGGAGACAACGCTTCCTTGAAGGCTACCGCTTTGGCGGCAATCACATGCATCAGCGGCCCACCTTGCAAGCCGGGGAAGACCAGCTTGTCGACCGCCTTGGCATATTCAGCTCGACACATCGTGACTCCGCCCCGCGGCCCGCGCAGCGTTTTATGGGTGGTGGTCGTTACGAAGTCGGCATAGGGGACGGGATTGGGGTGCAGACCGGCTGCGATCAGCCCGGCAATATGGGCAATATCCACTAACAGATAAGCACCAACTGACTTGGCAATCTGTTGGAATCGTGGAAAATCAAGAGTGCGCGCGTAGGCGCTGGCTCCAACGACGATCATGCGAGGACGGCATTCCTCGGCAACTTTTTGGACCGCATCATAATCGATGGTTTCCGTCTGGCGATCAACGCCATAGGAGAACACTCGAAAGAGAATGCCCGAAAAGTTGACTTTGCTGCCGTGTGTGAGATGTCCACCTTGAGCGAGATCCATCCCTAGAATGGTGTCTCCTGCCTTCAGCACCGACAAGTACGCCGCCATGTTAGCCTGTGAACCGGAATGGGGTTGCACATTGACGTGCTCAGCGCCGAAGATTTCCTTGCACCGCTGAATCGCCAAATCCTCAACCGCGTCGGCATGCTGGCATCCACCGTAGTACCGCTTGCCCGGGTACCCCTCCGCATATTTATTCGTGAGCAAGGAACCTTGCGCCGCCAACACCGCCGGACTGGCAAAATTTTCCGACGCGATCAACAGCAGCTTCTCCCGCTGCCGAACCTCTTCCGCCTCAATCGCGGCGTAGACGTCGGGATCTGCTGTTTTCAATGCATCCCATGAACCCACTGCATCACTGCTCATTGTTTCCGTACTCCAGATTCTACTGTTCCGCCGAGGCCTCTTCAGGCTCTTGCTTCTTCACCACATGGACCGTCACCATCGCCATCACGTCCCTCGGCATCTTGATGGGAACCGTCACCGTTCCGATCTCCTTGATCGGATGTGCCAATTGGATCTTGCGGCGATCCACCGTCACACCTTGCGCCACCAGTCCCTCGGCGATGTCCTTCGCGGTCACCGAGCCGAACATCTTATCGTCCTTGCCGACCTTCGCCTCGATCGTCAGTGACACCGCCGACACCTTCTTGGCATGGGCTTCGATTTCCAGCTTTTCCTTCTTGGCCTTCTCGGCTGCCACTCGTTTGACATGTTCAAAGGCCTTGATGCTCCGACTGTCGGCCTCTACAGCCTTGCGACGCGGGATCAAATAGTTCCGTGCAAATCCATCCTTGACGTTGATGAGATCGCCAAGATGCCCTACCCCTTCCAGAGTCTCTTGAAGAATGACTTTCATACCCCTACTCCTTCACATAATAAAGTAGCCGAGAATACTGACCCAACTGCAAAATGTCAATTCAGAAACCGTCCGGCTCCTCCATAAAAGGAATGACCTTGTCGTCTGTTGAACCACTCTCATCATAAATTTTTCCTCACCCAATCGTTCCTCCAGGCACGGCTTTCAAGACGGTTCCCCCTCTCGTGATTTGTGCGGTAGCGGTATCCAACGCCCATCCGGCTGATCCGTACGCAAGTAGGGATAGACCGGTCGAGAGGCCGTTTCGTAAGATCACTGCCTACCCCATTGATTCACACGGGTGGCTGGACCCAACAGACGATCCAGCACGCACACAGAGTTGGGTCCATCATGCGACGTTACGTCACGAATCTCACCCACTATCTCACCGCAGCGATTCTGATCGCGATTGGCCTGACGGCCTATAGCTGCACGGATACCGGATCGATCGATCCAGGGCCACAACTGGCGAGCCTCTCGGTCTCCGGCGCATCACTCCAGCCACCATTCGCGGGCGACACAACCCGGTACACCGTCGATCTCCCCCTCACCATAGCGGCCGTAACGGTCGTCGCCACGAAGTCTGATCCGAGTGATGTGATATCTGGCGCGATGACCCTCCCGGCAGGGCAAACGACGGGGCAGGCGGTCATTCCGTCACCTGGGCCTGGGTCAAGCAAGGACGTGTCTCTCACCGTCACGTCTCCCGATGGAAGGGCGAAGGTCTACACCATCACGCTCAGGGCGATAACCCTTGTTGGCGGAGACAACACTTTGAACAGTTTGACCGTGTCCCCAGGTATCTTGTCTCCTGCCTTTTCTGCAGGAACCCAAGACTATAGAGTCGACGTGGGCGCCACGGTCACAGCCATAACCGTCTCGGCGACCAAGTCTGATGCCAACGCCGTGCTGTCGGGTGATGTACCCAACCAAGGACAAGCGACCATCACTCTCGACGGGCCTGGGACCACCAAAGTCCTGTCCATTCTCGTCACGGCACCAGACGGAACCTCGAGAACCTATACCATCGCCGTCACCCGAGCCACACCGTCAAGCAACGATAGCCTATCCGAGCTGACGGTCACTCCCGGTTCCTTGGATCCGGGCTTTGCGGCAAACATCATGAACTACTCGGTTTCCGTGGCCAACGAGGTCGACCGCGTGATCATCTCTGCAACGAAGTCCGATCCGGATGCCACACTGTCCGTATTGGGTTCCGTCATCGCGGCGGCCGGCACACCAACGGGACAAGTGGCCGTCATCGTCAGGGGAAGGCGTACGGAAGTTGCCCTCACGGTCATCGCCCAGGACGGCCTGAGCACGAAGACCTATGGCCTCACCATAATTCGATCTCGCAGATAGACAGGATCCAGAGAGAGGGAAAAGGACAGAGACAAGGAAAGAGCCCGTGAGAAGCCGACGCAGCACACAACCAACGATTCGTCACGAAATCACCCCCAGCGCCCTACCCCCCTTCGCAAATGCCGCCACGGCTCGTTTCAACTGAGCCGTCGTATGGGCCCCCGACATTTGGACGCGGATTCCCGCCTGCCCTTCCGGCACAACGGGATAGCTGAACCCCACGACGTGGTGATCATGTTATCTGGCTTGCTGAATCGCGGAGAGCACCCACAGGCCTTCTGAAGACTGTGTAAACGTCCACGTTTCCGTGGATTCCGTCGATTTCTTCTCACTGCCCTTCACCACGTACCCTGAGTCGCTAGGTTGTTTCGTGAGCGAGACATAATAGTTACGGGCACTCCACCGAAGTTTCGCTGACGCATGGCGTGTCTCCTGCGCGACCCATGCCTCCACAATCTCCGCACGGCCCAACACCACATCCTCCACCTGATGCCGAAGCTCTTGGCTTGTGTTATCGGCGAGGGCGGCGCTGAAATAATTCAGCATGTCCGGTGTCACGAACTGCCGCAATTCCTGCAGATCCGGCTTACTCCAGGCTCGATACACGTCGGTCAGAAGTTGCTGAAACGCGGCCTTGTCGGCGGAAGTAATACTGTCAATCGACACACTCTGTCGGTCCTTTGAAGAGTGCCTGCTCAATGCTCCCTTGCTGGAGGACCCTTGCCCAATAGGCTCCGAAAAGTCTGGAAGAGAGGGCCGCTGTAGCTTGAGAAAGTAAAAGAGCGTCGCGGCAATCAGCACAGCCAGAAGCAGCAGAACTCCGACAGGACCGAGACCTTCGCGCGGGCGTGCCGGAGCCGATGTGTGCTCAGTCGTCTCGGCGTCAGTGGTCTGCGCCTCGGTGGCTGCGACTTGGAAACTCTCGTCGTCGGTCTCTGATCTGTGTTGTGCCTCGGCAATCGGCAGAGCAGCAATGCCCAGGCCCGCCACCATGACACAGGACAGTATGAGTCTTGTGATATTCACATCTTCCTCCTGCGCTAAGCTGTGCGGCCACTAGGCTAGCGAATGCCCATACGCTCTGGCAACAACGGTCTTTAACCATGGGCTGCCGCCAAGAAATGGAGGGAAAAATGGAACAGGCTACGTTTCATTGTCTTTGAAGCGGTTTACGGGATGATGCCCAGCGTTCTCCCCACCTTGGCAAAGGCGGCGACGGCTTGTTCGAGCTGGGCCGTCGTATGCGCCGCCGACATTTGAGTGCGGATTCTCGCTTGCCCTTGCGGTACCACCGGATAACTGAACCCGACGACATAGACCCCTTCCTTCAGCAGGGCCTCCGCCATTGACGTTGCGAGGGTGGCCTCGCCAAGCATCACAGGGATAATGGGGTGCTCGCCTGGTATAAGTCGGAACCCAAGCTTGGTCAGTTCGTCTCGGAAAAAGACAGCATTGGCGCGAAGCTGCTCCCTGAGATGACCGCCTTGTTGCACGAGGTCGAGTGCACACAACGCCCCGGCCGCTATGGGGGGAGGGAGTGAATTTGAAAACAGATAGGGCCGCGATCGTTGACGCAGGAGTTCCACCACTTCAGCCTTGCCGGAGGTAAACCCACCGGTCGCGCCGCCGAGCGTTTTTCCCAAGGTACTTGTCACAATCTCGATGCGGTCGGCTACGCTGAAATGAGCCGGTGTCCCCCTCCCCTGAGGACCCAGCACCCCGGTGGCGTGACTGTCATCGACCACCACCACTGCATCATACCGTTCCGCCAGCTCGACGATTCGATCCAGCTTCGCTAGATCGCCATCCATGGAGAAAACCCCATCCGTGACGATCAGCCTCAGGCGGCAGCCGCTAGCCTCCTTAAGTCGCACCTCAAGGTCAGCCATATCGGAGTGGGCGTATCGAAACCGCTTGGCCTTACAAAGTCGGATGCCGTCGATCAGGCTCGCATGGTTCAAGGCATCGCTGATGACCGCATCACGCTCATCCAGCAACACCTCGAACAATCCGCCATTCGCATCGAAGCAGGAACTGTAGAGGATGGTGTCTTGTGTCCCAAGAAAGGCACTGATGGCCTGTTCAAGCTGCTTGTGCAGATCCTGCGTGCCGCAAATAAAGCGAACGGAAGCCATGCCATAACCATGTGTATCCAACCCTGTCTTTGCCGCCTGGACAATCGCCGGATGATTCGCGAGGCCGAGATAGTTATTGGCACAGAGATTCAGTACCGCGCCTTGGGCGACGCGAATATCGGAGCCTTGCGGGCTTAGGATCTGTCGTTCTGCCTTATACAGAGCGCGAGCACGGATGTCGGCGAGCTGAGTTTCGAGAGCGTTCTTAAATGATGAATACGCCATTGAACGGTAGCGCTGAGAGACAAGGACGATCCTTAGTCCTGCTACGGGATCAAGACCACCTTCCCACAACGCCCGGACTGGATCAAGTCGAACCCAACCGCAAACTCTTTCAGGGGCAACGAATGGGTGATGATCGGCCGAATGTCGAGGCCTGCTTTGAAGAGACCTGCCAATCGATACCAGGTGCTAAAGAGGCGTCGCCCGGTGATTCCATAGACACGAATACCTTTAAAAATGATTTCATTCGGCAGATCGAATGGGACAGAACCGGTCGGAATGCCAAAGAGGGTCACCCTTCCGCCGTTCTTCACGGCCTGGAAAACCTGGTGGAGCGCTGTAGGATTCCCCGACATCTCCAGCGCGGCATCGACCCCTTCCCCATCTGTAATATCGAGGATCTTTGCGGCAACCTGTTCGGGCGAATCCACCTTGGCATTGAGAACATGATCCACTCCAACCTGCTTCGCCAATCCTAGGCGATAGTCGCTGACATCCGATGCGATAATCGTGGCCACTCCAGCCGTTCGCGCCACAGCGGCAGCAAAGAGTCCCGTTGGCCCGCAGCCCGTAATCAAGACCGTCTGTCCGGTCAGGTCTTCGATCAGCGCGGCATCCACGGCGTTCCCGAGCGGTTCTTGCGCACAGGCTAGTTCCGGTGGAACAGTTGAATCCGTACGCCACAAAACGCTTTCCGGCAACGCCACATACTGCGCATACGATCCGTCCTGGTCGATCCCGAGAATCTTGTAGTTCTTGCATACATGAGCCTGGCCGGTCCGGCATTGGAAGCAGGCGCCACAGGTCAAATGCGATTCAGCGGCGACATAGTCCCCACCCTTGACGAGAGATACCTCCCGCCCTACCTCCACCACATGGCCGCACAGCTCATGGCCGATGATGCGAGGTGGTTGCACGCGCCGTTGTGCCCATTCATCCCACCGATAGATATGCGCGTCGGTTCCACATAAGGAGGTCGCCGCTACCTTAACCACGGCGTCGTGCGGTCCTGGAATTGGATCCGCCCATTCGGTCAGGGTTAAGCCTGGTCCAGCGGTCGTCTTGACGAGTGCCTGCATGGATTCATTCTATACCAGGTTCAGTCATTGAACCCTATAGTTTCAGCAATAAGAAACGGGTTGCGCCGGAATCCAGTGGTGGGTAGGATGCCCACATTATGATTCATCTAGTTGTGACAAGTCTCCTTGTGATCGCCGGATTGTTGTGGGTGCCATCGTATCAAGGCCTGGCGCAGGCAAACAGGCCATCAGAAACACATCCCGTCACACTTCCGGCTGGCCCCTCTGAGGAACAATGGGCGACGTTTGATTTCACAGGCTCGGACAGCTCCGGGAATCTCCAACTCGGTCAACCTCTAGAGCTGTCGATTACTCTCGGCGGAATGTCATCGGACCCCATGCCTTTTGTGGCTATCTGTGAATCAACAGATTTTGAATCACAAATCGTACCTTTGAAACCTGATCCTCATTCACCGTTGATGAATGCGGTCGCAACCCTGGTGCCCGTTGCGCACGATCGGCTGGCTCACGGCCCACGGGTTTCTCGGCTCCATGTGACCTTCGCCAGATCAACCGAGACGAAGTTCGAACGCGTGATGACTCGGATTATCTATCTCACAACGGGTGACACCAAACCCTCTGGTGAAAGCCCGGCGGCGCTCACAACCCATCAAGAGCCTCCCAAAGACCCTCCAAGCAAAATAGATCTGGCCACGGGCCAGGCCGAGCCTGTGCCTGGTGCGATTCCTCTAGTCAGCGAGGAGGTAGTGGAGGAAGACCTCCTACCGTCTCGCTCCGTACAACCGACACTCGCCTATTGGGACCAAGTCCGTGATCTCCTGAACCGAGGTTGGAACCGCGTCACCAGTCACATACCAGCCTCCTCGTCTCCCCACACCGTGCAGGTGCAATTTCGACTGTATCCCGGCGGGCGCGCTCAGTTGCTGCAGGTTGCCGACGGATCGGGCGCCGCTGAGATTGACCAGGCCGGTATCCAGGCAATCGCCGATGCGCAGCCATTCCCACCCTTTCCTCTGGGCGTTGGAAACGAGCCGGTCGAGATTCATGTCCGATTACAAACCGGGGCAAAATCCGGGGTACGGGACTTCCACACCGCCACCCCTCAGCAACTTGGACAACCAAACAGTGAGCCAAAGAACTGAGCCGGCCCCTCAATAAAGGATGTCATGCAGGAATCACATCGCATAGCGACGCGGTTGAGATCGAGTTGGACATCGGGCGTGGTGATGGTGGGTCTCCTCGCATTGTTCCCCATCGCAGCCGGAGCCGAAACAGTTCACTGGGACATCGATCCGGATCACTCGGCGATCGAGTTTCGCGTCGCGCATATGGTGGTGTCCAAAACGTCGGGGCGGTTCACAGACTTTCAGGGATTCATCGAGATGGATGCGGATGCCAAGACCCTCAAAGCGATCGAGGCCACGATCAAGGCGGAGTCCATCGACACGAATCATGACAAACGCGACGGGCATCTGCGCAATCCCGATTTCTTGGACGTTAAACAGTTTCCGACGATGACGTACAGGATGACGCAGTACCAGAAGCAAGGGGACGTTTACACGATCATCGGGGAGCTCACCCTCCGTGGCGTGACCAAAGAGGTCACGCTCAGTACGACATTCAATGGGGTCACAAAAGACCCCTGGGGTAACACAAGGGCTGGATTCAGTGCCGATGGCACCATCAACCGCAAGGATTTCGGTATGGTGTGGAACAAGGTCCTCGATAGCGGTGGGCTCGTCGTGGGAAATGAGGTCCACATCCACTTGGACATTGAGTGCATCAAAGCCAAGCATGCCCCTTAAGCCCACAGAACAGCAACGCTGCACCAGCCACAGCACAAGGCATGATCGATGAAGGCGATGGTCCTCGACCATACGGGCGATGTCTCCAGCCATCCCCTGCACCTTCGAGATCAGCCCACCCCTACACCACAGCCTGGTCAGGTCCTGGTGAAGATTCACGTCTGCGGCGTCTGTCGCACGGATCTCCATGTGGTGGAAGGGGAACTTCCCGACATCGCACTACCACTGGTCCCTGGTCATCAGGCAGTCGGTACGGTGGTGCAAGTCGGCTCCGAGGTTTCAGAGATCAAGGAAGGAGATCGCGTGGGGATCGCCTGGCTGCAAGGCACATGTGGTCAATGCGAGTTCTGCACGAGTGATCGGGAAAATCTCTGTGTGAACGCCACGTTCACCGGCTATCAGGTCAACGGCGGGTATGCTGAATATGCCGCCGTGCCTGCTCGATTCGCCTACCTTATCCCATCGATCTTTTCAGATGATGAAGCCGCGCCCTTGCTCTGTGCCGGGATCATCGGCTATCGAGCTTTGCGCCTCAGCGGCATCAAGCCAGGCCAACACCTCGGGTTATATGGGTTCGGCGCATCGGCACACATCGCCATCCAGATCGCACACCACTGGCGTTGCCAGGTCTACGTGAGTTCGCTCAAACGAGAGCATCAAGAATTGGCCAGACAACTGGGAGCTGCCTGGGTCGGCGGAGCGACGGAGATGCCACCCGATAAACTGCAGGGGTCGATTATTTTTGCTCCAGCCGGTGAGCTCGTGCCTCCGGCACTGCGGGCGCTCGACCGAGGCGGAACGTTGGCCTTGGCGGGCATTCATATGTCGCCCATTCCTTCGTTAGACTACGATCGAGACGTATTTGGAGAGCGGGTGATTCGTAGCGTGACCGCCAACACCAGACAAGACGGTATTGATCTCCTGCGCGAAGCAGCGGCGATCCCGATCAAGCCGCACACAGTCCGTTTCCCTCTTGAAGAAGCGAACCGTGCGCTGCAGGAATTGAAAGCGGGGAGCTTTCGAGGCGCTGCGGTATTGGCGATGTAAATCAGGGTACGCAATAACTGACAGGTTGTCGCACCCACCTTCAGTGTGCTTTTGCTTTATTGAGCCATGAATCTCCGTTCCGTCCCCTCAGAAAATAGGGAAGCTCATGGACAAATTGATCCCGCTATCCGGCTACGGGAACAAAATTGTGTAGAGAAAATTTTACTCGCAGCACAAACTCTGCTATATCACACATACACAATCACCATTTTTTAAAATCGAAGGGAGGTGGAGTACTCATGGCAACGAAGAAAGCAGCGAAGAAGCCGGCCAAGAAGGCCGCGGCCAAGAAACCAGCCAAGAAGAAGAAGTAGTAGTCGTCGTATTGTGAGGAGGCGTCGTCCAGATCGCCTCCTCACCATCCTGCATCCTCGATCTTCCTCTCCCACGCCACGTCGTACGAGTCGCTGCCCGAACGATCATCTCCTCGGTACCGATTGCGAGAGCCTCGACGTCCGGAGAGAACCCACGTCACCGAGAAGAGCTCACCTTCACTGATCGAACCATCCATCGGGATAGGAGTAGCGAAGGTATCTGAGTAAACCGGTTACCCCGATGAAGTGCAGCTCATGAGATGAAGAAGTAGGGGAAGAGGAAACGACGGCGGGCTAAAGACCACGATCACATAGAAGCAGCAGGGCAAAAGAAAGGGGAGGCGATCACCACATCACCTCCCCCAGTTCCTTCGCACCAGGAGAGACTCCATGGCGTAAAGAAAGCAGCAGCTGAATCCTAGCATGAACTTCCCCTCAGAAAACAGAATAAATAATCTAATACAATCAAGACCTTGAGAAATTCTCATCCGGCGATGCGAACTAGAGGGGGCTTAGGCGAGGATCATGATTAAGCGAGCCCAGTGCACGGTTGAGGCGCAAGAACCGAACGTTGGCTACTCTCTGGGTTTTTGACTTCCAGTAACACCTCCACCTACACAGTCGTGGGATACCCGGAAATATTCCCTGGCAAACTTCTGAACACCTTACAACGTCTGGCTAAAATACCCGTGCAATCCTTAACGCTTTTCGTTGAGCATGCTCGCTGCCTGCTCCGCCACTTCTTTCACCAAGATTCCCATCTTGGGATGCGACGGCTCACAATCAACCGGCCAACAGTGGTGACGCAATTGTTCACTGGTGGTCGGGCCAATCGAGGCCACTACCATCTTCTTCAAGGCTGCGCGGAAAGCCTCCACCTTTCCATCCTGTTCCAGCACCTGCATGACATGGTCCACCTGAGCCGCATTGGTGATCAGGATCACATCAACGCGCCCCGCTGTAATCTGGTCGAGCATATGGCGTATCGAACTCAGGTCTTCTGGTAGAGCCCATTTGTAGATCGGAACCGGAAACACGTCCGCACCTCGCTGCTCCAATGCGTGCACAAGGTCTGGGTTAGAGACTCCGTACTCCTGTACAGCAACTCGCAGGTCTTTCACAGGCCGATGTTGATCCAGCACGGCAATCACATCTGTCCAGGTATTGGGCTCCGGGGCCATGAGCGTCGCGTGAAGACCGACAGCTTTGAGAGCTGCAACCGACTTGGGACCACGTGCCACAATGGTCGTCAGTTGGAGAGCCGTCATGATTGATGACCATGAGAAACGCGTCTTGAGCAGATCGAACAATGTTGTTGTACCGACACCGGTCAGGAGGATCAGCAGGTCGACACGGCCGGCCATGAGCCGCACCCCGAACTCATGCACGACTGGATTGTCTTGGAGTGGGACCTCCCGCAGAATCGGAGTAACCAGTGGCCGCCCGCCGTAGCGTTCGATCAGACGGGTGATCTCGGTGGCCATCCGGCTTTCGAATGCAGCTATGGTCATTCCATTGAATACCATGGAGGTTATGATCGTACCATAGCCGAAGAACCCTAACCGTCCGAGCGCATTTATCATTGACGGCTTAGCTGTCGTCTCCCTACTATACAGACTTCGCTCTGGCTTACTCACTCGTTGCACCGACATGGCCACTCCACTCCATCGAGGCCTTCGCCACCTAGCACTGCGTGTGATGGACCTCCCTCGCTCGCGCCGATTTTATGAGGAGCTCCTCGGCTTTCATCCTGTATGGGAACCGGATCCGGACAATGTGTATTTCAGCTCTGGGAATGACAACTTGGCCCTTCATCAGATCTCCAAGAGCGAACGAGCGTCCTACGACCCCTCGAAGACCCAACTGCTTGATCATCTCGGAGTGATCTTCGAGAGCCCACAGGCAGTCGATCGGATGTACCAGAGCATCGCGCCAAGAATTGAGGCAATGGGCGGACGCATCACCAAGGAACCCAAGCAGCATCGTGACGGCAGTTATTCATTCTATTTTTCCGATCCCGACGGCAACTTGATCCAGGCCTTGTATGAACCGACAATCAGCTCCCTACGGTTCGCCGCCAACCCATAAGCCCGATGTGGACCTCTATCCCGCACGACCATTACGTAAGTCTTGTCCCCTGGTGTTGGGTCCAATTGGAGAGTGCGGAGCCTCCTGGCCCATTTCCATTCATGGGTGGTGTCGCCCCTGAGGTCGTCGGAAGCCTCCAGGAAGCCCATAGCCTCCTGTCCAGTGCCATCGATACGGCAATCAGCGACGTCTTCTCAAAACGGGCGCCGCTTGATGATCCTGATCGCAGACAGCGGCTAGAAGATGCCTACGCTGAACTGGTCAATGCGCGTCCCTATCTTAAACAGCACATTCACTGCGGTCGTCGTCCAGAGGGGACGTTCCGTTGGGATTACCCGATCGATCCAACCAAATCGGCAACCGTCACCAATGGTGGCCTTCGCATTTTTCATGCGGTCAACCGTCAAGCGCTCCCAATGGGCTTCAATGACCGTCGCCTCGGCCCATCTGTGGGCAAGCTACTCGGTCTGCTCGACGGCACGCATACGGCTGATGCGCTACGATCCTCCGTCGCCGCCATGCCTCGCGACGCGCAAGGCCTGCTCATGAAATTACTCGAAACGCTGCAGCAGTATGGGTGCCTGGCCAGTTCGCCTACAGCTTCGGTCCATCGACATTGGTTCGAGGTCGTCCAGGATCAGGACACAATCCATCTGGGACACGCGGCCCTGCTCTATCGACAACGTGAGTCTGTCTTCTTATTCGATCCATGGCTGCTGCCCTGGTTTGCAGAATCTCCCTTGCCGTCGCTCTGGGGTCGACTGTTACCAAAACCTGCCGCCGTATTTCTTACTCACGATCACGACGATCACGTCGATCCTCGCACCTTGCTCCATATACCTAAAGACACCCCGATCATTGTTCCCAGTCGACGAAACCGAAAACAGTTGTACTTTGATTATCGAGCCTTGCTCACAGAATTGGGGTTTGATCAAGTCGTCGAGCTGGCCCATGGCGAAAGTTGGGCATTTGAAGGTGGCGCAGTCGTTTCGGTCCCGTTCTATGGAGAAGACCCTTGCGACTTAGAAATGCCGAGAAATTGCTACCTAATTTCTGACCGTGGGCACAATGTCCTCGTTCATGCCGACAGCGGTCCGACGAACAACGGACGATCGGCGATCAAGGACAATGTCATTCATCGACTCGTTGAACAGTATGGGGCGATTTCCCTCGTGCTCGCCTCGCAGCAGCAACTGCTCGAAATCAGAAGCCATGCTGCCCACGCACCGCTGTCCCACCCCGGAAAATGGTTGGATGTCGGCGAGAACGGCTATCTTACCAACGCCTATCTTGCCGAACTCTGTGCCGCCGCCCATGCGCGATTGTTTGTTTCCTATGCGACTGGAGGCGCGGACTGGTATCCAGATCATCTGTCCTTCATGTTCAGCCACCGCAATCCTGCCAGAACCGCACTCCTGACGTCTCACTGGGAAGATCCCCAGAAATTGAAAGGCCTTCTTGATTCTCAAGAATGTCGCTATCATCGTGCCCATGCCCTCGATCTCTATCGGGCAACGAGTCAAGGCGAGATTCACGTCATCTCATCGGCGGATGCCCTCGCTCCGCTCAATTTATATAGTCTCGACCATGGCAACCCACCCTTCATGAAATATGAAAAACAGCACTAGGCACTCATCATTGCAGGAGAATCGTACATGAGCAACCAGCAATCAGCCATTCTGGTCACGGGAGCCGCCGGATTCATAGGATTTCACGTGGCCAATCGTCTGCTGGACAGAGGCGAACACGTCATCGGTCTCGATAACATCAATGATTACTACGACGTCCGGCTAAAAGAAGCTCGCCTCGCTCAATTGAGGGCGCGCGAGCGATTCAACTTCGTCAAGCTGGATCTCGCTGACCGACAGGGCATGCGCGACCTCTTCGCCGACAACACGATACGACGAGTCGTGCATCTCGCCGCTCAAGCCGGTGTACGCTATTCACTCGTGAACCCTCATGCCTACACCGAGAGCAATATCGAAGGGTTTATGAATATTCTCGAAGGCTCTCGACACACTGGGATCGAGCACCTCGTCTACGCGTCCTCCAGCTCCGTGTATGGTGGCAACACTCACATGCCGTTTTCTATTCATGATAACGTCGACCACCCAGTGTCGCTCTATGCCGCCAGTAAGAAAGCCAACGAACTGATGGCGCACTGTTATGCGCATCTCTATCGGTTGCCTTGCACCGGTCTTCGATTCTTTACCGTCTATGGTCCTTGGGGACGGCCCGATATGGCCCTCTTCATCTTTACCAAAGCGATCTTGGAAGGTAGACCGATCGATGTGTTCAACCAAGGGAAGATGCAACGCGATTTTACCTATGTGGACGACATCGTCGATGGAGTCATCCGGACGCTTGATCATCCAGCGACGGCGAACGCAGCATGGTCAGGAGACAAGCCGGATCCAGGAACAAGCTCGGCTCCAGCCAGAATCTACAATATCGGCAATCACCGGCCTGTTGAACTACTGCACTTCATCGAGGTGCTGGAAAAGGCATTGGGAAAGAAAGCTGAAAAGAGGCTGTTGCCGTTGCAACCGGGAGACGTTCCAGCGACATATGCCGATATCGAAGATCTCACGACCGATGTCGGCTTCAAACCGACCACCCCGATCGAAGTGGGAATTCCTCGATTTGTGGAGTGGTATCAGGAGTTCTATCGAGCCTGACGTAGCCAATCGGCGCTTAATAACATCCGATTGGCACAAATCCCGTCCCGAACAGTCTCGACAAGGCTATATAGCGGGCATTATCGTAAAATGAGTAGCTTGGCCCACGCTGATTGCGCCCGGTAATATCTCCCCCATAGGACAGATCGGACCCAAAGAAAAATCCTCCCCGGGTCTTCTGTACCAGATGCATCCATTCTGAATAGAGTGCACAGACTTCCTGTTGAACGGAACCGGACGATGCAATGCCTGCATGCCAGTCACGCGCCCAGTCCGGCACCTGATGTACAATCATCTCAGACGAATGATCCTGGCGGGGGGTCATCTCATAGTGGGGGGTGCCGGTGGTCAAAGTTCGTGGAGCAGTGGGCATATTCTCCAAATCGGGCACGACGGAAATCGGCTTGAGTGCCAATGCAGAACATCCATCTTTCCCTTTGTTGGTATACAGATAGCTACCATCTTTTTGTTGACATTCCCAGGTTGTTGCGTTTCCGGAGGTCGAATCATCGAAGGCCGCGGCCCCAGAGGCAACTGCGAAGATTACTGCCGAGAGACAAGATATAGGGTTCAGTCGCATGTGGCACCTCCAGATCCCGAAGCGCATGTCCAGGTTACCGAGTCTATGGTGCCCACACCCTACGGAATGCCCTCTTTTTTCGTCTATGCCTCTTTGGAGGGGGGAACTCCAGCTGGAGCTGCCTTTCAGGAACCGCACACACAGAAATTACGTCCGTCCCGTCCATTGTCTTCTACGCCTGCTGATCCTCCGTTTTTGCCAAGGGAACAGGGTCAAGGCTAGAAGAACTCCCCTCTCTTCACACGCATTTCACACCCATAATATCCAGCTTTGCCTTGTCCCGCATGGCACGCTCAGGTATCCTGCGTATCACATCCGTGATAGCGGATCGATCGTGAGCATATTCCGGTTGGAGCGCTACTTATGACAGAACCATCAACTAACAGAATCGTTGAGTTACCACAGGTGGGATGAACCAGTAAGATGACCGACTATGGGGTCCTCGGAAATTTACTCCTCATTTACACGGTCTCGATCGCCGTGGTGTTCCTCTTCCACCAATTTCGACTGCCTTCGATCGCCGGATTTCTCGTTGCAGGAGCGTTGATCGGCCCACATGGACTGAACCTTATTTCTGATATCGAGACCGTGCAGGTCTTGGCGGAAATTGGGATCGTCTTGCTGCTCTTCACGATCGGGATTGAATTTTCATTGAAACATCTGGCCTCGCTTCGCCGACTCCTCCTCATCGCGGCTCCGATTCAAGTCGGAGGGGTCATCGCCATTGCGTTGGCAGGAGGATTGCTGGTTGGCTTGCCGGTGCCGCAGGCCATTTTCTGGGGATTCCTCCTGTCACTCAGCAGCACCGCCATTGTGCTGAAAGCGCTGGCGGCCAGCGGTGACAGCGACTCACCGCATGGACGGGCCACGATCGGTATTCTCGTGTTCCAGGATTTAGCCGTCGTCCCCATGATCTTGCTCACACCCATTCTCGCCAGCCCGAGCGATGGCGCACTGAGCTCCGTGTTGTTCACGTTGGGCAAGTCCATCCTGGTGGTCGGTTGTATCGTAGCAGGCGCATGGTTCGCCGTTCCGAGACTCCTGGAACACATTGTTCGCAGTAGAAGCCGAGAGCTGTTTCTCCTGACGGTGATTGTCATGTGCCTCGGGATCGCCTGGCTGACGTCACTCGGAGGACTGTCTCTAGCCCTAGGTGCCTTCATCGCCGGACTCGTGATTTCCGAGTCTGAATACAGCCATCAGGCCATTGCCGAAGTACTACCCTTTCGGGATAGTTTCAATAGCTTATTTTTCGTCTCCATCGGGATCCTGATGGATTGGCGCATCTTGCTTGAATACCCCATTGTGGTCATCGGCCTCTTGATTTTCGTCCTTCTTGTGAAGTTCGTAACCGGGACGGCAGCTGTATTGGCCGTATCCATGCCACCTCGTTCCGCCGTGATGACCGGAATCGCCCTGGCACAGGTGGGAGAGTTCAGCTTTATCCTGGCGCAAGTGGGACAAGACGACAATCTCCTCTCAGGGGCACCCTATCAGATTTTTCTGGCTGTCTCGGTCTGCTCGATGATTATCACGCCATTCCTCATGCAACTATCGCCGCATATCGGTCGCCGAGTCGAGGCCGTTCAGCGGCTTCATCACTGGTTTCCCAGACAGACCACGGCCCATGTATTGGAAACGGAGGGGCGGCATCTCCGGATCAAGGACCATGTCATCATCGTGGGATACGGATTAAACGGGCGGAATCTGGCTCGAGTATTGGGAGAGACGGAAGTCCCTTATATTGCTTTGGATTTGGACGGAGATACCGTCCGCCGCGAGGCGGCACATGGACTCCCGCTCTACTATGGGGATGCCACAAACCCAAATGTCTTGAGACACGTGAAGATCGAAAATGCGCGGGTACTGGTCGTCGCGATTTCTGACCCCTTCATGGCGCGCCGGGCCGTACAAGTCGCCCGAAGCCTGAACCCCAAGATTCATATCGTCGTGCGAACCCGCTACTTGCGCGAGTTGGAAGAACTCCACCAGCTGGGAGCCGACGATGTGGTGCCTGAAGAATTTGAGACATCCATCGAGATCTTTGCGCTCGTGCTACGTACCTACAACATGCCGCAAGACTTCGTTATGCGGAAGGCCGAGCAGGTCCGTCGAGAGGGATACGCGCTCCTCCGACGAAGCGAACTTCCCGAGCTGGCACACCACCTTCGCGGTGGCACTCTGGCTGATGTGGAAGTGGAAACCTGTAGGATCGAGGAACATTCCCCGGCGGTCGGCCAGACACTCCTCCAACTCGCGCTACGGCCGAAAACCGGTGCCTCCATCATCGCGTTGACCAGAGGCGGTGTCACCGAATCCAACCCATCGGAGAAAACCAAGCTCTTCGCAGGGGATATCGTGGTGCTGCTCGGATCGCGCGATGAAATCCAGCGCGCAATGGGGTTCATATTGGCCAGCGAACCGGAAGCCTAGCGTACGGATCAGCTCCGCCACCGGAGCGTCACTCGTTCCTTGAGCGGATGCTCGAAGGGCTGTCCTGTCTGAACCGACTCGAGATGAGCAGCCTTGAGCTTGTAGTACCATTTGGCCAGCATGTCGGCATCGCCAACAAACATCGACGAAGGCTTGTGCCGCAGTCCCATCACAAGATGCTTCATGGCTCGTTCATCTTGCCTCAGAAACATTTTCGTCAATGTTCGAAAGATCAGATTCCCAAACGGCAACCAATGCAGGCCCCGCCAATAGGCAGAAAAATCAATCCGACATTCCATCTCTGACACGGGCGTCGCCATCAATCGATTGGCCAGCCACGCCGTTCCACACTGCATCAGCTCGACCCGTTGATTCGGCAGTACGAAATCGATGGTCGTGCTGAGCGGTCCTCCGTAGATCCGTTCCATCCAATGAAACGGACCGCTGTTCTTGGCCGGCCGATGAGCGGTCATCCGAAAACCGTTCGGAATCGGCTCGAACATTTTGGTCTTCTCGTGCATTCGAGCATCACTGCGCCACCAGGAATGCACATACGGCCCGTGAACCGGGTCGATCAGACCGATGACGCCATCGTCAGCCGTGCAGGTGTAGGTCAACGAAATGTGGAAGGTTTGTCGAGGTTCAGAGGGAAGCGGCATGCGTGGAACCGGCGGCAAGGGATCGAGGTTTCCGCGTTCATCGGCGAGATACAACCAAATCATCCCATCGGTTTCTTCCGCCGGATACGTGGCAATGCCGATCTTATCGGTCTTCAGAATGGGTTCATCTGGAAGAGCCGGAATGCGCTGACAACGCCCCTTTGTATCGAATTGCCAACCATGATATGGACATTCCACCCGCTCACCGTCGAATCGGCCGAACGACAAAGGCATCCCTCGATGAGGGCAGATATCACGCATGGCCGATAGCGTCCCGGTTCGATCACGGCACAGCACGATCGGCAATCCCAACATCTGAAGCGCCTTCATCGTCCCTGAACGCAAGGTATGACTCGGCATAGCCGGATACCAAAATCCAAAGAGAGGAGCGCTTCTCGAAACCGTGCTTTCGCCTGATGGCTGTTCGGTCATTCGCAAGGTAGGAGACTCAGTCGCTAGGCATCATGGTAATGGACAGGACTATACTGGGGGTAAAGGACTAGGTCAAGCAATGGGCAAAGGACGCATGGTTGTCCTCTTCCTTGACACCCCAAACAATCACATACTATCCTCTTTACAGAGGACATTACGAGCCTTTCGGGAGGCTCTGATCGATAGAGAGGTGACGTGATGATAGCGACACAAGTTGAACCAACGGCGACGTTGGCACAGCTACAGGAGTCGAAACCGGAGAGAGTCACGATCGTGTTGCTGAGCGGCGATCTTGATCGCGCGATGGCCGCGTTTATTATCGCGACAGGCGCCGCCGCCATGGGCATGCGCGTGACGGTGTTTTTTACATTTTGGGGGCTGAATGCCATCCGGAGAAGGGGAGCAACCAGTTCCGCAAAAGATTGGCTCCGACGGATGTTTGGTCTGCTCAACAAAGGCGGCGCCGATACGCTCCCCCTATCCCGCTTCCATTTTGGGGGGATCGGCACCAAGATGATGCAGAAAGTCATGAAGCAAAATAGGATGCCGGGGGTTCCGGAGTTGATGCAGACCGCCCTCGATCTGGGTGTGCGATTTATCGCCTGCACCACGACGATGGGTCTCATGGGCATTACCAAAGATACACTGGTTGACGGCATCGATCAGTTCGCCGGCGTGACGACCTATTTGGCGGAAGCCAAGCAAGGCAGCGTCAACCTGTTCATCTGAACCGTCAACTGAAGCGAGAGGGCGTTGATGATGCAAGCCGATGTCAAACTCGATACCTTGGGTTACTTCTGTCCGATGCCGATCATCCTGACGTCCAAAAAAATAAAGGAGTTGGCATTGGGGCAGGTCTTGGAAGTCGTCTCGGATGATGAGGGCATTAAGAAAGACATGCCTGCCTGGTGTGAGACCACTGGCCATCAAATGATGGGCCTAGAAGAGGAACAGGCGAAGTCGGGCCGGATCTACAAGGCTTTTGTCAAGAAAACCAAATAGTCTGATCTTTCAACGACTCGGAGAGTACGAAAGCCGGAAGGACGATGGTTAGTCCTCCGGCTTTTTCGTGTGGACTCATGACGGTGACATGAAGCAACTCATCGAGTGCGTTCCTAACTTTAGTGAAGGCCGGAGTCAGACGACGATTCAGGCGCTGATTGATGCCGTGACATCGACCGCGGGTGTGGTGCTGCTGGATCACTCAATGGACACGGATCACCATCGAGCCGTGTTGACATTCTGCGGAGCTCCTGCGGTCATGGTCGAGGCTGCTTTTCGTGCGATTCGAGTCGCCACCGATCTGATTGATCTGCGTACCCATGGTGGTGTCCATCCTCGCATCGGAGCGACGGACGTGGTGCCGTTCATACCCATCAAAGGCACAACGATGCAGGATTGCGTCCAGCTTGCCAAGCGACTGGGAGAAAGAATCGGACGCGAGCTCGAGATCCCGGTCTTCTTGTACGAGCGTGCGGCAGCTCACCCCGACCATGCCCCACTGGAGGCCGTCAGACGAGGAGGACTTGAAGGCTTGGCCTTCCGCATGGCTTCCGATCCCGATTGGACGCCGGACTTCGGCCCAGCTCGACTTCATCAGAGTGCGGGAGCGATCGCGATCGGCGCACGCCCTCCCCTGATCGCTTATAATGTGAATCTTCACTCAGCGGACATTGCTGCGGCTCGATCGATCGCGAGAAATATTCGCCATTCAAGCGGAGGGTTGCCCCATCTCAAGGCAATCGGGGTGGAATTACCCAGCCGTGGCATAGTCCAGATCGCGATAAATTTGACCGATTACCAGGTCACTCCGATCTACACCGCTCTTCAGTCGGTCAAAACCGAAGCCGCAAAGCATGGAATCGAAGTAGCCGGAAGTGAACTGATCGGCCTGGTGCCACAGGCGGCATTGGACCAAGCTGCTGCTACTTCGTTGGAGCTCAATCGATTCGATTCCAGTCAAGTACTCGAAACCCGGATAGCCGAAGCCCTGCAGAGTAGGAACGAGACGGACGAGACTGTATCGGACTTTCTCGCTGCAGTCGCAGAAGCCACGCCGTCACGAGCGGGTGGCAGTGTGACGGCGCTCGTTGGTGCTTTGGCGGCTTCTCTTGGAGTGATGGGAGCACGTCTTGGTCGCCAGCTGGATACCGAACATCGCCTGCTTCTCTTGAGCCGACGGCTTCATCAACTTGTTCAAGAAGATACCGCGGCTTATGAAGAGTTAATGAATGCTTATAAGATCCCTAAGCAACACCCAGATCGTCCGATGGCGATTTCGACAGCGCTCAATAAAGCTACAGAAGTACCTCTAGAGATTGCTGAGCTCTCTTGTGAGGTGGGAAAGTCTATTCATTCCGCCCTTCCCTCAGCAAAGCTAACCGTTCATTCCGATCTTACGGTAGGTATGACGATGGTGATAGCGGCGGCTCACGCGGCACTCCATACAGTCAGCGTCAACCTCGAATTTCAATCAAATCAACACCTTATTGATGGACTGTGGTCCAGGATCAAGCAATCAGAGCAAAACCTTGAGGAACTAAAAAGGTTATGTTAGACTCCGACCCCGAATTCGTGGAAACCCTAAGCAGCAGGCTGACCTGGCCTGAGAAAGTCGAAAGTCACGCGAATGGAAATCAAGGTTTTTAACAATAACGTTGAAAAAGCCCTTAAGGTCGCGAAAAAGAAGTTGGCGGGAGAAGGTCTATTCCGTGAACTGAAACGTCGCCGTTTCTATGAAAAGCCCAGCGTCAGGAAGAAAGCCAAACAGCGCGAAGCACAGAGGCGCCGACAAAAGTGGCTTTCCAAGAGAAGACCTGACTAGCCCTATCCCGACCGTGTTCGTATCCCCCTCGGTCATCCTCCTTCTTGTTTTGATCCAAGTCTGATGCGCCGGGATGAAATCCATGAGGCGATCCGACTTGTCAGGCAAGAGGTTCGCAGATGGCAAGAACCGGTCCTCGGCGTCGTCGCCAAGCAATCCAACCGAGATCCGTTTTTGATCCTCATCTCCTGTCTCCTGAGCCTTCGCACGAAAGACAAGACCACTAGGGAAGCCAGTGATCGACTGTTTGCCCTGGCACACACACCAACATCAATACTGAAGCTGCCCCTGAAAAAGATCGAACGGGCGATCTATCCGGTCGGATTCTATCGAACGAAGGCCAAATCAATTCATCAGATTTGCCATCAGCTGATCGATGAATACGGAGGCAGGGTCCCGGACTCCATCGACGAGCTGGTGACCCTCCCAGGAGTTGGACGAAAGACCGCCAATTTGGTCGTCACCGTTGGCTTTCAAAAGCCTGGAATTTGTGTCGATGTGCATGTCCATCGTATCAGTAACCGGTGGGGCTACATCAAAACGAAAACTCCTGAAGAATCGGAACAGGCCCTCAGACGTAAGCTCCCCAAAGAGTACTGGATCACCTACAACGACCTCCTCGTCCCCTATGGACAGAATCTCTGCTTTCCGGTTTCGCCGCTCTGCAGCCGATGCAAGTTGAGCGGGCTGTGTGATCGAGTAGGAGTGAAGAAATCCCGCTAGCGGTGAGTAGCACACAGGCTGTTCAACATGGCCTTCCAGCGAGGGAAGAGGCGAGGCGTACTTGCCGTGCGTCGAGTCTCTACGCGACGCGAGAACGAAGCAGGAGGACTTTTTAACAACCTATTTAGATGAACAGTTTTGTTTCTGCCTCGGCAGTCAGCGAAAGGATGGCCGGTAGCCCCATGACTTCATCGACATTCCTTTCGACCGCGTCCGTGTCCACGCCCATGTACTCCAACCCTGCGCTGCAGGCGATGAGCCGGAGCTTTCCGACCTGCTTGGCATCCTGAAACATTTCGGAGATCTTCGGCACCTTCTTTTCTTTGAGCAACCGGGCAACCTCCTCGGCCGATCCGGCATATTCCGGTGGAAAGTCAATCTGATCGATCTTGCCTTCGGCGAGTTTCTTGATCGTCCAGAACAACAAGACCACGATCACGTCCTTACCCATTGCCGCAGCCGTCATGCCAAGTGTCGCAACTTGGTGCAGTTTGTCGTAGGTCGCATTGTGAGCAAAAATGACGAATTTCTGTGTGGTCGACATGTCCAGTTTTTCCGCGCTCGAGTTTTCAGGCTGTTTGTATGATCGGCAGTGGCCGAACTAATCTCCGGTAGAGACTCATGTGGCGGTTCCAGGCTCGCTAATTATAACGAGCAGACGGAACTGCGTAAACACGAGACTTCGCATCTGCTTCGCCTTGAGGGGCGCGCAGGCCCATGCTAGGATGCCGCCCGATGGATTGGCTACTGACGACGGTTCAACAGTACGTCTCAACTGAAACGCTCGTGACTCTGACGGCGCTTTCGATCATCTTCTTTGTCGGTTCGCTGATCGCCATCCCGTTCATCCTCGTCAGGCTTCCGACTGATTTCTTCGACACTCGCATCCCCCGCCGTTGGATGGAAAATCATCACCCGGTGCTTCGACTCTTCGGCCACATCGCGAAAAATGTCATCGGGGCCATTTTTCTGTTCGTCGGCTTCCTCATGTTGTTCTTGCCGGGCCAGGGCATTCTCACCATGTTGATCGGTGTGACCATGCTGGATTTTCCCGGGAAGCGAAAGTTGGAAGCGAGGATGATCGGCCAACCGACGGTGCTGAACACCATCAACAATATGCGCCGGAAGTTCGGGAAGCCGCCGCTCACGATTGCGCCACAACTGTGAACGTGCAAACCGCTCATTCTTCCCGATCACGCCTCAACAGCCGTAAAAACCTATTTCTGAATGTTCACCAACTCTGAGGAAAGACTCCCTCCATGCCTGATGCAATAGAGTCAAGGAACACCCTCTACCTGATCGACGGCAGCGCCTACATTTATCGAGCGTTCTTCGCACTGCCGGCGCTGAACAACTCCAGAGGGCTTCAGACCAACGCGGTCTATGGATTCATGACCACCCTCCTGAAGATCATCCGCGAGCACAAGCCGGATGGGCTTGCCGTTGCCTTTGACGAGAAAGGACCGACCGCCCGGCATGAGGAATTCAAGGAATACAAGGCGCAGCGTCCTCCGATGCCGGACGGTATGCAAGCGCAGATCCCGTACATTCATCGCGTGGTAGAGGCACTGAACATTCCCGCCGTGAAGCAGGCCGGATATGAAGCGGACGATCTGATCGGCACGTTGGCCCGACAGGCAGAACAAGCCGGCTACGACATCGTCATCGTCACAGGCGACAAGGACATGCTCCAACTTGTAACGCCCCACGTGCGGATCTATGACCCGGTAAAGGACAAATGGTCGGGTGAGCCGGAATGCGTCGCCAAGTTCGGCGTCGAGCCTGGACGCGTGGTTGAAGTCATGGGGCTGATGGGAGATGCCAGCGACAACATTCCCGGCGTAAAAGGCATCGGTGAGAAAACCGCTATGAAGCTGATCACGCAGTTTGGCACGATCGACGAGCTGCTGCGCCGGCTCGACGAGGTCGCACCCGCTCGTATCAAGACCCTCCTCACCGACCAGGCAGAGAATGCGCGGCTCAGCCGGAAACTGGCAACCATCGATACACAGAGCCCGGTCGAGTTCCATCCGGACTCCTACCAGATCAAGCCGCCACATGACGAGCAATTGACCGACCTGCTGCGCGAGTTGGAATTCACCTCCCTCCTCAAAAGTCTTCAGTCATCGCCAAAGCAGGAGGAAGCGAAACCTCATGATACGACCGTCATCGAAGACGAAGCAGCGGCACAACGGTTTGTCGGCAGCTTGCCCAACGACACGCCCATCGGTGTGCACTGTTTATTGGCCGGCCAACCAGGCGTCCATGCAGACGTGCTCGGCCTGGCACTCTCCACCGACGGGAAGACGGCCTTCATTCCGATCGACGTTCACACGTTCATGCGGCCGCTTTTGCCACTTCTGCACGACACACACAGAACCAAAGTCGTGCACGACCTCAAGGCAACCCTACTGGTCTTCCATCGAATCGGGATCACCTTGGCCCCTCCCTACATGGATACGATGGTCGCGGACTATCTACTGAATCCGAATCGCCGTGATCATAGCCTCGAAACGATTGCCGTGGAGCAGCTGGGGGAACGGCTCGGGGCAAAGAAGCAGGAGAAGGCCCAACCGCGATCGCTCTTCGAGATCGACACCGGCTCACAAGACGCGGCCGCGGAAGCAGCCGCCGCCTTGGCCAAGCTCGGGCTGATCCTGACCACTCGGTTAGAGGAGCAGGGAAGCTCGAAGCTGTTCACCGACGTTGAAATGCCGCTCGTGCCGGTGCTGGCCGAGATCGAGCGGAATGGGTTCCTCTTGGATGTCGGAGGGCTCCACGGACTGAGCCAGGAACTCGAACGGGAACTCGACCGTATGATGGAGACCATCGGCGGGCTGGCCGGCGGCGAGTTCAACATCAACTCGCCAAAACAACTCGCGACCGTTCTCTTTGAGAAACTCGGCTTGAAGCCGCTCCGCAAGACCAAAACCGGCTATTCCACCGACGAAGATACCTTGACGCAACTTGCGACACACCATGAGCTGCCGGCTCAAATTCTCAGCTACCGGAGCCTCAGCAAACTCAAATCGACCTACGTGGATGCTCTACCCGAGCTGGTCAGACCGGAGACAAAACGGCTCCACACTTCCTTAAACCAGACCGTCGCCGCCACCGGACGCCTCTCATCCACCGACCCCAATCTCCAAAACATCCCGGTCAAAGGCGAATATGGGCTCCGTATCCGCGAAGCGTTTATTGTCCCCAAAGGTCATGACCTCCTCTGCGCGGACTATAGCCAGATCGAGCCGCGCATTCTCGCGCATCTCTCACAAGATCCTCGCTTGCTGGCCGTCTTTACAAATGGAGAGGATATCCATATGGCCACGGCCATGGAGATCTTCGGCCTCCCTTCCAATCAAATCACCAGAGACATGCGCCGCGCCGCCAAGACCGTGGTATTCGGCATCGTCTACGGCATAAGCCCGTTCGGCCTGTCACAGAACCTCGGCGTATCCCAGGCCGAGGCCAAGAAATATATCGATACCTTCTTCGAAAAGTTTGCGGCAGTGCGAGCCCTTATGGATCAGAACATCGCCGAAGGGCGAGAGAAGGGCTATACCACGACTATCCTCGGCCGCCGACGGCCGATTCCGGAGCTACAGAGTGGGGATCCAGCGCAGCGTGGCTTCGGCGAACGTATGGCGGTCAACAGCCCCATCCAAGGTTCCGCCGCGGACCTCATCAAGGTGGCCATGATCAATGTCCACAAGAAACTCCACGAGGAACTGCCTCACGTGAAGATGATCCTCCAAGTTCACGACGAACTCATCTTCGAGGTGCCGGACCACGATCTGGAAGAAGCCAAGCGGCTGGTAAAACAGGAAATGGAAGGCGTCGGTAAACAGTTGGGCTTGTCTGTGCCGCTCAAAGTTGACCTCGGGGTCGGGAAGAACTGGCGGGTTGCGCATCCGTAGGGAGGCAAGGGCGGATATTTTGACAGGATAGATGTGCAACTATAGAATTTGCTAAGTTAGCTGGTGTTTCTTCACTATTTCGTTAGAAGATTGAGTGACACGATCTGATAAGCTACTTGAGCGTGTGCTACGGGGAACATCAGACGCGAATATTCCGTTTGATGGACTTCGTCACTTGTTGGAAGAACTTGGCTTTGAAGAAAGAACTCGAGGGAGCCACCATATTTTCACAAAGACGGGAGTTGAAGAGATCCTCAATCTACAACCCAGAGGCTCCCATGCCAAACCCTATCAGGTGAAACAGATACGTTATGTAATTCTTCGATACAAGCTGGGAGGCGACGTCGATGAGTAAGTACGAAGTCATCATCTATTGGAGCAAAGACGATCAAGCCTTCGTTGCCGAAGTACCGGAGTTGGGGGGTTGTGCAGCTGATGGGGCTACGTACCAAGAAGCGCTGGCAAATGTTGAGATCATCATTCGCGAATGGCTCGAAACAGCAAAGGAATTGGGACGACCAATCCCAGAACCGAAAGGGAGATTGGCATTTGCCTAGCAATAAGAGGTGCTCGTGATTCGGCTGGCATCATGTCCTACCTGCGGCAGCAACAAGATTAAGAAAGTCCGTCGGAAATGGACCGGTAAGTTTCATGGGCAGACCTACACGGTACCAAGGCTAGAGTTTCATGAGTGTCCGATTTGCGGCGAGAAGGTCTACGATCGTGAAGCGATGCGTCAGATAGAAGCACATTCACCGTCCCTTACTAAAGCTCGCGCTTCATAACGAAGTGCAAATTCGAGCCACCGCTTTGTTCTCCATCTTGCATTCCCTACCTGCACAAGCAGTTTCCTGTTTAGACAAACTGGGAGTGCCACAACCCTAGCCCACAACCAATATGAGGTGACCTATGCTGACCATACGAATCTCTGTCGCATGGATGATAGCTGCTCTCAGCCTTGGGGCCTTGGGACTCGTGCTTGTCCTTGGCCAACCGTTCGCCGTCAAGGCGCAGGAGCCGAAACGGTTTCAGTACAGGATCATCGAGGTTTTTCCCGACACTCAGAATATGCAAACCAAGTTGAACGAATTTGGCGCAGCTGGATGGGAACTCGTCGCGGTGTCGATGGGGGACATGACGGAGCCGAGGCTGATTTTTAAGAAGTAAGCATCGGTAGGTGGTGAGTGCTGAGAGGGTAAAGTTCTAGGTTGACGCCATCGCTTTCTGGATTCATAGCTGTCTCGCGCGATCGCTGCCCTCTGACTCTTAATCAGCAGACCTTCTAGCGCTCAAAACAACAAAGACGAGGAGGCTGATCCTTTACAGCTTGGCTTTGTAAAATCACTGCTTGTGCGTTGTTTTCATCAGAATAGACTACATCCATTTGCGATGGTATTGACTGTAATAGAAGAGAAATTCTTCAAAGGATCGCTTCCATGAGAAAAGTCTTCGTCTCCCATAATTTGATTGACGTCGAGATGCGCAAGGAGCGGCTTGAACAGGCTGGCATCCAGTGCATGATCAAGAATCAGCGTTTGTCGGGCCTGGCTGGAGAGATTCCCTTTGCAGAGATTTTCCCGGAGCTCTGGGTCATCCAAGACGAGGATGCCTATCGGGCACGACAGGTGCTCGATGAAGAGTTGATCTCGCAACCATCAAACCCTGACGCCTGGGTATGCCCAGGGTGCGGCGAGCAGCACGAGAGTCAATTCTCTAAGTGTTGGAAGTGTGGACAAGAAAGTGCGTCAGCGTGATTCGGCACACCTGCACACCCATGCCCCATCATTTCTTCCTACACACAGCCTTCCACACGGATTGCGCCAATGTTCCTCGGGGGATGGACGTCCAGTTTGATTCTCTCGCGTTTCTGTAGACGACGTCGCCGGCACCCATATTCCCTGAGAAGTTCTCCAAGGCCAGCAGCCGAAATCGCTCGTTGGCGCAATCGTGCTCTTCCTGTGTGCGAGAGGACAGATACTTACTCGACCCTCTCGTATGCGCCGTCCTCAGATCGTCCATGACCCAGACGCTGAGCAAGTTGCCGTTTCGGGCTATAGAGTCAGCATCGATATAGACTGTCGCCTTGGCATTGGTGTCGACCAACATCCACTCGGCATAAACAGGCGCCCCACCCAGCCATTGGAACAGAATCAGCAGCAAGAGCGCTACCGCAAGACCCTTACCATCGATGAATTTCCGAACTTCTTGGGCCTGAGTGCCAGAAACGTACAACTGGTCGGTCCACTGCATGGGAAACCGAGACCATCGGCCTTCGACCGATCTACGGCTTCTGGCCGGTTTCATCCGCCTTTTTCAAACAGTCGTTAAACGCGAGGCGTTGTTGAACGAACGACCAGAACATTTTGTACCGATTGAGCGCGTCCAACTCCTCCACGTATTCCTTACACTGCTTCTCCTTCCACGGTTCGACGTTGTCCGGTGGCGCGGTCGCAATCCATGCCCCCCCTATAAGGGCTGCAACCCCTAGAACCGCGCTTGCAATGATCACCATTCCTGTCTTGCCAATCATGAATCCCTCTTTCGGTACGTTGAAGGTCAAAAAAACCAGACAAGTCATAGTTGACTCGTCTTTACCCGCTGAATCTGGTGCCGGAGACCGGGATCGAACCGGTACGGACCTTGTGAGTCCGAGGGATTTTAAGTCCCTTGCGTCTGCCTATTCCGCCACTCCGGCAAGAAGGCGGATTTTAGCATAGCGACTCAGGCCTCACAGCCATTTTCTCACAGCCTCATACCCAGGGTTCAGTCATTCATATAGTGAATGCGGTGGGGCTGCCATCGAGGCTGGCTTTGTGACGAAAGGAACGAGTTAGTAGCTTGATCGAATCTGTCCCAAAAATCTTCTCAAAGTCTCTAGGACCTTACACACAGACACATATCTACAGTTTGACAGCTCACAGCCCACCCAAGGATTCCATGCACGATGCGAGTATTAGGAGCCTCTGATGGTGGGCCGGCAAGAATGAGGGGAGGATGTGGAGGTGCCTTGTTGAGGCACTCAGGTAGATGATCTACCTGTCGCTATCAGCATTCAGATCCCCGCGGACCATCGATAGCAGATCCAGCCGCAACGGAGGAGGAACACAACGGGTGGACCTGCCACCGATGATCGTCGGTGGGGATCAGTTCATGACTGCGGCGAGTTGTGGTGTCTGCTCCTCGCAATTGTTGACAATCGGTGGCTTGTGGTCAAACGCCACCTTCACACCGGACTTGACTGCTCTTCCCCATCGATTGGTCTGCGCTTGTGCCTTCCGAGCATACCGGCCGATATTCCGACGTGCATCAGACCCAGTCTGTGGAGCGAAGAGGAGCCCCAGTCCTGCTCCGATGACGGCTCCACCGGCGATGAATGCAGCTGCCTTGGCGACGTACTTCCCCTGCTCCGACATGGCGAACCTCCCTGGTGATGGTTGTGATGGGCACTGAAACCGTCCAATCGCTCTTCTTACGGGAAAGATATCAGCATGCTTCATGCCAGCGTATATCCGGCAAGTCCCAGACGATTCCCTCGGAAAATCAAGGGGGCGATATACGGTAATGGAAAGTGACAAATATTGGGTCTCTTTTTCACGACAGAGGAAGGCACAGCCGTTTCAGAAATCCAACACCTCTACACCTTGGATGCGGGGAAATGATTTGTAGGCAAGGTTTTCCCAGGACTCTGTCCCAATCATCCGGTTCATTGCAGACCCGCTTGCATTGATCCGTGAGCCCCCGTATGATCCGTTGGCAATGCTGCCTCATGGGTCACAGAAAAGACACCTATTACCACGGTATCCTGAATCTGTTCAGAATACGAACGATGCCATTCGGAGCACACTCCTGACAGAAAATACATGAGTTCACTAGCCTCGATACCGTACCCAAATATCGATCCTGTCATTGTTGCTCTGGGTCCCATTCAATTGCGGTGGTATGGGCTGATGTACCTGATCGGCCTGACGGCGGCCTATTTCTTGATTCAGCACAAGGTGAACCGGAAAGGGTTGGAAATCAGGAAGGACCAGGTCTATGACATGGTCGTCTACGCAGCTTTCGGTGTGTTCCTGGGTGGGCGGATCGGGTATACGCTCTTCTACAACTTTTCCTATTACATCGAGAACCCTCTGAAATTGCTCGCAGTTTGGGAGGGAGGAATGTCCTTCCACGGCGGGCTCATCGGAACAATTGTCGCACTGATCTGGTTCAGCCGTAGGCATGGGATTCCTGCCTATACCATCGCAGATCTGGCAGCCTCCGTCACCCCGATCGGATTAGGATGCGGCCGGATTGGGAATTTTATCAACGGAGAACTCTTTGGCCGATCTACCGACGTAGGGTGGTGTATGGTTTTCCCGACCGGAGGTCCGATTTGTCGCCACCCCTCACAACTATACGAGGCCATGCTGGAGGGCCTCACGTTGTTCGCAGTCTTGTGGTGGATCGATCGACGTCCGACTCCTCCCGGTACGATCTTCTGGACCTTTGTGACCGGGTACGGTATGAGCAGGCTGATCGTGGAACTCTTCCGGGAACCGGATCAGCATCTTGGCTTCATTCTGGGACCAGTTACCATGGGCCAGATCCTCTCCTTGCCTATGGTGTTGATCGGAATAGTCATGCTCGTGCTGGGTTACCAGCGAGCCAGGCAAAAGCCTGCGTACTCTTAAGAGCTCTGACCGAGGCTCCTTCAGTAGGGCATTTCATCATCATCCAGACCGACATGGTGCCCGAGTTCGTGCACCACCGTGTCATAGACTTCCTGCACCACCTCCTCCGGACTTTGGCATATCCGGAGGATCGGTCCACGATAGATGGAAATCCGTGGTGGTGGCTCACCGCCCGGCCTGAAGAACGAGTCATCCACGAGCGATTGGCCTTGATAGAGGCCCAGTAGATCATCCTTTTCGTCCAGCTCTAAATCTCGCAAGACATCCTCGGACGGCTCTTCTTCTACGACCACGGCAATGGACTCCATGAGCTTGGCATAGGGAGGCGGGAGATCCGCAATAGCTTGTTGGACCAACTCTGCAAATGCTTCGGAAGAGATCGGTTCTCGTCGAGCCATGTTGATAGTCCACAAGCCTTACAATTCTATGGCGACGCCACACCGCAGGAAGAGGCAGTGGAACCGTGGTTCGGCTCCCAGTCCCTGTTTCGCAGCGGCCCTGTAGACTTCGCTTTGCGTTCGGTACCGTTCGGCGCGAGCCGCCGCCTGATCCGCTGAAACCCCATCCGTCTTGTAATCGGCAATCCACAGCTCCCCTTCGACCCGATAGAGGAGATCCATGACTCCTTCCATCACCTGTCGCTCACCCCACGGCATGATAAATGGAACTTCACGACCGAGGATGTGAGATGATTGCAAGCGCGCATAGACTTCCGACCGACCGAAGGCCGTAAGAAGCTTCTTCACCTCATCCTCGACTATTTCCGCATGGGTATGTTCGGCTATTCCAAGGACCGACCGAAGAAGGGTGCCGACTTGATCCGATAACCCGGAGGGATCCCGGGAAAAATCCCATTGTTCCAACAGACGATGAGTCACCACGCCGACTAAACGACCAATGGCCGGATCCTGCCGAACGGCGATCAGCTCACCTCGAACGAAATCTTCCCCTTGGTCCAGGCCCGTTGGCGTCAGATGAGGCCTGCTCTCGCCGATTTTCTTCCATCGGACGGTCCTCCTCTCCCACAGACGAGCTATCTCCTGTGGATCAATCGAACTCTCTCTGACTACCCCATCCATGCGTCGCCGAGGCCGTTTTCGTTCCGGTGCCGCGACGACTCGTTGCGGAATGCTACTGGCTCCGATGGTCAAGGCCTCGGTCGATCGATCTCCGATCTCTCCTGTTCCAATGTTTCGCAACAGCTCGAAGACCGTTTCGCCGACTGAACGGGCCGTTATTCCGCCTGACAAAAGCAGCATCTCTTTTGCTCTCGTCATCCCGACATACAACACCCGTCGACGTTCGGCATCCTCTCGGAGCCGCAGCTTGTGTTGGACCAGCAATGAACCAAGCGATCGATGCCGACCGAGAAAGAGCCCATAGGTTGCGCTCGACCAATCATAGGAGACCTGCGGTGCGCTCCGCTCGCGCCCACTCCCTTGGTGCAGACCTGGCAACACGACGATGGGGAATTCCAGCCCCTTGGCCTTATGAATCGTCAGCACATGCACCGCTTCGAGTGATTCTTCGGCAAGCAGGCTTTCAGTCTCATCCGGCTGTTCTTCAAGTCGAGCGATCATCAGATCGACGAAGCCACTCAGTGTCATGTGCGGTCGGTCAGCGAGCGATGCAGCCGTCTGCTTCACTTTCAAAAGATTGGCCACAGCCTGTTCCCCATGGAGCGACGCAGCGGCCAAATCAAGGATGGGCAATCGGTCAAACACCAGATCAAGCGCTTCGGCCAACGGCACAACGGGGATGGCTCGGTGAAGCCACAAGAGGTGCTCATACAGTCGCCGCACGGCTTCGGCGCGGACATGAGGCCATGTCCTCAGATTATCTGCCAAGAGATAGTTGAAATGCCCAGCCTCTTTGAGTTCATAGAGTTCCCGATCCGTCAGTCCACCGAGTGGCGAACGAAGGAGTCCGGTCATAGCAATTTCATCATGAGGGTGGTCCAAAACACGCAGGAGATTGACCAGATCGATCACTTCCTGGCGGCGGTAGAAATGCTTTTCACCTTCGATCACATAGGGAATCTCGTACCGCCGCAATGCATCGAGGTAGGCATCGGCCTGCGTCAATTTCCTGAACAGCAACGCGACGTGGCCCGGTTTCACCACGGGTTGACTGAACACCTCCTCAGCCAACCAGCGAGCCAGCACTTCGCTTTCAGCTCGTGTCGCGCCTGCCGCGTCGAACGGTTCGTCCTCACCATCCGGCCTCGTCACGCAGAGACGAACACCCGGCTCGATTAAAGTTGGCTTCTGCTGAGGGCGTACCTCCAACCGCACGTTTGCCGGTTGGACGAGTGGACGTCGCTCAAAGAGCCGATCGAACGTTTCATTGACCGGCTCCAAAACCGCGCCATCACTGCGGAAGTTCGTCGTCAAGGCTTGCGCAATGCCCCCCTCGGACAGGACCTTCTCCACGACTCGATCGAAGGCTTCGATGTCGGCTCGCCGAAAGGCATAGATCGACTGTTTCGGATCTCCCACGATGAACAGCTTCCCCGGGTCGAGGACCATCTCCTGCCATCGAGCCGCTTGTGCTCCATGCCGCTCGGAGACCGCCAAGATAATCTCGTACTGCGTCGGATCCGTGTCCTGAAACTCATCGACCAACAAGGCTCGATACTCTCGTTTGACCCGCTCACGGACGGTCGGGTGTTCAAAGAGCAACCTCCGCGCCCGCGCCAACAACCCATCAAAAGACAGCCAGCCCTGTCGAACAAATGTTTCTCGGATGTTCCGCACAAGCGGGATAAGAAGTTGCAGGAGGTCATTCAGAAAAGCATGGTCGACCGTGAAGAGTTGTTGCGCGATCTCGATGAGGGCACCCGCCTCTCTGAAATCATGCTTCTCCCATCCAGCCACTGCACTCCCAAGATCTTTGTCGAGCCATGCTCGTTCTTCGATTGTCACATCTTGTCGAGCCGCCAACCCCTTGCTTGCCACAAAGTTCAGCACAGAAGCCGCAGCAGCCAGCATCTGCTCGACCTTACGGCGCTTCGGCCTGTCATGCTCGCTCAACAGCTGGTCGGCCCGTGCTCCCATGAGCTGGATCCAATCCGACAGAGCCGGCGATATCGCCGTTGAAGCAAGTTGTTGCTGCATCGCGTCGAGATCGATCGATTCACTGCACAAGGACCAGGCCAACGACCTGACGGCATCGAGCGTGGCCGATGACAAGATCGATCGCCAGACCGGATGGTGTTGGCCATTGCGACTCAA
Organism: Nitrospira sp.; assembly: GCA_965223535.1. GTDB lineage: Bacteria > Nitrospirota > Nitrospiria > Nitrospirales > Nitrospiraceae > Nitrospira_D. The sequence continues at coordinate 671,887 of CBDCWN010000003.1, forward strand.
TTCCTGATCGAGCCAGCAATCCCATGCCGCTGTAAACTGCTCTTCAAATCGCAGACCATCATCTTCCTTAAAATCAGGGTCGACGCCACTTTCCAGCGGATGGAGCCGTAACAGGTGCGCCGCGAAACTATGGAGTGTGCCGATCTGCGCTTTTTCCAATTCGCGCAAGGCGGCCTTGGCACGCACAGCGATTGTCTCACTGCTCAGTCCATACCGCTCTTGTAGCTCCCTCTTCGAAACAGCCCCTCCATCGGGTGCTCGCAGCGTATCGGATTGTGGATGGGCGAGGACGGTCAACCGTTCTCGCAACCGCACCTTCATCTCGGTTGCCGCCTTGTTGGTGAATGTCAGTGCCACCACCTGCGTAATCGACACCGGGGCCGGTGCTCTCATCAGCAGATGGACGAGACGATTGACGAGCAGGGTTGTCTTGCCGGTCCCAGCGCCTGCCACGACCACAACGTTGCGGTCGAAGGTCGTCTCGGCCGACTCTCGGGCTGCACGATCCGGCATGAGCAAGTCGTTATGCATCGCTGATCTTCTGCGTACGCAGCCTCTTCAACTCTTTCGGCTCGGTTGCTCGATACGCTCTCCACCATGTCGGAGCATGCTCTCTCCGGCAGATCACACGAAACTCACACGTGTCGCAATAGCCGTTCGGGAGGATAAAAAACCGCCCAGTCCGGATCCCGTCGATCACGGCTTTGATCGACTGTTGGATCAGCCTCCCGTTCTCTGAGGCCCACGATGGTGGATCAAACGACGAACGATCTATCGGCTTCGGCCATGCGGGTGCAAGAAACAGGAACTGGACATGACGAGCCGTGGGCTGTCCAGGAACGGCGAGACAACTATAGAACGGTGGCTGCATCCGAAACCCACGGGCCGCCGACTGGGTCAGGTTGCGATCTTCCGGTTTCATGGCTGAACCGAGTTTGAACTTATAGTCGACCACGCGCAATGCACCGGAGTCTCGGTGCCGATCAAGTCGATCGATCCGGCCTCGGATCTTTAACGAATCCCCGTCTAAAATATCGGGGATCGCTCCCTCCATATCCACTTCAAAGTCAATCGGTTGGTACGGATGTTCGATCTGCTCCGATTCGTCTGCCTCGACAGCCGCCGCTACAAGCATCACAATCTGCTCTTTCAGCAGCTCCCACAAAAGATAGTGACCGGTTCGATGTTCGGCTTCGAGGTCCGCAGCTGCTTGTTCAACTGATATACAGATCGCTCGCTTCTTCTTATCATCCGCGGCTTGTACCACCGGCCATCCAGACTGCACAAATTGTTCGTAGCACCGACGTAAGGCAGCGTGGCAGAATGTCCCCACCAGCGCTGCATCAGGCTGTTGCAATATCGAACGACGGCCCGGCTCAAGTCGTAGCACATCTGAGGCAAAATATTGGAAGGGACAGCGCGCATACCGTTCGATCGGCGTTGGAGCCACACCTCGGTCCATGAGCCGAGCCCAATGGGACTCGACCGCTCCGACCATCCCATCGAACGAATTCAGCCTATTACCTTCCTCTTCGATGCGATCCAGCGCCACATAGGCATGCTGGAAGAAGGCGACGTCACGCCCGAGCGCTTGGACCAATTCGATAGGGTCTTGCCCGTTCAGAGCCATCCACTGAGTCAGTTCGGGAGGTGGTAAGAACCTCGTGATCATCGGCCGTTGCATCACTCGATCAGTCACACGGCGAGGGACCACATCGATCGGTTGTTCGTGAGCGCCGAACCGCCGGCGAGCGTCTTCGACATAGGAAGAAGTCGCCAGCATCCGTCCGGTTTCATCGGCCCGTTGATGGGAGAGATAGAGCCTGTGGCTGGCAGCCTGACAGAGCAGGCGGAAGAGCAGCATCTCCTCTTCATAAGCTGTCAATTTTTCGTCGATTTTGAATCCAAGTGTGGCCTCGAGGACACGCCGATGGCGGTCTCTCAGAAAGGCATCTTCCCGAATATAGCGCGGAAACACTTTCTCGTTCAGACCGAGAATGAATAGCGCCTTAAAGGGGATCCCGCGAGCAGCCATCACGTCGAGCACCATCACTCCGTGCGAAGAGCCATCGTGAACAGGGATTCTCGTTCGTTCGAGTGTATGCGTCAGCAGTTCCATGAATTCCGCCCATGTGAGCTCCTCGGTGAGCGGCTCCATTTCCAGGAGGGTGCCCCAGACATGATCGATGGTATCCCACAGCCTCGGACGGTCACCAATCTGAGCACGCTCGGCAGGTAATTCTGCGACATCCGGCCGCCGTAGACGCCGCTCGACAAGAGTCCGGCAAGCCGTGACCATCTGGCCGATCGTACCTCGCGACGGCAGGCGCGAGCAGTCTTCTATGAGTTGTGAGACCACCTGCCAAAGGAGATCGATCACTCCCGTCGCAATTGCAAGGGAGCCGATTGGGCTCTCATCTTCTTCAACGATCAATGCGGCGTGACTGGCCCGCTCCAACCACCTCCACTCCTCAGCTCCGCGAATGATATGAAGGGCTTGTACCAGCACTTTCCATAGGTCGGGGCGATACGACTCCGACAGGTCGTCGAATAGATCAGATTTATAGAGCGGGGATGTCACCACATCGAGGACTGACCCGCGATAGAAATCGCTCAACGGGAGGGAAGCCAGTTGCAATACAAGCTTGCAGATCGGTTCGTGAATCAATGGTTTCGATGCGGTTGTCTGGAAGGGAATGCGATGGCGATCGAAGATCGACTGAAGAAACGGGCTGTAGGGGTCGAGAGTCCTAGCGGAGACGCCGATCTCGTCGAACCGATAGCCGTTGGTTTCAACGAGATCGAGGATCGTGCGGCAGGTGGACGCCACTTCTTCCTCCACACCGATCACACTTCTGAAAGTGAGCGAGACAGCACGCTCCATGACATGAGGAGAGTCCTGCTTTAATCGGATCGCAGCCTCGTCCGGCACTGCCAACGGTTGAATGTACCGATCGAAAAAGCGCCGAGCAAATGCATAGGCCGGATCATCCTCCAGTGGGAAAAACAAGGTCGTGTCCTTGATCCGGCTGACCGCTCCAAAGAAAGACAGCTGTACCTGCGTGAGATCATAGAACCCGTAATAGAACACGTGCTTCAACGACTGGAGGAACGAAGCGGTCGGGATAAGAGGAAGAAGCGCCTCTGCCAGATCATCTTGCGTCCCAGCCTCCAGGGTTCTGCCGGCTTCCTTCACGGCCGCGTAGAGCGAGATCAGAGCCTCGAGCCACTCCCGGTCGTCCTCCTCAAAATACTCTTCTCCGAGACTTTGCCATACCTGCCTTGGATCGACATCGGCATCCCGCAAGTCACGAATCGTCGCCCAGAGCGCCCCCCATGTTCCAGAGGATTGCCCGATGCGTTGTAACGGAACCTGGCTGGAGAGCTTGCTGCGAACGATGTGACGGACCAATCGCTCAAAGAACAACTCATCCACTAGACGCGGCAATGGACAACGACCCGAGACTTCTCCGGCCAGCTTCAGAGCGAATTGATGAAAGGTCAGTATATGAAGATTCAGGAAGGACAACCCCTGTTCGACGGACAGGAGCGTGCGAAGACGGTCCGCGAGCGGTGTTGAGGGAACAAAGATGCCTATCGGTGCAAGAGGATCGGTAGCCTTGGCGCGCGTGAGATGATCGACAAGAGCGGTTTCGAGAACAGGGTGAAAGCGACCGGTGATGACCCGCAACATGGCCGGTCATTGTACGCTACCCGGTCTCCGGTCCCAAGAGCTCGCCGTTACAATCGACGCAAGCCCAATCGCCGTCGATAAACGACATGGGATCGCCGCAGATCGGGCAATCCGGCGGAGGTCCCTTGGCAATGAGTGGAAGAAGATCTGGAAGCTCGTTATCGTCTTCGTCCATCACTTCCTAGCCTTCCCGTTGTTTAATCTTGAGTTGAAGGGCCTTTTCTGCGCTCTCCCGACTCGGAACTCCGACGAACGTCAGCTTTCCGTCGAGAATTGTCGCAGGCACGGCTCGGACGGAATGGCGGTCCGCCAATTCCTGACCATCCTTCGTGGTGATATCCACTTCCCGATAGGAAAAGCTGTATTTCACACGCAACTGTTTCCACAGGCTCTTCGCCGAGGGACAGGCTCCGCAGCTGGGTGAGACAAGTAAGGTAACATTCGGCATAACGTTTCCAGAATAAGTCCAAAAGTATTCAACTGGTAGGATCTTAGCATCCGCGGAAAACAGCACGCAAGGACGGGAGAGGGCTCATTCCAAATTTCAGGATCCACTAGGTACAGCTGGCAGTGGAAAGGTTTATCGCAAAGGCGTATGGTGTGCGCATCACACATGAGTAGACGCACCGGGTACATCCTCCTGTGGCTCGTCGTCACAGTATTGCTCTTCAATTCTGCGGCTGTTGCTGAGGACAACAAACAAGATTCGTCCGCGCTGCGCGTCCTTACCTACAACCTACTGCATGGTGGGCCGTGGTCAGGATTCTTCGAGAGAGGCACCCATCTCGAAGAGCGGCTCGATATGACCATTCAGGAGCTGCAGCGCTTGCAACCTGACGTGATCGCGCTTCAGGAGGCATCGATCAGCCGAACGCATGGCAACGTCCCACAACGGATCGCCGATGCGCTTGGGTATCAGATGGTGTTCGAGCCTGCGACCCAACACATTTCCGGGGTCCGCTTCCTTGACCGGCTGATCACCTCAGCCATCGGTTTCAAAGAAGGACCGGCGATCTTGAGCCGCTACCCAATCATGGCCTGGGAAGTCTACGATCTGCCTCGCTGTGAACGGCGCATGGATCCCCGCATTCTTCTGCGTGCTGCCATCGACGCCCCAGATGGACCGATCCAGGTCTTTTCCGCCCATACGTCGAAAGGAGACGACTGCCAACTCGAACGAGTCGGAGAGGTGTTTCGTGAATATCGAGGAACGGGACGAGCAATCCTGATGGGCGACTTGAACACCGGCGAACAGTCTGCTGTTCTCGCTGAATGGCAAAGAGAGCCCGGATTCATCGATGTCTTCCGAGTTGCGAATCCAGGGGTATCTGGCGGTACCGTCTGGCAAAACATCCATGTCGAATGGCCCACCGCCGATCGTCGCGTCGATTTTATTTTCTTGGCGGATGGGACAAACGGGAAGGATCCGGTCGTGCGCACCAGCCGCCTGGCGTTTGATCAACCCGGCCGCCTCCCCAACGGAGATACGCTGTGGCCATCAGACCATCGCGGTGTGCTGGCCGATATAGAGTTAGCGCCGGTCGAGAGGCCTCGAATAAACAACTTCTCCAAGACAGGCGCTCGGCCACAGTCGGGTCCCCGGCAGATCGGTCTACCAGAGCGTGGGAGGAATTAAGAGAACCTGGCAATTACACTCTGTCCTCAAACTATGATCCAGCCTCCTCGGTCATGGTTATCTCGTGAAGGGGGTTCCGGCGAGTTTATTCGCGACTTTCGGTAACTCCTTTTCAGCATCGACTCCCTGAAAGCCAAAGGTCAGCACGAACCCCGAACATCGCGTATACCCCGCTCCACCTGGACCACTCTCATTTTTGAAATCGCCGACCACCATGTCACCGCCTGTACAGACTGGGAACGTTGTTCGTTTGAAGGCCGGGTTTTGTAAGTTGGTTTCCATCACCTGTTTCATCGACGCCACCGCTTCGTCTTGCCCATTGATATGCACATACATCGAGAGCGCCTGACCATTCGGCCATTGCCAGGCGCAGCCCTCACCTGTGCCCATTGTGGCGTGAACGGACACCAGCGAAGAATCCGACAGTTGGTTACACACTTGAGTGGCCATAGGGCCTGCCGCATGACCAGGCGACGCGAGAAACAATCCGCAAATGGCGATGAGATATTTAGCTTTCACGCTGCGCCTCCTCGAAGAGCAGAAACCCGTGCGATGATGCGTTGCCTCCCACATACTGATAGACATCGCGCCACTCGTCCAGTATCCATGCTCGACTGAATGAAAAGGTGTTTAATTCTAGTTCTTGTCGCCTTTCTGTTCAATGGTCGATTGTTCAGCCTGTAGCGGGCTTTTGAGAGGAAGTGGGTGCAGATCCAAGCTTTTTCAGTGCAAACAAGGGAGGTCGTAGCCGGCACATTCGTCGACGGCTTCACAACCTCACATCGAAAAGCGACTGCCATTTACTCTCTGTAGCAATAAACTCAGGATATCAGCCCAACACTCCTCGTTGACACTGGCCCATACTGTCCCAGACAATACACACCTGCTTAGGCTCGGACCAGCTGCATCGGGCATCAGCGCAAAAGAAGACGGTTATCAATGAACCAGATCCGACTATTTAGAATGACCGCCTTAGCCGAGGGCGGTTCATTTCTTGCGTTACTGTTCATCGCGATGCCGATGAAGTACTTGATGGGAATGCCGAGAGTCGTCACCGTCGTGGGAACGATTCATGGGATATTGTTCCTGCTCTACGCCGTCCAGTTGGCCAAGCTACGGACGACATATCAATGGGATAACCGATTTTCCCTCTATGCCTTCCTGGCGTCTCTTCTCCCGTTCGGTCCATTTGTGTTCGATAAGTACCTGCGTGAGAAAGAAGTGGCCACAAGCTGATCGGCTTCCACCCACCTACCGTTTTCCGTCATACCCCCGTTCTTTCCATCGCTCCAGCAATTGGATCCGTTTCTTGAGCTGCTCGACTGTCGCCTGATCGACGCGGCTTCCGGTGCGGGCGATCAATTCCGCGTTGAGTCGGCGATGGTCAATCCCGCTGGTTCTAGAAACGGCGCTGACGAGCAATCTATGAAGATCCCGTAGCTCGTACTTCTGCTGGTGGAGTGACACCGCCGGCTGGGAAGCCACTACCCCATCAGGTTCTCCTCGCGCTTCGTCCTCGCCGATCAGGCTATCCATTCTTGCCACCGCCATGAGCGGCATATACTCATTGGCCGAGACCGTCACACGGCCGAAGAGGTCTCGCTGGCCTGGTGGCATGATGTCTTCTAAAACATGATCCCGCTCCGCTTTGATCTGCTTGGCATAGTGCACCAGGATCGGATCTTTTGGCAGGTAAAGCCACGCCCGTTGCGGTTTTGGAAAACCATCTTGCATTCGGACAAACCGCCCGACGACCTGCCGGAAATACATTTCTGTGATGACGTTCGTCCCATAGACGCCGACCCGGAGTCTGGGAATATCGACGCCTTCGCTCACCATGTTCACCGCCACAAGCCACTGCTGCTTTTTGTGACCGGCAAACTCTTCGATCGTGCGCGAGGCGGCAGGATCATCCGACACTGCAACGGCGGCTTTCGTACCGACGATGCGACCGACCAGATCCGCCACCCACCGAGCATGTTCCTGATCCATACAGACGATTAGACCACCCGCATCCGGCTGTTCTTGCTGGCGAAGACGCGTGAGTTGCGCATGGGCATCAGTGATCACCGGGCCAAGCCAGGTTTCTTGGAGAAGTGCGGTTTTCAGCCGCTCCCGTTGCCGGTTGAACGTCAACCCATCTTCAAACGTCGCCTGATGCTCACGGCCTTCGGATAACCAGCTCAGCTCACCCTCGTAGCTCGGAAAGACAATCGGCCGACAGACGTTGTCACGGATCGCGTCGGTATAGCCATAGGCAAAATCCGCCCGGCTTTCTCCGTGCTCATATCGAATAAACGGGATTGGATTGTTATCCGAGCGGAAGGGCGTACCGGACAGGATCAGCCGAAAGACCGCAGAGTCGAATGCCGACCGCAAGGCCTTTCCCCAGTTTTTCCCATCACCGGCATGATGCAACTCGTCAAAAATAAGCAGCGTCTTCTTGCTCTTACAGACACGCTGAAAGATCTCGGGGGCCAGACAGACTTGCTGATAGGTGACTACAGCACCGTGATAATCCGTTGCTTCAGATGTCTGTTCATTGGTGAGGGTCGGATCGAGCTGTAATCCCATCTTCCCCGCTGCATCCGACCATTGCGTGCGAAGGTGATTCGTCGGGCAGACCACCAGTACCCTGACCGCAGCCTGCTTGGTCATAAATTCATGGGCCACACGCAAGGCAAAGCGGGTCTTTCCCGCAGCAGGCGTGGCCATCGCTAGAAACTCCTTGGCCTCATGACCACAGACTGCGGCCAAGGCACGGCGTTGCCAGTCACGAAGGGGCGCCGTCCAGGCGGGCAATGTCTTCATAGCCGATACGTGAGAGAAACCGTCTGACTCGATGATGGCACGGAGAGGAGGCGGGTCAGTCCAGCCAATCTTTTTCTTTGAGTTTCCTCGGCAGATATTTTTTCGTTAGGTACTGAAAATCCTTATTGGCCAATGCGTCGAGTTCGTACTTCAATCCGCTGGTCAGCATGCGCTTGATCTCAGCCTGCCAGGCCGGTTTCTTGAACCACTGATAGTTCATCAGTTCTTTTGCACGGGCGATATCCTTCTCGTTCAACTTGATCCCAACATTGCGCGGGAGCTCATACCGTTCGGGGTCGGCACTGGACAAGCCCATGAACTTGGCTTTGGGAATGGCCATCCGTTGGCTTTCGAACGCCAAATTAATCGAGCCCTGCTTGATGACCGAATAGATATAGTACCCCCAGGGATCGTTATCAACCAACACATAGACAGGAAGCCGATGTTCCTCGTGCAGTCGACGAGCCAAGCGACGTACACCTCGCGGCGGCTGACCGTTCCCCGTGAGCAAAACGCAGTTGTACCGTCGCCAGAACTTATCCTCAGAAAGCCGATTCCACTGCGTTCCCTTTTCGACGAGCAGCACAAAATCTGCCGTGCATCGCCTGATCTCCAGATACTCCGGCTCCACGATCGACGGCACCGAATAGCCGCCCTTCCCAAGCTTTGAACAATCCACACGGTCCCCATCATCACCGAACACTACAGGCCCGACGATGCTGCCGCTGTTCTCCGCCCGCACATGGAGTTCTTCCCGGAGCGCGGCAAGGGACACCTCCAGATCTTCGATCACGGGATCGGATTCATCCTGTGTATCGAAAGTGTTTTCGTGCGAGTTTTTGATCGTGTGTTTCGTGCGGTAATAAATTTCTCGAAGCGAGGTGGTCAGATCAGCCCGTTGCAGTTCAGAGAGGGCATCCGCCACCAACACCGTCTGCATGAACTTCTTCGCCATGCCGACGTTGAAAAACGACCGTTCTTGCTTTCTACTACCCATCTCGATCAGGCCCTTCCGTTCATTGAAGGACACGTTGGAGAGGGCACGAATCGGAATCTGAAACGTAGGATCTTTTGATCGTTCCGCCGACTGGATCACGATATCAGCCAGACCGATCAACTTCTTTTCGACCAGCGTGGTTTTCTTGGTTTTGGTCGCCATGTTGTCCTATTTGTGTTTCTTCGAAGCTGCGGTTTTGACCGACTTGGATGTGTGCTTGGCCTTGGCCTCATCGGTTCGGGTCGCGAGCTGACCGGATTTCGCAGTCGTCTTCTTCGGTAGATGCTTGCTTCGACTAGACTTGTCGGTCGCGTCCTCTTTCGAAAGAGGCTCATGGGTAGACATGCCGCCGAAGACTTCCGGCTCTTCAGCCTGGGCCACGAGTCCCTGATCCGACTCGATCTGTGTCGCCAAAGCCGTCTCTCCCTCGATTCCCTCCGCTGTGACGATGATGGAATGCGGAAGACCTTCGGGACCGCCGCCGGTTTTCCCAAGCCTTTCGTCGGTTTTTGTTCCGCCTGTGCGAGACGTCGCAATCTTCTGAAGCTGCTCTTTCAGCTTTTGCTTCGGCAGCGTCCCTCCCTTCAGTCGGTTGCACGCCTCAACGACTTCTTCGATGTACAGTTCGAAAATGTTTCGCCGCCGAAATTCACTGGCCGCCCGTTCACGCCGGCGCACGAAGAGGCCCAATCGCCTCCCACACTCGCGTAGAGCCAGGGTGATTTCCTTCTGAATTTCATCGTAATCCGCGATCGCTTCTTTGGACTCACTGGTAAAGGGCACCCAGACCGACGCCATGTGGACAAAGATCACCATCGGTCCACCTGGAAGGGCGCCACGAGACTGAGTCAAGCCGTAGTTTTTCCAGCCCGTACTCAGCACGGCTTTGAAGGTCGAGCAGGCAGACTGCTGGTACAGGAGCGGAACCCGATTGGCGTACCGGATCACCCGTGCGAGTTCCGAATCTTCCTCTTCATGCTCCCCTTCTGCCTTCGGCATCGCCGGCTGTTTCGGCTTGTTTTGGTCTTGCGGTCTGTTTCCGTATGCCAGGCCTGCTTCAATGATGAATGGGTTGCCGCGATAGACCGCCGGTGGTCGACTGACTGCCGTGTAGAATTCCCCTTTGATCTGCTTGTATAGGCCGGAGAGGATGGCCTTTTCACCGATCGGAGAAATACAGTTGGTGGGCGGGGCCATGATCTTCGTCTCTTGCAATGTCTTGTAGAGCGTCTCTGCGACCGGTCCCTTCAGCTCGCGAGGCCTGTCCTCAGGCGAGATCTTCGCCGATTTGCATATCTCATCGGCCAACGGATCAGACACCCGACAAAAATCGCTTGCGAGAAAACCCGAGACGGTATGGCTCTTCGTGTCCTGCAACATCTTGAGGAGCATGCCGAACTCGATCCCGTAGGGATGCGGCTTGATCTCGCGCGGTTGAGGCGGCAATTCATGGTATGTCCGAGGATACTCTTTCGTTTCACCTTCAGGAGTCTTATAGACCAATTTGACATGAGGGTTGGCAATGGAGGTCTGCTCCAACCACTCATCGACCGACGCACGGCCCTTTTGATACTTGCCCTCAACCTCCAGCGTCACCTGGGTGCCTCGTGGCTGTTCCCAATCGATCTGTTTGTTCTCATGAACCAACGGCTCGTTCTTCTTGGTGTCGATCTGCACTTCGAAGAAATGAGCAGCGGCTTTCGGACCGATACGCGAAATAATTTTCACCGGCTTGCCGGTCGTCAGCTGTCCGTACATGCCGGCAGCCGAAATGCCGATTCCCTGCTGGCCACGGCTCATCCGAAGGCGATGAAACTTTGAGCCATAGAGCAGCTTGGCAAAAATTCGCGGGATCTGCTGACGCACAATGCCCGGTCCGTTGTCGGTTACCGTAACGCGAAACCGATTCGCCTGGCTCGGCGCCACGGGCGCCCCATTCGACACGACCTCGAGTTTGACCGTGACATCCGGAAGAATTCCGGCTTCTTCACAGGCATCGAGCGCGTTGTCGACGGCCTCTTTGACGCAGGTCAACAGCGCCTTACGCGGATTGTCGAATCCGAGCAGATGCCGGTTCTTCGTGAAAAATTCCGAGACGGAAATTTCCCGCTGACGCGCCCCCATCTCTACAGCAGTAACCCGCTCTGCCGCTTTCGCGGCGGCTGGCTTCTTTGCGGCTGGTTCAGAGTTGGATCGAGGAGCGGAAGATTTCGAATCAGGATCTGATGCGGAGTCTTTCCTTTTTCCCATTCACCCTCTCATCAAGCAATCGTTGAGTGTTTGGTACCATAAAACTTTCCAGGAAACAATGGGACCAAATGGCGAACGAGTGGAATAAAGAAAGACCTAGCCGTGCAACGAAGCGCCTTAGTGGCTCACGGAGGGATCGTGCAAGTAATGCGCAGGCTCCATCGTCTCTGCCGACCAGACAAGCACTTTCCGGTCGAGCGTGCCGACGATCAAATAGCTGCCGTCACTCGTCCAATGAAGATGATAGGGGGTTTTCATGTGGAAGGTTTTTCGCTTGACCTGAGATTTAAGGTCCCACACAGCAAGTCGTTCTCCAACCCGAGTGGCCACCCATCGATGCAATGGGTCAACAGCCATCGAGGCTCCCAATGTGACCGTCGGTCCTTTCTCAAGAACTTCGGTATCCCGTTTTGTAAAGGTGTCCAACCTGGCCATAACTTTGTTCCGAGTAGCATCCCACAGCGCAAGCGTCAACCTATTTGGTTCACGAGCCTGCATCGTCGTCGCGACAAACGGACGATTCCATCCGAGTCCGGACCAGACCGCGGGTAGTCCGACAGGCTCCTCCACCGGGTTCCATGTCGCGATATCCCAAACAACACGGCCGGTCCGGGATGTCGTGAGCAAGTACCGGCTTCCGTCCAGCAAGCTCAGAGTCTCCACGATGTCCCCTTGTGGCGCCCGCTTCCTAAGACAACCTTTCGGATCACAGGTAAGGGAGTGGCCGGCATGGATCAGCTCCTTGATGACCGCTCTGGTAACCACATCCACCACGAGGACATTCGGTTGCTTGCCAGCAATGACCAGAAATCGGTTGCCGGTGAGAAACTGGAGGGCGTTGATCTCTCCCTGTCCGCTTGCATAAGCTGGAAACTCCTTCCAACTCTGCGTGTCCCAGAGCCGTATCTCTCCTTGGGTCGTCCCTGCGGCCAGAATCGCGCCGTCGGCGCTGAACGCCAACGCGCTTGCCGGCGCAGACAAGACCAGCTGTCGTAGAAGCATTCCCTGTCCCGGCTCCCAAATTTTGAGCAAGCCGTCATCACTACTTGTGACAAGCCAATTAGCGCTGGGGGAAGTTACCAGTGCGCGTACCGCTCGCGCGTGTACAAATGCCGGGCCGGTTCCCAGAGCTGCTGGCGCGAGAAGCTTTGCGGACAACGCAGGATCAGTGACCGGCGGTGTGGGGCGCTTAGCCAACACCTTAGCCTGAGGCTGAGTAGGATCCAACACCAGCTCCGGTGAGCGGGTCTCTACATCCCACAGTGAGATGTGGCCGTCCACATCCGGATTCAGGCCACCCGTGAGCCCCAGCATGATCTTCGATCCGGTCGGCGCCCACTTCAACAGCGAGATACGCGGATCCCTGTTTCGGCAATCGTGACCACAGAGATCCGATAATATGGCGCCGGTGCGCAGGTCCCAGATCTGTATCGTGCCGAGTTGTGCAGACTGTCCAACCAGATAGTCACCATCGCTTGAAACATCGACAGCGGCAAGGTTCATAGAGGACGGCTCGTCTCGCCCTTGATCGGGATTGGTGAGATTGGTCGAGGAAACCAACTCGCCCGTGTCGGAGTCGAACAACACATAACTCCTTGTTCTATGACCTGCCACCAGTCGGCGGCTATCGGGCGAAAAGCGATGAAGGGTGAGAGGCCCGCTTCCTCCCCCAGCAGTCGTCACTGTGGCTCGACCTCGGATCGATACGTCTACCGGGTTGATGAGCAGAACCGTGTTTCCAATGCTGGCGGCCAACACCGACCTATCCGGTGCGAACAGGAGGTCGAACGGCTTCCCACCTTTGATGCTCATGTCGCGAATCGTCGTGCCCATAAGGTCATGCACGCGAATCGCGCCTCCCTGGGCAACAGCCAGCAACGTTGCGTCAGACGACGCGACCACCGACTGGGTCTCTGCCTTAGCATCCAACGGAATATGCTTGAGCGGGATCAACTTCTTCCCGATTTGCCAAACCGACACCGCCTCGTTCCCGTGACGGAGCACCATCCGATCAGTCTGATTCGAATAGGCGAGCAAGGTGTACGGCTGGCGTGATTCCCGTGGAATCGTCGCTATGGATGCTTGGTTCTTCCAATCGTAAATGACGACGTCATGCTTCACACACAGTACCCAACCATCTTGTTTCAATAGAGCAACCTGGTGACAAGAGGTGAGCGGCATCTTGACGACGAGTGCCTTGGATTCAAGATCCCAGACGACCAGATCATCCATCTGAATCAGCAGGAAACGCCCATCCTCTGAGAACGCCGTAGGAATATGTGGCTGGTTGGCATTTGCTTGCCGAATCGAGGGCCCAAGCAGGAGGATAGGGATAGCGGCAAGTAACAGAACTTTCAGCTGGCTCATATGCAGCTTCCAAGGACTCATGCGCGATCCGTTACTTGTGCCTGCTTTTGACAAGGCCGGCTAATGATTTTCCAGAGGCTCTCTCGAGTCTCCAAATCTCTCGCAACTGTTACGGTGTCGTGAGTTGCCGCTTACCCGGTGGTGTCTCAACGCCGGTTGAGCCTTTCCCTGTGGGAAGCACATCCACGAAATGCTCGAGACCTCTTTCATCCTTCCAGCGTTCGACCGGCACTTTGGCAATCACTTGGGAATCATCGAATGTTTGCCAGGCACTTGCGAGTGTTGCGAGATTCGGACTGAGCCCCTCCAGGCTCGGTTGAGTGGCTTCAGCTTTCGTCGATGAAGATAACGCCGATTGTTCCGGTAGCGGATGAACCTCGGATCGAGAGTGCTCCGATGCTGATGGGCTCCGTGTAGCCTTCATCGGCTGAATGGAGCGAGGGTTGGGCTTCACCGAGGAACCTGGTTTTTTCTGCAACTTCGAAGGCGGTGCGTCAGTAATATGGAGATGCCCCTGTTTATCTGTCCACTTATACAGCTCCGCTGAACCGACAATCGGTGATAGAAGAAGCCCGGCAATAATGCTCACCTCGAGGAATTTCATGTTGTCGTATCGCCGCAGTGGCGAGGTGATGCGTCAATTAACCAAAGTATAGCAGGCGGGCGTATGCGTGCCCGGCCACGTAGAGCACGAGGATCGTTCGATTAGAATCAGTCGCAGGTCCTGAATCGGGGAGTAGAGACAACCACGCTGGATGTTAAGGTGGGAGGAGCACGCACCTAACCGAGGACGATTAGGTACGGCGGTGATCTTGGGAGGACTTTAGGCTTCCCAGTACAAGCTGGTCCTGCACACCATCCTCACGCTCGATCCCCTTATGAACCATATTCCCTCGGGGCGTTAACTCCTCCCACTCACGTACGATAGGCTTCATGTCTGAGTGAGTCAAGAGGTACAGATGATTTGGATTTTCGTCATGTGGCGATTGCCTCAACCGGATGGTATGTTGTCGAGGCATTTGTAACTGAGCGTGGAGATTCTGCCAATCCGGAGCAAACGACGATGGCCACAGCCCTCACAAGTCAGGATGTCCATCACGCGTGGGCCGCATTGGCAGGAGAGGTGCGAACGGCAGTCTTGTTGACGCTACGAAATGGGCGGCCGTTTGGATCGCATGTGCCTTATGTGTTTGGGTCGGATTGGACCAGAGCCTACCTGCATCTGAGCCGGTTGGCGCTCCATACGCAACATCTACTCGAAAATCCCCAGGTCGCGTTGTTCATCGCGGAACCGGATGCGCCAGAGAAAAATCCGCTCGCACTGCGACGCCTGAATCTACAGGGTGAAGCTGCAATACTTTCTCCTGATGCACCGACCTATGACGAGATCAAACGGCGCTATCTGGAGCGATTCCCGCAAGCCGAAATGATGTTTGGGTTTGGTGATTTTGCGCTCTGGGAATTGCGGCTTGCGGACGCTCACTTCGTGTTGGGCTTTGGCCAATCCTTCGTCTCGACCGCTCCCGCTTCTGCCAGATGGGTGCATCAAAAAGTAGAGCGGCCCACCACGAAGAAAGAGTGACCGCCGGAAGAGCTGCTCGGCGTAGTTATGAATTGCGCTTTGTCACCTGATCCGCAGACTGATGGACCCTGGTTTAGGGAGGGACATGATGAGGTCTTTGCTCCCTTTGCCTGACCAAGCGATCCGACTTGCCCCAATCATGCTGTGTGCATCGGTTCTATGGTCCTCCACATCTTGTGATGCAATGAACCGGAATGCGACACTACTATCCACCTTTGAACAGCCTGAGAAATCCTCCAAGCCACGATTCATCCCGCATGAATTGCTCGTCAAATTCAAGAACGGGATTTCACGAGAGAGGATTGACTTCATCCTGAAGGATAGCCGAATTGATATCATCGCCGAAATCCAACGTGGACGTCTCTATCACGTCAGAATCTTGGACGATCGGTCGGTTGAATCGGTGATCACCCAACTCACGTCGTATCAAGAGATCGAGTATGCAGAACCCAATCATCGATATGAGATACAGAAGTAGACTTATGAGAAGTCTTGGCCATTTCAGTAGGAGCCTTTTGAAGATGGCAACCGCCGTCGCAGCATTGTCAGGGCTCCTACTGGAAAATTCCCTGGCTCATGCGGAACAAAAACAGACCCATCGAGGATTGACAGCGCCATCACAACAGATGGGCCACCCAGCCCGCTACGTCCCCGGAGAAGTGCTGGTCAAATTCAAGGATGAGGCATCGCGTTCAGCAATCGCATCACTCAGCGCAGATATGGGTGCCAAAGAAGTCAGGGCGATGTCTAGGAATGCGACAGTGATTCACCAGTATAAATTGGATGGTGCCTTGTCAGTCGACGAAGCAGTGTTGAAGTATCGGCGGGATCCCACTGTCGAGTATGCCGAGCCGAACTACCTCTATTGGCTCCAAATCATCCCTAACGATACGCAGTTTGACTCGTTGTGGGGACTCCATAACATCGGTCAAACCGTGGATGGAACAGCGGGAAAGATAGATGCTGACATCGATGCTCCTGAAGCCTGGGATATCAGCACAGGAAGCCCTAACGTCATTGTCGCGGTAATTGACTCAGGCATAGCCTATGACCATCCGGATCTCGCTCCGAATATCTGGGCTAATTCAGGAGAAATTGCTGGAAATGGCATCGATGACGATGGAAATGGATTGATAGACGATATACATGGATGGGATTTCCTCACGAACGATCACGACCCGATCGACCCTGTCGATCTCAATCCCGGAGGCAACCCGGGGCATGGCACACATGTGGCGGGAATCATCGCTGGAGCTGGGAACAATGGAACTGGGGTCACAGGGGTGATGTGGACCGCGAAGCTGATGGCCCTAAAAGCCGGAGGGGTGACTCGATCCCTCTCCACCACCGCCATTGTCAGTGCGATCCACTATGCCGTCGCCAATCACGCTCGCGTGATCAACGCCAGCTTTTCCGGACCTGACTGTAGCCTGGCACTCTTTGATGCCGTGAGGGCCGCGAATGAAGCGGGCGTGCTGTTCGTTGCGGCGGCCGGAAACGGGGCGTCAGATAACGACACCGTACCAGGCTTCCCCGCAAGTTTCAGCGCTCCTTCAGTATGTGGCGAGCAACAGAAGGCGGCGCTTACAAACGTGATCTCGGTAGCGGCCACGGACGAGAATGACCAATTGGCGAGCTTCTCTAATTTCGGGTCCACTACCGTCCAGGTTGCCGCGCCAGGAGTCAGAATCATCAACGCGAAGCCAACATCGAACATCACGAATGTGCTCTTCCATAACTTCGATTCCAACCCAACCAGACTCGGGTATGTCTTTGGAGGAATCAACGCTACCTGGGGAATCACCACGTCTGCATCGTCCAGCCCGCCGAACAGCCTCACCGACAGTCCGAATGGAAACTATCAAGACAACACCGATTCGTTCGCCGTCGGACCGATGTTCACGACCGAAGGACAACGAGGATGCCGACTTGATAGTCAGGTCCGTCTACAAACCGAGCAGGATATCGACGGTGTATTGCTAGAAACATCTAGAAACAGCGGAACGACTTGGGAGCCTATTGGTCTGCTCACGGGAGATAGCGATGCCCAATTTGTTTCATTCACCTGGGGAGACATCGCTGATGGGATGACAAGTTCACAGTTTCGCTTTCGGTTTCTATCAGATGACCGTCAGACCTTCGACGGCGTATACCTAGATGATGTCCGTATCGCCTGCGTTGCCGGCCCACCGTCAGGAACGACGGACTACCAGTTTCTTCAGGGCACCTCGATGGCCACTCCGCATGTAGCGGGACTCGCCGGATTGTTGCTCTCGGTTAATCCCAACCTCACCGTATCTCAACTCAGAAACGCCATCCTGAGCACAGTGGATCAGAAGGCGTCCTTGAGTGGGAAAGTGTCGACCGGAGGGCGTATCAATGCCCGTGCCGCGTTGGCCAGTGTAGTGGCAAATTTCACCGTCACCGTCAATATAGCCGGTGCTGGCATCGGCACGGTTAGGTCTGATCCTGCCGGAATTGACTGCCGTGCGACATGCAGTGGACAGTTCCTGCAAGGAAACACTGTAGAGCTCACCGCATCACCCGATCCAGGATCCGTCTTTGCAGGATGGAGTGGAGATTGTAAGGGAAACAGCCCCTGCTCATTCACCCAGAATGCCACGGTAACTGCGACCTTCAACATTGCGCCGTCTCTACCGGCCGCGAGTGAGGGCGGAGGGGGCTGTACAATAGCCCCAGGGGCAACCGGAGACCTGCTGTTGCCCGCCATCCTCGTCCTGTCTCTGGCCATTCTGTTATGGAGAGCAAATCGCCGATGAGGCCGATTTTCGGAATCCAAGAAGTGTCGCTACTGCAGAAGCTGACATCCGACGACGTGGGCGGGATGAGCCGCTCAGTGCGAGTAATGGCATTACTGGGTCTACAATACACTCGTCCCTTTCATCGAGATAGTTTATTTCTTTTCTTATTCGCTCTCGGCCCGACGGTGTGGCTGTCTATAGTGCTCTTTGCGCTTCAACCACAACCTCGGCAAGTGCTCTGGTCACCGGTGTTTCACTCCGTCGCCCTATGGCAACCCCTATGTGAAGAATTGCTGTTCCGTGGCGTCATCCAGGGGTATCTGCTGCAATCCAGGTCGATGCAGAAAACATGGTGTGGTCTGTCTATCTCTAATCTGGTGACGTCTTGCTTGTTCTCATTGGCTCATCTGGCCAGCCATTCGATTTCGTGGTCCTTACTCGTGCTCATCCCCTCACTTTGTTTCGGCTTCGTACGAGATCGCTTCGGGTCTGTGTATCCCTCGATCATTCTGCATGCCTTCTATAATTCTGGTTACTTCCTTCTCATTGGTAGCGCCACCCGCTAAACTCCGGCAAAGATACCTCCTCGTTCGACGGTGTCGTGCCGAACACCAAGGGTTGTTCTGTCCTTAAACAACTGAAGGTTGTCGGCAAACAGGCCGAGATGATATTTTGCCTTGGTGACTTTGCGCTCCGGGAATTGCGGTTCACCGAGACTCACTTCGTGCTCGGTTTCGGCCAGGCCTTCGTCTCGACCGCCACCACCCCGGGCAGATAGCTGCATCAAAAAGTTGAACGGCCTTCCACCAAGAGGTAAATACGTTCAACGCAATAGGAACACTCTATTTGAAGGTTCGTCGAAATCACCCAGTCTTTGCCGTAGCAAGAATTTCGACTGCTCGCTACGACTTGCGCCACCATTACAAGCACTTAGAGTCGAAAGAAAATCGAGCTGTCGAAGCAACAATTGACGCAACTTGCATTGTTGGTAGCCTTCCTCCCACACCTCCAGAAGGTCGACATGCACATATGCAAAATAGGCAAGTGCCAGCTGGGATTCTCATTGTTCCTGTTTTTCTTCTCACTCGTGTTTTTTGCCAGACCAACCATCGCTGTTGATGCGACTGATACACAATCAGCTAGGGTGCTGGCCAGTTCAGCCTATTTTCAAATTGATGCAAATCGCTTTGACCAGGCTCAACTAACCGAAGCTCTTGTGAAACTCGACCAAGCAGCAAAACTCAATCCGGATGAGCCATTCGTATATCTTGCAGCTTCACTGGCAAATCTCGTCAGTGGATATAGGATAGGAGATTGGTACGAACTGAACTCCTTCGATGCTGGCACCCTCGAAAAATCGCTGCCCTTGGCTGAGAAAGGGGTAAAACTTGGTCCCACCGTAAGCCAAGGCTATGCTCAACTTGCAAGGCTCCATATCCTCCGCAAAGACTTCGCAAATGCTGAGCGCAATATTTCCAAGGCGAAGGAGTTGGACCCAAGTAACTTCTATCCTTGGTATTTTGAAGGGATCTATTATGAAAAACTCCGAGACATAGCTTCGGCTAATAAGGCTTTTAATGAGGCCGAAGTACGCGCTACAAGGTCTGACCAACGCACCAATGTCAATCGTCACCGCTCCCGCGTTGCATCCATTGCCCATGATCCCGTCCAACAAGAGCAACTTTTATTGAAGAACATCAGTTTGAGTCCAAAGGATGGTCGCTTTTACTCTGAGTACGCCCGTTTCTTAATGTGCAAAGGGCGGTATGAAGAGTCCATTGTCCAGTGGGAAAAAACTTTAACCCTGATGCCGACCTGGTCTTATGCTCAAACAAATCTGACAAGTGCCCGCCGCCTAGCGGCAATCGAACGAGAGAAGCGGACAAGTTGTTAAATTGCCCTTCGCGCACATGTAGAGAAGCACAGAAGAAAGACTCATACCTATAGCTATGTCAGTTGTTCTTGAAGCCACTGCCTAACACTGGAGTAAACACTTCGTTCAGATCGCTAAAGGAACCGCCTGGAGTTGGCCCGCCGCCGATGACATAGATGCGCCCTTGCACAACTGCTGATCCGAGACCATGACGCGCCGTCAGCATCGGTTCCATCCCCTGCCAGGTATCTCGAGCCGGGTCATAAGCTTCATTTTCATTGAACGTCCCGACCGCTCCTTCGCCACCAAGGACATAAATCTTGTCTTCAATCACGGCGGCGGTGATGCCGCTACGGGCGGTCGGTAAGTCTGAGACTCTCTTCCAGCGATCGATCGCAGGATCGTACATTTCCACCACAGCGAGGTTCCGCGAATAATCTCCATTCACACGTCCACCAACCGCATACACCTTTCCAGCGACAGTAGCTGTGGCGAGATGATCACGAGGAGTCGGCAGCGGTGCAGCTATTGTCCATTCATTTCGAGCCGGATCATAGACTTCGACCTGCGCGTTGTTGGCCTTCCGATCAAAACCACCTATAGCGTAGAGCTTTCCTTTATACTCCGTGACAGACAACGCACCTCGTGCCGTCGGCATCGGAGTACGCTTAGTCCAGCTATTCGCAACCGGATCATAGGCATAGACCGTCGCCACCGGATTCCAAACGCTAAAGGCTGACTGGGCATATCCCCCGATGACATACAATCGCCCATCTACGACACCAATTCCGACATGGTGCAAACCAACAGGTAATGGTGATTTGGAACTCCATTGCTCTTTTACGGGATCGTAGACTTCCAGAGACGGCGTGATAGCAAACTTTATCACGTTACTGAGGCTGGGCTTCTCAAATCCGCCAACGACATAGATTTTTCCATCCAACGCCGCAGCTGCCACCTCCGTCCGCTTCGTCGCCATCGGCGCGGCTGTACGCCAAGTTCCTTTATCCGGTTCAGGCTGCGCCCCACCAGGTGTCGGCAACGCGATCACAAAGATCCAGGCAAGGATGGGTACTAATATAGAAATCGGCATTGCCGAGGCCCAGATACAGCTAGCCAACAAACGGGAATGTCGCAACATCTCATCATAATATACCCGATGAAGGGCTCGCGAAAGGCGGAATTTCGATCGAAGGAGGGAGTCTTTCGAAACCAAGGCACGAAGTAGGGCCGTACCAGTGGCCCTATTTGTTGTTCTTCCGACAGAGCAGACCGAAGGAACTTCCGAGGGCGAGGCCGCCCAGGAAGGTGAGGGCGAGGATGACACCAAGGAGAGAGGTCGGTGGTCCAGCTTCTCGACGGATATAGCGGCGGGCTTGAGAACCGACCGTCGCTTCACCTCCCATCCAACTACGCGGGTCATCATTCTGAGGTTCGTTCTGCGTGCTCACCAGCTTCATGTTCCTTTCCCTTCATCCAACGCAATGCATTCGTCGACCAACGCTTCCAACTCATCCCGATCCTGTTGCTGCACATCCAGGAATCTGACACCAAACGTCCGATCGACACGCCACTGAACCTGCGCCTGCTCGATCACGATGGGAACGTCATCACCCGGCATCAAGAGTTTCACGACAATCGGCTTGCCCGGTTCAACACTCAGCGAACTCTCAATTCTGGCGCCACCCAGGGAAAGGTCAGTAGCCTTTCCCTCCACCTCGTGCGAGTTGGCCCGAAGCAGGCTCTTGACCTGCACTGACACTCGACGATGCTGCCGCCGCTCCATACGAATCAAGAATACCCTATCTTTACCCCCAAAAGCACCTAGGAAGCGGCTCAAGTCACTGATTGTTCAGCCGTTCTCTTGCAAGTCGGCGAATCTTTTCGCTAAGGTACGGCACGATGGATGGAGCTCGTTCGCGCCAAATGATCTTTGCCTGCGCGAGTGGGCTGCTCTTACCCCTCTGTTTTCCAAAGTTCGACCTAGGATTGCTGGCCTGGGTCTCGCTCATTCCCCTCCATCTCGCACTCGATCAATGTTCCAAACAGCGGGCATTTTGGATCGGCTGGCTCAGCGGTGTCATCGGATTCACCGGTATCATGGCTTGGGTGGTCACGGCCATGACGACCTACGGCAAGGTGCCGGAACCAATCAGTTACGCCATTCTGTTGCTACTCACTACCTATCTCGGACTGTATGTCGCGATCTATAGCCTTGCGTTTGTCTGGCTCCGCGAGCTCATCCCACGCTATGGAATTTTCTTCGCACCCTGTTTCTGGGTCGCGCTCGAGTTCATCCGAACCTATCTGCTCTCAGGCCTTCCCTGGTGTCTCCTGGGCTATTCCCAATACCGTGAACTGGACTTGATTCAGGTAGCGGATCTGACCGGTGTCTACGGAGTGTCCTTTTTAGTGGTCTTGGTGAATGTAGCCGTGGCCGAACTGATCTTGTGGATCATGCCGTTTTTCCGCGGCTTTCATCCGGTTAAACTTCCGTGGGAACTACTCACGGCCACCGCAGCCTGTATGGTGCTCTCCTGGTTCTATAGTTCGGCGGTCCTCAGTGATAGAACCGCCCAACAGACTCACCCATCTATCACGGTGGGTGTCGTCCAGCCGAACATCGATCAAGCTGTGAAGTGGGATGCATCGTATCGCGAAGAGACGATGCGTCGTCTTGATCGCCTGACAGGACAACTGAGCACCGATACCGACTTGATCGTCTGGCCGGAGGCCGCAACTCCGTTCATCTTGGAACGGGAAAAGGAGTATCAGCTCGAACTGATCTCATGGGCAGGACGCGCTCAGGCCCCTCTCCTGCTCGGGAGTCCGGCTCTGCGGTTTTACCCGGATCGCCGACCATACCTCCTGAACAGCGCCTACCTCCTGGAAACCGACGGGACGATCCTCGGCCGGTATGACAAGCACCATCTCGTCCCGTTTGGAGAATACATCCCCCTCAAGTCATCGTTGTTGTTCTTTCTCGATAAGCTGGTCGAAGGCATCGGTGACTTTGAACCGGGTCCGGGATCGAAAACCCTGTCGTTCAGTCCCAAGTCGTTGAGACACGACAAGACCGGCACCCCCCGGTCTGTGAAGTTTGGCGTCGCGATCTGCTACGAAGTCATTTTCCCGGACCTCGTCCGCCAATTCGCCGCAAACGGAGCCGAGTTTCTGGTCACGATCACGAATGACGGATGGTTCGGTCCCTCTTCGGCACCGGCGCAGCACTTTGCGATGGTCGTCTTTCGTTCGGTCGAAAATCATCTCGCCTTTGCGCGGGCCGCCAACACCGGAATTTCCGGGTTCGTTGATCCGTTTGGACAAATTACGCAGGCCACGCCTCTTTTTACAGAACTGGCTTTGCACACAACGATCCCCATCAAATATTCCCGCACATTTTACAGCTACTATGGCGATGTGTTTGCCTACGCTTGTGTTATAATCTGCGCACTTTTGTGCTTGTTCGGGTATTTCCGCACGAAGGAACCAGCCTTAACGATTATCACGCCGGCATGACGGAAGGAGGATCGATCCATGTTAGAGGAGGTAGAAGCTCGCGTTCGCGCCCTCACCGCGCAAGTTTCGGAATTACGGGGGCATCTTTGACTTCGCTCACATGACCGCCGAATTGGAAGAACTTGAGGCCCAGATGGGCCAGCCGCATTTTTGGAACGACACCCGCACCGCGGCGGTGGTGAGCCGAAAGAAGGCCACCATCGAACGTGAACTCCAGCAGTGGCGTGAAATTGAAGCCAAGATGGATGATTTGGGCGCCCTGTTGGAACTCGCACATGAAAGCAGCGACGCAGGGCTCGAGACCGAATTGGCGAGTGAGCTGAGTCAGTTAGAACCGCGCCTTGCCACCCTGCGACTGGAACTGCTCCTCTCGGGCGATCTGGACCCGAACAATGCCATCCTGGCGATTCATCCCGGCGCGGGTGGCACGGAGTCTCAGGATTGGGCACAGATGCTTCTCAGAATGTACGTGCGATGGGCGGAGCAGAAGAAGTTCAAGGTGGAAACGTTGGACCTCCTACCCGGCGATGAAGCGGGGATCAAGAGCGTAACGGTTTCGATCACGGGTCCGTATGCCTACGGCTACCTCAAGGCCGAAGCCGGGGTTCATCGCTTGGTGCGTATTTCTCCGTTCGACTCTAACAAGCGGCGACACACGTCGTTCGCGTCCGTCTTTGTGTATCCGGAGCTGAGTGAAGATATTGATGTCGTGGTCGAGGACAAAGATCTCCGGATCGACACCTTTCGGGCTGGCGGCGCTGGAGGCCAGAACGTCAACAAGGTTGAGACCGCCATCCGCATCACGCACTTGCCCACCGGTATCGTTGTCCAATGCCAGAACGAGCGGTCCCAGCTCCAGAATCGCAATGGCGCCATGAAGATCTTGAAAGCTCGCCTCTTCGAACTGGAACAGAAGAAGAAGGAGGCAGAGTTTAACGCCATCGTCGGGGAGAAGAAGGACATCGCGTGGGGCAGTCAAATTCGATCCTACGTGTTTCAACCCTATCAGATGGTGAAGGATCATCGAACAAGCCATCAAGTCAGCAACGTGTCATCCGTCATGGACGGCGATCTCGACAGGTTCATCGAAGCGTTTTTGAAAAAGAAGCTCGGAAAGGGAAGTGAACAACTCTCCCCCGTCGGGGGAGAGGAAGACGACCTCTAGTCACTACTCAGCGACACCATGGACGAACTGAACGAACAGCGACAACAGCGGATTAAGAAACTCGACCTGCTGCGAGAGGCCGGCGTCGCCCCCTACGGCACCCGATTCGAAGTCAGAGATCGAGCGAGCGAATTGCTCAGGCTACATGGTGAGAAGCCCAAGGAGACCTTGGATCAGGAGAAAATCTCTTGCACACTAGCAGGGCGAGTTGTCGCGTTACGGCGTTTCGGGAAAGCCGGGTTTGCGGTCCTGCAAGATGGAGCTGATCGCCTTCAGGTGTACCTCAAGAAGGACCTGCTTTCCGAACAGGCCTATGCCGTGGTGGAGCAGCTCGATCTCGGTGATTGGATCGGAGTGACGGGGACGTTGTTCCGTACGAAGACGAACGAATTCACGGTCGAGGTTCATCAGCTGACGTTTCTCAGCAAGGCCCTCCGCCCGCTTCCGGAGAAGTGGCATGGTCTGACGGATGTCGAAACCAGGTATCGACAGCGCTATGTCGATTTGATCGCCAACCCGCAAGTTCACCAGATCTTTTCGACCAGGAGCCGCATCATTGCCGGTATTCGAGCGTTTCTGATCGAACGTGGGTTTCTTGAGGTCGAGACCCCCATGATGCATCCCATTCCCGGAGGCGCCACAGCCAAGCCGTTCGTCACGCACCATAATGCGCTCGGCGTGGATCTCTACCTGCGCATCGCGCCGGAACTCTATCTCAAGCGCTTGATCGTCGGAGGGTTCCCCCGCGTGTTTGAAATTAATCGGAACTTCAGAAACGAAGGCATCTCGACGATCCATAATCCCGAGTTCACGATGCTGGAGTTCTATGTCTCGTACGCGGATTACCAGGACTTGATCGCACTCACTGAAGAGCTAGTCTCTAGTCTAGCCCAACAAATCCTCGGCAAGACGGTCATTCCTTATCAAGGAAAGGACATTGTTCTTACGCCTCCGTGGCGGCGATGGTCCTATCACCAGGCCATTCTCGAGGTGAATGGCCTCGATCCGTCGGTGTTGCAGGATCGAGAGAAAGCACTGGAAGCCGCCAAACGACTGAATGTCCCGGTAGACCCCAAGGCATCCTTGTTCACCATTGTGAACGAGATTTTTGAGGAAACGGTCGAGCCGAATTTACAGCAGCCGACGTTCATTACCGATTATCCCATCGAGATTTCTCCGCTGGCCAGGCGAAAGGATGCTGACCCAACCTTGACCGACCGGTTCGAGCTCTACATTGCCGGCAGGGAGATTGCCAACGCCTTTTCAGAGTTGAACGATCCGTTGGACCAACGCGAACGATTTGAAGGCCAGGCCGCCCAGCGTGAGGCCGGAGACGATGAAGCGCATCTCGTCGACGAGGACTTCCTTCGCGCCTTGGAGTACGGAATGCCTCCAACCGCCGGAGAAGGGATCGGCATCGACCGGTTGATCATGCTGTTTACCGATCAGGCCTCGATCCGTGACGTGGTCCTCTTTCCTCAGCTCCGACCGGAGAAAGCCTAAGCGTGGCCCTGCCCTATGAAATTTTCGTCGGGCTCCGCTACTTGCGTGCCAAGCGTCGCAACCGGACGATCTCGCTGAACACATTCGTCTCAATCGCCGGCATCACGCTGGGAGTCGCCGCCCTTATCGGCACAGTTGGGATTATGACCGGCTTCCGGGAGGATATTCAGAGCAAGATTCTCGGCACGACGGCCCATATCATCGTTCAAGAACGTATGAAGGAGAATATGTCCGACTACGACAGTCTGACCGATAAGGTTCAGACGGTCCCCGACGTCGTAGCCGCCACACCGTTCGTCCTTCGGCAAGTATTGCTGACCACTCAATCGGGTGTGCAGGGAATCGTCCTCCGCGGGATCGACCCGAAACGAGAAGCCAACGTCACCGAGCTTTCAAAAAACATTACGTCCGGCCAATTGCTTGATCTCCTCCTGCCCGTGAAGGTGTTGCAAGCCCCGGCCGATGACCCTCACGGCAGTCTCCGTCCTGTAGAAAAACCCGGTATTATCCTGGGCAAAGAGCTGGCCCTCAGACTGGGCGTGTTTGTCGGGGACACGGTCAATGTGGTCTCACCCGTCGGTCCGATCAGCGCGATGGGCATGGTGCCAAAAATCCGAACCTTCGCCGTCGTCGCGCTCTTCCATTCCGGCATGTATGAATACGACTCCTCGCTGGCCTATATCGAGCTCGGCGAGGCTCAGAAATTTTTCAACATGAATGGAAGCGTCTCCGGGATCGAAGTCAAGGTGACCGATGTGTTCCAGGCCGCAGAGACCGCTCGTCGGATCGAACAGGAGCTTGGATTCAGTCACGGTGCCAGAGACTGGATGCAGATGAACCGGAATCTCTTTTCAGCCCTGAAGCTGGAGAAGACGATGATGTTTCTGCTGCTCGTCCTGATCACGATCGTGGCCTCGTTCAACATCGTCAGCACTCTCACGATGATCGTCACTGAAAAGCAGAAGGAAATTGCGATTCTCAAGGCCATGGGCGCGACAAAACGCAGCATCCGACGGATCTTCATGCTGAATGGATTGATCATCGGGTTTACCGGAACGGCCATCGGCATTCCGTTGGGCTACACCTTTCTCTGGCTGATTCAAACATTCTGGACGTTCGATCCATCGGTGTACTATATCTCGACCATTCCGGTTCACGTCCTGGCGGAAGATGTGTTCATGGTGGCCGGCTCTGCCATTCTGATCAGCTTTATGGCAACCGTGTATCCGGCCAACCAAGCCGCAAAGCTCGAGCCGGTCGCCGCGCTGCGTTACGAATAAACGTGGGTCTTCGACCGTGGTGCCGATGAATGATGAAACGTATACCGATCGGTGATTGATGATACCTGTATGATTAAAGCAATCAACCTTCACAAATCGTTTTCGATGGGCTCCTCTGAGATATCCGTACTGAGGGGGATCAATCTTGAGATTCAGCGCGGCGAATTGGTGGCGATTGTGGGGGCCTCCGGGGCCGGGAAGAGCACCCTTCTCCATATTATCGGCACACTTGATAAACCAAGCAGCGGGACCGTGACGTTCGATGGGCAAGACCTGTTCCGCATGACGGACACCCAGCAGGCGGAATTCCGCAATCGGCGGATTGGGTTCGTGTTTCAGTTTCACCACTTGCTCGCCGAGTTCACCGCGCTGGAAAATGCCTGCATGCCGGCGCTCGTCCAACGTCGAGAGCCTGTCTCAGTCAAAGCCGATGCCACAACGCTCCTCACGGAAGTTGGGTTGGGGCATCGCCTCCATCACAAGCCAGGCGAGCTCTCTGGTGGCGAACAGCAACGGGTGGCCATGGCTCGCGCCTTGATGCAGAACCCCGACCTGGTCCTGGCCGACGAGCCAACCGGGAATCTCGATACCCATACCGGGGACGGGTTGTTCGGGCTGATGCGCACTTTGAACAAGACGCGGGGAACCACTTTTGTGATCGTGACGCATAACGACAAACTCTCCGCCCAATCCGATCGCATCATTCACATGCAAGACGGCCAGATCGTCTGAGTGGATCCTACTGGCCTATCACCTCTACCCCTTTTTCTTATCTGTCATCCTTAGTGTAGGATTGGTTTGGGTCTCCACGCCTGTCTGGCACCATATCATCGTGGAGCGAGTCGGAAGGGCTGCAATCCTTGACGAACAACCAATCCTTCTCTAGACTCCCTAAATTAGCTCTGGCCAAGGATTTGAGATGCGCTGGTCGCCATCGGTTCGTATAGCCGTGTTGCTGGCTACCTCAGCGCTTCCGCCTCAGGTATCAGCGACAGAATTTGTCATCTCCGGTCCCCGTGCCATGGGCATGGGTGGAGCCGGAGTCGCCGTCACGACCAATGCGCTCGCGACTTACTGGAATCCGGCCGGACTGGCCATGACGCAGACCGTGGATATCCGCGTTCAGGGAGGAGGCCTGGCGATCGATCGTCTGGGCTTTGGCGACGCGTTGAACGACGTGGAAAAATTCAATACCAGCGACACCTCTCCGACCAATCTCGCAAAGGCTCAGGAGATCGCCGATCGCGTCAATCAACCTGGCGCCGCCGTCTCGGTCAATGGGTCCGCCGGGCTGTATCTCAAAGGGCATCTCGGCGAGCATGCGCTCGGGTTCAACGTCTCAGACGTTGCAACCGGCGGTGGGTTTGTCTCCACACCGGTGCAAGCCACCCAACCCGGCGGAGTCGGTACGCCCATCACCATTGCGGGCCAGATGGCGCTACGCGGCCTTGAGGCAAGACAGTTAACGTTTTCCTATGCCTATGCTTTCTCCGATAAAACATTTGCCATCGGCATTTCGGCGAAAGTGATTCAAGGCGCGTCATACAATGGATCGACCACTCTTCAGAGTGGAAGCGGTGTCAGCACGATCGACCATTTTGGTAAGCCGACCATCTCCAC
Source organism: Nitrospira sp. (assembly GCA_965223535.1). GTDB lineage: Bacteria > Nitrospirota > Nitrospiria > Nitrospirales > Nitrospiraceae > Nitrospira_D. The sequence goes on from CBDCWN010000003.1 coordinate 700,946, forward strand.
GACCTATGGCATTGATCTCGGGGCGATCTACCGCCCATCGTCCTTGATTAGGTTCGGCATCGTCGCGAAGGATATCAACACACCCACGTTGGATGCAGCCGGTGGAGGGGAACTCAAACTCGATCCGCAGGTCAGGGCTGGTGTCGCGATTAATCCCTACTCCACATTGACCTTGACGGCAGATGTGGATGTTACTTCAAATAAGACCTTTGTACCGGGAGTGAAAAGCCAGCTCCTGAGCCTCGGGATTGAACAAACGATCCTGACCGAATTTCTGTCGTTCAGGGTTGGAACTTTCAAAAACATGCAGGACGCTTCTACTCCCTTCGTCCCCACGGCAGGGTTAGGCATGCGGTGGTTCAACTTCCGTGCAGATGCCGGAGGAGGATATGACTTTCGTGAAAAAGGAGCCTTGGTTTCTGCTTCCATTTCCTTTACATTCTGATGGTATACTAGTTTTATGTTGGCACGAACATATGCACAGACGGTTATTCTTGTCGGACTCGTTCTCCTGCTAAACGGCTGTGGTGGCCTGCAGGAAGTGTGGGAAGGCCCAGGCGCTAGGGTGTTCCGGCCCCAGAGCATCGCCGTCTTACCTCCGATGGCGAGTCAATATGATAGCGCCCGTGAAGACATTCAAGAGGTCTTGGCTGTCGCTCTCACTCGGCAGGGTCGGATCGAGCGGGTCGTCTCGCCGGAAAACGTCACGGATATTTTTCAGGCTTCCAAAGAAGCGTTTGATTCACTCGTGTTTTATTTCTCCCGTCTCGAGATGACCGGACAATCCGATAGGGATTCGGCCACCAAGCTCGGACGATCGCTTAACGTCGATTCCTTTCTGGTCGTCCGGGTCAATTCATGGGAATACGTGCGGAAAGAAGGTGATAACGTCGGGCGTGTTGGGCTGAGCCTACGGCTGATCGATGCCACCACCGGCACAACAATCTGGAAAGCGCGCCATGAACGGTCCAACAGCTATATGTTCATCAAGCCGAGCCTCAAACAAATCGCCAAGGACCTGGCCGACGAGATGATCAAATACATGCCCCCGCAAGCCAAGCTCTGACGCTCGCTGCTTTTCTTCTTACCCCCTCACTTCTCTTCTGCTTTGATACCTGTCCCGCATTTTCATTGTTGCCATGCGATAGCTAATGACTTGTAAGCTCTCCGCTTCTTTTCTTGATGTAGCGAGCCTTTATCCTGCTCGGCATTCAATCCATCGTACACAATATTGTCTGTGGGCCATTTGTGATGAGCTCTGTCGAAGCGTTGACGGTCTTGCCTCTTGTATGGCTAATCGATTGTCTTGCGATACACAGTACACGATCAGACACCGCTGATTCTCTTCCGGGTCGTGGAGCAGAAGCCCGAGTCAGCCTACATGGGTTTCATGATAGTTGCCGACCTCATTGCCATAAACATGAACGGCAATTTGTGAATGCAAGGTTTACACAGACTTACGCGATCGCCCAATCGCAATTTACTGTGACTGACCAGCCTCTGGTTAACACCCACACGAAAGCACTACGGAAATCGCACGTTCTTCTTAGATATATCTATAAGTCCATGCACCAAGGAGGACGTATCATGGACAAGCTGACCTGTATCGCATTCGCCCTCACGGCCAGTCTTACGGGGCTGCCGATTGGATCGGTGAGTGCTGAAGACAACCACATCGGGTCTAACGAATTTCTCAAGGGTAGCTTTCGGTTCACGACGACCAAAACCTGCACAGACAGCACAATAGGCTCTATTCTTCACTTCTATTTTAATGGAACCATCGTCTACGACGGGAATGGTAGAGCTCAGCTCACACAACAGGGCACGGTTGTCCGTGCCAATCAAACTCCCATGCCACTCGAAGAGACTGCTGAACTTACCTATACCGTGAAACCAAACGGGAGTTTCAGCCAAGAAGGGGCCTTCCAGGCAATTGATCAGTCGTACACGCTGGCTATTGCGAAAATGACCGGGCAAGTCGATGCTCAAGGTTCGGTCGTAATCTTCAATGCCGTCATCCCGCCAGAGAAAGAAAATGTGAACGCTTCAGGGGGATGGCTCTCAGAGTATTTCTGTGGTTCTTCGAGCACTGCAGTCCGCATGCGTTAGGAACCTACTCGATTGGGTTGGCCTAGAGAATCTCCTCAGCAATAGCGAGGCTGTGACTTCTCCTACCAAGTCAGGTTCCTCAGGATGAGCGCTACTCCATCAGTGCGCAGCATCCGACTGAGTCTTTCCAAGAAAGCGAGAATAGAGATAGATCTGGCAGGCCAGAATGAGCAGGGCCCCAACCACGAACCACACAATCCCGACGGTTAATCCATAGGAATTGGTGGCTGCGTTATAAACGGTCAGGCTGAACGTCAGATCTGTTGTGGAGACCAAGATGTATGGATGCATACCGAACATCACGCTGGAGAGCATGAGGAAAATAAACGCACAAGACGCAAGAAAGGCAGAAAGGTCGCGTTGGCAAAGCCTGAAATACAGGCTGTATCCAAGCGCGATAATGCCGATGACCGGTGCAAGGTACACTACCGGATGACGGGTAAAGTTGAGACTCAAGTTCGGTTGAACCATCGGTACAGCCATCACAGTCAGCGCCGTGCACCCGGCGGACACCCACCCGAGAATCCAGGCAGCCGAGACAGCCCGCTGATAGAGGGCTCCTTCCGTTTTCGTGACGAGGTAATTCGCGCCATGAAATGCCAGGACGACCGCACTTGTCAGTCCAAGCAGCACCGTGAACCAATCAAGAATCCCGGGCGCTGATCCAGGTTGAAAATCTGTCCAGAAGGGGACAAAGAAATACCCGTCTTCATTGAGAGGCACCCCACGAATCAAATTGCCCAACGCCGTACCAAAGACAATCGCCAAGAGCACACTGGAGATGCTGAAGGCCGTATCCCACGCCTGCTTCCAGAGCACATGGTCAACCTGTGCGCGCAACTCCAGCGCCAGACCACGAAAAATGAGCAGCCATAGCACCAAGATCAGGGCGAGATAGAAACCGCTGAATCCAGCCGCGTAGGCCTTGGGATACGCAAAGAACAGAACCGCGCCTGCCGCGATCAACCACACCTCGTTGGCATTCCATACCGGCCCGATCGAGGTGCGCACTGTTTGGCGTTCTGTTTCGGTCCGTGCCACAAACGGATAGACGATACCGACGCCGAAATCAAAGCCATCCAACACCACATACATGGCCAGCATCACAGTGATGATGATAAACCACGTTGTTTCCATTAATGGCTCGTTCCGTGAGGACCATTCATCGTGGGCGGATCAAGCAAGGCCGGCCCCTGTCGAATAATGTTGCTGAAAAGCAGGACAAATAACAAAGCAAGGAACAAATACAATCCCACAAACCCTATCAAGGTAAAGAGGGCATTCCCCGAATGCACGAGCGGCGAGGTGCCGTCCGATGTCCGCAATAGGCCATACACCAGCCAAGGTTGCCGTCCCAGCTCGGCGGTCATCCAGCCAGCCGACGTGGCAATGTACGGGAACGGCGCACATAGCATCAGCCACCAGAGCAACCATCTCATATTGAATAGCCAGCCTCGCCACAGCGAGAGGAGGGCCATGCCAAAGAGGAGGGCGAAAATCGTTCCTAATCCCGCCATGACGTGGTACGCGTAGTAGAGGAGCGGAAGATTATCCGGCCACTCGTCGCGGGGAAACGCATCGAGCCCCTTCACTTTGGCATAGAGGTCGTTGTACACGAGAAAACTGAGCGCGCCAGGAATTTCAATCGGGTTATCAATGGTCATCGTTTCGAGATTGGGTTGGCCGATCAGATAGAGACCGGCCCCTCGTTCCGTCGTGAAGAGCCCTTCAAACGCCGCGCCTTTGATCGGTTGATGTTCGAATACCTGGTCGGCATTCCCGTGCCCCGTCGGAAATATCATCAGCCCGGACGCGATCGCGCCGGCGATCACGCCGATGCGGAGAAATGTCTTGGCATGGGACAGATGCTGACCGGATAACAGGTAGTAGGCACCCACCGCGGCAACGACGCAAGACGCCGTGACGACCGTCGCGGTCATGTTATGCGCATATTGCCAGAAGAGCCACGGGTTGGTAAGCAACCCGCTCAGGCTGGTGACGAACACCCGGCCATCGTCGCCCACTTGATAGGCAACAGGGTGCTGCATCCAGGCATTTGTGGCCAAAATGAAGTAACCCGACAACCAGGTCCCGAGAAAGAGCATGAGGGTCGCAAACCATTGCACCCGTTGACTGAATCGCTTGCGATACAGCAACAATCCGAGAAACGTGGATTCCAAGAAAAAGGCGAAGATCCCTTCCATGGCGAGCGTCTGCCCGATCACACCTCCCGCATAGTTGGAAAAGCGCGCCCAGTTGGTCCCAAACTGAAACTCGAGCGGGATCCCAGTCACAACGCCAAAACCGAAATTAAGGGCGAAGATCTTGGTCCAGAAGCCTGCGACTTCTTCCGTATGGGCATCACCAGTCAGCAGCACCCGGCTACGCAAGTAGAACAGCAGAAAGGCCAACCCCATTGTGAGTTGTGGAAAGAGATAGTGGAACGTGGCGGTAAAGGCAAACTGAATCCGGTCGTAGAGGAGCGCGCTGGTCATGCTGATGCTGGGAGTCTAAGAACAGGACACACCAAACCGCAAAAGTTTCACTACTGTAACAACAAAACCCAGATGACCAAAGCATTGAGAGAAAACTAGACGAACACGTTCACGTCGCAGAAGGCGTCGAAAGAATGAGAATTGATCTTGCTTCACAATCCCGAAGTGCTATCTCAGCCTGTGTGAATGAAGTGCTACGGATAGGCGACAGAAACCCCTAGAAGTCCTCATAGTCCAGACAAGGAGTTTTGTGAATTCCGTCTGACCGGAAATTCCAAATCCTCTGATGAGGGGAAGGGATGAGCGGAAACCCTGGCGGTTGCGGCGGAAGTGTATCGAGTGGCTTATCGGTGTCCGGCTTTACAGCGTAAATTACCCCATCGGCTTCAATTTGATACCCACAGGCTGTTCTATCGTTGTCCCTTCGTGTCAAATACTCAGGTGGAGGGTAATCAGTTCGATATGACCACACAACCTTCTTTGCTGTCACAACAAATAGTGTCGGAGTGGCTGTTTGATCACGCCCACCACGATAACCTCGGAGACGCGCTAAGGAATTATTTTGAATGATTTGCTCGGCTCTAAATTTGTTTGAAGCAGAAATAACGTTGCCAGTATGGTTATACACAACGATGTCGTCAGGCGCAGCTTGACCAAACATGGAAAAGACCAAAAGGTACAAGAAAGTTACCCCTAGGATGCAAACGGATAGGATTACTATGATGCGCTCTGCCTCAGGAGGCAGTTCGTTCCACCCATACTCAATATGCGGATTGTCATTTTTCATTCGTTTCTCGTTTTACAGTTCTTAGGAACCTTGGCTGATCATACCTAGGTGCGGAGCTAGGTATTCTCGAATCTCAACAAACCAACGGAGTCTCGCACCATTACGGATTGCCCCACAAAAATGATGGCTGAGTGTTGGCAAAGCCCGCTGTTACACCGTAAGTATAGCTGAGGTTTGTTCCGGTCAGATCACTGAACGAGAGTAATACGTGGAGTGGATGTCGCTGAGGCCAAAATACCGTGCTGAGCAGATCCTGCTCCGTGTGTGAACGCACATCTTCGGCTGGAGAGCTACCACCAGGTAGTTGCCTAGACTGGCACCATCGCGGCTTTCAACGATCGGACAAACTCAGCGACCTGCCTAACCATCGCCGAATCTTGCCGGAGAGACGCGATACGTTTCACAATGGCGCTGCCGACGATGACGCCGTCGGCCATTTTGGAGACTTGCGCGGCATCTTCCGGCGTCGCCACGCCGAACCCGACCGCGACGGGAGACGCTGAGACTTTCTTCAGTTTTTTGACGTTCTCTTGGATGTCCGTCACGTTGCTGAGCTTCGCGCCTGTAATCCCCGTTAGTGAAACGTAATAGACAAACCCGTGCGATTCCTCCGCCACCAGTTTTCGCCGACTATCTGTACTGGTCGGGGCGAGTAAGAAGATGAGCGGTAGTCCTGCGGCATCAGCCGGGCCTTTGAGCGGACCCGCCTCATCCGGCGGCATATCCGGCACGATCAACCCATCCACGCCAGCAGCACTTGCAGCCATGCAAAACTCCTGATACCCCATCGCATGGATCGAGTTGTAGTACAGCATGAGGACGATCGGAATCTCCGTACGTTGCCTAAGCGACTTGATTGACGTCAGAATTTTCCGCAGTGTCGTGCCGCTCTTCAACGCCCGTTCGGCCGCCTGCTGAATCACCGGGCCGTCGGCGATCGGATCTGAGAAGGGCACCCCCAGTTCGATGATATCCGCGCCTGCCTGTTCTAGGGCTACAACCAGTTGTTCTGTTTCAGGCAGCCCTGGGTCCCCTGCCATGAGGTAGGTAATGAGCGCTTTCTCTCTCTTGGCGCGCAGACGGGCAAAGGTCGTCCCCAACCGGCCGGTCATAACTCCACCCCCCGCATCTTCGCCACCTGTTGCACATCTTTGTCCCCACGACCGGAGAGGTTGGCGATGATCACCTGTGACTTTTTCAGTTTCGGAGCGAGCTTGATGACATGCGCAATGGCGTGGGCGCTTTCCAATGCCGGTACGATCCCTTCTTCCCGTGCCAGCAGATCAAACGCAGCCAGCGCTTCACCATCCGTCGCGTACGTGTACTCGATGCGGCCCTGATCGTGATAGAGACTGTGTTCCGGACCCACCGCGGCATAGTCCAAGCCCGCTGAGACGGAATGGGTCAAATTGATCTGCCCGTTCTCGTCCTGCAACAGATAGGTCATGGTGCCTTGCAAGACCCCCGGCTTACCACCGGAAAACCGCGCAGCATGTTTGCCGCTCTCAATTCCACCCCCTCCGGCTTCGACCCCGACCATCTTGACCTTCCGATCCTCCAGAAACGCATGGAACAGCCCGATCGAATTACTCCCGCCTCCTACACAGGCCACAAGATAATTCGGCAACTTGTCCTCTGCGGCAAGGATCTGTTTTCGCGCTTCCTTTCCAATGATCGCCTGAAAATCGCGGATCATCATGGGATAGGGATGGGCCCCGAGCACCGAGCCCAGGATGTAATGGGTCGTGCGGACATTGGTCGTCCAATCGCGCATCGCTTCACTGATGGCATCTTTCAAGGTCCGGCTGCCGGCATCAACTCCAGTCACTTTTGCACCAAGCAACCGCATGCGGAAGACGTTCAACGCCTGCCGCTGCATGTCTTCTGTGCCCATATAGATTTCACATTCCAGTCCGAACATCGCCGCCGCCGTGGCGGTGGCAACACCGTGCTGACCAGCCCCGGTTTCAGCAATAATGCGCCGCTTTTTCATGCGTATGGCCAGCAGTACCTGTCCGATGGCGTTGTTGATCTTGTGTGCGCCGGTATGGCACAGGTCTTCGCGCTTCAGATAGATCTTGGCGCCACCCAATTTTTTCGTGAGCCGATCGGCGCGATAGAGACTGGTGGGACGCCCGACGTACTGTTTCAGATAGTAGGCGAGATCGGTCTTAAACCGTCGGTCTTTCTTGGCTTTGACATATTCTTCTTCCAATTCCAAGAGCGCCGGCATGAGGGTTTCCGGCACATACCGGCCCCCATACGGTCCGAACCGGCCATGGCGATCTGGCAGCATTGGCATGGAATCAACCCCTCCTCAATAACGGGTTGGCAGTATATCCGCGGCGATCAGATAGACACAAGGCGCGCCGCTTCAATGAAGGCTTTAACTTTGTCTGGATTCTTCTTGCCGGGACTCTGTTCCACACCACTGCTCACATCGACCCCATAGGGGCCCACATGAGCAATTGCGTCGGCCACATTAGCTGGAGTGAGCCCACCGGCCAAAATGATCGGCGCAGAACGAGCAGCTTCCTGCGCCAAGGTCCAATCGACCGTCTGCCCTGTCCCACCATAGGCCTGATCTGAAAAGGCGTCGATGAGAAATCCGCGGATATTTGCTCTCCCTTGGAACTCACCTAGCGCAAGAAAAGTCCCGCGATCCTTCAGACGTATGGCCTTCAACGCGGGGCGACCGAGGCCCTGACAATACAGAGCCGATTCATCGCCATGCAGTTGAGCCAAAGCAAAACCACATTCATCCATAAGGCCACGGACCGTGGCAGCTTCTTCGTTCACGAACACACCGATCGGCAGCACGAGCGGCGGAAGTCCGGCGACAATAGCTCTCACCACCGCAGGCTCCACGAAACGAGGGCTTTTCCGGTACATGACAAAGCCCAGCGCATCAGCGCCGGCCTGTACTGCAACCTCCGCGTCTTCCCTATTGGTAATCCCGCAAATCTTGACTTTCATCGTGACTGGACTAGGCAGACTGTGGGCTGTTCGATCCGATCCCGATCAACTCCCGGACCTTATCGGATGTGTCCTCGGCGCGAATGAGCGATTCACCGATCAACATGCCATGAATACCAGCCTCGTTCAGCTTCACCACGTCATCACGTTTATGAATCCCACTTTCGCTGATGATCAGCTTGTCTGGGGGAATTCGCTTCGCCAGCCGAAAGGTGACGTTGAGATCGGTGGTGAAGGTCTTGAGGTCTCGGTTGTTGATCCCAATCAGTCTCGCAGTAGGAATCCACTCCAAGACCGTATCCAACTCTCGCTCGTGATGGGTTTCGAAGAGGCTATCCATCCCGAGTTCAGTGGCTAACGCATAAAAATCCATCAACTGGCGCCGTTCCAATGCGGCCACGATGAGCAAAATTGCATCGGCACCATGCGCACGAGCTTCATAAAATTGCACATCGCCGACCATGAACTCTTTATTGAGCGCAGGGATCGGCAAGGCCTGTTTAATCTCTTTGAGGTACTGCAGGTCGCCTTGAAAAAAATCCTTGTCGGTCAACACGGAAACAGCCGATGCCCCTTGTTCATGATAGGTTCGAGCAAACCCCAGATAATCAAACATCTCTTCAAATTCAGGACGTAAGAGCCCTAGGCTTGGCGAAGCCTTCTTGACCTCGGCAATCAAGGCAGGGCTAGAGGGAGGCTTGGTCGCATCTAACGTAACGGCAAAGCCAAGCGTCGGTGGCGCGTCGCGAATCGCCGACTTGAGATCCGCCAGATACGAGCGACTCTGCTTATGTCTCAGTTCCGCCTTCTTATGTTCGAGGATACGATCGAGGATCATGAGTTAGCCGTGCTTCGTCGTAAACGCAATGAGCTGGTCCAGTTTCTCGGCCGCAGCTCCTGTATCGATGGTCCGTTGGGCGAGAAGAAACCCCTCCTTGAGTGTTTTCGCCTTCTGTCCCACCACCATGGCCGGAGCAGCATTCAAGCACACCATGTCTCGTTTCGAGCCCTTCCGACCCTGCACAATGCTCTGGATGATCTGGGCATTATCCTCCGGTGTACCGCCCGCAAACTCTTTTTTCGAGACACGCGGCAAATCAAACTCCTCCGGGGCAATAAAATAACTCGTCACCACTCCACCTTTCCCCTCCGAAACTCTGGTTCGATCCGATAGGGTGATTTCATCCAGGCCATCCATACCGTGAAGCACGAAACAATGTTGCGACCCTAACTCCAACAAGACTCGCCCCAGGATGTCCGTCCACCTCGCGTCGTAGACCCCCAATACTTGATGGGTAGCACCAGCTGGATTCGCCAAAGGGCCCAACAGATTCAAAATAGTCCGAATGCCTAGCTCCTGCCGTACCCCGGCACATTGCTTCATCGCGCCGTGGTAGAGCGGTGCAAATAAGAAGCCGATACCGACTTCGTCGATGCAATCCGCCACATGTTCAGCCGGAAGATCGATCTTAACCCCGAGGACGTTCAATACATCGGCGCTGCCGGATCTGGACGAAACCGAGCGATTGCCATGTTTGGCCACCGTGATGCCCGCTCCGGCAACCACAAATGCCGCAGCCGTGGAAATGTTGAACGTATTGGCCCCATCGCCACCGGTTCCGCAGGTATCTACCACGATCGGCGAGCCGACCCTGATTTTCGTGGCTCGAGTTCGCATCGCGTTGACTGAACCGACGATCTCGGAAACAGATTCTACTTTCTGTCTAAGTCCCATGAGGTAGGCGGCCACTTGAGCCGGAGTCGCGGCCCCGTCCATGACCTCGAGCATGACAGCTTCAGCCTCTTGTGCGGTGAGATCCGTTCTGTCGGCTAGCTTTGCAAGTGCGTCTTTAATCATAGTCACACGGGGATGGCGCGATTAGAGTTTCACGTAGTTGCGGAGCAAATCTTTTCCGACGGTCGTCAGGATCGATTCAGGGTGGAACTGAACCCCCTCGACACAGAGCGTTTTATGACGAAGCCCCATGATCTCACCTTCGGCGGTCTCAGCGGAGATCTCCAAACAATCGGGAAGGTTGACTCGATTCACGATCAAGGAATGATAGCGCGTGGCCTCGAACGGATTGGGCAAGGATCGAAAGATGGTCTTGCCGTCGTGTCTGATCTGCGATGTCTTCCCATGCATCAAACGTTCAGCTCGGATCACTTCGCCTCCAAACGCAACGGCCATCGATTGGTGACCCAGACAGACGCCGAGAATGGGGATCTTCCCACTGAATCGACGGAAAGTGTCGACGGAAATCCCCGCTTCCTTCGGTGTGCACGGCCCCGGTGAGATCACGATTCGACTCGGACGCAACTCCTCAATCTGATCCATCGTGATCTTATCGTTACGGTAAACCTGCACATCCTCACCCAACTCTCCCAGATATTGCACCAAATTATAAGTGAAAGAATCGTAGTTATCGATGACGAGTAGCATGGGGATACCGACACCTTGTAGATGTTCGCCGAGAGGAAAGCACGATTGACTGATTTCCGACTGATGGCATACGAACCTTACTCGAGCCCCTGTTCTGCCAACTCAATGGCCTTCATCATCGCGCGGGACTTATTGCAGGTCTCTTCGTACTCGTGTTCCGGGTTGGAGTCTGCCACGATACCGGCACCAGCCTGGATAAACGCCCGATGTCGGGAAACGACGACCGTTCGGATATTGATGCACATGTCCATATTGCCTGAAAAACTGATGTACCCCACCGCACCGGCATAGGGGCCACGCTTCGTCGGCTCAAGCTCTTCGATGATTTCCATGGCCCTGATCTTCGGGGCCCCTGATACGGTTCCCGCAGGGAAGCAGGCCTTCAACACATCATACACGGTCTTGCCCGTACCCAATGTGCCCGTGACATTCGACACGATATGCATGACGTGCGAGTACCGCTCAACATTCATCAATGACTCAACGCGAACCGATCCCCGTTCAGCGACGCGGCCGATATCATTGCGGCCAAGGTCCACCAGCATGATATGTTCCGCCCGTTCCTTGGTATCGGCCAGCAGTCGGCGCTCCAACTCCGCATCTTCTTCCATCGTCGTTCCGCGACGCCTGGTCCCGGCAATAGGACGCACCGACGCCAACCCATCTTCGCATCGAACAAGAATTTCAGGGGATGAGCCAACCAGTTCGACTCCTGCAATACGCAGGTAGTACATGTAGGGCGAAGGATTGACGACACGAAGGGCTCGGTAGAGCTGGAACGGCGGAGCTTGGAGACTGGTTTCCCACCGTTGCGAAAGCACGCACTGAAAGATATCGCCGGCCTTGATGTATTCCTGAGCGCGAGACACCATCTTCTCAAAGTCAGCCTTGCTCATATTGGCTGTAAATCGAAGCGGAGACCGTCGGCGCTTCGGCTTCTGACGCTTCAAAGGCCGGCGCAGTCTGTCGATCATGGCCTCGATTCGTCCGGTCGCTTGCCGGTATGCTGCACGAACATCTCGTTCGGAGGTCGTTTTGACATGTGCATTGACCACCACCTTGATCTTTTGCGACACGTTGTCGAAGATCAGCAAGGTTTCGGTTAAGAGAAATGCAAAGTCCGGAAGTTCAAGATGCTCTTTTCGGCGGGACGGGAGCTCCTCAAAGGTCTTCACAATATCGTAGCCTAGATAGCCGACAGCTCCCCCGACAAAGCGGGGAAGATTCGGAACCGTCACGGGCCGATACGCCTCCATAAGCTCACGCAGGCGATCCAACGGCGCTCCTCGGCTTGGGATGCGTCGGCTATGCGCCCCCTTCTTCACACATAGGTCTCCACGATCTTCATAGATGACAATCGGAGACCCGCTCCCAAGAAAGGAATATCTCGCCCATTTTTCCCCACCCTGGATGCTTTCCAGCAAGTAGGCCGACGGGCCATGGTCGATCTTTGCGAACGCTGAGACCGGCGTGTCATGATCCGCCAGGATTTCACGGAACAGCGGGATCAGATTTCCCTGCGTCGCGTAGGAGCGGAACTCGTCCAGGTTGAGCGAATACGTCTCAGACCGCATGTCTTTCCAGCTATTCTTCTACCACGAGGAGTTTTTGGCCGACTTCAATGATGTCATCCGGAAGTTTATTGATCTGTTTCAACGTCCCCATCTCAATGCCATACCGTCGACTAATGCCGAACAGGGTCTCCCCCGGCTTCACCACATGCACCTTTGTGTCGGCACTGATCGACAAATCGTCATCGACATGACGGTTCCGATCCACTTCCCTCGGGGCGGGCTTGCGCACTTTCGCTTTCTTCTGTTTGGGGGGAGTAACATGGCCTTTCCGCTGCATATCTTCCAAGGCTTTTCGTTCGAGCACCGTAGCTTCACGAATCGCTTCCGCCTCTTCCTGGAGACGGCCCATCTGTTCGCGTGCCATCTGCACTTGGGACGATAATTCTCGATTCCTCGCCTCATATTCTGCGAGTTCGGCCTTCGCGCGTTTGACATCACTATCCAATTCAGCGGTTCGTTTTTCTTCCTGCGCTAGAAGACGTTGAAAATTCAAGCTTCGCGCCTTCTCGGCATTGTATTTTTCTTCCAACACCACACACCCGCTCAGCAACGACCCGCTGCACAACATGGCAGTTAGGAGAGCGAACATTCTCACCCGCTCATGCACTGGGCGTTCATCCTTCTGCATAGATCCTCCTCTTTACCTTTTGCCCCTTCCATGGACAAATGGGATTCTAGGATAGTGGCCACCGATAATAAAGTCAAAGCACGTAAGAATGCGTCGGTTTGACCGGTTTCGCTACCTATGCTACTGTCGCGTTCGTTCAGGCCTCTCTCCCAACTCATGCCCGACGCTGACCGCCATTGCATCCAAAAGATGATCTCCCAGGTTCTTCATCTCTAAGGACCGCGATGCGACAGGATTCACTGTACCCCGACTCATCCTCCACTCCGGAAATCTCCAGAACTGACCGAGACCGACTCACAGACCTCAAGGCTCAAATCAGGCATCATGACTACCTCTACTACGCCAAGGACCAGCCGGAGATTTCCGATGGTGAATACGACCGGCTGTTTCGTGAACTGGTTGAACTTGAGCAGAAATACCCAGAACTCATCACACCTGATTCTCCCACACAGCGCGTTGGTGCTCCCCCTCTGGACGAGCTCGGAAAGGTTCGGCATGAACAGCCGATGTTGAGTCTCGATTCCATCGTGGACCCCGAAGAAGTGCTCGTCTTTGACCAGCGGATGAGACGAGAGCTTGAAACAAACCAGATTGAGTACACGGTTGAGCCAAAATTCGATGGCCTCTCTGTTGAGCTGGTCTATGATCATGGACGTTTTGTTCGTGGTTCAACCCGTGGAGACGGCAGTATCGGTGAGGACATTACCATTAATCTCAGAACGATTCGTTCATTGCCGCTCCAGTTACATGGCGAGAATCCACCCGATCACCTGGCGGTGCGCGGAGAAGTCTATATGCGTCTTGATGACTTCCACGCCCTCAACCGTCGCATGACGGAACGCGGGCTGGATGCGTTCGCCAATCCTCGCAATGCCGCCGCCGGTTCACTTCGGCAGCTCGACTCCCAAATTGCCGCCTCTCGCCCGCTCGTTGTGACGTGTTACGAAGTGATGGCGGCGCTGGGGCCTCGTCCGGAATCGCACTGGGACGAACTCGAGGCATTGACCCAGTGGGGGCTCCCTGTTCCAGCCCTGAGACGACGATGCGACACCATCGATCAAGTCTTGGAGTTTCATCGAGCCACAGAGCAACAGCGTGACAATCTTGCCTATGAAATCGACGGAGTGGTGGTGAAGGTCAACCGTGGAGACTGGCAGGCTCGGTTGGGGATGAAATCCAGAAGTCCTCGCTGGGCTATCGCTTTCAAATTTCCTCCACGGAAAGAAATTACCGAGGTACAGGATATCGCCATATCTGTTGGTCGAACCGGGACACTCACTCCCCTTGCGCTCTTAAAACCGGTTGAAGTCGGCGGGGTAACCATCAGCCGCGCTACCCTCCACAACGCCGACGAGGTCGCCAGAAAAGATATCCGGGTCGGCGATACTGTGCGGGTCGAACGTGCCGGGGACGTGATCCCGGCGATCGCGGAGCGGATTCCAGTTCCCAATGAAACCCGGTCGGTCCCCTTCCAGATGCCGAATGCCTGCCCGATATGCAGTTCTGCGGTCGCTCGAGAAGGCGCCTATTACTACTGTACGGGCCAGGCCTCGTGCCCGGCTCAACTGAAGGGCGCGGTTGAACATTTTGCATCAAAGGCCGCGCTCAACATCGAAGGCCTTGGCAAGAAAACCGTTGCACAGCTGGTAGATCGAGGGCTCGTCAAGGATCTCTCGGATCTCTATCGACTCGATCGAGAGCAACTGTTACAGCTCGAAGGATTTGCCGAGCGCTCGTCAACCTTGTTGCTCGACGCCATCGTACAGAGCAAGACGATGCCTCTCGACCGGTTCTTGATGGGGCTTGGTATCCGTCAAGTTGGGCAACATATCGCCAAGGTACTTGCGCGGGAATTCGGTTCGTTGGAAGCCATCATGTCGGCGGACCAGGATCGGCTTCAGAGAATCAGAGAGATTGGGCCGGAAATTTCGGCAAGCTTATTTTCCTACTTCCAAGAAAGCTCGAACCGGCGAGTCATCGATCAGTTGCTGAAGCTTGGCCTTTCGATCCAGAGCAGACCAACACCCTCCAGCCCAACAGATCTACCCTTCTCGGGACGAAGCTTTGTCTTCACCGGAGGCTTGATACGGATGACGAGGAACGAGGCCGCCTCGCTCGTCGAACGACTTGGTGGCACCGTATCATCCAGTGTCAGCAGAAAAACAACCTACGTGGTGGTGGGGGACGAGCCGGGATCCAAGCGCGATCAGGCTCTGAAATTAGGAGTGCAGGTTCTCAACGAAGAGGAGTTTGAACGTTTGATGAGTCGGTCTGGGAACATCTAGCCTCCAACGGACGCTTCGACCGGAACAGCCACCTTCTCCTCTTTAAAAATGTGCACGCTTCGGATCGACCGGGGATCAGCCTCATGAACGACCAAGCGGCAATTCTCGATTCGGATCTCTTCCCCGGCCAAAGGAATTCGGCCGAGATTCTCCTGGATTAAGCCGCCGATCGTCAGCGCCTCGTCTCCCCCAAGCTCGACCTTGAGGAAATCGTTCACCTTCCGCACCTCAGTCCGTCCATGAACCAGGATTTGGTTCTTCCCAATACGTTTGATGAGTTCTTCCGTGATATCCGTTTCGTCCACGATTTCACCGACTACCTCTTCGAGGAGGTCCTCAAGGGTCACCAGACCCATGACACCGCCGAACTCGTTGACGACGATACCCATATGCCGCTTCTCCTGCTGAAACTGTTTCATGAGGTCATCGGCCGTCTTGCCTGCCGGCACAAAAATCGGTGGTTGCGCGATATCCCTCAGCCGCAATTCAGTTCGTCCCTTTGCCAGCTCGGTGAGCGCCTTGGTCTTAGAGAGAATGCCCGTAATGTTATCGAGCGTCGCGTCATAGACTGGGATTCTAGAATACTTGGAACTAAAGAGCTGTTCCTGTGCATCCTTGAGGTGAAGATTTCCATCGAGCGAAAAGACATAAATGCGCGGCGTCATCGCGTCTTCCGCCGTAATGTCCTTCAGCTGGAACACGTTTTTGATCATCTTGACTTCTTCGGACTCCAACTCCCCGGCCTTTCCACCCTGATCAAGCATGATCTTCAGCTCTTCCTCCGTGACCAAGGGATGCGTCAATCCCTTGCCGCCCGTCAACTTATAGATCAGGGGCACCATCAGGAAAAGAATCGGTTGCAACATGATCTGAACCCAGGAGATCGGATAGGCCAACGTCAAGGTCACAGGTACGGAAAATTTTGCCGCCAGCGTCTTGGGAATCACATCAACGGACACTAAAAGTACGAAGGTCAATATACCGACCATCACAGCGATGGCTTCTTCAAAAATGCTCTTCTCACCATAGACATTCAAGGTGATGAAGGTGGCAAACATCGGAATGGCCGTGCTGACCAGTCGATCACCCACCAGGATGGTCGAAAACAAGCGCTGGGGGTCGCTCCTGAGCTGTAACGCTTTTTCGGCGCGTTTGCTGCCGTTTTGAGCCAACGCTCTCAGGCGTGTTTCGTTCACCGAGAAGAAGCCGATCTCGGCAGTAGAAATAATGGCGGATAACCCTATCAACCCTAAAAGGATGAGGATGTCCATCGCCGTTTTATATTAGGGACGCTGAACCAGTATGGCTGGCTTGATGAGAAGCCGGGTGTCTCCCAGAGGATATCTCTTCGTCCACCCTTCAGAGGATCTTAAGATTAGAATGACCGAACGATTTAACATAGGAGTCACAGTAGCTACATGTACCATAGGGATCAAAAGCAGGCAAGCAGTTCGAAAAATGTTACTGCAAAATCAAATGCTTCCGGGTCACCACGTTGCAGGAGTTGGCTCAAGCCCTTCCGCTCAGCCTCTTGCCCTCAGTCTAGCCATCATCTCGAATAACTAATGATTTAAGGCCAAACGTTCGAGTGAACCGATCTGCAAACCGCTGCGCCTCCGACTCGGTCTGGAACTGACCAAACCGAACACGGTAACGGCGTCCCTCGGGGAGATCGACGTGCATGATCCGTCCGTCCGGAAAGTCTCGCCGGACTCGCGCCAACAACGCCCGTGCATTCTCATAGTCTGCAAATGCTCCAGCTTGAACTCGTAACGGACCCATTCCTTCCGGTTGGGCGACATAATCAATGACTCGAAGCTCGACTCGGTCTGTTCCGTTCGTCACCATATCCAGTGCCCGAGCGCCGGCTAATGAAAGATCCAAGATCCGCCCCCTCGCGAACGGCCCTCGATCGTTTACCCTAACCGTGACCTGTCGCCCAGAGGTCAGGGAACGAACCACTGCCACAGAACCGAGCGGCAGCGTCCGATGCGCAGCCGTCAGTTTATGCATGTCGTACCGTTCCCCATTCGCGGTCTTGTTTCCATGAAAACCTGGGCCATACCATGAGGCCTCACCTCGCTCCACTACGCCTACTGGATATCCGGGGAATCGATTGATCTGACGGGACGGTCCTGTACAGCCTTGCGCGAGAAGCCCACCCACCAGACCTATGAGGATAATCGTTGAAGCGATGCCCGCGTGCGGCGACGGCCGCATGGGTCAAAACTCGTCGAGGGATTGATTGCGGAGAATGGTCAGCGCTTTGTCGGTGTTGGAAACCGTCAGGACGACGAGCGCCCGTTTCCCTTCCCGTGAGGGGGTACAGTAGCCACACTTGATGTTGATCCGGCTCTTCATCAACAGTTCAGCTACTTTTCTCAATGCACCAGGCTTGTTCTCAAGACTTAACAGCAGGGCTGTTTCTTCACCGAACTTGATTTTCGCCGAGCGAAGAGCCGCGCGGGCGCCATCCAGATCAGCCACCAGCAAGCGCAACTTTCCCGTGCCCGCCACTTCGGGGGCTGAAAATGCTTTAATGTTCACTCCAGCTTCGCCAAGCACAGCCGTCACTCTGGCCAGAGTACCAGGTTTGCTTTGCTCGCTGATGACAAGCTGCGTCGCGACCGGCATAGCCGAACTCCTCTGAACTCTTCTCCCTTAAAACCGTCTGCGTCTCGCCAAGCGAGTCACTTGCAACGGAGACCACCCTCTCCGATGCTCACAATTCCTGTAAGAGTCTATCGGTTTCGAGAAAAATTTTCGAGCCCTGCCCCGTCGGATCGCAAGCGCCGCCGTACGGAATCGCCTGCGCTGGAAACGCCGTTTTTTACAGCAGATGCATGATGACGGAGATTTACTCTGCATGGTCTCACTCCCTTATGAGCATCCACTTGTTGCACCGCAACTGACGCACTTGAGACAGGTGCCGTTTCGAACCATGGTGAACTGCTTGCATTCCGGACAGGGATCGCCTTCATAGCCTTTGACTCTGGCATCTTTGGCGCTTTGGATCTCCGTCAGGGTCAATGTCTCATGCACCAGCTCCACTTGTCGAGCTATCCCATACCCGTTTCCGTGGCCATTTCCCTTTCCGCCGTTTCGGCGAATCGGAAGGTGTTCCGTCACCACAGAAGATTTAGCCAATGCGTCAAGGTCGGCTTCTTCCTCGAAACATTCAGGGTCCATATCGTCTTTCTTCATGGAATCCATGCGCAGATCTTCTTCTTTCACCTGCGCCAGATCATACCGATCGAGATAGGTGACGGCAAGTTCGCGGAAGATGTAATCGATGATCGAGGTCGACATCTTGATTCGATCATTCAGTTTGACGGGACCGTTCGGCTCGAACCGAGTGAAGACGAAAGCTTCGACGAATTCCTCCAGCGGGACGCCATGCTGAAGCCCAAGCGAGATGGCGATCGCAAAGCAGTTCATGAGACTTCTGAACGCCGCCCCCTCCTTGTGCATGTCCAAAAAGATTTCCCCGACGGTCCCATCCTCATATTCACCGGTTCGCAAATACAGCTTGTGTCCGCCGACAATCGCTTTTTGGGTGTACCCGTTGCGCCGACTCGGCAGTGGACGGCGTTTGGCAAGGTACCGAACGAGTACTCGCTCGGTCACTTTTTCAGCCATCTCGATGATACCGGCAGTGGTTTCGATGGCCTTCCCACTGTCGGTTGATGCGCTCAATGGCTGGCTGAGCTTGGACCCGTCACGGTACAACGCCACGGCTTTCACCATGCTCTTCCAGGCAAACAGATACGACGCCTTGACCTCATCCACGGTGGCTTCGGCCGGCATATTGATGGTCTTGCTGATGGCACCGCTGATAAACGGCTGCGCCGCAGCCATCATGCGGATATGCGCGTCGACGGCGATGGAGCGTCGCCCGATTCGACCACATCGATTGGCGCAATCGAATACCGCGAGATGTTCGGCTCGCAAATGCGGCGCGCCCTCCACCGTCATCGTCCCAGAACAGAAATCGTTCGCGGCGGCGATCTCTTCTTGCGTAAAGCCGAGCGCCTTCAGCATGTTGAAATTCGGCTCATTGAGTTGCCCCTCGGTGAGGCCGAGCTGTTCCACGCAAAAGGCTTCCCCCAGAATAAACTTATTGAAGGCGAACTGAATTTCGAACGCCTGCCGCAACCCAGCCTCGAGTCGATCTAAGGCCGCATCGTCGAATCCCTTCTGGCGCAACGTGTCATGATTGATAAAGGGCGCGCCTTTGAGCGTCTGCGCACCGACACAGTAGCGGACGATATCTTGGGCCTGTTGGTCCGTATAGCCCAAGTTGGTCAACGCAGGCGGCAGACTTTGATTGATGATCTTGAAGTACCCTCCACCCGCCAGCTTCTTAAACTTCACTAGCGCAAAGTCGGGCTCAATCCCGGTGGTATCACAGTCCATGACCAACCCGATCGTGCCGGTCGGAGCGATCACCGTTACCTGTGCATTGCGGTATCCATAAGCCGCCCCGAGCTCAAGCGCATGGTCCCACGCCCTTCGAGCGGCAAGCAGCATGTCCGGAGGACAGTGTTCGGGACGAATTCCCATCGGCGCAATCGTCAACCCTTCATACTCGGTATAGGGCACCTGATACGCAGCGCGCCGGTGGTTTCGGATCACACGGAGCATGTGCTCCCGATTCTTTACATAGCCAGGAAAGGGCGACAATTCGGCAGCCATTTCAGCCGAGGCACGATAGGCCTCCCCGGTCATGATGGACGTGATGGCGCCACAGATCGCCAGCGCTTTGGGAGAGTCATAGGGAATCCCCAGCCGCATCAGCACCGTGCCGAGATTCGCATAGCCCAACCCCAGCGTTCTGAATTGATAGCTCTTTTCGGCGATCGAGCGGCTTGGGAACGACGCCATCAAGACGCTGATCTCCAAGGCAATCGTCCACAATCGAACGGCGTGGCGGAAATGCTCTAGTTCGAACTGCCCGTCCGCGCTGTAAAACTTGGTGAGGTTGAGAGACGCCAGATTGCAGGCGGTATCGTCCAAAAACATGTATTCGGAACAGGGGTTGGACGCATTGATCCGGCCGTCTTCCGGACAGGTATGCCATTCATTGATCGTGGTATCGTATTGTGTTCCGGGATCCGCGCAAACCCAGGCCGCCCAGGCGATTCGATCCCACAGGTCCCTGGCCTTGACGGTCTTGCACACCTTGCCGTTTGTGCGGCGTTTGAGTTGCCACTCGCCGTCGGCTTCGAGTGCGGCGAAAAACTCATTGGGGATTCTGACGCTGTTGTTCGAATTTTGTCCGGAGACCGTCTGATACGCCTTGCCATCCCAATTGGTGTCGTACTCATGAAAGACAAAGTGCGTGAACCCTTGTTGCGCGTATGAAAACATCCGTTGCACATAGGCTTCGGGCACCAAGTCACGACGGGCCAACGTCAACGCCTCGCGCAGGACTGGATTCGTCTTCTGGTCAAGATCCAGCTTGAGGGTCCCTTCACCGTCGACCGTATGACAGGCCTTCAGGACCGCATTGAGGCGCTGAGCGCAGATCTTCGAGCCCGTGACCATCGCCGCAACTTTTTGTTCCTCGACGACCTTCCAATCGATGAATTCCTCGATATCCGGATGATCAAGGTCTAAACAGACCATCTTCGCGGCACGGCGCGTGGTGCCTCCTGACTTAATCGCCCCTGCCGCGCGATCCCCGATCTTGAGGAAGGACATCAGGCCTGAAGACCTTCCACCGCCGGACAGACTTTCGCCATCACCTCGCAGTCTCGAAAAATTCGTCCCGGTTCCTGAACCATACTTGAAGAGCCGTGCCTCGCGAACCCAGAGATCCATGATCCCGTTTTCGTTCACGAGATCATCCTCGATCGATTGGATGAAACAGGCATGAGGCTGAGGATGTTCAAACGCGTTGGTGGCTTTGACCACCTCACGAGTTTGAGGATCGACGTAATAGTGCCCCTGAGCAGGTCCCGACAAGCCATAGGCATAGTGAAGGCCGGTGTTAAACCATTGAGGAGAATTAGGAGCGGCCATTTGCTGCGCCAGCATGTAGCACATTTCATCGTGAAACGACTCAGCATCTTCGGCAGTCTTAAAATATCCGTGTGACTTGCCCCAATGGGTCCAGCACCCCGCCATGCGCTCAAACACTTGACGAGCATCCCGCTCACCTCCGAGCACCGGCCTGCCGTCTGACTCGATAAGCGGCTGACCGTTCTCATCGCGTTGGGGAATTCCGGCTTTCCGGAAGTATTTTTGTGCCAAAATGTCGACGGCCAACTGAGACCAGGTCTCTGGAACATCAATGTTTTCAAGTTTGAACACCGTGGACCCGTCGGGGTTGCGAATCTCGGACGACCGCTTCACGAACGGCAACCCCTCATAGGGGCTCACTCCGCGCTGGGTAAATCTCCGATCAATTTTCACGGTAGCCCTCCCCTTGGTAGGCAATGGATTGTGGGTTGCTGCTGTTCGCTGTCATTTGCGATGGAAAAAGTGTGTGTGTCACCAGCAGTCAACTACATATAGCTAGCATGTTTTTTTGTCAACACCAAGTATTGTGGATCTTTGGGAACAGAGAGGAAAGGCTGTGAATAGCTGAATCGCGAATCTCACAGCCTAGTTTTGGCATTTCCCAGGTAGGTTATCCACAAAAATCCGTCTATGCAAGAAGCCGCCGCAGATGACCCCAGCCATTTTTTCTTTCTAAAAGGCCATTCGGCCGATTTTTAGTGCGGCCTCTTCCACGCCCTGAAGGGGAACAAACTGGCCACCGAGACCAAGGACGACGACGTTCGTGTCCGCCACATGCGTCTCGAAGTAGCTCAAGACACCCCAATTGCGTCGCGCCGTATTCGGCCGAACGAATGATTCAAGTAGCTTCTTACTTTGCGACCGAAACACCTGACGAATGAATTGTTGCTCCCGAGTCGGTGTGCCCTGGTCCATTCGGTCCATCGCTTTCCCCAATTCCCGTTCAACGAAGCCCAAATAGTCGTCCATGGTCGGGTTAGACCATGCCAAACCGACCGCTCCGGCAAGGATAACGACGATCACGCTCAGGCGAAGAAGACTCATGACGGCTTCGGGACCTTTCCTCTCACAATTTGTGATCAGGTCAACGAGCTAATCCGTTGTCAATTTGACAAATGGCGGTCCGGCCATTAGCTTACCCCGGTTTCGCACCCACATTCTTTGAGCCAGGAGGCGGCTATGTTTGTCTGGAGTAAGAAACTCATCGGGGCCTTGTTGGGCGTATTCGCGCTACTGTTAGCCATCTTCCTGTTCCAAGGCCCGTCGGAGAGCACGAGCGTTCTCAAGACCCACACCACGCAGTGGATCATCTTGAACTATGCTTGCCTGCTGGTCTGGCTGTTCGTCTGGATGATCGACCAAGCGCGCGTCCGCGGGAAGAATGTCTGGCTCTGGCTCGTGCCGTTCATCCTGGCTCCACTTCCCACCCTGATGATCTTTGTGCTCTTCCTTCAACGGCGGTTGTCTTAGTCAATTTCTTCATAGGCTCTCAAAATCAATAGCCAAACCCTTTAGCGAGAACGATTAACCTTTCTATGAGGCCCACTCCAGCCAGCACAATGCCAGCTCCCCCCGTGAAGTAGAAGAAATAGCGGCCTCCTGAGCCTTGTAATAACCTACCGAACCATGTGGGCTTCCCCAAATTCTTCATCCATTCTGGCTGATGGATGAAAATATTTGTTCCCTTCATCGTCGACCTTATCAGCCAAAAATTGATTAGGACGAATAGCCAATGCAACACTATTTCACGTAACAGTTGTTCAAGACTAAGTTCGGTAAGCATGCTATCAACCTAGCCAGCTTGGATTGTAGGCGATCGCCGTGGGAAGGTAAACAAAGTTGGTTATGACAAATCACTTGGAAACGGGCGAAGTGGCTGGTTCCATCACGGAGGTCTGTGCGGCAGTTTTCTGCTCCGGCTCGATGGAACGCCGGATTCGCCAGACGGCCCAGAGACCAGGTAGCGCGACAACCACCGTCAGAACAAAAAACTGTGTCCACCCAACCATCTCGACAAGATCCGCCGATGGGCGACCGGCAAAGACGCGGCCTAATGCTTCTAACGAAGACAACAGCGCAAACTGCGTCGCCGTGTACCGTGGATCGCAGAGCGACATCACCAACGCGACGAAGGCAGCAGTCCCCATGCCTCCTGTCACATTCTCGATCACGACGGCCGCCGTCAGCATAGCGGAACTCTTGCCTATCATCGACAGGACGACAAACCCAAGATTTGAAACAGCTTGTAGGACACCGAAGATCAACAGCGAGCGCAGGAGTCCGGACTTCGTCATCAGGAGCCCGCCAATAAAGGCCCCGATCAATGTGGCAAAAATCCCAAGCCCCTTGACGGCACCAACCTCCGTGGCGGAAAAGCCAAGACCCCCAATCAAGAAGGCGGTCTGCAGCGCCGATGCAAAGGCATCGCCAAGCTTGTAGAGGATGATCACGGCCAGGAACCCCCATGCTGTGGGCCTAGAAAAGAACTCTACTAGCGGCGCTCCGATAGCTTCCTTGAGACTCTTTGGAGCGTCAGCAACGCGCGTCGGGTCGGGACTGACCAAGGTGATCACAACCCCCGTGATCATGATGGCAGCCATCGCCAGGTAGGTCATCTGCCAACCGACAAGGTCCGCGAGCGCCAATGCGCCGGCCCCGGAGGCCAAGAGGGCGATTCGATAGCCATTCACCCACACGGCTGCACCCAACCCGCGTTCGTGAGGCTGAAGCGTGTCCGTTCGATAGGCGTCAAAGACAATATCCAGCGATGCAGCTAGAAATGCGACGAGCATGGCATAGCCCGCCATCCATCCAGGGTGAATCTTGGGATTGGTGAGGGCCATCAGCCCGAGGCCGACCGCCACACAGAGCTGCGTCAGGACCATCCACCCGCGACGCCGCCCCAACCACGGCGGAACCACGCGATCCATCACCGGTGCCCAGAGGAACTTGAGCGTGTAGGGAAGACCCACAAGCGTGAAAATGCCGATGGTCTTGAGATCGACCCCCTCAACCGTCAGCCACGCTTGTAGGGTCCCGGACGTAAGGGCAAGCGGAAGGCCTGAGGCAAACCCCAACGGTAGCATCACGATGAGGCGCCGATTCCATAACGCGGCCATACTGAACGACCCTTGTGTCACAGGAGCGCAGCCTTATGAGAGTGGCTTGAATGAAACTGATCTATGCGCAGCAAGCAATCCATCGGTTGGAACGCAGAATACCATCGCCGCCCGTTGCAACTCAGCAGAATCACAAAACACGCGGCATCGGCACCACCATTCAGCTAGGACCTAACGAGCCATGGAAAGCCTGGTCAGTGACAAAAAGATGGCCGAGAATTTTCTTTCGGTGCTCGTGCCGAAATTTCTTCAGGATGCTCAAAAAGGCTATCCAGCAAGGCCGCAGCAAGCGAAGAGGCGAGGGGCGTACGCTTCGGTACGTTGAGCCTCTGAGCGACGCGAGAACGCCGCTGGCGGCCTTTTTCATCATCCTGTCAACAGGGCTGTCCGTTGAATAGACAGGGTTTGTACCGCGAGAGGTCAAAATCGGTGTTTTCCTGATAGACCCTCTCGTTGCCGTTGACCCCATCCTGCTCCGGGTCGTTCCACATAGTGTGGTTCCACCAATAGAACAGCGGTTGGGATTCGGTTTGGTAGACGGGGTTGCCGTAGCTGCTGCGGGAGTAGTCCTGCACCAGTCGAGCCGTCACATAGTCGATCTGACCGTTCCCATGAAGAGAATAGAGCATAATGAAGAGCCGAGCCTCATGGTCGTACAACTCGTCGATGCGCGTATTGAGATCGGGTTCAACTGGAAGGTGATCGATGCTCCATCCCGGCACCGGATGACTCCAGAGCAAGCAGGCAAGCACGAAACTAAGACTCTGCAGACGGAAAAGCTTCACCGTCACCCCACCGACTTGAATCGATCGCCCTCACGCAGGTTTGCGGCAATTCACGACCAAGGGTGGCAGCATTGGTATCCAGAAGCGACCTTGCCGGACCACGCATGCAGTCCCTATAATGCCACTGCTATGCTGACGAGCCGTGCCTCTCTACATACGCTTGGTTGCCGACTGAATCAAGCCGAAACCTCGATCCTCGGGGAAGGACTCAGGCGGAAGGGGTTCGAGCTGGTCGAGTTCGGCCAACCGACAGATCTCCTGGTGCTCAATACCTGCGCTGTGACAGAGGACGCTGAACGGACCTCGCGCTACCTCATTCGGAAGACGCTCAAACATTCCCCCCACGCTTTTATCGCCGTCACAGGCTGCTACGCGCAAACCGGAATGGAAACCTTGAAACAGCAAGCCGGAATCGATCTCATTGTCGGGCACCAGTTCAAGCTCGATCTCCCGGCCTACCTTCCCGCAGCACACGAGCTGCGCAAACGATCGATCGCCGAGATTCACCACACGAAGACGATGTCCCGCGATGACTTTGACCTCCCACACTTTGCGGAGCCGGATTCAACCCGCGCCCTCGTCAAGATACAGGACGGCTGCAGTGCCATGTGCAGTTTCTGCATTATTCCGTTTGCCAGAGGACATGAGCGGAGCAGGCAATTCGAAGACATCGTGCGTGAAGCGGAGAGCCTGACGGGTCGAGGCTATCGAGAGATTGTGCTCACTGGCGTGAACATCGGCCAGTATACTCAGCAAGGCCGTGATTTTTGCGCTCTGCTTCGGCGACTCGAGCAAATCGCCAATCTTGAGCGAATCCGCATTTCCTCGATTGAACCCACGACCGTGACGGAAGAACTCCTTGATCTTCTGGCATCATCTAAAAAGTTCTGCCCCTATCTCCATATCCCGTTACAAAGCGGCGACGACACAATCTTGCAGGCCATGAATCGGCGGCATACGGTCAAAGCTTACGGCAAACTCATTGAAACGGCACTCGCCAAGATTCCCGACCTCGGGCTTGGAACCGATCTCATGGTCGGATTCCCCGGTGAGACAGAAGCGGCATTCCAGAACACGTTGGCCATTGCGACCGACCTGCCCTTCTCCTATCTCCATGTGTTTCCCTACTCCCCGCGACCTGGGACCGCTGCCCTTCGGATCAAACAACCAGTCTCCTCAGCGATGGTAAGAAAACGCACGGACCTTCTGCTGGACTTGGATCGCGCCAAACGCCTTGTCTTTCACAATAGACAGATCGGCAAAACTCTTTCGGTTCTCTTCGAATCCGTCGGGAAGGAGTCCCATCGCATCGGCACGACGCCGAACTTCACAAAGGTGGCGGTGACAGACGCCGGAGACCTTCGGAATCAGATCATGCCGGTGACGATCACTGCTGCGACGGACCGCTGCGCATTCGGCCATTTGGCCTCAACCCAGCCGAGCCACCTTGCGATGGCGCTGCTATGAGCCTGAGAACCCTCCCTCACGTTCATATCGAAACCTTCGGCTGCCAGATGAACGAGTCCGACAGCGAACTTGTTCGTTCACTCCTGAAACAGCAAGGCTTCGTCTTCACGGAAGACCGCGAACGTGCCGATGTCTTACTGGTCAATACCTGCGCCATCAGAGAGAATGCTCATAATAAGATCTACGCCCATCTTTCGGAGTTGAAAGCGGTCAAGAAACAGCGCCCGCTCGTCGTCGGCGTGCTCGGTTGTATGGCCCAGAATCTCAAGAGCGACCTCGCGGACAAGGAACCAATCGTCGACGTCTTAGCCGGCCCGGATTCCTACCGACAACTCCCTTCATTGCTGACCACCGCGCTTGAAGCCCAAGAGCAGGGGCTGGCACGTAAAGGATTCGCGCTCGATCTCTCCGAGTATGAAACCTATGAAGGCATTCTGCCCGACCGCGACAGCGGGGTGAATGCTTGGATCACCGTGATGCGCGGCTGCGATAACTTTTGTTCATTCTGTGTCGTTCCCTATACCAGAGGACGTGAACGGTCGCGCGATCCGGAGTCCATTCTGAACGAGGCTCGTGATGCTGTCGCCCGTGGGTTTAGGCAAATCACGTTACTCGGCCAGAACGTGAACTCCTACCGCCATGGAGAATGGGACTTTGCCAAACTCATTAGGGCCGTCGCAGACCAGGTAGGTATCGAACGGGTGCGGTTTACATCTCCCCATCCCAAAGACTTTCCACCCGCATTGATCGAAGCCATTGCCACACACCCTAGAGTCTGCAAACACATCCATCTGCCGCTTCAGTCGGGAAGCGATCGAATCCTCGAATTGATGGGGCGTACCTATACAGGAGCCGAATATCTGGCCTTAGCCGATCGCATCAGACGCACCATCCCCGATATCGTCCTGACCACGGATATTATCTGTGGATTCTGTTCTGAATCCGATGACGACTTCCAAGCCACCTTCCGCCTGGTGGAGCAGGCCCAGCTCGACTCAGCCTATATTTTCAAATACTCGGAACGAAAGAATACGATTGCAGCAAGAAAGTATGCAGACGATGTGCCGGACCAGGTGAAAGGCCAGCGGGTATCCAAGCTCGTCGAAACTCAACGGGCGATCACGGCAGAACGCAACCGCCGGTATATCGGCAAGAATGTAGAGATCTTGGTCGAGGGTGATGCAACCCGCTCATCAACCCAAGGCATGGGGAAAACGGATGGAAACATCACAGCGGTCTGGGATAAGAGCACTGGCCATCCCAGCCCAGGCACTCTCGTGACCAAATATATCTTTGATGCCTCGGCCGCCACCCTCTATGGGAAATGACCGCCTGAGACACTAGGGCTGTTTTCCATATGAGACATCTGTCTCACTTTTCGGTGCAATTCTGTACGCCTGACCTTGGAACCGAACATTTTCTGACGATTCCACCGTCTTTCTTTTGACGGTTCTTTGGGCTGTCATACCTAACCCTCCGCCTTGGGTCCCACCGATTGCCGCTTCGCTTTCAAATATTTCCAGACCTTTTTGTCTCCGCATGGAGAGGATAGTTCCCGCCTAACAGCACGATCATTAATGAAAAAATTGTCTTGAAGTCGTCCTGTTTTTTCCTTTCTCGAAGATCTTTCAAACTTCCAACGTTGACAAGATCACACCTCCGCGTTGCGTTGCTTGTTCCAGATTATCCTCAAGTCCTCAAAAGGCATGAACCTTGCCTAACTTGAATGTCTGTCGATTGTAGCAACAATGAATTTTGCCTCTCGTTATGAAGCCCGCTGATTCGGATTCAAAGCCTAATTCCAGCCCCCCCGATTCCCGCATGACACTCGAAGCGATCATTGCCGTCGGGGTCTTGGGATGGTTGGCAATAGGCATGGTCCTCATGGGACTCGATATCTGGTAATTCCAACGTTGATGGTTCGGCACCGACAGATCGAGACGAATCGCTCTTAACCCAGACAGTCCTCACGTAGGACCAAGCGGGACGACACATGAGGAGAACTCACATGCGCGCTTACTTCACTCTTCGTAGAACCCAATATGTCGGTGTGCTGACGTGCCTTAGCCTGCTCGCAGGTGGATGCTCGATGTTTTCCAAAGAGACGAAGGTTCACAAGAATGCAAAGGGATCCGTCTATCTCAAGGAAGTCGCAGATTGGTCGTTTGAAGCCAGTCATCCTGCCGTGATCGACCACATGACGATGTTGAAAGTCGTCAAAGGCGTGGTGACTGATAGTGCGTCGCAAATGCCCGCCAGTGGCAGCAAGCCGATGAGAGTATTCAGCGATGAGGACGCCGCGTTTCTTGCTCCCCTGCTAGCCCAAAGCTTATCGCAAGCGAAACCGGATCAGATTGTCGGTTTCAAGGTGTCTTCATCGGCAGGGTCAGGCGCTGAACCCACTGCGGGCACCCTCTATCTCCGTAACGGCTCATTCTATCTGACCATTGCCCCTTCGAAATATAATGAGGCATCCGGATTCGTCCCAAACTCTGTCGCCCGTCTTGAGAAGGCTCCTTCCTTTGTTGCGATGGGAAGCAGTGCGGTCACGATGATCATCGACCAACAGGCTCTCGCAAAGGCACCGATGCCTGCGTCTGAGCCAGTGGCCATTGCTGGAAGAACCGCACCGGAACAGGAATCGATGCCCGCCGGCCAGGACTTCCAAGCGAATGCGTTTCCTTATTCGGAATCTCCCGCATTGAACGGCGATGAGCTGTTGAACAAGAAGCTGGATGAGCTGCGCGACGCGCGTGAGGCCAATAAATTGAAGGATTCGGAAATCGCCACCCTCAAAAAAGAAGCGGCCCGGATGAAAAAAGAGCTCCGTCAGCGTGCGGAGGAAGTCAAAGCTTTGAAGGCCACCAAGGCATCGGCCAAACCAGCTCAGAAAAAGAAGTCCGCTGAGGCCCGCAAGGTCCGGTGATCCCCGTTAGAATCAGCCCACATCGTGGAGCTCGGGTTGTAACAAGACGACTTCTCGAGATAACGGCTGGCGAAAGTTCATACGGCAGTAGCACGCATACGTCACATACGTATCTTGTAAACAATAGTGGGCCAGTTCACGCCCCTGCCTCTTCTCCCACATCTCGGCTACTTGTTCCCCGCTGCCCGACTTGGTTTCCACCTGCAGCGCTCGGGCGAGCACATCGAGTTTGACCCACCCCCGCATATCCCAATTGCTCCAGATCGCCATCGTGTCATAGACCGGTTCACTACGGAATTTGGCCAGATTGATCTCAAGACTGGGCTTCACCTGATTGATGATCGATCGTTTCTTGATAAACGGGAGATCAAACCCAAGCCCATTGTGCGTAATGTACAATGTGGGGCGATCCTGAGCCAGACGGGCCCAAAATTGGCGAAGCAACTCGCGTTCGTTGGCCCCATACCATGCGACGGCGCTCCGCGCTTCCATGTGATCGGAAAATTCAAGCAGACCGATGCAGACGATGCGGCTGAAAGTCCCATCGAACGACGATTTGGCATAGGACTCATCCTCCGCACGACGCTGCTCTTCAGCAGCTCCAGCCGCAAAGAGATCGTACCGTTCCTCTGACTGGGAAGCTTCATCTCTTGAGGATGACTTCCCTACAAGACGAGCCCACTCTTCGCGAGGAGCCTGAACTGTTTCGATGTCGAGCACAACTTTCATCGAGAAGCTCCTAATACATCACGCTGCAGGGCCTGAATGATGGCCTGATCGGCTGGAGGGAACCTAAACCGCGTCAGCTCTTCGGGAGGCACCCAACGAATTTCCTCACAGCCGATAGGAACAGGCTCTCCTTGTTCAATAGCACAGCGAAAGAAATGCAATTCCACGATTTTATCCGGATAGTCGTGACGAACGATCTGATACGGAATCGGCAACTCGATGGAAACACGAAGCTCCTCGAGTAATTCTCGCTGCAGACATTCTGTTAACGATTCTCCCACCTCTCGTTTCCCACCGGGGAACTCCCAGAATCCAGCCAGGTGGACGCCGGGCTTTCGGCGAGCGATCAGATACCGTCCGTGACGATGAATGATCCCTGCCGCAACTTCAATGACCCGCATAGTCAGCCTGCTATCGTTCAGTTGAGGTCCGAGAGAACGGGTATGTCTTGCATATAGTTTTCATGGGGCACAGGAGACAGTATGGATCACGGGCCGTGCACACCATCGCCCCAAAGTCCATGATGGCCTGATTAAAGTCGTACCCTTTCCCAGCCGGAATCAGGGATTCCGACAATTCCCATAGCCTCGTCTTCTGAGTTTTCGGGTCGCCCTCGGCCACAAAGATTCGGTGCAACACCCGGATCACATTCGTATCCAGAATCGGCGCATCTTCATTGAACGCAAATGAGCGAATCGCTCCGGCGGTATAGCGCCCAATCCCTTTAAACGAGAGCAACTCATCGGCATCGTTGGGCAATTGCCCTCCATACCGCTCCACCGTTTCGCAAGCGATCCCGTGCAACCGTTCAGGCCGAATGTTATAGCCCAAGGGGTACCAAGTTTTTTTGACCTCCGCCACCGGTGCCTCGGCCAGATGTTCCAGACTCGGATACCGTTCCAGAAACTCGTGGTATTTGGGGATAACCCGATCGACTTGTGTCTGCTGCAGCATTACTTCGGAGACGAGTATATGATAGGGATCAGAAGTTTTGCGCCACGGCAGATCGCGACCATGCTCTCCGTACCACCGTAGAAGCCGCCGTTGAAATCGACGCCTCGTAGAAGGAACTGGTAAGCGCGTCTTACGAGATTTCTTTTTGTTGGATGGAGATCGCGCGGGCATGTGCCGATGCCTTCCCACCACTGCTGTTCAGTCGATGGCATTGTAGAAGTCCCATCCGACAAAAATCAAACACCGCCTGGTACGCCCATCACGAAGGAGCGCCCTTACAGACGCCCAGCCAATCTGTTCAAAATAATGTCCTCGTGATAGGCTCTAGTTACCTAAGGAAGGAGGAAGCCATGAGCTTCGAAAGCATTCGCCATCCTTTGGTACAAGTCTCCCTTTTGATTGGCAGTTTGACCACCGTAGGTATTCCAAATCTATCGACAGCTGAAAACCTTCAGGTGCCGTGGGAATGCTCTACCTATACCGGTGATGCACAGACACGCTGCATCAACGCCCTCCTAGAGGCGCAGCAGAAAAAGATCGCTGAGCTCGAAGGAAAGCTGCAAGCCCAAGAAGGAACCGTCAGTCAACTGAAGAGTCAGCTAGATCGTCAATCAACTGCGGCGGCTGACTTGCAACGGCAACTGGCCGAACGACCGACCACCAGCGTCATCCCCCTCCCCTACTCGTATGGTTACCCCTTCGGCCTAGGCCTTGGATTTGGGCTCCACTTTGGCAACTCTGGAATCTATGCGTCACCCTACTACCGACCTTTTTGGGGTCACCGACATTACGGCTATTGGGGTCATCGTTGGTGACGACAGACCGCTGCCGGATGGGCCGCTGACAACCTCTTTTCTACTCCTCCACCGAGACTTGTGGGTATCAGACTTTTCGTTGACAAGATAGGCCATGACAAATAGTCTTCTCAGTAGAATGCTATAAGTACGCACTACGTCATCCACTTGGAACCTCGATTATGTTCGTAGATCGGTCAACGACAAAGGACGAGGGCACACGATGGTTGTTCGGAAATTCCCCCGTTATCCGGTTGCCATATCAAGCACGTTAGTTCAACGAGACAAACTCCGATATAACGCTTCAGTGAAAGACCTCTCACTGAAAGGTTGTCGGCTGGAGAGTGTCATCAAACCGTTCACCGGCATGCAGCTGGAACTGCTTCTTGACCTTTCCGGCGAGGCAACACCGATTCACATTGCCAAGGCGACCGTACGATGGACAGGGTCCCATGGCATCGGCGTCGAGTTTTCCTCAATGGCACCAGCCGAACAAGAACGGCTGAAACGGGCGGTCGAACAGCTTTCCGTGACGGGAGGCCAGGCCGTCATCGTCCCAAAAGAAGACCTTCCCAAGACGTAAGCCACTTCCGAACACATTCTGCTCTCTTAAGAGTATGAAGCTCGATTGCTGACTCATCGGATACAGGTCCTGGTCCATGCAAATCTTTCTAGCCCTACCTCACCCTCTACTGCCGAGAGTGATGCAAATGGCATTTTCTGATTTGTCTCAAGTTTAGGCACCAGATTGCCGATTCAGCATTGCGCTTTTGGTGTGGAGTGACCTGTGACCTGGTGGAAATCCTCAGGGAAGATCCGATCAGAATCAACGAGTCCGGGCTCTGACCGACGACGGGAGCCCCGCATCGGGGGAAGTTTTAAGGTCCGGTACTCCGGTTCCGACGGGGATACCATTCTCATCGGCAACGGGACCATCATAGATCTGAGCCGGTACGGATTCGGGATTCAGGGGAACAAACGTGTCAAGGAAGGGATGGAACTAGGCCTGTTCCTTGAGCTGCCTGATTTAGACTCCCCACTGTGCATCCCCCAAGCCACCGTCTCTTGGGTCGACGGTCGCCGGTTCGGTGTTGAATTGCGGGCCGACCGCAATAAAGACCCAGAATGGTTGGAGTATCTGTCAGAGTAGAGCTACTTCTTAGTCACAACCCTCCACGATTCCCAGATCATCGGGAAGAAAATTGCTCTCCTTGTTTAAAACGCCGGATCGTCGGGAAGGCTGGCGAGATGGACTGGAAACTCCCCGCTTTTTGCATCGGTGACATAGCGCCTCAAGGCTTCCCCAACCACAGGGAACGCCATCGTTTCCCAGGGAATTTCTGAGAGGGGAAATAGCCTCACCTCTAGGCTCTCCGGTCCGGCCTGAAACTCTGGGGTCTTCATCTGACCACGAAACACCAAGTAGACTTGCCCAATTTTTGGAAGGCTCAGCACCGCATACAGTCCCGTAATCGTCACGTCGGCACGGGCTTCTTCCTGCGTCTCGCGAATCGCGGCATGCTCCGTACTTTCTCCCAGCTCCATGAACCCGGCGGGAAAGGTCCAGAGGCCAAGCCTCGGTTCAATCGCCCGACGACAGAGAAGTATCTGGTCTTCCCATTCCGGGATGCAGCCTGCGACGATTTTCGGATTATGGTAGTGAATTTGCTCACATCGATCGCAAACATGACGAGGCAGATTGTCGCCAAGAGGAATCTTCCGTGTGACAGAGGCACCACAGTGGCTACAGTAATTCATACGAACAGACAGCCCCAGATCGTTGACCTGAAGCAAGGGACGCAGTGTGAAACCCCAAGATACCAAGCATGGATAGCACAAACACCCTTACTTTGCACGTAAGGCTCCAACCTTGGCTTGGCCCGATCTCTTGACTTCCGTGCGAGAAACCCTATCAGGTTGTTATAATGTTGTGAACTCTCAGCAAGGATGGGGCACGATGGAAAACAATGATGTGTTATCCACATTGCCGATACTACCGGTCAAACGGACGGTGCTGTTTCCGGGGGTGATGATGCCGTTGACGATCGGACGCGAACGGTCGATTGCCGCCGTCAATGCCGCCATGAAGACAGAAGAAAAGATGATCGTCGTCGTGGCGCAGCGAGATCCTCAAACTGAGGAACCTGGCTTATCGGATCTTTATTCTATCGGCACGAAGGCCATGATCAAGCAATTGGGCCAGTCGACGGAAGGAACGACTCATGCCCTCGTTCAGGGATTGGACCGCGTCGTGGTGCTGAAAGAAGAACGGTCCACTCCCTATTCTACAGTTCGTGTTCGAACGCTCGAGCGTCCCTCCGACAGCGGCCCGGAAATCCAAGCCCTACATCGAGCCATTCAGGAGTTGCTGTCCGACCTCCCCCGGCTCATCCAAGCTCCAGGCGTCGAGGAAGTCAGTGCAGTCCTGAGTAATGAGGACGACTCTCTGTCCCTGGCCTATCGCATTGCTTCTTTGGTGAATCTGAATGTCGTCGAGGAACAGCGCCTGCTTGAATGTACCTCAACGCTCGACCTGTTACGTAGTCTCTATGCCGCGCTTTCCAAAGAACTTCAAATCCTTCAACTGCGGGATAAGATCGCGAAGGATGCGCAGACAAAGATCGGAAAGAGCCAGAGAGAGTACATTCTGCGCGAACAACTGAAAGCCATCCAGGACGAACTAGGTGAAGGCGAAGATGATGAAAACGAGGTGACGCGCCTGAAGAAGCAGATCACTGACGCCGATCTGCCAGAACATATTCGTAAAGAAGTGGAGCGCGAAGTCACGCGGCTGGGCAAGGTGCCCCCAACATCACCGGACCATCAGGTCCTTCGGACATATCTGGAGCTGGTTCTCGAACTCCCTTGGCAGAAAGCTTCGGAAGAGCATCTCGACCTCTCCACCGTTCGTCAGGTGCTCGAAGAAGATCACTACGGCATTAAAGAAGTAAAGGAGCGGATCGTCGAACACTTGGCCGTCTTGAAGCTGAACCCGACGGCCAAAGCCCCGATTCTCTGTCTCGTCGGCCCTCCCGGCGTCGGTAAAACCAGCTTAGGGCAATCGATCGCGAGGGCGATGGGCCGGACCTTCGAACGGTTCAGTTTGGGCGGCGTTCATGACGAGGCTGAACTGCGAGGCCATCGCCGCACCTACGTCGGATCATTGCCGGGCCGCATTATTCAAGCGATCCGACGAGCCGGCGTCAACAATCCGGTTCTGATGCTGGACGAGGTCGATAAAATGGGGCGCGATTTCCGAGGGGATCCTGCAGCAGCGCTGTTGGAGATTCTTGACCCAGCTCAGAATCACACGTTTCGCGACCACTACTTGGATCTGCCGTTCGATCTGTCGAAGGTCTTCTTCATCACCACGGCCAACACACTCGACACGATCAGCCAGCCGTTATTGGACCGCATGGAGATTATTCGTCTTCAAGGTTACAGTGAACGAGAAAAGGCCGAAATTGCCCGTCGCTACCTGTGGCCAAGGCGGCTCAAGGAGGCTGGCATCATGGATAGCGAGGCGGTGCTCACGGATGAGGTCCTCAATCTCGTCATCTCGCGCTATACCCGTGAAGCCGGCGTACGCCAACTCGAGCAGATGCTGGGGCGGTTGACGAGAAAAGTCGCATTGACGTTTGCCGACCTCCCGGAAGACCAGGTACGTCAACCAGTCACCATTCAGGCCGATATGCTCGGTGAATGGCTCGGTTCTGAACGGTTTATGCCTGAGGAGGCCAGGAAAAACCTTCCGCCCGGGGTCGCCACCGGTCTCGCGTGGACTCCGACGGGTGGAGATGTGCTCTATATTGAAACCACGTTACTCCCTGGCAGCCACGAACTGACGCTGACGGGACAACTCGGCGATGTCATGCAAGAGTCTGCCCGCGCGGCACGGAGCTATCTCTGGTCCCATGCAGAGAGCATGGGGTTGGACATCTCGCGTTTCAAACGGAACGGCGTGCATATCCACGTACCTTCTGGAGCCATTCCAAAGGATGGCCCCTCAGCGGGAATTACCATGGCGACCGCTTTGGCATCGGTGTATGAGGGGAAGGCGGTACGAAGCGATACGGCCATGACGGGTGAGATCAGCCTCAGCGGACTGGTCCTGCCGGTGGGCGGCATCAAAGAAAAAGTGCTGGCGGCCCATCGCGCGGGAATCACACGAGTGATCTTGCCGAAGGCGAATGAGAAAGATCTCAAGGATGTCCCGCAAGAAGTACGCGACGAACTGACTTTTATCCTGGCAGAGCGAATCGAAGACGTGCTGCCGGCCGCCTTCAATCCGGATTCGCATTACGCCTCAGTCAGCAGTGGCAGTGACCCTCTGACAACCTCTGGCACCGACAGGGGCGATACCTAAGCTTCATAGAACGCACGAACAATCTGTGTCGTGTTGAACAGTGTGCTATGCCGTCTGGTATAGACGGCGTGGCCATAGTAATGGTTGCGAGGATTGGTCGAGCCGGTACTATCTTTATAATCGACCAGAAGACAGCGCCCTTCACTCGGAAAGCGCACCGCTCGCCTGGCAGATTCCAGCCAGCGCTCGAATCCATCGTACGGCTCGACCATCTCCCACACCCGTTTGTTTGCCGCTCTGGCTGACTCCGTCCCCGGGACGGAGTCACTGCCTGCAACCGCCAGTTCTTGCACATAGTCTCCACCCCAGGCGATCGGCAGCTCCATCGTAATCTGAGGCAGCTCCATCTTGGCCAACCAGCTTTTTCCATCGGTTCGCAGGTTGCGGTGATTCACGATGTGGAGCAAGTTTCCGATCCTGGACGGGTCCCACCCATAGCGAACCGGCGTCCCATAGGTCACGATGTCGAGCACGGGTCCATTGAGAAGGGTCCCCGTCGCGAGCAACGGCTCGATCAGTTTGATCATAGCGGTAAGTTCGGGCTGAGTCGTCTGGTCGGCATATTCGGTGAGAATTTCGAACAACTTGGTTCGCCCGGTGATCGGGGTCGGACAGAGAAGATTCGACACAAACGCCAGCACCAGCCCAGCTTGCCCATGCGCCTGGATCAAAATTCGGCTTCCTCTGGCGAAACCTCGATCTTTACAGAGCCTATGGAGTCCAGCAAGCAGAGAGACGGCGGCCGACGCTCTGCCAAGGTGATGGTGTTCCGATGACCAGACGGACCTGATGCATGCAATCGGCTGAGTCAGCCGCTTGTTGATGGCCTGGCTAAACGACCAGATATTCCCGCCGGTGAAGTTCCCTGCATCCCCCACCTGGTCATCCAAGAGATTTTTTGTGGCATCATCGTTCTGAAGCGGCGGCTTCAAACCACCTGGGAGCAAGGGAATCCCATTGCTTTCCTCACGCATCGCGGCAAGCAATGCATCAAGCCCCGACACGCCACGCGAATAGCCCCTTTTGAGCCCGCCCGCTTCGTCCAACCGCTGCATGCCAAAGACATCGGTCCCATGAATTGATCCGTGCAGAAAGACAACAGCAGCGACTCCTGCCCGAGATAAGCTACTCCCACACGCAGCCATAGCCTCGATCCAAGCCGGCGATTCCAGCGATGCGACGTCCGCCAGCTCTGCGACCTTCAGTCGGTCACCGGGGTTCTTCCGCGACAGTTCGTCGTGCTGGAAATTATTCTCAACCGGCATGTCGGATTACATATCCGATATCGGCTCGAGGCTGCAACAAGGAGTTGCTGACGACTAGGGAAGACGAGCAGGGGCGGATTCTTGATCAGGTGCGGGGGTCAATTGAACACGGTTCTTGGACATAATCGCGGTCGCAGTACAAATCTTATTCTCTTCATCGATCCGACGATCGATGATCTTCACATCTTGTAAATATTCCTGCACGATTTCTTCACGAGTCAGTTCGATATCCTGCTCGCTCTCGCGCCCGGATCGTTCGCGGACGCGATCAATCAGATGTTCCTTCACAAGCACGCGAATCTGCTTGGCTAAATCCGTTCGAGCCGAAAGCTCCGACACTCGCTGGCAAACCACCTTCCCTTTTGTGAGATCGCCCTGTCCCCTACCAATCCAATACTGATCGGTAGAGTAGCCACCGTTGTCGGATGCCGCCGCTTCCAGACTGTTGGGGACCCAGCCTTCGTTGATCCAGAATCCAAGGGCGACGATCAGAATCCCAACCTGGTTTCTCACCGTCGTTCCCCTCCTCTTGAATGGTTCAAATGAGGTGGCCTCGTCGGAGCACGATGGATCATTTCATTGAGCGTGCGCGGAGCACCTGATACGCCGGGTGGCGGAATCATTTTGTGTTTTGGCATCTGCGGTGGCCTACTTCCAGGCGTAGGCGGTTGTCCAGGGACCCGAGGTTGCCGATAGGCGATAATTTGCTGTGCAACTGCGATATGGGGGTTGGCGGGTGAGAGTCCGGTCGCGCTATTCAATAAACCTTGGGAAATGCCGCCTGGCGAGACAAGCACCCAGTTCGTCCAGGCTTGCGACACCATAGCATTCGACTGGACTCGATTGAGAATCTCCTTCCGCTTTTGAGCTGCCTGCTGCACTTGCTCCGGAGTAGCCGCAGTACCCAGCGTCTGATTGACAGCATTCAACTCTTCTTGTAGTTGTTCGTTCTCTTGTTTCAGCACAGCCAGTTGTACCCGTGCATCTTCGTTTTCCCGAAGAGCCGTGATCGCCCGCGCCACTTCGTCTGTGTCCATCTGTGCAAGCAGATTCGCATGGATCACCACGACATCGCCATCGAGGGTGGTCGTGACCTGCTGGGTGAGCACGATGACCAATCCGGCCGTGTAGGTGCGGATTTCATCCTTGGTCACATCCATATCACTGACGACGGTGACACTCTCCAGATAGACCGCAACTTGTTCGAGCGCGTTTCGCTTGGCAGCTTCGATGGCGAGCCTGATCGCATCTTCACGAGTATCACGGTCCCCCATCCGATGTTCGCCCTGTGCATTCACGACTCGGACGTCGGCCAGCGCCGAATCCTCGAATGACGACATCACGACGAGCGCGCTGCAAAAAGGAAGAACACGAACGAGGTGGTATGGCAGGCCGTTTAACATCACCTTAACCTCCCCCTTCACACGAGTGGCTCAGGTACAAGCTGAGCGGAAACGCTCTCTATCCAGCATAACAGTAGGACGGCGGCCTCGCCAGCATTCTGCGAAAGCGTTGCTCCACCTTGCCTTCCAGAAAATTTGCATGTTAGGGTACCAGGTCACCAGCTCATACATAGTGAGGATTATTCTTGGTCATGCAACATCCTTCTCGGTATTTTTCTTTGGTTTTTCTTGGGTTGGTAGCGCTGACCCTTCAGATCGGGATCCCAACCAGCAGTTATGCAGCACCATCAGCCGGCAAAGGGACTGCCCCCTCCGCCCCTCAGGCCGAACATGTCGTCCTGTTCGTTCTGGAGGGGTTTAGTCACGACTCGCTGAAGGGCGTCAGAATGCCGGTCCTGAAGAAGCTGATCAAGGAAGGGTCCGTTACCTGGACCGCAGGCGGGGTCGAGCCGGCCCTGCGGCTGCCAACCATGGCCTCACTGATTACCGGTATGCCGGTGGAAAAGCATGGAATCACCTGGAATTCGTTTGAGTTCAGCCGAGGCTATCCCCGCCCACCCAGCCTATTCGACTATCTGGATTTGAGCGGAGGCCGTGATAGTGCCATCTTCTTTATGGATGAGTCCCTCTACCAGCTGGCTAAACCAACTCCCTATACCGACTATCAACTCTGCGGGGCGCTGCGGCCCGAGTGCGGCCCGCAAAAACTCGTCGCCTATATCCAGCAGTACTTCCAGAAAGCCACCAGCGGGCATGGCTATGGTCATGCTGTCCTCTCATTGCCTCACTTGTTGGTGGTTCATCTTCCGGAAGCAGGTAGGGCCGGTCTAACCCACGGATGGGATTCGAAGGAGTATCGAGATGCCCTACAGGCCGTTGACGCATCGCTGAAATCCGTACTGGATCTATTCACACACCACAAACTCTTGGACCGAACCACCGTTCTTGTCACGGCGCTCAATGGAAAGGGAACCGACCCTGGAGGCGAAACGCCGACAAGCGAGGCACCGGTCGTTCCATGGATCGTCTCAGGCGCAGGGATCAAGCGCGGTCAAACTATCAATCAGCCGGTATCCATCATCGACACGGGAGCCACGGTGATGCGGATCCTCAAGCTTGAGACCCACACCGAATGGGACAGCCAGATTGTGGAAGAAATTTTTCAACCGCCGGCGACAGCTCAGAAATCCATGCCTCGTGCGAAGAAACGTTAACAACCATGCACGACAATGCTGCAATACAACAACGGTTCCGGGCCTTCGGATCGACATTGGCCATCTTGCTGATGATCAGTTCCGCCCAATGGAGCTATGGGGGAGAGCCTCCTGCTCATCTCAAACAGCACTCGATTACCATCGATGCAACAAAGCTGGTACCGACCTCATGGTGGCAAGTACCAGGGATCACCCCTTCCATATGGAACTCTGACCCCGAGTCATTGGATGCCCCGAAGACATCGGAACGTCGTGAACTACCGTTACGGCCTGGAAAGTACAAGTTCATCAGCTTCACTTTCGACTTTCCCTTTACCGTTAATCTGAACGGCACCCTTGAGTTCTCAACGTCATTGGACCAATGCGTCCAGGGCCGAGGAACCGCGACCCTGGTGATCCTGTGCAAGCGGA
Source organism: Nitrospira sp. (assembly GCA_965223535.1). Lineage (GTDB taxonomy): Bacteria > Nitrospirota > Nitrospiria > Nitrospirales > Nitrospiraceae > Nitrospira_D. Next base: position 741,700 of record CBDCWN010000003.1, read on the forward strand.
CATACCCTCACGGCGGACAACCTGACCCATACTACGAGCAGACTCCTAATCATGGCTGACGTTCTCGAAGATCTCTTGGAAGCCCTTGAAGACGTGGATGATGCCACCCGAGAGGAAGCGGCAAAGACCCTGGCCGACTTGGGCGATCCTACTACCTTGGATGCGCTGATCGGCGCATGCCGCGATGACTTCTGGTCCGTTCGGGCTCACGCCGGCTGTGCGGTGTCAAAAATCGGCGGGCCGAAAGCCCTTGAAGCCCTGATCGAGCTGTTCAACGATCCCATCATGGAAGTTCGGGATCAAGCGGTAGACGCAACAGTGCGAATGGGCCCGGGCATACTCGACCGACTCATCACAAGTCTGAAGGATGAGCGTTGGCGCGTGCGTGAACATGCCGCCAAAGCCGCCGGCAAGATGGGGGACGCCCGATCGATCGATGCCTTGATCCTCGTCTGTCGCGATCGTGACGGGGCGGTCAAGAGCGCTGCTGCGGAAGCACTGGGCAGGATTGCTGATCCGAAGGCTGTTCCGGCATTGGTCAAACTGTTCCGAGATTCTTCCAAGATTGTGCGCGAAACAGCGGGAACCGCACTCGTGTACATCGGCCATCCTTCCGTCGATCCGCTGATCGACAGCTTAAAGGATAAAGACTTTGTGGTTCGCTGCCACGCCGCGCGCGCGCTGGGCGGAATGACGACGGACTATCAAATCGGAAGAACCTGGGTCCGCGATGCCAAGGTGGTCGATGCCCTGATTGCCGCGCTGAAAGATTCAGATCGCGCCGTTCGCGAAGATGCCACGATTGCGCTCGGTATGATCGGCGACTCCCGAGCGATTGACGCGCTGATCGATGCGATGAAAGACGGAGCCGTCAAGCGACATGCGATTGCCTCCCTCGGTATGATCGGCGATTCACGCGCACTACCCGCCGTGTTGGACGCGTTGAAAGGAAAAGGGATCAAGCAAGAGGGCTCGCCGACGCCTGGGTGCATCGTCAGCGAAGACGCCTTCATCAAAGAGGCGGCGGCAACCGCCCTCGGACAATTTCGCGACACTCGTGTCATTCCGGATTTAATCATGTTGCTGAAAGACGGCGTGTTGCGTGAAAAGGCTGCGGCAGCTCTGACCGTCATCGGCGACAGCGCCATTGAACCATTGATCGCCTTTCTCTATGACCCCAAAGCGTCCGAAGTTGAGGCGGAAAAGGAGCGTGTGCTGTCCTATGCCTCCGTGCGTCTCACAGCAAAAGACGCCCTGAAGCAGATCGCTCTTGAAACCCTGGAGAAACTTGGGTGGACCCCTCCCGATGAAGAGGTGGAGATCAGTTCCAGCCAAGCGGACAATCTGCGCATCGATCGGCCATTGGGCCAAACCGGACGATTTGGCCCGTCCGGCGACACGGTGTGAGGGGCACTCAACGGCTTGACCCCAGAGCCCATGAATGGGCCAAGCAGGAACGGCTCATCGTATTCGACGGGGTCTGCAACTGGTGCAACGCCTGGGTCGATTTTACGATCACACGCGATCCTCAGGGAACGTTCAAGTTCGGCACGCTGCAATCTGCAAAGGGGCAGCAAGCCCTGAACGACCTCCGGCTTCCCACCGACGACTTTGAGACCTTCCTGCTCTTGGAGCAAGGCCGCGTCTACACTAAATCCACTGCGGCTCTCAAGATTGCGAGACAGTTATCCGGTTTGTGGCCGCTTCTCTATATCGGCATCGTAATTCCCCGCCCCCTCCGTGACGCCGTCTATGATTATGTCGCGCGCCGCCGCTACCGTTGGATGGGCCAATCCAAAACCTGCCGTGTGCCGACTCCTGCGGAACGTGACCGGTTCGTGTGACTTACTTGGCGCAGTGTTCGGATCAGGCGGAGTCAAACCATGCAGGTTTGCAGAGAAGGACTGGTTGCGCCGCATCGGCAACCGTGCTAGCCTCATCATATGACGCAACTTGCCGCGAAGCTTGATAAGAAACTCTCCACTTGGCGCCCTGAAGTGGCCGCCCAAGTCGAGCAGATCGTGACCGATGTGATCGACTTGGCCGACGCCCAAGCATTGGACCTCCTCCCCTCACGCACAGTCGTGCAGGAAGTATTGGACACACTGGATGAAAGCCAGGCCGGGTGAAATCTGGCTGGCGGATCTCGGCCTAGCAGGTAAGGTCCGTCCCGTTTTGATCGTGTCCCACTATGATCCCGATGCCCCTCGTGCTCTAACCCTCTATGTTCCGCTGACAACCCAACAACGAGGAAGCCGGTACGAGATTCCAATTGGACATCTCCCCTTCTTGGACGCAGCATCAGTGGTCAACGTGCAAGGTCTTGGATCGCTGATCGAACCCCGCCTTGAACGCAAGCTCGGCCACCTGCCTTCCGATCTGATGGCCAAGGTCAAAGATGCCCTGCGATTTGCGCTCGAGCTGTAAACGGTTGCGGCCTGAGGTCAAGACTCACTATCAGAAATTCTGTTGGTCCCCACTGTCGGTGCCAAAGGACGCCACCTAGTGTTGCAAGAAGAGGGACCGAGTGAAATTACCTTGCGTAATCCGGAACTCGGCATCATAGTCAAGATGTTTCTCGGCTTCCTGAGAATGGATATGCGGATGTGTTGCCATCAACGCGGCGTTCAGCTGGCAATATTCGGTGTTGTAGCAGAACTCGAATGTCCGTTCGCTGAAGCCAGGGCCCATGCGCTCTCGCTCACGATCCTTGGCGCCGAACGCACAGGCTGAGCGGCCGCGGTCGAGCCGGTCTGCTCAAGCCTGTAGTTAGACATTCCTAACATTCTCGAAGATCGAGAAGTAACTGTGGATCATCTAGCGCATAACGAAGCACCGACTTGACTGTCTCCTTCACTAGCTTCAATGCATTTTCGTGGTTGCCAAGCGCTCTAAGCTCTCCGGTGAACCTAGTCGTGCCACCGAGGGCTACCAAACTGCGATAGGTATACATCTTGGACCAGATGGTCTCTGGGGTTGCGCCGTCAAATGGGGTGTAGTCGAGTGCTTTGTCCCAGCGGCGATTTAGCAGCGCGACCTTCTTCTTCACTTGGCGTGTAATTGAGTCGTAGGGATCTGTGGGCTTCGGGGCGTGGGTCAACAAGGACTCGAGGATCGCGAAGTATCCCAGAAAACGGAGTGGAGATTTGTGCGGAAGCGCCTTAAGCTGACTGAGTTGACCGGCCAGGTGTTTTATGTCGATAAGTCGATTGTCGTGCTTCTTTAGAGACGAATAGATTGTTGCTGTCAACTCTACATCACTCCGTGAGACGTCGACAAAAAAGCTATCGCTGTATCTCGCATCCGCCAGTACATGGAACAGACGTTCTTCATTCCAAATCACCCCGCCAACTGTGCTATCGTCTTCGATGCTATTCACGACTGTGAACCCAGCTTCAAGCTCAACAGGTGCGATGTCAAAAGCAGTCTTCAATTCGGCCATGGTAGCGTTGGAACCACGGAACGCGATTACGAAGTATCGCCATTCTGCTTCGGGCAAAAGTTCAATGGCACCGCCTAGATGAGGCCATCGCCGCTTCCACAAGTTCATATAGGGATTTAAGGGCCTTGAAGCAAGCCTTTGCAGAGTCTGCTCAATGACTTCGACTTCTTCGTGAGTTGCTCGCCTGAGCTCGTGCCCAGGAGCGAGGATATGAGATGCTTGATCCTCCAGGTGCCAGACGTTCATCACGAAAGCGTAGCTCTCAGGGCACGTCTCCTTGGGTGCCTTCAGAGACTCGGTGTTCATCTGCGGTTCCAACGTCACCTGGTCCTTAGCTTTCGATCTGTCTAACGCTCCGGTTGAGACGCGCGTGCGTATGCGCACAGCGCCGAGCGCAAAGCGTCGCTCTCAAACCGGGCTGTTAGATTGCATCGGTAGCGTCATGCTGGGGCCGTTATGAACTTGATGAACCGCTTGCCCCTATCCGTTGTTCGGGATTCCACCATTCCGCTTCCAGTCATTGTTAAGTGCGTAAACTGGCCTTGGCCGACCAATCCCTCGCCTTGGAGATCACGAACGATTTGGTCGTAGGTATCCCGCTGTCCACGAAGGTCGGGCAGGCGGTGCTCGATCACCGTTGAAACGCCACCCATACCCCAGCCCGGATACGCAACCTTATTTCGCTCCATCCATTCAACGGGATTGTTCAGGAGCGAGAGAACCCTAAGATGCCACGGCGTCAATTGATCGATGAGCCGCAAAAAAATCATTTGCTCATCCTCCTGCGGTGGATTCGGCAGTGCGGAATTCAAGACCGCATTACGAAGGGCTTCCAGCTTTGCTTGCTGATGATTTCGAACAGCGACTTGAGAAGCCTGCATCGCAACCGTTACGAACGCCTCATTCTGCGCAAGCTTTTCGGGTGTGATCTCTTTTACCCGTTTTTGAATTTCAGTTACGACTTCGGCCAATTGTTCAAGCCAGGCTTGTTTGCGCTTCTCTATGGGAGACGAAAATATATTCTCAAATGCAACCTGCAGCGGACCACCTGCTGCTGGGACAACAGAAACGATGGCTCGCCCTACTTCATGGGCCACATCACCTGCGCTTTTTGATTTTGGCGGCCTGTCCATTGTCAATGCAATCTAACGAATGAGTTCAGCCGACCGAGCCAGCAGAGCTGGCGCGGGTCGGCTGCAACGAAAGGTTATGCCTCTTCATTTAACGCTATTACCTCCGACATGCGAGGGTCAGTAAGAGAAGAGAAAAAGGGATGGAAGAGGGGACAGGCTACTTTTATGAATGTCCTACCTTTGCCAATACTAAACGACTTAGGTGTTTTCCTCCACTCATTCCCCAGGAAAACATTGCTGGCCCTCTAAAAGCAGCCTGTCCCCTTTTCCCCTCCAGGTGCCGCTTGAGGCGGCAGACGACTTGCGGCAGCAAGTTCGCTGGCGGGTCAAGCGGTCCGTTGCAACGTATTGTTCGGCAAAATTGCATCTGATTAGATCGGTGCTGGCGCTCTGCTATTTTCAGTTGCCTTTCCCCTGCACGCCCAACTCTTCAATGATTACTTTTTCCGCGAGTTCGTGCATCACTGTATTGCCCCACTTGATGTCATCCCAATCTTTGAAGCTGTTGGGATCTCTCACAACCCTTCCACTTTGGATGTTTGCGTGAGAAAGCGCATCTCGTCCTTCTTCTTTGAGCCATCTGCCCAAAGGCTTTTCACCCAACATGTGGATTCTTCGGTCCCGCATGCTCTTTGCGAGCGACGTTCGTAGTTTCGGCACCGCCTGATCAATCCAATCTCCCTTCGTCTTTCCATCTTTGAATGGAATCTCAAGAATCTTGGCATAGCACAAGAACGCGTAGTATGTGCTTCCACTAGAGATCCCTTCTCGATAGAAGCCGAGGGCCAGATGTTGGTTGTCGTCAAGTACTCGTTGTCTGAAACCCTCTAGCCTTATCGCATAGCTGTCATCGGAAGGAAGGAATTCTGCATTCGCCGAATAGTTGCCATGCCCGCCGCCGATGTTTGCGACTTCGATTCCGTAAAACCACACAAACTCATTGAGAACCCTGAAGAAAACCTCCCAGGGATGCCTATTCTTGAATCCTGCCTTATTCACAATGCGGAGGCTGTGGGGCAGACGAGGCTTTTCTACGCGCAACGTCACCTCTTCTCCGTCGTAGGAAAACCCCCATGTTTCGTCAACGATTCCGTCTCTAATGGATATCGGCATCGCGTTGGCCTGTTGTGGTTACCGGTTCACCGCCGAACGCCAGAACTAACCCGCCGGCCCCCGGGCCGATGAGCGAAGCGAGCCGCACTGCTGGCACCCGGTCGGGTTGAGTGACTTGTTGGGCACAGTTCACGGCCCGACTTGACTGAAGTAGCGCAATAGGAGCCGATTATACTGCTCAGCGTATGACCGTGCTCGCTTGGTTAGCTGCGCGTGTTCTTCAGAGAGTAACGCGTCAGAAGTTCCAGGTATACCGAAAACGCCGCTCCGGGTTATACGAGAGGATTCGCTACTTGGAACACCCGGCACTTCGACTGTGTAGCCATAGACCCCGAGGAAGCGGAAGTCTTTAGCTGCTAGGGAGGTGTCGAGCCTGGCTCGGGGTGGCACAGATAGGAAATTCTGCAGTTCCGTGACGATTGAGTCTGCGTTTGCACCCAGCGAGGAGGTTGTTCCCATGAAGAGCAGCGCACAAGCAAACAAAACTTTGACGGTTCTTCGCATCTCTTGATGCTGCCTAACTATGTTTAGGCCAGTCCGCATAAGAGCCGGATCTGCCAATTCCCGCCCGTATAACACGCCATTACGGTTCTGGGACAATACGCCATAACAATAGTCGTTTCAATGTGTGGAAAGGGTCCTGCCATGAGCATTGACTTGTTGAGGTTGGCAGTCGCCCCCGCCAGACTGTAGTCCATACACATTCCTGACTGGTTCGAACTCCATTCTCACCATCCTCACTCACCGTTCTGTTTAGCCTGAGATTTTTAAAGGATGAACGGAGGATTTTCCTGCAGTCTGGGTAAACGTCTTCGCTTCTGCTTCGTTGACCCCGCGAAAAACGCCATGTTAGGGTTGTACGTTAAGTCTAGAGAGGATTAAGTGAGCAACCCGGTGATGGAACAGATTGCGGCACTGAGGGATGAAGATTGGGCAGTCCGGGAAGACGCGGCTCGCCTTCTCGGGACCTTTAAAGATCCTCGTGCCGTGACTCCTTTAATTGCTTTACTCCGAGATGAGGATCGTTCTGTCCGAGAAGCAGCGGTTGAAGCCTTGCGCTCGATCGGAACACCAGCGGTTGAGGCGGTCGGTGCCTGTCTCGAACAGCCTGACTTGTCAGTCCAGGAGGCCGCATCAGCCATTTTGTCAACCATCGCAGATGAACGTGTGCTCCCTTCACTCATCAAGGCCCTCCAGAGCAACGATTGGATCGTCAGGATGCACGCGGCGAAGGCGCTGAGGTTGGTTCGCCATACCGATGCCATTGAACCCCTCATCCCATTGCTGCAGGACAAGGTGAAAGCCGTGCGCGAGGAAGTCGCTACCTCCTTGGGCGCAATCGGCGACCCCGCTATTCCGTTATTACTGAACGCCTTGCACCATGACGAATGGATCGTTCGCCTCCACGCCGTGGAATCATTAGGTAAGACCAGATCGCCACAGGCGGTGGAGCCGTTACTGTCGGTCCTGTTCAACGATACCGATTCGGCAGTTCGTGAAGATGCCGTGCGGGCGCTTGGAGAAATCGGCGACTCTCGGTCCGTTGAATACTTACTCACAGCCATGCGTGAACCAGGCTTACGGACCGTGGCCATCGAAGCGCTCGGGAAGATCGGTGATACTCGCGCAGTCCCGCGGTTGATCGAATGTATTTCGGGAACTGCGCATCCCGAGATAACGCAGACCGTCGGCGGCTGCGGAGATCAATGGACTGAAGAACTCGTGGCTCAAGGCGCAGCGGTGCGAGCCTTGGGTAACATCGGCGACGATCAGGCCATTCCTTCGCTCGTGGCTGCCTTGGAACCGACCGCAACAAGGGCAGAGGCCGCATCGGCGTTGACACGATTCGGCTCCAAGGTTGTTCCGTTGTTGATTCCACTCTTGACTCAGTCGCATGACGACAACCTGAGATTTCATGTCCGTGAAACATTGACCCACGTCGGATGGAACCCGAATCGGATGTCGACCATTCATCGTTAAACGCCATGTCAAAGGAAACGATCGAGACCCTGGTTTCGGAACTGACCCATGAGGAAGATTGGCGACGCATGCGAGCAACGGCAGCCTGCGTGGCAGGCGGACCTCGGTCGGTCCGTGCGCTCGTCGACGCTCTACGGTCCGGACCATCCGAGTTGAAAAAGGAAGCCGCGGCGATGTTGGCTCGGATCAAAGACCCGCAAGCCGGGGTGGCGCTGGTCGAGCTGCTTGATCATGAACAAGAGGCGGTTCGAGGTGCAGGTGCGACGGCGCTTGAACAGATGGCCGGTGTGCTCGACATAGAGACGGCCCGCGCCTTGGTGGCCTTGCTTCCAAACACACCCGATGGCCAACGAAAGCAGGTGCTGACTCATTTGATCGGGGCGATTCCAACCGCCATCTTTCCACTCTGTGAGATGTTGAAACATCCCGACCATGAGGCTCAGGTTGCCGCCGCTTCAATGTTGGATCAACTCTTAGATCCTCGATCGATTGATGCATTCATCGATGCGATGGGTCAACCGGTTGTCCGAGACATCGCGGTCGGCACGTTGAAGAAATTGAGTGCGATCCGGGAACGGGTCGATACGACGTTCAACGAGTTACGGGAGGTCGAAGGAGCCAGCGAGCGCGAGGAGGCGCGGATGGCCACGGTTATCGATCTCCTGAGGATCGGACGTCCGAGCGTCGAGATCCTCATCGAATACTTGGAAGACGATGACTGGCTCGTACGTGAAGCGGCCGCGGACTTGTTGGGGAAAATCGGGGATGTGCGGGCAGTTGAACCATTGATGAAACGGCTTGAACATGACAAGGACACCGGCGTCAAAGAATTGGCGATCAAGGCGCTCGGGTTGCTCGGCGATGCGCGTCCGACTCAGCTCTATCTTGATGCGCTTCCGATCCGTCCGTTACGAGTGTACGCGATCGAAGCGTTGGCCAAGATCAAGGATGTGGGGATCTTGCGCCCACATAAAGAGTTGTTCGATCAGCTCAAAACCGATCGTGATGGGCTGGTTGCCTACAATGCCGGCCTGATTGCCGACAAGCTCGACGCGATCATGGCCATGGAAACTCACACCCACGCAGAGGACACGGCGCATGACTGAACAGGGAGCATCCGGTCGAATTGAACAGCTGATACAGGCGTTGCACGATGAGAACGAAGCTCTTCGTGATCACGCTATCGCCAGCCTTGGCCAGGCCGGTCAAGAAGCGCTTCCTCGCTTGATCGACTTGATGTCCGATGAAGATGCCGTCATTCGAGAAGCCGCGACCAGTGCGGTTGTCCGCATGGGGCCATCAGTCGTCGAGCCGATGATCGACGCCTTACAGGACGATTCATGGGCGATCCGAGAGCAGGCGGCTTCGGCACTCGGGAAATTGCGCGACAGGCGTGCCGTGGATCCGCTGGTCAGAGCTATAAAAGACCGAGACGGTGCGGTCCGCACGGCAGCAGTCTGGGCTCTTGAGCGTATCGGGGATTCACAAGCGGTGCCTGGGCTCATCGACGCACTCATGGACAGCACCCTGCGCGAGGATGCGGCTCGAGTCCTGAAAAAGATCGGCGATGTACGGGCGGTTGAGGCCCTAATCGACGGGCTTCTAGGTTCCAATTGGATGGTTCGCCGTCATGCAGCAGAGGCGCTTGGAAAAATCGGCGACCCAAGAGGCATCTCCCCGTTGATCGATTCACTGCAAGATGAGGACTGGCTGGTCCGACGAAATGCGGCAGAATCGCTCGCACGACTCGGGGCGACAGACGCTGTTCAGCCCTTGTTGCCGTTACTTGAAGACGAGAACACGATGGTCCAGGAAACGGTTGAGGCAGTCCTCGCGAGTCTCGGATGGAAACCAACAGCGCAATAATTCATTACTAATAGAGGATAACGACCCATGGCGGACGAAGCTCCAAAGCTGATTCAGATTGCTCCGAAAGGTGGAGAGAAGAAAGATGGCTTCAATCTGGTGACGGAACGAGTGGTTGCGGTCAACCTGGAAAGCCGACAGCTCGAAGTTGAGCTCCTAGCCTACGACGGTAAGACCGTCGTCCTTGATGTGGCCGAGGAGGCTCTGGATGATCTGAAGAAACTCAAAGCCGGCGACGGCGCGACCATCCGTGTGGTGGAGGAAGGTGGGAAGCGCGTCGCCACAAACTTTAGGATCCGGCCAAAGGATCCGAACACCGCCAGAGCGGACGCGATGCTGCTAGACCTGAATGACTCGCATTGGTTGAACCGCAAGTATGCGGCAGAAGTGTTGGGCGAGTTGAAAGACCCTCGAGCCGTCGACCCGTTGGTGGCCGCACTAAACGACGAGGTCGGCGATGTTCGGCAACGTGCCTATGATTCACTGATCAAACTGGGCGGCCCGTCTGTCCCGTCCCTGATTCCATTGCTGGTCTCCGAAGAAGACGAGATTCGCCAATCGGCGACCGAGATCCTTCGGAAGATCGGCAAACCAGCCGTTGAACCGCTGGCGACCGCGTTGACCGACGCCGACGACCGGCTGAAGACACGAATCATGAAGGTCCTTGACCGAATGGGATACAAGCCGAAAACGAAGGAGTCCGTCAAGGCCGAGTTGCCGAGACTGACCTAGCCTGACATAGGCTACCCGTCTGAGGAAGGCCGCTCGCTGGGACGACCGACTGAGATATAGTGAAAGCCAAACTTCACGACACGGTCGGGGTCGTAGACATTGCGTAGGTCAATGAGCACCGGGTTTTTCATAATCCCTTTCAATCGCTCAAAGTCCAGGTTTCTGAATTGATTCCATTCGGTCATGATGATCAATGCATCGGTTCCTTCTGCAGCCTCGTACGGGTCCGAACAAGGTTGTAGCGCTGATATCGTCCGGCAGGCTTCATCGAGTGCGATCGGGTCATAGGCCCGCACTTTCGCTCCCTCCTTCAGCAACTGTTGACTGATCGCAAGCGCAGGGGCCTCTCGAAGATCGTTCGTGTTGGGCTTGAAAGAAAGCCCCAGCATGCCCAACGTTTTGCCTTCGAGCCCGCCCACCGCATCACGAATTTTCTCCACCATGCGGTGCCGCTGATCCTCGTTCACCTTGGACGCAGCGAGTGCAATCTGCACCGGATACCCAGCGCGCTCTCCGGCCTGAATGAGCGCCGCCAAATCTTTGGGGAAACAGGATCCGCCGAATCCAGCCCCGGCATGCAGAAACTTCGAGCCGATACGATTGTCCAGCCCCATCCCTTTTGCCACCATCTGCACGTTGCCACCTACACGTTCACAGAGATTGGCCATTTCGTTGATGAATGAAATCTTGGTGGCAAGAAACGCATTCGACGCGTACTTGATCAGCTCTGCGGTCGGGATGTCGGTTACAACAATAGGGGTCTCGATCAGATACAACGGGCGATACAGGTCTTTCATGATCGCGACGGCATGATCACTATCAGCCCCGATCACCACCCGATTCGGGCGTAGAAAATCTTCGATAGCCGACCCCTCTCGTAAGAACTCCGGATTCGACACGATGTCGAACTGAAACGCGTTCGTTTGGGACTTCTTGATGACGTCACGGAGTCGTTTGCCGGTGCCCACCGGCACCGTTGACTTCGTCACAATGACTTTATATCCAGTCATGTGGCGTGCGATCCCTTTGCCGACTTCTTCGACATAGGACAAATCGGCCGAACCATCGCCTCTCGGTGGTGTTCCGACGGCAATAAAGATGACCAGTGCTTTGTCAACTGCCTTGGCAATATCCGTCGTAAAATTCAGTCGACCTTCTCGAACCCCCTTGGCTACCAGCTCGGTGATGCCCGGCTCGTAGAATGGCACGTCGCCTTTTTCAAGCTTCTCGATTCGTCGCAGATCATTATCCATACAGGTGACATGGACGCCGAACTCGGCAAAACAGGCCCCAGTAACGAGTCCTACATAACCGGTTCCAATGACACTGATATGCATGCCCCACCCTCCCTAAGTAAGTAATACGATCGTGAGTATAGCAATCTGAATGAGTACGAGCAATGAACTCAAAGATCAGTGCGAAGCCTACACTCTTCCTGATCTCGTTGACTCTCGAAAAACACGTTGAGTACAATCCAACGCGTTTCCGTGCTGGCATGGGGCCTTTGTATCTCTTCGATTTAATCAATGCTCCCTCCAAGGACTCCTCAAATTCCCCGTTGGTTTTTGCTCCTGACCGCTTTAGTGACCGGCGCGGTGGTCATGGCATTGGAAATCCTCGGCAGTCGTCTGTTGGCTCCGGTGTTCGGCAGTTCATTGTTTGTGTGGGGCGCCCTAATTGGAGTGATTCTGGCCGCCATGAGCAGCGGATACGCATTCGGCGGGTGGATCTCCGATCGCTACACTGACGGACGGGTGCTGGCGTCATTATTGCTTTTTTCTGGAGCGTGGACCTTTCTGATCGCCTGGGCGAACCAGCCCATTCTCTTCGAGATCGAAAAAGTGGTTCAGGACCCTCGCTTGGGTCCCTGTCTAGCAGCGACCATTCTGCTCGCACCACCTGCGTTCGGGCTCAGCGGTGTGTTACCAGCCATGCTGCGACTGGCGGTGGCTGACATGGATCATCTCGGTCGGCAGACTGGACGGATGATCGCTCTATCGACGGTGGGAAGCCTAGCCGGCACCTGGGGAACGGCGTTCTTTCTCCTATCCTGGCTTGGAACCCACTCGCTGGTCGCATGGCTTGGCGGTATACAGGTCGGTCTCGGGGTCTTATGGCTCGCCAAGGGGACCTCGACCAGCCGCCTCCTCTTGCTGATCGTTCTGGGATGTTGCTCCCTTCTAGGAGCGACCGCCCTCCACCCGATTGAACGGTTGAGGGTCCCGACTCACCAAGAGGAAAGTCCGTATCAGCAGGTTCGGATTCGAGAAGACGATCTCTTTCGGTATCTGGTATTAGATCGAACGTTTCATGCCACCATGTGGAAGGCCGACCCGACGTACCTGTTTCTTCCTTATAGCCAAATGATGGTGTCTTCGCTGGCACTGACCCCAGAACCACGACGCGGCCTCATCCTTGGGCATGGCGGCGGTTCCATAGCCAAATGGTTGGCAAAACATTGGCCAACCTTGGAACTGGACGTCGTTGAGTTTGATCCAGTGGTGGTTCAAATGGCTGAAGAATTTTTCGCTTACCACGCCCCAGTGAACCATCATGTGTTCGTGAAAGACGGGCGGGCGTTTCTCAATGCCACGGAGCATACCTACGATCTCATGTGGATCGATGCCTTCGCCCGAGACATGATCCCTTTTCATCTCACCACGGCGGAATTCTACTCATTAGTGCGGACGCGACTGAATCAGGACGGGGTCCTCGCGGTGAACCTCGCCTCATCCAGCAAGGAAGGAGACCTTGCCCGAGCCGCCGCCGTTGTACAAACGATGCGCCAGTCCTTCCCCGCTCTCCTAACATTCGCAGTCGAAGGACCATGGAGGACCAGCATGACGCCGGCAAAAAACTTGATCTTTTTTGGGGGGCGTCCCATCGAAGCTGCACCGACTGAGGAAATTGAAACTCGGATTTCTGAGATGGCGCAGAGCCATCGCCTACCGATAGAATCCATCGCGCTACTGAGTACCCGCCGGACGGAACCTTGGCCTGCCGGTGTCGTCTTGACCGATGAATTTGCTCCCTATGACCTACTCCTTGGACGAGAACGATCTCCGTTAGCGGAGTAACTCAGGTGCTCATGCTGGTTCTTCACCCAGCCATTTCAACAATCAACCGTAAGACCTGCACGATCTCAGGTTGGCGCTTGAGGAAGAACCGAGCGGACGAAGCGTTCTTCTTCCCGATTCTCACGGTAAGAATCCGAGAATCTCGTAGAGCAAACACATCTTCATCGGTTACATCGTCACCCACGTAGAGGGCGGTCGTACAACCGAGATGGCGCATGCATTTCTGCAACGCCGTTCCCTTGTGCCACGCCGTTGTCGGTATGACATTGACCACCGATTTCCCCAGCACGATCCGGGGAGTGGGAGCCAATGCAGCAACAACCCGTGAGATCAGCGCCCGAGCCTCGCTTCGCTGTTGAACTGTTCGATAGTGGAATGAGAGCGAGTACGACTTCTTCTCAACGAACACTCCGCATTGGGTTAGGTCAGCCTGAAATTGATCGGTGATCAGTTGAAGCCAGCCGTGACAGGTCTCTTGGACTTGGAACATCTCCTCCTGTACCACATGAGGACCTTCTGAACCATGGTTCCCGACTAGACAAGAGACCCCAGCCCCGACACGAGACCGAAGGTCCTCCAATGAACGACCTGAGATCACGGCGGTCTGAGCGCGTTTCGCGAGTGCCCCGAGCCAAACTTGGACGGAGCGCCCTAGTCGAGCGCCTCCAGGATCGGAAACGATCTTGGCGAGGGTGCCGTCAAAATCAAACGCATACAGACATCGCCCCTTCGAGAGCGCCTCCAGCTCTCGTCTTCCTTCTTCAGACAAGAGGTAGTCCATCACTCGATCACCACGCCATCAGCTCAACACGCTTGCCTGCCCGACTTGCTTCATCACGCGCTCTTTTTGGCGCATGCGAGCGGCATCCATCAGCATGCGGCCAGCCCAGCGATAGACGTTAAACTCTTGAATCAGTCCGCGCATGCTCTGCATGCGGGCTCGTTGCTCCGCTGTGGGCATCGTCAACGCAAGGTGTAATGCTGCAGCAAATTGATCGATGTCGTACGGGTTGATTACCAGCGCTTCCGTCAACTCACGGGCTGCACCGGTAAACTGGCTCAAGATCAACACGCCCTGCTCGTCATCACGAGCGCCGATAAACTCCTTGGCGACGAGATTCATGCCGTCATGGAGACTGCTCACGACGCATAGGTCCGCGCCCCGATAACACTCGTACACCTCCGCCGGCTCATGATGCTGGATCTTTAAAGAGATCGGCTGATAGCCGGCTCGGCCAAACCGCTTGTTGATCTGCTCCGCCAACGCCAAGACCTGCTTGTTAAAACTGTTGTATTGTTCGATGACCCATCGACTGGGAGCCGCGATCTGAAGAAACGTAAATCGCCCGATCCACTCCGGCTGAAGTTCCAGCAGCCGTTCCACAGCCATGAACCGTTCAATGATCCCCTTGGTGTAGTCCAGGCGTTCTACTCCCAGCCCGATAAGGCGATCGGAGGGCATCCCGTAGCGCTCTCGTAGACTCATTCGGCATTCCGGCACCGGCTTCTGGTCCGCCAGCCATTGGATAGGCCATTCAATGGAAATCGGATAGGGGTTGACCGCGGTCATCTTACCCCCGAAGGAGATCGTCGAACTGTTGCGATCGATCCGCGTTTCGAGCAGCCGATCGACACTATCGATGAAGTTATTGCAATGTACTCGGGTGTGGAATCCCAGAATGCTGCTTCCCAGCAGACCATCGAGAATTTCCTCCCGCCAGGGACAGATCCCGAAGCTCTCGGCATTCGGCCAGGGAATATGCCAGAACATGATGATGGTCGCATTCGGCAATCGATCTCGAATCAGCCTTGGAAGCAGGGCAAAATGGTAGTCCTGCACGAGCACGACCGGATTGTCGGTCGTCGCCTCCTCATACACGGCCTGCGCAAACCGCTCGTTGACGGCGACATATTGCTTCCAATCAGACGATCGGAATGTGGGCCGGACATGGGCGATATGACAGAGCGGCCAGAGGCCCTCATTCGAAAATCCATAGTAGTACCCAGCTTCTTCTTCCGGCGTCAGCCATACCCGACGAATCTGATACGTAGGATGTATAGGTGGGACAGCAACGTGATCCCGTTGATCCACCATGGCTCGATCAGCCGACCCATTTCCATGCGCAATCCACGTCCCGGAACAGGCCCGCATGACCGGTTCCAGGGCCGACACCAACCCACTCGCCGGCACCTGCACCACAATGTTCTGATCCTGCCAATTGTGGGCGTAGGGCTGCCGATTGGAGACAATCAGGACTTGGTCCCCGGCAAGCTGCTCATGAAGGATCGACCTGAGGCTGGCTGGACTCCACGACACCTGGCTTTCATCGCGCATGCGGCGATCACTCTCAAGGGCTTGAACCAGCGACCGTAGATCCTGAGCCAGCGGTCGGAGTTCCGGAGCATGGTCCTCGTGCTTCAGACGAGCGAGGAGCCCTTCCCCGCCCAGCATGGCTCGAACACTCATGACCCACCCATGCCAGCTGATGTGTGCAACTGACACGGTGATCAGCGAGATCACCGCCGCGAGTCCCACAAAAAAATAGAAGATGTACCACCGGGTGTCGCTACTGCGTTGCTCGATGAAACTCATGTCGTGAAGCAGGACCAGCCGTCCGATGGGATGCCCGCTTGATTCTATCGTCGCCGAGGTGATGTGAACGAGCCCATGGCCGAGCGGCATTATGGTCGACGAGCCTGGAGAGAGACTCATTGTCGCCTGACACGTCACATCTTCGGGGTAGGATTGGGTCTCGTACAACAGGCGGTTCTCGCGACTGCAGAAGCCGATCGCATACAGCCGTTCATCCTGGACGATACGAGTAAAATACGCCCGAATCTTGTTCTTGGAATTCGTCGCGACGAGGTCGGCAAGCGGCTTTTCCATCGTGCCAACCATCAGCTTGGACCGCAGGTCGAGGTCTCGAACGAACCATTTTCGCTCCAGAGAATCGACGAGGCTGATGACCCCATAGGCAATGAAACCCAACACGAACGCCAGCGGGATGATGAATCGCAGTGAGAGTCTCATATGCAGACGGTAGTGTACGTTGTGCACATAGACCAAATATACCCGTGTCGTATACCTACATGGAGTATCTTATATCCGTTCTCTTTCTTCGCAGAATCACCATCCGCAAACCCTAACTCACCTCTCGATTGAGACCTTCCCCCAATCCGACACTAGTCACCTATTTCTCCCAGCAAGATAGTTCGCCTGGTGCCTGAGAACGGATTGTCGAATTCATCCCGTATCGCCAATCCATTTGCGACATTCGCTCGTATACCAGGTAAGTGAGCCCGCTCAATGGGAGCAGGGCCAAGCTCTAGAGAGGAGGGAGACGATGAAACAGACCCCGCCATGCCAATCACAACCTCGAACCCTTCGTTATAGCGGTGATCAGCTCGTCCTGATCGAACAGGCCCCAAAGGGGTTCGGCGCCGATGCCATCTTGTGCTTCGATTTCGATGGTGATGGCGACTTCGAGCAAGAAGTTCGCACAGATTCCGAAGGCCGCTACTCGTTTGCCTTCAACCCGCACAATCTGACCCGAGACGGCCGGTTCTCCATGTTCACACGCGCGGCCCACGGCAAGAAAAAAAGCGAGGTTATTACCATTCACACTGTTCAGGAAAAACCTTTCAACCCGGCTTGTGAAGTCCCGGTCAACCGCGCGCCGATCGAACCGGTGCCTGGCGAGAACAAGCCCCCAGAAACAGGCATTTGCACTTCTTCCTGCACGAGTTGCGCGACAGAGGACACTCTACCGGGCGACTCGTTGGATGCCTACACGAACAGCACGACGCCTACGGTGCAGGGTGTCGAACTTGCAACGGGCAAGCTGCGGCAATCCTGGTCGATGACGTCTTTCTCGACCCGTCAACTTGGCTTCGACTTTACCCTCCATCACAGCTCGCTGGTGGACTACGACGGGCCATGGGGACAGGGTTTTTCACACAGCTTCAACATGATGATTGTGCAGGACAGCCCCTTGACGGGACAGATCGTCACGACAGACTTACGCTGTTACCCCATCTACTCCGACGACGGCTGCAAGTGGCTGTTGCCACGGAGTTTTTTCTCGAATCTGCGACTCGACAATAGCCGCTGTCGTTGGACGATGACACACTTCTCAGGGCTCGAAGTGGAATTCTTTCTGGGGGCTTTGAACAAGCCAGGCTATCCGCTCTCGATTTGCGATCCCAACGGGAACAGGGCCTACCTCGACTACGACAACTCCGGTCTCTTGCGGAGCATTGCCACCGACCTGAATCAGACGCAGCACTTCACCTACGACGAGAGCCATCGACTCCGCACCTTCACCGACCATATCGGGCGTGGCTGGCAATTCGGCTACGACGGGCAGAATCGTCTCACCCGCATTCTCACGCCTACCACCGAGTACGCGGACATCGCGGTCTGCCAGGAAATCACCGAATGCGATCTGCCTGATGTGCTCGTCAAACAGCCCCGCACGACACGACTGGGCTATGCCGACCAGCGATTCCCCAGCCATATTACCTCCATCACCGACCAGCGCGGCGTCACGCCTGAATCGCGTCTGTACGATTCTTTGGGACGGGTCCAGACAACCTTCATCAACCGCAAGCCGATCCAGTATCAATACAGCGTGGATTTTGCGTTGGAGAAGCTTGAAGCGACCAACTTCATCACTCGCGTCACCGATCGTGAAGGCAACGTCAACGACTATGAGATTCATGGAACGGCCGGCAGCGCATTCAATAGGAGAGGTCGGTTCGGATTGCGCCGGCAAATCACCTGGACCGAGCGTGGCAAAGGCAATGTCCCACTGCGGGAGACTGAGCCTGAATATTGGGAGCAGCGCTGGCTGCATGACTGTAATTGCCTTGCACCCATCGTGGTAACGCAGCCATTCAGCAGCGAGGACGCCCAGAATCTGACCTTCGACGACAACGGCATTCCAACCAATTGGCCTCGGACACAGTATACTTACAACGACCTGCGTCAGATTCTCGTCGATCTCTACACCGACGGCACCGAGTGGATTCGTACTGAGTCCGCCTATCAAGAGAAGGCCTTCGGCAACCACAACCAGTACTCCCGCAAGACCCGTTGGACGGAGGCTCGAGGCTTCGACGAAAGCTCGATCTACGCCGGACTGAATTTCACCCACACCTACCAGTACGATGCTCGTGGCAACCGCATTCGGCACGATGCCCCGACCGTCACCCGCGGCGTCGACTCACCTCAAGTCATCCTGGAGAGCTGGATCTACAACCAATTTGGTCAGGTGCTCCAGCACGTCGACGCCAATGGCAACGTCACAGCCAATGCCTACTATGACGGCCCCAGTACCGGCGGCGATATAAGCACCAAGGGCACATTCGGCGGCTATCTACAATCCGTCACACGAGGCGCCGACGGGTCGCAGAATACCGCAACCAATTTGACGACCACCCATCGAGTTAACCCGCTTGGCATGACGACTCAGGAGATCGATCCCAAAGGATTCGTTTATGACACGGAATACAACGATCTGCAGGAGCGAGTGCGGTGGATCGACCCGTCGGTGACTCTGCGCAACGGCACACAGGTTCGCTATGAAACGCGCTGCGTCTACGACGGCGCGAGCAACAAGGTCTTGGACCGCCGCAGCAATATCGATGTGGACGGCACCATACCGGCCAATGGATGGATCGACCGGTCAATGAGCTACGACGACGTCAACAACTTGCTCTCCGAGCGGGTCGAGGTGGATGCGAACGACGCCAACGACTTGGTCACCCGCTATGCCTACGACGGCAACGATGACCATGCTACCACTCGCAAGCCAGAAGGTAACCGAGAGTTTCGTTTCTACGACGAACGGCGACTGCTGTTCAAGACGTTCTACGGGGTAGCACCGGGATCAACCATTCTCGAGGGCTATCCGCCAGCCAAGCGTGCTGTGGATCTCGGCTCCACCGCTTTCGTCGGCATGACGCTCGATACTTATGACGCGCGTCTCAACGCCGTTCGTCACCGCGACGGACGCGGCAATTTCACAGACAGGTTTTATGACTTCTACAACCGGCAAACAGCCGAATCCGACCAAAACGGTAATGGCTGGGTGCGAGCCTACGACGACGCGTCGAACGTGCTCGCGACCGAGCGTGGCGCAGTATCCAAAAACATGGGGGCGATCACTCAAGTGCTCGAACGTACCTACGACTGTTTCGACGAAATCGGCCGCAGCTACCAGCGCGTGCTCGACATCGATCTTGGCAGTGACGAGAGCGCTACTGTCAATCCGGACGATGGGCAAAACTCCAGTTATCATACCAGGTTAGACCCCGGTTCGCGGACAATCCAAAGCACCGACGCCAACGGGAATACGACCCTTTTCAGCTACGACGCCGCAAACCGCATGCTGACGGTGACCGACGCGTTGGGCAACCAGCGAACCCATGTTTATGACACCAATTCTAACGTGGTCCAGGTGATGGAGACCGAGCTGCCCGGTCCAGGCGCAGGCGGCGGTCCGGAAACCTACATCACCACCTTCGCCTTCGACGAACTCAATCGCCGGATCGAACAGCACATTCGAGGCCTCAACGGCAACAGCATCGATCACGCCTGGTTCTTTGCCTACGATTCGCGCAATAACCAGCGTTTGATGCAGGACGCCGAGAACAACGTCACACTCACCACCTTCGACGACGCCGATCGTACGATCTTGCAGCAGCGTTTCGCCGGTGATCCGCTCACGAGTACTCCAGCGGAATTACTGCACTACGAGTGGGCCTACGACCGCAACAGCCGCATGATCGAGGAACGGGCGCTTTCCGATGTAATAGACCCCGCCAGTGCACAGATCACCCGCCACAACTACGACGACCTCGACCGGCAGGTGCGGACGGTCTACCCGGATTCGGACGATCCTATCGACGGCAGCGGCGATGGCCCCGATGGAGTCTTCGACCGGGTGGAGCTGCGGTACGATCCGAACTCCAATCTCGTCCGTGTCATTGAACAACGGGAGGTGGCCTTCGACAACAGTTTCGATCCTGGCAACCGGCTTACCTCGCAAGTCATCACTAGGCCTGCAAGCGTGCCAGGTGTCACACGCCAGGCCTATGCCTACGATGCGCTCAATCGCGTCATCAACGCCGACAACGACTATGCCCGTGTCGCACACAACTATGATCCCTTCTCGCGGCTTACGGCTGAGGCACAGTCGATCCGCCTCGATGGATCGGGTTTCGCCACCGGTTGGGAATGCCCCATTCGGGTAACCCATACGTACGACAAAGAGTCGAATCCCACGATGTGTCAAGTGCTCGACGGTACGCAGACCGACCTGGCCGTGGCAACCACCTTCGACGCGCTCAACCGCGAAGCCCGCCGTAGGGCACAGTATTTCAACACACCGCTGCACGACATCGCGACCTATACTTACCTTGGTCCCTGGCGGATGCAGGCCAAGACACTCGGCAACGGTAGCCAGCTTACCCGCGTGTATGACGCGAAGCGACGCACAAGGTCGCACAGATGGACGAGCCCCAATAATCTGCTTGTCGGCTTCGAATACGACTATGATCGGATGGACAACGCCCTGTTCGAACGCTTCGCCCACGACAACGGCCTATACGATCATTTTCAGTACAACGACCGGTACGAAGTCGTCAGCGTGGACTACCGTGTTCCTACGGCCACGCCGCCGGCCAACCCGCGGACGCGTTTCTTTTACGACGATATCTTCAACCGCACCCAGGCCAGCTTCGGCGATCCGTTCGCGGCCGCTTCCAATACCTTGGACAGCTACAGGGCCAACCGAGCCAACGAGTATACCGAGATCAAGCGTAATGGCCGGACTGTGAAGCAGAGCCATGACCGCGCGGGTAACGTGACCCAGCTTCTGGTACGACCCCTGTTGAACCGGCAGCGGACGGACAGCCTGGCGACCGCCCGCTGGGATGCCTACAACTTGCTCTTCGACATCGATACGGGCGTGACGCCAAAGCAGAACTATCGCTACGACGCACTGCGTCGGCGCATCGCCACGATGGAGCTGGATGGTGACACGATCCAGCCAGGCTCTCGGCGCTATATCTACGACGGTTGGGAGGTGGCTGAAGAACGCCTATTCGACGACGGGGCGACGCTCGCTGCCGCACCCTCGACGTTGGAGCGTATCTACGTCACCGGGCGGGAGATTGATGAACCGTTGCTGACAGCCATCGACAGCAACGGCGATCGTCAACTCGGCGGCAGCGTTCCAAAGAACATGCCAGATATCAGCGCCGATCAGGAATACTACTTCCTGAACAACCGCCTCGGCAACATCATGGCGCTACTCGACGCCGATCAGGCGGATCGAGTGTTGGAGTACTACCGCTACACTATCTACGGCGAGACACAGGTGCTGCCCGTGATTGACGACAACGGCGACGACCTGGAAGATACCCCATTCGACCTCTCAGACAACCGTGCACAAGGCGCGGAGCTGGGCATGTCCGGTCACAGCAACATCTACCTCTTCACCGCTCGCCGCTTCGATCTGGTGTCTGGCCTGTACTACTACCGAAACCGCTATTACGAACCGGCTTCCGGACGTTTTCTGAGTCGAGACCCTCTGGGTTACAAGGACGGGATGAACCTGCTGCAGTACGTCGGCAACAACTCAGCAAGCTGGATCGATCCGGGAGGGATGTCACGGACCAACAGGCTTAAGATTGAGATCCAAGAAGCGCAGGGAGAATTACGCAGAGCAAAAAACGATGGTGCCAAAAGAGCCGCGAAGCAAAAGTTGCAGAAGCTTCGCAAGCAGTTGGAACGTGAGTTAGAGAAGGTCGCAAAGGAGAAGGTGCTGAAACGGGGGCAAAAGGCCGTACGCGAGATCGCGGAAGAGGTGATCGAGGAAACAACTGAGCGGGCCGTTTGCAAGAAATCCACCCCGTTCCTCCGCCGGGTCCTACGCCTAAAAAAGCTCCGCAAGGTCGCTAAGCTGGGGAGGAAAATCCCTGGCGTCGGCATTGGTGTATTCATCATCTTCTTGCCATTAGAAGCGGAAGCGAAAGGGCTGGGACCGGCGCTCGTCGACGGCGGCCTCGACGCGATTCCCTTTGTGGGATGGATCAAGTTCGGCGGAGAGCTGGTGTTCGGACCGTTGATCCCGGACAAGGAACCTCTGCTCCCATCCGAGGGCGACGCCCCACCGTGCCTCGACCCTACCCGAGTGAAATCCTGCATTTCGGGTACCGTAGAACGTGAGCTACCCTTGCCGCCGAATCCGTTCAAGCCGCGGGCTACGCCGCGGCCGGACTTGATGATGGGAGGCTGAAGATGACATCGAGAACGAGCGATCAGTCAACCACTGCCGCCCTGCGCAACCACTCCGGCATCTCTGCCTTCGGCAATGTGTACCGGTTCACCGGGCGGCGCTTTGACGACAAGACTGGGCTTTATTACAATCGGAATCGCTATTATGAGCCGACGAGCGGACGGTTCATCAGCCGCGATCCGCTCGGTTATCCCGACAGCCTGAATGCTTACGCCTACGTGCGAAACAACCCCGCCAACCGCGTCGATCCTTTGGGGCTGAAAGAACCGCCGCCCATTCTGAAGCGATTTCTGACGTATGTAGATGAGATCGAAGGTGCCCAAGGCCGGACCGAGGTCTACTACAGAGTAACCATCCTGTGTGAATGCCTGAAGGGGCGGTGGAAGATGTACGCGGGCTATAGCCTCTATTACCGCATCATGATCGAAAAACAGTTCAAAGACGACATCGAAGAGCAGCCTAGAGAGAAGACTCTGTCCAAAGGAGCTGGTATATACGGACACGAGTTGAGGCACATCACGGCGGTGGAGCATGCGGTAAGGACTGACAGAGCCCTCAGGGATGTCATCCACAAAGTGCGAGATCGCAACTATGGAAACAAGGAAATGGATTGCACGAATGACCTGACTAAAAAAAAGACTCAGATCGAGGGAAAATTAAAGGAAGCCATCACGAAGGGGGTGGGCCATGCTCCACGCCCTGGAATGGTGAAGCCTCGAGACAAGAAACTATACAAGCCGCCAGGAGGGTGGGTCCAACCGCCCACGAGCGAAGCGGATTTCGAACAGGAACGAAGTAGGCATGAACGTCGTGGCTACAAGCAATACATCCCTGGTGAGAATGCTACTACGCAATAGAGAACACCTGCATGGGATACGAGAAGACACAAACCGTCTTGATTGAGACACCGACAACGGTAGAATTCGTAATGCAAGCTGATAAACATGATGGATGCGGTTTCCCTTGTTACTGCTGCGATAACGCGATCAAGAATGGGCGAGTATTATGGAGCGAAAAAGCTAGGACTGGTGGTGGTGCTTCATCTCATCGCCTAGAGCCACCTGTATGGCTCCGGGTCGAGCGAGGCGCTCAACCCATCGTTGATAGCCTACCTCGGCCCCTCTCTCACCTTCACAATCGAAGGGACAGTACTCGCTGCATAACAACTAACTCGGTACCCTTGAGCCTCCCGCTTAGCGCATCTACTCTGGCTTGTCACTGTATATCCAACCGAGTATAATTGATTCGTGAAACCGCTGCGCTTTCTCGGAAACTCGCTGGAGTGTCTCCGACAGTTTCCGGAAGATGCGCGGCACAATGCGGGGTACCAACTGGAGCAAGTCCAGCACGGCAAGCGGCCAACCGATTTCAAACCGATGTCGTCGGTTGGAAAAGGAGTGGAGGAACTCCGAGTGTGGGATGACTCCGGTACGTATCGCGTGGTCTACATAGCTCGTTTCGTTGAAGCCGTCTACGTATTGCATGCGTTTCAGAAGAAAACCAGTACCACGAGCGAGCGGGACATCGAGCTGGCAAGAACGCGGTACGGTGAACTCAGGCGAGGGAGACATGACTAAGACAATCCATAGTTTCAGGAGTGTGTGGGATGCCTTGGCCGACACACCTGAACAGGCGGCGAATTTGCGTGCGCGCGCTGAGCTTATGCGGCAGATTACCGATGTGCTTGTGGAAAACGGGTGGACTCAAATAGAAGCGGGTGCCAAATGTGGTGTCACGCAGCCACGGATCAATGATCTCCTCCGCGGACGGATCTCGCGCTTTTCATTAGATGCGCTGGTGAACATTGCCGCGGCGCTTGGGCGACCTGTCCGGGTCGAATTACAACCTCCCAAGTCCAGGCGGTTGCCCCGGGCGCGTCGTTCTGCATAGCCCCCTCTTCTGACAAGAGGCCCACCTTACCGCACCACGAAGTGCTGGTGGGTTAAAGACTCTTTCCGGCGGCATCAATCGTGGGATGAGCCACCGGCATGCGCAAGCGTAGAAATCACGGAAGGTGTTTTATCCCGTCGCCCAGAGCCACCCCGTATGGCTCCTGGTCGAGCAAGGCGAGAAAGAATATGAACACTTGTGACGCTTATCCGACGCCATCAGTCTCGATACTACAATAAAAATCCGCCTCTACGCGCAAGCGAGGTATTAGGAGGAATGGGACTGCTGGAGGTGTTCATCCGCGGGCGCTGATTCGATAAATCGAAAAAGAGCCCGCGGGTCACACGAAGTGTGGTTTGGTGGAGGCGAGGGGAGTTGAACCCCTGTCCGAAGATCGTCAGTGCACTGTGTCTACATGTGTAGCCGACAATTTAAGGTTCGCAGCCATCCACGCCCATCGGCAGGCTTAGAACAGCCGCTAGCCCAGAAAGGTCTCGTCCGCAGCCGCTGAGCACCGACTTTGGACCAGCCCGCTGCATCACGCCATTCCACCCCCGCGGGCCTCAGGTGGAACGACGTCTCAGCCTAAATTAGGCTGCGAGTGCCAGTTCTTGATTGGCAGTTGCATTTTTCTCGGACTTTTACGAGTTCCCGAGAGCTCGACATGCGACAGTGACCTCAGTATCCCCGTCGAAACCGGTCGCCCCCTTTCTCTAAATGGACTTAGGAAGAAATAACATTTCATTAAAACACTGTATGACTTCAAGAGTCTACATAATGCTCTATCACAATATACACACTATTCCTCTTCACCAGGATGAACAAATATTGAGAGGACTAATATGATAATGCCTGTACCAATAATTCCCATTCCCCACTCTACAAAACCACCGAGGTCCGCCAGGTTGTGAAAGAAACTCAAATCACGCTTAGGATTCACCCCCCATCCCAAAGGCAAGCACAACACCCCTACAGCAACAGTCAACACTCCGGCTAGGCGAGTCCAGCTTTTGGGCCCCATAGTATTAGTGTCTCTGTGATAACCGCTCTTACTTGCCTTAACCCAGGACACATGCTACCGACTTGGATACTTGTGTTTCGTTGGCTGCTACAAGCTTAACAGATAGTCATCCTCACGCACGGATCAATGGGGCGCCACCTAGCCGGCCAAATCTTCGGAACAAGATCCGCTATTGACCATCTTAATAAGTTCTCTACTCGTCAAGGTTTCGGCCGACAAGGTATGACCCATAGTGGGACGCGAAGAGTAAATAGGCCCCGCTCCACGTGAGAGCCGACAGGCCCAGCATGGTATGGGTGAGAACAGAGGGATTATCGGGATTCGGAGCAAAAATCCGCAGAAGTGCTCCAACGTTGACTAATAGGTAGATCGCCACTGTCAGCCGATCTGCGTGTCGGGGTCGTCCGGTGTGGCCCAAACTCGCGCGAGTCATCACCGCCAACGTCATCGTGCCCATCGCACCTGTGGTCAAGACATGCACCGCATTTTCAGGAGTAAATCCGACCCCAAGAATCGACACGCCAATGGCGACTAAGAACAAGCCGATCCAGGCATAGCCGATGTGGAGGATCAATACCAATGGCTCCCGCCATGTTCTCCACCCTCGCCAGCGCAGCCATCGGATCAGACTCGCAATCCCACCTACAATAAGCAGGGATCCTACCCAGAGACTCTCCGGCTGAAGATTCCACGCCACCACCCCCAGCAATACCAACACAATCGCAACAGCATCGAATCGAGAAAAGACGTCCGGCAACGGAGAGAAGTTCCGATCCTCTAGGTATTCTCGAGCAAAGGTGGGCGCAAGCCGTCCCCCAATGATAGTCAACATCAGCGTCATGACCGACAACGCGAAGCGCTCAGGGGTGTCCGTGGGCGACCCGCGCAACGCCGAGAGATGGAAGAGGATGTTGGCACAGGCGTACAAGCTGACCAAGATTCCGATCGGTGTTCGATCCCAACTGCCTGCTGCGACAATCTCTCGCCAGACATAGACAGCCAGGATTACCAGGAAGGCTCCGTCGATGACGGCGGCTGCCGTTGCACCTCCCCACGGGAATGCCATGAGGAGCCGCCCCACGAGCCACAGCAGGAACAATAACAGCAGTGGCGTTCCTCTCAAGGGGATCCGGTCCGTCCAATTGGGCATGGCAGTCAACAGAAATCCGGCGATCAAGGCAGGCAAGTACCCGAACAGCATCTCATGGACGTGCCATTCTCGAGGAAGATAGAGAAAATCCATCGACACCTTGCCTGCGAAGAGGGCGACCCAAGCGAGGACAGCGAAACCGGTGAACAGGGCCGCACCGAGAAAGAACGGCCTAAACCCATACGATAAGAAGGCCGGCCCCTTAAATGGCGGAAACGTGGGTTCGTCGTCTTCTTGAACGGGAGCTGCAGTCGACTGGGTGACGATCGGGATTTCCTTGGCAGACATATCGGCAAAGATTCTCGGACGTGAATCAACGGATTGTCAACCGAGGGCCTATTCTCTCATTTCCCCTCTGCACGCCGCTCCTGCACCTGACGGATTAGAGAGATAGTATTGCTGCGCGTGGCGGTTTTCCCGATCATGACCACCGAAATCGCCGCGTCGGAGGTTAGGGCCGTGGCGCGCCACCCTCCCTCCAAATCTGGGTGAGAGTACGCACGCTGTCCGAGCTTGGGAATCGGCTCATAGCCGGGGGCCTGCTGTGGATCCACCCAGAAGTCAGGGCCGACAGCTTGAATGATCGCATAGGACTGTTCGTCCTTCCCGAACCATTGACAACCCGTTCCCATCGCCGCTGTTTCCCCTGACTCAACCGCGGTTCCCAGCAAGGTCTGGACTTCATTGGTCGTAAATAGGGTGCAGAGGTTCTGTGGGGCTGCCTGGACAGGCGCCCAACCCAAGGCAAAGACGAGACAAAACCCGATCGAGACTCGGCAAATGGTAGGCATCATTGGTCGATCCTTTCTCAAAGAAGACGCGTAGCCTTGTCCTTCAAACCATCAAAAAAGGGAGCGGAGCATGCCAATTTCGCTGGGCACCGTCAAGCCACGTACTTCAAGCAAGCCCTTGTTCAGATCAAACACGGTCTAGAAAGCGTTTAGAGGCAGGATACGTGTTCCAGAGCAGTTCAAGTGTGATTGAGGTCAGGAGTGCGGTGAGTGGCTTCGCATTCTCCTCCGGCTTGGAAGTAGGCTCTTGTTGACGAAGACCTGTCCATTGCTGATGAAACGTAGGGCGGTGCTTGGAGACGGAGTCCTTCACCTTCTCGACCCAGAACCTTGGATCTTCCGGATCCGCAACATACTGTCCCTGACCTCGACCGAAATGGGCAATCGCTAGATACCGGATGATCACGTCTTGGGCCAGTACGTCAAGATAGTCATCCGACCAGATCACCGGGGCCTGGGCGTGAGTGACCTTCCGCTCCGCCCAGGCTTCACCTCCAAGAAAACCGAGGACACCTCCAACGACCGCCCCGGCGACGGTGAACAGACCCATACTGACCCCGCCTGTCGCAGCATCCAGATGGAGCCCGGCATAAGCTCCACTGGTCAAAGCTCCGCCGATCCCGCCGATGGCTGTGCCGCTGAGCGTCGCTTCACCCATCCCCTGAGAGCCTCGTTGTACTTCAACATGTTCCATTCTGGCCTGGATGACGCCGACTGCATCACCTTCGAGGCCATGCAACGCAATAACTGCTTTGGTCGTCGCTCCGACCGCATTGACCAACTCGCGCAAAAGGACATCGACGGCCTGTTGTTTCTGTACCTCCATCGGCGAACCATCACCTTTGGTCATCACTCGAGCGCTCGCGGCACGTGCCACCACGACGGCCCACTGCTCCATGGCCGAATGGAACAAGGCGAGATTGGCCCTCTGCCAGGCGGAGAACAATCGAGTCATGAGTTGACGGTCGTCCGGCGACAAGAGTGATTGAATGGCCTCAAAAAGAATCCCTTCTTGAACCCAACAGCGACTGAACGCATCAAGGCTGTGCACACCTTTCACAAACCCATAGGGAGCGAAGTAGTCCTTCCAGGGTTGTTCAAGACGCTGTTGCTCTTCGCGTTCCTTGGGTGGGCCGGTCTGGTTCAGAAGAACGATGACAGGCTTCCCAATCCATTCGAGCAGTTGCAGTTCCGAAGCGATGTACCCGGCCATCGTCGGTTCTTCTGTCGCATTCACTAAATACAGCACGACGTCCGCTTCTTGCTGAACGTTCAGCACCGCCTGTTGGGCACACCAGGATGGTCGATCGCGGAACCGGTCCCACACGTCCGTCAAAATTCGGAGGATCGGGTTCTTGGCCCCCTCTAACCGCAAAAGGATCTTTTGACAGTTTGGAAAACCGGGTGTGTCCCAGAGCTGTAGAGACTCCCCCGCCTCCGTTTCGAGCACCATGTACTTCTGATTTTCGAGTGTCACGTGGGCACGATCAGCGACTAGCCCAACATCCTTCCGGAGCAGCGTTCTGGCCAACGTGGTCTTCCCAATATTCGTATGGGAAATCAACGAGAGGGCGATCTGCGACTTCTTGGTGCTCACTGTCTCTCCCGAAAATCACCCGGCCACAAACATTCGGATAAAGCGTGGAGCTCTCTGTCCGGCGATCCGAAGGGATCCTGGTATGTCAGGGCTTGCAAGCCACATTCCTTTGCGAGTGTGGCCCAGGCCTGACACCGTTCCTTCAGACGCTTCTCATGGTCGATTTGTGAGTAGGCTCCACAATCCAATAGGACTAGCAGCATATTCGGTCGGCCTCTCTTTTGAATCGTAGCTTTCAATTCTTCCAAAAACTCGCTGTGGGTCTCTTCAGGGGCCTGAGCTACATTGAACAGTGCCACGGCGCACAGGCCTCGATCGGAATCGACCGAAAAGTGTGGAGGACGTTCGCCATATTGAACCGAGGCCTCAACGTGAATGTCTGCCAACACACCGAAGGCATCACTGAGAAATGCTACAAGCCGATCATCCCCTTCCTTCACGCGATGACTATAGGCCAGCACCTCCACGTGCAACCCCTTTCCACGATAGGGATTCAGCAGACGCCGAAAATATGGTTCGTCGCTGGGCAAGTGCATCACCTCTGCCAGCTGGGCCTGACGCATCCATGCAGCTGCGGCAAGCACCGTTCTGGGCAAAACAATGCACAACACCGTCGTCACCGCCCAGAAATGGATCCAGATCGCCGCGTTGGCCTTGGCCGTCCCGCGGAGATCGGCGATGGCCTCTACTCCAGGGACTGAAGTTCCCAAGAACCAGCTTGCCGGTGTGAACAGGAGAGAGAGAAAGGTATGGACCCCCGCAGCTTCCATGAACGTGCTCTCCCATCCGACTTTGTACAGAAAGCTGAACCCACGCAGGTAGAGCCCGGCGATCACCCCGATCGCCAGTGCTGCCGCAGCCACATGGAGCAAACAACGGGCATGGGTGAACAACAGGTGACGCACGTTGTGAAGCAAGCGCCCAGCGTAAGACGCAAGTGACGTGGCGATCCATTGCGCTTCTTCAGGACCCTGAGTGTGGTGGGTGCCAAGTCTGTTAAGCCGCCTCTTCGTATCAAGACCTATGAGCCATTCCACCAGACCAGGCAACCCTGATTGCGACCGATCTCGTGACGAACGAGGTAGGATCGTGTTGTAGAGCAAACCAATATAGGCGACCGCATTCCAGAGAAGGAGCGTTAGGAGAGGAAAATTCAGAAGATTGATGTGGCCGGCTGGTCCGATGGGATCGGCGAGAAAGCCTCCCACCACGGCACAGACGATCAGCAGCGCGAGCGGCGTCTTGATCTGTAGTACTGCAAACGCCGAGGTCAATGCGGGATGTTTCTGCGTCAATCGCTCGGAGATTCGTTCAGCCCGTTCAATAACCCGAGCCTCCCCAGTATGCGCAGGACTTTCAGGCGAGGCATAGTCTCGTGGATCGTTTTCCTGGCGAGGTGGCTCTCGTTCATACCGCAAGATGAACTTGTGATCGGGATCATGTTCTTCACAAGCCTGAACCAGGAGCACCTTGGCAAGCTGGCTAAGCGTCATCGATCGCTAACTACATTCCCACTGCGCATCAAGACTACGTGTCGTCTCACCCGTTTTTCCCACATCATGGTTCTCTGTCCCCCTACCCTGAGTATCCAGGGATGCCCCAGTTCTGGGCATTATCGGGGCCTGAAACAAATCCGTCAATGACATGTAGAGGATCCTTCCTACCGAGTCATGCAAGGGTGGGCTCCCTATATCTAGACCTGTATCGTTTTGTCTCTTTGGGCGTATCAGTATAGATACGTTCGGCACTGCCTCCAGGCCACCGTAGCCGATGATCGGATATCATGAAGGACCCTAAGTCGCACGTCTCTTAAGCATCTTCGCCATCGTAACGGACTAGCACCCTCACTGGCATCATCATTGCGTATGGAACGATCAAATCATGACAACGAGCAGAGCTGCTCGACTCAAGACCAAGGAGGGACTGACATGAAATGCGCAAGATGTAGTGGGTTAATGGTCAAGGATCATCTACTGGACATGCAGGAAAGCTATGTGCCGATGTGGATGAAGGGCCTACGATGTGTGGCATGCGGCAACATCGAAGATCCCTTGATCCATCATCATCGGATGGTTCAACACACGAGGAAAGCCCGGCGGAATGCCTCTCGGTTTGAACGAGCCGCGATGCGACCGCCAGTGGCAGCGTAGTCGGTTAACCTAGTGGGGCCACACCAGGTCCATGGTTTCTGTTCAGCCCATGCGTGTGGCCTCGCCGAGCCGAGCTCAGTGGTATTGAGGCGCCACTCGGGTCTGTCGCGTACTGCTACACGTCTTCTGGCAACATCTCTTACGTTTACCCCTTCTTAGCAGTATTCTCGGTGGTTCCTTCCTGGTCTCGAGCCCTTCCAAGCAGTAAACCATCACGACCTGTCGACGGCATCTACCCGATAAACTGTCGTGACTGTACCAATATCGGGATGGCCTTCATCCTGATGCTCAGCTCCGCACTCGGCACTAGTTGTATCATTTTAGATTCATGTCCTGAATCGGATTCGATTCGGATGAAATAAGATTCCCGAACCTACCCCTCGAGATAAGCCTGCGCTATTCATACAGATTGGATCTGCGATCAACGACTCGCGGTTCGGCACGCAGCTTGCTATGCGGACAGGGCGTTCGGTTGCGGACTGCACAGGAGGCCTGTCGCAAGATGACCATATTGGAATGGTGCTTACTATACCTAAGTGCGTACAAGTACTTGCGATTGACAATCCATAATTGCGTGCATTACGATCGCGCGCTTCGTAACCGCTCGGCGCAAGAGAATCTCCTCTCGTGCCGTGCATTCGGTGAATTCATTTAGTGCAGTCGGCATCTCTGTCCATTTTCTTAATCAATAAAGGAGGTTCCAAATGAAGAAGTATCTTGGTTTGGGGGCTGCTCTCTGCCTTGCGGCGGGAGTAGCCGGTTGTTCAGGCGACGATCCTGCGCCGCCGGTGGCTGGAGGGCCAGCGGCCACACCCGCGGCCGCCACGTTTGATGTGACAGACGAAGCGGGCCATTGGTTCGACACCGGCACTCCAGTTGCCGGGACCCGCTCGCTCGCCATTATAAAACCAGGTGAGAAGGTACGGTTTCTTCAAACAAAGTCGCTGAACGGCCCCGGCGGAAAATCACGGGTTGAGTCCTTTCACACCGTCACCAGTCTGATTTGGCCATCCGATGCGACCCCTGCTGAGCGCATCGATCAGGACAAAGCGAACAAAGATGATCATGAAGTGACCTTGAACGCCAAAGGTCTCTATGTCTTCGTGTGTAAGCTTCATCCATACATGCTGGCTGGCGTGGTCGTCGATGATTCCACGACCGAAGGGCTTGAGATCGGTGAGAAGCTTCATCTCTTTGGCGTCACTCATATGGCGGATGTTCGAGAAGCGGCAGACGAAAGCAAGGCATTTCCCAGCAACTCAAACCTTGGTCTCAGATTGTTGCGTGCGTTCTTCGTGGTCACCAGTCCATCGAACTGGAAGGACTACACCAAGGTTGGCGAACAGTATCAGCCCATCTACCCAGCCGTCCCTGTCCGTGTTACTGGCGGCGCAGTCGTTCCAGACCTCAATGCGGCACTCCAAGGCGCATTTGATGGCGACACAATTCCTACGTTGAAGACACCCGCCACTGATGGAATCGGTGAGGTGTGGGTCGACACAGCTTATGAGCAGAGCGCGGGCAAGGGTGCTGCCTATCCCAGTACTGCAACCGTGCTTGATGTGGCAGGGCCGAACAAGTGGAAGGTGAAGCGCAAGATTGCCCTACCAGCACAGAAGATGAACAACGCGCACAACTTCTGGGCCAGCGAAGATCAGAAGCAGATCTATAACACCGAGTGGCACGGCAAGAGCTTGTATGTCCATAATCGCGAGGACGGAACACTCTTGCAAGAAATCGAGCTCGGTAATGACCCAGCTCACGTGATGACCAGAATAGGGAACGCAACAAGGAATGAGCAGGTACACGTGGGATTGAACGGAGAAGATGCAGTGGTGGAACTGAATAAGGCCACCGATGGGAAGCTTTCC
The DNA here is from genome assembly GCA_965223535.1 of Nitrospira sp. Classification (GTDB taxonomy): domain Bacteria; phylum Nitrospirota; class Nitrospiria; order Nitrospirales; family Nitrospiraceae; genus Nitrospira_D. The sequence goes on from CBDCWN010000003.1 coordinate 774,818, forward strand.
ATCAACCGGCGAATTCTCGTGCAAAACCCGGGAGAGAAGCAAGGGCAGCCCCATGCCCATTGGATGGGTCATGACGGCGAAACGATGGTGACCCCAAACTCCAATACGAATGACTCTACGTTCTGGGATTTCATCACTGACAAGATCAAAGCGAAGTCTGCCACTGGCACCCTGCCAATCGCTTCAGGAATCAACCAGGATTCAACGAAATACTATGTCTCCAACTACTTGGGACACAGCATTTCCGTCATGGATATGGCAACCGGGAATAAGATTAAGGACATCAATTTGCTCCAAAACTACAACCCAGTTACCGGAGATGTGGGTGGAAATGGGGCCATCGGTGGACTGCCGATCCAAACGCCGGTGAGCCCTGATGGGAAATTCGTGATCACTGGAAATACCTTGACCGGAACGATCACGATCATCCGAACCAGCGATGACACGCTCGTCGCGAGTGTGGTGTGTGATTCAGGATGCCACGGGGTGAACTTCGGCGCCAAGGATGGCGGTGGGTATTATGCCTATGTTACCAGCAAGTTCTCCAACCGATTGATCGTGTTGGACTATGATGCCGACAATGACGGCGTTGTGACCCAATCGGGACCTGACGCACCAGTTATTGCCGGTTGGGTGGTACTGGCCGACGCCAGTGCACCCATCGACGACCCTGGTGGGGTTAGTGGAAACCCAGGCATGGGCGGACAGGGCGTATTGGCTGTACCCAACGTGTATAACGGCTGGGTGCAGAAGCTGCCGTCTGGTGAAGGTGCCAATAGCTTCTGTGGGCAACTGACAGCCACGCAACGGAGTCCGTTCGCAGGCACTGTGATCACCCCATGCACACCATAGAGGCCTGTTCAGGCTGCCGAGATCATCTTGGTGCCTAACAGAGCTGCCTAGCTAAAGGCTCGGGGCGGTGGTGAGAATCACCGCCCCGGGGCCATCTCATATTGCTACCAAAAGGGAAAGAGGCAATGAACTAGAGGGGATCGCTACAGCGCTTCATTGACCACCGCCAACACTCGCCGGCCATACCGTTCCGCTTTCATCTCGCCGATGCCTGGAATCTCGAGCAGCGCTGCAGTCGTCTCTGGCTTGAAACCGGCTATGGCCTTCAACGTTTTGTCGTGGAAAATGAGGAACGGCGCGACGCCCTCTTCCTCGGCCAGTTCCGAGCGGAGCTGTCTGAGTCGTTCAACAAGCTGTCGATCTGGCAACGCAGTCTGCACAATACCCGCACGTGGAGCGTAGGAGTGAGTCGACTTCTGATCTGATCCTTCCGCTCGCTCATCCTCCGCCTGCTCTATCCCTACCGCGCTGATCCCTTGCAGAACCTCTCGTCCTGTGCGCGTCACATCGAGCGTGGGATACTCCGTACCTTCAACCTGAAGATACCCTGAGTCGATAAGGCCTTTCACACGCGCAGTCACTGATGGTTTCGTCTGCGCACGGCAGATTCCATAGGTCGGACAGGTGTCTGCTCCACAAGCCAGCAGCGCTTTCGAGCGACTTCCACGAAGGATATCGACTATTCGATTCACGCCGAACCGTCCTCCACACCAGGAGACCGTTTCCAACACGTCTCGTGCGGAGACGGCCGTCTCCAGAGAAACCGTCCGGCTCGGTTGCCGAACCGGCACAACACAGCGATCGCACAGGCCGCATGGACCCAAGGCCTGCTCGGCTTCGTCGCTGAAGTACTCGAGAATGGCGAGCTGCCGGCATGTCGACGTTGAGACATACCCCAGCATTTCTTGCAAGAGCGTCTTCATTCGTCCAGCGCGATCCGCGCCTTCGGAATCTTTTGAAGCCTGCTCGATGAAATAGTCCTGCGTGGCCACATCACGCTCATGGAACAGCAGGACACAGGCGGCACGCCGCCCATCGCGGCCGGCGCGCCCAGCTTCCTGGTAGTAAGCTTCAAGACTTCCCGGCACATCGAAATGGACGACTAGGCGGACATCGGGCTTATCGATCCCCATGCCGAAGGCATTCGTGGCAACCAGAATTCGCAGAACGCCCCGCCGAAAACTGTCATGCACAAGCCGACGTTCCTCATCCAAGAGACCAGCATGGTAGTAGCCGACGGCGGTGTGAGATTGTTCCAACCAGGCAGCCACCTCCTCCACGGCTCGGCGAGTCGCGCAATAGACGAGAATCGTCCCCTTTTCCACCTCGCACACCAGACGCCCCAGCATAGCCAGCTTGTCTTGGCGAAACTGGCACTGATGAACGGAGAAGGCAAGGTTCGCTCGACGAAACCCGGCGACCAGCTGGAACGGTTCTCGAAGCGAAAGCCGTTGACAGATATCGCGTTGTACACGGGCGGTAGCCGTGGCAGTCAGGGCCAGACAGGGAGGATTGGTGAGTTCTTGGCGGAGACGGCCGATCTTGAGAAAATCGGGCCTGAAGTCATGCCCCCACTGGGAAATGCAGTGCGCTTCGTCCACAACCAATAATGACACCCAGAGCGAACGCAACAGTTTAAGAAACCCCTCGTGCTGCATTCGTTCCGGCGCCAGGTACAGCAACTGAACACGTCGGTGATGGAGATCCTGCATGACGCGATTTTTTTCCAGTGCGGTCAGGCCGGAGTGAAACGCGGCCGCCGCAATCTTCCGTTGCCTCATGGCCGTCACCTGATCCTGCATCAACGCAATGAGCGGAGAAATCACCAGCGTCAATCCTGGCAGAAGAGTCGCCGGGAGTTGATAGCACAAGGATTTCCCCTGCCCCGTCGGCATGACGGCCAAGGCATCTCGCCCGGCCAACACGGCGTGGATGACCTCCTCCTGGCCTGGACGAAACGTCGCAAACCCGAAGCGTTCCTTAAGCTGTCGAGTCAGATCATTCACAGGGTATGCGAAATCAGCAGGATAGAGCAGCGATAGAGATTAAGTATAGATGACCGACGGCAGGCAAGTCGAGCGACCCACGGGAGCACATGATCAGTGCGCAAGCGAGATGTCCCAATTGCCTTATTGGGTCGCCCACACGGAAGGGATTGGTTGGTCAGGCAGCCAGCGTATCGGAAGCAGCCTGATTCCCCTGCATTCCGTGCACGTCGAATCGCTCGGCCTTCGACTGGAGGCTGCTCACCTTCCGCAGAATCATGGTTCGCAAGTCTTCATCCTCAAGATTGGAAAGTGCTTCCCGCACCCCTGCAACATCCCCGTCCTGCGCGAGATGGGCGGCAACCCCGATGAGCGGTAAGGTGCCGGCCTCGCCCATTGCCTTGGCGATCTCGATGGCTCCGGACCGATCCCCGGCCTTGACGAAGACCTGAGGCAGCTCAAGGTAGAAATGACTGGCCAAGAGCGTCTGATCCGGACATGAGACAATCGTGTCCTTCACGGCCTGGACGTTCCCTCGCTCCGATTCAATAAAGAGCAACATTTGCCAGGCGTCTCGGAGGTACCGTCTATTGACCACTCCGCTGATGGTTTCCCGTGCGCCAATCGTATCGCCCGAGAGTGCTTGCCTAATCGCCTGGTCCTTCAACTGTTCATCGGTCGGTGTCTGGGTTGGCATCATCATTCGCCTCCTCCCTTCAGTCGATTGAGCTATCACATTGGAATCTTCAGAACATCCATTTCGAAATGTAGCGACGAAAGTCGTTCTTGTCGACTGTTTCACGACAAATTGACAGACCCACCTATCGGCAAGTCGGCGCGAGAGCACAACAACCTGCCGTTGTGCGTGGGAATCATGTGAAGCGTTAGCCCTTCACAAAGATTCGTTGTCGCACAAAACGTCCGATTCGTATTTCGTCGAGGATGAACGCCGCAAGACTGGCACGGCTAACCTTAGATAGGAGTCCAACTCGAAGGGAGGAACTGGCCTGGACCTGCCCTTGCGGAGACGAATCCGTCAATAGCGGGGGTTTCACGATCGTCCAATCCAACCCACTCAACTCGACGAGTCGTTCCTGCTCTTCTCGATCTCGCATGACTTGAGGGTGCCATCTTGCAAATGCCCGAGCCATCCACTCCATCGGACGTGATCGATTAGGAGCAGGCCCAATCATCGCACCGGTTTGACAGACCAACCGCTTGCAACCCGTTTGCTTCATTGCTGCAATGATCGCGGCCGTCGCAGTCGCACAGAACACATCGGTATAGGGTGGTCGAGGTCCAATCAGGCAACAGACAGCCTCACTGTCGGCAATCGTCTCAACGACCCAATCGATTTCCTCAAAGTTGCCCCGCACGATCCGGCCATAAGCGATGACCCCTTCACCCTTACTCGTCGGGCGCACAAGTCCACAAACTTCCCAGCCTTTTATGCCGGCGACCCTGGCAAGTTCACGCCCAGTCCGACCACTGATTCCGAAGATCGCCAGCCTGCGAGCCATTGAGTGGTTATCTTCCACGATGGCTGACCGCACTGCAATTGAGATTTATCAAGGTAGAGCCAAAGATGGAGAAATGGATAAAGCCTTAGGGGCTGTGCGTGACAGGTACTGATTCAGGTGTGTTGGTGAGGCTGCAGGAAGAAAGCACGGTAATTTGTTGATAAAACCCTAGTCCTGAACCTTTTTCGTTTCCGACTCAGGAGAAGGCCTATTCACCATCTTTCCCCCAGTAGTCGCAGACCTGATTCCCATCGCCCGCTGCAAGGCAGTGGTACTGCAATCCACCAAACTTGAGATGTCCTTCTCGAGCAGCTATTAGAGTTTCTCTTCGTGATGATTTGGAAGACCCCTCATGATCTTCAGTTAAGAAAATTGAAGCAGCCTGTTTCCATTTTTCCCCTCGCCGATCGTATAAGACGACGGTGGAGTTGTTGCACGGCCCCGTAGGATGTCCGCACCCGTTGATAAAGACGTATTCGGTTTCGTGGTCGGAATCCCATTGTCCCGCGACCAGGTCACACGGATGATCAGTTGAGCAACCGTCAAAAAGATGGCGATTTTCTCCACTGCTAACCGCTGTAAGAAGGTCGGGAGGAAAAACATGATCAGCGGGAAACACGGCCAGCTTACTCAGAATTTCATCGGCTGTGAGCGACGGGACAGCACGGTTCCATTCCCACGGCCTCTTGACAGTCTTCAATTTGGCTAACTGATCTACGATCTGTGGGTGTCCGGGATGAGTGGTGAGCTGGCTCATCCGGTCGAGCACCGTCTGGCCGTAGTGTCCCAATTCGAACCGCATAGTGCCGAAGTCAAAGTGCGCCACATCAACAGTGCCATTGAGGAACCGACGTTCTTGATCTTCCGCACTGCGTTTTAATGGGTCTATGAGTGGAGTATGGAGCAGCAGAGCGAGTCCAGCCACGACAAACGACAGGGCGACATTGTATCGTCTGATGCTTCCCAACCACAACGAATCTGCTCGAAGGACGCTCCAGGCATAGCCGAGACTATAACCACCCAAGACGATCGCAAACACCACAGCGTAGTAACGCTCAGGAGTGAATCCATGTTGCGCGATCCTTTGCCCCATTGAGTATAGTGTGAGACTCACGAGGATTGGCATGGATAGCAAGGTGGCTTCCACACCGCGCTTGAGTAGATGACCATAAGGCCTTGACCCTTCGCCATCCTGAAACACCGCGTTCACAAACAACAAAATGAGTAGCAGGAGCGCCAGGAGAATGGCCGACGCCCACTTGGTTCCCCAGAGAGGACCCAACCCTACGAAGACCAGCACGACCAGGAAGCTCAGGACAATGCCAACAAGCAACGGTGTAAGTGAGTGGAACAGCGTAGCAGCAATTGTCCGAAGCATCGTGATGGTCTGCGTGTGTTCCTTAGCCAGCGCCACTCCTAGACCGCTTATGAATCCAGTGGTAATCGCAACGAAGCTTGGTTTGGTAATGAGTGTCTGAACGGCGTTTATCCCAATGGCTTTGAAGAGACTGGCGCAGGTCCAGACGAGTATCCAATAGACGCCAGTGTAGAACCAGCCAAGACCGGCGAGGAAGAAGTTATTCCAGCTGTTTCGATACAGTTCAGGGTAAGGGAAATACCACTGCCCACTTCGATGGTAGATCTGTAAGTATGGCAGCAGGATATAGACGGTCAAAATGCTAGCGGCACACCAAGTCGCGAGGCGAAATTCATCGCCAGCGTACGGCGCATGCTTGGGAGGGAGTTGGCCAATAACATGATAGGTGATGAGTGCGAGTGGCAGGGCCACCACCATCACAATCCAGGCAAGTCGATTGCGCTGATCGCAGGACGAAGCAAACTGAAAGAGCAACCCTCCGACCAGAACCCAGGCAAGCACTCCAAACCAAAGAGCTTGGTCCCACGGTTCATGAGGCTCAATGCGAATGACCACCCATACGGCAGTACCCTGGAGAAACCCGACCGATGCCAGAAGGGTTCGTTCTCGGCCCCTTTGATCATCTAGTATTTGCGAGGGATTTCTCATGAGGATCTGTTCACCCCAGAACAGCTTACGTGAGCTAGGTTGCTTGAGCCAGAAAGAACGCTTAATCAGGCGCATGACCAACCCTACCCGCTCAACTTGGCTGAAGCTGGAGGATAGATTATTCTAAGTCATTGCTTTTTCAGTCATAGGTATTGTTTGGACCTGTTCTGCTTTTTGTTTCCTCTCTTCACTTGCGCATATGAAAACTCCGGCTATACTTTCTCTGATGCGCTCCTCCAAATACATCCTCTGGCAAGACGACAACGGCTGGCGCGGCTACTTGGAGGGCTACCCTGAGTATGAAGTCCAGGGGGAGTCCTTCGAAGAACTCCAGGTCAAGCTCTGGCAACTGCACCAAGAGTTCTCCGCTCAATCCGAAGAGCGAGAACAGGACCAGTGCCTGACCACAGAACATGACCGGCACCACAGCCACACCCCCACCATATCCCGACCTGTATCGCAGGCTTATAGCCAGCGACGGGCCCGGGTCGAGCAGCTCATCTTCGCAATGATCAGCAATCGCTGAACCCACCGGTCGATCACGCCCTCATTCGTTCACACGTTCGACCTGATCGTCTCCATAAGTCGGCCATCAGCTTGGGTTTTCACGGTTTCTTGACCCAACGACATTCATGTGTTCGAATTTAGTATGGCATTACAATATTACATAGACTGGCATGGCCATCCGGCCGCTCATGGCTCAGACGAGTTTCCGATCCAAGAGGTGAACTACCACTTCTTGGAGGATGAGGAGCGGTGGCTTGGTTGTCTACGCAAGTACCCCGACTTCTGGGCAGAAGGAAACTCGTTTGCGGAGCTGCAATTCAACCTACGCAGACTGTTCTTCAACCTTTCTTTGATTGAAGCACTCAAGGACGGGAGGGTTATTCAACACCCCCCCATCCCGTGATGAGGAGAGGCCTTGGTGAGGCTCGTTAAAGCCATTGGGCTCCATGCTAGCGCGGCATGGGAGAACTGGTACGCCTTACGATGTTGATCAAATTCTGAAGCATTCCGCCACCTCAACCATTCCCATTCTCCAGAGAAGATCGAAACCGCCCATTAGCCATCAGGCGTAGAACGAACCGCGATGGCTCGAACTCCTCTCAGCGCCTTATTTCCTTCCCCGTTCCTGAAGTAGAGTGCCGCAATCCCCGTCTCCTGTAACCCAGCTTACAGATTCGATTGAACCGACCAGGCTAAGCTAGGCACATGCGGCAAGTGGACTTCTATTTCCATGACAGGTGCTTGTCAGAACGACCGATTCTGTCGCTTGCGTCTGACGTACGTGAACAGCATCCAAGCTGGACGGTGACAGTTCATCAGCTCACAGACCAAGATATTGAACGACTAGGCTTTTCGGTCTTACCAGTCGTCCTCATTGATGGTCAGACCGTGGCGACAGGTGTGCCGCGCAAAGAGTGGTTGCTCCGAACAGTAACAGAGTGGAATCAGCGAAACCGCTGAAGGCTCCGTCATGACCGATATACTCCATCATGCCGCATAGGCGATGGTGTGGGGCATGTATGGCAGAAACTTCATCCTTCAGGAATACCTGGTGGTGCCGTCTCACTTCACCGCAATGGCGCTGGGTTTTGCTGCTCGCCGGAGGCGCGGTGTTGATCCTCGCGGCATGGATAGGGTTCAGAAAGATCCCGGTCACCACCTTCGATCTGACACGCCACAGCGTCCCGCTGGAGCAGCTAGTTGACGGAGGGCCCGGGAAAGACGGCATACCAGCTATCCTTACTCCGAAATTCATTTCCGCTACAGACGCGACGTTTCTCCACGACGATGACCGAGTGCTCGGTCTGACAGCCGGCGCAGAGGCCAAGGCCTATCCGATCAAAATTCTCAATTGGCATGAAATTGTCAACGACAGGATCGGCGGGAAGGCCGTCGTCGTCACCTATTGCCCCCTTTGTGGTACCGGCATGGCCTTTGAGGCCGAGATGCAGGGACAGAGGCATACCTTCGGCGTCTCCGGCCTGCTCTATCAAAGCGACCTGCTCATGTACGACCATCAGACAGAGAGCCTCTGGTCACAGGTCGGCATGCATGCCGTGTCCGGGCCATTGACTGGAGAAAGGCTCACGCCGATTTTCCTTGAACATACCCTCTGGAGGGAATGGCGCACCGCCCATCCATCTACCGTCGTCCTCTCGACCAGAACCGGCTCATTCCGTAACTACGATCGCGATCCATACGCGGGATATGACGAAAGCTCAGAGCTGTTTTTCGACATCACCCATGTTGATTCCCGCTACCACCCCAAGGAATGGGTGGTCGGTCTCGAGGTCGATGGTGTGACCAAAGCCTATCCCTTTCTGGAACTGAAAAAAGCGTCGTCACCCCTGGTTGACCGCGTGAACGGACGGCGAGTGACCGTGCGCTTCAACGCAACAACTCGTAGTGGTTCGGTTGTTGACGACGACGGGAAGCCGTTTCCTTCCGTGACGGCCTTTTGGTTCGCCTGGTACGCGTTTCATCCAGACACGCTGGTGTTCACCGCCTCGTGAGAAGTAGAGAGGCGGTCAGTCAACCCGAGGTGGATCTGGCAAACGCATTGAATGTCACGCTGGCGAAGGCGTACTACGTCGTGAGCCCCGTGTGAAGTCGCGTGGAGGACGAACTCCTCGCAGGAGCCCTTCAGGTCGAAGACAGCACCATTATCGGACATGGAGAGATCCGCCTGGCCTTCCGAACACCGAAAGCTCCGACGACTCATCACCTCGTCGGAAGACACGCACCGCCAGAGGACGGGAATGCCTTCGTGCGTCTTCACAGGGATGTCCGGATCGATGGCGATTTCGCCCACAGTCAGGCGCTCGAAAATCACTTGGAGGTCATCGGCAAGCTCTTTATCTTGGCGATGATGGCCGAGAGGTGAGCGTTGAATGGCTTGTCTTCTTGCCTGCGTTTAAGGAACAGGGGGCAATCAGCGAAGCTGCCCCTCGTGGAGTCCTGTTTAGATTCGACCGACAGAAAAATACGAAGTTCCATGTTTACTTCACAAGACCAGTTAGACCTTTGTCATTGAAAATGGTATCTCGCTGGCTCACCAGCCCCAAGCTTGGAAGAATCTCCACGTAACATCCTCTCTTCAATGATCGGCACGTTTGCCCCTCCTGTCTGATGTGTAAGGCAGCTTACAGATCGATCTTGGTCGATTGGCTATGCTCGTTGACCATCACGCCTCACCGTTTTACTTCTTCAGAAGGAGGCGACCATGTCATGTCTCAATCTGTCTCGTCCTTTGAACCGCATGTTGTGGGTTGGCTCGCTACTGACCCTCATCCTGATATTGGGCGGGTGCGTCAGCGTCGACGACTTCAAGGCAGTCCAAAGGGAGGCCGATACGCTCGGCACGCAGCTCCGGATGGAACAGCAGCGCGCCCAAGAACTGGACGGTACGGTGCGTCGGTTGAAGGAGAAGATTCGTGAATCGGAACGGACTGCTCAGGCGGCATTGGAGGAAGCTGCGCGGCGGGAGCGAGAATATACAAGTATCCGTGACGAGTTGCTCCGTTTTAAAATCCCCTTGGAGCAGCAGCGGGTGGAGTCCCAGCGGAGCCGTGCTCATAGTGAAGCCGTCAGACCTCCGCCGGAGCTGAAAGCATCTCCGGCGGAGATTGCCCCGCTCTCCCCTCAGGCCTCAGCGTCCGACGAGAGCAATCGACGCCTCAAGCAGGCGATGGAGGAATTCCAGAACCTGCTCGAGGCGAAGTAGGATCTTCCGACTCCTCATCTCCCCCCTTCACTCGGACGGAGCGTCGGGGAGTCAGAAAGGAAGTTACGATCATGAAATACTCCTTATCCCGAACTTTCTTGGTCCCTTCAGCATGGCTTGTGATGCTCCTCCTGACAGTAGGGTGCGCGACCCAGTCGGACCTCGAACAAGTGCGCCACAGGCTGTCCGCTGATCTCGACACAGCAAAATCCCAATCTCAGACGGCACTTCGGACCTTCAGCGAGAAGCTGGACGTCGTGCAAGCTAACACCAGAGCCTCGTTCGAGGCCGAAAGCAAAGTCATGGTTGCCTTGCAGAGTCGTGTGGATGAACATGAAGCCAAGATCCGAGCACTGAGCTCACAACTGGCAGCCGCCCACGACGCGCTCACGGCCGAAATGGCCGATTTAAGAAAGGTGATCCAGGAAGCGAGTGCCCGGCGAGAAGCTGATCTTGCGCGCTTCTACCGTGCCGAAGAGCACCTCTCGACGTTGAACGCCGAAGCCCAGCGAATGCAGTCCGCCTTGTTCAATCTGACCGGCACATTAGTACGCCACAACCAAGGAGAAGACGAAGCGCTCAAGCAGCACTTACGGGAAATGGAGATCTTGACCAAGGACCTCGGGACCGCATCAAGGCCTCCCCCCCCCCAGAATGTCGGGGAGCCGCATCGACAGCCGTAATCGGGTCAGTGTCCACCGACGCTGCCTGCCGGAGCACTGATCGGGGGAGCATTGATCCCGATCCTTTCGAGCCCCATGATGACATTCAAGGAGGTCGGCGCGTGCTGGACGATCTCTTTTTGCACCTCCACGCGACGTAAATCGACGAACTCGGGAGCGGTCAAACCCAGCGACTCACGATAGGCCCGATCCGCGATGCCGCGCTGGCGCTCGGCTTTCTCCCGCGCCTCCTCCGCCTTTTGAAATTCGACCATCGTGATTTTCCGTTGTTCCTGGATGATCGTCTGGGCGGTCTGCTCGAGAACGCCTTTGGGTGGAAGAATGCTGCCGACCACGACGCGGTTCAAATGAATCGGCAGATTGTGCTTCTCGATAAGATTCGCTTGAACTTCACGTGCGATGGCCTCCTGCAGTTTCGCCCTCGTACCCGGGTCGGTCGTCAACTGGAACAGCGGATACTTCTGGACCTCCTCGCGCACAAACGTCCGGAAGGCTTCCTTCACGTTGTTCTGATACCACCTTGGACCGAACCGACTGATCAGTTCTGGCGACCGGCCTTCAATAACGTTCGCAATCAAGAACGCATCGAACGACACTGGAGCGTTTTCGGCGGATATGATATCGAAATGTTCGGCCTGCTGGATCGGCCGGATATCGACGTCGATGAGCTTTGTCGTCGGCGCTAGCGTGACCCGGCCGGTCTTTGCCGGCACAGGATCCACACCGCCATGACCCAAGAAAAACGGTTGCTCAACCAGGACACCTTCATGTCCCGCCTCGATCGCTGTCATGCATCCTGTCGAGGCAAAACCGAAGAACAGTGCGCCCAACAGCAAGAAACTGAATTGATTGTTGATATTCCCCATAGCACCCTCCTTTGCGAAGATTCTCAGTTTCGCTACGGAATGTCGCGATAGTGAGCCCTGAAAGCTGACTTCATCTGTAAGCTTCCTTACAGACCGCTTGCCTCTAGCCTCTTAGACTGATCGGTGAGCTCAGACCAAGGTCTGAAACGCTCACAATCATTATACAGTGACAGAAATGGGCACCGTCATGTCCGACCGACCTCCTCAATCGAGATCGGACGAAGACCCGCCGTCCAGCTGGATGGAAAAGGCGGTGATCACCGCCCTCCTGATTGCACTAGTGGCTCTGGGGGTCTTCTTGTTCCAATAGTGATGGAACTCCGGCATGCCACCGTCCATCAGAAGCAAGTGCCAGGAAAGGGGGCCGCCAGGGAACCTGTTCAATCAAGCAACTTTGAAAGCTCTGCTTGTTTCAGAATGGTGATAGAACGACCATCGAGGTGAAGGAACCCCTGATCACGAAATTGTCCCATAATGGTGCTGACGGTTTCGCGACTGCAGCCGATCAGGTTGGCCATTTCCTGATGGGTCAACTTGGCCTTGAGACGAATCCCCCGCGTATCTGCGACGCCATCGGTCCTGCTCAACTCCAATAGGAGATGAGCTAAGCGCGCCGGCACATCGCGAAAGACAAGGTCTTCGACCCGGGCCTGAATCTTCCTCAGGCGTAGACCGATCAGCTTCGTCAGTTTGACGGTGACGTTCGGGTGGGCGGCAAGATACCGATCGAAGTCTTCGCGGTGAATCACGCAGATCATCGCATCATCCAACGCTTCTGCAGTCATTTCCCGCGGCAACCCTTCCAGCACTTCCAGTTCCCCGAAGATTTCTCCCGGCTCCAGTATCTCAAACGTGACTTCTTTTCCGCTTACGCCGGTGTTGGCCAGCTTCACCCGCCCCTTCTTCAAGAGGTATACATTCGTACTGGGATCACCCGGCAGATACAACGGTTGACGCTTCTTGATCTCCTGCATCCGTGTGATTCGCTCCATCTCTTCCATTTCGGACGGAGTCATTCCATCGAACAGACGAATGTGTTTCAGGTACCAGAGCTTGTTGGAGGCGGAGGTGCTCGATTCCATAACAGCATCAACGTGTCCACAGATGAAGTCACAGTACTGGAATGTCTAAGGCGAAAACAACCGGCGAGCCCCTAGGCCATCTCGGTGGCCTAGGATCTGGTTTGCGCACGTCTGGGATGATGCTCGACGAAGAAGGCTGGAACTGTGCGGCCTAGGCGCGATATGGTTCACATGGTTGCTTAATGTCTTAAGCGCCACGATCGTCAACATGTTCAAGGCTATCTGCTTTCCGTCTGGAAAGCATTACTAGTAGGTGACCGTCCAAAACTTGAACGCACCTTATTTCCCTGAAGGACTACGGTTCAATCCCTTGATCATCGGATCGCCTCCTGACCTGCGTCCCCACCATGGGTCGGGGCGACGAGAAGGGCTATGCACCGAGTTGGATGGATGATCGCGAACATCGCTGAATGACTGAGGGGTGTTGTTAGAGCGCGCTGACCCGCGAGACCGCTCACGGCCGGTTTCGGCATTCGCCCTGCTCTCCTTGGTTTCGCTTGAGCTTCGACCACGTTCGTTCATCCTAAATCGATCGCGGCGGCCCAGCCGGTGGTCGGCCACGGTTTGAATCACAGAGTCCCGTTCGAGCCAGAGTTGGCTGACCGCATCACGATCCGTCCACCTCGCTCCGAACTCAGGCCACGTATTGGCTGAGGCCAGCGCCGGGATAGAGAACCACACAACCGACAGCAGATACGCACATGTGTTTCGCATCACACACCTCCTTTATGACCTGACGTGCTCAGGTGATAGATCGCTTAGGCACCAGTGGCGGCCGTCGCCTTCCACGCTTGCGCTGCAAACTGTGGATCAAGCGGCGTGTGCGCGATATGGTTCGTGTAATTGCTCAAGGTCTTGAGCGCCACGATCGCCAACACGTCCAACAGGTGCCGCTGTCCGTATCCCGCCGCGACGAAGAACTCCAGATCATCCTCCGGAACCCAGCCGCGATGATGAAGAATGGACAGCACTAACGTGCGAAGCGCGTTGAGTTTTCGGTCGGAAAGCGGCCGCTGCGCGCGCAGCGCGTCAAGCATGTCTTCAGGGATGCGGACCATCTGGGCCACCGTGGAATGGGCTCCCACGCAGTAGGTACAGTCGTTCGCGGTACTGACCACGAGCGTCACCACCTGCTGCTCGACCGGCGTGAGGACGCTCTGCTCCAGGGCCTTGTTGATCCCTGCGTAAGCTTGCACCGCGGCCGGAGACTCTGCGAGCACGCCATAGAGATTGGGAAGAAACCCGTATTTCTTTTCCGTGGTTTCGAGCGTGGCGCGAGATGCGTCAGGAGCTGTCTCCTTTGTATGAATGGGAAACTGCATGTTCATCCTCCTTCTCGTGATGTACCGAGACAGACCGGTGTTGCTTGGCTCGATTCTACCGGCTCACGTGCTCTCTCTCTGTAAGGTAGCTTACGAAATGCGAAAGGTGGTATGTCGGGTGGATTTGTAAGCCAGGCCACAGATGGATTCACCGGAAATTCGCTAACATATTTCGTCGTCCACTCAGTCCCATGAGACGGGAACGATGGAGGATTCAGCGCAAATGGGAATGAATCTGATGTTCCCTAGATTGGGTCGTTCGACGCCTCGAGGGAACAGCTATGGTCGTGGGTGAGCGGAAAAGGAGGCTGCTTATGTTTCTCATGCCCAGGTACCACTTCGTGGCGACGATGGGGGTGATCCTATTGCTGGCCAGTTGTGCTGATACCGAGTTTGTCATGCGCCCACCCGCGCCGGAGAAATTTCCTCCGGTAGAAGCGCCGACCCCTGAGGTCACGGAATCCGTCATTCACGTACCGGTTCAGCTGGACCTGTCAGACTTTTTCCAGACCGCAAACGATCCGACTGTAATCGCCAAGAAGTTTGATCATTGGGGAAGCATGATCAAGCACCCGAAAGGTGTGGAGTTCAAATATTACGCAGAGCGCGGTGATTTTACGATCGAGCAGTCTGGTTCGCAGCAGGCCGGTGGCGCAAGGCCAAGTGAGCCGAGCCAAACTGGGTCGCTGAGAGATTGGTGGAAAGGGATCGATCTCTCCGGATCATCTCTTTTCGTGAGCGCTCCCCTTCGCTACAAGATCGGCCTGCGTCCACATGCTGTCGGTAACGCACCCGAGCAGTGCGGCGACGGTCTTGATTGGCCAAGACGCGCCGCCCTCACTGGCAACATCGCCATGGCCATGACCCAACAGTATGGTGTGGCAGCCTCAGTGCGTGGGGTCACGGTCAATCCGCTTGATCCCTGTCGGTTGTCCACCACAGATCTGGACGTACAAGGAGCGGTCAACGCCAAACTTTCGGATCACGTCAAAGCCGGACTTAGCCAGGCTGTCTCGCTTCTCAACACACTGACCGTCAAACCCCGTGCAGAGGAGGTCTGGAACACGCTGCGCAATCCGATCCAATTGGAACAAGACGCCTGGCTCCAGCTCAACATCGATAAAATGGGCCATCGTGGATTCTCAAAGGATGGGCACACACTTCATAATACGCTTGAGATCACCGCGCGTCCGGTGATCATCCGTGGTGCCGAACCGTTTGCTACGCCCGCAGTACTTCCCCGGTTCGAGACCGAGCCCTCGTCGGCAGACTTTCGAGGCGTGGCCGACGTGCAAGGAGGCTACTCGGAAAGTCAACCAGGTTCAAAAAAGTTTCATATCATGGCCGATGTCCAGATCGACTTTGACACCTTATCCAAAAAGATTGCGGATCGGCTCCGAGGTAAACGCATCGTCAATAACAGGTACTCTATTCGCGTGACCGGCGCTGCGGTGTCCGGCCTCGGCGCCAATCAGGTGCTGCTGCGCGTTGATTTTGCGGGAGATGCGCACGGCCATCTCTATTTGATCGGAAAGCCGGAAATCAACGTGATGACACAGACGGTTTATCTTAGTGGCCTCTGCTATGACCTCAAGACCGCGCATTTGCTCCAGGCCGGGGCCCCCGATTGGCTCTACCAGGCGCCGCTTCGAGAGATGATTACTCCAGAAATCATGCTCGGTGTAAAGCCGATGGTCGATCAATGGCGCGACCTCCTACAGACCGGCCTCAATCGAACGCTGAATCCAAGCGTCTCATTACAGGGGACCGTGACGTCGGTGTCAGGCATCGCCGTGTTCGCTGATGGGGATGCGCTCCATGTTCACGCAGTAAGTGATGGAACGCTCTCCGTGACAACAAATCGCACGCAATAGGCAAAATATGATCACACGCTACGGAGAACGAGGGCTGGTGGAGCTGTCTTTGGCAATCGGGGCGGGCCGATTTTTCCCGATCGTCAAGCGAACACTTGGGTATGCGACAGAATGCACCAATGTTCGGATTCCGGCATAGGTCGAAAGAGCCAGCTTGTTCCTCGGGAGGAATACCTGCTCCATCCAAGAGCAAAAGGAAAGAATCTTTCTTTCAGGCTCCTTGTTGTAAGAACGTCGTTGTTCACACGACTCCTCAATATGCCGTCGTTCTTCTTGACGACACTGGCCGAAGATGTCATTGCTGTAAGCCAGCTTACAGAAGCGTGTGGGTCTTTTTGTGTAGAGGTGAACGGCTCCTTATCCATCACGTTACCACGTACCGGATTGACGCCGACCCGAATGATTGATACATAGACACATCTCCATACGTTATTCAGAAGGAGAAGGCAGGCTATGCCCATTGACGAGATTACGCAAAAGGTCAGCGACCGTTATGCCAAAGCCGCCAGTACCGGCGAACAGATGTGTTGCCCCACAAGTTACGACATGGGGCATCTCAAAACCTTTATTCCCGAAGAAGTGCTCAAGATCTCCTACGGTTGCGGCACACCGGCCGGCCTTCAGACCGTGCGAGTCGGTGAAACCGTGTTGGACATCGGGTCGGGTGGCGGCATCGATTGCTTTGAAGCCTCGCGCTTGGTCGGTCCCTCAGGACGCGTCATCGGCCTCGACATGACTGACACGATGCTGGAGATCGCACGGAAGAACGCGTCGGTTGTGGCCACGAACCTAGGCTATTCCCATTCAAATGTAGAGTTCAGAAAAGGCCTCGCGGATGCGATGCCTGTAGAGGACGACACCGTCGACCTGATCATCTCGAATTGCGTGATCAATCTGGCGCCGGACAAACGGAAGGTCTTTCGAGAAATGTATCGGGTCGCCAGGCCTGGTGGCCGGTTTACCATCTCCGATATCGTCGCGGATCAGACCGTTCCCCAATACCTCGTCCACGATACCGAGAAATGGGGAGACTGTCTCTCCGGTGCCCTGACGTTGACCGACTACATGAACGGCATGACGGCAGCCGGCTTTCTCGGGATTCATCTGGTGAAATTTTCACCATGGCAAGTGATCGACGGCATCCATTTCTTCTCCGTCACCCTGACCGGCTACAAACTACCTCCAGAGGTGATGACCTCTTCGGCCAAGTACGCCACGCTTCGCGGTCCCTTCAGTCGAGTGACGGATGAACGAGGCATGGTGTACGAACGTGGCGTCCCAAGACCGGTCAAGTCAGACGAGGTGCTGTTGCTGAGTTCCCCTCCTTTCACCGAACATTTCTTGCTGACCACCGAACCGGTCCACCTAGATGATGACGATCCACGTCGGACCGCCGTGCTACCGGCCCAGGCCCCCTGTACGTGGCAAGGCCACTACGCCCTGCTCGCCAGCCCGTTCATCGAAGCCACAGACGATGATCACCATCTCTATCGACGGGGAGAACCGCTGGAGATCTGCTCCAAAACAGTGGCGGTGCTTGAAACTGAAGGGTACCGATCACATTTCGCCATTTTGAACCGAGCCGGCGAGCGCGTGAGCGGTGAAGCTGTAACCTGCTCGCCGGACGGAGCCTGCTGCTGATGAGGCCCGTATCAGAAGGGGATGTCTTGAACCCGCGTCAATGTGCCACGGTGCTGAAGGCCTTGGCCGACGAAACGAGGCTGCGCATTCTCGAGTCACTGCTGGTCGAAGAGAAATGTGTCACCGATATCGTACGAGAACTTGGCTGTCCGCAACCGCACGTATCCCACCACCTGCGCATTCTTCGGGATTCCGGCGTGGTGGAAGGGATTCGTGAAGGGAAGCAAGTGTGTTATCGGATCACCCCGATCATGCAACGGGTGCTGGCCGGCCGACAAGGCAAAGCCCTAGACTTTGGCTGTTGCGAGCTGCGGTTTCCTGAATCGGTACTGGCCACGGCCAAGGCCCGTGGCTTACAGATGGCGCTGAGATCATAACGATGCCACTCACCTTGCTGGGACAACGCAACCCGCTTGCCTCTCCGTCTGAACAGCTCAAGCTATTAGCCGAATGCGGTCCCCGTCTTCCCTTTGAGACACGACTGGCTGAAGCCGGGTTATCTCCCCTGCATGCGACCGGCATCACGACCTTCCAGATCAATGTCGGCAAGCTCTGTAACCAAACCTGTCGCCACTGCCATGTCGATGCGGGTCCCGACCGCACCGAAACCATGTCACGAGAAACCGCAGAGTTGTGCGTTGCAGCCCTTGCCCAAACCGATATCCCCACAGTTGATATTACCGGTGGTGCACCGGAACTCAACCCGAATTTTCGCTGGCTGGTCGAACAAACCCGGCAACTGGATCGGCATGTCATGGATCGTTGTAATTTGTCCGTGTTACTACTGCCTTCGCAGGCGGATCTCGCGGAGTTCTTGGCGAGTCATCGAGTGGAAATCATCGCCTCGCTTCCCTCCTACCGCGCCAGCCAGACCAATGCACAGCGCGGGGACGGTATCTTTGAGAAATCGATAGAGGCACTCCGTCTCTTAAATAGACTCGGCTACGGACGACCTGATAGCGGCCTCACCTTGAATCTGGTCTACAATCCAGTGGGGGCCTTTTTTCCGCCAAAGCAGGAGGCTATCGAAGCACAGTTCAAGAAAGAACTTCGCACAAGCCACAGCATTGAATTTAACCGGCTCTACACGATCACCAACATGCCGATCAGCCGATTCCTGGAGTTCCTCGTCCAAAGCGGCAACTACGACCAGTACATGACGCGCCTCACCAACGCGTTCAACCCCGCTGCCGCCTCCAGCGTGATGTGTCGCTCGACCCTATCAGTTGGCTGGGATGGCCGACTCTACGATTGCGACTTCAACCAAATGCTCGACCTTCCGGTCGACCATGGCGCCCCGTGCCACATCCGAGACTTCGACCCGACTCAGCTCCAACATCGTCAAATCATTACCCGCAATCATTGTTACGGCTGCACGGCGGGCTCCGGCTCCTCGTGTGGTGGAGCCACTTCGTAACCGATGGACCTGACGGTCTTCATATTTCTCCTGATTCTCCTCTTGGCCTTTGCCAATGGGACGAATGATGTGTCGAAAGCGATCGCGACTTTGGTGGGCAGTGGCATTGCCAATTATAGGACAGCCATTGCATGGGGAACCTTCTGGACGATGGTCGGTGCCGCCACCTCGGCTTTTGTCGCCTCTGCCCTCGTCAAAACATTCAGTAGTGGCTTCATCCAGCCGGACCTGGTGATTCCCTCAGTCCTTGCCCCAGCGGTCTTGTGTGGAGCTATTCTCTGGGTGCTTTTCGCCTCCAAGACCGGACTGCCGGTCTCCACAACGCATGCCTTAACCGGTTCGCTAGTCGGAGGAGGTTTGCTGGCGTTTGGCCTTGATGGGTTGATCTGGTCGACTGTCTCCAAGAAAATCGTGCTACCGTTGTTATTGAGCCCCTTTCTTTCCTTCGGTCTCTCTATGGTGTTTCATCCTGTCATTGCCATGATCGCCAAACGCTGGGAGGGGCTTTGTGTCTGCATCATGCCAAGCCATCGAGCGCTCGTGACGATCGATCCGCAGGGTTGCACACGCACCCTCTTTCAAGCCGGAGGCGGCAGCATGCCGGTCGCTGCCGTCCCATCGCAATGCGATCGAGCAGGACTATCCGGCCCCACGATCGGCCTCGACTCTCTCCACTGGCTCTCCAGCGGACTCGCCTCGCTCGCGCGAGGCACGAACGATGCCCCAAAGATCGCCGCGATGCTGTTGCTTGGCAGTACCGTGACAACATGGCCAAGTCCTACCTGGCACATCCTTGCATTTGCCGGGGTGGCAATCGCCATGGGCATCGGCAGCTACTGGGGTGGGCAGCGCGTAACGGAAGTACTGGCTGAAAGAGTGACGAAGATGAATCATGCAGAAGGTTTGTCCGCCAATCTGACGACGTCGTCGCTAGTGCTGCTGTCAGGCACGTTCGGCTTGCCTGTCTCAACTACGCATATCAGCAGCTCTGCGATCATCGGCATCGGACTTCTGCGAGGCACCGGCTCTCTTCGCTGGAACACGGTACGAGATATCGTGCTGGCCTGGCTTGTGACGATTCCTGCCGCCGCCTGTTTGGCCTGCCTCGCCTACCTTCTGCTTTCCACGGTCCTCCAGAGCTTTTAGCCTTGTCACCAGCACTTCAGTCTGTTAAGGTACCGCCTCATCTTCAGTCATTAATAACAACTCACACATAACTACTTTATGGCCTGGGACCCAAAAGATCCGTGGGGTAAGAAATCTGACCCGCTTGAGGAGGCACTCAAGCAGGCTCAGTCGCAACTGAAAGATCTCTTTCCACCCGGTGGATTGAAAAGCCTTCTCCCCGCTGGAGGTAGCTGGAATATCATTCTTGCCGGTCTGCTGATCCTGCTAGTCTGGCAAAGCGTGTTTATCGTGGCTCCTGATGAAGAGGGAGTGGTGAAACGGTTTGGCGTGCCGGTTCGCGCCGTCGAACCTGGGCCACACTTCAAGATCCCCTTCGTCGAAACAGTCCTTCAGCCAAAGGTTGAGAAGCTCTACCGCGTAGAAGTTGGCTTCCGCACCACACAGCAGGGACGCCAGCAAATGGTTCCTCAGGAAGCGTTGATGCTCACCGGTGACATGAACATCCTGGCAATCGAATTCATCGTTCAGTATAAGATCAAAGAGGCACGGGACTTCCTATTCAACGTGTCGGAGATCCACGAAACCATCGGCAAGGCCGCCGAAGCCTCCATGCGCGAAGTAGTTGGCAAGAGCAAGATCGACGAAGCCTTGACTACCGGGAAAGCCGTGATCCAAGCAGACACGATGACTTTACTCCAAACAATCCTCGATCAGTATAAGTCCGGCGTACAGATCGCCGCTGTGCAACTCCAAGACGTAGACCCGCCAGAAGCAGTGGCGGCCGCCTTCAAAGACGTCACTAATGCAAAAGAAGATCGCGAAAAGCTGATCAACCAAGCCCAAGGCTACCGCAACGACATCATCCCAAGGGCAAAAGGCGAAGCAGCTGAGCTGGTCAATCGAGCACGGGGATTTGCTCAGGCCCGACTCAATCGTGCCCAGGGAGAGACGAATCGTTTCCTCGCAACCTTGAAAGAATACCAACACTCGAAGGATGTGATTAGCAAACGAATATATATCGAAACGCTGGAAGAGATCCTCCCCAACGTGGAGAAGGTCATCATCGACGGCAAGGGCGGCGAGCGAGTGATACCATATCTCCCACTCGACCGCCTTTCCAAATCTTCTTCCGCCCCGGTGACTAAGCCTGTGCCCCAACTGGAAATTGAAGAGCCCAAACCGGAGCCGCTTCCCACCATTAGACCAAGAGGGAGCCGACCATGACAAAGCAGGGATTGGCTATCGCATTGTTGGCCATCATTGTCGCATTGTTCGTGCTCGGAGCCTCGCCTCTCTTCGTGGTCGATGTGATCCAGAACGCTATCGTCGTCCAGCTTGGCAAGCCAGTCCGCAACATTACAGAGCCTGGATTGTACATGAAAGTACCGTTTGTCCAGGAAGTGACGTACTTCGAAAAGCGGTTGCTGGACTATGATTCCAACGCGCAAGACGTTATTACCCAAGACAAGAAGACGCTTTTGCTGGATAACTTTGCAAAATGGCGAATCACCGATCCGTTGAAGGTCTATCAGGCCTTCCAAAGCCAACGCGGCGCCCTCCAACGATTGAACGATATCATCTATTCGGAGCTTCGCGTCGAGTTGGGCCGTCACGAGCTGCTGGAGATCGTCTCTAGCACACGGGCCGATATCATGCGGGTCGTCACTGAACGGGCGAACGAAAAAGCGTCGGTGTATGGCATCGAAATTCAAGATGTCCGAATCAAACGCGCTGATTTACCCGAACAGAATGAAAAGGCTGTCTTTGCCCGCATGCAAGCAGAGCGGGAGCGGCAAGCCAAGCAATATCGGGCCGAAGGTGCAGAAGAAGCCCAAAAGATTCGATCGGAAGCCGAAAAGGACCGGGAGATTATCCTCGCCGAAGCCTACAAAGAATCGGAGGAACTCCGTGGAGGGGGCGATGCTAAGGCGTTTCGGATCTATGCCAATGCCTACAAGCAGGACCCTCGGTTCTTTGAGTTTACCCGTTCGATGGAAGCTTATAAAAACGTGTTCAAAGATGGTTCCACTTTGGTCATGAGTCCTGACTCAGAATTCTTTCGATACTTGAAGCAACGCTGACATTTTTCACGAAAGCCCCACTATTTTCCCAGTCCTCGGATCAAGGCCGATTCGTTCACCAGCTGGTTTTTTCGGCAATCCTGGCATCAATTGAATCCCAGAACACACTGCCGTGACAAATCCGGCTCCAGCCAAGACTCGTAGCTCTCGAATCGGTACTGTGAACCCAGTTGGCCTCCCTTTGAGCGTAGGATCATGTGACAAAGACAATGGCGTCTTAGCCATGCAAACGGGTAGCCCTCCGAATCCCAAGCCTTCCGCCATATCAATCTGACGTTCAGCCGCCGGCTCAAATCTGACCATTTCTGCTCCATACATCTGTGTGGCAATGGTCTGAATCTTCCTCCTGATCGGCCACGAGAGTTCATAGAGGTGCTGGAATTGAGCTGGTCTCTCTGATGCCTTAGCCACAGCCACAGCTAGCTGTTCGGCACCTTTTCCCCCATCAGCCCAATGGGTTGAGACTGCAGCATCGACGGCCCCCATCTTCAGTGACTGTTCCCGAACCCAATCCAATTCGTCTTGAGGATCGTCCTTGAAGGCGTTGACAGCAACCACCACCGGCACCCCATGAGCGCGAACATTGGCGATGTGCTGCTCAAGATTAGCGATTCCCTTCGACAACGCCTCCTGATTCGGCCCAGTCAAACTTAATGGCAGTGCAACCCCAGATTTGGCAACCCCTCCACCTCCATGAAGCTTCAGGGCTCGTAATGTGGCCACGACCACAGCAACGGCTGGGATAAGTCCAGATGTACGGCACTTAATATTAAAAAACTTCTCCGCCCCCAGGTCGCTCCCAAATCCTGCCTCAGTTATGACAAAATCAGCACATCGAAGCGCGATCGCATCAGAAATGATAGAGCAATTGCCGTGCGCGATATTGCCGAAAGGTCCGGAATGAACGAACGCAGGGGTGCCTTCGAGCGTTTGAACCAAGTTCGGCATGAGTGCGTCCTTCAGGAGAGCGGCCATTGACCCTACACAGTTAAGCTGTGCAGCCGTAACCGGATTGCCGGAATTCTCCAGCCCTACAAGGATCCGGCTAAGCCTCTCCCGGAGATCACGTGGGTCTTTCGCCAGCGCCAGCACGGCCATGACCTCCGAGGCCTCGGTGATGACGAACTGACCTCGACGACCGCCACTGCCTTCCCCGAGCACGACCTCCCGAAGGGCCCGATCATTCATACTCAGCGATCGTGGCCACAGGATTTGATCTGGATCAATCGACAGTGCGTTTCCATGGAACACATGGTTGTCGAGGAACGCAGAAAGAAGATTATGGCTGGCTGCCACAGCGTGGGCATCACCCGTCAGATGAAGATTGATATCCTCCATGGGAATTACTTGGGCACGCCCGCCGCCGGTTCCTCCGCCCTTCATGCCAAATACGGGACCTAAGGAGGGTTGCCTCAGTGTGAGCGCGGTCCGATGCCCTAGTCGCGAAAGCCCCATCGCGAGCCCGATGGATGTCGTCGTCTTTCCTTCTCCTAAGGGAGTGGGGTTGATCGCAGTGACCAGGACGTATCGTCCTGTTGGCTGATCTTCAAGCCGATCCAAAGTCTTGAGGGAAACCTTAGCCTTATCCCTGCCATAGAGGGTGAGTTCCTCAGGATGAATTCCGAGCTGAAGACCGATATCACTGATGGGAATGGGACTAACGGACTGCGCGATTTCGAGGTCGGTCAAGGGACTATCTTTGCTTTGCGATCAATTTTGTTCGATCAATATGAAATACAACGACTTTGTGAGGATCAGCGTGGTGTTGAGAAGCATTCCTTCTTGTTCTGCCCTTACAAGCAGGCCTACGGCTCGAACGAACAACTACTCCAGAATGTATTTCCTTGGGTCAAGCGCTTGACCGTTTACCTTGACCATATAATGAAGGTGGGGACCTGTGGAAAGTCCTGAACTCCCGACAAGCGCAATAACATCACCACGTTCAACTCTCTGGCCTTCCTTCACAACCGACTTCGCAAGGTGCCCATACAGCGTCTCGACTCCATACCCATGGTCCACACGGACCATATTCCCAAGCTTAGGATCATAGCCAGTCGACGTAATCCGACCCTGGGCAGGAGCACGGACCGGAGTATTTGGGGCGGCCCCGATGTCCAATCCATCATGCCAAGCTGGTTTTTCCGTGAACGGAGAAATGCGAGGGCCAAACCCTGATGTCACCCAACCTTTCACCGGCCAAATTGAAGGTGTTGAGGCCCATCGAGTCGAGCGCTGTTCGGCCGCTTCCGACAATTCGCTGAGGAGACGTTCTTGCGCAGTGGCCGCCCTTTCAAGCCAGTCTAGCCCTTCCTTCACCGACGCGACTGCCTCGAGATGACTCTTCGACGGTCCAATTCCGACAGTCGAATGTTGGTTGGTTCCTTCAACCCCATCTTTTGAACCGCCAGGAATGGAGCCCACACTCGGACTATTGTTCTCGTTAGGACTGGGCATAGCACCTTCTTCAAGAATTGGTACTTCCTCGCCGCCTCGACCATTCACCATGTCGCCGGACTTTGGAACTTCTATACCCAACATGACCCGGAGCCTTTGATTGACCTCATTCATAGCTCCAATGCGTTTCTTTAAATCATCAATGGCCGTCGTGAAAGCAGTAGTTTGCTCCCGTGCGCTCATCGCCTCGCTACGGAACGAGGCCAACTCCCAGACTTCTCCCGTTCGCACCACATAATGCGAGACGACAGCAAGATCCACTACCACCAGCAGTCCAATACAGACCAGCAAACGACGGAGGAGTTTTCTGGAAAAACTGAAACGAAGCGGCTTCGCGGTAGATCCTCTAAAGACTACAATCGTGTAGGAATCGCCATCTTGAGTAGTCGATTGAGCCATAACTGCCGCCCCCCATTTCTCGCTAAATCCCGGCTGGGTCCCTGCCGAACCTTCCCCAGCCGAGTAAGTTACCTACTTTCGTTCCCTGTGGTCAACCGCAAAATACCCTGTCCACAGAGCCGGTTTAACCACCTTCTTAGGACGTTTCCCGACCTACCCACTCAAGATACGGTGCATAGCCATCGATTACCGGAATCGCTATTACTTCCGGAACCTTATAGGAATGAAGCTGCTGGATTGTTTCCTGAAGAGAAGCATATTTCTCACTGGTCGTTTTGATCAACACAAGCGACTCTTGATCATTCATGACTTTACCTTCCCACCAATAGGTTGAGCGCACGGTGGGAATGGTTGATGCGCAAGCCGCCAGGCGAGACTGAACCACCTGCTCGGCAATCTTGGCTGCTTCATCTTGGTTAGAAGTTGTGACCATCACAACAACCACATTATTAATAGGTTCAGCCTTCATGAGAAGGTCAGGATACTTAAGAGCGTGTCCACAATCAACTTCCCCGCGCCACTCCTAAGACGTTTGAACACAATGAGATGAGCAACATCTATGCCTCTCTAGGAATGCTCATAAATGAACAGTGCCTTAGATTACAATTTGTTATGAGCTTCTACCATTTTGATGACAAAGGCGTTCAAGCCTGGAGTTGTATGATAAACGACACGGTCAACCAATTTTTGGGAGACAATGTTCAAGAACTGTCCTTGGACTGGACTTTACACAGGTTATCCACCATCTGATCATGATCCTTTTTCCATCCTTGCCAGCTCTGCAAAGTATTGAGAAAAGGCCTTCATTCCGCCGGATGCTTGGCCCCAATCATAGTATTCGTTGGGTGCGTGATACCCATGTTCCGGCAGGCTCAGGCCCATGAAGAGAATCGGGACCTTCCACCTGTTCTGCATCGTCACGACTGCACCGATCGACCCCCCTTCTCGCACGAAGGCGGGATCTTTACCGAATCCTGCCTTGATCGCGCGCTTCACACACTCCACATAGGGTCCGGTAAAATTGCCCTTGAATGGATGAAGCATGCCTTCTCGCTCCACCTTCACATGTGGGTTTACCTTGGCGACATGCTCCTTTAACCGGGCAAATATCCGCTCGGGTACCTGGCTTGGAACAAGCCGCATGCTGACCTTGAGCTCAGCATAACCCGGCACCACCGTTTTGATCCCTTGCCCCTGGTAACCTCCGCTTAGTCCGTGAATTTCAAAGGTTGGAGACGCCCAGATCCGACGCATGATATCACCTGGATCGCGCACGCGAAGAGATCGGAACCCATAGGCTTTTTTGAAGCGCATGGCCTGGAAACCGGACTTGAGGAAACTCTTGATCTCTTCTTTAGTCGGCTCAACCACATCATCATAAAACCCTGGGATCTTCACGCGACCGGTCCTGGCATCAAGACACGCCAGAGCGACCTCCATCAACTCAGCCAGTGGATTTCGCGCCGCCCCTCCAGTGACACCCGAGTGCGCGTCTTTCTCTCCGGTTCGCAGCGTCAGCCGTGCACCGAGCAACCCTCGCAGGCCAGACGGCACGGCCGGTCGCCCCTTGGAAATCCAGATCGTGTCCGAGACGATCACGGAGTCCGGTCGTGGTATGGCGCTTCTATCTCGAAGGCCTTCGTGAAAATGAGGGCTTCCAATCTCTTCTTCCAATTCCCACAGAAAACGGATATTGATCGGTAGGCCTTGCTCAATGGCATACCGCGCACCAAACAACGCCGTCAAAGCCGGCCCCTTGTCGTCGGTGGCGCCACGGCCTTGATAGATGCCCTGCTTGTTTCCAAACGCAAAGGGAGGGCGCTTCCATTCCGGCTCTTGTGCAGGCTGCACATCCAGGTGGTTGTAGATGGTGACGGTCGGATACTCAGGCCCTGTCGTCCAGCCGCCCGAGACAAGGGGATATCCCCCGGTTTCGACGACCTGCGCCTGGGCACCCAGCCCAGCCAAATACTGCACGGCCAAATCGGCCATGCGTCGGATGTCGTCTCTCCGGGTTGGGTCCATACTGATCGACGGCACTTCCACCATCTGACCCAAGAGGTCCTCGAACTGAGGTCGTGACGCCTTGACGAACATCTGAAGTTGCCGCTCATTCTTCATGCCGTCGATCCTCCATGACTAAGAAACGGTGTGGATTATACCGACCATGCTCGGGAAGAAAAAGTCACTGCGAGACCAGGCGAAGATGATGATAGAATGCGTTCCCATGCCGACAAGAACCCGACTCATCCCTTCGCTCACGGGTATCCTGCTGGCGCTTGCCGGAACGAACGCTCCGCAGCTCGTATGTGCGGAAGAACCGATCACCATCCAGAAGATACTCGACGACCCACGCACCTACCATCTCCGGCACGTCACCATGCACGGCACGGCGCGGGATGTCCAGCCGCTTGCCCCCTACACAATCCCCAATGGAGATCACTGTTACGGCGCGTATCTGTTCCGTTTTGAAGAAGGCGAGGCGACCATCCAGGTGGCCGTGTTGGGCATTTGCGGCAGACCTCATGTCCGAGACCCCGACATCGACGATGGCGATCGCATCGAAGTCGGTGCGACGATCCAAGCACCGAGTCACGGGGGATACTACCTGAGCTTCAAGGGACCGAAAGCGGTGACTGGGCAGGAAGGCGTCATTCAAGCGGTGGCCGATCGTATTCTTCCACTCGTCGACTAATCCAGCTAGAGACCGCCTCAGGTTGCGGGAACGATGAACTCTAACAATTGAATCCATAAAGAAGAATGGGGATGTTAAACCTGGCTCAGCTGCTCTCAGTCGTGGCATCGCTGACTCTGGCACTGTCCACTGGATGCACGGCCAGCCACGGGTTCGATCGGGCTGAGATGAGCAAAGTCCTTCACGGGAATCTGGAGTCGAATCCAGAAACTCCTTCTCCTTCAGACGGAGGCTCCGTACTTTCACCGCCGTTTCGACTCGGGATCTTTTTTACGAATCAGGATTTCCCGAACCACCACTCCTTAAGAAAAGTCGAATGGCTCAGCGCCGATAGAGAACAGCTTCTCCAGGGCCTGTCCCCCTTACAAGATCAGAAGCAGCTCACAGACATCTTTGTGTTAGTAGATTCAACCGTTCAGGCAGGGAATATCGACGGGATCAGGCAAGCCGGCGCAAGATACGGAGCCGACGCTGTGTTGATCGTCGATGGCGCCGGTGCGATCGACCGGTATAACAACCGCTATGCCTGGCTGTATCCGTCCCTGATCGGGGCCTATCTCGCGCCAGGCACTGAAAGTGATGCACTGGTAATGGCGACGGGCAGCCTGTGGACGGTGCACTCCGAAGGGCACACTCCCATCCAGACAGTCGAAGGCGCATCAAAGATCGTTGGATCGGCGGTGTTCGTTGAAGATAGCGCCGCCCTGCAGGAGGCAAAGCAGCGAGCCCTTCAAGCACTCAGCACGCGTATCGTCGAACAGCTGCAGCTCTGGATAGAAGAGACGGTGCCCCCTCTCTCCCAGTTACAGTGAGTCAAAACTCACGAGCACCCCGAGCAAAAGTAGATGTTGGCCGGGAGTCAGGCCGGCAACACCGGGCTGGATCTCGCCATTTTTGAAAAATCCGCCTTCGACTCCGGTCGATTCATCGTAGCGGTGTTCGGCTCGTAGGATCATATTCATCCAGCGGTACGGAAACCTATACTCGACCGTCGAGGTGACGGCCTTCACAAACTGCTCCGCACCAGTCCATCGCCCATTCCGATCCCAATAGAATTCAGGGCGAACCGCGACAGACCAAGGCCCGCTGATATGCCACTTCAAGACGATGTTCCCGCCCATGACAAAAGCGCGGGGGCTTCCCACTCGTCCAGCGACATTTTCCGTTCCAATATCGAACGATACCGCGACCGTCACATCGTCGCCTTTCCATTCCACAATGTGATTCCCATACAAGCGCCAAAACTCTAGCGAAGTATCCGTTTGATCTGGTCCCGCGTAGAGCGTTTGCGTCAGCGTCAATCCTGGCGTGGTTCGCCACACCCATCGCCCACCATAGCTCGGGAGATCGTTCGGACGGGCCAGGTGATAGTAGCTATTCACGACAAACGCCGCGACCGCGAACTGCTCGCTCAACGGGTATTGAACGTTCACCCCCAACATCATGTAGGGGCTGTTATCGGCAATCCAGGAGCGTGTGTAGTGGGCATTATCTTTCGCATAGAGTGATTCGTAGCCCATCAAACTGTTAAACAACCCAGCCGTCACCATCAGTCCCCTTCCGACCGGCGCAAGATAGGACAGATTGGCGCGATGAATGTGCCGCAATACATCCGATCCATCGACCCGTTGTTCACCCGGCAAAAAAGCAAATCCTTCGGTATCCCGACCTCCTTGAAAGCCCAGCTCCATGCCCCAGCGTGAGGAGATGCCGGCATCCTTCCGTAGATAGGCCAGACCCATGTTGGGAGATAACTCGTTATGATGAGAGGCAGTCGCGCGGTTACGCCACAGATGGTTATCGGGAAAATTGAAATTGCCGACGTACCCGACATCCACGTACGCCCCGTAGTGCCAATCTTGAGTGGACAATGTTAATCCCGGAGCACCACCCTCGGTCTGACCGTCCGGCACACGGCCGTTTAAGTCCTGCCCAAAGGCGGACGAAGCAAGAGCCCCCGTGACCACCACAGGCAGCCAGAATAGAATCCTGACACGATACAGGCTGTCCGGATTCGTAAGCCCCTTGAAGAGTAGGTGTAACGATTTCACGTTCGTGAAGCTCCCTGTCGATCGGACATGGTAGGAGAGTCAGCACACCTGCGCAAGGAGAGGTCGTTATGCGGAGAGTCGGCGATAGTGGCGAAGCAAGAGGGCACCTCCCCAGAGGAATGAACCAAGCATCAAGAGAATACCGATGTTGTACGTGAGATGAGCCAGCCAATGATCCCATTCCAGCAAGTTCAGCATCGTCAGGATGTTGTTCCAGTCGTGTCCATCGGTTTCTTTTCCCGTCACACCGCCGATGAGCATCAGGTCGAGCGCCCGCGCATCGTTGATGTACGGGGCAATGTCCATCAGACTCTCCGCTGTCCACCACAAGGCCACCGAGGCCCCGAACGGATCACGCGTCTTGACCAGGAAGGTGCCGAGGCAGATCATCGGCATGAGAATCTGGCCCAGCGTGCCTCCCAGAATCGTCATGAAACGACCGAACGGGATGAAGATCACATGCCCGGCTTCATGGAAGGGCAGATTGATTAAATGCAGGAATGACTCGCCGGTGTAATTGGTCTCAAGCGGCGTCGTGATAAAAGCCCACCCCCACCAGACCATGGCTACAAACACGGCACCTCGACCGTAGAATGCCATCGAGTCGGTGGTGATGTCCGACTCAATCAGCCACTCCTTGGCCGCCACCAGCCACCGAGAGCGTGCAATCGAGGGCGAAGGTGGTGAAACTGGAACTCTCGCCAGATCTGGCCGGTACTTGGCGAAGATAATACCGCAACGCACACACTCCGTTGCCTCGTCAAGCCGCTCAGCCTGACATTTCGGGCAATGCGTTGTAGGTGTCTCACTGGCGATCATGTCCCCACTCTAGGATCGAGGGATGAATCGGACAAGGAAATCCCAAGAATAGTGCGTGGATAGAATGGATCGAGCGATCGAGAACGCTGGATACACCCTGGGATTCGCTTGCTTCGCATGGAGAACAGGGCTATTTTCAGGGTTGCCGATTAGGAGGATTTGTATGAGCCACTTGTAAGCTCCCCCTAATTTGAGACAGTCTGAAAGGAGAACGTTCTGGCACAATAGTCACTCTTAGCCAGGAGGTTCTCATGCGGCAGTCGAAGTTCACCGAAACCCAAATCGTGTCAATTCTTAAGGAGGCTGACGCTGGCCGTCCCGTCAATGAGCTCTGGCGGCACTACGGCATCAGCTCCGCCACCTACTACAAGTGGAAAGCCAAGTATGGGGGCTTGGAGGCCTCTGATGTGAAACGGCTCAAGGAATTGGAACAGGAGAATAGTCGCCTCAAACGGATGTATGCCGACTTGTCTTTAGAGCATGCCGCACTGAAGGATGTGGTCGCAAAAAAGCTGTAGGGCCCGCTGTACGCCGGGAGCTCGTGACGCAGTTGGTCACGGAGCATCGACTTCCAGTTCAGCGGGCCTGTCGCGTCGTGGGGCTGAGTCGCGCCACCTACTACCGGCCGGTGGTGGACAGGGTGCAGCGGGATGCACCGGGGATTGAGGCGCTGACGGCCGTGGTGACAGCTCACCCACGCTGGGGCTTCTGGAAATGTTTTGCCCGGTTACGGCTGGACGGGCATCGCTGGAATGCAAAACGAGTGTGGCGGGTCTATCGCCAGCTGCGGTTGAATCTGCCTCGACGCACGAAGAAGCGCCTCCCAGTGCGCCTCCGTCACCCGTTGACGGTCGTGCCTGCGCCCAATGCGGTGTGGGCCCTGGACTTTATGAGTGACACGCTCTATGGCGGACGCCGGTTCCGAACCTTGAATATCCTGGATGAAGGCGTGCGAGAGGGGCTCGCGATCGAAATTGATACCTCGCTGCCCGCTGAACGAGTCATTCGGGTGTTGGAGCAAGTGGTGGCCTGGCGGGGACAGCCCCAGGCCTTACGTCTCGACAATGGACCAGAATTTCTGGCGGAGTGCTTTGCTGGCTGGTGTGCGGAGCACAGCATCGCTCTGCGCTATATTCAACCAGGCAAGCCGAGTCAAAATGCGTTTGTCGAACGGTTCAATCGGACGTTCCGGCATGAAGTGCTGGATGCTTATGTGTTCGACTCGCTTGAGCAGGTGCGGGAGATCAGTGCCCAATGGATGCAGGAGTACAATGAAGAGCGGCCCCATGACACGCTGGACGGAATCCCGCCCGCCATGTATCGGGCCCATCGCGAAGCGAGAACTTCTCCTTTCGAAGTGTCTCCTTGACGGGGGAGCTTACATAACGACAACTTTATGCTAGGGAAATTGTTCTCTCCCAGCTTCAATCCCGCATCATGGAATTGTTTCTGTGCTCTCTCCTCAAGGGATTTGCGGAACTCCCCCGGAACACGAAGATCAAGACCTACTATGGAGAGATCTAAACCTCTGAGGACTTCCTGGCCATACACCGGGTTCGGCTCTCCGAAGCTACTGGTCATCAGTACAAGAAAGATGCCCCCAAATACCGCACTGTAGCGAATATGGGTCTTCGCGGTCATGCTCCCTCTAAGTTCGACTGAGCCACAATCGCTCTGGCATTTTGATCATGACAATGGTTCCTGACTCCGTTTCTTCCACTCCCCTACATTTACATTCATCGGCTACATATAGCCGGGTTCCTCACCACCGTCTTTCATCTGCGACCCATCACGAATTTATCGCGCATATCCAAACCCAGATTCGCGACCACAATCAGAGGTTTCAAGAACTTATACTTTCTATTGATGAGTCGCCTCAGTAACTTAGCGGAAATGTTCTCAGCAAATGTTTCTTCCTTGCTTCTTCTTTGGCGAACTCTCGCTTGAGTCTGAACATGGTGTCCAAGCTCATGAAACAAGACTTCTGCTATTACCAACTCTCTAAAGAATTCCACTTTTCTCAGAGTTGGTGGTAGTTGATTCAAGACTTTGTCCACAAAGATTTCAATTCTTGCTGATTCCTCAGTGCTTGATGACCAGTAGACTGCTCGTGTCTCTCCCACTCTCGCTTTTTGCGTTGTCCTCTGTCGATACTTTGTTCTAGAAAGGACTGACGTATCCGTGAGACAGACTTGCGCTAATCCCACGTAAAGGCTGATCGGCACAGTGTCTAATAGAGACATGACAAGCTTCGCAGTTCCCGTTGGAGGGTCGTAACTCCCATACGACTCCATTACGTCCGGCCTGATAGATTTTGATCCCATGGAGAACGAAATGGTCTGACACTTCAAGAAGATGGCATCGATATCCATCTCCAAATCATCTCTACACTGTAGAGTCGCGCTGGAAATCCGACAAGAAAATCAGAAGAATGGACGAACCAACCAGAAGCAGGACGGAATCACTTAGCAGGCTATCGAAAGACTTATTCGACAGCCGATAACTCTGAACGCCTCAGAGATCACGGACTGAATTAGCCCACAGGATGTTCAAAAAGGCCTTCCAGCGAGGCTGCAGCGAGCGAAAAGCTGAGGCGTACGCGGGTTGGTACGTCGAGGCTTTGAGCGATGCGAGAACGAAGCAGGAGGACTTTTTCAACATCCTGTTAATGGAAAGAAAAGGGAACCGGCGCAAAGGTGACGACAAACACGGCAAGAGCAATCCAGCCAACGATTGTCCGGTTGCGGCCGAGCGGAGCATCAGGATCCAGAACTGGTGGATGGCCGACTCCAAAGAGCCCCGCCATGAAGGCCCAGAGAAACCACCCCGCCCAGCCGAAGAATCCTAAGACCAGCAAGATCGGGAGAAAGGCGAGCGCCATCGTCCGCTGTCGCTCTCCCCACAGGGCATAGGCCACATGGCCCCCATCGAGCTGGCCGATGGGCAGGAGATTAAGCGAGGTCACGAAGAGTCCAAACCAGGCGGCAAAGCCGATAGGGTGGAGCACCACATCGGCCTCCGGTGCGATCGGTCCGATGACCAGCCACGACATGAATTGGAGCAGTAGCGGTTCGCCGAGGTGCAAGCCGTATGTGGCCGATCGATCGACGACAGTGGACAGGCTAAGTCCGACGATCAACATGATGACGGCGACCACGAAACCAGCCAAGGGACCGGCAACGCCGATGTCGAACAAGGCACGACGGCTCAGAATGGGCCCGCGCATACGGATGATTGCGCCGAACGTACCGATGAAATGAGGCGGCCCGGGAATGAACAGCGGGAGGGAAGCCGGCACCCGGTGAATCTTGGACAGGAGATAATGACCGAGTTCGTGGGTGGTGAGGATAAAGAGCAAGGCACCAGCGAATGGAATACCTCGCCAGAGCGTCTCAGGAGCGGCCAGGAGAAAATTCAACGGGCCACGCACCGGCCCGGTGTAGGCTTGATAGGCCCCCGCCCACAAGGTGGTAAACACCGTCAGGAGAAAGAGGAGGAGAGGCAACGTCCACTGCGAAAAAAAAGATGGCTCGACGTCGTCTTCCCTCTCCGTCGAGTCGATGGCAGGCAAATCCGGTCCTTGCCTCGTATCGAGAAGAACTTCGCGATCGAACTCCCGATGTTCCTGACGACTCAGCCCATTCATGACATCCTTGTTCAGTGAATCCATACAAATGGATTGTGATCAAGCTCTTCCTCAACCGTCGTGGCAGGGCCATGTCCAGGAAAGAGACGGTAGTCTGGAGAGAGCGTCAACAGACGATCGCGAACGGAATTGAGATGCGTCCTGTACAGTTCCTTGGGATTGGACCGACCGATGGACCCGGCGAAGAGCGTATCGCCGACGAAACAGACCGGCAGCTTCTCATCATCAAGACGATAACAGACGCCACCCGGGGTATGCCCTGGCGTTGTGAGACATTGAACCGTCCGGCTACCGACGCGAATCGCCATTCCATCGACCGGCGTCACGAGCAAGTCTGCCCGTGGCCGCCAACTCAGCAACGCTTCATCTTCAGAGCCGAGATACACCGGAACTTCGCAATGGCCCAGGATCTGCTCAATCCCATCCGCATGGTCCGCGTGGCCGTGCGTCAAACAAATACCGATCAAGCGTAATCCACGGCGACGGAGCTGGTCCAGCATGGCAGGAGCGTTATAGGCCGTATCGACCAACAGCGCTTCGCCCTCACCGTGGATGATATAGCCCTGAACTCCGTATCCGCTGATGGAGCCGTGGACTATCTCAACCCACGGTGGCATGCGTTGCCCGACCGGCTCCCACTTATCAACGGCGATCTGCTCAAGCGGCTCGCTGCGCAGGCCCAGCGCCTTCGCCAACGCCCGCACTTCCGTACGGTCTCTCGGCTGATCGCCCCGCTCTAACGCGCTGATGTCGGTACTAGGCAAACCCGTCACCTTCACCACATCGCCGACCGACAGGCCCTGCCCGATGCGCGCCTTTTTCAGAATATCGCAAAAATCATCTTCTAACGGCATGAATTACCCATGAGCCCTAATTCACCTTCCTTCATCCTCCACAGGGCGGCGAGGTCGTGCGTTGTGGCGCCAGCATCGCGATTCGACCCCCATCAGCAAAACGAATCAGCACGCGACGGCATTGCGGCCCCAGGCCGCAGCCCCAGAGGAGCGTGCGCCTATATCAGCAATGTCCGGACAGCTACCCTTATTGGGCGCATGATTGCAGCGCTGGAATGCACGTCCTCGCCCACCACGCATCCCCTTCACCCTTCCGGAGTGAGTTTGATTTCCTTCACCTCTCCAAAGGTCGATAGGGCTTTTACCAGCGCGTCCCCCGACCCGACTGCGATAATTTTCAGACGATCGGGGTGCAAATGTTTTTTCGCCGCAGCCTGGACATCATCCCTGGTCAACTGGACTACCTGTGCTCGCAACTGCTGGAGAAAGTCTTTTGGCAACCCATCGTACTCCAGCTCGATCAAACGGCTGACGATAGAGGACGAACTCGCAAAGGAGAAGACGAACGAATTGACGTACGCTTCTTTCGCTTCCGCCAGTTCCGCGTCGGTCACCGGCTCTTCACGCATGCGGCCCATATTTGCCACAAACCGCTCGATCACTTCCTGCGTGGAGGTGAGCTTGGTTTCAGCCTTCATCATCCAAACGCCTTGATCATGCATGCCGGTATAGAGTCGGCTCCCGACGGAGTAGGCCAAGCCTCGCTTGGTCCGCACATCGTTGAAGAGGCGGCTGCGAAACGAACTTCCGCCCAAGATGTCGTTCGCGATGGCCAATGCCACGTAATCGGGGTCACTCTCTTTGATTGAGAGATGGCCTACTCGGAGGTGCGTCTGTGACGTATCCTTATTGATGAACCCCACCACGGATTGAGACATATCCGCTTCCGACACGTCGGGGATCTTCAGCTCAGGCACCGTGCCTTTCTGCCAATCTCCAAACATCTTTCGAATCGAGGCCAGCATGTCGTCTTTCGCAAAATCGCCGGTCACGCCAAGCAGCATCCCGTTCGGGTGAATGGTGTTGCGATGAAACGCGATAAGATCCTGTCTTGTGAGACGTTTGATTGAATCAACGGAGCTTTCCCGAGCCGTCGGATGATCGGCACCGTAGAGCGCCTTGCCAAATTCCCGACTGACGATAGACCCTGGACTATCCTGTCGGCGACGGATCCCCTCGATGGCTTGTAGCTTGGCCAACTCCAGGCGAGCTGATTCAAACGCCGGCGATCGAAGAAGACCGGCAAAAATCTCCAATCCCCGATTCAGGTCCTTGCTCAACACGTCGAGTGACGCCGACCCCGATTGCCTCCCAATCCCGATGTGGATATCGCCCGCAAACTGCTCCAACTCTGCATCGACTTGCTCTGCCGACAGCCCACCTCCGCCACCAGTTCGCATCACCGCACCGGTCATCGCTGCCAACCCGACTTTCTCGGCTGGATCGAACCAGCCCCCTGTCCGCATGGTGGCGGTGATCGTGACCAAGGGTAACTCATGGTCCTCTAACAGATAGACAACGAGGCCGTTGTCCAATACTACCCGCTCCGGTTCAGGCGGTGAGAACTCCACAGGCTCAAACGTCATGGTTCTGGGATCCCCGACCTCGAGATCAAGATCGGCCGAATAGCTCACCGATCCAGACGCCAGCAGGAGGACCACCAACCCAGCCATCAGCCCGACCTGGTTGCGCATGCCCATCCGATCCACCTTCCCCCGCTTCATGGTCTCACCCCAAGGGCCGGTGTGGCCGCCACCGCTTTCGTGCTCCCTTTCTTGACCAAGACCGCCACGGTCCGATTCGACTTGGTCAAGTACTGAGTGGCGACTCGCTGCACATCGGCAGCGGTCACCTTCGCGATGTTATCGCGCGATGTCAGGACGTATTGCCAATCGCCCGCCAGTGCCTGATACAACGCCAGTTGAGAAGCCAACCCGCTGCTTGAGCGTAACCTTCGCACTAAATCCGCATCCAGATTGTTGAGCACCTTTTCTAGCTCCTTCGGGGACACAGGTTCTCGCTTCAGTCGTTCGATCTCTTCATAGATCGCCGCTTCGACTTCTGCGGTCGTGTGAGGGGCCAGCGGCGTGGCTGTGACGACAAATAGATTTGGCGCCCGAGCCCCTGGATGACTCCCGTCCGACCCGACCGAAGCTGCCAGACGTTTATCACGGACCAACTTCTGATGGAGACGAGACGTGAGCCCTTCACTCAGAAGCGCATCGATGACGTCGAAGACATCGTCATCCGGATGTCGGATGGTCGGCTTGTGATACCCGATGACGATGGCCGGTTCCGCATCAAATTCAACTTCGACTCGTCGCTCCCCACGTTGCTCCGGCTCGACCGTCACCAACGGGGGAGGGGGCGGCGCGGCCGGAATTTTCCCGAACGTCTCTTCGATCAACGGGATAACTTCTCTGGGATTGATATCACCGACCAGGGCAATGGTGGCGCGATTCGGGCCGTAGTGAGTCTTGAAGAAGGCTTCCGTATCGGCTGGTGTCAACGAGAGAATATCGGATCCCCATCCTATCGTCGGAATACCGTAGCCATGGGCACGAAATGCCGCCGACGTGAACGTCTCAAACAACAGACCGCTCGGACTGTCGTCGTTCCGCAGGCGCCGTTCTTCCATCACGACACCCCGCTCTTTATAAAATTCGCGCAATACTGGATGCGCCATCCGATCCGATTCAATCGCCGCCCACAAAGGTAATCGATTGGACGGGAAACTGATCATGTAGCGGGTCAGATCCTTCCCTGTCGACGCGTTGAGCCCGACACCACCGTGGCGCTGATACAACAGAGCCATTTCGTTGCCGACCACATACTCTGACGCCTTCGCCTGGAGGTCTGTAAAACGTTCCTGGAGCGATTCGATCGTGGCTCGCGTCTCGTCTGTTTCACTCGCACCGTTGGCATCGAACTCCCGCAGGCGTTGATCGAGCTCACTCCCCACGAGTGCAAGTTCGTCCAAGAGCGGCTGTTCTTCCTCGTAGTTCCTGGTGCCGATGGTACGAGTGCCTTTAAACGCCATATGCTCATAGAGATGCGCGATGCCGGTCTGGCCGACCTGCTCATCGATGCCGCCGACCGCAAAAGTGATGTTGATCGAGACGATGGGGGTCTGATGTCGTTCGACCATAAGCACCGTCAATCCATTGGCCAGTCGGTGTTCGACCACGCGCTCCGCAAGACTCGAGGTGGAAGCGTACGCCGAATGGATGGGGGAAAGGATCACCATACAGAGCAAGAACACTGCAAGGCTCGATAGACGCATCACTTCACCTCTCCTTCTTCCACCCAACCATTCGGCCCGAACGTGTCCATTGATAGCTCATACGAAAAGCTCCATCAGTTCTTCTGGGCGTTCGATGAACCAATCAGGCTGACAGGCGGCCATTTTTTCACGATTCCCCATCCCATACCCTACCGCACAGACACGGATCCCGGCGTTATGGCCTCCGTTGATATCATTGGTACTGTCTCCAATCAGAACCGTCCGCTCCTTCGACGCACCTAGCATCTCCATAACATGCAACAACATGCCGGGTTCCGGCTTGAGTCCAAACCCATTGTCCCCTCCAACCATATATCCAAAATGCTGCGGGCCTAACCCATTCAGAATGACGCGAGTGTATTCAATCGATTTGTTAGTCGCAATCGCCTTGGTCTTGCCTGAAAAATGCTGCAGCATCGGCTCGATGCCAGGGTAGAAGGTGGTTCGGTCCAAGCAATGTTCGAGATAGTGGCCACGAAACACCTTTAGGGCCTCCTCGAATCTGGCCTGATTGCCCTCTCCGACCGCCAGGCGGAGCAGCCGTTTCACGCCGTCCCCGACAAACCCGAAAATCTCCTCGATCGGGCGCTCGGGCAATCCCAACTCGACCAAGGTGAAGTTCACGGAGTGGGCAATATCCCACTTGGATTCGATCAAGGTGCCATCCAGGTCGAAGATCAGCAAATCTACCGAAGTTGATGCCATATATTATTTAGCCTTTCGCAAGGAGTCGATGAGTGATGCCAGTTCTGCGCGATGGGTTTCGTTCTGTTCCTTCGCTTCAGCTTCTCGTGCGAAACTCATCATCCGTTTCAATCCAACATGTGGAGGGATGATAGGAGAAATAATGCGCCAGTAGTTCTTCACCACTTTCACGTGGAATCTGACATCTTCGACTGTGTCCTCCGGAATAAAGGACGCATTCTCCAGATACACGGCCCCCAACACATGAAACGTCACAGGGATGATCACCTCCAGATTATTGATGATTTCCCACTTCTGATAATCCTCCGGCACATTGGTTTGCTGAACGACGACGACACGGCCCCACGCCGGCTCCTCTTTCCAATCGATATAGGGCAAGACAGTGTCATACGAGGGTGCGTCCAGACGAGCCCCTTTCTGATCGAGAAGGACATATCGCTTGACGACATCGGCCGGAGACCGCTTCATCGAGCCGCTCGGCGTCACCTGTGCAGAGGAACCGACAGCCAGCCCGAGAATCGCGACGACGATGAGGGAAGGTGTGAGAGGAACGTACAACCTCTTCACGACGCTGACCATACCGCACTGACACGTAACCGGTTAGTTCCCAAGGAGGTTCCACCCAAGTCAGTCAAGATTTCGCTTCGTTTCACTCATGAGTGCGGCACACGGTATTGTAGCAAACGGGACTGGAGACATCCAGGATGAGACACACAGTTGCCTGCACTGTTTGACCTTGTTGAAATGAGAATGCTACGGTCGGCTCATCTCTTCGTCCGCAACCGAAGGAACGGAAACGATGTTCACTGGTCTACGGCGATGGATACCAGTCTGCGCTCTTCTCCTCGCACTGCTCTATGCGAGCGGCATGGGGTCGTCTCCCTCATCGACCGAGGTCGAGCGTGACCTCGCGCCCGGTCCTGGCAACTCGATCCTCACCCTGCCGAAGTCAAGTGATCCACCTTCTTCACTGAGAGGAGTTCCTCAGAAGGTCTATGACCTCCTGCAACGACTCGAAGAACGCGGCGGCTCTCCGCTCCCAGGCTACGTCGGCGGACGCGAGTTTCAGAATCGAGAACGACGCCTACCACGAGGTCGCTATCGGGAGTATGATGTGAATCCAAAGATTCGAGGCCAGAGCCGTGATGCCGAACGAATCGTGATCGAGCAGCGCACGGGGAAAGCGTACTACACCGGAGACCATTACCGAACCTTTACCCCGCTCAATTAAATCGGATCGTCATTCAACAAGCCTACGTTATGGCTGCCAAACTCACACTTTCTGCTCATCTGAACACCACGACCCCTCCGTGGTCGTCCTTGCTCATGGTCTCTGGGAAGTCCTCCCCCACATCCTTGGTGAAAGCTCCTCCGGGATTTGCGTTGCGTCTCGTTCAAGGCAAGAAATGTGGAACTCCATCGAACCTCTTCGACGAATTTGCACAGGCGCTCGACTTTCCCGATCACTTCGGACACAACTGGGACGCGTTAGAAGAATGCCTCGCCGATTTTGAGTGGCTCCCAGCCAAAGGGTACATCCTGCTCATCACAGATGCGCACGCGGTGCTCCCCGATGATGAAGATGACTACGAAACGCTCCTGGAAGTGCTCAGCGACGCCGGCGAAGCGTGGAGCAAGGGACAAACCGCCGATAGTCGACGGGCCCCATTTCACGCGGTGTTTGTCGTGGCCGAACAAGACAAATCGAAGCGAAAACGGTGGGAGTTGGAGGAAGTTTCCTTCGAAGAGCAGAAGATTTCGCGAACGCAACCAGCCCGCAAACGCTCATCCAAGCCTTCGAGAAAGTGAAGACCTCGCCAGGTTGTTGAGGATTCGGAAGAAGTCGAGCGAGTTTGGAAACGTTGTCAGCGTGTTTTGGAAGCCCAATCCTTGAGGTCGACACCGAGCTGCAGTGCCGAGAGCACCACCCGGCGAGTCCGCCACGCTAGGTGCCTGACGTTATCGGTAGAAGCCGTATAGAATCCGATCCTCGGCCCATGAGCCGCCCATCGAGCCCGCACGGCAGTCTCATGCTCGAGACAGATGCTATGGGTTTCCCTCATATCATCCAGCGGAGCTTTTTCGCCGACGAATCCGCTTCGCCCTTCTCCACGACACCATGAACAGATAACTTTCATTTGGGTGATGAATACAGCAAGAACTGCGCCGCATCTCCACACGGCGGAAAGACAGAAAATCACCAGAAAATGTGCATTCAGCCGATGTGCGAGGCCGCGAACTGTATCTGATCAGAAGGAAGTGTATCTCTTTATGCCAATTTTTGTCCTCGGCGATCCCTCTACACACTGCCCCTTTTCTGGCCCATTTCTTGACCAGCTCTTGCCCTGCATGATAGGGTGCGCCCCCATTATGAAGACATCCCGATCCGCGAAACTCTTCGCTGAAGCTCAGCAACTCATACCTGGAGGGGTCAACAGTCCTGTTCGAGCCTTTCGTTCGGTGGGCGGGCAGCCGCGCTTCATCGCGCGGGCGAAGGGATCGCGCCTCTACGATGTAGACAAGAACGCCTATATTGATTACGTCCTATCTTGGGGCCCGATGATCCTAGGACATGCTCATCCAGCCGTGATCGCCTCGATCAAGAAAGCTGCTGGTCAAGGGACGAGTTACGGGGCCCCGACGGAGTTGGAAGTCTCACTGGCCAGAGAAATCCGCAACGCGTTCCCATCCATGGAAAAGATTCGGCTCGTGAGCTCCGGCACCGAGGCGGCAATGAGCGCTATTCGCGTCGCTCGAGGGTTCACAAAGCGTAACGGCGTGATGAAATTTGAAGGCTGTTACCACGGACACAGCGATTACCTGCTGGCGAAGGCTGGATCAGGGTTGGCGACGCTGGGAATTCCGGATTCACCAGGCGTGCCTGAAGATTTTGTCAGACATACTCTCACAGCGCCCTACAATGACATTCGCACTGTCCAACAACTCATCACAACGCACCGTGATCAGCTGGCCTGCGTCGTTCTGGAGCCGATCGCTGGGAATATGGGCGTCGTGCCCCCGGCTCCGGAGTTCCTTGCTGCCCTCCGGCAATTGACGGCGGATCACAACATCCTGCTGATTTTCGATGAAGTCATCTCAGGGTTCCGTGTGAGTTACGGCGGCGCACAGAAGCTCTACGGTATCACCCCGGACCTGACTGTGCTAGGCAAGATTATCGGAGGCGGTTTACCAGTCGGCGCCTACGGCGGGCGGAAAGAGATCATGGATCTCATCGCGCCGGTGGGACCGGTTTATCAGGCCGGCACCCTCTCTGGGAATCCACTCGCAGTCAGCGCAGGACTGGCCACCCTTAAACAGCTCCGGATGAAGGGGGTCTATAAGAAACTGGATCAATGGTCAGCAGCACTGGCGAAAGGCATCGGCGAAGCGGCAAAAAAAGCCGGAGTTCCCGTGACGCAAACCCGTGTCGGATCGATGTTGACGACATTTTTTACGCCTGGTCCTGTCGTAGACTGGAATACAGCGAAACGATCCGATACCAAGCGGTACGGTCAGTTCTTCCACTCTATGCTGGAGCAGGGCGTCTACCTCGCACCGTCGCAGTTTGAAGCGGCGTTCCTGTCTACTTCCCACAGCGCGCAAGACATCGAGAAGACCATCAGGGCCGCGCACACTGCGTTCAAGAAACTCTGATCCAGCTGTTCGTGAAGCGTCGTTCGTATCTCACAGGATACACAGGTATCCATTTAGATACAGTACGAGCCTGATAGTTTCTTCGCCTCATGAGATCCGCTTCACGCTTCACATCCTTATTCGTCGTCATCTTCGTCTTCTGCCTCTAGAGCTTCCTGCCGCTTCTGTTCTTCCATCGCGTTGTGGAGCAACATGCGGATGAACATTGAATAGAGCGACCCCTTTTCCAAGGTTCCGCCTGGCGGGATGGCAATTTTCCCTTCTTTAATCATACGATCCATCCAAGCCTTCTGGTCCGGGGCGATCAACACCGAAATCTCAACCAGCCCCACTCGTCCCATCATATCCATGACATAATCCTCCGTGATACCACATCATTCCACATTGAATGCGTCATCGCATTGCAACATGCCGTTTTGAACATTGTCAATCAATCAGAATCTGGCACGACACATGCTATGCCATTACACCATGAAACCGTATTTGAACATCGCGACGTGGACGCTCTTCGGATCGATGATGTTCACTCCGGTCGCCAACGCCGAGCGTCTGCCGAAATCCGATCTCGGCTCTACCCTCAACCAGCAGTGTGACCTCTGTTGGTATCCGTCACCGAACGAAGACCGGTCGAATCGCCTCCCGACCTACAAACAACCTCGACACAAACGTCCGCCTGATAGCCGCCCGCAACGCTATCCCAAAGGGCGGTACAAGCTAGGAGGCGGTCACAAGCAAACTCGGCTCTCCACTCTTCGATCCAAAGCAAGACGGGAAATGAGACTGCTGAGCGATCTCCAAGTCCATGCTGTTGATGACGATACGATTCGAGTTGGCGGTGAACGTATCAGACTCTGGGGCATCGACACCCCCGAAATGAGCGAGTTCGAAGGCCTAGCTGCAAAGCAGCGGCTGGAGGAGCTGCTCCAAACGGGACCGATTCGTATCGTGCCCCATGCTCGAGATGTGTACGACCGTCTCGTGGCGGATGTATTTGTGAACGGACAGAATGTGGCGGAAATTCTTCAGAACGAAGGTTTTTCAAAATCAGGATAACTCGGTATCGGCAATTCTCTTCGCGGTGCTCGTTCGCAGTACAGTCGCGCCTTCTCATACGGGAGCTGTCAGATGAAGTCCATCATTCATTGCCAAGACATTGCTGAGATTGAAGTCATGAACATCACCAAGTACGGAATCTGGCTGCTGACCAGAGACAGTGAGCTCTTTATTTCCTTCCAGG
Source organism: Nitrospira sp. (assembly GCA_965223535.1). Classification (GTDB taxonomy): domain Bacteria; phylum Nitrospirota; class Nitrospiria; order Nitrospirales; family Nitrospiraceae; genus Nitrospira_D. The sequence goes on from CBDCWN010000003.1 coordinate 818,822, forward strand.
GCTTTCCCCAGTTTCTAGACGCCTCCGTATCGAAGATCATGAAGGTTGAACAGCCCAATCCCAACCTTTTGCATTGGCCGGACCTCGGCATTGATCTCGCAATCCAATCCGTCCGACGATTCCCGCTGGCGTCAAAATCGTCGCCCCCCAGAGGACGTTCTCATCAACAGACAAAGGCAGGACCCATGAGCTAATTAAAAGACCAATGGCATTCAGATTCGATCAGCACGTCACCTAAAGAACAAGACACAACCTCTCCGAGATTTCGGCACCGATATAATACTGTGTGTCGTGCAAAGGACGATGAAGGAGATATGACTGAAACCAGGAATTAACAAACCGGCAAGCATGTCACAGGCCTCGACATTCGTTCGTCAGCGATCTACATAAAGACCGGCCTGTATCTGGACAATCCAAAAGATTCGCTGGCACAAGGATGTCAGGACCGCAACGACGTCCATCTATGTGTTAAGCCGACCAACCCCATCTGTGGATGGACTCGTGGTTGGATATCCCGCGAGCCAATATATGGATACATCACCAGGGTTCGCCACCTATCCCAACAAGTTGCGTCTTGACAAAGGCTGACACGCAACAGATATTGCGGATATTTTCAGCATGAAAACAGCAGACATTAAATGGGATATCTCGCGAGCTCATCGCGAAACCCTCAGCGGTCAACTTGACAATTAGAGGTCGCGATGCCCGCTAGCCCCGGCAGAACATCTTGCGAGGACGATGAACTGGACGCCTTGTTCAAGGCAGTCGGCTTTGTTGTAGTGCAATGGGGCCAAGCAGAGCAATCGCTCGACTTAGCTACAGCTATCCTATTCCAGAATCTTGGAGGGAGACCTCTAGCGAAGCGTCTACCTAAGATGCTGGAGACGAAACTGGAGTTCGTCGAGAAATGCTTGGCAAATCTGTCGTCGCTAGAGTCCGTCCGTGCAGATGGCGAGATTCTTGTTGCGGATTTTCGAAATCTAAGTGGGAAGCGTCACGACCTCATACATGGGGCTATCACGAGTGTTAGCGCTACAAATGGAGGCTTCGCCTTTATGAAGCTGGATATCCAGAGTAATAGGCACGTCGTGCGCGAGTTTCGCTTTGAGGGCGCTGAGTATCCCAAACTGACGAAAGACCTCATCGATCTTGGTGCACGGACAAATACCTTCGCTCGCAAACTCTGGGAAATGGCGCTGAAGTGAGAAGCTGGACGAAAATACCTAACAGGCGATCGACACAGACATCCAATCGGCGGGCTTCCCCCGCCTACTAGCCGCCAGCCATCTCCTACATTAAGCAGCACGCTATTCATAAAACCTGAAACAGACCGTACTGTCTTCCACAACCAAGCAACACGCTCCTTCCTTCTACTACTGTATCCAATAGGATTCGATCCGTATCTGTTTGGATACCATCCCAGATAGCCAGAAGTCAGCTAAACTCCGCAGAATCCAATACCCTAGGAGCAATTGTAGAGGCCCACTCATTGCATAAACCTCTGCATCGGACATGAGCAGAACCAAAGTGTAACCATTAGCCTCGGAGTCCTTTATCAGACTAATACCCAAAAGCCCAGAACATGGAGGAACCATGATGGTGAGAGTAGCCACCTTTAATCTCAACAATCTCTTTTCGCGGTTCAATTTCCAAGGAGAGATCGGTGCCATTCCTCCCGAAGGAACAGGGGGCATTACACTTACATTTGATCGAAACCATTTTGCCGCTCGGACGTTTGCAGGACGATTGGTGAGGGCAAAAGACTCCGATGCTACCCATGAAATTGCCCGGCGGATCACCCAGGTCGTTAGTGCCGATGTCCTGGCCGTCCAAGAAGTCGAACATATTGAGATCCTCAGGGAGTTCAACCGTGAGCACCTCGAGAATCTCTATCCGCACATCGCGCTCGTTGAGGGGAATGATCGGCGACTCATCGATGTGGGAGTCCTTTCAAAGCTTCCGATCGGAACTATTGTTTCTCATCAAACCGCCGTGCATCCGGATGTGCCGAATCGGCGCGTGTTCAGTCGCGATCTGCTGCAAGTAGAAATCCTGCGCAACAACGGTCACAAACTCTTCACGCTTTACAATACCCATTTAAAGAGCCACTTTGTGGCCCCTCGTGAAGACCCGATCCAAGGCGCCATCAATGCCAATAGTACCCGTAAAAGACAAGCCGAGATGATTTCCCGCATTGTAACCAAGATGGAGCGACCCAATAGTCGATTCATCGTAGCCGGTGACATGAACGATCCCCCTGATTCTGAATTTCTTGCGCCCATGCTCTCGGTCGACAACCAACCACTGATCAACTCGCTTGAAAACCCTGCGGAAACGAGACCAGCGAAGGCAGAAACTCCGGGTCAGGGTCCTGGTCCCCAGTCAAAGGCATGGACGCATCGCTTTAATCCACCCGGCGAGGAACCACCTCGTTATGAACTCTTTGATCACATCTGGGTCAGCCCATCTCTTGCTGGAAAATTCTTCAATCCTACAATTGACCGACGCACCAAACACACCGGCGACGGGAGCGACCACGACCCTGCATGGATTGACATCGACTTCTAGATTTGGGTGAATGTAGGAGCTTTCAGGGAGGGAACAGATGGCTATTCAGTGGATCGGAAGTCCGAACAGAGACAAGGGGCGAGAGGGATATAGGCCTGAAGCAATTGTGATCCACATCATGGAAGGCACGCTCAAGGGCACCGATGCCTGGTTTAAGAACGAAGAGTCGGGTGTGTCTGCCCATTATGGAATCGGAAAAACCGGTGAGGTTCATCAGTACGTCGGCGAAAGTGACACGGCGTGGCATGCCGGGCGGATTGTCGGCCCGACATGGCCATTGCTCAAGCCCGACGTGAATCCGAATTGGTATACGATCGGCATCGAGCATGAAGGGCGCGAAAACACATCCTGGTCCGATGCAATGTATAAGGCCAGCGCCACATTGATCGATGAGATTTGCAGACGGTGGTCAATCCCCTGCGATCGGGATCATATCATCGGCCATCGTGAGATCCGCTCCGACAAAACCTGCCCTGGGTTCGAAGTGGATCTCGCTCAGCTCATCGACCAGGTGAAAGAGATTCAGCAGGATTCGGCCACGTTCAATTTCGTCAAGAAACCCGGCGTCGTGAAGATTCGTGTCAATATGAATATCCGCAGACAGGCACCGACGACCGCGGCACCAGTCGTGCGGACGGTCGAAGGCGGAACAAAGCTGAAATTTCAAGGCTGGACGAGTAACGGACTCACGGTCAACGGCAATGCCCACTGGTATAAGGCTTCTGATGGCAACTATTTCTGGGCCGGCGCGACAGAAAGGCCGATCCCCGGCCTCTGATACCACACAGTCGCCCCCTGCGAGTCTCAGCCGCTGTCATATGGTAGGCCTATTGATCCTTTGTGGGCTTGAGCTAGGCTGTGGGACACTTCACCTCTCAACTGGTCCGTCCGTCGCCCTCTCATCAGATCGGCAAGTTCTTCTGGTATCCACTGATCAGACTCTTCCCGCTCGTGTCACGTTGCAGAATTTGCCAACTGAATCGACGGTCGCCCCTGGTCTTTTCTTCCACCCACAAGGATTCGATCAAGCCTGTCTTTCGCCAGATGGGCGACATGCAGCATTTTCCACGGTGGATCATCACACGCTCGTAGGCCTCTTGGACCTTTCTATGATGGCCGTGCGGGAGATTGACGTGATTACAGAAGGTGACGTATCCGCATTCCATTGGTCTGTTGATAGTCGAACGCTTGTTTATGATTACATCCCATCCAGTGGGTACCGACGGGTGAAGGCCCACGATGTGCAGTCGCAAGAAAGATTGCTTATGCCCCGTATAGAAGGAAGTTCAAGCCACCATCTGACGTTTGAGCGCTGGGGACCGCAGCCACGCGAAGTCGTCCTTAGCATAACAAACGTTCGCACCAACGAGCGAAGAATGACTACCATCACTCTCGTTCCACAGAAATAAACTCCCACGGTTCTTCATACATCCGTTCCCACCATCCTCGGTTGAATTCCTCTTCAAACACAGCTAGCATCAATCTCGTGATAGATTGCCGACGGTTCCATATCTTGCAAGCTTCCTGTCTTCTTCTCTCGGTCTTGAGCGCGTCGCTCGTAGGGTGCGCAGTTGAGCAGGAAATATCGCGCACACCTCGGACAGCTGCAGAGCAAGTCCTGTTGACTCAGGCGGTGGAACAAGCCCTTGTCAATTTCATGGTTCACTTGCCGGAAGGAGTCAATGTCGATGTGGATGCGACGGGGCTTGAGAGTGATCGATCTCGGCTTCGCATGACTAACGCGGACCTCGGCGCCATTGATCGCCCATCGCGAGACATTTTGTATATTCGAGATCTGGTGGCCGCCGAGCTGGGGCGACGAGGCTATCGCGTCTCCGCTCGAGATACTGAGTCGCCATATTTGGTTCGCGTGATGGTGGAGTCGTTCGGAACCATGCAAGGGAGCATCTTTGTCGGGATGCCGCCGGTGCAGAGCGTGTTGATTCCTTTCTCGCTCCCCGAACTGACCCTCTACAAGCGACAAAACCAAAGCGGCTATACTCGGCTCCACTTGGATTTCTACGACAATCGGACCGGGGAGTTTCTCGGTTCAACACCCAAGCTGGTCGGACGGGCATTTTACAATCAGTACACAGTACTGATCTTCGTGACCTGGAATCACACCGATGTCATAGCTCCACCAGTCGCAGGACAATAAGCGAAAGGAGAACGTGCATCATCATGAAAAATGTCGAGATGACCGTCGAAGGAACCATGCTGACGATTCGTGTCGATCTGTCAAAGGAGTTTGGGCCATCTTCAACCGGCAAGACCATTATCATCGCCTCGACCGAAGGAAATGTGACGATTCCAAATAGGCAAGAAAAAATTGGGCTCAATGTCTACCGAAAAAAGTAATCCACGCGTCGGCTATTCGGCCCTGTCGATTGCTCCCTCTTGATAGGCCTTTGATTCAACTGGCTCTTGACAGATTAAAAACAGGGCTCCAGGCTTGATTACTTCACTGCCCATCCCCAGAAACCTCACAGTCCTGTGGATAGCTTCACGAATGGTTGCATTGGGGATCACCGCGCAGCCGAAACTTTTTGGTCACCAAGCTGACAGGGATTGAAATGTGTGAAAACATTGAGAAGAACGATGAAGGCCACTATTAGTTGTAGTTATGCTGCCATAGAGCAGATGCACAATAAATAGGCAGTTTGATAGACGCACCGGCTCTGAGGCAAGGATTCCCCCCAAGATACTGATTATGCACACCGTTATCCACAGAACATGGGGACGAAATAATACGATCTTCTTCCGTTGACACCTTCCCTATCTATCTCCGACAATCTCGTAGCGTCGTCACGTGTCACATCCGCGCGATGATGAACCGAACGAATTTCCGATTCGGGCCTCGACATAAGCCTGATTCCATGAAATCCGACAGGAGAACAGCCAGATGGCCTGTGCTGTCGATGCATTGAGCTTCCCATGAAAATCCTTCCCATAGCGTTGCTGTGCTTGGCCTATTCGTTGTTCGTTGTGGCTTGTACGCCGCAGACCAAGCAGGCAGTCGGCGACTCAAGCCAACCTACAAGGGTAACGGCAACCGGGTACTCCAAAGAAGGCTGTTTGCTGAACCTTAAGCTGGAGGCACGCGAGCGGAACATGCGTCTAAACCCTGACGACGTGCAAGTAGACTCCAAATCCCTCATGCTCTTGTTTCCGTTCTTTGATCGTGAAGGTTATCGATGTTCAGGGGCTGTCACCGAGCGAGAGAGGCGAATCTTCACCCGAGACTCACTGTACCCGGTCGATTGATGATCCGTGCGCCACAAGATGTCGCTTAGGCCATTCTCGGTTGAAAAGTGAATCGGGAAAGGGCTACCATTCCAACATACCTTACCTTCACGTGAGCATCGGTTGAGAGACCGATATGGCCGTTCAAGCTCGATGCCTCAATAAGACCGTTGCTGTGAATTAGCTAATGGCTCAGTCGTTGAACATTTTCTTTTAAGGAAATGAGGCCTACCATGATCTTACCAGCTCTCGCCCTTCTATCGACCGTCACTCTGTACTCCGAAAATGCAGCGGGGATCGCCACAGTAGTTCCAGCAACCAGCGGCAGCTCAACCGGCGACCAGGTCACGCTCCATCTTTATCCGGTTCGTGATGATTCGTCCTCCCAGAAGAAGAGTCCGGCCCAGATCCAGGCTGCGAAAGGAGAAAAACCAAAGCAACCACAATCACGCGAAAAAGAGAACGAACCAAAAACCGACAAGCAACGACTCACTCAAAAAGAGCCGCAACATAACGGCGGTGGTGATCAAGACAATTCCGAGAGCGAGTCCCCCCAAGAATTGAGTACCCTGAAGACCAGTCTTCGGGAAGCCAAACAGCGCATCGATGAGCTGGAGCGAGAACTTGCCATCAGCAATCTTGAGCATGCGAAGCGATGGATCGGCAAACTCGAACAACGGCTCAGTGCTAAAGATCAGGAAATCGCCACCCTTCGGACCACTGTCGAGGAAAGTTCCAAGCTGAAGAGTGACTTGGCGACTCAAACGGAGCAGTTGACTCAGGCCAATACACGGGCCTCGGAGTTAGAACAGCAGCTGTCGGGAAAAGAACAAGAACTCACCAAGACCAAGGACGAGCTCCAACAAGTGACCCAAAAGATCGAGGAGCTGACCCCACAGCTCACAGCCCGCACCGAAGAACTGGCACAAGCAAAACGATCGATTTCGGATCTCGAACGCAAATTATCGAAACAGGAAGAAACTGCTCGCGCACCGGAAGTTACCTCGGACGACAGTAGCCCGTCTGCGGAGTTACCGCCCGACGAAGAACTATCCGTAACCAACTTGCTCCCGCACACATCTACTCGCACCGACATACCCGATTCTTCTGACGGTGAGCTCGACAAGGCCAGTCAGACTCTTTCCAGTATACTCGGAGATGCGATCAAAAAAGGTCGTGTGGCGTTAGAACAGCGGAGAAACAGGCTGACGCTTACGTTGGCAAGTGGACAATTATTTGCCTCGGGTGAGGCCACCATGACTCGGGAAGGCACCTCGCTCATCGAACAGATCGGAACGATCCTGCAAAAGTTCAGCTACCAAAGTATTGAAGTAGCGGGACATACCGATAGTATACCGGTCAAAAATAACCCGCAACGAACGTTCCGGGATAATGGCGAACTGTCTCAAGCTCGTGCCGAACATGCCAGCCAAGCATTGATCAACGGCGGGGTTGAAGGTGATCGGGTGAAAGCCGTCGGCTATGCCGATACCAGACCCATTGCAACCAATGAGACTCGTAAAGGCCGAAGCAAAAACCGACGAGTGGAGATCGTGGTGTCCTCCAACGCGTCGGCCGGAACCTCGGCTCACGTACAGTCACCAAGCAGCAAGAAAACCACTCAGCCGGTTTCGCTGAATTCTCCTCACAAACCATGAGTTGCCGAATCTGTGTGTGATTTTTAAGAGTGAGCTGAAAGACACCGGTCGTCGTAGACTTTGATACTCTCCCTGCTTCTGGTGTTAACGGGCCACCATTCTGAAGCGGACCAGTCCAGAAATATCCTCGGTGTTATTTGATCGTAGGGCACGATTGCTCATTCGGTTATAACCGGCCTCAAAAGCAATTCTAGTGATCCACTCAGAGGAGGTGAACATCGCCCAGTCCATCATCCCTTTCCACCACAGAGTCTCGTTGTCGATGAGGCCATCGGATGAACGAGAGCTGCCATAGTTCCCCACCGTACTGAACAGGAGTTGAGGATTTTGCTCATAACTCATCGCCAGAGACGCGACGGGGTGTTCAATACGAACACCGGACCTGGATCGCAACTCTTGGCGATAGGTGAGTACCGGTGTGATGACCAGCTGGTTGGTTGGGCGAACAACGGCCGAGAGAGTCTGCGCTTTGATGTGACCATCAGCCTCCCCACTGAGCAGATCGCTCGCCAGAGTGTAGCTGGATGCCAACCGGAGGTCCCAGCTCGCTCGGTGAAATGCTATCGCCCCTTCGATCGCATGGTTCGAGGAGCGTTGCGGCGTCACTCCAATCGGGTCTAATACACTGTTGAAAGAGTTTCTCGCATAGGCCACGCTCAGTTCCGGCCATGAAGGTTTATTGAGGAGCAATCCGACTCGTCCGTAGGTCTGTTCCAACCGAGATCGCGTCGATTCGGCTTCGACATTATTCCAGGTATGACCAATGGAGTTTCGAACCGTCACCCAACCTGTCCTCCACTCACCCCACATCTCTCGATTGGCCCTATCGGGAGTCACCAGGAACCCCTGCCCCGCATGGCGAAAGGTCAATCCGTATCGGAGGTTCCCTTCCGAACCAGTCAGCCCAACCCGGAACATGCGAGCCGATGCATCAGTCCGGGCATTGCCCATCGTCGACGGTGTAAACCACACTGCTCCAGCTTGGCTCCGTGCAACCTCCGCTTCGGTCGACAGCCTTCCGTTGAACAGCGTCGTCGTCGCCGACAACTGTTCGATCCTTGGACGCTCACTATCTGGCGCAAGATCTCGAAGACGAGCGGTGGACACAGAAGGGAAAATCACGTTCGAGGCGAATGTCGTATGAAACACTTCAGCAGGAGCATGATGACCGACTGTCCCAAAGAACTGTTGTTCGGAAGGCATGCCCATCACCCAAGGCAGGCTCGCTGGAGCTTGGGCGTCGGCGGTATTGCCCCAAGAATGGGTAAGAAGGCCAAAAAGCAGGATGAATAGGCTGAACGCGGGTAATGCACGTCCCATCGAAAGTCCAGCTGCTGGTTAGTCCCCATGAAGTGTAGCACTCGATATTTTTCTGTTAAGTGAACCGGACTGGGGATACGTACGATGTTGGCAGGCACTTCACACTAGAGGGAAACGGGCCAGACAGGATCTAGCCCTACACTACCCATAGCAATATTTCTGATTGGCAACCCAGGGTATAGATGCATTAGCAAACGCCTTGCTCTCGCTCTAGTTCGAGAAAGACTTGATACGGCTGAGATCCCACGAACTATCGTATCAGGGGTCGGAATGATTGCCGTCTGCGCCTTCGTTGACTGTCAAAAAGCCTGACTCAGAGCAAGATTAGCCTATCCATCCCATATCCTCTGCGTGTGCATGTGCACCAGACGTGTGCCAGCACACGGGTCTCCGTGCGATCACCAATCACAGAGAGCAACATCGAGAGAGAACTTCTCAATTCTCATTGCTTTACAGGCACTTACACCTATATAGCATCGGCCTGGTTCTTGCTGATGGCTATGGCGCGAGTAGCTCGCCGTTCTTCAATGAGTAGTTGAATCCTTGGAGGGTAGTGCCATGGACGGCATGTCAATTGTGACTACATCCAGGTCACATTCGGTGACCGAGAATAAGGCTTATACCGGACCATTGCGAACAATGGCCGCAATCGAGTCTGCCGCGTTTCAGGCTCAATATGTCGGTCGCAATATCGCAGCCGGATTGATCACCGGCGTGATGGCCATCCCGTTGTCGGTGGGTATCGCCATGATGTCCGATTATCCCATCAAAGTGGTGCTCGCCACCATAGCGTTCGCCTGCTTGATCGGTTGGATAAATGCCTGGATCAGACCAGGCGACTACATTGCAAATCTACGCAAGATCAGTCGCGAATGTTGATGCGTACCTTTGAGGCCAGCTTCACCTCCCCATAGAGGACAGCCTGTCCCAACAACCTAAGAGAATCTCGACGGTATTCAGATAAAGCCGCTATACTGTTTACTTCCAGCACCGATTCTCGAGAGCCTGTTCGTAGATCAATCTCTGCGAGTTTCACGATGACATCAGCCAAACACGCTCGGTCGCAATCGCCGGTCTCGGCCCAATCTGAAGTGGCTGCTGCGGAAGTCCTCGCCTGGGTGAGCGATTGCCTGGATGGTGGGCTCTGCTTCATCGCCAAGGGACTCCTCATTTTCGAGAACGCGCAGTTCGGAGAACTCGTCGAAGCGCCGAGGCCGCCGTCTGCACCTGAATCTCCGACGTTACGATCTCAACTGTTTGCCGACGCCATCGTCTGGAACCATGAAGCCCTCGGCACCCGGGGAAGCAAGACCTACCGCCTTGCCGATCGACAGGGTCAACCATTGGTGTATGAATGCCGCTTCAACGTCGTCCCGTACCATGGGGAAACCGGTGTGCTCTTGATCCTGCAGAACGTGACCGAACATATGGAGCTCGTACATGAGGCCTCACAGATTGCCCGTTTTCAATCAGTGCTGGCCCGTATTGGCACCCTCGCCGTCAGCGATGCACCGGCACACGTGTTGATGAATGAAGCCGTGAAACATACTGCAGAAGCCCTCGAGGTCAAACTGTGCAAGATTCTCGTTCCACGGGAATCTGACGATCACCTGGCTGTCGTCGCAGGCATTGGCCTTGAACCAGAACTCATCGGAAGACTCACGATTGAGGGAGGAACCCATTCACAGGCGGGCTACGCGATCCGCGAACGGCTCCCCGTCGTGGTGCCTGACCTGCGCAAGGAGACCCGTTTCACACCGTCGAAACTCCTGACCGAACATGGGGCAATCGCGGGCATGTGTGTGCCGATGCTCGTGGAAGACCGGGTGTACGGCGCCATGACCGCCCATTCCAAGTCAGTTCGTGACTTCACGATCAAGGAACTCGAGTTTCTCTGCACCGTCGCCAATACCGTGGCGACGGTACTGGAACGGCGACGCCGTGCCGATACCCAGCGTGACCTCTATCATCGTTTGTTTATGTCGGCCCAGGATGGGATCATGCTGACCGATACCGAAGGCCGTATCCTTGAATGGAATCCGGCCTTAGAACGGATGACGGGGTGGACACGTGAGGAAGCACTCGGGCAACGATCGTCCATCTTGAGGTCCGGCAAACTTTCACCGGAATTCTACGAACGACTCTGGCAAGCAATCCGCTCCGGACTAGCCTTTGTAGATCGGTTCGTCAATCGGCGAAAGGACGGGTCAGAATTTTTGGTGTGGGAAAGCGTCAGCCCCGTCAAGGATCGCGACGGGACGACGCAATTCTATTTGGCGATTCTCACAGACCTCAGCGAACGAGAACAGATGTTGGAGGCGTTACGCCATGCCGAACAAGTCAAATTGGTGGGGCAACTGGCCGGTGGCATCTTGCACGAAGTCCGCAATCCGTTGATCGGGCTCGGAAGTCTGGCGACGCACCTCGCAGAACAGGAACAATTGCCTCGCGCCGCCAGAGACCGTTGCGCCCTGATCGCGCGTGAAGCGGCCCGCATCGATGAACTACTGGAATCTCATTTGAGCCAACTGCGTCCACACCCGTTTGATCTCCAGCCCTGCGACCTATTATCCCTCATCGATGACATGCTGACCCTACTCAAACCAAATCTCCAGAAACAACGGATCACCGTCCGAAAGCTCATCCCGGAGGTGGGATCGATCGAGGCCTCTCGTACCCATCTGCAGCAAGTGTTCCTCAATATCTCGATGAATGCCGTTGATGCGATGCCGAATGGAGGAGAGTTGACGATCACGGCGGCACGCGTGGACAAGCACGGCCCGGGCGTTTCGGTCACCTTCTCCGATACGGGGAAAGGCATCGAACCAGAAGACTTGCAACGCATCTTCGAGCCCTTCTTCACGAGTGGGAAGGCGAAGGGGGTCGGCCTGGGCTTGACCATCACCCATGACATCGTCGAACGGCACGGTGGACAACTGACGATCACCAGCCCTCCGGGCAGTGGAGCGATGGTCGAGGTCTGGCTGCCCATGAAACGAGATACATAACATGACATGGCAACTGCTCTTGGTAGAAGACGAAGCCTCCATCCGGGAAGCGTTTGCCCTGCGCCTCTCCGATCAAGGCTATGCCGTGCAGACGGCGGGGTCCGGAGAAGAATGTTTGACCCTCTTGAAATCGGTCGAGCCGGATATTCTGGTGTTGGACCTGGTGATGCCGAATCTGTCGGGCCTGGATGTGCTCGAGCGCGTCAAACAGGCCTCGCCCAACTTGCTGGTCATTCTGCTGACCGCGCGGGGTACGGTCAAGGACGCCGTGGAAGCAACCAGGCTTGGGGCGTTTGACTTCGTCGCCAAGTCGATCGACATGGAGGACCTGCAACACGCGCTCAGACGTGCCGTGGAATTCTTAACGCTTCAGCGCCAGGTCCATCTGCACACAGGACAGGACACCGAACGCTATGCCTTACACCGTGTCATCGCTGAGAGCTCCGTCACGCAGGCCTTCCTTAGAGAAGTCCACGAATTGATAAAGAACGACCGGATCACGGTGCTCTTACAAGGCGAAACAGGAACCGGCAAACAATACACCGGGCGAGTCATTCACTTTAACGGAGCACGTGCCCAGAAACCCTGTATCGAGGTCGACTGCCCGTCGATCCCCCGTGAGCTGTTTGAAAGCGAACTGTTTGGACATGAGAAGGGGTCGTTTACCGGCGCCGCAGGCAGAAAGACGGGATTGATCGAAATGGCGGACGGTGGGACCGTGTTGTTCGACGAGATCGGCGATCTCCCCCTGACGCTCCAGACCAAACTTCTCCGGGTGCTCGAAGAACGGACGTTGCGGCGTGTAGGGGGATCGGCCACCATCCCAGTAGATGTGCGGTTCATGGCTGCGACAAACCGTAACCTGAAGGACGCGGTGGCGAAAGGTGAGTTTCGCGAGGATCTCTACTTTCGGCTGAACGTCGTCTCTTTGACGGTTCCTCCGTTGCGTGAGCGTTCCGAAGACATCATTCCCCTCGCTCAGCAGTTTCTGACCCGGTCAGCGCTCTCCCTTGGGAAACCAGCTCGGTTCCTAGGAGAAAGCGCGCAGGCTCTCCTACGTCGATACACCTTTCCGGGCAATGTGCGTGAACTGAGCAACCTGATCGAACGGGCGGTCCTCTTTTGCCCGGGCGAGACCCTCGAATCGCAACATTTTCCTTTGGATGTACAAGGCTCTCCCTCCAAGCCAGTCGAAGATCCAACCCATCCAACCTCCACCCCGGCAGATGCAACCGACACCACTCAGATCCATCTGTCTTTTCGCCTAGGCGAATCTTTGGCAGACCTCGAGGACCGCATCATCAATGCGGTGCTTCAGCGTTCCGGTGGAAACAAGACTCAGGCCGCCAAACACCTCGGTGTGACGAGATGGATGCTCGATCGACGACGCAAGCCCAATTCTTGAGTGAGCATGGACGCACACCCACACAATCTATCGTGCGCTGATACACAGTCCGCCTCTCGTCTCACAGAAGAATCCCTGGCACCATGCACTATGTTGTAGAAATTTCCGACGACCTTCGAACAATCCCCTTCTGCCTTTTCATGTAGACTTTTGGACTGCCGATTGCATTAAATCACCGGGACCGGAGCGAGGGTTTCAAGCCGATGATCACCTCCGGTCTTCTCACTTTCTGGGAGCACCAACCATGATCGTACGATCTGTCGGACTCATCATTCTTTTTGTAGGCGCCGTCGAACTTGCCTGTCCATCGCTCAGCAGCGCCACATCCTCTCGAATACAATCAGGACATGACAACGGCCGTTTTGTGCTGCAGTATGTCGAGGCGCTGACCCACTCCCACATTGCTACCTGGGCCGCGGCAGACCTGGGATGCCTGAGTCGAGCTCGGACAGGTGCCAGAGGCGGATCACCGAAACTGACACCGGATGTGACTCAGCGCTGTTGGGATGACACCTTGCACAGCCATACGGCCATGGTTTCCCAGCAGACAGAAGCCGGCGTTTTCAACGCCACAGGACAGGGGGTTGGCCTCGGCCTCTTACACGATCGACACCGCGCTACGGAGAACTGGAAGGAATACCCGCCGGCGGTCTTCGTGTCTCCACCCATCGTTCTGAAAGACTATGCTCCGATCCCCCAGATAACCGTCATGCGGACCAGTCCAGTGCAGCCATTCGCACTGTCCAACATCAAGGAAGGCTCGCTGGTCTCCGTGTCTGGCCAGGCTGTGGATATCAAGATCGTCTACCCCGATCCTCTCACGGCGCCGCTTGCGCTCAGACCGGAGGAAATCTGGTGGGGAAACGGATCACAGCGTCACTTCGGACCAGTGCACGAGGTCGTCGCTCGGTTCATCGTGGTGACAGGCCTGCACAAACTCGGTTTTCCCGCAGACCGGGCGGTCATGAATGAGGGGCTTCCCGGCGGGCCACTGATTGCCACGACTTACTATGGATTGCGCCTGGATAAGGGCCGAAGATTCGACCTGGCCAACCCTGCCCAGGCTCTGTTGAAGGGGGAGCTCGTCGCAGGATCGGCTCAGTGGTGGGAACGCGCGAATGCGGAGCCTTTCATACAGGCAGCCTTGAGTCGAGCCGCTCACCTGACGGTTGAAGAACGCGCAGGAATACTGACTCGCCTCTTGTTAATCGATCCGGAAGATACAGAGACCCACCGGCTGCGTAGTGACGACAACTACCAGGCCGTTCTGAAGCAGGGTGCGACAAGGGGAGGTTTGGCGGCCCGGGACGAACCGGCTCTACAGCGGATCAGCGAACTCTACTGGACTATTCAAGCGCAAACCTGGCGGCAAGAAGTGACTGCCGTATCGGAAGGGTACGAGCCAGCCGCCGATGCCATCTATCGTGCCCTGGCATCCCATGAGACCCTGGCTGCACAAGGGCGTGCCACACCGGAGCAACGTCGACGCCTCGGAGTGTTGACGCGATGGAATAATGATCCGACCGGTGCGCTTGCTATCCATGAGCCGTTGCTACGCGACACCGCCGCAGACACCGCCGAGTATGCGACGATCTTGACGGAGATCGCCTGGGATCGGATCCAGTTTGTCTCGTGGAACCGACGCTACGACCATCCTTGGCTGCAGCAGGCCCAGGCCGAAGCCGAACAGGCAGTTGAGTTGTTGACTCAGCCATATGACAGACTCTATGCACACTATGCGCAGGTTGCTGTGGAATCACTCTCGGTGCCGCGCAATCTGGATCAGTTTCAGCAACGGATGCGGGAGGTCAAGCAGGATTTAGACCAGATTCCGGAGGTCGAGGGACTGCAAGGGCAACTCGTTGCCAACGATCTCGTCAAGTCGCTGACCCCGGATGCTGCTGCCATCGTCCTGCCAAGTCCACCGCGCTCGCCCGAAGTGCTCGACGTGTCCGTCCACGCCAATCCACCCAAGCAGGACATCCTGTGGCGATGGGACTTCAACCACGACCAGCCGGGAATCCCTCCTGCCGGCTTCGTAGGATTGGGCCGGGACGATGAGAACGCAGCCGTCTGGGAAGTCCAAGTCGATCAGGACACATCAAGTGGTGTCCAACAACTGGTCCGCTCGGCTGCCTGTTCGTTACAGGACTGCGTGCGGCTCCTCGTTGCAGAGAGAGTGAGAACGACCTATCCCGATGTCACCGTCCAGGTGCGCGCCCCAAGCGAGGCCGATCACAGTGAACTCGGTATCGCCATAGCCGTCACCGACCGCGACAATTATTATGCGATTACGCTCCAGCCAGGAACCGGTCTGGTGACGACCAGACACGTAACGGACGGCAAGGTGACCTTGCTGGGACAAGTTACCGCGAAGCTCGCGCCCAAGCCTTGGCATACGATGCGCGTCCAACGGATCAATTTCCTCCATCTCGACAAGGGCCGGCTTGCGGTCTATATCGACGGCGCCCAGGTTGCGGCAGTCGAGGACGCCGTGCTCCCTCAGGAAGGACAGGTCGGCCTGATTGCCATGGGCCCGTCGGCGGCGCAGTTCGACGGTCTCCATGTGCTGGACCTTGTCTCAAACCGGACGTTTTCGCAGCCGGCAGCGTACTAGCAAGATACAACATGGATAGGCTTAGTCTAATAAACCTCCTTGAGCGTGTCCGCGCGAACGGCGTGAGCCTCGACGAAGCAGTGCGCGAGTTGAAAGATCTGCCGTTTGCCGATCTCGGCTATGCCATGATCGACCACCATCGTGCCCTGCGGCAAGGGGTGCCCGAGGTCATCTTTGGAATGGGAAAGACACCGGAACAGATCGTGGGGATCGCTCAGGAGCTCGGGCGGACGGGCCAGAACGTGCTGATCACCCGACTCGACTCGGAAAAATCGACCGCGGTGAGAGACGCGTTGCCTGCGTTGCGCTATCACGAGCTCGCGCGTACGGCGACCTGGGAACAGACACCGATTGCGCCGCTCGGCCCGCTTCCCATCGCGCTCGTCTGCGCCGGCACGGGTGATATCCCAGTAGCGGAAGAATGTGCGGAAACCCTGCGCCTCCTGGGTATCCGGATCGAACGCCTTTACGATGTCGGCGTGGCGGGCATTCACCGGCTCCTTGGCCGCCGTGAGGTGTTTGAGCGGACGGCCTTGGCGATTGTGGTGGCGGGGATGGAAGGGGCGCTGCCCAGCGTTGTCGGTGGGCTTGTATCGATCCCGGTGATCGCGGTTCCGACATCCGTGGGGTATGGAGCGTCGTTCGGCGGCGTGACGGCGCTGGCCTGTATGCTGACGAGCTGCGCGTCTGGAATCACGGTGTGCAACATCGACAATGGTTTCGGCGCCGCCTTCGCCGCGGCGCGGATTTTCCGTGCCGCCAATCGGTGCGAGATCCCCATTCCTGCTGACGGTGCGAACAAAAACTCCACCGTCTAATTTCTTATCGAACAACCACGGCAGCGGAACTGAGAGAACGTCTCGACAAACCCTTGCACAGTGCGCGGGCGCACCACACACACTGAATTGAGTGCGCGTGTACACACGGTCTTCGGGAAAGGCGGAGAGGTATTAGAGGAGCTCTGGCCAACCTCTCGATAAAGAAACCGAGTATTTTCTTCGTATCATACGCCTGCTCTCCTCTTCCCGAACGAGACTTCCAGATTCCTGACGCCGGGGAATTCATCTTGCAGCACTTCGCAGCACGGCAGTCGTTTTCGAACAATGAACAAGGAGACGGTCGAACCATGTTCGGAGCGCGCGGGATCATCTCTCTGTTGTCCCTCTTACTGACGTGCTGGATCCCCTTCAGCGACTCTGCGGGGTCACTACGCGGCGCACAAGCCACGGCGTCTCCGACGCAGCCGATTACAGACTCTACATATGCCGAATTCGTAATTCTGTTCGTATTGGAAGGCATCGATCAGAATTCCCTGAAGGTCGGACCGATGCCCGCGCTCAATCAGTTGACTGCGGAAGGGTCTGCGACGTGGTCGGCTCATACAGTCTCGCCTCCTCTCCGGCTGCCGGCTATGGCGTCATTACTCACCGGCCTGCCGATCGAGAAACATGACATCACGTGGAATGACTTCGAGTTCAGCCGTGGCTATCCACGGCCTCCCACGCTCTTCGACTACCTCGATCTGAGCGGTGGGCGGGACAGTGCCATCTTCTTCATGGACGAATCGCTCTACCAGCTTGCGAAACCGACACCCTACACGGATTATCAGATATGTGGTCCGCTGAAACCGGAATGCAGCCCGGAGCGGCTCGTGTCTTACATCAGGCAATACCTCAGAAAGGCATCGAGCGGTCACGGCTATGGCCATGCCGTTCTGGCGCTGCCACATCTCCTCGTCGTGCATTTACCGGATGCCGGGCGCGCCGGCGCCTCCCACGGATGGGCCTCAAAGGAGTATCGCGAGGCGCTGCGGTCGGTGAATCATGCCTTGGGCGCGGTGCTTGATCTCTTCAAGGAACATGGATTGCTTGCCCGCACGACGGTCTTCGTCACCGCCTTGAGCGGAACCGACGCCGCGACGCCGGTCGCAGTCAATGGGCAGTCCACGACAGGCTCATCGCTCGTCCCATGGATTGCCTTCGGCACCGGAGTCAAGGCCGGCCACATCATTCGGCAGCCGGTCTCCATTCTCGACACCGGCGCGACAGTGATGCGCGCACTCGGCCTGGAGACCCACACGGAATGGGACAGTCAGGCCGTTGAAGAAGTGTTCCGGGATATGGGCACAGGGGCCGCTGTTTCGGCGAAGGGGCGGTGATCGCGTATGGTCTCTGGTCATTTACTCAACCCACGATTCCGACGCATGATCGCCGCTTCTGGATGCCTCGCATTGAGTACGTGGCTTGGTTTCGCCGCCGCCGAGTCGCGCGAACCCGCGCCGGCGCCCTATCCTATTACGATCGATGCCACTTCGATCGTGTCCCAGAGCTGGTGGACGGTGCCAGGCGTCACCCCGTCGATTTGGACATCCGATCCAGAATCGTCCGACGCCTATCGGACTTCGGAGCCTCGCATGCTGCAGTTGCCGTCGGGCGAGTATAAATTCATCAGCTTCACCTTCGACTTTCCCTTCCAGGTCACCCGAACGGGAACCATAGATTTTCCATCCACCCTCGACCAATGCGTGGGAGGACGGGGCACGAGCACCTTAATCGTCCGCTGCAAGCGGACCTATCCCTACGGAGGGAAACCGGACTATTCGCTGACGCCATAACGAACCGACGAGAAACTATGGGCTCGCCAACAGCTTTCAAGAATTGGCCCGCCTCGGCCTCGGCGACAGCCCCGGCGATGCTAGAAGACGGAATGGATCCATGAAACACCTACGAGCACTTGAAGATCAAAGCGTGTATATCCTGCGCGAGGCCTACAAACACTTCGATGACCTGGCGATGCTCTGGTCGATGGGCAAAGACTCGACCGTGCTGCTCTGGCTGGCAAGAAAAGCCTTCTTTGGGCATGTGCCGTTTCCGCTCGTTCATATCGATACTGGGTATGAGATGCCCGAACTGATCGAGTACCGGGATCAGCTCTGCCAAGAATGGCGCCTCGATCTCGTCGTGGGACAGAATACCGAGTCGTTGGCCGCGGGCATGGGTCCACAACAAGGACGCGTCACGTGCTGCACCGCTATGAAAATCGATGCCTTGAAGCAAACCATCGCGAAACACAAGTGGACGGCGATCATCTTGGGAATTCGTGCCGATGAGGAAGGGACCCGTGCCAAGGAACGGTATTTTTCACTGCGCGATAAGCATGGCGAATGGGACTTCCGGGACCAGCCTCCGGAGCTCTGGGACCAATTCAATACGACGTTCCCAGCTGGTTCGCACATCCGCGTCCATCCTCTGCTGGATTGGACAGAGCTGAATATCTGGGAGTATCTTGACCTTGAGCGGATTCCCCTCCCCAACCTCTACTTCGACCAAGGCAACGGCATGCGCTATCGAAGTTTGGGGTGTGTGCCTTGCACCGGGACCGTTTCGTCCTGCGCTGCTACTATCCCACAAGTTATTTCTGAACTCCGTGTCACCACGATCGCCGAGCGGAGCGGTCGCGCTCAGGATGAAGGGCGCGGAATGGAAACGCTTCGCAAGCTCGGGCATATGTAGGGTAGCCGCTCGAGCGGTGGCTCAATTATCTCCCTCCTAACCTCTCTCTCGAAAGCCAGTGATGTCTGTACTACGGGAGTTACTACCCTGCGTCATGGCTTTCTCGATCCGTGCACGGATACACGGGCCTGTGCATCTGCGCTCACGTCTCCCCAAGACCTGCCCGTGGTGCAGTGAGCCTGTCTTGAGCCTCTCGTGATTTTTCCTTTGTTCCTGCCGACTTGATTGACGAAGCCACGAGCGGAATGCACGGCCCCTTTCTTGCTGTTTGTGCACAGAGACGAAATGAACTTGGTGAGCGCAAGACTACATGCGAACGGCGAACCGATGTCCGCCCTCGCCACGTGCCTCGGCGCCAATAATCACTATTGAGATACCACCAATGACGACATACGAAGCAGAAAGAAATTTGACGTCACACGAGCATGAATATGGCGAACCCGGTAGCGATCAGCCTGCCACAACAGAGCCGACCGCCGTACCTGGATCAGCCGCGTTCCAGGCGAAATATGCGGGGCGCGATCTCGCTGCCGGTCTCATCACCGGGGCGATGGCCATTCCTTTGTCAGTGGGGATTGCCATGATGTCTGATTACCCCATCAAGGTGGGACTGGCCACCGTCGCGTTTGCCTGTTTCATTGGCTGGATCAATGCTTGGTTCAGGCCAGGCAACTATGTCGGCTGCCCAGGCATTGCCGCGGGCCTGGCGCCAGTGTTGGCGGTGGGCGTGGCCACTTTTGGGATGGAAAATATGGCCTTCGCGATCTTCCTGACGGCCATTATTCAATCCATCATCTGGAAGTTCAACTGGCAGAGGTATCTGTTGCTTGCCGTGCCGGTGTACTTGGTTGAAGGGCTGCTGGCCGGCGTCGGTCTGAAGATCGCGCTCAAGTTCCTCACCTTTACCTATGAGCTTCCGGAAGGACTGGAATCGGGCGATCTGTTCTGGACCGGGGCACGTATCCAGATGATCTTGATCTCCATGGTGGGGTATGGCCTCTTCGTCTATCTCTTTTTAAAATTCAAGAACACGCAACCTGCTATTCCCTATTTTGTCATCATCGCAGCAGGCGTGATACTCGCTCAGTTTGTGACAGTACCCATGCTGTCCGTCAAGGATATGGATCTCCAGTTCGTGTTGCCGATACCGCATTTCGACAGTGCGGTAACCATTATTTATATGGTCGGATTTGCAGTGATGCTGGCGATCATCGACGTGATCGAACAGGTTATGAGCAATGCCGCAATTGAAAAAATGGACCCGCTGAAACGCAAATGCAACAGCAATAACAGCCTGCTCGCAATTTGGATCAGCAACATGGGGGCAAGCTTCTTTGGCGGAATGACCAATTTGGACGGTTTGGCTAAGAGCACCACCAATCGCTTAGCCGGCGCCTATACAAAGTTGTCCGTCTTGATCATCGGGTGTGTCGTGACCTTCTTCACATTCAACGTGCAAGCGCTGATATATCTCCCGAAGTTCGCGTTGGCCATCATCATGATCTTCTCTGGGTGGAAAATGATCGAAGGGCTCGTACACGTGACCCACCATGGCCCCTATGCTATGATTCTCGCGATCCTCTGTGGATTGTTGGTATTCAGAGTAGGAATTTTTGAAGGCTTGCTGGCAGCGATGGCCGTGCATGGCATTGTGCACTATATGGTGTATGCCAATCTGGAAAAAATGCCTGGAAGAGAGATTGTCAGGCGGTACATTGATGACCTCAAGAAGAACGTGGGCGACGTCAGCTAACCATGCGGCCCCGCATTGGACCCCAGTGGGTTTGAGTGGACAAATGGCGGTCATGTCCTTTCCCCAAGCATCATGGACTACACAGGAAGTCTCCCCATGTTTGTAAAGATCATGGTCGCGATTGACGGCAGCAAGACCTCCACGGAAGCCTTACTGGAGGCGAAGCGCATGGCGTTGGCCTATCAGGGGAGGCTGCGTATCGTCTATGCCGCCTCCGATGCAGACGAGGCTGATCGGAAAACCGGTCACAAATTATTAACACAAGCCACATCGGCACTCGGTGAGGGCGTAAAGGCTGACACCCGTATCTTGCAGGCTGAATCGATTTATGGGTTGAACGGGATCGCTGAAACTATCGCCGCGGCAGCGAATGAATGGGGCGCTGACCTGGTCGTAATGGGATCCTCACACCGCCAAGGGCTGAAACGATTAGTGATTGGGTCAGTCGCTGAACAGTTGATTCCCAAAGTGAATGCGTCGATCCTCTTGGTTCGTCCGCGTTAGACGGTCAATCGTCCCGACTGACGAAACAACCCTTCCCAACTCCAGCTTTCTGAACCACTTTCTCAGCAGTCTCTATCGCCGCTAGTATGGTACGCGAGCAGCGACGCACAGTTCGCCGTGCAACTCGTGCGCCTATGCACCGACCTTTTCCTACCTTTGCTTGTTTTCCAGCCCAGCATCTTCCCACCAAAACTTCCTATTCATCATGGACGGTGTATTTGCTGAGCATTTTCAAGTGCCGGCTCACAATACGTTCATTACTAGGTCGGGAACACTGTTTGCAGAAGCAAGGGAGGAAAAGGGGAGCGGATGGTCCGATCGCCCTTGCTGCTTAAGGGAGGTTCTGCAAATGGGTACTCAGCATGTCGTGACGATGTTACCGGGAGAAGGCACCGGCCCGGAAATTTGCGAAGCGGTGCGGCTCGTCATCGATGCGAGCGGGGTCAACATTAAGTGGGAATATGAAGACATTGGGCTCGACTGTCTCGAAAAGCACGGCACGCTCCTCCCGGATAAGACCATTCAAAATATCGCGAAAAACAAGGTCGCGCTGAAGGGTCCCACGACGACGCCGATCGGGACTGGGCACAAGAGCGCGAACGTGACTCTCCGGAAGGTCTTTGACCTCTATGCGAACGTGCGGCCGGCGAAACTCATCCCCGTGCTGAAGCGGCCCTGGGACAAGATCGACATCATCAATTTCCGCGAGAATACCGAAGACTCCTACGCCGCCATCGAACATATGGTGTCTGATGAGGTGGCACAATGTCTAAAAGTCATTACCTGGCCTGGCTCCTATCGCATCGCAGACTTTGCGTTTAAGTGGGCCAAAAACAACGGACGCAAGAAAGTTTGGTGCGTCCACAAGGCCAATATCATGAAGATGACCGATGGTCTCTTTCTCGATGCCTTCCGGGAGGTCGCCAAAAAGTACCCGGACATCGAGTCCGGCGACATTATCGTGGATAACTGTTGCATGCAGCTGGTGCGGAATCCGGCCCAATTCGACTGCCTGGTGCTGCCGAATCTCTACGGCGACATCTTGACCGATCTCTGTGCTGGATTGGTAGGAGGCTTGGGATTTGCGCCTGGCGCCAATGTCGGCGACGGCTGCGCGATCTTCGAAGCGGTCCATGGCTCAGCGCCGAAGTATGCCGGCATGAAGAAGGTCAATCCTTCGGCCGTGCTGGTCTCCGGTATCATGATGCTCCGTTGGCTCAAGGAGGAAGCGGCTGCGGCTCGGATCGAGAAGGCCATGTTCGCCGTGCTCGACGAGCGAAAACATGTGACATACGACGTCGGTGGAACAGCCAAAACGGACGAGTATGCACAAGCGATCGTGGATAAGATGCACGCGAAGGCCTGAGCCTCAGCACACTGACTGAACAAGGAGATAGCCCATGCCAACATTTACAGAAGTCGCCAAAGCAACCAAGAAGAAGAAAGAGATCAAACTCGTCGGAATCGATATGTACATCATCACGGAGAAGGGTATTCCGAAGTTCGACGACATCGGACCATTCAAGTGTGAATTCATTTCGAACCGAGGCACGAAGGTCTGGCCGGGCTTCGTGAGCCCCGATCTGTTGCAGGTCAATTGGTATCGATGCCGGTTCATGGCCACCAAGGATGTGCAAGACGGAGACGTCAACACGTTCCTCGACGCCCTGACGAAGAAGGGGTGGTGGTGGTCCGCCGCTCAGAAGTTGTGGACCTATGATGGAGAGCCCGGATACAGCAAGGCCTACTGACGGACTCTGCGAGACGATGGGCGTTCGTATGGACGCCCATCGTCACCGCTATGGATCTCTCCCAAGTAGTAAACCGTGAGAGTCTTGACGATCGACGATCTTGCCATTGAAACGCTGGATGGGGAAAACGATTGTTCCGGGGCCGAGACAATCGTCTCCTCGCCCCTCAGCAGGCCCTCGAGGCTCACGACACAGCAGGAACCGTTCCATCGTGATTGTGTCAGCATCAAATTGGAAGGTCCGCAAACTGGAGGCTGGATTCGCTCCCGGCTGACGGAGGGACTAGATCATGGGGAGAGGGACCACTAATACAGCAGAGATCGAGTATGCAGTTATGCTTGCCGTTCTAAATTTTCAGACGGAGTTCATGAAGTCCACCTATTCCCGCGTCCAGGTACATGTGTTCGACGAACTGATTGAGGTGATCTTAACACGAACGATATCGATTCCGGCTGAGGACGAACTGGCCAAGACGCTCAGAGGGCGTGTACTTCTTCGTCAATTTCACCAGGCGACGTTCGAGTCGTGCCGGAACGTGTTGCGTAAACGAATCGAACATGCCGTCGGGGCTGGGGTCCAGAGCCTCATCGCAGACTTCGACCCATCGACAGGAAGGAACACGATCATCATCAGGCTGGAGGAATCCCTTACAGCCTCCACTTCATGTCCATCGATCGGTTAGCGATATCCCATTTTTTGCCAGTCTGACCGATGGATTGACGCCCACTCTCTATCTCGCACGACCGTTCCTAAAACGCCCGTAACTTTGGCCTTTTTCGACGGAAACAATCAGGGCAAATAGGTGGCAGGGCGTATCAAGGCAGAAAACGACGAGGCGTCGTTTGAGTGAGAGAATTGCCAGCGATCATCTTACGGGTGAGGACGACTCCGCGTCATCGTTCCGTTCCAGAAGCGAGGCGCGGTCAGCAGAATGCGGCGCTGCCTGAAGCGCCACGACCATGTCCCGATTCAGACGTATGACCTTTCCGTTCCCATCCGTCGCCGCCAACCGAGCCGAGCCTCTCACGACCACACGACCGCTCACCTTCTCTCGGACGACATGGGAAAATGTCAGGGCTGCCCGCGTCACATCGCCGATGTGCGTTTCGATCACCAGCGTTTCCCCGTATCGAGCTGGGGAGCAATAGTCTACGTCGGCATGCACGACGACGAAGACAATGCCTTGTGTCATCAAGTCGGCAACCGAATATCCCCGCAGCTCCAGATATTCGGTGCGGGCCCGCTCAAAATATTTCAGATAATTGGCGTAGTAAACGACTCCACCGCAGTCCGTGTCTTCGTAATATATTTTGATTTCCATCAGAGGCGAAATCAGCTGATTAGAATCTTATAGACCTGAGTAAGGCAGAAGGAACCATCGCTCAGGATTCGGCCGTCATGAGATAGCAGTCTGATCGCGTGGCCGACCGTCACGATTGCGCGTCACTCTTCGTCAGAAGCTAGAGATCGAGCACCGGAAATTTCGGAAGGGAAGATTCGGCGACCCCGGTGAGTTTGACGACTACATCGTACAACTGTTGCACCCGCTCCCCCTTGATAGGCTCGAACCCGTGGCCCAACACCCCATGATTCGCCGCATCCAACAGCGGCTTCATCTTCGGCCACTCCCTGAGAAACCCCTGTCCCAATTGATCGCCTAACCCGGCCAACACCCGAAACTGCGCTTGAAGCGGCAGCTTGTATTTGCCATCGATGTCTTCAAGATAACAGGTCCGACAGATTTCCTGCAGCGCCTGCGGGAGCTGATCCGGAGACACGTCCCAACTCTTGATCTTGTGCGCCTTGTGAAGTCGAACCTGCGCAAACCCCTCAAGAGCCCGAACGAGCGCGATCATGGCCGCTTCGGGATCTCGCCTGAAAACGAGCTTCCTCTGCGCATTCGCCAGGACATCCAACGGTACAAACTCTTTGACATCGGCCGGGTCCAAGACGAGCTTTTCGAGAAACCCGGCGTTGGCTTTGATCGGTTGTACTATCCCTTTTAATCCCGGTGGCCCACCCCACAGCGAGGCCATCTCGATCGCCTTCATCGCCGTTTTTAACTTGTCCCAAGCTTGCCGATAGTGAAACCGTTCCCACAACTGATATCCCTCCGCCAAATCGGCGAAGGCTCGATACAGCGGTTTTTGTCCCCCACTAACGCGCAGTTCCACCTCACGAAATACTCTGACCGCAGCGGAGAAGATTCCCTGATTGAATAACTCGCACGCTTCACGACGGGATACTGTCGCCTGCTCATCCCAAGGGTTACTCTGCGTCCACACCAGAGTCCTCGAACCAACTTCGACACGATCTCCCTCCAGGCCTTCACGAGCCTGGCTGAGTTCAACCAGCCGGGAAGTCCACGGCAAGGTCACAAGGGAGAGCGCCGCCGCCATCGAGGGGGTTGCACCACTCACGTCCACCACCAGTTCCCCCGGCTGCACCCCCCAGTTCTGCACCAGATCCGGAAGTGATCGGGCAAGGGATTGATACACTGAAGGGAACTCAGCGGTATCGCTCAAGACAACCCAATCCCACTTCCTGGGCATCTGCTGAATGTTCGGCTGGATCGCCGACTCCACCAACGATTTGCTTCCTTCCGGCAACACAAAGCACAACGTTTCCGGCTTGAGTCGATTGATCGAATAGACCGCCGAGGCCGCGTCATCGACCAACGCGATCACAAGTGCTTTGATGGGTTGATCTTGTACCATTGCGCACGACTATATCATCGCTTCCGGACCCATTCAATTCGTGGCGATTAGATGACGTTCTCCTTGACGACTTGTCGATACGGACCCTACACTTCACCAGGGCTTCTGATTCAGCTCTTGTTCATTTTCAGCACAGGGATTACCGATGACCTGGTGGTACTGGTTAGTCATGGGATTGGTTCTAGCCGGAGCAGAGATGATTTTGCCAGGTGGATTGTATCTTCTATTCTTCGGCATCGCAGCCCTGATCGTCGGGGCACTGGCCGGACTAGGTATTGTAGAGACCGCCTGGCTGGAATGGTTCCTGTTTTCTATCCTGGCTGTTGTCTCACTGTTACTTTTCCGTGGCCCCCTACGGCGAATGATGAAGCGTTCTCCGCCCCACGCAGTAGATACCATGATAGGGGAATCTGCCGTGCTCCTCGACGATCTTGCCCCGGGTCATACAGGTAAGGCAGAATTGCGAGGCTCGACGTGGAGCGCGCGCAATGAAGGAACCTCTCCACTAGCAAAGAGCCAGCGCGTGCTGGTAACTGGAGTAGATGGTCTAACGCTTACGGTAAGAGCAAATTAGCGATCCTCAAGTAACGAGGTGTGGGTATGGAAGGTGGAACCGTTGTTGTCATAGTTCTGGCGCTGATCATTCTGATCATGATCGCGAAAACTGCAGTCGTGGTCCCTCAACAGAGCGCTTACGTCGTCGAGCGCTTAGGGAAATACAGTTCCACGCTTGATGCGGGGTTTCATATTTTGGTGCCGTTTATCGATACCATCCGCTACAAGCATGTGCTGAAGGAAAACGCGGTCGACATCCCGGAGCAGGTGTGTATTACCCGTGACAACGTCCAGGTTCATGTCGATGGCGTGCTGTACATGCGTGTCCTGAATCCGGAACGAGCGTCGTACGGGATCAACAACTATCAATTTGCACTCACACAATTGGCTCAAACCGCCTTGCGAAGCGAGATCGGCAAGATCGAATTGGATAAGACCTTCGAAGCCAGAACCACCATCAACGCGCAGGTCGTCAACGAATTGGATAAGGCATCGGACCCTTGGGGAGTCAAAGTCCTACGATATGAGATCAAGAACATCACTCCGCCGAAGGATGTTCTAAACGCCATGGAAAAACAGATGCGTGCGGAGCGCGAAAAACGCGCCCTCATTTTAGGCTCGGAAGGCGAACGCGACGCCGCGATCAACCAGGCTGAGGGAGAAAAACAGCAAGTCATCAAGGCGTCTGAGGCTAAGAAACAGCAACAAATCAACGAGGCGGAAGGAGCCGCGGCCGCCATACTTGCCATTGCAGAGGCAACGGCCGAGGGTCTCCGGAAGGTCGCAGAGTCCGTTAAGGTCCCCGGAGGCCAGGAAGCCGTGCAACTTCGGGTGGCGGAACAGTACATTGCCAAGTTTGGAGAACTGGCAAAGTCGAGCAACACACTGGTGCTTCCGGCGAGTGTATCCGATGTTGGGTCAATGATCGCGCTGGCGATGAATGCAATCAGGCAAGCCGGACCTTCAGTACCGGTGAAATCCTAGGAGTTCCGACAGCTTTGTTTGACACTGTGAGTCACCTCGCCTAGAATCACGTCCATGCAAGCGGTTGTGTTGACGGCCTTTGCGGACAGCGCTCACGTCAAGCAGCAGTTTGCGCGTGAGCACGCCGATCGCATCGTCCAGGTGGCCACAGTCATCGCAAAAGCCTTCACCAGCGGCAACAAAGTTCTGCTCTTTGGGAACGGTGGCAGCTCAACCGACGCAGCGCACATCGCGGCGGAGTTTGTCGGTCGATACAAGCGAGAACGGATGCCGTTACCCGCCATTGCACTGGCAACGGATATCGCCGCCATTACCTGTATCGCCAATGACTATGGATATGAGGAACTCTTCGCTCGCCAGGTGCGAGCGCATGGGAAAGCCGGTGACGTCGCCATCGGCATCAGCACCAGCGGAAATTCTCCGAATGTGTTGAAGGGAATCGCCGCTGCACGTGAATGTGGCCTGACGACGGTCGCCTGGACCGGAGCGTCCGGTGACAAGCTTGCCGGCCTCGTGGACTTTCCGTTTGTTGTACCGTCCACGGTCACCTCACGCATCCAAGAAAGCCATATTACACTCGGCCACGTCCTGTGCGAATTGGTGGAGGATCACCTGCTTGGGAAAACGTCCTGATCGGACTCCCCCGCCCCACCTTCCTTTCTTGATCCCTCCGATCAACGTATCGGACCTCAAGACCTATCCGTTGAAGAAACGGCATAGCAAGGTGCGGCTGGCGGACTTCGCGACACCATGGAAGCCCGGGAAATCGTTTTCGACATTCTATTCCAGCCTTCCCGACATCCTCGCCGTCAAGACGTTGCGCGCCATCACCCGTGCCATCGTGAAAGCCCATCGAAAGCGCCGCCCGGTCATCATCGGGATCGGAGCCCATGTCATCAAGGTGGGTCTTGCGTCGATCATCACCGATTTGATGCAGCGAGGCATCGTGACGGCCGTCGCCATGAACGGAGCTGGGATTATTCATGACTTCGAATTGGCCTTTCTGGGTCACACCTCTGAAGAGGTCGATGCAGAAATCGATGAAGGTCGATTTGGAATGGCGGAAGAAACGGGACGGATCCTGAATGACGCCATCACCGCAGGCGCCAAGGAAGGCTATGGGTTGGGCGAGGCCATTGGGCGCTACATGAACCACGCTGCCGCGCAATTTCGGAATCGCAGCACCAGTATCCTAGCAACCGGGGCACGGCTCGGCACCCCGGTCACCGTTCATGTGGCGGTCGGCACCGACATCATCCACATGCATCCTTCTGCGGATGGAGCGGCCATCGGAGCCACCTCGCTGCTTGACTTCAGACGTCTCACTGCCGTCGTCGCTGGAATGGAGGGCGGCGTGTACATGAATATCGGGTCGTCCGTGATCCTTCCCGAGGTCTTCCTAAAAACCTTGTCATTGGGCCGAAACCTCGGTCACCCGATCACGAACATCACGACCGTGAACATGGATTTTCTTTCTCACTACCGTCCCCAGACGAACGTCGTACGGCGTCCCACGCAGAAAGGTGGCCAGGGTTATTCCTTGACGGGCCATCACGAAATCATGCTCCCATTGCTCGCCGCGGCGGTGATCGAGGAGATAGGATGAAGCCGCGCTCGCCGCATGAGACAACCTGGGTGCTCCCGACCCAGGAAGAATTGCAGACTCGTTGGCAGTACCTGAATGGACGATATTTTTCCGGCTCTCTCCCGTCGATCGCCATTCTGTGGAGTCCTCGCCTCACCTCCTCTGTCGGGATGTTCACCAGCCGTGGAGGGCCACGAACGTCAACGGGACAGGGCAGTAGAGAAATTCGCCTATCGCTCCCGATTTTCGTACGGCTTGGCGCCCGAACGCCCCATGCGGAACAGGAACTCCTGAACACCATCGCTCATGAAATGATTCATCAATGGCAATTCGATCTCTTGAAGCGTCGACCTAATCATGGGCTGGCCTTCTTGAAAAAGATGACGGAAATGAATCGTACGGGAGAAGTGGCGATCACCACCTACCACTCGCTGGAACAGGAAGTTCTGGCCTTGTCGCGATTCACCTGGCGATGCACAGACTGTGGACGGATCTATAGACGGCAGCGAAAAACAATCCAACCAGGCCGCCATCGCTGCGGTGTCTGCCGAGGCTCCCTACAAGAACTCATATGGCCCGGCCATCTCCCTGAGAATCGGCCTCACACCGCGACCCTTTGGAGTTCATCAGCTCACCCGAACCGATCCCCCCGAGAGCCACAACAGCTGGTCCTTCAATTGATGTAGCGCCTCATTCGGGAAAGACCGTGCATTACGCTGCTTCTTGGCTGTTCTTGGAGCGAAGGCGTCTGCCCTCCTGCCCGACCCGCTCGAGGGCCCCGGCCAACGCCTCAACCGAAATGGGTTTCGAGAGATAGTCATCCATCCCCGCCGCCAGGCATCGTTCACGATCTCCCTGCATGGCATTCGCCGTCATGGCGATGATCGGGACTCTGGCCGAGCGTTCCCCCCCGCGGATGACGTGGGTGGCTTCAAAGCCGTCCATTTCCGGCATCTGGCAATCCATAAACACGACATCGTACTGTCTGTGCGAAAGCGCTTCGACCACTTCGCGCCCATTGCCGACTACGTCGACTCGATAGCCCAACCTTTGGAAAAGACGAACCGCTACCTTCTGATTCACCACGTTGTCCTCGGCCAGCAGAATTCGAAGATCCACTTTCGCTTCGGTTTCGGCAAGCGAATGCCGCGTGATGAGTGGAACGGCGCCCTGCTGAGGATGGACCGGTGATCGAGTCTGGACTTGCGTCATCACGGCGATCAGACAATCGTGTAATTGCCGGTCTCGAATCGGCTTCGTCAGATAGGCAGCCGCGCCGGCTTCCTTGGCCACCTTCGCATCTCCACGTCGCCCCAGCGAGGTCATGAACACCAGTCGCGGCCGAGCCTCTTCTGTTCGTCCTGTTATCGTCCGAGCCAATTCAACTCCATCAGTCGAACCCATATCCAGATCCAGCAACACCAGGTCAAATGGGAGATTTTCGGAATGAGGATTCAAGCGAGCTAATGCCTCAGAGCCGCTTTGAACGCAGGTAGGTTGCATGCCCCACTTTCTAGTCATCTGCTCCAAGCTTCTTTGATTGATGACCTTCTCATCGACAATCAACACACGGAGTCCTGCCAATACCACGGTCGATGGGTTCATACCTTGCTCGCCCGCCGCTTGTCTGCGCAGGTTCACCGTGAACCAAAAGCAACTCCCCTGCCCCACCCGGCTCATCACTCCAATGGTGCCTCCCATCATCTCAACCAGTCGTTTGCAAATGGCGAGGCCCAGCCCTGTCCCTCCATATTTTCTCGTCGTAGACCCATCGGCTTGGCTGAATGACTGAAAGAGCCGTTCCCGAGCTTCATCGGAGATCCCGATACCGGTGTCTGTGATCGCCACCCGAATAGTCGCCTCCTCCGATGATCGTGACTCGGCCGTCACTTCGACGATCACATCACCGCTCTCCGTAAATTTAATAGCATTTGAGATCAAGTTCATCACCACCTGCCGTAGGCGACCAGGATCACCCCGCAAATCCCGCGGCACATCAGCATGGAACAGACAGGCCACATTCAAGTTCTTGGAGGAAGCCCGTTCCGCAACGAGATCCAATGATTCATCGATGACGAGACGGAGATCGAATGCGATCACCTCCAGCTTTAATTTTCCCGCTTCAATTTTTGAAAAATCGAGAATGTCGTTCAGAATCGTCATCAGATGGTCACCGCATGTCCGTATCGTTTCCGCATATTCCCGCTGTTCATCCGTAAGTGGGGTATCGAGCAAGATATTCGTCATCCCTATCACCCCGTTCATCGGGGTGCGGATTTCATGACTCATGGTCGCCAAGAACGACGACTTGGCTTCCGTCGCAGCCTTGGCGTCGGTCAACGCGGCATCCAGCTGCCGATTGATGGACTCTAATTGCTCGGCGTAGCCTTGCAGCGCCCGTTCGGCTTCCTTCCGGCTCGTGATGTCTCGAATAAATGTGCTGAAGATGAGTGACCCCTCGATAGATAACGGCTTCATCGCTATTTCAACAGGAAATTCATGGCCATCACGTCGAAGCCCCATCAGTTCAACCAATTGATTCGGAGTGGACCTCTCGCTGGGATTGAGCAGATGGTGCACATACTCCCGGTAACTTGCCCAATCGGATGGCGAGATGATGGTCTCGACCAGATCACGTCCACTGGCTTCTAATACAGACCATCCAAATATCTCCTCGGCTTGCGTGTTCCATTCGGTAATTACACCCGTATGATCTGTTGTGATCACGGCATCAAGCGCCGTATCGATGATCAGTCTGGTGCGAGCCTCATTCTCATGGAGTGCAGCCTCCACCTCTGTCCGTTCGACGAAAAGCCCAATCTGACGTCCAGCCGTACCCAGAGACCTCAAGAGATCCCGGTCCTCCGCATGAGCCTCCTTGCTGAAGAACTCCATGACCCCATGCACGTTGGCCCTCAACCAAACGGGAAACGCGCAGGCCGCACGCAGCGTTCCTGTGTCCCCGACGGCTCCTCGCGTAAACACGGGATCTCCCGCGACATCTTCCACCCACAAGGGCTCGCCGCGTGCCCAGCAGCGTCCCGGAAGATCGCCTCCCGACCTGTACGCCTGTTGTCGGCTAACCCTGAGGAACTCCTGCACCGCTGTGGTATCAATGGCCCAGTCCTGTTCACAGATGATGGTTTGCTGGTCGCCTTGTACGCGCCAGAACACACCGACCTGCCAATCGAGACTCATCACGATGGCTTGCAGAAGGTCGGGAACCGCTTGCTCTATGGTGGAAGTTGAAGCCAGGACTTTGGCCACGGCATGCTGGAGGGCTTGCCGACGATCCCCACGCTTCTGCTCCGTTACATCCCGAACCACGCTGAGCACGGCTTGCACTACCCCATCATCTCCGGGAAGCGGGACAGACGTGATGTCGACCCACCGGGTGTACCCCGAAAACCCCGTTAATCGTCCCTTTGCACAACTTTCACGACCATCTCGAGCCGTTCTCTGCATGGCTTCGATCTGGGAACGATCGTTTGGATGGATATGGTCTCGAAAATCTTTCCCGATGATTTCCTCAGAAAAACCCGCGTCAAACAGTACACAACCAGCCGGGTTGACTTGGAGCACCCGGCAATCAAGTCCAAGCACCAGAATGCCTTGTGGCTCTGCTTGGAGAATACTTCGCAATCGACGCTCGTTCTCTTGCAGACCTACCCTCTCCGTCTCAGCACGAAGCCACCCAGCCTGTGCCTGTTTGGAGCGATAGAAGAGGAGGAGGATCACGGGAAGGATGAACAGGACGTTCACCGCCGCCAAGATCCACACGACACTCATACTGTCCATGCTCGTCATCATGTTCTGAGCACACCCGTCGTGCTGAACTATGCCCGCTTTCAGACCTTAGAACCCGTTACGTGCTGTATCGGTCCGTTTGTTGACGACTTGAGGCTGGGAACCCCTCACGCGGGCCACACCTCTCACAAACCGGCCAGGGAGGTTGAGAACGGCTCCACCCACTCTCTCGCTCTTCCCCTGACAACCACCACCACGGTATGATGGCCTCATGATTTCGAAGATTCTGCCGCTCGATCAACTTCTGTCTGCACTGTCTGCTGAACGGGAAGCAGGCAAACAAATTGTCTTCACGAACGGCTGTTTCGACCTGATGCATATCGGACATACTCGTTATCTACAGGCGGCCAAGGAGCTGGGCGATGTCCTGGTCGTCGGTGTGAACGGCGATGCGTCGGTTCGTAGCCTAGAGAAAGCCCCAGACCGACCGGTTGTCCCGGAAGCCCAACGGGCTGAGGTGCTGGCCGCGTTAGGCTGTGTGGACTACGTCACCATATTTAACGAGTCGGACCCTCTCCGAGTCATCACATCTGTTCAACCGGATGTCCTGGTCAAAGGTGGCGATTGGGCCATCGAGCGAATTGTCGGTCGAGACATCGTCGAAGCCCGCGGCGGTGTCGTCAAGACGATTCCTTTTGTTCCCGGCTTCTCGACCACAGGGCTCCTTGAACGCATCCGATCTGCTGCGAAATAACACGTGTCTGACTCGAACTCTCACACACAGCCCTGGCTCGTTCCGCTTCACTCGTCACTCGAGCACGAGAAGGCTCATACGTGTCTTCTCGGAGTGCATGGGTCCACTGCAGCCTGTGCCTTAACGTTGCTTCGATCCACTCAACGGAGTGCATCGGCCGAATCCAGGCCATGGGTCGTGGTGATAGAAAGCGACGAATCTGCTGAGCGACTCTTCAACGATCTGTGTTTTTTCCATGAGCTCATCGGCCTCCCCATCGACGATCTGGCCTGGTTCCCCGAGTGGGAAACGCTTCCCTATGAAGCGACCGCTCCGCATGTCGGGTTGATCGCACGCCGGATGACGACGCTGCATCGACTGCTGACCGATCCACCCTCCATGCTCATTACGTCGATCACCACAGCCATGCATCGCTTGATCCCCCGCACGGTTTTTGAACAGGCGATCTTTCATTTCGAGACGGCTGCGACCTTCGAGCGTGAATCACTCACGGCCGACCTCCTCCGTTTGGGATACCGACGAGTTTCCGTCGTGGAAATTCCGGGAGAGTTCAGCATCCGTGGAGGAATTGTCGATATCTTCTCCACGGCCTATGCCAATCCGTTGCGCATCGAATTTCTCGGCGATCAAGTCGAGTCGATCCGGTTGTTCGACCCCGCGACACAGACCTCCGTCATGAAACTCAAGGATGCCTGGGTCTTACCAGCACGGGAATTCATCCGCCCACCCGATGCCTCAGACGCAGCTGCCCCCATTCAAGCAGACGCCGAGTGGAGAGGCCCCGACCTATACTCTTCCATGGATACCCTCTTCGACTATCTCAGCAGGCCACCTGTCCTCGCGTTCAATCAGCCTGAGACGCTGAAGCAAGCCTGTGAAACGGCGTGGAACAAGATCGATGATGGATATCTGCGTCACGTCGACAGGGATGCGGGCAATCCGTATCCCTCTCCAGAGCGACTCTTTCTGGGCTGGCATGAGATCCAGGAACGAATCGCTGCCTGGCCGATCCTGGCCTTAGAACCGTTGGCTCCTCCGAATGCTGCATGGAGTCCGACGTTTTCATTTCCTGCTCAAGCTCCCGGCACCATCGGGCTTGGGATTCGAGGCACAGCCTTTAGCCAAACGCTTACTCTCTTGGAAGGACTCCGGAATGAGCATCGAGTCGTGCTGGTCGCGCGAAGCCGAGGGCAAGTGGATCGTTTACTCGCCCTACTTCGAGAACATGATCTGCCGGCCGATCCCTGGGAACCTTCGCTGTGGCCGAGTCTGACCACCGGCAAACTCCCGTTTTATGTGTTGCATGGTGACCTTTCGGCCGGATTTCTCTCGGGAGACCTTCGACTTGCCCTGTTGACCGAAGAAGAACTGTTTGCCAAGGGAGCACGTCATAAACCTCAGCCCAAAAGCCGGACAGCCACATTCCTCTCCTCCTTAGAAGACCTCAATGTGGGTGATTATGTCGTCCATGTCCAACACGGGATCGCCAAATATCGAGGGTTGAAGCGTCTCGTTGTCCAGGACTTCGAAAGCGACTACCTGATCTTGGAGTTTTCCGGCGGGGATACGCTCTATGTCCCGCTTGACCGCTTGAATCAGGTGCAACGTTATAGCGGAGCCGAGAGCCATGTCCCGCGACTTGATCGATTGGGTGGAACCAGTTGGGCCAAGACGACCGCGCGCGTGAAGAAAGACATCGAAGAAATGGCCCAAGAATTGATCGATCTCTACGCCAACCGCGAGCTGGTGAAACGGAATGCCTATGGCACCTCCACAACCCTCTATCACGAGTTTGAAGCGGCCTTTGAGTATGAGGAAACACCAGACCAGCTGAAGGCTATCGAAGACATCGGTCGGGATATGGAAGCGACGCGACCCATGGATCGGCTCATCTGCGGGGACGTTGGATACGGAAAGACGGAAGTGGCCATGCGTGCCGCCTTCAAAGCCGTCGAGCACGATCGGCAAGTGGCCGTTCTGGTCCCGACGACTTTGCTTGCTCATCAACATTACGAGAATTTTTCCGAACGCTTCGCTCCCTTCCCCATGAAGGTGGCGTTGCTTTCGCGTTTCCAATCACCTCGAGAAACAAAAACGATCCTCAAGGAGGCTGCGGCAGGCACGATCGATGTCGTCATCGGAACGCACCGCCTCCTCCAAAAAGACGTGACATTTCGACACCTCGGCCTGGTGGTCATCGATGAAGAGCAGTGGTTCGGCGTCAAACACAAGGAACGTCTCAAGCAACTCCGCACGCAAGTCGATGTCCTCACGCTCACCGCCACCCCAATTCCGCGCACCCTTCAGATGGCGATGTCGAGTGTCCGCGATCTCTCCATCATCGACACTCCACCGGCCGGTCGATTAGCCATCAAGACCGACGTGATCCGGTCGAGCGATAAAGCGGTGCGTGACGCCATCCTCCGTGAGCTCGGGCGAGGAGGACAAGTGTATTTCGTCCACAACAGAGTGGAATCGCTGGAGCGGATCGGGGCATGGTTGCAACAGTTGATTCCACAAGCGCGCATGGTCATGGCCCACGGTCAGATGGATGCCAAAACGTTGGAAGCCGTGATGCTCAAATTCGTGAAGCGTGAGGCGGATGTCTTGATCGCGTCTGCCATCATTCAGTCTGGGCTTGATGTCCCAAACGCGAACACCATCATCGTGAATCGTGCCGACCTGTTCGGCCTCGCACAATTGTATCAGCTGCGTGGACGAGTCGGGCGCGGTGGAGAGCAAGCCTATGCGTACTTTTTGATTCCAGACGAAGGCACGCTCACCGGTGATGCGCAGAAACGATTAATCGCCATTCAGCAGTTCACTGAACTTGGATCGGGCTTCCGTATCGCCGCGGCAGACCTCGAGATTCGAGGAGCCGGCAATCTACTGGGCAAGCAGCAATCGGGACATATCGCAGCGATCGGCTTGGATCTATACATGCAAATGGTGGAACAGGCCGTTCAACGATTGAAGGGCCAGATCGTCGAAGAGGAGCCCGACCCAACTCTCCAACTACCGGTGTCTGCCTTTATCCCGGAGCAGTATGTTGCCGACCCACACCAACGGTTGTCCTTCTATAAACGGCTGACGGCCTGCGACCAGGTCGGCGAATTGGCCCTGTTGCATGGAGAAATACAGGACCGATACGGCCCGGCCCCAGAGCCGGTTGAACGGCTCCTCGAAGTCATGCAACTCCGAACACATGCCAAGCGGCTTCGCCTGACCGCGATCGAGGTTCACGGGCAATCCGCAAAGATTGTCCTTCAGCCCAAGGCTACCATCCCCGAGAGTGCCATCCACCGATTGATGGACCAGCTCAAAAAACGGCTGCGCTTCCTGAGCCCCCTCTCATTTGAACTTCAACTCCGACATGACGACTGGCCGTCGCTCTTCTCAGAACTCAACGCAATCTTGCAAAGCCTTGATCTCTGTGATACCAAGGCTTTGAAGCAGGATGCGACTACCTCGTGATAGAGACCCACATGTACCCCAAGACATGAAACAAATCCGACTCTCCATTCTCCACAGCACCGCTGTTCTTTCTCTGCTCTTGACCGTAATCCTAACCGGGTCAGGGATTGGGATGTCGGGATGTGGAGAACGGCAGGAAGAACCGGTCGTCGCCCTGGTCAACGGGCGCGCCATCACGCAGGCAGAATTCGACCTCCGCTGGGACGAGCTCTCGCAGGCAACGAAGTCTCGCTACGAGAAGGAAGGCGGGAAACGACAATTCCTCGATGAACTCATTACCAAAGAACTGCTCCTGCAAGAGGCGCGACGCCGAGGACTCGATCGAGATGATTCCATTCGCGACAAGACGCAGCGCTATAAGGAGCAGTTGGTCCTGGATGAGCTCTTGAAGGACAAGCTTCAAACCAAGGTGGAGCTGATGCAAGAGGAACTATCCGCATACTACGAGAGCCATGCCAGCGAGCTCTTAGACCCATTAAAAGTCAATATCTCGATCATGCTGCTGTCCAACGTCTATGCGGCAAAAGATCTCGAGATGCAGATCAATCGAGGCGGAAGTTTCGCAAAATTCGCTCAACGGTATTCCATCGATGAAAAAACGAAAGGGTCGGGGGGAGACCTCGGGCCCTACCGCAAAGGGCTCGTCCTTCCTGAAGTCGACGACGTCATCCATACGCTCAAACCTGGGATGGTCAGCGCACCCATCAAGACCGACAACGGCTATTATTTGGTCATGCTGACTCCCCTCGACGAAGCCATTATTCAAGCCGACCTTGCGACACAGGAACGGCTTCGGCAGGAGTTGTTGGCCGAGAAACGCCGCAAGCGGTTCGAAGACGTGATCGCCGACATACGCACCAACGCCTCGGTTCGTTTTGCAGAAGCCTCTCGCTATATTACTGAGGATACCGGCGGACGCTAGCCTGTAGGTGATTTTCAGACACCTTCCCTTTCGTGTAAAATTATCCATTCACGTTCTTTGACGGCGAGTGAAAGAGTCATGAGGCGCGCGATCTTGAGCTCAGGATTTCTGATACGATTCACGTTGGTCCTCACCTTCGTGATGATCATACTCTGGCCTCCGCCCTCTTCCACCGCTCATCTACAGGATCGCATTGTCGCCATCGTGAATGCAGAATTGATCATGTTGTCGGACGTGAAACGTGAGTTTAAGGCGGAACAAGAACGCCTCTCACGCGAGTTTCGTGGGAATGATCTCGCTCAGCGGTTGAAAACAGCTGAATATATGGCATTGACGAAATTGATCGAGCGAAGGTTACAGCTACAAGAAGCTAAGGCCACCAAAGTTGAGGTGTCGGACGTTGAAGTTCAGCAGGCCCTTGAACAAATGAAGCAACAAGACAAGTCTTTCGACCCCACAAATCCTCACGATGTCCGGGATGTGCACGATCAGCTCATCCTGATGCGGGTTGCAGATCAGCACATCCGTGGCAACATCACGGTCGGAGACTCCGAACTCAAACGCTACTATCAGGAGCATCGTGAGCAATTTGCCTTTCCCGAAGAATACCAACTGAGCCAGATCATCATCAAACCAAGCTCTTCGGACGGTCTGGCTGACGCACTCGCCAAGGCCCGCCGAGCCATGGACGACCTGAAGCGAGGGGAGAAATTTGAGGATGTCGCGCTGCAGTATTCGGACGGGACTAATTCCCTGCATGGCGGACGGCTCGGATTTGTGCGGCAAGGAGAGCTGTGGCCCGTGATTGAACAGGCCGTCTCCCGTTTGGTCCCAGGAGGTATTTCCGACATTCTCGAGAGTCCCGAAGGGGTCCACATCATCCGTCTGGATGATAAAAAGCCGAAGCAGTTCCGCCCCTATGAAGACGTTCGACGGGAAGTCCAGGAATTTGTCTATCAGCAGAAAAGCGCGGACATGTATCAGTCCTGGCTGGTGGATCTCAAGAACAAGGCCTACATCGAAATCAAGTTCTAACGCCTACCACGCCCCCCGTTCAGCCATCAGTCCCTTCGCGAGTGAAAGGTCACGAACCCTCTGGATGAGGCCCGCCGATGAGATCGCGTAGGGCTCCCCATACCCACTCCCGCCCGTCCCCGGTCACCGACGAGTACGGAATCAGCGTTTCTCCTTGGGCGAGTCCAAGATCCCGATGCGTGTGTTTGAGCGTTCGCACCCGTTCGCTGGGCTTCAATTTATCGACTTTCGTCGCCACGACAAGCGTGGTTCGCCGGATCGATCGAAGCCAGGCAACGGTCTGACGATCCTGTTCAGTGACGACTCGACAATCCACCAGTAACACGACTCCACGCAGCGACGCTCGGTCGACGAGATAGCCGTCCATCAACGGTCCCCATTGCAGACGGAGCGATCGTGAGACCTTGGC
The DNA here is from genome assembly GCA_965223535.1 of Nitrospira sp. Lineage (GTDB taxonomy): Bacteria > Nitrospirota > Nitrospiria > Nitrospirales > Nitrospiraceae > Nitrospira_D. Next base: position 858,343 of record CBDCWN010000003.1, read on the forward strand.
AAATCCATATCCCGGCAAGTCCACAAGGTAGAACTGGTCCAGATTGGGATCGGAGGTCGAAATGCGAAACACGTTGACGGCCCTCGTTTTCCCCGGAGTCCGACTGACTTTCGCGAGGTCGCGGCGATTGAGTAATGAATTGATCAGCGAGGACTTCCCCACATTGGACCGTCCGACAAAGGCAATCTCGTCGAGCTCACCTTGAGGAAACTGTTCGGGAGAGACACAACTTTTGATAAACTCAGCCGATACGATTTTCATGCCGCGAGGCTTGCTGATGAATTCAAGACGAAACTCACGTCGCAATATGGTCTTTCGACGATACTACACATACGACCCTCCTCCATCCAAGTCAACCAGACCACGCAGGGGAGCCCGAGGACTGCTCTGGGGCACAGGGCTCATGGGACTTCCCTTGGGGGTCATCGGACTCAGCTGGCTGATCACTCTTCCCGATGTCGGACTCCTCGCGCAAACCAACCCCACCTCAACGGCGCTGATGGACGCACGCGAGGCTCAGGCTAAGCAACAGGGGCGGTCCATCGGACGCCATTGGGTGTGGGTGCCGCTCTCACGGATCTCCCCCCATCTTCGTCATGCCGTCGTGGCGGCCGAAGATGCGTTGTTCTTTACCCACGAGGGATTCGACTGGGAAGGCATCCGTGGCGCCGCGCTCTCCAATCTAGAAGCAGGGCAATTGAAACGAGGCGGGAGCACCATCACTCAGCAACTGGCGAAAAACCTTTACCTGTCATCTGAACGATCCCTCGCAAGAAAAGCGCGAGAAGCGTTGATTACGCGCTCGCTCGAACGACACCTGACGAAGAAACGCATTCTCGAGCTCTATCTCAACATAGCGGAATGGGGGAAAGGCGTCTATGGCGCTGAAGCCGCCGCCCGTCATCACTTTAAGAAACCTTCGCGCGACCTGACGGCCGACGAGGCCGCCTGGCTGGCGGCGATCTTGCCGTCCCCGCGCCGATACGACCCCCTGCGAAAAACAACTTTCCTTACCCGCCGCCATGACCGCATTCGGAAATGGATCGACCGGCATCCCATGCACACCGCACCATTCGTCGATGGCTAGGATCACCCGATTTATCGTTACGATGAAGGCTCCGAAGAGTCGCCGATTTGACCGCACTCTTGTTCTCCGAAGATGGCTGATTCGTGGGTGTAGTGTTTGAACTCAAGCAAGTTGTGAGAGGGATCTTCCAGAAAGAACGTACGGTGTTCGATGCGGGTCCCAGGGAAACGCACCCGGGGTTGTTGATAAAAGGACAGCCCTCTCTCCTTTGCCCGACCGGCCAGCGCCTGCCACTCCTCCTGCGACAGAAAGATCAACCCAAAATGCCGAGGATAGATACCCTGCTGTTTCGATGGCAGATTCGGCACGACATGCGCAACGAGTTGATGACCGGCCAAGCCGAGGGTGACGGCCTGTGTCGTTCTCCGACCAACCATGCAGCCGAGCCCATCGACATAGAACCGAAGCGTAGCGTCCACGTCATGAATCGGAAAAGCGAGATGAAATACATTGTGACTCATTGAAATGTATCCTTTACAATCGCTCTCCCCTTCCCACCCCGCCATCCAGCTACCATGTGAGGAGTAGAATGACGAATGGCGAATCGCCCGTCAGGCGTGAGGACCAGACAGCCGGCAGATCCGTTGATTCGAGTGACCAGTCTATGTAACACACATCTGGCTGCCGTGGCAGGCCCCTTCCCATCTTCTAACTGCTCACAAATTGTTTTGGCTACCGCCACCCGAAGAATGCCCTCACCCCACCCGGTCATCGATACCGCCCCAGTCTCGTTATCAGCATACACCCCGCAACCGATAATTGGCGTGTCCCCGACTCGCCCTGGTAGCATGACCTCGATCCCCCCGGTCGATGCTCCAGCGGCAACGGTGCCTGTTTGATCCAATGCGACGGCCCCGACCGTACCATGCCCATGACTTTCTCCATACCTTCTGAGCACCGATTCCAGAGAGTATCGGCGCAGCTTTCTCGCAGGACGCTGAGACTCAAGCCTGAAGTGACGCGCAAAGCGCCCGGCTGATGGGCCGACCAGTAACACGTGTGGCGTGCGCTCCATCACTAAGCGCGCGGCGGTAATTGGATGGATTATCCCTTCAATGGAGGCAACCGCGCCGGCGCGAAGTTGATATCCTTCCATAATGGATGCATCCATCCGTCGCATCCCATCAAGCTGGAGCTTCGACCCTTTTCCCGCATTGAAAAGCCCGCTGCGCTCGAGCACGCGGATGGTCTGCTCGACGGCAAGAAGAGCCGAGCTTCCTCGATCAAGCCACGCATAGCCAACCTGCAAGGCGGCTCGTAGGCAGGCAGCCTGCTGTACGGTCATTGAGCGGGACCCGGCGCCCCCGTGGGCGAGGATGATGGGACGAATTGAGTTCAATTCAGGAGGAGATCCCGAGTCTTCCGATAGGCAGGATTCTGCATGCGATCCAGATCCGACCGCACAAAACCTAATCCTGTTACACAGAGTTCAAAGTTCTCTGACAACTTCCGAAACACAGGTAAACTGGTTTCAGCATCATCACGCCCGATCTTCGCCACAATCCCATACGACCGTTTGCCTGTCTTCACGTAGTCGACAAGGAAATCCTTGTGATAAATGCGCCCAACCGTTTTAAGCCGACGTAGGTACTCAGGAAATAATCCGGCCATGAAGAGCGTGAAGTCCCCGATATGACGATGAACTTCCTGCTCTCGATCCAACGATTGGGCTTCGAGCATAACCTCCGATTCAAATAAGAGGTCGACAACCGTATCTACCGGTTGATTCCGCCGGTCTCGAATCTTATAGAGTTGATCCGTGTGGGTAAAATCGACCAAGAGATTGGAGACATAGGAAGTGATCTTGTCGTCGGGCCAACCGAGGTGCTCCGTAAAACTTTTCTCGGTCAACGCACCAAAGAGTTGCCGGAGCGGATGACGTGGAGGAACTGGAGTACCCATCGCCACCTCCTGCGAGGCTGAGAACGCTTGAGCTCAGTATACCAGATCCCAACCGTGAAACGGGTTCTACCCTTGTGCATTAGTATCGGAGATGCGAGGCTCATCCTTGAGTCGACCTAGCGCCCCGACCGACTGTCTACCATAAAGGTGACCGGGCCGTCGTTCACTAGGGCAACCTGCATATGGGCCGCAAAGACTCCCATTTCGACGGTTGTCCCACCTTCACGCAACCTCTGTGCAACCTGGTCATACAGCCGTTTGGCCTGATCCGGCGCGGCAGCTTCGTCGAAACTCGGTCGACGCCCGCTGGTGGTGCTCCCCAGAAGTGTGAACTGAGAGACTAAGAGCACGGCACCACCCAAGTCCGAGAGAGAACGATTCATCTTGCCCTGATCGTCCGAGAACATACGGAGGTTTCTAATCTTATCGACTACAAAGCATGCGTCCGACTCCTGATCACCTTTAGCGACACCCAAAAGAACCATTACGCCATCTTGAATCTGCCCAACGATCGAGCCGTCGACTGTCACCGACGCCGTCGTTACACGCTGCAGGAGTGCCTTCATCCTTTCCAATCACCCTCGTAACAACTGAGTCAATGTTCCTTCAAGGGATAGCAACTTCCGTTTCATGGGAAGCCCTCCTGAGAATCCACCGAGTGAAGCATCGTGTGCAACAATCCGGTGACACGGAATCATGATCGGCAGCGGATTCGCCCCGACCGCGTTTCCCACCGCACGGGCATAGTGCGGTCCACCCACTCGCGCGGCAATCCACTGATACGATCGAAGCTTGCCGTACGGCACACGTTGCAAGGTCCGCCACACCTGACGTTGAAATATCGTACCGTAAGAGAGATCAAGCGATACATCAAACGTGTCCCGGTTCCCAGCAAGATAGTCGAGTAGCTGCCAACGGGCAGTCTCCAGTCGAGCCGACCCTCCCAGTTGCACAGGTGCATGGGACTGTGCGCTGAGTTCGGATTCGACGGCTCGCTTCGACCGTTTCGGCAAGACGATGGTGTGAATCCCTTTCGATGACTCCGCCACCCCCATCCATCCCCACGGTGATTGGAAGATCATCATCTGCTGCATGCATCGCCTCCCGCTACTTTGCAAATCTGCCAAGCTTTTTCTGCACCATACCCCATACGACACCAAGCTCCTCCGATCGAAACCAGGCATGCACTCCAAGATACCCGATGACACTGAATCCAATCGCCACCGCAAGCATCGCAGATTTTCCGATCCACTCAGCTGAATGCGTCCATATCTCCGCCCCAGCCACCCACCAACAGGCCAAGGCAATCGGGACACAGCCTACTAGCACTCGGCTGGCCGAGCGAATGACCGAGTTCCACTCAACGCCCCCCAGTCGACGATTTAAAATGATCACGAGAATTCCGCCGTTGATCATCGCGGCCAGAGCTGTAGCGAGGGCCAGTCCTGCCGCCCCAAGATGTGACATCAGGGCCACTGACAGCACAATATTTGCCACCACTGCAATCGCCGCCGAGATTGCCGGAGTGGTCGTATCTTTCATGGAATAGAACGCTGACACAATGATACGCACACCGGCGAACGCCCAGAGGCCCAAGGCATAGCACAGAACGGCAAAGGCCGTTTCAGCCGTGTCATGCGCTGTAAACGTCCCGTGCTCGAAGAAGAGGTGCACGATCGGCGTTCGCAACAGGATCAACCCCACCATCGCCGGGAGGATGATGAAAAAAATCATCCGCAAACCAAACCCAAGCGTCGTGCGCAGTTCGTCCAGCGCACCGCGTGCCGCTTGCGCCGACAGGGTCGGCAGGATTGCCGTCGCCAGAGCCACGCCAAAAATCCCAAGGGGAAACTGGATCAGTCTCATGCCATAAAATAAGTAGGTTGGGCCGCCGGCAAAAAACGACCCCAGAATCGTGCTGACAGTGATATTGATTTGGGTCACCGACAAACCGAGCAGCGACGGAATCATCAGCCGGCCGACCTTCCGCACACCTGGATGGCCAGGATTGAACCTGAACCCGAATAGCATCCTGCGAGTCTTGAGCCCCGGTAACTGCATCGCAAACTGGGCCGCACCACCGGCGACGACACCGATTGCAACCCCAAGGATGGGTTCCGGCATAGTTGGCGCGAGAAACAGCGAACACCCGATGATGAAGATATTGAAAAACACCGGAGAAAACGCCGGAGCCGCAAAGGCTCGCAGAGAATTCAAGATCCCCATCGCCAAGGCAGCGAGACTAATGAAAATAAGATAAGGGAACATGACCCGCGTGAGCACAACGGTCAAGGTCATTTTCTCCGGATCGTCATGAAACCCCCATCCAATGAGCCACGCAATCCAGGGAGCCCCAAGAATCCCGAACAGGGTGACTCCGGTCACAATCGTCAACAGCGTCGTAAAGGCTGCGCTGGCCAACTCCCAGGCATCCTGCTTCGACTTGATCGTGTGATATTCGGTAAAGACAGGAATGAAAGCCGCAGACATCGAACCTTCGGCAAAGAGTTCGCGGAGCAGGTTTGGAATGCGATAGGCAACGAAAAAAGCGTCCGCAGCCGGAGTGGCACCGAATAGACCGGCGAGGACCATGTCGCGAATAAACCCAAGAACCCGACTGGAAAACGTGGCAACGCCGATCATCCCAGCCGCTTTGACGACTGATTGATTCTCATCCTGGAGCTTACGTGGCGCGCCGGACGTCACGGTGGGTTCTGACATGGACGGGATTCTAGCGGAACGACAGCAAGCCGTCTATGGAGTGGGAATATTGTGAGAAAGCTACCGGCTGATCATCGGTGGGACACAGACAATGAAGGTTCGAACAGAGAATAACCAACTCCTGGCGCTGATTGCATCTCGCGCCAGGAGTGTTTCCACAAGGCCGTCTATGCCGCGAGTCTGATCTGGGGGCGATTGGATGCCGTGCCGACGTACGGTCCCACTTCACGCAACCCCTCAGCCTTGGCTTGCGGTTTCATCTCCAAGGTACCGTTGAACACGACGCCTTCCTCCATCGACAGCACGGGGGCCGTGAGGCTGCCTTGCACAACAGCCGGCGCACAGAGCACGATCTGGTTCGTCGCGACAATGTCCCCTGTGATGTTTCCATGACAGACCACGGTTCCAGCCGTCACCTTGGCCTTCAGTACCGCTTCAGGCCCCACCAGCAGGCCCCCGTCTGTGTGGATTTCCCCGTCCAGCGATCCGTCGATCCGGACGGTACCTGAATAGGTGATCACGCCTTTGAACTCGACATCTTTTCCGACGAAGGCTACCTCAGGAGGAAGAGACTGGCTTCCCTTTGACGGACTCCGTCGGTCTTCCATCCAGCGTTCTCGCTCTCTTTCTCGTTCCCGATCCCGTTCTCGATCCTCTTCTCCTGCTACCACCTCTTCTTGCTTCCACATAGCGAGACTCCCTCCTTATCGATATTGGTCCAGGCCAGCCGAACGGTCACGCCGAGTCTCTTATCTATCGGTTCGAACAGGATTTTTATTAACTACCTTGGAGGCCTTGGATGGAAATTCCTACGGCTCGTGGACTAATTCATTCGGTAATTCATTGGGATTGTCGCCTGGACGACCAGGACAGACTGCGGCAAGGAGCACGCCACATGCCTGAATGCCCTGGCATAACCCGCCGACAATATCACCTGTTTTCAATCGGTTGACGGCAGCCTCGACGACTGACGACCACCGCTCGACCGGCACTCGTTGAAACAAGGGCTGATCTGCCAACACATAAATCTGATGCTCCAGGAGCGATACCATGATCAAGACGCCGGTACCTTCACGAGTCCGCGTGATCGCATGCTTGGCGAACGCCCGTTCGGCCCGGAGCCTCACTTTGTGACGCATTCTCTCCGGCGACGTGAGCAGGCGAATGATAGAGGCCCGAGTGCCCACCCACGCGCCCACACCGTAGGCCAGCATGGTCATCAATACCAACCAGGCCGCGTTATACGCGTGCCACCCCCAGGGAAGCCACGCTATTTCAGCAGTGAGCAGGATCGTGAGCGTCACGAGTGAAAGGAGTAATCCCGCGCGATATCGCACCTCCCGATAGAGCCCTGATCGGCTTACGATCAGGGGAACGATTTCAGCGCTGGTCCCTTGTTCCGCTGCCTGTACGACCAGACTGACCTGTTCACGCTCCTCGTCCGTGAGTTGTAGTCTCTTACCAGTTTCCACTGGCCCCCCCTCCTCCGAAATCGCCTCCTCCCCCTCCAAACCCACCACCGCCAAACCCACCGCCACCAAACGACCCTCCACCCCATCCACCACCACGGGTACTGTACCAAATCCAATCATCCATCCCTCGGGACCGCGCGGTTCGTCCCCCTGCACCTGATGCACCGATGGCCATCAGCAGAAGAACGGTCACACCACTTGCAACAAGCGCCGGTAGAAGCCATGGAGCCAGCAACGTTGAGATCCCCGCACCGGTGAGCGGCCCAACGAATCTATGGACGCTCGTGAAGATGAGCCCGACGACCAATCCCACCATGACCGCCACGACAACCTGCCCCACAAGATCGTCGTCGTGTTGAGAGGTCGGCTGTTCCGATGCCTGGTAGGTTCCTTCAATGGTTTTCAAGATGGCGCTGACCCCCTCCGCAACCCCACCTGGCATATCACCGGCGCGGAAGCGAGGGACGATCTCATTTCTGATAATCTGCGCCGATCGGGCATCGGTCAACACCCCTTCCAACCCATACCCGACTTCGATTCGAACTTTGCGTTCCCCAATCGCCACCAACAACAGGACGCCGTTATCCGTGCCCTTCTGACCGAGCTTCCAGGTCGTTGCCACTCGATGAGAGAATTCTTCGATCGAATCGCCTTCGAGCGAAGGAACGATCAAGACGGCCGCTTGGTTGCTGGATTGCGTCTCATGCGCCGCCAGTCGAGCCTCCAAGGACTCCACCGTGGACTTCGGTAAGATATGGGCAAGATCCACAACCCGCCCAGTCAACTGAGGCACATCGAGCGCAGCGGCAGGGAGGGTGGATAAGAACATCGTGCCCGCCAGATAACAGGCCAATGCCAGCCGACTGGCTCCCCGTCGTGTCAACGTCTCCTCCACCTCACCATTGTGTCAAAACTTCACTTCCGGCGGCTTGGCCACTGCGCTCTCATCGGCCACCGTAAAGTTGGGCCGCTCAGCCAAATTCAGCAAGAACTTGGCCGTGAGGTTGGTCGGGAAATATCGGACCATCTTGTTGTACTCTGCGACCCGATCGATATATCGCTTCCGGGCCACCGTAATTCGATTTTCCGTTCCTTCCAGCTGACTTTGGAGATCCCTGAAGTTTTGATCGGCCTTGAGGTTCGGATAGTTTTCGGCGATCGCGATCAGTCGCCCCAATGCCGACGTCAGACCGGCTTGAGCCTGCTGGAAGACCTCAAATGCCGCAGGATCTTTCAGCACCTCCGGCGTCACTTGAATGCCTGTGGCTTTGGCTCGAGCATTCACGACTCCTTCAAGGGTCTCTTGTTCATGAGCTGCATACCCTTTGACGGTCGCGACAAGATTGGGGATAAGATCCGCGCGACGTTGGTACTGGTTGATCACCTCGCTCCACGCCGCCTTGGTATCCTCGTCTAATCCTTGCAAATCGTTGTACCCACAACCCGACACGGGCACGAGACTGCTCATAGCGATGCCGATTACCAGCGCTTTCCTCGAAGTACGCTTCATCGTTCCCTCCTTGAACCCTGCCAAATGCGGTGCTGCGCCATCGCACAAACATGCTACCATGGGCATAAGCATTAAGACATGTCGGTCAAGAGGTTGTATGCCAAGCAAGAAAGCGTTCGAGGGAACAGGCGGGTTTCAAGTCCGGCACAGGACCCTAGGAATCTACCAAGGCAGCGCGATCGACCTGGCTTTCTGGCACCCCTCCTCCAGCATGCCAGAACATGGCTTGTGCCGGTTTTCGACCGTCAAAAAAGCACAAGCCGTGATTGACGTACTCTGTTCCGCATCATGCACAGAGCCGATGGATCAGCAGGACCTGACGATCCAACCGTTCGACCTTGTTGAACACGAGCGGTTGATTACCGATTATCCGCTGCCGTCTGCGTGGGAGACCGCCACATAGTCACGAAGAGCGAGGCTGGCCTGCAATCGCCGGTTTGGCGGCCTTCGAGAGAGTAGAGGCGGTGGAGTGGGCACGAGAGCGGATGAACGTCATCAGCCGCTTGTTCTCTTGGGCCTTTCGTAGGAACTTGAACGCAATCCCACGTTCACTGACCGACCGGACCATCGCGGCAACCTCGACGGGAGGTTCATTCTCGACGAGTATGATCTCCAGATAGAAAATATCGTCAACATGCACGCGGGTCTCGCTCTTGATCACACAGCCGCCTAGAGACAAATCCATCACGGTGCCCTCAGCCCTGACTTTTCCGCCAGAAAACGAGAGACAGAGTTTGACGGGGATACGGAGATGTTCGCGACGTTCTAGTGAGTGTGACCTCCCCATGCTCATACGCCGAGCCAGAAACCGATGAAGGCAGTGTTGACACTCGAACGGCGCCATCCAGAGCAGAGCGGCAAGAAACTCGCTCGGTGATCGCGACAGTACACGAATCGCCCCACCCTCTCGACATTGTGGACAGGCTATCCGGCGACGCATGCCGTATGATCTCCCTTAAGCCCAGGCGGGAACGACTCCATCTAGGCACTATAAAGGCCTTTCTCGGACAGTCAAGTTGATTGTCATCTGGAACGATCGGCCACCATGGCCGGTTCACGCCATGGCGTAGTTGAAAGAGCACGCCTCCATACGATGAAGGAATCCCCTAGACGGACTCCGCATGCGGAGACTCCGACGCACTCTGACGGGCCGATTCTACGATACCGGCACGACGATATTCGCGATTGAGGGTAGCAATGAAGCGTACACTAATACGCTTCGGACAGACCGCCTCACATTCGTACTGATTGCCGCAGGATCCGAAACCCTCTCGATCCATAGCCTCAATCATGGCGGTCACACGGCCTGCTCGTTCAGGCTTCCCTTGCGGTAAAATGGCGAGATGGGAGACCTTTGCTGCCACAAACAGCATCGCTGAAGCATTCTTACAGGCTGCGACACAGGCCCCACAACCGATGCATGACGCCGCATCCATAGCAGTTTCCGCCTGATCCTTTCCGATGAGCAATGCATTCCCATCCACCGCCCCACCGGTGTTGACGGAAACATACCCGCCGGCTTGCATGACTCGATCGAGGGCACTGCGATCAACCACCAAGTCTTTGACGATGGGGAAGGCCTTGGCCTGCCATGGCTCGATCGTAATGTTGGCCCCGTCCGGAAATCTTCGCATGTACAGCTGACACGTCGTGATGCCATGGTCCGGACCATGTGGGCTGCCGTCGATGACCAGCGAACAACTTCCGCAGATACCCTCGCGACAATCATGTTCGAATGCGATAGGCTCTTCCCCGTTGACCAACAATTTCTGATTCACGCCGTCGAGCATTTCAAGGAACGACATCTCCTGGCTCACATCATGAGCCTCGTAATTGACAAACCGACCATTCTCGGTTGGCCCATCCTGACGCCAGATGTTCAACGTGAATCGCATGATGTCTCTGTTACGGATTACTGATAACTTCTCGTCGTCGGCTGCACGAATTCAAAGGCCAGTGGCTCCTTGTGCAAGATAGGACTCGCCCCTTCTCGGCACTCCCATGCCGCAACGTGCGCAAAGCGGGCGTCATCCCGTTTTGGCTCACCATCTCCCGTCTGATACTCTTCGCGAAAGTGCGCCCCGCAAGATTCCTGACGATGCCGCGCGTCGTGGCAAAGCAGCTCAGCGAACTCCAAATAGTCTGCCACTCGTCCGGCATACTCTAGCTCCTGGTTGAAGGAGGCTCCTGCTCCCGGAACAACGACGTCACGCCAAAACTCCTCCCGAAGCGTCGGGATCGACGAAAGCGCCTGCTTGAGCCCTGTTTCATTGCGAGACATACCACAGTGATTCCACAAGAGGCTGCCGAGCTCTCGGTGAAATGAGGCGGCCGTACGACGTCCCTTCGCGGCCAACAGGCGCGCCGTACGATTCAACACACGATGATGCGCCACACGGGCCTCTGCGTGATCCTCTGCAACAGGCGGGAGCTTCGCAGTCGCCAAATAATGGCCGATCGTATACGGCAGGATAAAATAGCCATCTCCGAGTCCTTGCATCAGGGAGCTGGCTCCTAACCGATTAGCTCCATGGTCTGCGAAGTTGGCTTCCCCGATCACAAACAGTCCAGGAATCGTGCTCATCAGATTGTAATCCACCCAGAGCCCCCCCATCGTGTAATGAGGCGCGGGATAAATCCGCATGGGTGCATGATAAGCATCTTCCCCTGTAATGCGGTGATACATTTCAAAAAGGTTGCCATACCGTTCAGACACGACATCGAGCCCTTGTTGCTCAACCACACCGGCGAAATCGAGGTACACACCGTGCCCGTTCGGACCGACGCCACGCCCTTCGTCGCACACGGCCTTCACCGCACGTGACGCGATGTCGCGCGGAGCAAGATTCCCAAATCGCGGATACCGACGCTCGAGGAAATAATCGCGTTCTCCTTCAGAAATATCACGCGGAGCGCGAGTATCGCCCAGCATCTTCGGCACCCACAAGCGTCCATCGTTCCGGAGTGACTCGGACATGAGCGTCAACTTCGCCTGATAGGCGTCACTCGGAGGAATTGCCGTCGGATGAATCTGTGTAAAGCAGGGGTTGGCAAATGCCGCGCCTTGTTTCCAAGCTCGATACGTAGCCGTGACATTACTCCCGCTCGCATTGGTCGAGAGATAGTACACATTGCTGTACCCACCCGTCGCAAGCACGACTGCATGAGCGGTATGGAGACTGATGTGCCCGGTGACCAAATCCCGAACCACAATACCACGAGCCTGGCCGTCGACCACGATCAAGTCGAGCATTTCCGTACGTGGATGCATCGTAACTTGACCGCGTTCAATCTGCCAACAGAGTGCAGAATAGGCACCCAAGAGTAACTGCTGACCAGTCTGCCCTCGACAGTAAAAGGTACGGGAGACTTGAACGCCACCGAAAGACCGGTTCGCCAGTTGCCCGCCATATTCTCTGGCGAACGGGATGCCGAGCGCCACACATTGATCGATGATTTGCCCACTGATTTGCGCGAGTCGATAGACGTTGGCTTCGCGCGAGCGAAAATCTCCTCCTTTGATCGTGTCATAAAACAGTCGGCCCACACTATCTCCGTCGTCCTGATAGTTCTTTGCCGCGTTGATTCCCCCTTGGGCCGCAATACTGTGCGCACGACGCGGGCTATCCTGGAAACAAAAGCATTCCACTTGATAGCCAAGTTGTCCCAAGGTTGAAGCCGCGCTCGCCCCGGCGAGCCCGGTACCGACGACAATCACGGTGAGCTTCCGCTTGTTGTTGGGACTGACCAATTTCTCACTGAACCGATGGCGATCCCATTTTGTTTCGAGCGGTCCTGAGGGAATCTTAGAGTCTAGTTTTGTGATCACCGCACGATCCTCAAGAAGACTGCAAGAATAATGGCAACATTGCCAAGCACCACCAAGAGCGCGACTGAAGGACCAGCCGCCTTGAATAGGCGATTCAGCGCCGCATGCTCGAACCCAAAGGTCTGTAAGCTACTAGACACGGCATGGCTCAGGTGAAAGGCGAGCCCCACCTGTCCCGCGACATAGATCAAGACAATGACGGGGTTCTGAAAGGCATGAATCAGCTTACTGTAGACATCTCGGTGACCGTCCGCATCGATGCGATCGGGAGACGAAGGCCCGACAACACCTGCCGTCAGATGCAGCAGATGGAACACGATAAAGAGCAGCACCACCATTCCGGATGCCGTCATCGTCCGAGAGGCAATGGATGCGTAGCGATACCTATGGATGGCATAGGCTCTCGGACGAGCCCGCCGATTCTTCAGGCTGAGATGTATCGCCAGCACGACATGAATCACCGCAATGCCCAGCAATCCAATACGAGCTGTCCACAGCAAGATCGGCATATCACGGAGAAATGCCGCGTAGCCATTGAGCGCACGAGACCCTTCGAATACTTGGAGATTTCCCAACATGTGGAAGATGACATAGCTGACGAGGCCGAGCCCGCTCAGGGCCAACAACACTTTGCTACCGACCGAGGATTGGAAATGGCTAAAGAGACGCGTCATCCGTCAGCCATTATACACTTCTCGGATTCAAGAAAAGGATCAGAAGTCTTGCAGTATCAGACAGGATCAAAAGAACGACGGTATTTGATTCCCCTCGAACTCGTTCATTACAACGCCCAGAGTCGGATGGCGTATCATCCCGTCGGTGAACTTGAGCGTGGAGTAACCCGGCGGACTTGAAGTTCAAGTTGATCAGAAAGATGAAGCCCTGGGACCAACACGTCCATCGCCATAACACAATTCCGTCCTGCCTCTTTGGCCGCATAGAGCGCCTTATCAGCTTGATCGATCAACTCCAAAGGGGTCCGTGCTCCTAAGGCACTGGTCGACACCCCAATACTCACGGTCAGTGTCAATCCTGACGTCATTCGCACTCTGCTGCCTGCCTCTATGGCGATCCGAATCCGTACCCGTTCCGCCAGATCAGAGGACTCGGCCAACGTCGTACGCATGAACATGAGGCAGAACTCTTCTCCTCCGTACCGCCCAACCGTATCAGTCAACCGCAACCCTGCAGAGAGACAGCTGGCAACCGCTTGGATGGCCTGATCTCCGATGGCATGTCCGTATTGGTCATTCACGCGTTTAAAATGGTCGATGTCAACCATCAGACAGCACAGCTCGTGGCCCTGTTCGCGGCTCTCGCAGAAGGCCTGCTCGAACGCTGCGTAAAACGCGCGGCGGTTCAAACAGCCGGTCAGCGGATCACGAGAGGCCAGTCGCTCCAACTCACCATTCTTCTGAAGAATTTCTGCTTGCGCGACCTCCAGATTTGCCACGCTTCGTACCAATGCATCATTAAATTCGGTGAGCTGCTGGTTCGCCAGTTGGAGCTCCGCCGTGCGCTCTTCGACCAGGCGACTCAACTCATTCAGCTGTCCGGCAGCTTTATTGGCTAAATCCCATTTCCGGCCCAGAGCGCTGGCTAGCTGTAAGGCTTCGATCCCGTTAAATGGCTTCTGTAGTATCAGTAATTTGTCGGTTCTCCCTATCCGTTCTCTGATTTCGTCCCAAGGCTGATCGGAATAGGCTGTGCAGATGACGACTTGTAGCCTGGCGTCCGCTTTCCAAAGGTGTTCAATGGTTTCCAAGCCGTCCCATCCTGGCGGCATCCTCATATCGACGAATGCAACGGCATACGGCCGACCTTCGTTGCACGCCGTCTGAACCATCGCGACCGCGGCCCGACCTTGATCGATACCATCGACGTCAAAGGGTTCATGAGAGGGAAGACAGTTCACTTCATCGAACAGTGCGGAACGGGCACGCTCAAGCGGCTCCCATTCCGGCTCGACTTGAAGAATCCTCCGGAAATCGTTATGAATCGACGGATTGTCATCCACGACAAGAATGCGCCGATTGGTATCAGCCCTCACCATGAGATACCATTCTCCGATTTCGCGGATGATCTGCTAGCCCGCTTTGGCCAATAGCGGTGTGGCGGCCGGTTTCTTGAGTTGAATCGTGCACCAAAACGTCGACCCTTTCCCGAGCACGCTATCAACGCCCACCGTCCCACCCATCAGGTGAGCCAGTTGCTTGACGATCGCCAGGCCGAGTCCCGTTCCACCATACCTTCTTGTGGTCGAGCCGTCGGCCTGCATGAACGGCATGAAGAGTTTTTCCTGTGCGGCCGGCTCGATTCCAATTCCAGTATCATGGACTTGCACACACAATGTTGTGGTGTTGACCGAATCTTCATCCACCGTGATGTGGAGCGTGATCCGACCCTGCGTCGTGAACTTGATAGCGTTGCCGATCAGGTTGGTCACAATCTGCCGGATACGGACAGGATCACCTTCGTATTCCGGGAGCAGCATTTCAGGCAAAACCGCAGTCAGCTTCAATCCCTTCGCCTCTGCCGGACCGGAAAATAGTTCCATGACATCGTTGACAAGCTGACGCACATCAAACGCAATCATTTCGAGAGTCAGTTTGCCCGCCTCGATCTTCGAAATATCCAGAATGTCATTGATCACTTGCAGCAGCGCCATGCCAGACTTGTGCAAGGTCTCCATATATCGACGTTGCTTGTCGTCTAGGGTGGTCCGCATGAGGAGTTCGCTCATTCCGATGATCCCATTCATGGGGGTGCGAATCTCATGGCTCATATTGGCCAGGAATTGAGACTTCGCGACATTGGCCGCTTCAGCGGCCTCCAAACGTTGCTTCGCCTGACGCGCTAAGTCCCACTTTCTGGTTAGCGAAGCCGCTAATTGAGACACTTCTATGGACGAGAACGGCTTCTGCAAAATCAGGAGACGATCATCGTGGCCAAGCCGCTGAATGATGTCGTCCCACGAATGGTCTGTATAGGCCGTGCAGATCACGGTCTGGATCTCCGGGTCGGCAGCCCAGAGGTGCTCAATCGTCTCCAACCCATCCCATCCGGGCGGCATGCGCATGTCCACAAACGCCATGGCATACGGCCGCCCCTCCAGACGCGCCAGTTGAACCAATGCCAATGCAGATTGCCCCTGATCGGCATAGTTCAGGTCGAATTGCACGAGCGCCTTCAAAAGAGGCTCGCTCCCGAATAATGATGCACGTGCTTCATCCAGCGATTGAGCCTCGCTATCTGGTTGAAGGATCTTCCGAAAGTCTTCGTGGATGGACCGATTATCATCGACGACCAAGACTCGACGGCTTTGATGATTACCTGTGATTTCAGAACTCATGCCGATCTCCACCTCGTTGAACCAGCTATCATGCGTGCTACGCGGCACGTGACTCGATCGCGGGCAACCATTGACTGAGCACGTTTCGAATCTCTCTCAACCCCGCCGGTTTCGAGAGAAAACCATCCATGCCGCCCGATAGGCAGGAAGCCTGATAGCTACTGACTGCATACCCTGACAGGGCGATGATCGGAACCGGCTTGCCGTCCGTTCTCGTCAGTCCTCGTCGACGAATTTCTGTGGTCGCCGCCAACCCATCCATTTCCGGCATCTCACAGTCCATGAGCACCAAGTCGTATCGGGTCCGATCGAGCGCTTCGAGCGCCTCTCTACCTGTACCGACCACATCGGCTGCTTCGCCACATATCTCCAGCATGCGCAGGAAGACTTCTTGGTTCGTCGAATTGTCCTCCGCCAGGAGAATTCGCGCGCGCGATCGTGGCTTGATTGGATTAACGACAGGAATCCGATTGATGCATGCACTAGGCTGCTGGGTTTGATTCAGTGGCTTAGTCTCTTCTCCAACCCTTTCACTCATCGCCTGTTTATCAAGACGGACCGTAAACCAAAAGGTGGACCCCTTTCCTGGGATACTGGTGAAACCGATGTCTCCCCCCATTAACGAGACCAATCGTTTCACGATCGCGAGCCCTAACCCGGTTCCTCCGAATCGTCGCGTCATCGATCCATCTGCCTGCGCAAAGGGATCGAAGATCTTCTGCTGCGCATCAAAGGAGATGCCAATCCCCGTATCGCACACCGTGATTTTGAACAGTGCCTGATCCTGGGTATCCTCAATCCGTTCAACATGGATCAAGATCCCGCCACGTTCTGTAAACTTCACGGCATTTCCAACCAAATTCGTCAGAATCTGCCGGAAGCGTACGGCGTCTCCTCGCCACACGGGGGGTAACTCAGGGTCGATCTGACATTCCAAGCTAAGCCCTTTTCGTCGTGAGGACTCACGAAACAGATCCACCACCTCCCGTACGGTTGTCATCAAGTCGAACCCCGCGATGTGGAGGTCCATCTTGCCCGCCTCGATCTTGGACAAGTCGAGAATGTCATTGATGATCTGAAGCAGCTGCTCACGATTCTTGTCAATGGTTTCAGCAAAATGACGTTGTTGGTCGGTTAAGGAAGTCGAGAGAAGCAGCTCATTCATGCCGAACATAGCGTTCATTGGAGTCCGGATCTCATGGCTCATCCGGGCTAAGAACTGTGACTTGGCCTGATTGGCATGGTCCGCCGCCCCCTTGGCCTCTTTCAGTGCCTCAACCGTCCGTTGTAACTCATCATGGCGTTGCTGAAGTTCGGCAGTCCGAGCGGCCACTTGTTGTTCTAATCGCTGGTTTGTGGCCTGGAGTTCTCGATTGCGAACATTGACCTGCGCAACAAGATCTTCCATTTGCAGACGGATGTCGCGACCCAATTCCCATTTCCGCGTCAGCGATGCGGCGATCTGCTGAACCTCGATGGCATCAAACGGTTTTCGTAAGATGAGGAACCGGTCGCTCGTTCCCAAACGTGCGGCGATCTCCGCCCACGAATGATCCGAATAGGCCGTACAGATCACCACTTGTAGCCTTCCATCGACCTCCCAAAGTCGTTCAACCGTTTCTAACCCGTCCCACCCGGGTGGCATCCGCATATCGACAAATGCCACTGCATACGGTCGTCCTTCCCCGCGCGCCATCTGTACCAATGCCAGAGCAGTCTGCCCTTGATCGGCATAATCCAGCTCAAACCGTTCGAGAGCCTGCACCAGCGGTACTTCCCCGAAGAGTGCTGCCCGTGCTTGATGAAGGCTTTCCTCTTCCGGTCGGACCTGAAGGATTTTTCGAAAGTCCTCGTGAATGGCCTGGTTGTCGTCTACCACCAAGATCCGCAAATTTCTATTTCCCGAACTCATGATCATTCATGCCCTTTACGTCGTGAGGAGGCTCATCCGCGCCCTTGCGATTCTCCGACCCGGGTTTCTGGTTTTCGCGGTGCCATAAACTCATGCATATCACTCAGGAGGGATAGGACATCATGGGCACAACGCTCTACGGTCGCCAGGTGTTCCCGTTGTTCAGTGTTGAGCGTGCTATTGAGAAGCAAAGCGACCTTGCCGACCAGGTCATTCATAGGCCGGAAGATCTCATGACTCATAATCGCCAAGAACTCTTCCTTCTGGTGAAATGTGGTGGTCACGTCGCCTGCAGACTGAGCCGCACCACTCTCACCCACCCGGCTAGCAACGTGGGCTTGCAGCCGCTCATTCGCGTCCCGCAGCTCTGTCGTTCGCTGCGTCACGTTCAGAGCAAGACATTCGATCTGTTTCTTGACCGAGCGGGCCAGGTTCCATTTCTTCGTCAATGAATTGGCCAACTGAATAACTTCTATGCTGTTGAACGGTTTCATGAGAATCAGGAGCTTGTCGGTTTCTCCGATTCGACGACTCACATCCTCCCATGGATGGTCGGAATAGGCCGAGCAAATGACAATTTGAATCTCAGGATCGACATACCAAAGGTGCTCGATCGTTTCCAGGCCATCCCATCCCGGCGGCATGCGCATGTCCACGAACGCGAGCGCGTACGGATTCCCAGCTTGATGGGCGCTCTGAGCAAGCCCAAATCCTTCTCGTCCCTGACTCGCATAATCCAGGTCGTAGTGTACTTGTGTCGGGAGGGTCGGGGCTTCCCCGAACAACGCTGCACGAGCTTGACTGAGTGAATCGGACTCAGCTGGCGGCGCTAAAATTTTCCGGAAATCATCGTGGATGCTGACGTTGTCATCGATCACCAGAATCCGTCGATTGTCGGCAGTCTGAGCCTCCGTCATGCGGCTGCCTCCAATTGGACCATTGGGAGATCTAACGTGAAGGTTGCACCCTGTCCTTCACCAGCGCTCTGCGCGTGCAGCGCACCGCCGAGATTCTTCGCGACGATGGCGGCGCTGTGCAATCCCAGCCCATGACCGGCCATTCTCGTCGTAAACCCTTGAGTAAACAGCTTCGAAAGATTCTCCGGCTTGATCCCCCCTCCGGTATCAACCACTTCAAATCGGGCGAAAGAGTGGCGGTCGGAAAACACGCCGATGCGCAATGTTAGACGGCGTGTGCTGTCCGTGTGCTCGACCATAGCATTCTTGGCATTCGTAATCAGATTGACCAACACCTGTAACACTTGATGCCGATCCGTCATGATGGTGGGTACCGGGCTGTACTCTCTCACGATGTGAATCTGATATTTTTCAGGCTCCGGCAAGGCCATCAGCAACGCCTGTTCTATCAAGTCTTCACTCGAAGCGGGTTCGCGAATATTCCCTGCACGCGCAATATCCTGCTGGGACATGATCACTTGTTTGATGTGATCTACTTTTTTCACGAGAGAATCGAGCTCACCTTGAATCGCCTGATGGCTACCACTCAGTGATTCGGCCACCAATCCAAGATAGGATGGAATTTGTTTGCCTTTCGGGTCGGCCGTTAAGAATTCTTGTAGGTTGTCCTGATGGTCATGGAACATCGATGCAATCCGACACACGTCTCCCACCATCGGCTTTTTGAGCGTTTTCAAAAGGGTATCGGTCGACACATTGATACTGTTCAGAACGTTCCCGACGTTATGCAAAACGCTTGAGGCCACATCGGCCATTCCCGCTTGACGTGAAGCGTTCATAAGTTGCTGGTATAATTTTTCCTTTTCAGCCTCAGCTTTTTTTCGCTGATCCATTTCGACATGCAAACTCGTGTTCGTCGTCTCGAGTTCCTGGTTCTTTCGTAGGACCTGGGCACGTGATTCTTCCAACTCAGTATTCGCTTCCTTGAGTTGAGCATTAGCCCGGTCAAGCTCGGTGACATCATGAAAGGAGACCAACGCCCCTCTGACCGTCGCCCCATCGTCTATGATCGGCACGGTATTGACGATAAACTTCTTTGTTTCCCCATCAGGAAGCGTCAATAGAAGGGAACTGTTGTCCTGGGGCTGCCGATCCATGATTGCTCTGGTCCAGGGATGAACCATCAACGAGCCTGATGCCGTGCCAGATGTCCAGGAGAGTGATCCGAGATCGGTTCCGATCAGCGCTTTGAGGGGTTTGCCGACTGCATGGCTGAATGCGTCATTTGTCAGCACAACCAGATCTTGGGTATCGATCATAACCACGCCCTGCGTCAACGCATCGAGCGCTGCTTTCACCCGAGTTGGAACGATTCCGGACGGATCCAGTTGACGCAGAGTCCGTTTCATCAACAAGAGATACCCGATAAATCCCATGACACTGACAAAGGCCAGGAACCGAACCCACGGATCCGTTAAAAAGCGTTCGAAGGCCGACACGTCAGTCTGCCGAAATGCGACTTGGAGGACACCCCAGGGTTGATCTCCGGAAAAGATCGGGACTTGTAAAAATTGGAGCGTCGAATGGTCACCGGACGGCTGTACCCAGGATTGAGCGTGATTCCCAACTTCCACGAGACTCTCACCGTTCTTGAGCAGGAGCGCCAGTGATAAGATGTCGCGATTGCGCTTAGCCAACATCTCCATCGCCAGCTTGATCGTATCGACCTGATCGTGCTCCGCCAATGCCGAATACTGGACGGCCAATGATTCTGCGAGATCACGGCGATATTCAAAAGTCTGCCGATCACGGTTAGGGACTAGGTTAACCACGGAATCGCCGGCCAACATGAGACTGAGTGTCACGCTCGCCAAACCAAAACTGATCCATATCAATGGTGTCACTCGCATGACTCTATCCTGGCAACAAGGTGTATATCAGCTTGACCGTCCGGCGCTCCTCGGTCGATACCATCATCAAACTGTGTTGATCAATCGCTTACTAGACTGCTGCCCGCCAAATAGAAATGGCGTTACGGGTGAGGGAATTGGCTCCAGGAAGTGAGGAGGCTGGACTTGGACGCCGATCACCGATTGATCGATGCTATCAAACATTCGGTTCTTGATCACGAACGCCCTCTGAAATCGAGTGGCAGACACAGTCAAGGTCCTAGCTCGATATAAGGGTACCCAACTCCTTGCATTTGTCATCATTTTTTCTCTTTTGCTATTGCCTTATATCAATGAGACGAGCGATTGGACCGAAGGGAATCGGGAGCAGAGAGCTAAAGACAGAGAAGAATTCTGTCAGGTCCTGCTTGGAAACCTGTCCTGGCAACCTGGAGAAGGCTCAATTATCTCCTGGCATAAGTACTTCCCGAAGACTATGACATCGTGCAATGTCATTTAGGTGGACAATTGTATGCTGATATGCCATCTATCTTCTTGACAGGCAACCCGCCTACGTAGATGAGCTCAGGATTTCATGAATTCATCCGGTCGATCGATAATACCTGGCTGCGAGCTTGGATTAGTTCGTATAACTTATCAATTCTACGGACAGTATCAGCTCTTTCTTCGCCTTTTTGGGCTTCCGAAAAACACACTTGTGTCTTTTAGGATACAGCGCGCATTAGACTTTTTCAGTATATTTGCATTTAATAACAATGCCTTAACGAATAATGAAAATGGCATAATCATTGCTTTATCGTAGAAAACATTGACGATTTACACGAGGGAGGACCTGTGCGCAATCAACAAACCTTAGCATCCACGATCACATGTTCTGGTGTCGGACTTCACTCTGGACAATCCGCAACCATTACACTGCGCCCAGCTCCCCCTGATACTGGGGTGGTGTTTGTGAGTCGGCAGGGGGATGTCGATGCGTATCTCCCCGTCTCCATCGAACATCGGATTCCCACTGAACTGTGCACCGCAATCAGTGGCGGAGGCTTCCAGGTCCAAACCATCGAGCATTTGCTAGCGGCGCTGGCAGGACTCCATGTGGACAACGTTTTCATTGATGTCACGGCCAGTGAAGTCCCGGTCATGGATGGGAGTGCGGCTCCGTTTGTCCGCTTGGTTCAAGCCGCGGGAATCACTCCGCAAGATCGGAAACAACCGTTTCTCAAGATTATGTCTCCCATTGAAGTGACTGAGAAATCAAAGAGGGTGAGGATCGAGCCATCCCCAACCCCACGCATTACCTATTCAATTCACTATGAACATCCTCTGATCAAAACTCAGACGTACGAGCATGACTGCTCGGTTGGTGCGTTTGAGAGCGAGATTGCTGAAGCGAGAACGTTCGGGTTTCTCCAGGAAGTTCAAGCCTTGTGGGCTCGTGGGCTTGGGAAAGGGGGAACACTTGATAATACAGTCGTCTTGTCAGGAGACGGCATCGTGAATGACTCTGGTCTCCGCTTCAACAACGAGTTTGTTCGTCACAAAATTCTTGATCTGATCGGTGACTTCTCTCTCCTTGGGATGTCCTTTATCGGCCATATCATCGCAGACCGTTCGGGACATGCACTCCACACACGTCTCGTCCAACAAATCCTGAAGCAGCCGGAGAAATGGGTGCTGTTGAATGCGGACCCAATAGCCGAGGGAACGCGGCCGATTTCGCACCGGTCCCGTTTCCAGCCAACTGTAGAACTTCAGGCTGCTTCCTAGTTCACAGCGGATTCCCTTCAGGGGTTCAAGAGGGGATGCCTACGTCTCTACAGACGTGGTCGACAGTTACTTACGAGACGATGCCCGTCTAACTTCAAGGAACCTTTACACTTCTATTGAAGCAATTGGATGGGAGTGCTAACACGAGATAGGTCATGGATGGTGCACCGGAGGCAAGCAACTATACCCCCGGCGCATCACATCATGGTGGTGATTACTTCTTCTTCTTCTTTGCTGCTTTCTTTGTTGCCAAGAGTCTCACCCCCCTTCGCCGTTGTAAGTTAGGACCAACTCTACACAGCCTTGATCAGCATGTCGTCTACGGCCTCGAACGTATTGGGGCCGACCTTTCTGAACCGCTTGTCACGTTTCAGCGACGTCGCAATTGACGTTAACGGGGTCTTTCCTTTGATTTGCAATCCGCCCTCAATCAACCGTTGCACGAGCTCTTTGGCATGCATCGCTCGGTTCGATTCCCGGAGTATTTCATACGCGGCTTGAGGGACGCTTTTCCCAACATACTTACTCCGTCCAAGAAGAATTTCTCTGGACTGATCGGTGACATCCATCACCGGTGGAGGGCGAATTCCTTTGGAGTCATCAGCAGGAATGATTTGATTTGACAGGCTGGCAAGCTTGGCCTTGTCGGCCTCAACCCGGTAAAGGGTCTCGGCAAGCTCAAGGTATTTCTTGATGGTAGCGATTTCGTCATCTAATCGACGACGCTTTTTCTCTAAGTCCTGAAACCGACTCTTGTAGGCATTGATGCGCTGTTCCAGCCCAACAAGTATGTCCGTTAACTCTTCCACAACTTCTTAATTACTCCAGTTTCAAAGCATGCTTGCTTTATAGCAGTGCTTGTAATCTTTGTCAAGATGCTATATTTAAATAATACATTGTCTACTAGGTTATTTTCCTTGCAAGCAAGTAATCCTTTTCTTATCCATGATCATAAGGCTTGTTCCGATAAGACTAGCACAATTCGTGTGAGCTGCAAGTCGGGACATGGTAGATTCTCACGTGCCAATTTCCTCTGAGCCACTCTCCGCGGATACGCTTCTAGAAACAGCCGTTACTGCTGGGCGAGCAGCCGGAGCGCTCCTTCTCAACTATACCGCAGCCGGTTTCCACGTCGAGTACAAGAATCCGATCAATCTGGTAACGGACGCCGACCGTGCCGCTGAACAATGTGTGATCGACCATATTCGAAGCCGTTTTCCCTCCCATCGCTTCTTGGCCGAAGAGCGCGGCCGTATCGACGAAGCCCCTTCTCCCTATTTATGGATTATCGATCCATTGGACGGAACGACCAACTTCGCACATGGATACCCAACCTACTGCGTGTCGATCGGACTCGAATACCAGGAGAAGTATCTCCTCGGGGTAGTCTACGATCCTTCACGGGATGAGTTGTTCACCGCGATGGACCAGAGGGGAGCCCATTTGAACGGCCGGCGTATCCGCGTTTCAGACACCACAGACCTCGACAACAGCCTCCTCGTAACCGGTTTTGCCTATGACATTAGAGATACCCCACGCAACAACCTCGATCATTTCTGCAGTTTTGCGCTGAAGGCACAGGGGCTCAGAAGAACAGGATCCGCCGCCCTGGATCTCTGCTACGTGGCGGCAGGACGGTTTGATGGATTCTGGGAAGTGCGGCTCAACCCATGGGATATGGCGGCGGGAGCAGTAATTGTACGAGAGGCCGGAGGACGGCTCACCAACTTCAGCGGCAAGGACCTCTCCATCTATGAACAGGAGCTCGTCGCGAGCAACGGACACATCCATGAGGCGATGCTGACCGTCTTGAACCAAGCACCTCCATAGACACACAACCGGAACAGTTCTACATCTCCTAAAGATCACGCGATATACAATCACAGTGAGGATGCGGTATGCTCCTCACCTCGATCACATTGAGGTCAATATATGGCACGCGCAGTTCCCCCACCTGAGCAGGCAAACGGCGGTCTTTCCGAGGATAACGCCCCCGACTCGACCTGGGACGTGGAATTACTCCGCGTGCTCGTCAACCGAAAAGGAACGCAGGTCGAAGCTCAATGGGCTATCCACCCACAATTGAAGCAAGACCTACTCCCCAATGAATGGCAAGAGGTGGTAGACCTCATGTCAAAAGCCACGACCATCGTCGGCCATCGCTTTTCCAAAGCCCTGACGGAGGCCGACCCGATGCCTCCCGGCAATGCCTAATTGCTCTCTCAATCCGTTCGATTCCATCCCATACCCAATCACTTGAGGAGGTTCCCATGGACTCGTACTATCATTCGCACGATTTGGGGAAGTTTGCAGATCTTGGGAAGGGAAACAAAGCCCTGTGGGACAAATTCAAGAGCTACTACGACGCGGTGTTCGCCGAAGGCGCACTCACAGAGCGGGAAAAGGCGCTCATTGCCCTCGCCGTCGCCCACACTGTGCAATGCCCCTACTGCATCGACGCCTACACGCAGGCGTCATTGGAGAAGGGATCAAACGTCGAAGAAATGACTGAAGCCATCCATGTCGCCTGCGCCATCCGCGGCGGTGCCTCACTGGTTCACGGTGTGCAGATGCGCAATGTGACAGAGAAGTTGTCGATGTAGGAGACACGTCAAAACTCTCACTGGGGATCCTTGTCCGACCCAGAACTGACCATAGCGGTGGAGCCTGGCCAAGAATTATAGGTATAGATTTTCTGGAATCGCGAGCGTGAAGTATTTCCCCCGTTCTTCGTAGAGAATTCGTTGGCTAACGAGGTCATTGAGAGTTGGAAGGAGAATTTCGTCTCTGCAGTCAACTCGTCCAGCCACCGCAGTTCGGATCTGCTCGACACTTTTCGCCGCCTCATTGCAGATCTCGATCAGCATCGCCGCCAATCCTTCATATCGCAGACGAGTCGCCGCCTTCGGATTCCTGCCGTCGTAGACGGTCACATAGTTTGGAGCTTTTGAGTAATACAGAAACGGCTTATCGCCGGACCGGTGCAACCGCTGCCAACCCTCGATAGCAGCAACTAGTCCTTGATATAAGTGCGGATCCACTGGCCAGTTGTCGAGTTCGTACTCAAAGTCATATGCAATTTTCTTTAAGTTCACCTGCCGTGCATCGTATACATATTCATAGGCCATCCCTGGGCCAGTAATGCGGACGCCGTACTCGTGCGGCCTGGCGAAGTAGGGACTGAAGCGCTGGAGCCAGAATCTTCCGGTGGCTTCCGGCGGCTGTAGATGGAGCAGAGAGGGAATCAGATCGAGCTGGCGCTGATAATCTTCGTTCGTCTCTCCTGGAAACCCCAGTAAGATATTCCATGAAACCATCACGTGATAGTACTGGCTCCACTTGAGGCAAACGATGTTCTGCATCGGCGTGGCACCCTTGTCCATCGCCTTGAGTTGATTCAGGCTCAGGCTCTCAAGCCCAGGCTGCATACACTTCACGCCACCAGCGGCCAAGGTCTTGATCTGATGTTTGTGTAGATTACTCTTCGTTTCGATGAAGATATCTAAGTCGCAATGGTCTGCCGCGAGCTTACCAAAAAGCTTTTCGATATAGCCCATATCGATAATGTTATCGACGAGACGAAAACGGACGGCGTCATAGCGCTGCGAAAGGTCAGCGATATCTTTCAGCACTTGGTCCGGAGCCTTGGCCCGAAACTTCATGCTCTGAGCATTGAGTCCACAAAATGTGCAGTGATGTTTCTCACCCCACCAACAGCCGCGCGAGCCTTCATACAAGAGAATACGATCCAACCCCTGGGTCGTCTGACCAAGTTCAGCAAGCAGCTGATAATAGTCGTTATAATCTGGGGGGTCGGTCTTCGCAAAATCTGAAAAGAGTTCCGCATTGAGCGTGAAGCCAATTTGCTCGCCTTGCCGATAAGCCACACCATTCGGGTACCTGTCGGTTCTACCAGCCAATACTTGACGAGCTAGCGACAGGAAACTCTCTTCCCCCTCCCCGACTACCACATGATCGATGAAAGGAAACGCGCGAAAGTATTCATGGCCCATTTCACCGTCGTAGTTCGCTCCGCCAAAAACAACAGTCACATCTGGATAAAGATCCTTGATCAGCTTGGCCATCGTCAGGCTGGCTACATTCTGGTCAAACGTGGAGGTGAACCCGACGAGCTTATACTGCCCCCAGTCGATCGATCGCAGCGCCCAGGTCAAAAACTGCGGAGCGATGCGGGTGGCGATCTCCTCAAAATAGCCGACCGGCTTCCCACTCTCTTGAGCAGCCTGTTCGAAAACTGGCTTGAAGACCTGCGGATATTCCAACCGTTTTGGATTGTCTCGAAATAGGAGAGAGGAGAAGAGCCACTCGCCGAACAGTGCTCGTTTCTCACAGATCGATTCGTGCAATTCAACACCGATGAGGTGAGCAAACCGGACATTCAAGTGATGGCAATCGACTGAAATGCCGTTGGACTTCAGCCGCGCGGCAAGTGTGCCAAGTTGGATCGACGGATACTTGGCGTAGCTAAACGGCATGTTGACGAGCGCAACTTTGGCTTGATCGCTCACCAGTTCCTCGTCACGTTACGTCAATAAGCCGTTCGACATGAGCCCTTTGATAAGCTCATGGCAGGACTGTCGAAGGGGGAACGATCATCGCAGGATGCTCAAAATGGCCGTTCAGCAAGGCCGCAACGAGCGAAGTGGCGAGGCGTACGCCCCGGTACGTTGAGCCACTGAGCGATGCGAGAACGACGCTGGCGGACTTTTTCAGCATCCTGCCCGAAAGGGTTCAAATTCCCGGTCAGCCTTGGCCGCCAGATAGAAGTCGCTCTCTGTCAGGCCGTTGATCTTATGTGTCCAGATCTCGACCTTGACCTTGCCCCAGGCCAAATACAGATCGGGGTGAT
The DNA here is from genome assembly GCA_965223535.1 of Nitrospira sp. Lineage (GTDB taxonomy): Bacteria > Nitrospirota > Nitrospiria > Nitrospirales > Nitrospiraceae > Nitrospira_D. Next base: position 885,592 of record CBDCWN010000003.1, read on the forward strand.
GTCCTTCAGCCTCCGCAACGGCACCGACCTTGTTCACAAACGCCAGCGCTTGCGCAAAATCCGGAAAGGTATAGAGCCGTTCGAGATGCCCCTGCCCATTCAGCGACCAGCCTCGCCCTAGTTCTTTCAACAACGCCTGAGCACGATCATTTGGCACCGGCGGAACCCCGCCGCGACAGGGAATACATTGATTATCAGCAAGACCCATAACGTCCTCCTTCAGGCAAAACTAACCAATCATTGTAAAGGGACATTTGGTCGAGAAACAAGACGAAGACGTAGAGCGTGCTATTCGGAGTCGTCCGGCGATCCGCCCGATTTCGCCAAGTCGTCCATTTTGACCTTATCAGGATTGAACTTCTGCGCAGCCTGCGTCATGCGGTCAAGCGCCTCATCGAACGACAATGGAGGAGCATCTTTGGGACGGAACCGAATGGGGTTCACGCGGGCTACCACGAAGCTTTTCAGATAGGGACTGGTCAGCCCCTTGCCCTTGAGGACTTCGACTTGCTTGACAATGAGGTCGTCCAATTCTAGGACGGCCTTGGCACGCTGCTGACGAATGCTCAAAGCCGCATGTAACGGTTTCTGCTGAAATTCTTCCACTCGCTTCAACACCGGATGGTAGGCCCCACCGCTGAACCGAGGCCGGTCTTCGTAGCAGAGCCCGAGTGTGATCAGCGCCGGCTCCTCAAACTCCAGGGCATAGGTGTCTTCCATCGCGCCATCGAATTGCGCCAGTTCTCGATACATGCGGATGACTTCCAACGCCTTCTCACGAAGATTATGGGCCTTTTCTGTGTTCAGCGCGAGGATCTGATAGGCAGCTGCCGGTTCGGGAACCACGATGGCGATAATGCTCTTCGCCCCCAGCGTTCGCATGGCAGACAGGCGATGGTTCCCGTTCGGAGTCCAATATTTCGCCGCATAGTCTGGTTTCACGATCCGTACCGCAATAATGGGATCGAGAAAACGACCGATTTTTCCGATGACCCCTTCCAACTTTCTGACATGCGTGTCAGAGATATTTCGTTGATAGGGGGTCGGCTCGACCAATTCGATCGGCAAGGCAGCGAGAATAACCCAGTGTCCACCATAGGGTTCACGGTACATCGACAAGACTTTCCCATCATCCTGTTCGATGGCCTGATGCAGTTCGGCCACGACCCCAGGCGGCGCAGCGGCTTGGAGTTCACCGGCTGCAAAGCCTATCGAGGCCCCGGTGGGTTTTCGACGTCGCCGTGCTCCTTTGGGTAATGGTGGTTTTTTCGATTTTCTCTCAGCCATTGATGACATGGTAGGGCAGCACCATGATAAAAGAAAGCCCCCAACGCGGGGTCCTTCGCATCGGGCACCGAGGAACCTGCGGCTACCAACCTGAAAACACGCTCGCATCGATCGAACATGCCATCACACTTCGCTGTCACTTCACGGAAGTCGATGTCCGGAGGACGGCGGATGAAGCACTCGTGCTCCTGCATGATGAACAAGTCAACCGCACGACCAACGGCCAGGGACCCATTGCCGACCTCACACTGGAGGACACCCAGCGGTTGGCTGCTGGTAACGGACAGAAGGTGCCCACGCTCGAAGAGGCGCTCACCATGGCCAGCGGTAGAATCGGGTTGATTCTGGAATTCAAAGTGCCAGGCCTGGCGTATGATGCCTGTGCAACGGTCCGTGGCAGCGGCTTCAACGGCCCTGTGATCTATGCATCGTTCCTTCACGAAGAGCTTCAACACGTGCGAAGGATTGATCCGCAGGCTCTGACATTGGCGTTGTTCAAACGGCTCCCTGAGAATCCCAGTGCCATAGGCCTCAATCTGCAGGCAACCCATGTCGGTGTCCGTATCGATGCGGTAACCAAACCCCTCCTGGGTCGCCTCCACGAAGCAGGTTTGATGGTGTTCGTCTACACTGTAGACAACCCGGCAGTCATAAAAAGGATGAAGATGCTTGGCGTGGACGGCATCATCTCCAACTTTCCAGACCGTGTGTGAGAGCCAGTGTAAAAAGGTGTCTGTCGGGATCTATCTGTACAGTGGGAATTCAACCGTGAACATAACACGAGCGACCTTGCACTATGGTGGGAGGTCGCCCGTGTTCGGCGCTTGGGACGCCTTAGGATGATCTCGGTTGTCGCGACCCAGAAGACCCACGCGATACTGATGATGTCTGGTTTCCAGCTGGGGGAGACCTCGTCAATCCCGGGGTGCCTGTGTTCCTCACGCTCCCGAAACTCTCTCCGCATAAACGGCTTTGGTCCTTTTGTAAGGACCATGCGTGCCGATGTGGCACTGCCAGCGAAGAACCGGTCAGCGTGACCAGCGAGAAACCCACCCGAGTATCGGTGGGCCTAATGGGCCAGGTGGCGTCGTGTCGTCCATCTCCACCCTCCTCTCGTCAAGAAGTCATCGAGAGACCTGGATGATAGCCGCGCGGTCTACCCGATCTCTCGAACTTCGATTGATAGAATGGGCCGCACTGTCTTCCCTACGCTCATTGTCAATTCTTGTCAAGAGGCTGACCGGATCTTCTTGCCCCGGCTCGTAACACCGAACAGATTCCAACTAAAGCAAGATCTTCGAGCGGGGAATACCAACGCAGCGGTTGAGGAAAGAACACGCCGTAGCAGCCACAGTTGGGAAGATCGAGCCCACGAAGTAACGTCACGATGAGCCCAATCGCATACAACCCATTGAGGCCCATCGCAATGAGAGCTCCGGTGGGAAGCTGCCACCCGACAAGAATCCAGGCGGCCAGCACCCATTCAATCCCGGTGATCCCTAGCGCGACCGACCAGAGCGACCATTCTGGAAACAATCGATAGGTGACCAGCACATCGACAAAGCCCGGCATATCGAGGGATTTCCCGAGTGCCGAGGCCAAGAGTACTCCCCCGATCAATAGACGACAACCCCAGGTCACTAGAGTCCAGTTCATGAGAACCTTTATCCCAAGTAAGAAGGAGGAACGCGGCGCCTATTAGCGGCTAGACGATCTTCAACTTCTCGAAATCCACACCCTCGGGCGCCGGTGGGGTCTTCAGTTTCATGTCTTCCAACGCATCGACGACGCGATCCGCCACGACCAGATTGCGGTACCACTTCCGATTGGCCGGCACGATATACCAAGGCGCGCATGCGGTGCTCGTCGCTGAGATAACGTCTTCAAAAGCCTCTTGATAGTCGTTCCACAACTTGCGTTCCTCGAGATCACCAGAACTCCATTTCCAGCGTTTTTCTGGATCGGCGATGCGGGTCTGCAGTCGTTCTTTCTGTTCGTCTTTGGAAATGTGGAGAAAGAACTTGAGAATGGCTGTCCCGTTCTCGGTCAGCAGCTCTTCGAAATCCCTAATATGATTGAAGCGGCGCTTGGCCGTTTTATCCGATACCCATCCATGGACCCGCGTAATGAGCACGTCTTCGTAGTGCGATCGGTTAAAGATGCCGATTAGTCCTCTGCGCGGAACTTCACGATGGACTCGCCACAGAAAGTCGTGAGCCAACTCATGGTGGGACGGCGCCTTAAAAGCCACCACTTTACACCCCTGCGGGTTCACCCCCGACATGACACCTTTGATGGTCCCATCTTTTCCGCTGGTATCCATCCCCTGCAGCACAATGAGCAGTGAGCGTGTCCCATTGGCAAACAGCCGTTCTTGAAGTCCATCCAGCTTCGCGATGAGCTTGGCCGTTTCCGCTTTGGCACGGCCCTTTCCCTGCGCGTTCTTCTTGTACTCACCGGTATCGTCTGGATCGAAGCGCCTCAGCGAGAGTCTCGAGCCAGGTTTTACTCGATATTGTTTCACAAAATTCCTCCCTCGTCCGTGTGAGAACTACCACTGTCCGACTGCTCACAACGCTCATGCGGAACTCGAACAGTAAAATAAGAAGGTATGCGTGATACTCCTGTCGCTCACGCTATTTTGGCGCATCTTGTGCGCACCGGAAACCGACATTGTGGTCCTGCTCAGCCGGGTCGGCCTTGGTCCGAAACGAGGACCGCAATCGATATGGTGTATTGATATAGGATCCGCCGCGCTGAACCTTCGCTGTTCCTTCGGTCGGTCCACGCGGATTGATCGCAGGACTATTGATAAAGCTCGAATAAAAGTCTTCGGCATACCAGTCCATCACCCATTCGTACAGATTACCGGCCAAATCCTGTACACCGTAAGGACTCTGCCCCATATGGTGATCCCCGATGACAGACACCGTTTCCCCCCCACCTTCCTTCAACCCATAGACAGCATGGACCGGTGTTGGAGGATCATTGCCCCACGGATACACCCGCTCGTCGGTTCCACGTGCAGCTTTCTCCCATTCCGCCTCAGTGGGAAGCCGCTTGCCGACCCACAGACAATACCCCAGCGCATCCATCCAGTTCACCCAGCGCACCGGGCGATCGGCATGGATCACCGGCGTGTCCTTATCCGAAAAGCCCCAGGGCGGCTCACTTTGAATGGCCTCGACATACTTGGCAAATCGTCCATTTGTGACTTCAAACTTATCGATATAAAACGCATGCAGACGGACGCGATGGGCAGGCGCTTCGTCCTCATCACCCTTATCGCTCCCCATGATAAAATCCCCTCCTGACACCAGCACCATTGGCGCTCCATCTCTTCCGATATGGTCACGACCGTTCGACTCCGCATGCGCTGTCTGACCAGTCGCGTTCGTCAGCGGTTTGCTCTTATCGCTCCCCCTGTCATCACCATCGGAACCCGAGGATTTCGCTGAGATGGAGGAGGGGCCGGATTTCAGCAATGTCTGGGAGACCGATTCAGGTTTCGTGGTTCGGCTTTCAGTGGCCGATGTGAAACCAGCCATAGGAGACAGGACGCAGAAACCTGCCAGGGATACTCCGAGAATTCGTCGAGCAACCATATCTTTGCCCCTTGAAGTAAGGTACCTAAAATAATTGGCTAAATCCACCTACCTCCGGTCCCCATCCCAATTCTCACTGCACCGCTTTGTTGAGCAGGAGAAGGATTGCTCGGAACGGCGCGTGGAGTTGCACTTACCAGTCGTCCGGTGTAGCGTATGCCCCAGCATGTCGGCCTTGAGTTCGTACGTTATCAACCGATCACTTCCCATAATAGCGGGTGTTCTGCTTATCGCCCTGACGATTGGCGTCAGCGGCTGTGGAGGGCCCTGGCGAGACACTTATCTCAAGAAAGGGGTCGGCCGACTGACGCAGGAGGACGTTCGTGAGCGATTAGGTCCACCCCATACGGCTAAGACCCCAGCGCTCGGCGGAGACAGCCTCTGGACCTATCGTTTTGCCCTCAGCGAACAAGAACTGACCCCCTGGAATCCCACCTTCGTCGCAGATGCCTCTAATTCAGTCACAAGCTTGATGGGCAAAGGAGCAGAGGGGGGAGCCAAACCAACCTTATACTGCTACCGATATCTCTTGACGTTCTCCGAAGAGAAGGTCCTCAGGCGATGGAAGCGAGAGGAATGTGTTCCCGGGACCCGCGAGACGCTGACATCGAAGTAAGGGAAGACTGTGACTTCAAACGAATGGTTCTCAATCGACAGCTGGGTTGCCCTGGACGGTTTGAAGTCTCTCGTCCTATTGCTGGTCCTCATCACCATCAGAACGCTCATCGTACGCTGGCTGGCCAACAAGCCTACGCTGTCGATGGAGTCGAAACGTCGCTGGGTGGTCACGACCAGAAATTCCGTCGCTCTGGCATTTCTCATCGGTCTAGTGAGCATCTGGGCGCACGAGTTACAGGCTTTTGCTGTATCCATCGTCGCCCTGGCTGTCGCATTGGTCTTGGCGACGAAGGAGCTGATCCTATGTTGGATTGGTGCGGCGCTTCGCATTGCCGGAAAAATTTATACCGTCGGGGATCGGATTCAAATCGCCGGCTATCGCGGTGTGGTATTGGACTACGATGCCTTCGCAACCAAGTTGCTAGAGATCGGCCCAGGACAAACCGCTCACCTCTACACGGGACGCGTGACCGTCTTCCCCAACAGTTTGCTGTTCAGCTACCCACTGATCAAAGAGAATCCCCAGCAGCAATACGGCCTCTATACGTTGGCCGTTCCGCTCAAGAGTGAGGACGATTGGCAACGGGCAGAACGGGCACTTCTAGAAGCAGCCAGGCACGAATGTGCTCCGTTCATGGACGAGGCAGTTCGGCAGATGAAGCTCCTCGAGCAGGCCAATCTATTGGAAGCCCCCTCGCCGGAACCACGCATCACGATTCAATTGCCGGAATCAGGCAAGATGCATCTCGTTCTTCGATTCCCGGCACCGGACCGTGGTCGTTCGCGTATTGAACAAGCGATCCTGCGTCGCTATCTCGCACAATCCACTCCCTCCGTTTTGCCGAGCTGAGCAATGAAAAGGGCCTTCCTCGACTATCGGTCGAGGAAGGCCCTTGTTTTAGTTCACACTCTATAAGAGTGAATTACTTTGGGAACGACTTTGGCGCCGAGACATGTTGCCAGCCTTCGCCGTTGAGCGACTTGAGCATGGCCACAAGATCAGACTTTTCCTCATCCGTCAGTTCTAAGGGGATAATCGTATTATCTTGGTGTGGATTCTTGACTCCTCCCTTGTTATAGAAATCCACCACTTCCGCAAGGGTCTTGAACCGTCCATCGTGCATATACGGGGCGGTGCGGGCGATCTCTCTCAATGTCGGCGTCTTGAACGCACCGATATCCTCAGCATTGTTGGTCTCCATGTATCGACCGAGATCCACGGTGTTGGTGTCCCACCCGATGCCGATATTATGGAACTTCTCGTCGGTAAAATTGAATCCTGAGTGACATCTGGTACAACGCGCCTTCCCACGGAACAACTCAAGACCGCGCTTCGCAGAATCACTCAATGCCTTTTCATCTCCTCCGATATCGAACTTGTCGACCGCACTGTTGCCGGACAGGACCGTCCTCTGGAAACTGGCGATCGCACGGCCGACATCACCAATCTCGATCTCACGACCGAATACATCCTTGAACAACTTCCGGTACCCCGGGATCTTTTTCATCTTCGCGACCATTTCGTCATGGTTAACGAATCCATGTTCGACTGGATTCACGAATGGTCCGATCGATTGATCTTCCAATGTCGCTGCTCGTCCATCCCAGAACTGGGCCTTGCTATACACCCGGTTGAATGACACAGGCGCACTGCGGCCACCCTTGAGCCCCTTGATACCCGTCGACACCGGCATCCCGTCTCCAAACCCCTTGCTGGCCATATGGCAATTGGCACAGGCGATGGTATCGTTCTTCGACAACCGTTTGTCGAAGAAGAGCATACGCCCCAGCTCAACCTTCTCCTTCGTAAGGGGATTGTCTTCCGGCACAAAGGTATTGGGGTCTTCCAGTCCTTGAATGGTTGGTAACTGAAGTGGCTCCCCCGCACCCGCAGGTATCGCGGCAGCCGTTCCCAATATGAACACCCCGGTCAATATGACCTTGCCCAACCTTGCTCGTCTCATCACATCCTCCCTTTTTCAGGCTTATGTATGGGATCCGTGACTATCTTCAACTCTCAGCCGCTTCATTAATCCTGCGACTCGGGTACCTTTCTCTTGCCTCGTAGGTAAACCCCTTGCTTGTCATATCACGACATGTACTGCCGACTCAATTGTCCGACAAACGCCGTGGCCTAATCCAAATAAGATGCACGTTGCTCTTCTCCATTCAGACTTCACATGTTCGTCGGTACTCGCACAAATAACGGTCCGCTGATGGCAGAGGAGGGATAGAGTGCCCTCCCCTGCTAGGCCTCTTCGCGAAACATTCTTAGCTTATGGGGTGACTGGAGGAATAGACGGATCCGCCTACTCCGATACGCTCAATGACATCCACCATCCTTCCGTTTCCATTGCACTCGCGAGCATCAACAGACTTCGCGTGATATATCGACCCTCCGTGGCCGATGCGCTCAGTGATATTCGCTCCTGTCACAGAGCATAGACCCGTGCTATCAGACTGACTGGAGGAATACCCCGGGTCGCCGCATCGGACTCGCATGGCGACGCGGGTTTACGCGACCTCAAGTCATCGATGTTATTCGAGACGCGATCCATGCGTTAAAGATACCGGGACTCAAAATGACGACATCGTGAACGACTCATAGGAATAGCCGCTTACCGCTTGTTCGTCGCCTATGGCTTTTGTTAGGATTTCCGACTCTGCTAGAGGATGTATGAGATGAAAATTGCCACCTTCAATGTCAATTCATTGCGTAAGCGCCTACCAATCGTGCTCGAATGGCTCGATCAGCACAAGCCGGATGTGTTGTGTCTCCAAGAAACCAAAGTTCAAGATAGCGAGTTCCCATTGCTCGCCCTAGCTCCCAGTGGGTATGAAACGACTTTTCGTGGAATGAAATCCTATAACGGCGTGGCGATTCTTAGCCGAAAAAAACCGGAAGCCGTCTCGCATGGATTCGACGACGGAGGAGAACCAGACGACTCTCGCCTGCTTCGCGTCGTCATTGATGGAATTCCGATCGTCAACACCTATGTCCCTCAAGGATTCGAGATCGATTCACCCAAATATGCCTACAAGCTCGCTTGGTACGAACGGCTACGCCGATATTTTGACGCACATCTTTCGCCCCAGGCTCCAGCCATTTGGTGCGGCGATATGAATGTCGCTCCACGACCGATGGACGTCCATAGCCCCGAGAAACATCTTAAGCATGTTTGCTATCATGAAGCAGCCCGCAAGGCCTACGAACAGACGGTAGCATGGGGATTTCAGGATGTCTTCGTGAAGCTGTACCCGACACGCCAGCAATACACCTTCTGGGACTATCGTGCACCGAGCTCACTTGCCGCCAACAAAGGCTGGCGCATCGACCACATGATGGCGACAGCCCCACTCGCGGAGAAATGCACTCAGGTGGACGTGGACGTCGAGCCGCGGCGAGCGAAAGAACCTTCGGACCATACCTTTTTGTGGGCAGAGTTTTCGATCTGACCACGCACGCGACATCCACTCCGTCCAAGGGGTTCGATCCGAATGCTGGGTATCGAGCCGTAGGACCACCCGTATTTTAGGCCGCCTTGGCCCGCACGTGGTTGCTGCGATTTTGTTCGATCAAGGGATCGATGATCAGACCGCAATTGAGGCAACGAAGGACGATCGTACTGGACGATACCACTGGTTGGCGTTCTGGAATCATCAAGCCTTTGCATTTTCGACAGGTCATGGCGTTTCCTCCTGTAAGCAACCACGGTACTGGTTTAACACCGCCACATTAACGTCGTGTTAACAGCCAGTTAAAACTATCTAATATTCCTTGTGCTTCCAGGTCGTCACTGATGTCGTATGGCATCCAGAAGCAGGCTCCTCTGTCGATCACAACTACTCATACTAGCTGTGGAAATGTCGTCATCGTTGGCGCTGGCGCAGCGGGGCTGACAGCCGCTATTGCTTGTGCGGATGGTCTTACCAGAGAAAGCACATCTGGCCGCGTAATCTTGCTGGATGGGGCAAAACGGATAGGAGCCAAGATTCTTGTCTCAGGGGGCGGGCGCTGTAATGTCACCCATGACGTGGTTACGTCGAAAGACTTTTTCGGTAATCGCAACATCATCCGGAATGTGCTGGCAGCTCGTTCCGTACAACAGACGATCGCTTGGTTTGCATCGCTAGGCGTCGACTTGAAACGCGAACCGACCGGCAAACTGTTTCCGACCACTGATCGCGCCCGCACTGTGCTCTATGCCCTGCTTAATCGCGCACGAAGCGCCGAGGTTACGATATGTCCTGACTATCGAGTGAACGAAATCTCTTGGTTGGGATCAGCATTCCGTATCGCTCACCGCCACGGCTCGATGCACGCAACTCGCCTGATTCTTGCCACCGGGGGTCGATCATTACCGAGAACCGGAAGTGATGGATTCGGGTATCAGCTGGCCCGAAGCCTCGGTCATCGCGTGACTCCGACCGTACCAGCGTTAGTCCCACTTGTGTTGGAACCTTCCATGTTTCATGCAACACTCTCAGGCCTTTCGCATGAGGTGGAGTTGATCACCGTGGTAGAGGGGCGAGAGGTCGATCGCCGCACAGGAAGTCTACTTTGGACACATTTTGGTATCAGTGGCCCCGTCGTCCTGGATGTCAGCCGTTTTTGGACCTTGGCGACACACCACGGTGCACGCGTGGACCTCTGTGCCAACTTCGTACCAGGTCAAACACACGAAGAAGTGAAGGTTTGGTTCCTTACTCAAGTCGCCGAATACCCAAAACGTTCCCTGACAAGAAGCTTGGCACTGTTGATCCCGGAACGATTTGCGCGTTCTCTCTGTTTGTACTGTTCCTGTGACCCTCAGCAATCCATGGCTCAGATTTCACGCATTGACCGCAATCGATTGCTCGATGCATTGACCAGGTTCCGATTTCCCGTTGAACGAGACCGTGGATGGAACTTCGCTGAAGTCACCGCGGGCGGCGTCCCATTGGAGGAGATCAACTATCGCACGATGGAATCAAAGGTGGTTCCAGGACTTTATTTCACCGGGGAAATGCTCGATTGTGACGGCCGTATCGGAGGATTCAATTTTCAATGGGCTTGGTCCACGGGGTGGCTCGCAGGACAATCCGCCGCAGGAAGTCTTGTTACTCAGAGCAAGCCGCCACCTGATTTGTGAAGGATCGGTTGGACTGCACTCGAATGAGGCTTGCCGATCCACGGTCAATGATCACCAGACACCCGCTTCTGCTTCCGAACAAGCCTTCGCCTTTGGAAGGAGTTGATAGGCAGTTTCGCCATCCTTCACATCTGGTTCGCCGGGAGACAACAAGGTCACCTGGATCTGTTCCTCGCTGGACACATCGTTCTCGGTTCGTAATACTCCCTCGCGGTTCAGAATCTTGGTCGCGTTCGTTCGCGACACAATCGGCGGGTATTCCCTGAATTGATTGGCCGAGACATAAGGAACTTGAATCGTAACCGTGCGTTTCTTGTCATAGATAAAATCTCGCATGTTGTCGTCGATGGGAGTTTTTAGACTGACCACCACTGAACTCTCAGCCGGAAGCGTCCCCATCGAGATCACATAGAGCGGTCTCGCACCGAGCGGTGCCTCTCTATTTCCCACGGCTCCTAGATTCGGAGCTGTCGAGACCTTGGTTGCCGGATTGATGGCGGGAGACCGAACTCCCACTCGTAGATCGGTAATGGTTCGATCGGACGTATTCTCTAGCAACAGTTTGATCACCACCCAGGCTTGTGAAGCGGGCGCGGTGGCGCGCCCGCTGAGTACGGATTCTTCGGTACGATGAATGCTGCAGCTCGACACAAGATTGCGTTTTTCAAAGAAATAGAGAGTATTCATCCCTTGCGGTTGCGCGGCTCGCTCATAGGTATAAAAGGCAACCCCAACCTTGATCATCGTCGGCCTGAACCAGGCGACAACTGTAGGGAGCACGAAGGGCACAAAGGCAGCAAATAGGCCGACGATCACGATCTTGTTGAAGACGGTTTGTCCCCAGAACCAATTCCAGGCTCTCGTTAGGATGCCCATGAACTCCTCAATGTAAATTTGATCGTCATCGCCTTATCAACATACGCCCTTCGAGTAACTTCCGACAACCATGTTTCTGCTCTATCAAGCTATCGGCACTGACCACCCCACCTGGCTCATATATGGCGCAGAGGCAACTATCTTCCCACGCTCCTGTTATGGATCATTCCCCGCTGGACACCGTGGATGACATCCCAGCAAAGGACTTCAGCGCATTAGATCGCACAGCTTCGATCAGATAATCGGATATGGGAGTAGTAGAGTGTCGACGGAGTGAGAACCCTCCGCATCAAAGGGTGGGATGACGCAGGAGGACATGAGCCGATTATGGAGTTCCCGTCTGAAGCTGGACCGCACTCACCCCATACGGACTCGTAAAGGCTACTACCTTGTCTCCCGGCTTAAACTGGGCACCCAATTGCGTCTGTTGTGTAAGTTTCAGAATGTGGAGCCCACCTCTGTCATCCCGAATAACCATTGTTCCAGGAATACCCGTCGTAACCGTCACCACGACCCCCTGAATGGGGGCTGATGTCGATGGACAAGCCGTATCAGGAAGACCGACGAACGGGGGAATGAGAAGGAATAACCCGTATAGTATGTGTCGTGTGAGACGGCTCATGGCAAGGTTTCCTCCTTTCCTGTGGGAGAGATTATTCCCCACCCAAACAAAATGTTCAGGGATCGATACTCATGAACAGACAACTCGATCGGATTTTACCAAGCTGGTCAGCAGTTATGCACCGTACTGCATAAGGAACATGTATCGTATCCTCTTATAGAATGCGACCGCTCCTCGTTCTACAAATTCACCTTGACCAGATCCAGCTTCATCCACCATGCTTATTTGGCTATGTTGGAAAAACAGAAGGAGGAGGCTCACAACAGACAGTGGAAGATCTCGTTACGCTGGAAGGTGCTTCAGGTCCTGGGCGCTATCCTGATCGCGCTCGGACTTTTTGTCGACTGGTCTCCCTCACAAGAAGCCAATCTGCCAGATACAGCCTCCTTTTTTGTGATCCTTGGCGTACTCATTATGGCCACAGGGTTCCTCCTCGCACTTCGTCGGGAGTAGCTACGCAAGCTTGCTAGGCTGTCTACAAAAACCATCGATTCACCAGCTACCAAACGAGAACTAGGAGTCTTCAAATAATCGCAGCTGATTCGGACGTCCCGCTGCACTCATCCACACCGGAACCTTGAGCTGTTTCTTTGGCTTGTGAGAAGACGACCCCGCGGCCAGCAGGGCTTGCGCTGAGAGCCACGTGCCGATCAGTTCGAAGGAAACCAGATCTTTCGCTCGAAGATTCAAGCTCCATTCTGAAATGGCTCTCCTCCGTGCTCCTACCGGCTGTCCCAAGTACCGCAACTGGAAGAACCATTCGCCGGACAAACTGATGCCAATTCGGTGAACGACAGCAATAGCGCCTCCATGATCGCCAGTTGTTTGTCTGAGATAAACGCCAGGGGCAATATCTTCACGAGCCACCATAGCAACCAATGGTTACACTGTAGATGATGCAAAGTCAAGCTAAGGAATGCAAGGAAAGTTGGAGAGAGAGAATCGACTTTACGCTAACCGACGGTGGCTCTTGCTTGCTGAGTTGACTTTAAAGCACCCGTATGTAAGTGGCCCTGCCTGGTAGGTTGGGGAGCTTTCCTCCAATGTAGGATGGTGCGCAACAGAGGTTGCGAGCTAGCATATGCCCTTGTTGGGCATTAACACGGACTCCCCACAAATGGAGGTGAGGCATGAGGCTCTTCTCGGTAGGCTGTTTGCTGGTTTTGGGTGCCGGACTCTTGGGCTGTACGAACCGACCCTATGTAATTTGTCGTGGCGAAGCGTACTGCACAGCACCAGTGACACATGACGAAGCGATGCATGCCGCACAGCTCAAAAAAGCCTGGGCAGACGAGGCGTTCTACGTTCGCCCTGGTCAGTAACAACTCACTAAAAACGATAAAAAGTAAAGACCCGGCAACTGCCTGAGAAATCAGGCAGCCCGGTTCTTTGTCTGTTTAGATGACCAGCCCTTGAAGATTCACCAGAACTGCAGAACCGCCATGGTAGGAACCGGCCACCTCTTGACAGAGTCCACAACACAGCTTCTTTCTCCCGCAACTGGTACTACCTGGCTTAGCTGATCCTATCAAATCGCTCTCACCAGCTTACCTTTGAAGCTCCCCAAGGATGACGATGGTGTAGCCACCCATCCCTGTCTACAATCGGCTCAGCACATTCCTCGTGATCTGGATTGCAGCAGGATTGAGGCGAGAGGAGCGGAGTTGCGGAGCGTTGTAATCATCGAGTCCCCAACTCCACTGCATTGTCCCAGTCGCAACTACCTGTGCGCCGCTTGGCCAGGTATACAGCGTCATATGAGAGATTCTCTGATTCTTTGCATTAGGTAGTTCCGTGGCCAAGGATGTACACAGAATTTCCGTCGTAGGAGGTTGATGGCCTGCAATGCCATCGACCTCATAGCCAAGAAGACCGGGCAAGAGGGATCCGTTCTGAAGCCCAGTATTCTGAAATACCCAATGAGAAGCATTACTAACAACCATGTCACCATCTACGGGATCGATCCCATACGCCACACCGATCAAAGCGTCTTCAGGTCTGGAGACAGGAGCATCGCGCCATCGGGAGGTAACCAGATGATCATTCGATGTGCTGCTGTCAGTAAACAACGGATCTTCTCGGAATCGCTCCTTCCACCCCACCATGATGCGGTGCTCGTTCCCCATGGCAAGGCTCCTTTCTAAGCGCACCTGCCAATACATCGCATTAGCCCCGAAGAAGATCAAGTTCCCACCAGAATCTCTGAACGCGGTGACCTTCTCGCGCATTTCCCACGACCAGTATTCGTTATGCCCACTTGATAGGTAGGTGCGAGAGTGTGTGAGTGCCGTAGAAGAGGCATGAAGATCTATATTGGTGATATAGGTAACATCATAGCCCTCTTTTTCGAGCCACCGAAGCAAGTTGTAATCCCACCCTGCACTGCTCCCAGGGTAGAACTCTGCCACAGGATGAAAATTGGTCAAAAATTCTCCGGCTCCTACGCCAAACGCTGCAGGGGGATTCGTACTCCTTGCATACGGACGGTTAAATGACACCTTGACGGCTGGGGTACCCCTTGAAGACCCCCACGGGAGTTGAGTGCCGCTCCCGTAAGAATACATCGACTTCCCACCCCAAAAATTGTAGGCCTGGTAGGTCGTGACAGGGAGTTGGAACACATAGTGAGACGACGCTTCGTCATTCCGAACGACAAAGATGATGTAGCTCTGTTTGTTGCTGGCACTTTCCGTGAGTTTGGCCAGGTAGACCCCGCTAGTCCAATCGTCTCCTGTCGTCAGGGTAAATGGGTTGATCCAGTCACAATCGACGAGCCCTGTGGTGGGGTCCGGCGCTGGAACGATTTGCTGGGTGCCAGTGACTTGAATCGAGTCCATGACCCGTCTGCCGCCTAATCCCCCATACCAGCCCATACGAAACACGTCGATCGTGTAGGTTGGTGCTGTCGTGTTCACGTACAAACGGATTCGGTCTCCATGGTTCACACTGGTGGCTGACGCGTGGCCCTCTATTTCCCGATTCGTGGCTGGTTCGGTGAGCTTCCACCCGGTGGTTCCGGTGAGCTGATTTTCTCTTACGATCGCATTTGGGGTCGGAGCAGGAGGCGGAGGAGGGTTGACCGGAGGGGGGGGAGGTACGACGGGCGGCGGAGGTTCGACCGGAGGAGAAGGAGGTTCAACTGGAGGCGGAGGAGCTTCGCCTGGTGGTGGAGAGGATACGACCTGAGGAGGAGTATCCCCTTCTCCACCACAAGCGGCTGTCAACAGAACGAACCCTGCAAGGATCATCGACAGATACATGGTCTTACTCACCTCTAAACTCCTCCCATGGTCACCGCCCAAATTCCGCATTCGATTCGTTACCAGGACGCAATTTTCAGACCCCTAAGAACGTTGAGACTGTAGTTCGGTTTATGTACTAAGTGGAATACTTCTTAAGTTGGGACAGATCGGCAGGAAAACCGGTTGGGGTTTTTGTCAAAATGTGAGGCCTATCTGGCCTCACTCCTTTTCAAGTGGGGCATTTTTCCAAGGTGTGACAGCGGGTGGTTTCCGTCGCGCTCTCTGCGGGTTTCCTAGGTCGTTCCCTCAATTCTCTTCGTCTAGTCGAAGATGTTCTCCGATGTCTCAAGCAAACTTCGGCTTTGTTTATAGGCAGACTCTTTCTCAGCCTTATAAGTGGAACGCCTCCTGCATCGCTCTTATACGTGGTTCCTGCGGGAATAGGATCTATCGCTGCCGTAGAGACCCATCTTTTTATCACCGAGCGTCAAACTCCCTCTTTCAGCCAGCTTTGACGCTCATCACGTTTTACTAAACAGGAGAAAATATGAAGATCGCTCAGATTGCACCGTTGTGGGAAAGTGTGCCGCCGCAGCGCTACGGAGGAACCGAACGGATCGTGTCCTATATCACAGAGGAACTGGTGCGTCAGGGGCATGATGTGACGTTGTTCGCCAGCGGCGACTCAGTGACCGGTGCTCGGCTGGAAGCTATCTGCCCCCAGGCCCTCCGTTTGAATACTGGGATCTTCAATCGTGATGCTCCACAAGTGTTGTTGCAGGAACGGGCATTCGGAGCTATAGCTAAGGAATTCGACCTGATCCATTCGCACTTGGATTTCCTCGCGTTTCCGATGTCACGACGGTGTGGGATTCCGGTGGTAACGACCTTGCACGGGCGGCTGGACTTGCCAGAACTCGTGTCCGTTTTTCATGAATTTTCCGAGATGCCGCTGGTCTCGATCTCCGAGTCCCAGCGCCGCCCACTTCCCTTCTCGAACTGGGTAGGGACCGTACACCACGGCTTGCCGGACCTCTATCGTCCGCATTACGAACCTGGCCAATACCTAGCCTATCTCGGCCGTATCTCTCCGGAAAAGCGACCAGATCATGCCATCACCCTTGCCAAACGCGTGGGGATTCCGCTCAAGATGGCGGCGAAGGTCGATCCCGCCGATGAGGCATACTTCCGTGCTGAGATCGAACCCATGATGCGCCACCCCTTGATCGAATTCCTGGGTGAGATTACAGATGAGGAAAAGGATGAGTTTATCGGTAACGCTATCGCGCTGGTGTGCCCGTACGATTGGCCTGAACCTTTCGGAATTGTACTGATCGAAGCACTGGCTTGTGCCACACCGGTGCTCGCCTATCGCCGCGGATCGATCCCTGAAATTATCGAGCCCGGAATCACTGGATTCATTAGTGAGACACTCGAGCAGATGGTCTCCTCGGTAGCCAACCTCGGGGCAATTGATCGTCGTGCCTGCCGCGAGTCGTTTGACCACCGCTTTACTGTGAAACGAATGGTACGCGACTACGTGAAAATTTATGAGGAAGTGGTGCGCAACAATCAAATCGTCCCTTCTTCACCGTTCCATGGCGACGCACGACACTCTGTGCCTTTGGAGAGGTGATGGGGATACAAATGCAGTTGGTCTTCCGCGCGAAAGGATGAGGCGGCGCCTGTTATGGTACGCGAGGACTGACAGTGGCTTTGTGGAACCAAGGAGAACAGTCTTTTCTAACCGATCGATTCACCCTGTTCGGCTTGTGAAGGCTCTTTCTATAGCAACGCCAGGATGAATGGCTGACAAGGCTCGCGCTGTTCGGCAGCTACCTTCTACCAAACAACCAAAATGGATATGGTATCGGCCGGATAGGAGACACGAGAGGCGAACCCTTCACCAATAAAACCAGTTGGAGCCTGCTTGCATCATGCGACTTGCCACATCGACATGACCCAACTCGGTTCGAGTTTTTTCTTGCGTGTGACTACGGTCTGCAAGGCGTGACCAACCCACCTTTAACTTGTAGCTTTGATGTAGTTTCTCATGCCGAACCGTGAAGGCGTGGTACATACTCGGATGAGATTCTTCTGTGATCACGCAACCGGGAAACTTGCACCTAAGATATGCTCGAATGACAGCAAGATTCTTCTTAATAAACTGTTGCTCTGTCATGAGCTCTAGGGTCGAGTCACTTTGTAGCATGCGGCTATGCCGAGCAAAAAGAACGGGTCAAGATATGGAGCCGAACGTGCCTGGTCAAAGTCGTTATTGCCGTCATCACTACGATAACGGGTTGTATCATCGCACGATCTACAATGCTAAGCAAGACGAACCACTTTTCCCATCTTAAGCGAGACCGCGACGATTACGAGTGTGCATAGCGTATGGGACGAAACGAATATGGGGTGGGATCCAGCAGGGTGCCTACAGTCTAATATCGAATTAGACCTGTTACCATACCACGTTCAAATCAGTCGGGATGATCCTCCCTGGAACATGTTGCAGCTTCTGAAATATTGAAACGAACATTGATGGCCACATGGATAGACGAATGACGGAACCTGCAGACTTCGAGATATGCGTGATTTGGTAGGCGCCGTGGACAAGATTGCGTGGGGTGGATGACGGGTTTCGAATTGCACCGGAAACAACGGCGCATCAACAAGATCAAAGACTTAGCTCGGCAAATCAGGGAAAAACCGAGCAAAAAATCCGCAAATCTGCAACCGGTTGCAACCAGGAATCGGACCCTCACGACTCGCCTCCATCCAAGAGGGATGAGTCATGAGCACTCGTCTCGTCCTTTCCTGTGGCTCCACTAAGTCACTTAGGATCCACACCCTGTTCGATTTGACGTTCAAGATCAGCAGAATCAAAGTTGCCGAGT
Source organism: Nitrospira sp. (assembly GCA_965223535.1). GTDB lineage: Bacteria > Nitrospirota > Nitrospiria > Nitrospirales > Nitrospiraceae > Nitrospira_D. Next base: position 903,871 of record CBDCWN010000003.1, read on the forward strand.
GACGCAGCAATTAAGCCGTCATCACTCATGCTCCACTCTTCGAATCCACTGAGGCGCACGCGTTTGCCGGTTCTGCTATGGGTACCTTCCAGTGTCCACTGATAGATCATCTTGTCCTGTTGCTCAACGAGATCGTTCAGATACACCGTCAGATCCGGAAAGGCGGTGAAGAATCCTTGTGCAGCTATCGCAATCGCGCTTCGGCCCACCGACGGGGTTCCTCCATTGATGGTCAGGGAGCCGCCTGGGGTGAAGAATTGAGCAACATTGGTGGCCTTCCGGCTGCACCACGCAGCCGTGTATCGAACGGCAAAGCCACGCAACTGTGTCATCTGTTTTTGCATCAGAATTTCCTCCTCAGTTGATGAACAACGTGACGCAGTACATGTGCGAAAATGATGGCTGTCATTCCCTTGCCCGTGCCGTCACCACAAGTGCCTGCATGGTCGTCTGAAATGGGGTCATCCCTCCGTGCCGTGCGAAGGCGTTTGTCACCGCATCGACAATTGGACCGGATGAACCGCCACGTGCTTGAATTTCGGCAAGGATGGGTGCACCTTCAATCATTCCGATTGCCAGCCCTCTCGCCGTGGGGCTGACGCACTCCTTCGGAATGGTCTGAATCTCGATCTGGTCGAATCCGTTTGCAGTAAGTAACCGGCGTAACCCCGCAACCTCTGCGAAGCTAAACGGTGCTTTGAAGAACTGCGGTGGATTGTCCGGGAAAAACTCTGCAACCGTGTCGTGGACAGCAACACTGTATGGATTGTGTTCCATGCGATCCCATACACTGAATACCAGCACACCGTGTTTGACCAAGACACGACGCATTTCTTGAAAGGCACGATCTTTATCCGATACAAACATAAGCCCGAACTGACACACCGCGACATCGAACGACGCATCGGGAAACGGCAGATCAGCGATGTCTGCCTGCCGCCAGACGATTCCCTCTACACCTGCTAGTTTGCACTGCGCATAGGCGAGCATCCCAGGGTTGATATCCGTTGCCGTCAGGGATACGAGAGGCTTCAGATGGGTTCGGAGCTGTTGGGTCAGGATGCCCGTCCCGCAGGCCATCTCGAGAACAGACCCTGCCAGGCAGTTGGTGGCCACACCCCGCGCGAGATCGATCGCATAGGGCTCGAACAAGGCTGGCCCAAGGTGTCGTTCATAGAGGTCACAGACCGGCGCGTAATCATGTTCAAGAGGCTTATTCATTAAGCAACCTCTCAAAAGCTATATGATTCCCCGTCTTCAGGGACCAGCACACGCGAAGTCATGCCTTGTTCTTGAAGAAATGCTCGGAGATCCTTTCGTGACAGCGTGGCATGGTTGACGGCCTCCATGTGACTCGCAATGATGGTCGCAGCGGGAGCGGCGTGATACACATCGCGCACATCGTTCTTTCCCATGATGATCGCTTCATTCGGAAGCACTCTGGCATCGCCACTATTGAGGACGATCACATCGGGCTTGTACTGCGTCAGGTTTTGCTTGACGCCTTCATACCAAACGGTGTCCCCGGCAATGTAGAGCGTTTTCTCACTCGGATGTTTGAAGACGAGGCCGCACACATTTCCCAAGATATCTCCCATGAGTCCTTCGAGAATCTCACCTCGGCCATGCTGCCCAGGAGTCTTGATCAGTGTAATCCCTTCAAATTCGTTCCGTTCCTCGAGCGCCCGCGTGTTGCGAAACCATGACATTTGAATATCCCATGCATCTCGACCATTTTGTGTAAATATCAGCATGTCTTTGGGAATGACCGTTTTTGCCGTGTCATCCCAGTGATCTTGATGGGTATGGGTCACGATCACTGCATCGACGGCAAGAATATCACTCAGAGGCAAAGGAAGCTCAACGGTGGGGTTGGCAACATGACTATTGAGTGTGCCTGGAAACCCAGGGAAACCACCCTTCTCCGACAGCATCGGGTCGATCAGGAACTTTTTCCCGGCATATTCAACCTTGAGTGTTGCGTTGCGAATCTGTGTAAGCTTCATGATGCTATGCCTCCCCTGCGTGATTAATTCCATTTTGTCCGTAACCAGTGCCACCTGCCGAGATTGCGAATCGTCCTCCTCACCTACATCACTACTTTGATACAGTGTCCTTAGAGCAGCATTGATGCCACACATCCAAATAATGTCATGTGATACGTATTCAATGGGTTAGAGATCGAACGGAGCAAGAACACGCCTCATGAGATTTCACAACTTATGAAATCTCATGATTGCATTTGCGAGATTTCACAAGCAAAAGACGCCCATACGGAAAGTCGGGCCGTGGTACTCAGGTTGCCGGGTTAGGGCGCGGCAGGTTTCTGAATCTTGAGCGCTCTCATACGGGAGGAAAGGGTAGAAGCGTTGATGCCCAACAGTTTCGCCGCACCATTTTCACCCGAAACTTTCCACTTCGTGGCCTGCAGTGCACGAAGAATATTGGTGCGCTCCAGCTCATTGATCTCCTTGGCCGACAAGATACGATCAGGTATAGGAGCCTGGTCGGCCGCAGACGCATCTACCTGAGGGACTTCTGGTAAGGCCCGATCCAGGTTGAGACAACCATCATCGGCGGTGATGACCGCTCGCTCGATTACGTTCTGCAATTCCCGAACATTGCCGGGCCAGCTATATTTCTGAAGCCGCTGTGCACCATCAGCCGTGAGCGGAGCAATAGTACGGCTCATTCTGGCGGCAAACCGTTTCGCAAACAGCGCAGCTAGTCGTAGGACATCCTCTCCTCGTTCCCGCAATGGCGGCAGTCGAAGAGGAAATACGTTTAGCCGGTAAAAGAGGTCCTCACGAAACCTCCCGTCGCGCACAGCCTGCTCCAGGTCCCAATTGGTTGCGGCTAACACCCTCACATCCACTTTTCTGGTTGATATACTGCCGATCGGATCAAACTCGCCTTCCTGGAGCACCCGAAGCAACTTAGCTTGTAGATCGATGGCAAGGTCTCCGATCTCATCGAGAAAGATAGTCCCCTTGTCAGCCAGCGCAAAACGGCCTTCCCTCTTCTTGGTTGCGCCGGTGAAGGCACCCGCTTCGTGACCGAATAGCTCGCTCTCGATTAAGGCAGCTGGAATTGCGGCACAATTGACGGTGACCAAGGGTCTTTCTCGACGAACGCTGGCCGCATGAATTGCGCGGGCCACGAGTTCCTTGCCGGTTCCGGTTTCACCCGTGATCAGCACGGTTGCATCGGTCTTCGAAACTTGCGCAATGTCCTGGAGCACTCGCCGAAATGCCGGACTCTCGCCGAGCAAGGCACCATCCTGATGGAGCGCCTTCAGTTCTTCTCGCAGCAGTTCAGTTTCGGCCGTCAGCGACTGAATCTTCTCCTCCGCTTCTATCTGCTCATGGATATTGCGAAGTATAAGCGTCGTGAACTTTTGGCGGTGCAGCTCAAATCGGGACAAGGTTGCCTCAGCAGGAAACAACTGGCCTCCCGGGCAACAGGCGTTAAGCCCACCTGGAATCCACAGCGATCGCTGCCCCTCAGGGCGCCGATCCAATTCGTCTATCAACGCCATCAGCCGATCGGCATCATCAGAGCGCACGAAACATCGAAAATCCTGACCGATCAGCTTCTCCGCACAACATTGAAAGGTCTTTTCGGTTGCAGGGTTCACGCGTGTGATATGGAGCTGGTGATCCAGCTCAATAATCGCGTCCATAGCGCTACCCAGGAGTCGACTGACTTTTTCTTCCCGCTCACGGACCTCGGCTTCCGCTCGCATTCGGCGAAGTTCCGCTGCCGCGCGCGCAGCGAAGATCTGAAAGATCGCATGGACTCGCGGTTGTTCTGGAATTGGCCGACGGTCAATCACCGCCATATGCCCGAGTATCTGGCCATCGATGTCCTGGAGCGGCACGCCCATATAACTAACGGCTCCAGCTGCCTTCAAGTCCTTCTCACGGGGATAAATCTCGAGAAGCCGATCCGGGAAATGAACAAGCTTGGCCATATCAATCACGCGCTCGCACGGCGTTCCCGCAATGTCCACTTCATAATCCGTGACCCACTGACCGTCCATCCAAAACGCAAGGGCGCGAAGACGGCGCCGCTCGGGGAAGTATTCTGTCACCCAGGCGCCGTGCGTGCCGAGCGCCGAGGTGAGGTTTTGGACTAGCGCCGCGAAAAACTGTTGGCCGGTTTCCGTTGCGGTGCCTTCGAGAATCGCGCGCAAGGCAACGTCGGTTTCAAGGTCCTGGAGAGGTGCGGAGTGACCAGATGAAGGAGATCTCATGGGACGAAAGTATGAGACGAGATGAGACATAGATGCAAGCGGCATAGACGAGAGAGAGTATCCCCTTCACATCCTACCTACCTAGATCTGCGTGACCGCATCCTCGGCTCCTTCGAGCAACCTTCGCATTTCCTTGACATAGATTTCCGTCGTTGCATGGTGCTGATGCCGCATCACTCTCTGACCCACGTTTGATTTGCATCATTGAGAAGAGCACACATCGTGGTCGATCGTCTCCGCCGTTGTCTCCTGGTGTCGCCAATGGCAGAACGTCTCATCGTTCACGGTCTTTCCCTCGCTCCCTCTCAGTCTCAGGAGTACGACCAGGTCCCTTCAGATAGTGAACTAAATCTGCCGCCAGTTGTCGGTCTTCCCCTCGTTCAGATCGCGCGAGCGTTCTCATGACCTGCTCGTAATGATGCATCACCTCGCGCTGCTTCCTTGGCGTCCGGGTCTGTCGTTTCTGCCGCTCGAGCAACTCCGCCTTTATGGTCCGATCGTGAAGATGTTGAACTTTCCACCGTTCGTGAGTGGTCCGGTGAATCCGGCTCGTGGTCGTCGCTTCAATCCCATGCTCTCGTAAGGCCTCTGCAAACCCTTCCCGCCAACGTTGCAAATCAGCCTTTCTTGGATTCAAGCGGATGCCATCGAGACCGGCGGCCTTCACCGTCAAGTGGACATGTGGATGCGGGGCCGGGTGCGGATCAGGATCGGTCTCGAAGGTGTGGAGCACCATCGCGTACTGAAATCCTGAAAACTCCCGCTTGGCGAAATCCCGGGCCGCCCGTTGGACCGACAGCGCATCGGTGCGTGTCGGCATGGACAGCACGAGATGAAAGGCATCGCGCATGGTCGAGTCCGCGGCGATCGGCATGCCGCCATCTCGCCATTCGGTCTTCAGATCTGCCACTGCCTCTTTCCCACGAATCACTTGGCCATCTTGATCCTCGATCTCGAGTTGGCCATCCCGTGAAATGTAGGTGAGATTATTCGAGATACCCTTCATCCCTTTCGGCGCCCTGACGAGTTTGACGACGACTTGCGGCGAACGGCGGACCATCGCCTGCAGGGTCTGTCTCACATAGGTGGTGCGAGCCTGAGGTGTGCTGAGCCGTCCACCGGCATGCACCAGCTTGGCGGAACCAAGCGGCGTGCGTTTGGTGCGACGAGGCTGTGGTGGAGTATCTCGTGAGACGTTGAACAGTCGGCTCCCCCACTCGTCCAATCGCTCGTTGTTGCGGGTGACTGATGTTGTCATTGGATATGCCAGCGCTCCACCGTCCCACGCAAGACATCGGACACCTCGTCGGTGTGGGCTCGTATCACGCGGGAGAGTTCGGTGATGACTTCCACCCGAAAGGCATCCCGATTTTTGGGCGAGGTATTCAACACCTTCGCAATCTGGTTGAGGTTCCGGCCTAAGGCAAGGAGCTGTTGGTTCGAGCGAGTCAGTCGTTCCAGTTCCGGCTGTCCCACATGCGGTTGGTCGGTCAACTTGGTGCGAATCATGGCCACCAACCATTTCGTCGGCAGATAACCTTCGTATCCGGCCATCTTCTTCAGGGCGGCAAGCTCTGAGGTCGTCAGGTTGAGTTCCATCCGAGCCGTGGCCCGTTCTCTCCTCGGGCTGATGCGGGTCCGAGGAGGAACCTGTATCGCCTTCCCATCCATGGCCTGCCGAATGGCATTCCGCAGGGCATGGCTGGGCGTGATGCCCTGGTCCTGACACCAGGCTTGCCAGGGTGCTTTCAGTTCACCCAGATCCACCGTGACCGTGGTCGCCCGTTTCGCTGTCTGCCCCATCAGGTCACCCCCGCCAGCCCTAGTTGAAATACCCTGTCCCCCTCACCGACCGGTGCCTGAGCCCGGTCATCGGAGGGTCAAAACACATGGGCACAAGCATACGATAAACCCATAATGTAAGACAACTACGGGCAACAGCCATATCCTGCCAACCTCTTAAAATCCGTTAAATATGTGCAAGACGGAGTACCAACATGATCGCCCGAAATCTGACTCGGCGGGTCCCGCGCACAACGGAGGAAGAATTGATCTTTGAAACAGAGACGTGTAGGCTGATGGCTAGTTGGAGCCATACAGATGACGACGACCTATGAACAGACAATCCTTCAGAAACTTCGGCATCTTCCTCCCGAACGGTTAGCCGAAGTCGAGGACTTCGTGGATTTTCTGGCCCACCGTCAGGCCGAAGAGAGAGGTCTGACTCAGGCCGTCGGTCAGCTCGCCACTGCGGCCTTCGCACGAGTCTGGGACAACTCCGCTGACGCCGATTATGACCGGCTATGACTTTGGGGACGTGGTCTTAGTCCCCTTCCCGTTTACAGACCAGTCCGCTGTCAAACGCCGCCCCGCTGTCGTGATCAGCAGCCCGGCTTATCATCAGGCGCGTCCCGATCTTCTCATCATGGCTATCACGAGTCGGCAATCCTCTCCCCTCTCCGTGGGTGAGGTGCAGGTGCAAGATTGGCAGGGGGCGGGATTGCTCAAGCCGTCTGTCCTCAAACCCATCCTCACGACCATCGACCCAGCCCTGGTCCTTAAGAAACTAGGCCGACTCAGCACGACGGATCAAAGTGCACTTCGCCAGGCTCTCCGGACCATGATCGGGTGAGTCGTCCAGTTCCTAGCTCTGCTGACGACTGACGCTTCCGTACAAGATTAGGTGAACACTCCATCTATCTTTTTCTTTCTGCTCCTCGACCCTCACCAAAGAAGAGCCGAACCGATCATGAACGGCCACAGACACCGGACTCACACACCAACCTATTCTCAACATCGTGTTGCGCCCCTCACCCACGCGGGGGCGCAACAAGCCTTCCGTGTCTGTGGCCACGCACAGCTGCATGCGTGACACCGTCCTCGGTGGCGCGGTTGCCTCGGGCGTGCCACACCCCCTTCTGGGCGATGGCTTTTGTCTCCGCACGGTCGAGCCGCGTTGCGCGACACGACGGTGCACCGATCTGGCACGGCGTCTCCCGACGCGGTGCCAGAGCTGTATAGTTGCCCAAGCCCTTCCCCCAACCTCCCCTACTTCTTCGGTATGGTCTTAAATCCTGGACCCTCTCATAAGTGCCACGTGCGTTCTGCGTTTTCTGTCCTGCGCAATAACTATTACGGGACAGAAGCTTCCGTGTGACGCAGGAGTCCAGACCGAACATGCACTTCACACCGGACGACAGGCGGTTCGAGGATCTCGACAAGAGGTTGTGATGCAGCGTGATCTCATCGAGCCAGGGTACTTTGATCTCCAGGCACTGGCGGCCTACTCGTCCTGCTCAGTTCGCTGGCTGAGGGATCGGCTCGTGGATCGTCTGCGTCCACTCCCCCACTACCGGATCGAAGGGAAAATCCTGGTGAAGCGAGAGGAGTTCGACCACTGGCTGTCGAGCTCGCACATCGTCAACTCGCCTGATGGGCTGATCGAGATCGTTGATTCTGTGGTCGCTCACATGCGGCCATCGAACCGGAGCGCTTGACACCAGGAAAGGGAGTCAAACACACTATGCGTCCTATGAGCGTCACGATTCGAGAGTGGAAAGGAGCGTGGTGGATTTTCATCAACCATCACGGCACGCGCAAGGCCAAGCGCATTGGCACAGGAGTGGTGGGGAAGAAGGCCGCGAAACAGGCGGCGCAACAAATTCAAGCCAGGCTAGCGCTGGGACAAATGGCGTTCGACCGCCCACATACCAGCGTGACCCTGGACGCCTACGTCGAGACATTCCTCGAACGGATTGAACAGACCCGCAAACACACCACACACGCCGACTACCGAAAAATCTTTGACCGCTACGTCTTCCCGGTCTTCAAAGGTCACGACCTCCAGCAGATCACGCGGGAAAAAGTAAAGGCTTTCGCGGTCGGGTGCCTACAACGCGGCTTGTCGGCAAAGACCGTGCAGAACATCATCCGTACGTTAAGCAGCCTCTTCAGTCATGCGCTTGAGGACAACCTCATCACTGCCAATCCAGCGTTGAGACCGGGTAAGTTTTTGCCGAAGATCAGCAAGCGGCGTTCGATCAACCCCTTGACCCGCGAAGAACTCGCGCTCTTCTTGGCCCACACGAAGACCGTTGCGCCGACCCTCTATCCTGCATTCCTCTGTGCAGCCCGTACCGGATTGCGGCAAGGCGAGCTCCTAGCCCTTCAGTGGGAGGATGTCAGTTTCGCCGGACGTTTCGTAGAGGTCCGTCGGAACTTCACGCACGGCAAGATGACCACACCCAAGAGCGGCGAATCCCGACGCGTGGACCTGTCTCGTGAACTGACCACCACCTTGGAAACATTGCAGCTTGATCGGCAACTAGAAGCCGTCACACGCGGATGGAAGGAAGTCCCCCCGTGGGTCTTTTGTAATGAGCAGGGCCAGCCGCTAAATCAGAACCGGATCCGCCTGAAATTCTTCCGTCTACTGAAAGGTGCCGGGGTGCGACAAGTCCGGTTCCATGACCTCCGCCATTCGTTTGCCTCGCTCCTCCTGCAGAACGGCGAAAGCCCGGTCTACGTGAAAGATCAAATGGGCCATAGCTCCATTCAGGTGACGGTGGACCTCTACGGCCATCTGATTCCCGGCGGGAATAAGCAAGCCGTCGACCGACTCGATACGCCCGTGTTCCAGCCAAATTCTGCAACCCCCGCGCAACCAGCGGCGACGTTCGCCAGACCCGTATCGTCAAATCAGCTGATGCCCCAAGAGGTTATGAGGAGGGGGTATGGGGTGGATGACGGGTTTCGAACCCGCGACCTCCGGATCCACAATCCGGCGCTCTAACCAACTGAGCTACACCCACCACGCAGACTGGAAGAAGGTGATATTAGCAAAGGGCTGATTCCCGTCGCAACCGATTAGCGTTCCCCCCTGGCATCGAAGGCGGCCTGCATTTCTGCAAGAATGGCGGCGACTGTTGCCGACGGGTCGGCAGCATCACGAATAGGCCGACCGATCACGAGATAGTCCGCGCCAGACGCGATCGTTTGCGTAGGAGTGGTCGCCCGAGCATGGTCATCAACTCCCTTTCCGGTCGGTCGTACACCCGGCGTCACAATCGAGAAACGCAGTCCGACTTTTTTCCGAATGGCCGAAGCTTCTTCACCGGATGCCACAACGCCATCGCAGCCCACCTCGGAGGCCAGCAGAGCCCTGGCCGTGACGAGGTCTTGGACTGATCGCTGGATCCCCATTTCCCGGAGATCCTGGCCGTCGAAATTCGTAAGCACCGTCACTGCGAGCAACTTCAGCGATGAGCCCTCCCGCCCTTGCACGGCAGCTGTCAGAGCCTTGCGATTGGCGTGAACGGTCAAGAACTCGACTCCCATCGACGCGACCCGATTGGTCGCTCGGCGGACCGTCTCCTCGATATCGAGAAACTTCAGGTCGAGAAATACCCGCATGCCCCGCCCGACAATCCGTTTGACGATCTCGGGGCCTGCTGCCGTGTAGAGCTCAAGGCCGACCTTGACGAAGGAGATGTGTCCTTGTAGCCGGTCTAATAGACCATCCGCTTCTGCTATGGAAGGCACATCCAACGCAAGGATCAGCCTGTCCCGTGCCGCAATTTTCACCATACCCATGTCCCTTCTTCAGAGCCGATCCTTGACGATCGGCAAGGCCTTATGATACAAGTCAGCCTCTTTTTTACAGGAGTACTCCATGCCTCAGATTCACAAATCAACCATTCGACGAGCTCGCCAAGCCGAGCGACGGCATGAGCGGAACCGCTCGACTCTCAACGCAGTGAAGACACTGATCAAGAAGGTCCAATCGGACGTGGCCGGGAAAAAAGCGGACGAAGCCAAGACCAGCATGCAAGAAGCGGCGTCGGCGATCAGGAAAGCCGTCTCCAAAGGCGTGCTCCATCGAAATACCGCATCCCGCCGGATTTCTCGTTTGGCTCATCGCGTCAACGCCCTGTCCGGTTCCGACTCTTAATCGTTCGAACATTCGACACCACCCGGGTAAGCGTTCGTTTTGGCGGAGCCTGGGGCCGCACCGCAGGTTCACTCTGTTTTCCTGCGGTCTCTTCACAGAGTTTCAACAGCAAGCCTTCCAGCACCATTCGTGGGCGGCTAGCGCTCCCTCCTTTGAGTCTTGCATCAGTGTCCAGAAACAGCCTCAACGCATTCTGAAGATGCGCATCGGAAAACCGCTCGAGAAAGGGACGCACCTTCCGCGGATCCATGCGCAAACTCCGAGCGGCCTCCCCCTCCCGCCCACCATTGGCGAGTAGATCTTTGACCTTCCAGAGTCGGCGATATTGCCATGCAAGGGATCCCAGAATGCGAAGCGGAGCCTCTCCAGCTTCAAGATTGCGCGCGAGGATCGAGAGAACGCGTCCTCGGCTACCCTCGGTGATCGCCTGTGCCAGGTCAAATACCGACGCGCCTGGATCTACCCCTCGGAGCAGGTAGACATCGGCCGCTGTCGCCGAACGATCGGACGGCACATACGAAGCTAGCTTTTCCAATTCGCGACGGAGTCCGTAGAGGGAGGCTCCGGACACTTCTCGCAGTATGTGAACCGCTGGTTCCTCAAGCCGTACCCCAACCCGTCCTGCTTCTTGGGTTATCCATGAAGGCAACTGAGCATCACGGAGCGGCGAACAATCAACGACCGTCGCGGCTCGCGTGAGGGCTTGAGAGAACTTGAGCCGGCCATCCAACTTCGCGCTTACGAAGACCAGCGTCGTGGACTCCACCGGATTCTGTATACAGCCGAGTAACTGATCGCCATCCCGAGCCGTCAGCTTCTCCGTCGACTTCACCACAATGAGCCGACGTGGTGAAAAAACAGGTACCGCTGCCACACTGTTTCGAATATCGCTCCCACTCGCTTCATCGCCGTAAAACAGTTCGTAGTTGAACTCGTCTCCGCCATTCCCGAGCATCGCGCGCTTGAGCGCCGCAATCGCATAGTCTCGGAGCAGGTCTTCTTCGCCTACGACGAGATAGAGTAGTCCCGGTGCCTGTTGGCTGAGCGCCGCCTCCAGTTGTGTATGGCTTACCATCGAGGCCATTGAACGATGCGTATCATGTTATTGGGGCTCAGGATCCGTCTCAGATGACTGCTCCGTCAGAGCCCCGGTCTCAAGTTGCAATAGAAATCGCGCGGCCAAATCCGCCGCCACAAACCGGCCCGCCTGCTCTACGGCCCGGTTTTGCAGCGCGCGATTGAATTGGAGGTCACGCGTCACAAAGAATTCTGAGGATCCTTTTGCCAGCTGCCTCCAGACTACTTTTCTGGATCGGACGTCTTCTACGAGAACCTGGACGACCACCTCGGTTCGACTTTCTAACGTCGCAGTCTGAGAAAAACTCAGCGTCGGTACGATGACCGACAGGATCCGCCCGGTCAGCACGAGATCAGCGGTTTCAGACTCAGAGACGACCTGCGCCCCGCTGCCGGCTGAAAATTCATCGCGAAAATAATTGGTGTATCGCATTTCGAGATTCGGCTCGAAGCTGTTGTTGACCAACGTCCTGATGATGAGACGTGGTGGAGGTTCGGTCAATGTCGAAGCAGTGGCTCCTCCGATGGTCGGGCCGGATCCGTCTACCCGAAACTGATAGCCGCAGGAAGCAAGTGTCGACACGAGGAGTGCGATAACGAACGTGCTGGGAATAAACACAATCGATCTGCTTCTCTTTTGAAACCGGCTCTTTTCATATTCGGCATTCAGCACTCAGCACTCCTAGACGACAAAATTGAGCAATTTCTTGTCGACGTAGATCACCTTCTTTGGTTCTTTTCCCTGGAGCCACTCTGCCGCTTCCGTACGGGCCAACCGTTCGATATCTTCGCGAGCCACATCCATCGGCACCTCGATTTTCGCCCGCAGCCGGCCGTTGACCTGAATGGGAATGGTGACACGCTCGCTGACCGTCAGCGCCGGATCATAGGTCGGCCACGGCTGCTGCGAAACACTCGGGTGGTGTCCCAATAGCCCCCAAAGTTCTTCTGCCAAATGCGGCGCGAACGGCGAGAGCAACAAGACGAACGGCTCGATCACAGCACGAGGCCGCTGCTGAGCCTTCGTCAATTCATTGGTGAAGATCATCATTTGTGAGATCGCGGTGTTAAAGCGCAGTGCCTCGATGTCTTCCGTCACTTTCTTGATTGTTTGATGGAGCAAACGCTCATGGCCAAGGCTGGGAGCGGTCGAGACGACGGCACTGGACAGCCGGCCTTGCTCATCAACCATCAGCCGCCAGACCCGTTCCAAGAATCGTGTCACCCCTTCCACACCTCTTGTGCTCCAAGGCTTCATGGCTTCGAGCGGGCCCATGAACATTTCGTAGAGCCGCACGGCGTCTGCGCCGAATTGATCGATCATCTCGTCTGGATTGACCACGTTCCCGCGAGACTTTGACATCTTCTGGTTGTCTTCCCCCAAGACAATACCCTGGTGCACCAACTTCATGAACGGTTCCGGTGTGCTGACGACTCCAATATCGAACAACACCTTGTGCCAGAACCGTGCGTAAAGCAGATGCAGAACCGCATGTTCGCTTCCACCGATATAGAGATCCACCGGCATCCAGTACCGTTCTTTCTCCTGATCGACGAGCTGCGCGGAGTTCTTGGGATCGATGAATCGCAGGTAATACCAGCAGGAGCCAGCCCACTGCGGCATCGTGTTGGTTTCTCGCCTGGCCGGTTGGTTCGTCATGGGGTCGGTCGTCGCGAGCCACTCACTCAAGTTCGCCAAGGGGCTCTCGCCCGTCCCCGACGGCTTAAAGTTGTGCGTCTCCGGCAGCACCAGTGGCAGCCGCTCTTCCGGAAGCGGTTTCGCTTCCCCATCCACCCATAGGACTGGGAACGGTTCACCCCAATACCGTTGTCGAGCAAACAGCCAATCGCGGAGCTTATAATTGACCGCTCGTGTGCCTTTCCCCCGTTTCGCCAACCACTCGATGATCCTCGGAATCGCTTCGGACGGCGCGAGTCCATTAATCGAAAAGGTGGTATCGCTCGTCGCCGAATTCACGACTGTTCCACGATTCGTGTCGGTGAAGGCCGCCTCTTGGACGTTTCCTCCGGCAATGACCTCTCGAATCGGAAGCGCATATTGCCGCGCGAACGCCCAGTCCCGCTCGTCATGAGCGGGCACGGCCATGATCGCGCCGGTCCCATAACTCATCAGGACATAGTCTGCGATCCAAATCGGCAATCGCTCTTGGTTCACAGGGTTGATGGCATACCCTCCGGTAAACACACCGGTCTTTTCTTTTTCCAACTCTTGCCGTTGTAAATCACTTTTCTTCGCCGATGCCTCACGATAGGTCTGAACGGCGCTTTTCTGCTCGTCGCTCACGATCGCATCGACCAGTGGGTGTTCCGGTGCAAGCACCATATAGGTTGCGCCGAACAACGTATCAGGTCGTGTCGTGAATACGCGGATCGCGCCCTTCTGATCGGCGAGCGTAAAATCAACCTCCGCGCCGATTGACCGGCCGATCCAATTTTTCTGCATCTCCAACGTGCTGGTTGGCCAATCAACGAGCTTGAGGTCCTCCAGTAATCGATCGGCGTACGCGGTGATTTTCAGCATCCATTGACGCATCGGCTTGCGAATCACGTCGAAGCCGCCAACTTCGCTCTTGCCATCGACGATTTCTTCATTCGCCAGCACAGTGCCGAGCGCCGGGCACCAGTTCACGGGAACTTCCGCCACGTAGGCCAACCCCCGCTCGAAAAGTTTCAAGAAAATCCATTGCGTCCAACGATAATACTGCGGATCAGTGGTGCTGAGTTCTCGTTCCCAGTCATACGAGAGTCCCACCCGTTGCATCTGACGCTTAAAGGTGGCGATGTTTTCCGACGTCGTCTTGACCGGATGGATTCCAGTTTTTACGGCATACTGCTCAGCCGGTAGACCAAACGCATCCCAGCCCATCGGATGCAGCACGTTGAACCCCCGCATCCGCTTGTACCGAGAGACGATATCGGTGGCGGTGTACCCTTCTAGATGGCCGACATGAAGCCCGGAACCGGATGGATAGGGGAACATGTCGAGGCAGTAAAATTTCGGTTTAGCTGGGTCGTCCGTGACTCGAAACGTCCGATGCTCGTCCCAATACTGCTGCCATTTCGACTCGATTGTGCGGTGATCGTATCCCTTACTCATCGCAACGTTATACCCAAAATCCTGGTTGTCACCTGCCGTGGAGCCAGGGAATCTAACATAGCCCCCTGAGTGTCACAAGTTCCGCCCCGGAATAGTCGAGGTACTTTGTTATACTACCTGCATAATGGGGTTCTACTGCGACCATATTTTCCCTCGCCTCATGGATTGGGTGATGGCTCGATCGGCATTCTCGCAACTTCGCGAAGCGTTGTTGCGGTCGGCTTCCGGAGAGGTGCTGGAGATCGGGTTCGGTACCGGCCTCAACCTCAGCCACTACCCAACCACGATCACTCGCCTTTCAATCGTGGATCCGGCAATTCTGCTTCCTGCCAAAGTCAGTCGCCGTATGGCTACTGCGCCATATCCGATCCAGACCGTCCATGTCACGGCTGAACTCCTGCCGTTTCCGGATCGACAATTCGAAACCGTCATCAGCACGTGGACGCTCTGTACGATTCCTGACCCGGTGCTCGCGCTGCAAGAGGCGAGACGTGTCCTCAAACCGGAGGGGAGGTTACTATTCTTAGAACATGGCCGGAGCGATGATCAAAAGATCGCGGTATGGCAGGATCGGTTGAACCCCATTCAGAACGTTATCGGCTGCGGATGCAACCTCAACCGGAAGATTGACCAACTCGTCACACAATCAGGCCTCATACTCACACACCTTGATCGATTCAGCATGAAGGATGTTCCACGATTGGGTGGCGAGATGTATCGAGGTACCGCCGTCAGGGCAAATTAGGTGAGAGAATGTCCATTCATGAGCGATGCAAACTCCGTAATGGAAAGAAACTGAGGAAGCGGTGCCGGCGGCAGTTGCGAGCTCGACTTGGCGCTGTGAATCAAATGGGCCACTCCAAATGCTTTCGCGGCTATTAGACAGCCTTCGTCGTCATCCATGAACAGGGACCTCGCCGGATCAAAGTTCAGCAGCCGTTGGCAATTCGGCCAATACTCTGGTCGCATCTTGAGAGAGCCGACCTCGAAGGCGTCCACAATTCGATCGACATAGTGATCCAGCCCCGTCTTGGCGATTTTGACGGACACCCCGGCTTCATGGGCATTCGTCACGATCGTCACGCGCTTTCCCAGCTTCCGGAGGTGCAAGAGAAACTCCTCCGCTCCAGGGAGAAAGCCGATCATGTGATCGAGCTCCTTGTGCATCGCAACCACATCGATACCGACCTGTTTCGTCCAATAATGGAGATCGGTCCAGGCTAGTTCCCCCTCGACCGACCGGTACATCGACATCAGGCGATCGCGGGCTTCCTCAAACGAGATGGCATGGAGCCTGGCATATCGCTGCGGGAGTCCCTCTTCAAAAAAGAAGTTGTCGAAATGGCGATCCAGCAATGTGCCGTCCATATCGAGCAACACATCGTCAATTTGAGACCAGTCGGGAGCGTGCTGAGTCATAGGGCATAGTATAGCTGAACGAACGGCCTGAAGACGAGGCGAGTTGTGTTTGAGAAAAATCCTATGTTACGGTCCGGCCCATCATGGCACGAGCGAAATCTAAACCTAAGCAAGAGCCCACGCTTCCGGGGCTGCAGCAAGAAGGCGGCCCGCCTCCGCTCGTCGCCATCATCGGCCGGCCGAACGTCGGAAAGTCGACCCTGTTCAACAAGATTTTGGGGCAAAAGATCGCCATTGTGGACGATGTCCCAGGAGTGACTCGCGACCGGAACTATGCCGACGCCACCTACCGCAATCGCAAGTTTCGTCTGGTGGATACCGGAGGGTTGGATCTCTCCGCCTCGGACAGCATGTTGACCTTGATCCGGCGGCAATCCGAACTGGCCATTGCCGAGGCTGATATTCTCATTACGCTTCTTGACGGACGCTCAGGCTTGACCCCTCCGGACCATGAAGTGGTGAAACTCCTGCGCGGCGTGACCAAGCCGCTGTTCTATGCCATCAACAAAATCGATACACCAAAGTCTGAACCTTTATTGGCCGATTTCTACCGATTGGGAACCGACCAACTCTATCCCATATCAGCCGAACATGGCCTGGGGGTGGCCGAGCTCCTAGATGCTCTCTACCCGCTGCTTCCCCCTGCCGAAGAATCTGATGAGCTGCAGCAACTTCCCCGCATTGCTGTCGTGGGACGGCCGAACGTCGGCAAATCCACGCTCGTGAACGCTCTATTGGGAGAAGACCGAGTCGTCGTCAGCAATGTTCCAGGAACCACTCGTGATCCCATCGACTCGCTGGTTGTTCACCAGGATCAACGCTACGTCTTCACCGACACGGCAGGCATCAGGCGGCGTGGCAAGGTCGATCGCGGGGTGGAAGGCTACAGCGTGCTCCGATCGCTCCGTGCCATCGGTCGGTCAGACGTGGCAGTCCTGCTGTTGGATGGCCAAGAAGGTGTCACGGAACAAGACACCAAGATTGCCGGAGCTATTCTCAAACAGGGGCGTGCCTGCATTCTCTTGGTCAACAAATGGGACTTGCGCGTCGGCGATGAGAAGGCGCGACAAGAGTATGAGCTTGAACTCCACCGTCGATTTCCTTTTCTGACATGGGCGCCGATCCTCTATGGTTCAGCCATCAAACCAGAATCCATCCGCCGCCTATTCCCGCTCCTTAAAGACGTGCATACCATGTTTACGAAACGCGTCCCTACTGGCGCGCTGAATACCTGGCTGCAGAAGATCCTTGCTATCCACCCCTTGCCGGTGCGTAAACACAAGCCGTCGTTGATGACGAAAGCGGCCTTTATCACGCAGGTGGCCACCAAACCGCCGGTCTTCGCCTTGTTTGTCGGTCATCCGGGAGACATGACGCCTGCCTACCTGCGGTACTTGGAAAATCAACTGCGCGAGACCTACGGATTCAGCGGCACACCGCTCCGGATCATGGTCAGGAAGAAGTAGCTGACGTCATTTCGCTCAATCAGCAAACGCCGTAATCTCCATTTCAAAAGGTTCTTTCGGGTTGACTCCAGGGGAGGCACATGTTATTCGCATAATTGAGCAAGATTTTGGGGCGATCGCAATCACCAATGGCGAGTACGACCAAATCAGATGTGACATTCTGGACGATGATTCGACGGTCACTGATTCTCCCAATAGTCTGCACCTTCTTCCTCGTGGGAACACTGACGATGGGAACCACGAGCGTGGCGGAGGAGCGAGTCTTTCAGGATCCCTTCAACCCCGCAGCTGGTCAAACCGCGGCACCCAGTGAACCCCATGTGCCGCCTGATCCAGAGACACCTGCACATCTGGACACATCTTCAGAGGGTGAGCCGCCACTCGAGTCGGAAATTCCTGATCACGCAGAGGAATCGGCTGATCCGGATTCCTCCATCCTGCACGAGGGGGATGAGGAGGAGACAGCAGAACTCGACCCCGAGGTTTCTACTCCGGAACCTGAGCCCAATCCATCGATCATGCTGACAGGCCGTGTCTGGCGAGCAAAACCGGGTATCGTGTTCCTCAGAACACCCCTCGGGCTCTTGTCACTGAGTTCGAAAACGACGCTGAAGACCATTCCGGCGTCGCAAGAAGTGTCCTTGCTCATTCATAACGAACATCTTGTGGTCGATATTGTGAAACGAACCGACGGGACGCTCGTGCACCGCTATCTCAGAGGACCGCTCACGAGAAACGGTGAAGATGAAACACAGCTGATGGGATGGACTCCTGAGGGAGAGCAGGCCTTCCAGCTGGGCAACCATGCGCGGGCTCTCTCAAACCGCAAGGATGGCGACACCGTCACCATCGAGGTTGATAATAGCAATACTGTCCTCGGTGTCTACGACCTTCAATTCGATCTTCAGGTCGGCCAGATCCCGAAACGAGGGTCCAATACCCACCTCTTGTTGACCGGCACCATCTCGAAACTGAAGTCCAATTTTATTTTCTTTCGGACTCCGATCGGCATCGTCAACGTCAACGCCAAAATCGGCATCAAGAATGTCAAAGTCGGGCAAACTATGACGCTGCGCATGCATGACCACCACGTCGTCGCGGATCTCGCTCCCTCCAACGATGCTGCTCCCACCCGGCGATTCGTCACCGGCCCCTTGGAATTCGCCACCCCAGATCGATCGAGTGTCAGGCTCTGGACGCCAGAGGGCGACCAGACCTATCCGACTGATCGAGGGAAAGGCACGCTGAACGGCAAAAAGGAAGGAACGCCGATCACTGTTGAGCTCAACGGAAATGGCGATGTTGTCCAATTCCACCCGGTGAAGTAGCGTCCGAACCGCTCCGCTTCGTCTTGACTCTCTTTTCGACCACCCCGTAGACTGCCGATCTATGGGCACATCCACCATGGGTCGTCCCACAACTTCGTCCTCACTTCCTTCTCGAGCCGCCAAGGCGTTTGATACGCTCTACCGTGATCATGTGGACCTGGTCTATCGATTTGCGCATCGATTATGCGGAGAGCGGGAGGCCGCGAAAGATTTGGTGCAGGAGACGTTTCTGAACGCATACCGTGGATTCGAGAAATTCCGTGGTGATGCCCAAGTTTCGACATGGCTCTATACCATCGCCTCTCGGGCCTGCTTGCGTATGCGGCGGAGACGAAAAGGTGCTCCTGAACGTGAATTATCGCTCGAAGAGTTCGTCCCTACGTCAGATGGCGAGTTTCGTCTGCAGATTCCGATCGACGGCCTCAGCCCAGAAGAAGCACTCCAGAACAAGCAGTTACGTGACGCGCTCGATACGGCGATCGATCAGCTGCCGAAAAAGTATAAGATGGTCTTGGTGCTTCGAGACATGGAAGGCTTGAGCGCAAAGGAAGTCGGAACGATCATGGGGTTGAATGAACGAGCGGTGAAATCACGTCTACACCGCGCCCGGCTGTTTGTCCGTCGGCAACTCAGCGCCCAAGGACTCGGCCAGGAGATGACTGACCACGAGCACGCGTTACTGGGATAGCGGAGGAAACCGTTCTATGGCAAAGCGCCACACGTCCACAAAGCGGACACGGCCCGCGACAACTCGCCATCAGCATGACCACGGGAAGAGCCGATGCTTGAACATTCTGCGTCAGCTGTCCGCCTATATCGATGATGAACTCGCAGGAGACATTTGCAACGAAATTCGCCGACACTTAGGCGACTGTCCCAACTGTGAAGTGTTCGTCTCTTCCTTGCGTCAGACCGTCTCGCTCTGTCGCCATCGCCCGAGCCCGAGCTTGTCGACGGACGATCGGGCCATGATGCGCCAGAAAATCCTGAAAGCTGCCCAGATTCGGTAACCTACAACCTTTCACGCTAATTTCATACTGACCATGAACCCATTACTTGGAATTCTCATCCTTTCGGGATTATTCACGGCACTCGATACGACCTTGCCGACTCTTGCCACCGCAGCCTCCAAACCCTCGCACCAGGCGAAGAAGGCGGGAACCGCCAAGAAGGCCGTCGTCGATACCGCCCTGCGCTATGCCAAAGCCATCGCGCAGGGAGATAAGGTCACTGCCGGACAACTAGACTTCGCCTGTCAGCATAAACTGCTGACCGCCCCCGTTGCTGAACCAAGACCAGCTGCACCAACCGATGGCTCGTACGACGACTGTTGGCAAGCACTCACTGCGGGTCATGCATCACTCTTGCAGCGATCTGATACTGGGATGAACGTCCTCTGGCCAAGCGCTGGTCCGCTCGTGTTTTACGGCGATGCCCTGGCTCGCGCGTCTGCCTCCGCGTTTGTGATGGATGCGCTCGGGCTCACACCTCCAGGAACGGGCCTGCACTTCGCCGTGAGAAACAGCCGTTCAATTCCAAATGGATCCTTCCGACTCACATCGAAGGGGAAAGTCATCGACGTTCCCACCACACTAGTCGAGCTCACGGTCCAGTATCAGGATCCGCTCACCTCTCCTCTAACCTATGGACCAGACACGGTCCAGTGGACAAGTACAATTAAGCGGGAGCGCCGCGCAGTTAAATCCATCGTTACGCAATGGGTCGTCTTCAGTGCACTGAAACGACACGGATTCCCACTCGACACGGCCGTATTCCATCTCCCGGTGGACACCGTACCTGAAGCACCAGGCATGGTCGCAGAAAGGATCCCGTTCACGACCGAGACCAGTCGCGCCCTTCCCGACTCCATCGTCTGGTGGGGTCCCGACGACCAACCTGGTACACTCACCGCCGCCGCAGCCCGTGCCGCGACCTATCCTGAGCTGCGCGACCGTGTTGCCCTGCTCAATCGCATCCTCATCATCGACCCGAATCAAGTGGATGCGCTGACTGTCCTCACCAAGAACCTGTACGGCATCTTGCTACGCGAGGCTGCTCAGAACCACAAGTTGGTGGTCAAGGATCCGGCGCTCTCCCTGACCGTCAACGAGTTTTATTGGACCATTGCTGCCGCATCCACACGCCTGGATCTCTCCTTAGGGATGGAGGTAGGCGGCTTCTCACAACCAACGCCGGCAGACCTGCTCTATCGATTGCTGCCCGCATTACAGACACTCGCGAAGCTCCATCCTGAACGGTTGGATAACCAATTCCGCCTGGGTATGGCCTATCGTTGGAACAATGACCAAGTCCCGATGATCGACACGTTCGAGGCGTTAGTCAAAGACATTCCAGCCGACCGAAAGACACCCAAGGCTGAAGCCCTGCTCCAACTCGCGTGGTCCCGCATCAACAAGGTTTCCTGGAATCGGATTCTGCACGATCCCGACAGTGTCCGAGCCTATGAAGACGCGCTCGCCTCAGCAGCGCTCGCAGAATTGCCGATAGACAAGTTTCTCGCACACTACACCATGGCCTACAGCATGATTTTCATGCCGGACTATGGGGAAAAAAGTCAGATGCTCCAACACCTCACCGAAGCCAAACGCTGGTTCGATGAGATTCCAGGAAAAGACGACGCCGTCTGGAGGTATTTCCTCGAGAGCGAAGGACTGAAGGCCGTCCTCGCCGGCGATCCGATGTTTCAGCCTCTTCTAGCCGAAACTGAGAGACCGAAAGGATAGTCTCCTCAGCTTTCTTCAAATCACGTCGATCAGATAGGTTGTGTCCCGTCGTTAAAGCGCAGCGGCAGGAGAACCTCAAAATAACGAACCATTCTGCTCATACGTAGCTGGTCCCTCGACGGTGAATACGATCCTCTCCACCGCGAGAAACGGCAGAGCATCTTCCGGCACCAATATTTCGCCACAGCGCAGTATTTTCAAACGGTTAGAATCGTTGTGGCACAAGATGCCAGCTTCCGTTCCATTGCCCCTGGGACGACAGCTTGCTGATACGGTTGTAGAGCAGCTATGCTGAATCACTGGCATGACACGATCCGGCGTCCTATTTTATCCGTTCCATCTGTGCCACGAGCGCACCTTGAAGCGGCTGCTGGAGCGGTATCAGCAGGTGCATTTCCGGGACTATATGGCCATACAAGTCAGTCCTTTCTGCGGGACCACGGCCTTTCCCGAACGGATGGGCGATTCCTTCCCCGACCTCCTGGCCAGCAAGCGACTGGTGCAGGGGTACAACGTCAGCGGTCCGCTCAAGCCGGACACCTGCATCGCCGTGGATCGTGATCTCACAGATTCAGTTTGGCGTGGGCTCTTTCATCGCGCGCTGCTCGAGAATCGCCGATTCCAACGCGGTCTGTTCGACGGCACAGACATCACGGGGCGTCACAACGATGGCCATGCCGAGCAGCCCTTGATGGTTCGCCTGAAGGATGTTGCGTTCGAGACGACTCCCTTTACGGTGGCCGGTATCCGTCAACTCAGCCGGCGACGGCTCATCGGCAGCGAAGCTGATCTCTTCGACTGTGGCCTGGCCCTCCTGAAAACCTCCGCCTCACTGGTGTATACCATCCAACTGGCAACGGCTGAACAGCTGGCCGTGGCGACTGACTCGCGCGCCCATTTCACCTTACTCACTCGGCTGATAGAACGAATGGGCGTCACGATCGAGAATGGGTTGGTCGAACAAGGCATGTCTTAACCCTTACACTCACGTCTGCTAGAACCTCCGCCCATGCCTGCCCCATCAACGCCCCAAACAATTCCGGATGTCACTGAAGATATTGAGACCGGCAGCGGAGTGCAAAGAATAAGGGTCAGAAAGAATAGGGGTCAGTGTGCGATTTCTTTGTGGGACATGGCTTGCTTTGGTCACGTGTGTCCCCGGTTTATAGCCGGCCAACTTTCTTGCTGATTCCTTCCAGCAGCGAAATAGTTCTCTGCCCCCCATTTCTCAGGCAAAGTTTGTGCGGCGAGCGCGTGTGACATTGCCGCCTTCTCGCATGGAACGCCTGGTGATCTGCCTAGTTTCGGATACCGAGGTTTTGCAGAACAGCCTTCCCGAATTCAGTCCAATGATATGCGTAGGCACCTGCCGCCAAGTTTGCTTCGAAGCGAATTATACCCAGCGAAAGCATGTGACGAACAGCATCCTTGGTGCCGGCAGCCGTTTGGCTCATCACATTGCGCATAGTCATCGCAGGAGTTACCGAGAAATAGTCTCCCTCGCCATGGTTGACCATCAATGAATACGTATCTGCGTCAAGACTCTCTACGGCCTCAGCAACCTTTAGATGTTTGATTTGATCTATCTGCTTGAAACCATCTTTTAGCAGTTGAGAAAAGTAAATCCGCGCGGAGGATAAGTCCGACGAGTCATAGTTCTGGGTCTTGATTCCGGCAATATCGAAGTTGATCTCTTCGTGATCCGAACGGACAACGACAAGTTCCTGCGGACGACGCAAAGCGTGCGCGAGGCCGAGTTCGTACATAACATTGCCGTTGCGTTGGCCCTTCCAACGCCCGGTGGAACACACGGAGATGTCGGCAAAAATAAGTTTCGCATGGGCCACACCATCGAGAATCTCCGTGATAACACTTCCCGCAAGCATGGTTGCGTCGACTCGGTGAGCGAATGGAGTTCCATCTGTGTCGCTTTCGATCGCGGGTTGAATCGCCTGCTCCCACACTGGCTGAAAATCAGAGGCAAATGACATGATCACGAAAACCTCGTTCTTCAGATCGCCGCGCCAATAGGTGTCGAAGTACTCGCGAGGATACATTTGGTTCCTTACATGCGCGGCAGATAACGAAGTTTAGGCGGATCCATACAAGAACCGGATCTGCCATTTTCTATCCGCGTAACACACCTCCAATGATCGTGAACAATATCCCATCATCGATGGTGGTGCAATGAGCTGCAACGGCAGGCCCATTTATCACGGGTTCTTATGCGTGATCAGCGTAAGCCCCCTCCGATAGCTGTCGGTCGTGGACTTCAGGTTTGAGTCGATAGCTAATACTGACTGGAAGATTGACTCTTAACCACACCACCTCTTTCATCCTGCTACCGAGATCGCCTTTTCCCCCCGCTTCACGTATCGTACGTGATGATGTTCCGCTTGAATCGTCACGATCTTCGTTTTCCTCCGGTTGAACAGGCCACTCCTGAAGGCCTCCTTGCCGTCGGCGGAGACCTCCGGCCTGAGCGGCTACTTGCAGCCTATCGGCATGGCATCTTCCCCTGGTACAACGACGATCAACCGATTCTCTGGTGGTCACCGGATCCCCGAGCGGTCCTGTTTCCTGAGAAGCTTCATGTACCGCGTAGCCTCCAGAAATGCCTTCGCCAGAACCGGTTCACCGTGACTCTCGATTCCAGCTTTCGCGATGTTATGGAACAGTGCGCAGGACCACGCTCGCAATATCCGGAGGGAGGGACTTGGATTACGGGAGAAATGTTGGAGGGATACACACGCTTGCACGAACTCGGCTTCGCCCACTCGGTTGAAAGCTGGCACGACAGCCACGTGGTCGGCGGACTCTACGGCATAGCGATCGGCGGGGCGTTCTTTGCCGAGTCGATGTTCACGAAGGTCGATGACGCAGGCAAAGTCGCGCTGGTCAGGCTTGTCCAACAGCTCCATGCGTGGGGCTTTCGCATCATCGATTGCCAACAGTCCTCTCCTCATGTCACACGGTTCGGCGCAGAAGAAATTCCACGGTCAGACTTCATCAGCCGTCTCACGGCGGCACTGAAACTCCCAGAGCGGTTGGGACGGTGGAAATTCGATGGGGAGATGGCGCGGGAAGAGTAAGAGGTGAACAGGACTGATCGCGACAAAGCGAGCAGACTGCATTGACAGCCTTTTCGACTCTCGCTTATGATTTCATTCAGATAGGAGGATTGCACATGAGCTTTGTCATTACACCGAAAGAGCTGAAGACTCGGATCGATAAAGGGGATAACCTGGTACTCTTGGACGTACGCGAACCCTGGGAGAACCAACTCGCCAAGCTCGATAACTCCGTACTGATCCCGCTCGGCACCTTGCCACAATCCCTCTCAAAACTGGATCCGAACACGGAGATTATCGCCTATTGCCACCATGGTATGCGCAGCGGCGATGCGACGGGGTTTCTGCTTCAGCAGGGATTTTCGAACGTGAAGAATTTGATCGGGGGGATCGACGCGTGGTCCGTTCAGATCGATGGCAGCGTGCCTCGATACTGATCAGATTAACGGGCTGGTGGGCTCACATCAACGAAAACCGCTGAAGCACCTACCGCTCTGGCTGAGAAGCCAGCCCGCCCACGCTTGTTACGGGAAGCTCGGCCTGCCTATTGTTTCCCCTGGAAGAATTCGACGGTCTGCTTGAGTCCCTCCGCGAGGTCGACCTTCATCTCCCATCCCAATTCCTGCTTGATCCGGGAGGGATCAATCACACTCCGAAGCTGTTCGCCGAGTTTCGCCGGCCCGTGGACCTCCTTCGCCGGAGAACCAGTCAGATCGGCAAGCATTCGGAACAGCTCATTCACCGAAGTCTCGACACCTGTTCCGACGTTGTAGACTCCATGCGCATCTTGTCCCATCGCGACAAGGTTGGCTTGAGCCACGTCTTCCACAAACACGAAGTCGCGTGTTTGTCGTCCGTTGCCATTGATGATGGGCTGTTCATTGTTCAACATTTTCTGGATAAAAATGGCGACTACCCCGGCTTCCCCCTCAGGGTCTTGTCGTGGTCCATAGACGTTGGCATATCGAAGACTCACGACTGGAATTCCACTCGTGCGTTGGAAGTAAGACAGGTAATGCTCACCGCAGAGCTTACTGATGCCATAGGGTGACAACGGGTTGTTGACGTGAGATTCCGCGGCAGGGAACACCTCTTGCTCACCATAGATCGCTCCTCCGGACGAGGAAAACACGACCTTTCGGCATCCGTATCGCACCGCCTGCTGCAACACGTTCATCGTCCCCAGGACGTTGACCTGCGCATCAAACACCGGGTCCTCAACCGAATTGCGGACGCTGATCTGAGCGGCGAGATGAAGGACCACATTGGGGCGTTCGTTCCGAAACACCCGTTCCAATCGCCCGCTGGTAATATCGGTCTTGTAGAGGCTCGCCGCACGGTTGAGATTCTTCCGTTTCCCCGTGGCTAGATTGTCGACGACGACCACCTGATGCCCTTCCTCCACGAGTCGGTCCACCACGTGAGATCCGATAAACCCTGCGCCGCCCGTCACCAGTACTTTCATTGGCCCTCCTCGTTGAGCTGTCGACCGTAGCCTTTCCTACATACCATGAAACGGGGTACGGTACTCAAGAATAGCCAATATTTCTTCATTGCCTTTTTTCTTGCCTTTAATGGGTGACGTGACCACTTGATTCGGCTGGAGTCCCATCTCCGCCGCAAAACGCAAGACTCGCTGAACCACCTGCTCTCGCTGCTCCTCATCCCGCACCACGCCGCCCCGACCGACCTGTCCCTTACCCACTTCAAACTGTGGTTTGATCAAGGCGATGATGTGGGCCTGCGATCGCAGAAATGGAAGAACGGGCTGGAGCACCTTTGTCAGCGAGATAAAGGAGACATCGATCACGGCAAGATCAATGGGCTCAGGGACAGCGGAACGCGCCAGATACCGAATGTTGGTCCGCTCGATCAATACTACGCGTGGATCTTGTCGAAGTCGCCAGTCGAACTGGCCATACCCTACATCGACGGCGTAGACTTTCACCGCTCCTCGTTGCAGCAAGCAGTCGGTAAACCCTCCCGTTGAACACCCGACATCGAGACAGACTCGCCCCTGCGGCGTAATCGATGAAACGTCGAGAGCCGCCGCGAGCTTTTCCCCGCCCCGGCTGACAAATGGCTGCCGTTCCTCCGTCAGCTCAATGAGGGCATCGACGGGAATCACTCTGGACGGTTTATCGATAACAACGCCATCTTTTTTGACTTTCCCGGCTAGAATCATGCGAGCGGCACGATCTCGACTTGGCACCAAGCCTCTGGTTACCAGGACCTGATCACATCGATCTTTATCGCGGCGTAGGTGTGTACCCATGCAGAATGAGAGGGGGAGTGAATGAGACGCAACCGGCGTTCACGCGGATGCCCTACTTATGGCTCCATAGAGGAGTCCTTCTGGTCAAAGTCTTCCGACGTGAAGGCACGCAGCTGTTTCTTGCCGTTTTTGTCCTGAACGAGAACTTCCACCTTTTTTTCGGCCTCTTCCAACACTTTCAAACAATTCTTTGAAAGTCGGATGCCTTCCTCGAAGATCTTTAACGACTCATCGAGCGGCAGATCTCCCTTCTCCAGTTCACCGACGATAACTTCCAGTCTCGCCATCGCTTGCTCAAATTTGACTCCAGCCACAACGCGCTCCTTTACGTGACAACGAAGACCGTATTATATCGAAGTTTCGACGAGCATTTATACTGATGAATCCGGCAACACATCCTCCACGGTGCAGTGGAGCTCACCGTCGACAAGCCGAGCCCGGATCCTGTCACCGATGGAGACGTGCGCGACCCGTCGAATGATCGTCTGATCCGGCATCGTTTCAAGCCTGCCATAGCCCCGAGCCAGGATGGCCAGCGGACTCAGACTGTGCAATCTACCGAGATAGGCGTGAACGCGTTGCTCGTATCGCTTGAGGTCGCGCGTCATGGTCCCCGTCACGCGCAGCCGGAGTTGCGGGACCAGAGCCATCCCATGACGGACCCGAACCTCAGGGCTTGCCGCCTCTAACGCTTGCCTCCATCCCTGCGTCCGTACGGTCATCTGTTGCAACGTGTCGCGTATCGCTTCCCGCATGGAGGCCATGGCTCCATCCACACGCTGTGCTTCTCTCAGAATCCGAAGCCGGATCGTGGCCAGATGAGCCACCAGGAGATCGAGTCGTCGTTGGTGGTCTAGACATTGCGACATCGTCGCTTGCCGGCACCGAGCAGCAAGCAGTTCAAGACGCTCTACGATCTCCGCCAACACCGGAGCAACCATTTCTCCCGCGGCCGAAGGTGTTGGGGCCCGTACGTCGGCTGCAAAGTCGGCAAGAGTGACGTCTGTCTCATGCCCAACGGCTGACACAACAGGAATCCGTGATCCGGCAATGGCTCGCACGACCACTTCTTCGTTGAAACTCCAGAGGTCTTCCATCGAACCACCACCTCGTCCGACGATCATGACATCGATACAGCCAAACGTATTAAGCGCATCAATGGCCGCTGCGATTTGCTCGCCGGCTCCGGCCCCTTGGACTTGCACCGGTGCCACAATAATTCTCAGGATCGGGCAGCGACGATGGAGGACGGTGGTCAGATCTCGGACCGCTGCTCCAGTCGGTGAGGTGACGATGCCGACTGTCCAAGGGAATGCCGGGAGCGGTCGCTTGCGCTGTACATTGAACAATCCCTCCGCCTCAAGGCGACGCTTGAGCTGCTCAAAGGCCAATTGGAGAGCGCCTTGTCCTTTCGGTTCAAGGTGGTCCAACACAAGTTGGTATTCACCTCGTGGCTCATAGACCGAAAGCCGTCCATGCACCACGACCTGCAGTCCATCCTCCAACCCGAATCGCAGCCGCATGGCAGCTGATCGAAAGATAACCGCTCGAATCTGGCTCGATCCATCTTTTAACGTACAGTAGAGGTGTCCGGAGCCTGGTGCGCGGAGGTTCGAAATTTCGCCTTCAAGCCAGATCTCCGGAAAGTCGGATTCCAGGGAGGCCCGAATCATCGTGGTGAATTCGGAGACGGTCAGAACCGGCCTTGAAAATCCGGCAGGCGTAGGTGGGAAGAGGGAAGAGAGAGAGTAGGTATCCGTGGGGCCTCTCCTTCTCATTATTCGTGAAGATTGATGTATAGCCGCCAATCCGCACCCGGGTGGGTATTCCCGGCTAATCGACGAGGCGAATTCGTTCAAATGCGATGGCCTTGCCCAAGCGAGGATCGAGCTCGAGCAAGACTGCGCAGAACACTGACGGTCCTGACGCCACTTCAAATCGCCGTGGCATTCCGGTCAAAAACTTTTCGATCGCCAACTCTTTCTTCACGCCGATGACCGAATGAAGCGGCCCCGTCATCCCGATATCGGTGATGTACGCGGTCCCTTTCGGAAGGATCTGTTCATCGGCCG
This sequence comes from Nitrospira sp., assembly GCA_965223535.1. GTDB lineage: Bacteria > Nitrospirota > Nitrospiria > Nitrospirales > Nitrospiraceae > Nitrospira_D. The sequence continues at coordinate 932,646 of CBDCWN010000003.1, forward strand.
TCTGTACATGCGTATGCGTACCCACGACCGCCACCACCTCTCCGTCCAGGAAATGCCCCATGGCCATTTTTTCAGAGGTGGCTTCTCCATGCATGTCCACAATGATCGCAGACGTCTCCTGCTTCAAGCGTGACAATACCCGTTTCGCCGTCTGAAATGGGCAATCGATCGTCGGCATGTACACCCGACCCATCAACTGTAACACCGCCAGTCGCTCCCCTCCTGCGGTCTCAATCACCGCGCTCCCGTTTCCCGGAACGCCGGGTGGATAGTTCGCCGGTCGGAGCAAACGAGGCTCACGAGAAAAATAGCCGACGGTTTCCTTTTTATCCCACGCGTGGTTGCCGGTCGTAATCACCGAGATTCCTGTTTCAAAGAGTTCCTCGGCCAACTCCGGCGTGATCCCGAAGCCTCCTGCAACATTCTCCCCGTTGGCGACCACCGCGTCGATTCGATGCTGTGCGATCAAGCGTGGCACGACTCGAGCGGCAACTCGGCGACCAGGCTCTCCCATGATGTCGCCGATACACAGGACCTTCATTTGGCGTACTCCACGTAGCGACTCTCTCTGATGACGGTCACTTTGATCTGCCCAGGGTACGTCAACTCTTGTTCGATCTTCTTTGCCAGTTCGCGCGAAAGCTGAAACGACTCAGCATCGGTAATGTCTTCTTGTCTGACAATGACCCGAATTTCGCGGCCGGCCTGGATGGCATACGCCTTCTGCACGCCTTTATGCCCGGTCGCCAGCGATTCGAGCTTTTCCAGCCGCTTCACGTACGACTCCAGCGCTTCGCGTCGTGCACCGGGACGCGCAGCCGATAGGGCTTCGGCAGCCGCCACCAGCACACTCTCCGGGCAAATTGGCTCAACCTGTTCATGATGCCCTGCGATCGCATTGACGATCTTTTCTGATTCACCGTACTTTTTGGCAATCTCAGCCCCGAGCATGGCGTGGGGCCCTTCTTCCTCATGACTGACCGCCTTGCCGATATCATGGAGCAACGCCCCGCGGCGTGCCAATCTGACGTCCAGTCCTAGCTCCGATGCCATGATGCCACAGATATAGGAGGCCTCGCGCGCATGGTAGAGGTTGTTCTGTCCGTAGCTCGTTCGATACTTCAGGCGTCCCAACACTTTGATCAATTCCGGATGAAAATCTGAAAGCCCAAGCTCAAAGATGATCTTCTCAGCCTCTTCGTACATGAGCTTGTCGATATCGACTTTGACTTTCTCCACAATTTCCTCAATGCGCGTGGGATGAATCCGCCCATCATGCATCAGGCGTTCCAACGAGACTTTCGCGATCTCGCGTCGCAAGGGATCAAATCCTGAGATAATCACCGCCTCGGGAGTTTCATCGATAATGAGATCAATGCCCGTTGCCGCCTCAAGCGCGCGGATGTTGCGCCCTTCCCGACCGATGATGCGCCCTTTCATGGCATCGTTGGGAATAGGCACCACCGAAATCGTGGATTCCGAAACATAATCACGAACGACACGCTGAATCGATGACGTAATGATTTCTCTGGCTTCCCGCTCCGCGTTTTCTCGGGCCTCTTCAATCGTTCGCTTGGCAATCCCCACGGCATCAAGACGAGCCTGCGACTCCATCTCCATGATCAACTGTTTCTTGGCCTCTTCCGCGGTCATACCAGCCACGCGTTCCAGCGCTTCACGGTGCTCACGCTCAGCTTTCGCGCAAGCTGATTCCTTGGCCAAGAGTCCCTCTTCGCGTTTCGTAAAATCGGCTTCGCGCTTGCGTGCCTCGAGCTCTCGTTTTTCCAGCGCGGTGACTTTTTGATCAAACCCTTCCTCTCGTTGAATCAGTCGTTTCTCCAACGTCAGCAGTTCGCCAAGCTTGGCTTTCTGTTCTTGTTCGAACTCGGATTTTGCCTTGAATGCGAGATCCTTGGCTTCGAGTCTCGCTTCTTTCAGCACATTCTCAGCTTCGCGTTGTGCATTCTGCACAACCTGCTTAGCCAATCCTTCCGCTTCGGCTTGTTTGGCACCTACCATTCGGCGACGCAGAAGCTCAAAGATTCCAGCTCCCACCACGGCGCCGAGGACCCCGGAAAGCAAGATGTAGACGACAATTGAGGTTGAAATGGAAGTCACCCCCTTTTAAAACCCATCAGGTCGCTGTGCGAAACCTGACAGAAGGCCTACTCACTGATCGATCACAGCAGGCAGATATGTAGATGTGGGATGAAGACAGAGGGAGGCGTAGGAAATCGCGAGTGACTCAGCCTGGAAACACAAGAGAGATGAGAGGAAACATCTCCATCCTTAGCCTGTTTCCTGCTCTGCCCCTCCACCGTTGCTGACCATCGGTTCCCAGGTGCGTACGAGCGTCATGTCTCGAAACAGGCATGGATGATCGATGCTTGCTGCTTCCGGCCGGCACATTCCGACTGACATCGTATCGGACAACTGGTCGATTCGCAGGAACCAGCTGACCAATCAAGGTTTTTCTCATCAGCAGTACCCACCGGACTAATTCTTCGTATCCCCTCAATGTCGATGCTCTCTTCTTCTCACTAGATTCGTTTCCGGTGCATACACAATTTCGCGATAGTATCCTTCCCTCTGGCTGTCAATACCCTTACTTATCTGCACGATAACAAAGGGACTCTTTGAAAGCAAGGCGAATCCTGCTACCGAAAGAGCGATGTCGGCATCTGCTCATCGATGGATTCCATCAAGGTCGCCATTCGTCGTTCGACATCGGCCTCTCCTTGCGCTCGTTTCTTCTCGGCCTCAAACAGCCTATGGGCAAGGTTGATAGCCGTCAGGACTGCCAGCTTTGACGGTGTCGTCGTTTTCATGCCCTCCGCCAAATTTTTCATCTGATCATCCACAAAATTCGCCAACCTCCGGATATAGGCATCGTCACCATCTCCCGCGATCGCGTACCGTTGACCATAAATTTCCACATCGATAATCCTAGTCAAGGGCCACCTCCTTGGGATCTTCGGCGCATTCGAGCAGTTCGATCTCACCCAGGACTTTCTCAATTCGAGCCCTGATATCGACCCGCTCTTTTTCCCATCGGGTATTGGCATCATCCTGCGCCGCCAACCGTTGACGGGCCGTCCTGATCTCCTCTTCCAAGGCGGCGTTCTTTTGTTTGAGCTCCTGAACCAGCTTGACCAGGTCACGAATTCGAGTCTCCAGTGCATCAAGTCGATCTAGCGACATGGCAGTTCCTCTTGGTTGGACCTATAGGGGTATGGGTCGCACTATAAAAACTTCGTAACACCCTGTCAAGAAACGGTTTTTTGCCTTCCATCCAGACGAAGGTATTCCTTGTAACTCCGCATCACCCGTTTGACGTATTGCCTGGTTTCTCGATAATGAATGAGCTCAACAAACTCATCTTCGCTCCGACCATCGTACGTATCCGCCCAACTTCTGACGACCATCGGTCCCGCATTATAGGCGGCAATTGTCTGGACCAAATTGCCGGAAAACTGCGAGAGGAGTTGCTCCACATACCGAACGCCGATTCGGATGTTCACTTCTTGATCGAAGAGATCCTCCCTGGAGACAGGTGGAAGCCGGTGCTGTTGAGCCACAGCATTGGCGGTGGCCGGCATCACCTGCATGAGTCCGATCGCTCCGACCCGAGAAACCGCTTTCCAATCATACTGACTCTCTTCCCGAATAATGGCCGCCACAAGAAATGGATCCACACCCTTGACCGCTGACATTTGAATCGTGGGAATTAACCCGGTCGGATAGGCCACACCCCAGAGGCCATCCGCGACCTCTCCACCCGTCCGCTCCAACTGCTCCCGAAATCGAGAGCGTACGAGACGCAAGGCATGGTGGTACGCACCAACCTCATTCAACATGATTGATAACGCCGCTAACGCCTCAGGATCCTGACCGTACCGATCCGTCAAAACCGCAAGCTCTCTGACGGCATCCTGCTCGAGACCAAGCGCCCGTAGTTCTACCGCGCGCCGATAGGCCGACTGCTGCTCGATATCCGCCCTATTTTTTGCATGATTATCCTGAGCCGAGGCCGCGCCTGACTCTGCCACCGGCTGAGTCGAGGAGACAGTCGCAACACCGGCGCGTTCGTGTTCAGCCTGACTTAGGTTCACCATGCCCACCTGATCTCCCACAAGTTGGCAGTAGTAGGTATGGGGGAATTGCTGGCAGAGTTGTGCAAACACTTGCTGAGACTTCGCCGCTTCAACATGGCCGTAGGAACGGGCAATCCAGTAGAGCGCTTGTGGCACAAGCTCGCTCCCCTTCTGATCGACGATCTGCTGCCACGCGGTGATCGCCTCTTTATAGCGGGCCGTTCGATAGAAGACCCACCCTTCCCGCCAACGCGCCTCCGCCCGTTGTGAAGCCGGCTCTCCCGATTTGGCGGCACGTCGATATTTGACAATCGCTTCGTCGAACCGTGAATGATCCTCAAGCCAAACTCCACAAAACACGTTGATTTGACCTTTTTGCTCCGGGCTCAACTTTCGTTTATGTAAGGTCCGGCAGAGCTCCAAGAGCTGTTCTCCGAGCCCTTGCCTGAGATAGACCCTGACTAACCAAACCGTGGCTTCGTCGGCCCGCGTCCCTTTCTCAGTCGCGAGTTCATGGAACGTCTCGCGCGCTTGGTCGTAGAGTTTGAGGCGAACTTGGGCAACGCCCAACTTCAGCTTGGCATCCCTCCGATGGGGAGAAGAGGGGTGTTGCGCCAAGAACTTCTTCAACTCTTCAATCGCCTCCACATGAAGCGCCTGTCGAAGGAACGCCTGAGCCCTGGCATAATGCTCATCCGGCGACGCGGCCCAAGGCTCACCTCCGATATTGGCTGCAAGCAGCGCCTCGGCTTCCTTTGCCTCCTTGGTATAGGGGAACTTCGCCCAAAGCTGCTTGAGCACTTCTCTCCCCTCGTTCAGTTGATTTTCCCGAAGGTAACAAGAGGCTAACCGCAATTTGGCTTGGGCGACGTGCGAGCCCTTCCCATTGAGATCAGCGGCCTTTAACAGCCAGGTAATAGCGTCAGAGCATCTGGAAGCTTGGTACCAGGCTTCTCCGACACGAAACGTCACTTGATCGGCCAAATTGGAGTCGGGAACAGCTTGGAGCACGCTTTCAAACATGGAGGCCGCTTCCTTAGGATCACCCAAATGCAGCAAGGCTTTTCCGATCCAGAATCGAATATAGTCGTCGAGTACGGGAAGGTCCCGTTGAGCAGTTCGAAGGCGCGAAATCGCTTCCGCAGGGTTCTGATCGATCAAGAGGACGCCGGAGAGTAACACAGCACGCTTCCCCCACTGTGAAACCGGATATTCTTTTATGACCTTTCGCAGCCGTTCCAGTTTCAGCGCCGTCGCTTGATCCTTCGTGAAGGATGGACCGGGTCGCTCTTTGGGGAAGACCGCTGCCGCGAAACACTCTTCTGCAGAAAGGCAGCGCTCAGTCGTTGAATCTTGAGATTTGGCACCCTGCGACGTAGAGGCATCACGAGAGACCACACCTCCAGACACGGGCGCCACCCCACACACAAACGCCAGCGTGCAACCGAGGATCGGGTAAAATGTGGTCGAAGTTTTCACAGGCTCCTGCCAACTTTCATCTCGCTTCATTATATACAGGGCCGCCCACAATGGAAGAAGTTTCGGACCACCTGATCAAGCGAGCTCCATAGGCGGGCAGGTTCTCGCTATGATAGGCTCTACCCTTTTATGAGAACTGGAATTGCGGTTTGACTTATGTCGGATCCGACTAGCCAGCCACCACTTTTGGCCTTCACTGAATCTCAGATGGTGAAATTTGTCCGCGCCCAATCCTGGCCGGCTTATCGAGCCACGCAAATCATGCGCTGGCTATACCAACGGCGAGTGCGGATGATCACCGAGATGACGGATCTTCCCTTGCCGACACGTTCGATGTTGTCGCAATCCACCACAGTCGGTCGCTCTCCGAATGCGACGGTTCTGTCCTCACAGGACGGAACGCGTAAGGTACTATTTGCGCTCGATGACGGCATGACGGTTGAATCCGTATTGATCCCGGATGACGAACGGCTGACGCTCTGTGTATCGACACAAGTCGGGTGTCAGTTGGATTGCAGCTTTTGCCTGACCGGAAGGATGGGCCTCAAGCGCAACCTCAAGCTCCATGAAATCGTCGACCAAGTCTTGACCGCACAAGATCTGCTGAGTGCCGGAGAGCGCCTGACCAACCTTGTTTTTATGGGAATGGGTGAACCGCTGGCCAATCTGGACACGCTGAAAGCCGCGGTCAACGGGCTGACGAACAAGTCATGGGGCCTCGGGTGGTCACGGCGTCGCATTACGGTTTCGACAGCGGGACTGGCATCCCGTTTAGGAGAAGTGGCCGTTCTTGGCGTGAATCTCGCCGTTTCGCTCAATGCAACGACCGAGGAGCAGCGCCGAACGTTGATGCCTGCAGCAAGCGAACTCGCCTCTCTCAAAGCCCTCCTCGCCGCCTGCCGACGCTATCCGCTCGCCTCTCATCAACGACTGACCTTTGAATATGTCCTGCTTGCCGACGTCAATGATCAGCCACATGATGCCCGGCGACTTATTCAGTTACTGAAAGGGATCCGCTGCAAGATCAATCTGATTCCGTTCAACGAATTTCCCGGCAGTCAGTTTCGTCGCCCGTCGCAACAAAGCGTTCTCCTGTTTCAGTCGCTCCTTCGGGACGCCGATCTCGATGTGTTCGTCAGAAGGAGCCGCGGGCAAGACGTGTTAGGCGCTTGCGGTCAACTCGGCAACCTCTCCGGCGATCTCCTTCGCTAACCTTGACACCTATCGAATCTCGTTGCTAGCATGATCAATTCTCCTATCATGAAGAAGTCGACTTCTCAAATGTCCTGGCATACCTCCTTAGCTGGAGCACTGTTCGTCTCCAGCCTCTCCACATTTTGCCTTGCAGCCGAGCCGAGCGAATACATTCTGTCCAACGGAATGAAGGTACTGCTCGTTGAAGTCCCGAAGGCGCCAGTGGCGACGGTGCAGGTGTGGTACCGAGTGGGGTCTCGAAACGAAGTGATGGGCCGTGCCGGACTCTCCCACATGCTCGAACACATGATGTTCAAGGGCACAGTGAAATATCCGAAAGGGTCCTTTTCCCGGATCATTCGGAAAAACGGCGGGGTCGATAACGCATTCACCAGTCATGACTTCACAGCCTACTTTGAAAATATGGCTGCTGATCGTGTTCCTCTAGCGTTGGAGATGGAAGCCGACCGTATGCAAGGGCTGACCTTCGACAACGCGGAATTCCGGACAGAACGCGAAGTCGTAAAAGAAGAGCGTCGGCTCCGTTCGGAAGACGATCCGCAAGGTGCACTGGTCGAAGCGCTGTTTGCCCAAACGTACATGAGTCATCCTTATCATTGGCCCGTCATCGGTTGGTTCGCCGATCTCGATGCCATGACGCTTGAGGACTTACAGCGACACTACGACACGTTTTACTCCCCCAATAATGCGACTCTGGTCGTCGTCGGCGACATCAAAGCCGACCTGTTGCTTCCTACGATCAAACGGCTGTTCGAGCCGATCCCGAGGGGGCCGTCACCCAAACAATCCCTCCGGCCGGAACCGGACCAACAGGGTGAACGTCGCTTTCTGCTGAAGCGCGAAGCACAAGTGCCGTTTGTGATGATGGGGTTCCGCGTGCCCAACTATTCCAGTGACGATTCGTACGCGCTGGACGTCCTCGAGTCGATCCTGTCTCGCGGGAAAAGCTCACGACTGTATCAAAGTCTGGTGTATGAGCAGAAGAACTCGTTGTCCGTCGGTGCGGAGTATAGCTTGATGCAGACAGACCCCGGCCTGTTCTACTTCTACTCCTTAGTGAATCCCAGTGCGAAGATCGAGACAGTCGAGGCCTCCTTGCAGCGCGAGATTGCACGTCTTCAAAACGAGCCGCCCTCCGATGAGGAACTTCAGCGGGCGAAGAACCAGATTGAGGCCTCACGAACGTTCGAACAGGATTCGAATTTTCGCCATGCCATGTTGATGGGACAGGCGGAAATGGTAGGGGCCGGTTGGCGACGGATTGATCAATTCGTCGAGCGCATACGGGCCGTCACCGCAAAAGACATTCAGCGTGTCGCCAGGCAATACCTGACTGAGGACAATCGTACCCTTGGCATTCTTGTTCCGTTACCGCCGAAGTCTCCCGACGAGTCAACTCCCGCGACCGTGCACGAAGGAAAATCTTAGGTGACCATGAGGTGTGGGCGACACAATGCGAGGCACCGTTGCTTCCACGTGTCATCTATTCGCCCTAGAGTAGGGGGTGGCATGTATCGATGGCTGCTCTGTATTGGCTTACTGGTGGGTCTAACGACGACGGCACTGGCTGCCGATATCTCTCCGACAAGATTGACAACCCCCAATGGAATGACCGTTCTCGTACTGGAACAGCATTTCCTACCCATCGTCGAAATCCACGCACTCGTCAAGACAGGCTCGGCCCAAGACCCCCCTGACAAGGCAGGCTTGGCAAATCTCGTAGCCAGTCTCCTCGACGAAGGCACCACGACCAGAACATCCAAGCAGTTGGCTGAACAAATCGACTTTGTCGGTGGTTCATTAGGAGCCCACGCCGGAGAAGACTTCAGCACGGCTTCTGTGCGGGTTCTCCAGAAGGACCTTGATCTCGGATTTACACTCCTTGCTGAGGTTCTTCAGCACCCGGTTTTCCCCAAGCATGAATTCGAACGAGTCCGTTCACAGATCCTGGGGGAGTTATCGAGCGACAAGGATGATCCTGGGCAAGTCGCCATGAAGGCATTCAACCAGCTGGTGTTCCAGAATCATCCCTATCGGTGGCCGGTCAACGGTACCGAGGAGACGCTCCGAAAGATTACCCTCGCAGATGTGCAGAGCTTCTACGGTAAAGAGTATCTCCCCAATCAGACCATTCTTACGATCGTCGGTGATGTGACAGTAGAACAGGCAACCGCATTGGTTCAAACTCATTTTGGATCATGGAAGAAGGGACCGGTCCAACCTCGATCGGCTAAGAAGCAGGCTGCAATCGATAAAAAAGTCGTGCAACTGATCCAAAAGGACCTGACGCAATCAACCATTGTGGTCGGCCATCTTGGGATTAGCCGAACGAATCCTGATTTTTATGCTGTGACCGTCATGAACCATATCTTGGGTGCCGGGGGGTTCTCATCGCGTTTGATGGATTCGATTCGAGACAAGCAAGGACTCGCATACGGGATCATGAGCCATTACGATGCCCGGGCGATGCCGGGTTCCTTTTGGGTCAACCTCCAGACTCGAACCGAAACCACGAATCAAGCCATCAATGGTGTGTTTACGGAAATGAAGGCTATCCGTGAGGCCCCAGTGACCGATCAAGAATTGGCCGAAGCCAAATCGTTTTTGATGGGGAGTTTCCCCTTACGACTGGATTCTACGGCGAAGCTGGCACAAGTCTTGGCGCAAGTGGAATTCTTCGGCCTGGGGTTTGACTACTTCAGCCAGTACCCAAAGTGGATCGAACGGGTGACGAAAGAAGATGTACAGCGCGTGGCACGACAGTATCTTAATCCTCAACATTATGCGCTTGTTGTGGTCGGCAGTATTGCCAAGGCCAAAATTCGCCACTAGGAATGCCTGATGGAGCCATACCCCATGCAAGATTCCCTCCCCCATCAGAAGCTGAGTCGTCTTCAGGCCCTTCTGAGCGAAATGGGCTCCGTCGTGGTGGCCTATTCAGGCGGTATCGATAGCACCTTCGTCCTCAAAGTTGCCCACGATCAACTTCACGAGAAAGCGATCGGAATCACCGCCATCTCACCGACCTTTCCAACAATTGAGCTGGAAGCGGCCGAGCGAATGGCTAAAGAAATCGGCGCTCGTCATGAAATGGCGCAGACGGATCAGCTGGCCATCGACGACTTTGTGAGAAACGACGCGGAGCGTTGCTTCCACTGTAAGACTGATTTATACCAGCTTCTTGGAGGCTTGCGAGAATCACATGCTGTTGCCTATGTCGTGGACGGAACCAACCTTGACGATCTCGGTGATGACCGTCCTGGAATCAAAGCTGCTCGTGAATGGGCAGTTCGTAGTCCGCTTGTCGAGGCTGGATTATCAAAGGCTGATATCCGCACCCTGGCCAAGGAGCTAGGGCTTTCAAACTGGGACAAGCCTGCCGCAGCCTGCCTGTCGTCACGAATCCCTCGCGGGAATATGATTACGCTGGAGAAGCTGCATCGTGTTGAAGAGGCGGAAGCTGTGTTGCACCGAGAAGGATTTCACCATTTCAGAGTCCGAAACCATGGCGAGATCGCACGAATTGAAGTGGCGAAGGACGAACTGCCTCGCCTTATGGACCCAGATCGTTGCTCCCGGGTCAGCCGAATGGTGAGAGAGTTGGGATTCAAATTTGTGACGGTTGACCTGGAAGGCTATCGACCGGGTGGAGTCACCCTGCGTTGACCCCACCCTCACACCAGGATGCACTATCGCTGATAGGACTTAGAAAGCGCTTCTAGCGCTTCGTCTGCAAACTTTCGTTGATCCGCTTCCGTCAAACTCCTCTGCACGACTTTCTCCGCCACCATGAGCGCCAATTCCGTAGTCTGAGTCCGGATGTCTTGCACAGCTTTCCGGCGCTCCTGTTCGATTTCCCGCGTGGCATCACCCTTGATGCGCTCCGCCTCTGCCGTCAGACGCTGTTCGTTTTCCTCGAGAAGCCGCTGAGCGCGCTCTTTGGCGGCCGAGAGAATGGCTTCCGCTTCTTTACCTGCCGCGCTGAGCTTGGCTTCGTATTCCTTCAATTGGCGTTCGGCTTCCGATCGATGATGTTCTGCCTGCTCTAGGCTGTCCTTGATTTTCTTTTCTCGCTCTTCCAGAACGCTCAAGATTCCGGGAAACGCGTACTTATAGAGGATAAACAACAAAATCCCGAAGGACACGATCTCCCAAAATATGAGAGAAGAAAAAAAGTGCGATTCAAACTGCGGCATGTCAACTCCCTAAACGAAAGAAGGGCAACAAGATCGACCTAGTCGGGGCGGCACCTGCTGCCCGCTATTATCCCTTCCGAAAGCCCATGATGATGAAGGCGATAACCAAGCCATAGAGCGCGATGGCTTCCACCAACGCAAACCCGATCCACATATACTTTGTGACTCGAGCTTCAGCCTCAGGCTGGCGTGCGACTACTTCAATCATTTTCCCGAAGATGAACCCAATTCCCACACCGGCTCCGGCAAACCCTGCCGCCGCACAACCCATTCCGATCAACCCCGCTGCTGCTGAATCCATTATGCCTTACTCCTTCCCTTGTCTAAACTCGCATACGCTAATGCGCGTGCTCGTCATGGCCGTGCAAATGAAATGCGTCCCCCAGGTAGACGCACGTCAAAATGCTGAAAATATAGGCTTGAATGAATGCGATACCGAATTCTAATCCGTAGATCGCCACGGTGAACGCAAACGGCAACCACCCGATCAATAACCCACCGCCTATCGTGAGGCTGAATAGAACGGCGAGCATCACGTGGCCGGCCGTCATATTGGCAAATAACCGAACCGCGAGCGAAACAGGCCGAGCTACCTGGCTGATAATTTCGATGGGAATCATCAACGGCACGAGCCAACCCGGCGTACCTGGGGGAACAAGGATGCCCAGGAACTTCGCCCCGTGTAACATGAACCCCAAGACCAAGCTGATCCCGTAGACGACGAATGAAAATACCGCCGTCACGATAATTTGGCTCGTCACGGTGTAGCTGCCAGGAATCAAGCCGATGAGGTTACTAAACAGGATGAATAGGAAGAGCGTGGCGATGAGAGGGAAGAAGCGCATCCCCTCCTTCCCCATCGTATCCAAGATCATGTTGCGAATGAAATCCACCATCATCTCTGCCAGACTCTGGAGCTTGCCCGGCACTAGCTTGCGCGAAGACCCGGCCATGATCATCAGGACTGCCGCAACAGCAATGACAATCCACATAAAGACCACGGCTTTATTAATGGAAATATCTAATCCACCGATCGAAATCGGAACCCAATTTTCTAGTTCGAATTGATGAAGCGGACTCTCTTCCACGATGCTCCTGTGTTGTCGTTATCGATAGTAGTTATGTGTTCGTCCATCGTTGGACCGACCGATACGCATTCCTCATACCCGCAACGAGGCCCAAGACCAGGCCGCCGATCATTCCCCACGGGGTTGAATCGAACAGATATGCATCACAGACCCACCCCAACCCTCCCCCGACAATCAGGGCAGCGAGCAGATCGGTTGCTATCCGAACCGCTTGACCGAGCCCCGCGTATAAGGGATCTTGTGAAGGGGCCATCCGAGACCCATGGGAGGCGAGAGCACGTACACAGAACTCTGCCGTTGATGGGCTCACAATTTAAGCAAAACTCCACTTTGAATGTCAAGCCGTTAGGGCTACCCCACCGAAAATCCCTGCAGTGCGGTATAGTGGATTCGCGCCGCTCACGGAGGAAGTGACCGTCCATGCTGCCAACCATCTCCTCGTCGTCTTCGTTCTTACATGGGCGCCCTTCACCTCTCATTGTGACACGGCCCCTTCATGATAAGGCGAACCCTTTTGAGCTGTACTCGAGAATCGCGTCGGCTCAGTCCCCTTCGTTTCTCTTGGATAGCGGCGACGGCGACCGAGCCATGGGACGGTATTCGTATTTTGGGAGCGATCCCTATCACATATTGACTGGAACCGCCGATCAGTATGTCCAACGTTCGACGCTGGGCCACACAGAATCAGGATTCGGTCCTTATCAACATTTGGAACAAGTTGTAGGCAGCCAGCGGATCGATCGTCCTCCCGGAAGTCCGCCGTTTTTTGGTGGCGCTGTCGGCTATTTCAGTTACGACCTCTCCCGACAATTCGAAAGACTCCCATCATTAGCTCCTCAGGGCACAATCGGTCCGGATCTGGAATTCGCATTTTTTGACGTTGTGGGAGCCGTCGATCATGAGCTGGGTGATCTTATACTGATGTTCTGTCCTCCACTCGAACGATTCTTGGGCGAGCCTCGGGACAAACTGTTTCGTGAGGGGACAGATCGCCTTGCCGCCTTTGACGCTCGGTTAAGCAGAGTGGTCTCAGCTGAATCCCGATCCCTAGCGCTGGACCACCTCACGTTCACACCGGAACAGTCCCCATCGACCTACATGCAACGCGTTCGACGTTGCCAAGAGTACATCGCGTCGGGTGACATCTACCAAGCCAACCTCTCACACCGTTTTCAGGTGAGCGGTGAGACCTTGACCCAGGAATCATTTCTGACCGACTTATCAATCTATCGTCGCCTGCGGACCCTGAATCCTTCCCCCTTCTCAGGCCTGTTGCGGTTCGGTGCCCTGCGTCTCATTAGTTCATCGCCCGAACGGCTTGTCCGCCTCGATGGTCGCCGGGCCGACACCAGACCGATCGCTGGAACCAGACCCCGTGGGAAAACGGCGACGACCGATGAGGAGCTGGTTACGGAACTGCGTGCGAATGTTAAAGAGCGAGCCGAACACATCATGTTGGTGGACCTTGAGCGCAATGATCTCGGCCGCGTCTGCGGGTATGGCAGCGTTCGCGTGGACGAGCTTATGACGTTGGAACGATATTCTCATGTCAGCCACTTAGTCTCCCAGGTCTCAGGCACTCTGCAGACCCATGCAACCGGCTTCGACCTCTTGAAAGCCATGTTCCCAGGAGGAACGATCACCGGTGTCCCCAAAATTCGCTGTATGGAAATCATCGAGGAATTAGAACCGGTCCGACGCGGTCTATATACCGGATCGATGGGCTACCTCAGCTGGAGCGGAGACCTCGATTTCAATATTCTGATCCGGACACTCGTCGTGATGGACGGAATGGCCTCTCTTCAGGTCGGAGCAGGGATTGTGGCCGATTCAGATCCAGCGCGGGAATACGAAGAAACCATCCATAAAGCTCAGGCTTTTTTTAGCGCATTTTCCTAACGCGATGTGGATCTACCTGAATAACCAGTTCGTACAAGAACAGGATGCGGTGATCTCGGTCTTCGATCATGGATTTCTGTACGGAGATGGAGTGTATGAAACGCTCCGCTCCTACGGCTCCCGCCTCTTCATGCGCGATCAACATCTGTTACGATTATTCCGCTCAGCCGAAGCCATCGGAATGACGATCCCCATTCCCTTGAAGGACTGGCCCGACATTCTCCACGAAGCCATGGCTCGCAACGAGGTCGGGACTGATCAGCACGATGCCTACCTCCGCGTCACAGTCTCGCGGGGAGCTGGGGACATCGGTCTGAATCCGGCGTTATGCCCATCGCCGACTGTTGTCGTCATAGTCAAACCGCTGGTACGTCCAGCATCAGGTCTGTATGAGAACGGCGTCAATATCATTGTCGCCTCAACCAGACGGAACCTGCCAAGCGCACTGTCGCCGCAGATTAAATCCATTAACTTTCTGAACAACATCCTGGCCAAACGCGAAGCCATTGCCGCAGGCGCATTCGACAGTGTCTTGCTCAATTGGGAACACCACCTGACTGAATGCACGATCAGCAACCTGTTCTTCGTCAGGGACGGCAGACTCCGAACCCCCGCCCTCGAATGCGGCTTGCTTGACGGCATCACCAGAGGGGTTGTGATTCGGCTGGCTGATGAACTCCACATCCAAGTGGAAGAGGGACGCTTTACCGTCGACCAGTTGTATCAGGCCGAAGAATGTTTTCTCACAAACACAAGTATGGAAATCATGCCCGTATCCATGGTCGACACGAGGAAAATCGCGAGCGGGAAACCAGGCCCGATGACATTGAAGCTAAGGGCTCGATTTTTAGAGACATATGCTCGTTTTTTGGAACCTCTTGGGTGTGATTAGCCGCTGGTCTTCCTGTTGTTCCGCCACCCTCCCACCGTTTCTCATGGCATAAGGTCTGCGTTTCCTTGACAGTCTGCTACATGCTGCTATCGTTTGACCATGCAGAACGACAAGTTTCGGCTCGCCTCTTCTCGCAAATGGACCGCCCTGGCAGTCCCCATTATGTTCGGGAGTATGTTCGGCAGTAGCCTGATGACTGCGGTCCCTGGTCTCCACGCAGAAATCTATCAATATATTGATGCAAAGGGGACGATATCACTAACGAACGTCCCATCTGACGCTCGGTACCGCCGGGTCGACCTTCACCCGAATCGTCTGCGCCCGGTCATTTCAGAACGAGAGTTAGAGCCGATGATCAGCCGATTTTCACAGGAGCACCGCATTCACCCCGCTCTTATCCGAGCCGTCATCAAGGCTGAGTCGGACTTTGACCCCCACGCCGTATCTCGCGCTGGAGCAGTGGGATTGATGCAATTAATGCCGCAAACGGCAGTACGGCTCGACGTGCGGGATCTCTACAACCCCGAAGATAACATCGGAGGGGGGACTAAGTACTTGCGACAACTCCTTGACCGATTCCGAGGAGATCTCCCCCTTGCCCTCGCCGCCTATAATGCCGGAGAGCATGTGGTCGATCGCTACCGGGCGGTTCCACCGATTACCGAAACTCGCCGATATGTTCGCAAGGTTTTACGATACTATCGAACTTTTCTTGCGAACGATCTCGCTTCGACCGGTCATGTCATCCCGTCTTCTAAGGACGTCGCGAGACGACCTTCTTCTCTTTCGGTGCTCCCAGCTGGTCAGTAACTGGTTCTGACAGGTGGAGGCGGCTGTGTAGTTTCCAGCCAGGGCGCTGAGGTTTCGCATAGTCGGCGCGGTAATGTGCTCCGACGCTATTCTCTCTCCAGAGCGCGGCTTCTGCCACACAGCGGGCCACCTGCACCATGTTTTTGACCTCCAGGTCGGCCCGTGTCGCAAACGATTGAGAAACCATCTGTTCCCACCGTGCGAGTTGCGCCCTGGCTCGGGTCAGCGACTCTCGCGAACGGACAAGCCCCACTTGACTCCACATCGCTCGGCGCAACGAGTTTCGTAACTTTTCAGCATCGTCCAATCGACCGGCTCCACCACACCTCAACCGCTCGCGATGAGCAGTCAAGTCTGGCACCTCACAACGTGCGGCCCAGGTTATCGCAGCAGCACCGGACCGCATCCCAAACACCAATCCCTCCAAGAGAGAGTTACTGGCCAAGCGATTGGCACCATGCACACCACTGCAAGCCACTTCACCGGCCGCAAAAAGACCCGGAAGGGTCGTCGCCCCGTTGATGTCGGTTGAGACTCCACCCATCATGTAGTGCGCACTCGGCGAGACCGGAATCCATTCCTCCGTGATGTCGATATCGTGACGTAAGCAGGTTGCGTAGATAGTCGGAAACCGACGCTTCACAAAATTTGATCCTAGATGCGTCACATCCAGATAGACATGTCGTGCTCGCGTCGCCGCCATCTCCGTCCAAATAGCCCGTGCCACAATATCTCTCGGCGCCAAGACCCCACGCGGATGATAGCGTGGCATGAACGCTTCACCCTTATTGTTGCGCAGTTCTCCCCCTTCTCCTCGCATCGCCTCGGACAACAAGAAAGGAGGGCTGGAGGGCAAATACAGCGCCGTCGGGTGGAATTGCACGAATTCCATATCTTGAAGTTCTGCTCCTGCGCGAAATGCCATGGCCATCCCATCGCCCGTCGCATTGGGCGGATTCGTAGTGCGAGCAAAAATCTGGCCGGCTCCGCCGGTCGAAAGGAGTATGACCTTTGCGGGAAGAATGAATTGCTCTCCTGAATTTTCATCCAGCACGACGGCGCCACAGCAGCGACCATCTTCCACCACAAGGTCGACGGTGAAATGGTAATCCAACCGAATAATCTGTTTCTGCCGGATAACCTGTGCGAGCAAGGCACGTACCATTTCGTTTCCCGTTGCATCACCTCGAGCCCGGAGTATCCTACTTCGGCTGTGTGCGGCTTCCCGTGCAAAGGCAAACTTCCCACCCATTTTATCGAACCTGGCCCCCCACCGGATCAACTCCTGAATCCGATTCGGCCCTTCCTCAACCAACACACGCACCGCTTCACGACGACACAGTCCATGCCCAGCTTTCAACGTATCCGTGAGATGAATCGCAACATCATCTTCTTCGCTCAACGCGACCGCGACCCCACCTTGGGCAAAAATGGAGTTGCTCTGAAGGGGGTGTCCTTTGGTGAGCACAATCACTCGACCCACGCGGCAGAGCTCCAATGCGGCACGGAGCCCGGCGACGCCACTCCCAATCACGAGATAATCCGCCTCTGGAATGGTTTGAGACATCGCTATCGCGGTGAGACTTGTGGGGAAAGGGGCTCAGATAGCAGCTGCTTCGTCTTCATACCGAACGGCAAATCCCCCTCGACTGCGCGCAAAAGGATCGAGGGTGTCACAGCCCAGTGCAATCGTGCGTGGCCACGCTGCCGCATCCCGGCATCATCGGCATCCTTCTTCCAGGTCCCTTGCCAATTAACGAACACATCGATGTCATCCTTTTCGAGCATGACTCGCTCAATCTTGAACTCAAGCGTGATGGCATGAAACGTTTCAAAATCCATCTCCACCTGTCGCTCGAGCTCCTCCATCTGATCCGACGGCACCAGCTGAGAATGGAACCCAGATCGATCCTTTCCCTCATACGCGCGCCGCAATGATTCCAACGCCTGGTCAAGGTTGAGAAGACGGGCGTGCTCTTCAGGATACTGAACCGTTTTGGAAGGACAACCGGCACTCACAAGAATGAGCACCGTAAGCCACACGAGGAATGAAATCGGGACCCGGCTGTATTTGTGATCATCCATGGGACGGCAGTATACCATACGGACAAAAAGCACCGTGAGCTTGCATTTTGGATGGAAAGCTTTTAGACTCTGCCCCCTTGGGAGATACGAAGCATGTCTAGCGTTCTAAAGAAGCGCCGAAAGAAAATGCGCAAGCACAAATACAAGAAGCTGCGCCAGCGACAGAAGTTTCTTCGCCGAAAAAGCTAAACTCAGCCTGCGTGACGGGAGGAGGGTATCGTGGCCGAGGGCAAGAAAGTCCGCATCCGTGTACGGACGGTCAATTGCACCTATGTCGGAGACTTCCTGGTCCCTCCGATGCGGAATCGTGTCTCCGACGCGATCAACGAAGAAGCACGCCTCTTTATCAGTCTGACCGACGTCCTCATCAACGATAAAGATCGGTCGGACTTCGTCGCAATCAATAAGAACTTGATCGAGTCGATTGCTCAACTCTAACCACTTCCTCCCGTCTCCCGTCAATCTACTACTATTTCTACAGAGAACCGTGAGTCGTCGCGATTTCGTGGTCGAGATGACCGTCTGAGCACTCATGTTGATCTTCAAGCGATTCCTTCCATATGTACGACCGTACCTGGGCCGCCTGATCCTTGCCGGCCTCCTCGTGTCCGGGGTTGCCGCCGTCAATCTTGCCTTGGTCCGACTGGCCGGCACGCTCTGGGACATCGTGACGGTCCAGCACGATGCCGAACAAATGACACGGTCGATCGGGATGTTTTTGGGGTTGGTCGTTCTCCAAGGACTCTGCTCCATGGGCCATAGCTATCTGACGGCCTGGGTTTCTCAGAATGTCATCGCCGATTTCCGCAAACATCTCTTCGCCCACCTCCAAACGCTGACGGTTAGCTTTTTTTCCCGTCGGCGCACGGGGGAATTACTGTCCCGATTGATGTCCGATGTGACGGTCATTCAATCTCTCGTCACAGAAACCCCCATCGACGCAGTGAAACAACTGGTGACGTTCGTCGGAGGCATTACGTTCTTGCTCCTCATGAACTGGCAACTCTGTCTCCTGATTCTGATTCTGCTTCCATTGCTCGTGGTGGTCTCCAAGCTGTTTGGCCGCAGATTGAAATCACTTTCGACATCGATTCAAGACCACACCGCCACGCTCAGCACCTTGGCCGAGGAGGTGATTTCTGGCATCCGCATCGTTAAATCCTTCGTCCAAGCGCAACGGGAAAAAGACCGCTTCGCCGATCAGGTCGATCAGACGCTTCGTCTCACACTCAGTCGAGCAGCAATCATGGCCGTATTTATTCCCGTGATCAGCCTCATGACCTTTTCATCGGCGACCGCCGTGCTGTGGTACGGAGGTCAGCAAGTCATCGACGGCACCGTGACACCGGGCGATCTGTTCGCCTTCGTCTTATTCGCCGGCATTCTGATCGGACCCTTCAGCGCAGCCGCACGCGTCTTTACGCAGATCAAGGAGGCCCAAGGAGCCACACAACGCGTTTTCGAAATACTGGATGCCCAGCCGGACATCGACGATCGACCAAACGCACAGACATTGGCCACAGTCGAAGGCCATGTGCGGATGGAGAACGTCACGTTTGGCTATGATTTTCGATATGCCGTGTTGTCCAACCTCTCCTTTGAAGCCAAGCCAGGCGAACTCGTTGCGTTAGTCGGACCGACCGGCGCCGGCAAGACGACGGTGATCAATCTCCTGCACCGCTTTTACGATCCAACGGAGGGCCGCCTCACCATCGACGGAAGAGACCTCCGAGACGTGACGCTTGAGAGTTGGTACCGACAGATCGCGCTGGTCCCGCAGGAAACGATCCTTTTCGGCGGCACCATTCTCGACAACATTCGCTATGGGATGATGGCTGCAGGCGAATCGGCTGTTCGTGAAGCCAGCGAAGCCGCTCATGCACATGACTTCATCACCACGTTGCCAGATGGTTACCAAACGGTGGTCGGTGAGAAGGGAGTCAATCTCTCCGGTGGACAGCGTCAACGAATCGCGATCGCTCGAGCGATTCTGAAAAATCCTCGGATTCTGTTATTGGACGAAGCCACGTCATCGCTGGATACCGATTCCGAGCGCCTGGTTCAAGAGGCGCTCCAGCGCCTCATGAAAGGCCGCACCACCTTCGTGGTTGCCCACCGACTCTCAACGATTCAGCGTGCCGACCGAATCTTGGTGCTCGACAAGGGGAAACTGGTCGAAGAAGGCACGCATGCGCAACTGCTAGAACGGAAGGGGCTTTATCACTACCTGTACACCATCCGCCTAAACGAACCGACCACATGAAGGCATTCTTGTGGGGTTCCGCTCCCTTGCGTCTTCACTCTATTCACTGATTAGCATTATTTCCCCACCCCTACCAGATATGTCGTAGGCGGTAAGTCACCGTAACGCGTCTGTAACACGAACCACATATGATAACCGTCAGAATGAACCGGACTGTGAGGGACCTCCATGACTTCGCAACGGCCCAAGAAAATCCTGATTGTTGAAGACGAGCGAGAGATCGCACAGTTGATCAAGCACTACCTCGAAAAAGAAGGATACCAGCCGTCTATCGCAGAGACAGGGCTGGAAGCACAACAACTCGTGGCATCGGAGCATCCCGATCTTGTCATTCTAGACCTCATGCTGCCACAGGTGGACGGCTTGGAAGTGTGCAAGACTTTGCGGCGCAAGCCAGAGACCGCGCTCCTCCCCATCATCATGCTGACAGCAAAAAACGACGAGGCTGATACCATCGTCGGGCTTGAACTCGGGGCCGATGATTATATGACAAAGCCTTTCAGCCCCAAGACGTTAGTGGCCCGAGTCAAAGCGCTCTTTCGCCGCGTGAATCGAGTCACTGATCAGAAGCCCGCATCCTTGTCCTATGGTCCTCTTCACATGGATTTGACCAGACACGAAGTCACGGCCAAGAACCAGGAAGTACCTCTCACAGCTAAAGAATTCTGGCTATTGGAACATTTATTGCGTCACCCTGGGCGGGTGCTGACACGAGAAGTGCTCCTCAACGAAGTGTGGGGTTACGACTACTACGGAACGACGCGAACCGTCGACGTCCATATTCGTCGATTGAAAGTGAAAATCCCCTTCCTCAACAACACAATCATTTCTATCAAGTCACTCGGCTATAAACTCTTGGATCAGCCTCCAACGCAATAAAGTACTCGCGTCTTTTCAGATGACAAGCCTATCACCTATCAGTCTCCCCTTACCCACTTTCCCCGTTCTGTGTTCATTCACCTTTCGGCAACGATGTTGAACCAGACTCCGACGAGTGATCAGCCGCTCGCAACCACCCTTGGATTTGCTCGCCAATCTCATCTCGCACCCGCTGGAAGACCTGCATGCGTTCAGGAACAGAACCTTGCACATGGGCGGGGTCATCAAAACTCCAATGCAGTGTCACACCTCCTCTGGGCTCCGTCGGGCAGGATGCGTGGGCGTGATCGCACACCGTGATGACATAGTGGAGAGGTCTCTCCTGAAACTCAGCAACGTGCTTCGAACACTGACGGGAAATATCGATTCCCACCTCTTTCATCACTTCAATGGCGTGTGGGTTCACCCCGACCGGGTTGGTCCCCGCACTCAGAGCTTCAAACCGACCTCCAGCCAAGTAGCGCAACCATCCCTCGGCCATCTGACTGCGGCAGGAGTTGCCTGTGCACAAAAAGAGAACGGTGGGTCTCATGCCGGCTGCTCCACTGGAAACCAGATACGTGTGCGATTACAGAACGCACAGACGGAGAGCATGACCGGCACCTCGACCAGTACTCCAACCACGGTGGCAAGTGCGACACCAGACTCCGGTCCAAACAGGGCGATCGCTGTCGCGACTGCCAACTCGAAGAAGTTGCTCGCGCCGATGAGTGCCCCCGGCGCTGCGACCGAATGTGGCACCTTGAACTATTTCATCACGCCATACGCTAATGAGGCATTGAAATAGACCTGGATCAGAATGGGGACGGCGATGAGCAACACATGCCACGTCTTTCCAGTGATATTGTCGGCTTGAAATGCGAAGAGCAAGACCAGCATGGCAAGCAACGCGAGAATAGTGATAGGAGCGAAGCGCGGAAGCAACCGATCTTCAAACCATGCTCGACCCCATTGCGTGATGAACCAGTGACGCAACAACAGGCCGATCACGAGCGGAATAACGATAAACGCAAAGACTGAATGAAACAGGACCGGAAGCGGGACCGTCAACGCGGAGGCACCGGTGACCAGCAACCCGACGAGAGGAGCGAAGAGCACCAACATGATGAGATCATTCATGGAAACTTGGACTAACGTGTACGCAGGATCCCCATCGGTCAAATAGCTCCAGACAAAGACCATCGCGGTACAGGGCGCCGCCGCCAGAATAATGGTTCCAGCTATATACTGATCCGCCTCGTTCGGAGCTATCCAAGCAGAGAACACGAACTGAAAAAATACCCAGGCGAAGAAGGCCATCGAAAACGGCTTGATGATCCAATTCACGAAGAGGGTCACCAGCAATCCTGTCGGCCGCTTCCCCACGTTGCGGATGGACGTCACGTCGATCTTCATCATCATGGGGATGATCATGAGCCAGATAAGCACGGCAATGGCGGTATTTACATGACTGCCTTCACCGAACTCCCAGTTCCGCAACCACCGAACGGCCCCGGGAGCCGATTGCCCCAGCAGCACCCCCCCGATCATGCGCAGCGCCACCCATATGGTGAGATACCGCTCGAATAGATTCAGTCGCTTCCCAAGATTTTGAGCCGTTGAAGCTGATGCCACTGCGATGTCCATCCTGAATTTCCTCCGTTGATTCGATAGGTTTTCATACATCAACGATTCTTGCTGAGACAACGCTCATGAGAAGATATTCATGACCTCGTCGAAAATTTAACCTGCTCGTAACCTCACGATAACCATCTGGTGCACCCGATGCTGTACGATTTCTCCATGAAAGCATGGGTATCTGTCTGTGTAACCGGTATGGCACATCGGAAGATTCATCGCATGGGCGACATAACTTACAAGGCCTGTTGAGCCCGTGCAGATGAAGAAGCGTCCCTTGTCACAATAGAGCCTCTCTCTGTATCAAGGGAGCCATACTGCCCTCCCACATTCAAGTCCCTGGCTCCCCTACGCGTGCCCTTTCTTTCAAAAGAAAGGGCACGCGCAAGTGCTGTCGGAAAACAGCAGGAGATGAAGGAGGCGGTTATGCAATGCGCACGGCCGGCATGGACATTCTAGGTAATTGCCACACTCGATTGGTGGAGGACTCGTCTAATTTTGAGTAATCTCGCACGGTAATAACTCACTGAGTTGAAGCTCCGCCTCACGCGGACCATATCTCTCATTCTCTTTTCATAGCGAGCCCTTGGAGTTTCATACCAACGGCCCGCTATACTTGTGGTGGTCTTAGCTTCCAATCCTGCCACCGTCGTTTTTCGTCACGACAATCAACGCTGACCGGGGCCGACCGCCGTTTGGACCGTCCGGCCAAGAACTGAATTGCTTCGGGTTGTTCGGGTCACTCGGCTGATCATCCGGACGCTCCCCTGGATGCTGAATCCCGACAAACATCGTCCGTTGATCTGGCGTCATGAATAGACCGGTAATTTCGCACTGATTCGGGCCTACCAAGAACCGCCGGGTCTCTCTCGTCTTGGGATGCACCGCCAGCATTTGGTTGTTGCCAAAATCAGCATAAGCACCCTCGTTAATGGTGGAGGTCGACACATCGGTTTGAATCCAGATCAGCCCTCCCCGATCGATGTAGATGCCATCCGGTGACCCGTACGAGTCTCCCACAATCGTCGAGCCATGGGCCGGATTCGCCGGATCGCCACAGAGCGCAAAGATATCCCAGCTGAAAGTTGGCTCAGTCCAATCCTGGTGATGGCGCCAACGGATAATGTGGCCATACGTGTTGTTCACGCGTGGATTGGCCGGATCCACAGACGGACGGGCGGAACCGGCAGCCGTTGAGCCATCCGTGCTATTCACCGAGGGTGGAGTCGTCCCGCGTCGGCTGTTGTTCGTCAGCGTTGCCAACGCGGTCAGATGCCTTGGGAATGTATCGATCCACTCAGGCCGATCCATCATGGTCGCCCCCACGGCATCGGCAGCTCCACGCGTGTTGATGAGAATGTCGTTGAGCGACCACCCAGCTAAACTCGGATTGTCCGGCCCCAGAGACAGCCATTGGCCGGTACCATCAGCATGGAACTTGGCGACGTAGAGGATGCCGTCATCCAAGGGATTAATGCCTTGTGCGCGCGCCTGTCTCCACGGCAAGTTCGACACATAGCGGTAGATGTATTCGTTCCGTTCGTCGTCGCCCAGATAGACGACGACTCGACCATTCTTGGCCTCCTGCACCTTTGCACCTTCATGCTTCATACGTCCTAAGGCCGTGCGTTTCACTGGAGGCAAAGAAGGCATCAACGGATCAACCTCGACGACCCAGCCAAACCGATTCGGTTCATTAGGTTCATCATCCACACGAAACCGTTTGTCAGTCGTGTGCCATAGATAGCCGAACCCCTCCGCCGTAATACCGTACCGCTTCTCCAGATCGGTTTGCGTCCCATTCTTCCTGAAATAACCGTTGAAGTTCTCCTCGCAGGCGAGGTAGGTACCCCAAGGTGTGACACCCATAGCACAGTTGTTAAGCGTACCCAGTACACGTGTGCCGGTCGGGTCGTCACTGGTTACTAGCCGGAGATCACCCGCCGCGGGTCCACCAAGGTCGATCGGAGTCAAACCCGTAATCCGACGAGCAAACCGAGACGGACGTACAACATCCCACTTGCCCCGACGACGCCGCATGTCAAAATGGGAGCCCGCCTGCATAGTGACCTCGATAATCGATACCCCATGAGCATTCAACGATTTGTTGGTCTTCTCCTGCGACCAGTTATTCACTCCGTCAGGGAACAGCAATCCATCGTCGGTATACTCGTTGTTTTGAACGATCAACCCGTGCCGGGATCCAACAATCGGGAAATAGGCAAGCCCATCATTGTGCATGCCCCACTGGCGCGCCTGATCATCGGCGGTGTTGCTTGCATCTTGCTTGAACAAGGGGCCGTTCGAGACGGGATCGCCCCACGCAATCAACACCTCGGCCGTATATCCGTTCGGCACCACAACCTCATCGATAGCAGAGATGGGCACAGCTTCGAACCCGAGTCTGAACGTGCGGCCCCTACGTCCTTCTCCCCCCATTTCGGTGTCTGTTGTGTACTCGTTCTCTTGAGCTCCTGCGGGGAAAACCCTCACGAGCGCTTCGGCTCCTCCGAGTGATATAACCGCTGCCGTCGCCAAACCGCCAGCCAGGAAGCTGCGCCGAGATAAGCGCGTGTTCACAATGTCCTGTAAATGTTGGTTCCCGGAAGGATTATTCTGACTTTCATCATCAATAATCGACATCACTTCTCCTCCTCTCTTGGTCCGGATAGATGGCTCGTTACCACCGTGTATCAGAGCTCTCGAGACCGGGACACTTTCTCACCCCATCGTTACCGATCGATGAAAGTCTGGTAACGGATTCGTTAATTGTTGCCGGACCGGCTCCAATCCTCGGGAGGAGCAGGTTGACCTGTCGAGAGGAGAGGTGTGAAACTTATTAGAATAGTTGCGTGATGAGGAACACTGTCATGCAGGATCCTGTGAGTATCACGAAAGGAACCTGTTTTGCTCTATTTGCGTACGATATCGGCCTCTCCATCAACCTGACTGATGCAGAGCGACGGGTCATCGCCGGGACAGAGCGGGGGCGCTTACGTCATAAGGCCAGAGCGCCTCAATATTTCGAGTATCGACCGGCTCCCTTGCGGCTGGTTCAGGAAGGGAGCGTCTTCGAGCTCAGCCAGTATCAGGCGAGTCCAACGGTCGAGGTCATGGTGTACGATTTCGGAGCGGTCACCATTACCTATCGCTTCCCCCTTGACGGTCCCTATGCTCGATTATTGGATCTGAGCGAGTCGCTCTACGAAAACGACCGACTATTGACCGAGTCGCGCACTCGTGTGGAGCAATTGGTCCACGCCCTGGGCCCAGCCATCGAGCGGCCAGCCATTGCGGATGAAGTAGAAGACTACATTATCTTCTCGATCGAGTCGGCTGTCCCAGAGACCCCTCCGTTATGGAATAGCAACGAGACCGATTTGGCTCAGATTCTGCGGGCTGAACGGACACCATTCTCTGAGCAGGAAGTTGCCGACGCAGTCTCCTGCCGGATCTCGTTTGGGCAAGAGGACGCAGCGATCATCGACTGGCATTCCGCCGTGCTATTCGGGAAGGAAATGGACGACGTCCGAGCAGTTTTGGAATTCGCCAACGTCGAGTTGCTGGAGCGGCGGATACTCGACGAACAACTGGATCGCGCACTTGATGAAGGCTACGAGTCGTTGTCCCGCAAACCACGACTCTTATCGTTGCCCGGCTCTCACGAAAAAGACGTGACCCACATTGCCCAACTGCAGGTTGATAGCGCGCTGCTCTTTGAGCGCGTCACGAATACGTTAAAACTCCTGGGCGATCAATACCTGGCGCGTGTGTATCGGCTGGTCTCGCAGCGGTTCCACCTGGAAGGATGGGACGCGAGCATTCTTCGCAAACTCCAGACCTTGGAGAGCATCTACAGCAAGATGTCGGACCGAGCCGGAACCAGGCGCATGGAGGTGCTTGAATGGATCATCATCATTCTAATTGCCCTTTCCATTATCCTCTCCTTACTCCCACTTGGGGCAGGCCATTAAATAGTGATGAGTCCGTCCAGCTGGTTGGCGACTTTGTCTTCCTACAGATCAACATCCTGGAGCCACTTGAGGGCCCGAAGCCTCTCGCCCACTGAGGAAGATGAACAGGCCTAATCCACCTCACTCATTGCTCCGATGCTCTTACACACTCTGTCTTCTTCTGATCCTGATAGATTCTCCAATTGTCGCTACAGCGAGCCCTCCTTCGGAGGTCGCGATATGGTTCGAGGCTGATCTGGCTGTCGCGACCAGTCAACTGAGCGGTCGGAGAGAAGTCCCACTCGGCACACAGGAGACCGTGATCAGCTCCGGGACGAATGGTATCAACGCAATCGTGGTGACGTCTCGTCGACTCTTAGGGTTTTCAAGCCGTGCCCTCACCTGGACCAAAATTGAGCTAGACGTCAATGAACAGGTCTTGGAGCGTCAGATTCTACCCACGTTTAGCTTCATCAGGACGGATCGGCATCTGTACGGATTTCGCGGGGTCAACGGCCTCTGGCTTGAAGAAGCTTTGGGTGTGCGCGAGAAGGTTCGGCGTCTGTACAGCAACGACTATGGGGCGGTTTTCATCACCACTGAGCGACTGATCGGATTTACGCCACTCCTCGGCAGCTTTGCCTCGAAGCCGTTGGATGTCCACGAACAGATTGTGGGAGTCGATAACGAACAAGGGCTCATCCTTGTTTCCACCAACAGACGCACGTTGGTCTTTGGTAGCCGCTTGAGTGGGTGGGAAGAGTTTGAGTAATCGGCCTCACGGTCCTCAAATGCTCCTTTCGACCGATTCGCCAATCATCATGATACCCCTCACGGTATTAGGATGGTCAGTGATCACGGTTCACCCCCCCATCGATGATCACGACATGTGCCGCAACGGCATATCGCATACATCCTCTGCGTAACATCGACGCATCGCTCGAATCGGAGAAAGCACTCGAAAAACATAAGCGATGCAATCGCCAGGCAAGTTAACCAGGAATTTACTGCTCCGCGACACGCTTGTAACAGATCGGTCATATCTTCTCTTGAGGATCTACTACTAACTACCTCTGTGCCCTGCCCGCACGCCACGAATAGCATGTCGTCTGGCTGCGAGCTAGGCGAAGACGAAAGGAGCGTCTCTTATGGATCATGGTGGCTTCCTGAAAAGACTTACATTATTCATAGTTATGCGTTTGCTCGGCATCAAAGACCTTTATGGGCAACTTTCGCAAAACCCACATCCGGCAAACCGGCCGGGAGGAGTCGCGATACTCAGAGCTCATCTCGATGGTGCGAGGGGGAACGTTAATGACTCATTCCTGACCAACTGTACCGGTAAGCCTGACAGCGCTCTTTACCTCTCGCGACCACCCCACCGTTTTTTACACACAATTCCCACAATCGTAACGACGAAGAAACAGAGGCTCGATAGAATTGCTTCAGGTTAATGAAGAATAGGGTACTAACTGCGAATAGAACCACATGAAAGGAGGTGAACCTCAATGACGACAGGGTTGATTGAAGTGATGCTACTGAGCGCCATTCTGACCGTGACGTATACAATGGTTGCTGCCTGGCGAGAGAAGTAGCGACACGCCTTATGACTTCAGAAAGGAGGGTTATTCAATAGTGTGCGGCACTGGAAAGGCGGGAGCCGGAACAGGGGCAGAAACGCCCACCGGCTTTCGCTCGGAATCTGAATTCTCGCCCACCGTTCCTCTCCTCGCAAATCCTAATATTCCAGCACACCTATAGGTCGTAACCCTGGATCAACGCTCTGCCGCTCCGCGCAGGGGTTGAGACGTCCGGCTTATCCAGCTCGGCGCGGGCACGTCATCGAGCCAGCTTGACCCTGACAAATAGGCCGCAGAGGCTGATCAGGATGAGGGCCAAACGGACCATGAGAGGTCTTACGTGTGTAGGCCAGAACTGTAGTTCGACAACCATTGTGACGTACCTCCTTCGCGTTTCAAATAGGGGAACATCTGAAGAAGGATGTACCGCTGCGATGTCACTACCTCATTGCCGAATCGTTAACACTGCGTGACATGGCACGCTTCGAAAAAGTTTACCGACCTGTAATGGCCCCCTAACACTCACGCAACCTTGCATGAGTAGTCTGAAGCCACTACAAACATTACAAGGAGGATCGTTATGGTGACAGTCGGGAACTTAATGCAGAAGGACATGGTAACGGTGGACGTGGGGACCTCGGTCGTCGAGGCGGCGAAGCTCATGCGAGCCTGTAACGTGGAGAGCGTGCTGGTTTCGTATCAGGGACAGATCGTCGGTCTGGTGACCGAATCGGATATCGTCAAGAAGTTCGTGGGCGCGGAGAAAGCCGTCTACTTCGTGTCGGTGGAAGACATCATGAGCAGCCCGATCCCTGGCATCGAAGAGCGGCGACCTTTGACGGAAGCCGCGGACCTGATGGACAGGCATCACACGCTCCATCTCGGCGTGACCAATGGTGGGGCGCTGATCGGAATGGTGTCGGTCCGCGACTTTCTCCGCCCGGTGTCCATCGACGAATTCTAACTCCCCCTGCTTGTTCCAGCCGCCTCCCTCCATTTCTTGTTCATCCTGCACTCCATGGGCCTCCAGCCCATGCCTTCCTGTTCATTCAGCACGGGTTGCAATCCCCACCTCCCTGCGGTTAGAGATAGAATCTCACCCTCACTCCTGTAGGTCCTAGGATGACTCGACCCCATAAGGCATCCCCACAGCAGTCTTCCACGATCTCCGCCCATCCTGAGCGGGAGCTCAAACTGAGCATTGATGATAATTTCCGCCTGCCTCAGTTACCCGGGACTCCATCCGTTCGACGGTTACTGATCTCCACCTATTACGACACGGCGGCCTATGACTTAGCCCATGCCCGGATTACGCTGCGCCATCGTATCGAGCGGGGAAAGAAGGCCTGGCAGCTTAAAATTCCATTGAACCATGATCGACAGGAAGTCGAGGCGCCCGACGAGCAGGCCGACCCGCCGGCGTCGTTACGCCGCCTGCTCGTGCTGCATCTCAGACATCGGAAACTTGCCCCGGTCATCACGATGCGGGTTTGGCGAACCAGCCTGCTGATTCGTCATAGTCAAGTTCCGCTCGCGGAGATCGCCCTCGACAGCGTGTCGGTTGTACAGAACGGCATAACCATTCAGCGATTTCGTGAGCTCGAGATCGAACTGCGACAGGGCGATGATGAGGCTCTTCATGCCCTCGAGCGACAGATGCGCGAAGCCGGAGCGTCCGACCATGACGGACGGCCCAAGTTCTTTCGGGCCCTCTCGCTGCACCCTGCTCCCCCGGCACCTCCACCCGACCGAAAGGCCCCGGTGGTTGCGCATGTGCAGTGGGCGCTCGCCCGGCACGTCGAGTGGCTCCTCGCCCATGATCCCGGCACGAGGCTCGGGACTGAGATCGAGAGTCTGCACCAGATGCGCGTCGCGGTACGGCGTGTGCGCGCGGTGCTCCGTACCGCGCGACCTGTTTTGCTCCCGGCATGGGTCACATCATTGGGCCAAGAGCTTGATTGGCTCGGCGAGGTGCTGGGGCCTGCTCGCGATCTCGATGTCCAGATCGCCTATTTTCTGGAGGAATCGTCCGGATTGGACGCGCGAGAACGTACGCTCTTGGAGCCATTCGTCTCACACCTTCGAACGCAACGGGACGCCGCGCAACAGGTGGTGCTGAGCGCACTCACCAGCACTCGCTATCTGGAATTGATCAGACGGCTTCAGCAATCCGCCCAAGACCCTTCCGTCATCGATTCACTGTTGACGGTGCGTCAACTCGCCGGGCAGGCGTTCAAGAAACTGCGCAAGGCAATCAGAAGTCTGCGAACGTCCCCCTCGGATACTGCCCTGCACGCCTTACGGATCAAGACCAAGCGTGCGCGCTATGCCGCCGAACTGGCAAAAGGGTCAGTGGGCAAACCCGCGACGCGTTTCCTCAAGGCGGCTCGGGTCGTTCAAGATCTGTTGGGGCTCCACCAGGATGCCATTCAAGCTGAACGGCAGCTCCGACAATTCCTCAAGAACTCAGCCAGCACCCGCACTGGGTTTGTCACAGGACGGATGGTCGAACGGCAGTACCAACGACGCCAGACCGTGCGAAAGACTATGACACCACTTTTGAAGACGTTGCTGAAACGAGGCAAGAAGGTCTGGATGTGAACGAGGTCAAGGCACCACCATGCTTACAGGCCACGATAAACCCGCGATCGGCACTCAACCGGCAGCCTCTTACAAGTCCTCACGCCTCTTGGCATGGGCCCGCTTGCCGAAGGCCCGCAACTGCATCGGCTGCAGCCACCAAACGAGCCGCCCCTGGCCCACATTGACACGACCTTCCGATTCGACGCGCGCAGCCCCGGCCTTCTTTAGTGGGAAGGTCGAAAGGGTTTTGCCACAGAGCAACAGACTCACGACTTCACCGAGCTGAGGCTCATGCCCCACACAGACCACAACCGTATCGGACGGGAGCGTGCGCAGAAATGTCACGACTTGTTCTGGCTTCGCTCCAACCGCCAGCTCCTCTCGCGTCTCGATCTTGAGCGTCGGACCGATGACCGCTCGTAGGAGTCTCGCCGTATCGTAGGCCCGCACGAACGGGCTTGTAAACAGATGGGTCGGCTGACAGTCAAGTGCCGCCAATCCTTTGGCCATCTGTCGAACACGTCTTTTCCCTTTCTCCGTCAGGGGGCGATTCTCCTCTTCACCTTCCCATTCATCAGGCTCAACGGCAATCCCGTGGCGAACAAATATACAGTCCATAGCCCTCCTCCACATCCTCTGGCACGAGCCTACCACAGAGGGGTCGTAGAGTTAACACAGGTTTTACCTTCCCGTGACCAAGCCGGAACGATAGTCGAATACCCTGATGTGTAACTGAAACAAGGAGAAAGGACCCCATGCCAGCACTCGAAGCAGGTCATCTGTTTGACGGTGGCGTTCTGAGGAAACGGCTCTCTCATTTCGATCTCTTAGAAGTCTGGAATCGAGGCATCAAAGGGGTGCTTAGCCTGGTGATTCTGACCCTGCTGACTGCCCTCGCTGGCGGCGCAGTGAAGACGTTTTGGGAGATTCGACTTCTCATGGATCATTCAGCCGAAATTGTCTTACGCCAGGTCATCGTCAACACCCTCATGCTGCTGGCCCTCGTCGAGGTCTTCAAGACCACCGTCACCTATTTCCGGGAGGGCCGTGTCAAGGTGACCTTCATCGTGGATACGATCCTGGTCGTCATGCTGACCGAAGTGATCTCTCAATGGTTCAAAGGAGGGGACTGGCAACCACTCGCGGTCCTCTGTGGGGTTCTGCTGATTCTTGGCATTGTTCGCGTCATGGCCGTTCGCTGGAGTCCGACGCTGAGAACCGGAGCTCACGATGCTATGCGCGTCGATCTCTAACACGAGGGGGGCACAATGAATCAACAACCTGCGAATAAGCTACTAGCCATCGTTCACGAGCGGAAATGCATTCCGCTTGAAGAACTTTTGGCCTATTTTCCTGAGCTCACCTGGAATCAGGTTTTTTCACTCGTGGATGATCTCAGTCGTCGCGCGTTGATTTGTTTGCGACGACATGGATTTGAGTACGAGTTGCAAGCAGTCCTCTGACTCATCAAGCGGCGCGCTCTTCTTTGGAGGATGCCTCGAAAAAGTGGAATAACCGCGAGCGAAATGAGAAGGCCTTGGGCAAGGTATGACTTTCGTATCTGAATATCGAAGGAACCAAGAACTGAATAACCCTACTTCACTTTCGACAAGTCGGCGGGAATTCGGATCTCTTGGCCGTCCTGCAGATTGATGACGAACACCGATGTGGCATTGGGATCAAACTGTTCATAGGCGAAGATGGAGGTGAATCGGGATCGGTAGGCCGGACCGTTTCCTTCGTTCTTTCGTCCCCGTTCAGCTTTGCCGATATCAATGGGTTTCACCCGTTTCGAACCCTGGTGCAGCTCGATCAGAGCCCCTTCGGCGAAATATTCATCGTCGCCGCACAGCTGCACTTCCATCTCCATATTCGGCATGTCCATCACTTTCTGAATAAACTCTTCTGGCATGCGCACATCCATCTTTCGTTTCTTCGATTCTGCCGCCTCTTGCCGACCAAAGGCTTCCAGTCGGTAGTGCTTGGTGCGCAGAATCGCGCTCGCCCCGCATGGTTCCTTCTCTGGATCGGCGCCGACGCGACTTTCTAACGAGGCTTGTTGCAGAACCTTCCTCACATCTTCAGGAGAATTCGCCTTTTCCATCGGCACTCGACCTGTTTCGAGCGCCTTCCGCGCATCCTCTAACGACAGGTTCACCTCGATCGCCAAAACAGGATGGCTCCCGATCGACAGACCCACCATCAGTCCGAGTACCCGCCCAATATGCGTACGACCCGTCATACGTTCCCTCTCTTGCGCGGCCATGTGGACATTTTTATTGAAACAGCCAGACGAGATAGTTCTCGGCATTGTAGGGAAACCGACCAACCTTTGCAATCACACCGCAAAGCGATTCCAGTTCGTATAGGGCTTGCGCTGGTACAAGTCGTCGACATGTACGGAAATGGGATAGCCGGCCGATCGAAGGAGACGATCAACGAGTTTCAGCGGGAGTCCCACCACAGTTGTGTAGTCGCCATCAACACGATCCACCAAGTCTCCACCAAACCCCTGTATCGCATAGGCCCCGGCTTTCCCCAACGATTCTCGCGATGCGAGATATCGGTCATAAAGATCCGACTGAGCTGATTTCATTTCCACGTGTGCGGTATCGATCTCGACGAACTCGATGCCTCGATCACGGTTGCATAGAGCAACCGCCGTGTGGACCAGATGGGACTGGCCGGCCAAGCGCATGAGCATGGTACGTGCATCCGACAAATCGGCTGGTTTTCCCAGGAGCTGCCCATCAAGCTCAATGACCGTGTCGCTTCCCAGCACCAAGGCATCCGGCTGCTGATCAGCGACAGCTCGCGCCTTCTCAAGAGCGAATCGCGTGACTTGCTGAATGGGTGATAGCCCAGCCGTCGGGTGCTCCCGGACATTGGGTGAAATGATTTGGAAGGACAAACCCAACAATGCCAGCAGCTCTTGGCGGCGCGGTGAACTTGAAGCCAGGACTAGCTGCATCGGGAGACCAAGAGGCCTCGGTCATCAATCGCATCAGGGTGGGGTACGTCTTCCCGATCATGCTCTGTGACCCGCCGCTGGAAGTCAACGAGCACCTGTTTCAACTCATCGACCGAGGAGACGCGCACCATCTGTGCGCGCAGTGATGCGGCATGTGGAAATCCCTTGCAATACCAGCCCAAGTGCTTCCGCATCCGATAGAATTGTTTCTGACCGAAGAGTTCCTGGAACTGTTGCGCATGGTCCATCAGAATCGCGAAGCGCTCTTCCCGTGGCATCGCGGGAGTAAGATCTGTGATGTCTCCCATCTCGATCGATCCAGACACGAGCTTCCGGACCTGTTCATTGCAGCGAAAGAACCATGGAGCACCCAGAGCGCCGCGTCCCACTAACACTCCGTCCACTTCCGTCTCACGAACCCGCGCCACGATGTCTCCTTGGTTTTGAATATCGCCGTTCCCTAACAAGAACGTCCCAGATCCCTTAGCCAGGGCAGCGGCTCGCGCGATGGCCGACCAGTCCGCCGCTCCTCGATACATTTGCTTGAGCGTCCGTCCATGAAGGGAGATCACGGTCGGCTGTTCTCGCAAGATTGTTTCCATCCACGCTTCGACCATCACCTCGTCGTAACCGATTCTGGTTTTCACGGACAGCGGCAACTTGCGCCGCTGCGTGGGGCCGATGCTTCCTCGCCGCTGATTTAACCGGTGGAATGCCTCAATTCTGGCCTGCTTGAACCCGGCTTGCTCGAGCGTGTGTCCGTTGGACCAGTCATCGATACCTTGCCTGGCCGCCTGTATGATGGAGCGAGCCAGTGCTGGAGTACGGATCAATCCGGCCCCTGACCCTGAAGCAGCAACACTCTTCGACGGGCAACCCATGTTGACGTCCAGTCCATCAAATCCCAGCTCACAGACGGCATGGGCAGCCTGGTAGAACAAATCCGGGTCCTTTCCATACAGCTGAGCAATAATGGGACGTTCGATGTCGCTGTAGATAAGGGTCTCCAGATGGATCTCTGGTCCACGGCAGACGTCATGTACATGGGTAAATTCCGTAAACGCGATATCCGGCTTCCCTCGACGGGCGACCACTGACCGGAAGCAAGCATCCGTGACGCCATCCATCGGCGACAAGCCGATGATCGGACGTGGAAGATTGGACCAGAAACTCATCGCATCAGACCTCGGCTTGAACGGTCGGCTCGTTGATTAGTTGATAGGCGCGGCGAAGCTCACTGGCTTCTCGATCGACCATGTCCTGTAGGTCAGGCGCGATCTCACATACGAATTCCACAAACCGCTCGACTTTGAGCAGAAAGAAGTCATACGATCCCGACGAACATCGTGGTTCGCGAAACCAGAACGGCACGAATCCCTCGAGCGACAGTCCTCGCGCCCTGAGTTGACGGCAGGATTCGACGAACATATCCTCCAAATCTCCTCCCCAGTGAAGAATCTCATGCGGAAGATATCCAGTTCGATAGTGGTCCAACTCTTCAGCATAGGCGGAAGCTGCTTCCCATTCTGGCCCAACTGGTTCAGCCTGCCCTGTTAGCACACGGACATAGCGATCATAGCCTTCCTGCAGAACCTCCGTGGTCGTCGTTGCGCTCTGCTCCTCGGGCGATGCTGACTTTTCAGAGAGGAACGGGAGACCATGGCTCATCAGGATCCGAGGAAAGACCGACGTGTAACGTCGTGAGAACCGAGTGAACTCCTCCACGATCAGTTCAGCTGGTTTCATATCCACTTCTAACGCGAGACCTTTCAGGTTGGTGAGACGTGGATGGCTCAAAATCTGATCGAGCATCTCGAACAACACCGCCGGAATGGGGGCTTCGTGTGCATCGATCCATGCAGGCAGTACCGTCTCATTCGGATGGCCTGACCCGATTGAGACGAGGCTTCCGCTTGAATGATGAACGTCAAGACCTGCGACATGAATTTCTACCACACGTTCCAGAGGGAATTCGTCGAGAAACGTACTTACGAATCGTACGCGCGACTGAGTCCGCCGTGCCCACGAATAGCGAAAGACGGTCCAAAGGTGACCGACATCCAACACCAGCCCGCAAGGCGACTGGTCACAAACGATCCTAAAAAAGGATGGAAGTGACAGAGTCCCAGCGACAAAGTAGGTCAGCGGAGGCATTTCGAGCAGCAACAACGGCGTATTTCCATTCGCCAGTCGACACTGTTGATCGAGCAGACGTTGGATCTGTCTGACATGTTCGCTCACCATGTCTGCGCTTGATCGGGAATAGAGGGGAGGCAGATAGGTCCCGAAGTAATGGCCGGCGAGGAACTTTGTCGCACATTCGTGATTCAACCAGGCGCTCTGCAATACAAGCAGATGTTCGACCGTTTCATGGAAGGCCTGCTGAAAAGCGCCCATTTCCGTCACTTCTGGTTGGGTGACCCACAACCCCTCACCGTGATACGCTATCAACCCGTTGCCTACGTCCTTCTTGACGCTTTCCAAGGCCATCGTGGTCGTACGGAACACTTCAAGATAGCTAGGCGGAACACCACGGTCCTGGAGACTTCGCCGTACGCTCGCAAGGGGAGGAGAATGGACGTCTACGGAAAGACCCAGTCCATGCACAGGAATGGTCTCGAGTCGACGCATGAATTCATGATGGTACGACCCTCGATCCATCACTATTCTCCTCCTGTTGGCGGTCTGAATATGCATCTAGTGTATGACTTCAAGCCATTGAATGACAAGGCTTTCCCCCCTTCAGGGCTGCACAAGACCTTCTGCTATACTTGGCATACGTTGCGGCGGCCAGGTGAACAAATTATCGAAGAAAAAGGACCTGGCTGAGGCATGTTGGATAAGGACGATCAGCGTCAGAATGAGACGGATCGGCAAGCTACCCTGGTTGCACACATGATGACACCCGGTGTCGTGCAGATTCCCGGAGACGTATCGGTTACTGACGCCGCTTCTCTTCTAGAGCGTGAACGGATGCCCTGTCTCCTCGTCAAAGACTCCGAGTCTCGTTTTGGACTCATGACGCCGACCGACATCGTCAAGAAGGTCGTCGCTCAGGGCCTTGAGCCGGATGATATTGAAGTCCGAACGATCATGACCCGGCCGGTCCAATTCATCGAATACGATCGGGCTATAGAAGACGCGTCGACTCTCATGATGTCTACCGGGATGCCGATCCTGATCGTCACCAAACAGGAGCAACCGGTCGGAGTCCTGACCGCACGAGACCTCGTGCTGTCGCCGAAGCGATGCGTGACGAATGTAGCAGGCACCATCAGCATTCTAGATGGAGGGGCGGTGAGTGCGGCCCATCCGGTGACCATCACCCGACTCAGCCATGCCGGTGCGTCGGTGGCCTCTCCAGCGTTCCTGCTTTCAGGAACAAAAGTCATCTTGAGCTTTTCCCTCTCCGAAGCCCTGAGTCCATTGACGATCAGAGGGACGGTCCTCAACAATGCCCAGATTGAGCAGGTCTCCGGCGCGATCTGTTCACTTGCCTCATCTGGTGTAGAGGTCCAATTCGCCGAGCTCTCGCCTGCCGATCAGTCCAGAATCAAAGCATGGGTGCTGGCGAATCTCCCAAAGTCGTTCGACGCGTCTTAGGCCGGTCCAGATCCCGTCATTCTTTGACCAACCCCTCATCCACTGGTACAATTTCCCCACTCAGCACAAGGATGCCTATGAATACAACCGGGAAATCGCCGCAGAATCGATCCCGTCCGGTCTTGCCGCGAGAAGAAATTCTTCATCAAATCAGCACTCTCCTGGATAGTCCGGAGGATGACTTGCATGCGGGACTCATGCGAGAACTTCTCACGGGGCTATTGAAGCTCAACGACGCACACATCGACCTCCTTGATATCAAGATTGTCAATCGTGCTGTTAAAGAGTTGCGCCATGCGTTCGGTGTTTTTCATGGCTATCGTAATCGCCAGAAGGTCAGCATCTTCGGCTCGGCGCGGACCCCATCAAGCGACCCCAACTATAGCCTCGCCTACCAGTTCGCCCGTGCGATTGTTCAAGATGGATTCATGGTCATCACCGGAGGGGCCGACGGGATCATGCGCGCCGCACAAGAAGGTGCCGGGCGTGAGAACAGCTTCGGAGTCAATATCATGCTGCCGTTTGAGCAAGGACCGAACTCGACCATCGCCGATGACCAGAAGCTGATCACGTTCAAGTATTTTTTCACGCGAAAGTTGATGTTCCAAAAGGAAGCGAACGCCATTGCGCTCTTCCCTGGTGGGTTCGGCACGCACGATGAGGGCTTTGAGATTCTCACCTTGGCGCAGACCGGTAAGAGTGATCCTCAGCCCATCATCTGTTTACAAGCTCCGGGGTGCGACTACTGGGACGATTGGTCGGCGTTCGTGGTGCGACAATTGTTACAGCGGAAACTGATCAACGAAGAGGATTTGGATCTCTTTGTCATCGTGGATTCTGCGGAAGCGGCCGTGAACCATATCCGCCGTTTCTATCATCGATACCATTCCATCCGATTTGTCGGCCGCCAGCTCGCGATTCGACTCAAACAAGCCATTTCTTCGGAACAACTTGAGCAGATCCGTGAGCGATTCTCAGACCTGCTTTCGGATGGCACATTTGAATTGCGGGGCCCTCTTGATGAGGAGCTGGATGAACCAGCCTTATGCGACCTACCACGACTCGTGTTCAACTTCAATCGACGCAGTGCCGGCAGACTGCGCCAACTGATCGCTCACCTGAACGGACTCTGATCGAGTCCGCCTCCTTGTAAGACTCGGCAAACACCTTTTCGTCGAGACCTAGTCATGATATTCTCTCCCATCATTATGGGCATTGTATCGTCTGCTCCTCCTTTTCGTGGCTCTCCCGACATCGTCCTCTACCATGCGGACTGTTCCGATGGATTTGGAGCCGCCTGGGCGCTGTGGAAGAAATTTCCAAACGCGAGCTTTGTTTCGGTTAAACATGGACAGCCTCCACCACACGATCTCAAAGATCGGCGTGTCGTCATGGTCGATTTCAGCTATGACCGCCCGATTTTGGAAGCCATGGCCTCCGAGACCAAGGAACTCCTGATTCTAGACCACCACATCACGGCAGAGAGAACCCTCAAAGGCTTTCCCCATGCCTACTTTGATCAAACAAAGTCCGGTGCCGTGTTGAGTTGGGAGTGGGCACATGGCACCGCTGCACCCTGGTTGCTTCAATACATTCAGGATAAAGACCTCTGGACATGGGCCTTACCGGGAAGTCGCGAGATCAACGCAGCGCTCGCCTCCTACCCATTCGATTTCACTGTGTGGGACCGCTTTACACAAGCCTCGTTAGAGCAAGAAGGGCGGGCGATCCTACGCTACGAACAGGAGCTGGTCAGCAAACTTGCGGCTCAGGCGACAATGGTGGAATTCCAAGGCATCGTTGTTCCTTCTGTACAAAGCGCGATTCTGACGAGCCAGATCGGGGAACTGCTCTCACCACAACACCCGTTTTGCTTGATCTGGCATGACCGCGATGGTCGTCGCTATTTCAGCATGCGCTCCCGTGATGATGGGGCAGACGTAGGTACGATCGCGGCCTCATTCGGTGGCGGAGGCCATACCCACGCAGCGGGATTCTCTGTCCCTCTGCAGGATGATGGGACGCCACCAGCTGACCCCAGATTGCCTCGTCGCATTACCCCTCGCCGCCCAATTCCCTAGCCGGGGACTATCGTGATTCCCCTCCACGACGACAACCCCACCCGACTTACTCCCATCGTCACCATGACCTTCATTGTCGCCTGTGTGGTGGTATTTCTCTATCAAGCAGGGCTTCCCGAAGAACCCGGTCAAGTCTTTGCCTATCAATACGGTGCCATTCCTGCCGTCATTTTTGGTCATGCCTCACTTCCGGATGAGGCGCAAGTCGCATTTCCCGCTACGCTGACTCTGGTCACGAGCATGTTTCTTCACGGAGGCTGGATGCACCTCTTGGGGAATATGCTCTACCTGTGGATCTTCGGGAACAACATCGAAGATGTGATGGGCCATGCGAAATTCGTGGCCTTTTACGTCCTATCCGGTATTCTCGCTGCGCTGAGCCATGCCCTTACCGACCCTTCTTCCCACATTCCCATGGTTGGAGCCAGTGGAGCAATCTCAGCCGTGCTAGGCGCCTATCTATTGCTTTTCCCACGCGCCCACGTGCTGGTTCTGTTGCCGGCGATCGGAATGACCCGAGTACCTGCCGGTATCGTGCTAGGCATGTGGTTCGTCACGCAGCTCCTCAGCGGAGGAATGAGTATCGGTACCAGCGGAGGTGGCGTTGCCTTCTTCGCCCATATCGGAGGATTTATTGCGGGAATGGCGCTAATCGGATTGTTCAAGAGGCCCGATGTGAAGTTTTTTGCACCGGCCCAATCAACCTGGCGTGACAGATACTGAGCGTTCTGTGCTAGTCGGAGGTTACGCTGCGTCCAAAAGTTCTCTCACCTTTTCGATGAGACCGAATTGGCGATAAGGCGATTGCAGGACAAATCGCTGATTGATCCGATGTTGCTGAATCGTCTCATCATCGTAGCTGGATACAAACAGGGCCTTCATCTTCGGCTGGTGATGCATAAGGCGACGCGCCAACTCACGCCCACCAAGCTCCGGCATCACTAATGGACTCACCGCGAGATGAAGGATGCCTTGATACCGTTGCGCCACCATCAATGCCTCGACGGACGATGCCGCTTCCAGAACGTGATAGCGACATCGTTGCAAGGTTGAGAGCGCCAGTTTTCGCCCAATCTCGTTTTCCTCTACAAGCAGAATCGTTTCATTTCCTTTGGCTGACAGGGATTTCGAACTGGGCTCTTCCCGTAGCTTCATTGCCGAGGTAGCGGGGAAAAAGAGACGGACGGTTGTTCCGTTCCCAGGTCGGCTATTGACATCGAGAGTCCCGCCGTTTTGTTTCACAATTCCAAACACCGCCGTGAGCCCAAGCCCGATGTTGGTTTCCTTCGTGGAAAAAAACGGTTCGAACATGTGGCTCTGGGTGTCCAGATTCATCCCTGTCCCCGAATCAGTGATTTGAATAAGAATCTGCGGAAACGTCATTCCGGTCGGAACAGATCGACTCGATTGGGAATTGCGCTCCAGTAACTGGAGCTCGACCAGCAAACGCCCTCCATTCGACATGGCATCCCGTGCATTTATCATGAGGTGCAAGAGCACGGTTTCCAATCCTTCGCGATCAACTTCGGCATAGGAGGCCCGTTCGTCTGTTCGAATGATGAGCTCGATATTAGCCGGGAAAAGACTCTTTATCGTATCTCGGAGATCTGTCAGTACCGCGTGCACGGAAACCGTGTGACGAACCAGTCTCCCTTCGAGGTTGAGCGCGATCAGTTGAGCCGTGAGAGCGGCAGCTTTTTCTCCGACCTTGAAGATCTCATCGGCCGATGACCGTAGGGGATCGCTCGGTTGAAAGTGCGACAACATGAGACCCGTATGCTTTCCGATAACCGAGAACAACGTTCCAAATTCCTCAGCGATTCTTGCTGCGACCCGACCTGTCGCTTCCATTTTCTGAGCATCCTGAAGTCGGCGCTCCAATCCCTGACGAGCTACGTGACCTTCACGTAACTCTGTATTTGCCTTCGAGAGATCTTCCTTGAGGATCTTGATCCGTGTTTCCAACTGAGCCTTCTTGACCGCCAGCTCATCTTCGATTTTCTTGAGGCCTTCAATATCATTGAGCAACGAGGCATTTTCTTCTTTCGCAATCGCCGTGCTTTCCAGGGCGAGTCCATAAAAGACGGCCATTACGAGA
This sequence comes from Nitrospira sp., assembly GCA_965223535.1. Taxonomy (GTDB): domain Bacteria; phylum Nitrospirota; class Nitrospiria; order Nitrospirales; family Nitrospiraceae; genus Nitrospira_D. Next base: position 974,032 of record CBDCWN010000003.1, read on the forward strand.
AGAACCGGAATCCCCAATAACTGGCCGGTGACGAGCGTTCCCGATTGGAGACTGGTTTCATACAGGACGACTGCATACCCGACGCTCAGGAGGAGAGAGAGACCAAATACATGGCTCAACCGCCTGACTGAGGCTGCAACGAGCACCAGAACGAAGTACGCGATGTAGAGATCCGATCTGGCATTCCCCGACAGATAAATAATGGAGGTCACGAGGAGAGTATCGACTGTCACAAGACCGGCTGCGAACCATGTCGATGTGAGAACGAGCGCAGGGAGCATGGCGAGTGCAGCCATACCCAGCCATAATCCCATCACGAGGGTATTGCTCATGACCCGACTAATCACGGAGTCGCTGCCGAAGAGCAATTCATAAGAGAGGATGATGCTGACGAGGCCCTGTAATACGAGATATCGAGACGTTGTGTTGGTAAGTAGCCGGTAGAGCCTATTGGAGGCCTGGCAGAGCCCTGAGTTCTGTGTGATGTCTGGCATGTCGCGAGACCGCCTTCGCGGAACAAAACACCACATACAGCAACTTCCATACCATTCGAAACATACAGAATCACACCATTTGATGTGTATCCTTCTTGGGCCATGGCCCAGTACAGGCGATCGGGGGACAAATTCGGACGGATTAGGTGAACAGGGACGGGCCGGTGCCTGCCTGGCAGGTACAGATGATCTAAGCGGGCCTTCCGAGGTTTACCATAAACTTCTGAGCCACGGCTGCGACTAACTCCTCTTGCGGGCCAGTGAAAGTTATATGACCCATTTTCCTGCCGGGACGAATCATTCGCTTGCCATACAGATGGAGTACGGCTCCTGACGTCGAGTGGAGGCTGGAACAACCCTCCCCCGACATCACAGATCTAACCTCCTCACCGATGAGATTCACCATAACTGCCGGACCCAGGAGTCTGGTTTCTCCGAGGGGTAGGCCACAGGTCACACGCACCTGTTGTTCAAATTGAGATACCGAACAGACATCCAATGTGTAGTGCCCGGAATTATGCGGGCGTGGTGCAATCTCATTGATCAACAGATTCCCGTCTTCTGTGTGGAAGAGCTCTACACAAAACACGCCGATGCCCTGTAGTGCCGCTACAGCTTGAAAGGAAAGCTCCTTGGCCTGTTCAGCTATGCCGGAATCGATGAGTGCAGGCACGCGTGTGGCGCGCAAGATGCCCTGCTCATGACGATTCTCGACGACAGGGTAAAGTCGAAACTCCCCAGCCTCATTCCGCACCACCAGAACGGAGAGTTCTCTGGCAAATACAATAAACCGTTCGACAATCCACCGCTGACTCGACCCGGCAAGCTTCAGGATCGTTTCCAGCTGTTTGACATCAGCAGGATTTCGCAGAATCCACTGCCCCTTTCCGTCATACCCGCTTGTCGCCGTTTTACAGACAACCGGAAATCCAAGACGGGCGATCGCCTCATCCAATTGCTTGTCAGATTCCACCACGGCAAATGGTGCGACTGGCAGCTGTCGAGACAACAAGAACTGCTTCTGCGCTATCCGATCTTGAAGCGTGCCGAGAACCGCGCCGGAAGGCTTCATCGGGCGACGCTCCTCCAGCCACCTACACAGTTCTACCGGAACGTTTTCCCATTCGAATGTCGTGGCTTGGACCATGCGTGCAAACTGATCTCGGCTAGAAAGATCAGAGAAGTCGGTGGTGAAGGAATGCATGGCAATCTGATGCGCCGGTGCTTCGGGATCCGGATCCCAAACAGCCACACGATAACCCAGCCGGCGTGCAGCCGAGACGAACATCGCACCCAGCTGTCCCCCTCCCAACACACCGACCACAGCTCCTGGCTCAAGGATTTGTGTCGTCACAATCGCGGCTTCGCCTCACGCTTTCCCTTGGCCTCTGGGGAATTCAAGACGCTCGCTGTTTGGTCTGCCCGATAGCGCTGAATGCTCCGAGCGATAGCTGGATCACTCAAAGAGAGAATCTGTGCAGCGAGGAGGCCTGCATTCTCTGCACCACCGATCGCAACTGTCGCAACAGGAATACCTTTGGGCATCTGGACAATGGAAAGCAAGGAGTCTAAGCCACGCAAGTTTTCCGTTGGAATGGGAACCCCTATCACCGGTAGGTGCGTCTTGGCCGCCAACATGCCGGGGAGATGAGCCGCGCCCCCTGCTCCAGCGATGATAACCTTGATTCCACGACTGGGAGCACTGGCCGCATATTCAAACAGACGGTCAGGCGTTCGATGTGCTGAGACGACCAAAAGTTCATGAGAAATCCTGAGATAAGTCAGTATGGTTCCAGCTTTCTCCAAAATCGGGAAATCTGATTTACTTCCTCCAAGCACGCCGACAAGGGCTTGAGGACTCTGAACTTTTCGCAGAGGTCGCCTCACCATCCGTCTCGCGCTAGTCATGCTTTACTTCCTTTCGTTCTCAATTGGAAATCGTCCAGACATGGAAGGCCTGCACGAAGCACCTTATCGGGTCTGTCTGAGGTGGTCAAGAAGGAGGTTCGTGGTTGAACTACAGGAGACCATCATGAGGAGCCAACCGAGGAAAGCTTCGTTGCGAGAACCGGCTGCCTAGCGTGACAAGTGTTCTGAAAGCCTAACACGCTCTCAAAATACAAAGATGACTCAGAGGGAATCCCCTGAGCCATCTTTGCGAAGCTGAGTTCATGCGCCGCGGCTATGCCGCGGCGCACTTTTTTCCTAAACCCCTTGGCCAGCTGACCTTGGAGCAAACATCTCAAAGATGCTTGGTTCACGCTCCGAGTAGTCCGGTGGGAAGAAGTTAAACCGTCGCCACAGTTCGTACCAGAGAGGAACACGATTCATGATCACCCAGCCCAAGACATTGGTTCCCTGTCTGACTTGGGTCTGATCCGGCCATGGTTGAGGATCCTCCGGGTCAGGAACAACCCAGAATCGGAAATTCCCCTTTCCGTCGTCGATCTGGTCAACCACTTTGATGACCCCAGAACGAGTCCCAGCCATGAGCCCTGGCCAGGCTGGTAATGGAATGGCCGGCACTCCAAAGAAGAGAATTTTGACCTTTCGGCCAGCCTTCAAAAGTGGTGCATCCAGCCCATCAGCGAACATTTCGATCGCTGGATCACTCGCGACCGGTGAAATCGTGACTAAATTCTCACCCTGCTTGACCGTTTCGTTAATGCCAACACGCGCCATCCTGACGACAGTGCCATCCATCGGCGCATAGAGTTTCGCGGCTTCAATACGTTGTTGGACACCCTGCTGCTTATAGGACATATCGGCTAATTGCTCAGTCGCTTTGGCAGCTTCAGCTACCGCAGCATCACGGGAGGCGACGGCATCCATCAGCTGCTGATTTACGTCGGCGGTAATCTGATCCCGTCCGAAGTTCAAAGCTGACCGCCCCTGTTCGGCCGCTAAAAGATTAGCCTGGGCCGCCTGTAGTCCTGCTTTGGCGCCGATTTCTGTCTGGATCGTCAACTCAAGCTCTCGTTGTGAAACGAGTCCATCCCTCACCAGTTGCCGATGTCGGTCGACGTTGAGCTGCGCCGTCTCGACATCGATCTTAAGTTGTTCAACCTTCTGTTGTGCCTCGCGCACTCTGTTGTCCGCCTCGACCACACGAGCTTCGGCCGAGGGCACAGCAGCCTTAACAAGTTTTCTCATCTCCCCAATTCGCTTGTTCAATTGATCGGCTCTGCCTAGAGCAGCCTGGCGTGTTTTTTCCAATGCGTCTCTACGCTGTTCGAAAAGAGGTAGGATTTCCGGCGCCATGTACGTTGGGTCATAGTCCTCGAGTTCGCCCACCAGGTCCCCTTTCTTCACCTGGACACCTTCATAAATATGCCAGGCCTTGACTCGACCGGTAATCCGCGATTCGATCTTTTGCGGACGATCGTACGGAGTATAGGCCGAAACCTTCCCCGTCGCCTGAATGGTCTGCGTCCAAGGCACGAACTCTAAGATGATCAGAAATACGAGCAGGATCGTGAGGATCGCTCGCGAAGCCGTGAACATGCTACCCGAAAGCTTGACGTTCTCCCAGCATGGCATCTTTGACAATGCTGAGCCCTGCTCGATTGCGATTGCCTCTAAACCAACCCCTCTCGTTACGAGGGCACGTTCTCCATCTCTGTCGAGACCACCACCTAGGCTTGCCATGGAGCCTCCATAAATTTACCTGTGTTGATTGGCCAATGTGTTAACCATTGCTCATTATGCATGGGCATGGTGCAGCATAATACGACGATCCGCATGATCCGTCAGGTTTGGATCCGTGGACACAAAGATCACCGACCATGCTTCGTCCTTCGAGCACAACCGGCGCAGGATCCGTTCTCTCAACGATGGTTCAAGCGAATGAATCAAACCATCGAATATGAGCACTTGCGGGCGCCCTAGGATAGATCGGGCGAGCAAGATCTGCACAATGTGCGTCGGCGAAATGGATTCCCCGAGTGAGGAGATATCTGACTTCACTCCGCGTGGCAAGCCTTCGATGTCTTCCTCCAGTTCGACAAAGCGGAGAGCCCAGTTGAGGTCATCATAGGAGACATACGATCGGCCCATGACGATGTTTTCTTCGATTGACCCATCGACCAACGTCAATTGGGAATCAATCATCACGCTCCGGCATTGGTTGAGGCCATTGGGATCCATATAACGAAGATCCACCCCGTTGTACTGAACGACTCCGTTGGTCGGAGTCTCGAGCCCACCCAGGACTCGAGCCAACGCTGTCTTGGCTGCCGTAGTCCTGGCGTAGATGCCAAGCTTCTCCCCTGGCGCCACATCGAGGTTGAACCCGTCAAACACGGAGGCTCCTCCATGAACGAGACTAACACCTTTGCAGGTGACCCGAACACCCTGGGTCAAATGCTTCGGCATGCCCACCGGTGATTCTACTGAGATGTAATCTTGTTCTTGCTTAAAGACTGTATCAAGATGGGTCAGTGCCGTGAAGAAGTAGTACACGAATCCCATGTTCTTGATCAGCGTGTCAAAATTGATGACGAGAGCACCAACGACCGCTTGAACCGCGACAAGCTGACCAAGGGTCAGCTGCCCAATGGCCATAAGGTAACCCGATATACCGAGGGCTCCTGCCTGGGCAATGGCTTGTCCACCCACAGAACCGATGTATTGACGGACGAGGACCCGAAACCGTGCCTTTCGACAGTCAACATAGTGATTGACGAGATCGTTCGTCCGTTGAAGAACAAAGGGTCGACTATCGGTCGCTTTGAATTGCAAAGAATTCTGCGCGACCTCTTGCACCCAGCGGAAGACATCGTACTTTGCGTGCGACATGTCGAGGGTCGTCTTCAGCGCACCGCGAGAGAGGACGAAAAACGTGAATGCAAACCCCGCCATGAGCATCAAATTGTACATGAGGTAATAGGGATGATAGACCATCAGCAAGAGCATGCCGACGGAGCCACCCACGACCACATTGATCAAATCGAACAGCAACGTAGACAACGCCCGTTGCATGAAGACCGTTTCTATGAAAAAGTTCGAAAGGTACTGGGCTTGCTTGGTTTTAAATCGATTCCGTGGGAGCTGCTCAACCATCGCAACCGTAATTCTGGCAAAGACTCTTCGCTGGATGACGTCGATCGCGTAAAAGTGGAAGGTCTTGAACAGACCGACAAACAATAACACCGTCAACATGATTGCGGTCAATGTCCAGATCATGACCGGCTGAACCGCATAGGAGAAGGTGCTGACCATCTCCTGTACGGTCAATGGGACGATCAAGGAAAAGAACGCGACGGCCAAGGCATAGGAAATGATCAAATACATGATCCTCTTCTCAGCCTTCATGGCCACTGAAAGCTGTTTCATCAATGCTTGAAACAGGCCCGGATAACGATCGCCCTGAGGTTCTTTCATGAGCACCCCCAGTTAAAAGTCAGGATGTGAATCAATTGGTCCCTTGCTGATACTCATTACCGCGGCACTTAACCACACTACGAATTATCAAACCAACCCACCGAACGTACTATCTACCCCATCCAATCATTAGTCACGCCCCAGAGCTGCACGACCCGATGAGCCGGCCGCATGTAATGGATCTCCATACTTGGCTAGAATGTTTTCTGGGAGTGGTTTCGACAACGCTCCCTTGGCCCACAACATTCCTCCTCGAGCTACGGCGTAGTCGGCTTGCGCCCGGTAGAGTTCGTAGGCCGCCTCGACGACGGCACGTTCCCGCAAGTTGACGAACAGCACACTCGTCGCTCCCATGTTGAACCGAGCCCGTTCACCTTCTTCCAACGTTTTGGCCAGCCGCAGCGCCTCAGTTGCGGCTTTCACTCGATCTCGGGCCCGCACAATCGCCGAGAGCCAGTTGTCCACGTCGATCTCAACCTGACGCTCGGTGTAGGCTTGTTTATAGGCCAACCGTGTCTGTTCAGCTTCTGCGTGAAGGACCTTCCCGCGGGCGCCTCGATTGAACAAAGGCATACTGAATCGGAGGCGCATATTGTAACCGAACCCGCCAAGATAATAGATACCGCCCACTGCGGGTCCACCTTCAAATTCCAGTTTTGGGAGCAGATTATTCTTCGCGAGTTTGATTTCGATATTGTTCAGCCGGGCTTCGATGTAGAGATCGCGTACTTCAGGGCGATCCTCCGCGGCTTCCACCTTAAACGCTGCGACATCCTCTTCACTCGGCAATGGAGTTTCGCCTTGAAATTCCGGAGCCCATTCAGGTCGAGGAGTCACCGGTTCACCGTTTTCCCAGAGAAAAAGGGCAAGCTTATATTGTTCATACTCAACCTTCCGTTGAGCGGCAATCGCTTCCTCTCGGCGGCGCTGAACTTCTTGCTGGGCTTCGACCACGTCGATCGGGGCGACTGCACCGGCTTTGGATCTCCCCTCCACCATGCGATACCGCTCTTCCGCAACGGCCAGCGACCGCTTCACCACATCCGCTTGCTTGACGGCAACCTGCCAGTCCCAGTATTGGACGGCTCCGGCGAGATACAGATCTTGCCGTTTTTGGGCCACCTTCACCTCGGCTTGGGGCCCGGCAAGCTCCGCCTGCTGAAACTCGGCATACTCTTCGTTGATCATGAATCCCCGCAGAAGATTAAACGCGCCGCCAAAGACCATCGATTGCTGCGGATAGAAAAGCTGGAGGTCTTGCGGCATCGCGATGGGGCCACCCTCTGGGGTACGAGGGGTCGTGCCCGTGGACGCAGAGAGAATACCATGATCGCCGAAGCCGCTCCGGATACCGGTGAACACCGAGAAACCGTAGGGGTGCGCGACCTTGAGCATGGTGTCGTTATAGCCGATCGACTGGAAATTCGCGAAGCCGTTCGTAAAGGTCAAGTTCCACGTGGTAATCCGGTCGTACTCGAGCTCATTCCGAAGCTTCGGCTCCCAGGCACCCAACGCCTTCAGGACTTTAGCCCGAGCCTGCGACCGCTCCAGTCCAGTGGCCCGGAGCAGCGGATGGGTCAATTCAATCCTGGCCAGCACCTCTTCAATAGTTAAGGGAGCGCTTCGTTTTGACTCCACGCTTGATACAGTCGCCCCACTGTGGGGTTCTGCCGTGACCAATGTCGGTACCATTAACAAGAAGAACAGCAATGGAAGGATCAAGGGGAAATGCTCCTTTGGTTGCTGAATTAGTCTCGTCCCTTAACAGGCAGCCCTGAGAGACCCGCCGCAGTCAATGGATCCCCGTACTTCGCCAAAGATTCTTCCGGCCAAGGCTTCGACAACACACCCCGGGCCCACAACATGCCTCCACGGGCAATGGCATAGTCAGCTTGCGCCCGATAGAGCTGGTACGCCGTGTCCACCACGTTGCGCTCTCGGATGTTCACGAAGAGCACGGTGCTGGCACCAAGGTTGAATCTCGTCCGCTCACCTTCTTCCAGTGTCTTGGCCAAACGCAGCGCTTCCGTCGCCGCTACCACCCGGTCTCGGGCTCGCACGATCGCCGAGAGCCAGTTGTCGACATCGACACTGACCTGTTGCTCGGTGTAGAGCTGGCTCAGCACCAATTGCTGCTGCTCCGCCTCCGCGGTCATGACTTTGCCCCGCCCTTCCCGCTGGAACAGCGGCATCGCAAACTGCGCTCCGACCCGGTACCCCACCCCGACAATCCAGTCCCCGGGGGTATCCATCCGGCCTCCATCAAAATTCAACTTGGGGAGCAGGTGGTTCTTGGCCAGCTTGAGATCAATATTATTCATCTGGGCTTCGATGTAGTAGTTCCGCACTTCCGGCCGATCTTCCTTCGCCTCCACTTTATAGGCGGCGATCTCCTCCTTCGTCGGGAGCGGGGTCTCACCCTGGAATTCCGGGGCCCATTCCGATCGGGGCGTTACCGGCTCCCCTTGCTCCCACAAAAACAGCGCCAGATTGTACTGCTCATACTCCACCTGCCGCTGAGCAGCGAGGGCCGCCTCCCTCCGTTGCTGCACCTCTTGGTTCACTTCGATGACATCGAGCGGGGCGACTTTCCCACTCTTGGCCAGCCCTTCGATCTGAACCGCGCGCTCTTCCGCCACGGCCAAGGCCCGTTGCACTACTTCGGCCTGCTTGACGGCAGCCTGCCACTCCCAATATTGCACGGCTCCGGCCAGATACAGATCCTGCCGTTTTTGCGCCACCGTGATCTCCGCCATCGGTCCCGCGAGTTGGGCCTTCTGGTACTCGGCATACTCGTCGTTGATCATGAAGCCCCGCAGCAGCTTAAACGATCCGCCCACGATGAATTGCTGCTGATTATAGAAGCCCAGGAAATCCGGAATATCCGCAGGAGCTACGGGTGAACCAAACGTACGGCGATCCCCGAAGCCGTTGCGGAGTCCGCCATGGACCGTGAAACCCCAGGGATGCCCGACTTCGAGTTTGGTATCGTTATAGCCGCTCGTCAGCTGATCGAAACTCTGCTCGAAATTATAGAGCTGCCACCGATCAACCTCGGTCCAGTTATGGAGCTTTGGCTCCCAGGCCCCGAGGGCCTTCAGAATCTTGGCCCGGGCCTGCATCCGCTCCACCCCGGTCGCCCGCAGCAAGGGATGGGTCAGCTCAATACGAGCCAGGACTTCATCTATGGTCAGCGCCTCTGTGCGTGTTGATTGCGCCTGGACCGTGCCGTGATCGATCACAGGGGCTGTACCTGATTCCGCCATGGTCGTCACGGGTAGGAGGACCAGCATTATGAATAGGAGAGCGATCATAAGAAAGATGCTCCTTGTGCCTGATTAATCACGGCCCGCTTTCTGAAACCCGTACGCGCCTGCTGCTTTCACTGGATCACCGTACTTCGCCAACGACTCCGCTGGCCAAGGCTTCGCCAGCACACCCCGCGCCCACAACATGCCTCCACGGGCGATGGCGTAATCAGCTTGCGCCCGATAGAGTTGATACGCCGTTTCCACCACGTTTCGCTCTCGAAGATTCACGAAGAGCACCGTGGTCGCGCCCATATTGAATCGCTTGCGTTCCCCTTCTTCCAGTGTCTTCGCCAGACGCAGCGCTTCCGTCGATGCCTTCACCCGATCTCTGGCCCGCACGATCGCCGACAGCCAATTATCCACATCAAGGTTGATCTGCTGCTCGGCATATTGCTGCTTCAGCGCCAATTGCTGCTGCATCACCTCTGCGCCCATGACCTTCCCGCGTGCTTCTCGTTGGAACAGCGGCATCTCGGCGTGAACCCCCACCCGGTAGCCAATTCCCACAATCCAGTCCGTAGCCGCATCTGTCTGACCGCCCTCGAGTATCAACTTAGGGAGTAAGCTGTTCTTCGCGAGCTTGATGTCGATATTGTTCATCTTCGCGTCGATGTAGAGATCCTGCACTTCAGGCCGCGCTTCTTTTCCCTCGACTTTATAGGCCGCGACCTCTTGCTCGGTCGGGAGCGGTGTTTCGCCGTCGAATTCCGGGGCCCACTCCGACCGCGGCGTCACCGGCTCGTTCTGCTCCCAGAGAAAGAGAGACAGCTTATACTGTTCTTGCTCCACCTTCCGCTGCGCGGCAATCGCGGCCTCTCGCCGTTTCTGTACCTCTTGGTTCGCCTCGACGACGTCGAGCGGCGCGACCTTCCCGCCCTTCGCCAACCCTTCGACCTGGACCGCGCGCTCTTCGGCCACAACCAAAGCGCGCTTCACAATCTCAGCCTGCTTGACCGCCACTTGCCACTCCCAGTACTGCACGGCCCCAGCGAGGTAGAGATCCTGACGCTTCTGCGCCACCTTGATCTCCGCCTGCGGCCCCGCAAGTTCGGCCTGTTGAAACTCGGCATACTCCTCGTTGATCATGAGGCCGCGCAGGAGCTGGAACGACCCGCCGGCGAGGATTTGCTGCTGACGGTAGAAGAGCGCCATATCAGGGATCGTCGCAATAACCTCCTGAGTGATCCTATCCCCGAAGCCGTTGCGGATCCCGCCATGGACCTTGAAGCCCCAGGGGTGCCCGACTTCGAGTTTGGTATCGTTGAATCCTCCCATTTGAATGTTCGGCAAGAAGAGAGACGACGTGACATTCCACGATTCAAACCGTTCGGCCTCTACAATGTTGTGCAACGTTGGTTCCCAGGCCGCGAGGGCCTTGAGGATCTTCGCCCGGGCCTTGGTTCGCTCGGCTCCGGCCGCTTGAAGCAACGGATGCGTCAACTCGATACGAGCCAGGACTTCATCGATGGTGAGTGATTCGGTACGGGCGGCCTGCGCCTGCACAGCGCGCGAGTCCATCATCGGTTCCGCCAGTGCGGTCATTGGCAGAAACGTCACAATGGCCAATACCAGAGCGATCATGCAGGATGCTCCTTTCACAGTGGGTGGCGGACGGCGCCCACAGTAGCAATCTCCCGCTTATTTTTCAAAATAGATAAAACGGATTGGAGTTATCGGCTAATCCGATGTATAGTGGCTTCCCTAACTCAATGACTAGGGCCATATGGATTGGCTGAACTATCACCATCTGCTGTACTTTTGGTCCGTCGCCAAACACGGAACCATGACCAAGGCGTGCGAGGAGCTACGCCTCGCGCAACCGACGATCAGCGGACAGATCCGTCTCCTGGAAAACACGTTGGGGGAAAAGTTGTTTATCCGTACCGGACGTCGCCTGGCGTTGACGGAGATGGGCCACCTGGTCTTCAAGTACGCGGAAGACATCTTCGCCACCGGGCAGGAACTGCTGAACACGGTCAAGAGCCAAGGGAATGGACACCCCACCCGGCTGGTGGTGGGCATCGCAGACGCGGTCCCCAAACCGCTCGCTACTCAACTCCTCAAGTCGGCCCTGAAGCTCTACCGGCCGACCCGCCTGATCTGCCAGGAAGACAAACTGCGCCAACTGTTGACCGATCTGACGGCCCATCGGTCCGACCTGGTGATTGCCGACACCCCAGCCCCGCCCGGGACCAAGGAGCATATGTACAACCACCCCTTGGGTGAATCAGGAGTGACGCTCTTCGCGACCGCCAAGTTGGCTGCACAATACCGCCGGGACTTTCCACAATCACTCCGAAGCGCCCCCATGTTGCTTCCCACCCCCAACGCCATGCTTCGGCGATTGCTGGATCAGTGGATGGTCAACCATGGCCTCCACCCGCTGATTGTCGGTGAGTTCGACGACAGTGCGACCTTGAAGGCGTTCGGCCAGGACGGCTATGGCATCTTCCCTGGGGCCTCGGTGATCGAACAGGAGATCTGCCGCCAATACCGGGTGCAACCGGTCGGACAGCTGGATGGACTTAAACAACATTTCTACGCCATCACGGTGGAACGCCGCGTCAAGCACCAGGCCGTCCTGGCGCTCGTCCGCACCGCCCGACGAGAGCTGCTCGGCTAAAGAGGTTCGTTCCCATCATAAAAATCCATCAGATCTGAAAACGTCCGACCGCCTCCAGCAGTTCCTCTCGCTCCTGGGTCGTGAGTTCTTTCCATTCCCCCACCTTCAACCCTTCGACGGTGAGGTGCATGATCCTTGTGCGGTGGAGCTTGATCACGCGGTACCCGAGCGCTTGACACATGCGCCTGATCTGCCGGTTGCGCCCCTCGGTGAGCACAATACGAAACCGATTTGGCCCGACTCGCGTCATCCGGCACGACTTCGTCCTGCTCCTAAGAATGACCACGCCGTGCGACATCTGATCCAAAAAGGATTGGTCAAACGGCCGATCAACCTGCACCAGATACTCTCGTTCATGGCCGAATTCGGTCCGGAGGATGTCGTTGACGATGTCGCCATCGTTCGTCAGTAAAATCAGGCCGGAGGAATCTTTATCCAGTCTTCCGATCGGGAAAATCCGCTCAGGATGTCCGATCTCCGCAATAATGTTTCGAGGGATATGAGCCTCGCTCGTGGTCGTCACGCCGACCGGCTTATGGTACTTGATGTACAGACCAGCCTTACGCCAAGGGATCACCTGCCCCGCTCGGGCAATGACGTCGGTGGGCTCTACCTGATCGCCGAGTTTGGCCACCCGACCATTAATCGTGATGACACCCGACTCGATCAGCCGGTCGGCTTCGCGTCGGGAGCAAATCCCCTGTTCGGTAAAAAACTTATTGATGCGGATGGTGTGCGCCACAGGATATCAATCTCGTCGCCGGATGCTCAAACAGGTTGCCGGCAAGGCCGCAGCGAGCGAAGGCGCGAGTCGTACGGTTTGTGTACGTCGAGCGTCTGAGCGAGGCGAGAACGACGCGGGCGGCCTGTTTCAGTATCCGGCTTAGTGGACACGCTTGCCGGCCCTGATCCGACCAAGCATCCGATAGATCAACCGCGCGACGGTGAACTGCGGTGCGACGAAGCCATCAATGGGAGCGATCTCGCTGATATCCATCCCCACAATTCCTGGTCCGTCGGCAAGGGCCGTGATCAGATTGAGCGTATCATACCAGCCCAATCCACCAGGCTCAGGGGTCCCGAGTGCGGGGACAAGCGAGGCATCCAGCCCGTCGCAGTCGAAGGTGAGATACACGGGCGTTCGGCAGGCCGCCACCACATCCGGTATCCATTTCGACGCCCTGCCTTCATAGGGACCAGACGGATCAAGAATCGTGGCTGCAAAAAACGTTGCAATTCGATCAGTGGAGTCGGTACGGGCCACCTCCTCCGGACTGATCGATCGGATGCCCACCTGCACCAGGGACAACCCGTCATCCACCACCCGCGCCATGACACTGGCATGGCTAAAAGGATTCCCTTGATAGGCGTCACGCAGATCTCCATGGGCATCGATCTGTACGACTGTCATCTGCTGGTACCGCTTCGCATGGGCTCGAATCGCCCCCAAGGCACCGGTATGTTCACCAGTCAACGTGACCACAAACCGACCAGTTCCGACATAAGGGGAGACAAACGCCTCAATGGCGTCGACTGCCGCTCGATCGACTTTGCCCTCAAGATTCAGAGGCGCAGCCGTCGCAATCCCACCCCACTCACGATAAGGCTCAACCCGAAGTTGTTCATCGTAGAACTCAACCTGGCTGGAGGCTTCCAGGATGGCCGATGGACCACGGTCTGATCCTCGGATGTAGCTGGAGGTATGTTCGTAGGGAGCCGGCAGGACATAGACGCCCGCTTGATCCGGATGGCACCAGGGTTCCTCGATGCCCAGAAAATTGTGATCCGCCCCCTCCCAACCGACGGGAAGCGTCATGGGCATTCTCCCCTTACGTGAGACGGGCAGCCAAAGCCGATACAGCCAATCCCCGAGCCCCTCTACTTGCGAGAACGGTTGGGATCATTCTCCGGTGGAATGAAGACCGCCAGCGCGATCACCGTCGTCCACTTGCCCTTCTTCCCGACGGCCGACTGGGTGATGTTGAGAGTCTTCACGATTTTCCCACCCATCTTAAACACCTGTTCGCGCTCTTTCCACGCGACATTCGGATCGAACTCCACGCCTAAGGTCGTGGCCAGCATCTGCGCGGCCAAATCTTCCGTATACTCTCCGGTCTCTTCATCCGTTTCACCATGCGCATGGTGCTCCGAAAGGTACCCATAGGCGCCGATGTCCGTGGGCTTCGCTAGACCGACGGAGGCCGACACCAGTTGGTTCCGTTCGTTGGTCTCGGATCGGGCCATCACGCAAAACGTGATTTCTCCAGGCTTTAACAGTTTCTCTCCACGTCTTCGGGGGATGATCTTGCAATAGGGTGGAAGGATGGAGGACACACTGACGAGGTTACAGTAGGCTACACCCGCGCTGCGCAACGCTTCTTCGAACGAGGCCAGCTTCTCCTTGTGAACTCCGACACCTCTCGTGAGAAACATTTGCGTAGGTACCATCATCTCCCCTTTCGTCTAATAACCGACCTTTCAGGTTGCGTGGAGGTTGTTTCGTGATGTGTTCGCGAGCGGCCAGACCAACAAACCAAACCAGTTCAGCTACAGCATCGCGTGTGTTGTAGCAAGATTGGATCGGCTTCGCAATATCTTCTAGAGAGTTTTTTCAGTTGAGCTGGCTGGCTCTTTGAGGTTCATGATGAGCATGCGCGGTTCGGTCATATCCTCGATCGCTGCGCGCACACCCTCACGTCCTAACCCGGAATCTTTCACCCCCCCGTAGGGCATATGATCCGCACGAAACGTGGGAATCTCGTTCGCCAAGACTGCACCGACCTCCACATGACGAAAGGCGTAAAAAATCTTGTTGATGTCCTGTGTGAAAATCCCGGCCTGTAGCCCATAGTCGGATTGATTGAGCAAGGCAACGGCCTCGCTCAACTGGCGATACGGCGTGACCGTCACGACCGGTCCAAACACCTCTCGGCACGAGACCTTCATCTGAGGGTTCACGTTCGACAGGACCGTAGCCTCGACGAGCGATCTCGTGCGCTTTCCGCCCAAGAGCACACGCGCTCCATCCGCCACAGCTTCACCGATCCACCCTTCTACTCGTTGTGCGGCAGCCTCATCGATGAGCGGGCCGATGCTCGTCGTTTCGTCGGCCGGATCGCCCATTTTCAACCGAGCGACATGCATGAGCAGCTTGGTCGTAAACACATCGGAGACCGACTGGTGTACGAAAATTCGTTGCACGGAAATACATGTCTGGCCGGCATACCCAAATCCGCCGGCGGCGCATCGCTGAGCGGCAAGCTCGAGGTCGGCATCCGGTTCGATCATGACCGCCGCATTACCCCCGAGCTCAAGCGTGACTTTCTTTTTTCCACACTTCGCCTTCAACATCCACCCCACGGAGGCACTTCCGGTGAAACTCAGCAACTTGAATCGTGGATCGACCACCATGCGTTCAGCCAGAAGGTTGTCGCACGGTACGATATTCAGTCCCCCTGGAGGAACTCCCGCCTCTAACGCGACCTCTCCGAGCAAGAGAGCCGTCAGCGGCGTTTGAGGAGCCGGTTTGATCAAAATGGGATTACCGGCAGCCAGTGCCGGCGCGACCTTGTGCGCCACTAGATTGAGCGGGAAGTTGAAGGGCGTAATGCCGAGAATCGGACCGATAGGGAACCGGCGGAGCAGGCCAAGATGCGTATCAAAACCGGGAGTCCAATCCAGCGGAACCACTTCACTCGGAATTCGTCGTGCTTCTTCGGCCGCGACCGTGAAGGTTTGGATGGCTCGGGCGACTTCCCGCCTCGCATCAGTAATCGGCTTGCCGGCTTCCGTCGAGATCGTCGTCGCAAAATCATCCCGACGCCGAGAGAGCAGGGTCGCAATCTGTTGGAGAATATCGTATCGAGCATGGGCCGGCAGCTGTCCCGTGGGAGCAGCTGCGCTGGAGGTCGATGCGATGGCCTGTTCGATATCGGATTCCGTCGCTTGGGCAACCTGCGCAACCAGCTTCCCGGTAAACGGGTCGACGACCGGAGACGTACTGTCACCCTGCTTCCACTGGCCATGAACGAGGAATGGTCGCGGTTCCTTCACTGGACGACTCGCTGGAGTGCGTGATGAAGCTGATGTTACTCCGCCGCTTCAACCGGAGCGGCGGATTCGACGGGAGGTTGAGTAGTCGTGGCCGTCTCTTGTGCAGCGACGGCCTTCGCAATCAGTTCTTCCGTACCCCAGTCGCGGACCGCTTCCAAGGTGAAGCCTTCATACGTTGACACGCCATGACAGGACGGACAATCCGGCATGGGAACCTTTCGGTAGAAGACTTCCGTCAGGCAAGACATGCACACCCAAAAGTCATCGTCGCGATGGGACACGGGCCAGAACGATTGTACGGAATCCATAGGATATCCTACCTTTTCTGGTGAACAGGACTAACGCAACCGATTACGCACTGTCAACATCACTCGCGTGGAAGAGCCAACCACTACCCTTCTCCGCTTATTTTTTGGCGCCTGCCAGCAGTCGTTCGATTTCATCCGAAAACATCTCGAACGGAAATGCTCCGGGTATCGCAATCGCGGGTTCATGCTCCGTTGGGGCAATGGCCGTTCGTACGAGAATAAACCCTGGTGTTCCGTGAAAACCCCACTGATTGGCTTCCTGGCGATCTTCGAAGATCGCATCGGTGTACCGTCCCTCTGCCATACACCGTTCGAACACCGAACGATCCAAGCCGATCGTTATGGCATGACGGTTATAGACCTGCTTATCCAGTTGTCCGCCTTCGGAAAACAAGCGATCATGCATCGCCCAATATTGCCCTTGTGCCCCCGCACATCGCGCTGCCATTGCTGCATCCACTCCAGGACCTCGGTCGGCTCGTGGATAATCTCGGTACACAAACCGCACTTTCCCGGTATCGACATAACGGGCTTGTATACGTGGCCAGGTATCCTTGAAAAACTTGAGGCAGTACCCGCAGGTGAAGTCGGAGTATTCGATCAACGTCAGAGGGGCATTGGCCTGCCCCCTTGTCCGGACATCAGTCTCTGTCGAATCTCCAGCGGTAGCGACAGAAGACCATAGAAGAATGCTGCCGAGACATAACTGGCCCACCCGTCGTCCAATCATCCACTTCACGACTGGCGCACCACGCCAGATTTTTTTCTTTCGAGCAGTCCCATCATCAAGAGTGGCCACACAACGGTGGCGTCACTCAAGACCTCGGCAAATCGTCCGCCGTCCTTCGGCGTTACAAATTTCCCCCAGGACAGCCCTTCTTGATAGGTACAGCCGCTGAGCCCTCCCCAGTAGTCCGGCTCTGGACAGATCCTCACCCCATACTGAAAGCGAGGAGGTTTCACGGACAGGCCTAACCGTAGATTCCCGATTTCAATGTAGGGGCCGACTTGTTGTGCCCAATTCCTTGGGACGCCCCCTCCGATCGTGAAGATCCCAAGACGCTTCGCCGAAAGGACGGTGTCGGCATAACTATTGAGATCCAGATAGGGATTAAACGAGGGCCAGTGTTGGAGAATAGACTGCAAGACCGACAAATCGCCTTTTGAACCGATCTGAGATCGAGCCCGATCAACCTCTCGGGACATTGCCCATATTCCCATATCGAGTCCGACTTCAGAATCGGTAAAGGCTGGAATATACACCGGAACCTTTTTCAAGTAAGCACTCTTCAGAATCCCTTCGCCGTCAAACTCCTCGGCCAGGGTCTTTCCCAACTCCCTCGTGAGGATCTCGGATGAAAGCGGCTGATCTTGATTGAGGCGCTTCACCGTCCGGGTGACGACATGCTCGACATAGTTGAGATTGGCTTCCATTTCGAGGGTATCGTAGACGCGATTGTACCCCTTTCGAAAGAGCTCCTCATCGCTCATCGATGGGTCGTGTCGATAGTGTGTCTTCCCGACAGACTCACTGAGGCCATGAGCCATCAGCGCCCCAGTCGAGATGATGCAATGCACCATGCCTTCATCGATCATCTTCGTGATAATCTTCCCCATCTTGGCAATGGTCATTGCGCCGGACAACGTCATGACGACTCGGCAGTCCGGATCTTCGATCATCGCCCACAGCACATCGAAGGCTTTGCCGAGGTGTCGCCCTCCAAAAGCCGTTTTCCCCATGGCTTCGAGCAAATCACTAAACGAGGTGATCCGGTCGGGATCGAGCGGTTCGAGCGCTTCTAACCCGTCCTTGGCACCATCACGAAATTCACGTGCGTACATACGACCCTCGAAATGAGTTCATCATCGTCCAGTCGTTTATACACAACCGTGAACAGACGCGTCAATGAAAGGTTCGCGCGTACGAATACACAGACACCAATTCAGTTGACCACTGACTGTGGTGTTGTTAGGCAGGTACCGTTCCCGCAGAAGACTCCATAAGAATTCGGTCGATGTCTATCGCATCCAGCGATTCCTTGACCAACAAGGCCTCAGCGAGCGCAGTCAAGCCCGCCATATGTTCGGTCAAGACCTGCTTGGCGCGTTCGTAATTTTCAGTCACAAACTGCTTGATCTCGGAATCGATCTCCTTCGCCACTCGTTCGCTCAGATCTCTTTTGGCGGTCCAGTCCCGCCCTAGGAATACGGAGTCGTTTTTCTGCCCGAACGTCAGGGGCCCCAACTTCTCGCTCATACCCCACTCACAGACCATCTTGCGAGCAAGATCCGTCGCCTGATTCAAATCGTTCCCCGCCCCTGTCGTCACGTGATTGAACACGAGTTCTTCCGCCACTCGCCCCCCCATCAAGACGGCTAACCTGTTCGAGAGAAATTCCTTGGTATAACTATGCCGGTCTTCGGTCGGCAACTGCATCGTGACACCCAGTGCTCGTCCCCGTGGAATAATCGTGACTTTGTGTACCGGATCCGTCCCGGGCAAGAGCCTCGCCATCAGCGCATGTCCCGCTTCATGATAGGCCGTGACCCGTTTCTCCTCCTCGGTCAAGATCATGCTCTTCCGTTCGGCCCCCATGATGATTTTATCTTTCGCCATTTCGAAATCGACCGTGTCTACTTCCGTCTTATTTTGACGGGCCGCCCACAAGGCCGCCTCATTGACCAGATTCTCCAAGTCGGCGCCTGAGAATCCAGGCGTCCCGCGGGCTATCTTGTCTAACTCCACGTTAGCCGCAACCGGCACCTTTTTCGTATGGACCTTGAGAATCTCCGCTCGACCATGAAGGTCCGGTCGATCGACGACGACCTGACGATCGAACCGCCCAGGACGCAGCAAGGCAGGATCAAGAACGTCCGGCCGATTGGTTGCCGCGACCAAGATCACGCCTTCCGTCGTGTCGAACCCATCCATTTCGACAAGCAGCTGATTCAGCGTCTGTTCGCGCTCGTCATGACCTCCACCCAACCCGGCTCCACGCAGACGACCGACGGCATCGATCTCGTCGATGAAAATGATGCAGGGTGCATGCTTCTTTCCCTGTTCGAACAGATCGCGCACCCGCGAGGCTCCAACGCCGACAAACATCTCCACGAAATCAGATCCGCTGATGCTGAAAAAGGGAACACCGGCTTCACCAGCGACGGCCTTCGCCAATAGGGTCTTCCCGGTTCCGGGCGGGCCGACCACCAACACCCCTTTTGGAATGCGGCCACCCAACGTCTGGAACTTACGTGGATCTTTTAAAAACTCAACGATCTCCTGCACGTCGTTTTTCGCCTCATCAACGCCGGCTACGTCCGCAAAGGTGACCTTCTTATGCTCCTCGGTCAGCATCTTGGCACGGCTTTTCCCGAACGATAAAGCGCCGTTCCCGCCGGATTGCATCCGCCGCATGAAGAAGATGAACAGCCCGAGAAAGAGAATGAAGGGCCCCCATGTGTACAGAAATGTGACGTACCATGGGCTCTCGCCGGACGGCTTCACCTCGATCTGGACCCCCTTCTCCCGCAACATCGCGATCAGGTCAGGATCATCGGCCGCGTAGGTGTGAATGCGCGTGCTGTCTTTCAAGACCGCACTGATGTGATGGCCTCGCATGATGACCTTGACCACCGAGCCCTGTTCCACCTTCGCGATGAAATCACTGAAATAGACCTCTTCCTCAGGTGCATGCGTCGGAACTGAAAACATATTGAACAGCAACACTATGAACAGGGCAATCATGCCCCATAGGAGTAAGTTTTTCATTCTGTTATTCATGGCTTCCCCCTCGCTCTATCGAACAGCACGGCGCCCAGAGTGTTCCTCGCTACTGGCCGTATCGTTGGATTATCGTCTAGCTCCCGATTCTCAGTCCTTAGCTTACCAGTAGTCAGCGCCTTACGCCAAGCGAGTTCCACATCGTGATCGACACCTCCGCAAACACGAGACACATACTTGTCATTCCTTTGCCCAGTGAAACGTCTGAATTTTCTCAAGGATCAGCCATCAAGCTGAATAACACGATAAAGAAGCTGCTGCACGCACAGGCTTAGTTTGGTCTACAACGGAATTCGAACCTGTCTTGGAATTCGACAAGGATTTCTCCGTCCGGTTTCCCCCAACTGTCCTGAAGTCGGGCCGCCCTTTCACCGATTAGTCTGCAACTCCACGTTGATGAGTTTTATTTCTGAGAGATCCGCGAGCCGTGGGCACCACCGTGTGCCGGCACGCCACAAGGCCGAGTCCAATTGGTCATAGATCGTCCCGGGGTGCTCATAGTGAATCCCATAGGCATGGGAGGCCGCATGTCGGCACGGAAACACGAACGACTTCGCCACGTCATCGGACTCCACCTCGAGCCGTGTCACGGTCAGGTCAACTGTGAGCCGGATCTTGAACCAACAATGCGCGTGATAGTCGTCGACCTGCATTGACTGC
Source organism: Nitrospira sp. (assembly GCA_965223535.1). Taxonomy (GTDB): domain Bacteria; phylum Nitrospirota; class Nitrospiria; order Nitrospirales; family Nitrospiraceae; genus Nitrospira_D. The sequence goes on from CBDCWN010000003.1 coordinate 994,644, forward strand.
TGATAGCACTCCAACACATCCCGAACGATCACCATCGTCAACGAAGTGTTCCCCCAGAAGACCTCAGCTCGCTTGTCAAGCACCAAGGTCTTTGCAAGGGACAAAGCATGTCGTACTTGAATCGGGTTGAGGAGATCGAACGCCGACTCATAAATGGTGATGTTGGGATGGACCTTGAATTCACGTAGGGACCCTCGTTTGGCCAACTCGAGGTTCCAATAAAAGTCTACGGCCGAGGACTGGCGGAAGCGAAAGGTGACCAGGTTCATAATTCAACCCCCGTCACGTGATTGAGCTATATCGGGAACCTTCAGGAAAGGGATGGTGGTCCCAACGGGATTCGAACCCGTGTTTAAGCCTTGAGAGGGCTCCGTCCTAGGCCAGGCTAGACGATGGGACCATCCAGTGACTATTCAACGGGTGGACCGTAGCATAAGCAGTTTTCGGTTTGCAACGAAGCGCCAGCCCACTGCATGAGTCCACGTGGGACCGCTGAGTCAGGCCGTTTGCAGGGAGCCAAAATACCTGGTGACATCTGGCATGGCTGATCTTGACAGAAACCATGAGAAAGCCTAGCTTTCTCATGGTTTTCTTATGGTACAGCCCATGCTTTGCACCAATTCCGGACGACCGGAGCATCATCGAAGTTCAAGGGTCTTGAATGGATGACCCGGCGGTGTCTGGTAAGACCAGCTCCTCGAGTCACGCCGTATCCGGTGGAGTCCTTGCCAAGCCAGGCCTAGAACTGGGCATCGGGTCCAACCTCTTTCGAAATAGCAACGGGGTCGTCAGGATTCATGGAAAAGAACAACTGGTCATCGAGACCAACCGTGAACAGGGGGTGTTTCTCATCACGCTCGATCTGTACGACGAGTACGGGGGCCGCATTGCACATCTGCGCCGTAATGCCCTCACCCTCAACAAGGACGATCGTTTTGCCGTAGAAGTACACCTCGAGCCAGGCCCTTCTTCGGCTGATGGTCCATCCGTTCGCTTAACGGATCTGCAGTCCGGTGGGATCGTTCTCGCAGCGGCCATGACGGCAGCGCATAAGGTCTCGTTCTTGTACGGGAAATTGTATTCGCATCGTGGCATTCAGGTGGAAATCAGCCCAAACTATTGTCGGATTGGCTCGGGAACCACGCTGTTTGGAGACATCATAGAATGTCGCGGCGGGCCAGTTATTCTAGGTTGAGTCAGTTCACCACCTAGCAGACCTATGTCGGTTCGTCCCGCCGTATCCGGCCCTGGTCCAGCTCCGCCGGGGATAGCCCAGGTACATGAAGGGTCCTGGGACACCTACTAGACTTCGCTTCGTTTCCTCGACAGGCGAGAACCAGGAAACTGTAACGATGATCTCCGGAATTTCGACATGACAGACATTCCAAAACCAACCGTGCAGGCTTTTCTAGTCTGTGATCAAGTGATCGAAGACAGCCTGACAAAAAAGAAAAGCCTGATCGGAATTTTCACTCATCTACAAGCTCCTTCCTTTCCCTTTCAGCATCAGCAAATGGGTCTCTACTTCTGCTTAACCGACGCAGAGGGCCCCTACCATTTCGATATCGATTTGATCTACCTCAACTCGGAACAACTGGTCTGTCGTGCCACGCTCCCAAACATTGAAATCGGCGATCGCCTCCAGATTTCTGACTTTGGTATCAACGTTCCATTGTTAATATTTCCCGCACCAGGTCGATATGAATTCCGGCTCAGAATGGAAGGACACCTCATCGCACAAAAGGATTTCAGCGTCATGCCTCCGCCACACCCTTCCGCCGCCGAACCATCGACCTAGAGATCGCCGTTTCTCCCATCACCTCGTCTGTGGTACAACTCCTTCGTGCAATAAGCCCGTCTGTCAAACTAACTGGACATAGGTCGCGACTGAAATCTTCCTGATGGCTTCCGAATCGACAACCTCATCGAATTTTATTCGAGATATCGTCGCCGTCGACCGTGCAGCGGGCAAACATGATGGCCGCGTCATCACGCGATTTCCGCCGGAACCCAATGGATACCTCCACATCGGGCATGCCAAGTCCATGGTGCTGAATTTTGGAATCGCCAACGAAACACCGGGGGGGATCTGTCATCTGCGATTTGACGATACCAATCCCACGACTGAGGACCCGGAGTATGTCCGGGTCATTCAGGACGACGTCCGATGGTTGGGGTTTGATTGGAAGGGGAACATGTTCTATGCCTCGGATTATTTCGAGCAGCTCTACGCCTTCGCCACGACCCTGATTAGGAAAGGCAAAGCGTATGTCGACAGTCTCTCGTCCGACCTCATTCGCGAGTACAGAGGCACGCTGACTGAGCCTGGCCGCAACAGCCCCTTTCGAAGTCGGCCAGTGGAAGAAAACCTAGATTTTTTCTCGCGTATGCGAGCCGGAGAGTTTGCCGATGGCACGCACGTCCTACGCGCGATGATCGATATGGGATCGCCAAACATCAACCTACGCGATCCCATCCTCTATCGCATTCGGCACGCGGCCCATTACCGAACGGGATCCACCTGGTGCATCTATCCCTCATATGACTTTGCACACCCCCTCTCCGATGCCATCGAAGGGATCACCCATTCTCTCTGCACGCTGGAATTTGAGGATCACCGACCGTTGTACGATTGGGTTGTCGCAGAGACTGACGCGCCCCATCGCCCACAGCAGATTGAATTCGCCAGACTGAACCTGACCTCCACCGTGATGAGTAAGCGCAAGCTACTCGAGTTGGTTTCCAAGAAACTGGTGGCCGGGTGGGACGACCCTCGGCTTCCAACCATCCAAGGCCTTCGTCGCCGAGGCGTCACCCCGGAAGCCATTCGCGCGTTTTGCGACCACATCGGTGTCGCCAAGCGGGACGCCATCGTCGAGATGCAGCTGCTCGAACACTTCATCCGGGAAGACTTGAACAAACGGTCGCCGCGCGTGATGGCCGTTCTCCGACCGTTGAAAGTCGTGATCGAGAACTATCCGGACGGCGTGGTCGAAGAACTCGACGCCGTCAACAACCCTGAGGATACCGCCGCTGGAACTCGGAAGGTGCCATTCTCACGAACCCTCTATATCGACCACGACGACTTCCGAGAGGATCCACCGAAACAGTTTTATCGCCTCGCACCCGGTCGCGAGGTTCGGCTCCGTTATGGATACATCATTAAATGCGTGAGCGCGACAAAGGACCCTCAGACAGGGACGGTCACCGAGCTGCACTGCACATACGACCCCGAGACGAAGAGCGGATCTGCACAAGAACAGCGCAAAGTAAAGGCCACCATCCACTGGGTATCGGCTGCCCATGCGCTCAAGAGCACCGTCCGGCTTTATCACCCGCTTTTGCTGCCGGACGCAGCCAAGGACCAACCGGATGGCGACTGGACTCAGGCCCTCAACCCCCAGTCGCTCGAAACCCTCAGTGGCTGTTTGGTCGAGCCAAGCCTCGGTTCTGCCCCGGTCGGCTCTCGTTTCCAATTCGAGCGACAAGGGTACTTTTGCCTTGATCCCGATTCATCACCAGAGTCCCTCCTCTTCAACCGAACAGTGCCGCTCAAGGATGCCTGGGCCAGGGTTGAGAAAATCCAGCGAGCGTCCGGAGCCTGATTCATCAGTGCGCTTTTTCATCGGCGCTCTCTCGCCAGGCAGAATCTTCCTCAACACGTGCCTGGCAGAACGAAACGATCTATACTAGCCTTCCAGGGAATTCAGCAGCTGTACGTCGCGATGGGATAGAGAACTCTTCACTCGCTTGTGGAGGTCATCGTGATTGAATGTCGGGAACATCCAAGAATGCCCGTTGATCTGCGCGTCCTCTTTTCCACGACCGATCAGACGGAAATCCGCCATGGCACCATGTTCGATATTTCTGCCGGTGGGTGCGCTGTCACCAGCGCGGTGTCAATGTCGCCCGGAACCGGCGTCAAACTACTGATTCACGCGACGGACTTAGCCGCTCCGATCACCGTCCATTCCGCCACCGTTCGCTGGGTCAAGCACGGCGAGTTCGGTGTCGAGTTCATGCGCCTCACAGACCTGGATCGAAACCGATTACAACGGTTGCTCCGCCTGGCCAGACCTCGATCCGTTCCCCAAGATTGAACGAGTTCGTCCCGACTTTTCTTCATCCTGCCACCACGCTACACTAGTTCGATGACCTGTCCTCTGTGCCACCGACCCACAACCTGGGAAGAGAACCCCTGGCGTCCATTCTGTTGTGAGCGTTGTCAGATTACCGATTTGGGAACCTGGGCCGCCGAACGATACCGTATTCCCGGTTTGCCGCTCACCGCAGAAATAGACATGCGAGAACCTTTCACGAGAGGCGAGCGGAACGACGGAGAGAGAGAAGAAGCAGATGGCGACGCATCGAACACCTGAGGGGGACCAGAAAGACCACGTGCTCGTGTGTTTTTTCTGGTTGAGACTCGACGACATTTTCAAACAGGTGATGCATATACTCGTCGACAGACACCCCTAGATTTGTTGTTGGAAAGTGACCGCGAACATTGCTAATTTCTAAATTCCTTCCGCTTTCTGCTATAGAAGGAGATCTTCTATGCTCACAACCAAAGGCTTTGCGGCGAGAGCCGCCAAGGAAAAGTTGCAGCCGTTTTCGTTTGAACGGCGTGATGTCGGTCCACACGATACCCTCATTACCATTTCGCATTGCGGCATCTGTCACTCGGATATCCACCAAGCCCGTGATGAATGGGGCATTTCCCTGTTCCCAATGGTCCCCGGGCATGAGATCGTCGGAACCGTCGCACAAGTGGGCACCGCGGTCACGGCCTTCAAGGTTGGTGATCGAGCCGGCGTCGGCTGCTTTGTGGATTCTTGCCGTACGTGTGGCGCTTGCCGCGAGGGCCTGGAACAGTATTGCAACGGAGGCACCGTCTGGACTTACAGTGGACAGGATAAGGAAGGCCGGATCACGCAAGGCGGCTACTCAACCCAGATCGTAGTCGACGAAAATTATGTCCTGAGAATTCCTGATTCCCTCTCATTGCCCGGATCGGCCCCGCTGCTCTGTGCCGGCATTACAACGTACTCCCCTCTGCGCCAATGGGGTGTCGGTCGCTACCATAAGCTGGCCGTCGTCGGCCTCGGCGGACTCGGTCACATGGCGGTAAAGATCGCCAGAGCACTGGGAACCGAGGTGACGGTGTTAAGTACGTCTGAGAGTAAACGAGAAGACGCGAAGCGGTTAGAGGCCGCCAATTTTGCCGTCACGTCGGATCCTCAGACGTTCACCAAACTCCAAGGGTACTTTCACTATATCCTCGACACGGTGTCTGCTCCACACGATTACAACGCCTATTTGAACCTGCTCAGGACCGACGGCACCATGATCCTGGTGGGTGCACCTGAAACCCCGACCCCGGTTCAGGCGTTTTCGCTCATTTTCAAACGGCGGCGCCTGGCCGGCTCTCTCATCGGCGGCATCAGAGAAACCCAGCAGATGCTCGACTTTTGTGCCCAGCACCAGATCGAGTCGGATGTTGAGGTCATTCCCATCCAAGAGGTTAACGAGGCCTATGAACGAGTCCTCCTCGGCGATGTGCGGTATCGGTTTGTCATCGATATGGCGTCGCTAAAATAAAGGATGGGCCGTTCGTCTCTTTGGGAAGGAATTGGCTGGGGGACTAGGAATCGAACCTAGGTAGCCGGCTCCAAAGGCCGGCGTCCTACCGCTAGACGATCCCCCAGCGCGGTATGAAGATATGACTTCGAAAGGAGTTTGGCTGGGGGACTAGGAATCGAACCTAGGTAGTCAGATCCAGAGACTGACGTCCTACCGCTAGACGATCCCCCAACCGGGGTTCACAGTAATATATCGATCGCAATTCCGTCAAGATCGACGCGGGTCTGGCTCAAGGAGCCACATTAAGCTCGTTCAATCCCTTTTCTAAGGCGGAAAAGAGTCCGTTCACGCCCCAGAACTTCCATTACCTCAAAGAGCCCTGGACTTGCCGTTCGCCCGGTTAAGGCCACGCGGACAGGCTGAGCGAGCGCGCCCATCTTGATGCCTTCCTCCTCGACAAGCTTCTTGAAACTCTCTTCCCACGCCTGTTTCGAAAAGTGGGGAAATGTTTCGAAGCGGGTGAGCAACTTCTGCAGTAACGGAGCCGTCGTGGGTGTGAGAAATTTCTTGGCTGCTTCCACCTCGTATGTTGCCTCTTGCCCAAAATACGGCTTCACCCACTCCACCATGTCGACCAACGTCTTCGTCCGTTCCTTCACCAGCACGACAACCTGCGCCAGCCACTCTTTCGAGACGGTCCTGACCTGTTCCTGTAATCCCGCTGCGTTCAGCAACGGCACCAACGCTTCGGCAACCTCGGACGGTGAGCTGGATTTGATGTATTCCGCGTTGATCCAGAGCAGTTTGTCGGGGTTGAAGACCGCTGCCGAAGATTGCACATGCTTCCAGGAAAACTTTTCGATGAGATCACCCCGGGTAAAGAGTTCTTGATCCCCATGCGACCAGCCCAGCCGGACCAGATAATTGACCATGGCATCTGGGAGATACCCCATGTCCTTGTAGGCCATGATCGAGGTCGCACCATGCCGCTTGGAAAGCCGGGCCTTATCCGAGCCGAGAATCATCGGCAAATGGCCGAACTGTGGGACAGGAAATCCTAGAGCTTCGAAGATCGGAATCTGCCGAGGCGTGTTGGTCAAATGGTCGTCTCCTCGCACCACGTGCGTGATACCCATCAGAGCATCATCGACCACGACGGAAAAGTTGTATGTGGGGTACCCATTGGATCGCAGGATAATGAGATCGTCGGCGGCACTAGTATCAAAGGTGATCTTGCCCTTGATGAGATCGTTAACCACGATCTGCCCTTCTTGCGGGGCCTTGAACCGAAATGCGGCATCCTCCGCGGGGCTCGCGATTCCCAAGTTCCGGCAGCGACCGTCATAGCGAGGCGAGAGCCCTTTGGCTTCCGCTTCCTTTCGCCGCGCCTCCAACTCTTCAGCCTTACACACACACCAGTACGCATGCCCAGTCTCAAGCAACTTCATGGCATGTTGTAGATACAGGTCCTTCCGTTCGGTTTGGCGAAATGGCCCTTCGTCCCAATCAAGCCCGACCCATTTCATCCCTTCAATGATGGCTTGGATGGATTCATCGGTTGAACGACTCTGGTCGGTATCCTCGATCCGAAGGACAAATATCCCTCCTTGCTGGCGGGCAAAGAGCCAGTTGAAAAGCGCGGTACGGACTCCGCCAATGTGGAGAAATCCCGTCGGACTGGGTGCGAATCGGACACGAACTTGACTCATATGCGTTTGATCCCTTCCCTATAGCTGATCGACATCTATACCACGCTACAAAATTCCTTGTACATCGCATCCACGCTTCCATCTCTTGACGGCTTCTGCTAAGAGGGTGAAGGGAGATCGTCATGGCGGAACCTACACAACCAGCCACAGTGCTATCGATTACTGATCTCACACCTTACGTCCGCCAACTTGTTGTCAAACCCCAGACAAGCAAGATCTCGTTCCAACCGGGGCAATGGGTTTCACTCAAGTTACCGGTGGGACCAAAGCCGCCACTCAATCGCGCATACTCCATGGCCGCCCCCGCTTCACCAACTGGAGAGTTGACGCTGGTTTTTGATCGTGTTCCCGGTGGGCTTGGATCGAACTATCTCTACCAATTGAACTCGGAGGCTGAAATTTCACTCTCAGGGCCGTATGGAAATTTCATACTGCCTCACACGCTCGATCGTAAACTCATATTGATTGGTCGCTATACTGGCCTCGTACCGCTGCGCTGCATCCTGAAGCAGATGTTTCTTTCTGCCATTCACATTCCCATTCTCCTGATTGCAGTGGCCCCGAACGAAGAGGAGACCCTGTTTCATCAGGAATGGCTCAGCATGGCAGCGCAACACCCCTTATTCCGCTATCTTCCTTTGGTCGCTCAGAACGGTGAGGGAGAAGCCGTGGAAAAGACGTTAAAGACGCTGGCGTCGTTGATCGGAGAACAGGTGAAGGTCATACCCTTGCTGTGCGGAACGAAGGCCTTTGTCCGCCCCCTCAGGGCCTATTTCGTGGAACAAGGCTACGACCGGAAAGAAGTGAAGGTCGAGACCTACGACTGAATGGCTATTCGGAGGGTATCATCGTTGGACTCTTCCCACCCCTTCTCCCACACGACAGGTGACAAACGAGGCAAGGACTCCGACGGCTCAGTGCCCCTCCCTCACGAGATTCTTGTTCACGGCTGGGATCTCAACAACGATATCCTTCATTCCATTGGGCACACATTGGCATCCTAACCGCGACTGAAGGGTCGTCATGGGCGCTTCATCCAGTTGATCATACTCATCGTCGGTCCCTTCATTACAGGTTTCTAGCCCCTGTTTCACTACAATATGGCAGGTGGAACAGGCGCAGACCCCACCGCACACATGTTCCAAATCCACCCCATGCCCCATCGCAATGTCCAGAATGCTTCCGGGAAGTCCCGTTTCGCCATAAGGAAGCTTCTCGGGATCGACAGTCACAGTAGTCGATTCTCCGCTCGGTTGAATGAAAGTGAGGCTATAGGAGACTTTTGGGAGCTCATAGTCTGTCTTTTCAATGTAAGGGTTGGTCCCACCCATGTTTCCAATTCCTTTCTAATCCGTCGTGTGACTCACATCTTGTGTTGACAGCACAGAAATTTACATGCTAGTCTTTATCCGACCATATTGATCGGAGATCATTATAGTCTCCGATCATAACGATCGGCAATAAGAAATGTTGAAGATTTCTAAAAAATCCGATTACGCGCTCATGGCCTTGCAGCATATCGCCTCGGTCCAGTTCGGTGATATCACGCCCGGCCGTGTGGTGAATACAAAGGAGATCGCGGAGGAATACAATATCCCATTGGAGCTGTTGGCCAAGGTCCTCCAGGCGCTCTCAAAAAGCGGCCTCATCGAAAGCCACAATGGTCCAAAGGGAGGTTATCTCCTCGCACGGAGCGCCAGACAAATCACCATCGCGCAAATCCTCGAGAGCATCGAAGGGCCACTTGCCCTCACGGACTGCTCGCACGAAAAAGAGGGTGAATTCTGTATGCAGCGCGAACACTGCAACATCCGTACGCCGCTGCTGAAAGTACAAGACAGTATCTATCAACTACTGAACAACATGACGTTGGGAGACATGCTGGGTGGTACACCCTTGATTACGATTCAATCTCCCTCGACACAAGGAGTCGAACAATGAAGCTTCCTATTTTCCTCGACAACCATTCCACTACCCCGATGGATCCGCGAGTCCTTGAGGCCATGCTACCCTATTTCGTCGAGAAGTTCGGGAACGCCGCCAGTCGCAACCACGCCTTTGGCTGGGCAGCCGAAGAAGCAGTTGACCAAGCCAGAAAACAGATTGCGAAGCTCATCAAGGCCGATTCGAAAGAAATCGTCTTCACCAGTGGGGCGACGGAATCGGACAACCTGGCGCTGAAGGGCGCTTTGGAGATGTACAAGGAGAAAGGCACCCATATCATCACCTCGTCCACGGAACATCGAGCCGTACTCGATACGGCCAAGTCCCTTGAAGCCAAAGGTCTAGCGACTGTGACGTATCTGCCGGTCGATAAATACGGCATGGTGAACCCGCAGGATGTAGAGAAGGCCATCACCGAGAAGACGATCTTGATCTCCGTCATGCTGGCCAACAATGAAATCGGCACGATCAATCCCATCGCTGAGATCGGAAAGATCGCGAAAGCAAAAGGCGTTCTCTTCCATTGTGATGCAACACAAGGGGTCGGGAAAATTCCCGTCGATGTCCAAGCCATGGGTATCGATCTCATGTCGTTCTCGGCCCACAAGATCTACGGCCCCAAGGGAGTCGGAGCGCTCTACGTGAGAAAGAGAAACCCTCGGGTTCGGATTGCAGCCCAGATGGACGGGGGAGGGCATGAGCGCGGCATGCGGTCAGGCACCCTGCCGGTCCCATTAATCGTTGGATTCGGAAAGGCATGTGAGCTCTGCGAGCAGGAGATGACCGCAGATGCCGCCCGGCTGACCAAGATGCGCGATCGCCTCCAGACCGACATTATGGCTGCCCTTGAAGAAAGCTATCTCAACGGCCATCCGGCGAACCGCTTGCCGGGGAACCTCAATATTTCGTTTGCCTATGTTGAAGGTGAGTCGTTGCTCATGGGGATGAAAGACATCGCCCTGTCATCCGGATCAGCCTGCACGTCGGCCACGCTGGAGCCCTCGTATGTCTTGCGGGCGCTCGGTGTCGGAACAGAGCTCGCTCACTCGTCAATACGCTTCGGCTTGGGCCGTTTCAACACCGATGAAGAGATTGACTACACGATTAAAAAGGTTATTGAGATCGTCACCAAGTTAAGAGAGATGTCACCGCTCTATGAGATGGCAAAAGAAGGTGTGGATTTGAAGTCCGTGCAGTGGGCGGCACACTAACAAGAATACTTACGACCATATATTTCGGAGGACACCATGGCATATAGCAATAAAGTCGTCGATCATTTTAATAACCCCCGAAACATGGGGAGCTTTAAGAAGGACGAGGAAGGCGTCGGCACCGGGATGGTGGGAGCCCCGGAATGCGGCGACGTCATGAAACTGCAGATCAAAGTGCAGAACGATACGATCGTCGATGCCAAGTTCAAGACATTCGGCTGTGGATCAGCGATCGCCAGCTCTAGCTTGGCCACCGAATGGCTCAAAGGCAAGACGATCGAAGAGGCCCAGAAGATCAAGAATACAGATATTGTTCAAGAGTTGAATCTTCCGCCGGTAAAAATTCACTGTTCTGTTCTCGCGGAAGATGCCATCAAAGCGGCCTTGACCGATTATCAGAAAAAGGCTGACACCCAACCAGCCGACGTCAAGTAACCGCCCGAGGAAGGAGGTGCCCATGAACACAACGAACGTAGAAACTCAGACTCCGATCATCTCACTGACCGACGCGGCTTTAAAGGAAGTCAAACGGTTGATCAATGTGCAAGGGATCGAAGAAGGTGGATTACGCCTTGGGGTAAAGGGAGGAGGCTGTTCCGGCCTGAGCTATACGATCAACTTCGATGACAAGATCGGGCAGTACGATCAAGTCTACAAGATCGACGGCGTGAACGTGATCGTCGACGCCAAGAGCGCGATCTATCTTCAAGGCACGCAATTGGATTATCAAAAAGACCTGATGGGCGGAAACTTCAAGTTTATCAACCCAAACGCTAACAAGACCTGCGGCTGCGGGGAATCCTTCTCCGCCTGATCCGAGACAGAGGAGCACCCGACCAAGCATGGCGTGCGTCATGCTGGTTATTTCTTTATGGCTAACGATCAACCATCGACCCGTCCCGAGACCCGCCATCAGCTGCAGATGGCCCGGAGCATGTGCTGGCACTGTCAATCCGAGATGTCGGGGGAATACTTCTGCGAACGGTGCGTGAAAGTCCAGCCGGTCTCAAAAGATACCGACTACTTCACCTGCCTCGGGTTTCCTCGGCGGCTCACGTTGGACCCCAAAAAGCTGGAAGCCAAATTCTATGAATTGAGCCGGGCCTTTCACCCTGATTTTTATCAAGCGAAGAGTCCGACGGAGCAGACGATCAGCCTCAGCAATGCCGCCGTCCTCAATACAGCGTACCGGACGCTCCGCGATCCTATCCAACGTGCCGAATACCTCTTGGCCCTTGAATCCGGCTCGGTCAAGGACATCCGCACCTCACCTCCTGCCGACCTCTTTGAGGAAATTCTGGAGTTACAGGATACCTTGGAGCAATACAGGGCCTCGGATCGCGAGTCAGACCAGGGCCATCGACTGCGCGCCACGCTCCAGACTGAGCAACAGACATTGGAACGGCGTCGAGAAGAGATGGAGTCACAACTTCGGCAGCTCTTTACGGACTGGGATCAGTTACAAGATAGAGGAGAAGCCACGAACCAAGCCAGGGCGGAGCGGGATCGCATCCTGAAACAGATGCGCGAGCTCCTGTCGCACCGAACTTATATTAACAACATCGTCAACGATCTGGCGGCAACGATCGCCTGATGACACCTACTTCACACCTTTGATATGGCACGCATAGTCGGCATCGACCTCGGCACGACCAACTCTCTGATTGCCTACATGAAGGACGGCCAGCCCTGCGTCGTTCCCGACCGCCACGGCCGGGCAATGGTGCCTTCGGTCGTCGCCTTGACGGACAATGGATTGATCGTCGGAGACCCCGCCAAGGAGCATTTAACAAGGAGCCCGGAGCGTACAGTCTATTCTGTCAAACGGTTCATGGGAAAAGGGCTGGCGGACGTTGAAAGCGAATTGGCCTACTTCCCCTATACTCTCACTGAAATAGGAGGAGTGATCCGAATCCGGCTCGGCGAAAAGAACTATTCGCCACCGCAGATCTCCGCCATGATTCTCAAGGAATTGAAGCTGCGTGCAGAAGCTCATCTGGGCGAAAGCATTACGAAAGCCGTCATCACTGTTCCGGCCTACTTCAACGACAGCCAGCGACAGGCTACAAAAGATGCGGGATTGATCGCGGGGCTGGAGGTCCTGCGGATCATCAATGAACCGACCGCCGCCTCGCTCGCCTATGGGCTTCAGAAGAAGACGCAGGGCACGATCGCAGTCTATGACTTCGGTGGCGGCACGTTCGATATCTCAATCTTGAAACTGAAAGACGGTATCTTCGAAGTACTGGCGACCAACGGTGATACACATTTAGGCGGAGACGATCTGGACCGGGTGCTCGTCGATCTGTTCGTAGCAGAAATTCGAGAACGACACGGAACTGACCTCTCCAGTTACCCCGATCACATGCAGGCAATCCGATTAGAAGCCGAGCGCGCCAAGATCAGGCTGTCCGACGAGCAGAAAACGGAGGTCTCACTTGACCTACCCGAAGACAATGGTTCCTTCACCAGAGAGCTGACGCGAGATCACCTAGAATCATTGGCCATGCGCGTCATCGAGCGCACGTTGGCTCCCTGTCGTCTGGCGTTGAAAGACGCCGGGCTCACGCCACAGGATATCGACGAAGTCGTCTTGGTGGGCGGCTCCACCCGCATGCCGCTGGTTCGGCAGCGCGTGGAAGCCCTGTTTGGGAAGGCGCCGCATTGTCACTTGAACCCCGATGAAGTGGTCGCACTCGGAGCCGCCGTGCAGGCCGATATCCTGGGCGGTGGGACCACGGACATGTTGCTCTTGGACGTAACTCCCTTGTCGCTCGGTATTGAAACGATGGGCGGAGTGATGAGCAGCCTGATCCGTCGGAATACGACCATTCCGGCCAGCGCCAAAGAAATGTTCACGACCTATGTCGACGGCCAGACCGGAGTCGACATCCACATTCTGCAGGGTGAACGAGAACTCGTTAGAGATAATCGGAGCCTGGCACGCTTCCGCCTCAAGGTTCCGCCGCTTCCGGCGGGAGTACCTCGTATCGAGGTCACCTTCTTGATCGACGCCAATGGAATTTTGAACGTGACGGCCAAGGATATGCGAACCGGGGAAAGCCAGTCGATCGAAGTCAGGCCCTCGTACGGATTATCCGACACGGAAGTGGAGCGGATGATCGAAGACTCGTTCAAATTCGCGGCAGAGGACATCAGCGCTCGGAAATTGATCGAAGCTCGATTGGACGCCGAGGCCTTGATCAAGACAACCGAGAAATCTCTCTCCGAGGCAGGACATTTGATCTCGACCGAGGAGGTCGATGGGATTCGTCGTGCACTCGCTCAGTTGTCTACCGCAAACAACGGCAGCGACTTCCGCGCCATCCGTGCAACTATGGCGGAGCTTGAACAGGCCGCGAAGCATTTGAACGTCGTGATGCTGGACCATTCGCTTAAGAAAGGCCTGCAAGGAAAGAAAGTCTCGGACGTGTAGCGGGATCGGAAGGCGTTCCCGACCACACCACAAGTATCACTAGCCGGTACGAAAAACTGATGATGGGGACATTATGGAACTGAAATGGCAAGACGCGGAAGACATTGCGATACGATTGGTCGAGGAACACCCTGAGACGGATCCGCTGACCGTCCGCTTCACAGACATGCATACCTGGATCGTGGCACTGCCTGACTTTAAGGATGACCCGAAGAAGTCGAACGAGAAGATCTTAGAAACGATTCAAATGGCGTGGCATGAGGAGTATCAAGATTCAAAAGCGTAGCCTGACCTATTCCACATCCTCCTCTACCGTCGGTTGCCTTTCGGGGATCTGATCCATCTTATAGAAATCAGTCGGATCCAGTCGACGTTGGACCGCTTGGGTCGGCTCACTCCCTTTTGAAAACAGCTCCACCGTTCCCTGTTGGCTTTCTCCTTCCTGTTCCGACTCCAGAAGACCGGTCGAGGAATCAACCTTGACGAAGGTCACGCCATCCGGAATTTCGAACGGGACGACTGGCAACTGTTGGAGAGCGGCTTTCACAAAACCCATCCAGATCGGCAAGGCCGCGCGCGCGCCGGTTTCACTCGGACCGAGGGAGCGACGATCATCGAACCCCACATACACGCCGGTTACCAAGTTCGGAGTCCCTCCGATAAACCAGGCATTGATGTAGTCGTTGGTCGTCCCGGTCTTCCCGGCGATCGGGCGACCCAGAATCTTTGCCGCCTGCCCCGTCCCCTTCTGCACCACATCTTCCATCATGTTGGTGATCAAATACGCGGTTTCTTTCGTAATAACCTCCAGTGGTTCAGGCTCGACCGCCTCGAGCGTCTTCCCGGTGCTATCTTGCACCGATTTGATGGCGAAGGGTTCCACCCGAACCCCCTGATTCAGGAACACGCCGTACACCGAGGTTAATTCCATCAAACCGACCGAGGAGGAGCCGAGTCCCAGAGACAGATCGGACGGAAGCGGGCTGGTGACTCCCACTGTTCGGGAAAATTCGATCACATTCCTGACCCCCACCTTGTCCAGCAATCGAACCGTCGCCAGATTGTGCGACTGCGCCAGCGCATCGCGGAGACTCACCATACCGTGGAATCGCCGTCCATAGTTCTCGGGTTTCCAGATCTTGTCTTCCTCTTCTTGCTCATACACGACCGGCGCATCGAGGATCTGGGTGGCGGGACTGAGCCCCTGACTCATCGCGGTGGCATAGATAAGGGGTTTAAACGCAGATCCGGGCTGTCGATGGGCTTGAACGGCACGGTTGTACTCGCTGCGCGCAAAATCATACCCGCCGACCATCGCACGGATCGCCCCGACTTTTGGATCGATCGCAATCAACCCCCCTTCAACCACCGGCGTCTGCTCCAGGGTGAGTTGGATACCTTCCTTCGTCATCTTCTTAATCCCAACTTCGATCACGTCCCCGGGCTTCAGGATCTGTTTCATGTTCTGGTTGACGGCGAAGTCCACGGCGGGATCGGGACCTTTGAGCATCCGCTTGGCCCATCCCATGTCGTCGAACGCCAGCTTGGCCGCGAAGGCCCCGACTTGAACCACATAGTGATCTTTGGCGACCTTCAGAACGACCCCTTCCCCCACACTCCCAGGCTT
The DNA here is from genome assembly GCA_965223535.1 of Nitrospira sp. Lineage (GTDB taxonomy): Bacteria > Nitrospirota > Nitrospiria > Nitrospirales > Nitrospiraceae > Nitrospira_D. The sequence continues at coordinate 1,010,154 of CBDCWN010000003.1, forward strand.
CAACGACGGCTCCGCCCACTCCAACTCCGACGGTTGAAACGTCGCCAAGTCGACGGTGCGGCGAGGCCCTCTCCAACCTTCACGCTTATCTAGGTCACGGACTCCGTTCAAAAACGACGTCTCCGCCGCCTTCTGCATCTCGACGTTCAACGTCGTGTGGACCTGGAGGCCGCCCTTGTACACCATCGACTCCCCATATTTCGCCACGAGCAACTGACGCACATATTCGACGAAGTACGGAGCAAGATGTTCACTGCCGGGCCGATGGAAATTCAGCTTTTCTTGGGCAGCCGATTCCCGTTCCGCCGACGTGATGAACCCAACCTCCTCCATCCGGCCCAGCACGTGTTCTTGCCGTTTCTTAGCCAGCTCATACGCGGTGAAGGGTGAAAATCGACTGGGAGATTTCGGCAACCCCCCCAGGAAGGCGGATTCAGCAAGAGTCAGCTTGCTGACGTCCTTCCCGAAATAAGAATGTGCCGCCGAGCCGACTCCATAGGCCCCTTGACCGAAATAGATCTGGTTCAAGTAGGTTTCGAGAATCTTCTCTTTCCCCGATACCGATTCCATCTGGTAGGCCAAGATCAACTCGCGAATTTTTCGTTCATAGGAACGCTCCGACGAAAGGAACAGCGACCGGGCCAATTGCTGCGTGATCGTGCTTGCCCCTTCGACTTTTCGTCCTCCATGCCGAAGGTTGGTCCACGCTGCCCGCAACATTCCGATATAGTCCAACCCAGGATGTTCAAAAAATCGTGCATCTTCCGTGGCGATGACCGCCTGCGTCAGCGTCTTCGGAATCTCAGCCAGCGGCGTTAGGATGCGGCGTTCGATGAAGAACTGGCCGATGGACTGGCCGTCGTCCGAGTACACATTGGTGACCAAGCTGGGTTGGTAGTTCTCGAGCAAGTCGAGTGAAGGAAGATCCTGCGAAAAATGCCACACCACGCCTACGGCAGTCGTAGCACCGATTATGCTGATCGCCACCAGCCCGATCAACACGACTTGCCAGCGGCGCAGGCGGCGGCCCGACCGCCGTTCAATCATCTCGATAAATCGTTCGTCTCTCGGCATCGTTGTTGGAGTCCTGTAGACACAAGTCTGAGGTACGCAAGACCTTACAATGCGTCCGGTGAAAACTCAAGCAAGACGCTGATCGCGTACACGGCAGCGTAAAAAAGCATTTCACTTTCCAAATAGTACCGCCCGTAGTACCTAATACGAAAGAACCTCTTCCCAACCCATGCGAACAGGCGCAGCAGCAGTTTACCCAGCATCCCCTGATCAGTTGAAGCCAGCGACCAATCAAGCGCGGGCATGGTCACGGAAGCTACGACAGTAGCGGAGAGATTCCCCATGCAAAGTGCGCCGTTACCGAAAGACGAACCTTCCCGCCTCAAAGAACTGCACCAGTACGAAATTCTCGATACCCCGCCGGATGAAGGCTTCGACAACCTGGCGAAGCTGGCCGCGCATATTTGTGGAACCCCGATCGCCCTGGTCAGCCTCGTAGATACCCATCGCCAATGGTTCAAGGCGAAGGTGGGCATCGATGCACCGGAAACCCCGCGTGACATCGCTTTTTGTGCCCATGCCATCCATGGCAGCGACCTGTTCATTGTCCCGGATGCCACCCAAGACGAGCGGTTTGCCGACAACCCGCTGGTTTCCGAAGACCCCCGTATCCGCTTTTACGCCGGGATGCCCCTCGTCACGCCGTCCGGTTATGCGATGGGCACACTCTGCGTGATCGATCGAACGCCGAAGCAATTGACCGCTGACCAGATGAATGCGCTCCGAATGTTAGGACAGCAAGTCGTCAGTCGCCTCGAGTTGAAGCGGAACCAGATCGAGCTCGAACAAAGCCTCGCCAGCCATGAACACAACTACCGGACGAACGCGGATATCATCCGCGCGATTGAACGCGGGCTCGAAGGCGTCGCATTCCTGGATAAGGACGGCTGCTTTACCTACATGAACCAGACACATGCCGCCATCTATGAGTACCAGCCGGAAGAATTGATCGGCCGATCCTGGAAGACCCTCTATGCGCCAGAAACAATCGCCAAAATTGATCAATACTACTTTCCGATCCTCTTGCGCACTGGACATTGGACCGGCGAGGTCACGGGCCACACCAAGTCGGGGCAAGAGGTCTTCGCTGAGATCTCGCTTGTGCTCTCTGAAAGCGGACCGGATCCTAACCGTTGGTTGATCTGCACATGCCGCGATGTCACAGAACGGGTGGTCTTCAAGAAACAGCTTGAAACCAATCAAGAAGGCCTGGCCAATGCCCAGGCGCTTGCCCATGTCGGAAGTTGGGAATGGGATATCACCGCAGGAACCGAAGTCTGGTCGGATGAGCAATTTCGGATCTTCGGCTATGCACCGCGTGCCATCACACCGACAATCGACACCTTTCGGGAGGCAATCCACCCAGACGACCAAGCCAGAATCTCTCAGGCCATTGACGCGGCCCTCAAGCAGGACCAGCGCTACGATGAGACCTTCCGGATCTTCCGCCCGAGCGGAGAACTTCGCTATCTGCAAGCCCGTGGAACTGTCACACGCAATGCCGAGGGGCACCCGACGAGGATGACGGGCACCGTTCAGGATATTACCGAGCAACAGGCCTATGAGCAGATCCTGAGTGACACCATCCAGCGGCTGGACCTGGCGACCAAATCCGGCAACATCGGGGTCTGGGATTATTACATCCCCGAAAACAAACTGGTCTGGGATCGTCAGATGTATGACATCTACGGCTATACGGCCGAGAACTTTCCCGGTGAGTATGAAGCCTGGACCAACCGGCTCCACCCTGAGGATCGCCCCTATGCCGAAGCCTTGCTTCAAGCCGCCATTGCGGGGAAAGGGGAATTCAACAGCGAATTTCGCTTAATCCTTCCTGACCAGACCATCCGCCATATCAAAGCCACCGCGACGGTGCTCAAAGACGACCAAGGTCAGCCAGTCCGGATGATCGGCACCAATCGCGACATTACTGCCAGCAAAGAATCCCAGCTGGCCTTGCTCAAACTCCAAGGGTTTCAAGAAGCGATTCTCTTCAATGCTCCCCATGCGGTGATCGCGACGACCACCACTGGCGTGATTCACCATTTCAATCCGGCGGCAGAAAAACTGTTGGGGTATGCCGCCGAGGAGATGATCGACAAGTTGACCCCAGCAGTCTTCCACTGTGCTGAAGAAGTGGCCGCGCGTGCGAAGATCTTCAGCGCCGAGCTGGGAACCGAGCTAGAGCCAGGGTTTGAGGTTTTCGTCGCCAAGGCCAGACTCAACCTGCCCAATCAACACGAGTGGATTTACGTCCGCAAAGACGGCACTCGGATCCCCGTGCTGCTCACCGTCACCGCGCTCCGCGACCATACCGGCGAGATCACCGGATTTCTGGGAATGGCAACGGACATCTCAGCACAGAAGAAATCGGAACGGTCCAGATTGGCCGCAGAAGCGGCGCTTCGAGAGAAAGAAGAGCTCAGTCGCGCGATGATCCAGAGCGTCTTGGATTATTCTATTATCCGGCTCGATCCCGAAGGCCACGTGGCAACCTGGAACCAGGGCTCGCAGCGCATTAAGGGATACGAGGCGGACGAGATCATTGGCCGACACTTCTCTTGCTTCTACCCTGAAGAAGATCAAGTCGATAACAAACCATCTAGATTGTTGCGAACTGCCACGGCCCATCATCATGCAGAGGACGAAGGCTGGCGAGTGCGGAAGGACGGCTCACGCTTCTGGGCCAGCGTGGTCATCACCGCGCTGTTTGATCAAGAGGGGCACTTGAGAGGGTTCACAAAAGTCATGCGCGACATCACCGAGCGCAAACAGGCTGAAGAGCAATTCCGCCAGGTCGTCGAATCGGCGCCCAACGGGATGCTCATGGCCAATCAGGAGGGGGTCATCACCCTGGTGAATACCCAGATCGAGCAGTGGTTCGGATACGAGCGGCACGAGATCATCGGACAGCCCGTTGAAATCCTTCTCCCCGAACGGTTCCGTTCACAGCATCCTGCGCATCGCGCCGGGTTCTACCACAACCCGCAAGCCCGGGCGATGGGGGTCGGGCGTGAGCTCTTTGGCCGACGAAAGGACGGCTCGGAGTTCCCCCTCGAAATCGGGCTGAGCCCCATCAAGACGGCACAGGGCATCCAAGTCTTGGCGTCCATCGTCGACGTCACCACTCGGCAGCAAGCCCAAGCGCAATTGAAACAGACGGCCCAGGAATTGGCGTCCAATAACATCAAGTTGCTGGAGGCCAACCAATCCGCACTCGCCGCCACACGCGCCAAAAGTGAATTTCTCGCCACCATGAGCCATGAAATCAGGACACCCATGAACGCCATCGTCGGCATGGCGGAATTGCTCCAAGAAACACCCCTCACGCCCGATCAAGCGAACTACGTCGGACGATTCAGCCGGGCGGCATCATCACTCATGGATCTGATCAATGCCATCCTGGATCTCTCTAAGATCGAAGCCGGGTACATGTCTCTCGAATCGGTCCCGTTCGACCTCCACACCCTCGTCGATACGATTGCAGATCTCATGGCCGGGAAAGCCCTGGCGAAGCAGCTAGAACTCTTGGTCCTCGTGCATCCGGACGTACCCCATGGCGTCGTCGGCGATCCCACTCGCTTGAACCAGGTGCTCGTCAATCTCGTCGGCAATGCCATCAAATTCACTGAGTCCGGGCATGTGATTATCAAGATCGAGCCGGCCGGTTTGCCATCTGCGGCACACGCTCTTTGCTTCTCGGTCTCGGATACCGGCATCGGTATCCCTCCCGATAAACTCGACACCATCTTCAACCCGTTTACGCAAGTGGATTCGACCACGACGAGAAAATACGGCGGCACAGGACTGGGCTTGAGCATCTCACGACGCATTGTGGAACTAATGGGAGGGCGTATAGAACTCGCCAGCTCGCCCGGCGCCGGCAGCACCTTTTCTTTCGTCGTCCAGCTCCCCGAAGCCCCCCTACTAGTGGTCCAGCAGACAGGGCAATACCTCGACCTACATGGACGCCGCCTGCTCGTCGTGGACGACAACGACACCAATGTGATGATCGTCCGTGAACACCTCTCGCGCTCCGGAGTGCGACTCGCCGAAGCTACCAGCGCCGATGCAGCCTTGGCGCTCTTCGACGAGGCCCATCGGCAGAACGACCCGTTTGACTTGGCGATCTTGGACTACCACATGCCGGTCATGAATGGACTGGACCTCGCCGAGGCCATCCGCAACCGACCAAACGGCGCGACATTGGCGCTCGTCATGCATGTCTCAGATCTGCAACGAGACGATGCGCGCCGAGCCAGCGCATTGGGAATCAAGAGCTATCTCTACAAGCCGCTCAGCAGACGGCGGCTGATGGAGTCGCTCGCCGTGGCGCTGGATCAAACCCCGCCCAAGTCGGTTCACCGAGAGTCGGAGACGCCTCAAGAGTTACCACTACAGGCCCCCTATCGGATTCTCTTGGTGGAAGATCTCGAAGACAATCGCGATGTAGTGAGTCTTTTCCTGAAAGAGACCCCCTATCGCTTGGACATGGCAGAAAACGGAGCCGTAGCCCTGAGGAAATTCAAGGAAGGCACGTATGACTTGGTCTTGATGGATATGCAGATGCCGGTCATGGATGGACTCGAGGCGACGGCGGCCATTCGCCGATGGGAAGACGAACAACAACGTAGACCCACCCCGATCGTGGCCCTCACCGCCAATGCGTTCAAGGAAGAAACGGATCGGAGTCTCGCCGCCGGCTGCACGGCCCATGTCACGAAACCGATCAAGAAAAAGACGCTCCTGACGACCATCACCCACTATGCGAACGCCCCGAAGGACCAGGCCGCCTAGGAGCGAGAACCACCTAAACTAATTGTAGATCGTCGCAAGAGGCATCTATGGGACAGGCTCAGGACAACACAGCAAACACACCCGCAACGAAGGACAGTTCGTTCCTCTCCACGACAGGCATTGGACTGACCGCAAAGCTCGTTCTAGCGTTGACGGCCTTCGCCGTGATTCCAATGGCCATCGTGGGCTGGATCGCGTTTCAGACGGCGGATCGCGCTGTCCAGACACTTGGCAAGAAATACGAATATGCGGCGGTCACTATCGCTGATGCCCTCGATCGCGCTCTGTTCGAACGCTACAGCGACGCACAGGTGATCACCCGGAACAATGCCCTCATCCCAATGGGTGATGGACACATTACAGGCGACGCCAAACGCCTGATTGTCGAGACGATGAACCACTTCGTCGAGACCTACAAAGTCTATTCGCTCACGCTGCTCGTCGATCTGGAGGGCCGACTCATTGCGGTCAATTCAAGAGACGCAAACGGCGACGCGATCAACAGCGAGCCTCTCTATCAGCACGATTATAGTCAGACATCCTGGTTTCAGGGACTCACGAACACTGGCCCCACAGAGACCTTCGTGGAAGATGCCCACTTCGATCAAACCGTACGGATGGCCTATCCCAATAGTGATGGGCTGGGGCTGGGATTTTCCACGCCCGTCTACCGAAACGGACAAGTCATCGCCTACTGGAGCAACCGCGCACCTTTCTCACTTGTCGAAGACATTATCAAGGCCGGCTCGAAGAGTCTCCAAGCCACCGGCGTGACCGATACGGAAATCACACTCTTGAACGGTACTGGCCTAGTTCTTGTGGATTTTGATCCGGTTCGTACCAAGTCACAAGACGTCGTCCACGACTCCAACATTTTGATGAAACTCAACCTCGTGGAGGAAGGGGTCTCGTCAGCAAGAAAGGCTGTGGCGGGGCAGAGCGGATACGAGAACTCTCTCCACGCCCGTAAACAGATCATGCAAGCCGTCGGCTATACTCAAATGAACGGGGGCATGGGATCTTCCAGCCTAAACTGGTCGATTCTTGTGCGCGTCCCGCTAGAGCAGGCCGCCTGGGCCTCGCGCGACGTGCAGCAGAGTGTCCTGCTGACCGGTATCATCTGCCTCCTGTCAGTTCCGCTATTTGGTCTCTGGGCAGGGCGGAAACTCATCACACGACTGCTTACGACCATTGATACCGTGAAAGAGCTGGCGGATGGTCACCTCATGGTCAGGGCCGTCATATCAGGACACGATGAATTGCGGCTATTGGCCACAGCCGTCAATCAGCTGGGGGATCAGCTTGAGCAAGCCGCCGCAAAAGAACAGTCCCACAGGGAGGAGCTGACGAACAAGATCGCTTCAGCAACGGCCGAACTCCGAAGTATGACCACCGCCATTGATGCCGTCGAAGGGGTCCTCGAATTTGCCCACGACGGGACGATCCTCACTGCCAACGAGAAGTTTCTCCAGAGCCTCGGCTATCAGCTGGCCGAGATTCAGGGGCGACACCACCGGATGCTCTGTAGCGCCGAATATGCCGCGAGCCAAGAGTATGCCGTATTTTGGGAGAGACTGCGTCGCAGCGAATCCATGACCGGAATATATCAACGGGTCGACAAGGCCGGCAACTCCGTCTGGTTCCTGGCCTGCTATTGGACCCTGCTCGATAAGCACGGCGCAGCCTCCAAAGTCATCAAATTCGCGATCGACATCACCGCTCAGAAGAAGGCGGAACTGGACCTCCAGCGGAAGAACCTCGCGTTGGCAGAGGCCACTAGAAAAGCTTGGGCCGCGACCCAAGCCAAGAGCGCGTTCCTGGCCTCGATGAGTCATGAAATCCGCACGCCCATGAACGCGATCATGGGCATGACGGAATTGCTTCGAGAGACGCCGCTTACCCCAGACCAGCTCGAGTATGTCGGACGACTGAGTGCTGCGTCGATCAGCCTGCTTGCCTTGATCAACGACCTCCTGGACATCTCCAAGATCGAAGCCGGCATAGTCAGACTGGAATCCGTCCCGCTTAATCTCCATGATCTGGTGGATAAGACTGCGAGGATGATGGCGACCCGCGCCCGGAGCAAGAAGCTCGAACTGGTTGCGCTCGTGGAGCCGGACGTTCCGGTCTATGTCACCGGGGACCCCAATCGGCTGCAACAGATTCTGGTGAACCTCGTCGGCAACGCCATCAAGTTCACCGACCGAGGAGAAATCGTAATTCGGGTGGAACGGAGTCAGTCCGAACCCGATGTGATCCGCTGCTCGATTCTCGATACGGGCATCGGCATTCCGGACGAGAAGCTTCAGACAATCTTCGAGCGTTTTACCCAAGTTGACTCCTCTATTACACGCAAGTACGGCGGCAGCGGCCTCGGGTTGAGCATTGTCAAGGAGCTTGTGGAGCTGATGCATGGAACTATCCACGTCGAAAGCTGTCTGGGCAAAGGCAGCACCTTTTCCTTCACCGTGCGGTTACCGGAAGCGCCCACTCCAGCGATCGCGCCGCCACTCCCCACCCCTGATATTCAAGGACGCCGTATCCTCGTCGTCGATGACATGAGCACCAATCGGCTGGTCGTTCGTATCCACCTCACCAAGCTTGGCGCCCAGGTGATCGAGGCTAAGGACGGGACCACGGCCCTGACCCTACTTGAGCAGGCCCAGGATCGGGGCGAACCGATCGACCTCGCGATCTTGGACTATCATATGCCTGGGATGAACGGGCTTGAGCTAGCACGAGCCATTCGCGAACAGCCAGCCTCTGCCTCACTCCCCCTGGTCATGCATGTGTCCAACCTTGTGGGGGAATCTTCCCAACACTTACGTACGCTCGGCATCGAGGCGTTCGCCTACAAGCCCATCAGCCGCACCCGGCTGCTGGAGTCAGTAGCCCTCGCACTTGATCAGACTACAGCCGCCCTTCCCTCTACGAGGAACCCACTCGCAGAGACTCGCCCTGGGTCTTCGGCGCCAGTCCCCCACCGAATCTTGCTCGTCGAGGATCTGGAGGACAATCGCGATGTGGTCTCCCTCTTCTTGAAAGACACGCCCCACCAGATGGAGGTCGCAGAACACGGCGCCATCGCCGTCGAGAAATTTCAATCAGGGACCTACGATCTGGTTTTCATGGACATCCAGATGCCGGTGATGGACGGGCTCACGGCTACCGCGATGATTCGTCAGTGGGAACAGGAACAGCATCGCACACCCACCCCGATCATCGCCCTCACAGCCCACGCGCTCCAGGAAGACATCGACAAGAGCTTGGCCGCCGGCTGTACCGCCCATCTGACGAAACCGATTAAAAAGAAGACGCTTCTGACGGCCATTACCCACTATGCAGGCGCCTCGAAGGACCAGGCCGCTTAGGAGCGAGAAGACCATGCCGCATCGCAATCTATCATAAGGAGAACGACATGCCAGAGCTTCCGACCAACCCAGAATTCGAAGCTCGCGCCCATCTCCAAGCCATTCTCAACGCCGCCACAGAGACTTCGATCATCGCCACCGATCTCCAGGGGCATATCACGCTGGTCAATGCTGGAGCGGAAGGGATGCTGGGCCATCGCGCCGATGACTTGATCGGCCAGCCGATCGCATCCATTGTCCAGATCGAGGGGACGGTCGTCGAGCGAGAGGCAACCTACCTCCGCAAGGACGGCTCACAGGTGCCGGTCATCCTCACGATCACGGCCTTACACAATCAGCAGGGGGGCATCATCGGATCTCTCTACACCGCCAAGGACATCTCGGATCGCAAACAGGCCGAAGAGCAGTTCCGCCAGGTCGTCGAGTCGGCCCCCAACGGCATGCTCCTGGCCAACCAGGAGGGCCTCATCACCCTGGTCAATGCCCAGCTGGAGCGGGATTTCGACTACGAGCGCCACGAACTCATCGGCCAGAAACTTGAGCTCCTCCTGCCCGAACGCTATCGCGCCGCCCACCCCGGCCAACGCACCAGCTTCTTTCAGAACCCCCAGGCCCGGGCCATGGGCGTGGGCCGGGATCTCTTCGGTCGCCGCAAGGACGGCTCCGAGTTCCCCCTAGAGATCGGTCTCAATCCCATCCAGACCGCGCAGGGCATACAAGTCTTGGCCGCCATCGTCGACATCACCGCCCGCAAGCAGATTGAACGCCAGCTCCAACAAGCGGCCACCGACCTGGAGCGCCGCAATCGAGAGCTGACGGTGGCGCATGACAAGGCCATGGCCGCCACGCACGCCAAGAGCGCATTCCTGGCCTCGATGAGCCATGAAATCCGCACGCCCATGAACGCGATCATAGGGATGGCGGACTTACTCCAAGAGACGCCGCTCTCACTGGATCAGGCACAGTACATGGGGCAACTCAACCGGGCATCGACCAACCTGCTTGATCTCATCAACGACATTCTGGACATCTCCAAGATCGAAGCCGGGGCCGTCGAACTCGAGTCTATCCCGTTTAATCTGCATGAGCTCGTGGACAAAACCGCTGAGATGCTGGCCTTCCGCGCCCGAGCGAAGAAGCTCGAGCTTGTTGCACTCGTGCATCCGGATGTCCCGGCCTGCGTAAGCGGCGATCCCACGCGCCTGCGCCAGATCATGGTGAATCTCGTGAGCAACGCCATCAAATTCACGGAACGCGGCGAGGTCATGATGCGGGTGGAGCCGGCTGGGGCCGAACCTGGTACATTCCGCTGCTCGGTGATGGACACCGGAATCGGAATTGCGCCAGAGCAACTCCAAACGATTTTCGACCGGTTCACTCAACTCGATTCGTCGTCGACCCGCAAGCACGGCGGGAGCGGCCTCGGCTTGAGCATTACCAAGCACCTTGTGGAACTCATGCAGGGCCGCATCGAAGTCGAGAGTCGCCCCGGAGTCGGCAGCACGTTTTCGTTCGTCGTGCGCCTGCCAGAAGCCTCCACCCCGCAGACCACACCAACACCGCCCGACCTCGACATTCACGGGCGCCGCATTCTCGTCGTCGATGACACCAGCACAAATCGGCTGGTCGCACGGGTCCACCTCAGTCGGCTGGGGGCCCAGGTAGTCGAGGCCGACAGCGGAGCCGAGGCCCTGGCCATCCTGGACGAATCCCAGCGGATGGGGAAGCCGATCGACCTAGTCATCGTGGACTATCACATGCCCGGCATGAACGGGCTCGAACTCGCGGAGGCCATTCGACAACGGCCCGCCTATGCCACCCTGCCGCTGGTCATGCATGCCTCGGATATCCGTGGCGCGTCCGCGCAATGCAAGCAGGAACTGGACATCAAGGCGTACGCCTACAAACCCGTCAGCCGCACACGACTGCTGGAGTCACTGTCGATCGCGTTGAACCAGCCCTCTCCCCCTCTCCCGCCCGCCGCAAACGTACCGGCCGAACCAGCCCCAAACTCGTCTGCGCTACCGCCGCTCCGCATCCTGCTCGTCGAAGATCTGGAAGACAACCGTGATGTGGTGGCCTTATTTCTCAAGAACACACCCTACCGAATCGAGTCGGCTGAAAACGGCCAGATCGCAGTCGAAAAATTTAAATCAGGGAACTACGATCTGGTCTTCATGGACATCCAGATGCCGGTGATGGATGGCCGCGCTGCGACCATGGCGATCCGCCAGTGGGAGCACGATCAGCACCGCAGACCCACGCCGATCCTGGCCCTTACAGCCAATGCGCTCAAAGAAGAAGCGGACCTGAGTCTGGCCGCAGGCTGCAACGCCCATCTGACCAAACCGATCAAAAAGAACGACTTGCTCACGGCGATCGCAGACTATGCCCACAGCTCCAAGGATTAGCCGAGCTAGGATAAGGAGTTTCCGATGGCCAGTCCTACGTTAGAGACCCAGCTGCTGCTCCTTGTTGAAGATGAACAAGATACGGCAGATCTCGTGACGTTCATCATGAAGGAACGGGGCTACCAAGTGTTACACGCTGCAGACGGCTCAGTGGCCTTGGAAAAGATCGCGCTGATGCCGCCCCCATCACTCGTCATGTTGGACATTCAACTCCCTCACGTCGACGGCATCACGGTTCTGGAGACAATTCGGGCCACACCAGACTGGGAGAACGTACCGGTGGTCATGCTGACAGGGGTCGCCGACCCCGAACGGTTCCTCAAGGTGTCGTCACTCAACATTCAAGACTATGTGTTGAAGCCGTTCAAGCGGGAGACCTTGTTGCGCTACGTCGACCGATCTCGGAGAGCGTCCCCACAGGGGCAATAACTCACGTTTCTTGGTGCTCTATCAAGAATCACGAAAAAACAACCGATATCAATCTGGTCCGGGTGGTCGCATGAAACTGGGCCGGGCAACCGGCAGCGATGCATGACCTACGAGGATCTACAGCCATGGAACACACCTCGATCCAGAATGCCAGTATCCAGGGCGAAGAGGTTGTCCACGTCGACGCCTCGTTCGAACCGCTGGTGCCGAAGTTCATGACAAACCGCAAGAAAGAAGTCGCGACGATGAGCGATGCCCTGGCGACGCAGGACTTAGAAACGGTGCGCAAGGTGGCACACGGGATGAAAGGCGCCGGGGGAAGCTACGGCTTCGATCGTGTTAGTGAAATAGCCGCCGTAATCGAGCAGGCGGCAAAGGATGGCGATGCCGCCACTATCGAACGCCACATCCCTCAGCTGGGTTCGTATCTCGACCGAATCAAGGTAGTCTACGACTGAAGCCCAAGTAACAGAAGGAGCGGAGCCATGAAACAGAAACATAAAGTCCTAGTCGTGGAAGATGAAGCGGATACGGCAGACCTGTTGAAGCATGTCTTGGAACGAGAAGGTTTCTCGGTCCTCCAGGCAAAGGATGGCCGCCAAGCCTCCACCATGATCGGCACGGTACGGCCACCCTCACTTGTCCTTCTAGACCTCGTGGTTCCCTATGTGAACGGAGCGGAGTTGCTGAAACTCATTCGCGATCACCCAGAATGGTGCCATACTCCCGTGATCATGGTCAGCGCCAACTCCTATGAGCCGGATATTCAACAAGCCCTGTGCCACGGAGCCACGGCCTATGTTACGAAGCAGAAGGGATCCGCCGGTCTTATTGAGGCCATGAGGCGAGTCCTGCATCCTCCTGCCTCATCACGCACCCAGCCCATCGTCAAGAAACTCCCCAAGGCAACTCACGAACAGCGTCCATCCGCACGACGCCGGCCTCGCAGCAGCCATGGAAAGAAGCGAGCCGCATGAGTCACACGTACACACAGATTGCTCAAAATACCCTGCCCATCATGAAGACCGGTTCCTAGCTCATGCCGAACATCGTTTTGAGGAGGCCTAATGGGGAAGACAGCGACTTCTTCCGTGCGGACGGTGCTGATGATCGAAGATCACGACGACACAGCCTGCTTGGTGCGATTCATCTTAGAACGGAACGGCTATGCGGTTCGACATGCCCCTGATGGCAAGAACGCCAAGCGCCTGACGGAATCGAGCGAGCCTCCCGACTTGGTGTTGCTCGACATCTCGCTGCCCTCTTTATCCGGTTTCGAAGTCCTGCGCACGATTCGATCGACACCAGCCTGGAAACAGATCCCTGTCGTCATGCTGACAGCCAACGGCCGCCCAGAATCGATGGCTGAGGCAACCACCCAAGGAGCCACGGAATATCTCAAGAAACCCTTCACACCGGAACACCTTCTCAGGACGGTCGCCTCGTTCATGTCAAAGCCAACCACTCAACCCGCGCCTGAAATGACACCCTCCAACTGTAACTCTGTCCCTGATTGAACATCCGTACCGACACGATGAAGAGAGCGCTCCTCTGATCCCACGATTGATGGAAGACTGCCGATGAATCATTCTCTACGCCGCATACCATCCTTCGCTTGTTTGGCACGGTGAACTTCGAGTATACTTCCTGGTTTGCGCCTCACTACTGGGTCGTATTGTTTGTCATTACAAGGGAACCTCTTCATGATGTCCACCGTCCGCGCCCCACATGACCGCCGGAGCGATATCCGGAATATCGCCATCATCGCGCACGTTGACCACGGCAAGACGACGCTGGTCGATGCGGTGCTTCGCCAAACCCATGTCCATCGCAAGATCGACGACATGGGTGAACGCATCATGGACTCGATGGATCAAGAGCGGGAGCGCGGGATCACGATCCGCGCGAAAAACGCCAGCGTCATCTACAATGGCGTGAAGATCAATATTGTGGATACGCCGGGCCATGCCGACTTCGGCGGTGAGGTGGAACGCACGCTCCGCATGGTGGATGGTGTGCTGATCTTGGTCGATGCCAAAGAAGGCCCTATGCCGCAAACGACGTTCGTGCTGCGGAAAGCCTTGGCGCTCGGACACAAGGCCATCGTCGTCATCAACAAGATCGATCGGCCGGACGCGGTCGTCGACGATGTGGTCAACCGCACCTTCGACCTTTTCGTACACCTGGGGGCCACGGACGAACAACTCGATTTCCCCATTGTCTACACATCAGCCATCAAAGGCATCGCGACGCTCGACGTCAATAAACCGGGAACCGATATCGTCCCGCTCCTCGATACCGTCCTGGAAAAGATTCCTGCTCCGGCGATTCATGCGGACGCCCCGCTCCAAATCCTCGTCTTGGCGCTCGTGCAAGATCCCTATAAAGGCAAGATGGGGATCGGCAAGGTTCAGTCCGGTTCAATTGCCCGGCGGCAGAATGTGATGGTGCTCGGGAAAAACGGGGCACAGATTCCCGGCAAGGTCTCCGATCTCGCCGTGTATTCGGGCCTTGAACGGGCCGACACGGAACAGGCGGCGGCCGGTGAAATCGTTGCCGTGGCGGGACTAGATGACGTCAGTATCGGCGACACCATCGCCGATGCCGACAAGCCGGTCGCGCTTCCGCGCGTGACCGTCGATGAACCCACGGTTCAGATGACGTTTTCAGTCAACAACAGCCCCTTCGCCGGACGGGAGGGAAAGTTCCTCACGTCACGCCATTTGCGCGAGCGGCTCTTCAAGGAATTGGAAACGAACGTCTCGCTCCGCGTGAATGAAACCGACAGCGCGGACCGATTTCTCGTGGCTGGACGGGGCGAGCTCCACCTGTCCGTGTTGATCGAACAGATGCGACGGGAGGGATACGAGCTCCAAGTCTCCCAGCCGGAAGTCATTCTCCACCGCGATGGCGGCAGCGTCATGGAGCCATACGAGGAGTTGACCATCCAGGTGCCTGAGATCTATCAAGGTACAGTCATCGAAGAGATCGGGAAGCGCCGTGGTGAGATGCGCCACATGCGGTTGATTCATTCCGACGTTGGCACCAGCGAAATGCACTTGGAATATCACATTCCCACACGCGGCATCATGGGGCTGAAGAACATGCTGCTGGCGAAGACCCGCGGAACCGTCATTATGCACCATGTGTTCTCAGCCTATGAACCGGCCGAAGAGCGGGATCTGATTGTGGCACCGCACGGTTCACTTGTGGCCTTCGAAGACGGTACCAGCACAGGCTATGCCATCTTCATGACTCAGGAACGCGGCGCGATGTTCATCGGGCCAGGGGTGGACGTCTATCGGGGAATGGTCGTCGGGCAAAATAGCCGCGATGAAGACCTTGATGTGAACGTGTGCAAAGAAAAGCATCTCACCAATATGCGCGCGTCCGGTTCCGACGAAGCGTTGGTGCTGACCCCCCCACGAGACATGACGCTCGAGTTTGCGCTGGAATATATTGGCGCTGATGAGCTGGTCGAAGTCACTCCGCAGAACCTCCGCCTACGAAAACGCCTGTTGAACCCGGATGACCGCCGCAAGGCACGGAAAGCCGGGAAATAATGTCGCCACGAGTTGCCGCATGAGGATTCGGAAAAAATCTCCCAAGCCGTCCGCTAAGCGACCACCTCTGTACTTTGTTGGCTATCGAGGTACCGCTCCCGCGACCGACGAGGTCAAAACACTCTATGACCGTGAGCATGGCGGCCCTCTGAACATCCGTCACGAAGACGGTTCAGCTGAATCCTGGCAAGCGACACACGGCCCCTGGTCGGCTCATGTGGTGATGCCGTTGCCGATGAGTCATGTCGCTGAAATCATGAAACAACTGGCGTGGGAGCACGAACTCATGGGTGCGGTCGCCCCATCTGTCGCTTCTCCACGTGATATGCCCGACACCATCCTGCTTGCGGCCCGATTAGCCCGCTGCTTGACGCTTTTGTCTCAAGGCACGGCGTACGATGTCATCGCGCAGGCATATATCAATCCGTCTGACTGGCAGCAGCGCGCGCTCACGAGTTTTGTCTTGGATGACCACCTGTCGATCGTTCATGATGATGCGTCAGATGGTGACCGCGTGTGGTCCTATTCACTGGGCTTGAGCAAGTTCGGATTGGACGAGGTTGAGGTCTTCACGAGTAAAGGGTTGTCCGACAGTACGGCAAAAGAAATCTTGTCGGCATCCGCCGGTGAATTGCTTCGGGTGGGACATGCTCCGAAAGTCGGAACCTCGCTCGAGCTTCCTCAGCTAGGCCGCGTGGTCCGCATCACAAACTATCGAACAGCCGCCCCCGCCGGACGGATGTTGGCATTCCGAGAGCTGAAAACTTCATGAGTGTTTCGCCGGGCACCACGCCGGGCCTTCCAGGCTGTTGACAAGCTTTTAAACCACGGAGTACAAAGTTTACGTGTACGTAGCAGTGGGGTCCTTCCAATTCGAGACCTCAGTACAGCAATCACCCATACAGTCCCATTAAGGAGGTTTGTGATGAGCGATGTAGCACCGGAAATCAAGGTGGGCGATACAGCACCGGACTTCAACCTGAAGGATCAGGACCAGCAAGATGTGAAGTTGAGCGACTACAAAGGCAAGAAGAATGTCGTGCTCTGCTTCTACCCGCTGGATTGGAGCCCTGTCTGCCAAGGTGAAAACAAGTGTCTGACCGATGACTTCCCCAAGTTTCAATCGGCGAACGCTGAACTGTTCGGCGTCAGCTGTGACAGCTTCTTTTCGCACAAGGCCTGGGCGGACTCTCTGGACCTGAAACACCGGTTGTTGTCGGATGTCCACCGGACGACTGCAAAGTCTTACGGCCTCTATTTCGAGCCGCTCAACTGCTCCAAGCGGGCTACCGTGATCGTCGACAAGAACGGCAAGGTCGCCTACGCGAAGGTGCAGGAGATCAAGACGGCGCGCGAGGACAAGGAAATTCTCGATGCGCTCTCGAAGCTGAACTAACTGGACAAACCAGAGCAAGAAGGACTGAGGACTGAGCGGTGCTGGAGCTCAGTCCTCAGCACTCATGATGAGCGGAGTAGTCGAAGACGTCAGTGATGGCAACTATCAGGAGTTCACCCACGCACCGGCTGCGGTCGTTTCCTATGGTCTGGCCACCTGTGAACCATGCAAGCTTTACGACCCGATCTTGGAAGAGGTGGCCGCGAAATTTCCGGACCTGAAGGTCGGCAAAGCTAAGATGCATGTACCCGGTCGCTGTCGAGAGATCAAGAAGACTCACACATTTGAGACCTATCCTACTACACATTTTTTCTCGCATGGGAAGCTGGTGCTGACGCGTGAAGGAGTCGTAGATCCGGCCGAACTCGCTGCACTTATTTCAGACCATTTGCTTCGATAGTGCCGATGCCGCCCGTTTCATGCCTCCTACTCAAAATTTGACCTGAGCGAGAAACCGCAGGGAGGATGGATTATGAAACATCTGCTGAGTTCTCTTTCACTCTGTGCACTACTCCTCTCGGCCCTGTCGGTTGATGCCCACAAAGCGAAAGACTCCGGCTCCGTCCCGGCCCACCACGGTGGACAAGCACTCGTTGCAGGCCCCTATCACCTCGAACTTGTGGTGACGGATGGGGAACTGACCCTGTACGTGACGGATCATTCTGACAAAACCATCCCCACGGATGGAGCGAAGGCCAAGGCCACCATTCAGCATGGAACGGAGAAAGCCCGCACGCAGGTCGAGTTAAAACCGTCAGGTGAGAATACGTTCAAAGGGACTGGAACATTTACGATCAATCCGGATACCGGCGTCATGGTCTTCCTCAGGATGCCGGAGCAAGATGCCTACGCTGCTCGCTTTACTCCACGCCAGACCAAGGGCAAGTCCGCGAGATCAGAGTAAAGACGATGCCGACACTTCGTACGCCAGGTCGCGGGATGGAACCAGTCGAATGTTGGTGAGAGTTCCTTGGGTGATGCGTGAGGCAAGTTCCTGGAAAATGTTTCGAGCCAAATCTTCTCCGGAAACGGCCTGTCGGTTGAAAACAAGCGACAGATTTTGCTTGTTGAATTTCTTGATGACCTGATCCTCCACCAGCCTGTCTAGAGCCCCAATATCAGTTACCATCCCAGTGGTTGGGTCGATTCGTCCGCGCACCGTCACAAAACAATCCCAATCCCGTCCCTGATGGTCGCCTTGAGTCGCATTGAACGTAAACCGCTTGGTGAGGGTGGCCATCTCTCGGCCGTCTGCCGCTGTAACCTCGGCATGGAGATCTTCATCCTCACACAGCCGAAGAGTATGGAGCGTTCCGATATCCGGTTGTGTGGCTAACTTTTCCCATAAGACATGCGCAAAATTCTCTGATGTGGGGATCCGGTCTTTGAAGTAGGGCATGTCGAGGTTCAGATTCTTGTGATCGAATTCTTCGATCACATCGAGGAGCACCCGCTTGAGATCGAACAAGTTGACGACCATGCCGGTCTTCGGATCGATCCCGCCAGAAACAGTCAATTCCAAAAAATAATTATGTCCATGAGCGGGAGAGTTGTAGCAACGCCCGAACACCGCGCGATTCTGTACTTCGTCCCACTCGGGCCGCACATAGCGGTGCGCGGCGGCAAATTCGATGCGCTTGGTTAACAGAACGGTGGACATCATTCTCACATACTGACAATGTGGACTGAACTAGAGGATCATCGCCCTACGATTACTCCTCGGTCTCGCCTTGCAAATCGGCAAGCCACTCTTCTCTCATCGTGCCTGGGACCGAAACTTTATGCTGATAGCCATCATGGTCCACTCGAATGGTCACCGGTCGAGTGAGATCTGCAAACGTTTGCCTCATCGACGCAGTCGGTCGAAAGCGCACGAAATGAACTGCACTGATCTTCGTCTCATGGCTCCGACCGCCTTCGAATTCACCGAAGACCACTTCACTACCCGCTATGATCGCAACCTTGCTACCATGATCCAGGCCCATGAATTGATCGAGTTTCTGTTTGATGTCCGCCTCGTCAGTGATTTCAATCATGAGCGTGGCGCTCAATTCGCCTGGATCTGGCAACAGCGCATTGTACACGTCCAGCTCATCCTGAATCTTGACCGGATCGACGATGCGCTCCGCTCTGATCATTTCCTGGATCTGAAAGCTGAGCGTTTCCCGATTTTCGAATACAAGAGTCATCAATGGACCAACGGAAAGTCGCCGCCGCTGCTTGAGCGTGATGATGCTCGCCCGAAACGACTCTCGTCTCCGATCATACTCTTCAATCGAAATGACATCGTCTGCGGTGAGTGCCTTCATCAAACTTCCTGACTTCTTTCAGTCCACCAGCGTGAAACCTGACTGTTTGGGTTCGTCGCTAGCTCGATAACCCATAGGCATTGCGGACAACCTGTATCGGATGGAGCACGGTGGTGCCCGGCGTACGCGTCGAGGCCCCGGCCTGATCCAACTGCAATCCGGCGAGCGGGCAATCCGACGCAATTAGGTCCGGTTGGGTTTGTTCTATCGCACGTACGGCTTTCCTGGCAATTTTCATCGATAGGGGGAAAAATTCCGTTTTGGCCGACCACCCACCATCGTGACCGGAACACTGTTCGAGGACCTCAACTTGTGCACCCGCGCACTCCATAAGTTCCTTCGACTTAAACCCAATATTCTGATCTCTCAAATGGCAGGGAATCTGATACGCGACTCGCCCAGGGTTTATTGTGAAATCGGTCGCCAGATGGCCGGCCTTTTTCATCCCCATGAGATACTCGCAGATATCGAACGTCCGCTCGGCGACCTGCTTGGTCTCCTCATCGCGCTGCAGCTCCGGATATTCGCGCTTCAGCATCAAGCTGCAACTGGCGGTTGGAACTACGACATCGTAGCCTTCGAGCACCCACGGATGCAATGACGCCACGTTACTTCTCGCGGCTTGTTGAATCGCTTGCGTGTCGCCAATATCGAAGCTCGGCATCCCGCAACAACGCTGCGGTGGCACCACGACCTGCACACCGTTCTTCTCCAGCACCTGCACCGTCGCCTTACCAACATCCGTTGCTTGGTAGTTCACCAGACAACTGGCAAACAACGCGACCTTGCGAATAGGTGGATCAGCCTGAAGTTTTTTCGTTCGCCGGCCGAACCAACTGGGAAACGTCTCACGTGAAAAGTGCAGAAGCCGACGGTCTTGATGAAGGCCCATCACCCGATCCAGAATACGGCGCACGAATTGGTTTCCCAAGAGACCGTTCGTGATTGAGGCCGTCGCGCTTCCCAGTTTCCCAATCGTATCCGTCATCGTCAGTAGGCGATCTCTCCACCGGACGCCTCGCTCAGCGGCCAAGCGCTTCTTCCAGACCACCATCAAATGGGGAAAATCAATTTCATAGTGATGCGGTGGGGTATACGGGCAATGGTTGAAGCAGAGCTTGCAGTAGTAGCACTCGTCGACGACCTGATGGTGATCACTGGGAGTCAACTTGGCGACATCCCCTTCATACACGTCAATCCGATCCAGCAAGGTATTGAACGACGGACAGAGATTGAAGCAGCGTCGGCACCCGTCGCAGACCTCGTAGATCCGCAGTGTTTCTTTCTCCAACTGCTTCACATCGACCGGTTGGATGAGACTGAGACCTTTCATCGTTCCTCTTTCCCTAAAAACGACGAGCGGCCAGCCCTCGTCGACGGATTCACGCCACGTCGCCGAAAACTGACCGCTGAACGTGCGCTGATACCCTGGCTAGGCCTTCAGACTATCCAACCCTTTTTGAAACCGGTTGGCGTGAGATCGTTCGGCTTTTGCCAACGTTTCAAACCATTCGGCCAACTCGGGAAATCCCTCGTCTCGTGCTGTTTTGGCCATGCCCGGATACATCTGGGTATATTCGTACGTTTCGCCCTCAATGGCGGATTTGAGGTTCGCATCCGTGTTGCCCATGGGCACACCGGTGGCCGGATCCCCGACTTCTTTTAAGAAATCGAGATGGCCGAACGCATGGCCGGTCTCCGCCTCCGAGGTGTCCCGAAAAAGCCCACCCACGTCAGGATACCCTTCGATATCCGCGCGGCGAGCGAAATACAGATACCGACGGTTGGCTTGAGACTCCCCCGCAAACGCATGCTTCAGATTGTCATGACTCTTCGTCCCTTGTAAGCTCTTTCCCATATCACCCTCCTCCTTGTTAGAAGGCCCACCCTTCTATACGTACTTCACATTCTTTCTTCCTCAAGAATCGTTGTCGTCTGTAAACCGGGCATTAAGATAGCGCAGCCATCATAAGAGGTTCAAGGGGGGCTTCTCTCCTACATACGGTCAATAGGGAGGAGAACGACATCCCAACTACCCACCGAGGGGCTAGTGCTGGCTTGGATGGCCATATGTTAGACTCCATCGATTCAGAATAGGCTTCGATTCTTACACAAGAGGGTCCACGATGATCGCGCCACATTCTTTTTCTTTACGCATAACCTGTGTCATTGCGCTGGTCCTATTGATTGTTCCCGGTTGCGCCCAAGATTCGTACCAACAACGAGCCGACATCATTAAAACCCACGTCGGCGACTTTTACGATCATCTCAAGGCCAATCGAGTGAGTGCCGCCGTTCATGAGAACGAACAGATTGAAGTCATGGCTGATCAGATGGCTGAAACGGTCCTGAAACAAGGTCAGAAACAAGGGACGACGCAGGTCGAGCGGGAATTCGCCCTCATGAAAACCGCCAGAGAAACGGCCGCCCAAAACTGGATCGCCTTGGGTCAATATTTCACGATCCGGGAGCACCCGGAGAAGGCTCGTACATCCTATCAACGTGTCCTTGATACCTATACAGACGAGACAGAGCGTGTGTATCGAGAACAGGCCTTGCGAGCGTTGAACGACTTGGAGATCGTGTCAGAATCTGCTCCAGGCCTGATTCCTTGATTAATGAGGCCGCGGCGCTAGCAAAGACATTTACTTTATAGTCCACTGCATATGCCTTTCCCGGTTTGGATCATCTTTCTGCTGCTCTCTCTATGGGGAGGGGTCACAAGCTGTGTCCACAACATTCATGTCGCAGCACTTCCGGACAACCCTTCATCGGCCGGTATTCCGAGAAGTCTTCAACTCATCACCATCGCCCCCTCACTGGAAGGCGCCGACCATCGGCCAGGCATCACGCTGCTGAAATGGTCGCAGTCCGACCTTCACCAGGCGATCTTGGGCTACCTACAACAGCGCGGCACCTTTGCATCGGTTTCGGATGAGCCAGGTGACCTCATGCTTCGCGTGACCACTCAATTGTCCCTTACCTCCCGACAAGGTCTCTATCATTACCGGATCGTCCTACAAGGGGAGATGAGTGAAGCAGAACGGCCCATCAACTCATATCAAGTTGAACAGACGATAGCCGGTTCGTCGGTACGGTGGGTGACGGATTCCGACCGCATCCCCATCGAAATAGCACTACGGTTGGCTTTGGAAGACTTAACAGAGGAAATTGAGAAGGACTGGCCTCTCTACTTACAAGCTGCCGATAAACTTGGGCAATAACTATTCTTCAGTGAACCCTCGATCAGGCACGAGCAGATTGAGCAATCTTCACAGGCTCAGAAGTACTTACTCCCGAGTGAGAATCCTCCAGAGACGCTTCCACATATTCCGGACAGTCGAGGCGGAGGGATTCATCGCCAAAAGCCGCATCATAGAAACCGCAGTGGTGAGGCGACTGCGAATCCTCATGAGCATGAGAACGGAAGTGTTCGCAAGACACACACATCCGTGCAACCTGAATTTCTCCTTGCAATTGAAGCGCACGTATCAGTTTTACAAGCGCCGTCAGGAGGGCAACCTGCTCCTGGGTCGAGAGGTTCTCGGTCGCCGACGCCAGAATCTCTGGCCATCGGTTTTCTACGTGACCCGCTTTGGCCCCCAGCGAGGTAAGGTGCACGGTCACGACACGGTTGTCGACTTCACGCCGACGACGACGGACTAACCGCTTTTGCTCAAGCGTTCGGATGACCTCAGAAGCAGTAGGCAGCTTGACGGAGAGCTCCCGAGCAATCGTTGAAACGGTCGCCGAATGGTTCGGCCGAGACCGGAGAAACGTGAGCACTTGGATTTGTAAGGGACCAATACCTTGCCGTCCCTTTCGTCTCCAGGTTCGGCTCTTCATCGCCAAACCTATTTTGGAAAGCCCCGTCACCAAACGATCAGGGAGCGAGTCCTGGTCGACCTGCGGTAGTGCTGACATATTACCCCCCTCTCCCTAAATATTCGTTCGGCGAGGGGTGTAGTCTATTGCGCTTTGGTATTTCCCGTCAACCCCATCCCTAGGGTCATTATTCCCTATGGCTTGCCAATCAGCGAACCACAAGTACCCCACAATGGGCATGTTGAACGACACGGGTGGACACACTGCCGAGCAGGACGCGGCCGATTGCACCTAGTCCCTTGGCTCCGGTCACGATCAGGTCCGCCTTCTCCCGTTTCGCGACGTTCAGAATTTCGTCGGCTGGTTTTCCCAGCTTCAGGGCCTCCCGGATTTGGAAGCCTGATTTCACCAGCTTATCTCCATATCGCCGCATCAACCCCTTTCCAGCTTCTTTTACCTCTGGATACTTCAAATAGGGCATCGCGTGCACTATGGTGACCAGTATGGGTTCCCGATCTAGACCATCGGGTGTCGGATTCATCTGGCGCATCAGAAACTTTATTGCTTTCTCTGACGCAGCAGACCCATCGACCGCAAGGACGATGCGTCGGACAGACCGCGGACGTTCTTTCACCACAAGGACGGAACAAGGCGCGTGGTGGATGGCATGATTCGAGACACTGCCCAGCATAAAGCGATCCAAGGCATCCAACCCGCGAGATCCGATCGAGAGCAGACTCGCCCCGCGCTCTGCATATTTCATGATGGTGCTGGCCACAGCACCTCGCTCCACCGAGACCCCTCCATTCAAACCTAATTTGGCCAGCAAGGCGATTGACTCTTCTTTCGCCGCCTTGGCTGCCTTCTCCAGCCGATTGACTTCGGACTGGACATACCGCTCCGTACCGGCCATGATCGGTTGCACCATAAACGGAGCCCGAACACTCGCCACGTCGACCACATGCAAAACACGAACAACCGGCTGCACGACAAATGGCATGTCTGCCAACCACTCAATCGCCCATCTGCCGTATTTGGAACCATCCGTCGTCGCCAGAATCTTCATGTTGGGTACCCTCTTATTTTGTATGATTGCTCGACTAATATCCTGCGTGCGTTCACTGCGATCCGCTGAATCGTTCTTTGAACGCCTCTGAGGAAAGACCACTCAACGCAGTATATCGACCTACCAGGTCAGGATTGTTCAGATCGTCTTCCGTAAGCCGAATCATGTACTGCCGAGCGATCTGGTAGGACTGTGAATCGATCTCCACCATTCGAACCTTGGTCCGTCCTGTTGAGGAATCCACCATGTGCTTGAAGGGTATCGGAGTGAACCGTCCGTTCTGAATCGAGACCATGGCCGACGTCCCACCATCCAGCAGATACTGCGCGGCGCAATAGCCAAGGTCTCGCGTATACTCGATATCGTAGGGAATCGGATCGGCGCAACGAAGCTCATATCCGACGTTCTTCGCCACAAGGGTCGTGGACAAACCCAGCGAGTGAAGCTGCTTCGTCAGCTCCCGCCGCAAGACATCACCCACGTCCACTTCCGTCATGCGTATATGGCCGTGCTCGTCTCGTTCAACATGCTCCAAGCCGCCCAGATCATGAGGATCAAGAATTTCGATCAACCCCTCTGCCAAGACCGCTACCCCATCAGTTCGTCCCTGCTCACACCGCTTCAGGATCGCCCCTATCAAGAGATCCACTACCCGTTGAAGCTTCACCGGACGATCTCGAAACTCCTCTGGAATAATCGTCAGTGTGGCACCGGCCGCCTTCCCAATCCCCAATGCCAGATGTCCGGCCTTGCGCCCCATGGTCACGACCAAGTACCAGCGGGTGGTCGTGCGGGCATCCACCATGAGATTCTTCACGATCTCGACCCCAACGTGACGGGCGGTTTGAAACCCGAACGTGGGAATCCCATGAGGGAGATCCAGATCGTTGTCGATCGTCTTCGGAACGTGAACGACTTGTAGACGACCTCCCGATCGCTCCTCCAATTTCATGGCCGAAAATGCCGTATCATCCCCACCGATCGTCATCAAACGAGTGACCCCGAGCCTCGACAGCGAAAACAGCACGTTGTCGAGCAATTCTCCACTTTTCGTCGGGTTGGCTCGTGATGTGCCCAAATACGATCCTCCTTGAAAATGGATCCGGCTGATCTCCTCGATCGAGAGCGGGCGCACTTGCCCCGTAGTCCCCTCCATGAGCCACCTGAACCCATCGATGATACCGAACACATCCGAACCTCCGAGAATGCTGCGGATCGTGGCCGCACCAATCACGCTATTGATCCCAGGTGCCGGCCCTCCACCGACGAGAATACCGACTGTTGTTCGCTGTTCCGTCATGGACTGCTCCTTCGACTGATTCCCGACAGGCCCTCCAGTTGGGTCCTGCCCTGGGGCATGGTTGTATACTCCATTTCCTCAAGAGGCAAGCGGTGTGGCCTCGAAGTCTGACGGATAGCAGCTTTCCTGGGTACTGGAGGTCACCCGGGTTTTTCCTCTACTCCCACCTGCCCGCGAAGACGATCATAATTGAAGGCGGTTTCGCCACATCGCTGACGGCCCAGATCGTGCTGCTCCATTTCCTCGATCAAATCACCCACCTTTCCCCGCAATGCCGGAGACGCCGCCGCATGTCGAGGGGTCTCACGACTTAACGCAAGGTGAGGCTGATCCGACCACTCGAGGTAGGCCTTCTCCAAAAACTGGTTGAGCAGTCGACAATCTTCTTCCTTCGTCACAACCAATAGGACCGGTTCGTCCGACCGGAGTTCAGCCATCGATAGTTGCCGAACCGGTGGTGTCAATATCTCGCCTCGGAAATGCAGCGAAAACCCAAACGTCGCCGCAAGTCGATGTTTGATCCGGTCAAGCCGCTCAGGACTGTCGCATTCCACCATGAGTTGCGACGATGTCAACGTCACCCTCGCAACAATGAGATCAGACCCGCCGCTTCGATCACGCTGCACCCAGGTGCGTGCAGGTGGAAAGGACTCGGCCCGGTCTGGCTTTCCAGACAAAGACAGCGTCTTCTCCGCTTCAAGGTCGCTGACTTCTGATAACCCATCGACAAAGAGTCGATATTCAGGATGATCATAGAGCGCCACGGCATAGAGATAGGGCTGCCCATCGGGACGGCGATAGCGAATATGGACGACGGCATCCATCAACGCATCCATACGGAGCTGTGCGAATGCCCAGAGCAACATGTGCCCAAACCGCTTCGCGAATTCTCTCCACTCCCCCAGCGCAAATGATCCGGAACTAATCTCCATCTCACGGCGCCATTCGGCGGTGATAGCGAGCAGCACTTTGGCATCGGCTGGGGAGAGGATGAGTCCGCCACCAGACCACGACGCGTCGCCTGACTCACCGGCAACCGGGGTTCGAACCACGCGGGCCAGTAACACCTGCCCTGCCGAAGCATCCTTCAGAGATTCCACGCTAGGCACCACAAACGAGGTTCGATCTCCAAGCGACCGCAGCGTCAGCTCCTCCCCAGGCTTCGGCGTGGCGGTCAGTTCCAGCAGATCGAGATAGGAATGTTTGAGTGGATCGAGCCATTGTCGCTCTTCATCCGGAATATGTTCGGTGATGACATCGCGGAGTTGTTCGATGAGGGTCAATTGTCCGTCTTCAGGATAGAAATCACAGAGGACTGCGAGGTCGGCGAGATCGGTTTCTTGTGCGAGAGGCGCAACGATTCGGCCAACGCCTCCTCCCAGGTAGGGCCTGAGCATCCGTGCCAGTGCGATCTCTCGCTGCAGGGCGAACGCCGGCTGGCGCGACAGCGATTCGAGTCGAACCAGCACCGCATCGAGAGACGGAGGTCTCGGAGTCCAAAAACCCGCCGCGCGTTCACTCCCGAGCTTCATGGATCTCTTCCATCACGATTTCCTCCGCGTCAAGCCAATCGCGGAGTGCGTTCCCCTCTTGACGCCCTCGCTGAACCCACAGTTCGTGGGCTTTGCGCAAGATTCGATCCCACATTCCATCCGGAAGTTCGATAAGCATTTCTGCTTGGCTTGTGGCGGAAAGGATTGGCCTACTCGACTTCTTGCTTGTGGCCTTGTGCTGTCGCATGACGTGCTCCTCAGTTACACGTGAGTTGAGAATGATCGATCTGGAACAACACGCCGATGGCCGGATCGAAACTTCGGGCTCCGGACCATCAGCACCGGACACGACGACTTCCGAAGGACCGACTCCGCGATACTGCCGAACAACGCATGGGACAACCCGCTTCGCCCATGAGTCCCCATCACAACCAAGTCGGCAGGCTGCTTCCGAGCCGCATCGAGAATGGAATCGGTCGGTAGCCCACCCAACACCAGGAATTCTGACGAAATGCCGGCGGAGACAAGCGCCGACACAAGATTCGATAATCGCTTCGTATGATCTGCCTTGATCGATTCTCGCTTTGCCCTATGGGGGAACGTGAAGTCCAATCCGTACGAAATAGGTTCCAACACATGAAGAAGTGTGAGAGCGGCCTGTGACCGTTGCGCGACCAGCGCGGCATACTCCAAGGCATCAAGCGAGTAGTCGGAAAAATCAACCGGCACCAGGATCCGTTCAAGGTGCGTAGGGTCTCGTCGGTTTCCCACGGCCTGTTCTTCCCCATAGGGTTGAGCGCGCGCGGCCAGAACCGGGCAGGGCGCCCCCCGGATAATCCGCTCGGCCGTACTCCCCAGCAGCACATGTGCCAGGCCGGTCTTCCCTCTCGTGCCCACGATGACCAGATCAGGATCTTCCGCAGTTGCGACCGAAAGGACTTCTTCGCTTGGGATACCCGTTGCAATCCTCGTGTGAGCGGAAATCCCGCGATCGACCGCCCGTGCCTTCAGCGTGGCCAGCTCGGTCGTCGCCTGTTTCATGAGCTCGGTCAAATACAGCTGATTCACGGGATTCTGCGGATCAAGCCCTGGAGGACACTCCAACACGTTCATCAGGCTCAGCGAGGCCTCCCATGATCGGGCCAGTGCGAAGGCATAATCCGCCGCTACCGCTGAGCCTCGCGACCCGTCGGTCGCCAAAAGCAGTCTCGGCGCGCTTTCAGTCGACGTCACACCGCCTCCGCACTAAGAAGCAGCAACTCACCGTTCATCGTCGGGTGGATGGAACATCGAAAGACGTGCCGACCTGGTCGCGTCATGTCAAATCGAATGGTGGCCTCCTGTTTCGGGCCTAGGAAGACTCCCCCCACCCCGCGACCGTACACGATCACTCCGTCCTTCTCGATCTGTGTGGGAATACCCTCAAACATCGTTGAACTGAAATCATGTCGCTCCGCGTCTTCGTTTCGTACCTTGATGACCGTGGGAAACCCCAGTCGTAGCGTACTCTGCTTCGTCATAAACCGATAATCCTTAATCGTCACATCCACCACCTGTTCCGATTGCGCACCAAGGATTCCCCCAGAGCCCCACATCAGGCACACCACGGAGAGAACCGTTCCTACCCCACACCACCGCGCACGCCTCTTCTCGTGAGTCATAATCTCCTCCCTCTCCTCATCAACGCGATGCTCCTCTCTGAGAAGCGGATACCGGAAGCGGGACGGTTAATACCGGACAACCCGCCGTACGAACAACCTTCTCAGCCGTGCTTCCAAAGAAGATCTTATCCACACTGCCGGACCGGCCTCCGTAGCTCCCCATCACAACCAAATCAATGTTCCCCCTGCGCGCAACTTTAGTGATTTCTACGAACGGCGCCCCTTCAAGAATCGTACGAGTCACCTTCACCGTCTCCGCCTCTTTCGACTCCAACAATTGTCGTACATTCAGACGGGCATGGTGGCGTAATCGGCGACGCTGTGCGGCGGCATCGGATGGGACCGCGAGCAAACCCAATCGATTGAATGCGGTGAGGGCGCTGGTATCGATCACATG
The DNA here is from genome assembly GCA_965223535.1 of Nitrospira sp. Lineage (GTDB taxonomy): Bacteria > Nitrospirota > Nitrospiria > Nitrospirales > Nitrospiraceae > Nitrospira_D. The sequence continues at coordinate 1,039,246 of CBDCWN010000003.1, forward strand.
CAAGACCAGGATTTCCGCCCCACAGAGACGCGCCATCTGACAGGCCAGCCGGAACGCCTCCTCTGAGCAGGGAGAGAAATCGACTGGAACCAAGATCGTCTTAAACAGATTTGAATCTCGTCCCATGAACACTCCTTCTAGTCAAAAGGTGAGCAAGCGCGGTGCCACTCACGACGGGCTGACGGTGAGGGTCAGGCGCGAGGCGATACGAAGGTTTGACCTTGTTTCTAAATACTTAACCGGCCATCGAGCATGGGTCTACCTCGATCCGCCTCCCGAAGTAGGGGCGCTCTGCTACAACGACGATTCACCACTTGTGGCAGAAGGCGACAGAAGAGGTGAGGGGTGAACGGCACAGTGTCAGAGGTAAGAGGAAAATGCCTCTCTGAACCGCTAAACCGCCTCTATCTCTTTCACATTTCGCGTTTCGTTTCTCAGGTCTGCAAACGGCATCGGACTTGCTGCTATCCATAAGCAGCTAGGGAGAACAAGGGCAGGGTGGATTCTCCTTGGAGCCGTTGGGTTAAGGGTCTCGATCGTGATTTACCGGGTTTTCTTCTGTCCAGCAGATTGTCAGTGAGGCCTCCAAATGAAATTCTTACTCGCGGTTGACGGTTCCGACAACTCGTACGAGGCTGTGCGATCCCTCAAGCATCTGGCTCGAGCTGAATCGCTGCATATCCTGCATATCCTCGACGTCCCTCAGCCAGCTTATCCCTTAATGATGCCAGAGGTCGCTCAGGAGTTGTACCAAACTGTCGAGCGGAACATGCGCGACGACGGGGCCCGTCTCCTGGATCGTATTGTGTCGTTGCTCCCATTGGATGCAGGGCCTGTGACCAAGCACCTGGTTGTCGGACCTCCGGCGGATCAGATCGTGGCATTGGCGGACCAACTTAAGGTAGGACTGATTCTCCTCGGCAGCAGAGGGCTTGGACCAATCAAGGAACGGCTCGTTGGCAGTGTCTCGCATAGAGTGTTGACGTTCGGGACCGGGGCCAAGCTGATTCTTCCCGGCCCCTTGAAAACGCTTCGTCATATACTGCTCCCCCTGCAAGGGAGCTACGACGCAGAGCAGGCGCTCGCCTTGCTTCAACAAAAACCTTTTCGCGACCCACCAGCCATCACACTGTTCACCGTCCTCCCCCATACCAGACCACCCTGGCCGGTGGATGCCGTCTCGGCCGAGCACATGGAAACCCATTCTCTCAACAGAGGGAAAGACTTCCTTGAGGAAATCGCCGCGAAGCTCAGACAATGCGGCTACCAAACCCGCGTGTCGGCTAAGTTGGGCACTCCGGTGGATGGAATTCTTGAAGAAGCCGGCGCAGTGAATACAGACCTGATTCTTGTAGGGTCTCGCGGACGTCGAGGTGTAGCCCGTATGGTGCTCGGCAGTGTGTCACATGCACTGTTGCACCAGGGAGCCTATCCGCTCATGGTTTTCGGCTAACGTTCAGGGCATAATTTGGGAAGGTGCTCACCATGCCGATGTACGACTATAAGTGCTTGGATTGTGGGAAAGAGTCGCTCATTGTAGTAACCTTAAAGGAGCATGAAGCGGGAGCCGCTTCATGTCCAGCATGCGGCAGCAAGAAACTACAGCAACTCTTCAGCCCATTCATCGCACACACAACGAAGAAGAGCTAGCAGGATGATGACGACCCCACAGACCTGCATACGACGACTACTTGCAGCAGGACTCTCCGTGCTTTGTCTGATGAGCACTTCCATAACTCCCTCTGCTTCCGCTCAAGCCTATCCGCCCGACAGGGCACGTGGCAAAGCCGTGTATGAACATCACTGTCGGACCTGTCATGGGCCCACAGGCCGAGGAGATGGACCTGGAGCAGCGTCCTTGAAAATCCCCCCGGCGAATTTTCAAAAGTTTCAATCGTTCCTCAAATCCGACGAAGAGTTACTGCAGACGATCGAGCACGGCGTCGTCTTCAGCCCGATGCATGCATGGCGCGGGCAACTCACAGACGGGGAAATGCAGGATGTCGTGATCTACATTCGCGTATTGTCGGAACAAGCACGATAGCTGACCTGATGACCTGTTGATTCAAGCCTGAAGATCAATAGATCAGCAGGTTCCTCAACCTTGCAATGGTTCCCAAGATCCCCCTGACACTCCATGATGCATTGCTCATCGCAGACATACAGAACGATTTCCTGCCGGGAGGGGCACTCGGGATAAGGGGCGGTGAGGAGATTCTTCCGACTTTGGAGGACTATATCCGCCGATTTCACCGATGCGGTCACCCCATCTTTCTGACACGTGATTGGCACCCGCCTGACCACTGCTCTTTCGTGGCTCGCGGAGGTGTGTGGCCTGTGCATTGTGTCGCCGGTTCTTCTGGCTCTTTGCCGCCCACGTTCTTTCCAACTCCGGATTCAGCCATCATCATTTACAAGGCCACCGACCGGAACCAAGAAGCCTATTCGGCATTCCACAATACGAACCTGAACCGTCAGTTGCGAGACCTAGCCACTCGACGTCTGTTCGTCGGTGGATTGGCAACAGACTATTGTGTTCTGAACACAGTCAAGGACGCGCGAAAGAAAGGATATGACGTCTGCTTGTTAATGGATGGCATCAAGGCAGTCAATCTCTTTCCTGATGACGGTCGGCGGGCCGAAGAAGAGATGATCAGCTTGGGAGCCATGCCTATTCGCGTGGAGATGCTTGACGCATGAATCCCTCGACTAGTGCCTTGCTGACGGATTTGTATGAGCTCACGATGGCCCAAGCTTATCTGGAACAGGGCATGACCGGGCCGGCCGTGTTCGAGTTCTTTGTCCGTAAACTACCCGCCAACCGGAACTTCTTAGTCGCAGCCGGTCTCGAACAGGTACTGAGCTACCTCACAGACCTCCATGTGACGCAGGAGGAACTCGTCTGGCTTGATCAATCCCGACGGTTCAGTTCTGGCTTCCTTCATTATCTGGAAACGCTGCGATTTACTGGCGATGTGGACGCGATGGCTGAAGGAACGGTCTTCTTCCCCCATGAACCGATCCTCAGGGTCGCCGCGCCACTTCCACAAGCCCAGCTCGTGGAAAGCCGTGTCATGAACCTCTTGAACTTCCAGACCATGGTGGCCTCCAAAGCAGCACGGTCGGTACTCGTCGCGGGAGGGAAGCCACTCATCGATTTTGGATTGCGCCGCGCTCACGGCGCCGAAGCAGGCCTTCTTGCTGCGCGAGCAAGTTACCTCTCCGGTTTTGCCGGAACTGCGACCGTACTGGCAGGTAAGGTCTTTGGGATTCCTCTCTACGGTACCATGGCGCATTCATTCGTGCAGGCCCACGAGGATGAGCTCCTCGCATTCGAGCATTTTGCCCGAGCTCACCCAGAGAATGTCGTCATACTGATCGACACGTACGATACAGAAGCTGCCGCGCGAAAAGTCGTCTCGTTGGCATCGAAGCTCAACGCAAGGGGAATTTCTGTGAAAGGCGTTCGCCTCGACAGTGGCGATTTGGCCGAGCATGCCCGGAAAGTCCGCCGTATCTTGGACGAGGGCGGATTGCACCAGGCGCAGATCCTCGCCAGCGGGAATCTTGATGAATACCGTCTGAGAGACCTGGTGAAAAATGATGTGCCGATTGACAGCTTCGCCGTGGGCACGGCCATGACGACCTCATCAGATGCCCCCTCACTGGATTGTGCCTATAAACTACAAGAATATGCGGGGCGACCCACGCGGAAGCGATCGGAGGGCAAAGCCACCTGGCCAGGCCGTAAACATGTCTATCGATACCTGACGCCTGACAGGCGTTTGAGCCACGACATCGTCACGACAGACCGTGATCACCGACCAGGAGAATCGCTGCTGCGACCTATCATTAAAGAAGGGCGCCGCCTTGAGTTAGCACCCAACTTGGATGAGACGCGACAGTATGCCGCAGCGCAGTTAAGACAACTCCCCGAATCGCTCCAAGCTCTTGAGATCGGGCCGCCCTATGACGTCCAGATTTCTCAAGATTTGCAGAGCCTGGCCCATGCAGTCGACCGCAGCCTCTAACACAACAAGGAGACACGACATGACGCACCGCTCCATACCAACCGCCTCTGTGAGCATTATCCTTCTCATCGCACTCGCCGCCACAGGGGCCGAGGCCGCAGGCTCCTCCGGTTCCCAACCGGCTTCACCCGCTGTTCCTCTTTGCAAGAGCCTCTATAAGAAAAAGGTCGTACCGACCAAAACGTTGCAAACCATGGTCCGTTCACACGAACGTTGGGCAGAGTATCGCGGGAATCCGAATGCCAGGCGTCTTGAACTCTGCCAGGCCGATTTGACTCGTGCGGCACTCGTCGAAGCAAATCTTGAACGGGCAAACCTCGAAGGGGCGGTCCTCCGGCAAGCAAACCTCTCTCGGGTCTCACTCCTTCAAGCCAGTCTTGCTGGGGCTGACTTTTCCAAAGCTACTTTGGAAGACAGTAACCTTTCCGGAGCGGATCTTCGGCGTGCACGATTCACCGGTGCGAATCTCTCTCGTGCAATCGGTGACGAAGCCGCTCTCTTTGATGCAGTTCTCATCGGCACCAAGTTACGGGAATCCGCGTTCGAGCGAGTCCAATTGGAAGGGGCCGATCTTACCTCAGCTGATTTGACCGACGCGAACTTCATCGAGGCGTACTTTTATGGAGCAATTTTGAAAGACACCACCCTGGTGAATGCCGATCTGACGGGCGCCGACCTGCGTCGTACGATCCTGACCAATGCAGATCTCTCTCGTGCCAATCTTCAGGGTGCTCTGCTGGACCATGCACAAGTGGAGCGGGCCAAACTGGTCGAAGCTGACTTGGAAAGCGCCTACCTGGACGAGACGAACTTGCGCAACGCCAATCTCCGGGAAGCCATTCTACGTGGCACAGACATGCGGTATGTCGACATGCACGGTGCCGACCTTCGTCATGCCGACCTGGAGGGAGCCAACTTGGAAGAGGCCGTCCTGATTAAGGCGAATGCCAATTCGGCGAAGCTTCGCATGGCCATTCTCTACCACGCCGTGCTCGACGAAGTCAGTTTCCAGGGAGCCCATCTGAACCGTGCAGTCCTAATCGGAGCCAGGGGATCGCGTACCAACTTCACAAACGGCGATTTGAGAGAAATTTACGCCCCGAAATCTCTATTCCAGCACGCTCAATTCAACAAAGCCGATCTGGATTCGGCTAACTTCGTTGGCGCAGATCTTCGCGGATCGAATTTCGGCCATTCCAACTTGACCCAATCCAATCTACAAGAAGCCAACCTCCAAGATGCCACCTTTGAAGGAGCAGACCTGAGCGGCGCTCGGCTCGACTCAGCGGACCTGCGCCGCGCGAACTTCAAGGGTGCCATACTTTCGTCGGTCACCGGCCTCACGCAGACACAACTAGATAGCGCCTGCGTCGACGGGCATACGCAATTGCCTTCTGAGCTCAGCCGACCAGCACCCTGCACAGCTATTCGAAATGAGAAACGGCCATGACCGATCGCTTGGCGCAAGCCGTACAGATCACAGGGGAACAGCTAACCCTGGAGGGCCTGCTCAGTATTCCGCCTCATGCGCCAGGCTTGGTCATCTTTGCGCATGGCAGCGGGAGCGGCCGGTTCAGCCCTCGTAATAACTACGTTGCTCGCCATCTCCAGGAAGATGGATTCGCTACTCTGCTTCTAGATTTGTTGACCGAAGAAGAGGCCGATGACAGGCGCAAAGTGTTCAATATCGATCTGCTGGCAGACCGACTGCTCCTGGCGAAAGGGTGGTCGGAAACAGATCCCCAAATGAGGCACCTGACGCTCGGTTACTTCGGTGCCAGCACCGGTGCCGGAGCAGCTCTTCAAGCAGCTGCGAGGGAGCCCTCCAACATCAAGGCCGTAGTCTCGCGAGGAGGGCGCCCGGACCTAGCGGAACCATACCTGCCATCAGTCATTGCCCCGACCCTGTTGATCGTCGGAGGACACGATGAACCGGTTATCGAAATGAACCAAGCTGCCTATGACTTGCTGACCTGTGAAAAACGGTTGATCGTCGTCCCTGGTGCGACACACCTCTTCGAAGAATCTGGAACATTGGACCAGGTGGCAAAATATGCGAGTAGGTGGTTGAGACAACTCCTACGATCTCCAGACGTTCAATCGTGATCAACAACTTCTCCTTTTCATGACCAGAAGAAGGCAACCCCTTGCAGAGTCCAATCCACCATTGCCAATTCAGTTTGGAAACATTATTATCCACGCGTGAAGGTTGCCCCTGACAAAGGCGATCAAGATTTGGAGGCCCTGGGCCCCTTCTCTTCTGCAATCAATCGAAGCATGAGCTTCCTTAGCGCACTCCGCTGGAACGAGTTCTTGGCCTCTGCATCACGTGGACACGATGCAGATCTCACGACCACTTCGCCACCCCCTCGTATTCCTTTGCAACTGTTCCTCACTACCATTGTCATTTTTGGGCTCGACTGGATCACTCCGCTTGGCTTTGCCGTCTATATGCTCTATGTACCGCTCTGTCTGACCTGTCTCTGGCGGAGAGGATGGCGGTTTGCGTTTATCATGGGCGGAGTATGCACCGTGCTCATCCTCTTCGGCTTCGTCGGTTCGCCGTCTGGAAACCTCTTCGTATTTTCCGTCCCAGATCGGAGCATCGCGCTGCTCAGCCTTTGGGCAAGCCTCTGGGGCGGGAAGCTCTTCGCCCAGCGCACCTTTGAGCTGGAGCGGACCCAGGCTATTTTGGAACAGGAGGCGCAGCAGCGGGCGCGTGCGGAATCGAAGATACGTGGCCTGGCCGCCATCGTCGAGTCGTCGACTGATCCGATCATGAACATCAAGGACGGCCTGTTGGTCGCGTGGAATCCAGCAGCCGAGCGAGTGTTTGGGTACTCGGCTGAAGAAATTCTTGGGCAATCGATCAATCGGCTCGTCCCAGCACACCGTATCGGCGAGGTCGAATCGACCGTGGCGCAGGCGTTGAAGGGGGACCTCATTCAGGACCTTGTCACCGAACGAAAGAGAAAAGATGGGACCCTCATTCCAGTGTCTCTGACGATCTTCCCGGTCAAGACGATCGAGGGACAGATCATCGGATGCTCAGCCATTGTCCGAGACATCACAGAGCGTAAGAAGGCGGAGGAAATACTCCGACAGAAGCAGCGTGAATTGGAACGGTACCACGCTCGCTTGCAAGACCTCTCCACCAAACTGCTCAGGGCGCAGGATCAGGAACGGCAACGGATTGCTCGAGAACTCCACGACGATATGACCCAGCGACTGGCCGCCCTGGCGGTCGATGTGGGTTCGCTAGAACAGATGTGCCGCCCAAAAACGGCCTTGCTGCCGCGCCTACGCGCCGTCCAGGAAGCAGCCGGTCAGCTCGCCGACGACGTGCATAGTTTTGCATACCGACTGCATCCTCCACAGCTCGAACACATAGGTTTGGAGGCTGCAATCCATGACCACATCGATGAGTTCAGTCGACGCTCAGAGCTCCCGACGCAGTTCAAATTGCGAGCTGTTCCGCAGGTCATGCCGATCGATATCGCCACCTGTCTGTACCGCGTCATGCAGGAATCCCTGCAAAACATCCTCAAACACGCAGAAGCCTCCAGGATTGTGGTGCGATTGCTCGGTACCTGCTCTGGAATCGGCATCTGTATCCAGGATGATGGGAAGGGATTTGTTCAAGAACCAGCTGGAGTGCCAGGCCGTGGGCTGGGACTTCCCAGCTTGGAAGAGCGAGTCCGGCTCTTGAACGGAAAATTCCGTATCCATACGGGTCCTGGATGCGGAACGGAGATCCACGCCTGGATCCCGCTCGCAGAAATACACTCCGCACGACAGCGTAACAAAGAAAGAACGAGCGTCGGTCTCTCTATTCACGGCTAATAATCCTCTTTTTCGTGACTAGGCCAACCACCTTTCTGGCCGCCTCTTTCGCAGAAATTCCGGTCGTATCCAACCTGAGTTCTGGATCCAACGGCGACTCGTAAGCATCTTGTAACCCAGGAACCGTCGACGATTCACCCCGTTGGCCTCGGAGATAGGTTCCTTTGTAGTCTCGCTGCATCGCCAGCTCCAACGGGCATTCCACTGCCACTTCGATAAACCACGGGATGAGACTTCTGGCAAAATCGCGATAGACCCGTCGATTGGCTGTCGCATCGAAGATGACGGTGATGCCATGGGAGACGAACCTCGCTCCCATGAATGCCAAGGCACGATAGAAAAGCTCCCTTTCAGTCTGACTATAGGTTGGCTGAGGAGTCAGGACTTGTCGTACGGCATCTGACTCCAACACTTCTACGGTATAGCCTAATGTTCCCAGTTGGGTGGCAAGTTCACGGGCAATGGTGCTTTTCCCGGACGCAGGCAGGCCGGTAAGCCAGACAGCAAAGGTTTTTGATGTGACATCGGTCGTCATCAGTCATCCACCGTTGACGAGCGATGACGATTAATGTCCACAATACTCATTGACTCGTCCTGGTTCAAAGCGTGGCGAGTCAAGCACATTTTCAATGAAACGAAAGAGACTGCGCCGGATGTCCATCGATAGCTTGGGGTACCAAAGCGGGCTGGCCACCACCAACCCGCGAAACGCGAAGAACGGCGCCGCCGTTTCCGTGACTTCCTTGTCACCGCTGGTCTCTACGTAGGTGTCCCAGAACAATCGGAACAACACCTCGAATGGACCTTTGAGCTTCCCCCAGCTGATGAGAGAGTTCAGCAGGTAATTGATCGACATTGCAGTGACGTCGTCAGCCGGTTCGCCCCATTCGCCTCGTGACCGATCCAGGACCGCAAAATCCGTCCCCGTGCGGAACAATACATTGTACGGATGGAAATCTCCGTGAACTTGGGATAACCGGCTCGTCTTATCACGGAGCCGCCATCGCCATCGATTGCAGGCTTCTTCAACAGTTCGCAACAGATCGTCAGTAATAAAACCGCAGCGTTCGGGATAGCTGTCGGTCAGTCCCATAATACATTCGCCATGACCGATCAACTCACGCAAACGACGCTTATACAGGTCTACATCACGCCGCCTCTTCGAGTGGATGTGGGCAAGGTATCGTGCCAGAGCTACCGCGCGTAGTCGATCCAACTCTTGCAGACCCCCGCCCTTTGCCAGGCGATCGAGATCGGCATGATAGCTCGCTCCCTCGGTCCATTGATTCAGCACGAAGAACTCACGAGCTGCCGCGAGGGAAAAAAGACCCTGCTTGGCGTCAAATGCGCCGACATCGAGCGCCTTCACATGGCGCGGCAAGCGACCGTACGAATCGTAGTCCCACAGGATCGCTTGGGCGCGATCCGCCATATGTTCGTGGCCAAATGGACCGGGCTTCATTGTTTCCAGGACGGCAGACTGAATCCGGGTCCCGATTTTGAACGTCAATTTGACGGGCGTGCCGTATCCATAGCGTTTCTGTTCTCCTTTGGAACTCTCTTTCCCGATAACTCCATAGGACAACAGTTTCGTCGTCGAACCGAAGCGGGCCTGTAGGTAGCGTTCCAAGGCAGATTTACTCAATATCGGCATGCCGAAAACCCTCGCAATTCACATTCCCGGCAGCTTACCTCCAAAAGCTTGGAAAGGCTGCTGCGGGTAAACACACTGTCGCATTGAGCTCCACCCATCCTCGTTGCTCTGGGGGAAAATGCATCACATCATGACTGCTGGACTCATCAAGGCCGAAAACGTTCAACGATCCCACTTCCATGAGGCCCCTCGACCGTTCCTGAGTCGGCACGTCATTTGCGACTTCCAGTTTGTCCGAAGCTCTCATTGTGTTGGCGCCTCCACCACCCCTGGCGACGAAGATGTCGTAGATGACTATGGAAAAGTTCAAGATCCCCATCTCAATGCTTGCTCCCATGATCGACCCCGGTCAACTCGGCTTCGAGGATACGGGCGAGCTGGAACCGCTCACCGAGATCATCGGTCAAGAACGGGCCGTCGAGGCCCTCGAATTCGGGCTGAACATGAACAGTCCCGGGTTCAATCTCTACGTATCGGGGCCCGTCGGCACAGGAAAAGGCACGGTCGTTCGACAGATGGTCAAGCGTCTGGCTCAGGCGGCGCTCGCTCCGTCCGACTGGTGCTATGTCAATAAATTCCAGGACCCCTCTCGTCCGACCTGTCTCGCCCTTCCAGCTGGACAAGGAGCCTCGTTCAAGCGTGAAATGGCGGCGTTCGTCGACGGATTTCGCCGCGATATTCCATTGGCATTCGAGAGCAAGAAATATCTCGACGCCAAAGCCAAGTTACGCGACGAGATTGATTCCAAGAAGAAGGCGCTTTTCCACGACTTGACGGAACTCAGCCGAACACGTGGGTTCGGCTTTGAAGAAACCTCGGTGGGCTTCGGGATTGTCCCGCTTAAGGCCGGTAAGTCCATGACAGACGCCGACCTTGAAACAATGACGAACGAGGAACAGCAGGACTTGAATGAACGGCGGAAGGCTCTGGAAGGCGAGATCCGCGAGTTCCATATCCGTATCCATAGCCTTGAGAAAGAAGCCGAGCACCAGCTGCGCCACCTGGATCGTCAACTGGTCACGAGTATCCTGGAAACTCGCTACGAGACCATGTGGCGGACCTACCAGGACATGGGGTTGATCGCTTCGTTCTTGGAGCGCGTTCGGAACAACATCGTGCACCACTACAAGGATTTTCTTCCGCGCGAAGGTTCTACCATTGCCATCCCCGGCTTGGAATTCAAACGACCGGACCTGTCGCGCTTTCTCGTCAACCTGATCGTGCAGCACGTCCCGACGGCAGGCGCACCCGTGGTCGATGAATCGCACCCAACCTATACAAACCTCATTGGCAAGATCGAACGGCGGGCTCACATGGGTGTGATGTATACAGACTTTACGGAGATCCGCGCAGGTGCCGTACTGATGGCGAACGGCGGGTACTTGATTGTGAATGCATTGGATATGCTTCGCCAACCATTCTCTTGGGATGCATTGAAGCGCGTGATTAAGACCGGGGAGGTGAAAATTGAGGACCCGGGAGAATTCTATGGATTCTCGACGGCCGGACTGAGGCCAGAACCGATCCCAGTGAATGTAAAAGTGATCATGGTCGGGCCGCCCATCCTCTACCACCTTCTTCAAGCTTACGAAGAAGATTTCGGTAAGCTTTTCAAGGTCAAGGCGGACTTTGACACTGAAGTGGTGCGAAGTGAGCAGCAGGACCGGCAATATGCCAGATTCATCGCCAAGCTCTGTCGCGAAGAAGGGCTGCCGCACTTCGGTGCGGATGCGGCCGCGGAAATCATCAGACAAGGGCATCGTTTCGCCGATCGACACGACCGCTTGTCGTTGCGGTTCAGCCAGGTAAGCGATCTCATCCGAGAAGCGGGGTACTGGGCCAGGAAAGAAGGCCATTCCTTTGTCAGCCGGGCGGACGTCGATACCGCCGTCACCCATAAGCGCCACCGCTCGAATCTGGCGGAACACTGGATCCAGGATGAAATCAAGGAAGGCACACTCATGGTCGATCTCGACGGCGACGTTGTCGGCCAGGTCAATGGTCTCTCGGTCCATCAGCTCGGAGACTATGCATTCGGACGACCCACACGCATCACAGCTCGCACGTATGTCGGTACCAAAGGCGTCATCGACATTCAGCGGGAAGCGGAACTGGCCGGGACAATCCACAGCAAAGGCGTGATGACGCTGGCCGGATATCTTGCCGGTAAATTTGCCGGGTCCCATCCCTTCGCCATGAGCGCCTCGTTGACGTTTGAACAAACCTATTCCGAAGTAGAAGGCGATAGTGCTGCTGTGGCTGAGCTCGTCGCCATTCTCTCCAGCCTCGCCGATCTGCCGATCCATCAAAGGCTGGCCGTCACCGGCTCCGTCAATCAGTTGGGCGAGATCCAGCCGATCGGGGGCGTGAACGAAAAGATCGAAGGCTTCTTCGAGTCCTGCTCGCGCAAGGGGTTGACGGGAAAACAAGGCGTGATCATTCCCGCTCGCAACACCAAGCACCTGGCCCTTCGTCGAGAGGTCGTCGAGGCCGTCGAATCAGGACACTTTTCTGTATATGCGGTGGACACGATTGAAGAGGCATTGGAACTGCTCACCGGGGTCGCTGCCGACGAACGGGAGCTCGATGGATCCTACCCGCCTGATACCATCTTCGGCCGAGCCGTTCAGCGATTAGAAGAGATGGCGGAGGCCGTGGCCCAATGGAGTGAAGGGGAAGAGAAACAGAGGGGGCATATCATCGCAGAGTCGTAGATAGTCAATTGTTCAGGTTTTCTCCAAAGGATGGAGGTCACAGTGGAACACTTGAAAGTAGCAATCGGTGCTTTAGCGATTGCGATTGGGCTCTCTCTAATCGCGGGCGAGGCTCCCGCACAATCGACCCCCGACTGGGGAAAGGTCGAGTACGAGTCGAACTGCGCCAGTTGCCACGGCCTTGGTGGGAAAGGTGACGGTCCGCTCTCGGAGAGCTTTCGTCCGAAAGCAGCGGACTTGACCACTCTTGCCAGGAGAAATGACGGCGTCTTTCCAGCCCAGCGCGTTTATGAAATCATCGACGGGCGTCAGGAGGTCGCAGCCCATGGCCCGCGTGCGATGCCAGTGTGGGGCCGGGACTATAGGAGTCACGTGCCAGACATGACGCTCGGGGACATACAAATCTACGGACTGAAGGACGCGGTCGCGCACAACAAGCTGCTCGCGCTTGTCGACTACTTGCACCGGCTACAAGTGAAGTAGCCATCAAAAAAGTTGGAACGTCTCGCTTCACCTCTCAATGATGCGTCAACTGATCGCGCTGACAGCTTTCTTCCGCCAGCATCCGCTGCCCCACGGTCGCATCGGTCGGGATACGCGCCATGCAGGCTTCAAGTGAATCACCTTGGGTACCGGCTGATGCACGATTGCCGCTTTTGGCTATGGCCGTGCCGACCACGCTTTGGTGAAGATCCTCGTTGTCCCTACAACTTTGTTCGGCGATCATCCTCGCCCCATCACTGGAATCACCTGAGATCCTTGTCAGGCAGGCCTTCAAGGAATCCGACGGACCAAGAGAGACGGCTTCAGGGATGGCCGATGACGACGAAGGATCTGCCGTCGTAGTTGGAGACACCGTCGCGACCTGTTTCGAGGCGCAACCCGCTGCGCCCAACATGCAAGCAAAGCCAATCAATGCAATTCTAACCGGCAGTCTGTTCATGATACGGATCCTCCCTCAGACGCTCACAGAGAGCAACTCGGAGCTGTCATTCCGTTCCTATATAACGAAGTCTCGCTAATGGCGCAAGCTTCACCGTGACGACCCAGGCAAAGCTTCATCCTTGGGGCTCGTTTGGGAAGATTCAAGCAAGAGAAGTCAGACTCCTTACCGGTGTTCTTCGTTCGTGGTAATTCCTTGGACAAGCCCGTGCCGCACTTGTCGAATGGCTCAGGTCGAACGAGCTCTGACAGAGCCTTCGGACCCGTTTCTAGAGGTCGTTTCTTGTCTCGCCGAACCCGAGCGTGACGAATCTTCCTGGAGTCACACCAGCGTTGGTGCATGCCTCCGCGAGGTCTTTGAGCGGCTGCTCAATTCCTTCATCGGTCAGGTTCGCAAAGGTGCCAAAATGGGTACCGATACTCACCTTGGCATTGAGGAGCTGATGCGCTTCCACCGCTTCCGCCGGGTTCATGTGGGCACTCTTCATGAACCATCGTGGTTCATACGCTCCAATGGGCAGGAAGGCAACCCGAAATTCTTTGAAGCGCGCTCGCAGTTGCGCATGATGGGGGCCGACCCCCGTATCACCTGAGAAATAGACATGGCCCGCGGACGACGCCATGACGAAACCGCCCCAGAGGCTTTTTTGCCTGTCGAACAGGCCACGACCTGAAAAATGTTGTGTGGGTGTAAACACGATGTCGAGAGCCTGATGCCGAAACGACTCCCACCAATCTAACTCTTGGATCGTTTCCAACCCTGCTTGTCGTAACACAGGGGCATTCCCCCGGCCCGTCACGACAGTCGGGGAACATCTTCCAGCCAGCGACTTGAGCGTCTCGATATCCAAGTGATCATAGTGGTTGTGAGTAATCAAGACGACATCGATCAGCGGCAGATCGTCTAATCTGACGCCAGGACGCCGTACCCGTTTGGGACCAAGGATGGCCACTGGACTCGCTCGGTGATTCCAGATGGGGTCGGTTAGGATATTGAGGCCCTGATACTGGATCAGCACCGTACTATGGTTAATAAAGGTAACGGACAATCGGTCTCCTGTCACCCGTTGTTCAGGCACCAGTTGCGGCTCGCTCTCGATCCGAGCCGGCCACCGAGTCCTGCCAAAGACGAGCTTCCATTTCAAGAAGTCCACAAATCCATGGCCCCTGAACAGGGCCTGGTTGCGAAACCGTTCCCCATCAAAGTTCCCTGGTTGAACCTCTGTGGGTCTGGACAAAGAGATCATGATCCTTACATTCCCACAAAAAGAATGGATTTTGACAAGAGCACGTTACTTCATGGTCAACACCACTCGACAACGTGCCTTTCCGCTCATCATACGGTCGTAGGCGGCTTCGGCCTGCTCCAGCGGGAACGTTTCCACCATAGGACGAATGCCCGTCAGGGCGCAAAAATTGAGAGCATCCTCTGAATCACGGGCTGTGCCCGAAGGCCATCCCTGAATCGTCCGGCGAGCACTGATCAATTGAATCGGGGTCATAGTAATCGTATCAGCCGCCGCTCCAAGGACAATGAGCTTGCCGCCGACTCCCAAGCCATCGATCAAGTCCGACATAGCTTTCCCGCTAGGAGCCGTCGCCAAAACCACAGCCGCACCGCCAAGACTTGCCAATTCTTTCGCTGGATCAGTCGTTTCGGCATCCACGTAGCGCTCGGCTCCCAGCTTCAAGGCGAGAGCCGCTCTGTCCTCCCCGCGACCAATGGCTACCGTGTGAAAGCCCATCCTACTGGCAAACTGCACCCCAAGATGGCCGAGCCCGCCCAACCCCTGAACGGCCACAAGGTCACCAGCCTTGGCTCCACTGTGCCGCAAGCTGTTAAACGTGGTAATCCCTGCGCAGAGAATCGGCGCGGCTTCCGTTGCGGTTAGCGCATCAGGAATTGCCGCCAGCGCCTCGGTGCGCGCAATTAGATATTCCGCATAACCCCCATCCTTATGGAAACCGGTAACGATGAACTTCTGGCAGCCGAAAAAATCGCCTCGATGGCAAGGGGCACAGTGGCCACAATGCCCGCCATGCCACCCGACGCCGACACGCTGGCCTTTTTGCCACGCAACGACGCCGGTACCCACCGCATCAATCATGCCTGCCACCTCATGCCCTGTGACGCGCGGATAATTGAGCCCTGGCCAATGGCCTTCTTTCACAAACATGTCACTATGACAAATCCCGCAAGCGTGGACTTTCACGCGGACCGTGTTGGGCCCGGGTTCCGGCACCGAACCTTGAACGATCTTGAATGGACCTCGTGGTGCAGTAATCTGTACCGATGTCATCTGTGTCATGAAAGCCTCCTCGGGTAGTACGCTCGGCTCACTCCCCTTACGGTCGCTCGTTCAGGGTGAACTCAATGGAGTTCTGTTGTGAACCCCTTCTAGGATATTTCGATCCAGTCGTCAAACGGTCATATGCTGGTAGAGCGAACTCGTTACTCACGTTGAGGGTCTATTGCTCGCTGACGTTCGCCCCATGACTTCATGCACTCCACCAGCCACTAGATGCTGAACGAGGTTGTACAAAATGATCGGAACCATGACCTGTGGATACGACGCAAGAACGAGCGATGCTAACACCAGACCGGTCCCGTTGTTGTTCATCCCCAATCCGTACATCAGCGAGACCCGTTCGGCCTCATCGACCTTAAACAATCGACTCAGCCCATAGCCAGAGGAAAAAGCCGTCACACAAAGGCCTGCCGTAATGGCCAGCGTCACGGCTAAAAAGTCGTAATCTCTCTCTGCAACTGCTTGAGGAAGCGAGACTGATCCATTCGAATAGTTCAAGAGCAGGAGCACGACGGAATTGATCAGTTTGACGAAAGGCAGGATGGCCGTCAGCCTGGCTTCTGGCACAAGGAATCGTACACCAAGGCCCAGTAGAGATGGGAACACGATCCAAAGCCCCAAGAACGCCCTGGACCCATATGCAGCAAGACTATGGATGACCCTCTCATACTCCTCCGTAGCCATCTCCCCGAATACGTACAGCGCGATGGGCGTCAGGATAGGACTCAGAACGGTCGAGGCAAGGACCAATCCCAAGCTCAGTGCAAGATTTCCATTGGAATTCTGCGCCCAGGCGGTTGAGGCACCGGCAATCGGCATGGCCGCCACCAAAGCCAGCCCGACAAGAATGTGTTGCGCCTCCTCCGGTTCATACCACAGTCGCATGATCAGGGTGACCAGAAAGATGTAGGCCATGGGGATAATGAGATTTGCGCTGAGCCCCGCCAACAGCACCCTTGTTTTCCGTCTCAGCGATTTGAGATGGGAGGGCTTCACTCCCAATCCTGCGTTGAACATCAAGGTGGCCAGCAGGAGCAGAAGTAAGGAGAGGTGGAGCGTCTCGTTGAAGATGTGGAAAGCACCGAATGACAGATTGCGAATCTCTAAGCCGGCTGCCGGCCAGATGGCCGACATGACGTATGCGGCGATCAGGAACCACAACAGGTGATGATGGATGAACTGGGTCAAGGCGAGAAAGCTGGCATGACGGTGTTTCATCTCGTTACACACTGAGCCGGCAAGGGAACGGTGATAGAGATGCCGAAAAGATACCCGGCTTTGGTGATTCGACAGCCTCACGTGAATTGTCATTCATAAATGTCGACACAGTATACCGCCAACCTTCTTTAAGGATTCCCAGTCATATGATAGGCTGAGCCATCGATCGACCGGCCCCCACACACAACGTACAGGAGGACTATCATGAAGATGCTGCACATTGTCTGTGGGAAGCGATTTGAAGAAGAAATCGTGGCCCTGTTTCACAAAATGGAAATCAAAGGATACACCGTGATTTCAGGTGTAGGAGGCAGCGGTGTGACGGGGACGGTGCCCTCCTCTAACCCGCTAACGAACCATGATACTAATACACTCTTCATGGTGGCACTCGGTTATGAGTCCACGTTTTTGCCTCAGATTGTGGCGGCCTTAAAGGAGATTCGCGCCAACCATGTCCAAGGGGACCCTGACCGTGAAATCCCGATGAAGGTCTTTCTTCAACCCTGCGAAATCATCATCTAGAATTCGTCGTCCGTATTTAGCGCATTGCCTCCCCGTCAGTTCGAACAGGTCCAGAACATTTAGCGTGGTCCGGTTCCAGCTTGGACACGACCGGCGCCCGGCCTATGATGCGAATTCTTGGACCTTGCGGAAGCGGGATCAGTTGGTCGTCCTCTACCTCACCACCGAGCACCCAGTCGAAGAGTCGCTTCGCGTCGTTCAGCTCCGGATGCATCGGAGTACCATACTGCTCCTTCTGCATGTGTTCGTCATAGAGGCCAATGCAACCATGAGACGCGGGATAGCCTGGAAGATCACGTCCGTGGATCCAATACATTGTGCCATCATGATCGACATGAAACAGCAGTGCATAATTCATCGGGTATGGTCGGTTCGTTCCTGCAACTCTATAGCGCCAGGATCGATGGGTGCGATGAGCTGCAGTAATCCGAAATTCTCCGGTTGGTGTTGGGTTGTGAGCCTCCCCAGAAGCAATCGGGACGGCAAATCGCAGCGTCCCGTATTCATAAGCGCCGAGAAATTGTTCCGAGAGGTCAATCAAGATGAACAGCTGATCCAGCTCCGCCCATGGATACAAGAATACCGGCAGCGGCAGGAACGATTCCAAGTCCTCGACCTGGCTTGGAACTTTGATCGAGACACCTGAACGGAGATGTCGCCGGTCGATCCGATTGAAACGCGCCACGCTGCTCCACTGCTCACCGAAAAGTTTTTCCAGCGATTCGCTAGCGTCAAGCGTTCGACACTCCCACTGTACAGTCGCATCACTGGGATACATGATGTTGCAGGGTCCATGGGATGTGGCTGTTGGTTCAGCGTGGGAACTGGCAGGAGCAAGGACAAGGATGGTGAGCAAGCTGTTCCAAACCAACCACGACAATGCACAGGGCATCATCGATATCGTGTACCTAGCGGGGCATGCAATGGGAAAAGGCTGCACGAGCAACTTACACAAGCTGTTGGCTGCGACTCAGATCGAAAAGCTTCCGAATACCAGAATAGCGAATCTCGTCTGATCAAAATCCTCACTGGTCCTCAGAAAGATGTCCGGGCTTGTCTTACCCTCATCTGTGTAGTTTCCTTGCATTCCACTCCCCGATTCCGTACACGATCAGACCAGGAATGATGAACAGCGCCACGCTGAACATGATCCCAAAGGTGGGAAGCCCCTCTGGTCTTGGACTGCTATACATTCCAAGAACGATATTCGCTGCCCCGATCAGAATCCAGATCACTCCGATAATCTTTACTACCCTAATCATGGTCATAGGTCGACCTCGTGCCTGTTTGACTTGTTCATTTCATCACGACCAATACCGGGATGCCTTCATATAGCCGAACAGGAGATCTCGCCTGGCAAGAATCCCCACCAGTTTGTTGTTCCTGATCACCGGTACGCGGGTCAAATAGCGATCCTGGAACAGATCGGCTACTTGGGCAAGCGTTTGGTCTTCGGTCACAGTCACGGGATGGGCCGACATGATTTCAGTGGCGAGAATCTTTCGGAGGTCTCGCCCCTCGAGCATGGCCTGCAGCAAATCATATTCCGTCACGATCCCGACCAACGTTCCCTCCTCGTCTACAACGGGTAAACTCCCGTAGTTTCGGTGTGTCATCATATGCGCGATGGTCGCAGTGTCGGTGCGCGTCGTGCACCGGGTGACTGCGTCTTGCATCAACTGTCCCACGGTCAAGGTCTTCGGGTCGCAGGCTTTCATGAAGAATTCGGTTTGTCTCATGGGCTCCTCACTATTCTCGTTTTCCGCCGGTGGCGAGATAGGTTCGCAAGACATCGCGCCTCGCGATGATGCCGATCAGCTTATCCTTCTTGTTCACGACAGGGACACGGACCAGATCACTCGCACGCAACACGTGGACCAACGTTCCGAGCGTTGTTTCAGGCCGGACCGAATAGGGGTTAGAGGTCATGATGTCCCTTGCCGAAACAGCACCTAGTTGGTGACCGTCGTCGACGGCCACGAGGAGATCATGTTCGCTGACAATGCCGGCTAGTTTACGCCCATTCTCCACGACCGGAACGGCCCCAAACCCTTCGATCATGAGCGAAGCAATCACGTCGCCCTTGGTCTTCATACGAACGAATTGCACTTCTTCTTCCATGACCTGGCTGACGGTCATGGAATCGAAGTTTTTCACCTTGACGACCTTTACCTTCTTCGTCGTCGTCTTCTTTTTCTTTTTCATCGCCCCTCCTTAAAGAAGCACCATTCCATCTTCAAACCCCCGAGATGCCCTCAAACTGACGCCAATCACCACAGTGCCCAACCGCCTCTGCTGCAAAATGCCTCAATATCCTGATGGACCAGAACGGAGGCTCCATTCCTAACTCTTTGTCAGATGTGAGATTCTTCCTCCATCTCTCTCCATCCTATAGGCACATCCAATGCAGGTCTGATACCTGAAACGTTTTCCACGCCATCCCATCAAGCAAGGAAGGGAATCGATCATGCGGATCTTATGTGCCGTCGATGGATCGGAGTATTCACAGTGGGGAATTCAAGCGCTTGAGGCCTTCGCCAGTCGTGAACCCGAGCAGGTCACGTTGCTGCACGTGGTCGATAAGCCCGCGCTTCGATCGCTGACCGGCAAGAATGCCCTCGGCGAGCGCCGTGCACTGGCTGCCATGGAAAAGGCCGGAGGCATTCTTCTTCGAGATGCTGCACGATCGGCCCATTTGGCCCTTGGCCAAGCAGCAACGGCACCGCGAACACGATTCCGGACCATCTTGGCTCATGGCCCACTGGCGAACACGATCGTCAAACACGCGCGGCGATTGAAGACGGATCTGATCATGATGGGGTCGCGCGGCCTGAGCGACATTCAGGGATTCTTGCTGGGGAGCGTCTCACGGCAAGTGGCATCGACAGCCGCCTGTTCGGTCTTAGTCGTAAAACAACCTATGCCAAACCTACTCCATGTTGCCCTTGCGGTCGATGACTCCAAACCGTCGCGGGCGGCCGCCAAGTTTCTTCGATCGCGTATCCTCCCGGATTCCGCTACCGTCACGATTCTGACATCGGTCGAAAGCCCCGTCACGGACTTCGCGGCCCGCTACTTGTCTGAGTCACAGCTGACCGAATTGAGGCGTCCGGTCATGGAACGAGCCACTGCGTTGGTCAACGGCCTGCGGGGTGAGTTCATCAAGGGGGGCTATGCCGTCGTGATGCAAGTTCAGATGAATCATGTGATCGATACCATCGTGAAATATGTGGAGGCCAATCATGACCAGCTGCTGGTCATCGGCTCTCGTGATTTGACGAAGGGCGAACGTCTCCACCTCGGCAGCGTGTCCGAAAGTCTGCTGAGGCATGCCCCCTGTTCGGTGCTGATCGTACGAGGTGCGCGGACATGACGTCGGCGGACCGTGGTACCCGAAGAGACATACATGAACGTTTCCTATCTTTATGAGGCCGCAATTTCGGTGCAGACACCACTGGGTGACGGATGGTGGATGACCCTAAAGAGTCCTTGCACCATATATCGATCACGGACAGGGTGTTGGGCGACGTCACGGTAGGGCCGCCCCACATTCCTGCGAGAATCGATGGAGCCGCGAGAAGGCGATTCCGATGGCCTATCGCCTTGGGCATCGGGACGCTTTTTCTGCTGATCAGCGTCGGGATCTGGTACTGGGTCACGTCCGGTCCACCTCCGGTCTCCTACAAGACGGCCCTGGTCGATCGAGGCCCGATTACCGCCATCGTAACGGCGACCGGAACGGTCAATCCCGTTGTCTCGGTGCAGGTCGGCAGCCAGGTTTCAGGAAAAGTGGCACAACTCTTCGCCGACTTCAATTCGCAGGTCACGAAGGGACAAGTCCTCGCGCAGATCGATCAAAAGCCGTTCAAGGCCCGGGTGAGCCAGGCGCGGGCCGCCGTAAAGAGCGCCAAGGGGAATCTCGCGAGATCCACCGTGCTGGCCACACAACGTAAGCGGGAATTCGATCGCATGACGGTCCTACGACAACAAGCCTTCGTCCCGCAATCGGATCTCGATATAGCGGAGACCAACCATCGAGAGGCGGCAGCCAATATCGAAGTCCTGCAGGCACAGTTGGATCAGGCCCAGGCGGCACTGGCTTCGGCTGAGCTGGACCTTGGCTACACCACGATCTATTCGCCGGTCGATGGGATCGTGGTGTCTAGAAACGTGGATGTCGGTCAAACTCTCGCCGCCGCATTCCAGACGCCGATTCTGTTTATGATCGCTCAAGACCTGACGCACATGCAGGTGAACGCGAACGTCAGCGAGTCCGACATCGGCGGCGTGGTCGAAGACAAGCCGGCCCACTTTCGCGTAGACGCCTATCCCAAGCAGTTTTTTAAGGGTATCGTCACCCAAGTGAGGAACGCACCCATCAACATCCAGAACGTGGTGACGTACGATGTCGTCATTACGGTGGATAATCAGGATCTCAAACTGAAACCCGGCATGACCGCAAACGTCACGATCGTGACCGAAGAAAAAGAAAAGCCTCTCCGAGTTCCCAATGGGGCGCTGCGCTTCCGTATGCCGGACGTGCCGTTTGATCGCAAGGTGACTTCGGTGTGGATTCATGACAAGGATGGTCGTGCCCATCACGTGCTGGTGACGACCGGCATTGCTGATTCTCTCTCCACTGAAATATTGGAGGGACCGTTGCACGAAGGAGATCTTGTGATCGTCGGGATCGAATCACCTGATGAACAGGGAGAACGAACGTTACCACCGGGGTTCGAACTCGGACCGAAGGTGAAATGAAGCGGTCTCTTGAGTCTATCTTGTCTATCTAGCCTGTCTTGTTCGTCAGACCAGATAGACCGAAGAGACCAGATAGACGGGACAGACCAACTATGTCTTTCCTCTGGCTTACGATCCTTTCGGCGTTCCGCATACTCGGCCGTAATCCCTTACGGGCCGGCCTGACGATGCTCGGAATCATCATCGGGATCGCCGCCGTCATCTCCATGGTCAGCCTGGGCCAGGGTGCGACGACCATCGTCCAGGCTGAAATATCGAGCCTCGGAACGAATGTGCTGATTATTGTGCCGGGGGCGACGAGTGTCGGCGGTGTCCGCGGAGGACTCGGCACGCTTTCGACCTTGACCGTCGACGATGCCGATGAGATCCAACACAAGGTCTACGGGATCACCACGGTGATGTATGCAACTCGGTCCGTCCTCCAGGCGATCTCGGAGTACAAGAATTGGAGCACGGTGGTGCTCGGCACCACACCCGAGTTCATCGACGTACGGAATTGGCCGATTGCTGAAGGGAACTTTTTTACGCAGTCCGACATGAACTCGGCTGCGAATGTCGCCGTGATGGGGAAAACCGCCGTCCAAAACCTCTTTGAGCCAGGCGAAGAAGTCATCGGGGCTCAGATTCGAATCCGGAATGTCCCTCTTCGCGTCATCGGCGTGTTGGCACCGAAAGGGCAGTCCATTACGGGCCAGGACCAAGACGACCTCGTGGTACTTCCGTTCTCAACCGCAGAGCGGAAAGTCCTTGGCACTCAATTCCTAGGAACGGTCGGCGTCATTCTCGTCGCCGCTCAGACCCAGCATGAGATCTCCGCCGTTGTGGACGACATCAAAGATCTCTTGCGAGTACGACATCGGCTGCACGAATCTGAAGACGACGACTTTACGATCCGCACCATGGAAGACATCGCCAAGACCATCGCCGGGACAAGCCGGACGATGATGTACATGCTCATGGGGATTGCATCCATTTCCCTGATCGTCGGAGGCATCGGTATCATGAACATTCTTCTGGTATCGGTGACCGAACGAACGAGAGAGATCGGTCTCCGGATGGCCGTCGGTGCGAAACGAGCCCATATTCTCCTGCAGTTCTTGGTCGAAGCCGTCATCATGACGGCCATCGGAGGGGCGCTCGGCGTCGGCACCGGAATCGGCATAGCAAGTCTTATGACTAATATGATCGGCTGGCCGACCATCATCAACACTGAAGCCGTCCTCGCTTCGTTTCTGTTCTCGTTGATCGTCGGCCTGTTCTTCGGCCTTTATCCGGCGAACAAAGCCTCGAAGCTGAACCCGATCGAAGCGTTGAGATATGAGTGAGACGGGCCGGAGCCTACCGGCAGCAGACTAGACCACGTGCACCACTTCAACCTCTCCGATTCGGCGGGCAACCCTCACCGCCACTTCGTTCTCATGTCGATCAAGCACAAGATCGAGACGGGCGCTTCCGACCGAGAGATTCCGAATCTCCACTCGCTCAAGGAACCGTGGAAGCACGGGACGGTCAAACTTCACAAGGCGACGAGTTCCATCGATGTGCAAACCCAGACAGGCTTGCAGAAGCTGGAAGCCTGCGCCGGCCGCCCAGGCTTGAGGGGAGCAAGCCGTGGGATACAGGGTGGGGCTTTCGCCCGGCCGTCGGGAAAATCCGCAGAAGAGTTCCGGCAACCGATGGAGCGGGATAAAGAGGCTGGCATCGAAGATTCCGGTCAAGACCTTCATGGCTCCTTGCTTGTCTCCGTATGCCGCCATGCCGGCCGCAATGATGGCGTTGTCGTGAGGCCACACCGACCCATTATGGTACGACATCGGGTTGTAGCGTGCCTCCGATGTCGCAATTGTGCGGATGCCCCATCCGCTGAAAAATTCCTCGCCCAAGAGTGTGTGCGCGTTCCGAAGGCCACGCTTCTGCCCGGCGATACCGCCATACAGGCAATGCCCCGCATTCGAGGAACGCACACGGCACGGCCGTCCTCGCCCGTCCAACGCAAGGGCGTATGAGCCGAGTTCCTCGCACCAAAACGCCCGCTCGAATCGTTCCTGAAGAGCGTCTGCTTCCTTCAGCAACCGATCGGCATGAGCGCCGTCTCCTAGAATCCTAGCCAGATCCGCCGCCGCTCGTTTTGCTCGATACACGTACGCCTGGACCTCGCACAGCGCAACCGGCCCCTCCACGGCCGTCCCGTCGGCATGAAAAACAGAATCGTGTGAATCTTTCCACCCTTGATGCACAAGGCCCTTGGCCGACCGTCGCGCATAGGTGGTGAACCCCGTGCCAGCTGGATCACCGGACTGATCGATCCACTCGAGTGCACGCTGAATATGCGGCCAGAGTGTGGCAAGAAACGCTCGATCGCCGCTCTGTTCATAGTAGGCGCCGGCCAGGACGACGAACAACGGCGTGGCATCGACGCTCCCATAGTACCGCCCGAATGGGATTTCCCCCAGCGCGGCCATTTCACCTTGACGAGTCTCGTGCAATATTTTTCCGACCTCCGCATCCTGCTCCGGCCGAGCTTCGGTCGCCTGCGTCGCTGCCAAAAATCCGAGCACGCCACGCGCGACGCCGGGATTCATCCACAGCATTTGCAGGGCGGTGATGATGCCGTCTCGTCCGAACGGGACACTGAACCAGGGAACCCCTGCATAGGGATAGAGTCCGTGCGGTGTATCCGAGATCAACATGTGAAGATCGGCCAGCGACCGATTCAACCAGTGATTGAATTGTTCATTCGCCGTGTAGACATGCGCATCCGAGGCTCTGGCTTCCCGTAAGGCATGCTCGGCCTCGTGCTGAGCTCGATCGTAGGTGAGAAACACTCGGTTCCGTCGCTGCTCGATCTCGCAGGAAACGGCGATGTCCCACGTTAAGTCGCCATGCGGCGGGATGCGCGTCTCGATCTTGAGTCCGTCGGCCATTACCTGTTTCGGAGCCGGCGAGCACCGCACCGTGGTTCGACGGATCGTCTTATCGAGCCCTTTATACCCAAAAACAAGTCCGGTCTTGGATCGAACGGTTTTGAGACGCACGCCGCGCCGTGGCCGCGTTCGCCCTCTCGCTTCAAAAAGGTCGGCAAAGTCTGCATCGAGTCCGATCGTAATCACGAGCGGCAGCCTGGTCGTTCCATAGTTATGAACGCGAATCCTCTCGTGCCACGTGCCTTGCCAGAGAAACCGCGTGCGAGACAGATGGAGCGTTCCGCGCGGGACATGCCGTTGTCCTTCAAGCATCATGTCTGAATTGGAGAAATCCGCTGTAAAAAGTGCATTGTCTTCTTTCACTGACGCGCTGAGCATCATCAGACGCTGTGTCCCGAGCGACAGCTCGAACTGTGAGAGAAAGCGTGTCCCTTCATGATAGAGCCCTTGCGGACTCGGAAGGACCCGGTACACATCACCGTACCGATCGAACACGGCGAACGTCTCACCCTGCTTCAGGACTTCGGTGCGGCCATCGGCCAGCGAGGATGAAGCGAGGATGTAATAGTGGTCCTTCCATCGGATCACGTCTTTCATGAACAGTCCCTTCGACTAAGCGATAGTTGTCCGACTCATCCGTGCGGCGACCAAGGCCGACAGCAAGAGCACCACCCCGATCCCGAGTAGGCCGGTTTCCGATCCTTGTTGTTCCGTGACCCAACCGAACACGGTGATACCCCCGATGGCGGCGGTCATGGCACCGGTCCCATAGAGTCCCAGCACCCGCCCGACCATCTGGCTCGGTGCCAGCTCTTGAATCATCCCCCAGGCAATCGGTGTGAACGAACCCAACCCGCAGCCGACGATCACCATCAGGAGACCGGCGACGTACGGATCAATCGTCCATATCAACCCACACAAGGCGGCGCCGCTGACCACGCTCGTGCTCACGATCAACTTGAGTCGATCATTGACCACCCAGTTCGTCGCCCAGAGAAGCCCGATGGACGTAAGCAGCAATCCGACACCGAGTGCCGACCATAGATACCCAACTTCGACCGGTCCGAGTCCGAGCATTTTCCTCGCGAAGACCGGAAAGAGCGCGCTCAGCGCGCTACTGCCGAACGTATGAAGCGCGGCCGTCGCGGTCAAGAGCAACAGCGCGGGTTTGGTGACGACACTGTAGCGGAACCCCTCCACGAGATCCTGCAACATTGTCGGAGTTGTTGCAAGCGATGGCGTGATTGCAGGAGACTTGCCAAAGCGAACCAGCATGAGGCACATAGCCGAAATCACATAGGTCGCTGCGTTGAGGCATAACACTTCTTGCGATCCGTAGGCGGCGATGCCTAATCCGCTCATCGCCGGGCCGAAAATGATGCCGAGGCTCGTGGTACCCTGGAGCAATGCATTGGCCGCCGTGAACTGTGTCTTGGGGACGAACGTCGGAATAGAGGCCGTGAGAGCGGGCCCGAACACCGCCGAAGCGATGGCGTGCAAGAGAACCAGCACATAGAGCACCGAGACCGTAAAGGATTCAACTGGAATCAGGCATGGAATCAATCCGATCAGCAACGCGCGCAACAAATCGCTGATGATGAGCAACACCTTTTTCGGGAGCCGGTCGACATACACCCCAATGATCGGCCCCAGAACGATCGGAGGAATCGTCTGCAGCAACCCGATGATCGAGGTCTTGAGCGGAGAACCGGTCACCGCGTAGACGAACCAGAGAAGAGCTAGCTTGGAGACACCGTCGCCGATTTGAGAGATGAGTTGCCCGGACCAGACCAACCCAAAATCTCGGGTCAGAAGTAGGGGCCGAGCCTTGACCTCGGTGAGATCTGCTTTCTCCACTATAGCGGGAGAGCGAGAGAAGTGGCCGGAGCGGCCCTGCATCAGCCCTCACCTTCCAGCTTTACCTTTTCGGTATTGACGGCACGTACCCCAGGCACTTGCCGAGCGGCCTCAGCAGCCTCAAGAGCAATGACTTGGAAGCGAACCGTTCCCTGAATCAGGACGACCCCGTCTTCCGTCTTTACCTCAAAATTGGCGGCCTTTAACGTGGCGCTCTTGGAGAATCGTTCTTTAATCAAAGAGGTGAGCGCATCATCCTGTTTCTTGGACAAGGTCTTGGCGAGATCTTTCTCGACAGAAAGTTTGTTGACAACGGTCTTGACGCCGGGGACCTTCTGTGCCACTTCTTTCGCAGCAGCCTTCTCATCTTCTGTCGAAACACGCCCGCTGAGCGTAATGGTTTGCTGATCATCTTCGACTTCGATCTCGTAGTGGAACAACCTTGAATCTCCCATAAGAGCCAGCTTGACCGAGAGGATCAAGGAACCCAACGTTTTCCTAAGAGCCGGCTCCTTATCCTTCACCTCCTGGTCAGGCGGCAGGTCGGCCTTTATCGTCGGAGCTTGAGGCTTGGCCTCCGGTGACGGCTTCGGTGTCACTGGTTGGCCATCGGACGCAGCGGGTGTCTGCGGCACCCGCGGACCAGACTTTTCCGGCGCACCATCTTTATGTTCCGTTGCTGTCTCACTCCTGGCCTTGGGCGCCGCTGGTGGCTGTGGCTTCGCCTCGTGTGCCGGTTTCTGAGGCGCAGATTGACTGTCTGACGCAGGTTTTTTTGGCGCACCCTCTTTGTGCTCCGTTGATGCCTCACCCTTTGATGCCGGAGCGACCGGGGCCTGTGGCTTCGCTTCCGGAGCCGGTTTTGGCGCCGCGGGTTGACTGTCGGATCCGGACTTTTCTGGCACACCTTCTTTATGTTTATGCTCCGTTGACGTATCACTCTTTGGCACGGGAACTGCTTGAGGCTGTGGCTTCACTTCCGGGGACGGTTTTGGCAACAGCGGTTGGCCGTCGGATGCCGCTGGAAGCTGAGATGCACCGGGCACCGGCTTGACCAGCACGCCCTCTTTGTGTTCTGTCGCAGATTCGCTCTTCGGCACGGGAGCTGCCGGGGGATGCGGCTTCACTTCCGGAGCCGGTTTTGGCGCCGCGGGCTGACTGTCGGATCCGGCCGGTGCCTGTACGGAACCTGGTGCAGATTTTTCCGGCACTTGTTCTTTTTCGTTGGCTTCGGATGCTTCAACGCGTGCACCCAACGGCCAGAGCAAGAACAGGCTCAAAGCGATCAGCGCTCGTGACGACTTGGTCATCGCACAATTCCTCCTGGTGAACTCCATGGCGTGAAGATCACCCACGCATTCTAACTCGCTGCCGCTTCTCTGTCATCTGCATAGACCACACCGCAGCCCCCTGTTGATCAGGAGGCTGCGTACATTCCGTCAATCTGGTATCGGAAGAAGCCGGAGGATATTTGGCGACGAGAGGGTGAGCTTGTTTTGTATATCTCTGCCGGGCCGATTTAAGAAGAAAAAGAGCCAGCCGTGGCAACCGTTAAACCTCGTGTATGCGATTTGTAAAAACTGAACAGCCATGCTGTGGCGGCCGTCATCAGAAGAAGGACGCTGATACCGCCTAAACTGGCAGCAGGGCCGATCGCGTCCGCAGCCCATCCAAACCCGGCCATCCCGGCCATCGACGCGGCCATCCCTCCCGTTGCAAAGCTAGTAAACACGCGACCGAGGAGATGCGTCGGCGTCAACTCTTGAAGCATGGTCCACACCAACGGCGTAAACATGGCCGTGCTCCCTCCGATCACGGCGATCAAGGCCGCGGCGGCCACAGGGGCATCAAGGAATCCGAGTGCCGCCACCGCAATACCTCCGATCGCCAGCGCACCGGACATGAAGCGAAGTCGCCACGGCACATCGCCCTTGGAGATCGACGTGAGCACGAGGGAGGCGAGCAGCATCCCGACGCCAAGGGCCGACCAGAGCCATCCCAGTTGGATCGGGCCTACACCAAGCACCTCTTTCGCAAAGACGGGCAACAAAAAGATGAAGGCACTCACGCCGAGACTATAGAGGGTGGCCGTCACCATGAGGAGCATGACGGTCTTTTGTTCAACGAATACGAAGCGGAAACCCGCCAGCAAATCAGCGGCAACGCCGTCCGTCAACCCCTTGCCGGCGATACGCATTTGGTCGGACGACTCTCGCACCCGAATCGGGAATATACACAAGGCAGAGAGAAAAAATGTCGCGGCGTCAACGTAGAGCACGTTTTGGGCCCCGATAAGCGCGATGCCAAGACCGCTGACAGCGGGTCCCACCAAAAGTCCTACGTTGGTTGTGGTTTGTAGCAGTGCATTGGCAGCGACCAGCCGCTCCTTGGGTACGATCAATGGAACGGCGGAGGTCAAGGCCGGCCCGAACACGGTGGAGAAGATGGCCGTCGCGAACACGAGGACATAGAGCCGATCGAGCGTCAAGGCTCCTGTGGCATAGAGCACAGGGATCAAGAGAATCATCAGGGTACGAAGTAAGTCGACCCAAATCATGACCGGCTTCTTCCGAACACGATCGAGATACACACCGATCAGTGGACCAAACAGTAGGGGTGGGAGGGTTTGAAGCAACCCGACCATCGTCATTTTGAGCGCAGACCCAGTCAAGTCGTAGACAAACCAGAGCAACGCCACTTTATTGAGACTGTCACCGATCTGCGAGATCGTCTGGCCCGCAAACAAGAAACCAAAGTCTCTCGTCTTGACCAACTCCCAGCCTCGCGAAGAACTCGGAGTTGGGCGAGCTTCGGTGGAATCAGCAGTCGTATCAGACATGTCGACCTCGTCCAAACGCTTGCGACTCGGTCTGTAACAACTCGTTGCTTGACCGACCAAATTCGATGCCTCGTGAGGCTTGCATCGCCCCATCTTCGAGTAGAAGGCGTTCATACAACGCGACATAGTCACGGGCCATCCGATCCGCTGTAAACCGTTCATCGAACGCTGCCCGGCACTGCTTTCGATCAATGAGAGGAACTTGACCGACGGCATCCACCATCTCGTCAAGGGTGTCGCAAATATAGCCCGTGACGCCGTGGTCGATAATTTCCGGGATTGAGCCGCGCCGATAGGCGATAACCGGGGTGCCGCAGGCAAACGCTTCGATCAGCACCAATCCGAATGGTTCGGGCCAATCATAAGGGCACACGACTGCCATGGCATTGCCGATGAACTCGTCTTTTTCCGCATCGGTGATCTCTCCGACGAACTCAATTAACGGGTGGTTGAGTAACGGCTCAATTTCCGCCTCAAAGTAGGTCCGGTCCACAGGGTCGACTTTTGCCGCAATTTTCAGTGGAAGTCCAGTCCGCTTGGCAATCTCGATGGCCTGGTCAGGACGTTTTTCAGGAGCAGTCCGTCCTATATACGCCAGATACCCTCCGGGTTGTGGGTGAAAGGTATACATGTTACGCGGAAGTCCGTGATACACGGTGCCGGCCCAGTTGGCCCACGGCAGCGGCCGACGTTGGGCGTCAGAGATGGAGACCAGAGGCATTTCAGAAAATTCCCGATAGACTGGCTCAAGTTCAGGAAGGTCCAAGCGACCATGAAGAGTTGTCACAACTGGGACAGGATTTCTTCGCGCTAAGGGAAACCCGGTGAAGTCCAAGTGCGAATGAATAATATCAAAGTCATGGGCTGACCCAAGCCCCCGTTCGTGCAACATCATCAGGTACGCATCCCGATTGAAGAGGCCTGTCTTCAATCGGAGCGCCTGTGGGGAAATCGCTTCAAGCCGCGCGGCCGTTTCTGAGTCCCCACTGGCAAACAGCGTCACATCGTGCCCCATCGCAACCAGTTCTTCTGTCACATACGAAACGATTCTCTCAGTTCCTCCATAGAGTTTCGGTGGAACGCTTTCCCACAACGGAGCTACTTGTGCGATTCTCATGAGTCTTCCTTTCTCTCGTAATCAACTAGGCTAACCAGTTGTCAGCTTGTTTACTTGTTAGGTGATTAGTGTGTGCCGGGCGACTTGTTGAAGGTTGATTACCAATGGGCTGTTCGGTGAGACATTCATGCTGCTTACGTGTATCCTCCTAACGAATGTTAGGTTACGCACCCATCATTCCCAACTCAACGGACAAAACCTCTGGCTCCCAACCGAAATATGTCCAGACGCCCCAGCTTGACTTGCCATTCTGCCGTACAATCACCGTTCGTCCGATAGAGGTATGAATCACCGCCTCTTACTTCATCTGAGTTGAAAGACAGGGATAGACCTTCTCCTCCCTGGCTGTCGCGATGCCCCAAGACCTTCACCACAACACCAGCTCGACGCCAGTCACGCGGAGCGACTTATTTATTCTCGGATCCTCGCAGCTTTGACGATTTTCTCTCCTCTGATTTGCTCGAGGAATAGATCGGGAGAGACTGCCGGAGGAACAATCCGCACTTCCTGCCAGCCTTCATTCACCGCTCCCTTGTGCCCCCTCTTTTCATGAACCCACTGGTCGATACTCTCCTGACTCGTGCCTTCGCTGAAGGTGACCCAAAAGAGGAACGGCTGCTTCTGAGAGCTCTGCAGACCCTCTGCGACCCGCAAGGGCTGATTCTTTCTTTCAGCATCTTCCTGACTCGCCAACAACCGCTCCGGGTTTGGATCGTCGGCCTTCGATGCCACCATGCCGGCCGTTTGAACCCTAGCCGCCAGGATCAAATTACGCTCTTCAAGGCTCGCCACCTCTCTGGATAACTTGGCGTTGTCTTCGACAAGATTTCTCACCGCCAGTTCAAGTTGGTCTTGATCCACTAGACCCCGACCGACAGAGCCCTCGGTCGCGCGTTCTATTTCGGATCCGACGCCTTCCTGACGTTTCTCCATTTCTTCCTTCACCATGACGACACTGGACGCCACGGATTCATGGCTTGAAGACAGTTTAGCCATGGTTTGGTGGAGTTGCGCCATACCTTTCTGTTGGGTTTCCAAGGCCGTTCCGACTTTCTCTTGTATCCGCGCAAGTTCACCCAACTGCTGTTCGAGTTTTTCCATTTCAGTCACTGAGACAGTCCGCAGAGCCTCTGGTCGTCCGACGGAAGCCAGCATTCGCTCCGGACTCATCCAGATCGCCATTCGGTCAACCACCAATCCCACCACCAGGATCGCCAACAACGCCTGGGTGAAGGCAACGGTTCGCATGCTGTGCGCGATCGCCGCATCTGGACGCCGTATCGCCAGCCTATCGGCTACGTCAGCGAGAGCTTTCCAGGTTCGACTCCAGTAACTCGGGGCAGGAACAAACACCGCGTTGAGCGCTCCTCCTTGGGCGGTATTATGGACACAGAGCTCAACCGCATCGGACGATACCTGGATACGGCTGGTCCGATACCCATATTCTGGTGCAACCAACCCTCCCAGGAGCGTTCCATCTTCAGTTCGAAGCTGTATGGTCTCAATGTGCTCGAGATTCTTCACGTGCAGCGTGGCATCCACTCCCACACCCTCAAGCTCACCAACGCGCCGCTCATTGACATACACCTGGATCGGATCCGACCCGCCACGAACCGAGCGGCTGGGTTGGTTGCTCAGTGATTGAAGGCGTTGTGATCGATATACTTCTAAATCCTCTTCGTACCCCATAACAGCCTCCATGCTTCCTTTCTCTCTATCTTCCTGTCCAGGGCAGAGTACTTCACTGACCCGCCTAGGGTCGTACCTGCAACTCCAGACGTGGTTTTTCCTCGGTCAACGACCCATTGGAGCCCACGCCCCATGCGGTTTGCACACAGTCTAGGCACAACGCGAGGTGCCAAATTCGGTAATCGCACCCGTAACCTTGCGTAAACATCTCTCGCCATTGTGACCGCGACAGACAGGGATAATGATCCGGCTCACTTTTTCGGTAGTGAGCCTGAGCAACTCTGATCAGCCGCTCTCCTTCGCTATTGAATCGTTGACGATGACGTTGTTGCTGACTGCTCAATTCCGCCAACTCAGCATTCGTGAGACCCATCTCATCCATCGTACGTTGCCATCCACTGTCACGCCATCGTCGAAAATTCTTATAGATGCGCTGGCTTTCCAATCCATTGAGTCCCGTGGCCGCAATCACTTCACCAGGACCCCATCCATAGGAGTGGTGATACAAGGCGATCAACGCATCACGGCTGACCACTGCCCTCGCGACAAGCCCGTCCAGAAACCTCCCCAGCGGTCGCAACAGGTCCGGATGGTAGCAAAACGGTTCCGGCTTACTGTGCTGCTTAGCCACCAGCGAATCGAAGAGAAATAACGGCCGGCATGGAACTTCCGTACGTCCACAGACCAAAAACCGCTCGAGATATTCGGAGCCCCAACGCAGCGCAAATTTCTCATGCTCAATATCATCGTTCCATTGACCGGTTTCCCGCAAGAACCGCTTGGTATATCCGGTGGCCCGATCCAACAGCACCGGCAAGGCTTGTGAGACAACTCGATCAAATTCGTCCGCCGTCGAGACAACCTCCTCAAGGCGACTCACCGTGACCGTGTGATCAGCCATCACCTGGCTCTTGCTGACAGTATTCTGCATTCTCGTTATGGTTACTTGTCTTATTGTGCCTTTAACGCCAGCTGAAGAGCATTGGACAAATATCCTACGCTCACAGTGGGTTTTGTCCGTTGTTCCAACTCTCGCTTCCCTGGTAAATAAGTGACGTTATCAACCTTCCGGATTAAAATCTCCGCACCAGGGTTCAGTCACCATCTGCGATTCGCCTACTTTGCCCACCACGGGATGGCCGTGAGAACACGCCTCTCGGCAGAAGCACCTAAATACACCCGTTATCATAACCAGAATAGAGCAGGGAATTGCTAGTGGTTTGATGCATTATTTTGGTGATAGGTCAGGAGCGGTGGGTTATCGAGAAGACGATCTTCGTGGTCGCTCGTATCCGCACCACAGACACTGTAACCCTATCTCCCCATATGCAGATTCTCAAAACATTCTCGCCCCAACATCCTGTAGATGAAGAGAATTCCACAGGTCGTCGCGACCCAGGCCCCATGCTCACCAAAAGGCGTGCCGGCTACGCTCGGCGCACCACGAATCCATCGGGGCACTATGATGTGGGGGAAGAGTTAGGATGGGAGATTGCGAACTATTGATACGCTTCCGCGGAGGCGGGCTCACTCACCACTGGTCTCGAAAAAAGAGGAAGTACCCAATAGCGACCACGATGGCTTGGAACAGGATCAGCCAACGCATGAGCCCCCACTTGGTCTCGGACTGGTTGTCCTTCATTCTCCGAAGCAGAGAAGGTTGCGTCAGCAGAAAACTTGCGACCACCTCCCTCGCATCCTCCCGACTGAGGTTTCCTTCAAGCATGACCTGCTTGATCGCGTCCTCCCTATCACCTTGCGACAGCGCTTCCAATGCCTTCTTGGGAAGAGTCTGCTGAATAGTTCCTTCACTCATAATGAGGGTGAGTGTACCAGAAACAACCTGCTCACGTCTTCCTGATTTCGACGATGCTTAAACACAATTATCGCGCGAGGTACGGCGCGCACGTATCAGAACAACGGGTGGTGTGGGACCGAGGCAAAGGGTGCACCGGTCGGTACCTCGCCGGCATTTCCGAGAAATCGCCACACCCCGTCTACCTTCACCAGGTAATGGACCTCACGAAACCAGCTGTCGAGTGTGATGCGGTTCCCAGTGCGTTCGTCGGTTCCGTACAACCCACCGGTGCAGGTGACCTCCGCACGAAGCTCATTGTTTTCCTGTGTGATCTTGATATCAGAGAACAGATGAAGTGATTCCAGAGCCTTGTAATGCTCGAACACCTCACCCCAGATTCGCCGTACATCGTTCGCTTTCAATCCATGATAGTCATAGGTCGGCGCATAGAACTGCATCAGCGCATTGAGATCTTCCTTCTTCAATGCCGATTCCGCGCGGTCAAATGCCGCGAGCAGGCCTTTCACCTTCGGATGAGTGGCCAGCTCGTTCTGTCCCGTCACTTTCTTCCCCCCCACCAACAACGTCGTCTCCGATAGCACCTGCACCTTGGCGAACCCGGCAACAGGAGCGAGAGCATAGGCGCAGCCCAAGCTCAGCGAAAGGAAGGCGGCTATCATTCGTTCATATTTCATATACCCCTCCCATCAAGTCCACAGAACCTCCCATGCTTCCTTACACGATTCGACCTTCGTTTATGCCAGCGG
The DNA here is from genome assembly GCA_965223535.1 of Nitrospira sp. GTDB lineage: Bacteria > Nitrospirota > Nitrospiria > Nitrospirales > Nitrospiraceae > Nitrospira_D. The sequence goes on from CBDCWN010000003.1 coordinate 1,074,231, forward strand.
AAGCGGTTTCAGGCTCGGCGATGGTTGAATAGCACAAACCGTCGCGCTGTCGATTGTGGTTGGGTTCATCGTCCCAGCATCACGAGTAGTACCACGCCAACGGCAAATACCAGAAATCCAACCATCCAGCGGATAAATTTCTGCTGCGCTGTGACAAGCACCTTATCCATCTTTTTCTTGAGCGCCGGCTGAGAGGCGATATGGATCTCGACCACTTCCTTGGCTTCTTTGAACCCAATATTCCGCTCCTGACGAACCACCTTGATCGCTTCGATCAAGTCTCCGCGCCGCAACGCCTCCACCGCTGCCTTGGGAAGATCTGAACCTCGCCGTAGTTTGTTCGCCATGTTACCGCCCTAAGAGCGCGCCGAGAGAGGCAGTTGCAATGGGTGAAGTAGCCAGGACGAGAAAAAAGCCTATCCCCAGCGGCCACAGATTTCCAAATCTTTGAGTCGCGAACATCCACACAACCTGTGCCATCACCGGAAGTAACCCCCAGCACCACGGTCGTCTTGGATCAGTGTAGCTCAGCCCAGCCACCACAGCGCAGATAATCGGTATGCCGAGGAATATATACCACAGCGAGCCCCACAGTTCCCCTCTCGCCTGAAATGACGGAAACCAGACCCCAGGCCCCGATACCCGACTCGACGGTATCTGCATATAACGAGAATTTCCGGCCCACACACTCCTCCTCAAGACGCGACAGACACCGTGTGACTGGAAGATCGAGACCTCACGACAACCCGCCCATTGAAAATCGAAACGGCACAAGGGTCAATGGAACTGAGGCTGTCGCCGGCATAGACGGATACGCCTCACGATGTTGGACAGAAGGCCAGACCTGCTTGGAGTTGGACACGAGGACGGCCTTTACACAGAACGGCTTGCATCGTTAGGTTGATGAACCATGCAGGCGCTCAAGCCAGGCCTCGTCTACTTTCTCTTAGTCTTCGGGACGGGATTCGTGCTGGGAACCGTTCGCGTGTTGCTCGTCGTTCCACTTGTCGACCACAGAACCGCTGAACTCATCGAGATGCCCCTGATGCTGATCGCGACAGTGCTCGCGGCACGCTGGACCATCCGTCGTTTCCCTGAGCCTCGCACCAGCGTGGCGAGGTTGTCCATCGGCGGAATCGCGCTGGGGTTGATGCTGGCAGGAGAGCTGGCCGTCGGCATCGGACTCCGTGGTATGACACCGGCAGAAGTCTTCTTGAACCGGGACCCGGTTTCCGGCACCGCCTACTATGTGAGTCTGGTTCTCTTCGCCGTCATGCCGTGGATCGTCTCTCGGCGGTAAATATGGGTGGATGTAACAAGCGGGTGGCGGCTTTTTGAAATACCCCCTTGTCTTTTCTCTCATTCTTCCAGAACGTGCAGGGCAACCGGTGGACGAGACGGGAAGCCGAGAACAAGAAGTCCATACGCATGGCAGGCGCTATTACCTGTGTTCACGATGAGACTACGTTTGCTGCGTCCCAAGCCGCCGTCGTGCTCCGCCTTGGACAATCATGAATTCGTACAGTCGGCATTCCAGATCGCCGTTGAAGAGGGGAATGCGTTTCGAGGGGGCGAGGCCGATGAGCTTCGGCACGCGGGCGTCGGCCGTCAACACATAGGCCCGCCATCCGGCGAACCGCTGTTTGAGCCAATCGCCCAGCTTGGGATAAAGCGAGGCCAGTTCGTCGGCTTGGCTCAAGCGCACTCCATAGGGCGGGTTGATGACCATGACACCTTGCTCCGCCGGGGCTTCCAGATCCAGAATGTTGCTCTGTTTCAGACGAACATCGACGACCACTCCCGCCCCCTGAAATGCCCGCTGCGCAATCTTCACCACGGCGGGATCATGATCCGACGCATAGATGGCGGCGGGAACTTCGGCCAATCGTTTGGCGAGCGCCGCTTCGCGCAGACGGCCCCAGAGTTTGGCATCGTGGATCAGCAGCCGCTCGAAGGCAAAGTGCCGGGCAATACCCGGCGGAATCCGGCGGGCCACCAACGCGGCTTCGAGGGCGATGGTCCCGCCTCCGCACATGGGATCGAGCAGCACGTCATTCGGCGTCCAGCCGGCGAGTTTCAGAATCCCCGCTGCCAAATTTTCCCGCAACGGCGCTTCAACGGGTGCAATGCGGTAGCCCCGTTTGAAGAGCGGCTCGCCGGAAGTGTCCAAATAGAAGGTGACGGTGCTCTGATCGAGAAAGGCATCCAGCTTGATATGCGGCCGTTCCGTATCGACGCTGGGTCGCCGCTGGCGCGTGGCGACGAACTTGTCACACACGGCGTCTTTGATCCGAAGGGTGAGAAAGTCCAGACTGGGAAGTGGGCAGCGGCGCGCGCTGACCTTGACTTTGATCGTCTGCGAGGGCGCAAACCAGTCGGGCCAGGGGAGTGCATAGGCAGTGCGATAGACGTCATCTTCCGTTTTATAGGTGCTGCGGCCGACTTCCCAGAGGACGCGACTGGCGATGTGGCTCTTGAGATTGACCCAATACATCGTCGACCAGGGGGCGGTGAACCCGACACCGCCGTCGGTCCTTGATGTGGCCGGCACACCGAGATCGTGAAGCTCCTGCTCAAGCACCCCCTCCAAGCCCCGTGGGCAGGGGGCAAAAAATCGTCGTGCTGTCCCGTCCATTCCTTATTCGTCTCTTCTCAGATGATACGGCCTATCTTTCATCTCCTGCTTCGAACCCTTCTCCAATGAACGACCATGGCCACCTCTCACAAGCGATGGCACGATCGAAGTCACCGGCGATGGTATCATCCTGACCGTCTGTTCAGCACCTCTGCCTCGCGGTGTGGAACGGAAGTATGTGGACTATTCCGGAGCTGCGGGTGGACTCATACCGCGCTTGAGACAGGTTCGAATCTTCTTGGTTGAACCGGTTGTATCTTCCACATAAGGAAAGGCATCATGCCCTTCTGATCCATCAGCCACCATGCCGCTTTCTCTTCAGGCCTTTATCGCGATCTTCGCCATCGGCGCCTTCTTTCGATCCCGAGGCGTGTTGACCGAGGCCCACGCCAAACGGTTGGCGACGTTCGTGTTCTCAGTGAGTCTGCCGGCGACGATTCTCGTGTCGCTGGATCGTGTCTCGCTCGCACCGACTGCCTGGAAACTCCCGCTGGCCGCCTGCCTCATTACCTTTCCGATGGTGGTCTGCTCCTGGTGCCTGGTCCATCTGCTGCGACTTCCCCGTGAAACGAAAGGTGGATTCCTGTTGGCCACCGGCTCGATCAATTCCGTGTACTTTGCCTTTCCCGTCATCCTCGCCACGTTCGGCGACGAAGGCTTGACTCAGGCCGTGCTCTTCGACCTCGGTCAAACCACGCTGACTCTCACGGTCCTCTACGGCTTAGCCGTCTGGCATGGCACACACGCTGTCACGGCAAAATCGGCAGCACTCCGCTTCCTGTCCTCTCCCCCCCTCTGGGCGCTGGCCTGCATCCTTACGTTGAACTTATCGGGCTATCACCTGCCTCCCTTGCTGCTTGGGCTCCTTCAACCATTACACCTGACCACCACCCCTCTCGCGAGTTTGGTACTCGGGCTGACAATCAGTTTCTCCGCCGTGCGCCGGAGCGTGCGGCTAGCGACACTCGGAGTGGTAACACGAATGGGCGGAGGTCTCCTCCTCGGATGGGCCACGGTGGGCTGGCTGGGTCTGACGGGAATAGAACGAGCTGTCGTGATCCTGGTGGCCACCATGCCCTCGGCTGTTAGTGCCGTCATCTTCGCCGCAGAAACAGGCCTCGATGAGGAGCTCGTGGCCTCAATCGTTGCGCTGTCCATTTGCCTGGGTATCGTGATGATCCCCTGGTTGCCTGATCTCGTCCCCCTTCTGACGAAATGAGCGTCAAGGTGCCGTTATGTCTTCGCGAGAAATCTGGGCCGATCCCTGATAGAGACCATTTTTACCAAGTCTCGTACCGAGAGTACTCCCACGATTTTCCCGCCGTCCGTCACAGCCAAGTGACGGACGCTCCGTTCGGCCATCGCTTGGCTAGCATCGCGGATGGTGCGGTTGATATCGATACGCAGCAAAGGAGAACTCATCACGGCACTCACGTGAGTGCCGTCTGGATCCCGGCTGCCGGCAAGCCCTTTCCAAACCAAATCGCGTTCGGTCACGATACCGACGATCTCGCCGGCCTCGATCGTCAACAATGAACCGATCCGCTTCTCCCGCATACGCTCAGCCGATGCACGAAGGGAGGCATCGCTCTGGATGGTCGCGATCGTGGTCGCCATCAGGACGCTCAGCGGACGATACACCTTATCAAGGTCACAGACTGGACCACTTTCTGCATCCACAAATGATCGCACGAGATCCCGTACCGACACGATACCGACGATCTCACCGGCCTCCTCCACACAGAGATGACGCACATGATGAGTTTCCATCAACTGACTGGCATCCAACATGGTGCGCTCGCCGGCAATCGTCAAAATCGGGCTCACTATGACGTGATCCACCTTCGTGGCCATTGGGTCTAACCCCTCCGCAAGCACCTTCCGGACGAGATCCGCCTCCGTCACGATCCCGACCGGTCCTCGCGTGGGATCATCCGACTCCACGAGCAGACAGCCGATCCGCCGAGCACTCATTCGCCCGACCGCAGCCGAAACAGTCGAATGGTGAGGCACGACTTCCAGGTAGCGATGCATGAAATCTTTAACGGTTCCGCCCTCGTGCTCAGTCATAATCACTCCTTGTTCCAGAACTCGATTGATCCCTCCTTCGATACAGGGCCTACGGCGCTTCAGCCCAGGATTCATGGCGACCACTATACTCCATTACAATATGCCACGCACAGACACCCTGACTTCGATCCCAATGCTGTGGCCGGCATGGCAAACTGGTCGCCTTTGAATCCTTCGCCTCCCTCATCCCTTAAGGTTCTAGACCTTCGAGCCAGTGTTTTACCTAGTATCATTATGAAACGCTAATCTCTGCACCCTTCACCTCCTACAGATCCATCGCTGGCTCTGGCATCCACACTTCTTATCGTGACCGATGCGACTCTAGTCTGTAACTCGTTACAATTACGTACAAACCGGAATACTGAGAGCACAGTTCACAACGCTTTTCCTGGATGCTTCCTACTGTGGCATTCAACTTGCCTTTACATTTCTGAAGACATTCTCGGGCACCTAAGGGAGGTGAACCATGGAACGGACAACAGACCCCATCTCCATTCGCATTAACTGGTGCAGGCGCCAGATTGCACAGGCTCGCACGGAACCAGAGGTGGACGGGTGGCGAGCCGAAGAGGATGGACTACGTGATGCCTTGTTGAATCGTGATCACACTGAAGACTATCACTCGTGTCCTCCGGAGATCCGCGATCGGTATCTGCTCGGCTTCCGTGACGGTACGGCGTTGTTACGCACCGTTCGGATTGAGCGCACGACACAGAATAGCAGAATCCACAACCCAGCTCCTCGAGTTGAACAAGACAATCTATCAGGAGATGAACGATGAATTGCATGCGATGTAACGGCCTTGCCGTCCGTGACGACAGCTTCGCGATCCAGACCGGTTCTTCGTCCAACTTTCATGGCTGGCGGTGCGTCAATTGTGGCATGATCGTCGACGATGTGATCAGAAATAATAAACGTGTTCTCCAACAGCCACGGAGATCTAGAGACTCTGAACGACGCCGTGAAGCCGCCTGAACGGGACTAGATCACTCCCGGGCCAGCCATTCCCAATGTATACAGCCTTGCTCACCGTCGAGGCGAGGCTGCAACAATCGACATCCGGCGAAGAGTCGGTGATGTCCCGCGCACACCGTCCTGCTACGAAAGGGGAAGACGTTCGGCTTCACTCCTCGCTTGATCCGGCTTCCGATCTCCTGAGCGCAGGAGCTTGTCCCCAAGTCCAACGGCTAGGTTGCGGTAGATAATCACCCCAATGTCAGGGCGTCGGCGAATGAGTTCCTCCAGATCTCGCCGATGCAGCTCCGCTACCTCGAGATTATTCATAGCCCTGGCCGTGGCTGAGTGAGGCCTCGCGGAGAGGAGCGACACTTCCCCACAGGTCTCTCCGGTGTGGATAGAGCCAATGATGTCGGAGGAAGATGCACCGCTGATCGCAAGACGCCCATGAAGCACCAGATAGAGCCGGTCGGCCGGCTCGTGCTTGGTAAAGAGTCGCTCCCCTGCCTGAATGTTCTTCACCGCGCAGACTCCAGCTAATCTCGTCGCCTGTTCCGTGTTCATCCCATGAAACAACGGGACTTCTCTGATTGCCTGTGCCATTCGGGGAGCGAGGACGCACGTGGAAAACCCCCGCATCACCACATCGGCAATGGCCTGGACCGGTTCGGTCAGCCCAAGAGGTCCCAAATCTTGTAACGCGTTCAACCGCACCATCTTCACGATGTCGAGTCGCTCAACCTGGTAGAACACCATGGCGGGCACATAGGCGACCGGAAGAAAATTCAGCTCCAGCAACGTCCGCTGCATGCGCGGTGCATAGGCGCTGACATCGATTTCGATGTACTCGATCGCCATGTCCTCTCGGCACTTTCGTTCGAGTTCGGCCAGAAGAAATCGCACGACATCGTCGGCAAGCGCGATCAACTCAAACACCCGAACCGTATGTTCCACCGGATCCATGGTATAGCCGACTGCTCCAACGACTTGACCGCCGGCTCGGGCAAGAAAGTAGTTCGTTTGGCGAGACTGCAGCTTGAAAAAACCATAGTCCAGTCGCATCGGTCCGAAAATCTCGCGATTCCTCACTCGGCCTCGTTCGATTCGAAGCAACGCCGGATACCCTTCAGCCTGCATCTGTTCAAGATGATAGTCGCCGCCTGATGGATAGGATGCGGAGTCCTCGTCCACGATGAAGTCTGGAGTGAGTGCAGGTTGGTTCATCACGAGGTTCGCCAAGGTATGGACCTCTGGGATGATGCGCGGATTATTGCGGCGTAGGGCCAGAGCATCCCCGAAATACCGAGCCAGCAGCGCAAAGCTTTCGCGGTGACGGAAGAGGTGCTTGAGCGGCAGAAAGCCCGTCGCAATGAATCCCTGTGCGAGACTGATGCGCTGAGCATAGGGGTGGACAGTCCGAGCCACCACAAGGCCGACGTGAAGGCGGTTTCTGATGGCCTCGAGCCGCCGGTCCATGAGCAACTTGCCAACCTGCATCCGACGATAGTCGGGATGCACGGCAAGACGACCGAATTCTCCGACCAGATCAGAATGGGCCCCGAAGTCGAACAGGACTGAAGCGGTGCCGATCACGCGACCTGAGTCGGTATCCTCCGCCACCAATATGAGCGCGTCATCGGTAAAGACGGAACGTTTCAGCCAGAGTTCGTCATAGAGTTCGCGATGCGGATAATCCGTCCCGTACACCGCGAGAAAAATCTCGCGAATCTGGCCGACGTCTTCTTCCCGAGCTTCCCTGACTCTGATCATTGGACATCAGGCGTTGATGAATGGGCCAGCACTTGCTGGCTCAATTGCCGACCTGCGATTTTTGCAACAGAGCGGTAATACGCTGCTCCAACGGCCAACGCTCCTTCATCGAAATCGAACTTGCTGGAATGCGCCGGATAGCCTTCCCGACCCGGAACTTGACTGCCGAATCGGACATAGGCGCCCGGAATCTTTTCCAGATAATAGCTAAAATCTTCCGCCCCCATATTGGCGGTCTTCAGCGGCAGCACATGGTCCTCCCCAACGGTCTCGGTAGCGGCACGACGCGCGAGGGTTGCCATCTCCGGATGATTGACGAGCGGCGGCGTCCCTTCTGTGACGGTGATCTGGATCGTTGCCCCGTGGAGCTGCGCGATCGATTCTGCAATACGGCGAATCGAGTTCAGTAATTGTCGCCGAACCGTCGGATCTTGGGCTCGTACTGTTCCTTCCAGCTTGGCCTGTCCGGCAATCACATTCGGTGCCGTCCCTGCGTGAAACTGACCGACCGACACCACCGAGGGACGAGACGGATCAACCTCGCGCGAGACGATGGTTTGCAAGGCCATGATCATGAGGCTCCCGACTATCACGGCATCGATGCTTTCGTGCGGTCTGGCTCCATGCGCGCCTTGCCCGATGATCTCAACGGTAAAGTTATCGGAGGATGCGTTGACGGCCCCTTCACTCACCACAATGGTGCCGGGTGGGTAATGGCGATCCAGATGGCCTCCGAAGATGAGGCCGGCCCCATCGAGCACCCCTTCCTTGATCATCGCGATGGCGCCGGACCCTTTTTCTTCAGCCGGCTGAAAGATCAATCGCACCGGCGCCGGAAGATCTTTCTCCTGCACAAGCAGTGCAGCAGCACCAAGTAACATCGTCGTGTGTCCGTCATGGCCGCAGGCATGCATGACCCCATCGTGCACCGAGGCGAATTCAAGACCAGTCTCTTCCTGAATCGGTAAGGCGTCGGTGTCGGCCCGTAGCACCACGCAAGGTACCCCAGCAGGCCCTGGAATCTCGGCTACCACCCCATGACCCGCGACAGCGGTGCGGCTTGGAATCCCAAGGCTGTGAAGAAACGTGCTGATGACACTGGCTGTCCGCGACTCCTGCCAGCTCAATTCCGGATATCGATGCAGATCTCTCCGCACCACGACCAAGCGCTCATAGAGGTCTTGTGAAACTAGCGGCACGCCGATGTTCTCCCTGCTCACATTCGCCCTGATCAAGCCGATTCCAACAGACAGCGGAACTCTACCCTTCCGTTGCTTGGACACCTGGTTGATACAAGGTATACACGTACATCTGGATGGACAGGTGGCCGAGATGTTTCTCGATCAACGGCTTAACATCCTTCCAGTCGAGGCCACCAACACCCGTTGCCAGACGAGGAAGTGCGACACTCCTGATCTTCTCGTTTTCGATCAGCTTGGCAAGAGCCTTGAGACAGTGATTGACGTTTTCGATTGTGGCTTTTCCAGGTCTGGACCCATGGCTGGGAGCTGGTTCCTGCGTAAAGAGACTCACAATTCGTACACCGCCGGCACCAGCCCAGGCCCACAACTCACCGGTCTTTGGCGTGAACGTTTGGCAATAGTGCCTGAAATCTTTGTACATGGCAGGCCATTGCTCCCTCAGGGCTAATGCCAGACCGTTTGCATAGTTGTCGTTCGGAGCAACACCGTGTGCGACCATTTCAGCCTTTGACCGTAAGATATCTCCTGCAACTTCCTTCAGCATGAATCCTCCGTTGAGTATTTATTGAAATGGCATGATATCCACAAAGATGCTCATTCATCCTGTGAGAGTGCCGTCAATCGTCCTTGCGAATCTTGTTTCCTTCCGTTATGAAGTGCGGGGATTGTCCTTGCCCAGGAGCTCTGTCGTGGTCCACATCAGACCGGCAACCGAAGTCGATTTTCCCTCTCTTCTCCGGGTCCAACAGGCTGCGTTTGGCGAATATGCCGGCATCTACAAACTGAGCGGATGGACGACGGAAACCATCGAAAGTCTGAAAGACGATGCGAGAGAGAAGCATATCCTCGTGGCCGAGGCGAATGGAGAGATCGTCGGCTCCGTGCGCTTTTGGACGGTGGCCGGCGTCTGCGTGATCCGGTTGCTCTCCGTGAGTCCCACGTACCAGTCCCACGGGATTGGGAAAGCATTGATCCGCGAGATTGAGCGAGTGACGACCGATGCCCATAAAATTTACGCCTGCACCATGCTGCGCACGGCCAGAAACATTCAATTCTTCCTTAATCTTGGCTACAAAGCCGAAACCATTCTGCCTGACCATTATGACCACCTCGACTTGATCTGCTTTGCCAAATATCGCTGAGTCGAACCCCAAAGGCCCACTCCGGTCGCTCTCCAATCCAACAGGCTTAAGTTACGGCGTCTTGGCGCAGCGGAACCCATAGCCGAAGTGTCGACCAGACGGGTCTGCATTAAAACGGAACGAGGTGCGCAGGAATTCAGGCACATAGAGCCAGGACCCGCCCCGCACTACTTTAGACTCACTCTTGGTCGGTCCGGGTGGATTTTTCTTCGGGCTCTTCTTGTAATAGTCATGATCATACCAGTCGTTGACCCATTCCCAAGCATTGCCTCCCAGGTCATAGATCCCATAAGGACTCTTACCCATTTCGAACGACCCGACCGGAACTAAGGCCAGATGGTTGTTCCATTCCTTTTTGCCGAAATTCGCGTGGAGCCGAGTCGGTGCTTCGTCACCCCATGGGTAGGTACGCCCGTCCGTTCCCCGTGCCGCTTTCTCCCACTCCGCTTCAGTCGGCAAGCGCTTGCCCGCCCATTTGCAAAATGTGACGGCATCAGACCAATTGATGTTGACGACCGGACGTTTGCGATGTTGCGCTTGATTCATAATATCCCAGTCCGAAGGCTCCTCCATGCCAGTTGTTTGCAGATACTTGGCATACTGTCCTACCGTCACCTCATACTTGTCCATGTAGAAGGCGTTGAGATAGACGCGATGCACGGGTTTTTCGTCATCTCCCATGGTACTCCCCATCGTGAATTCTCCGGCTGGCACCATCACCATTGGCGCTTCGCGTGGATCTTCCGGTACTGCCCCTCGTGCCGTTCCGCCAGGTTTCGGACCACCTTGCCGCTGGCCTGGGAGCTTCGTGAGCAAGTATTCATGGATGGGCCGTTGCTCATCGCTGAAACCCAGTTCGTTGGCCTTGTCCAACGCGTTCTGTGCCAACTTCATCTTCTCTGGCTGAACCTGCCCGCCGACAAGCAGACCTCTCGCTTCCTCCAGTAATCGCCACACTTTCGCGTCATTATGCAATTGCCAGGCTTTGTGTCTTGGCACTGGCAGACGAGAGACTGTCGATCCACTCGCTCTAGAGACATCCAGTTCCAGCTCTATCGCGGTCTCGTAATGCTTTTCTGCACAGGCCCAGGATTTCATGCCTCGACAAGCCTCTGCCAAGTTGAAATGGGCCTGCTTATTGGTCGGATCTTTCAGCAGACCGGCTTCCAACACAGTCCGCGCCTCAGCATACTGTTTTTGTTTCAGCAGAGCTGCCCCTTTCGCAAAGTCCGAGTCTCCGCCGCCAGCTGCACGTACGACGGCCCCCGAAGCTATGAAGAGGCATAACAGCGTGACACTTACCAGTATGTGTCTCATGGACACCCCCCTCCCAAATTGTGCCCCCAGGTCTATTGTTTTTGTTCGCTTACACGCCTCCGAAGCCAGAACATGTGCGGTACACTTGCCTAACCATATTTACAAGACTTACAAGATTGATGCCTGACGATGACGGCAATGGTGCTTGATCATTCTTAGCCCTTACCTAGACGGTCACTCACATCCATTCCGGCGCCTCTTCTCGGCTCACTTCACGTCCCCCAAACAGACTGTAGAGTGCTGGGAGCACAACGAGTGTCAGCGCCGTCGAGGTGAAGAGCCCTCCAATCACAACCGTCGCAAGCGGCCGCTGCACCTCGGCGCCAATCCCTTGCGCCAGCACGAGCGGCAGCAGACCCAGCAATGTCGTCATCATGGTCATCACGACCGGGCGAAGCCTCAGAGTGCATCCTGTGACGATCGCCTCAGCCGTTTGTGTGCCTTCGTGACGCAACTGATTGATGTACGAAACGAGCATGATCCCGTTTCCAACCGCGAGTCCGAACAATTCAATGAATCCAATGGAGGCCGGCACACTCAGGTACTGCCCGGTCAACCACAAAGAAACCATCCCACCGATCAATGCGAAGGGGAGATTGACGATAATCAGCGTGGCATAGCGCAAGGAATGGAATGCCCAAAACAATAGGAAGAACACGAGTCCCAGCGTGATGGGCACCACAATCATGAGTCGCGCGTTAGCCCGTTCCATGTTCTCGAATGCCCCGCCCCACACGACGCTGTATCCCACCGGCAGATGGATCTGCTGTGCCATCCTCTGTCTGCCTTCATCCACGACACTGCCAATGTCCCGGCCGACGACATTGAAGCCGACGAAGATGCGACGTTTCACGTGTTCACGGCTGATGCGAACCGGGCCTTCCCGCATTTCGATGGTTGCGAGATCGCTCATCGGGATCAAGGCACCGGAGGCGGCCTTCACTCGAATCTCTCCGACGCTCGCGACGCTGTTCCGATACGGCTCCGGAAATCGAAGGATGAGCTGAAACCGCCGCTCACCTTCATAGACCTGCGTCGCCGGTTTCCCACCGATCGCCGTGGTGATGATCTCCTGCACGTCGGCCACGTTGATCCCGTAGCGGGCGATCTTCTGCCGGTCGATGTCAATGGTCAGATAGGGCTGTCCGGAAGTCTGTTCGACCTTGATGTCTTTGACTCCCTTAATCTGCTGCAGCAAAGATGCGATCTCCTCCGCTTTATGCCACAGAACGTCGAGGTCGTCGCCGAACAGCTTGATCGCGCATTCGGTCCTGATACCGGAGATGAGCTCATCCACCCGTTCCTGAATCGGCTGGCTCATGAGCACAGAAATGCCAGGAATCTCAGCCAATTTTTGCCTAATGGCGTCGGTCAGTCCTGACTGCGTCCTGGCCGTCTTCCAGGTGCTTCGGTCGTGCAAGGTCACGACCGGATCGCTCTCGAATGGTTCTTCAGGCGTATACGCGATTTCCGGCCGCCCGATTTTGCTCACGGCCATACGAACCTCTGGGAATTCCAACATCGCTGTATGGGTCTGCTTTTCCATCTCGATGGATTCCGGGAGCGACACGCTCGGTAGACGGACGATTTGAGGGGTGAGCGCACCTTCCTCCAATAGAGGGATGAACTCACGCCCGACGAAGGGCACGAGGGTCAAACTGGCAAACACGATTACCGTCGAACCGCTCAGAACGACCTTGCGATACTGCAGGGTCCATCCCAATACCGGCAAGTACCGGTGCTTCATCCACCGAGTCAGGCGTGTTTCCTGCGGATGGTCTCCGCGCAGGAGCAACGACGCAAGTACCGGTGCCAAGGTCAACGTCACCACAACCGAAGCAAGAAGCGCGATCACCAGCGTGTAGGCCAGCGGCGCGAACATCTTGCCCTCCATGCCCTGCAGCGTCATGAGCGGGAGGAACACGACGCTGATCACTAGAATGCCGAAGAGAATGGGACGTCCGACTTCTTTGGCTGCTCGCAACACCACATCGATCTTATCCCTCGTCTTCAGGCCGTTGTTCTGCGCGAGATGGCGATAGACGTTTTCAACTACGACCACCGACCCGTCCGCAATCTCTCCGATAGCGATGGCCAGCCCGCCGAGCGTCATCAAGTTGGCCGAGAGCCCGAATCGCTCCATCACGATGAACGTCACGAGCGGAGTGACGATCAACGTGACGGTTACAATGATCGCGCTGCGGACATGGCCCAGGAAGAAAAAGAAGACGAAGACCACCAGTACAATCCCTTCTATCAAGGCATCGCGTACCGTGTGAATGGCAGCATTCACCAGCTCAATACGGTCATAGAAAGGGATCAGGTTTGTACTGGCTGGAAGGATATTGTTCTGCTGAATGTCATCCACCTTCGTCTTGACCGCCTCGACCACCTGACGGGCATTGCCTCCGCGAAGCATGAGCACGATGCCGGCGACGACTTCCCGCTCACCATTGAGCACCACCGCGCCATGTCGGACGGCGTGGCCAATACGGACCTCGGCGACATCCCGCACGAATACCGGCGTACCGCCGACCTCCTTCACGATGATGGACTCGATATCATCGACACCTTTGATCAACCCAAGGCCACGAACGATCGACCGGTTGGCATGCCGTTCCAACACGTTGCCCCCGACATTGGCATTGTTCTTCACCACTGCCTCATGGATGTGGTTGAGCGTCAAGTCGAACTTCAGCAGCTTGGCCGGATTGACCAGGACTTGATACTGCTTCACGAACCCGCCCATTCCGTTCACATCGATCACCCCTGGCACACTCTTGAGCAGCGGACGCAAAACCCAGTCTTGAATCGTCCGTTGTTCCGTCAACTCCGCCTCCACAAGATTGGGATCACCCTGCGCGGCATGCGGCCCATCCAGATAATATTGGTAAACCTCGCCCAAACCCGTGGCGATCGGCGCCATCACTGGCTCAATTCCCGCAGGTAACCGTTCTTTCGCCGCGATCATCCGTTCTAATACTAATTGGCGGGCAAAATAGACATCGACTTCGTCCTCAAACACCATCGTGATCTGAGAGAGCGCAAATTTAGACAACGACCGGATTTCCGCTAAACCAGGCAGGCCGGTCATCTGGATTTCGAGCGGATAGGTGATGAATCGTTCTACTTCGACCGGCGAGAGACCCGGCGCGTCGGTCAATACCTGCACCTGGATGTTGGTCACGTCAGGGTAGGCGTCGATCGGAATCGACTGGAACGCCGCGACCCCAAAAACCGACAACAAACAAGCCAAGCCCAGCACCAGGATCCGCTGCCGCAGTGAAAATTCCAGAAGCGAGGCAATCATGGCGTGGGCTCGATCTTGTGCCGTTCCATTTGAGACTTGAGTGCGAAAGAGCCGTTGGTGATGACCTGCTCACCAACCTTGACTCCTTCCAGCACCCTGACGACGTCCCCTTCTTCATGCCCTAACTTGACAGGCCGCGCCTCAAAGACACTAGGCTCCCGTTGAACAAACACCACCTTACCGTCACGTCCGTCTTGGACAGCCGAAAGGGGTACGCTCAACACATCCTCGCTCGAGGTGCCATACACGCTGACAATGGCGAACATTTCCGGTTTCAACAGGCGATCCGGGTTCGGCACGGTCACTCGTAGGCTCATGGTACGAGTGGCCGGATCAAGCGTATCGCCGAGGTACGTGATCGTTCCGGGGAAAATGGCGTGCGGGTACGCGGCCAGGATGACGTTGACTTTCCGGTCTTTTCGAATAAATTGCACGTCTTTCTCCGGCACATTGCCGATTACCCACATATCAGTGAGATTCGCCACCGTAAACAGCTTCTGCTCGGTCTCAACCACTTCGCCCTGCGTGAGGTTGCGTGTGATCACCCGTCCCGCGAACGGTGCACGCAAAGGAACATTGGCCTTAATCGTATGGTCCCGATCCAGTCTGTTGATCTCGTTTTGAGGCACACCGAGCAGTTCCAGACGGTTTTGTGCTTCGCGCACTTCGGCTCGCGCGGTCTTCATCGCGGCCTCACGGCGCAGCAATTCAGCGAGACTGATAGCCTTGTTTTCATACAGTTCTTTGGCCCGGAGATACGCCAGCTCCGCCTCATGCACCCTCGCCCCAGCCTTCAGGTACTCTCCTTCCGCCACGCCTAGGTCCACACTGTGGAGCATCGCCAACAGCGCACCCTTCTTCACGTCCTGCCCAACATCGACATGGACTTTCACAACCCGACCACGGACCAAGGTCGTGACCTCGGCCAATTCGTTTTGGTTGGCTTGGACGGTTGCAGGAAACTGTCGGTGTAAAAGAAGCTCCCCCTGCGCCACCGGCACAAGTTCCAGCTGCATGCGGGACAACTCTTCTGGCGTCAGGCGCAACAGCCCTGATTGCGAGGAAAAGGAAGCTTTCTTAACCGTGGTGGTATCGGCCGACCGATTCTCACAACCCAGCCCGACTGCGATGATCAGACAGACCACCAAACTACGAATCAACTCTTGGGTGAAGAGTCTCTCGTTGTCCTGCTTCTTACAACTGTCAGTCATGAATACCTACGCTCCCAACACTCCTTCGTCTTCCGGTTCGATCCTCCTGTTAACTCTCTCGCACGTGGCATGCCCCTCATAGACGTTGTTTTCTCCAAGCAAAGTCCGATATTCGTAGCCTATTGCCACGGTACTTGTACGTCGCTGTAGCAAAATGCAACAGACGA
Source organism: Nitrospira sp. (assembly GCA_965223535.1). Taxonomy (GTDB): domain Bacteria; phylum Nitrospirota; class Nitrospiria; order Nitrospirales; family Nitrospiraceae; genus Nitrospira_D. Next base: position 1,090,012 of record CBDCWN010000003.1, read on the forward strand.
GTCCCTTGCTGCTCAAAATGACTTGGTGGTTGAAGAGAACCGATTCTGGAAAGGAGTTGACTCAGTATGACTATCCAGGCCCAATTTCCAAACGAACAATCGACAGCCGGTGAATTTACGCGCCAGGTGGACCTGTTCCGCAACCAGGTGACAGCCGACGGCAGCTCTGGCTACCCATCGGCCCCTGGCCGCTATCACCTGTACGTGTCATGGGCGTGTCCCTGGGCCCATCGCACCATCATCGTACGCCACCTCAAGAAGCTTGAGGATGTGGTCGGGATGACCGTCGTGGATCCAATCCGTGATAGGCAAGGATGGGCCTTTCGCGAAGGGCCCGATCATTCTGTCGACACACTCAACGGGTTTCATTTTCTCAGTGAGGCCTACAGGGCCACAGACCTGCACTTTCGTGGTCGCGTGACCGTTCCAGTCCTCTGGGATACCGTGTCCAAACGCATCGTCTCCAATTCCGACGACGATCTGATGAGAATCTTCAACAGTGAGTTCAATCGCTTGAGCAAGAGTCCGATTGATTTGTACCCAGAAAGGCTGCGGCCGGAGATCGACGAGCTCAATAGATTTATCTATGACAACATCAACGACGGAGTTTACCGAGCCGGTTTCGCCACATCCCAGACCGCCTATGAACAAGCTGCACGCAGCTTGTTCATAGCGCTCGATCAGCTTGACGCAAGACTTGCAACCCGCCGTTTCTTATTCGGATCAGAGTTCGTTGAGACCGACTGGCGGCTCTTTGTCACCTTGGTGCGGTTCGATGTGGTCTACCATGGCCATTTTAAGTGTAATGTCCGACGAATCAGGGACTATCCTAACCTCTTCGGTTACCTTAGAGACCTCTACCAAACCGACGAGATCGCCCATACCGTCAACTTCGACCATATCAAGCATCACTACTATGTCACCCACGACACCATCAATCCTACCCGTATAGTCCCGATCGGACCAGAACAGGATTTGTCCACGCCACATGGGCGGGAATGCCTTGGCTAGGGTCTAGACCAAGGTCTTATCAAGAAGATGTTCTTTCTCTAAATTTGTCTAGCCAACTGGACGACTATGGGGACATTCTCCACAATTCCCCGAACCGTGCGTCCCGGTACTGCTCAGACACACTTATTATCGCAACGTTATGGCTAGCCTCCTTCTCTTGACGCTCGCACAGGAGTTGCTACTCCCTGACCAGTAGTCACTATCGTCACTAACTGAAAGGAGCGTTTTATGGATATGTTGTGGATGTTCATGGGAGTGATGGGAATACTCCTCATCGCCGGGCTCGTCGTGTACAAAAAGAGTACGTAACGCACCATAACGAGGAGCTACAATACTTCGTCAAGGAAAGAACCTCAAAATCTCTTAGGACTGCCTTTCTGCGGAAGCTGAAGACTCTAAGGTGAACGGTTCTTCCTCTGGTTGCTGGTGTTTTTCACCTATTTTCGTCCCTCCGGTGAGTATGCTGCTTATGCTTGCGGGGAAACGTGTCAACAGCTGAGGGCTGTAAGCACATACTGCGCTGGAGGGGCTCCCTTTACCGAACAATGAGAGTCGAGCACGCGCTTTGATGGATCAGTTTCGTTGAAACACTTCCCTGGAGAAAACGAGCCACTGCACTCCGTCCTGTTGCTCCGGTCACGATCAGGTCAGGCTGCTCCAGGCTCACCACCCGCAAGACTTCTTCTGCCGCCGGTCCTACCCGTGGGATTTGTCTGACCAGATAGCCGGCTCGTTCGAGACTGGCAGCCTCGCGCGCGAGTAATTTTTCTCCCGCTTCTTTCACGACCGTATACCGCAAGAAGGGCATGACATGAACCAACAGAATCACGATTGGCTCGGCCTCCGGGTCAACTTTCAACTGTTTCAGCAAAAACTGAATGGCCCTACTGGATGAGGCCGAGCCGTCGGTCGCCACCAACACTCGCCGAAGGGGTTGCGGTGCTTCCTTGATGATCAGGACGGGAGATGACGCGTGCAGCGCAATCGCCGTAGAGACACTCCCCAACATGAACCGGTCGATCGCGTCCAAGCCGCGGCTGCCCACCACGATCAATGCAGTACCCCCAGCATGCTTCAACAGAGCCTGTGCTATTTGCCCTTTCTCCACACGCACTGACCCATTCAACCCCTGGTCTTCCAAACGCTGCTTCGTTTCCGTTTCTACCCGCTTGGCGCGAGATTCCAAGAAATGAATGGCCTCGCCCACGTCCGGCTCATACCCGGTTACGGTTGGATGCGTGACGAACGGTGTCCGAGCAGAATCGAAATCTATGGTATGAATCGCCATCACCCGAGGTGCGACACGAAAGGGAATTCGCCCCAGCCATCCCAGCGCCCACTCTGAATATTTTGAGCCATCGACTCCGATCACGGCTTTCATCGGCATCCTCCTTGTCCACTGTCATAAAGTGTTCCGGTGCTTACAGGCGATCTATGCAGATGCCTGCTTCCAGACGTCAGACTCGGCTACGAGCGCGGTCCGTGTTCACCAACGAGTGATCAAGCAATCATAATGCCATGACGACACGAAAGGTGTGCGTTCCGCATTCTTGTTCGGATAGAGGGTTTAGAAATTAGAGATTGGCGCACGACTCGACTTTTGGTACAGTGCGAGGCCGCACTGACACCGTGGGTTAATTGATTCCTAGGAGGATGACGGTAGGTATGCGAATACAGACTGGTTGTAGGCCGGCCCGGTCGGTTGTGAGTAGAGGTGGACTTGTCCTTGGTGGTATATGTGTGTTGCTTGCTGGTTGTGCGGTCCAGACTGGCTCAACGCGCTCCGAGGTTCCACACGTCGAGGACAACTCCTCGGCAGTACTTATCGCAGATGTCTCCCCAACTTCATCCTCCAGCCCTCCACCCCCTCTAGCCGTTGGCGATCAATCTTCGGATGAGCCGTTCGATCCCTTCGCCGAACCGGGTGAGGAGACCGTTGAGGAATACGATCCCTGGGAGCCAATTAATGCAAAAGTGTTTGAATTCAACCGGCAGTTTGATCGCTGGCTACTGAAACCGGTGGCCAAGGGCTACAACGTTGTCGTCCCCGACCTCGTCCAGGTCGGCATCAGCAATTTCTTCTATAATATTCGCGTGACTCCACGTTTCATGAATAATCTTTTCCAGGGGAAATTTAGAGGAGCCGGTATAGAAGCAGGACGGTTTGTTGTGAATACGACCGCTGGGATCGGCGGATTTTTTGATGTGGCGCAATACCTCAATCTCGTGACGCCAGAAGAAGATACCGGCCAAACACTTGGATTCTACGGGATCAAGCCAGGGCCCTATGTCGTGTTGCCGTTCCTGCAACCCTATACAGTTCGTGACCTCGTCGGGTATGTCGGCGATATCGCCTTAAACCCCGTCTATTGGTTGATGTTCCCGATTATTGAGATTGATGCAATCCCTTCCCTCATCCCCCATAAGAACCGAGTCACGAGCTCTCTGATACTTATTACCGCGCGCGGAACCGAAATCGTGAATGATCGCTCACTGAATTTGGAAAAGTTTCAAGGGGTGGAGGAGTCGACTCTGGATCTCTATGCGGCAGTCCGTAATGCCTACCTTCAAAAGCGAGCCAAGGCAATCCGAGAATAGCGCATAGGAGCCTTCCTCTCTTTGGTGTTTCTCGTTTGACTCCTCTTCGTGTGCCTCGCGAATACACTCGTGCGAGTGTGTCGGGCGGCTGGCGGGCATTCCTGGTCTTGGGGTGATAGCCAGAGACTTCGCCTGACCCCATCTGCCACAAGACTGAAAGGGAAATGACACACCGATAGACTGACACTCAGCACACCCGATAGGCAACCTGCATAGTGCATCAGGTGTTGAGCCACCTACAAAAGACAATACGTGATGGAACGATGCCTAGACGCTCTTCTTGTACACAATGATACCGCCGATGAAGATCACAAGCATCACGACCGCAAACATTATGAAGGTACTATCCATAGCTACTCCTTTCGTCCCGACCCCTCACGGAATGAAGTAGTACACCACAGCACACTTCCCAAGTCTGAGACCGATAGACATCCTCCCTGAAACAAACAGTTAATCCTGACACCACAGCGTCGGATGCCAAACGCCAACCCGGCCCCATGGACCTCGGGGAACCAATATCGGCCCCAAATTTAATCTGAAGAAGAGGCACTGTCAACTGGTTTAGACACAGGGTCTAGCATGAGTAGCTTGGAGCAAGGTGAAGGGGAGGGTGAACGTGAGACTTACGCGATCTGCTCTCCAACAAGGGCTATTCGCTTTTCTCGGCATCAGGAAATGGAGAGCTACCTTGAATCGTCGGCGGAAACTATTCCGGCACCTTCCAGTTCGTCACCGTTCTCCCTATGCGAATGCCGTTTGAATTAATATCGTGCAGGATCGCCCGTCGCATGCGACCCGGTAGGGCCTCAGGTACCTGGACGCCTACCAAGCCGCGCGGCATATGTTTGACAAACATGGTCACGAGATGAGCCGTACTCCATGCAATTGGTGAATAGGCGAGTTTTCTGCGCCGCAGAGCGAAAAATGAAGGAAACAGCGTGTCCCAGCGAACAAGAGACGGCCGGGCCTGTTTTTCCCCATAAATCAACACCGCCACGGCAAAGCGAGCATTGTGCAAGATTCCCCGACGAAGCAATCTGCCCATCGTAGCCGGTGCCGCAGTCGCTGGAAATCTCACCGGACTGAGCCCACGCGACCGAGTGAGTACTCCCTGTCGATACCATCGCCGAAGGCGATTCATGTCAGTGCCTCCTATTTTTGCATCCACACTCTTTAGGCGAAGGAAGCGAGGTAAAGTCGTGACTTCATCCTGAGCAGCAAGCACGACGCCTACCGGCCCGATCGGGGGTGGAAATCTAAACCGTTCTCGCTCCCCAAATCGAGTACCAAACTTGAAATGGCCTTCGCGGTAAACACGAGGGCGCGATACCGCTTCGTCGAACGAGGACTCGGCGGACCATTGCGAGACAGGATCGTCGGATGTCGTGTCCTCAAAAATACGGATTTCTGCCCTCTCGAGTTCATCAAGATATGCCGCCGCGTCGGCGGCAAAGAGGTTTGTGAGTCCAGGCGCGACTCCGGCGTGGATGAGAGCCCATCGCCTTTTTTCCCGAAACTCTTGCTCGAGTGAAAACTGTTCCGGACGAAACGGGTTAGGCCTCAATCGTGACGCAGTATCCAGATAGTGGCTGCGCAATCGCAGAGCGGCACGCATCAGGACGTTATTCATGATCGTTGGACAGGAATTGATCAGGAGATGGCATCCGTGGGCTGCCTTGACGACACCGCGGAGGTTCCGGGCATTGACGTGTTGGACGACAATATCGGAGTTTCTACCCAGGAACTCTCGAGCACGGATGGGATCACGGTCACCACAAGACACGTAATGGCCTTGGCGCTTAAGTAACTTGACCGCGAGCGAGCCAGTCGCCCCTACTCCCATAACAAAGATCTTCATGGGTCGGGCACTGTACCATAAACCTCCACCCTGGATTTCAGCGCACTCTCATGTTTATGGGGTATCACACGAGCAGGTGAGGAAGCAGATGTGTTGCCGACAAGATTATACCGGCGATCAACAAAGTATGACTGGTTTTCAAGAGGTTGGGAACCATGGCCGCCCTTCCAACAATTTCTATAGCGGAGCTGATTGCTGGTATGAACCGACGAAGATTGGTTCACATTCGCAGGATTGAGCTTCGCCAGTCCTATTGATGGTTAGCAGCGAGGACCAGTGCAGTGAAACGGCAGCAAGAGGTAAAACCTGGTACGCCGAGAGAAAACAATGAGATTGCTCTCTTGGCGGATTGATTCTGACGGAGTCTTGGAAGAGTTTTAGACCGTGGTCTGAGTCTGACCTTGTCTTGAAGATGCGTGGGATGGGTCGGTTGTGAGAGGGTAGGCCTGGACCGAGTAGGTTCTATCTGGATCGAGTGTCACACGAACTTTTCCTGTCTTATTCAAATAATCGATGGCTAGATACACCTGATTCCAGGTCAGGTCTGGACAAAGCCCAACAACGTCCTCCATCGAGCATCTCGCACCAAAATCTTCTAGTGCTCGATGGACACGGTCAATGATCGCTGAAACCCGCATAGAACCCTCTTCGGAACTGACCGGCTCTTTCTTCTCGATCATTTTATTCCTTAACTCGAACCAACCCTTCTACCAAAATCTCTTAAGCAAGATCTTAGCGAGTAAGTAGGATCTTTGTGAACTAGGGAAGTTTCTAGAAAGAGGGGGGCATCTTACTAGTAACGAAGTAAGATTCGCAAAGGCCCTACAGCCCCGTCCAGCCCAGGCCTATGCCTAGGTCGACACGCTCACGAGGCCTTCAGCGATGGCATACTTAATGAGCTCGGCGGTGGAATGCAGATTAAGCTCACCCATGATGCGAAACTTGTGGAATTCCACGGTTTTCACGGAAATATTTAGAATGGAGGCGATCGCCTTGGTTCCCTTTCCCTCCGCAACAAGCTGGAGTACTTCACGTTGCCGCTGGGTCAGAGACGTCACGAGCGGCTTACTTGGTTGCCCATCCGGAGATTGTAGTGTGGCCGCCAACACATCCTTCGTGATCAGAGGAGTCATATAGTGTTGACCTCTCATCACCGCCTGAATCGCTTGCTTCAGCTCCACCGCCGCAGAGCGCTTAATCAGATACCCTGCGGCTCCAGCCTTAAAGGCTTCCGTGGCATAAGTAGGCGTGGCATGCATGGTCAGAAAAATGAGTTTGCTTTCCGGCACCAACTTTGTCAATTGACGTGCCGCATCAAGTCCGTTCAACAATGGCATCGAGATATCGAGCAAAACGATGTCAGGACGGAGTTGCTGGGCCATGTCGACCAGCGTGCGCCCATCTTCCACCATACCAACGACCTCACCCTCGGCTTCGACCAGCTTCCGTAGCCCGGCCAGAACAATGGCGTGATCGTCTGCCATCAAAATACGTGGCCGCTTCATGTGACCTCCACCTCAAAAGGTACCCACGCACAGACCTTCGTCCCTTGGAACGGTCTCGATTGAATTCTGAAAGTCCCATGCAATTGCCGCAATCGTTCCTCCATGCTGCTCAACCCTAACCCTTGTTCATGGGCGCTCAAGTCATCCACGTTAAACCCTTTCCCATTGTCTAGAACGGACAGCCCAAGCCCTTTAGAAGACCCACGAAGCCGGACGGTGGCCTGCGTAGCCTGCGCATGTTTGACGATGTTCTGTACACTCTCTTGCATCACCCGGAAGAGACAGGTGGCGTGATCGAGGGACACAACAGTCGGAACCCCGGAGATCTTGAGCCGGATCGGCAGGCCCGTGCGCCGACCAACCTGCTGGACATGGTCTTCGACAGCCGGGCTCAGTCCAGCATGCTCCAAGAGTGACGGATGAAGGCGGTAGGCAAGGCTGTGCACATCGTCCGAAACCTGTTCCAATCCTTGCCGCAACGTGTTCAACGCTTGCGTAAGTTCTGCCGGTACGAGCGAAGGATGGGTCTCGAATGACGCGACTTCCAGAACCAAAGCCGCCAGTCGCTGACTCACATCATCATGTAAATCCCGGGCAATGCGTCGCCGCTCCTGTTCTTGCGCCGTCAGGAGCTTCGAGGTCAGCTCCTCCAGCTGCATTTGCTGCCGATGAAGCGCCTCTTCCGCCTGCTTGCGCTCAGTGATGTCGCGATTGGACTCCAGCGCGTATTCCTGGCCACCGTACATGACCCGCACATGCCGACTCTCGACGATCAACCGCCGCCCATCCTTGGCGATGTGGGTAATCTCACCGTACCACCGGCCCTCTTGCGCAAGGAGAGTTTCCATCTCTTTGGTTGTCGTCGAAGGGCTCGTGTTGAGCAGCGCGTGACTGCTGCGCCCGATCACCTCGTCCGATCGCCATCCATAGAGTTCTTCCGCCCCGTGGTTCCAATACACGATGCCTCCACCAATCTTCCATACAAAAATGGCATCGTGGGATTGATTCAGCAAGTCCGCTTGCTGTCTCAGCAGCTCCTCCGCTTGCTGGCGTTCAGTGATATCAACCGCCACGCCACCCAACAGGGCAGGGGACCCCTTGTGATCAACGATGGGAAACTTGCTGACGAGGGCATGCCGCACTTCGCCATTCTGGATGAACGGCGCTACTGCATGGAGTGGCATCCGAGTCCCCCATACTTTCTTATCACTTGTCTCGTACTGCTCGGCGATCTCTTCCGGCCACAAATCACGGGCGGTTTTTTCTTTCCAATCTAATCCTCCCAGCAAAGATTCTTGAAAGAGTCGATTGACGTACAGATATTTACCTTGACCGTCTTTGATCCACGCAAAGCCATGCAAATTATCCATGAAGGAAGCAAATTGACGCTCGCTGAGCTTCAGTGCCTCCTCGGCTTGTTTGCGGTTCGTAATGTCGACCATCGCTCCCAAGGTTCTTGTGGGACGACGGTCAGACCCTTCGTTGTCAAATAGCGTCCATGATCGCAAGCTTAACCAACGGACACTGCCGTCGGCCCACACCACACGATGCTCGACCAAGTTCAGATCGTCACCGACTGAATGACTCGTCAGCTTCATCGCCGTCACAACCGCTTCTCGGTCATCTGGATGGATGAGCGAGAGATACCCTTCGACAGAAGCCGGCTCGTCGGGACCGACTCCATACATTTCTCTCATGAAAGGTGACCAGTAGACGGTCCCGGCGCGGTGGTCATGATCAAAAATCCCAAAGTTAGCCAGGCGAATGACCTGGTCCGATCGTTCCTCGCTCTCGTGAAGGGCGCGCTTGGCCTCTACACGGGCGGTCACGTCTTCCGTCGCAATCACGATACCACCGACCTTGTCTCCGCTATACCAAGGGCGAACATTCCAGGTGATCCATTGCATGGAGCCATCGGGTCGGACGAAGCGGTCTTCATCTGCACTGAGTACCTCTCCCGTCAAACCTCGACGATGAACATCCTTCCACCGTGTTGGAAGGTCGGGAATCACATCATAGTGCGACCGGCCCAGAATATTTCCGTTGAGTTCATAATCCTCTATCCAACGCCGACTCGCCCCCAAATAACGCATGTCCCGGTCAAACATGGCGATCGCGGCAGGGGCATGTTCGATGAACAAACGAAACCGTTCTTCGCCTTCACGCAGCGCTTCGTTCGCCCGCTTCTGGTCGGACACATCGATCTGAAATCCGATGAGCTCGAGCGGCACATCCGCCTCATCGCGAAGCAGGCGGACTTCATCGCGAAGCCAACGATAGGACCCATCCTTATGCAAGAACCGGTATTCGTGGATATGACGACCATGTTCAAAGGTTCTCGAAAGGCCAGCCAACACATACGCACGATCGTCGGGATGGATATGGCTCATCCAAAAGTCAACGTGACTGGTGAAGTCTTCTGGGCTGTACCCGAGCTGCTCCACCACGTTCTCACTGACGAATGTGGCGGCATAGTCCCCGTCCGCTTTACAGGCGTAGAGCACCACCGGAGTGGACGTCAGCAGAAGTTGCTGCCTGGCTTGTACCGTCCTCAATGCCGTCGTGCGCTCGTCGACACGCTGTTCAAGCGTCTCGTTCAACCGGCGAAGCGCCTCCTCGGCCTGCTTACGTTCTGTGATGTCATTGCCGATCGTGAGGATACATGCCTTCCCTTTAAGGGTGATCATGTTCGTAGAGATGAGGAACTGTCGGCATTCTCCATTCCTCATCCGCATGGAGACTTCATGATTCCTGACCGCCCCTTCAGCACGAAGCCGATCGACGAGTCTCACACGATCGAGGGGATCGGGCCAGATTCCCAACATCAACGTGGTCTTCCCGATGACTTCGTCTCGACGAAAACCGAAGATCTCGAGACACGCGTCATTGATCTCCAGACAGCGTCCGGTCTCAAGCTCCGTGATACCGATCGGGTGGGGACTCAGGCGAAAGGCTTCGGCAAAGAACTCATTCTGTGCCGATTTGGCCGACCGTTCCTGCCGATCTCCTGGGTGAAGGACCGGTGAAAGTGGCCTTGCCCTTACCCAACGCTTTTTCTTGATGGCCTTGGGCTTCATGGCGAGAGAATTTGATTCTAGTCTTCTTACGTAGGTCCCGCAAGCCCTCAATTTTGGTCACGGACATCTCCCTTTAGGCACAGGTGAGAACGATCGGAGATCAGCACGCCCCGATGAAACTGTACGGCTCCGCTACCTCAGGGTTTCCCTGCGATCATCACTATGGGAAGTTTACGGGCCCGAGAAAAGCAACGACGAGACAAAGAGAGACCGGCTGCCTGACGGCTCATGTAGACATCCAGCCTTCAGAAGATGGACGAGCCGGGCTTCTTGACTTTGAGAGGTTGATCGCGCGTCGAAGACTGTTGCAGCTCGGCCAATTGTTGCATGAGTGCTCGCTCACGATCCGACAACTCGGTAGGCGTCCGTACCTCCACCACGACAAAAAGATCACCCTTTCCTTTCTCACCGACCTTGGGCATGCCTTTCCCGTTCAGACGAAGCGCCGTGCCGCTCTGAGTTCCAGCCGGAATCGCGACCTGAAGAGTCTCTCCTCCCAACCCCGTCACGCGCAACTTTCTGCCGAGCGCCGCATCAGGAAAGGTGATCGATTGAACCAGATAGAGATCGTCGCCATGGCGTTCGAACGAGGGATGCCGCCGGATATGAGGACTGATGAGAAGATCCCCTGGTGGCCCGCCGTTCGCATTCGTCTCGCCCTGGCCAGACAACCGAATGAGCATACCGTCGTCAATTCCAGGCGGAACTTTCACCTTCAACGTGTGTGGGAGAAATCGATAGCCGCTGCCCTGACATAACGGACAGGGAAATTCAACGATCTGCCCTCGTCCCTGGCAACACCCGCTTCTTGTCAGGATGGTATTGCAAGGCGAACTGCCGATAGGCATGCTTGATCTCCTCGCGAGTCACGGTTCGATTCACACCAAGCACTTCGTAATAATCCCTCTTCGTGTTGACCTCGGGCACTGGGTTGGCTCCTCAGCCTCTTAGATGAGACACACGATCGTCATGCCGTAGCCTCGTTCTTCAACGTCATCTTCTCCTTAATCCGTAGGGAATCCAATGCGGAGGCCCCCAGTACAGTCCCCAATAGGCACCGACGTATGGATAGGGATGGAACCAGAAGACCGGCAGCTTGGGAGGCCAAACCGTCAACGAGGCAATATCGATCGTCGGATAGGCATACTCGACCTCATCTAACATCTGCTTCGTCGAACCGGTCACTTCGCCCACCACCGTGACTCGTGTCCCGGTAGGAATCGTCGCCGGATCGAGGAACTCTTTGTGGAACGCGAGGAAGCGCCCACCGGAGTTCGTCAAAGGACCTTGGGGTTCGTAATCACTCGAGAGCGGAAGCTGGAGAACCTGGATTTGCGTGCCGTTCCGTTTGAGCGGCTTGACTGAAAGCACGGTTCCTCCAACCACGACGAACTGACCTTTGTAGGAGAGCGGCGAGTCTTTTATTTGCTGAAATGACACATCTCGCTCGATGTGTTGCTGAAGATCGGGTGGCACAACCGGCACACCGCTGCATCCCACAACCCATAGGATCGAGAGAACGGCCGCAATTACTTTCGTGACGCTCCTCGCACGTCGAAGATCCATGCACCCTTGGTTCAGCAAGAGGAATGCCTGCCCGAAACACGAGCGAGCTCGCAAGCGGAATCTCATGGGTCACCGGCAGAAGTTTGAGAGAAAACCGCTTGTACCATCATGGATGGCCTGGACGGGAATTGGGGGAGATCGCCCCAATTTCAGACAACAACTGCGGCGCGATGGGACAGGTTCTCGCACCTGAATAGCCTACTCCGCGGATTCGTGGGCGATGAGGATGCCCTGCGTTGCGGCGTTGCTGAAAGACACAACCACGTCTGCCGGTCTTTCGCTGTTGGCAATCCTGGGGGTCGGCGGCTGACAGAGGCTCACACTGAATACTCCTATCACCAACACGCACAACGTAATGGGCAATCGAAGAATCATATGTTTCACCACGCGTAACAACCTCATGGATCAATCGATCTTCACCGAGACAGAGGTGTTCTTGACTTCAGCACTCTTTGGCAATTGGATCTCCAACCGATTGATCACGAATCGGTGCGCACGTGGAATCGTGGTTCCAGTGCCTTCAGGTTTTCCATGATGCCCGTATACTCCAATTCCGCCATGGGCAGCATGGCAGCACCAAAGAAACCTTGGCGTCGCATGCCGATGGCTTTGTCGGAGACGGTGTCCCGCACTCGGCTCCAAAACGGATGGGCAAACGTGTCCGCCGGTTCGGTAAACCGTCCGTCGTGCATGGCGAAGGCGGCACAGGTGATCACAGGAGGGCCATCGAAGTAGCTGATGCCCGACTGAAGCGGGACCGGCATCAAGGGCATCTGGTGAGAGCCACGCATGCCACCTGCCACATACGGACCGACTGCATAGGGCGCGATGACTTCACCCGTTGCCGGGAAGTCCTTCTGGACCCGCACCAGCAGCACCGGGTCGTCCTTGCCGGTGTACTTCCCGGCAATGTTATGCAGCCGTGAGGTGGACGCCACCACGGCTTGTTCCCCGCTGGCGACGGACCACACCGATTCCACGACGTATCGCTCGGTGTCTCGCAGCAGCGCGGCGATTTCGTACAGTTCGTTCCTGGTATTGAGCTCGATGATCCGGTCACCTTCCGTATGATTCACATCCATGATGACGAAGCGAAAGCCTTGCGCCATGCCGGGAGCCAGGATCAAGCCCGGTGTGTTCATTGGGTCTGCGAAGGCCATATACAGCGGGAGATTAAAGGCGCCGGGATCGGTCTTGTCTGCCGCGAAGAAGAGAAAGGGCTCATTCGGCCGCTCGTTGAATTCCATCTCCGCCACGGCCGGTCCCATCCCGCGCACATTGCCTGAAAAGGCGTCCTTCAACAAATCCTGACCGGCCCCGTATAGCCCCTGCTGTTTGGCCACTGCGGTCCCGGCGAGGAAGGCATCCCAAGCCAATTTATGGACGGCTTCGTGTCCTGCACCATGCTTGTGGCTCATCAAGATCGCAATATCGTCACCGGTGCTGCTGACGTAGTGGTCGATCAACAGAGCGGAGCCATGCTTGGCAATATGGCTCCGAACGCTTTCCAGCACTTGCCGCGAGGGACAGATATGACCACCAATGGAACCGATATCGGCTTTGATGATGCTGAGGGTAACTTTCATGGTGATACTCCTGTTCTGAAGGACAACGAGTGCAGTTCTTACCTGAACCTAAAGTGAGCAATCCCGATGCCACAGCGTTCATAGACAATTCGTTCGCGGATTCCCATAATTGGTGTATGGAGATTCGAACCGCAGACATCGGATGGTTGGGGTAGGCGGCTACAGAGAAGTCGGGTTCGATGAGGCAAGATGCAACAGTAGAACTCCTCCCGCGATCTTGCACCAGAAACACCCACGCAGTTGTCTTGTACGTGTCACGTGCAATCGGTGATCGATTGATGAGGGTAGGATTCCTGTTAATGGAGGAGGGTATCGGAACGTGAAACTCCCCGGAGTTCTTCCGCTACTTCTCGTCTTCCTGCTTGTGGCGATGCTACCGCTCGTCTTCGGACACCTCTTCACGTCGGCCCTGGTCAAACTTCACCTGGAACCTGCATCCGCCCTGCTCATCGTAATCGGTATTTTCTTGGGAAGCCCGATCAACATTCCTGTGAAACACATTTCCCGAACAGAATCGGTGCTGGCAGACCCTCTGGCGGTGTTCGGATTGTCCGGATGGTGGCCCATGTTCCAACGAGTGCGCCGAGAAACGATCATCGCGGTCAACGTGGGAGGCTGCCTGATTCCGGTGGCGCTGACCGTCTACGAAACGGCTCATCTAGTGATGGCAGGCTGGTGGCCTGTCTTCGGACTACTCCTGGCCATTTTCATCACCACGGTGGCGTGCTACCGGTTGGCAAAACCCGTCGAGGGAATTGGGATTACGATGCCCGGGCTCTTTCCTCCGTTGCTCGCAGCGATCAGCGCCCTGCTTCTCGTCCCGGACCACGCGCCTCCTATCGCCTTCGTCGCCGGCGTGCTGGGCCCGCTTATCGGCGCGGATCTGCTTCATCTTCGAGACATCGAGAAAATCGCCACCGGCATCGCCAGCATTGGCGGCGCTGGCACCTTCGATGGGATCGTGCTGTCTGGCATCGTCGCAGCGTACCTGGCGTGAGGGTGCGGGGAAGGCAAACACATAGAGCGGGCGGCTAGCGCAATTATGTCTTAAGTAAAGTAGACGGTCTCGTTTACCTACCTACTACACGTCATCAAATAAGTTCTCATGTGCCATGAAGATCGAGTCATCTGGCCAGTATTCTCTCCTAACCAAATGCGACGTGAGTGCAATCCATTTTGGCCAGACTTCTCTTACTGATTCTTCTGTGATACCGCGGCTACGCCATATCTCCATGACCTGATCTGGGCTGTTGAGGAACCTGCGATATGCACGTCTTACAATATCCTTCTCCATAGCAGGGAACCGAATGGGAACACCTATCCCGACATCCCTTTTGTCTAACAACTCCTGATGCCCACTCTCAATTACCTCCACCAATTCGAGCAGTGTTAGTCCCATATAATACGAGCAAAGCGATACTCTGTATTCATCTGCATCGCCAAATGCTTCAAGCAACCAAGTCCACCGCTCAGGCAGATTCCACAAAAACTCCCATCCGAGCTTCGAGTCTCTCCCCAGTGATGGAGGCCAGCCCACGATTCTCTCCTCCTCAAACAGCCGATTAGCATCGCGCCCATACCCAGTAGTTACTCGTTCTCGGGCCAAACGAACTGCGAGCGATAATTGATCACTATAGAGGCAGATAGCTCCGTGAAGAGCCTGGTAAACAAAAGCAATGGTGAGAGGCATATCGGCAATATCGGTTGAACCGCTGCGGTTCCAACCGCGTGGATGGATGAAGTCGTCCAGGACTGCCCTTTGATTGTTGAATTTGGGATCGCCTGAGATCACGCCTGCTAATGAGATGGCAAATAATGGCTGATATATACCCACTCCTTCGGCAACATTGTCCATCAGTATTGAGAACAACTTGGATCGTTCTTGTTCATTGGGATTACGCGGTGTTAGCCCTTGTCTCTCGTATCTATTCCGCCACTCTGATAACTTTTCTGGCAATCCTCCTCTTGCTTTCGTTGACAATCTCCTCCATGCGATCAAGTCCTGCCGTCTTGCGATCTCAAGCGCATCATTGAACAAATCTGAAATGTTATCTACACTGACTTTCACATCTCTTAAGGGAGGAACTGCTGTACTGGTAGTCGAAAAAGGATTCGCACCAAGAGGCGGCTTGGTTGACCGAACCATCTTATGAACCGCTTTCAGAAGGGAGTTAAACTGCTCCTCCATATCCTGCCCCTCGCTCAGATTTATATGCCAGCGCGTACCTACTGACGCAGGTTTTGTTGTCTGCCCCTCTGCCTGCCGAATGACAGGAATAAATTTTGAGGTCCCTAAGTTCTGGACCAGTTCTCCCGTCACTATCATCGATTCATAACCGACTCCGCCTTTCCCATCGTCTGCTTTTCTGACGTATGCGTCTGTGCAGATCATCAAAACCTTATTGGCTCTTCTAACTGATTGCTCCATGAACTTTGGAACATCATCACCAGGCTCAAGATCCCATTGATCCAGAATAACATCTACTCCATTGTCCATTAGCCTTCCAGCTAGGTCGCCAACCCATTTCTTGTGTGCTGAGGAATCGTGTGAGTAGGAGATAAACACCCGTGGGTGATCGGTTGTTTCCCCTTTGGAGTCCTCCGACCCAATAGGAGCTTCATCACTCTTGCTCATATGCCCCACGGTCCCTTTGAAATAGCCGCCTAATGAAGGATGTATTGCTGGTGAATAGGGGGCTGCTTAGGCTACTTCTCGACGAGAAGGGTGTCAATCCTGTGAATCTGAAAATAGTGGATCTTTTAGGGTCTTGGCATGCAGGGATCTCGCAATGAGCCAGTGCTGCTCGTGCCCTGGCATAACCATGGCCCATCGATTCGTGTCGGAGCCCGTGAAAGCGCCTGTTCGGTCAAATCAGATCATCAACAATGAAACATTCGACCTCTAAGTCAACAGGCATGCCAGTCGCCTATAGGCCTCAGTACGTCATCAAGCCGCATTGGGTAAGAGAGGAGCCGCGGTCCCATTCCACATCATTCTACTCAGCATGTCGTGTAAGGAGTGTCCTGTTGCTTTTGACCTAAGTATTCGAGAGGGCACCTCCTTCCGAGCTCAGTTTGTCCGTTCCTTCGCACCTTTGTTACGATGTTGTATCCGCGAGGTGTGTATGCCTCAGATTTTCGCTCCCGGCCTTCTTCTCGTTATTCTGCTCGCGTTCGCCTCGTGCGGACACTCTGGTTACGAGCTCCGTCAACCCCTGGGTTATGGCGTGATGCCTCCTGGTGAAACCTGGGTGGCCGTTGACAGCGCCTACCAATCCCCAGCACGCAACATGGTGTACTTCGATCCAACGACGATTCGTCGAGACGAAGCTCTTGTCACGCTATGGCAGTTGACCGACTATAAGATGATGCAAGGGAACGCGCCGTTTGGGCGGTTCATGCTGGGACCCCACCGGTTTTTCTCAACGAAGTCGCACAAGGAATTTGACTGCGTCAACAAACGTGTTCGGTTGTTGGCATCGTCCGAGCACTCTCAGCACATGGGCACCGGCGTGCAACATGCCGTGGCGGTTGGCCAAGGCTCCGGGTTTCCCGTCGAACCGGGCAGTATCAACGAAGCGCTGTGGAACGTAGCCTGCGGCAAATCAGGATAAGGTTACGATCATTCTTCAGGGGCGTTCTTGCTGGGCATGCCCAACCTGCGATATGTGCCCTCTTGCTACAGACCGCAGTCGCTCCATGTAGCAGAGTTCCCCAATCCTTTCGTCCGTCATTTCTTCCCTCCCGTCTAACTCTCCGGGATATGGCCAAAATGCCGAGCTTCCGGCCGAACGACCTCTGGCCTCGACCTTGCTGAATGTCCAGTCAGAAATTGGTTGAGGAACCATCACGAGCGCTTATGCGCATGACATGAAGGGAGGAATTCCATGTCCGTCGCCAAGATCATCGAGATCAGCTCCGATTCGCCCACAAGCTTCGAGGATGCCATCGCCCAAGGAATCGCCCGAGCATCCAAGACCCTCCACGGGATCAAGTCGGCGTGGGTAGCAGAGCAACATGTCGTGGTCGAAAACAACAAGGTCACCTTGTATCGTGTGGATCTGAAGGTCACATTCGTCATGGACTGACGACTCGCCGATAGTCTATCGACGCGAGTCGCCGTCTGATCACGAAGAGGATTCGGCGGTGCCGTGGTGATAGCGACAGACGCGGGTATCCGAGGAGGGGTTGTGTGCATGGCGAGTGGTCACAAGCGGGGGTGATCCGAGAGCGGCTGCGCGCGGCTATGCGGGGCTTCGCACTTCATGCTGCGGTGCAGCTCGTTCTCGTCTGGCCTATCCTGCTTGCAGCGGCAGCTGGCTCTGAATCACCTACCGAAGCTGTTCGTGGAACGATCACCCAGGTCATTCAGATCCTCGAAGACCCGGCACTGAAAGATCCAGCCAAACTCTTGCCTCGTCGTCGCATGCTGGCGGAGGCTATCGCCAGTAGATTCGACTATGCGGAAATGTCGAGACGCTCGTTGGCCACAGAGTGGAAACCACTTACCACGGCCGAGCGTACGGAGTTTGTCGAGGCCTTCAAGGGTTTTCTCATCGACCGGTACGCCGAACGGATCGAAGGGTATGGCGGAGAGCAGGTGGAATATCTGTCGGAGCGGATCGAAGGAGCCTATGCGGAAGTCAGAACGGAGCTCGTTTCTGACAAAA
This sequence comes from Nitrospira sp., assembly GCA_965223535.1. Lineage (GTDB taxonomy): Bacteria > Nitrospirota > Nitrospiria > Nitrospirales > Nitrospiraceae > Nitrospira_D. The sequence continues at coordinate 1,107,883 of CBDCWN010000003.1, forward strand.
CGACCATTCCCGTCGACTACCGCCTCCACATGAATGAAAGCCGGTGGCATGCTTACGACCTCGTCGTAGACGGAATCAGTCTGGTAAAGAATTATCGGAGTCAGTTCCAGAAGATCATTCGCGAGAGTTCTTATCAGGAATTGGTCAAGAAATTGCGTGAACGAACCATCACCGAGGAGACAAAAACGAAACGATGACCGATGTCCTGAGTTCGTTTCGATGTTCAGTGTTGGAAGGTGAATACGGAGTCGGAGGATCCATGACTCAAGATGAATTCATCGACGCAGCCTTCGCTGAGCTTCACCGAATCGAATGCGGCGAGGCGACCGTGCAGCTCACAGAAGGGGATATCCTGCTCGGAAAGGTTTCATACCAGACAAGCAACGGGTGGAAGATCGTCGTATTCAGCGACGGAGACGCATGGGATTATATCGACTCCATCACCGCTCCGACCGGAGACCAGTTTCCTCTCTGGTCCGACGAGCCGGCTCACGATGTAGAGGGAATGATCAAACTTCGCTCCTACCATCCCCCGGCCGATCAAGTGACGGCAAAATGGGGATTCATGGCATGAAAGGATTCATCGCATGATTACGTCGATGGCATTCACCGCCTATCCGGTTTCGCACATGGAACGGGCCAGAGCATTCTACGAACATGTGCTCGGCTTGCACGTGAGTTCCAACTACCAGGACGTCTGGGTGGAATACGACATCGGAGATTCGACCTTCGCCATCACGACGACGGAGATGGGCCATACGCCAGGAGCAAAGGGTGCGGTGGTTGCGTTCGAGGTGTCGGACATTGAGGCGTTTGTCCACAAGATGAAGGAGCGAGCTGTGCCGTTCGTCGCAGAAGTCTTCGAGACACCAGTCTGTCGGATGGCCGTGATCGAAGATCCAGACAGGAATCACATCACGATTCACAAACGCCATGCCTGAGGGTTTCAGCACACCTCATACAGGCCGCGCGTCAACGCTTTGCAGAAGGATTTCATGTGGGCGAAGGCCTGCTGGACTTCGCGCTGAATCTTCGGACGCACGGCCTCCAATTTCATACCTCTTCTTGGAACGACTTCGACGGCCACGGCTTGCGGCGAGGAAATCGGTTGGCCGATTTGGCTGGTGATCCAGACCGTCACATCCAGCAATCCCGGTACCTTTTTATAGATGTCCTCCGCCAACACCTGAGCCAACACATTGTAGATTTTCCCCACGTGGGCCACTGGATTCTTGCCCGGCGCGGCTTCGGCACTGGCCGGTCGACGGAGTGAGATAATTCCGCAGACTCGATTGCCTCGCCCGACTTCGCCGGAATCTCCTGCCTCCGCCGACGTTCCTAGCAGCGTCAGGTAGGCGCCGGCCTCGCCGGCGCCGGGCCGATCCAGCACGTTCAATGAGACGTGTAGCGAGAAATCCGTCCCTCTCTTGCGGGAGACGAAATTCGTCAGAACCCGTTCCACCACCGCTTTCCGTTGGAAATACTCGGACTCATTGCGGATCAATGGAGACACAAAAGGCATAGCCACCGTCAGACTGAGATCCCTGCCCCTTCGCACAGCGAGGACCTTCACATCTTCTCCTGTGTCGGGAAATTCTTTCTTGAAGGAGCGGCCGTTCAGAAATTGTTCGACCTGGAACACCAGGCGTTCCGTCGGCGTCAACGGGGCGTACCCCACGGTAGCGGAGGTGTCATTGGCGACAGGTTCCTGCGGCCGTTCGGTCACGGACCGCAGCTCTTCCGATGCCGGTTTCAGTTCGACCTGGCATTCTAAATCTTTCAGTGGCTTGACGCGCGGCAAATGCTGCTTGAACCATTTGTGTGCCGTCCGTTCGGCAATCGCCTGTACCGGGATGCGCTTGCGCTTCCATTCGTAGGTGGCTCGGTCTCCCATCACCAACCGCATAGGAGCCAGCACCGACCCTCCTCCGAAGCGACACGCGACCTGGCCGGCCACCAACATCCCCTTGTCGGCATTAAAATGGAGGACGCGCCCGCACGTCTTGAGATAGGCCTGCGCCAGCTCGACTGCGACGGATTCCATCACGGCGTCGCAAATGGTATCGGGATGACCCAGCCCCTTCCGCTCCACAATCTCCATCGGCTCTTGTGCAAGGGAAACCCTGGGGGATTCGATGATGAGTGGTTCAATCATGATTGATCGGGACAAGACCATCCACCCGTTTGTCTTCTAAAACGAAATCAAGCGAGCAAGGGTGATGCCACGGACGGCTCAGAGAAAATCCAAACCTCTCCGAAAGGTTGGAGTGCGAGTGCAGATCGAAGGAAGAAGGATCTGGGATACTGTGCCACAACACTGCGGTCGCCGGTGTAGTGCAACGCCACACCTTCATCGACTCGACGCACACTTGTCTCACTATTTCGTTCAACGCGATGGCATCGCGATTGCTCCCTTTCAACATGACTACCTTGACTGCTTAGCAAGGGGGCTTCATGAGTCGTTTCTCTCACCGTCCCTTGTGCTTCAGGCTCATATGCGTCATCCTTTTTAGTTTGCCGATCTGGATCTCCTCATGTAATAGCGGCCGAGAAACGGATTCTTCTCCCATGTATTCCAACCGCGAAACCGAGCGCAACCGAATGGTTGAGCAGTACATCGTCCCCCGCGACATTAAGGATCCCGCCGTGATTACTGCGATGAGACGTGTGCCGCGCCATCGCTTCGTCCCGGGGAAGTATTCCCTGTTCGCCTACATCGACGGACCCTTGTCCATAGGCCACGGCCAGACCATTTCGCAACCTTCTTTGGTCGCGGAGATGACGGATGTCCTGAAACTCAAGAAGACGGATAAGGTTCTCGAGATCGGGACTGGATCCGGCTATCAAGCCGCCATCCTCGCCGAGCTGGTCGACAAGGTACTCACCATCGAAATCGTGGAGCCGCTGGCTCGTCAAGCGGAACACACGCTGGCAGAGCTCGGCTACAAGAATGTCCACGTTCGCGTGGGCGATGGGTACCAAGGGTGGCCCGAGGAAGCCCCCTTCGACGCCATCATCGTGACGGCCGCACCGGACCATGTCCCGCAACCACTGCTCGACCAGTTGGCGATCGGTGGTCGATTGATCCTGCCGGTCGGCCGAGGCATCCAAACGCTGGAGCTCTATCACCGGACAACAGAGGGCTATGAGCGAAAAACTCTTACCCTCGTGCGGTTTGTGCCGCTGGTTCGATCCGGAGAGAAATAGGAACGAACCGTATCGATGGACAAAGCCGAGACTGAACCGTCCTCCCTCCCCCGCCGGATCGGATGGTTCACGGCCTCCTGCGTGCTCATCAGCAACGTCGTCGGCACCGGCATCTTCACTACGACGGGATTTATGGCGCGTGACCTCGGCCATCCCGGGTGGATTCTTTTTATTTGGTTGCTGGGCGGACTGATCGCTCTGTCGGGTGCACTTTCCTATAGCGAGCTAGGGACGGCCCTTCCGGTTTCTGGCGGAGAATACGTCTATCTTCACCGTGCCTATGGGCCCCTGATCGGTTTTCTGAGCGGATGGACATCCTTCGCCATCGGCTTCAGTGCGGCCATTGCGGCTGGGGCCATGAGCTTCGCCGCCTACCTGAATCAGCTCCTTGTCTTTGATGGCGATCAAGGTTTGCGCGCCACGCTCATCGCACTCGCCCTCCTCTGGTCGATCACCGCGTTTCACGTCGCAGGAAAAGGAACAGGTGGATTGCTTCAACGGACGTTCACCTTGGTGAACATAGGAGCCATCCTCTTGCTGATGGCGGCAGGCATGATGGGAGGGAAAGGCGACTGGGCGCATCTCAGTCAGTCTGAGGCACAGGCCACCCTGAGCATCGGATTGTCCATCGTGTCATTGATCTTTGCCCTCTATGCCTATTCCGGGTGGAATGCAGCCGTCTATTTGGCTGGTGAGGTCACTGAACCGGCCCGCACCATTCCGCGAGCGATGATCGGCGGCACGGTGTTTGTCACGCTCCTCTATCTCGCGCTGAACGCACTCTATTTCTACGCATTGTCCGTCACGGATTTGGCCGAGCCACCGCTGTTGCCCGTCGCAAGCAAGGTCGCAGTGGCGCTGCTGGGTTCGGACGCTGCACGGTTCGTGACCATGCTGTTGTGTCTCTTAATCACAGGGGCGATCAGCGCCATGGTGTGGGCCGGACCGCGTGTGTATTATGCGATGGCGAAAGACGGGCTGATTCCGGAGTACTTTGGCCGAACTTCAGAAGCGCGGGAGACACCAGTCAACGCCATTCTTCTCCAGAGCCTATGGGCCTCGGTCCTGATTCTCTCAGGGAGCTTCGAGCAGCTGGTGATCTACAGCGGCACCATGCTCACCATCTTTAGCGCCCTTGCGGTGGGAGCAGTGCTGATCCTGCGCCGCAAGGAACCTCATCTTCCCCGTCCCTACCGCACACCGCTCTATCCCTTTGTTCCAGGATTCTTCATTCTCATGTCGATAGTGATTATCGGGAACGCAGTCTCTGAGCGACCATGGGAAGCAGGCTTGGGACTCGCGACTGTCGTGGCAGGAACACCGCTGTACTTCATCTGGCAACGGTTCCGTGGAACCCGAAACTTCCGAACCGATGCCATGAAGAGGTAGGATTGAACGTCCGGATACTGCGGAAATTGGCAACAGAGTGGACGATCCTCCTGCTGCCTAACTCCCCAACCTCCCCGTCTCCTCATATCTACGGTTGCACAGGCATTTTTCTAACGCTGCGATATTTGGATTGACCCGCTCTTCCATTTCTCATCTCGTTCGGTGGCACTCCAGCTGCACAAGTGAAGGCACAAGTACGCAGTACTCGGAGGCTGGAACGGCAAAATCCTATTCACTATCCACTAACTTTCCCAACATTCACACAAGGAGGAATCCATGATTCGCACGATCCTGATCAGTCTTGCGACGGCCACCGCAATGGCCGTCGTCCCGGTCACATGGGCACAGAGCGCCAAACCGGAACCTAAGCCGTACACCCAAGCGTTCCTTAAGAACGCGGCTGAGATGCAGCAAGCCCAAATCTCGCTGGCGCTACTCGTCGACGGACGGGCAGCCAGCACACGCGTGAAGGAATTTGCCGAGCACATGATCGCTGACCACAAACGGATCAGCCGGGAGATACAAGAGATGGCCGGCGAGAAAGGCGTTCAGTTGCCCAAGGAGTTAAGCGACGAACACAAGCAGAAGCTGAAGGAGCTCACGAAACTATCCGGCCACGCATTCGATCGCGAGTACATGCAGTACATCCTGTGGGATCACCAGAGGGATGTCCAAGAGTTCGAGGAGAGCATGCAGACGGTGGAGGATCCGGATGTGCTTCATTGGTCGTACAGAACCCTGCCGATGTTCCGTGCGCATGTGGAGGAGTCACGATGGATCAAACAGTCGCTGCAGACGAGTTAGCCAGGAGAGACGCCGGCAGCGATGATGGAAGAGGGATCGACCATGCATGACTCCTGTTCTGGTCGCCGCCGTGGTATCGCAGTGTGGCGCGTGGTCCGCCCGCGCGCCACTGCCTCCCGAAGTCTGTTTTCTCTCTGCTAGTCGCGAAACACGAATGGATTGACCCCACGACAAGGCTCTAGAATCGTCATCAGGATGATCCCCCGTCGCATCGTATGCGGGTTCGCTTCCATACGAAACATACGGGATATGTGAGGGCGTCTTGCCGTGAATACTTCCGTGGCAGGTCGTGCCTGGCTCGGTTGTTCACTCGGAACACCGGGCTCACGTACAGGGATCCGCTGGCTCTCCTGGAGGAGGGTGTTCACTTTCCTGTCCGCTTCCTCCTCCCTCGATTCAAACCCTCGTTGTTTCCATACACGCGCCAACTGCGCCACCAGGGCCGTGATCAGCAGCACCGTAAATGCCAGTGTTCCCCAGCTCATCATCGGGGCTCCTTTTGCGTCGGCCCGGTCGTCGGTTCCTCACCAGTCCCGGCGATCGCATCACGCATTGAGGTGTCCGCTTGCACGTTCCTCATGCGGTAATAATCCATGACGCCGAGGTTCCCTTGACGAAACGCTTCCGCCATCGCTTTAGGCACTTCGGCCTCTGCCTCGACCAGCCGCGCCCGCATCTCCTGCTCAAGCGCGACGGCCATCGCCCGACGTTGCTCCGCCTTAGCCTGTGCGATTTGTTTGTCTGCGTTGGCCTGGTCGATCTGGAGTTTGGCGCCGATGTTTTCCCCAACGTCTACATCCGCAATATCGATCGAAAGGATTTCAAATGCGGTGCCGGCATCGAGCCCCTTGCTCAGCACGTGTTTCGAAATGTGGTCGGGGTTTTCGAGCACGTCCTTATGGGTCACCGCGGAACCGATCGTGCTGACGATGCCTTCACCCACCCGCGCAAGTACGGTCTCCTCTCCCGCTCCGCCCACCAGCCGGTCGAGATTGGTGCGGACCGTCACACGGCAAATGGAATGGAGCTGAATCCCGTCCTTGGCAACCGCCGCAATACGAGGCGTCTCGATCACTTTCGGGAGCACCGACATCTTCACAGCCCCCAACACGTCCCGCCCGGCCAAGTCGATGGCCGCCGCGCGCTTGAACGGCATGGGGATGTTCGCCTTGTCCGCGGAAATCATCGCATTGACGACGTTCACGACGTTGCCACCGGCTAAATAATGCGCCTCCAGATCGTTGAGCGGGATGGAGAGTCCGGCCTTCACAGCACTGATGCGCGCGGTGACCACCGTGCCCGGGGGAACGCGCCGCAGGCGCATCCCGATCAACGTTACTAGTCCTGTGTAGGCACCGGAGGCCCAGGCCGCGATCCATAAGCGCAAGGGAATCAGGTATAGCAAGAGGGTACCGCCGACGATCACCAGGATCGTCGTGGCGATGATTCCCAAGAGACCGGTTTCCACTTGGTTCATGACGCACTCCTTTCAGGATTCGGTTGGATGGGCCGAACGACGATACGATTGCCATCCACACGAATGACCTCAATGGCCTCACCGGCTTCTACAAATTCGCCTTCGGTCACCACGTCCACTCGCTCGTGGTCGAAGTGAGCGATGCCGGCCGGCCGCAGCGTTGAGGCGGCGGTACCCCGTTTGCCGAGCCAGTGTCGGTCCGCTTCCGGCGCAGAGGCATAGCCCGACTCAGCCGGCAATCCAGTCTCCAGCACCAATGGCCGGCCGAACGGCAGGCGTGGGATAACTCGCAGAAACGCAAGCGCCACCGCGATGGCGATCAGCAAGGCGAGCATCACTTGCCCAACGGCAGACAGAATCACGCCCCACGTGGCCCCGACTCCCACAAGGCTCAACCCAAGCCCACCAAGCAACGCCGCAATGCCGAGCCCCCCGAAGATGCCGAACCCGGGAATCAGAAACACTTCGATCGCCAGCAGAATCAGTCCGATCCCGATGAGGAGGAATTCTTCCCACCCTGCAAGACGGACCAGCCAGTGGCCCCATAAAAAAAGGGCCAAGCTGGTGACGCCGATCGAGCCAGGTACACCAAAACCAGGAGACTGAATTTCCACCAGGATCCCGAGCGTCCCGACCGCGATCAGGATCCCGCTCACGATCGGATGCGTGAGGACGCGGACCAGCGATTCCGCCCAGGTTTCCTTCGCGCGATGGATCTCGGCATTCTCTAACTTCAGTAGGCTCAACACGCCGTCGAGTCGGTCGGCGCGAAAGTCGGCCAGCTTGTGTTCCAAGGCTTCGTCGGTCGTCAACGTGAGCAGTTTCCCCTTCTCAATTAATCCGGGGACCTCAACATCCGCATCAACCATCGCTTCAGCAAGTAAGGGAGGCCGCTTACGGATTTCCGCGGTCGCGCGGAATTCCTTTCGCATATAGGAAACGGTCTTTTCCTCGACCGGCTGGGCTGGGGCCCCCGGCATACCGATCTGGACGGGTGTCGCCGCCCCAATCGTACCCCCTTCCGCCATGACGATGTGTTCCGCTGCCAGGCTGATCAGGGCCCCGGCCGAGATGGCCCGTTTGTTGATGAACGCGACGGTCTTTACCGTGGATCGTAGTAAAGCATCTCTGATCAGAACCGCAGCGTCCACGCGTCCGCCGAAGGTGTCGATTTCGAGAATCACCGCCGCGGCACCGTTCACGGCGGCTTCGTCCAAATTCCGTTCAACGAAAGGCGCCAGACCGAGATCGATCACGCCTTCGATCGGCACGAGGTACACGACGGGGCGGGCCTGCTGAGCAGGCGACAGGTGAACCGGCACGACAGCCCACAAGCCTATAACAGCAGCAGCAAGCATGCAGCTCCATCGCACACCATAGCCTCTCTCCGTGCTTGCCGAGCCTGTCGCTCCTATCGGTGTCACCGATCACGCTCCATGTTGCCAAGGTCCCAGCCAGGGCGTTCCTAAATTAAATCAGGGCGGAAGATCCGCGTCTGAGTCGGATCAACCCACTTGGTCTACTCCGCAACGTCAATGCCAGATGAGACGCACCTCTACTTCGAGCGCAACCAAGTGGAAAAACAAGTAGTTCATGGCAACATGACGACCGAGCCGATCTGAGTCCGCTGCCACAGTGGGGAGATGAAGGCCGGAGGTCTTGCCGAGGCTGTCGCATAATGCCCCAGAGGGACCGGCACCCATTACTGCCGTTCGTCGAGCGAGGTAAGAGTCTGCCCCAGTCCTTTCACCAGTTCTGCCATCGCCTGATAGTCCAGCCGTTCGGGGAGATCAAACGGGCTGTGATAATGGGGATTCCGAAACAAGGCCGTGTCGGTCAGCATAATTGCAGGGTAACCCTCGTTCCAGAACGATCCATGGTCGGACCAGTCCACGCCCGGTATCCACCAAGGGCCGGTGTAGGTCTCAACCGGCAACGCCATCCGCGATATCAATACGTCTCGAACATACTCCTGAAGCATCCGCGAATCGGCATTGCTGACGATCGTGAGGAAATTGCCGGTGGTCGGATAACGCCAGCGCAGCCAGAACACCGGCCAGGGGAACGACTGGCTTCCCGGTTCTCGCGAGTAGTAGCCGACCGACTCCAGACAGAGCATCGCTTCGACTTGTTCACCACGTTCCTTGAGGGCCCGCGTATAGACCCGGCTGCCCATATGCCAGCTGCGGAAAAACGGCGGCTCTTCCAAGGTGAAGCCCACGAACCGCACCGTCTTCCGAAAGCGGGTCGCCGCATGGAGGCGAGCCAGCTCCAGCAACACCGCCACTCCGCTGGCATTGTCGTCCGCCCCCGGCGAGCCGACGACTGTGTCGTAGTGGGCTCCGACCACGATCACGCGATCCGGCTCTTCTGTGCCTCGCCGTTCTGCGATGACATTGCGGACCTGCAATCCTCCCACTTGATAGGACTGCTCGGTGACGGGATACCCCAAGGACGCCAGCCGATTCGACACGAAGTCGGCGGCAGCGTCCAAGTTGGCAGGGTCCCTGTAGCTTCGTGGGCCGATGTTCACGGCCAGCGCTTGCACCAACTTATAGAGTTCTGAACCCACCATACCCTCTTCCCAACCACCCACTGGACGATCAATAGCTCTCGACCATCCCCCTGTTGACACCAAGAACGCCACGACAGCAACCATGGCGCGGCGGACAAAATGGCTCGTGACAGAACGGTCGTATCTGACCATCTCCCTCATTTCTTGTTGTGATATCCGACGGCTCCGCTGCGCTAGGCTGTAGAAATATTTCACCACTCCTCAGGCACGAGTGGCGTCAAACGCCACAGGCTACTTGTTGATTCCACAAGTCGAGCGCAAGGGAACAGGCCGATACCGTGCCCCAAAAATGCGATCTTATGAGTGCTGGCTCTGGCATCGAACTTGATGTTGTTTCGCCATCATCTCCACATTCACCCAAAGAGCAGGAAGTGGACCTGGGAAGCTTCTCTTCTCAATTCTGCTCCTGAAGGTCCTAGAACTCACGAATGAGGTCCACCATGGTGAAGGCCAAGATCGAGCTGCAGAGGGAAGACGACGGCTGGCGAGTCAAAGACACCGCGTGAACGCATCACCGATGAGCTCCACTGAAAGATCGCCGCGTCGGGGACCTGATTCAGATCACCTCGATCGCCAGACCGAATCCGGGAACGAGCCAAAGACGTCTCTCACCGGTCTCTGGTCTTGGGCCTTGTACGATTGGGCCAACAGCGCGTACTGGACTGTGATTCAGACGTTCATCTTTCCGCCGTACTTCGCCCAACAAATTGCGGCTGATGAGGAATCCGGCAGTCGGCTCTGGGGCATGACTTTGGGGATCGCCGGGTTGGTCATCGCGATCGGAGCCCCGCTCTTAGGCGCCGTGGCGGATCAAACGGGTCGGCGCAAACCGTGGATCGGCTTGTTCACTGGCCTGACGATCCTCTCCATCGCCTTCCTATGGTTCGTCGAACCTGGCCCGGATTTTCTCTGGCCCGCCATACTGCTCGTAGGAGCCGGGACCATCACATTTGAGTGCGCCTCGGTATTTTACAACGCGATGCTGCCGGACCTGGTGCCTAAATCGCGGGTCGGTCGCTGGTCCGGTTGGGGATGGAGTGCGGGCTACGCGGGTGGTCTGGCTGGCCTCCTACTCGCCGCCTGTGGTTTCTGATGCCGGAGCAGCCCCCGTTCGGCCTCGATCGCGATCGAGGCGGACACATTCGAGCCACGGCGTTGCTTGTCGCAGTCTGGTATCTGCTTTTCGCTCTGCCGTTGTTTATGTTCACGCCGGACGTACCGGCTTCCGGCAAAGGGCTCAGGCAGTCGATGAAGGATGGGTACGCTCAGCTCCTCGATATGATCAGGGAGGTCCGGCCCTATCGTGGGATCGTCCATTTCCTGATCGCCTTGATGATCTACCACAACGGACTGGTTGCCCTCTTCGCGTTCGGCGGTATTTACGCAGCCACGGTGTTCGGGATGAGCGAAGGGGACATCGTGACCTTTGGCCTCGCCCTCAATGTGACAGCCCTACTCGGATCCGCGGGGTTCGGCTGGATCGATGACCGGGTCGGTGGGAAGCAGACTATTTTGTGGTCGCTGGTAGGGTTGGCTCTGTCGATGGTAGTCGTGTTGCTCGTGGAATCACGTCTCCTGGTCTGGATCTTCGGGTTGCTGCTGGGCATCTTCGTCGGACCGGCGCAGGCGTCCAGCCGTTCCTACCTTTCTCGGATGGCGCCTGAATCTCTACGCAACCAGATGTTCGGACTTCACGCCTTAGCCGGAAAAGTCTCGGCTTTTCTCGGGCCGCTCGTCGTTGGTGTGACGATAGACTGGACCGGAAGCCACCAGCTTGGCATGAGCACCATCGTTGTATTTGTCGTGGTCGGATTTCTCTTGATGCTCAAGGCGCCGTCGGATTGGAAAGAGGCACCCGCTGCTTCCACCGGATAATGTCCGTGGAAGAATAGTATCGGATCTAGGACGAGGGAGCACGCCGAATCCTTCCTCGAAGTCATGGCTCTAAAGTAAAGAAGGAGAACACATTGTTTGAATACAGGGAGGCGCACCTTGACTACTGTGGCCCTGCTCACTCATGACGAACAGAAAGCTGCTGAAGCAGCGTTCCGTGGTCTTCCCATCAACCCCAGATGGTCACGGAGTGCCCAGCAAATCTATCTCCGGATTCTGGCAGTGACTGCTGGTCGGAACATTGTCGCGGATGCGGACACGTCATCTCTGGCCGTCGGTGGTACCCTGAAGTAGGAAATCCCGCGCGCCAGAGAGTATCTGTGTGCGGAGTGGTTTTGCCAGGTCTATACCACCCTGTTCCTCCGTGGAAACGACGCTTCCACCCATCCTCGGTCATATCGTCGATTACTGCACCCGCAAAACCATTCAGCGTCGTTTACCGCGACTGGCCAAGTGGCGAATCCGGTGACTGCTCAGCAATCCAAGCAGCACGCCGGAGTTGCCAGGCGAGGCTCGTTCGATTGAAGGCCAAGAACGGTGAGATCGGCAAGCCTGCTTCGCGCAGCGCCAGCGCCGCATACTGATGACAGGTGTGAAATAAATAGTACGAACGTTTCGCGGGATAGAACGTGGATTGACGGAACGAGGCCACCGGTTCATCGTTCAACAGAGTCGCATGGAGATGTTGCCGTAAGCGCTGATAGCCTTCTTCGGTCAGTCGAAAGGTGAAGAGGTCGGAGGGCGGCTGGGGCGTGCGTTCCGCCCACACACGATCATAGTGCCCGATTTCAACGACACCCTGGGTCGGCCAGAACAGTGCTCGCACAACACCACTTACGCCCATCATTCCCTTCAGATACCAGGCGCGCTCGGCATAGCCCCACTCCTCATACGCGTGAGGTGTGTCATTCTGAAAAGCGATCATCGCATGCCAGGTGTCGAGCGACACCGCGATGGTCTGAGTGTTGGAGTCCGGAGAGGGAGGCCACAAACCCTCGACCGGTGAAGCGCAGGCCGACAAGAGCGTCAGCAAGACGACTGAACAACTAATCTCAATCGTTCGGGTGATGGCCCCTCTCAACTCAGTTCGGCATTGAGTCACAATTCGAACTAGCGGAAAGCAGAGTGCGACCATTCTTCAGGTCGGCTCGTCAGAAAGTGACACGTAATTCACAGCGGTTGAATGACCGACAAAGACAAGTTGCCGGTCATCTCCTCCGTACCAAACGGTTGGGGCGTATGGGGTGGGTGGCGGGGAAAGCAACCGACCGTGGTGAGTGCGGTCATGACCACGAGCCACAGCAGTAAAAGGCGATTCATTTCTGCCTCCATACCAAGGTGTCCAAATAGGTTCCTCGGTTCCGTCTCTCTTCTCCGAGCACGATCGCGACTTTTATCTGGGTCCTTCGGCCCCGGGACTGAGGATCATCGGAACATTCAGCTTTTCGGGCACGATGATCGTCTTGGCATTGGGGCTTTCATACAACTTGAACTGCAGATACTGCGGCGTCAGGGTTTTGGTGATGATTTCCTGTGCCTGTGACTGTCCCGTGGCACGGATCCTCAGGCTGTCGGCTTCGCCTTCCGCACGAATCTTCAATGAATCTCCCTCGCCCTTGGCCTGAATCCGAGCGATCTCGGCATCGCGCTGCGCGATCACCACTTCGAAATCCTTCTGTTCTTTTTCCTGTTCCTTCGCCTGCTTTTGTTCGATCGCCCTCAACACCATCTGGGAAAATTCCATTTCCGAAAGCGCGACGTTGTAGACATCGAGGTGGCGCCCCTTCAACGCTTCGACCACGACCGCTTCGATTTTGTTCCCGATCTCGCTGCTGCGCTCCGGAAGCGTCACCATGGTGTAGTTCGCGACCACGCCGCGCACGGCCGACAAGAGTTGTGGTTGAACCAACTGCTTGTACCAGTCAGGCCCCACTTCCTGGGCCAGAAAATAGATTTCATCCGGAATCGGGCGCATCGTGATCGCGGCATACACTGTGACCGGTAGATCGTCTGCGGTCAGCGCGTCCACCTTTTCCTTGAAGCTCTTCCATCTCGTGTCATACACGAAGACATCATTCCAGGGAGCCCGCCAATAGAACCCTTCCTTGAGCGGTTCCTTGATCAGTCCAGAAGTTAAAGGACGCCAGCGCAGCCCCCGGTTGCCCGGATCAACCGTCGTCCCACAACCCTGGAGGATCATCAGAATCGGGATCAACAAAAGAAGTGTGAGAGCCTTCAGCGAGTGTTTCATATAGTCTCCTCTCCGCGCGTCGTCCGTTGAGCCAAACCCCTATGCCCTACTGGACAGCAGTAGGGCGTCGCCCGGTGCGATCCACGGACGCATGAGCTTCAGCGAGACGCCCGAGTTCAAGGGCGGTCTGCTCGTAGTAGCGAGCTAACGAACGAGCCCCTGACACTAAATCCGATTCAGATCCGAACAACTCCTCGTAACGCGCTGCAGTGATGGCCTGCGCCTTGGCTTTCTCATGCATTGCTAAAGCCTGATTCCGGTAGTAGCCGGCAATGGCCCCCTGATCATCGGACGGGTCATAGGAGCCCATCTCGAGCGATTCCGGTGTTGCGCAGCCGGAGCTCACGCCTATGCTCATGCAAAACAGCAACAGCCCCATCCCTCCGGCAATCGCATGATCGCCGAAACCGGCTCTCCGTTTACATCTGCTGATGGATCTATCGATCATCAACCATCTCCCTTGTACCCATGAACGCCCTCGACAATGGATGACTTGAGCAAATAAGGTGCCTCCGAACGCTCATCCTTACAGCCATGGCTCGAACTGCCCGATATCCTCGAAGAAAAACAGACGCTCACATGAGAGGAAGGCTCGAGATGAAACGGGATTCGCCTAACGTGAGTGGGGAGAATCGGGGCAACGCTGCCGTGCACACTGTTGCCGAAGACCTCAGATGCGAGCGACGGTTCGCTTAATAAATGACAGGCGGCCGTTTCTCATCGACGATCAACATGAGCCGGCGGTGTTTCAACGGTCGCTCCGGGTCTCGCGTGTAGTGCCCGAGGTCCTCTGAAAGTTCCGTGATCCTGAGCGGGACCGAGATTCGCTGTGTGATGTGAGGCGCCTTGGTTTCAATTGAGAGATCGACTAATTCTTCACTAGTCCCCGTCACCTCGGCGTTCAGGTCCTTCTCGTCCAGAAAATGGACCGTCACACGCTCCTCCGCATCAATCCACGGGATGATTTTCTTTCGCTTCTCATGGTTGGTCATATCAGTGGCTCCACGCCTTGAACCAAAACTCAAGCAGAGCGATCGTTCACACTCGGCTTTCGATCATCGAGCCAGCCGCCGGATATAGAGGAGGATGTTCTGCTTGTCCTTTTCCGATAGCTCCCATTTCCAAGACCCCATCGCCGTGCCCCGCTCACCTTCATGAATCGTCTGTGTCAGCTCAGCGTTCGACTTCTGCTGGACGGCCGGGCTGGTGAGATCCGCCGGTGGAGGAGTCACGTCATAGGCGTTTCCTTTCCCCTGGTCTCCATGGCAGAACCGGCAATATTGCTCATAGAGCCGCTTGCCTTCTTGTAGCTCGTAGTGTTCGCGCAGCGCCTTGGAATTACCGCTCTCCCCTCGACACGTGGCATACGTAAGAGGGAAGCACAACACAGCAAGTATGACCGCCATCGTTATCGAGTGCGCCGGCATAGCCTTCAGGTACTCCTTGCCCCCATCTCGATTACTGGCAATCCTCATACCATCCATACCGACGTTGGAAGTTACAGGCCATACGTTCCAAGCCCGTTGAAAGTGCGACGTTCCCCTGAGCTCGGTCCTCCTACCTGAAGGCAAGACTCCACAGTCCAATGAAGCCCACTGTCGCAAGATTCCACAATCCATCCGTACCCGAGGGGTTCTCAGACAAGAGTTAGGCCGATGGAATCGGAAGGACTTAGTGTTGTGACGGTCACAGGACCATCCCTCCGGAGGGCACCGAACGGTGTTGGAATCGCTCATGAATCCAACCGAGCGTGTAACTCAGCAAGTTCCCGACCATGAACCAATGAAGCCCCCCGAAGACCACGGTCAGAATGAAGGCCCTCAAGTTGACTCCTTGATGTCCGTAGAACCATAGATCAGTCCACGAATCGGTTAGGCCTGTGAGAAGCCCCAGCTGTCCTTCGAGTTCGAACACCAACGGCACGGTCGGCGCGTCAACCACAAAGAAGAGAAAATAGACGAATACCGACTGGCTTTCGGTATTGATATGGCAATAGAGAAACACCAGGAACGAGGCGAACGAATG
Source organism: Nitrospira sp. (assembly GCA_965223535.1). Taxonomy (GTDB): domain Bacteria; phylum Nitrospirota; class Nitrospiria; order Nitrospirales; family Nitrospiraceae; genus Nitrospira_D. Next base: position 1,123,504 of record CBDCWN010000003.1, read on the forward strand.
GATGACGAGCATCGTCGTCCCCAGGACTAAACCGTCTTTCATGCTGCGATTCATGATTGAGATCACCGTGAACCTCGGAGTCTTTCGTTATCACTTACAACTCGTATGCCCTTAGCCCACATACTTCATGGCGGTTCGCGACGAAACCGTCAAGACGCCTTGCGAGACGGGCACGCGGAGTGCTGAGAGACCGAGGCATACTTGACGGAGTATGTTGAGGTCGCGAAGGGCGAGCCTGCCAGCCTGGCCGCAGCCGAAGCGTGGCCAGGCTTGTCGCAGCGGCGTATCGGCGGTTGCAGTAGAAACGTTCATGAAGAATGTGGGCTAGCAGATTCGCGGGAGCTGCTCGCCCGATAGCAGATCGAGTACACGATGTGTGCCCACAACAGTCCGTAGAACAACCATCGGGGGATCGTGATCCGTCACGACGCCGATGTGAGCCGCCAGACTCGTGGCCTTGTGTCGATGCATCACAGTAAGCGCAGCTTCAGCTTGCGAAGCCGGCACGATCGCGACGAAGCGTCCCTCGTTCGCCACATAGAGTGGATCGAGCCCTAAGAGCTCGCAGGCTCCACGTACCGGCTCGCTCACCGGAATGGCAGACTCCTCCACCGTGATCCCTACCTTCGCCGCAACAGCCAGTTCGTTCAACACGCTGGCTAGCCCGCCACGGGTGAGGTCGCGCAGGCAATGGAGTTCAATGCCGCCATCGATCAGATCGGCAACGACGTGATGCAACGGCGCCGAATCGCTTTCGACCTTGCCGTCGAACGTCAACCCTTCCCGCACACTGAGCACCGCCACGCCATGGGAACCGAGATCACCGCTCACAAGAATCGCATCACCAGGCTGGATCAACGTCGGCAACACACGGACGCCGGTCGGCACCAGCCCGACGCCGGACGTATTGATGAAGATCCCATCGCCCTTGCCGCGATCCACAACCTTCGTATCACCGGTGACAATCGGCACACCCGCCACCCGCGCAGCCTCGGCCATCGAGTTCACGACTCGCTGCAGCACCGCCATGCTGAGCCCTTCTTCCAAAATGAATCCCACGCTCAGGTAGAGAGGCTTGGCGCCACACATGGCCAGATCGTTGATCGTGCCGTTCACGGCTAGGCTTCCGATGTCGCCTCCTGGAAAGAACAGCGGACGTACCACATAGGAATCGGTGGTAAACGCCAGGGTGCCTTTCTCGACAGGCCATGTCGCCCCGTCGTGCAGAGACTCCAACATGGGATTCTGAAAGGCCCGTACAAAAACGTTTTGAATCAACTCCTGCATGAGCCGCCCGCCGCCGCCATGCGCAAGCTGTACCGTCTTTTTATCTAAAACTGGCAACGGACAAGCCGGTTCAAACTCTCTATTACTCACGGTAGACTCCGTCTTTCCGCTCATCATGTTTCACATGGCTTCGGTAGCGATAATAGGCGGCACAGGCCCCTTCGCTCGACACCATCGGCGCGCCCAACGGCCGCTCCGGTGTGCAACGGGTTGCGAAGGCGGGACAGTCCGGCGGCTTGAGCAAACCTTGGAGAACCAGCCCGCTCTGGCATTCTGGATCCTCTTTCCCTTCAGCAATCTGCGCAAGTTCATGCTGAAACTTCAACTCCGCGTCATAGGGACGGTACGTAGATTGGAGGCGTAATCCGCTTGCTAGAATCTCACCGATGCCGCGCCAGCTCCGCGGCGCCGTTTCAAAGACTTCGCTGACGATGCTCTTTGCTTGCGGATTCCCTTCCCGGCTGACCGATCGCGCGTACTGATTCTCAACCTCGACCCGTCCCTCTTCCAACTGACTGACCAACATCGCGATACCTTCGAGCACATCGAGCGGTTCGAACCCGGTCACGACGATCGGGGCATGGTACTTCTGTGCGATGGCCTCGTACTCCTCATAGCCCATCACCGTGCAGACATGGCCGGCAGCCAGAAATCCCTGGATCCGATTCTGCGGCGACGACAAGATGGCTTCCATCGCCGGCGGCACCAGCACATGGGCAATCAGCAAGCTGAAGTTCGTGATCCCAGCCTGCTTCGCTTGCGCGACCGCCATGGCCCAAGTCGGTGCGGTGGTCTCGAACCCCACCGCGAAACAAACAATCTCACGATCGGGATTTTTGCGGGCCAGTTCGAGCGCATCTAAGGGCGAATAGATGATCCGGATATCTCCGCCCGCGGCCTTCACCCCAAACAAGTCACCACGCGAACCGGGCACACGCAACATGTCGCCGAACGAGCAAAAGATCACCCCCGGCAATGATGCGAGACAGACTGCCTGGTCGATCAACGACACCGACGTCACACAGACGGGGCAACCCGGTCCGTGGACCAGCGTGAGGTTTTTGGGCAGCAGACTATCGAGGCCGAATCGCACGATCGCGTGGGTCTGTCCACCGCAGACCTCCATGATCGTCCAAGGCCGACGCACTGTCCTCTTGATCCGCTCAGCTAAGGCTGTGGCCACTGCGCGATCGCGAAATTCATCAACGTACTTCATGGCAATGAGCCCCCGAAACTCCGTTGCTCGACATCATTCCCTGGATTCGATGAGGTCTTTGTGGAGACAGACGGCCTTAAAAAAGTGGCGAAGCATTGGTGCTCCATCTCGCGGATCGGCGCGGTCTCAACACGCAGTATCAGCGCGAATATGCGCCTAAGAGGTCACCCAGAGACCGTGAAAATACGACTTGATATCTAGCATCGAGCTTTGCCTGCAGCGCGCGAGAGATTGACGCCCTTTCAGCCACCACCCGAGAAGAGCATGGAATCGCTGTGTAGAAGGCTTGCATATCAAACACGTCGTTAGTTGCAATGCCGCCCATCTCCGACTCAAGTCGCGCCACCATCTCTACCTCAACATTGAGTGTCGGCACATCTTCGATAAGCGCGCGGACTGCACGCTCCCCAAGCGCCTTGAGCTGTTCGAGCGAATGGCCAAGACTACTGAGTATTCTGATGAAGGTGTCCTGGTGATCCATGAAGAGCTGAACCGCATAGGTGCGGCGACGCAGATTAACGGACTGCCCTGTCATTCGCGCGCGTCGTGCTTCGATTCTCTCGACAAGGTCAACAATACCTGCGGCCAGTTTGGAGTGGGCAGCTCGGCGGCGCATATCGTCTTGGTTCTTCATGTAGTGGACGTACTGATCAGCGGGATCGATGAAATCATTTATTCGCACCATTCTCTGCACCTCTGCGGACGACGCTATCAGTCCGTCCATCGGCTCAAAGGCCTGCCAAAAACCATGAGCGATTGCCCAGTGTTGGGGTAGTTTGGGCGGATCAGTGCCGAAAAGACGGTCCAGAGTAGCGCGCACTTCAATCTCCAGCCGACCCGCTCGACTGCGATACACGTATCCGCGACTCAACTTAGCCTGTGTGCCCGCTAAGTGGCAACGGCTTGTGGGATCGTTCCGCTTGGAGGTTTCAAGGATATGAGAGGCAGATAAGGGAAACAGCACCTGCCCGCACTCAACCGCAACAAGGAGTTGGGTATATAGGTCGGCGATAGGTCCCGAAGTTACCGCGCCGGATTGCACTCGGGCGAGCTCGATCCACTTGTTCTGATCTAGGTACACGATGTCCATGTATGACGTCTAACGCAAAGCCAAACGGCAGGCCTGCCGAAGACGCGATTGTCCTGTCCGCTTGAATGCCTTGTTGGGCTTCGACCTCACAGGTGTAGGATATCAACGTCTCCCCATTTTCCCCGCAGATACTCCGCGACAAGCCGACGGTGGCAATGGTGGGGGGTCGACTCGCTGCAAAGTAGGCACGCACCGGCAACGAGATCCTTATCGATGGATGTTTCTATCTGGCGCTCCGCCATCAATGCCAAAAACTGCTTCTCGTAGGTTTCCCAGTCGCCACCATTCTTTTTATATGCGTCCAGCATTGCTTGAGTCGGCGCTAACGCTGGAAGATGGACGTAGTCTATGTGGCCAACTTCGCGTAGGAAGAATCTAAGGTCATCCTTCTTCGTAAACCCTGCGAGTTGGGAAACATTGTTTAGCCTTATGTCCACCACACGCTCAAGACCTGGCTGTTTTAGGCAGGCAAAAAACTGCTCCGCATTCTTCCTCGTGAAACCAATCGTGAAAACCTTCATGAAGCCGAAGCCCTCTCATCCTGCTTCATGCTAAGATCCTCATATGCGACTCGCTCGCTTTGGATCTCATATGCTTCAGAAACAAATTCGTCTCGCTGTTTAAACATGTCTCCTTCCGGCAGCTTAAACAGGCTGAGGAGACGAGATTCCAGCGTTCCGTGACCTTCAAGTGATCCATTGCCATGAATATGGGTTACTTTAAGACCTGCCTCATGAAGTGTGCGTGCCACTAGCAAAGCTCTATGGCATTCCAGCGGGTCTTTTTCTGCGCACATTAGCGCGATACGATACCGCTGCATCCCCTCACTGATGCGCCTTATCCCCTCAGCGAATTGAGGCTGTTTAGCCAGACAGTCGTATTGAACTTTACCTTGCTTATAACAGGCAGGGTTTTCACTCCTGGCGCCTAATTCTCTACCGAGAAAAATGTATTCGATGCCCACCCGTATCAAAGCAGCTTTCAGTGGTTCGCGAGAATATTGAGGGACATAGCGGCTGTACGGATGCGATCGCACGTCGCCCACGGCAGTAATGCCATGTCGATGAAGAAGCGCAATGAAGACCTCTATTGGGTGAGTTGAATGGCCGATAGTAAAGATCATCTGATTCACCGACACCGTTCTGCGTGCAAGATTGCCGCGACAAGCTTGTAATAATAGCCTTTATACCAGTCCCCAAGACTGACGCATAGGACAGGCTTGGCGATGTCATACTGACCATCAACCTGCCCGAGATATTCTCGCTCTATTGCAGGATCGGTTACATCCATGCGATAGGTTAAGCCTTGGTAACTGAACTCACCCCTCACTGCCCGCTTAGAATCAGGATACTCAGGCGCTTTACGCCCGACTAGGAGACGAAGACGCTCGACCAAGATAAGGTAAAGCGAGGAGCCCTCTTCGTGCCCTGTGGCTACACGATTATTGAGACCAGCATAGCTACTTTCACCGGCTCCCCAAAGCGTATCCGGATGATCAAGCCATCCAAAAATATCTTTCCATGCCAATGTTCCCTGCAGAGCCCAGTAGTATCCTGGATCAATTACATGATTTTCACGTTGATGAGGCAAAGGTCGATAGCTTTCGCAGGGAACCAAGACGATATCGAGCAGCTGCGTGTCTCGTCCATTCTCGTATCGCCTTTCTTCCTCTGAGATTTCATGCGTAGAACGCGTGCTCACCGGGCGCACCCACTCTCCTGCAGTGCCACCTTGCCATTCCTTTCCGGCGATGCACCGCCCAGAGGTCTTGCGAGAGTTTGCGAAGCAGACAATTGTCTTACCGTAGTTCATGACCGATCAGGATATGCATTTCCGAAGCCCAACAACATTCAGTCCGATCCGCGTAAGAACCGAATCTGCCGATTTCTGCCAGCACAACGCACCATACGACGGTTCTGAGCATAACGCTATGACTGTGGGGTTTCAATGAGTTGGGACTGCGGGGCTATTTGTTACGGGTTCTTATACCAAGCGACGCCTTAGGCAGCGTCGGTTTCGATCTTGCTAGGTAGCGTACTGAGGATCAGTTTTTGTAGTTCGACCTTGTTGGTGGCATTGTCGATATCAATACCCACCAACCGTCCATTCGAATCGTGATCGAGCACGACACCCTCGGACACTTCGCGGCTTTCAAGGCTCGGTCTTTCAGAAAGGTCGATATATAGCGAATCCGTGTCAGGATGATGGTTGAGCTTCATAGATCCCGATTCGACTCAGAGTGAAATTTTAGCGGAGCCATCTGCCCATTGCGGTCGCCCCTGCGTTTCTTCTTTCACTCATCTGCAGCTCTGCATCCGATTATTGCCACGCTGGATGACGTGATGGGGAAACGACGGCAGGCTGAATCGAGGCGGATGGGCCGTGGCCGGAAGACCTCGCAAACCACAGAGGAGGGCGACCTACGCTGTCGGTGACTTTGCTGTCAATAAAATCGCTCTCTGCCCCACTCTTGTCCAAAATAACTTTTTCGAGACTGGGATCTTGGACAGCATATGACCGACACATCAGCTTTCTAGGGGATTGATGAAGCCTCGAAGGGCTCTGGCAGCCGTGAATTCATACGTTTTGTACCAGCGCGGCTTGATATGACAACTCCTCAGCTGTCTTGGACAGCATCTGCCCGGACAGGCGACCTCGATTTACAAACAGAATGGTGTCTTCATGATTTCAAAGAGTTACGGGCGAGGAGATGCTCGTTAACTTCTGTCTTGGACAGCAGTGTCTCTGCCCCCTATTTTCTTCTTGGAGCTGCGGAGCGGCTTGTGCAAAGCATGAATCACAAAGAGCCCACGGCTGTCAGACGCGGTGCTTCAATGTGCCGATTGCATACACATCATATGTATCTCTCGGGATTGTCCTTGAAGGAGGACTCGCACTCGAGGGAACAGAGGTAATACGCGTTTCCGTTGAACGTTGCCCTGTATCTGGCTGTCTTATCTTCTATGGTCTTTCCACAAACAGGGTCTTTGAGGCGTGAATCCGCCCCTTCTTCACCCATGTGTCCGACTCCGCAACAACCAGCTCCATGGCTTCCATGACTTCCGTTATTCTCGTGGTGACCGCGCATCAGCTTCATGTCTCCCATAAGACCGAAGCCGAAACCGGCTGCCGGCGCAATGAACGTCCATGGCCCTCCGGTGGCTGAGCCGACGGCGAGTCCTGCAAAAAGACCGAGGCAACAAAGCATTCTTACCCCTCTGGATTTAGTATACAGGATGTAAACCTAAAAACGTACATTACCCCCCGCTGCCAGACGGCGGTCGGATTTCATTGCTCCGCAGTGGCCGTGGCCCATTGCGGAAGCATCCGACTGACGCGCATGCAAGGAGCATGGGGGGCAGTGTACAAGTTCAGCTGGTCGATCAGCCCGTTTCGGCCGCCTCCGCGTTTCCTCTTTTAGTCGCCTGGCCGACTCGCTTACCAATTTCTTCTCGAAAGGACATCATTCCCGACCACTCGCCCCTGCTGTGTTGCTCGTCGAATGAGCTCCCATTCCTTGTCAGAGAGCCCTTCAACAAGTTGGCATAGACACGCGCCGGGATCCCTGCTCCATCGATAGTCGCATGGGGTATAGGCCATTCCCTCGCAAGCACTCCAGAGAAACCTCATAATCGTTCGGGGTCAGAAAAATAGGCTGCCGATTGGTCGCGCTGGATGACGTGATGAGGGGAAGACGGCACGCTGAGTCGAGGCGGACGAGCCATGGTCGGAAACCCTCGTGCACTACTGAGGAGGCAACTCGCTTCAGGGATGGCAGTCTATCAAGACAATTGTTCACTGACCCCTACTTCCTTCCCAGTCAGTTCCCAAGCACTTCCCAGAGACAGGCGGGAGCGGACCAACCACGTTGATCTGCCCCCGCCATCTCTCGCGGCTATAACACCAACTCAGTTCGGACATTGCGGCACTTGAATGTTCACGCCGGCACGCGCCGCAAACTCCTCAAATTCACATGGTCGGTACGTATCATTCATCCGTTTGGTGTGTTTGTCGACCGCGTAGCGAATCAATGGATCGGCACCACCCGGACGCGGAGGAATCGGGAACGTTGACGGATTGTCAACGCAGTCGTTTGAACCAGGCATCTCTGGCGGGAGTGCGAGCGTGGATCTGATCTTGCGCTCAACCGCGGCATTATAGCCGGCGGGATCACTCGTTCTTGCCGCATCAGTTGTCCCTGCCCAGATGGCTAGACTGTTCGGGAAATCCGTCACCCTCGTGCCATCAGCTTTGGAAGGCTTAATGAGCGGGCTTTCGACAAAATGACAGGATTTCCAAGTCGAGATCACCTGGAGAAAGGTCGCCGTGGTGAAATTCTTGGGGTCGAGCAGGGGAGTCTCCGTGATAGCCTGGAGGATCAACGCTCGAACAGTTTGATCTGTTTCCGGGGCATGAATATCCACCTTGGCGAGGTCCGGCACCATACTGAGATACCGGGGTTCATTCAGCAGGGCTCGGAGAGCTTGTCGCCGGTCAATGAGGTAGATTGACGAAATGTTTGCATCATTGTTGTTGCCAGAGGCCACCAGCGCAGGATTAATCGGATTCAGCATGCCGACTGGTCTAAATTCCCGACTCATCGAATCCTTCACATCCAGGAAGGCTTTCACCCCGCGAACCAAGGCCTTGCCCAAAAAGATGGCCAGGACTGGTGGGTTGCCTTCATCGACTTCCGTCGTAAAGTCGAGATTGGGGCGCAATGGAAAGCCTTCTTCCAAGGTGCCGCTGACCGCTACGATAGCAAACTTGGTGCCCCCACACTCACCGGTAAAATCGTTGGAATGATTCTGCAGGTGTACCTGCGCGAGGTGGGGAGGTAACTTCAGGGTACTCGGTTTCATTCTCCCATGACTTGGGATATGGCAGATAGTTGTTTTGGGGCCTCTCCCCGTATCATCCTCATCATCGCGGTCTGCCAGTGCCACGGACGGAATCCCGACCAGGCTCAGGCTCAACAACAGCACACCAGCTAGCCCTAAGAATCGCTTGAAATCGGACATGGTGCACCTCCCGCTGGATTGAAGATCCTTGTATCCGCCCAGTTGTGTGAGGCCCCAAAGAAGGTTGCCGCTTGATGCCAACGGTCGTGTCATAAACGGTCACGCATCTTATGAACTGAGTCATGAACCTGCATAAGCCTCAGGACTGTCATCCAACGCGTCATCTCGTGCTCCGACGGGGGCGTGTCACCTGGGCGAACCTTTGGAATCAGACGAACTCTCTTGTTGATCGCCCGCTGGCATCAGGGATCGGGTACTTGTGGTAGTGGACTCGGTCTGAATGATGCCGCGGGGCTAGCGCAGCTGACGTGAAGCCAGCCCATCCAGAGGTGGGCGGTGGTGGTCCGGTGGAGTATGATCGAGCATCTTCGACCTCCCCCTGGTTCGGAGTGATCGAGAAGACCTTTCAGCAAAAGAAATAGGAAACCGGCGGCTATAGGTACTCTCTCTTATCCATCTAGATCAACTAGTAAACGTACTAGTTTTTGTCGCAGCAATTGGATCTATCATATGACCCATTCATACCTAGTCTGATACCTAGTCATACGGGCTCGCGTATGATAGCAGCAAGGAAGCATGAAACCATGGTGTAACAGGGGTCAGAGTGTAATTTCAGATGAGCGATCAGCCCTTTTGGACGGCCCCGCGTACCCCTCATGAGTTGCACTTTCAGCCCGCCACCCTGTGGGGAATGAGACCTCCAGCACCACACACCCGACATCGGTCTTAAACAGCCCATGCCGTTCTCGGGGAGGGCGGCTTGCGTACTCTCCTGCTTCCAGCCAACGATCGAAAGCATGGTCGTACAGCCGCCCGCTGACAATAAATACCTCTTCAGGATAGACATGGAATTTTCCCCCGAATGCCGACGTGTCGGCGCCCGGCAGGAAGCGGGTCAGCCTGGTGTATTCGCCCGTCCCCGGATCGATACTCAGTGTGATCTCCTCGGCCATCCCTTCCAGACCTTTGATGGGAGTCCAGCGGGTCTGTTGGTCAGGAGCTAACGGGTTCCAGTAAGTGGCGGTCGTTTTCGACATTCCCGTCTCGGCACAATGGGTGGGCTAGTCGGTTGATACGCTAGGGGGATCGTTTCCGTTTGGCCTTCCGGAACTCCCACGGGGGGATCGGTTCTGGATCTTCCCACAGCCCCACCTTCGCCTCCCTGGCTTCCAGCTCAAGCCGTTCCAGTTCAGCGTTGTTCGGTGCAAACTTCCGAGACCACCAACATCGACCTTCCTTCACCAAGGTGTGATTCACGTTGGTCCCGTCCGCAAGTAGCACCTCAGCCAGGATTCGCCCGGATTTATCCTTTCCACGAGGCTCGACCGTGACTTCCATAGCGAAGACGAGGGCCGAAAGCGCTGGGGTCACCTCATCGCCGTAAGGTTGGTCCTTCTCAGGACAGTCGAGGCCATGTAAGTGGATACGTTGCGCCTTCCCGAGGCGCATCACTTCGATGGTGCTCCCCTCAAGAACTCCAACCACTTCGCCCCCGAAGGGAAATACGTCAACTGCGCTCAAGAGAAAAACCAGCGCCAGGGGAAGAACTCGTGACTTCATGGGACGTGCCACTCCAATGGTAAGAGGTTCGTAAGGCATGGCTGAACACCGGGCTTGAAGAACGAGCCATATTGTAGGAGGGCTGTTGTCGGAGGTGCAAGCAGCTTTGAACAGGTTTCTTAGGCGACGACTCGGTCAAACAGCAGCTATGCCCACGCCATAACTTGTTGATTCACCAGCACACGGTGTCTCGCCTTTAATCCTTGGTCGCATCTGACGACCCAGAAGTGGCCATCTCTGCATAAGTTTCCAATGTTCGTCTAGCTGCATCCTCATCAAGTTTGCTGATCGCAAAGCCGACATGGACGATCACATAGTCGCCGACCCCGGCTTCCGGCACCAGCGCTAGTGAGACAGATTTCGTGACGCCGCCGAAAGACACCGTCGCGGTGCGGAGCGCATCTCCTTCGATGCTCAGGACTTGTCCTGGGACTGCGAGACACATCCTCTTGCATACCTTTCTTACTGTGCGTCATTCAGACGGTGTGCTGCCACCACCGCCTGCCCGAGTGAAAGCCCGCCGTCGTTAGGCGGGACCAGACTATGACAATATACCGTGAATCCTGCCGCTTCCAATTGATGCCTCACGAGTGAGAGCAGCAGTCGATTCTGAAAACAACCGCCAGCTAGGACCACGCGTGGAAGACCAGCAACCTGCGCGACACGAACAACTCCCTCTGCGAGGCCAACATGAAATTGTGTGGCGACCACCTCAGCTCGGCTGCCTCTGCAAAGATCATCTCGTAAGGCACTCATCATGGGTCGCCAATCGAGGACCCATTTGGTACCAGGACTCTCACTTGGCACCAGATCGATCGGATAGCCTTCTCCACTTGTCTCCATTCCTTGCTCTGCCGCAAACTGGACTGCCATCGCCGCCTGCCCCTCAAATGTAGTTTCCTGACAGAGCCCTGTGAGGGATGCAACCGCGTCGAACAGCCGCCCCATGCTCGTGGTCCAGGGTGACACGATGCCAGACCTCAGTAGGCTTGCGAACTTCTCACGCTGACCCTGCGATACCTGCCAATATGGAAGCCGATGCCCCAGCATCTCTTCTCTCATGAGCTCCCATAACAATGCAGCAGCAGATCGGCTCGGTTCTTTCATAGCCGCTTCTCCACCCAGCAACCGAAACGGTTTAAGGGAAGCCAATCGCGTGAACTGCCGGTAACTCGTGATCATAAACTCCCCGCCCCAGACCTGACCACCTTCTCCGTAGCCGGCCCCGTCCCAAGCAATGCCCAGCACTTCGCCGTCAAGTTTGTGTTCGGCCATGCAGGAAGCTACGTGCGCATGGTGATGCTGCACCGGAATGAACGGGGCAGACAGAGTCGCAGCGAGTTCACGTGCGAAAGTAGTCGAGCGATAGTCCGGGTGCAGATCACAAGCAATGGCCTTGGGTGTGACCTGAAGCAGCTGTTGGAGATCGCTGATAGCTTGTCGGAAGGCTTTATCCGCTTCCACAGTGGAAAGGTCGCCGAGATGCTGGCTGAGCACAACACGATCCTCTCTCAGTAGGGCCACCGTGTTCTTGAGGTGTCCACCCACGGCAAGGACCGGACCCTGCGCCCCATCTGCCGGACCATCACTCCAGCGAATAGCTTGGGGCACATAGCCCCGCGCCCGGCGAAGGATCATCACATCGCCCTTGGGTTTTCCCATCTCGCCCCTGTCGTTGCGATCCGGGATACCATCAATCGCCAACACCACCGAATCATCAACTGACCTCGCGATCGGCCGATCATGCACGAGGAATGCATCGGCAATGCCCTTGAGACGAACCAGCGCCTCTCGCTCGTCCGTCACGATCGGTTCTTCGGAGCAGTTGCCGCTCGTCGCCACCATGGGCCGCTGGAGCGACGCCATCAAGAGATAATGGAGCGGCGTTGTCGGCAACATTACACCGAGATAGGGATTGGCCGGCGCCACAGCATCGGCGATGTCCGTTTCTCGGCGTCTGCGTGTCAGGACGATCGGCGCTTGCGGTGAGCAGAGTAGCGCCTCCTCGTCCGAAGACAACACGCAGTAATCTATAACCGATTCCACGGAATGGAACAGCATGGCAAAGGGCTTCTCCGGCCGTCGCTTCCGATCGCGTAACCGCCGGACTGCCTCGTCTGATTTCGCATCAACCCACAGTTGGAAACCACCCAGTCCTTTCACCGCCACGATGAGTCCTTGTTCAAGCATCAGCTGGACTCGATGCAAGGCATCCTCACCAATTGCGACTTCCTCACCTTGTTCATTCCACAACGACACCCGTGGGCCGCAGGCAGGACAAGCGATCGGTTCGGCATGGAATCGCCGATCCGATTCGGCGGCATATTCGGCGTGACAAGCGGCACAGAGGTCGAATTCAGCCATGGTTGTATGGGATCGTTCGTAAGGAACCGCTGTGATCACGCTATAACGCGGCCCGCATTGGGTGCAGGTGATGAAGGGATGGTGAAAGCGACGGTCCTCTGGATCGGCGAGTTCGCGGCGGCAGTCGGAGCAGGTAGTAAGGTCCGGTGGGATCACAAGAGCTCGCTGACCGGTCTCCGTACTTGGAGCGATGGAAAAGTACTTTTCGTCAACTGCTGGAATTATGCGTGTGTTCATCGCCTCGATCATGGCTGAAGCCGGCGCCTCCTGCTTCAGTCGCCCGAGAAACGACTCGATAACTCCGGTGTCACCTTCCGCCTCGATCAGTACACCACTTCTCGTGTTTGTCACCCACCCTGATAACCTCAGCTCACGTGCGAGCCTATAGACGAATGGGCGAAACCCAACGCCTTGCACCGTTCCTTCCACCGTGATCTGCACACGCTGAAGAGAGGACCCCTTCATTGTTGTACTACCAGCTCATGGACGACCACCTCCGGCTCTTCTGGTCCCACTATTGTCGTGGCTCCGCAGGTAGAACAGGCATCGTCCGGTCCTGTAACCACCGTCTCTCGTTTACAACCGGGACACCAGGCATTCCCTGGTATGGGGATAATCTCCAATGTCGCGCCTTCGGCCTTTGTGCCACGAGCAACCATATCAAACACCATCTGCAACGAGACCTGGTCATGGGTCATCACATGTGACAGCGCGCTGACCTTCAGTCGCACGGCAGAGAGCTTGGTGTTGTCTGTTTCACCCAACCGCGCTTCCACGGCCTTCACGACTTGCGTCATCACATGGAGTTCATGCATGGCACGCGTCACATTCCTGGATGACTAGGCTTACGACTTCATCCAATGCTTTGGCCACAGAAGGCGACAACGGCTGTCCTGCTTCCGTATGCCCTACTTCGATTCCGTAGACGATCACGGTCTTAGGCAGCACACCGAGAACACGAGCCAACTCCAGTGCCTCCGATACCCCGAGCGTATGACTCGAAGACGGAAACATTCCCACCGCGATCGCCCCCGTCGAGGCATCGAGGCGATGAATGGTCCCGGGGCGCTGCCCGCTTCTGGCTGCGTCGATGAGGATCGCAACACGCACCCCTTTCATCAACTCCACGATGTCGACTCCGACCATCTCCGCCTCGATCGCCTCGGCCCAGTCTCCTAGGGACTGGCGGAGTCGACGGGCAGCCAGGAGTCCGACTGCATCATCTCCTCTCATGAGGTTCCCGAGGCCGATGATCCGAATGGAGTAGCCAGGGTGACCTTTTTTCACATCCCACTCTCTCGCGTGATCTCAAGATTCAGAAAATGTGTCGCGCAGGAGATACAGGGATCGTAGCAGCGAATGACTCGCTCGCACCCAAGTGCCGCTTCCTTATCGGTAAGATGCAAAAGACGCGGCAAGAAGAGACGCAAGTCTTGTTCGATGCGAGATTGATTCTGTGAGGTCGGCGGAACGATTTTGGCTTCACGGACGATGCCGTGACCATCTACCTCGTATCGATGGTAGAGAATTCCCCGTGGGGCCTCGGTACAAGCCATGCCGATGCCCGGTCGAACCGCGACCGGCGCCGTCGGCATAGGCGGAGGTTCGTACCGCTCGATCAGTCGTAACGATTCTTCCAGTGCGTAGAGAATTTCGATCGAGCGCGCGATGATCCCGCGGAACGGATTCCGCAACGGGAGCGCAATCTCCTGGTCAGCCAGAACCTGCTTGGCCAACGGCGTCAAGTGGTCCAGATTCAAATTCAGGCGGGCCAACGGACCGACCAGATAGGGCGAGCCGTGCAGGGCACAGTGAAGGGCGGTGGAATAGCTTACTTGGTGTTCGGTGAAATGTTCCTCGAACTCGTTCACCGTGAGTTGCAAACCACTGGAGGCCACGATCTGCCCTTCATTGAACGGATACTCATCTGGGTGACGAAGCGCGACGTAATTGTAATCGGGAACGAACTCCGGATAGTTGAAACCCGCGACCCATCGAACGGTCTCGACCGCCGCATCACGAGCCCACAAGAGTTCGTCTCGTAGTTCCTCCAGCTCACGACGCAACGGCACCCGCGAAAAGCCTCCGACCTTCACGGAAACCGGATGCACGGAGCGACCGCCAAGCAATGTCATGATCGCATTGCCGGCTTTTTTGAGTCGTAAGCCGCGGGTGACGATAGCCCCATGGTCTTTTGCCATCGCGATACCGCTCTCGTACCCGAGAAAATCAGGTGCCTGCAGCATATACACGTGCAGCGCGTGGCTCTCGATCCACTCGCCGCAATAGATGAGCCGCCGCAGATCACGCAACGCGCCCTCGACACGCAGGCCGAAAATCTGCTCGAGTGCATGAACCGCACTCATCTGGTACGCGATCGGGCAGATCCCGCAGATCCGGGCGACGATATCCGGCACTTCGTCGTAATGCCGCCCCTGCAAGAACGCTTCAAAAAACCTGGGTGGTTCGAAGATCTTGAGTTCTACGTCCTGGACCGCATCGCCCTTCACCGTGACACGGAGCGCACCTTCCCCTTCCACGCGGGCCACCAGATCGACGGCGATCGTCCTTGTTTGCACGGTCTCGTCCGGCATTCGGTCCTCACTCCTCACAAGCGAGATGCGTCATGTCTTCCCTTCCCAGATCTCACTCTCCGCACGAAAAGGCGACACAGACCCGTTGATGCCACGAAAACGGCGCATGACCTCGACGGGGATCAGCTGCAGCTCCTCATGAAACCGGTTCGCCAGCGAGGCGGTATTAGGCGGCAGTCCCGGCCCTTTCCGCGCCCCTTCCATTGGGCCGAAACATCCGTAACAGTCACGCCCCATGCCGGGACAGATGGCCCCGCAACCGGTCCTGGTCACAGGGCCCAGGCACGGTATCCCCTTCGCCACCAGCACACAAACATTTCCTCGTCGCTTACACTCCAGGCACACACTATCGCCTGGCAGACGAGGCTGGACTCCGATCACGAGATCGGTAATGACACGAAGCAGCTGATGCTTATCGATCGGACAGCCCCACAGCTCGAAGTCCACATGGACATGTTCCGAAATGGGAGTGGATGTACTGAGGCTCTGAATATATTCAGGGCTGGGGTAGACGGCCTGTTTGAACGATTCGACATCGGCCCAGTTGCGCAATGCTTGGATCCCACCGGCCGTTGCGCAGGCCCCGATCGTGATCAACACGTTCGTCTGTTGCCGTACTGCGAGAATACGATGCGCATCCTCCGTCGTGGTGACTGATCCCTCCACGAGCGCAATATCATACGGGCCGGGATTCATGTCGCTGGAAGCTTCGGGGAAATAGGCAAGATCCAGCGCCTGCCCTATGGCAAGGAGGTCCTCCTCAAGGTTCAGGATGCTGAGCTGGCACCCGTCGCAGGAGGCGAACTTGAAGACACCCAGCCGTGGCCGTTGTCGCTGCGCGTCCGGCTTAGACATAGTTTAGTCTCACACTCCTGTCCGACCCAACCACGGTTCGACTCGGTCGTAGCGCATGACCGGACCGTCTTTGCACAGGAAGTACGGACCCATCTGACAATGACCACACAGGCCGATGCCGCATTCCATATGCCGTTCGAGCGACACATACATGGCCGTCGCCGGAATCCCACGCCTCATCAGAATGGGCACTCCCAGGCGCATCATGATCTCGGGCCCGCACATCAGGACCGTACTCTTCGCGGGATCGATCGACACTTGCTCGAATAATTCCGTCACCACGCCGATGTGATAGTTCCACGTCTTGTCCGGCTGGTCGCTGGTCAACAGCACTTCCGTATCGGGCGCGCGGCGCCAGTGATCGAACCGCTCGCGATACAGAAGATCGTGCGGCGTCTTGACGCCGTGGAGAATCTTGATCGATCCATACTGCGCTCGCCGCCGGAAGATGTACTCGATGGCCCCGACGACCGGTGCACAGCCCAGACCACCGGTCACGATCACGACATTCCGCCCCTTCGCCTCTTCCAGTGGCCACCCTTCTCCAAATGGACCGCGTATGCCTAACGCCTCACCAGGCTGAAGATCGGCGACCGCCTTGGTGACCCGTCCCACGGTTCTGATCGTATGGTCCAGCAACGCCGGTTCATCGGGGTCGGACACGATGGAAATCGCCACCTCGCCGACTCCGAACAGATACACCATATTGAACTGGCCAGCCTGGAATCGAAATTGGCGCCGAGTTTCCTCATCGACAAGTTGCAAACGGTACGTATTGATATCTTCGGCTTCTCGAATCTTCTCCAGAATCGTCGCCGGACGGATCACATAAGGGTTGTTGCGCTGGTCCCCGTGAAGCTCTGCGAACGGCAGGATCGACCCGGTGCTCATGAAGATCGACCTTCCTCTTTCAATGCGCGTGTCACAGTCTGTACCATCTGCCGGCCGTCGCCGAACAGCATGATGGCATTGTCCGCAACGAACAACGGATTGGGAATTCCCGCGAACCCATGACTCAGACTCCGCTTGATCACGACGACCGTCTTCGCCTTATCCACATCGAGGATCGGCATCCCGGCGATCGGACTCCCCGGATCGGTTCGGGCGATCGGGTTGACGACGTCATTGGCGCCGATGACCAGTACCACGTCGGTTTGCTCAAATGCGGCATTGCTCTCGTCCAGGTCCTTGAGCAGCTCATAGGGGACATTCGCTTCGGCAAGCAGCACGTTCATGTGACCCGGCATTCGCCCGGCAACGGGATGAACAGCAAATTCGACTTCGGCACCACGAGACTGAAGCAGCTCCGAGAGGTGGGCCACGGTATGCTGCGCTTGCGACACGGCCATCCCAAACCCCGGCACGATCACCACCCGACGGGCGGCATCGAGCAATAGGGCGACTTCCTCCGGCGACCCGGCCTTCACCCGTCCCTGATAGACGTCGGCCTCTCGAGGCTCTTTTGTGACCGGAGTGCCACCGACCATCACATCGATGAGGGATCGGTTCATGGCCTCGCACATGATCCGGGTCAGGATAAATCCCGAAGCGCCAACGAGCGAGCCGGCAATGATCAAAATGTTGTTGGTCAGGACGAACCCGGTTGCCGCGGCTGCAAGGCCGGAGCAGGAATTTAACAACGCGATGACCACGGGCATGTCGGCTCCCCCCACCGGCAGCACGATCAATACCCCAAGTACCGATGAAACGGCCACGACGAGCCAATAGGCATCATGCGGTCCGGGAGACAGCAACAGCCAGAGCCCGAGGCCTGCGGCGCAAGTGGCCAGTCCGGCATTGACGATATGCTGACCAGGGAATCGAATGGCATTGTCTGTGATGAGAGCTTGAAGCTTGGCGAACGCGACAAGACTGCCACAGAATGTGACCGAGCCGATGATTCCGGTCGCGATGGCAGCCACCGTAAAATGGCTCATCGCGGGGACAGCGACGTCACGATTTTCAAGCAGACCGGCTCCGGCCACAAGCACGGACGCTCCCCCCCCGAGACCGTTCAGCAGCGCCACCATCTGCGGCATGGCCGTCATCTGGATGTTCAACGCCAGCGCGGCACCGATGCCAGCCCCGATCAGCAGCGCCACAGCGATCATCTGGTACCCGAACGCGTGGCGATCGAGGAGCGTCAAGACAACGGCGCAGCACATTCCGACCGCGGCCAGCACATTTCCCCGAGACGCCGTGGCCGGATGTGCCAAACCTTTGAGCCCCATTACAAAGAGGGCAGAGGAACCCAAGTAGCCAAGATTGATCCATGCAGCGGTCATTTTTCGTTCTTCCTACGAGGCCTGAACATCGCGAGCATTCGGTGCGTCACAAGGAATCCGCCCACCACGTTGATCGTCGCAAACACGACAGCGGCGAATCCAAGACCAGCCAACAGCGGATCCTGTTCGGACCCGGCAGCCAACAATGCGCCCACGATTGTCACACCGGAAATGGCATTCGCGCCGGACATCAGCGGCGTATGGAGCGTAGGCGGCACTTTGGAAATGATCTCGAATCCGGCAAACAGAGCGAGGACGAACACGGTCAACCCGATCACTGCGACATCCATAGCACCTCCTTACCTAGACACCTGTGCCTCACGTTCGGCATTCAGCAGCGACGTGATTCTTGGATGCACGACACCTCCCCCCCTTGTGACCAATGTTTCCCGCGCGATCTCGTCCTCGGGATCCCCGCACGCCATCCCATTCTTACACAAGTGAAGCAGCAGATTGGCAATGTTCCTACCGTACAGCAAACTTGCATGGGTCGGCACCGTACTGGGCAAGTTGGTCGGCCCCAGAATCGTGACCCCATGATGCCGTACGGTCTCATTGGGTCGGGTGAGTTCACAGTTGCCCCCTCGGTCAGCAACTATGTCGACAATGACCGAGCCCGACGCCATTCGCATGAGCATGTCGGTGGAGATCAAGCGCGGCGCGGGCCGACCTGGAACGGCCGCTGTGGTGATCACGACATCTCTCGCGGCGACAACAGGCGCCAAGCATTCACGTTGCCGCTGGAAGATATCCTCGTTCACTATTTTGGCATAGCCGCCTGTATCTTCGGCGTCGGTCGTCTCGACCGGAATCGCGACAGCCTTGGCTCCAAGACTCTGAATCTGCTCTCGCGCCGCCGCACGCACATCATAGGCTGACACAGCCGCTCCCAAGCGGCGTGCAGTTGCGATCGCTTGAAGCCCCGCAACCCCGGCGCCGATCACCAAGACTCGCGCGGGCGGAATCGTTCCCGCCGCCGTCGTCATCATCGGAAACAGCTTCGGCAACTGCAGCGCAGCCAACAGCACCGATTTGTACCCAGCAATGGTGGCGAGTGAGGACAGCACATCCATGCTCTGTGCGCGGGCAATCCGAGGCATCAACTCCATGGCGAACAAGGACACACCGCGTGTTGCCAACTCCTTCGCCGCCTGCGGCCGCCCTAACGGATCGGCTAAACCGATCACGGTGTGCTCGGGTCGCAGCAGCGCAAGGTCGTCGCGGCCCTTGTCGGGGTTCGCGCCTAACGTCCTGACTTGAAGCAGCACCTGTGCCAACGCAAACAGCCGGGTCCTGTCCCGCGCAAGCTGTGCTCCGTTCGCCTGATAGGCGCCATTCTCGAAACCCGCAGCCAGTCCGGCATCAGGTTCCACCAGCACTTGTAGCCCCGCCTTTGTGAGCAGCGGCACGTGCGACGGGGCGAGCGCAACAAGTGTTTCCCCCGGATAG
This sequence comes from Nitrospira sp., assembly GCA_965223535.1. Taxonomy (GTDB): domain Bacteria; phylum Nitrospirota; class Nitrospiria; order Nitrospirales; family Nitrospiraceae; genus Nitrospira_D. The sequence goes on from CBDCWN010000003.1 coordinate 1,143,225, forward strand.
GTTTCCTTCGGTACCCCCACAATGGTCTGTTTCAGGTCCATCACGATAGATCTGACTCTCCGGCACCACGAAATCGGTGATCCAGCAAGGCGGGCAGTTCCTCGGTCAAATCGATCCCCACCGGGCACCAGGTGATACATCGCCCACAACCTACGCAGCCGGATGTGCCGAATTGGTCGATCCACGATGCGAGCTTATGCGTCAACCACATCCGGTATCGATCCTTGATCGTCGGACGAATGTTTTTCCCGTGGATATATCCATGTTGTTGCGTGAAGCAGGAGTCCCACAATCGGACATGCGTGCTGTGTTGGTGGGAAAGGTCCGGCGTCTCCTCGACCGTATGACAGAAGCAGGTCGGACAGACCATCGTGCAATTGGTACAGGCAAGGCAGCGTCCCGCAACCTCGTCCCATCGAGAATGTTCGTGGGCATCGTAGAGGGCTTGGGGCAAACGTGAATGATCCAACCGTCGGACTTGGTTTGCGGCGCAGACTTCTATACGACGCGCTGCCTCGCCGATCAAATCCTCCGAGGCGGAAGACGGAGGGAGACCTGAGAGAACATCGCGGCCGGCCTCGCTGCCCGCTTCGACCAACAGCTGATTGTCGACCTCCGTCACGACGAGATCAAAACCATTGTGAGCTCGAGGGCCGGTCTCCATAGACGCGCAAAAACAAGTCTGTAGTGACCGGGTGCAGTTCACGGCGATCACGAAGAGCCCCTCACGACGGGTCGAGTAGTAAGGATCACGATACGTATCGTTTAGGAAAATCCGATCTTGGATGGCGAGTCCGGCGAGATCACAGGCGCGAGCGCCGATGACAGCCACTTTCTCCGATTGAGGAAGCGTTGGGCTTGTGGTGAATCCGTTCTTGCCTCGCTCGATCTGCAAGAGCGGCTCACGCGGTGCAAAGACGAACGGCTTCAGCGATTGCGGTCCGTGGACAACACCGAAGATTTCGTTGGAACCAGTCTGTTCTAGCCGATAGCGTCCTGGTTCCTGCTGATCACGCCAACCGATCGGAAAATCCGAGACTCCTCTGATCGTCTCCCAGACAACGGAGCCTTCTCGCACAGTAGGTCCGACAACTCGATATCCCTTCGTGCTCAGCGCTTCGAGCAATCGTTGGAAGTCGTTTGCCGGCAGGATACAGCACGTTTCTGAAGCCGTCGCCACAATGCCACTTCCCTTGTCTTGCTCGAACAGGGTGGACAGTCGTTTCATTCACCATGCTAAGGGTTCGTCCTGGCTCTTGCAAGACAAGGCTCATCATCTCTGAGCGGCGACTTTCATGAGTCGGCATGGACTACAACTCAGAATCCTTTGCGTCTAGTTATCCGGACCTGACTAGCAGCTCGGACTCTCTACGCCTTGCATTCGAGACCGACGATTTCCCACTCAGCCTCCAGCCAATCATCAAGCGCATAACCCTGTCGATAGCCACGCTCGGCATAGAGTCCGTAGGCGCGATCGGCGATACGAACTTGTCTGTCATCAGGAGGTGAAACGGGTTGGCTATGGACCGGTTCCTTCTGGAGTACATCAAGCTCCGGGCTTTGAATAGGTTCAGAACGTTTCTTCCTGCGGGGCTCTTTCGCGACGAGTGGTTGCCTCATCCTATCTCTCCTTTCTCGATCTCTAGTGGGAGGAGTTACACGCGGTCGAGCTCGACACCGCATAGAGACCAGGACCTTTCATCGTCAGTTGGACTTGTCCCGTTCGCCTCATGCGGTCCAACTCACAAAACACCTGGTTCCAGGTCAGACCGGGACATTCAAGGACAACTTCTTCGAGCTGGCCACCGTGGGAACGAATAATGACTTTCATGATGCGCCTCCCTCCTCTCTCATTCATTAGGTCAGAAGACAACTTTTGCTCTCTAGGAACAGAGATGCTCCTTGTGCATCTTGGATGCCACTCGGGGTGGCCGATGAGGCGACGACACCACTTTCCTGAAAATGGTGCTCTTGTGGGCATGCGGCGCTATGGTCAGCAACCGATCGGCACGGACACCCCAACACAGGCTGGGGTATTTCGCGGCAACACTGTAGGAAATCCCGTACGCTCTGAGGCAGAGTTATACGCTTTGCTCATGTCAAAGCATCGTCATGGAGAGAGGCACGACACAAGCAAGGTGAGCACCCTGTGCTCATCAGGTCAGGTCATTTCGCACCCTGGTAGGGATCGTCGAAGATGGTCCCACACTCGAGACATCGAACCTTGCGGTCCGCTTGCCGCCTCTGGTCAGGATGTCATCAATGAGCCGTTGGTGTGTGCAGCAAAAATTCGAGGTGGTCTTGCTGAATTTCCGACCAGTTTCCTGAATTACCTGAGGTTCCATAGACACCTCCGCTTCGTCGGACATCGAAGATTCGTCTCCCGACACGTGTTGAGGCTTTTCCATCGAGATACTCCGGCCACATATCTCGTGAGACTGGGTGAGGGCTACCCTAGCACAGTTCCCGCTTTGGACAGACCTAGGGATTCCCTAGTTGGAACGAGTATTTACAGAACATTTACCCAGAAGCCGATGCCGCGGGTTCTCCCGCGCTAGTGACGGCATGATGGGCCTGCACCCTGTAGGTCTCGTTGCCATCTCGTGTGACACGAATCTCCCCGGCTCGGCCTAAATAATCGATCGCGCGGATCACGTGGTTCCGCGTGAGCTCCGGACAGAGGTTCGCCACCTCTTCCATGGAACAGTCAGGGCCGAGCTGCTCCAATGTACGGTGCACGCGCACAATGATCGCCGCTAAAAGCAACTCCATAGGATGCCTCGTTGTTCATAAAGTCCATATTCCATGCGGCGGATCATAGGTGAAAGGATCGAAGAGGAATACTAGGCACGCGATGAACTATTACTGTAACGGATCAGCGTACCGAGCCAAGTGAGGAGGGTCAATACGACTCCTGCAAACGAATCTCTTGACGTCGAGATGGCCACGAAGATGGGGAGGAAGCCATTCTACCCCTTGACGCAGACGAGCGGCTCCAGCCTTGCCACCTTCCGTGCCAGCTTCGCATCATCCGCCGCGTCGACCACTTCACTAACATCTTTATAGGCACCCGGTGCTTCTTCGGCAATCCCGCGCATGGACGGACTGCGAATCAGAATGCCACGGCTTTCCAAGTCCTTGACCACATCACGCCCGTGCCATCGGCGTAGCGCTTGGTGCCGGCTCATACTCCGGCCGGCTCCATGACAGGCAGACCCATAGGCCAGCGCCATGCTCTCCTCGGTCCCCACAAGCACATACGATGCAGTCCCCATCGTGCCACCAATCAAGACCGGCTGGCCCACCGCCCTTAGAGAGGGTGGAAGATCGGGGTGGCCAGGACCGAACGCCCGCGTCGCTCCCTTGCGATGGACGAACAGGCGAGTTGGTGTCCCATCCGCAACATGGTCCTCGACCTTGCAGGTGTTGTGGGAGACGTCATACAACAGCGAGAGCTGGGCCTGTGGCAGCAGGTCCGCAAACACTTCTCTGACGAGATGCGTAAGGATCTGCCGATTGGCAAGGGCGCAGTTGATTGCCGCGCGCATCGCCCCAAGGTATTCCTGACCGATCTCGGAATTGATCGGGGCGCAAGCCAACTCACGATCGGGCAGTTCGACCCGGTATTGAGCCGCGCTGACGACCATGCTCTTCAAAAACTCGGTGCCGATTTGATGGCCTAGCCCTCGCGAGCCACAATGGATGCTCACAACCACGTCGCCTTCACGAATTCCAAAGACCGCGCCGACCTCTGCATCATGTACCGTCACGACCTGCTGCACTTCGAGGTAGTGATTCCCTGATCCGAGCGTCCCCATTTCATCCTGCTGACGTTTCTTGGCGCGTTCTGAGACCTGTTCGGGTTTAGCACCGACCATGCGGCCGTGTTCTTCGATGAACTCCAGATCCTCATGTGACCCATAGCCCTTTCCCACCGCCCATCGAGCGCCTCCCGCGAGCATGGCTTCCATGTCATCTTTGTTCAAACGAACCCTGCCCGTGCTTCCCACGCCGGCAGGAATGCGGTGAGACAAGAAGTCCGCCAAGCGTTCTTTCACCGGCTGGACCTCCTCGACCGTCAACCCGGTGCGAAGTAAACGAACTCCGCAGGAAATGTCGAAGCCCACGCCGCCGGCTGAGACCACACCGCCAAGATCAGGATCGAATGCGGCGACTCCGCCGATGGGAAACCCATAGCCCCAATGGGCATCTGGCATCGCATAGGATGCTTGAACGATACCGGGCAACGTGGCCACGTTGGTCACTTGCTCATACACTTTCTCGTCCATATCGCGAATCAACGCTTCGGTAGCGTAGATCACGCCCGGCACACGCATCTTGCCACGCGGAGAGATGTGCCATTCGTCATGTCCGCGGCGTTTTAAAAGGTTGAGGTCCATGTTCACCTCGCAACTCACTTCTCACGGTGAGTCATACGTCGACTACACATTGGGCAATCCAACGCCCCTGTTCATCTCTCTTTACCGCCAGCTCTGTATACGTCGCGCCTTTGACTTCGACCGCCGGTTGATGTCTTGCCACCTCGATTGGCTCTCCCCAGACCGTCGCGTGCAATGAATGGTTGTTGAGTCGAACTTGGAATCGACCAAAGACCATCTTCCGCGTGGCCATTTGGTAGATAAGCGCATTCAGCCAATCGACAAGCAGCAGCTCCTCGTCAGGAGCTTGGGAGACGACGGCCACAGCCTGCATGGGAGAAACAGAAGCCGGATCTGTGATGACCGCGGTCAGCGCCAGTCCCGCGTTTTCGAACGCCGCCTCTTTGGTCAAGCCGATCCCTCTCACACCGATATCGGCCTCATGCGGGAAATGTTCCCAACATATGTCCGGACCCACATCGGAACCAGGGGACTGCATAATCGGCCCTCGCTCAAGCTCAGTAGCAATACTGGCCCGTAGAAGACTTGTTCGTCTCGCCTGTCCACATCACGTAATGGCAACTATTCCTATACGATTCTTGAACAGAATCTCCACTCCAAATGTCTTGCCTGTACATCTTGTGACGTCAGCACCCGATCATGCATCAGCCGGCTGTGAGTTCCCAGTCGTTCGCTGATGTTTCCACGCCAGGGCTTCGATACGAATTTTCACTTCTTCGGGATCGCACACTCCCCGTAATGAGAGCGTTCGATCGGGAGTGTGCGAATGAATGACCAGCGTCGCGATTCCGAAGTACTGCGCGACGAGGCCCTGCCGCATCGTCACCTCGCGAATATTGCTCAGAGGAATGGATTGAATCACCCGGCCCGTATAGCCGTTGCGCACCTGGACCTGTTCTCTCGTGAGTTCATAGTGCGCCCAGTGTCGCACGATTGCGGCGCAGGCAACCAAGATCACGGCCCCTATCACCCACATCTCCCATCCCCCCACGCCGAATCTATAAAACAGACCCCCACGCAGGGCGGCGAGAGCGCTCATGAAGTAGAGCCAACTGAACTGTGCCCAGGAGGGAACCGCTTTCCAGACCACCATTCGACCCGGTTCCTGCCTTTCCATGACTGAACCCATCTTCGCTCCACCTTGTTGACCCACTTACCCCAAAGGCACCGAAAGCAGGTCCGGAAATGAGTGCCCACCAGAGCCAAAATCGGATAACGCGCGCCGTCATGTGAAGGAGCAAGTGAAGTGCCAGCAGCGTCATCTTCTTCCTCGTGAGCTTGAGCGGTGTGTTACAGAATAAACTAGCCGACTGCGAAGGACCGCCAAGACCTGGAACCCGGAGAAGCGAGCATTGCTGCACTCTCCTCGTTCTAAGAATCCATGTGCCATTTCGCAACATCTGGGCGTGGAGCTTTGTGGCGGAATTCCTCAGCACGATTTGCGTCCGAAATTACCAGCTCAATCTGACATCGCTGTTTTCAACCGGTTACGTACAAATCCTCTTCGTCATACCCCGTGGCGCTCTTCTTGCCAAGGTTTCATATACGATTGGAAGATCCCGCACCGAATCGTCGGTACGGAAGCGAAGGTGGTTTGTTATGAGAACGAACGCGTGCCTGCTTGCCGTGGTGTTAGCCTGTGGATTGGCCGGTACCTCAATGTCTGTTGCGAGTTCCTCAACAGAGGGACTCCAGCGGACGGTCCAGGGGGCAGTGGTCGCTGTGAATGTCGAGGCAGATCCCCAGATCATCGTAGTAGAAGTCGTGCTCCCTAATGAGGTAGAACTCGTTGTGGGAGCGAGTGTGTCGACAGATACCACGATTATGAAAGGGAAAGAGGCCGCTCGATTAGCCGATATCCAAGTCGGTGACAAGGCGAATATCACGTATCTGAAGACACCCGACGGTTTGATTGCCCAATCCATTCACGTTCGATAAGGAGGAGGAATGATGTCACCATGGGTTCGTCGTCACGGTCATGGGTTTGTGCTCTGGTTGATTTTGGTCATGATCGTATCCGGGTGTAGTGGGCGAACAATTGTGACCTCGGCAGAGGATCAAGCGTTCCAGGCCGGTCCTCCTCCTGCACCTGTCGCAGAAGAGACGAAAGTCGTACCCTTACCAAAACCGGAAGAACCGGAATTGCGTGTGGAAGAAGAGCCTATTGCGCCGCTTCCGGACACACCGTTACCTCCACCCGTCGACCCACTGGCCGAGCTCTCGGATGTGTATTTTGATTTCGATCAATATGCGATCCGCGTTGATGCGCGATCGACGTTGAACCGTCTTGCTGATCTGTTTAAATCGGAACCGAATCAAGAACTTATCATTGAAGGCCACTGCGATGAACGGGGGACCAGTGCGTACAACCTCGTCCTAGGGGAGCGGCGCGCTCAGGCCGCCAAACAATATCTGGAGAAACACGGTATGGCCTCCTCTCAAATCCAAACCGCGAGTTACGGGAAAGAACGCCCCTTCTGCCTCGAACATACCGAGGCATGCTGGCAATCAAATCGGCGTGTGCATTTCAGGAAACCGTAAACGACATTCGTGGGGGCGGGGGTCTCTCGCTCCAGCGGACAGATGCCACTTGTTTGAACCTACGTATTCATGGAGGGTCCTGTGAGACATGTCGTTCTATCACTCATCGGTGGGATAGGGTTCATCACACTCGTTGGCTGTGCAGGGACCGGTGAGGTGATTCCCCTGCAACTCCACATGGCGTCAGCGGACGCGAAGAAGACGGTGAAACCGAGCGAACCCCTGAAGGTGGTCATCGGGGAATTCGTTGATGGACGGAAGTCTCAAAGAGGCCTCGGGGTACGGACCCACCTTTGGGGGGGCGTCAGCCATTTTGATGTCCCGGGAAACAAGCCGGCCGAGACGGTCGCCCGCCTGTTGGCCGACTATCTGGCAGCCAAAGGCTGGAATGTCTTGAAACAGGGCAGCACCGAACAGGCCGATGTCGTTCTGACGGGAACGCTTCGTGAGCTGTCCGTCCAGGCAAAGAGCCGGATCGGCTTTACAGCGATGACGACAAAGACGAGGCTGGCCATTCAGGCCAAGAACGTATCGGACGACAGCATTGTTCGTATGACGTTGAACGGCACAGGCTCTGAAGATGTCTTCTGGTTTGACCGTGAAGATGTGGAGGAGGTCCTCAACGAAGTCCTGGCCGACAGTTTTAGCAAGTTGGAACAAGATACGACCGTCGTAAATCGGACACTCCGGCTCACAAACTCGTAAGAGAACAAATCGGCATTCGTATCATTTCTCTGGGCGACAACCAGTATGGAAACCCAGCGATACTGGCGTTCCACAAATAGACGATTGACGCAAAGCCAGCCGGATGGCCTCGTCACCCAACAATTCCAACAGCCCACTGCAAAATCAGCGAACCTACTGAGAGGCGGAACGGTGGAGCGCATCGGTGATGCGTCCATGTAGTCACGTTCACATTCCTAGAGGCTCCCGGCTCGAAGGCAAAAGCAGCAGACCTAAACGTACGGTCATTGAGTGAGAGAGCGGACGCCATGCCCTCATTGGATGTCCGGCTCGCCACAGTGGCGCAAAATATGAGCGCGGGCATCATCGCGCAGTCTGACAGCGGCATCAAAGGCATCGCGTGCATCGGCCATGGGCAGGAGGGGAGCGCCAAACGTGATTGTAATCGCGCCACGCCGGGGCCACCATTGACCATCACGCAGTATGGCGCGCGTGCCGCAGATCACTGCCGGCACGACCGGGACGCCCGTGTTGGCTGCCACGAGAAAGGCCCCCATCCGGAAGGGCTGTAATCCGGACACACGGGTGAACCTGCCCTCGGGGAAGAAGACCAACGTACGTCCGGCGCGCAGCGCGACCTCCAGCCTCCGAGCATCCTGCACACTCTCATGGGCGGCGAAGCGTTCAACGAACTCGGCGCCCAGGCGCTGGAGATAGATGCGCGGAATGAATTGCTCACGCAATTCGCGCTTGGCGACGAAGCCAACCGGCTCCGGCAGCACTGCCAAGAGGGCGAGGCCGTCAAGGTAGCTGGCGTGATTGGCCACCAGTACACAGGGCGTCCCGCGCGGCAGATAGTCCAGTCCGCTCACGCTCAATGGCGTCCTCGTCAACCACAGTAACAGCCGTGCACCGGCTCGGCTGACGGCCCAAGCCCGAGAAGGATGCGTGGTGACACTTGTGATGAGCCAGACCACTGGTACCACGAGGCAGAAGACCAACCAGGCCCAGGCCGCAAACACCACATCCGCTGCCCTTGTCGCCCAACGTTGCAACTGAGGAATCAATGCACCCGCAGCGAGACCGGCGACCTGCCGCCACCCGGCACGCCTGTGTTCACCGACCAATCCCGCCTCAAATAGCGCTCGTGAGGCGGAGCGGCGCAATTTCCCGCTGGAGGTCTTGAGGACGGTCCGCGGTGGTGCAAGCACCACTTGGTCGGCTGGTTCACCCAACACCTCCACGATGGCCTTGTTGATCGCTTCGCGCAGCTGCTGTCGTTCACGCTGGCCCTTCTCGCGAGTTTCGGCGAGGACCACCAGCCGCTCAGTGCCCGAGGCAGGGTCGGGGCTGCCAAACATAGCAACGCAGCCCTTTCTGACCCCCGGTATCTTGTTCACCGCCTCCTCCACTTCGTGGGGGTAGATGTTGCGCCCGCCCCGAATGATAACGTCCTTCACCCGTCCCGTGAGAAACACTTCGCCGGCGGCGATGTATCCCCGGTCGCCACTATCAAGCCACCCGTCCCTGAACAGCTGTGATGTGGCCTTGGGATTATTGAAATAGCCTCGCGTGGTCGACGGCCCTCTGAACTCCACTCGGCCCTCTTGCCGTTCATCCAGCTCACGGCCGGAGCTGTCCACGATGCGCAATTCATGGCCGGGCAAGGGCCGCCCACAGGACACAAAAGACAGTGCAGCGGCTTGGTCTGACACAGCGGGGACCGCGCGACCCGTATGCGTGAAGGAGGCTCGCTGGACACGATCGATGAGGGGGCCGCGGCCGGATGGCGGAAAGGCCAGCCCCACGGAACACTCGGCCAACCCGTAGACTGGGGTGAGAGCTTCGGGGTGGAACCCATACGGGACGAACCGGCTGCCGAAACGCGTCAGCGTCTCCGGCCAGACCATTTCCGCGCCATTGAATGCCAGTCGCCACGAACTGAGATCAAGTCCGACGAGCTCCTCGTCGCCGATCTTCTTCACACACAGTTCATAGGCGAAGTTGGGGGCCGCCGAGAGTGTCCCGCGATAGGACTGGATGGCCTGCAGCCAGCGGACGGGCCTGGCGAGAAAGGCAAGAGGCGACATGACGACCAGTGGAATGCCAAAGTAGAGAGTACCCAGCCAGGCGCCGATCAATCCCATATCGTGGTAGAGAGGCAACCAACTTACAAAGACATCATCTGGACGAATGCCGATCGCCTGCCCCATAGCACGGACGTTGGCAAGCAAGTTGGCATGGGTGAGCATTACCCCCTTGGGATCGCCCGTGCTGCCGGAGGTGTACTGAATAAAGGCCACATCCTGTGCCACCACCGGCACCGGGGTGAGGGAGTCTCGCGACTGCAGCAGTTCCGGCGCGCTCACCACCTTAGCCAGTGAAGGCACATGAACCCGCAGCAGCCATGCCACGGCTCGCGCTTCCGGTATCGTGACCAGCAGGACGGCTTGCGCGTTGCACAAGATGCCGACATGGCGGCGGACGTGTTCTTCCACCTGGGCCAAGTGCGCCGGTGGATAAATCGGCACGGGAATACCGCCGGCACGCAGGATGCCCACATAGACGGGGAAATACTCCGGACAGGTCGGCAACATGATGGCCACTGCTTGTCCCGCTTCAAGCCCACGCTGTTGCAGACCTGCGGCGACCCGTTCAGATGCCTCTGTCAGATCGCGACCGGTGATGGGCTGTTCGCCATGTTCGCTGAGATGAACGATCTGGACGCGGTCCGGTTGCCGACGCACATGCCAGTCGATGACTTCGAGTAAGGTGGTGGCCTCGGCTGCTTCCTCTCTCGCCGATTCCAAAGGTGCGACGGACGGTCTCGGCGCCTGACGGGCCGGTCCGCCGGTCCCCTTCTGTATGGCCTCGAGCAGGTCGCGCGGTGTTTCGGCGCGAGCCAGCGTGTCCTGCGGCAGGTCAATATCGAATGCACGCTGGATCCGCAAGATCAGTTCTACTCGCGCCAAGCTGTCGAACCCAAGCTCCTGATCGAGTGAGCTGTCCAGCCTGATGGGCCGGTCCGGTCCGGTTTGCCGGTGGAGCTCAGCGAACAGGCTGCGGACAATGTCGAGCAACTCGGAAGCAGGTTCGGTAACCGGTGTGGTTTCGCCCTGACCATGCACTGTCTTCACGGTTGCTCTCCGGCTGAACGGCCTTTGTCTCCCGTCATACCGGGGACAGATGCCCGATGTAGAGCTTAAGAATGTGTTCTGCGAATCGATGCTCGATCGCCGGACGTTTCAGCTTGAGCGTGGGCGTGAGTAAGCCGTTGGCAATGGTCCACGGCTCGAGCGTCACCCAGCAGCGACGGACCTGGGCATACTCGGGGAAGCGGGCCAGGGATCGGCGGCAGAGGTTCTCGATATGCTGCTGGAGACGTTCATCGGCCAGGCCGGCGGAATCCTCCGCCGGCAACAACCATTGCTTGGCTAGGGCACCCCAGGTCCGGGCGTTCAGCACCAAGAGCGCGACCAGATACGGCTTACCTTCCCCAACCACCATCGCCTGGTCGATCAGCGGGTCTTCGATGAGCGCCATCTCCACCTTGTCGGGTGTGATCTTCTCGCCGGTGGACAGGACAACGATCTCCTTGAGACGCCCGACGATGAACACATGGCCGTTTTCGATGCGGCCTTGGTCACCCGTGTGCAACCAGCCATCGGCATCGATCACCTGAGCCGTATCTTCAAGCCGGTTCCAGTAGCCCATCATGACGTTGGGGCCACGCACGAGCAATTCATTCTGTTCACCGAGCCTGACCTCAATCCCGGGAAGGGGGGTGCCAGCCGACTCCGGCACATTGTCATCCAGTCGGTTGACAGAGACGACAGGCGCTGCTTCGGTCAGGCCGTAGCCCTGAAGCAGAGGCAACCCCATGCTGACCAAGCACCGAGAGAGTGTGACCGACAAGGGCGCACCACCGGACACCGCCAGGCGCAGCCGACCTCCGAAACGGGCGAGAAATGGACGGGCGACCAGGTACTGCAGCACAGGTCGCCACAGACGATCCCACCTGCCCGGAGCGGTGCCACGATGATAGCGGGCTTGGAACTGCCTCCAAACCAACTCCTGCGTCCAGCGGACCAATGCACGCGTCAGGGCGCCCCGTTCCGCCAGTTGCTGTTGCAGGCGCGCGTAGATACGTTCATAGATGCGTGGCACGGAGACGAGAACGGTCGGGTGCATCATCGCAAGGTCCTCAGCCAGTGTGCTGACCTCGCGTGCATAGGCCACGCAACTGCCCGTCAGCATCGGAAGGTAGCACCCGGCGGTGCGCTCGAATGCGTGGGACAGCGGGAGAAACGACAGAAACAGATCGTCTGGGTCAATCGGCTCGTGCCTGACGACGGCATGGATATTTGAAAGAATATTGGCATGCGACAGCATGACGCCACGCGGGCGGCCCGTGGTCCCCGACGTATAGACGATGGTCGCTACTGCGTGCGGGTCCTTGGCCATATTGGTCTGAAGAGGGACCTCGCCCGGCAACCACTGCGCGACGAAACTGACCCGGATACTGGTATCTGGGACCGGAGTCACCGGTGTCTCCAGGCACAGCACGTGAGACAGGTGCGGGAGTCTTGTGCGCAGCCCGGCCACTGCCATCCATTGGTCGAGGTGGCCGACCAGCAAGAGGCACGCTCCCGAATCGGCGAGGATATCGGCGGTGTTCTGTGCATGGTCAGCCGTATACAGCGGCACCACGGCGAGTCCGAGCGATTGGGCCGCCAGATCAAAACAGACCCAGTCCACGCAGTTCCTAAGCAGAACCGCGACACGGTCTCCTGAAACAAGATGCTCCCCAGCCAGCGCCGCCTGCCAGCGCGCGACCAGCTCTTCGACCTCTCTCCAGGAATATCGGCGCCACGCATGAGCCTCATATTGACGGTAGGCCTCGCGCTCCGGCGAACGTCGGCACCGCCGCCGCAGCAATTCCGGCAGAGTCGCCACTTCACCGAGGGGCATGCTATTGGGACAGATGTGACCTACCTGCTGAGCGTGTTCTCCGTGCATAGGTTGTGATCTACCGCCGACTGTCGCGTGTATTGATTCTTCACGAAAAGCGGTTATCTAATAATTGAGCGGAGGCCTCGGTGAGAGGAACACCGAAGAGAATCGAGGTCGAGCACGGGGGTGGTGAGCAGGCCCGCCGGTAGTAAGCGGGAAGCCTAAACCCCTCCAAGACTTCAACCTTTCACAAACAGCTCTCTAGACCCGCTTCCGCTCTTTTTTTGTCTTTCTCGTCGCTATCGGTAACCTCTCGCCTAGGGAACCACCCGAATCTGGCTTCGCAAATCCTCTTCACCCTTATGCAGCGGACAGAAGACCTGGTAGGTTTGCGTTTCCGACACATCCGCTTCTGATACACGGCTCAATTCTTCTGTGCTGACCTGGACGTGCACGGTTTCTTCGGGGGCGGCGTAGACCCGCATCGGTTTCACGGTCTTGTTTTCACTCTCTTTCACTATAATGTTCTCGAACAGGCCTGGAGCCTCGAACACATGGGTACGAGGCGTCGGGTTCTCCAGAATAAAGAGCAGTCCCCCCTCCAGGTCGGTGCTCTTATGAATGACCACCTCGCGCGGAGACCAGGCTGCCGCATCGCCTTCCACATCGTGGACAATGAAGTGGAACTCTCCAGCCAACGCCGCAGATGACACCAGGCAATGTCCCGTAACCGAAATGAACGACAGGAGAAAACCGAGGAGTACTATCGGTAACCTGTTGTAGGTTTTCGTCCCGTTCGTCATCGTCGTTCCCCCACTCGCATGGCCGAAACTACAGGGCTGGGGCACACGCACATCTTACCCCTTGATGAGCTTGTCCCTTCCTTTGTGCATTTCAGTACTACGATGGATCAACACCTCCTGAGGTAACCATACCGCTTCCCTCCGAAGTCTTGTCCCAAGTAGGGATACTCTGCCGCCCCAGCGGTAACTCTTTAGCCACCACCAACCTCTCCCCTCGTTTCGATGACGTAGATCTCCCCTTTTACTTCGGGATGAATGTCACACCAGATGGCATGCCGTATACTCTCGGCCCCGCCGTAGGGCCCAAATTTCGTCGGTGCAGTTGAAAACCCCAGAGTCATGGTGTGTCCTGGTTCGACGTGGAACGACCGAAAATTTTTCCCCTTCACCTCTTTCCCATTCTCTACACGAACCGGCAAGTCCTTGAACAAGGTTGAGGCAAATCCATGTGTCACGCTGTCCTCGTTCCGGACCACGATCGTCGTGTCCTGAGACGGCATCGTGATCCCCACGGTCTGGTACCCGTGCTGCCGATCTTTAATGGTGATTTCTACTTTCGATGGCGGCGCACCCATCCCCTCAGCTTGAGCATACGCGGTGTCCGTTCCCGCGCCCAACAGCATGGTTCCCACCACTGCAACGTGTGCAGCCAACCCAAGGTTTGAATACTGACTACTCTTCATGATCGACCTCCATATTCGAGACGTAAATTGCCAACTCATTCTCTTGCCAGAACGTTCCTCTGATCGGATGTCACCTCACTCCGACATCACGCCTGTTACCCCCTTTCGCTCATCCAGCCTCCCTCGGTGCTGCCTGCACTCGCAGACGACTTTTCTCGATTCTCATCAGCTCATACAGTCTCTGCTAGGCCGTCGTCCGATATGCCAGGTATACGCAACCTGCATACCTCACCCCGCACAACTCCGTTGAGGGAGAATCTCCTCAGAAAATACCCACTTCCATCGTTCGACTGCCCGAGCGAAGGATTACGTCGTGGTGAGTGCTGCTACAGATCGAGATGGAACATGGGGCAAAATAGGGCAGGGAGCATTTCTTGAGGCGCGCTATCGGAGGCCTATCTGCTTGTGGGTATTGATTGGCCATTTGTGAGGTAGCACTTAATGGTGAGAATACGCATGACACAGCCCGCTCTCATGGGGAAGAGCGGGCCTGTCGACTGAGCGAAATCAGGTCCTGCAATCCTTCGGTCGCTCGAGGTTGATTGCTCCGCGCCTCAATCTTCGTACCGGCTCAACCAATCTCTAAGGCCGTGCCTTGTGGGTTGTTGAAAAAGGCAACAGGCCTCCTCAATGGCACTGTCCCGTATTGCCGCAGGTTCCTCTCTCGCTCAGGTGAATCCGGTGCCCCCAGTTATCTAGAATCGCCCATTTTCTCGTGGATCCTTCAAATCCTGGACATTGGCACCGTCAATGCAAAAGTTAGCAGCAGGGTATCCGCCCGTCACCAATCACACAGGGAGGCACTGGTCATGAGTTCATTGACACGATGGGAACCGACAACGCGATGGAATCCGTTCAAAGAGCTTGAAGAAATGGAAAAACGACTCTCGACCCTATTCGGCCGCACACCGGTTCCTACCGGCGGCGATAAGAAGGAAGCCATTACCGTTTCCGAATGGTCGCCGCTCGTGGATATCTCGGAAGACGAGAAGGAATATGTCATCAAAGCTGAAGTACCTGAAATGAAGAAAGAGGAGATCAAGATCAACGTCCATGACGATGTCCTCTCGATTAGTGGCGAACGGAAATACGAGAAGGAAGAAAAGAGCAAAAAGTATCACCGCGTTGAGCGGGCGTATGGGAGTTTCATGCGGAGCTTTACCCTTCCCGAAGATGCCGACGGGTCGAAGGTCAACGCCGAGTACAAAGACGGCGTCTTGAAAGTCCATCTTCCAAAGTCCGAGAAGGCGAAGCCAAAAGCGATCGAGGTGAAAATCGCGTGAGGGCACTGGAGGCAATCATGTTCCGTCACCCTCGTTACCTCGAAATTCCCTGGGAGATGCACTGGGATAAGCTGGATCAGAAAGAAGGTAAGACACATTACCACCCCCTAATCACGTTCATCGTGATTCTATTGGCGATGTTTGTGATCGGAGTCGGGGTAACCAGCGGCCTGATGTGAATTGATAGGACGGAAGAGAAGAGCGTTATGTTCAAGAATCGAGAAGAGGCTGGTCGTCGACTCGTGGAGCGACTGGTCCAGTACCGTGATGACCCCACAGCCATCATCTTGGCACTCCCACGCGGTGGGGTCGCCGTCGGCTATCAGCTGAGCCTGGGGCTCCATCTCCCGCTGGATGTCTTTATCACCCGGAAGGTGGGAGCGCCGGATAACCCCGAGTATGCGCTCGGTGCAGTGGGTGAAACAGGGACGACCTATCTGAACCCTGAGGCCATGGCGACCTACGGTTTTTCACGAACCGACATCGAGGGGCTGGTTCATGTACAGCAAGAAGAGATCACTCGACGGCAGAATATGTACCGCCAAGGTCGGCAGATGCCCACGCTTGCCGGCCACAGCGTGATTCTTGTGGATGATGGTATCGCCACCGGCTCCACGTTCTTCGCAGCTGTCCAGTCCATCAGAGACCTCACACCTCGCCGACTGATTGGAGCTATTCCGGTCGGCCCCGTCGACACCGTACGAGAGGTACGTGGACAGGTGGATGAGTTGATCGTCCTGGCCACACCGGACCCATTCTGGGCTGTGGGTCATCACTATATCGGCTTTGCCGAGGTCAGCCATCACGATGTGGTGGAGTATCTAAACCTGGCGGAAGAGTCGCAGTTGGAATGGAAAGAGCGGACACATTCTTCGACAGCATCTCCGCCACAATAAAGGAGGCTTCCTTGAGCAGAAGAGGTCGCGCAGCCTGGACGGTTGTCCCACTGGTGCTCCTGATCGCATGTGTCATCGGAGTCGGCACAGCAGCGGCGAAAATCGTCGTACCGTCCGGATCGGTGATTGAGGTCGACGAGGCGACGGTCAACACCGTTGTCAAAGCCTTTGAGCAGGCGGAACAAGCGATCAAAGCCCATGACCTGGAAAAGGTCATGGCCATCTATTCCTCTCAGTACAACTACCACGGGTTTAAAAAGGACGATATTCGCAAGATCTGGAACGATCTCTTTGATGAATACGAGGAGATTGCCAGCACCCATCTCTTCACGAAGATGACCAAGCTCGGAGCGGGGAAGGATGCCGTGCTGGAGGTCACGTGCACGGGGCACTTGTGGGCCCGATCCAAGACCACCGGCTTGTATGTCCCCATCGACAGTTGGCATGAAGAAGTGCACTATCTCGTCCCGGAAAACGGTGCGTGGCGTCTTCGCGGCAATCTTGGCGAATCACCGCTGGTGCTTCCGTTCGGCACCGCACCACATCCGCTGTTTTGACAGCTGGATGGGAAAGGTCATGGAATGAGAGTCGTCATCGGCGTCGATTGGTCCGATCAGGCGTTCGCGGCAGTCACCCAAACGTTCCACCTCTATCACCCATCGGACGTCACCCTGATCCATGGTGTCGACCTGGGAATTCTTCAAAATCCGGTTGTGGCCCAAGCGGGCAATGTCCAAGGGTATGAGGATTTCCGTCGTGCGATGGTCGAGGCTGGGCACAAGGCCCTGGATCACGCCGCGACTATGGTTCCGCCGGAGATCCAGTCCATCAGGAAGGTCAACGAAGTCGCTAATCCCGCTCAGCTTATCCTCGACAGCGCAGACAACCTCTCAGCCGATCTCATCGTTGTCGGTGTGCGTGGACGAAGCCGGCTCTCGGAGATGGTCCTCGGGAGCGTATCCCATCGGGTGCTCTTGCACGGCTCTCGCCCAACCTTGATCGTCAAGGGTGTATCGCGCAAAGTTCAACGGGTGCTTGTCGCCATCGAGGATCGCGATGATGCTGACCGAATCGCAGCATGGCTCACGAAACATCCCTTCGCCGACCCTGCTGAACTCTGCGTACTCCACGCCGTCGTTCCGATCGGAGTGGACGATCCTTACGATGCGATGGGAACCAGAACGTGGTGGGAGGGAGCTGAGCGTTATGCGAAGGAACTCGTCAAGTCAACCGCCAGCAAACTCATGACCCCCCGATACTCGGTCAGCACGAAAGTCGCCACTGGTCATGCCGCCTCGGTGATCGAAGAAGAGGCAAAGGCTGTGGACCTCGTCGTCATCACCTCTCATGGGCGTAAGGGATTGTCTCGCTTTCTCTTAGGGAGTGTGTCCCATGCCGTTGTTCATCATGTGACCTGCCCGGTGCTCGTGCTGCGGTGAAAGGAGCGAAGATGAAACCGACGATTCTCATACTGCTATTCGTTGCCTTCTCAACGTCTGTGATCTTCGCCCAAGGAATTCGAGGAGATTCGAAAGCCGGAGAGGGCGTGTATGAGCGACAGTGTCTCCGTTGCCATGGGGCTCAACTGGACGGGAATGGGCCGGACAGTCAAGATCTGATCGTCCAACCGGCCGACCTTCGATCTCAGATCAGCCGGTCCAAGACGGACTGGGAGCTGCTCGTGGCGATTTCCAATGGTGTGTTGTTCAGCCCGATGCATAGCTTCCGCGGTAAGCTGACAGATGAGCAAATGTTGGACGTGTTGTCGTACATCAGGTTCATGTCACCACCGGACATCACCAGTTAGCAGAGGTGTCGTTCCCGCTCACAGCTCGGCACACATTCTTCCGTCTGTTCGCCACGCATATCTTCATCATCATACTCTCTCTCCCGGGCAGCGCTTGGGCGGGGGAGGCCATGACGGACATCGAGGTGTTTGTTCGAGCCGGCTGTCCCCATTGCGAAGCGGCTAAGACATTTTTGGATGAGCTTCGACGGGAACAGCCTTCACTCCGCATTGTTCTTTACGACATCGCTGAGGACCCTGCTGCGCGACAGCGACTCGCCACATTGGCGAAAGACCGAGGCATCACCACCGTAGGTGTTCCGACATTTCTCATCGGTAAGGAGATCATCGTCGGTTTTCGCTCATCCGACACGACCGGCGCGGAGATTCGCGCCAAGCTGCAGCAGAACGTACCAGGCGCCGCCCATTCAACGGCTGAGAGCATCGAGACGGGATGGTTCGGCCCGCTTCGTGTCCACGATCTGGGCCTGCCGCTATTCACCATCGTGATCGGGTTGCTCGATGGCTTCAATCCTTGCGCGATGTGGGTCCTGCTCTTTCTCTTATCGCTGCTGGTCAATCTCCAAGATCGGCGGAAGATGGCACTCATCGCCGGCACATTCGTCCTCGTGAGCGGATTGGTCTATTTTGCCTTCATGGCGGCATGGCTCAACATGTTCCTCGTGATCGGGCTGTCGCGTGCCGTTCAGATCGGGCTCGGCGGCATCGCACTCTTCATTGGAGTAGTGAACGTGAAAGATTTCTTTGCGCTCCATCACGGTCTGTCCTTGAGCATTCCCGAGTCTGCGAAACCCGGCCTGTATGCTCGCATCCGCCGCATCCTTCAGGCCGACAACCTTGCTGGATCCCTGGTGGGCGTTATCATTCTGGCTGGGCTGGTGAATATGATTGAATTGCTCTGCACAGCCGGATTCCCAGCGGTCTATACACAAATCCTGACGATGCAACAGTTGCCAACCTGGACCTACTACGGGTACCTGGGCCTCTATAACCTGGCCTATATTCTTGACGATGGACTCATGGTGACCATCGCGGTGGTCACGTTGAGCCGAAGGAAATTACAAGAAGGGGCTGGGCGCTGGCTGAAGCTGGCCAGTGGCCTGGTGATGGCCGGTCTCGGAGCCGTCTTGCTTCTCGCACCCGAGTGGCTCATCTGATCGCGCGCAGTAAGCCGTCGGCCAGAAGGCGATCGAAGATGTCCTACTGCGCATCTCCCACCTCACCGAGTCAGTTCCCGAAATCCGCGAACTTGACCTGAATCTGATCTTCGCACTCCATCCAGGTCAGGGCTGCCGAATCGTGGATGCGAGGATACGTGTGTTCCGTGAGACTCCTTGAATACGTCAACAGCGTTCTTGTGGGCTATCATTTCTCTAATCCGACAACTGGACCCATTCAATCTTCTCCTCAGTCCATCCGTATGCCCTCTCCCAGGACTCATACCCAAAATACACTATGATGTCGCCTTTAGCTGCTGCAGTTCTCCCTTCATGCATACCTACAAATTTATCGGCGGGAGCGTGCCAAAGGCTTCCGGGATTACCTTCGTCCTCCAATATCTCTACCTTCCAGCCCTTACCTTCCCTACTTGCAAGGAGTAACTTCCCATCTTGCTGCATCTCTCGCTCATCATGATCTTTTTGGATGACAACAGCATAGACAGCTCTCCCATCTCCATAGAAGTCCACTTTGACAATACCTGGACATCCGTGTGTGGAATCCTTCTTCGTACGTATATGAAAGTCTGAGTAGCGATCGTGGATGTTCTTCTGAACGGCGGTGGGAATGGTTTCGGAACAATGCCTCCGAGGTGACGCATCTGCATTAACCTGTGGGGTAGCTAGCAGTAGGAGGACAACCAGAAGTTTCACCAACATGTCTGTCCGCCTTGCTTCACATCGAACTATAAGCATCTTCTCATGACCTGTCCCTGCACGCGCCGAAGGCCTAAGAAATCCGTTCAAACACCGTTACATCACGCTAAGGCTAAGTTTTTTACGTTGATCTTCACCGTTAGGATTGTCAGAGAATATGTTTACGTTCTGCAGGGAGTAAACATTGCGAGGCGCTCAGGACCACTGCTCCAGTAACATGTTGCTCGTACCCTTTGGCCTGGAATGTTATTTCTCCCTTCGGCCAGTTGATAGAAATCTTCCACATCTCTGCGACATAGTGCCCGCGAGATTCGCTGAACCGTTCGATGGAGTGGATTGAGAAGGGGCCCAAGGCGGCCGTCGGTGTCGCGTAGTCAAGGAACACACGGAGGTCACACACTTCGAGGAAGGTGAGATGTACCGGTACAATCTTGAACTTGGTGCCATCTGGCTCGCACAGCCACTCCAGAATGTAATCAAGGTCAAGAATCAGTTCTCCGGCTCCATACGGACCTTCGACGACACGAAACCCATGAACATGATTATCGTGCCATGACATGTCTGAAAATTGCTCATTTGTCCATTTCATCGCGGACATCGTGGAGTTATCCAACGTTGTTCTGCAGGTCGCTTATGAGATGGTAGCGCATTTGGAGCATGACGGCTTCATCCTGATCACAGCCGAGAGCAATAAGGACATTTCCGCTGGATTTGGCCATGTTCGCATCCGCGCATGCCCTCGCTCCTTTCCTCAGTCAGAACTAGGATGCCCACTTCATATGGAGCTCGCGATGATGCATGGCACAGTCTCGCAGGTAGAGATTGATCAAACTCTGATAGGGAATACCCATTTCCTCGACTATGGACTTGGAATAGGCGACCGTATGACGATGCGAGCCGCATCGTGACCGGCTGTTTCAAATATTTGACATACGGGTTCTTACGCCCTTTCATCCTGGAAAAATCGTAGTGGTCTTTCATCGTCTTCCCCTCCAATATTCCCGGTCTCCGCTTTTATCACCCTGCCTCGCAGAGAATACCCTTACAAGGGTCTCGCTCGCTCGAAAGCAAATGCGTCTGACTCCTTTACTTGTCCTTTGATCGATGGGACATCCGGCGAGACCTGGCAAATAACGCGCGCAATTCATCCTTTGTCGCCTCAAGCCGAGCGCGCTGGCTCGCATGAAGCTGCCGACCTGCCCGGTTGATATAGAAGGTGAGCATCGACATCGCTGAACGGAACGGGTCAGCCTTTCGACGGTCACTGCATTCTGCGGATCGCTTCAGTGAGCGGGCAATATCAGCCGGGTTTTCGAAGGTGAAGACACCCGGCTCCAAATCCAGCGCATTGCTCTTTTCGGTCACACGCTGAGACCACCTTTTACGTTTGGTCGGCGTCATTATACCGTCCTGACCAAGCTCGGATGTCGACCAACTACCGATCCATGGCAATGTGGGCCAGCTTCGCATGAACCCCGAGCCTACTGCTCCGGATTCGGGTCTTTTCTGATGAGTGCGAGGTAGAGCAAGATGTCGGCGAGGTCTTGATCAGTCATGGTGGTGTCGGGAAACATGCCGGTGCCGGGATGACCTTCCCTAATGGCGCGGGCTCGTTCCTTGTTGGTTTTCAGACGCAGGACGTTGAGATTCCGTAAGTCGGTGGGAGGAGGATTCAGGTTCGCGATGAGCTTCGCCGTGTCCGCTTCCAGTCGAGGAACTTTGTGCAGATACCCATCAATACCGTGACAGTAGTAGCAGACCCCTTTCCCATTAAAAATCTCCCGGCCTTGCGGGATATTGCCTTTTAGCTTTCCGGTCGCTTGCGAGGACGACGTCTCCGCCCAACCGTAACTGGTCATAGTTACCGACTCCCCTCCCAACCATCCCATCAAACAGAGACCGAACAAGAGTAGCCGTCTGTGGCTGACAATTGAAAACAGGCCCCTGAGATCACCTCGCCCTGGTCTTCGATCACTGTCAATGCTGACTGCAACAGGCATTATACCGGTCCTCTGGAATATTCTTCATGTCGCTGAAGATCTTTGCGCACTCGTCCTGGCTGACGACGTTGTCAATCGCAGGATACAACGCCCGCTCTTCCTTCCTGTTGTGAGAGCTCAAGATATTGAGCAGCGACTGTTCTTCCTGATCGGTCTCGAGATTTTGTGCTTCTACCTTGTGGTGAATGGCTTCGAGGAGCTTCTTGATCTGTTCATGTTCAAATCGCATGATGGGCGTCGGCCCGTCCTCGATCATCCCGGTTTTCTCCTCCCAGATCGGGAACAGCAGCTCTTCTTCCCACACGATATGGCGCTGGAGGCCGACCTTAAACTCCTTGAACGCTCCCTTCGCCTTGGCAAAGTCAGACCGTTTCACTGTTTGAAAGGTCTTGAACAAGTCGTCCAAGCGGTCGTGATCTTTTTCATAAAAGGTCGTGATCGTCTGTGGCTCACTCACAGTGGTACCGTCCTCGTGACATGACTTGCCGACCCGAGCTAGTAACTACTAGGTGACGGCGTTCTGTTCTGGCTGCAAGCTACAGCAACACCGACCAGATAATATGATGGGTCTCAGCTGCGGTATTTTTCAAGCCTTTCTTTTATCGCATCTCGACCAGATGTGACAGCGGCTTCCATGTCGGCTCGTTTCTCATCCACAAAATGCTTGCCTCGTTCAATCACCTCATCCAGAGCCGCTCGTGCTTCCTTGGCTCGTTCGATGAGATCCTCCTCCGTTCTTCGCGCATGGGTTTGTATCACACGCCGGGTTTCCTCACCGGACTTGGGAGCGAGAAGGATACCGGCAATCATGCCTCCGATTGCCCCACCAAGAAATGCGAGGAAAACCGTTTCAGGTGAGCTTCTACCATCCTGAGGTGTCATGATGATCCTCCATCTGTGAAGAATGTTCCTGCCATCCTATCACTCCTCCTTCTCCATGACCAAGCGGGCTCTCCCCTTCATTGATACAACTAGCCGACGGGGTTGAACGGAGCCACGCTGCGAATGTATCTCAGTACATCCCGAATCTCTTGATCCGACAACCGATCAGCCCAGCCATGCATCGGACTGAAGAGGACCCCTTGTTTGATCGCGATATACAGGTCCATATCGGTTTTTGTGCGCGATTTCGGCGCCTGAAAATCTGCAGGCGGAACGATCAATTCCTTGATATCAGGCCCCAGCCCATCGCCGGCGGTTCCTTGACAGTCGACACAGTGTTGTTGAAAGATTCTCTCCCCATTCTTCGGATTTCCTGTAAGGCTTTGAGCCATCACCCACGAAGCACTCAAAACAACGACGGCGAAGCTAATCACGATACGCAAATACATAGAAATCCCTCTTCATGACATCAGTATGGCACACACAATCTCTTGGTCTCGCCCACTCCATCGGTAACAGATATCGATGCGTAATGTTCAGTGTTGGTGCTCCTGCCCTCCGCTGGATCCTCCACTCCCGTGATCGCCACCGTCATGTCCGCCCGGCCCGCCATCTCCCATCATTCCACCTCCCATGCCTCCCATCATGCCGCCCATTCCTCCCCTCCCACCCATCATCCCACCGCGGCCCATTCCGCCCATGCCGCCTCCATGCTGCCCTTCACTCTTGCTCTTCATTTGTTCATGATGGGCACGGTCCTTCTCGCGTTGATCGGGGGTCAATAGGGCCATGGCGGTGCGCTTACTTTTGATCGCTTCGAACAGACAGGCCCCTTCCGCTTTCTTCAGTTGCTCGACTTTTGCCTGAATCGCCTTCAGGTCGATCTGCTCATCATCCAACAGCGCGTCTAGTTCGAGCTTCGCCACCTTGGTGTCGGCTTCCAACCTGGCCTCCGTACGCTTGAAGTCCAGCTGTATGGCCTTGAGCTTGCTGATTTGCTCCTGCGTCAGCTCAAACTCCTTGGCATGCTTCAATAAATGTTTCAGGTAGTGCCCACTATGATCGTGCTGGTCCTCCTGATCGTGGCCACCATGCCCTTTCTTTCCATGGCCTTCGTCGGCAAAGCTCGGTGCGACCAACATAGCGGCGATCACCCCGATTCCTCCAACTACAACCATCCATAGCCTTATCCGCTTCGTCATGACCGTACCTCCGGGTTTTGATCCTTTGACAAACTGTTCACCAGCCTCTTCCATCCACTGAGAGCCTGCTCATCAGGATTGGATTCAGATCAATTGCGAATCTTGCGCCGCCGCTCGGACTCGTGAGCCCTGAGAAATATATTCAGTGAAACAGTAGCTTAAGATGGGTGGATCACGTAAGAATAGTGCAATGTGATGCAGGAATACTCAAGGCGAGGTTGTCACATGGGGAAAAACGCTACAACGTTTAACCAGCGGAGCTGCTCAACGACCGACCAAGATCCAGCTGGCGCCAGCCCGGTCAGAAGAAGTTAAGGAAGAGGACCATAACAAGAAGCTCACATTTTACTCATCTATCTCATGCCCCTTCCCTCCATGCCCCATTCCCTTCATTCCGCCCATACGGTCGCCGGATCCTCTCATCGGTCCCATACCGCCTCTCTGGCCTCTCATTCCTGGTCCGTGCATCCCCGCGAAGGTGTGCTCATACTGAATGAGGGCCCAGATTTCTTCATCCGACAGGACCTGGCCAAACCCAATCATGCCGGTTCCGGGTGAGCCATATTTGATGACCCAGAAAATTTCCCCCTCCGTGCGGTGCCGCCAGAACCCATGGTGCTGGAAATTCCGAGGGGAGGGATTCAGCTGGGCGCCCCCTGGTCCAGTGCCGTCTCCGTTTACTCCATGACAGGTGAAGCACGTGCCCTTGCCGTGATAGAGCGCCTTCCCTTTTTCGACGACGTCTTGAGATGCCGGGAGCGGGCTCCTGAGAGCTCGGGCTTCAGCCAGCTTATTAGCCGGCACGACTGGTTGCATCATATGACGCTCTGCCTCACTCGTGGAAACTCCAAAGAAAACCATAATAGCCAGTAACGAAAACGTCTTCATCGCCCTGCTCCTTCATCGATGTGACCCACATAGGATCCACGGGACGCCTTGCCGAAGCTGTCACAGATCCAATTCCACCATCTTGCGGTGGAATCGAGTGATGATGTTCGGATCGGGAGTCAGCCTGATCTGCGCTTCTTCCTTCCCCTTGTACGGCAGCAGATTGAGGACGTAGCGCAAGCTTTCCAGACGTGCCGCCTGTTTATCGTTCGCCTTCACGATGATCCAAGGACTGTAGGTCGTATGTGTCTTGCTGAACATTTCTTCCTTGGTGCGGGTGTACGCATCCCACAGTTCCTGCGCCTTCTCATCGACCGGGCTGAGCTTCCACTGTTTCAAAGGATTCTGGCGCCTGGCTTCGAAGCGCCGGGCCTGCTCGTCCTTCGAAATGGAGAACCAGAACTTGATGATGGTCACGCCATCTTCATAGAGCATGTGTTCGAACTCGGGCACCTGCTGTAGGAAACGTTGGTGTTCCTTTTTCGTGCAGAATCCCATCACCGGTTCCACAACCGCGCGGTTGTACCAGCTTCGATCGAAGAAGACGATCTCACCCTTGTTCGGCAGTTGCCGGATATACCGCTGGAAATACCACTGGCCCCGTTCTTCGTCGGTCGGCTTCGGCAGCGCCACGACTCGCATGGCACGAGGGTTCAGGTGTTCCGTGAAGCGGCGGATTGTGCCCCCCTTTCCTGCTGCATCCCGTCCCTCGACCAGAATCGCAATGCGTTCTCCTGAATTTTGGATCCACCGCTGCAACTTCACCAACTCGACTTGTAGTTGCCGCAACTCATGCTCGTACAACAGCCGCTTACGGACGTCTTGAAGGTCGACACCGCGCTTCTCCAATAATTGAAAGAGGCCCTTCCTCGTATTGATTCTTTGCAGATCATCCTCCGTCAGCGTGGAGCCTGGGTCCCCGATTTTCTTCAATACCCTATCGATGGCAGCACCACTCGGTGGTATATATCCATCTCCCTCCACCGGAACCCTTGTAGGGATCGCCTCCAGGTCATTCTCATCCGTTCCCTGCGTTTGCTTCCTGAGTTCATCGCTCTCCGATACATCGCGATCTTTACGGCCTTTGGACTTCCCGATCGATTCGCCATCAGCAGCCATGCGGGTCCTCCTCACACTAGATATGGAATCAGAATACAACGCTTCGATCTCGCTCAGCCATGGCTTTGATGTAATCCGGCATGCCTTTGATGGAGGCGCCGGCCACTAGATCGGCTGTGCCCACTTGTCGAGCTACCGCACAGGCACCGCATACCCAGATGGGGACTCCCGCCGCCTGCACGGCGGCAAGCAGCTCCTTCAGCGGAGTAAGGTTCACGCCGGTTACATGTTCCGCCACGCCTTTGCGTCCAAGCGTCACAGCTTCATTCCATAGCCACAGCACCACGTCGTGTCCTTGCTCTTTGGCCGTCTTGGCCGCCATGAACGGCAGGGTCGCCATCGTTGGATCGTCTGTTCCTCGACTACCTGAAATAATAAAGGTCGCCACGTATACCCCCTTTGGTTCAGTCTTCGTCTTTCATCATTCGTCTCTCGTGAGCAACGGTTCACGAAATACGCTTCACGTGTTACTTCGCCACCGAACGAATGTAGTGAATCAGCCGCTCATCCGGCCAATCGCGCATGATCGCCCCACAGGGAACATTCCCTTGTCGCTCCCCCGTTGACAGATCAATAGGGGGCATCCGCCGGCTTGCCCCCCTTTGGCCAATCATGGATTTTGTCAGGATAGTCGGGACGCGGCTGAGTATTGATATAGGCCGCCACATCAAACGCCTCATCGTCCGTGACGGTCCATCCCCAGCCTCTCGGCATGTTGGCCTTGATAAACGAGGCCGCCACACTGATCCTCGCCATGTCCGCGCCAATGTTGTATGAATGCGGGCCCCACACCGGCGGCCCCGTCATCGTTCCTTGTCCGTCGGAGCCATGGCAGAACACGCATTTTTGCTCATACACCTTCTTACCATTGAGGGGATCTGGCTGATGGGTCGACCCAAGACGTGGGATTCCTCGCCACGGCACGGCACTGCCGGCCGGCATGTTCTGCGACAGCCATTCGATGTAGGCCACGATGCCCGTCAGTTTGACACTGTCGGGCGGGAGTGACTTGCCGTTCATATTACGCTCGAAGCACTCGTTGATCCGATCCGCAAGGGATACTTGTCGGCCAGCACGCTCGTGATAGCGCGGGTAGAGGAGACTGATGCCGACAAATGACGCCGCGTTTGGGTTGAGGCCGGCATCTAAATGACAATTGGTGCAATTCAGCGCATTCCCGACGTACCGTTTCCCATATACTTGCGTGTCGACCACCATCTTATAACCCAGCCGGATTTGCTCTCCCCCGAGATCACCCGGAATGGTTTCAGGAGAAGGCGGAGCAAACAACGCATTGACGGTTGCCTCAGTGTCGGAAGGGCTACCCGAACTCTCGACGCCGGTCAGCCCAGGAGGCAGAGCGCACCCGATCGACATCGACACGACCACCGCCGGCACAATGCTTGCCATCGAACGTCTATTCATTCACCAGCCTCACTTCTTCAGGTTCGATGGAGGAGAACAGGTATTGATTCCGAGCAAGGTGAACAGCGGGCAAAAACCAACCGCGCCGGTCAGCAGCAATATGGCTCCGATGACCACGAATGCGCCAGCAATGGTTGATGAGAGTCCGGCAAAAAGACCGATCGCGATCGCCAGCACCCCCGCCCCAATCCGTATCGGTCGTTCAATTCCGCCCACATTACATGTCATTGTCGTTACCTCCTTGTCTCACGGTTTGTCTCACTCCCTAACAGACCCGTATGAGACAACTTCTACCCATTGGATTCATCTTTTATGGCTGCCCCCCAGCCTCGACCCTGAGGGTGCGCACATAGGCCAAGACGTCCCAGATTTCTTCATCGGAGAGTGAATGTTTCCATGCACCCATGGCGGTGTTTGGTTTGCCTTCATGAATGCGACGAAACAGCGTCCCGTCAAGTCGATTGTGAACATCCGAGCCGGTAAGGTCTGCCGGAGGTGGAACAAGCTTGATTCCCAATGCTCCTTTGCCGTCGATACCATGACAACGGATGCAGGTGTTGACGTAAATCTCCCGGCCACTGACCGGATCGCCACCTTTGGCTGAGGTCACCAGCTCTTCTACTCCGAAATTGCTGAATCCCAACCCCGATATACCAGCCAACAATGCGAAAAAAACAAGCACTCGTCCAGTGATAGGCATTTCTTCTCCCTCACCAGTGAGAAACTTTGCGAGCAGTATGCCATGTTCCACGAACACGCACTGACAGTATTCTCATAATAAACCCATTGCTTAGGACATTTTCAGAGTAGAGCCAGCCGGAACGTAGTCTGATCTGAGGAAAAACGCCTCAGGACTGTCTTACCCACTGGCGCAGGATGCTACAACCCCTATACTCCGCATTGGGAAGGCCACACGTCGAGTGGGCATACGACTTTTTGTCGGGTGGCCTAGTCCTCGAGCCTCCTCGAAACCGGTTGAAAAATGAGAAGTTCTTTGAGCTTTTGCCCGAACCCATTACGCTAGTCTTTCAGCAACTCAATACTCTTAGGAGAGGTTCCTCCTGAGCATGGTTTCCGACTGGCGCCGTACGTAAATGTCGCAAGGTTCCTTTCCCCGTATAGACAACCTGCCAACACTTTTTCAGCTTGGTTGTCGGACGAATCCGAGTAACCTGGCCTACGCATTCGTCCGCGACAACCTCGATGTTGAAAGCCACGTCACGTTCGGCCAACTTGAACAGAGGGTCTATTCACTCGCCGGCCATCTCGCACATGAGTTTCCATCAGGAACCAGAGCTCTTCTTCTCTACCCCCAAGGGCTCGACGTCGTCTACGCCTTTTGGGCCTGTGTCTGTGCCGGCCTCGTTCCGGTTCCTGCTCCGGCCCCTGACCCTATCAGGCGGAAACACAGTCTCCATCGACTTCGCTCCATCATCGATGACGCCCGCGTTGCGCTGATCCTCACCACATCAGGTCTCGAAACCACGGTTTCGGAGCTTTCGATCATTGAGAATGCGAGTCCTCTCACCTGCATCGCGACGGATCACGCCTATGAGGCAGCCGATTCAATGAGGTTGCCTGATCATAGCCATACTACCCTTGCGTATCTGCAATACACATCGGGATCGACGGCTACTCCTCGGGGCGTCATGGTCAACCATCAGAACGTGCTTGCTCATTGCAGGGCCCTGAATCTGGCGGGAAATGTATCGACTGGCAGCCGATCGCTCTGCTGGCTACCCTATTTCCATGACTATGGATTGGTGCATGGAATCATCGCCCCGTTCTATGCGGGGATTCCTGCCTATCTGATGTCCCCCCTCACGTTTCTCAGACGGCCATTGCGGTGGCTCGAAGCGGTGGACCGATTTGGGATTACACACAGCGGCGGACCAAACTTTTCGTACGAGTCCTGTATCCGAGCCGCACAGCAACAGAAAGAATGGCAAGCGGACTTAACGACATGGTCGGTCGCAAGTTGTGGTGCGGAGCCCATTCACCCGGATACGGTTACGCGGTTCATCGACACCTTTGGCCCGCGAGGCTTCCGGTCGACCTCATTCGCACCGGCCTATGGGCTCGCGGAGGCGACCCTTTTGGTGACAATGAAGCGGGCCGGTGCAGAACCGACATTCCTGCAGGTGGATGCTGAGGCACTGTCTCACGCGGTCATGAAGAAATCTTCTGTACGCGAAGGCACCATTCGGACATTGGTCGGATGCGGGGAGCCCCTCGAGGAGACTTGTCTCAAGATTGTGAATCCTGAAACCCATACCGAATGCCCGGCAGGTACTGTCGGGGAGGTATGGCTGGCCGGAACCGGAATCGCGTCTGGATATTGGGAAAAGCCTCAAGACAGCGAAGCCGTGTTTCAGGCGACCCTCGCCGAATCAGATGGAGGTCCCTATTTGCGGACAGGCGATCTCGGATTTCTCCACCACGGAGAATTGTTCCTCACGGGACGTCTCAAAGACCTCATCATCGTACGAGGACGTAACTACTATCCCCATGATTTGGAATGGACGGCGGGAAAGGCCCATCCGAGCTTGCGGCAAGGAGGCGGAGCGGCCTTCTCAATCGAAGGTGAGACCGGAGAACGTGTCGTGCTGGTCCATGAAATCGAGAAGCGTTTGCCGGAATCGGACATGATGGAAGTCATACGTGGCATCCGTCGGGTCATCGCAGACGAGTATGAATTGGAACTTCACACGGTGGTTCTGGTCAAGTCTGGTGCCATCCCGAGAACCTCCAGTAGAAAAATCCAACGGCGTGCCTGCCGAGATGCCTTTGAATCCGACCATCTCTCTATCGTTGCAGCCGATACGCTGGACCAGGATGTGGACGCTGTGCCCGATGTGTCAGCGACTGAGCCCCCGCAAACCCCTATCGAGCAGAAAGTGGCCGAGATCTGGCAAGAGGTGCTTGGAGGAGATCTTCCGCATCGCCATGCAAACTTCTTTGTACTCGGAGGCAATTCGCTTCTCGCAGCACAGATTGTCACGCGCATTCTCGAGACGTTCCACGTCGAACTCCCCCTCAGTACGCTATTTGAATACCCGGTATTATCCGCACTCGCCGCGCGAATCGATGAGCTGAACACGGATCCGCGTGTCGCTGGACCGGATGCACGGCACGATCAATGCGCAGATGGTGACGGGAACGCACGGACGTTGCTGGTTCCACGTTCCTCTGGATCCCCACGACCAGGCAAGATTCCTCTCAGTCCAGCCCAGCAACGCCTGTGGTTCTTAGAGCACATTCACACTGGGAGCGCGATCAACCATATTTCGATGAATGTACGTCTACGAGGGTCCATCACTCCTGAGGTATTAGAGCGGTCCATACAGGAACTCGTCCGTCGTCATGAGGTTCTTCGAACTCGTTTCGGATCGGAGCGAGGCGAGGGTTTCGCGGAAGTATCTTCTGAGGCAAGCGTCACGATCAGGCAGCAAGACTTCCAACGATTGGAGGCCGCGGAGCAAGACCGTCATGTACAGCAATTCCTGGAAACGGAAAGGACCCGGCCGTTTGACTTACGACAAGGACCGCTATTTAGAGTGACCTTACTGGCCCTTGAACCCACTGTGTCTATCCTGGCGTTGACATTCCACCGTCTTGTCGCCGACGGATGGTCTCTCGGGATCTTCTGGAAGGAATTCGCCCTTCTGTGGGAAGCCGGTGGCGATGCACGAGACGCTCGGCTTCCCACAGTGGCAGTTCAGTATCTGGACTATGTCGATTGGCAAAGAGCCAGGCTCGATCAGGGCCTTGGTGAAGTCCAGCGTGCCTATTGGATCCGGCAGCTGACAGGCGCCCACCCTCTCCCGGAGCTCCCAGTCGACCGTCAGCGACCGCGAGTGCGCACGTTCGAAGGAGGCGTGCGATCACGATCACTCTCTCCGGAACTTTCAGCACGCCTTGCTCTCTTTTGCCAACAGCAGCATGTCACGACCTTCATGGTGCTGTACGCCATTTTTGCGACCTGGTTGCATCGCTACACACAGGAATCGGATATCGTGATCGGCTCGATCGTGTCAGGAAGGCGTCGGAGAGAGCTGGAAAACGTGATGGGCTATTGCGTCAATACCGTGGCGTTGCGGGTAGAACTTTCAGATGAGTTGACGGGACACGAGCTGCTGAAGCAGGTGCGCCGTCTAGTGGTCGATGCCTACGATCATCAGGACCTCCCGTTCGAAGAGGTGATCGAGGCGCTGTCGCTCCAGCGCGAACGATCCTTATCTCCACTGTTCAACGTGATG
Source organism: Nitrospira sp. (assembly GCA_965223535.1). GTDB lineage: Bacteria > Nitrospirota > Nitrospiria > Nitrospirales > Nitrospiraceae > Nitrospira_D. The sequence goes on from CBDCWN010000003.1 coordinate 1,174,924, forward strand.
ATCGTAAGTGAAGAAGACCCCTTGGCCACGTTCAGCGCCAAGGACCTAGAGGTCTCTCATCTCCCTTGGGAACCAACCGCGTCGGAGTTCGACCTCGTGTTGATGGTCGTCAATAAGGTAGACGGCTTGGAGTTGGCGTTTCTCTATGATTCGACGATTCTTGAGGACTCGACGGTCGACCGGATGTTGGGACAACTGGAAATTCTTCTTGAAGAATTTCTCAAGAAACCTGCTGCTCATCTTCACCAACTTTCATTACTGACCGCCGAGGAAAGGCGGAACATTCCACTGACATGGAACGAGCCGTCTTCTACGTCCTCCGGTATCCATACGCTCATCGAGGCGCAAGTCCAGCGGACTCCAGATGCAGCCGCTGTGATCTGTGGAGGCCAATCGATCAGTTACCAGGAGCTGAACCGACGTGCGAATCGAGTTGCTCACGCACTATTGAAAATAGGGGTCAGTGCAGAGGTCCCGGTGGGTCTCTGTGTCGAGCGCTCAGTCGATGCCCTCGTGGGCCTCCTGGGCATACTCAAAGCCGGAGGAGGGTATGTTCCCCTTGATCCATCCTTCCCTGGCCATCGCCTCCAACTCATACTGGAGGACGCGCAGGTACCCATCGTGGTGACACAGGCGCACCTTCGTGACCAGTTAGAGAACTACCGTGGCCAAATCTTCGACGTGGAAACCTTGGATACATCTCCCATCGGCGGAGCAGGGGAGGAGGAGCAGAACCTCGCACGAGCCGTTTCGCCGGATCAGCTCGCCTATATTATTTACACCTCGGGCTCGACCGGGAGACCTAAGGGTGTAGCCGTGACACATCGCAGTCTGGTGACCTCTCTTCATGCCAGGCTTCAGTACTACCCGGAGCCGGTCTCTCGATTTCTACTGACCTTCTCTCTAGCGTTTGACGGGTCTGTGACTGGCATCTTTTGGACTTTGCTGCGGGGGGGAGAACTGGTTATCCCATCTGAGACCGCCCATCGCGATCCCACGGAGCTTGCCGCACTCATCGCACATCATCACATCTCGCACGTGGTGTGGGTCCCATCTTTGTACCATGCTGTGCTCGGTGAGGCGTTAAGTACTCAACTGGAATCCCTTCGCGTCGTCATTACGGCTGGAGAGAGCCTGCCCCTTGAACTCCTGCGACGACATTATCAGCTCCTGCCTCATGCCACGCTCTATAACGAATATGGACCGACAGAAGCCACGGTCTGGTGTAGCGTGTACCAAACCACGCGCGAAGAAACAGGGGCTCGAGTCCCGATCGGCAAACCCATCGCCCACACGCAGCTCTATGTGCTGGATAAGCGTCTGCAGCCGGTGCCGATCGGGGTGCCGGGAGAACTCTATGTCGCGGGAGACTGCCTGGCCCGCGGTTATGTTAATCAGCCGCACCTGACCCACGAGCGGTTTCTGGCGAATCCCTATGTGGCCGGCACCAGGCTGTATCGGACCGGAGACCTGGCTCGGTATCGAGCCGACGGCAATGTGGAGTTTCTGGGGCGGGTAGATCAACAAGTCAAGCTGCGTGGCTACCGGATTGAGCTTGAGGAAATCGAATATGCGCTGAGCAATTTCCCTGGAGTCCATCACACAGCGGTGCTGCTTCGAGAGGATAAGCGGGACCAGCATCGGTTGGTCGGCTATCTCACCGGGGAGTCGCCACTCAAAGAAAAGCTCGAGGAGGTCCGCAACCATCTCACCGCGCAATTACCGCACTATATGGTGCCCTCCGTCATGGTGTGGCTCGACACGATGCCACTCAGCCCAACCGGAAAGGTGAATCGAGAGGCTCTTCCCGTTCCGGAACGCACAACCGGTCAAGCATCAGCCAGAATTGCCCCTCGAAATCCGGTCGAAGAAGCCTTAGCTGAGCTGTGGAAGTCCGTGCTTGAGGTGCCCGAAGCAGGCATCCATGACCATTTCTTTGAAGCGGGTGGCCACTCGCTCTTGGCCACCCAAATCATCTCACGGATACGCGAGCTCTTCGAGGTCGAGATCTCGCTGCAGATGCTGTTTGAACGACCAACGATCTCGGCCTTGGCGGAAGAAGTGACGCGATTGCGCCAAGGGGATCGGCAGGCGCCTACCTTGCTACCGATCATTCCGGTGCCGAGAGATCAGCCCCTCCCCCTGTCCTATTCGCAGCAACGCATGTGGTTGATGCATCAGCTGGCTCCTGAGAGTACGGCGTATAACATGCCGTTCGCCTCACGGCAGATGGGGCAACTGAACAAGGCGGCGCTGCGGAGAACGATCGACGCCATCTGTACCAGGCATGAGGCATTTCGAACGATGTTCATGATGAAGGGGGAGGGCCCTGTCCAAATCATTCAGCCCTTTCGTCCTCCTCACTGGGTCGAAATGGACCTCACACACCTCCCATCGGCACAGCGCCAAGAGCAGGCAGCTCAGCTCGTCGAGCAGGAAGCGAACCGGCCGTTTGATCTGGAGCAGGGACCTCTTGCACGGTTCCTCTTGATTGAGATCGAGCCCGAGGACCATGTGTTGGTACTCACTATGCATCATATCATCGGAGACCAGTGGTCATTCGGAGTCATCGGTTATGAGTTCGCCCTCTTCTACAACGCGTTTTGCCGGGAAGACGTCCCTTCGGCCAAACCGGTCGTCCTTCAGTATGCCGACTACGCAGTCTGGCAGCGACGGTGTCTGACCGACGATTGGCTCAGCGCACAATCGAACTACTGGCAAAAGAAGTTGGCCGGGCTCTCCAAGCTATCGTTGCCGACCGATCATCCACGGCCTGTGACACAGACCTTTAGCGGCGCCCATCGTATGCTGGAGTTCCCCACCTCGTTGATCGAACGACTGAAACAATTCAGTGCGGAACACAATGCGACGGTGTTCATGACTCTGTTGGCTTGTTTTCAGATTCTCTTGAGTCGCTATACCGGCCAGACCGATGTCGCCGTCGGCTCTCCGATCGCCAATCGAACTCAATCCGCTGTCGAGTCGATCATCGGCTCCTTCGTCAATACACTCGTCATGCGTACCGATCTCTCCGGCGACCCGACGTTCACCGAATTGCTGGCAGGGGTGCGTAAAACCGCGTTAGAGGCCTATGCCAATCAGGACTTCCCATTCGACAAGTTGGTCGAGATGATGCACTCCTCTCGCGATCAGAGCTCTGCTCCGTTGGTGCAGGTCCTCTTCAACGTCCCGAACGCGCCGATCAGAGAGATCCACGTGCAAGGGTTGAGTTGGGTGCCCTTCGAGGTGGAGACGCAAGCCGCACAATTCGACTTGAGCATGACGATCGAGACGGAATTCTCACGAAAAGCCTACCTCACGTTCAATACGGATCTTTTCGAGCCTCAGACCGCCGAACGGATGTTGGGACAGTATAAGGTTCTGCTCCAGCACGCATTGGCCAATCCCCATTGCAGGCTGTCTGAGCTCCCAACAGTGACAGCAGCCGAACGTCAGCAAATTCTGAAGGATTGGAACTGTACACAACGAGACTATCCACAGTCTGAGTGCTTTCCTCAATTATTCGAAGCCCAAGTTGAAAGGACGCCCGATGCCGTGGCCATATCGATGGGACAGAAGACATTACGGTATGGTCAACTCAATGCACGGGCGAATCAGCTGGCACGTCATCTCCAAACGCTGGGCGCCAAACCCGGCGTGACGGTGGGTATCGGCCTCGAGCGATCTGTAGAGATGGTCATTGCGTTGATCGCCGTACTTAAGACCGGTGCGGCCTATGTCCCGCTTGATCCCGAGTTTCCGCGAGATCGGCTTCGGTTCATGGCCCAGGACGCCTCGATCGCCGCCGTGCTGACCACCAGTAGGCTATCCGATCAATTTGATGCGCACGGTTCCCCCTTGCTGTGCCTTGACCGCGAAGAGAAACGCATCGCGCAAGAGGCCAGCCACAATCTTGGTCCGATCGCCACACCTCAAGACCTCGCGTACATTCTCTATACGTCGGGGTCGACCGGACAACCCAAGGGAGTCGAGATTCCGCACCGAGCACTGGTCAACTTCTTGTGCTCGATTCGACAAGAGCCGGGATGTTCCGCTCAAGATGTCATGCTCTCCGTGACAACCATCTCGTTCGATATCTTTGGCTTGGAACTCTATGTACCGTTGCTGGTTGGGGCCCGTGTCGAGATCGTCAGTCGAGCCGTTGCAATGGATGGACGACAACTCCGTAGCCTCTGTGAGGCCGTACAGCCGACGATCATGCAAGCGACTCCGGCAACATGGCGCATGTTGATCGAAGCCGGATGGTTGGGCGGTACAAACTTGACGGTTCTCTGCGGTGGAGAAGCTCTTCCTCCAGATCTGGCCACAGCATTGTTGGATCGAAGCCTCGCCTTGTGGAACATGTATGGACCGACCGAGACGACTATTTGGTCCACCATTGAGAAAATCGAACGGACCGATCATGAGATTACCATTGGGCGACCCATCGCTAACACGGACGTGTATGTCTTGAATCAATTTCTCCAACCCACTCCAATCGGCGTGTCCGGTGAGCTCTATGTTGGGGGTCATGGGCTGGCACAAGGTTATCGGGGTCGACCAGAGTTAACTCAGGAACGGTTTATCCCTCATCCGTTCTCTCCTGACCCTAAGGCGAGACTGTATCGAACGGGAGACTTAGCACGATATCGCCCTGATGGGCGCATCGTGCATCTCGGGCGAATCGACAACCAGGTCAAGATTCGAGGGTTCAGAATCGAATTGGGTGAGATCGAGGTTGCGCTGAGCCGCCATCCTTCCGTCTGTCAATCTGCAGTCACCGCGTGCGAGGACCAGCAAGGGATTAAGCAGCTGGTGGCCTATGTCGTCTGCCAGGGTGGGCTCGCCACGAGTCAGGCGGACCTTCGCTTGTTTCTGCGATCCGCGATTCCAGAGTATATGGTTCCTTCTCTATTCGTCTTTCTGAAAACCATGCCTCTGACGGCCAATAACAAGGTTGATCGGAAAGCGTTACCATCTCCGGCTTCCTCCCTCTCAGATAAGCTAGTTTACAGTCGTCCACGTGATGCAATGGAAATTCAACTAACGGCCTTGTGGCAGCAGGTGCTAGAAGTTTCAAAGATCGGGATCCACGACAACTTCTTCGATCACGGTGGCCATTCCCTAAAGGCAGCTCACCTCTTTTTCCTCTTCGAACAGGTGTACGGAAGACGCCTTCCGCTTGCGACTCTGTTTCAAGCCCCTACCATTGCAGAATTAGCAGCGGTGCTCTCGCATGAACACTGGACTCCGCCATGGGAGTCACTTGTCGCCATTCAACCGACCGGAACGGTAATACCGATGTTCATGGTGCCCGGAGTAGGGGGTAATGTATTGATGTTTGCTCAATTAGCGAAGCTACTGGGACCGAATCAACCTTCCTATGGATTGCAGGCGCGAGGACTGGACGGAAAAGAAGCACCGTTCACATCGGTTCCCGAGATGGCGAGCCATTATATTGCCCAGATCCGTCGCGTTCGCCCCAACGGGCCGTATATCGTTATTGGTAGCTGTACTGGTGGACTGATCGCTTATGAAATGGCTCAGCAACTGGTTGGGCAGGAGCAGGCCGTCACACTGGTAGTGATGGATACATGGCATCCATCCACGTATGGTTCACATGGCCCTCGACCGCCGATGAGCTTTGGACTGCCGCTGCTTCTGCTCTGGCGGGGAATGCGGACACTCCTCGCGCTTGATAATTTACCGATCAAAGAATGGGCTCCATTTATCCAGCATAAATACAAGAGACTCATGGCATTAGCGCGGCCCGAAGACGGGACCAATGAGCTGATGGTCGACTTCCAAGTGGCGCAAGTGACCCGAGCTACGCTCCAGGCGGTGGCTCGTTACGACGTTCGCCCATACCAGGGACCTATCCTCAATATCGTGGCGTCAGGGCGGTATGTCGCTCCGTCGGTAACAGATACCAGACATGTCTGGCAAGAGTGTGGAACCCAGGGAGGTCGGATGGTTCAGGTTCCGGCTATCAATTCCGGGCAACTTCTTGTCACACCACACGTGGAGGAAGTAACGAAACATCTCCAGACCTTCCTCGCCGGATACACCCATGGCGAGGCACGATCAGAGGCCGCGTGATGTGGATGGATACCTCTCATCTCTTTGTCCGTTGACTGGAAAGATCATTGACGATGCGGTTCGGACGCCTTCTTCGCTTTATCGCGCAGCGGTCGAGATCCATGGCTTGGATCATGGTCAGTGTCGGTCTGTTGTCTGGTTTCTTGAGTGCGGGTGTCTTGGCGCTCATCAATCATGTGCTGCATCATCCCTCCGAGCACACTCTCCTTTTCGCACTGGGGTTTATCAGCCTTGTCGCGGGAAAGATTTTGGCCAACGTCGTGTCTCAAATGCTGCTCGTCCGATTCGCCCAAGACACAATCGTGGATATCTCGCTATCACTCTGTTCGAAGATCGTGCGAGCTCCGCTGCGTCGCTCCGAAGAACGAGGACCTGCCAATATCCTGGTGACCTTGACGGATGACGTCAGCTGGGTGACCTGGTCGGTCCAATGTTTTCCGAACTTCCTCATGAATGTGGCACTGGTGTTGGGGTGCGGGATCTTCCTTGCCTGGTTGTCGTGGAGTGTGTTTCTCGGAGTGGCCGGAGTCGCTGTCATTAGTCTCTTAGGACATCAGTGGTTACACAGCAGCACCCGCAGGCTCATCGAGGCATCGCGCGACGCCAGAGCCGAACTGTTTCATCGTTTTCGCTCGCTCACGGATGGGCTGAAGGAACTCATGATGCATCGGGCGAGACGGGAAGAATTTGTCAACCAGGAAGTGCGAGGGGCGGCAGAGTATTATCGAGAGACTGCGCTGAAAGAGAGGCGGATACGCGCCATTCTAGGAGTCTGGACTCAAATCTCGTTTTACACCCTCATCGGATTTCTCATTTTTTTCTTCCCATCACTCGCGACCAGTTCTCCTGAGGCCTTGACAGGCTATATCGTTGCCGTCATCTACGTGATGGGGCCTCTCTCAAGCGTCATTGAAGTTGCACCAACCCTTGAGAGAGGCCAAGTGGCCCTCGACAATATAGAGCGATTGGGTATTTCGCTGGATGCCGACCATGATGACACCCAAGCGATGGGAGAGGTCAGCCCAAAGCCTGTAACCTCTCCGATCGTGCAATGGAACAAGGTCGAATTCTCATATGGAGGGGGAGACGCGGCCGATACACCGTTCACGCTCGGCCCAGTCAGTCTCGAACTGTATCCAGGTGAGTTACTGTTTATCATTGGAGGGAATGGAAGTGGGAAATCCACGCTCGTGAAAGTGCTCGCTGGGTTATACCGACCGTTACGGGGAGAGGTAAGACTGAATGGAACGACGATCACTGATGATAATCGGGAATGGTATCGCGAACACTTTTCTGTCATCTTTTCGGATTTTCATCTCTTCAACAAACTACTCGGTCACCCGGATTCTCAGGTGAATACGCTCGTGCCTCAGTACCTGCGATTGCTACACTTGGATCACAAAGTGACCGTACACGATCGCAAGTTTTCGACCCTCAATCTTTCGCAAGGGCAACGGAAGCGGTTGGCACTTGTAACAGCGTACCTTGAGGATCGTTCCATTTACGTGTTTGATGAGTGGGCAGCTGATCAAGATCCGCAGTATAAAGAGATCTTTTACAAGACCTTGCTCCCGGACCTACGCGCTCGAGGGAAATCGGTCATCGTCATTACCCACGATGATCGGTACTTCCACCTTGGCAATCAAGTCATTAAATTAGATGATGGCAAAGCCGTGGAGCATCACGTGAGTGCCAGGGCAGATGAGTGTCAGGCGTAAAGCTGGCGACTGGCTGTCGCATGGGCGTATTCTGGACCCACTGTGCGGATTATATTTCAACCGATAGAGCGTCTCGCTACTACCCAACGGCAGGATCAGATCCATCTCGAGCCGAAGACCATTCACATTTGGGGGATCATGCTCGACGGATCCTCGCACTGCCTGAAGCGATGCGGGGAGTGGTTGGATGAGCGAGAACGAGAGCGCGCCACTCGACTTGTTCGGGAGCGGGACCGAGAACACTATGTGCTGTCACACGGAGGCCTCCGAGCGGTGCTCAGCCGATATCTGGATATCAGCCCTGATTCTGTAGGTTTTGATCTCAGCACATCGGGCAAACCCATACTGACAAGGGAATTATGCGACCGATCCGCGATCACGTTCAATTTGTCGCATGCTCACGGCCGAGCCCTCCTAGCAGTCTCACGAACCCAAGAGGTTGGAATCGACCTCGAACTCGTTCGTCCAGATATCCAGGTCGAACAATTATCCAAACGTTTTTTTGCTCCACAGGAACATACCGCAGTCCTACAATCACCCGCAGAGCAACGTACAGCCGTATTCTTCCGCTACTGGGTTGCAAAAGAGGCAGTGCTGAAGGCTCAAGGCATCGGTCTTCGGGGATTGGCTGGGTGCGAAGTTACGCTTGGGGCGGATCATGGTGGGAAAGTCGCCCAAGTCCAAGTCGATTCTAACCCTCTAGATACGATGAACGTCCAGCTTTTCTCCTGCGATGACGGCTGGGAAGCAGCAGTAGCCGCCCAGGACTTAGACCGAGTGAAGCAGTATGGTTCGATTTCAGAGTAAAGAGCGCCTTTTTTGTTAGCGAATGACGGGCTCTAACGCCACCGTGGCTTTCATCGAGTTGGAAATTAGGCAATTGCGCTCAGCTTTTTCGATCAGTTCCTTGGCCTTCGCCGCATCATCCCCAGACTTCAAGGTAATGGCCGGCCTGATCGTGATGGCAGTGAACTGAAACTTGCCATCGACCAGTTCCAGCCGACCTTCCGCAGTGCTTTCGTATGCAGAGAAGGCGAGGCCCGCTCGCTCCGCCACGGCTAGAAACGTCGTCATTAAACAAACATTGGCGGACGCCACGAAGAGATCTTCCGGAGACCAAATATCCTCATGGCCCTTGAACTCCGGAGGGGTGGCTACTTGGACCTCCGGCTTCCCGGCACAGGACATGATCCCCTTGCGCTGCTCCGTCCATTTCACCTCGGTTTGATACATATATACTTTGCTCTTCTGTTCCATTCATCCTCCTACACGTTGGACATCTACAGAGCCTCTCCCATCAGTTCACGTCCACGAAATCCTTCACCCAATCTCCGACCGCATGTGTGATTGCCACTACACATAGCGCGATAAGGAGGTGCTCCCCAATCACCTTCCAGGGAGCGGTCGCCTGTGCACGAGCGATAAAGAAACTCAGCACGGTGAGCAAGAACAACCCCCAGGCCACGCTGATGACAATCGCCTGATCGAGCGGACCGAAGAGGACAGGAATGACGAAGGTCGCTGACACAAGAAACTTTGCAGCGAATGTGGCGAGCGTCGCTTCCCAGATGTGACTCGCTGGGCCGCTGTTCTTTGATTCTTCGGACACATGAATGCCGAGCGCATCCGACATGGCGTCGGCAATCGCGATCGTGAGAATACCGCCGAGTACGATGGCGCGTGAATGTGTACCGGAGTGCAAACCCACCATGAGACCGAGCGTAGTAATGACCCCTGACGTTAATCCGAAGCTGATCCCTGTTCTCCAGGATGTTTTCATGCGGCTTCATGGACTCTTGTCAGCGCGGGAAGGTCAACACATAGGCAAGCACGTCGCGGATGGCCTCGTCTGATAATCGAGATGTCCACGTACCCATGGCGGTATTTGGTTTTCCCTCATGGAGGCTCTTCAACAGGCGAGAATCCGGTTTGAGAAGCACCTCGTTCGAGGTCAGATCAGCCACAGGCGGGACAAACTGCGTCGCTCCGTCTCCCCGACCCTTTGGACCATGACAAGCCAGGCAATACTTCTCATAGAGTCTCTTGCCCCGTTCAACGTTTCGCTCATCCTCGGCAAAACCGGTTGTGGAAATCGCGAGCCAGCCGATCAGAGCGATTCCGCATGCAAGACTGAACCCGGTGCTCATCACTGCTTGTCCTCTCGATTGGGGACAGGAACCACTCTATGAACGGCCACACTCCGGCGAACGCCGAATACATTGCTGAAGCCACGCCATAATCTGATCGAGCAAACCAGCGATCGCTCGGTTGGCGGCCAGCACACCCCCATAGGCATTCTCGCTCGGAGCCTTCTCCACGGTCTCGAAGGACCTGGTGCCGACAATTGTCGACTCTTTCAAGTCGACAAGCTGCAGCCTGGCCATAATCCGGACTCGACTGGGTTGTTGGATAAACTCATGCTGCAAGAGAAATCCATACGTATCAAGGCGATAGTCCCCGGGGATCGAGCTCGGGAGTGGGATCACGGCCTCCCACGTCCCGCTGTGATTAAGTGCATGGACCATCAACGGAGCCAACATGCGGACCGGTGTATCGGCCCATTCATTCACCGCAAAATATTCGATTTGGAATGGACGTTTGACGTACACCATACGTTGCGTTTCAAACCCAGGCTCTGCTTGAGGGGGACTCACGAGCAACACCGGACCATCGAGCGGTTCACGCCGGACTTCGCTCCGTTGTTCATCAAGACCCAACTGATACGTACGGATTTCCGGTGAGTCCGATCTGGGCGACAGACAGCCCGGTAGTGTAGAAACCCACAGCGCGCACATGACATGAATGAACCAATACTTCTTCATAGCCTGATCGTTCAGGATCTTATTCTCCAGGACCACGTGGTTGTGCCTTCCGTCCAAACACCAACGAGCTTGGTTCTCGCTCCAACTCCCGTGCCACACGAGTCAACGTACCAGTGAGCTGTCTGAGCTCCGTGACCAATAAGCCGGCTTCGGGAAGTGTGCGTTTTGTGAATTGCTGCAGCTCCGGCTTGGACTCATTGACGACCGTTCCAACGGTCTTACTGGTCTTCGCAAGTTCCTCTGTTGCCCTATCCAAGGCCACCACGCTGTTGTTGATGTCTGCAAGGAGAGTTGGAACCTGGGCATTCAATGACGCCGTCACCTTGACAAGGTTGTCGGCACTCTTTGCAGCTCCGTTCAAACTTTGATCAATCTGGGTCTTGTGGGAAGCGATGGTTTGAGCGACATCCGAGAGATCCTTGATCGTGCGCTTGAGCAGCGTTTGGTTCTCTTCATCGAGCATCTTCGCCACACCCACAGCCGCAGAGTCCAGATGAACAATCAACTGGGCCAAACCTTCTTCAGAAAGTAAACGGGAAACCGCTTCGTCCAAACGGAAGAACAGCGAGGGACCGGTCTTGATGACCGGATAATTCTGCCCTTCCAACGCAACTAATGCTGGTGCCTCTCGGCTGCCTCCTGTCAAATTGACCGTCGCAAGACCGGTGAGCCCTTGGGTTTCGAGCACCGCACGCGTGTCCGTCTTGATCGGGGTTCCGCGGGCGATATCAAGCATCAGGAGGACTTCTTCCGGATTATCTGGTCTCAAGGCAATGTCTCTCACTCGGCCTACATCGACACCACGATATTTAACAGTCGAATTCACACTCAATCCTGCGACCGACTCCTTCATATGGGCTTCGTACCGGTCGTATAAGCCCCGATAGTCGGTCTTCCCAAGCCACAAGATCCCGACCAAGACAGCCGCTCCGAGAAACGCCACAAACGAGCCGACGAGCACATAGTTGACCTTTGGTTCCATTTGTTGCGCCTTCAGTCCTGTTTGTCTCGTTGCCGCGCTCTCACCGGATGAGCCATTCCCTCATCAAGACACGTTTCACGTGCGAGATCGCCCATGGTTCCACGCCGCCTGTTCGCTTGCTGCACGCCCGCGAGGTCCTTGAAAGTATTCACGGATCACAGGATCACCTGATTGGGACAACTCCTGCATCGTGCCGATCCCAAGCACCCTTCCACCACCCAGCACGGCGACACGGCTGGCGATGCGCCACAGGGAATCCAGATCGTGTGTCACCATCACGACCGTCAAACCCAGGAGATTCTTCAATGAAAGCACGAGATCGTCGAACCCCGCGGCAATGATCGGGTCGAGCCCAGCCGTCGGTTCGTCAAGAAACAGCAACTCCGGGTCCATGACGATCGCTCGGGCCAGTGCCGCCCGCCGTCGCATACCGCCGCTGAGTTGGTTCGGATACTTCGCGGCACTATCCGGCGGTAATCCGACCATTGCAATCTTGGTGGTCACAATATCTCGAATCAGGTCGGCACTCAAGCTCGTATGCTCCCGCAGCGGCACCGCCACATTCTCCGCCAGCGTGAATGAGCTGAATAAGGCACCATGCTGGAACATCACCCCGAATCGGCGGTGGACCGGGTGGCCATCCCCCGCTTCCAATCGACGGCTGTCGATACCAAACAACCGTATCGACCCGTCCGATGGTGTAATCAGACCGATAATCTCTCGCAACAACGTGGTTTTGCCGCACCCGTTCCCGCCGGCGATCGCGAAAATTTCTCCCCGTTGGATGGACAGACTAACGTCCTGATGAACCCTCGCCTGTCCAAACCTCGTGGCGACGTGACTCACTTCTATCACTGATGCTTCAAGATTTGTAGCCGAGGACATCAGGAACTCCCTCTCACACTCTTACTCGCAGACGCGCGAAAAATTCGAAACCCAGGATGTTCAAACAGACCGGCCCGCAAGGCTACAGTGAGCGAAGGGGTGAGACGTACGCTTCGTTACGTTGAGCCTCTGAGCGATGCGAGAACGCCGCTGGCGGCCTTTTTCAACATCCAGCTACAGATCCCACCAATTGAGTAAAATGCTGCAGAGCGCATCGAACACGATGACGAGAAATATGCCTTGCACGACACTGATGGTGGTATGTCGACCGACGTCGTCGACCCCGCCTCGAATCTGAAACCCTTGATAACAGCCCACGAGAGCGATGATCGCCGCGAAGAACGGCGCTTTTGCCAACCCGATGAGAAAATGTCTCAGTGGAACCGCTTCCTCGAATCGAGCGACAAATTCGGCGAAGCTTACGTTGAGCTCTCCCAAGGCAATCAGCATCCCGCCGAATACACCCACGATATCTGCGTACACCGTCAAGAGGGGAAGCGCGATGACCAGACCAAGCAATCGCGGCAACACGAGTAGGTTCATGGGTGAGACGCCTAATGTTCGTACCGCGTCTAATTCTTCCGTGACCTTCATCGTGCCGATTTCGGCCGCATAGGCCGATCCCGAACGACCCGCTATAAGGATCGCCACGATCAACGGCGCAATCTCGCGCAACAGCGAGATCCCGACCAAATCCACGATGAAAATATTCGTGCCGAACTTACGGAGTTGCTCCGCGCCCTGATAGGCAATCACGACACCGACAAGAAACGTCAACAGGCCGGTAATGGGCAAGGCCTTCACACCGTCCATCTCTACGATCCGCAAAAGCGCCCGCCATCGGATGGAACCCGGCTGCATAAGTGATCGACCGACTGCGATGGTACTTTCACCCAGGAACGCAAGCCCATGGACCACAGAAGTTTGCCGAGATTGTAGCGCGAGCGAGAGACGTTCGACCCAGCTTGTTCCCAGGACAGCAGGCCCGCCTTCACCCCGAGGCCGATCGATATCCACCTTCCGAAGCAGTTCCGCAAATTCCGGCTTTAGCCCTTGGAGGGACGGCTCTTGGCCTTTGCGCCGCAAACCGTCCATGCAGCGCTGCAACACGAGTGCGCCTCCGGTATCCATCGCGGTCACCGCTCCGAGATCGCACAGGACGTTCGAGGCGTTCGGCCATCGGACCATTCGACCGCTCTTCTCCAACTGGGCTAGATTCGGAAGGATCCAAGCGCCGCCGCAGCGGATCATGTTCTCCTCGACCGAAATGGTTGCCTGCTGTTCCATCAGCCTCACTTCGTCGCCCGACCGGGCTCCTTAAGACACGTCGACTGACCTCCGTCAGATCCTTTGGTTAAGACGGTACGGAGGTCTCCCACCTTTGATTTATGCGCCTTCCAGAATCGCCTTCAGCTCAGACCCAGTAATCACCTCGCGTTCGATCAGGAGTTTCGCACCCTCATGGAGTGCGGCTTTTCGTTCTTCCAACATCTGTTTGACTCTTCCGTACTGCTCATCGACGATTCGTCGCACTTCGCAATCAATCTCACGAGCAGTCTCTTCCGAGTAGTCACCTCTTTCGGAAGCGACAGGAAGCTGGAGGAATTGTGGCTGTCGCTCTTGCTCCAAGGTGATGGTGCCGAGCTTGTCGCTCATCCCGTAGGCCTTGACCATGCTTTTCGCGATATCAGTGGCTTTCACGAGATCGTTCTGTGCTCCAGTGGACGCCTCGCCGAAGATGGTTTCTTCGGCAATTCGCCCGCCCAGCAATACGGCCACTTTATTCTCCAACTCGGATTTCGTCATCAGAAACCGGTCTTCCGTCGGAAGCTGCAATGTATAGCCGAGCGCTGCTACGCCACGAGGAATAATAGAAATCTTCTGCACGTGGTCGGTCCCCGGTATGGACAGGGCGATGAGAGCATGACCGGTTTCATGATAGGCCACCCGTTCTTTCTCCATCTTGTTCAGGACGCGATTCTTTTTTTCCAAGCCCGCAATGACTCGCTCCACCGCCTCCTGCAACTCGTCGATGCCTACCTGGTCCTTCCCACGACGAACTGCGAGCAGGGCCGATTCGTTGATCACGTTGGCCAGGTCCGCCCCCGAGAATCCTGGCGTCATCGCGGCAATCTGCTCCAGATCTGCATCAGGGTTTAACGCCACCTTCTTCGCATGAACCCGGAGCACGTCCAGACGTCCCTTCTTGTCGGGACGATCCACGGTCACATGACGGTCGAATCGCCCGGCGCGGAGCAAGGCTGGATCAAGAATTTCCGGACGGTTGGTCGCGGCCATGAGGATGACGCCGACGCGAGGATCAAATCCATCCATCTCGACCAACAATTGATTGAGTGTTTGTTCCCGTTCCTCATGCGCCATGGGCCCCATCCCTCGGGCTTTTCCGAGCGCATCCAACTCGTCAATGAAAATGATGCAAGGCGCCTTGCCCTTCGCCTGTTCGAATAGGTCGCGAACCCGCGCCGCGCCGACTCCCACGAACATCTCCACAAATTCGGATCCACTGATACTGAAGAACGGCACCGACGCCTCTCCTGCCACAGCGCGTGCGAGCAGTGTCTTCCCTGTTCCAGGTGGTCCAACGAGTAAGATCCCTTTCGGGATCTTGCCTCCAAGCTTGGTGAATTTCTCCGGCGTCTTGAGGAACTCGATCACCTCTTGCAGCTCCTCTTTGGCTTCATCCACTCCGGCGACATCCGCGAACGTCACATTGACGTCCTTCTCCATGTAAATTTTGGCCTTCGACTGGCCGACCTGCATGAAGCCTCCCTGGGCCTGCCCTAATCGACGAAAGATAAAAAACCAGATGCCGACAAAGAGCGCGACCGGGATGATCCATGACAGAAGATCACGCAAAAACGTGGACTCGATGACACCAGTGAAGGTGACTCCATGTTGGTTGAGCTCGCGGACAAGATCCGGGTCTTCAACCCGCACGGTTCGAAAAGCCTTCTGTTCTTTCGCATCCCCATCGGGCTTCAGTTTGCCTGTCAGGACATGACTGGTCACAGAAACCTCGGCGACACTCCCTTCCGCAACTTGCCGCTTAAATTCACTGTATGGAAGCTCTTCGACTTGGTTCAGAGCCAGAATGAAGTCATGCACGATCACGACCGCCATGATGGCGAGCAGCACATACCAAATCGAAAAGGAAACCTTCTTGTTCATCGCCATTACTCCTCGTCACTACAGAACGAACCGCTCGTCCGCCCAACACCTCAACAGTCTAGAACATGAAATACGCGCCGACTCCGAATGATTCGGTCTTCTGCGAATAGAAGAACTGCCCATATGGATTATACCCATGATAGTAGTTGAAGAGAATCCGAATGCGCTTGAATGAGCCATATCGAAACGCATCGAACCCCATCAGGAGATTGGTATTGATGTGCCATTGCTGGTGCTCAACGGACTTAAAGTCAGCTGTCAGGACGGGTGAAAAGAGGATCGGATTCGACAGGAGACCGAACAAGTAGGACCGCGCTAGCGGCCTCGCGGTTCGTGCCTCGAATCCCCATTGTCCAGTCCAACGGTCGATCGTGGACGGTTGACGGCTGACCATCACCGCAGCCCCGCCATAGAACCTCAGCCACTTTTGGACATCATAGGACAGAATCAAGTCTACTTCGTTGAACTGGAGACCGATCGATTGAAAGCCGGGATGCGATGCTAAAAACTCATCTCCGATATGGCTACTCTGATGATAAAAGCGTAATCGCCCAGACCAGTTTCCCTGGCGCCAGGTAATCGGCACACCCACATTGAAGTCGATATTGATGAGTTCTGAATTGGACGTATCAAGGTCAAACTGCGCGAAAATGCCGGTCAACAGGCTAAACTGCCACCCGTTGCACCCCTCGCGCCTGGTAAAGAGCCCAAAATTCTCTCCAATCCCGATGGATCCGATGTTCGCATTGGTCCGTTCGAGGCGCGATTGCTGAGATTGCCAGAGGGCAAAAAACTGCGGCTGTTTGGGATCGGCCAAGAGAGGACGAAACAGATCATCCGAGGGAAACCACTCGGAGTCGATCACGTCCTTCTCGACTTGGTGATAGCGGCAATCGAGCCACTCTCGTGACGTCCCGTCTTCCGACTTGTTCTCGCCTGATTCCTGCGCGTACGCGGGAACCGCGAGGAAGGTGGCTATGATCCAAATTCCGACTATCCACCGTTGATGCAACACATGCCGACCCATCTATCTCCTCCCATCCGATGTTCTTGACTGATGCCTCCTGAGGACCCTTCATAAGCCCCTTTCGATAGCATATTTTTGAGAAGAAATTCACGTGATTTTCTGCGCGAGTTGGGAGGCAAGCAATGTCGAGGTCCGTTGACGCGGCTATAGTCGCTACCACGCGAGTCGCCTAAGGCACGAAGCTCTTCGCGGCTGATGCTAGTAGCGCCTTCTGAACAGGGGTCTCGCTGGGACTAATCAGCACGGTCGGGTTCCCGCAAGAATCGGCGTGGTCTTGGTGCACATGGCGATCGATCGTGAACGCCAATTTCGATCCGCTGTTCACGACGGACCTTGTCTCCAACACCCCCGCAGCGCGCCAATACACGGTACGACGGCCAATGGCGCGCTGAAATGCACATAGAAGATGAGCTGTCATCGGACTCTCTTCTTCCTACCTTTTCTCAGTACGATCACACCAACGATTCCAATAACGACGGCTAGGCCCCCGAGTAGCAAGAATGGATCCATCACCCGTTCTCCTTTTTCACGCCTCCCACAGCACTTCAATCGTTGTACGCGCTCCTCCTTGTTGATACGGCCGATCGCCTGCGGCGCTTCCATTGCAACCGTAACCACGTTTCTACTTCCACAACGACGTACACGGTCACGGCCGCCGCAAGGATCAGTCCCCAGGCGGGGCCGTCGATCGGAGTGGTATGGAACAATCGGTTCATGCTCGGACTGTACGTCAACAAGAGTTGCAGCCCGGTCATGGCAGCTATTCCTCGCCAAATCCAAGGATTGCTGAACAGACCGACATGGAACATGGTGCGCTCCAACGACCGACAGTTGAACAGGTAGAACAGCTCCACCATGACGAATACGTTCACCGCCGCGGTGCGAGCGGCCACCACGGATGTGGTCCGTTCCAGCTCCCAGAGAAACACACCGTAGGCACCCGCCAGCATCAGCAGGGAGACCAGCACGATCCGTTCCACCAAGACACCCGTCAGGATCGGCTGACCAGGGTCGCGGGGTGGCCGCGCCATGATCCCCGGCTCCTTCGGCTCAAAGGCCAACATCAAGCCGAGCGCCACCGCTGTCGTCATATTGATCCAGAGAATCTGCACGGGCAAGATCGGCAGGACGGTACCGACGGCAATGGCCGTCAGCAGAACCAGCCCTTCACCCATGTTCGTCGGCAAGGTCCAGACGATGAACTTCGTCAGGTTGTCGAACACGCAGCGGCCTTCCTCTACCGCCGCTTCGATCGAGGCAAAATTGTCGTCGGTCAACACCATGTCGGCGGCTTCTTTCGCCACTTCCGTCCCGCCGCGGCCCATCGCCACACCGATGTTCGCCTGTTTCAGCGCCGGCGCATCGTTCACGCCATCGCCGGTCATGGCGACCACATGGGCTCGCGCCTGCAAGGCCTCCACCAACCGCAACTTCTGCTCTGGAGATACCCGAGCGAAGACCGCCGTGCGATCCGCTGTGTCTGGGAGCCGCTCCTCGGCAGTAGCCGCTAACTCTTGGCCGGTCATCGCGACGAGTTCTCCGTTCTCGCGGTGCTTCCGCCCGTCCAACCCGATCTGCGACGCGATGGCACGCGCCGTGACGGCATGGTCGCCGGTGATCATCTTGACGGCGATCCCCGCCTGCTGACAGGCGCGCACGGCTGCGACGGCCTCTGGTCTCGGTGGGTCCATCATGGCCTGGAGCCCCAAAAACGTCAGCCCGCATTCGATATCGCGCTGCGCTACTGAGGCAGTGGCCGTCGGCACCCATTTGCACGCAAAGGCCAGGACCCGCAGCCCTTGCCCGGCAAACCGCTCGACTTGATCCAGCACCAACGGCGCATCGAACGCCCGTTTCGTCCCGTCCGCATCCAGCATACGATCGCAACGCATGATCGTCTTCTCCACGGCCCCTTTGAGGTAGATCACCACCGCATGTGCCGCCTTTGCACGATGCAGGGTCGCCATGAACTGCCGCTCCGATTCAAAGGGAATCGCATCGAATCGCGGCCACAATTCGTTGAGCCGCTCCGGATCGAGCCCGGCTTTCTTCGCCACCACCAGCAAGGCACCTTCCGTGGGGTCGCCCACAATGGTCCAGCGGGTATCGCGCTCCAGATGCTGTGCATCGTTGCAGAGCGCTCCCGCCGTCAGCAGCTCGAGCAGGCCCGGAGGCAACGCTGAGCGTTCAGTGCCGCTTTCTCGTATCTCCCCCACCGGCTCGTAGCCAGCACCTTCTACCTCAAAGACACAATTCCCAGCGAGAACTGCCTGCACTGTCATTTCGTTCTTCGTCAACGTCCCGGTCTTATCCGAACAGATAACGGTGGTGCTGCCGAGTGTCTCCACCGCCGGCAACTTGCGGATGATGGCGTGTCGCCGCGCCATCCGGCCGACCCCGATCGCGAGTGTGATCGTGACGGCAGCCGGCAATCCTTCGGGGATTGCGCCGACTGCCAGCGCGACGGCTGCCATGAAGATCTCCGTGACCGGTTGGCCGCGCCATAAGCCCAGCGCAAAGGTCACCGCCGCCAATCCTAGGATCGCGACTGTGAGCACCTTGCTGAACGACGCCAGCTTGTTGGTGAGCGGGGTTGCGAGCTGGACCGTTTCGCCCATTAACTGATGGATGCGGCCCAATTCCGTTTCAATTCCTGTCGAGACGACCACACCGGCCCCCTGCCCATACGTGACGAACGTCCCGGAGAACGCCATGTTCTTCCTATCGCCCACAACCGTTTCGGGAGGCAGCACGTGATCGGCTTTCTCCACCGGCAGGGATTCCCCGGTCAGCGCCGACTCATCCACCCGTAGCTCACGGATCCTCGTCAACCGGAGGTCTGCGGGAACCTTATCGCCCGATTCCAGCAACAGGACATCCCCCGGTACGATATCTTCGGAAGAGACGCGGATCGTCCGCCCGTCTCGCCACACTCTGGCCTCCGTCTTCATCATGGCGGCAAGGGCGTCCAGTGCCGCCTCCGCGCGAGACTCCTGAATGAACCCCACGACGGCGTTCACGAGGACGACACCGAAGATCACACCGGCGTCCACCCACTCGCCTAACGCGGCCGCAACGGCCGTCGCAGCCAGCAGCACATAGATGAGCGGATGATGAAACTGGAGCAGGAAGCGGATCAATGGACCATGGCGCCGGAACTTCGGCAGGACATTCGACCCGAACCGTTCGAGTCGTCGCGCCGCCTCTTCGGAAGTCAAGCCATTCTTCGAATCTGATTCAAGCAGGACCAACACTTCGTGCACAGGCAAATGATGGTGGTGCATGGCTTGTCGTTCCTGATCCGCCATCAGCGGCCTCCATTTCGCTTCACACGGCGTCGGCGTTCCACCGAAGGGTTGATCGTCAAGACTGGACAGGGGGCCTTCCGGACAAGCTCGTCGGCCACGCTGCCCAAGAGGGTTCGAGATATCCCGCCGCGACCTTGCGTCCCGACGACCAGCAGATCCGTGCGATGCATCCGGCAGTGCGCAAGGATGCGTTCCGCTGGATTCCCTGTAGCGAGATGCGCGTCTGCACGGACACCCGCTTCCAAAGCGAGCCGCGCCAATCGGCCGAGCCTCAGGAACGCCGCTGTCTTCAGCGACTGGAGCGTCCGCGTGCCCGGGGCCACCTCGGTCTCGGACCAAGCGCCTTTGACGACATGCACGATGCTCACCCTGGCCCCGAGCTTCGACGCCCAGCTTAGGGCCGCATCGAAAGCGTGGCGCGCCGTCCTGGAAAAATCGGTGGCGACGACGATGGTGAACGGTTTGTCTTGTCGAGAGGATTTCATGATCGCCCTTTCATCCATGCGATGAAAACAGATCACCGGCCATTTTCCGTCCCACTCTGTCCTCCGTCGCCCTCTCCGCCCCTGGTGCCGGCAGTAGTCGTTCAACCGCCAGGTCGGCGGCATCGAGGTGCGGGCACAGAATCAGATCGGAGCCGGCACAGCTGAGGCGCGCGGCATCAGAGGGAATCCGAGCCGTCAGCGCTACGCGCCCATGATAACCTTGCCGTCGCAACGCATCCAGTAAGGTCACGTTGGTCTCAGCCAACGGAGAAGTACAGATGACCCACCGGCACCCCCTCAATGGAAGCAACCGGAGCAGTTCCGGATCTTCGGCATCGCCGTACCAGGCCGGCCAGCCCCGGCGCTCGGCGTCCTGCACCGCCTGCGGATCGAAGTCGATGCCGAGGACCCTCACGCCTCGCGCGCGAAGCCCTTCACCGATCCGACTGCCGTACCGGCCTAAGCCGAAAATGATCGTGTCCACTGTGTGGTCTGCCAGCGTCTCATCCCGATCCAGTTCCTGTGCGTGCGCGATGCGCCGCTCGAACAGCCCGAGCCAGGGTCCCAACCATTGGTACAGCTGATGGGAGTAGAGAATCATATAGGTCGAGACGCCGATCGTGATCAGTCCGACCAGCGTAATGAGCCCGAGCACCGGAGCCTCGATGTGTCCGAGGCTCAGCGCCATGGAGCCAAGGATGAGCGAGAATTCGCTGACCTGCGCAACGGTCAACCCCGCGAGAAAGCCGGTGCGTTTTCGATAGCCCATCCAACCCATAATGATCATCACGATTAATGGATTGCCGACCAGCACGAAGAGGGACAGCACCGCCGCTGGACCGAGCTGTGTGCCGAGATACCGAAGATCCTGCTGCGCCCCGAGGCTGAGAAAGAAAAACAGGAGGAGGAAATCCCGCAGACCGACGAGACGTGACGCGATCGCCTCGCGAAAAGGCGACGACGCCAGCGACACTCCTGCCACGAAGGCGCCGATTTCCTTGCTGAACCCGAGCACATCGCCCAACGAAGCGAGCGATACGCCCCAAGCGATGGCGAACAGAACCAGTAGTTCTGAGGAGGCCGCGATTCTCATGAGGAGACCGGGCAACAGATACCGCATCGCCAATCCAACGGTCGTGAGGAACGCGCCGCCCGTGACAAGGACTCCGATGAGGGCCTCCAGACTTCCGGCGCCGGCTGTGCCCCCAGCGAACGCCGAGAGGACGATCATGGCCATCACGACGACAATGTCTTGAACGATCAGGAACCCGACCGCGATGCGGCCGTGGAGCGCGTCGATCTCGCGTTTGTCGGAGAGGAGTTTGACGATGATGATGGTGCTTGAGAAGGTCAGCGCGACACCAACATACAACGCCGGCACCAAATCGAGGCCCAGGAGCAGGCATAGCCCGAATCCGGTTGCCGACGTGAAGAGGACCTGCCCGAGTCCGGTGGCCAGCGCGACCCGACCCATACTCCGGATCAGATGCACGTCGAGCTTGAGTCCGACGACGAACAGCAGCAGCGCAATGCCTAGTTTGGCGAGGAGATCGACTTGATCGGCCGAATGGACCCAGTTCAGTCCTGCGGGACCGGCCAGGATGCCGACCGCGATGAACGCGACGATCAGTGGCTGACGGAGCAGCAGGGCGATCGCACCGCAACCTGCTGCCAGGAGCAACAGTGCAGCCACTTCATAGAAGACGCTGTTGAAGACGGGCATGACAGAGTCGTCTGTCCTCTACCAACGAAAGGAGAGGCTCCTACGATTCCGAACCGTTTCACGTGCGCGATCTCGACAATTCGGTTCTTATGAGCGTAGCCGTTTGCTCTGTCTCGGTCCCGAAGTCCATCGCCACTCTCGAATCTCCGGCATGTCTTCCCCGTATTCAGCAATGTACTGTTTATGATGGATACGTTTGTCCCGCAGGGCCTGTTTGGCGTAGTCGGCCTGCGAGCCACGCAACGGAATTCGGTCTATGACATCGGCGACCAGATGGAACCGATCGATATCGTTCATCACCGCCATATCAAACGGGGTCGTCGTCGAGCCCTCTTCCTTATACCCACGCACATGCAGATTCTTGTGATTGGTTCGTCGATAGGTGAGGCGATGGATAAGCCAGGGGTAGCCATGGAAGGCGAAGATGATCGGCTTGTCGGTCGTGAACAGGGCGTCGAAGTCCCTGTCCGACAACCCGTTCGGATGTTCCGTGCGCGGTTGCAACTTCATGAGATCGACCACGTTGATGACACGAACCCTGACATTCGGGAGATAGGTCCGCATCAAGGACACAGCCGCTAATGTTTCCATTGTTGGAACATCGCCACAACAGGCCATCACGACGTCCGGCTCACTATCCTTATCATTACTGGCCCACTCCCAAATGCCGATGCCGGCCGTGCAATGGATGATCGCTTCCTCCATCGTAAGCCACTGCAGGGACCGTTGTTTGCCGGCCACGATGACATTGACATGATTCCGGCTGCGAAGACAGTGGTCCGTGACCCATAACAAGGTATTGGCATCGGGCGGCAAATACACACGGATCACCTCGGCCTTCTTGTTGACCACATGGTCGATAAAACCGGGATCTTGATGGCTGAAGCCATTGTGGTCCTGCCGCCAGACATGGGATGAGAGCAGATAATTCAACGAGGCGATCGGACGCCGCCAGGGGATGTGGTTGCAGACCTTGAGCCATTTCGCATGTTGATTGAACATTGAATCGATGATGTGAATAAAAGCCTCATAGCAGGAAAAGAAGCCATGCCGTCCGGTCAGAAGGTACCCCTCCAGCCACCCCTGGCATTGGTGTTCGCTGAGCATTTCCATGACCCTTCCATCCGGCGCGAGATGATCGTCGTACGAAAGGTGGTCTGCCATCCACGTGCGGTTCGTGACGTCCAAGACGTCCTGCCAGCGATTGGAGTTGTTCTCGTCCGGACTAAAGAGGCGGAAATTTCGTTGGTCCATGTTGAGCTTCATCGTGTCCCGCAAAAAGCCCCCCATTACACGGGTGGATTCCCCTTCGAGAGCACCGGGGCCTGAAATCTTGACAGCGTAATCGCGAAAATCAGGTAGCCGCAGATCCTTGAGCAGCAGCCCGCCGTTGGCATGGGGATTCGCGCTCATACGACGGTTTCCTTTTGGAGCCAGCTCCGCCAAGTCCGGCCGCAGGGCACCCGTCTTGTCGAACAACTCCTGGGGTTTGTAGCTCTTCATCCACCGTTCAAGGATCTTGATATGGGCCGGCTTGTCCATGTCGCCCATCGGCACTTGATGGGACCGCCAGTAGTCTTCTGTTCGCTTGCCGTCGATCTCCGGCGGGCAAGTCCAGCCTTTCGGCGTCCGGAGAACGATCATGGGCCAGAGTGGCCGCTTCATAGAACCATTTCGGCCTGCATCGTCCTTGATACGTTGGATGTCTTCCACAATGGCATCGAGCGTGGCAGCCATTCGTTCATGCATCTCCCACGGATCGCTCCCCTCGACATAATGGGGGCTGTACCCATAGCCACGCATCAGGTGATCCAGCTCATCGTGACTGATTCGAGCCAGCACGGTCGGATTGGCAATCTTGTAGCCGTTCAGATGGAGGATGGGCAGGACGACGCCGTCGGTGGCTGGATTGAGAAACTTGTTGGAGTGCCAGCTTGTCGCGAGCGGGCCGGTTTCCGCTTCACCGTCACCGATCACACAGGCCGCAATCAAGTCGGGATTGTCGAAGACGGCCCCATAGGCATGTGAGAGAGCATAGCCCAGTTCGCCTCCCTCATGGATGGACCCCGGAGTCTCCGGCGCCACGTGGCTGGGAATACCGCCGGGGAAGGAGAATTGCTTGAACAGTCGTTTCATTCCACGCTCATCCTGCGCGATATTCGTATAGACTTCCGTGTAGGTACCCTCCAGATAGGCGTTCGCAACGAGCCCAGGACCGCCGTGACCTGGCCCGGTGATATAGATCATGTTGAGGTCGTGTTCGTTAATGATGCGGTTCAGGTGCACATAGAGGAAGTTCAACCCCGGCGTCGTCCCCCAATGACCGAGCAGGCGCGGTTTGATGTGAGCCCGCGTGAGAGACTTCTTCAATAACGGGTTGTCAAAGAGGTAGATCTGACCGACTGACAGATAGTTGGCCGCCCGCCAATAGGCATCCATGTTCTTCAGCTGCTCCGGGCTCAACGTCTTGGGCTTTGTGCGTTGCATAATCCCCCTTCCCTTATGTCATCACGACTCCGCACCGATCATCTCTACCACGGATCGAACGATTTCACTTTCTTCATCCGTATGAATGACCCGCACGGTCACCTTGCTGTCTTCTGTGGAAACCACGGCCCCACCAGTTTCGTTACTCACGGGGTCGATGAAAATGCCTAGAAATTCCAATCCCTCGCAGATGCGCGCACGAATTACCGGGGAATGCTCTCCGATACCGGCGCTGAATACCAATGTATCCAACCCGCCCAACGCCGCAGCCAAGGAACCGATGGACTTCTTGGTGTGATAACAAAACAGTGCGACCGCCTCGGCTGCCCTTGCATCGTTGCGTTCCTCCTTGAGGAGATCGCGCATATCTGAACTGGTCTCGGAGACACCGAGTAGACCTGACTCCATGTTGACCATCCGATGAAACTGATCCACGCTCATGCCTTCGGTCCTGGCCAGATACGAAACGAGTCCCGGATCGAGATCCCCTGATCGGCGGCTCATCGGCAGGCCGGAGGTCGGCGTAAAACCCATGGTCGTGTCGACAGGTCTTCCATCGTTGACCGCGGCCATGCTCGCCCCATTGCCGAGGTGAGCTAGGATGACACGACCATTGATCTCATACGGAGTCCCGACTCGCTCGAGTTCCCTCATGAGAAACGCATAGGAGAGGCCATGAAATCCGTATCGTTGAAGTCCCAGCTTTGCATAGCGCCTAGGGATCGAAAGCAGACGCGCAACCTGCGGCATATCGCGGTGAAAGGCGGTATCGAAGCAGGCAACTTGCGAGAGATGCGGGTACCGTTTCGCAAACCCTTTGATCAAATCGATCTCACCCGGGAGATGTTCCGGATCGTAGGCACTCAACCGTTGCAACTCGCTCATCACCGCCGGTGTCAGCGGTTGCGGGGCACGATACCTCGGGCCGCCATGCACGACTCGATGTCCGATGGCGACCAGTGGACGGTGCAACAATCGGTTGTTGAGACAGCTGAGTAAGGGCTCGATGCAGGCGGCATGGTCCGGTACGGCTACGACCTGAGAACCACCGGTACCGCCTCCCTCAGGTGTCCATCTCAGTGTCCCTTCCGATGATCCGATGCGGTCGATCGAACCGGACAGCTCACGAACCGGAGCGGTCCCCGTACGAAACAACGCAAACTTGAGCGTCGATGACCCTCCATTGATCACCAGGATCAGGCCATTACTCACGCCTGAGATACTCCCCGACCAATCGGTAGGCATTATGGAGATACTGCGCCATCATCCTCTGGGTATTGAAGAACCCGCCGTTCAACGCAATCGCATGCCGCATGATCTCGATGAAGCGTTCACGATCCTTGTAATAGCAGGGCAAGACCTTCCGTTCTAGCTTGTCATACAGCGCCGCAGCATGGCAGACATCCATGTCTCCACCTGGCTCAGGGCAGGCTTCGATCCGATCACCGATCGCCCAGCCGGTCACATCCTCCACATGTCCCTCGACCCACCATCCATCGAGGACGCTCAGACTTGGTACGCCGTTGACCGCCGCCTTCATGCCGCTGGTTCCTGAAGCCTCCATCGGTGGGAGCGGCGTGTTAAGCCACACATCCACCCCGGCACAGAGCAGTTTGGCGAGCGTCATGTCGTAGTTCGCGAGATACGCGACCCGAACCTTCCCCCGCAAGGCATCGCGGAGTTCATGAATTCTCTGAATGATGTTTTTCCCATCCTGGTCACGTGGATGGGCCTTGCCGCCGAAGACGAGTTGAACCGGTCCGACCTGTTCGGCAATCTTGGCCAACCGTTCAAGATCGTGAAAGATCAGAGTCCCTCGTTTGTAGGCCGCCGCCCGCCTCGCAAACCCGATCGTCAACACATCGCGGTCAAACCCAGCATTCGACTCGCGATTCACATAATCGACCAATACCCGCTTGGCGGCGCTGTGTGCCTCCCATATGTCGTGATCAGGAATGCTGATCGCATACCGAAGCGAGAGCTGATCACGCCGCCAATCAGGTAACCGCCGGTCATAGAGTGCCTGAAAGGCAGGGGCAGCCCACGTCACAGCGTGGACGCCGTTGGTAATCGAGTGAATCGGATACCCTGGGAAGAGGCTGTGCGACACCTCACCGTGCTTCATGGCGACTCCATTCACGAACCGTGAGCCGCCGAGGGCGAGTTGCGTCATGTTCAAGCTATGGTCATGCCCGCAGGCTTTGAGCCACGTACAGCGCCGGTCGCCGAGCACGCGATGGGCAAGGTCGGGGGGAAATTGATCGTGCCCCGCAGGCACCGGCGTATGGGTCGTAAATACGCATTGTTCGCGAACGGCGTCGATGAGATCGGCAGGGACTCCCTCTTCATAGGATCTCGACGTCAGTTTTTCTTCAAGCAAGGCGAGCACGAGCAAGGCTGCGTGCCCTTCATTCATATGGAATCGGCGGAGGTGCCCGTAGCCGAGCGCCCGCAGCATGCGATATCCACCCATTCCCAGCACAAGCTCCTGGCAGAGTCGATAATAATCGTCTCCGCCATAGAGTCGATCGGTGAGCGTCCGGTCCCACGGCTGATTCTCGGGGAGATCCGTGTCGAGCAGGTAGACAGGCACCTCATCACCCAACTCGCCTTTCACCCGATATTGCCAGGCCGCCACATGCACCGTGCGATCCTCGAGTTCGACCGTGACGCGCTGACGTACAGGATTGCAGAAATCATTGATCGGCCAGGCCACCGGCTCTTCACGCTGACGGCCCTGCTCGTCTAGGCGTTGATAGAAATACCCACGCCGATGCAGAAGCGTGACCGCTACCATAGGAATTTGGAGATCGGCGGCCGATCGAATGGAATCTCCCGCCAACACTCCCAACCCCCCCGCATACGTCGGCATGGCCGGATCAAGACCGATTTCCATGGAGAAATAGGCGACCAGCGGGCTTCGTCCTCCAACCATCTCTCCGATCAATCCGTCAGTCATTACGATATCTCCCACCGTTCTACTCTAAGGAGGTCTCATCCCTAAGACAATCTAAATGCGCAGGTCTCCTCCATAATTCGAAAACCGATCATGGACACCGGACTATACAATCTGCTCATTCCGCAACTTCACGACTAATTCCTTCTTCGTAACCAGAAGAGCGCCCAGGCCTGTCACGATCGTCAACATGGTGATCAGACCTCCGACTAACGGCACGAGAGAGAGAATGAAATAGACGGCGAGACCTGCGACAAAGGCCCTCGAAGCTGAAGAGGAGTCCGACGCCCGCCTCAGAAGTCGTCGACCAAGCCACAGTATGACGAACACCCGTCCCAGGTACAGAGTGACAAAATACATTGCAGCCAGCATAAGCCCTAGTGGAACACCCAGCACCGACGCCACGCACACAAATGCGACGAGTGGGGTTCCGACCAGCACAACCCCTCCAACCCCCAGCGTGACCCACGGCCGTTCCTGAATCGTGCTCACAGCCTTTGCCGTAAAGACTGGGTAGATCCGCAGCAGCAGAAGACCGAGCACCAAGGTCGAGACAAAACTGACCAATCCGGCAAGAATCTTCATTCCTACAACACCCCGTCGCACCTCCTTTTCCTTTCCCTTGAAGACTTCCGGGATGGGATGACCTGTGACCGTGCCGAGTACTGTGGCTCCTTCGTCGATCGAGGGTTCGTCCTCACTCCAATATCTGATGTTCTTTCCGACCGAAGCCCTGGACGTGAGACGAATAGCCGGTGCCGCAGCAGCAAGATCGCCGCCGATCGTTTTTGACAGCGTGACATTACCGGCCCCGATCCGAGCATCTCCGTCGATCGATCCTCCAAGCAACAGATTTCCGGCGCCGATCACGGCACTCCCTTTAAGATGTGAGGAATCCGTCAGATGCACGTCTCCACCGCCGATAGTCGCGTTCCGGTGAACCTTACCGCTGAGCGTCACCGTCCCTCCGGCCATCCTGATATCCTGTGTGACCTCACCTGATACCCGCACTTCACCACCGGCCACAATCAAATCCCCGTCCACGACTCCGTCCACCAACACCTCACCGCCTGCGGCATAAACATCGCCATGCACGACTCCCGAAATCTCCACATGCGGGCCAAAGGCAAAGTAATCCCCCTGGACTTCTTTACCCGCGCTCAATACTACTCGCTTCTTCCACTCGGCATGTTCCGATGAGTCTTCAGCCTCTACAAGGCTGACCCCCAACAGACAGACCATCACCGCGAGGATCACGCCTATGATTCTCAGAGATACGTTCGATACGCTGTACGCTCGTGATTCGGGCATCGTTACACCTCGATCATGGAAAGTGGCCGGTGAGGGCGACAGAACAAAAAGACACAACCCATTCCCGGTTCGTCGCACTCCACGTCTAGGCAGCTGTGCAAAGACGACACCTTGTTTCATGGATACGGCTGACACTCGAAAGGCGCAAGATCGTTTGAGTTTTTGTGGTTCTGAAGAACGGGGAGAGGTAGGCGTGGAGTCTTGCCACAGTCTTTTAAACAAACCCTGTAGCGGAAAACCACATTGATCCAGAGTCACGGGCCGAAGGCCTGAAGACTTTCACCGCCCAATCCCGAGATTAGGACGCAATGACAAGGTCATGGAGGCCGAGAAAGACGAACTCAGGCATCTAGAAGTTCCATCGAGTCCATTCAACAGCGGCCTAGAAATATCAAGACGGGCGCTCCGCGGCCAAGGAATTTTGGACCAGCTCACTTCCACCGAGGTGTTAACCGGTTAGGGTTTCAGCACGTCCGGCCTGGGATCCTGAACGAAACCTCCCCGGTTCGGCATGGAGATGGCCGGCAATGACTGGGCATCAAGGACAAGGTCCTTAGCTATGATGCCGTTCTGGTGCAGCAGCCAGGCCACAACTGAGTAGACCTCATTCGGTGAGAGACTTTGGGGAGCGGAAAAGGGCATCGCCCGATGAATATAGTCATAGAGGGTGGTGGCATAGGGCCAGTAACTGCCGATGGTCTTAATCGGTTGCTGGTCCGCCAACGTGCCGGCCCCACCGACCAAACGATCCTTCGGGCCTTCCTGCCCCGTGGCACCATGACAGGCTGCACAGCGAGCGGCGAAGAGGGCTGCTCCCTCCTGAACCGTCCCCTGCCCTGGAGGCAATCCCTCCCCCGTCGGCGCTACATCAATGTTCCACGCTTGGATTTCCTGGTCTGTGGCGACCTGTCCTATCCCATAGCGATGTGTGGGTTCCTGTCGGTCGGTTGTCTCGCCGGCCCACAGGTTCCCGCAGCCCAGGCTCAGGATGGCGGTCAGTCCCACTGAAAAAATGTTACGCCTGCACATGGCTCACGTGCCCGTCTGCGGCAATCTGCCAACTCTGGATCGCATTGTAGTGGTAGAAGGAATTCGTCCCCCGTACCGCCACCAAGCTGGTGTGATCCGGCTGCCGGTAGCCTGTCTCATCCAGACAGCGGCTTTGCAGAATCACGTCCTCTCCGCTCCACCGCCAGGGCAGATAGAATCGCGTATGGCACTTGGGCAACACAGGATCCTGTAACGCCGCCAGTTGCCAAGACCTTCCTCCATCCATGCTCACCTCGACCTCTGTAATGCGGCCTCGGCCGCTCCACGCCAAGCCACGGATCTCGAGGAATCCCGGCTGGATACGTTGTCCGCCCGAGGGAGAGGTGATGACGGACTTCGCCTCCATGATCATGGTGAATTGGCGTGACGTGCCGTCCGGCATCAAGTCCGTATAGTGTGACGTCTCTTCACGAGTCATGAACGGTGCCCGGCCGAGCTTCAATCGTCGCAACCATTTAATACAGGTGTTTCCCTCCCAGCCTGGGATGACCAGGCGAAGTGGATAGCCTTGTTCGGGACGAAGCGGTTCGCCATTCTGGGCGTAGCACACTAGCGCCTCATCCAGGACGGACGACAGCGGAAGGCTGCGCGTCATGGCAGCCGCATCGCTCCCTTCTGCCAACATCCAGGAAGCCTCGGGACTCACCCCGACTTCGCGCAAGAGAGTCTTCAAGGCCACGCCCGTCCATTCACTCGTACTTGTCAGTCCATGGGTCTCTTGCACGGTTTTTCCGGTCGGTCCACGCCATTCGGTGCCCGAATTACCGGAACATTCGATGAAGGCCAGGCGTGAGACGGCGGGGAACTGTTTGAGGTCGTCTAGGGTGAAGATCCAGGGCTGGTCCACCAACCCGTGAACAAGGAGCCGGTGATGCGCTGGGTGGATCGTCGGCACCCCATTATGATGCCGTTCGAAGTGCAGCGCAGAGGGAGTCAGAATTCCGTGAGAGTCTTGCAAGGGTGTCAGCGAAGCGGACTGACCACGAGGGAGACGGGTGGCCGTTTCAAAGGTTGACCGTTGCCCATACACCGTAGGAACCTTGCCTGGCACTCTCGTCGGATCACCCGGGGAACCCTCTGTGGCCGCTAGGCCGGATGCTCCCCTCGCCTCCATGATCATCGAACCCACCAGGGCAGCTGTCCCTCTCAGCAAGTTTCGACGATTCAACAGAGCTGCGTCTTTCGCTTCAGGTCGCCTCTCGTCTCCGGCTGGTTCATCCGTTTCAAGGCGTCTTGTCATACCGTGTTCCTGCATGAGCCAGTATCTACATCACGCAGCCTGGCGGCTGACTATGGTTCTCGATGGAGCGACTCATGAATCATTCTAAGAAGTCGCTGAAGAGGTTTCAACCCTGTCACCCCCACATCTTGCCCTCTCCTGAAACTGTCTCCGGAACCGCCACATGCCTAGACCGAACAATGTTCCACCCAGCAGGACCATCGCCAAGATGGAATCCCATAGCAACTCGAGTCCGACTCCCTTGAGCAACACACCGTAGGTCACGTCGATGTAGTACCTGAGTGGAGACAACGCCATGAGGGTCTGAACCCATGGAGGCATGGCTTCAAACGGTGTCGTGATCCCCGACAGCAACAACATCGGCGAAATCACCAGCAAGGCGAGCATACCGACCTGCGCCTGGTTCTTCGTGACGGTGGCGGCGAACAGGCCGAGCCCGGCGATCGTGAAGCTGTACAGCATCGTGACGAGAAAGAACAGGGAGACGCTGCCTTTGATCGGCACACCGAAGACCGGCTTGAGCACGGTCACCATCGCAAGCGCCGTGGCGGCCAGGATCACCAGCGTCATGGCCAGCACCTTCGACAGCATGATCTGGAGCGGCGTGATAGGGGAGACGAGCAGCTGCTCCACGGTGCCATGCTCTTTTTCCCGTACCAGCGCCGCCGCCGGCAAGAGAAAGCCGAACAGCGTGATCATGCGGAGGATATGGGATATGGACTGGAACCACGTTTCGTCCTGATCCTGGTTGAACCAGACTCGATGGGCGCTGTTGACCACCGGCAAGTGCCTATCGTCGCCCGATGCGGCGCCGAGTCGAGACTGGGCAAGGTCAAAGGAAAATCCCCCGACGATACGGGCGGCATAGGAAGCCGCCGACAGCCCCTGCGGCGCATTCGTGGTGTCAACCTGCAATTGGACCGTAACCGGTTCCCGTCCGAGGATCGACTCATGAAACCGTGGAGGGATGTCCAGCAGCACCATGGCGGTTCCTTGGTCCAGTCGCGCCATGCCTTCCTTCGGGTTTCGCACTTCCCCGTCGAACCGAAAATAGGGCTCATGGAACCGGTGGATGAGCTGACGCGAGGATTCGCTGTGATCGCCGTCATGAACCAACAGACTGGCGTTACTCAATTGCATCGCGATCCCCGCGCCGCTGACGTATACGGAGAGCGAAAACGAATACAGCAAAAACAGGAGCAGCGGAACGTCTCGCCCCAGCTGAAGCAACTCTTTCCTCGTCATCACGAAAAGACGGAGTGCCCACAAGCGCACGATTTCGAAGCCCACACCCTCGTTCCTATTCACCCGTTCCCCTCACACGAACTCCCGACCGAAACCAGTCAGGTTTTCGGTCGTTTTGTGAAAAGGCCATAGGCAACCAGCCGCAACGCGACCGCAAAGACTGCCAGCGCGAGCAAGTCCGTCCACATAGCCTTGAGGTCCAGCCCTTTGAGAAAACTTCCGCGCACCACGTCGGTGTAGTACATGGCGGGGAACAAATGGGCCTGCACCTGAGCACCGGGACTCAATGACGACACCGGAACCAACAGGCCGGAAAAGAGAATGGTCGGGACCATGGCAATGATGATCGTGATGATCAGCGCCGCCATTTGCGTTCGCACCAACAGGGAAATGATGAGCCCGATGCCGGTGGCGCACAGGATAAAGAGCAACGAGGCCATGAAAAATACCGTGAAACTCCCTTTGAACGGTACGTGAAAGAGCGAGACGGCAAGCAACCAGAGCACGACGACGTTGATCGTCGAGATGACGAAATACGGAACGAGCTTGCCGATCAAAAATTCCGCCTTGCTGACCGTCGCGCTATAGATATTGTAAATCGAGCCGGTCTCCTTCTCCCGGACCACTCCTAGGGCGGTGAGCAACGGAGACGCCACCATCATCGAGAACATGATCAGGGCCGGTACCATCGACCAGACGCTCCGAACTTCTTGGTTGTAGAGGTACCTCGTCTCGATGGACACAGGCTCCGCGAATCGGCGTGCCTCCTCCGGGCCAAGACCTCTCGTCCGCGCCAGGAACTCGGTGAACTGTTCTTGCGTGAACGCACGGTTGACCGCGATCACATAGCCCTTCAAGGTATCGGCGTGCAGCGGGAACGTGCCGTCCAGTAGGGTTTGGACGGTCACGGGCCTTCCTGCCACGAGCCGTTCTTCAAACCGCTCCGGCACGACGATCGCCATCCGAATCGCCGTATCACCCAGCAACCGATCGATGTCCCGTTCATCGTGGACGGATCCGCGGTAGTCGAAATAGCGGGATTCCATGAACCGATAGAGATAGTCACGGCTCATCGACGACTGGTCACGATCCAACACCGCGAATGGGACATGCTCGACATCCAGCACGAGCCCATGCCCGAACACCACCATCCAGAGTGCCGGGAGCAAGAACGCCATGAGCAAGAACAATCGGTCTCGGACTGTCTCCTTCCATTCCTTGGTCGCCACCGCCGCGATTCGCCTCAGGTTCATACCGCTGCCTCTTGCGTGGCCGACACGTCCGCCTGTTCCAACGCCATGACTCGGTAGACAAACACGTCTTCCAAACTCAGCGGCTTCTCATGGATAGAGATGACCCGTACCCCGCTCCCTTCCAACGCGTGATGCGCGCAGTCCTTGTCTCGAAGCGGGTCACGACAAAAGAAGTGGAGTTTGGTCCCGAAGAGTGCCGCCCCGTGGAACCCGGCTTCCCGCAGGTGCACCACCGCTTTGGCCGGTTGATCGGCCACGACTTCGAACAGCCGACCCGCCTCCTGCTCGACTTGGCGTTTCATGTCCGACGGAGAACCCTCCGCTACGATCCGTCCCGCATACATGAGGGCCAGATTGTCGCAGTGTTCGGCTTCGCTCATATAGTGGGTGGTGATCAGAATCGCGACGCCGTCCTCACGCGCGAGTCTGGATAAGATTTCCCAAAAGTGGCGGCGTCCGATCGGGTCGACTCCGGAGGTCGGTTCATCCAGAAACAAGACGCGGGGGTTGTGAACCAAGGCGCAGCCAAGCGCCAGCCTTTGACGGACTCCCATCGGCAATCGGCTGGTCAAGCTCGATTCATACCCGAACAGTTCCGCCATGGCAATGATCCACCGATACCGATCGGCCATGGCGCACTTGTCGAGTCCGTAAATTCCGGCGAAGAGCCTGATGTTCTCCTCCACGGTCAAATCCAGATAGAGCGAAAAAGCCTGAGACATGTAGCCGATCCGTTCCTTGATGGAAGCGGCCGCCGTACGCATATCGGCCCCCGCCACAAGTCCGGCACCCCCCGTCGGCAAGAAGATCCCGTTCAGCATCTTGATGACGGTCGTCTTGCCCGCGCCATTGGCGCCCAACAAGCCAAAAATTTCCCCTTGCTTGACCTGAAAACTCACGTGATCGACTGCGCGGAAGGACCCAAAATCTCTGATCAGTCCTTCGGCTTCGATCGCCAGACCGTCATGGCCATGCACGACTGCTGAGGTCGGTCGTGCGTCGGACGTTTGCTTCTGTTCGGTCTCTTGAAGGAGCAAGGCCACGAACACATCTTCCAACTCCGGCTCGTCCACTCTGACTTCGGCAGGAACCAGATCGCCCAGCGCGGTTTCGATCAGGAGTCGAGCTTCCGACTGATCGGTCGTGGGGGTGAACACATGCAACAAAGGACCCAACGATTCGATCTGTCTGAACGACTGTTTCAACCGGGTTATTGCTTCGACCTGGGGCGCGGCTACGAACGTGACGACAGATCCGGGAACCAGCTTCTGCACTTCCGTGGGAGTCCCGGAAACCAGCACCTTCCCTCCTGAAAGAAACGAGAGCCGGTGAAATCGAGCCGCTTCATCCATGTAAGCCGTGGAAACCAACGCCGTCATGCCTTTTTCTTGAAGCAGTTCAGTGAGGATCGACCAGAAGTCACGGCGTGACACCGGATCGACACCGGTCGTCGGTTCGTCGAGAATCGCCAGATCCGGTTCATGGATGAGGGTGCAGATCAATCCGAGTTTCTGCTTCATCCCACCCGAGAGGTTCTTCATCGGGCGGTCGCGGAATCGTTCGAGTCTGGTCATGGCCAGCAATCTGGCCTTGCGTTCAGCCAGGTCCTTGTCCGGAACCAGACGAAGATGTGCGAAGAAGTCGATGTTCTCTTCGATGGACAGTTCGGGATAGAGATTCAGCCCGAGTCCCTGCGGCAGGAAGCCGATGTGCGGCTTGATTCGTTCGGCGGCGCGCTCGGAGTCGACCCTGGTCCCGAATACATCGACGCCACCGGTATCATACGTCAACACACCGGCGATCGCCTTCATGAGACTGCTCTTGCCTGCGCCATCCGGGCCGATCAGGCCGTAGATTTCGCCTTTCCTGATCTCAAGATCGACCCCGTCGACCGCCACGTCTTTCTTGTAGCGCTTGACGAAATTGGACACCTTAACGATGGTGTCCGAATCCTGAGAAGAATGTTTTATTCCCATTTCTTCCATGCTCTTCAAGTTAGGACGAGTGGAGGACCTTTTACTGCGCGCATTGAGCGAGCACAAAGGTTCCCCGCTTGTCCTAACCCCTCGGCTTCGTCCACGCCACATCTTCATTCCAGCGAATGATCGCATCGGCAGGCAGCCCCGGAGTGAGGCGATGATCGGGGTTCTCGTTGAGATACAGCTTGACCGGAAAGATCAATTTCACTCGCTCATCCGGCGTTTGAACCTCCTTCGGGGTAAACTCGGCTTTCGACGCGATATACCGGACCGTCGCGTCAAACGGGCGATCGGGAAACGCATCCGTATGGATCTTCGCCGGAAGATCCAGCCGCACCTTTCCGATCTGCACCTCAGGCACATACACCTTGAGGTACAATCGATCGAGATTCACCAATTCCAGGAGAGGCACACCGGTTGAGACGACTTCTCCGGCATCGACCATTCGCGTCGTGATCGTGCCGTCGGATGGGGCGGTAATCGTGAGGTCCGTCAAAATACTCTGGGCCTCCTTATGACCCGCATAGGCTTGGTCGCGCCGACGTTCCAAGGCCGCGACCACCGCCTCCTTGGCTCTGATGCGTTTCCACCCCAGCTCGGCTTGCGCCGATCCTTTTTGCGCCTGTGCCAATCCCGCGCGGGCGATCGCAATCTCTCTCTTGGCCACGTCCCATCTCATCTCGGCCTGTTCCCACTGTTGTCTCGTCGCCTGATCTTTCTCCACCAATTCACGAAACCGCTGCGCGTCGCTTTTCGCTTCCTTCTCCACGGCGATCGCTTTGGAGACCTTCGCCCTGTATTCGGCGACCTCCGCCTCGGCTGATTCGATTGCCAACGGGACGTCCAGGCTCAGTACCGCCAGGTCTGCCTGGGCGGCTTGTACTTCCGCCTCAATGGCTTCGAACGCACGCCGTGCCTGCTCGACCCGCGCGGTGGTTTGGGCGTCGTCCAGCTTGAGGAGAACTTGTCCCTTCGTAACCTGATCCCCTTCACGCACCAGCAACTCTTGAATGCGTCCGGGGTATTTGCCCGCGATCGAGACGTGATCTCCCTCGATCCGGCCGTTCACTTGGATCAGGCCCTCCGGCAATCCGTTGTTCGAGACCCAACGGTCCATCGCCACATACCCAACTCCCCCCACAACGGCCAGGAGCGGAAGGACCATGAGTTGTTGTCTCGTTACTGCCATCGGTCAATGTCCTCAGAAGAGTTTCTCGATTTCACCCTTGGCACGAGCCAGATTGATCCGTGAGGCATTGAAACGGAACAGGGCTTCGATCTGATTGTCGCGTGCTCGGGCGACCGAGGTCTGGGCGTTCGTCACTTCGATGTTGGTCGTCAGGCCGGCCGCAAACCGATCCTTCGCAAAGGTCAATTCTTTGAGCGCCAATTCCAACCCTTTCTCCGCGACCGCCACCTGCTGGGTGGATGATTCCATTGTCAGCAGCGCGTTCCTGACTTCAAGGTTGACCTGATCGGACACATCCTTCATGCGAATCAATTCCTGTCGTACACGACTGCGGGTTTCTGAGATCCGACTTTCCCGCTGGCCGCCGTCGAAGATCGGGATCGAAAAGGTCAGTCCGATCGAACGGGTAGCCAGCGCATCTTCCGGCTTCAGACCGATCCAGCCATAGTCACCGGCGAGCGCGAGGGACGGAACCCGTTCGCTGGTCACGGAACTCAAGCTGAGCGCGGCCAGTTTCTGTCGTTGTTCTTGCGCCCTCAACTCAAGCCGCTGTTGACGCGCGATCGTGAGGACCTGCTCCGGTCGCTGCACGTGCTCCGGCACAAACTTGAGTTCGTCGGTGAGGACCACCCGCACCTCGAAGTCGATCCCGAGCGCACGGATGAGGTTGAGCCTCGCGCTCTCTTGATCATTCTGCGCGACCAGCAACTGTTGTCGATGATTCTCCAGCTGCACCTCTTCTCTCGTCACGTCGAGACCGGTTGCGACCCCGGCCGTCCTCCGATCTTTCGCGAGCTTGACCAATTGTTGGGCTAGGTCGATATCGGCTTGCCGCGCCTTGACTGCCTCATCGGCCCGTAGCGCTTCGATATAGAGCAATCCAACGGTCGCCATTACGTCCCGTTTGGTAACCTCCGCTTCCAAACTCGCCACATCCACCCCGCTTTTCGCCGCCCGCCACCGTTGAATCAGGCTCAGGCTGAAAATGTTCTGCACGAGGGTTGCCCGAGCGTCATACACTTCGAAGGGGTCTGTCACGCTGCGCCTGAGACCCAGAGCAGTGAGCCGGTCCGACGGCAATCCAAAAGCGCCGAGATTGACGGTCTGGTTCCGTCCACTGACGTAGCCGGACACGTTCGGCAAGAGGGCGCCGAAGCTCGTATTGGCCTGCGCTTGTGCACCCGCAATTCGCTCTTTCAGCAGCCTGACATTGACGTTGTTATCGATAGCGGCCTGAATGGCGTCGCGGAGGCTCAGCTTGAGTTCAGGTGGGTTCGTCTCAAATGCCTCTGCAGACACAATTCCAACACCCGGCAGGCAGAAGACGATGGCGAAGACGAGAATAAGGACAAGCTCTGTAACTGGGCCTCGTTGCTGTATGCTTGTAGAAAGCCACATGAACAGATTCCGTGCCGACAGAGATCGCTGAACTGCAAGGAGAGAGCCGGTCCGAGAATCCGATCAAATGGAACAGCATTCGGTTGTGAAATTCATGACTTATACAAGCGCGGGGAAGAGGAAAGGACGAGCACAGGGGAAAGTTGCGACAGGGAGGATACCGCTACTGTTGCAGAAGGCGACAGGTCTACCTCTGCCCTTCACACATAACCAGCAGTTGACGTGAAACTTGGCTCAACACTACGATCACACTGTTTGAAGATGAAGGTTGAGCGATTGATGTGAGGTACGCCCCCAATTTCGGCCCTCTAGTCGCGTCCTTGAACCGGTTGACCGGAGAGACCGGCTGCCGTCAACGGATCTCCATACTTCGCCAAGGACGCCTTTGGCCAAGGCTTCGACAACACGCCCCTCGCCCACAACATCCCTCCACGCGCCACCGCATAGTCGGCCTGCGCCCGATAGAGCTGGTAGGCCGTGTCCACTACGTTGCGCTCCCGGAGGTTCACAAAGAGGATGGTGCTGGCACCCAGGTTATAGCGTTTGCGCTCTCCTTCTTCCAACGTCTTGGCCAACCGCAACGCTTCTGTTGCCGCCTTCACCCGGTCCCGCGCCCGCACTTGGGCTGAAAGCCAATTGTCGACATCGACGCTGACCTGTTGCTCGGTGTAGAGCTGGCTCAACACCAATTGCTGCTGCTCTGCCTCCGCGGTCATGACTTTGCCCCGCCCCTCCCGCTGAAACAGCGGCATCGCAAACTGCGCTCCGACCCGGTACCCCACCCCGACAATCCAGTCCCCGGGGGTATCCATCCGGCCGCCATCCAGATTCAACTTGGGGAGCAGGTGGTTCTTGGCCAGCTTGAGATCAATATTATTCATCTGGGCTTCGATGTAGTAGTTCCGCACTTCCGGCCGATCTTCCTTCGCCTCCACTTTATAGGCGGCGATCTCCTCCTTCGTCGGGAGCGGGGTCTCACCCTGGAATTCCGGGGCCCATTCCGATCGGGGCGTTACCGGCTCCCCTTGCTCCCACAAAAACAGCGCCAGATTGTACTGCTCATACTCCACCTGCCGTTGCGCGGCGAGCGCCGCCTCGCGCCGTTGCTGCACTTCTTGGTTCACCTCGATGACATCGAGCGGGGCCACCTTCCCGCCTTTCGCCAACCTTTCGACCTGGACTAAGCGCTCTTTGGCCACGGCCAAGGCCCGTTCCACAATCTCGGCCTGTTTCACGGCCACCTGCCAGTCCCAGTACTGTACGGCCCCGGCGAGATAGAGATCCTGCCGTTTTTGCGCCACCGTAATCTCCGCCATCGGTCCCGCGAGTTGGGCCTTCTGGTACTCGGCATATTCGTCGTTGATCATGAAGCCCCGCAGCAGCTTA
Organism: Nitrospira sp.; assembly: GCA_965223535.1. Classification (GTDB taxonomy): domain Bacteria; phylum Nitrospirota; class Nitrospiria; order Nitrospirales; family Nitrospiraceae; genus Nitrospira_D. The sequence continues at coordinate 1,214,656 of CBDCWN010000003.1, forward strand.
AACGACCCGCCCACGATGAATTGCTGCTGATTATAGAAGCCCAACACATCTGGAATATCCGCAGGAGCACTCGGTCCAGTAAGAGTAGCGCGCTCCCCGAACCCGTTGCGGAGCCCGCCATGGACCGTGAAGCCCCAAGGATGCCCGACCTCGAGTTTGGTGTCGTTATAGCCGCCCGTCAGCTCCTCGAAACTCTGCTGGAAATTATACAGCTGCACCCGATCGACTTCCGTCCGGTTATGGAGCTTCGGCTCCCAGGCCCCGAGCGCCTTGAGGATTTTCGCCCGGGCCTGCATCCGTTCCACCCCGGTCGCTCGCAGCAAGGGATGGGTCAGCTCAATACGAGCGAGGACCTCATCAATAGTTAGCGGCTCGGTGCGTGTCGATTGCGTATGGACCACGCTGTGATCGATCACAGGGGCTGCGAGGGCAGCGACTGGAAAGAGAACCATGAGGATCCACAGGAGGGTAATCATGGCGAAAGCTCCCTTAGGGAAGAGTTTCCAAAATCTGGCTGTCGATGAGGCAGGAATCTACAAACTGTGTGGCGGTCCAACAACTAGGGATTGGCTCTAATTACTGCCCTAATGTTATCTGAAATATATTCAGGCCACTTGGTATGCGACCGGATCGCATCGGCGAGTTCGATCTGCGAAATAAAGCTAGAGGATCCCCTCACAATCCAGGCTGCGCCCTTAACAACAGAGCCAAGATCGATTGGGCATTGCGTGGAGTGTTAAACGGAATGATAAGAGGAGGGTCAAGGGCACTCGGTCGCAAGCCCTTGTACAATGGCATAGCGGACCAATTCAGCTGTGGTATGAATATCCAAATCTCTCATCAGGCAGTTCTTATGGAACTCGACGGTTTTCACGGATAGCCCCAGCAATTCGGCGATCTCCTTGGTGGCCTTCCCTTCCCCGATCAATTGCAACACTTCGCGTTGTCGAGCTGTTAAGTGCTGAATGGATCCTCTCACCGCCGGTTGTTCTTCGGCCTTCAAGGCTTTTTCTATGACCGGCTTCGCAATAGACGGAGTCAGATAGTACTTCCCCTCCAAGACAGCCTGGATCGCCTGCGGTAATTCCGAGACGGCCGATTGTTTCAACAGGTAGCCGTTGCCTCCGGCTTTGAAGGCTTCTGTAGCATATTGTGGACTCGCATGCATCGTAAGAAAGAGGATCTTCGCCTCCGGGAGCATTTTCTTCAGCTGGCGGGCTGCCTCAAAGCCGTTTAGAAGCGGCATGGAGATATCCAACAAGACGAGGTCTGGCACCAGACGCTCCGCCGCCTCGAGCATCGCTCGGCCATCCTCCACCATTCCCGCCACCTCATACTGGTCTTCGAGTAACCTGCGCACACCTGCCAGCAAAATGGAATGATCATCAGCCATGAGCACGCGAGGCCTTTTTTTTGTCATGGTCGCCCTCTTACGTACATTCTCCTCTCCTTCATAACACACGAACACTTATCCCAATACGTGATCACATGGGAGAAGTTGGATATCACCGGTCCTGGCTTCGCCCTGAAAGTGGAACCCAAGCATGGACTTCCGTACCAAATCCGGCTGTGCTCTTCACGCAGAACGTGCCATGGAGTGCCTTCACACGTTCCGCCATACTGGTCAAACCCAACCCCTTTAGACGTATGCCTTCCTCCGGTTGGTTCAACCCGAGCCCGTCATCCTGAATAGACAGTTCCAACCCATCCCTGGTGCGCTGAAGGAGGACGAGGATGTTGGCAGCCTTGGCGTGCTTTTTCACGTTCTGGAGACTTTCCTGTAGCACGCGATAGAGACACGTCGCCTGCTCGAGCGAGATTCCGCTCGGCAACTCTCGCACCACCATCTCTGTCGTCAATCCGTTGCGTATGGAAAATTCGTCCACACATTCGCGGATGGCGGCTTCTAGGCCTACGTGCTCGAGCAGAGATGGATGCAGCTGATGGGCCAACCGTTGTAGCTCAGTCGTGAGCTGCTCCGTCTTCTTCCCTATTTGCACAAGAAGACCCGCAGACGGTGTCCCTGATTCAGACGCGAGAAGAGACTGCCTTTGAAGATCGATCGTCAAGGCTGCCAACTGTTGGGTGAAATCATCGTGGAGGTCGCGGGCGATTCTCTTCCGTTCCTCTTCCTGCGCGGTAAGCAGTTTGGCCGTCAGGTCCTCCAACTGCGTCTGATGGTTGCGTAACTCCTGCTCGACCTTTTTGCGTTCAGTAATGTCCTCTGTGAAGATGATGATACCGCCCACACGTCCCTCGTCTGTTTTCCATGGCCTCACTTCCCAACACAACCACCGTTCAGAACCACCGGCTCGTTGGAAGAGGTCTTGGTCTTCTCTCACAATCGCACCAGTCAGCCCCTGCTGATGAACCGCTTTCCACCGATCTGTGACCTCGGGGAAGATTGCATAGTGTGAGTGCCCGATCACGTCTCTCTCATTTAGCCCATAGTCCGCGATCCATCGGCGACTCACCGCAAGATACCGCATGTCACGATCGAACATGGCGAGGGCTACCGGGGCATGTTCGATGAACAGACGCAACCGTTCTTCGCTTTCATACCTGGCCTCCTGTGCCGCTCTGATCTGGCGCGCCGACTGCTTTTGGGTGACCAGGATCCAGGTGATGCCGAGCAACAGCGCCGTGGCCATGACTCGATTCGAGCTATCGTGTTGCGCGATCGCGCCAGGAGACAGTTCTGCTCCTACCCAGGTCAGCGAGACGGTTGCCCCGGCCATGATCATGGTGCTCTGCAGGTCCGGTGTCAATCGAGTGAGGAGGATCGGTACCGCATAGAGCATACAGACCGCGTAGCCGAGGGGAGACAGTAAATCGATCACAAACAGCACAACGGCAATCAGACCGGAGACGAGCCAGCTACTCAACACCAGGTAGTGTTCCTTGCCCGACTTGGTCTCTTTTTGAAGCACTGGGGGAGGTACAGGAGGATCACTAACTGTGGAGAGAGGAAACGCATTGGTTGGGTCATGAAGGGAGAAGAATCCCATTTGACCATTTTAGATGTCGGAGTAGATCTCTCGCAAGGGCGGGCCGCAATCTGGCACCTCAAGAATTCGTATCCTGGTTGAGCCACTATCTGCCTCTGGGCAAACAGGCACAATGCGGCGGCCGAAGCGATGGTGTGGTGATCATCGACGAGTAACAGACGAATGCACCGCTCCAGGGATCGGCGAGAGGTTGCATGTATCGGCATAGGGACTTCCTCTTTCATATAGAGTCGAGGCCTGGGCACCCCCATCACCTCGGCAGTGCCATGTATTGAATGATGAACCGATACCTTGGGAGTTAACACGCAGCTAATCAGCTTGACAGGTCCGTACCATGTAGGTCCCGCCGATATCCAACGTGACCCGGACTTGCCCTTCCTGGGTCAAGTGGTCGATGGCCAGGAAGATCTGACACCAGTTCAACTCAGGACAGAGGTCCACAACATCCTTCAACTGACAATCAGCATGCAGTTGTCCCAGCGCGCTTCGGACTCGATCAATGGAGGTCGTTCCTGCCTTATCTTTTCTCATCTTCTCGTCCTTTCGTGGATACTTCAATGTAGATATGAGACAAACCGAATGAAACTAGGGTGTAGCTCTGTTTCTCGTGTGAATATTGCCGGCGCCAGAGTCAGAGGACGGGATGGTCGGTCGAAGGCAGTGTTTTAATTGGGAACGCTGACGATAACGGCACTGTAGGATGCACAGGAGGCACTAGGCATTGTAGGTTGTATTCTCTAAGCTTGCGATACAAAGTGGTTCGACTCACATCAAGGTCGCGAGCCACTCGCGTCAGATTTCCCTGATGCAGACTGATCCCCTTGACGATCAGCTCGACTTCAATCCTACGTTGGGCGGCTTTTAGGGAATCGAGGGATTCTCCTCCGCCATCGATCACCTCACTTGTCAAGTCTAGGTCCCGCGCCGTAATCTCCATTCCCTCAGCCATCACGACGGCACGCCGGACTCGGTTGCTCAGTTCCCGTACGTTCCCGGGCCAATGGTAGGAGCGAATCGCGTCCAGCGCGTCCGAGGCATAGCCTCGTACCACCTTGGTGTTCACTGCGGCCGCTCGCGTGAGAAAGCGCATAGCCATGAGCAAGACATCTTCACCCCGCTCGCGAAGTGGCGGGAGATGAATGTGCAGCACTCCCAGTCGATAGTACAGATCTTCCCGAAACCGGTTCTGCTCCATCGCCGTCTTGAGATCAACATGGGTCGCACCGATGACGCGAGCATCGACATGGAGCGTTTCCTGACCACCGACTCGTTCGAATGTCCCTTTCTGCAAAAAACGGAGCAGTTTGACCTGAAGAGACGAAAGCAGATCGCCGATCTCATCCAGAAACAAGGTCCCGCCGATCGCCGCTTCCACCCTGCCTTTCTTCTGTTGCACCGCACCGGTAAAGGCTCCACGTTCATGCCCAAACAGTTCAGACTCCAGCAAGGTTTCTGCGATGGCGCCGCAATTGATTGGCACAAAGGAACTCCTCCTCCGGAGGCTCTGCGCATGAATCGCTTGCGCGACCAGCTCCTTGCCGGTACCTGTTTCACCGGTGATGAGAACGGGCAAGTCTGTCTTCGCTACCTTCATGACCAATTCAGCCACCGCGCGTATCGCGGGGCTTGTTCCGATCATTTCTTCGACCTGTTGCATCCAATCAGCTCCCCCAAAATGTTTACCCCTCAATACTGACACGATAAGCAATTAGTGCGCCTCAGCATCGATTTTTAAAAGATGTGGATTTATGCAATCTTGTCTCGCGCCGCACCATGCATATGAGCAGCTTGTATCGAATTCGATACATTCAGGGTGAATCGAAATGGATTCAGAGAAGGCAACATGATCACCGTCGCCCTGCAGGAATGATAACCTATCGAATTCAACCCGCTCCTTCCTTCTGATGTGACCAAGAGATACAGTTTCGTCAGTGGAGCCACTGAGGATGAAATCCCCGCTGAGGTTATCCGAGTTTTCGAGCTTGGTACGTCGTCTATTACCACCACAATGTCGGCGGCAGCCTAAGATAGCGCTCGTTTAACAGGAACTGGGAAATGACCTGGGTTCGGCCACAATTCTTACCTGCCGACTTGGAACAAACCGCAGCCACTCCATGACAGACCCATTCGTACGCTCGAACAAAGATCCCTCGACCCATGCTTGGTATATGCAACGGGTCACGAGACGCGAGGTTCGTCCCTGAGAAGGAGGGTCCTACGTGAGAAGGACACAATTAGGCGGAGACGACCCGTGAAGATTCGTCGTGAGGGTTGGCATCTTCGTTTCCTATGGCCTCCCGACCATCGGCAGGGTTCGGACCTGCCGGCCTCCCCATCACATGATAGTAGAGCACGGGAATGACGACGAGGGTCAGCAAGGTGGACGCCCCGACCCCGAACAATAATGAGACCGCCAACCCCTGGAAGATCGGGTCGAGAATGATGACAAACGCACCCACCATCAGGGCTGCGGCGGTCAGTAGGATGGGGCGGGTCCGGATGGCACCGGCCTTGATCACGGCTTCCGACAAGGATACCCCTGCTCGTTCTTGAAGTTGGATGAAATCGACGAGGAGGATGGAATTCCTCACGATGATCCCCGCCAGCGCGATGAATCCGATCATCGAGGTGGCGGTGAAGTACGATTCGGTCAACCAGTGTCCCGGCAGGATACCGATCAGCGTCAGTGGGATCGGGGCCATGATGATCAACGGGGTGATGAAGGATTGGAACTGTCCGACAATCAATAGATAGATCAACAACATAGCCACAGCAAAAGCAATCCCCATGTCACGGAACGTTTCATAGGTAATGTGCCACTCACCGTCCCATTTCATGGCAAGTTTCTCTTCCGACCAAGGCTGCGAGGCATAGTATTGCTCGATTTCGTAGCCTTCCTCAGGTCGGAAGCTCTCCAATTTTTTGCCCACCCCGAGCACGCCATAAACCGGACTCTCCGCTTGTTCCGCTCCAGGACCGCCGACGTCGGCAAGCACGTAGACCACCGGCTTCTGATTCTTATGGTAGATCGCCTTATCCTGGACCGTCTGCTCTATGGTAAGCAATTCGGATAGTTGGACGATGCCGCCTGTGTTCGTGCGCATCCCGATCTCCCCCAGGTGCTCCAAGCCTGTCCGCTCAGCAAGCGGAAGGCGCAACACGATTTGAACCGGACTCTTCTCCTGAGGAATATGAACCAGCCCAACCTTGGCTCCCTGGAGCGCCATGCGGAGGGTATGCACAATGTCTTGGCTCGGAATCCCAGCGAGGGCGGCCTTTGCTCGATCTACCGTGAAGACATATTTTGCCTGCTCCTCTTCAATATAATCATCCACATCCACCACGCCGGATGTGGTTTCGAACAAGGTCCGCACCTCACGTGCTACTGCGAGTTGCCTGTTGTAATCGGGACCGTACACCTCCGCGACCAGCACCGATTGCACAGGGGGGCCGGGAGGTACTTCGACGATCTTGACGTTCGCACCAAATTCACGTGCGATTTGATGCACGGAAGGACGAATCCGCTGAGCGATTTCGTGACTCTGGGCGTTTCGCTCATGTTTCGCGACGAGATTGATCTGAATATCAGCCTCGTGAGGGAGTTCACGCAAATAATAGTGGCGGACCAACCCGCTGAAATTAAAGGGCGAGGCCGTGCCGACATAGGCCTGATAGTCCCGAACCTCGGGAATGGTCCTGACATAGCGGGTCAATGCCTGCGTTACACGAGCGGTCTCTTCGAGCGTCGTCCCCTCCGGCATATCAACCACCAACTGGATTTCACTCTTATTATCGAACGGAAGCATTTTGACGACGACATGACGCGTGTAGAACAACAGAGTCGATCCCACCAGCAACAGGCCGACCACTCCGAGAAATGCGTAGGCCAGGATGGGATGGGCCAGTAACGGAGATAAGATGGTTCGATAGGTGCGAGCGGTGAGTCCTCGTTCATCCCCCTCATGGTCGACACCGGCCACGACGGCTCCTGGGCGATAACAGGTCTGGCAGAACCAGGGAATCACGACAAACGCGACGAGGAGCGAAAAAAACATGGCGATGGAAGCGTTGACGGGAATCGGTCTCATGTAGGGGCCCATCAAGCCGGAGACGAAGGCCATCGGCAGAAGGGCGGCGATGACGGTGAATGTCGCCAGGATGGTAGGATTCCCAACTTCATCCACCGCCATAATGGAGGCTTCGTGATGCGACGCGTGGCGCATTTTCAGATGCCGGTACGTGTTTTCGACGACGACAATCGCGTCATCCACGAGAATACCGATCGAAAAGATCAGGGCAAACAGCGTGACGCGGTTGATCGTGTATCCAATCATCATCGAAGTGAACAAGGTGAGTGCCAAGGTCAGGGGGATCGCAATCGACACGACGAGGGCCGGCCGTAGCCCCAACGCGACGCCGAGAAAGATGACCACCGCCACGACCGCGATAAGCAGATGCCACAGCAATTCATTGGCCTTCTCCTGGGCCGTCTCACCGTAGTCACGAGTGACGGTCACGTGCACGTCCGATGGAATGACGAGGCCTTTCATTTCATCCACTTTGCGGATCACATCGGCGGCGACGGTCACGGCGTTCACACCAGCCTGCTTCGCGATCGCAACCGTCACGGCAGGGGTCTCTTTGGACGTACCGTCTGACACCTCGGACGAGGTCACAGTGGGTCGATCCGGGCCAAGTCCAAACCAGACATAACTCGTCGCTTCCGCTGGCCCGTCGGTCACCTCCGCCACTTGGCGCAGATAGACCGGTCGCCGCTCACTGACACCGACAACTAGACTTTCCAGATCGTCCCGCGATCGGATGAAACGGCCGGTCTCCACGAGCACACTATGATTACGGCTGTCGAACCGACCCGTCGACAAGGCTCGATTCTCCCCACGTATCACGTTCGCGACCTGCAAGGGAGTGAGTCCATACGCCTTCAGGCGAGTCGGGTCGATTTGAATCCCGAGTTCACGCGGCCGCCCGCCGACGATAAACCCGGCCGACGTGCCGGAGACCTTCTTGACTTCCTCTAGGATCTGTTCGGCAAGGCTATGGAGCTCAGAGTCTCCATACCGCTCACTGGAGAGAGTGATCGTGACGATCGGAACGTCATTCACGTCCTTTGGCTTGACCAGAAAAGGTTCGGAACCCGGCGGTAACAGATCTTGGTTCGACATAAGTTTGTCGTAGAGATCGACCAGACTCTGCTCCATCGGCTGGCCGACGTAGAAGCGGACGATGATCAGCGCACCGCCGGGGCGTGAAATCGAATAGACGTATTCGACGCCTTTGATCTCGGAGAGTTTCCGTTCAATCGGCTTGGTGAGTTGCTCTTCGACGACCTTGGCCGAGGCACCAGGAAATGGCAGCCAGACATCGGCCATCGGCACCACGATCTGCGGCTCCTCCTCACGAGGGGTGCCGATCACTGCAAACAGGCCCAGCACCAACACACCGACCATGATGAGCGGGGTGAGCTTACTATCGATGAAGAGGGCGGCGATGCGGCCACTGAGTCCTGGGCGGTAGTTCGTCATGCCTCATTCATCAGACACGAAGATGGTTCTTCCCTGAGTATGTCGCTGGTTCCCGGCCGAACTAGAACGACCAACGCAAGTCTATGGCTTGGGCGTGGCCACCGTTTGGGTAATCTGGACAGCCGCTCCATCAACTCCCTGGCTGCCGTCACTCAAGACTCGTTCGCCCTCGTTGAGACCTGAAAGGATCTCCACCTGTTGTTCGAAACGCCGCCCGAGTTTGACCCACCGAAGCCGAGCGACGTGATCCGCTTCCACAACATAGAGGCTGGTCAGTTCGCCACGCTCGACGATGGCGGCCAACGGAACAAGAATGGTCGGCGTGATACCCTTGTCGAGCTGGAACCGACCGAACATACCGGTCTTCAGTCCGGACGTGTCTGGCAAATCAACCTTCACCATAAACGTGTGGGTCCGCGGGTCTCCGGCAGGCAGGATTTGACTGACCTTCCCGGTCAAGACATCTCCTCCTAACGCATCAACGACGACAGGAATTGTGTCCCCGTTGGAAACGGACTTCAGATCACCTTCCGCCACCGTGGCTTCCAGCCTGAGGCGCCGAGGATCTTCCATCTTGAGCAATGGCTGGCCCGGCGAGGCTAATTCTCCCGCTTCCACGTTCTTTTCGGTGATGACACCGTCGAACGGCGCTTTCACCACCGTGTAGCTGAGCTGCGCTTCCACCGCCTTGCGATTCGCCTCCGCCACTCGGTAGGCTCTGGTCGCGTTCTCCATCTCCTGTTTTGACACTGCATCTTGGGTGTACAGCTGGTCCATACGATCGAGGTGAGCCTTCGCATTCTCGACGTCGGCGCTGGCACGAGCTAAGTCCGCCTGAAGGTCCCGGCTATCCAGCTTGATCAGCACCTGACCTTTGGAGACTGTCGTGCCTTCCCGGACGAGGAGTTTGTCGATCGTGCCTTGGATGCGACTAGAGAGCGTAGCTTGGAAAATTGCAGCGACCTGACCGGTCACTTCAACACGGATCGGCACCGGAGTCGGCTTCACCTCGACCACCGAAGCCTGAATGGTCGATTGTGGAACGGCCGACACCGCCGTTGTGGCCGGTTCCTCCTTGGGCCCACAGCCAGCCAGGAGCACTATTGCGACGAGTAGGCGTGTCACGGATCTGACCGTCATCTGTGCCGTACATTCATCCCGGCTCACTGTCCACCAGCGGCCGCGCGAGCATGGTCCTCACAGCGATCCTCCGGTTGCGCATGCGCTTTCTGATCGTCCCATATCCCACGCCTGGCCCCCAATTGGCGAAGGAGACATTCGGCCGTCGCCAGCAACTCTTCAAGCTTCCGGTCCGGCTTCGCCCCGTAGTGTCCACGATCGAAAATAGGGATTTGAAGGCAGACCTCCGCACGATACTGACGTTCCGGTGAATACATGATCCGATGCATCGGCGGTTCGGGATGCTCGCAGGGTTTCAGAAGATCCAAGGACTGAAAGAACACACGACAGAGGCGGCGCAGCTCCCCGATTAACTCACGCAGCTCTGGATCTTCGCCTGACGGCAGATGCTTAGGATCCTGAAAGGCTGAGTAGAGGTTCAGTTGAAACCCGATTTGAACGATCCCCCCTGACCCATCTTTTACATAAAAAGGATTGTGATCGAAACAGACCTTGCGATGCACAATCATCTCGCGCAAGGCCTGCTCACTGTCGAATGCACCTTCGAGATTCAGGGGGATGGTCATTGTTGTCTCCCGATCATCGAATATCAAGCTAGGTTGACGGGAGGATGGTCAAAACGTCTCTCCGGCAAGGCCGCAGCGAGCAAAGAGGCGAGGCGTACTCTGTTCGGTACGTTGAGCCTCTGAGCGATGCGAGAACGAAGCGGGAGGACGTTTTCACCATCCTGCTATTCCTGCACGCCGAGCTTGCGCAACAATGCCATCATGGGGCACCAACCCGTGAAGGCCGATTGGATCAGATTCACCGCCACAAAGGCAGCGAAATAATTCCAGTATGGATGAACCGTTGCGCTCAAGACGACGGCGACAAGCACGAATACACCGGCGATTAATCGGAGCTGTTCATTGAGTTTCATGGTTGCTCCCTCCTTTGCTTCTTGCTCATGAGAGACTACCCTAAAGCAAAGGATTCACACAGACCCCAAGACGAGCCTCTGCCAGCTAACAAACCCACCGGTCAGGTTACGAACAGCCGTCACGCCCCCCTGCCGGAGCACTCGCTCGGCAAAATATCCACGCTGCCCGACCGCGCAGTAGGTAACGACTGGCCGATCAGTCGGCAGCTCTCCCACTCGCATGCGCAATTCCGGCAAGGGGATGTTGACGGAACCAGGAATATGCTCCTCGGCGAACTCAGTGGGACTGCGCACGTCGACCACCATCGGTGGGGTTGCTGTCTCCAATGCGGTTTGCAACTCGGCCGGCGTAATCGGGATCGTGCCGCCGCGCACCACATTGGCCCCCTGGAATCCCGCGAGGTTTATGGCATCCTTCGCACTGCCGTATTGTGGGGAATAGCACAGCTCGGCCTCCTCTAAATCGAAGACCGTGGCTCCCATTTGAATCGCCATGGCCAGCACGTCGATCCGCTTATCGACCGCTTCTTCGCCCACAGCTTGGGCGCCAAGGATTCGCCCTGAAGACGTTTCGAAGATCAGCTTGATCGTGAGCCGCTTCCCCCCAGGGTAATAGTGGGCATGGTGATAGGGATGCACATAGATCACCTCGTAATCGCGATGCCGTTCCTTGCCGGCCCGCTGGAGTGCCTTCTCAGACTTCCCGGTGATGGCGGCAGTCAAGTCAAAGACTCGTACAATCGCGCTTCCCTGACTCCCTCGATAAGGCGGGACAGAGTCGCCCCTTCCCTGTACCCTGGCTATGATGTGATCTGCTGCCAACCGGCCCTGGCGATTCGCAGGACCTGCCAGTGGAATGTGGGTCAATCCTCCCAGTATTGGGTCCGGCACCTCGATGACATCGCCGACTGCATAAATATGTGGGTCATTGGTCTGCAGATGTTCGTTAACCTTCACCGCACCGCGATCGTTGGTTTTGAGACCAGCAGCCTGAGCCAATAGGTTTTCCGGCTGCACCCCGATGGCCAGGACGACCAGATCGCCTTCCAGGACCCGACCGTCGGTGAGAATGGCTCGCACACCGTGGCCGTCCGGTTCCAGATCGACCACGGCGTCGCTTAGGTGCAGGGCAACGCCCCGTTCGACCAACGCCTGCTCAAGCGGCACAACCATTTCCGCGTCGAATGGGGGTAACACTTGCGGATTCTTCTCGACCAACGTCGTGGCCACACCTCGGTGGACGAGTTGTTCGGCGACTTCCACCCCAATAAACCCGCCCCCTAGGACAATTGCTTTCCGAACGCCACCGTCCACAATCCCCTTGAGCTGGTCCACATCCTCCAGGTTACGGAGGCTCACGACACGCGGATGTTTCAACCCAACCTTGGCCAGCAGGTTGGTGGGCCGAAGCGGAGCAGCCCCGGTTGAAAGGATCAAGAAGTCATACGGCTCACGATACCTCCTATCTGTATTGAGCTCGTGCACTTCGACCTCTTTCGCCACCCGATCAATCGCAACCACCTCCGTCTTTGTCCGAACGTCGAGCGCGAGTGATCCCTTGAGAGTCTCTGGATCAGCCACCAGGAGATCATTGCGATCTGAAATTTCGCCGCCCATGTAGTAAGGCAGCCCGCAGTTGGCAAAGCTGGCATGGGAGCCACGCTCGAATAATACGATGTGGGCCGACTCATCAAGTCGCCGCGCCCTGGCTGCGGCGCTTGCTCCGCCTGCGACTCCGCCTACAATAATGAGACGGAGCGGTCGAGTTGAGGTCATAGATCTGAATTTTCCCTAGATCGCCTTTTCACGCTTGGTAATCCCCATGCCGTGGAGAATCGCCTTTTCAAAGAACGGCTCGCTCACGCCCTTCTTCATTTTCATCAGAAAATACTTTTCGAGGGCAATTTTTGCAAGATGCACCCATTTGCCCTTCCTGGCCCACGTGACATTGCGTGGAGCCATTTGCGGCAGCGCCACGAAGGCCATTCCGGTATCTCCCATGTCCGCAAGACAGATGGCATTCCACGTGGCTGTTTCTTTTTTCGGAATGTTCTCAGTATCCGCTTTGATATTGTGAACGGCTGCCGACACCATCGATTCGATCATGTACCCGGTTTTCGGTGCGCCGGTCGGGACCGGCGTCTGCTCGACCGGCGGAATGGCAACGCACACACCGACCGAATAGATGTTGCGGTACTTAGGATTCGCCTGGTACGCATCGATATTGACGAAGCCTTTGGGATTGCACAGGCCCGGCGTCCCCGCCACCGCCTCAACTCCGGCAAACGGCGGAATCATCATCGAGTAACGGAAAGGGATCTCCTGGCCATCTTCCAAGAGCATCTTCCCAGGCCGAACTTCTTTGATCGCCGCGTTGTGGAGCGGTTTGATCGAATGTTCGGCAAACTCGTCCTCCATCAGCCGACGCGATTTCCCGACTCCGGCGAGCCCCATGTGACCGATATACGGTTCCGGTGTCACAAAATAGATCGGCACCTTTTTCCGGAGTTTCTTCTTTCGCAAGTCTGTATCCAGAATGAAGGCCATTTCATAGGCCGGACCGAAGCAGGAGGCACCTTGTGCCGCACCGACGACGATCGGGCCTGGGTCCTTTAAGAAACTCTGGTAGGCGCCCCAGGCCTGTTCGGCATGGTCCACATTGCAGACCGACTGCGTATAACCACTTGGGCCGAGCCCAGGCACGGTGGAAAAATTGAGCTTCGGCCCCGTGGCGATGATGAGATAGTCGTACGGCACCTCGCCTTTCGCCGTGACGACGCGGTTCTGTTCCGGTTCGATGCGATCCGCCGTGGCATGCACGAATTCGATCCCCCTCTTCGCCAGCACCGGCCCCAACTCAAAGCTGATGTCTTTGCGTGTGCGCCAGCCGACCGCGACCCAGGGATTCGACGGCACGAAGTGGAACGAGCCTACGTTTGAAATCACGGTTACTGTATGTTTCTTGTCCAACAGCGCCCTTGCTTCATAGGCGGCCGGCAACCCACCGATCGATGCGCCGATAATCGCCACTCGTGCCATCATTCACCTCCCATGCCGAGTGCGGCGTCAAACCGCCAACTCAGCACTCAACGCTCAACACTCTGAATTCCCCCTCTCATCGGCCACGGGCCGCACCACCCCGCTCAGGCCGCTCTGGTCTTTCATGCTGCGGTCTTTCGGGGCGCTCTATCTGCATGTGTTCCTTCACCCGCTCACGCTCACGTGTCCGTTCCTGCTCTTTGAGCTGTTCTTTGTCTTTCAGCTGATCTTTGGTCTGCAGCTTATCCTTTAGTTGCTCCTGTGTCTTGAGTTGATCGCGGTCACGGTCAAGATCTTGTGCCGACCCAATCGCCACGAAACCAACCGGCAACAGCATGGCTGCAGCTAGAGCCGCACTCATGATAACTCTGGATTTCATAAACACCTCCGTGATGACCTTACCGGAGCGACATTGCTCTCGGTTATGGCGGACTTTGCGCCTTTCGAGGCTTGTGCCATCCGGCCATGACAGGAGCTCTCATCCAGTGTGAGTCACTACGTGGAAAATAGATTCGCTGCCGTTCAGATTCTCTTTCTTCCACTGATTGCTGAATACTGATAGCTATTGACTTGTTCCGAATCTGTACATGTCGTGACAGGCTGTGCAGCGGGCTGTCATGCTCGACAATAGTTGTAAGATTTGCTGAGGTGTCTCGTTCTGTACGATCGCATCAGCGAGGGCATCCATATCCTTGTGAATCGACATGCCCAGCTGTTTAAAGGGAAGCGGCAGCTTGGCCATCATCGCCGGCTCCACGTCTGCGGCCATGTTCATCCCAGCCCCTCGGGCTGCTGCTTCTATTGCGTTCAGATCAGGTTTCAGTTCTCCCAATCCCCTGATGATGCCGTCTACCGCTTTCAAAAGATGCCGCATCTCCGCGAGGATCTGATCCCGTTCAGCCGGCGCCAAGAGGATTTCAGTCCGCCCGTCAGTTCCCTCCGCCGTCCAACCCTTCACGAAGAGCCATCCCCCGATAACCACTGTGATGACCCATAAAAAGAACACGACAATGCATAGGCGACTTTTCATCTGACTCCTTTTGGAAAACGTTCTAGCCACAACGAACCCTTCCCTCCAATGCTGGCAGACGATTGCAAGGAGAGAACCCAGTCCGTTCAGTTGCGAGCCTGAAAGATTTCACGAAGATACGAGGGAGGTGAGGATGGGAAGCGTACTGTGTGTCTGCCTGAAGGGGAGCCTCGCAACAGAGTAGAGAGCATCGCTGTAGCAAAAGGCAACATGCGCATAGTTTTAAGACCGTGCCAGCATCGCCGCTGTAATGACCACGGCCAGCGCGATGAGCAATGAGAATCTCGGCAACAAACGTGCGCTCTTGAAGACGACCCGCTCTCCCGCTGTCCGCTGGGATTCAGGTATCGCACTGACTCGGCTGACCTGAGGGCCGAAGACGAGATCATGGAGAAGCGTCAGGACCACCAGCAGGCCGACCAGCGTCAATTTTACCGTCACGATACCCGGCCACGCAGCCGGGCTAGTCACCTGGATTCCCCGTTGAGATAGTAGGAGCGGACCTGTTGTAAGCAAGACCGCAATGGTAACCCAGACAATAGGGCGAAACCGTAGTGCCGCAGACCGAAACAGCGCCATGAATTCCGGCACCGCTTTCCGTCCCCTCACCAAAGGGGCCAGGACCAAGGAAAGGAAAATCATCCCTCCTATCCAGATCACGGCGGCGAGTATGTGAAGAATTACTAGGGTTGAGTACATAGCGTCTCATAACCAATCGCAGGGATCATGTTCATCTCAAGATCGGATTTTTCATCAAGATTTACGAGACACCCTGGACCTCCGGTCTCCGCCCCTTGACCGCTTCCGACCCACTTATTCATTGGGTGAGAAACTTCGCACTGAGCAGATCACCTGCTCGGCCCGAATGGGAGGCTTGACCAGTCACGCCATCTCCGGACTTGGCGCAGCGGAACCCGGTTAAATAGCTCTTCCGATCGGGAAGACCGGCATTGCGACCGGCAGACCGAGCAACTTCTGGGTCCTCATTCCAGGAGCCGCCACGAAAGACTTTCAGTTCTCCGGTTTTGGGCCCTTGGGGATTCCTGTCTTGAGTATGGCGGTAGTACTCAGGATCGAACCAATCCGACACCCATTCACTGACATTGCCCGCCATTTGATAGACGCCATAGGGACTCGCTCCCTTGTCATAGCGATTGATATTGGCCAGCGGCGGATACTTGAATCCGCGTTTCGATCCGGGATGGGCGATGTTGCTCTTCATCCAACCAGCCGGCTCATTACCCCAGGGAAAGATCCGCCCATCTACCCCTCGAGCCGCCTTCTCCCATTCGGCTTCGGTCGGTAAGCGCTTCCCCGCCCATCGACAGTAGGCATCCGCCTCAAGCCAACTGACATTGATCACAGGATGGAGCACATTCTTTTCTGGAAATGGACTCTCCCGCCAAAACATCGGCCAATCCGCCCCCGTCCCAAGTACGAACCTGAGGTACTCAACGTTTGAGACCTCATAACGATCTATCCAAAATGCATCGAGGTGGACCCGATGTTGTGGCAACTCTTGCGGACCCGCGGCACGATCCTTATGGGGATCGCTCCCCATGATGAACTCTCCGGCGGACACAAGCACCATCCCACCCGGGTTGTCTATCGTGGCCAATCGTTCCGGTTCATCGAGCGGCGTCCAGAGCGGAGGTTGCTTCGAGCTCTCATGGTCCGCCGTTGCCGATGCAGGAATGAACAACATGATTCCCCACAACGCCATGGTGAAGGCAGCTCCCATGACATGCAACCATGAGCACCACGCACGCATCGAAGTCGTTCATCCCTTTCGTGATGACTCGTGTAGATGCTTCTTTCACCTCACCGTTGCTGCTTTTCGAGCATCGGCTCGATCTCTTTTTGCGCTTCTTCCGTCACGTTGTAACGGATATAATCGTGCTCCAACACCTCGTTGGCATAGAGCCGCCCCGTCGGAGCCTGAATCGTGATATTCGCTTCAACGGTCTGGTTCTTACCGACAACCACCGTCTGCTCATTGGTGGTCCTCACATAGGGATGCCAGACCACCAACTTATAGGTTCCTGGCGGTACGTCCGTGATGGTAAATCGACCCTCCTCGTCCGCCTTGGCAAAGTAGGGATTCTTCACCGCCACACCCCAACTCTCCATATACGCATGGAAGCCGCACTGCATGACAAAGATCCGACGGTCCTTGCTGAGATTCACCAATTGCTTCATCGGCGCCCCAGCCATGTGTTTGTGGTACATCGCGGCATCGCTGCGATCTTTAAAGTTGCGAGGATGTTGTGGGTTCATCGGCAGCGGAACATTAAACAGCACTCGTGCACCCAGATGAGACGTTTCATAGGCTTGAATATCGTGCATGACCGGATCCATGTTGACGACCGTTACCGATTGGTCGTCCCTCACCACCGTGGTAAAGGGGAGGAACAGGCAATCCTTTGCTTCGATCTGGGGAACACCTCCTTCTTCGAACCGTTTTCCCTTTTCGACCCCTTCCAGATAGACCACAACCTCCCGAAATTCTCCCTTCGGTCCAACGTTGAACGGCTGTAAGATGCGCCATCCCTTTCCGTCTGAAATACGGCCGCAATAGAATGCATCCGGCAATGTCGTCAGATTGTAACCTTTCGGTTTCGGCACTTGACCTTGCAAACTCACGGTACCCATGATGGCTCCACCTTCAGAAACCGTGATTTCCTCATACGCTGCTGCCTGACCGCTCAGCGCAACGATGGCCAAGCCAGTCACCAATCGCGTGATCCGTGTAACGTTCATTATCGCCTCCTTCATGAACCTTCTCTATCGAGTATTCACGGTATACACGATAGAGGCGCAACGATCAAAAACACAAGTGGGGGAGTCGTGTGAATCGCACGACTCCCCCACCTGGATTTCAACCCCTTCCTGTCCGCTTACTTCATAGCGGTCGGAACGGCTTTCACCGCTGGTTCTTCTTCAGCTCGCTTGCTTCCGGCTGAAGCACTGCCCAACGGTTGGATTCTGTTATCACCCACCGGCAAGACCCGGAGGTATCCCCATTGCCCCGACTGCGTGTACGGCAGCCGCTGGTTGGACCAGACGAAGTCCCCAACCTGACGATAGGGCCCACCCGCGCCGCCGCGCAGGAAGACATCGAGCGTCTCAGAGCCTGCATACTCAACGACGCTGATCATGTCAGCTCCGGGCATATACGGTTCGATTGGCCACTCGTGCCCCTCGACACCGAACATCCCATTTTGCTCGCTGTTGGCCCCGATCAGGTGAATCCGGACTGGATCACCCGCATGGGCCTCGATCAGCGGTGTCACCGGATCTTCGGGCTTGTCCACCACGCAGGGCTGGAAGATCTTGCCCAATGAACAGCCTTGGTCCTCACGGAACAAGTACGGCTCGGCGCGGTAGTTCACCGACGTCAGGCCCGCCACATTCTGCACATACGGCATGAAGGCGGTTCCGATGATGTTATCTTCATCCTGGAAGAACAACGCAACATCGCGATAGTTCCGCTTGCCCACATTCTCAGGCAGGCTCGCGTCCACGATGACATCGGCTCTCCAGGAATTCTTCTGCGAGAGATCCGCGCCGGTGATTGGATCGCGATATTGAGATCCTCGCGGACCGACGATGATGGCCCCGTACAATCCGTTGCGCGGATTGACCACGATGTTGCCACCGTCCCACACCAGCGACGTCGTCTCCTTATTATCAGGATGCGCGTAGTAGGTGTAGGTGCGTGCCTCACCCGGAGCGACGGTCTGATCGCCGCCGTTCTTGCCGACGTTCAGCCCTTGGCTGTCCTTCGGATCAAAGGCCAAGCCTGGCGCGAAGAAGGATGCCCGGCTCGCCTTCATCTTATTCTTTAGATTCACTTTGATGCAGTCGCCAAGGTTCACACGCAACGTCAATGGATGCGGCGTGGCTCCACTGGCAACCTTCGTCGCTTCCTCTTCGAGCGCGAAGATCTTGCCTTCCGGCATGGTCATTTCGATCTTTCGCTCGAAGTCCACTTCGATCGCGTCCGGTGCCTTTGGATTAAGCTTCATCGGCCGATCGACGGCGACGACGTTGAAGTTCTTCATCGGGGCATCCGCCGGGCAAACAGAACCCGGTGTGGCCGGAATACCCTTGGGATTGGTGCCCTTCGGTAAGGGCTTCAAATCGGGCACCTCTTTATCGAGCACTCGCACGATCCCCCATCCACCCTCGGCGAAGTGTGACGTCCGTCCGTTAAAGTGGATGTAGTCTCCAGGCATCCCCTGGAAGCCGCCGGCCTTGGTCACAAGATCGTACCGCTCGGCGATTCCGACGTGGATCGAGTTCTTCCGGTTGGCATCAGCCGCGTACCGTTCCGTCAGGAAGGTATGCCCGGCGATCGTCCACACGTGCGATTCGTTCATCAGCTGGTGCAGCAGACGAAACACCATGGTATCGCCCGTGTACGCCCGTAGGAGAGGCGTGTCTGGGTCTCCATGGATCGCACTGCTGAACAGCTTCGACGTATCCGGATTATTCGCCAGCCGTTGCGCAAAAGGTTCGGCGCGGAAGTTAAACCCGCTGCCGGTCGTATGCGTTCCCCCGTTGATATAGGGGTTCGGTGACTTGAGGATTTTCTCAGGCATCTGGAAGGACACGGTCTTACCCGCCTCCAGCGCCACCTCCACCGGTTGTCCTGGCGGATTCCCGGCTTCGATCACGTTGACGGTATGTGGCACCGTGTCATGGATGGAGACCATCAGTTCACGGAAGCTGCCACTGACCCCGGCACCGATCGGCTCGTTGCTGTGAATATCCGCGATCGGGCCGCTATAGACCAACTTCCCGTTCTTCGGATCATGATAGGTCGATCCATAGGGCTCCACGATCGTCACGCCGAACCCGCCGTGCGGCCAGGTCGTCGCGCCGAACGCATGGTCATGCCAGAAGACGGTCCCCATGTCGACATCTACCCACCACCGGTACCGCACAAATTCCGGCGAGACCAGGTCATTGGCCGGGTGATTATGCTTCAGGGGTTTGAAGAACGTGAGTTGATCGCCCTTGATTGACTTAATACGGGCGACTTCCGAACAACTCTTGTCCCGCGGAAGGGACGCCGTGGGATCGTTCCCTTTCTGCAAACAGTCCATACCCACCATGACTTCGGTGTTCACATGGAACTTGGTGGCCCCGGGGGCCATCTGAATCTTGATCGATTTCGCACCGGCCTTCGCCCCACCTTTAATCTTGGCGACCATCGGTGCGGGAAGCCCATGCTTGGTCTTCTTGCCCCACATGGTGAACGGCCGCACCGACATCTCATATTCGAACCCGGAAATCACACCATCCGAGTTTCCGGTATCGAATTGGAAGAAGTGCGGGTGGATATTGATCTTAGACGACTGGAAATTCGTATAGTCATCGTCGTCCCACTCACTGGTCAGCACCACATCGACACAGTCATACACGTTGGCACGAATGACAGCCGGAAGTTTCAGGTCATCATTCGCCCGCGTCAACCGTTCTTCTTCATGCAACAGGTAGATCAAGCCGTCCTTGTCTACGATCGGTGGCTCGTTCCCCTGTTTTTTTGACAAAGTGATGGGCATGCGCACGAAGTGAATATTGTAAAACTTCTGATTGGCATTATCCGGGCAGAGACTCCACCGCCCCTGTTCTCCCGGCTTTGCCGGTTCAGATGTCCGTTCTCCATTTTCATCCTGGTGAATCGGCTCGAGCCAGGGTGCACCGTTGTGGTTAGCCGAGAACGGCACTCGCTTCCCGAAATGCGGCTTGAACAGCGGCCAGGCCATCCGACCTGTCGTGGGATTAAACAGAATCTCCGGCCTTGTGCTGTCGTCCCACTTGGCTGCCCACGTGTACTTTGGATTCTTCGCGGTACTTTCCCGCTCACCGACCGCAACGTTGCCGTTCCACTTCCAATCCCATACGGTCGCATCATAGGCCATGATCTGGCCTTTTTCGTCGTCGGTGTGGCCCGGCTTACCTTGGGCTGGTATCCACATCTCGACCCAATCCTTGATGTTCACGACCACCGGATCGGATTTCCAGTTCGTTTTCTGCTTCTTGTCGACGATCTTGAAGGTCTTGCCGAACCAATCGACGGTCGTCCCAATCAGTTTGTCGGACGACACGCCAAGCTTCATCCGGCCCTGACGATCCGGCAACTCACGGAGATCCGGCATCGTATCCGTATGTCCGGCCCCAACTTGGAGCGTGTTGTAGAACCGGCCATATCCCCACATGCCCGCCACATAATGGTGGGCCACATGGCAATGAAACAGGAACTCACCAGCCAAATGCTGGCATCCGCCACCACCACATTCCGGCTCGAGATCCAACGATTCAGACGGGCCGATGACCTCCACATCCACGCGATCAGATTTGGTCCGGACCACCGGATACTTCACTGGACCATCTTGACCCGCCGCCCAGAGGTTGTTCGGCTCTGTCCCAGGGCTGCGTTGCCAGCGGATCGATCCACTATGTGGATGGTGCGAGTGGAACACTTCCGACCCGCCATGGACCAACCGCCATTTAACCGGATCGCCCAAGTACCCGCGAGGGATCGTGGTCGGCGTATCCCCGAACGTATAGGAGCTGTAGGCAAGTGATTCGTCTTCAAACCCGAAGTACTCGTGCTGAAGATGCATCTGATCGATGCCGAACGGTTCGCTGCGGTAGTTGATCGCCCGCCCCCCAGGACGATAGGCGTCGGTCAGCGGATCACGCTGAGGAAGGAAATCGCCCTTCTTATTCAAGGGCCGGAAGGCTTCGTCACCGATCTCGTGATAGAAAATCACGAACTCGCGGAAGTCCGGTCCGGAGCCATTATCGATATTGACCTGCCACCCACTCTTCACCTCTGGCGCCGGTCCTCCACTCCCGATCGCATCGAGATACTTGGAGCCCTTCGGTTCCACGATGAAGGCTCCAAAAAGTCCCAAGACCGTCAGTTCGCGATCATTGCTATACGAGTGGAATTGCCGCACGCCTTCCTGCATGTGCGGGTGAATGTACCATTCAAATTCTTGTGCCTTGCCCGGCGCAACAATCGATTCAGGATTGGTCGTCGTCGCCGGCTTCCCGGTCGCGCTCACGACCATGCTGGATGCCTGAATAAAGAGGCTGCCATCCTCACCATCCATCTGATTGCGCAGAGTCATCTTGACGCAATCACCCTGATTCGCCCTGAGGACCAGAGGCTGGATCACGTCACCCTGCAAGCCAGTGCTCACAGCCCCGGGATCGAACCCGTCCTTATCCCGAGCTTCCCTGTTCTGGGTTTCTTCTGCTCGAGCTTTCGCGACATCGTCCGTCAGCACATACATGTACCCCGGATAGAAATCGAGCCAACGGTTCAGCGTAATCTCGACGTTGATCATCGACACATCGAATTGTTTCGTTGGTACACCGGCAGGACACCGACCCCCTGAAGCCAAAACCGGCTCGCCCTTGCTGGAATCTGTCATGAGGAGGAAGCTACTCCCGTCCTGCCCCATATACTGGTGCATCATCGACATGTTGTTGAACATGCCGGACGTCTGCTGGGCTTGCGCATCCTTTTGAACCTGTTGCCCCAACTTCTCCATCAGCCGATGGTGCTGCATCTCCATCTTCTGTGCGTTGTCGGCGTGCCCCTCCATGGCATTCTCCACGATCGTCTGGCCCTTCAGCTGTTGGGTCCAGCCCGGCATGGCCACCGGTGTCGCATGAGCCCCATGCTGGTCACCACCGGATTCCGCCGCAAAGACTGCAGGCGTGACAACCAGACCGCCAGTCAACACGACGGCCTGGAGTATCAGCGAGGCCCTACTGAGCCTCCGCCTCATCCGTTTAAGAAGAAAAGTCCTCATAACCTGCCTCCCTCACTTAGGTCCAGCTTCAGAGGCTGGACGGTTGTACGGTGTACGCGATACGAACAAGTGCCGACACAATGACGGTATTTTTCTATGAACTCTCCGCACCAATTTCCCTGAAAGATTATGCGGCCACCTGCTCGTCTCACGGCTAAAAACTATCTCGGCCCCGCCGAAGAGGATACGCCTCGCGAGGGAACAGCGTAGTGCCTACGTGTGCTTGGCGTAACCGGCCTCCCGTGTGACCCCGGCCTCTTTCACTCACGCACTCACGAAACGAAAAGAGCTGGTGAGGGGCTCCCTCTTGCGAAGGAATGGGTCATTCGGAGGCCGGTCCAAAATCACCCAAACCCCCACCAGCGACTCAGTTTGGATGCAATCATCATGCTTTCTGGATTTCGACAGTCGTACAAACAGAATTTCTTTTGATGTGTACAGAGGTTAGAGTGCCTCATGCTGCAGATCCCAGATCGACTGGATTGGGGGGTCCGTCTAAGTGACGAAGCATGAACCAGGCTACCCACTTTATCCATTTCATATAAATCATATGGTTATGCTGTCTACGCTATTGGACAGCGTTTAGTGGTGAATTGGGGCATGATGGGACAGTCTCGGGCTGCCAAGTTGGAGCAATAGCTTGCGCCCCCGACTTTTCAGGGAAGGGCTTCCGGTTCGAGTGAGCGAGGCGATCACTCGCCGAATCGGAGTCCGCAACCGAGGGTCCAGCATGGCCAAGTCGGCCAAGCCCTGCATCGCGAAGGTCTTCACGATTCGGCTTCGGTCTTGAAGATAGCGCCGAAAAACCGCCACAACGATCGTCCGGTCTCTTCTCGACAACTCCAAGCGTGGAAGCATCTGGATCCGAACCAATCCCTTCGAGACACGCCGATCGTGCGATGCTCCCACACACCTTGCACCGATAAACTGACAGGAAGACGGGCACGATCGATGAAGGCATACTCCGGTCCAACCTATTGCTCACACCTGCTTCGATGCAGAGCCGCCAAGCGATGTCCGCTCCACCCCATCTCAGGTCACCCATTTGAGCCTGGTCTTCTCAGGAATGGGATGCTGGAGATCGTGCACTCCAGCCAACATGTCGCCATGATATTTCTTCAACTGTCGATACCAGACAGCCAGGGTATCCGATTCTAAGTTCAACAACATGCTTCCCTTCAGGCCGAACCCTTGTTCCTGTGATTCCAGAACTTCTCGGTCTTGGCTGAGAATCACCCTGAGGGTTCGACGGACCAGCCATCCGACAGGAAGTCCATGCAAGAAGTTCCACCCGACACAGATGTCGAATCGGCTTCGGTCATCCGTGAGGGGAGTGGCCACCAACATGACCGACGCGAACCGTTTGCCGATTTCCCACCGTTCGGAGTGAATGCCGGGCAAGACGAAATCGACCGTGGTCGTGGCCGAGCCCAACCGCAGGGACAACGCGCGAAATATAAAGGTATCCGGCAGTAGGACATTCTGGGAGATCGTACGAAACCCCAGCGGCAGCCGTGTGAATACCTTTTCTTTTTCCCTGGCCGCCTCGCGCCGCCGGAAATAGTTGTTGTGTACGAAGGGGACATGAGCAGGATCCATGAGACTGTCCACTGCGAAATCCCACCGGACAGTCGCCTGGGCAGACTCGCGTACTGAGACCATCGGACTGCCGTCTGCGGGAATCGGTAAAGAGGGAGGGGGTCCCGAAGGGTTCCGGCACCGGTCACTTCCCATGTAGACCCACACCCACCCGTCCCGTTCTTCCGCCGGGAATGTCCGCACACAGGCCGAGGCCGGCGATGGATGCGGTGCGGCGCCAATGGACGGGACCTCTACACACTCGCCCGAGGAGATGAAGCGCCATCCATGAAAAGGGCACCGCAAGGAATCTCCCTCCTGCCGGCCTGAAGAGAGCGGGACGCCTATATGAGGGCAGCGGTCATGTAACGCATGGACCTGGCCATGCCGATCCCGAAAGAGTACAAGAGGTTGGTTACAGAGGACTGCCGCGCATGGCTCGCCAACGTGCACATTGCCGCTGTCTGTGGCGATATACCAAAATCCTTCGAGCATTCAGGTCTGAGGCTTCAACTGCCGAGTATCTCGAGCACTCCCTTGAGACTTCGACGGATGCACGTGAAGAATTGGAGTGTCTCGCAAGGTATACCGCGATCCTTCCAGAAAGCAGGGGCGGGAGCAGGGAGCCGCGAAGCAGCTCCCACTATCACGCGCCTTAGAAGCCGATGGCCCCATACACTCCGGCCGTCCAGTAATTGTTCACCGTATTGGTTTGGTTCGAGGCCAGATGGAATCGACTGTCGACACCCAACCATAACTCTTTCCATACGCGATACTCCGCTCCGCCGCCGAACTGCACCCCGATGTCCAAATAATTGACCTGACTCGACGTGGGGCTGATTACGTGAAAATCCAACCCAGCCGGAATGACCCAGGGTTGGAAATCCGTTCCCTGCCTGAACTTCACTTTAGGCGCCACGCTCGCTGTCAACATGGTCATCTGTACCTTGGCAGGAGTAAAATCGCTAACAGGCGTCAGGGCTTCCCCGCTCAAGACGCTACTGGAACTCCATCGCTTGAACTCCAATCCGATCTCACCCACAAGCGCGACGCCGTTCAGCATACCCCACAGATCTTCAGTAATCATTAACTCGGCTCCACCGCCGATGTAATAACCGCCGGTCCCCTCGTTTCGCCCGGTATGGACATCGGTGATAAATTCGCCTGCGCGATCGCTCAGCATCTCACCATAGCCCCCACGAAAGAACACGCGATTTCCTTTCGACGTCGTCTCAGTGGTCTCCTCAGCCGAGACGGTCCATGGACCACCTAAGGCGACCGCCACAGCCAGCGAAGCCGCAACAGACCACACTCCGATGTTCTTCCTGCACTTCTGCGCCTGCATGATACCCCCTCCCTGGTTACGCTTCGAGGAGCACGGCCCTCTTCGAGCAATCAGCTGACACACGCTCACTTGTTCAATGCGTCAGCTTGGTGAATAGGCAATTCCGCTTTAGTCCATCCTCCAAACCACTTTCCCCCGACACATTGTTCCCTCTCACGAACCTCTCCTCAGTATTCCGCAATTTCTAATGCCTTCCCCTAATAGAAAATGAGGGAGCCACTCTCACCTGTGACCCCCTCATCACTCACACGTGGCGGTCGAAATAACCGCTCACAACTGGGCAGACTGCACCGGACGGCGACAGGGCAAATCACCATCCAGCAACCCGAGAGCCGAAGCTCTCTAGGCTGCTCCCGATACTGAGCAACGTGCATGCCATAATGGCTCGTGTTTGCTCGACCGACTCATTCTCGCATTGGACGCGACGAATCTGAGGTGTGTTCGGTGCACGAACTTCCTCGGTCGTGTTGAACGTGATCCATCGCCTTGGACAGTCAGAGGGCAGTCTCTCCCGATGGCTTAATTATCATTCGCTTATCCTGTCTAGGTGGATAGACGAGGTATTGGGGACAAAGGGCGAAATGGGGCACCAGACAGATATCGCCCTCCTTCGTCCTGTTTATCGAAACCAACGATCCAAGCGCACGAACGAAAGCGCTGCTCGAAAATGATGAGCACGGTCGGGAATGGCAATGGGCTGGACTATAGAATCCAGTGGATTATGCGGAAACTATACAAGGGGTAGGAATGAGCCGACCAAAAGGCTATTCAATGCAATAGGCGCGAAGCTTGTTGTAGAGACTCGCTCGACTGATCTTGAGCAGCTTGGCTGCTTTCAAGCGGTTTCCGGCTGTTTTTTGCAAGGCGTCCACGATCCGAATGCGTTCAGCCTGAGCAACGGCTTCACGCGACGCCGATCGTAAACTCTCGTCTTCGTTTTCGATCTCGCCTGAAACCAAATCTTCGCACCCAAGCCATGGCCCGGCAGTCGTCACCACGGCTCGCTCGATATAGTGCTGCAACTCTCGAACATTGCCGGGCCATGGGGCATCGCGCAACGTTCTGATCGTGCTTTCGGGAATTTTGCGGGCCGGTTGATGATGTCGTGCGCAGGACGCTTCCACAAAATGCTGGACTAGTAACGGGATATCGTCACGTCGTTCCCGGAGAGCCGGCAAGTACAATGGAAGGACGGCAAGTCGATAATAAAGATCCTGTCGAAACGCTTTTGCCTTCACGAGCTCGGCGAGATCCTTGTTCGAGGCAGAGATGACCCGTGTATGGATCTTCATCGCTCGTGTGCCACCAACCGGCTTGATCTCGCCCTCCTGTAGCACACGAAGCAGTTTTGCCTGGAAGGTCGGCGTCGTATCGGCAATTTCGTCCAGGAAGATCGTCCCCCCGTCGGCTTCTTCGAACAACCCGCGTTTGTTTGTAACCGCCCCGGTAAAGGCCCCTCGTACGTGACCAAAGAGCTCACTTTCAAGAAGCGTTTCAGGGAGTGCGCCGCAGTCGACGACCACGAACGGGCGATCGCTCCGGCTGCTCAGGGTGTGCACCGTCCTCGCCAGAAGTTCCTTCCCTGTTCCACTCTCACCTTGGATGAGGACCGTGGATGAGCTGTCCGCCACCAACCGAGTCATCTCAAAGAGCTGTTGCATGATCGGACTTCGGCCGATCAGATCGCCGAGACGATCGGTGACCGGTATGGGTGGGGCGTCGGGAGATAGGTCCCTGCGCTTCGTCTTCGAGGCCGCGTCGAACAGCACGAGCATCGATGCCACAACACCGTCCTGATCCGCTAAGGGAAAGGCTTGGTGCATCCCGCAGGCAGTCCCATCGCCGTTTCCTGAACAGGACACACACTGCACACCAGGTGTCTCGAAGACTTTAACAGCGGGACAGGTTCCACAAGGATTTGTCCGTTGTGCAAAAGCCTCGTAGCACTTGGCATGCTGCTGGTGACCATCTTGCTTCTCATCCACTGCCCACGCCGCTTCGTTCGCATATACGATGTTGAAAGCTCGATCCATGACGGCCACTCGGTTAGACAGCCCATGTGCCAATTGCTTGATCGCCTCAACGCGCGCGTTAATGATAGGGTCCATCAGCGGTGGTCCTGGCTGGGTCTCTGGGTCAGACAAGGCTATCTCACGTCACAGGTGGGAGATTTATCGGCTGTCTACTTACTTGAGCTGATGGGAGAACTGTTCGTCAGCTCTCTTTTGTCCTCGTACTGAGGGCGAGCAATTGTTGCACACATGCCTTCAGGTCCGCAATACGGACGGGCTTGTCGAAGTAAGCGTTCGCGCCTGCACGCAACACTCGGGATTTCAACGCTACATCACCAAACCCCGTAATGACAACGATGGGGCAGTGGGGTGCCACCGTCCGAAGCCGGCTGACGTAATCATCTCCTCCCGCCGGCATTCGCAAATCGGTCAGGATCAGATCCGGCACAGATTGCAGCACCGACAGAAAGGCCTCGTCTCCATCTCTCGCCTCACGAAGCTGATACCCCGTTCCCCAAAATTCATCACAGAGCAGGCTCCGCATGTCTCGGTCATCTTCGACGATGAGCAACACCGTCCCCTTTCGTTCCGGCAGGGTCATGATCCACCTCGCCTCTCATTGGTGCTTCCGAACCGTCCTGGAGCACTTGAGTGGCAAAGTGCATGCCGCTAGAGGCCGATGAAGGTGATCAAATTCCAGGAGAAATTGAGGCAGAATCGAGATGAGGGGGACTTGAGTGGCGAGAAAGACCACATCTACAGGCACGTCAGCTGTTGCGGAATGCAACAGCATTCGGACGGGACGGGTGAGATGTAAAATGTGAACGCGCAAGAAAGAAACGGGGCGTAAGAAGACCTCTCGAAAGCGGTCGCTTCACGTCTGGCGATCCGCCACCGGCAACAGCACCCTAAACGTCGTACCCTTCCCTTCTTCACTCTCAACGGCGATGGAACCTTGATGTTCTTCTATGATCCCCTTGACTACGGTCAAGCCCAATCCTGTCCCTTTTCCGAACTCCTTCGTCGTAAAGAATGGCTCGAAGATCTTCTTGACCACATCATGGGGAATCCCATGGCCCGTGTCGGACACGGTGAGCTTCACAAAGTCCTTTTCCCGTGCCAGCCTTACGCTCAGCGTCCCCCCGTCCGGCATGGCGTGCACGGCATTCACGATGAGATTGATCAATACCTGGCTCATCTGGTCGGCATCGCCCATGACCAATGGACAAGAATCCACGAGGTCCATCTCGACATGAATCCGATTTTTCGCGAGACGTTCACGGAAGATTTCCACACTGTCTTCAATGGCTTTTTGAAGATCCAACGGGCGTCGTTCGAGTGTCTTGCGTCGTGCGAATGACAGCAATTGATTCATGACCTTCGTGATCCGCTCGACCTGCGTCACAATGGTATGAAGCCCTTTCTTGATCGGCTCCTCCGTCACACGATCCATCAGATACTCGGCACGGCCAAGAATGACGTTCATCGGAGTCCCGATTTCGTGGGCCATGCCGGAGGCTAGTGTCCCAAGCTCTGCGATCCGCTCAGTCCTACGCAATTGTTCCTGTAGTCGCTTCCGTTCGCTGACATCTCGGAGCATCACCAAGATAGCGGGGCCTTCTTCATCAGTGAATCGCGTCGCACTGACCTCGACATCAATCGATGTCCCATCAAGTCTGACAATTTTATCTTCCGAGACGGGAACCGCTTGCATTCCCTCCAATAGCTCGTGGATCCGCTCGCGAACGACGACATGATGATCCGGATGAATCAGGGCCAAGAGTGACTTGCCCAGAATCTCGCTCGCTCTCACGGCGCCGAACAGCTTGATGGCTTGATCGTTGGCAAACACGATCCGGTCGCCCCTATTGACAAGAATCGCATAAGGTGAGAACGCGATAAGGCGTCTATAGCTTTCTTCGCTCTGCCGGAGCAGTTGTTCAGCCCGCTTGCGTTCCGTCACATCGGTGACGAATCCTTCGACGTAGTTGAGCGGCCCCTCCGCTGTATAAATCCCCTCGCCTCGCTCCCACACCCATTTGACCTCACCCGATCGCGTTAGGATGCGGTAGGTCATCTCGAATGGCTGATGGTGCGCCAGAGCGTCCTGAACCTCGTGCCAGACACGCTCGCGGTCATCGGGATGCATAGTCGCACCGTATGAGGTGCTGCGCTGAACGAGGTATTCACCGGTGGTGTACCCAGTTAAATCGCAGACCCCCTCACTGACGTACTCGAAGATCCAGTCGCGATTATTTTGGCACCGATAGACAAAGCCCGGCAGGTTGCCGACCAGCGTAGCCAGTTTCCGCTCGCCCTCACGGATAACCTCTTCCACTTGCCTCCGCTCAGTGATGTCTCGGAGAATGACGGTATAGAATGTTCGCTTCTCCACGGCGATATGCGAGATGGCAGCTTCAATCGGAAATTCTTCACCGTTCGATCGGAGCCCCATCACCGAACCCAATTGCCCCATTTTGCGCGTCGTCACACCGGATTGCCCGAACGACTGAATATGCTGACGGTGGGTTTCACGGAAACGGCCTGGTAGGAACCGATCAAGAGACTGTCCAATGGCGGCTTCAGCGGAACAGCCGAACATCTCCTCCGCGGCTCGGTTGAACAGCACGACATTCTGATCCTCGTCTACGGTGATAATCGCATCCATCGCGGATTCGATGATGCCTTCCAGTCTGAGTTGGCTGATGACGAGTTGCTCCTCAGCCTGTTCGCGACCGACGACGGCATGCGCGACATCCTCAACTGCACGCTCGCGGGCCTCTTGCGCGACCATCATTAAGCCTTCGGCATGTGCTTGCTCGACACGTGCAGACGTCAATTCCTGCTGAGTTCGTCGATATCGGAACAAGCCTGCTGCAATGAGCCAGAGCACCATCGTGCCCAATGTACGGTTAGAGACCGCGTAGGGAACTGGGACACCGGCCGGTTTTATCAGAAGGTCGATCCAGGTCAGCATGGTGGCGACAACGGAAAAATAGAGCGGGTCACGAGTGCGGGGCGAGAGCAGTGTCAGGAGCATCGGAATCACGTACAGAATCGATACGGCAATGCCGACGGGGGCGAGGAGATCGACCGTAAAGATTCCGATCGTGAGAAAAGGGATCATCCACGGCACAGCGCGCACAACACGCCAATCCACGAGTGTCACGTGATCCATCCCGGCCTGTGTCAGCATTGGCCGAAGCCAATCCTGATGTGATGATCAGAAAGAGGTTGTTATTCCTCTGGATGAGGCTCGCCTTCGATTTCGGCGAGCTTACGATACAGGGTCTTCCGGTCAATGCCAAGGGCATGAGCGGCCTGATACTTGTTGCCGCCGGACTTTTCGAGGATTTTCTTGATATATTCTTTCTCGAGTTCGTGTAAGGGGAGGGCCTTTTCGGCAGCTTCGTCCAACACACGACGGTCGCCACGTGCTCCTTGGATCCCCGCGGGCAAATCGTCCGGTGAGACTTTCTCCCCTCGACTCAACGTGACTGCCCGCTCAATCACATTCTCTAGTTCCCGGACGTTCCCTGGCCAGGCGTAGTCCATGAGCATGGCGAGGGCCGCCTCGCTCACCCCTTTGATTTCCTTCCCTCGAGCTTCTCCGCACTTCTTTAGAAAGGCATCCACCAAGAGCGGAATATCCTCCCGACGCTCTCGGAGCGGCGGCAATTTCAGTTCGATCACGTTCAGTCGATAGAAAAGATCCTCCCGGAATCGCTTTCCCTTCACTTCCTCAGCGAGATTCAAATTGGTGGCAGCGATGATCCGTACGTCGACCGAGATGGGTTTGGTCGCTCCCACGCGCCTGATCTCTTTTTCTTGAATTGCGCGTAGAATCTTGGCTTGGAGCATGAGCGGCAATTCACTTATTTCATCGAGAAATAACGTGCCTTTCTGAGCTTCTTCAAAGAGTCCGCGCTTATCGAGCTTCGCGTCGGTAAACGCACCGCGCATGTGGCCGAATAATTCACTCTCCAACAACTGTTCAGGAATCGCCGCGCAATTCACAGGAATAAACGGTGCGTCTTTCCTGTCGCTATTGTAGTGAATGGCCTTTGCCACCAACTCCTTCCCCGTTCCACTCTCTCCGGTGATCAGCACGTTGGTCGGACTATCAGCGACGCGACGAATGAGATCGAAGACCGCTTGGATCGCCTTGCTCTTGCCCAAAATATGGTGAAAGCTGTATTCCTTATGAACTTCCTTCCTGAGCCGGCTGACTTCCCGTCGTAGGGATGCTTCTCGAACGACCCGCTCGATAACTCGAACTAATTCATCCTTCTTGACCGGCTTCGTGAGGTAGTCGCTAGCTCCGTGTTTCATCGCCTCGACTGCTGTTTCCACGGAGCCGAACGCCGTCATGAGGATCACATTGATGTCGGGATAGGTTTGTTTGATCTGGACCAATAGTTCCAATCCCTCCATCCCTTTCATCCGAAGATCGGTGAGGACAACCGCGTAGTCCTCCTCAGCCAGCAATCTCAGGGCCTCCTGACCACTTCCGGCCATCGAGACTTGGTGTCCACGATCCTTCAACATGTCGTAGGCGAGTTCCCGCATATCGGCATCATCATCGACGACGAGAATCGCTCCCCAATCTTCAGTCATCTCCTTTTCTCCTCAAGCCTAGGCCACCGTAGACTGCCCCATCATGCCACAACCGACCGGGCCAGGTGGCGCATTATGGACCACTTCATGCACCCATAGATGCACACCACGTGATGGCCTGCAAAGAAAGGACCAGGGAAGTTCATAGCGAGAAGAGCGGACAGTGCGTCAGTCTGTTTTGACATCAGAAGGGATGAATGTGACTTCTGAGGCCCTTGTGGCCGCTACAGGAGGATATTCCCCTTCGTAGGCACTTGGGAATATGTACAGTCTGTCACCAGTCGCGAACAGAACCTTGTACTCTCTGGCTTCATCATCGCGAAGGTACACCTTGAACAGATTGGACGATACTTGCTTATCGACTCTCGCCCAGTTCAGGCCAAGTTGCACCGGTACAATATAGAGACCAACAGCCATGACAGCAAGAGAAAGGTATGCCATTGACAAATCCATGTGCCGACCCGCCTGAGCGAATCGCACAACTAGAAGTTCGAGCGTCGAGGCACACAATAGAAGAAGCAGGATGGTCGCAACGACCGACAGGACAATGGTAGGCATGATCCATCTCAATCCACTCAACAGAGGGATCACGATAAGGAACCCGACCAGAAGCCATGGGCCATACTGAACCACGGCAACGGATACCTTGAAACGCGTGGTTTCTGTGACGTTGCCTTGGCTCCCCATGGAGGCCAAGTTTGTGGTCGCCAGATAGCCGAAGAAGAGAATCAAGAGCAGTGGAATCCAGTTTTGGCTAAAGTAGACCGTCGTCGAAACCTCATCTAAGATCCATGAGGCTCGAAATTCTGAAAAATAGGATCGTGTGTAAATCGATCCCGCCAGATAGGCCACACCCGTGATCGCAAACAAACCAAGCAGTATTTTCGGAGCCTGCTCAATAATCCGGCGAGTGTTGGCGCGAGCAGTTTCGGCTTTCTTGTTGTCCTTGGACGGCATGGTTCATGATCCAGAACATGTAGACGGCCGGCAACCTTTCGAATGCTCTATTCTAGGAGGGAGTCGAGGGACGGCGCAATGTGTCAGAAGAGATGAACGCGGCTCAGTTCAGGTTGATGAGGTCGGATCGCAGTGCATCCGGCGGATCGACATGGTGGAATTGGAATCCATCCGGATCCTGGTAATCCACGGTGACGCCATCCATACGCGCGGCGCTCGCGGTGGGGACGGCGACCGTCAACCCGTCGATCGTCTGAACCTTATCCTCTGGCTGAACTCGTTCTTCGAGCGTGATACTGAAGGCCAACCGTCGGTCATCCACATCCTTGACCTGCACCCTCACAATGGGATCCTCCGGGTGCTCGACAATCAGCGCCTTCAGCCGTTCGACAGCCGGCCGTGTCAACTTCATCGCTTCGCCTCCTCTCTCACGATCGAGTCTAGTCACCGGACGATTCGTTCAAGATAACACACGGCTTCGGTCCTCTGCCGCTTGAAATTCCTTTTCACCGCCATAGTCCGCGGCTCCAACATGCTTCAGCTTAGCATTCAGCTTAAGGCCCCCCTCTTTTGTAGCAACTACTTTAGGGAATGCGTTCGGCTACTCTCCCCGCTACGCTTTAGCTATCGGAAAGAATGGACTAAAGCAGAGGAGCACCCATGAAAAACAGATCGAATCCCGTACGCCGCCATAGTCGGTTTCCAGTCAAGTGGCCCATGTTGTATGGCAGTAAAGAGCTTGTCGCAGAAGGCACTGTCTTAGATTTGACTTCCCTCGGTTGGCGACTAGCAGGATCGATGCCGGTCGTCCCCGGCATGCAGTTGGCTCTGCAGATCTCCATTCCCGAACGGTCCACCCCGCTTCTGATCAAACGGGCGACCGTGCTGTGGGTAAAAGATCATGAATTTGCGATTGAAGCCCAAGAAATGACGCCCATCGACCACGCCTGGGTCGACGAGTTCCTCCGCCAAAAACTCGGGCTCGTGTGGATGTCACGAACTCACGGCCCTGAGAACTCCGCTCACTCAAGAGGTGAGGCAACGGATGCCAACTCCACCCAGCTACAGACTCCCGCTCCATTCTTTGAGGACCTGAAGCAACAATTGTCCGCCTTTCACGCCAGCTCGATGGATACGTCTACCAACGCACGGTGCGAGGGCGACCCAGACTTTCAGCAGGGGGATAGTCACCCATCTGACGATGCGCTGCCTGAGACCATTGTGTTCGAGGCACGCCGCATCATTCGCAGGATACTCGCTCTCAAAGCGGCTCGTGCACGGACCGGTCAGGATCCGATTGCAAACAACTAGATGACGATGTACCAAGACTCTTTCAGCTCTTCCCTCACCTGCCCAGTTCTGTGAGATCCGCCACACGACTTCGGTAACAGAGGGGAGAAATGTATAGAGGTCTGTCTCAGTTCGAACACAGGAGGCATAGCTGTTCCTATCCACAATGACGACCGTCGATATCGGTGTGAACGTCAGAGCAGCGATTTCCACGCTTCCCTAGATGGAGTCACAACGTTCTATGACGGTAGGCTTCACATGAAACAATCATCCAATACCACTATCACTGATATGGTATGCTTGATCACCAAGTGCTCTCGCCTCTCTTTTGCGCCTCCCTCCTCAGTTGTCCTGCGCGAATGATGCCGTGCCTCATGGCAACGCGTACTTTTGCTGTTTTGAAACGAAAGGACTCGCTATGAGCCGCCTCAATTTGGAACCGGTCATGACGTTTTCGGATGGGTCGTATTTGGCCATCAGCACGGAGTGTTCCAGGGAGGGTGAATTCACCTGCTCAGTCTATAGTGTTGCCGAAACGGACAATCATTTGGCATTCCGCAACATCTCAAGGCACGCTCTTTTTTCGTCCAGCTGCTTCACGGCCCAAGAACAGGCCTACCACTATGCCGTGAGGCTTTACCCGGATGCGGCGAAGACCATCAAGAAACCACCGTACTTGATCTGGCATGGGCCACGATCATCAGAGCAGTTTTAACCCAACACCGTCTGACGATGACAGCATACCTTCCTGGCAGACATCTGGTAGCTATTGAGTCTGATACCTGCTAGGATGAGTTAGCTTCATCGCGCAGGGCCCCGCATGAACCATCAGCACGACGGCCCATCACGGATGTTGTTCCTACCGAGAATCAGATCGGAAGTCTGACCTGAGCCGTTCACCAACTGCGTCTTTGGCCGTCCCCTTCCTCTTTGAAGTCCTCCCGCGTCATGGACGATGTCATTTTTATTAGGAGGACTCTCATGGGTACAAAATTGTATGTAGGCGGGTTACCGTATGCGGCAACCGAATCGCAACTCACCACCCTGTTTGCCGAGCATGGCACCGTCGAATCGGCACACATCATCGCAGACAAGTTCACGGGCCAATCTCGAGGGTTTGGCTTTGTCGAAATGTCGACCTCTGCGGAAGCCCAAGCCGCCATCACGGCCTTAAACGGCTCGGAGATGGATGGACGATCACTCACGGTCAATGAGGCCAAGCCGATGGAGTCTCGGTCTCGTGGTGGAGGCCGATCCGGAGGGGGCTATACCCGTAACCGTTACTAAACCCCTTCGCTATCACGACCTATCGACAGGGTGTTTCAGCCGAAGCACCCTGTCATATTGCATAGTCCCTAGGCTCCGTACCTTCTTGGCGTCGAACAGCCTTTCAGACGTCACTCCGGCCCGATGTGCTTGGCTCATACGCGCTCAGCCGTAACTATTTTCAACAAGGATCCCGCTCTCGTGAGCAATCGCAGTCACGATGTGTTAGACTGACCGTGTAGATCATGATGATCCTCGCGCTTTTCCCTCCCCGTGTCGTTCCCGCGCGATTTTACTCATTGGTCTGCGGCGAATTCGTCGTCGACGGCCTTTGTAGATGGCCATTCGTGTAAACGACTGAGGCCCAACTCTCTGCCGTTGTGTCGTGTTTCTCGTGCTATCGTTCGTGAATTGAGGTTCGTAGAGGCTGTGTATGTCACGTTTCCGGCAGACCCGTACCATCGATAAGTCTCGGCGGTGAGGGAAGGAATCTGCCGCCGGAGTGTCAGCACAACTTTGGATGTGGAGGAGCGATGAATACATCATGGGGGGCCAAAGCCCCACACCGACGGAAGCGGGTCGTAGTTCGAGCCAAGTTCCGTTGGGAGATACTAGGACTCCAGGATCCCGCACTGTCGTCCTTGTCACCGTCAATTGAGGACCTTCGCCGCCAGATCACATCCGCCGCCAGTTCCGGATTGAGCTCGGAGACGCTTTCTCGCTCAGGACAGAAAGATGGGCGTCCAAAATTGCGACTCAAGACGCCGGCGAATCGGAAACGTGGAGGCACATCACAGTAGATCTCTTATATCGATACATCGTACCCGAAAGGAGGGCACCATCGCAGGAACAGGTAAAACCACCCAGGCCAAGCGGGAACGTGAGAAGTCACGTCAGCAGAAACAACGTGAAAAAGAAGCACGCCGGGTCCAGCGGAAGACCGCTAAGCTCAACCGCCCAGAACAGGAGGGTGAGGATCCTGACCTCGCCGGCTTGCATTGGGGGCCGCAACCTCCGCTTTATTGAAAAACCGCCAAGCACACGACATCAACAGCTTACAAACGCACACGAAAGGGGACATCATGGACACCGATACACTCACCTTTGCATTTGTGATAGTCGCACTCGGAATTGCGGGCGTCGTCATATACATGAAGGGCAAGTAGCATCGATATTGCAGATCGTCGCAGAATCGACGGAGGATTGACCCATCGGCTAGACTTCGCACGGCGCTCAGTAGGACCTACTTCGTACGAAAGCAAGAGGTTGCTGGTTACTGAGGGTATCGATCCGTTGGTTGTCGTTACAACAAGATCTTGCACGGACCGGCGACACGCACGGAATGCGGTTTAGCGCATACGATCCGTATGGTCTGTGAATTAGGGGCTGCCCGCAGGGACGTTCCGTTGCGCCAGGCACCGGACAGGTCCTTAGCACGGTCGTGTCAACGCCCTCGGGAAACCAGCCCCTCTTGCTGACCCTCTGCCAGATCGCCCACTGTGCACTGATACGGAGTCAGTGCTGATGCGGCGTTCCTCTTTGGTTCATGAATCGGAGCGTCTTGCTGGCAAACCAAGCCCTCCAGTCCAACTTCGCAAAGAGAACCACCAGCGCAAGCATGAGGACTTGCGTCAAGACAAAATACCCTCCGAAATAGGCAAAGACTGATCCTTGATCGACCACAGCCTTCTGCGCAACATCCATCGCAATGACCATCCAAAAACTATAGGTCACAAACCGTCCTATGAAGGCAGCTAGCGCCACTGGCGTCAGAGGCAAAGATGTGAGCCCGTAGGCCATAAACAGCGAGTTCGAGGGAAAGGGGCTACAGGTATAGGCGAGGACACCCCCAAAAGTCATCGCGCGTTGTGTTGCCAGGCGCTCTTTCACGAGATCAATATTCTCTTTGGTGCGCGTGCTCAACCAACGTTGCCTGACAATCAGAAACGCGAGCTTCGCAAGGACGACTCTCCCGGCGGTGGCCGCAACGGCCGCAATGAGCGCGGTGAGCCAGGGGTTCGCATCTGGGTTTGATAGTCCAACTGCGGACAAGACCATCCACGTCGGCGGTGCGAAGGCGGGCAGGCTATTGAGCACAAAGATGATCGCAAAGAGCGCCAGAATATCCATCGTGGCGTGAACGCTTCGCCGATGAGGCAAACCTGCAAGTTCGACGGGTCTTACAGACAGCTGTGTCTACAGATACCATGGAGCGATCGTGATTTTGTGGTTGAGCTGGCGAAGAAGTCTTTCAACACCTATAGGAATACGCCGATCTTTCTCGACGCCAATTCAATCTAATCGATCATTCGTTATTCCGTCTCTTCACCGCCTTCAATGCATGCTTCGCATTGGTCCAATTCGGGAGTGCCGTGCTCACTACAGAAGTACCTATGGCACAGGTTGCATGTCATGAAGGTCATCTTGACTCGATCTTCAGCTTCACATCGATCACACTGGCCAGCACTGCGGGCTTTAGGCATCGCTCTATCTCCACGACGGGTTGAATAAGTTTTCGAAACGGCATGTCCCTGGCCTGGCAAGGACTGCAGGAATGGGCCCGCATCCACCTCACAGTTCGTTCTACAGTGATACCACATCCCTGTTCGCCGCTCCAATTCAAAACAGACCTGCGTTGGTCGTACGTGTCAGATCCTCTCTTCGACCGTGATGTCTGACCATTTCGAAATCTGAATGCGCTTACCGGGATGCTTGAGGACCTTCGGAATCACCTTGTGCTCGACGAAATGCTGCAACTCCCCGCTTGACGTGTGGTCAACTAAAAACTGTTCATTAAAGACCACCTGCCACGAATGTTTCTCGACCCCGTGGCGAAAGCTGAACGTTGGTCTGATAGTCTGACTGAACTTGATATCTACAAATTGCTTCTCGAAACATTCCCGTATGGTCTGAATGGTATTGGGATGAATGCCACCTGTACGACTGTCCATAGATCTCTCCTTACCTGAGGCAAAGGCACCGTGTGGATATCGTATCGTTCACACTGCCGGAGGTTTGCGAGAATGCAACCAAGCGGCGTGAGAACTGCCAGTCGCGTCGCCTGGTGCAATGTTCGCTAATAGCAATTCGCAAAGGCAGAATTTCTCCATGGGGAGGACAGGCAATCCATTTGATGTTGCCGGCTTGGCCCATCCCGTCGGGGCTTGGCCTCTGGGTGCAAGCCTTTCTCCAACGCATCAGTGACCAACGTCTCGATTTCCAATTCCGGCATCGTGGGATATTCCTGTCGAAACTGCCGCTGAAGGGCGGGACGGGTGGTCGCGATGTACCGTTCTCGGGCCTGTCTCGCGCCCTCACGGGCCTGCTGCAGCAGTGCTTCGCGTTCCACAGCTGATAGGCTGCCGGTTGGCTCAGACGTCTTGCCCAGTTTTAGGTCGGCACAGGCACTCATCAGGGTGAAGAGCAGAGCCAGAGCTAGTCGCATGACACTCCTCCCGCTCACACACTTCCTGTTCGGATAGTCAGTGGCGTGAACCAACCGAGGAACCGGGAATCTGGCCATCCACGATCTGTTTGCCATAGGCAATACACTGGGCCGTGGCTTCCTCGGAAGTCGCATACCGGCCGGTCTTTACGAAATGACTGCTATCCTCCTCATCCTCCGCGCCCCAGGAAATGAAGACGTTCAACTCCCACTGGCCGGTATCGACGAGCTGCCGAGGAGCGGGTTGTATCGTGAAGCCTTTATAGGTGATGGCTTGAGTCATCGCTGGGAATGAGCAGACCCACCACAATCTCGCAGGTCAGCATGTCGTGTTTACGGTGATCCGAGAATCTCCTGCTCCGCCTGAAGCCAGTCATCAAGTGGACCTTGACGAATGCGTCGTTCGTAGTTCTCGAAGGCTCGGGTGGCAATCCGTTCATAGAGTGTTCCTGAAACAGAAGGGGAGGGGGCCTCTGGTGTTGTTCGATGGACAGGTCTCTGGCGCGTCGTCTTCGATTTGGTCGGGGTCTTCGGCTTGGTCGGGGTCTTCAGCTTGATGGCCTTCTTCGATTTCACGAGTCCCTTTCTATGTCACCCACGATGAATCGGTTGTCCTGAACGCAAAGCTAGGCCATCCCCGGAGAGATGTCAAGGCGAGACCGTCGCAGGCTGCCAAGGCTTCACCTGGCCGGGGCTTCAGCGTGTGAGCGGTTCATCCACTGCTTGCCCTCACAGGCGACCCAACCATTTTGTCAGTAACCATGCGATACAACCAACGAGACCCAGTATCAGACAGAGCTGATAGACACCATCGTGCGACAATACATTCAAGATCGGATTGGCATCAGAAAACGGTGCAAGGGGTCGCATGTCATAATGCATGAAACTATCGAGGACAATGTGGCTCAGTGTGCCCCCAAAGGCACCAGACCAAATCGCCAGACGAGTGGGTTCGGGTGGCTCCGACAGCCAACACAGCCTGTAGGCCGTGACTTCTTGATTGTATCGACGGAGGATTGGGCGACAGATCGACGGAGACATCAGGCCGACAAGCAGGCCGATCACGATGGCACCAAGTACAGTATGGGTGGGGCCGTGAAGCATGTCGGAATTTCGCACCATGCCGATGAACGGCTCGATATCCATGGCGATTTGAGCGAGGCCAAATGTGATGAGGCTGAAATGCTTCTGCGCCGCGGGTTTCACGAGAAGCGCGGCGCCCATGTGGAAGGGGGTAAATGGCATGGACTACTAGCTGTATTAGGAGTCGTAGAGGGATAGAGCCATAGAAAGATGTCAGTACTCTACTCTGCAACTGATTGACATGCCGCTACAGAACACTGCCATTTTTCCATTCATCCAGGGATTTGTCCAAGACTTCACGACAGTTGTACGCGTTACGTTGCGAGAGGTGGCTCCTGCTTGTGGTGTCAGGCTTGTTGTTCCTATATTGCAGCGTCGTCGCCGGTCCGTGCAGATCACGAAGGAAACAGAAGGCAGAGTCCAGAACCGGATGGCCGGCGAGGCATCTGCAGCGAGTGAC
The DNA here is from genome assembly GCA_965223535.1 of Nitrospira sp. Taxonomy (GTDB): domain Bacteria; phylum Nitrospirota; class Nitrospiria; order Nitrospirales; family Nitrospiraceae; genus Nitrospira_D. The sequence continues at coordinate 1,255,226 of CBDCWN010000003.1, forward strand.
CACTTCTCTTCTCAAACTGCTGCCTTGCCTTGGTGAGAGAAAGTCCTCGTTCACAGAAGGCTAGCCACGTTGCAAAACCAGCCGTGATGCGTGTCGGCTCGCGAGAAACACATAGTAGCCTATGAGCAGTGGGAGCGGGAGACGTGCCTGGCTTAGCAATTCCCGTATTTCTTGCTCCCCTCCTGTATATCTCGTGTACCACCGCAAGAACGCGCGAAGAGACCAGCAAATTAATACGGTGAGTACCAATGCCAGAGGTGCGACACCCAATATCATCGTGACTCCATCCACACTTCCCAAGGTCAACGGAATGACGTGGTTGCCTTCAACCCGATATTGCGCTCGCATCTCCAGACCCTCCAGATCCGTTACGGTGACGTGAATCATGTAGCGTTGCGGTGCCAATTCCACCATGCGATACGTATAGAAGAGTGGTCTTCTCTGCCCTCTATCCTGCGGCCCTTCGCCCGTCCCATTCTGAACCCACACCTGCGACGCCCCCTCTGACTGCCGTCTCTGCCACTCCTCCCAGGTTACCAACTCTTGGGTGCCCATCCCATTTGTGCTACCTGTGTATCCCACGGCGATCACCGGAAAGTGTGAGGGAACTGTGTCCGTAATCGGTTCAGGAAATGTAAGGATGTACCCACGCCAACCGAGCATGATCATAACGAAGAGCACCACAAACGACGGGATAATGCCGATGGCCGCAATCTGCTGGCAGATACGCAGAAGCTGCCTGTCCGTTAGCAGTTTCATGGTCCTCATAGGCTCCTGTAACTCTCACGGCCTCCTTCGACTGTCAAACGATCGTGTGAAAATCAACCGTGTATGGACCCCATGCTCTGTGAGTGTAGCAGACAGAAAAGCAACGGCCTTGTCTATCAAGAGCTGAAGTGGGTATTTTTCAATTCACCCGTAAAACAATCTTCGCACGTAATTGGCCGAGGAACGACGATCGACGTCATTGAGGCCGAATGAGACACCTTTGCGCCGGTTGTAGATTGATCCTCGATCGGCTGCGAAAAGGTGCGGCGAGAACGGTCCGTTCTCGCTCCAATTTTGCCAGATCGTCGCCTTGATGTTTCCGTATCGAAGCGTCATCGCGCGGTCCGCACAGATCACGGATGAAACAGGAGGCAGGGGGTGAGCGGTATCCAGATCTTTCGATTGAGCGATCGCCGATAGGCTACTTGGATAGGTGCTTACCACGCTTGAAATGTTACACCCGAGGGCTGCAAAAAATGTCTCATGCGGCGTTCGCTCTGGGTCACACTCCTTGTACGGAATAGGGATCGGAAAAGATGTCCCGATGGTGCCTCCGGTTCTCCCTCGTGCTAGAATACCGGCGATCTCATCGAAAAACGGCGTATAAAATCCGATGCCAAGGCCAGGCTCAAGAATCTGATCGGACCAGAAGGAATCCAGGAGATGGTCACAAGTCGAGACGACGTGCTAAGGCTCATCGAGCAAAATCAAGCGACCCTCAGAAGGTTTGGCGTTCGCCGGCTAGGTCTGTTTGGATCCTATGCTCGAGGAGAGGCGATACCTGGGAGCGATCTCGATTTTGTGGTTGAGCTGTCGGAGAACTCGTTCGACGCCTATATGGATACGAAGATGTTCCTCGAAGAGCTGTTCCGGTCACGTGTAGACCTGGTCACGATGAGCTCCATTAAGCCGAGACTCCTGCCGATCATCCAACAAGAAGCCGTCTATGCCTCGGGATTCTAGGGTTTACCTGGAAGACATTCTGGAGGCCACCCGCAAGATCGCCTCCTATACGGCACACCTGTCTCAAGCTGCGTTTCTCGAAGATGAGAAAACCTTCGATGCGGTGGTCCGGAATCTTGAAGTGATCGGGGAGGCTGTCAAGAAACTGCCAGAGGACCTCCGAGCCCAGCATCCGACAGTGGAATGGAAAAAAATAGCTGGGCTTCGCGACATTTTGATCCATGAGTATTTTGGCCTGGATTCGGAAATTGTCTGGGACATCGTGAAGAACAAGGTACCAACTCTCAGCGAAGAGGTCCGAGCGATGGTGGATCAATAGACCGAATCTTTACGTTTTCCATCTCTCATCAACCTCACAAGATCCCCCAAGCTTACAACACATGTGTAAAGCCTAAAAGGAAGCAGCTCAGCACTTCAGTGTGGGAGCGTCGCCTTGATGTTCCCACATCGCAGCACCGTCACCGGTCGTTTTGATGAGTGATTGATCGCCTCGGTGGTTCCTCCTTGTGCGAAGTGAAGGTGACTCTCTCACGGGAGGAGGGGAAGCACCGCACAGTTCACTGAGGAAACAGGAGGCAGAGGCCGGAACCGGCGGACCAAAGAGGGATAAGCAGCGGGAGTGACAGAGTTACTGGCGCGAACGCTGCGCCTCGCAGGTGCCAACCGGTCGGCGCTCGCCGCTGACGACCAAATACAACCCAAGACCGAAAGAGAAGGAGTCGGGTCAAGAAAGATTGCGATCAGATTCTGTCTGGTACGTCACCAATGCATGAGCCTGTCATTCAGATACACAAAACAAGATCTGCCTCCCAGGTTTTTTGGTGGCATCTGGCACTCTGCATCGACAACCCACTCGATACGGGTAATGGGCCTTTGACCATGTGGAGTGACCAACGCACCGTCTACAATGAAAATGGTGCTTGACCGATTGGCTGCGGACGCGTAGAGGTGCAGGTAACCAGGAGGGATGCGATGCCACTCAAGAAGAAGACCTCGAGTCCGATGAGACGACGCCGACCCAGCGGGCGTGCGACGAAGGCTGAGGCAAAGAATACTTCGGAATCCGGACTCAGCCGACAGTTAGATGAGTTGACGGAACGGATCGATATTGTGTTGCCGGAGGTGACTGCGCGGGTTGCGGCATTGGAACATCTCCTGCTGGAACTCAAACTCTGCACGCACGACGACTTGCGTCGTGCGCGGCAGTTCGTGCGTGAACAGGAGGCGTAAGGAACCAGGAGTGATCCGGGGGGGGATAAAGAATACGAATCCAACAGGTGGTGAGCCGGCTGGGACTCGAACCCAGGGCCCTCGCCTTAAAAGTTCGAAAGAACGGTTTTTAACAAGTGCTCGCTATAGCAATGGTTTCCCCATTATTCGCTATAATATTGAGGGGTTAGCATATTCTATTAGTTCTATGCGTTCCCGTGCCTTCCCTTCCATTCTTGCAGGGTTTTGTCACAAAATTCGCCACAGTAGCAGTACGTATACAAGTAGAGGGTCTTAGCAGGTTCAGTTTTAGCCAGATTACGGCCCGCTGATTAAGGGAGCAAACAGGCCATTTTTCAGAAGGGCTCGCAGTTGCGACGGTTTCACATTTCCGTGCAAAAATTCGCTAGGGTGGAAAGTTTCTATCCAGTCGGTTGTTTCTACTCAATTCAACGGTCTGATATCCAATTTAGCCCAGGAGGGTGTGGTTAACGCCTCGGGTGAGGCTGCTTATGAATCTTAGAATTCGTAGGTATCCTTGATGGAACGGTTTATGATTGGGACGGTTTATGAATGAAACCAACCGTCATGTTTGGTATATCTTCCCGGCAAAATCATTCTGTCTATGAAGGCTAACCTCACAATAGCGTCCACTGGTTCAGGCCCCGAAATCTTCTTTGGATTAGTGGGTGCCGTCGGAACGGATTTGGATTTAGCCATAAGTGCGCTTCAGGATTCCCTCAGAAACGTCAACTACTCAAACAGAGTGGTAAAGGTCATTGAGCAACTATTGCCTTTCAAGAAATACTCGAGTCGTTTGTACAGACCATCAATCTATGACCGATATGTGGGTCGGATGGATGCGGGAGATGACTTTCGAAAGGCGAGCGGCCTTGGGCAGTCACTCGCACTACTGTGTATGATCGCAATTAGAGAGCAACATCGAAAAGCAGACAGTTTAAAGCGATCGCCCAAACAACCGATACCCCGATGTGCGTATATCCTGAAATCACTCAAGCATCCCGCCGAGGTGGAGACCCTACGTCGTGTCTACGGACCAAACTTCTACTTAATTTCAGCTTATACTCCCAGAGACATCAGGGTTCAGAATTTAGTTGCTCGAATTGCTGCCTCTAGTTCAGATAGCCGTACTGATAAATACAGGCCTGACGCCGAAAGACTCGTAACCCGCGATGAGGACGACCTTGATAATAAGTTCGGACAGAAAGTGCGTGAGACGTTTCCGAAAGCAGATTGTTTCATTGATGTGCGAGACCCTGCACAAACCAAGTTGGCGATTCGCCGTTTTGTAGAGTTACTTTTCGGGAATACTTTTCTTACGCCTACCCCTTCAGAATATGCGATGTTTCACGCTCAGGCAGCTGCATTGAGATCTGCTGCTCTTGGGAGACAAGTTGGTGCAGCAATTGCCACTCCTGATGGAGATATTATTGCCGTTGGTTCCAATGAGGTTCCAAAATGCGGTGGAGGACAATATTGGCCAACTGATTCCGACGACAGAAGAGACTTTCACCTGGGATATGATCCCAGCGATAAGAAAAAGAAGGAGGTTCTTGCGGAGATACTCAGAACTCTGAGAGACCACAACTGGTTGCGTGGAAACAAGAAACAAAAAAGTGAGATCGGTCAACTCGTCAAACAGTCTCTTCCCATTCTCAGATCAACTCGGGTGATGAACTTGACCGAGTTTGGTCGCGTCGTTCATGCAGAGATGGCGGCACTTCTTGATGCAGCCCGGAGAGGGGTTGAAGTTAAAGGGCATAAGATGTATACAACCACATTCCCTTGTCACGATTGTGCGAGGCACATAGTTGCTGCAGGAATTCGTGATGTTGTTTACATCGAGCCATATCCGAAAAGCCTTGCATCAGAATTTCATCTTGATTCAATAGCAATAGACAGCTCAGGTCCAGCACCCTCCCAAGTTAGGTTCGAGCCTTTCGTAGGTGTTGCCCCAAGGCTGTATATGAAGTTATTTGAAATGGTCGAACGAAAGGCTAGCGATGGGTCGGTGAGACGTTGGAATGCCGCAAGAGCCTCGCCAAGGTTCGGACTTTCTCATAATTTTTACCTGGAGTCCGAGGTAGACGAAATAGGCCTACTTATTGATGTATTGGAACATAAGAAGATCAGATAATTGGATCACGCATTGAATCCGGCAAGGAGGTAGAACATGGGACAGGGATGGTTAAAAGAGGGAATTAAGGAAATAAGGAAAGAGTTGAGTGAATGGCCAGAGTGGAAAAGGACAACGGCCGTTCAGCAGGTGGGAACGAATGTTAAGCAGACATCTTCTTCAGGAAACAATCACACTACCTCTGCTGTGAAAAAGAAATAATTTTGTTTCTGAATTTTCAGGGGGGCATCTACTTGCCCCCCATTCTTCTCATCCTATTTCAGTCCTCTCCCCCACTAAGTTTCACAAATTACGAAAGTTTCCAAGCCCAGAGTTTCCCAGTCTATTTTGACCGAGTTCTTCTGGTTAAAGCCCGAGAGTAAGGAAGCCCTAGGGAGGGCCGGAGGCTTCCCCATGAAGCGGCTTAGCGCCTCAGTGTATGAGAGAGCGGTAATCCACTTCTTCGCCTCGAGGGCGACATTCATGAGCGCCTCCAGGTCGTGGAGACCAAACGAGGTACCGTTGCGCCAGGAACCTAGTTGATCCTTCGAATGGGCGAGAAAAGGTCATCGCGAATAACGGTCCCTTCTCCCCGACATTCTGTCGGATCGTGTCTTTGATGTTGCCCCAACACAGCGCGATCGCCGATTTTCGCTGGTAACCAGACAGGATGGAAGACCGAAAGTGAGAAAGTCGGGTCAAGAAAGATTGAGCTCAGATTTTGCCTAGTACCTGACCACCCGTATGCGGTTGATTGAGGCAGGCTGTATTCAGTGATGCATGTAACAAGACCTGGACTTCCCAGCTTTTGCAGACACGTGAAGCAACAAGGGCCACCAAGGTTCATTCTTATCAATGCAAGTGATCACAGGATTCGAGCGAATACCACCAGAGTTTGTAGAATATGTTATCCAATTTTGGTACATACTTTCCAAAATGAGGAGGCGACTCATGCCCATTAATATTAATAAGGCAACAGCTGCAGAGATTGTCTCGGCCAAACTACCAGGAGTGGGCCCTCATCTTGCCGATAACATAATAGCTTACCGTGACAGAGTGGGTCCCTTTCGTACTGAGGCAGAACTAGCCGCAGTGAATGGCATCTCCGTTTCAATGGCGCGATCGCTTAGTCCTCACATCGCTCTGACAGATGATGAAGTCGCCGCAGAAGCGGTCCATCCCTTTTCGATCCTCCTCACCTCTTCCACGTGCGTTGACGGTGCCTGTGTGGGGCACCGAGTGGTGGCGCGCTACGAGGCTCGCGTTGGCTGGGCTGACGGTGAGAATGGGGAGCATTGGATCGCGGCGAGTAGTACGGGATCGTTTGACCAGGATGGCCGGGCTGAGCTGACCGTACCCGATCCGCGCGACCTGCGCGGGGAGGTGGTGTTCGAGGTGCATGCGCCGGACGGGCGGCAACTCGAAGTCGAGGGGACGACACGCATTCCGGCGGAGCAGCTTGACAACAGGCTGGAGCTGTCGTTCAAGCCTGCGGATACGGTGAAACTGATCCCGCCTGATGACCCCGAGGCGGGAACGCGCATCCGCCTGAAGGGTCAGGTCATTGACCTCAACGGCAGGCGGATCGCATCGAAGCAGGTGGTACTGTTCGGAGCCACCACTGACGATCCGCAAGATGGCGACTTCCGCGCTCTTGCAACGGCCGTCACCGATGGTGGCGGCCGTTTTTCTACCGGCTACCCGCGCGGAACCTTCAGCGAAGCCTACGGGCAAGTGCTGTTGGGCGAAGGTCGGTCGGCGTCAGCGCCGATCCGGCTCGAGGAAGACGGGTCGCTCCCGCGCGAGGTAATCCTGGTGGTGCGCGCTGACCTGCCGATCGACGGCGACGACAGCTGCTGCGATCCAGAAGGCAATGTCATGCGCGCGCCCGACGAGGAGGATCTGACAGATCGCGCAGGCACCTTCAGCCAGGATCTGGGTGGTGGGCGCTGCATCGACTTCACCAAGCCCGACCGTGTGCTCGAAGAGTTCAGCTACCGATTTATCGTGCGTACCACCGACCCGGTGGTGAAGCCGCAGAAGCTCGATCCGCCCGACATCAAGTTCGCGATCCCGCCTGGCATCCTCGGCAATCTCGGCCTGTTCACGGGCAACTTCGCCATGACTGCAGGCAAAGGAGATACGACCACCGCGAGCGGTCCCGTCCCCCTCAGCAGCGACCTTCAGTTGAGCGCGAGTGCGATCAAGGCGGGGAAGCGCAACCCGTCCATCTTTAATAACAGCGGCGTGCTGTCAGGCCTGATACTGCACGACAAGATAAAGGACTGGGGAAGGTTGCTCGATATCGCAAAACCCAAGCCGCCCAATCGGGTCGATGTCAGCTGCGAGACGCCGATCGACTGGGACGATGATCCGACCTCTTACCAAGCCTGTACCATTGCCCACGGTCATATCCTCACCTACAAGCAGCAGTGGGTCGCCGACGGCTACTCGATGGGCAATCTGCTTTACAGTCTACCGCTCGCGCCGGGCCAGAAGAAGCAGATCGCGATCGTCGACTGGGAGCGCCGCGAAAGCGCCGCCCGTTCGGAAATCCTCAGCGAAAGCGAGGCCCTCACCGCCGATCTCTCGCGCGAACGCGATGTCAACGATATCGTCAATGCCGTGCTGAACGAAAGTGCGGAAGGAAGTTCGGAAGCACTCGCGCTTGGGTTGGGCATGGGCCACGGCAGCTCAGCTGGCGCCGGCGGGGCTGGGTCATATGGAGGAATGGGTGCAGCTGGGGGTGTTGGCAGCGTAACTGGCGGCGCATTTTCATTGGGTTGGGGAAGTTCTTCCGCTGCTCAAAACGCCTCTCGCGATTTGTCCTCCTCGGCGTTGCAGAGTTTGCGGGATTGGACGCGTCAGTCGTCGTCGTTCGTGCGCGCGCGGCGATCGACAACGGTGGAGACGGTGAGCCAAGGCGAGCGGACCGTGGCGCAAAGCGAGTCGGTCGCCAATTACAACCACTGTCACGCGGTCACGATGCAGTACTTCGAGGTGTTGCGGCACATGCTGGTGCGCCACCGCCTGGTCGATGTGCAGGAGTGCCTGTTCATTCCGTTGATGATGAGCCGGTTCACGCCAGATAAGGTGTTGCAATGGCAAGAGCCGCTGGCTCGCACGCTCCGCGACCGGAGCCTCCTGGGCGGGTTCGGGGCAGTCGACCGCATCCTGAACGGTTATGAAGGCAGCGGCCTTCCCGTTGGTGCCTATGCCGATGAGGACCTCACCCATCTATCGGGCGATCTGACACTTCGCTTCCAGCTGGTTGCTCCTGAAGCTGAGGAATACGATGCGGCCTTGTGGAGCTGGTATGGCTCTCGCAGCGCCCTGTTCGGCATGTCAGCGGCAACGCTGCATGCGGCCCTGCGCGCGCGCGAGGAAAGCTATCACGAGGCGTTCCAGAGCCTGGCGGCGCCCAAGATCGCCCGGCAAGTGGCCGATCAGCTGGTGATCAGGGCTGGGAGCCGCACACTCGATCTCGATTACACGCTGACCTCGGATTACCGCCATGACACTCCGCTCAATGTCACCGTCCGAATAAACGGCTCGCTAAGCGGTTTGCGGCGGCGCGACATCGATGCGCTGGAGATCCGGCCCGTTGCACCCGGCACCTTGCCTCCCGGTTCGCGCATCATCGTGGAGGGTGGTCGTCTGTCCTACCGCACCCGCTTTGCCAGCGGCACGCTGTTCAACGACCGCCGGGTGCGCAACGACCTGACCGATGGTGATGGCGTCGTCATCCCTACCCCGCTCAGCCAAGCCGAGCTACGCGAACCGCGCGAGGAAGACCGGATGCTGCAGCGCCGCTTACTCGAGCATCTCAACGACCATATCGAGTATTACCACCGCGCCATCTGGACCCGGATGAGCCCGGATCGCCGTTACATGATGCTTGACGGCTTCATCGCGCCGGGCAGTAGCGGCCGGAGCGTTGCCTCGGTGGTCGACAATCGCATCATCGGCATCGTCGGCAACAGCATCGTCATGCCAGTGGCCAAGGGACTGCGACTCGATCCCTCGTTCCAGGAGAACGACGGCACCACCCTGCTCGAGCATTACAAGCCCGCCGTGCCCGATGATCCACTGCGCATCGCGATCCCGACCAAGGGAGTCTATGCCGAAGCGGTCATGGGGCAGTGCAACAGCTGCGAGCACAAGGAAGAAGACCGCTTCTGGCGCTGGGAGGAGTCGCCTATCCCCGACTCCCCAACGCCCATCCAACCACTCAGTACCGAAACGCGGCGTGCCACACCGCCCGACCTTACGCCAACCCCCGCTTCGGCCCCAGTGGTCGCGTTCCAGAACGTGCCTGCCGCGCCCGATCCGCAGGGCCTGTCGGCCGCGCTCCAGCTGCTCGGTACGCCCGGTATCTTCAAGGACATCACCGGGCTCGAAGGCAACCAGCGCAACGCCATCGAGGCGCTTAAAGCCTCGCTCGAGGCCGCGCAGAAGTTCGGGGCCGAGGCCGCGGATGTGGCGAAGAGTTTCGGGCAATATGCCACCAATCTGGGCATGCAAAGCGCGACCAGCCAAAACATGGACCGCATCCAGCGCTCGATCCAGACTGCGCGCACGCAAGGGCTCATCAATGACGATCAGGCCAGCAGCCTGACCCATGCTGCGCTGCGCGGCATGATCGGACAGGGTACCAGGCCGGAGGGCGCCGACCCCGAATCCGCGCAGACAATGCTCAACACCATCCGCTCCGCACGCGACCAGGGCAGCATCGATACCAATCAGGAACAGGACCTCGCCGGTCAGGTCTTGCGCCGTATGGCCAACCAAGGCGAAACCATCCCCGAACCACGCCTCGATCAGAACACGATGGAAGGAATTATTAGCACGACCGGAAGTAGTAGCTCTCTAAGCGTGAGTGAGGGCGACTTTGAGCTCATCCGTGGCGCTGGCACAGGGCCTAACGATGAACTCGATGCCGCGAGTGATTTTGGATTTCTAGAGACCCGTGTAGGCTTTAATGACTCGTGCCTTGCTCAAGGCGCAACCAGTTTTGATTCCGCACGACTCACAGATCTTCTTCGAGGACCATTAGAGTTGGACGGCATTTCCCGCGATACAGAAAATGGACTCTATTTCCAATACAATGTGCCGGATTTAGCTTTTGGTAGAGGCAGTGCGAGCGCAAGCTATAGGACTTGGAGCACCTCACAGCCTCCTCCGCCCGAAGCACTCGCGAATTCCGGCATCGGAGGCGGTTGGTTCATAAATGACACGGCTGGCATGCGGTGGATTGACGTTTATAGACAGCCACAAACGGCCAACGCGATCGCGCTTGTCCAGCGCATCGCTTCTGAACTATCCGATCCAACCAAAGCACGCATAATAGCAGAGCAGCTTCAAAGGGCGCTTCAGACACCAAGGGGGACGAATCTGGACATCGCCCTGACTTTGGTCATGGCGTATCGAGAATTTGGCCAAACAATGTTTCCTTCCCAAGCCACGCGGCGCCATGAGGTCAACACCTACCATCGCGGTGGGCTTGACAACCTTGGCACTGAAAGAAATGTACTTCAGCGGCAAGGTTTCCTAGACCGCTCATTGCGGATTAGATCAGCACCACCTACCGTAAATGAGCGGGGCGTCACTGTCTACCCTGCGATGCTAAGGCGTGACAATATTGTAGATGCCATGGCCGCCACGTGCATGTACAAATGGGCAGGCGAAGATCAGGTTACCTCAGACCTAAGAACTTCAGACACAGTATCTACTCGCGCCCGCCGTATATGGACAGTAGCAAAATTTGGCGAACCAGGAACGGTCCGAAATCTCTTGCGAGACAATGGGGCAAACGGCGTCGATTTTAGTCTTGAGCCGGAAAGGATCATCGGCGCTGTATCGGAAGACCTGTCTCCTGGGCACGTCCTCCGGCGCACGGTTTTCAAACGCGCACACATCAGCGCTCTAGAAGCAGAATTGCTCGTACACCTAGTCCTAGACCCAGCAATCGATTCCTGTGGTGGAATTTTGGTATGAGGATTGAGATTCTTGTCATGCCGCTAATCTGCGTTTAAGAAAAAATGAAGCGTCTCGCTCTCACCTCTTCCACGTGCGTTGACGGTGCCTGTGTGGGGCACCGAGTGGTGGCGCGCTACGAGGCTCGCGTTGGCTGGGCTGACGGTGAGAATGGGGAGCATTGGATCGCGGCGAGTAGTACGGGATCGTTTGACCAGGATGGCCGGGCTGAGCTGACCGTACCCGATCCGCGCGACCTGCGCGGGGAGGTGGTGTTCGAGGTGCATGCGCCGGACGGGCGGCAACTCGAAGTCGAGGGGACGACACGCATTCCGGCGGAGCAGCTTGACAACAGGCTGGAGCTGTCGTTCAAGCCTGCGGATACGGTGAAACTGATCCCGCCTGATGACCCCGAGGCGGGAACGCGCATCCGCCTGAAGGGTCAGGTCATTGACCTCAACGGCAGGCGGATCGCATCGAAGCAGGTGGTACTGTTCGGAGCCACCACTGACGATCCGCAAGATGGCGACTTCCGCGCTCTTGCAACGGCCGTCACCGATGGTGGCGGCCGTTTTTCTACCGGCTACCCGCGCGGAACCTTCAGCGAAGCCTACGGGCAAGTGCTGTTGGGCGAAGGTCGGTCGGCGTCAGCGCCGATCCGGCTCGAGGAAGACGGGTCGCTCCCGCGCGAGGTAATCCTGGTGGTGCGCGCTGACCTGCCGATCGACGGCGACGACAGCTGCTGCGATCCAGAAGGCAATGTCATGCGCGCGCCCGACGAGGAGGATCTGACAGATCGCGCAGGCACCTTCAGCCAGGATCTGGGTGGTGGGCGCTGCATCGACTTCACCAAGCCCGACCGTGTGCTCGAAGAGTTCAGCTACCGATTTATCGTGCGTACCACCGACCCGGTGGTGAAGCCGCAGAAGCTCGATCCGCCCGACATCAAGTTCGCGATCCCGCCTGGCATCCTCGGCAATCTCGGCCTGTTCACGGGCAACTTCGCCATGACTGCAGGCAAAGGAGATACGACCACCGCGAGCGGTCCCGTCCCCCTCAGCAGCGACCTTCAGTTGAGCGCGAGTGCGATCAAGGCGGGGAAGCGCAACCCGTCCATCTTTAATAACAGCGGCGTGCTGTCAGGCCTGATACTGCACGACAAGATAAAGGACTGGGGAAGGTTGCTCGATATCGCAAAACCCAAGCCGCCCAATCGGGTCGATGTCAGCTGCGAGACGCCGATCGACTGGGACGATGATCCGACCTCTTACCAAGCCTGTACCATTGCCCACGGTCATATCCTCACCTACAAGCAGCAGTGGGTCGCCGACGGCTACTCGATGGGCAATCTGCTTTACAGTCTACCGCTCGCGCCGGGCCAGAAGAAGCAGATCGCGATCGTCGACTGGGAGCGCCGCGAAAGCGCCGCCCGTTCGGAAATCCTCAGCGAAAGCGAGGCCCTCACCGCCGATCTCTCGCGCGAACGCGATGTCAACGATATCGTCAATGCCGTGCTCACGGAGACACTAGAGGGATCATCCGAGTCCTTCAATTTCGGTATGGGGGGAGGACACGGCTCATCCGGTGGTTTCGGCGGCGCGCTGATGGGGGTTCTCTCATTTGGAGCCACAGATGCAATCGCAGGATCGCTCGGATTTGGCAGCTCCAGTGCTAGTCTGTCGGCCTCTCGCGATTTGTCCTCCTCGGCGTTGCAGAGTTTGCGGGATTGGACGCGTCAGTCGTCGTCGTTCGTGCGCGCGCGGCGATCGACAACGGTGGAGACGGTGAGCCAAGGCGAGCGGACCGTGGCGCAAAGCGAGTCGGTCGCCAATTACAACCACTGTCACGCGGTCACGATGCAGTACTTCGAGGTGTTGCGGCACATGCTGGTGCGCCACCGCCTGGTCGATGTGCAGGAGTGCCTGTTCATTCCGTTGATGATGAGCCGGTTCACGCCAGATAAGGTGTTGCAATGGCAAGAGCCGCTGGCTCGCACGCTCCGCGACCGGAGCCTCCTGGGCGGGTTCGGGGCAGTCGACCGCATCCTGAACGGTTATGAAGGCAGCGGCCTTCCCGTTGGTGCCTATGCCGATGAGGACCTCACCCATCTATCGGGCGATCTGACACTTCGCTTCCAGCTGGTTGCTCCTGAAGCTGAGGAATACGATGCGGCCTTGTGGAGCTGGTATGGCTCTCGCAGCGCCCTGTTCGGCATGTCAGCGGCAACGCTGCATGCGGCCCTGCGCGCGCGCGAGGAAAGCTATCACGAGGCGTTCCAGAGCCTGGCGGCGCCCAAGATCGCCCGGCAAGTGGCCGATCAGCTGGTGATCAGGGCTGGGAGCCGCACACTCGATCTCGATTACACGCTGACCTCGGATTACCGCCATGACACTCCGCTCAATGTCACCGTCCGAATAAACGGCTCGCTAAGCGGTTTGCGGCGGCGCGACATCGATGCGCTGGAGATCCGGCCCGTTGCACCCGGCACCTTGCCTCCCGGTTCGCGCATCATCGTGGAGGGTGGTCGTCTGTCCTACCGCACCCGCTTTGCCAGCGGCACGCTGTTCAACGACCGCCGGGTGCGCAACGACCTGACCGATGGTGATGGCGTCGTCATCCCTACCCCGCTCAGCCAAGCCGAGCTACGCGAACCGCGCGAGGAAGACCGGATGCTGCAGCGCCGCTTACTCGAGCATCTCAACGACCATATCGAGTATTACCACCGCGCCATCTGGACCCGGATGAGCCCGGATCGCCGTTACATGATGCTTGACGGCTTCATCGCGCCGGGCAGTAGCGGCCGGAGCGTTGCCTCGGTGGTCGACAATCGCATCATCGGCATCGTCGGCAACAGCATCGTCATGCCAGTGGCCAAGGGACTGCGACTCGATCCCTCGTTCCAGGAGAACGACGGCACCACCCTGCTCGAGCATTACAAGCCCGCCGTGCCCGATGATCCACTGCGCATCGCGATCCCGACCAAGGGAGTCTATGCCGAAGCGGTCATGGGGCAGTGCAACAGCTGCGAGCACAAGGAAGAAGACCGCTTCTGGCGCTGGGAGGAGTCGCCTATCCCCGACTCCCCAACGCCCATCCAACCACTCAGTACCGAAACGCGGCGTGCCACACCGCCCGACCTTACGCCAACCCCCGCTTCGGCCCCAGTGGTCGCGTTCCAGAACGTGCCTGCCGCGCCCGATCCGCAGGGCCTGTCGGCCGCGCTCCAGCTGCTCGGTACGCCCGGTATCTTCAAGGACATCACCGGGCTCGAAGGCAACCAGCGCAACGCCATCGAGGCGCTTAAAGCCTCGCTCGAGGCCGCGCAGAAGTTCGGGGCCGAGGCCGCGGATGTGGCGAAGAGTTTCGGGCAATATGCCACCAATCTGGGCATGCAAAGCGCGACCAGCCAAAACATGGACCGCATCCAGCGCTCGATCCAGACTGCGCGCACGCAAGGGCTCATCAATGACGATCAGGCCAGCAGCCTGACCCATGCTGCGCTGCGCGGCATGATCGGACAGGGTACCAGGCCGGAGGGCGCCGACCCCGAATCCGCGCAGACAATGCTCAACACCATCCGCTCCGCACGCGACCAGGGCAGCATCGATACCAATCAGGAACAGGACCTCGCCGGTCAGGTCTTGCGCCGTATGGCCAACCAAGGCGAAACCATCCCCGAACCACGCCTCGATCAGAACACCGTCAACCGCATCGTCGATGGCGCAGGGCCAGATCAAAACCTCGAAATCAGCGATGGCAACGCGACAATTACTAGGGGAGCAGGATCCACTTTCAGCATTGACTATACTGTGCCCGGCCGTATTCCAAATATTAGACAAACTCCTGGCAGTAACCGATGTTGGGCGGCCGCCGCTGCCATCCTTCTCTCTTGGAGAGACAATCGACCTTATTCACCCATTGAAGCTGCTCGACTTGGAGGATCGCGAACTACTTCGGGTACTTACCTCGACTTATACAACACCGATGGGAGCTTGGTTGAAGGTGACCAAAATCAATTCGCCTCTGCTCTCGGAATGACAGTCGAACCACCGATGTCCCGGCCCGTTGAAAGCTGGCTCCAACTCCTTCAGCAACACGGCCCGCTTTGGATCCAATCGGACCTTACACCAACGGACCCCGCATCGACTCACATGATCGTGGTTTATGGAATGTATGGCGATGGAAACCCTGCTGATACCTTCCTTCGCATAATGGATCCATGGTCAGGACCAAGAACTCAGCGATATGACCATTTTATGGCTGACCTAGAACGTATAGCCCGAGAGGCAATTGATCTCGACCTGCCATTCCTAATTCAAATTGCCCACTATTGATTGCAGCGTTCAGCCTGCGCTGACGTTGGTCCCCTTTTGAGACAACCCTTAACCAGAGCAGGCGACTTCTTCCACGATCTGTTGAGCCTGACGGTGTCCAACAAGCTCATCCGATGTCAGGTTACCCAGTGAGCTGTGTGCCCGCTGGTAGTTGAAGTCGCAGCGCCAGACTTCGAGTATGGCTTGGGCCTCCGCCAGCGAGGCGAACTGATGCACGTTCAAACACTCATCACGTAACTACCCATTAAACGATTCAACAAAGCTGTGCCGGAGAGGGTAAGCAGCGGGAGTGCCAGAGTTACTGGCGCGAGCGATGCGCCTCGCAGGCGCTAGCCGGTCGGCTACTAACTAATACTGGAGATAACACGCACACAAACCCATCGAACGTCGGCGCTCATCGCGTCTCTGTTCATGAAGCTCTGCCAACTGTATTTTCGGGAACCTGGTTTGGTTGGTCGTACGCTGCTTGTGCCCGCTCTTCGACCATCTTAAGGAAGAGGAAATACGCCAACTGCTCGTCGTGTCCCCATAACTCATCCCGCCGACATACAGGACGCCCCAATAGCTGCAGAGCTTTTCAACGACCTGAGCGCTTTGATTATTCATGACTCCGCCGGCCTTGTCTCCCTAGAACCTTTCCATACCAGTGCAATGCCCTGTCCTCGCTGGGGTACACGCTGTCGCGTCTTTAGTCCAGTGATAGTTAGTAAGCCTTCTGTAAACCAACTTCGAATCCACTCCTTGAGATCGCTCTCCCAGCTCAAAGGGAAACTGAGGGTGAGAGCCCACACCTGATCATACGGAACCTCATTGCGTTTACGTAGCAGGTTAAGAACGGCTTGGTTTGACCTTATTAGGTAGCGCACGCGCAGTGAAGTGTAATAATTGGGATCGTGGAGGATCTCCCCACTGTAGAGTTCTGTTTGCCTGGATTTCTCTTCACGTTTTCTTTGCTTGGCTTGTGCTCGTGCCTTTTCCATCACGGCCATTGCGCGCTTCTCTGCATCTTTGAATACCTCGACTCCAGCAAGACTTCTCGTCGCATAGATCAAATGAAAGGCAGTTCGATCGATTTCTGGGTGAAGCACTATTGCAGCGCAGACATACGGAAAGTTCCCCGTGATCTTTACGTTCCTGATGTACTCGTCAACAGCGGCATCCTCCCGTTCGTGTTGAGCAAGGCCTTGGACCTTTTCCCTGAACTCGTCGGAGCCAAAGAGCCTGACAAAGCTCTGTTGATTGACTTCTTCGGGGTAATCAATAAACCGACGGATATGACCGGTCATGAAATTAATCAGGACTTCTCCAGGGTCAAACTTTAATAGCGGAGCTATCGTGTCCATTCCGAATCCCGTCCATCCTGTAGGGTCAATGAAAATGAACGGAAATGACTGCGAACCTCCCTTCGTCACAAATTCAAGAATGAGTGGAATGGCATCTTCTAGCTTCTTATTCTGTGGCTCAATCTCAACATCAGTTATCTTCTCCGTGAACTGCCTTAGCTTCGTAAAGGCAGAGCGATTGCTTTCAAGGAAAAAACACCGAAGCCTTAACTTCCGGCCTGTTCTATCTTGATGGACTCTTCGAGCCTTGCGCAGTTGGTCGAGAGCGATCGCAAACGAGCTGTCCTTGAAATCCTCTGACTGAGCATTCCAGGGCCCTGAGAAGCAGTCAACGTAGGTAATGGTATCCTTGTATTTTCCTACAATGATGGCAAAACGTTCTAGGTATTGCTGCAGAATGACATGTTTAACGAGAGTTTGTTCCCGGCCGGCATACAGATCGGGGTTATTCAACGGAATATCCCATATGAACAAAATGACTGGATCTCCTCAACCGCAGCTAACCGGTCCTGTTCATCCAGAACGGGCGCACTGATTCGAGCAGGGAACTCGTTATAAGTTCTTCCGTTCAGGGTCCGACCCGTTTCACTTTTCCGGACTCCGCCCCATTGCTTGAAGAAAAACGGCACGTGCTCTTTCTTGCACAAATCACGGATCGTAAGAACCCACTTCTTCGTCATAGGCCTTGCTCCAGCGCCACTTTCTCCTCCGACAATAACCCAACGAATCCCCTCAAGACTGAAAGACCCCAAGTCTTCAAGTAGCGGTTCGATCGATAAAAATCTTGTGTGGGCTGGAGCTTTGCGAAGATGTTCAATGCGCGGAAGACCATGTTTTCTATTTTCGACGCTCACCCCCCACCAGATATGAGGTTGCATTGAGACAAATTGAAGTTTCCCACGGAGCAGATCTCTCATCCGCTCCGAACGCTTGGTCAACACCTGATAGGTATGCCAGTTAGCCAATCGCATGACACGGGCAACATTGACGACGAAATCGTCAGGAACCTGTTCATGAAACAAGTCGCTCATTGAATTCACGAAGATCATTTTAGGCGTCCGCCACCGCAAGGGTTCAGCAAGCTTCGCTGGAACCAAGCGCAGATCAAACCCCTGCTCGAATGGATGGTCAGGCACGCCACGAAAACGTTCGGCAAATGTTTCTGCATAGCAATTCATGCAGCCTGGGCTAACTTTTGAACACCCCCGAACAGGGTTCCAGGTTGCATCAGTCCATTCGATTTTGGAATTGTCACTCACGATAACTCTCCAGAGAGGTTCGATGCTTTTCGCTGCTATTCTAATGGCATTGCCTTGGGAAATAACAGGCGTCTAGCACCTCGTCCAACTTCGTATCGCGGTCAAATTAATAGTCCTCATCGTCTTCCTTTTCTTCATCAGCCTCTCTTTCGTCTTCTTCCACGGAATAATAATCACTTACATAGCGCTCGAAATATAATTCCTCATCCTCTCCTTCGTCAGTGTCAGACAACATCGTTTCCTTTTCATCATAAAACGATACCGCCGCCTTCTTGAGAGATGCAAAATTGCGATCATCAGCCACATGATTACCGGTCACACCAGAAGGCAACCACTGTTTAATGGCGCCTTCATATGCCAACAGCCATCTATTTCCATACAGCTCCCTGGTAGTGAAAACCGTCCTCAATTCATCAAGATCGTCTGACTTCTGTAATAATCCTAGCGACTGGGAATGCAAAAGCAAAATCGCACAGACCGAATCCTCCATTCGCAACACACCCCTAATTATATTGCGAGGGAGTTTCAGCTTTAACTCAATGCATGCCCAGAGGGACCAGGCAACTTCGCTAGAATGTCGCTGAGGGGCATGTTCCCTAATAATGCTGTGGAGCATGTTCTTTAACCGCCTCGTTCGTTTCGAAGAGCGGTTGGTTTCTCTCAGAAGAGAGGCAAGGACTGCTGGCAATGCACCCGCTTCAACTCGCGCACATTGAATAAGGAGGTCTTCAACCATCTCTTGTTGATATTTCGAGACCCTCATTTTGGCTATCCGGCCTGCCGCATATTTCAAGACATTCTCTGTTGGAAAGGATTTTGACAACACAAAAGCCCTATCGAAAAAACGTATTAGTTGTCCTTTAATTTGGCGCGAATCTGGCTGAAGTTCCATGTTCTTCAGCTCAGCAACCCACGAATCCTCTAGTGGTTGTGGCAAAGATAAGACTCTAGTCTTCGAAGGATTGAGATGGAGCTCAAACTCCAGCAAAAACTCTTCCAGCTTCGCTAACGCGGCCATAGCATCTCTTTCCGAATCAAATACAAGCTCATAGTCATCAATGTAACGAATTCCGTCCAATTTTCGGCGTACCAGCTTCTGGTCTACTTGAGACAGAAGCATTTCTGCAATCAGCAACGAAGTATCTGGTCCAACGGGTATCCCGTTCGTTTGCCCGTCCTGACAGTTCCTCATTAATTTATCAATTTCATTGCCAAGAAGGTCTTTGTCGCGATTTACCTTGGACTCCCTTTTCCCATGAAGAGCCCATGGAATGCTGTGCGTGTAGATTGAAGGATAAAAGCGAACGATATCTGCCTTCAGAAGGGATCGTCCTCTACTGCGGAGTTCGGCTCGCTTTGATGGAAGCACGTCGAGTGGACTTTTCCGGCCGATAGCGCGAAGGGGGTCGGTCAATGTCGGCGTTGTGAGCGAGAGTCTTGATTTAGAAGATACTTTGGCAAGGTCTTGCCACCTATCAGCTATGCACGCAGCAAGCAAAGTGAAATGAACAGGGTTGAGAATTGATAGTTCGCGCCGAAGCGTCCCCGTCCTAGCCAAGTTGTAAATCTCAGGCTTAGAGGTGCGGGTATCCTTACTTGTGGAAAACGGTACAGATTTTCCGGCATAACGAGAAATGAATGTAGCTAACGATTTTGTATTGAATGGTGGTGGAAGCTCCTGTGGAAAGAACCCCTTCTCCAGCAGAGTTTCTAGCTGTAAATGGAACCCAGAACCCCTTGGCATCTGTTAGCCTCTTAGTAACTCAGCAGAGAAAGCATGCCCTGGTATCAATTGCCGCAAGTGCTCGGCGCGGGCGAGGTTTACTTCGACAGTGGCTTCGAGTTCGTCATTGACCGCCAGGCGGCACTCGAATTCGGTGAAGATCCGTTGTCGATCGACGAAGATGGAATGCCTAAGTGCAGCTTCCCTCAAGGCGTGAAGATTGAATGACTTGGTGTCTTGAACCTTCCAGCTGCACTTCTCCAGCATGTTGTCGATCTGGCCTGGAGCCTTGTCTTCCTGAGTTGGCATCCTCTAGTACCTTTGGCGAACTAGGAACGAACCCAACAGGCTAGGATTCCGTAGCTCAATCGCGCCGGAAGCTTACCCCTTTCTCTTTGAGAAATCACTCCTTCCGAATGGGTAAAGGCTTCTAAAATGGCTTGATCGCGCTTCGTGCACCCTAAATACCAGCTCCTAACACACCTAAACCATCTATTGTCCTTGAATGAGGGTTTTAAAACCCAGTTTTGGGTTTCTAAACCAGGTTATTCAGCAATAAACCTCCCGAAACTAGGTTTTTAACTCCCTTCCAGAACCCCGTTTAAGAACCCCTATAACTCCTCTTGCCGTCAAAATGGCCAGAAACTGGACAGCCTGACGACTTCGATGAATACTCAACGAGCGTGATGTCGTAGCTTTCTACAAGGCCCTCGTGAGGCGACCCTGCTATGCCTGAACAGTGGCGCAAGCGAACTCGCACCGCCTTTCGCTTCTGGGAGTAGATACTGAAATCCTGGGATGAGGCAGAGGAGAGCGGTGGGCTGTATGCAGAGCTCATCACCCACCTCAGACGTTTTGAGACACGCACAGGCGACACGTTCAAACCAGTCCTTGAACGAGGAGTGGACCCCGTCCATGGGGTCCGGCCATTCGAGGGAGAGTCTGTAAGCTACCGTATTTCCTTCATCAAAGACCGGGTGGCAGAGAACTGCGAATATTTCAAGCGGTAGCTTGAGAGGAGGGAACGCTCACCGGCTCACCCCCCCATACCCCTGGCCACACTGATCCCCCCTCTCCCCCTCACCTTAGTAGGGTTAGACATGAATTCAATACCTTCGGTATCAGTGCCTATCACAGGCTCGTTGTGTGGCAATACAACCATATCAAGACGAAAGGAAATAATTATGAAAACGCCACGGCATTCTCGGAAGAACTGGGTGGATGCACTCCCTGGCGACTGGCCGGAGAACGAACCCAAAGTGTACTTGTATCGCATCGACTCTCAGCGCAGACAGCGGTACCTCGATGTCTTCCCTGCTTGGTACTTTGACTTAGGCGTCGTGAAATCCCAATTCGGTGGGGGCGAATACTGGTACAAGGCTGTCTATAAAGGCCGGATCTGGCGCTCGGATGGGTTCTTGATTGAGGGACCACCCAAGGTCGTTCCTGACTCTTCCGTGAGGGAATCCCGACCTGTCAGAAGGCCACCTTTTCGCAATCGACGGTAAGACATTCGCTCGGTAACGATGAGTCGCAACATGTTACTCACGGTCCAAGAACTTGCTCAGCTGTTGCACGTGAAAGCCGCGACGCTCTACGCCTGGGCGGCTCAGGGAAAGATTCCAAGCCTCAAGCTGCATGGGCTGCTGCGGTTTCGGCAAGACGAGATCGACCAATGGCTGGAGTCCTGTCGAGTCGAGGGCCAATCACCCGATACCATGCCCAGAAAGCGCCGACAACGCCCCGTGAGCAACGTAGATGCCCTGATTGAGCGAGCCAAGCGCGCTGTCTATACTCCCAAGCGGGGAAACCATCATAGCGAGCCCATTCCGAAAGGAGACGTAGAATGGGACTCGTAAAACGAGGGAAGGTGTGGTGGATGGATGTGATGTATGAGGGATCGCGGATTCGGCGATCGACCGGAACGGGAGACAAACGGCTAGCTGAAGCGATCCTTGGGAAAGTGAAGAGCCAGATCATTGAGGGCGTGTTCTTTGAGAAAAATCCCGAGCAGGATCGGACCTTCGACGACATGATGACCCGCTACATGGCAGAACGCTCGATCCTCAAAGCGCCCAAGAGCCAGATTCGAGATGCCACAGCACTCAAGCATCTCCTCCCGGTGTTCGGTCAACGAGTGCTCGGGCACATTACGCCGAAGATGCTCGCGGAGTACAAAGTCCAACGGCGGCTCGAAGGGGCCGCTCCAGCGACGACGAACAAGGAACTCCAGCTGGTGCGACATGCCTTCAATCTGGCCATGCGGGAGTGGGAATGGTGCCGAGGGAATCCTATGCACCGTGTGTCTCTTGAGCAGGTCCGGAACGAAGTGGACCGTTGGCTGACCGCCGACGAGGAGGAACGTCTTCTGGCCGCGTCATCGCCCTGGCTTCAAGAGATCATTCGCTTCGCGCTCAACACCGGGATGAGGCAAGGGGAGATCCTGAATCTACTGTGGCAGGATGTGGATTTCACGCGTGGAACCCTCATCGTGATGAAGAGTAAGAACGGCACACGCCGCACGATCCCATTGAATACCACCGTGTACGACCTCCTGGCAGCCAAACAAGCTGCCACAGGCACATCATCGGGACCGGTCTTCAAGACGCCGTTGGGCCATACGCTTCAAGTGCGGTTCTTGGTACGGGAATTTTGTGAAGCACGGGATCGGGCTGGGATTCCCGATTTTCGTTTTCACGACATGCGGCACACGTTCGCGACGCGACTCGTGCAACGGGGGATCGATCTGTACAAGGTCCAACGGCTGCTCGGTCACAAGACCGGGACGATGACGCAGCGCTATGCGCATCATTGTCCTGAGAGCTTGCGGGACGGGGTGAATGTGCTGGAGCACCGACCGCCCATTGACACAAATTTGTCACAATCGGGCGAGTCGATGAAGGCGAGAACTTCTAAGTCGTTGATTTAGTGGTGAGCCGGCTGGGACTCGAACCCAGGGCCCTCGCCTTAAAAGGGCGATGCTCTACCGACTGAGCTACCGGCTCACGGCAGGATGTTTAAAATGGTCGCCAACTGCGTTCTCGCATCGCGCCAATCCTGCGACGTACCAACGACTGTACGCCTCAGATTTTCGCTCGCTGCGGCCTTGTTGCCATCCATATTGAACATCCTGCGGCTTGAATCACCCACCATTCCACGGTCGTAACAAATGACGAAAAACTCACCGGCCCATCCTAGCATCCCCGCCCGGTGAATGACCATCAACTATTTTCGGGAGCGTGTGGGGCGGCGGCGGGAACAGTCCAAGGGATTGCGGAGCATGATCGTTTCTGCTCGCTTCGACCCGGTTGAAATCATGTCGATCCGGCACTGCGCCAACTCTTCGACGCGCGCCAGGTACCGTTTTGCTTCAGCCGGGAGTTTCCCATAGCTGGTAATCCCGGTGGTGCCGGTTGTCCACCCCTTCATCCGTTGGTAGACCGGCACACAGTTGGTCAACACCTCTAGATCGGCCGGCATGGTCTTATACAGGGTGTTCCCATGTTTGTAACCCGTACAAAGCTTCAGTTCCTTGCAGCCGTCGAGCACATCCAGCTTGGTCAACGCCAGCGAGGTGAGTCCATTCACCACGGTCGCATGCCGAACCACGACGGCATCGAACCACCCGCACCGCCTGGCCCGCCCGGTCGTCGAGCCGAACTCCCGCCCTCGCTCTTGGAGCCCACGCCCTTCCTCATCATCTAATTCGGTCGGAAACGGTCCACTCCCTACCCTGGTGGAGTAGGCCTTGGCGATCCCCATCACCGCATCGATCATCGTGGGACCCACGCCGGTACCGGTGCAGGCTCCTCCTGCTGCGGCGCTGGACGAAGTGACATAGGGATAGGTACCGAAATCCACGTCGAGGTTCGTCCCTTGAGCGCCTTCAAAAATGACCGTCTTGTTTTTCTCGATCGCGCGATTGAGCAATATGGTCGTGTCGACGATATGGCTCTTGAGCCGATCGGCATAGGCCATGTATTGATTGAATACCTTGTCGACTTGAAAGGTTTCGACCTTATGCAAGCGCTCCAAGAACCAGTTCATCTCGACGAGGTTTTCTTCGAGTTTCTTCTTGAACAAGGGTGGATTCAGCAGATCACCGACTAGAATCCCGATCCGTGCCATCTTGTCGGCGTACGACGGGCCGATCCCTCGCCCGGTTGTCCCGATCTTGCGCGACCCTTTGGACTGTTCCGACGCCCGGTCGATCGCCTTATGGTAGGGGAGGATCAAGTGCGCCCGCTGACTGATGGCGAAGTTCTTACCGATGGTGATACCTTTGGTGTGGAGCTGATCCATCTCTTCAATCAGGGATCCAGGATCCACGACAACGCCGTTTCCGATGACACACGTCGTGCCTCGGTACAGGATGCCCGAGGGAATGAGATGAAAGATGTAGGTTCCCCGTTCGTTGATGACGGTATGCCCGGCATTGGACCCACCCTGATACCGGACGACAACATCGGCATCGCGGGCCAAGATATCAACGATCTTGCCCTTGCCCTCATCGCCCCACTGCGCCCCGATGATGACGAGATTACCCATAACGTTGGAATGCCCCAGCCGGTTTCGACACGAAAAAATGGCTCTGACCAGACGAGGAGATCAGAGCCAAGGGGGCCTATGGTAGGTGTGACCTCATCTTTTGTCAAGCTGTTCTCTCACGATGTTGCAATGCGAATGATTCGTCTTCCTTCTTTACTGGCTAACCAGACGATCCAGCGCTTTCTTGACTGGTCCATACCCGCGTGTTAGCATGCACCTCGATTTAACGTCGCAATTTTCCTGATTCATTTCGCGTTGAGAATCTCCCAGAGTGGGGCTGTGGCGCAGTTGGGAGCGCGCGTGAATGGCATTCACGAGGTCGCCGGTTCAATCCCGGCCAGCTCCACCAAACCGCACTTCGTGCGTACCGTCGGCTATTTTAGGGTTTTTTGTAACTGAGCCGACGGATAAAACCCACAAGTGTTTGTTCCTTCGTCGATACGACGGTTGAACCGATCGCTATTTTTTGTCGTATCGTAATTGGCACGATCGGATAGAGTCTTCAACCCGTGTTTGGTATCTCTTTATTATTGCTCGTGTGTACCGTCGGCTATTTAGTTTTTTTGTAACTGAGGCGACGGATAAACACCTCCAGCATTCTTTAGGATCTAGCATGTTCGCCGTTTTCAATTTCCTCACTCTGCCACGACTCCCAACCCCCTAGTCGTTTCCTCTGTTCGAGTTCGTCTCGACTGCTTCACACTGATTCATTTCGCACGGAAGGTTTGTGTTCATGCTCCAAATCGAATCGATCAACAAACAATACTCGACGAAAGTGCTCCTCACGGAGGCCTCGGCGCATTTACGTCCGAATTCGCGGGTCGGGCTGGTAGGTCCCAATGGCGCAGGAAAGACTACCCTCTTTCGCATGATCCTTGGTGAGGAATCACCGGACAAAGGGGCGATCCGGAAGCGACCGCGGCTTCGAATCGGCTATCTGCCTCAGGAACTCGAAACCATCACTGGCAAAACCGCCCTCGATGCGGCCCATCGCGATGAGTACCCTGAATACGAGGCCAAGCGTATCTTGATGGGATTGGGTTTTACGGAAGGGGACTTCGACCGCCCTGTGGAGAAACTGTCAGGCGGCTATCGGATGCGGGTAGCCCTCGCGCATCTGCTCTTGTCGAATCCCGACGTGCTGATGCTGGACGAGCCGACGAACCATTTGGACAAGCCCACTCAGCGTTGGTTCGAACAATTTCTCCTCCAATCCGGCATGACGCTCTTGATCATCAGTCACGACACTGCCTTCTTGGATCGAGTGGTCACTCACATCTGGGAACTACGACATCACACCATCGAAGAGTATCGTGGCAACTATTCGCTGTTCTGCGAACTGAAAGCAGAAAAAGACGCCCAACTACAGGCCTCGGCAGCTCGCCAGTCCAAAGAAATCGCGCGGGTCCAGAAATTCGTCGATCGCTTCCGGTACCAGGCCAACAAGGCCAGCCAGGTGCAATCGCGCCTCAAGCAACTCGACAAGGTGAAGCGGATTGAAATCCAGCGGGATCCGAAACGCGTCAAGTTCCGATTTCCACTTCCCTCGGCTAGCGGTCGTCAAGTGTTGGATCTGGCTGGAGCCAGTAAGCGCTACGGTGAAAAGGTAGTCTATAAGACGCTCGATTTCTCTGTGGAGCGCGGTCAGCGTATCGCTCTGGTAGGAGAAAACGGAGCGGGGAAGAGTACGCTCCTCAAGATGCTCGCCGGCGTGCTGCCTCCCGATACCGGCACCAGATCCGTCGGACATGGCGTCACGCTGCACTACTTCGCCCAGCATCAAGCGGAAACCCTGAACCCGGAACATTCGATTCTTGAATCCCTCGAAGAAGTCACTAAGCATGCGGAGATGAATTTCCTGCGTGGTATCGCTGGCGCCTTCTTGTTTTCCGGCCAAGATCAGAAGAAACCCATCAAGGCCTTGAGTGGGGGTGAGCGGAACCGCGTCGCCTTGGCTCGCATGCTCGTGGAACCTGCGAATACTTTGCTGCTCGATGAGCCGACCAATCACCTGGATCCAGCCTCGGTGGACGTCCTCACGGACGCCCTGGCCGAGTTTCCCGGGACCATCATTTTTATTTCGCATGACCCAACGTTTTTGACACGCATCGCGACGAGGGTTGTTGAAATCGAAGAGGGCCAGGCTCGGAACTTCATCGGAGACTATGAGTACTATCTCTGGAAAAAGGCGCAAGAGTTCGAATCGATCAAGGAATCGAGCGAGGAGCTCGACGGCACGTCGAAAGCCGCTTCTTCAGGACCAACCCGCGCGATGACGCAACAGGTCCAGACAAAAGGACGAGGTGGCGAGCGACGTGATTTATCCAAAACACAGGCGAGATTGGAGAAACAGGTGTCTCGTGCGGAGGCGGAAATCACAGAGGCTGAAGCAAAGATCAAGACCCGCGAGGCAGAGCTGGCCGATCCGAAACTCTATGAAGAGTTCGACCGGTGGAACGTCCTCCATCAAGAACAGGAAGACTGGAAACGGAGTCTTGAACGATTGACCGCACGCTGGGAGTCACTCTCGGCGGAACTGGAAGATGTAAAACAAAAGCTGGGAGCATTGTGCTAACTCTTTAGGGCGTTCAAAAGGCTCAGCTACAAGGCCGCAGTGAGCGAAGAGACGAGGCGTACTGTTTCTGGTACGTCGAGGAATCTGAGCGAAACGAGAACGCAGTTGGTGGGGCTTTTCAACGCCCGGCTAGACGGAGGCTTTGAGGGTTTCTTCGAGGTAATAGTACAACCAGCGATTCTTTTCTTTCGTTACCAGATCATCCCACACCACGCCGACCAAAAACCCTTTCTTGTCCCAGGGCTTGACCCAGGCGACGGTCCCATCGAGTTTTTCCTGTTGCTCGACTCGATCGGAATCCAGAAAGGCTAGGGAGACGGTGACTCGCTCGTTCGGCGGGAATCGATCTTTGGTGTGGAGCCCGGCCCCGATCTTATTCACATTGTCGAGGACCGCGGTACAGGCGCGCCCGCCGTTCTTCGGCGAGATCAAGGCGGACCCCACCAACGTCGCCCGGACAAACTTTCGTCGTTCACTGAGGGCGGTCATGCTTGCCGATTGCTTCGCCTCGCCTCGTTTCATAACTCTCTAAGTATAACCGATTAGACAAGAATGTAAACTAGGGTAATCGGCCCTATTCATAGGGGCTTTGGGCGGTAATATCGTCGATCTCTTAGCTCTGAAGGGAGGTGGGTTTGCTCGCCGCGGGCCGATGGGTCGTCGTGGACATAACGATAGTCCCTTCCGTACCCCATGTCTTTCATCAACGATGTCACGGCATTACGGAGATGCAGGGGAACCCCAAGATTGCCATGGTTCTTTGCATCCTTGAGAGCCTCCAGAAGACCGGCGTAGGACGCATTGTCTTTTGGCCGTGACGCCAGGTAGGTGGTGCCGTGGGCCAGGTTGATTTGTGCCTCCGGCAGCCCCACAAACTGGACCGCCTGTGCCACCGACGTGGCGACTACCAGCGCCATCGGGTCGGCATTGCCGATATCTTCCGAGGCAAAGATGATCATCCGGCGGGCAATGAACTTCGGATCCTCCCCGGCATCGAGCATCCGGGCCAGCCAATAGAGGGCTCCATCCGGATCAGAATCACGCAGGCTTTTGATGTACGCCGAAATGACGTTGTAGTGCTCCTCCCCGGCCTTGTCATAGCGAAGAGCCTTCTTCCCAAGCGATGCTTCCAAGGTCGCTTCGTCAACCACCCGGACGCCATCACCATCAGGGCCAGGCGCCGTCTGCATGACGACAAACTCCAATGACGTGAGGAGCGCTCGTGCATCCCCATTCCCGAATGCGATCAACTGTTGCCTGGCCTCTGGCGAGAAGCGCGGTTTCCATTTCCCCATCCCTCGCTCGACGTCGACGAGTGCACGATCAAGAATCTGCCCCAAGGCCTCATCGGAAAGTGGCTTGAGTACCACGACCAGCGAGCGGGACAAGAGTGGGCTGATGACTTCGAACGACGGATTTTCGGTGGTCGCGCCGACGAGAATGATCGTGCCTCGTTCGACATGGGGGAGAAATGCATCCTGCTGCGCCTTGTTGAAGCGATGGATTTCATCGACGAAGAGAATCGTCCGCTGCCCGTTCATCGCACCCCGCTGTTCCGCCACCTTGATGAGTGCGCGCAACTCAGGTACCCCGCTGGTGACGGCAGAGAATGGGACAAACTGGGCTTTCGTATGCTGGGCAATCAGGTGAGCCAGGGTGGTCTTCCCGGAACCGGGTGGACCCCAGAAGATCACGGACGAGAGTTGATCGGCCTCGATCGCCCGTCGGAGCGGCCGATCGGGCGCGGTGATCGCCTCTTGCCCGACGAAGTCCACGAACGCACGCGGCCGCATCCGTTCGGCGAGTGGAGGGGGAACCTTCTCCTCGCGGGCGGTAGGCGTGAATAAGTCTGGCGTCTGATCGCGAGCGCGTGGCATCTCACTCCTTGAGAATAGCGGGAATTGTATACGCCGTCTCTCCTGATCGCAAACAGCCTCTTGACCATGTCCGCCCCCGATGGTACGAACTGGACAACCGACGGAGCAGGCCGTGCAAGCTAAGATTAATAACATCACCCTCGCGTTCAATGATCAAGGGACAGGCGTCCCTCTGGTTTTTCTCCACGCGTTTCCACTGAACCGCTGCATGTGGGTCGAGCAAGAACAGGCACTGTCATCCCAATTTCGGGTTCTGACGATCGATTTACGCGGGCATGGCGAATCCGATGCGCCGCTCTGGCGCTATACTCTCGACCAAGCTGCTGACGATGTGATCGGACTGCTCGATCACCTCTCAATTCGACAGGCGGTATTCGTCGGTCTGTCGATGGGTGGGTACATCCTGTTTGCGCTCTATCGGCGATATGCGGACCGGGTACGGGGCTTGGTGCTCGCGAACACACGAGCGCAGGCTGACACCGTAGAAGGGAAGGAAGGGCGGTTTCAGATGGCGCAGACCGCGTACAAGAACGGCCCATCGGCCATCGCCGACATCATGATTCCGAAATTGTTAGGCCCTTCGACTCTTCAAACGAAACCGGAACTGGTGAGGCGCGTGCGGGCGATGATCGAAGGCAATCAAGTCAGTGGTATCTCAGGGGACTTGATGGCGATGGCTGAGCGGCCCGATTCCATCTCGCTGTTGGGTCAGATCACCTGCCCCACTCAGATTATCGTCGGTGAGTTGGATCTTCCCACTCCGCCTTCAGACGCCAAACTTATGGCCGATAGGATTCTCGGCGCCCGCTTGACCATCATCCCAGGGGCCGCTCATCTCTCGAACTTGGAACGGTCTGATCAGTTCAATGAAACGATCCGGAGTTTTGCCTTGGATGTGACTCGCGCAGCGAGCAGATAAAGGCAAAGTCCCTGAAGATCTTAGTCCGGATCGCCGATGCTGCCACGCCTGATTAACTTGAGAAATTCCAGACGAGTCTGTGACTGACTACGGAAGGCTCCCAGCATGGAGCTGGTCACGGCAACGGTGTTTTGTTTCTCCACCCCACGCATCATCATGCAGAGATGTCTCGCTTCGACCACCACGCCGACTCCATGTGCGTTCAGCTTGGAGCGTAAGGTTTCAGCAATCTGAACTGTCAGCCGTTCTTGGACTTGTAGTCGCCGAGCAAATGTATCAACAATCCTTGGTATCTTGCTCAGGCCGACGACTTTCTTGTTCGGCAAATAGCCGACATGAACCCGTCCGAAGAACGGGAGCATATGGTGCTCACACATGCTGAAGAAATCGATGTCCTTCACGATGACCATCTCGTCGTATTCGATCGGAAAGAGGGCTCCGTTCAACAGATGGTCGATATCGCGCTGATAGCCTTGCGTCATGAACGCCAGGGCCTTGGCCACACGCTCCGGCGTCTTGAGCAAGCCGTTGCGACTGGGCTTTTCCCCGAGCGCGAGCAACATTTCGGTGACCAGCGATTGAAGAACCGGGAGATCCGCCGGCTTCCCGCTCCCGCTCGTATCTTCTATCGATTCTCCCTTTCGTTCTTTTGTCCGGTGCTTCTTCACTGGAGTCCCTTTCGTACTTACGCCGCGCCCCCGTATTCGAAGTAGTTGTCCCTCGTCTCAATCACGCCAATCTTTCGCAGACAGTCAGGCGGCAGGGCCGGCTTCAGAATATCCCAAATCACTTTGACGAGATTTTCTCCCGTCGTGGTGAGCTCGGCAAAGGCAGGATCACGATTGAGGTCGAGATGATCGAAGCGCTCGACGATCTTCTCGTTGACCACCTGATCAAGGCGTTCGAGATCGCACGAATCCGGTGCAGCCCCGCTCGTGACCGTCACCAGCACAACATAATTGTGCCCATGCCCGTTCGGATTATTGCATTTGCCGAATGCGGCCCAATTCTCTTCGGGAGAGAGGTGCTCCGTATGGAGCCTATGGGCGGCGCAAAAACGATAGCGCCTAGTCACATGCACCTGTGACATACGAGCCAGTTCTCTTGGGGTGAAATAAACGGCTGGAACCGCTTGTGCTTCAAGCAATCCCAGCCTGGAGGTCCTGTACAGATATTCCTACGACAACTGTGGCCACGCTTAGGCGCTGAACGAGCTACCGCAGCCACAGGTCGTTTTGGCTTGTGGGTTCTTGATCGAGAAGCCCGAGCCTTGCACGCTGTCCACGTAATCGACTTCCGCACCTTGGAGCAATGGAGCGCTCTGTGAATCCATGATAAGTTTCACATCGCCCTTTTCAATGATGGTATCGTCTTCGGCCATTTTTGATTCAAACGCCATGCCGTACTGATAGCCGTGGCAGCCTCCCCCACGCACGTAGACTCGCAGCCCAACGATATCTTTTTCCTCGGCCATTAATTCCTTAATCTTCTGTTCCGCCACCTGGGTAATAGTAACCATGTTGTCGTCCTCCTCTATGGATCGGTCCAGCCCACACGAGCGGGCTAGCTAAGTTGTTAGTCTAACACCTCTTCCTCGAATATCAACCCCACGCCTCGGTCGTCGTCGTCTTTTGGTTCTCCCATTTGGCTTCTGGAACACGCACCACGACATCACCCAACACGCGCGCCTGGCAAGCCAGGCGATGTTGCGGGTCTGTCAATGCTTCGCGATCCAGTAGGTCCTGCTCGTCGAAATCGATTTCCGAGAGATGTTCGTGCCCAGCCTGAACCTCCACGCGGCAGGTCGTGCAGGAGGCATTCCCTCCGCAGTCGTGGTTCAATCGAAAGCCCACTTCTTTCGCCGCAGCAAGGAGCGAAATGTTCTCCTCTACCTCTCCGCTGCGCCCATTTGAATGGAGGAAGGTCACTCGTGGCATTCGTGTTCCCTATGACTGTGCAGCGACTCCGGCCGGGACTTCCTGATAGGGACAGCGTTGCAGCCGGATATGATCCTCGTATTCCTGCCGGAATAACTTCAAACTGCTTTGCACCAAGACCGAGGCCCCGGTAACCAGCGTACAATACCCCGTCCCTTTCACAAACCCACAGAGCTGAAGCATGCTGTCGAGGTCCTTTTGCGTGCCCTGTCCCGCTTCAATTTTCGTCATTAATGCGGCGAGGTTCATCGTTCCCATCCGACAGGGAGGACATTGACCGCAACTCTCGTTCTTGAAAAAATTGGAGTAGTGTAGCGTCTTGGCCACCATGCAGCTCGCATCGTCGATGACAATCACCCCAGCCGATCCCAATCCGGTGCCGGCCTTCTTCAACGAATCAAAATCCATCGGAAGATCGAGCTGATCCGCCGTCACCATGGAAAACGCCGGGCCGCCTGGAAAGACCGCTTTGATCTTTCGGCCATTGGGCACGCCGCCACCGCATTGCTCGATCAGATCGCGGATCGTCACACCCATCGGCATTTCATACACCCCGGGACGATTGACCGAGCCGCTGAGTGAGAACATCATCGTGCCGGGACATTTCTCCGTCCCTACCTGCGTGAACCACGCAGCGCCCTTATAGAGAATCCGCGGGATGTTACAGAGTGTTTCAACATTGTTGACGAGGGTCGGCTTGCCATAGAGGCCGAAGTCCGTCGGATAGAACGGGGGCTTCTGCCTGGGCATGGCCGGACGGCCCTGCATCGACTCGAGCATTGCCGTCTCTTCACCCGCCACGTAGCTGCCATGACCGTCAAAGATTTCCAGCTCAATATCGATTCCGCTGCCAAGCACGTTCTTCCCGAGGAGTCCTCGTTCTTTCGCTTGGGCAAGGGCTTTTTTCAGATTCTGCTGCTCCTCATGGTACTCATGATTCACGTAAATGAAGGACGCTTTCGCCTGGACCGTGTAGGACGCGATCAGACAGCCCTCAATCAATTGATGCGGCAAGGTCTTTAACAGATGACGATCCTTGAACGTGCCCGGTTCGTGCTCACCCGCGTTGCACACGAAATAGCGCTCTTTCACCCGGTGATTGAGGACTTTGTCCCACTTGATGCCCGTCGGAAATCCTGCGCCGCCACGACCCCGCAGACCTGATTTCTTCAGCTCATCAATCACTTGAGCCGACTTCAATTCTTTGACACAACGCTTCCAGGCTTCATAGCCACCGACCTTGAGATACCCTTCGATCTCCCAAGGGGCTCCTTCAATCTGTTGAACAAGGCGTGGTTCATCGGCCGTAGACATAGGTGTCCTGTCAATAATCTCACAAGGTTGAGCCCGTACTATACGGCCCCGCCTCTTCCTCCGTCAAGGCAACTTGTTGTAAATGGGCCTGAATCTCAAGCAGTTAGGACTAGGAGGCCTAGTAAAGGCTGGGCAGAGAGGGCAAGTGACGGAGAACAGAATTGGAGGAGCTGCGATGGTCCAGCCGCCATGTCAGAATTTGGGGTGGCTCAGAAAATTCCCTGAAAAACAGTTTGTCCTCTTTCTGAACACCATTTTCTCACTTCTACCTTGTAAATCCACATCTCTGAATTGCTTTATCCAAAACACCCTCAAGCGTTGTATTGTGAAATAATTCCGGAGCAGCTCCAACTCTTGTTAAGAAGTCGATGAGAAGCTGCCTTAATTCATTGCCATGAACCGGCAAAGACTCGTGTCTGCCAATTCTGATTTTTTCGGTACGGATACAGTTGATTTCGATACCAAGCAACTTAGTACTGGGTTCTGTGACCACCTCAAGACTTAAGCGCCGTCCCTCACTATTGTAAACCATGGTCTGGCCATCATCCACATCAGGCGTTTCTAGATACCTCTCAGCTTCTTGAACTGATTCGAACAGATCGATGTTACCAGGGTCTGAAACAATAATTGGTGGCTTCACAAGGAGAACCTACTTCTATTCTTAAATTATGCTATGCGGTTAGGCAGGCGTATTAATCAACGGGCAAATCAAGACAGTAACCTCCCTCCCTCGATGAGAAAATGCCCAGCCATTATGCCCTTGGCACGACGATTTTGTGATTTCCTCAGTCTCCTATAAAACCGTACCACGGTTCAGACCCATGGCGCAGCAAATGCTGGATTGGCGAAGGCTGAAGAGGGTTGGATAGAGTCAGAACGATGGGAAAGCAGGCGCGAGGTAGAAGGCCTCCTGCGGTCGGGGAGCTGGGCTCCCCGACCGCAGGAAAGAAGCCTTATCTGAAGTGGCTACCGGCTCCCATGAAGAATAGCATGGGAATCGAAAGCAGGAAATTCACACGGGAGGCTAATAGCGCCGTTCGCCCCCATTGCGCCATTTCTGGTGGCGCGGGCGTCCCCTCAGCAGCCGCGCTGACGGCGGCAATGATCTTCTTCTGGTTCGGCCAGATGATGCCATGGACGTTGCCCATCATGATGATGCCGAGCAACCCACCGATCGCTAAGGCCACGGCTCCCGTGCCACCCTTGTGATACATGTGGCCGTACAAGAACACCCCAGCTACGACGGTCACGGTGGCTCCGTGTCGGAACCAGTTGAGGGCTGCCGGCATAAGCTTTGGAATCACGATGTTCTTGGTCGGCCCATCCAGGCTCTTCAAGAACGCGGCATTGATGATGTTGAAGAAGTACAGGAGCCCGATCCACGTGATCCCGGCCAGGAAATGCACCCAGCGAAGGATCATCTGGCCCCAATCGGCTTCACCAGCGCTAATGCCCGTTAATCCCAGATATATCATTATCAACACAACGGTGAGGGCGAACCCCGCCCACATCGTCTGCATTGGATCTTCAAGAAATTTCATAACTCCCCTCTCTTCAAAAACGGTTGACGGCCTAATCTCATCTCTGTACGACAGCGTTTCTCTTAATGTCAAGCGGACGAAGGACCTACGCGAATGGGACGTCGGTCGCCCATAAGAGCCCCTCAAACGATGATGGTTGAGGGGGCTTCCTAGGCCATCAGCCGATCCACAGTGCTACAGAGTTCACGAACCGCGTTGGCCGACGTTTCTAATGCTGCCCGCTCATCGCTCGTCAGTTCATACTCCATGATCTGCTCAGCGCCACCGCGTCCGAGTTTCACCGGCACGCCGACGATCACGTTCTTGAGTCCATATTCCCCTTCGCACAGCACCGCGCAGGGCATCACCTGCTTCTGATCCTTGTGGATCGCTTCCACCATGGTGACAGCCGACGCCGAGGGCGCATAGAAGGCGCTGCCTGTTTTCAAGAGGCCCACGATTTCAGCCCCTCCCTCGCGTGTACGCTTCACGATGGCGTCCAATTTCTCCTTCGACATGAGTTCCGACACCGGCCGACCCTTCACGGTCGTATACCGTGGTAACGGCACCATCGTATCCCCGTGCCCGCCCAAGACCATGGCCTCCACGTCGGTCACGGGCACCTTTAGTTCGCCAGCGATGAAGGTCCGCATTCTCGCAGAATCCAACACACCGGCCATGCCAATGATTCTCGACTTGGGGAGGCCGCTGACCATCCGTGCAACATGCACCATGGCGTCCAATGGATTGGTGACGAGGATTAGGATAATCTCCGGTGATCGAGACACCAGCTCGGTGACAACCGATTTCACGATCTTCGCATTCGTTGTCAACAACTCGTCGCGACTCATACCGGGCTTTCTCGGCATGCCGGAGGTGATCACGGCGATGGACGATCCGGCGGTCTCCTCATACCCGTTCGTGCCGACCACTCGCGTGTTGTACCCACAAACAGGCCCGGCTTGAGAAATATCCAGCGCCTTGCCCTGCGGAACTCCCTTGGCAATATCCACCAGCACCACGTCGTAGCGATCGGTTTCCGCTAATCGTTGCGCCGTGGTCCCTCCAACGTTCCCCGCTCCTACCACTGTAATTTTAGGTCGTGCCATCATGACTACCTCGTAAAACGTGAAACGTGAGGCGTGAAGCGCAATATCTTTGTACGCCCCACTCTAAACCTCTCACGCATGTTCATGCTCAGTCCAACCCCCAACTTTGAAGTTGATGGTACAGACGAAATTCTCCCCGTCGTAGAAATTGACCTTGATCTTTTTCTTGCCGAAGGTGTTTGCCAGAAACACCTCTGGATTGTCGACCAGCTCCTGGTACCCACCGGGAGGGTATTCGCCCAAGTCATGAAAGACAACGATCATCCCCTCCTTCACTTCCTGTAATATTTTTAGTCGACATCGAGGATAGATCTCCCAGAACTTGGTCTCGATCATGTCTTTCGTCGGTTCAGGACGGTCTTCACCGGGTTTCACCGTCTGTCCGAACTTGGCCAAGCGACGGACGTAGGGATATTGGTGGCCTGTAAAAAGCTTATATAACCATGCGGGAACCTGAGGCTTTCCTATCGGGTCTGTCATACGAAATACCTGGTTACGCCGTCAATTGCCGGTAGATACGAGGGAGCTTGGAGGGAAGGGCTTCGACAGCGCTGACGACGCAATACCGCGTGTCGGCATACATGCGGCTGAGATAGTGTTCCGCTTCCCGATCAATCGTCACACAAAACGCCTCTACTCCCCGAACTCGCGCCTCGCGCAGGGCCATCTTTGTGTCTTCCAGCGCATAATCATCTTTGTAGCCATCGTCCAACGGTCGTCCGTCACTCAACAACATCAGGATACGGTTCTTTGCGTCCCGCCTTAGTAACTTGGTTGTGGCGTGCCGGATCGCCGCTCCATCACGATTCTGATGACGAGGGGTCAGGCCTCCCAGCCGATGGGCGGTTGAGGCGCCAAGCCGCTCATCAAAATCTTTGACCGTGAGAAAGTCGACCATGCCACGTCCCTGGCCGGAGTAGGCATACAATCCATACTGATCGCCAACGGCTTCCAGTGCTTCACAGAGGAGCACCAGCCCCTCTTTTTCTACATCGATCACTCGACGCCCATGGTCGAGGGTCCGGCTGGTCGATCCACTCACATCGACAAGAAACGCCACGGCCACATCGCGCTCACGCTTTTCTCGACGGATGTAGATCCGATCATCGCCTTCTCTACCAGCTCGTTGCTCTCCGGCTCGTCGAACCACCGCATCGAGATCCACCTCGTCACCGTCCGGTTGCCCAGTGACGCGTCGAAACGCAGGAGGACGCAACCCCTCAAAAAACCGCCGGAGCGACCGGACGGCGCTCCGCTGCGCCACTAACGTCGCCGTGACGAACTCATCGGATCCGATATCCGCAGGGCCTTCCCTGACACGGCTCCAATTCATCCGGTAATCGTCAATCCGATGGTCCCACTCGGGGTACAGCACGGTCTGTCCTTCGTGTGTCAGGACGTCTTGCCTCGATCGGGCACCGGGTTCGACAGCCAGGCTATCTTCGACCAAAGACGGCAAGGATCGCCCCTCGCTTATGCGCTCGTTACCTCTGGGTTCCTGACCACGCCGGGAATTTCCTGTCGAAGCATTCTCAGAGTGCGCCGGCGGCTCCGACCGTTGTTCGAGCTGTTCCTGGCTCCATGTGATGAACTCCGGATTCATCGAGCCACGATAGGCCACATCGGTCACTGGGCGGTATTGGTCACCTGGTTGCGTAGGTGAGGGTTGCTCCTCTTGTCCATCCTTTGGCTCTTCGTCTCGTTCGACAGTGATCATCTCCCCACGAGCCGCCAAGAGTTCTTCCAATTTTACATATACCGCGTCGACCACGCGAACGACGTCCTCCGCCGTGGCCGTCGTCTTCAGAACGGCCTGGCTCATGCCCCAGAGAATGGAGACTTCCTCTTTCACCGCCAGCGGGACTGCGGCCGCTTCCGATTCGCCTGTCGAAAGCCTCAAGAGGCAGTCGACGACCACTTCCTTGACCGTCACCCCTTGAGAGGGATCGCGCGGGGTGATGGATTCGGCGGCCAATCGTGCCAGGTCACGCCCAAGGCCAGGATACTCAGCTTGCAACAAACACTCGATACGTGCATCTTCCAGTATCACCCAGAGATCTCTGACGAGGAGAGCCTGAGGGTAATGCTGAAACAAAGCATTCAGCGTGTCGGGTCTGGCCTCACTGGATCGACCATAACGCTCACGTACGGTATCGACTAGATCGTCGAGCCTATCGAGCGTAAGCCGATAGGTACCGAATTCCAAATGCCCGGCTTCGTGCGCCGCCATCACGAGGTAGAGGCGCTCATTCTCTGCAGCCGTCGGATACCGACGGAGCAGCGCCGGCATAGAAATGGACCTTCCGTCTGCGCTGACCGTCGCCCGGACTGGACCCCTCACGGAATCCGGAAGCGCTGTCACGACCACATCGGTTCTGCAGAGTCCCTGGACAAACAATTTGATCCTTCGCGCGACCTGTCGAAACGGCACCCCACTTAACGCCTGCTCGACCGAGGCCAGCGCTTTCTGGGACTCGACTGCAAAAAAGGCGCGCGCTGCGTCCGGGCTGTAGGCCAGCACTTCCATTCCGGTCGTGAACCAGTTCTCAAATTTTGAGACGGCCTCTGGCCCGTCCCCCAGCAGTTGGACCAGTTCCGGCGCACGATGTAGGTAGCTGATGGTCGCCTCCACATGCTTCTCGGCTAGCAGAGACCCATACTGCAACAGCTTGATCTGCCAGGCTTCCGATGGTACTCCGCGTAGGAGATTGGGTGATTCCGCAAGCCAGGCGATGCCGGATGCCGGAGATCGCTCGGCCAACAAGAGGCAGAGGGAGACGACTTTGGCACGAACGGTCGGCTGTTCTATCTGCTCAAGAATGGAGGGGCTGGTCCTGAGAAACTCCATGGTCGCCACATAGTCCGGCTTCCCCAGGCTGTTCGGCACAATCAACTTCATGCCCACGGTGGCCCAGTCCCGTACGCTCTCTACCGACAGCACCGAGGCAAGCTTGGAGATGTGCCTGATGAACTCGAGACCGACGACCACGTTGACTTGCGTGAGTTCTATGCCCATGTCGAGCCAGGGGCGCAAGCGAATCGTCGGGACTTCTGAGAGAATCTGTGGAGCATGCCGCAGGTATTCGAGGGCGACATTGGCGTCTTGCTCAGCCAGTTCCAGGCCGATCGTCAGGACCTCAACCCGCGCACGAGCCGGTTCGATAAGCCCAAGCACCAAGGGGCTATCCTTAAAATATTTGAGCGCGGATGCGCCTGACGACTCGGATAAGGCCACCCCAAGGTCAAGCCACAAGATGATATCTCCCAACCTGGCGCGACGGTCCAATTCAGGGAGTGCCTCGACTGCCGCGATGGCTGTTTTCGCTGATAATTCGTGCAGTTCATCCAGCAAGGTCAAGACTTGTCCCCCCGCATCCAGTCGACCCGTGGCCTCGGGCAACCGGGCAATAAGCGCCTCCGCAACTTGTGTACCCAATTCGGAAGCGAGCCGTTGATGCAAGATCTGCTGAATGGACATGTGTGTCAGATTTGGTTATGAGAGCCGACCGAAGAGCCGGATTGTAAAGCAGCGAATTCCCCTTGTAAACTAGCATAGTTGCCTTTCATCGCTCGTAGGAGGAGGTCAATGGCTGAACCAACACAGGAAAGTCTTGAGAAAATACGAAAGTTTGTGGAAGGGTTTGCGGAGAAGAGCGGAACCACGATGCATCCTAACTCCACCGTGACCGAGGCGGTCGTCAACGGACTCGCGATGCACATTGATGAACTAGGGAAGCCCCTTTGTCCCTGCAATTTTTATCAGGACAAACAAGCCGAAGCCAAGCTCCGACGTTGGATCTGTGCTTGCGACGAAATGCAGATCTACAAGTACTGTCACTGCCTCCTCTTTGTCCGCGAAGATGGGATGCCGATCACGGAGTATTTGCCGGAAGGCCACGAGGGACGCGAGGTCTATGGTGTCGTCACTGATCCGACGCCAGAGAAGGGTCGCGCCCTCAAACATAAGGCCATCCCCTCTCGACTCGTGTCTGACGAGACGCCAGCGGCCCCACCCTCCCCGACATGACGCGGCCTCAGGTCACGCTCCGTCGGTGGTTCGCCTGCTGTCTGTTGATCAGCATCTTTTCTGATCCATCGGGACCGGCGGCCGAGCCGCCTCCAGCAAATCCCCCTGCACTGAATGAGAAGGAACTCGTCTCCTACAAGCCCAAGGGGCGGGGAGCGGCAACCGGCCAAGTGTTCCTCAGCTCACCCTCCGGCAAGGCCGTCACGCAGGCCGGTGTCCCGGTCTATTTGATTCCGCGAATATCCTATACCCGGGACTGGTTTAACCGATATGTGCGCGTGACCGCCTGCCCCTTACACGGCGTCGCATCGTTTCCTGATAATTCCGCTGTTCCCGTGTCATCCGCTGACTGTCTTCGGGAGGTCCTGTCCCAACTGTTGACCGAAAAACGCCTTGTCCCCTATCTCCGCACAACCCGGGCCAATCCAACTGGTCACTTTTGGTTCACGAAACTTCCCGCTGGACGTTATTATGTAATCAGCCTCCTCGAGGGGGGTTCCGGAGCACACCAGGATGCACATCAGAGTGGAATTGCTTGGGCGACCCTGGAACTAGACACTGGCGAGAAGGCCACAAACCTTGTCGTCACGGACTGCAAGAGCGGTCTTTGTTGACCAACAGGGTCCCGGTCGCCTTCTGGTGTCGTTGAGAGTGCCAGCGGTCGCGGTAAGGTGTAAGGAGAGCCATGCGAATTCTCTTAGTGGAAGATGATGCCGATCTCGCGCAATTCATCCGAAAAGGGTTGAAAGAAGAGCAATACGCGGTCG
Organism: Nitrospira sp.; assembly: GCA_965223535.1. Classification (GTDB taxonomy): domain Bacteria; phylum Nitrospirota; class Nitrospiria; order Nitrospirales; family Nitrospiraceae; genus Nitrospira_D. The sequence continues at coordinate 1,295,531 of CBDCWN010000003.1, forward strand.
ATGTCGCCACCGACGGTGAAGAAGGGTTGGAACTCGCGTTACACAATGCGTACGATCTTCTCATTCTCGATATCGGGCTTCCCAAGCTCGATGGCCTCGCCCTTTGCCGCCGGATTCGCGATAAGGGGAACATGACACCGGTGTTGCTCCTGACCGCCCGCAACACCGTGGAGGACAAGGTCTCGGGGTTTGATACCGGTGCGGACCAATTTCTGCCGAAGCCTTTTGCCTTCGTGGAACTGCTGGCACAAATACGAGCACTCCTACGGCGCGGCAGTGCACAACAAATCGTCCAACTGCAGGTGGCCGATCTGAGATTGGACCCGGCTTCTCATCGCGTCTGGCGCGCCGGAAAAGAGATCGCGCTCACCAATAAAGAATACGCGCTCCTCGAATTTCTCTTACGGAACAAGAATCGGGTCCTGACGCGTACCGCGATCATCGAACATGTCTGGGACATCAGCTATGACCCCATGACAAACATCGTCGACGCCCACATTCGGGCTCTCCGCGCCAAGATCGACCGAGAGTTTTCCCCTCCCCTGATCGCCACAGTACGAGGCGCCGGATATATGCTCGAAGAGCCGGATGCGCCTGCATGAAATCGCTGCGCGTCCTGATCAGCTGGTCCACCTTTGTCTTAATGGCCGGGCTGCTCTTGTTCTCCGCACTCGTCTACGCCGCGAGTGAGGTGTTGCTCCAACGTTTTGTGGACGGACGCCTGCTCGTATTGGGCGAGACCCTGGCCGAATTCGTGGAGCGGAAGCCCGAGCTCTTCGAACACCGTGACCGGGACGTTGCACCAACCAGTGAATTGACTCAAAGTCCTACAGACCAGCACGTGTTGCCCGATGTCACTCATGCCCTTAGGGTTTTTTCTTCTAGAGGGTCGCTCGTCTGGAGAAGTCCTCACGCATCGAGACTGGAGTCGCTTCCCCCACGAATTCTTGAACAAGTCCGCCTCAAGAACATCCTGTTTGAGACCTTCAAGGCACCCGATGGCATACCTGCGCGTCACCTGTTTCTCTTCTTCGTCGGCAAAGGCGGCGGCGTGCAGTATGTCTTGCACGCAGAAACGTCCCTGCTTCACTACCAGGAAACGCTCAATGGCCTGGTACTTCTCCTGGCACTCGGATCCGGAGCGACTCTTTTTTTCGCCTGGATCGGCAGTCACTGGTTGTCCAAGAAAGTCCTGGCCCCGATTGATGCGTTGTGCAGAGGCGCCGAAACGATGTCGGACACCGACCTCGGAAAGCGACTGCCGATGGACTCACCGTACTATGAGTTTCGTCGACTCACCCAGGCTGTCAATGCCGTGTTGGATCAATTCCAACGCGGCAGTGAAGTCCAAAGAAATTTTTGCGAAATTGCGGCCCACGAGATGAAGACGCCGCTGACGATCCTGCAGGGCAACCTAGAGGTTGCCCTGATGAAAGCGCGGACTGTCGATGAGTATCATGAAGTACTTCTGAACAATCTCCAGCAAGTCGAGCGTCTGATTGCGCTGACCCGGCCCTTGTTGACCCTCGCGAAATTCACCAGCAGCAAGCCTCCGGTCAATCTCGTCCCACTCGCGCTCGAGCCACTGATCCAAGAGATCGTTGATGAACTCGCACTGCTTGCCGACGACCGTCAAATCGCACTACGGCTCGAATCCCAGCCGGTTCCCTCAGTGCTCGGCGACAGTCAATGGCTCAAACAAGCGTTGATCAACCTGCTTGATAACGCACTGCAATATACCCCGTCTGGTGGGTCCGTCACGGTGCGGCTACAGTCAGTGGGTCGAGAGATCGCCATAGCCGTGGAAGACACGGGCCATGGTATCGAACCTGAGCATATTCCCCATCTGTTCGAGCGCTTCTACCGAACTGATTGGGCTCGGGCGAAGGATACCGCTGGGACCGGGCTTGGACTCCCTATCGTGAAGGAAATCATGGAAGCCCACGGCGGCAGCATCGCGGTCACCAGCGAAGTCAACAAAGGCTCTGTCTTTACCTTGCGTTTACCTGCCCTCATTCAGCCTGCAGTTTCCACGTAGTCGTTTCTTGTTCGCACGTACGATTCCCTCCCAGCCCAATACCTACTTTGGTGTGCCTCTTCCGACGTGTGATTCGGCTATGCCAGCATGAAGAACTCTTCATGATCCCCTCATGGTCGCTTCATATTCGAGGCGTATACATGTAGGAAAGTGAAAGGGGGTGAACAACTACTATGATTTCCTTTATTGAAGGGTTCTTACTGTTGGCCATATTCAGCGTGCTGTTCGCCATGATGCAGACCGCGAGTCGGTAACCAGCCCGACTTCCTGATCAGGTCAGGAATGACCTGACGGGGAGGGTGCCTGAGTGTGAATACCGGTGTTTGAATGTGAGGCGGAGGACGATGGGGAAATGAGCGTTGCTTCGAAGCCGAGCGCGACCACAGGCTGGCCTATTTTCTCTCTTTCATGGCTCGTTCAACCTCTCGTCCCGCCTCTCGAGCCTTGATCGACGCGCGACGATCATGTTGCTTCTTCCCTTTCGCCAATCCCAATTCGATCTTCGCCTGGCCTCGTGCTGAGAAATAGATACGGAGCGGGATTAGCGTGAGCCCCTTCTGCTGGGTTTTGCCAAGGAGCTTGTTGATCTCCTTTCGGTGCAGGAGCAATTTTCGGGTTCTGATAGGGTCATGGTTCATGACATTGCCATGGCTATAGGGGCTGATGTGGCAATGGTGAAGAAAGACCTCTCCTTCTTTGACGTCGGCATAGCTGTCTTGTAGGTTCACACGGCGCTCGCGGAGCGATTTCACTTCCGTCCCCTTGAGGACCATCCCTGCTTCGAACTTCTCCTCGATGAAGTAGTCGTGATAGGCCTTCCGATTGGTCGCCACGACTCTGGACTGATGGTCTGTCTCTTTGGGCATTAGAGAGAACCTACGCCTTGATCTCTTTCTTAGGTACCGCCTATGATGCCGTTCATGGGTTCTGGTGCGCTCGACTCCTTCGGCAGTATCCTCTCCGGCATCTCCAAACGACTGGGTCTGGAGCCGAGATTGATCGAACTTCGTTTACAGCATCGCTGGCACGATCTTGTCGGCGAACCCATGGCGAGCCATACCTGGCCGGCTCAGATTCGCTTTAAGAAACTGTACCTCATCGTCAGAAACCCTGTCTGGCTACAACAATTGGCGTTCCTGAAACCGGCCCTACTGACTAAGCTAGAGGCAGAGGTCGGCTCAGGGTGCGTGACCGACATTGCCTTTCGTATCGGAGAGATTCCCGATACCAGCGCAGCCGACATCGATGCCTCCAACGCCAACCACATGTCCCCTCATCCAGCTATACCCCTGCCTGAAGTAACCTCACACACTGAGACGATCCAAGATGCTTCGTTACGCGCGCGATTTAGAGAGGTGATATCGAAATACCTGGCTCAGGCTCCGGTTCGACCGGCAAAGGATCCGTCACAAGCCCCTTGAACAGAATGCGCGTGTCGTGGAAACTGTTTCCATCTTGAGGGATTGGACCCATGCCGCCTTCTTCATCCTGGTCCAGCAATCGATAATATCCGCGCATGGATTGTTCATAATCCTTCACCACGCCTGGGTCGCCCGCTAGATACTTGGCCAAGACTTCGGGCTCAGTCTTGAGGTGATCATCGAACACATAAATCACGATCTGTCGGTACCGCCCTCCTGGATTACCGGCAGTGGTCGGGTAGATTTTCATGGGACCGAAATCGCGCGTTTGATGGGCGACTTTTCGAAACCGCTTCACCAATTGTTCGAGTTGATCATCTTGCGTATCACGAGGGACGTACGTTGCCACGAAATGACCGGACTGGGAACCCACGGTATAGGGTGGAATCGAGCGGTCAGGCCGACTGAGATACATGCCTCCCCAAATCAGCGCAAAGGACCCCACAAGCACCCAGAGCGCAAATTTGACGACAATATCCAGTGGCTTCTTGCTTGTGGGATTGGCGGGAGGCATGAGAGAAACTACCCGTTTGGGTACAGGCTCAGCTCGCTCAGACTCGAGTAAGCCGTCACGGGGTGTCCTCCGGCGGCACATCCTCTCGTTCGACGGCTTCCGCCAGTCTGGCAACCCCCACAACGCGGTCTCCTTCCCCATCAAGTTCGAGTAGACGAACGCCTTGGGTATTCCGGCCTATTTCACGGATGTCGTCCACCTTGCACCGGAGCACATTGCCTTGCGCGGCCATCAACATGATCTCGTCATCGTCTCGGACTTGTAGAAAGCCGACGGCGGGGCCGTTTCGCTCCGTTGTCTTCACGCTGATAATGCCCTTTCCCCCACGGCCCTGCACACGATACTCACCGACCGGCGTCCGTTTCCCGTAGCCACCTTCCGTGACGGTCAAGATAGAAGTCGTAGAATCGGGTGTGATAGTTTCCATGCCGATAACTTCGTTACCTTCTTCGAGCGTGATCCCCTTCACACCATAGGCGGTCCGACCCATCGGCCGGACTTCGTCTTCCTTGAATCGAATGGTCATACCCTGTCTGGTTCCCAGCAAAATCTCTCGTTGTCCATCGGTCAACTGCACCCCGATGAGCCTATCGCCGCTCTCCAGCCCGAGGGCGATGATGCCACCCTGTCGCGGGTTGCTGAACGCGGACAGTTCCGTCTTCTTGATGATGCCCTTCTTGGTTCCCATGACGATATATCGGTCATCACGAAACTCTTTGACCGGCAGGGTCGCCGTGACCTTTTCATGACTCGATAAGGCCAAGAGATTGACCAGCGCCTTGCCCTTTGCGGCCCGGCTGGCCTCAGGAATTTCATGGACCTTCAACCAATACACTTTTCCTGCATCCGTAAAGAAGAGCAGCGAATCGTGGGTGGAGGCGGTAAAGAGATCCTCCACGAAGTCCTCCTCCTTAATACCCATGCCGATCTTGCCCTTCCCCCCTCGTCGTTGGGCGCGGTAGAGGGACACGGCATTTCGTTTGATGTATCCCGCATGGGAGATGCTCACGATCACTTCCTCTTCCGCGATCAGGTCTTCCAGGCTGATCTCCGCCTCTTCTTTGACGATCTGCGTGCGGCGTTCATCCTTATAGGCTTCACGAATTTCCGTGAGCTCGTCTTTGATGATGGTCCGGACCAGTGCTTCGCTGGCAAGGACGGACTTCAGGTATTCGATCTGCTTCAGCACGTCCTGGTACTCCTCAACGAGCTTCGTTCGTTCAAGCTGTGTCAGGCGCTGGAGCCGCATGTCGAGGATCGCGGTGGCTTGGATCTCCGTGAGACCGAACTGTCGCATCAACCCTGCCCGTGCCTCGTCCGGCGAGTGCGATCCCCGGATGAGGGCGATCACGGCATCCAGATTGTCGAGGGCGATCTTGAGGCCTTCGAGAATGTGCGCACGCTCTTCCGCTTTCTTGAGCTCGAACGCCGTCCGCCGTACCACGACTTCCCGTCGATGTTCCAGGAAATGGTGCAGGATCTGCTTGAGATTCAGGACCTCCGGTCGATTATTCACGAGCGCCAGCATGATGACGCCGAACGTCGTTTCTAGCGGAGTGTGTTTGTATAAGTTATTCAGGACCACCAAGGGGATTTCACCGCGTTTCAACTCGATCACCACCCGGACACCCTCGCGATCGGAAGACTCGTCGCGCAAGTCCGAGATGCCGCGAATTCGGTCTTCTTGAACCAACTCGGCGATCTTCTTGATCAAACTGACCTTGTTGACTTGGTAGGGAATCTCCGTGACGATCAGGCGTTCCCTGTCGGTCCGTTCATCGGTTTCCACCACGACTTTTGCTCGCAAGGTGAGGAGGCCTCGCCCTGACTCATAGGCGTCTTTGATGCCGCCGACGCCGTAAATGAAGCCGGCCGTCGGAAAATCAGGACCGGGTATTTTCCTCATTAACTCTGGGATGGTTACATCAGGATTTTCCAATAGGAGGAGCAACCCGTCGATGACTTCCGCGATGTTGTGGGTCGGGATGTTGGTGGCATAGCCGACAGCGATACCACCCGCACCGTTGATCAACAGATTCGGCACCCTGGTCGGCAACACCAGAGGTTCTTCTCTTGATTCGTCGTAGTTAGGTCCGAAGTCGACAGTATCCTTGTCGATGTCGGCCAACATCTCTTCCGCCAGCTTCGTCATGCGAGCTTCGGTGTACCGCATGGCTGCCGGCGAATCGCCGTCCATCGAGCCATAGTTTCCTTGGCCATCCACCAGGAGATAGCGCATGTTGAAATCCTGCGCCATCCGCACAAGGGTGTCATAAATGGCTGAATCTCCATGGGGATGGTAGTTCCCCATGATTTCGCCCACGATCTTGGCTGACTTGCGGTAGGCTCGATTGGACGCGAGGCCCATTTCATTCATGCCGAACAGGATTCGACGATGAACCGGTTTCAGTCCGTCCCGAACGTCGGGGAGTGCCCGTCCCACGATTACGCTCATGGCGTAATCCAGGTACGACGACTTCATCTCGTCTTCGATTGCGATATGGCCTAAGCGCTCATCTGGAGGCATTCTTCCCTCGGATGCTGAAAATGGTCACCGGCTTCGTTCTCGGTTCGAAAAGATCCTCAACGTACCCCAGAGGGTACGCCTCCGGTCTTTTCTTGCCTGCGGCCTTGCCGGATAACCATTTTGAGCATCCGACAGGCCCGATGCAGAATACTAAATAAATACTGCTACCCTACCTATACATCCAAATTCCTGACCTCAAGTGCGTGCGTTTGGATGAAATTCCGACGCGGCTCGACTTCGTCACCCATCAGAATCGTAAAGATCTCGTCCACGCCGGTGAGGTCTTCCAGCGTCACTCGCAGAAGGGTGCGCGCCTCAGGATTCATTGTGGTTTCCCACAGCTGCCCAGGGTTCATTTCCCCCAAGCCCTTGTATCGCTGAATACTGAGCCCCTGCTTTCCCATATCCAGGATGGCCTTCACCAGCTCGTCGGTGGTCCGATGCTGGTTCTCCAGATTCTTCGCCTTGAGTCTGTATGGGGGTCGCCCCAATCCGATCGCCGCGGGAGTCAGCTTTTGGAGTTCACGGAAGTCTGCCGAACCGACGAGTTCGTGTGTGATGGCCACCTCGTGAGCAACGCCGTTCGTATGCACTCGGCATATGACTTTGTTCGACTGATGCTCCTCGTCCACCAATACGTCGAAGGCCGGCGTTACTTTTGGAAACACGACTGCCAGTGAGCGTTTGATGTTTTCAACCGACTGTTGAAGTGCCGGACGATCTTTGAGGCGATCACGATCCAGCCCCGGTTCGTCGACAAACGCCCGCAAGATTGCCGCCTCGTGCGGCTTCTTGTTGAGACGAGCGAGTAACGTTTCGAACGTGATCATCTTCCTGAGAATCGGCAAGAGTCGTTGGCCTGTGACATATCCTTGAACGCCCTCTAAATAGAGCTCGACATCTTCGACGGCAAGGTCGGCCAAATGCTCGTTCAAAGACGCTTCATCCTTGAGGTAGCGTTCCGCCTTGCCCTTCTTTACTTTGAACAGCGGAGGCTGAGCAATGTAGATGTAGCCCCGCTCGATCAGTTCAGGCATTTGACGGAAAAAGAACGTTAGGAGCAGGGTCCGGATATGGCTGCCGTCGACGTCGGCATCGGTCATGAGAATGATTTTGTGATAACGGGCCTTTGCGATGTCGAACGTGTCCTTTTCCGCCTTATCGCCTTCTTCCCGTTTGCGACCGATCCCGGTCCCCAGCGCCATGATGAGCGTCCGGATTTCATCGCTGGAGAGCATCTTGTCGAAGCGGGCCTTCTCGACATTCAGGATCTTGCCTTTCAACGGCAAAATGGCTTGGAATTTACGGTCGCGTCCTTGCTTCGCGGAGCCTCCGGCTGAATCTCCCTCCACAATATAGAGTTCACTCAAGGCCGGGTCTTTCTCAGAACAATCGGCTAATTTTCCGGGGAGTGAGCCTCCATCAAGTGCGCTCTTACGCCTGATCAGGTCCTTGGCCTTCCGAGCCGCTTCGCGCGCACGGGCGGCATCCACGGCCTTCCCGATGATTTTCCTGGCGACGGGGGGATTCTCTTCAAAGTAATTGCCCAAGGCTTCGTTGACGGCCGCTTCGACCACACCTTTTACCTCGCTGTTCCCCAGCTTGGCCTTCGTCTGACCCTCGAACTGCGGGTTGCGTACCTTGACGCTGACCACGGCGGTCAACCCTTCCCGCACGTCGTCCCCCGTTAACGACTCCATATCTTTCTTGAGGAGATCGTTCGCGTTCGCAAACGTGTTGATCGTCCTGGTCAGGGCGGCTTTGAATCCCACTAAGTGGGTGCCGCCTTCCTTCGTATTGATATTGTTCGCGAATGAAAAGAGATTCTCGGAATAGCTGTCGTTGTACTGCAGCGCGACTTCGAGAATCATTTCCGGCCGCTCCACCTTCACGTAGATCGGCTTATGCAAGGGTGTCTTTGCTTCGTTCAGATGTTCAACGAAAGAGACGATGCCTCCCTTGTACAAAAACGCCTGTTCTTTTGCCGGCTCTCTCCGTTCATCCCTCAGAGTAATAGACAGACCTTTATTCAAAAAGGCCAGCTCACGAAGGCGTTGCGCCAACACGTCGAAGCTGAACTCCAGCGTCTCAAAGACTTGTCCGTCCGGTTTGAACCGAACTTTCGTGCCTCGGCGCTTCGTCTTCCCCATAGCCGCAAGCGATGCACTAGGCTTCCCGCGCTCATATCGCTGCTCGAACACTTGGCCATCCTGCCAAATCTCCAGCTCGAGCCACTCCGACAAGGCATTGACCACGGAAATACCCACTCCATGAAGGCCGCCTGAGACTGTGTAGGCTCCTTGTTCAAACTTCCCACCCGCATGAAGGACCGTGAGTGCCACCTCAGCTGCCGACTTGTTTTGCGTAGGATGCATGCCCGTGGGAATACCACGCCCATTGTCGGTGACCGTGACACTCCCATCGATATGGATGGTGACTTCGATGGTCTCCCCGAATCCGGCCATGTGCTCGTCGACACTGTTGTCGACGACCTCATACACGAGATGGTGCAGACCGTCGACTCCGGTGCTGCCGATGTACATCGCTGGTCGCTTCCGGACCGCATCGAGTCCCTCAAGGACTTTGATCTGGTCGGCGCGATAACTATCTGACTTAGACTGAGACAGATCTTCTGTGGCCATCGTTTCCTAACTGCCCGGTGAGCTGCTGAGGCTAAATCTTAATGGGCATCACGACACACTTGAACCCCGGACTTTCCGGCTCCTGGATCAGACACGGACTCAGGGGGGTCTCCATTTGAAGAGCGAGCATCTCTCCATCCATCACATTGAGCACATCCAACAGGTACCGGGCATTGAATCCCGTGTTCAATGCCTCTCCCTCGTATTGTGCCGGGAGCTCTTCTGTCGCTTCCCCGTAGTCGGGACTGCTGGAATAGAGCGTCATTCGACCGGATGTGAACGACACTTTCACTGCACTGGATTTGTCCTTTGACAAGACCGATACCCGACGGAGTGCACTCTCCAGTTCGGCCCGATTCACATGAATGGGTTTTCCAATTTCCTTGGGAACCACTTGTTGATAGTTCGGATAGTTGCCTTCCATCAGCCGTGATGTCAGAAGGAGGCCGCTTTTTCTGAATATCATCAGATTCTTCGAGAAACCGATCAGAGGTTCCCCGTCTCCTCCCTCCTCGAGGAGATGACGGATCTCAAGAGCCGCTTTTTTGGGAATGATGGCTTTCATTTCCAACGGCATCCCTTTGCCAGCGGTCGCTCCGACTTCCTGCTCTGCCACGGCGAGGCGATGACCGTCTGTGCCGACCAATCGGAGGGACGTCTTCTTTTCAGTGACGACCAATGTGACCAGGAGGCCATTCAAGATATACCGAGCGTCATTGTCACCGGCTGCAAACAGCGTTTTCCGAATGAGTTCGAGCAGGCCATCTCCCGAGAGAGGAGTCAATCCTTCCCGATCGATGGTCGGGAGCGCGGGGTACTCGCTACTGGGAAGACCCACAACTTTGAATTGGCTCTTTCCGGCCTGGATGGTTGTCCAGTTATTATCAGCGGCCATCAATTCGATATCCCCGGGAGGTAATTCCTTCACGATCTCGAACAGTTTTCGAGCCGAGATCGTCACTCCTCCGGTACTCAATACGGTCCCTTTGTAGAGGCCTCTAACACCGATCTCAAGATCGGTTGCGACAATCTCAATCCCGTCCTGTTTGGCCTCTAGTAAGATATTCGACAGAATCGGCATCGTGTTTCGCTTTTCCACGACACCCTGTACGCGCTGGAGCCCCGTCAGCAACTCATCCCGCCCGATGCGTACTTTCATAGCATGCTCCCCCAGCCAAGGCGTTAACTTCTCAGTATCTGCTCTTTCAACGTGTCAAGAGTTGTCTGTAATGTGGTATCGGTTTCTTTGGCTTTCGCAACCTGACGACAGGCATGGATGATGGTTGTATGGTCCTTCCCTCCGAATTGTCGTCCGATTTCTGGATACGATGCATCAGTAAGTTCACGACAGAGGTACATAGCGATCTGCCGAGGATGCACAAGCGTTTTGCTCCGTCGGCGCGATTTCAATTCCGTCAACTTGACATGGAATTGACTGCACACTGCTTCTTGAATGTCGTCCATCGCGACGATCTTTTTCTTATCGCCGATGACGTCGCGAAGAAGATTCTTCGCAAGCTCAAGGGTGATCACCTGTCCTGTCAGCGAGGCATAGGCCCCTAAGCGGACAAGACTCCCTTCGAGCTCTCGGATGTTGCTTTTCATCGTGATGGAAAGGAATTGAATGACGTCTTCGGGCAATTTGACGCCTTCATCCTCCGACTTCTTCCGTAAGATTGCAATACGCGTCTCGACATCAGGAGGTTGTAAGTCCGCGATAAGCCCCCATTCAAAGCGTGATCGGAGGCGTTCCTCAATGTCCGGCATATCCTTTGGAAACCGATCACTCGAGAGAACAATCTGCTTATGTCCTTCATATAAGGCATTAAAGGTGTGGAAGAACTCTTCTTGTGTCCGTTCTTTTCCCATCAGGAATTGAATGTCATCGATCATGAGCATATCGATATGGCGATAACGCTTCCGAAGGTCCATCATCTTGTCGTATCGAATTGAATTGATGACTTCATTTGTAAACTGTTCAGTAGTTAAATATGCGATGCGGAGGTCACTCTTTTCGGCAACATGATTTCCGATTGCATTCAGGAGGTGAGTTTTCCCAAGACCCACTCCACCGTAGATGAAGAGTGGGTTATAGGTCTGTCCTGGTTGTTCGGCTACTGCCATACATGCAGCGTGGGCAAATTGATTTCCCGCACCAACAACGAAGTTCTTGAAGGTATATTTTGGATTGAGTTGAATTCCTCGACGACTCTTACTTTGATTTCCTGTTCGTGGCGTGGGAGATGGGGAAACTATCTCACTCTGCTGCACAGAGGCCCTCTCACGGACCGTAAAGGCCACCGTCGTCTCTCCTCCACCGCGAGCAGTTGATACTGCTTCTGCTAGCAGGGATGCATAATGTGTATCTAACCACTCTCCGAAGAATTTATTCGGCACCCCAATATGAGCCGTCGAGTTCTCAATCCGATCAAGGTGCACCGGCATAAACCAGGTGTCATAGACTTGCTTCGGTACCCTCCCTTGAATGTACTGCAATGCCTCTTCCCAAACTGTGTCTACACTCATAAGTTGCTCAAAATTCTATACACAGGATTATTCACACTTGTGGATAACAATATTTTTACCTCTACCGCCGTCCGCCTGAATTTCGGTGCATAACCTGTCACATATTACAATTCGAAAGTTGCTTACACTGACTCCTTGAAATCCACCCACACATTTCCCCCACCTTTCACAGTAATAAAACCAAGCTATCCCCAAACTTATCCATCTCATTACAGGTCTTTAAATCACGTAAATTCAACAACTTATATCTTATCCTCACTTTTCACTTCCTTACTCCTAATTCGACTACTACGAATCTTCTTTCTTTACAAAAAATCGGAGTTACAGAGCAATAACCTTTTCAGCTTTGAGCAATAACTGCAACACTTGCCCATACGATAAGTTCTCATCCTGCTGAAAACGCGATCGTTCTACAGCCCTTTCTATCTTTCCTGGAGGAAGAGTCGTATCTAGCGAAACCACAAGCTCAGAACCTTCTTTAAGACACATTGAACGAGCAATTGACTGTTCCAAAGGGTGAACAATATAGACAATTGAGCTCATACCACAATGTCTCTTTTAGAAAATGAGGGTACAATCCGTGGATCGGATAACATCCGCAATATGCTCATCTGTATCGTATTGGACCTGAAAGTCATTTCGTAGTTGGGTACGATCCTGTTTAGACTGGAGAATAAATGGAATCTGTAGCTGGATGATGGAGGGGAGATATTTCTCAAGAATATCAACGTCAATAATGTCATCTGTCTCGTCAGTAAGGAGCCTAAAAGAGTCTCCAAGGAGAATCACAGTAGTATGGTGTGATCCTGCAACAAGACCAAGGGCTATCCTCAGCGCTTCAACAGGCCTGTGCGTCTTACAAGGATCTTCTTGAATGACAACTGCAATAGTCTTAGCCACGGGAGATTCATCAACCTGTCACGTAAAAGACAAGAACGGCTTACAGTTCTCAATAAGCCCTGAGAGTACCACTAGACCGCACAGTGACATGTTTGGATCCACATCGGTAGTCGGAACACTATGTTGTTGGCAACCATAGGCACAGATAAAGATATTTGCGCCCGTTTGCGCAAGCCTGCGATATTCCTCACGGGGCATATTCTTGACGCCCTCATCAATGAGGTACAGATACACTTCATGGCCGGCATCGAGCGCAGCCTGGGCCAACCCATGGACGGTTGAAGCACTCACATGTGAGGGAGGTAAGGCTAGGAGGAAGCCTACTTTGTGAGTTCGCTGTGAATTCACAGGATTTTCTATTATTAATTCAGTATGTTAGGTGTGAAATAGTATCGAGAGAGTACGGGGTTTGGAGGGGAAAGTCAACGTGAAAAATGGCTCTTTAGGACATGGTGAGGAGTGGTTGAATCGCGGTACGGAGTGCTGACAGAGGAAGATCATGCTGGCTCTTTGTCACCATGTTTCGAAGGATTCCTATACCGGTAATGACTTCGTCGTCACCGATGATGAGACTAAAACTACAGCCAAGCCGATCTGCCTGCCGCAAGTGAGCCTTCAAGCTGGAAGAACGGAAATCTGACACAGCTGAGATTCCATGAGTGCGAAGGTCTTCAAGTGCTGAGAGGCCGGCAGGTGAGCCTTGCTCACCAAAGCCAGCGACGTAGACGACTGCTTTGGTAGTTGATGTCCGAAAGGCTGAATCCGCGAGCAACATCGCAATACGTTCTAAACCGACAGCGAAGCCAACAGCTGGTGTGGGAGGTCCTGAGAGAGTCTCTACGAGATCATCATAACGTCCACCTGCTCCGACGGCGTTCTGTGCGCCAAGATTCGTCGCGGTCACTTCGAAGGTCGTGAGGTTGTAATAATCCAGTCCACGGACGAGTCGATGATTCAAAGAATATGGAATATGGATAAGATCAAGTCCGCGTAAAACGGCAGCAAAGTAAGCGCGGGGAGCTTCAGAGAGTGAATCGGCGAGCCGAGGAGCCTGTTCTGTAAGGGCGCGACACTCAGGGACCTTACAATCAAGAACGCGAAGGGGGTTCGTCTCAATCCTGCGCTGGCAATTCGAGCATAGGTGAGATTCATGTTGTCTCAGATAAGTCACGAGTTGAGGGCGATAGGAATCCCGATCGGCGGGATACCCTAAGTTATTAATCTCCAGAGTGAGGCCCTGGAGACCTACATCACTCAATAATCGCCACAGCAGGGCAATGACTTCAACATCAGCTTGTGGGTCGGCCATGCCAAAGGACTCGACACCAAATTGATGAAATTGTCTGAGGCGCCCAGCCTGAGGTCGCTCGTGCCGAAACATCGGCCCAAAGTAGAAGTATTTCTGGGGAACGGGTATTGCCCCGCGATTGTGCTCGATATAGGCCCGGACTGTCCCGGCAGTCCCCTCAGGCCGAAGGGTCAGCGAGGTGCCGTCTCGATCTTGGAACGTGTACATTTCCTTCTCGACAATGTCGGTCGATGCCCCGATACTGCGTGCAAAGAGGGTCGTCACTTCAAAGATCGGAATACGAATTTCATGAAATCCATACCGGTCTGCCCACCGCCTGGCAGTTTCTTCAATGAAGCGCCACCGTGGTGTCTCCTCCGGCAATAAGTCCTTCACACCTTTGATGCCCTTAATCATGGAAACAGTGATCCCTCTCTTGATCGAAAATGGCTCCGCCTCGCAATTCGGCGGACTATAGCGGCGCCTTCTGCGGCAAGTCAACGGACTCGACCTTGCGCCCTATAGACATGAGAGGTATAGTGCCCGACTTGCGGTTCAAGAGAATGTGGTAGACCCTCTATGAGTCAAGATCAATCGGGCCGCCGAGTTGTCGCCATCGCACCCATGCCACCGGAGAAGTCTGCCTATGCGCTGGCGCGCTATAGCCGATCGCCGGACTCCATCGAGGACAGTATCCGGTGGGTGCATGGTCACTCGTCGGAAAAGTTCTGGGAGCAATTTTATTTCGATTATGGCCATGCGTCGATCGCCGATCTCGGGCATGTCATCATCTGCTTCGAAGAGATTTCCGAGCTGGCCGCCATTCGCTTAGAAGACGAGCCGCTCTGGGACGGTCAGGCGAAGTCGAGCCGCTATCAGAATTTTGCCTCGAGCCGGTGGTTTGTCCCAGGCCAGATTCGAGGAAGCGAAACGGAAGCGGTCTACGAAGGCATTCTTCGTAGCCTGTCCGAAATCTATCGTTTACTGCACGATCCATTGATCGCCTACCTCTCTGCACGCGAGCCTTGTCCGGAGTCCATGAAACCGGCTGACTATCAGCGGACGATCGCGGCACGGGCGTTCGATGTTACTCGATATCTGCTTCCCCTTGCGGCCAAGACCAACGTCGGACAGGTCGTCAGCATCCGGACATTGGAAAAACAGATTACGCGCCTACTATCGTCCCAACTCCCCGAGCTACGGGCGATCGGTGAGGATCTGAAGGATGCTTGCCAACGAGCGCCGGTGAATCTGTGGAGCGAGCTCTGCGGTCAAACGTCGAGTGTGAACGACCCGCTGGCGCCGACGTTGGCCCGGCATGCGAAGGCGAATTCCTATCAAGAAACGGTCTACTCTGATTTGGCCCGTCACGCGAAAGAGGTATTACGCGGAACAGGGTTGGATCAGCCTGGTACCTGGGGAGCCGTGGAGGCGGTTGAGCTGATTGACCCACATCATCCACTCGATGAAATCGTTGTGACACTGCTCTATCGTGTGTCACAGGCTCCGTACCGGAAGATTCTCGATGTTGTCCGAGACTGGTCTGAAAAAGAGAAACAGGCGACCATCGAAGTGGCCACAAGGCAGCGTGGGCCTTACGATGACCTCATCAAGGAGTTCCGCAGCGGCTATGCCTTCACCTTCGATATTCTGATGGATATCGGCGCGTGGAGAGATATGCACCGGCACCGACGGTGCCAACAGGTGCAACAAAACTTCACCACCGTTCACGGTTATGACGTGCCACCTCCCCTGGTCGACGCCGGATTGGATACAGAGTATCGACAGGCCATGGATGCGGTGCGCAACGACATCGAATTACTTAAGAAAAGGGACCAGGAAGCCTCGCTCTACGCCATTCCCTTTGGTTTCAAGGTTCGTTGTCTGTTCAAGATGGATTACGCCGAAGCGGAATATATCGCCAAGCTTCGTTCCGGGGTCAAAGGCCACTGGTCCTACCGAACGGTTGCCTGGCAGATAAAGCAGCAGATATCCAAAAAGTTTCCCTTCCTCGGGGAAGGGATTCACGCGACGCCTCCTGATGTCCAAGACGCGCTGACTCGATAGCATCCCAGTATCATTCATGAGCACCCATCAGCAACAGTGCGAAGCGGCTATCGTCGCCGGCGCGTGGGATACCCTGTTCGCCGAGTCGATGGCCTGGAGCCGAGACCCCGACGGGGCGAAAGATCCCCGTCCGCTGTTCGCCAGAAATGTCGTGTATCTCTTGCAGGGTCGGTTTGCCGATGCGTGGAAAGCCCATGCGCTTTGTCTTGAGTCACAGGAACACATCGCGGCGGTGGGGAGTTGGGTGAACGATCTGGTTGAACGACAGGCGGAGTGTGGCTACGTTCATCTGATCAATGGATTATATTTGGCGCAGTCTGGTCAAGCGGAACAATCCCTCAAACCCTACGCTGAGGCCGCGAAGCTGCTCCCGCAGTCGGCCTATCCTCATTACTTTCTGGCGCAGATTCATGAACGGGCCGGCCAACCGGAAATGGCGATTAAGGCGTATCGCGAGGCTGTCCGGCTCGCTCCCGACTTTGCTCCGGCGCGGATGAATCTCGGTGTCGCCTATCAGGATCAAGGGCGGCTGGAAATGGCGATCAAGGAATACCGTGAGGTGATCAAGCTGACCCCGAACGATTCTGCGGCCCATTCCAATCTGGCCTGTGCCCTTGGTGAGCAGGGGAAGCTGGAACCGGCCGTGCAATCCTACAAGACGGCCTTGAAACTGAATCCACAGGACGCCGAAGTGCACTTTGCACTGGGCGGACTGTACGAAACAAGAGGGCGTTTGGACCTGGCGCAAAAGAGCTATCACGATGCGCTCAGTGCCGATCCGGACTTCGGGGCCGCCCATTCCTCGCTCGGTTGGATCGCATTAGGCAAGCACCGACTGCAGGAAGCGGCGGACACGTTCAGCCGTGCGCTGAAGTGCAATGAGGAAGATGCACGGGCCTATCACGGCATCGCAGAGATCTATGCGATCCGAGGGAAACGCCAGAGCGCGATGGAAAACTATTCCAAGGCGCTGAAGTACTATCGCGATCCGGAAAAACGAAATCAGATCATGAATCAGCTCTTTCAGGAAGGGCAGGTTGGGGATTGAGGGTTGGGACCAACCGAGTAAGTCCTTTGCTCGCGGAGCCCCCACGATGAAGCGGTGGTCGCTCCACGCGCGCAGTCAGGCCCCACTCGATTAGTCCCATAGGGTTGGTGAGAGAAAAAGAACTTGCGTGGTCAAAGACGACGCCTCAAAAGCTCGAGAGTAAGGGAAAAAGGGGAACACATACCGAGATTGATACGCTAGTGATCGAGCTGAAACGAATAAGACCATGGCGAAAGCAAAACCACGGAAGAAAAAGCAGCAATCTCAGCTCAGTTCAGAGGCAATTCTTGCGCGAGCCCGCGCGCTCCGACAAACTCCTCAAGGGATTCAGCTGACGGATCGTCTCCTGCGGTCCTTGAAGAGGGAGTGGGAGGGAATGACAACGGACGATCTCCCAGAGAAACAGAGGAGAAGTTTCTAGCCGTGAGCTTGTGACAAGATACGCTTCACGAACGACGAGAGACAAAACTACAGTTCTCTGATCGCGCCCTGGAGCACGGTGATCTGCGTGGTGGGATCGCCGGTCGCTTTCAGTTCGTTGCGGATCTGATCCTTGAGGTAGGAGGAATATCCGACGCGGTCGAGGAGGAGATCCAAGAATCGCTCAGCCGGCAACAGGCTCTGTTCCTTGAGCTCTTCGATGGTGTCGTCGCTCACCGGCACGTATGTGCTGCCGATGTGGAAGACCACATTGTAGTGACGGCCAGTGGCGATCCGCTCAAATCGTAAGCCCTTCACGGATTCTCTCCTTGTAAGCCGCTCATTCTAGACAAGATTTGGTCATGAAGACAAGGGCAACCTCAGAGGCTGTTGGGTGGACAGTGATCGTGATGGGCATTTAAGATCGCAGCACCGTTGAGGGTCGGCTCTGGAAATGATCTCGGTACTGATGACAGCACATGAACTCATAGAGGCCTGTAGCGTCAGCCTTGAGGCCGAACGAGTCCGTCTGACGGAGTCGGGGCTGGAAGCGCCCATTCTAGCCTCACAGGGGCGGCTGATTCAGACAGTTGGCAGGCTCCATCTGTATGAATTTATTCTGCCTTCCAACGTTGTCCTCAGTGGTGATCTTCCCTTATCCGTCGTTCCACCCGATGAGGCGGAAACGACGGAGGGTATCGTACTCAACCAAACCGCCAACAGAGTTCTCCTTCAACTTGTGGATAACCTCGGAAACGAACTTCCCCCTGTCACGCTCGTTCCGGACCAAGCAGGTCTTCTCGGGACATCTGCTACCCGTCTGAGGGAGATGTTGGCAAAGCCCGACCTATTTCACTTTGGGCCCACAGAACGACTCGCTTCGATGCTGCAGAAGCAAGGCGTCGACGTTCAAGCGGCACCTGCCGCGTCATCGGTCTTCACGACCCTGTGGACGGATGATCGGTCAGAACGTCGACAGAAACTAGCGAGTCTAGCGGTAGAACTCATTCGCGCCAACAAGCGTATCCTCTTTCTCAGCCCGAGCCATCACGAATGCGACGAAGCGGTGGGACAGGTTGCCCGAGCAATCAAAGCCGGCGGTCTGAACTACAAGATGTGGGTCACTCGGTATGAACTTTCCCTGGTCACGCAAGCCGAGGGCATCGACCTCCGTGAACTGGGATTCGAAGCACAAATGCACCAGTTCCTCGCCAAGTCACAAGCCGACAAGGCTTCCTTAAAGAGCAAATACGATCGGTTCCGCGGGTTGGTGCCGTTCCTGGCTCAAAAGGAAGCGAAACAAAAGGACTTAGATGAAGTCCGTTCGCTCGAATGGCGTCTCGTGACCCAGTTGAGAGAGCTCCAAGTGCGGATGGCTGAAGCTGAAGCCACGCTCAAGCAGTTTGAGACTCTGTCGCTGTTTCAACGTTTGTCGATGCAAGCTCTCGGGAAGAATGTAGAATCACTCAAGCAGTACTGCGAGCTATATCAGAGTCAGATAGATCAGCTGGATCAAGAGATCGATGTTGCCAAAGCGCGTATCCAAGCACTCGTTCCTGAGGCCGCTGTTCCCAGAGGGAAGCGCGCCGAGTTTGAGGAACTCAAAGAGTTCATCACGAAGCTGGGAGGCGCAAAGAAGGTTCGCGAACTGATGGCAGCCGAGGAACATCCGAACCGCCAGGCCTTTCTCCAAAACCGACGACTGGTGGCTGCGACACCGACTCGGGTCGCGAGCGACCCTTTGTTCAACCAGGTGCGCTTCGATGTCCTGATCGTGGATGAGGCACCGAGGATTGCGGCGCCCTCGCTGCTCGCGGCAGCAGGGCTGATCCGCGAGCGAATCATCATCAGTGGCGATCCACGAGACATCACGAGCGCCGGACAATGGATCGTCCCTCAGGTCACTACTCAGAATGCAGAGTGAATGGCGGTCCTGTTGCTTGCTTGACGTGAGCAAGGAGAATTCAGGATAATCGCGCTTCCTGCAGCCGATCTCTCGGCATGCTCAAAATGGTTTTCAACGAGGCCGCAGGGTGTCTGCGAACGAGGCGTACGTATCCGCTACGTCGCAGTGAAGCAGACGACCGAGAACGAAGTTGAAAAGCATTTTCAGCGTGCCTTATTGCCGAAGTGGTGGAATGGCAGACACGCCAGCCTCAGGAGCTGGTGCTCGCAAGGGCGTCCGGGTTCAACTCCCGGCTTCGGCACCATTCCTCTTCCCTGCCTAATTATTCAGCGAGTTAGAAAACCGAGCGGAAGAAGGTGTTGCGGGGGTGTTAAGCCTGGCGTCCAATCGGGCCATCGCAGCATCCAACCGGTCCGCCTTCACGGTGCGATAGCGAAGAAACATTTCCACTGAGGAATGACCGACGATCTTCATGATGGTTTCGACTTCCACCCCTTCGTCGGCCAGGTTGGTGACAGCGCAGTGCCGAAGGTCATGGAAGACGAAATCTTCAATCTTCTGTTCCTGGCAAAGCCGCTGAACCTCCCGGTAGGTATGGCTCAGTTTTCGCCCGTCCTTGTGAAACACGAGGCCTTGAATGCGGGTTATCCCGTCAAGACTCCGGTGACGTTGGAGTTCGCGACACAAGGTTGCTGTGATGGGAACAAGGCGTTCCTGCCCTGTCTTCGTCAAATGACCAGGAAGGAAGATCCGGCCTTTCTCTAGGTCAACCCGATCCCACGTCAACGTCAGGATCTCCTCTAATCGCATGCCGGTGTGATAGCCGGTCAACAGCACGGGCTTGAACCAGTCTGGTGCAGCATTGTAGAGCCGTTCCCATTCTTCAGAGTCAAGAATACGATTTCTGGCGTTCTTCGGTTTGGGAGCCGACACCAGAGAGGCGACGTTCCGGGCAATCAGATCCCGTTTCATCGCCAATTTCAGCATGTGCTTGAGGTAGTTATGGTCTACATTAACGGTCCCGATCATGCGCGACTTGCCCCGTTCCTGCCGGAAGGCCTCTACATCTTCTACCGTCAAGTCTCCGAGTAGCCGGTTACTTCCAAAGAACGGCAAGATGAACCGGTCGATTCGTTGACAGCGTTCCTTGCAGGAGCGTAGCCGTTGGACTTCCTCAATCATCTTGTAGTGCTCGGCCCACTGGCCCAACGTCATGACCGTTTGTTTGACCCGGTCGCTCTCGATGGCACCGGCTAAGAGCTTGGTCTTGATGACGGCTTCTTGTTGCCGAGCAAGCGCCTTGTTGTCACAACCCACCTTCCAGCGCTTCAGCTTTGCCCCTGGCATGCGTTTGGTCAACATCAGCCGTTCACCATCATCCAGGACATAAAACTCCACGTAGTAGGCCCAGGACTTCGGGCAAGGGCATTTCAAGCCCTTCACCCCATCCGGGCAGCCTCGCGCACACTTACCCCTTCGCGTTAGTCCCATGGTTAACGCCCTCCTTTTCCCCGTGGTTCCCTCACGAGGTGGTTAAGAGTGATATTGAGCGCTCGACACAGCTTGAGAAGGGTTGAGAGTTGTGGGTCTAGCCGTCCGGCTTCCAGCTTAATCAGGCTGATGTAATGCACCCCAGACAATATGCCTAGCTTCCGAAGACTCAATCCCCGTTTCTCTCGCCATTCCTTCAGCCGTGTCTGCATGGGCATATGGTAGCTGTAAAGCTAGCACTCATTCAAGAGGGTGAGGTAACCGAGAGAGGCCGCCGCGCCTTCACGGACTGTGACGTTATCCAACGGTCGAGTTCGTAGCGGTCAAATTTGGTCAGTCGTCCCAGCTTCACAAACGGAATCCGCCGTTGAGAGACCATCGTGTAGAGCGTGTGGGTCGATAGGCCCGTATAGACAGATACCTCCTTGATGTCGAGTAGGCGGCGGGTCATAGATGATGGTTCGGGCCGCATGGCTTCCTACGTGCCTACTGGTCCTTAGAACTCTTGGACTGATCCTCGATCATTGCCGAGTGCTTCTGAGAATCGAGAAGAGGCGGTGGCGGGGCCGGAATAATCACGTTGATAGTTCGTTCCTCTTCGGAGCGCAATTCGACAGGAATCAGTCTCGCCGCTATCCGATAGTATTCGGTGGGGTTTTTTCTTGCCCACTCCAAGAAGGCTTTATGTCCACCCAAGCCATTGTAGACGTGAAGAACCGCTTCCCGAAAAGCTCCCGTAAACCGATTGGGAGTGCCGGATTGCCGTCCACCCGTTTTCGGTTTGCCTGGTTGGAAAGGCATTCTAGTTTCCTCTTCTACAGAATCCTTCTGTTCCCATCCGCCCCATGCTCGCGCACCGTCCATGCTGCGAGGATATGCCCCGTGCTATCCGTCTTCCCTACCGCCTGGATGTTCCAGAGAGGGATCTGCTCGCCATCAGTAAGGCCCAGCGTCCATATGCCGTTATTCCAAAAGCATTCTTTCACGGTCCCATGTGCTCGATCATCCGAGCCTCCACAGAGCTTTCCCTGTCGATTTCGATAGGTCACCAGCCAGCCGGGGAGAATAGGGGTTAGGGGGTCGCATGCTCGTCCCTGAGCGTCAGGCGTGAGCGCTGATAGAGCAGAACTTTTAGGACTGGTGGAAGGATAGTCTGACAAACAAGGCAGGACGGCCAGTGAATGTTGACCACCGCGCTACAATGGGCACAACGAGAGACCGCTGTTGAGGTCATGTGCCGCACTTCCCCGGTTTGGCAACTCTCCAGGCAACCGCGAGGCAACACGAAGTTGCCTCCCTCAGAATAATTGCCAGGGTAGGCAACCGTGAATCATCGTTTTCAGAGTGGGGTTTCCTGAAAGGTTGCCTGAAATCTGTGTGTAATCTCCCGCCCTGAAAGTAGGCAACGTTTTGAAGTGCTAGGCAACGCTCCAGACAACCCTCAGGCACCTGGTTCATGCTTCACCCTCAGCCTTGAGCTTCTTTAGGAGCCGAGAGGCATATCCTTTGTTGATCCCGAGTTCCTCTGCCAGTTCTGTAGGGCCAGATACTCCTTCGGCAACTACGCGCCGAGCCTGATCCAGCTTCGACACTTCGATGGGTTGCCAGAACCATTGCAAACCACTGTCGACCGTCTGAAGGCGAACATCCAAAGGGGCCACATCCTCGCCCGTCACGCTTCGGCACTTAGTAAAAGTCAGCTCAAAATGACAGCCCTCTCGGGCATCGGCCCCGGTTGGCTTCGATAGTTGAATGACCGTATCGAGAGAGTCTTCCCGCCCACTTGTGCCCCTCTGCTGGCCAGCCTTCCCGGCATGATGGACTAAGACTGTGGCGAGGCCTCGATGGCGTAACCGAATTAACCACGCATTGATCGGTTCCCAGTCCTGCTTGGAGTCCTCATTGATGCCACTGAATAGGCACGAAATGTTGTCGAGGATCAGAACTCGAATTGCTGGGCGAGCCTCAAGGATCTTCTCGACTTCATGCCGCATCGCCTCAGAGGTTAGGACCAGATCCTTGCCCGCGCACCGGTGATAGACCAATTGACTGGTGAGAAATTCCAACGGGGCCGTCGGCGGGAGATTCGAAAGGGCGGTAATGCGATTCCGCAATTCATCAAGCTGCATTTCGCCATCGACATACAACACGCCAACCGGAACAGGAGCAGGCCATCGTAATAACGCTTGGCCGGTCGTCAATGCCACGGCGAGCGCGAGCTGGAAGAATGTCTTCCCCACTCCACGAGGGCCGTAGACCATGACGTTGCCACGTTCTGGCAACCAGGGTACATGCCGTATCCGTTCGGGAATCTCCAACGCCAATAGATCGGGGTAACTCACAAGGGCCTGTGACAGATCAATCGAACCATTCCCCTCGTCGCCGAGAATCGCCCTCAGGTTTCTCAGAAAGTGTTCCTGCGTGGCGGTATCGCTCATGAGTGGCTGGGTTGCGAGTCGCTCCACGTCATCAATGCTAGGCTGCATGGCAGTCCTCTCTTTTTTGAAAAGCCTTCAGTCGGAAGTCGTCGGCCACAGTTTCCAGATATGCGGCTCGGTCTCTGTCGGCATAGGCACAGGCCACCGCGTTCATGAGTCGGTCCCGGTCTTCGTCGCTCACGTTATCGCCATTGAAACCTGCGACAGCCTTGAGGACTGCATCAGCTCGGAATCTTCGGTCGAGGGCCGCCAACTCAAACCGAAATGCAACGGCGACAAGATCGAGCCGTTGAGGTTTCAGGACAGGCTGTTGTCCTGGATGGGTTGGGGTATCCGTGAAGAGGTCGCGCATTTCAAGCCCAAGGGCTTCCACAATCGCTTCCGGCTTACATCCAGCAAAGCAGTGGAGAAGAATCCGAGAGTCTGCTTCTCGAATCGACAGCGACGGCAACCTATCTGCATGTGCTGGACACCGAGCCGACCAGCGACCAAAGCCGTGATCCCTGACCTTCTCCAAATGGCGCAGCAAGTGGGCGGGCATCATATCTTTACCGATTGCTGGGCCAAGGCCTTGAGAGCTTCGCGCACTTCGGCAAGATCAAAGCGGCGTCCCCGTAAACGGGGTCCTGCTGCATAGGACGGGATAAGCCCAGCCTGCGCCATGCGGTAAATACTCGACTTTGCTTGGCCGAGCTTCGCCGCGGCCGTTGCAGCGTCTACAAGCGTGGCGTCCATGTAAAAGCCTCCTTGGTCATCAAGCTGCACATTGCAGCTTGATGATGCTGTGATAACGCATCGATGTCTGGAGGCATAGGACACAAAATAAACCAGAATTATTGTCCTGGATGGAGGATGGGCAGAGTCTTATTCGCGAGGTTATCTCTTCGGATGCTTTAGGTCAGAAGCGATCTTGCTTGAAAGAAGGTGGACTCTGAAGGGTTTATAGATCCGACGAAGAGCTCGTTGCTCCATATCCAATTCGTCTTCGATCTGATACCAAGTTTTCCGTTTAAGCCGAAGCGCAAAAATCTTTTTTGCGAGAGCTAGATGTTTCTTGGCCTTGGATAGCCGCCGTGGCGCGCCACGGTCTTTATCCAATCCAAAAGCTTCATCCAAAGAGTGACAATTGCCGGCTAGGAACTTATCGAATGCATCGGCTGCAAACTTGGCGAGATTGACAGGGATGGGGGAAGTTGGAAAGGAGAGCTTGCGCAATTCTTCCGATAGAGCCTTGATCTTGTAGCGCGGACTTGGTCCTTTCCGTGGTGGCATGTTCACTTCAGTAGAGTGACGGTGAAGTAGGGCAGCACCCGCATGAGGAAACGCGGGTCAGTGAGGACTTAGCTCAACTGGTGCCGTCGTAATGGTGACGAAAAATGAAGTGAGAGCACACTAAGCAATTGGAAAAAGCATTCATATCACAATGGAATTTTAGGTAGAAGACCTTTCTCCACGAGTTTGTTGTTGTACGCGGTTGCGTCCATGGGGCAGAGAAGAAGATCTCTGACTTCCTTCAAGGTATCAAGGCGAAGCTCCCCCTTCATCCGCTTTAGAAGTTCGTCCCCATAAGTCTTGTAGCTAGTTCCGCGGGAGGTGTAGGCGTATGCCCCAGTCCTCTGTCCATTATGCTCATGATAAAAATACTTATGGCTGTGTTTGGATGGATCTAACACAAACCCTTTCTTCGGGAGGGTGCTTTCAATGGTATCCCGAGGAACTTGAGACACGTTCAGGCCGCCTTGAAAACAGTTTCAACTAGGAGATTGGAGAAAAGCTTTTTCAAGCGCACAGCGTCACCGGTCACCTGTGAGTCTTGAAGGGACCCATAGTACTCCCAAAAATGAACGATGTGGTGTTCTAAATCAAAGACCGCTTCTTCTAAACTCCCACCTGTCCCTACCACGTTGAGAGCTTCGTTCCCCGCAAAGAACCAGGGTCCCTCTTGAGTAACTTGGACACCTATCGGTTTTGATGGAAAGAAGGTGCGGCCAGAAATCGTTAATTGAAGCAGAGGGAACTTGAACGGCTTCAAGGTAGTCTCGGTAGATTCCACCGGTTCTTCATAGGTCGAAGACCTAACTATCGGAAAGAAATGTTCAGGAAATTCGCCTAGAAGTTCATGAGCGCTACGCATTGTGGCGACCATGGTCATATCTCTTCTCCCCGGATGTAGTTACGGTATTCATCCGTGATCATGCCCTCAAACATTTGCTTGGTCACGTTGTGGCTTTCTTCGAGATATAGCTGGATATTATCAAAGGTCAACTCAGATTGCATAGCATAGTCAAAATCCAGGAGGATGGCCTCATGGCTCCTGTCTTCCGCTTGCATATGCTCAATACGCACGTTGATGGTCCCGTTTCCGACCTGCGAAGCAAATGTAAAAGTCAACGTTTTGAAACTATCGGTAGCAGGTGGAGGTAACTGAAACCCAACTTTGAGATATTCCCGTAAGGGAATGCTTCCCGATTTAGGGACGAACGGAATGGCGTTGATGTAGCGTAGTCCGGTCCTCGTCAACTTATCAACGTGAAAGGTCGTACCAAAAATATCCACTACCTTTGAGACTTCGGCTTTGAACGCGTCGAAGCCTGGATATTTTTTCGTACTATACGCAAGCTTGTTAATTGCGGTCATGATGGTTGCTTGATCATCATCTTGCTTGAAATGATACATGGCCAATGCAGGGGCCTGTCCGGGTTGGAGTTTGGGTACGTACACTTTTGGATATCTATCGCGAACGAGACGAAAGAATTCATCGCGCCGACATTCGACTGCCGGGTCTCCTGGGAAACGGATCTCAAACGCAACGTCTATGAGAGGTTGATTAGGATACTGTTCTGCGCTCATCGTTTATACATCATGGGTTAGACTAGAAGCGTTTGTCTAGCGGGAATTGAAATGAAGGTTAGCCGACTTCTACCTTTAGGGTAAGAGTTGCATGGATCCCTCAGAACTTCTGTGCTGTGTCCGTAGCCTTAGGAGTCGGGTTCCCTTTGGGGCTCCCCGCCAACCGGACAAAGCCCCCGGCCTCTTCGAGGCATTATCTGGTGTTACTTTTGGCGGCCTGTCAGGCGTAAGTCCAACAAAGTGAGACCGAGACATACAAATAGCGTTGCTGCATCTATCAAGAGGAAGAGAGAGAATTTCTGCTCCTAGCAAAGCGTTTACCAATTCCAACCTGTACCCTATCGTTTCAAGCAGAGCATCCATCGTCTTCACCTGTGAGCAGATCTTCGTAGCGAAAATGTGTAGAATGCGTTCCTAATCTAACGAGACCACCCTTGAGACCAGCTGTCTCATGAGCAACATCTTCCTCAGCCACAGCAGCCGCGATAACGCCATCGCCGAACAGGTGAAGGCTCACCTGGGAGAGTGGGGGCACCGCTCCGTCTTCCTCGATTTCGATCCGGAGGACGGGATTCCGGCGG
Organism: Nitrospira sp.; assembly: GCA_965223535.1. Classification (GTDB taxonomy): domain Bacteria; phylum Nitrospirota; class Nitrospiria; order Nitrospirales; family Nitrospiraceae; genus Nitrospira_D. The sequence goes on from CBDCWN010000003.1 coordinate 1,322,188, forward strand.
GACGGGATTGGGAGAAAGAGTTGTACGTAAAATTACGCGAATCCCGCGCGGTGATCCTCCTCTGTAGCCAGGCCTCCATGGCCTCCCGGTGGTGTTTCGCAGAGATCACTCACGCTAAGGCCCTGGGTAGGCCCGTGTTTCCGATAAAAATCGATGACGTGCAGATCGACCGCCTCCTCACCACGGTTCAGGTCATCGATGCCACGGCTGGCTGGGATCAGGCGTACCAGCGATTAGAGAAGGGAGTCCTTGCAGGACTGGACCCGAAGGATCTGTTCCACTGGGACGGTAGGAGGCCGCCCTATCCAGGGTTGCTGACCTTTCAGGAGCAGGACGCCGCGATCTTTTTCGGGCGAGACAAAGAGATCCGCGAGGGGCAGGCACTGCTCAACCGCCTTCAACAATTTGGTGGCCCCAGTCTCACTCTCGTCCTGGGCGCTTCGGGCAGCGGCAAATCTTCTGTGATGCGCGCTGGTCTGTTGCCGAGGCTCAAGCGTGACCAGCGCTGGGTGGTCGTCGATCCATTTCGGCCCCTCACCGCTCCTTTTGACGAGTTGGCGATGGTCCTGAGCCAACGGTTCGGTCAGCTCCCGCAAGTGGGGAAGGGAACGCCAAGGGACGTGGCGTCCGTGCGGAGCCGCATCCGTTGGGACAAGCACGACACAAAGCAGTCCGTGGATCCGTTCCTGGAATTGCTCAAGGAGTTGCGTGAGAACGTTGGATCACAAGAGGCGACGGTGCTCTTCCTGATCGATCAGTGCGAGGAATTGCTGGCTGTCGGTACCAACGAAGAGGGGGACCGGTTTCTGGCATTTCTACGCGAGTTGCTTGCTCGCGAGGACAGCCGTCTCTTGGTGCTGGCGACGTTGCGGTCTGATTTTCTTGGCTCGTTTCAGGATCACCCAGCCATGCGGGGGCTGAGGGTCGAGACGTTTCCAGTCCCGCAGATGGCGGTTGACGACTTCGCATCGGTGATTGAAGGACCGGCAAGAATCGCCGGTCTTGAGCTGGGACCGGGCCTTGTCCAGGCCATGATCAGCGATACCGAGACCTCGGATGCCTTGCCCCTGCTCGCCTTTACCCTACGCGAACTCTATGAGGGCTTTGGCCAGGACAAGCTGCTTACGCTGGGGGAATATCGAGACAAGCTGGGAAGGCTCGGCGGTTGCATAACCAGGGCAGCGGAGGCCGTCTTGAAGGCTAAGCCGCTGTCCGAGAAGGAGACGACCGATCTGCGAACCGCGTTCCTGTCGATGGTCCGGCTGAATGTCAGAGACCAGTATGCGAAACAACCGATCCAGTGGAGCGACTTGCCTTGTTCCGGCCATGAGGTGCTGGAACGTTTCGTCACTGCACGCCTGCTGATCTCAAGCGGAGATGAGAAGGGACGAATGCTGGAGGTTTCGCATGAGGCCCTCTTCCGGGCCTGGCCGAGGTTGGCCGGGTGGATCGAGGAAGATCGCGAGGATCTCTTCGTCCTGCGGCGGGCTGAGATTGAAGCGAGTGAATGGGAGCAACAAGGGTATGACATCAAGTATCTCTGGCATGCAGAGCGGCTGAAGAATTTAAAGGAGATTGTTGCAAGAAGGGGTGAGAAGTCCGTCAAGGAAGTTGTCCGGCTGTTTATTACGGGGCATGAGAAGGTCTGTGAGCCTCTTCGGGACCATTCGCTCTCGCATCAGGAGCGGCTCACGTTTGGGCAGTCCCTGGCAGCGCTCGGCGACATGCGGCCTGGCGTTGGACTACAAGAGAACGGCTTGCCTGACATTGTGTGGATTGACATCCACGAAGGAGAGGTGAAATTGGAGGGTGTTGAGAGTATGTTCAAGGTCAAGCGTTTCCGTATTGCCAAATACCCAGTGACCTGCGCACAGTTTGAATCGTTTCTCAAGGCTGACGATGGCTATCGAAACGAGAAGTGGTGGAGGGGCATCGAACAGAGCCATGAAGCTGCTCAGCCGTCATGGCGGGAAGCCAATGTCCCTCGGGAAACGGTTTCCTGGTATGACGCCATCGCCTTTTGCCGCTGGCTCAGTGTTAAAACCGGGACTAGTATTAGGCTTCCCACCGAGTGGGAATGGCAACAGGCGGCGACGGGAGGAGATTCAAAGCACGAGTACCCTTGGCGTGGAGGTTGGGATACAAACCGATGTAATAGTGATATAAGCCGACTGAGACGGCCGACCGCTGTTGGGATGTATCCACGCGGAGCTACTCAGCAGGGTGTGCTGGATATGGCAGGCAATGTCTGGGAATGGTGTCTGAACACTTATGAAGAACTAGACACCCAGATAGCGACAGGCGGGCGGCGCGAGCGCCGAGGCGGTTCCTGGACCAACAAACCGGAGAACCTCCGTGTATCGACTCGGAACTGGGGCGGTCCCGGCAACCGGGACAACCTGGTCGGCTTCCGTCTTGCTCAGGACATTCCCTAACCCATTGCACTTTGTTCTTTGATCCTTTGCTCTTCGTCCCTTGAACCCTTTCCGTTCCCCTAATCTGGATTCTTCGTTCCGTTGTGGGTCGGAACGGGTGGTCGAATGATTATACCTGGTCATACCGTTTATCGTGCCACAGGCCGCGCTCGCTTCAGCGTGGTGCCACAGCTAACAGGCTAGTCGACGGAGTCCTCAAACAGGCCCCTACCTGCCGACAAAGGCTCCATGGGTCTTCCGCCAGGTGTTATTAGGGTGTTACATTCGCTGACAAATCGAACCGACCCGGACCAAAGTGAGACAAAGAGAAACAAGAGCGTGAGCCGCATGTATCAAGGGGATAAGTGGGAATCGCCGCTCCCATCAAGGGCTTCAGCAACTCCCACCTTTACTATCCCGGCTTCGGCACCACCAAACCAAACTTCTCTTGACCTTCAGGTAGTTCCACGTCAAAAGGTATCAGACATCGTGTGGATCGGAACTCTAATGGTCCGATTTTAGAGGTGCAGGATGAAGACTTTCCTTCTTATAGTCTCTGTGATCTTAGCCAGTACATCTGTCGCGACTGCGGCGGAACCGCTCAAGGGTAACTCGAAGAAAACGGTACCATCGTCGGTACCTTTGTCCGGAGAGGAACCGTACGCGGCCTTACGGCGTGGCGACTTTAGGGTCGCGGGGGCGCTCTTTCTTCCTCTGGCAGAAAAAGGAGATGACCGGGCACAATATAACCTTGGCCTTCTCTACGCCAGTGGCCTGGGAGTGATGCATGACTTCAAGGCGGCTATGAAGTGGCATCGCCTGGCAGCGGGGCAGGGCCACGCAGGAGCCCAGAATGCACTCGCGCAGATGTATGCGAAGGGGCAGGGCGTGCCACTGGATTCCGTGCGCGCGCATATGTGGTACAGCGTGGCGATTGAGTCTTCGATGGCGGGATCGAAAGACGAACTGATGAAGGATCGCGACAACCTCGCTTCACGCATGGCGCCGGCTCAGATCAAGAAAGCCGAGGAGTTGACGACACAGTGCCTGGAATCAAAGTTTAAGAAGTGCGGTGAGAAGTAGCGCTCTTCGCGCATCGGTAGGTACCTCGCTCTCCCGGAATGCTGTGCTACGCCGCACGTAGCTTTCTGATCTCTTCCAACGTGTCCTCAATTTCTTTCGGCGAGTTTATAAGACTCGGCGCGAGGCGGACATATTTGGTGGCATAGGGGGTCACGCTCCCAACGATGCCCCGTTCACGGAGCTTCTCCACGACCTGGCGAGGCTGCATGCCATTCACGTCAAAACAGACGATGCCAGCCGACAGATCCTGAGACATCGGAGTATGAAGCGTCACGTGGCGCATGGCTGCCAATCCCTGCTTCAACTGCTGGTTGAGTTCATAAATGCGCTGCGTCACCCTGGACTTCCCGATCGCTTGGTGAAGTTTGAAAGCCTCGTCCAGCGCCCACCGATGTTCGAAGGAGTGGAACCCACCCGGGGTCATGTGGACGGATGGCGGAAGATCCCTCGATGACTTGTTCTCCATCCAGAGGTCGTAGGCCTGCCCACTAAAAGTTGGAATCGTTGCTTGCGCGATCGGCCAGGCGTTCGGATGACCCCAAACGAGACCAGTTCCGCGCGGGCCAAACATCCATTTATGCGTCCCGGCGACCAGGAAGTCACAACCGAGCTCGCTCACGTTGAAATCTTCCACACCCAAGCCGTGGAGTCCATCCACGCAGAAGATCACCCGGTCCTGCTCTTCGCGCGATCGATTGACCGCCTGAATCGCTAGCGCCATCTCGTGGATCGGCAGCTTCAATCCCGTGCTGGAATGGACCCAGGTCACAGCCACGATGCGTGTGGCAGGGGTGATGCCCTTGCGCAAGGAGTCGACGATCTCGTCGCGGGAAACGGTTTTCAGTGACCGATAGAGGGGAATCTGATGGACCACGCTGCCTGTGCGCTCGGCACGAAGGCGCAACGACGTTTCTGTCGAATAGTGATCATGAATCGTCGTCAGGATTTCCTGGCCGCTTCGAAGCTGTAACCCGCCATAGAGAAGCCCTAATCCCATGGTCGTGCTGTCGGTCAGGGCGATGTCGGTGGGGTGAGCACCCAGATAGTCGCCCGCAGCCTGGAGGACCTTCGCTTCCTGCTTTTCTTCATGCTCATTCCAATAGCCGATGGGGTCAGCATCGAGACCGGCGCGATACCGTTCGATGGCCTCGCGCACCGGTGTGGGATGGGAGGCAAGGAAAAACGTCGCGAGGTGAATGAGACGAGTGGAAAGCGGAAACTGCGCCCGGAGGTCTTCCCAATTCGTAAACGTGTTCTGCGGAGCTTGTTGAGAGGCCAGCGTGTGAGAGCAGGCTTCTGCTAGAACAGCCGCGCTCAGGGCCAAACCAGTCCGCACTAGAAAGCCTCGACGGTTGATGTCGCTCATAGACACCTCCTCCCCGGGATCGACACCCCCACTGTACTGCTTGTGCCAAAAATCACGCAAGGAGGAACTGGTATCGGAGGATAAGCGGTCTTCGTAGTATAGGGTGAGGGTCTTTCATGGTTTGACAAGTTCACCACGGATGCGGTGCGCAACACGAGTCTTAGCAGGCTGCGGAAATGCTCGGTTGATGCTAATCATAAATCAGGCCCTTCCCGTGAGGGACTTACGCCAAGCATACCCTCAGGATGCGTAAAAAGACTGTCCAGCAAGGCCGCAGTGAGCGAAAAGGCGAGGCGTACGCGCTTCGGTACGTTGAGCCTTTGAGCGATGCGAGAACGCCGCTGGCGGACTTTTTCCGCATCCTACTAGGGCTGGTAACTTTCGATCGGGGGACAGCTGCAGATAAGATGACGGTCGCCGTAGGCCTCGTCGATACGGCTCACGCTCGGCCAAAACTTGCTGTGCCTCACCCATGGGGCAGGAAACGCGGCCTGTTCACGGCTATAGGGGCGATTCCACTCAGTGGTTGTCACAATGGCAGCGGTGTGCGGTGCGTTCTTGAGTAGATTATTCGTCCTCGGTTGACGTCCGTCGACAATCTCTTGAATCTCGGCCCGGATCAAGATGAGTGCCTCGCAGAGGCGATCGAGCTCACTCTTGGTCTCACTCTCCGTCGGCTCGATCATGAGGGTCCCAGCCACTGGGAAGGACACGGTCGGCGCGTGGAATCCATAGTCCATCAGTCGCTTGGCGACATCCATTGCCTCCACCCCAGCGGTCTCCTTAAACTCACGGAGATCCAGAATGAATTCATGTGCGACCAGCCCGGAATCGCCTCGATAGAGGATGGAGTAATACTTCTCCATCCGCTTGGCCATGTAGTTAGCATTCAGGATTGCCACCTGGGTGGCTTTAGTCAAACCATTACGCCCCATCAAAGCGATGTAGACCCAGGAGATCGGTAGGATGCTCGCACTTCCGTACGGAGCGGCGGATACGGGACCAATGGCTTGGGATCCACCGATTTTAACGACGGGATGTCCTGGGAGAAACGGCACAAGGTGCCGCGCCACGCCGATCGGTCCGACCCCAGGCCCTCCTCCTCCATGGGGAATGCAGAATGTCTTATGAAGATTGAGATGGCACACGTCGGCTCCGATGTCGCCGAGGCGGCAGAGGCCGACCATGGCGTTCATGTTGGCCCCGTCGATATAGACCTGTCCGCCGTGGGTATGCACGATTTGGCAAACCCGCTTCACACTAGCCTCAAACACCCCGTGGGTGGAGGGATAAGTGAGCATCAGGGCGGAGAGCCGGTCTCGATATTGGGCCGCCTTCGCCTCCAGGTCGTCGACGTCGACGTTGCCGTGCCGGTCACAAGCCACGACGACGACGGTCATGCCCACCATGGCTGCACTGGCCGGATTCGTCCCATGGGCCGACACAGGAATCAAACAGACATCCCGGTGTGACTCACCCTTCGACCGATGGTATGCCCTGATGACCATGAGGCCTGAATATTCACCTTGGGAGCCTGCATTCGGTTGAAGTGAAAAGGCTGCAAACCCAGCGATCTCAGCGAGCCATGTTTCGAGTTGTTGGAAGAGGGTCTGATACCCATGCGTTTGCTCAACCGGGGCGAACGGGTGTAGACGAGCAAATTCAGGCCATGTTACGGGCAGCATCTCCGCCGTGGCATTCAGCTTCATCGTGCAGGATCCCAACGGAATCATAGAGTGCACAAGCGATAGATCCTTGGCCTGCAATCGATACAGGTAGCGAAGCATCTCATGTTCGGAGTGATAGCGATGGAACACCTCGTGCGTCAGGTATGGGCTGGTTCTGACCAACGAAGGCGGATAGGCAGGGTCGATGGTTGCCGCGAGCTCGGGGAGACGGAATGGTAACCGCTTGTGTCCGACGAATATGTGTAACAGACGAAGAACCTCGTCCTCTGAAGTGGTTTCGTCGAGTGATAGTCCGATCGAGCCGTCTTCATAATGCCGGAAATTAACGCTCTGTTCATTGGCGCGCCCAATAATCTGTTCCGCCTGGGTCTTAGAAACAGGAATGCGGAGTGTATCAAAAAACACTTTCGGGAGCACGTCGAACCCAAGCCGTCGAAGCCCTTCGGCCAGGAGCAACGTGAGGCCGTGCACACGCGTGGCGATACGCCGAAGCCCGTCCGGTCCATGATAGACCGCAAACATACCGGCCATCACGGCAAGGAGGACTTGAGCTGTACAGATGTTGCTCGTCGCTTTTTCCCGACGGATGTGTTGTTCTCGAGTTTGAAGCGAAAGACGGATGGCCGGTTTACCCGTCACATCTTTCGAAACCCCGACCAGACGACCAGGCACCTGTCGTTTGTAGTCCTCCTTTGTGGCCAGAAACGCTGCGTGCGGCCCACCGAAACCGATCGGCACGCCAAACCGTTGGGTCGAGCCGACGGCGATATCAGCCCCGAATTCTCCGGGCGAGCGCAGGAGCGTGAGGGCGAGAAGATCGGTGGCCACCACCACCAGCACGCCGGCCTCATGCGCGCGTGCCACTAAGGCGCTGAAGTCGCCGACATACCCATCGGTAGCGGGATATTGCAGCAACATGCCGCAAAATTGAGGGCGTAGCCAATCACCCGACGACGCGGCACCGGTGGTGATGAGGATCCCAAGCGGTTCCGCTCTCGTCTGCAACACTGCCAAACTCTGTGGATGGCAGTCGTGTGACACAAAAAACTCTTTCCGATCTTGACCGGTGTTGCGAGCGATGGTGTAACACATCGCCATCGCTTCCGCTGCAGCGGTCGCTTCATCCAAGAGCGACGCATTGGCCAGTGCCAATCCGGTAAGGTCTGTCACCATCGTCTGAAAGTTGACGAGCGCTTCCAAGCGGCCTTGGGAGATCTCGGCCTGGTATGGGGTGTATTGCGTATACCAGGCAGGATTTTCTAGGATGTTGCGCTGAATCACCCCTGGAGTGACACAGTCGTAGTAGCCCATGCCGATCAGCGACCGGTAGACCTTATTCTGGGACGCGATGTCTTTCAGTCGTGCTAAGACGGCTTGCTCGCCCTCACCCATCGGGATGTCGAGGGGTTGTTGGAGTCGAATATCAGCGGGAACTGCTGCATCGGCCAACGTACTGAGGCTCTGCAGGCCTAAGGTCGCGAGCATTTCTTGACGGTCGGCTTCTGAAGGACCGAGATGTCGGGGGAGAAAGTCATCAGTCGGTTGTAACCAATTTTGGATGGTCATGGAGTTCTCAACCCTCTCGCTAGATTCGGGACAATTGGTCTCAATAAATGGGTCCGTCGACCGGGCAGCGTACCATGGGATTGACGCATTTCCAAGAGACCAAACGGCGACTTTCTGGGGACAAAATAGTTCTGGGAGTTGCGACAGCGCCCGCGTGTTAGGGGAGCTATGAAGAACGAGACGGTCCCTGGCTGCAGCTTCTCCATGCCGAAGCCTGCTCTTTCGTTGCTTTTGGTGTAATTCAGGTTATTGTTAGTTATCCCATGAAGGCTGAGGTTGATCACATGATTATGATGCAGCAGGGCGACGCTCGGCAAGCAGAGACGGATCCCTCGGCGGGCTTTTCGACATGGAAAACCATAGTCTTCGTTCTCGCCGTCAGCGTCATGGTCGGTATCGGATACCTGATGTTTAAGGCCCAAGGGTCGCCGACCCGTGTGTTGGCTCCTCGAGCGTCCACCACCCAGACCGAGGTAACTCCTACGAACTCCCAGGCGAAACCTGTTCCTTCTGATGTGCGGTTGACACGTGAAGGGATCGAAGGACTACTCAACGCTCTCGACGAAGCAACTCGTCAGAAGGATGTCGACAGCGTCGTGCGCCACATGACGCCTGACGCCAGTATTACCATTCACATGAAGCAAGGTTCACAACAGCAAATGGCCCTGTTGACGCGCGAGGAGTATCGGAAAACGTTGGCCATGGCCTTTGCCTTCCCAAGCGCCAATGACTTCACCCGCACGAATACGTCGGTCTCGTTGGCCGCAGATGAACGAAGCGCAAAAGTCTCCTTTAAGTCCACGGAGACGCTGCTTCAAGCCAATCGAGAATTCAAGACGGAGGGCGAGGAGACATTGATCATCAACGTTCGCGATGGGAAACCGATGATTACGTCGTTGGAACAAACGTTCCCGGGCGATTCAACCTAGGCCCGCCTTCGGGGAATGGGCCATCCTTCATAAGTGCTCTTCACGATGCAGGTTTTAGTTCTAGCCACAAGTCCATCCTTTACAAAGTGAGCGTCGGAGGCGGCCGTGCCAGGTTGCGTTCCGGTAAGTTTGCGCTAGAGTTGAGTCACCCAGGATTGGACAGAGAGAGCCAGATGTCATGACCATTACTTGTCCCGGATGTTCCCATGTAAGCGAGGTTCTTATGGAACTATCCTCGCTGCAATGGCATATCGTCGCGTGCTCCGCCTGCGAAGCCAATCTGGTCCTAGTCAAGCCGACCGATGTGCGAAGCTCGGAAGCACCTCGGGCTGCAGCTGCACACTGCAGGCCTCGTGGGTAATGTGGGCTGTGAAAGCTTGTCCGGGCACAAAGGATGAGCTGACGGGCCCACAGGGGGAGGATTCGATTGTGACAGCGTCTACGCTCAAATATGCTTCGGTTCGACTTTCGTGCGGGCGTTGTACGACGGCCCATCGAGTGCGAAACATTCAGGCGCTGAAGCCGGGCATGAGTGCGTCTTGCGCGACATGCGCAGCACCATTCTTCGTCGTGCAGATACCGGATCATCTGCACGATGAATCGCATGACGCAATGTCAAATCAGCACATCAACGGGGCTTACCAAGCTACCTTCGATGAGAAGAAAGCAATAGGCTCGAGTGTCGACGAAAGCGCGAAGGTTCGGACTTATGCCACCGTGTTTCATGGATCAGGAGGTTCTCTGTTCGGCATCCATCTCGTCAACGCCCTCCTGACTCTGGTGACGCTCGGCATTTACTATTTCTGGGCAAAGGTCCGTGTACGCTGTTATCTCTTCAGTCAGACTGAGTTCGCTGGTGACCGTTTTTCCTATCATGGCAGCGCACGAGAGTTGATGAACGGCGCGATGAAAGCCACGCTGGTATTCGGCGTGCCCTACTATGCACTCACAAACATCGGACCTTTTCTCGGCGGCGGCGTGGCGGTCAACGTTGGCCTCCAGGGTGCAGCCTGGTTGCTCGTGCTGTGTTTCATTCCCGTGGCGACCGTCGGTGCACGGCGGTATCGCCTGGCACGAACGTCCTGGCGAGGCATCCGCTTTTCCTTTCAAGGCAAGACCTGGGAGTTCATGAAACTGTGGCTTTCCGGATATGCTCTGACTTACCTAAGCCTCGGTCTTTACTATCCACATTTTTCAACGAGAAAGCAGACATTCCTGATTACGCACAGCTATTTTGGGAGCGAGCCATTCAAGTTTTCAGGTAACGGCGCGCATTTATTTCGCTCATTCTTGCCGGGTTACCTCCTCGCGGCAATCTGTTCTGGTCTTGTCGCCCTCCTGATCTACCTGCGTGCTCAATCTGCGCTAATGGAATCCTTGAAGGATGCCGGTGAGTCCGCGAATGTAACGGCGTGGATTGTTGCGATGGTTGTTGGTCTGTTCGTAGGAACCATACTTCTTCGTCTCCTCTTAATCCCCTACTACGTCGTCGAACAGCGATACTTTTGGGAGCAGACCATGATTGGTTCTGCGCGCTTCAAGCTGGCCATTACGACGTGGCCTTTCGTCAGACTCAAGTTGGTCAACATCATCCTGGCCGTGGGCACGCTGGGCTTGGCCTGGCCCTGGATCACGATTCGCAATCTCCGTTTCATCACGGATCACTTGACCGTCACGGACGTGAAGGACTTCGACACCGTTGTTCAGGCGTATGACGCAGCGCCTCCGACGGGAGAGGGACTCGACGGGTTTCTCGATACTGGATTCGACCTGGCCTGAGTCGTTATGCCGAGAAATTGGAATGGGTTCTACCTGGACGGCCTGAGTGCAACCCGCCATCCGATCACGGTCCACATTACCGAAACCGCTCTTCACTTCTTGAGGCCTGACGGTCAGCAAGTCTCCTGGCCGTATCGGAAAATCCGGCAGACGCAAGGTGCGTATGAAGGAGAAGAGGTCCGACTAGAATATGGTGCCCCGCTCGCTCAGACTATCATCGTCCAGAATGTCGAGTTCCTTGCCGACCTCCACAAGGCAGCCTCAACAACGTTCAGCCACCTACATGATCCCCGCCTAAGAGGTCGCCGTCTTCAATGGACCATACTGGCTTCATTGGCTCTCGTTGTCATTGTTGCCGGAATCTACGTCTGGGGGGTCCCCGTCACGGCCAACTGGTTGGCTCCCTATGTTCCGCTATCCTGGGAGCGGCAACTCGGTGAATCAGCACTGAGACATCTGGCACCCCTGGACCGACGTTGTACCGATCCTGATCGTTTAGCCGCCATCGACCGGGTTCTTGGGCAGCTGATCGCTGCGGTTCCCGATTCTCCCTATCATATGCAGGTGACGGTCGTTGATAATCCAATTGTCAACGCATTTGCTCTGCCTGGTGGGCACGTTGTTCTCCTGCGCGGTCTTCTCGAAGCCACTGAGACACCGGAACAGCTCGCCGGCATCCTCGCCCATGAAGTCCAACACATCTACCAACAGCATTCGATTCGTGCGATTCTCGAACAAAGTTCCACCGGTCTCCTTATTGCCGCGGTGACCGGTGATGTCACCGGGGCACTGGCCTTCGGGATTGAGAGTGCACGAATGTTAGGTGTGCTGCGCTATAGTCGGCTTCACGAGGACGAAGCCGACCGCCAAGGGCTTGACCTGCTTAAGCGTGTCGGAGTCGACCCCGCAGAAATGATCGCGTTTTATCGCACATTAGCGACAACGCATCCTTCTGAGGGGGAGACGTTTTCGTATCTCTCAACGCACCCCCGCACTGAAGAACGTATTGCGGAATTGATTCGCCTTGCTGGTCCGCCTCCGCCTCGTCCCGTCTCGCTGCTCCCAGGGGTAAATTGGCAGGACATCCGTTCGATGTGCCGTCATCCTTCCGGATCCCCTTCCGTTGGGAGTCAGGCGGATTGAGTTGATTGGAGTCTAAAGGGTTTGCCAGGGTCGCCCATCTCAATTCCATGCTGGTTATGGTTACGTCAAGCTTCACGCTGTTCCGTTTGGTATAATCACCGGCTGATCAACCTTTGTGGGAGTCTGTATGCGGGTCCTTGTCATCGAAGATGAGACCAAAGTGGGCTGTTTTATCAAGCGGGCACTCGAAGAAGAGAGCTATGCGGTCGATCTCAGTGAAGATGGCGCGAAAGGTCTGGAGATGGCCCTGGCGACCGACTATGACCTCTTGGTCGTCGACGTGATGTTGCCGTCTATGTCCGGGTTGGACGTGTTGAAGAACCTTCGTCGTGAACGGATCCAAACACCGGTGTTGATCCTCTCTGCGCAGTCGCAGATCGATCAGCGGGTCAAGGGGCTGGACGCAGGAGCCGACGATTACCTGACCAAACCGTTTGCCATCGACGAGCTCCTGGCCCGTGTACGGGCGCTGTTGCGGCGAGGGGCTACGGAAAGTCCAGGGATTCTCCAGGTCGATGATTTGGTACTGAATCCGGCGACGCGGGATGTCACGCGCGGCGGGCAACGTATCGAGCTCACGCTCAAAGAGTATGCTTTGCTGGAGTATTTGATGCGTCATACGGGACGTGTGCTGACTCGACCCATGATCTCCGAGCACGTGTGGAACCAAGACTTCGATACCTTCACGAACGTCATCGATGTCTATGTGAACTATCTGCGAAACAAGATCGACCGAGGGCGGACCAAGAAATTGATCCATACTATCCGTGGGAGTGGATATATGCTGAAGGCTGACTAGGACGAGACTGCGGCAATCCGGTCGCGTCTTCAGTAAGTAGGAGCTGATCTATGCCGCTACGTGTTCGGCTGACTCTTTGGTACGGGAGCGCTCTCGCCCTAGTCTTGATCATCTTCTCCGTTGTTCTGTACGCGATGACGGCACGGAACCTTCGCGACGCCGTCGATGAATCCCTGGAAGACACAGCCACCATCGCAGTGCGCTCACTGGAACAGCGAGGGTTTCTCCCTCTCCTCAACGAAAGGGAATTGCTCTCGCAATTTCCCGAGCTGGCACGAATCGACAAATTCTTCCAGATTTTTAGCCCTTCCGGCACGATTACCATCAGCTCTCCGAACATAAAACACCACGACGTTCCGCTCAGCCGCACTGCACTGGAGACCGCCTTTTCCGGACACAGCATTTTTGAGTCGGCTAAGTATCCCAATGAGCCGCCGTTGCGGGTCATTTCTGTGCCGATCATGTATCGGGGCAATCTGTTGTACATCGTGCAGGTCGGGACCTCGATGGAAACCGTCGGAGAGACCTTGCATCGGTTCCTGATCCTGCTGGTCGTTGCCATGCCGATTGCCTTGGCCGTCTCTCTTGCAGGCGGGTGGTTCTTGGCCGGTCGAGCCTTGAGGCCAGTTGATGAGATCACCCTTGCCGCACAACGCATTGCTGCGGGCGACCTCACCCAGCGCCTTGGTATGCCGCCCGCTCAAGACGAGATCGGTCGATTGGCAGCCACCTTCAACAACATGATCGGTCGACTCGATGCGTCGTTTCGCCAGATTCGTCAGTTCACCAGCGATGCGTCACATGAGTTAAGGACTCCCCTAACCGTCATGAAAGGTGAAACGGATTTGATTCTTCGCCGACCTCGTCCGCTGGAAGACTATAAGACGGTGCTGGAAAGCAATCTGGAAGAGATCGATCGGATGACCCGCATCGTCGATGAGCTGCTGTTCCTCTCTCGCGCCGACATGGGTGAGGTGAAGATGGATGCCTTGCCAGTCGCACTGGAAGCGCTTGTGGAAGACGTCCATCGGCAGGCGCGGTTGCTCGGACAAGAGCGAAACATTGAAGTCGTGCTGGGAACCGTCGTGCCTCTCGTCGTACAGGGTGACGACTTGCGCCTACGTGAACTATTGCTCAATCTTGTCGAGAATGCGATGAAGTATTCTCATCCAGGCGGAAAAGTGGAAATTTCGCTGTTACGGGAACGACAGGAAGCACGACTTTCCATTACCGACCATGGAATCGGCATTGCTCCTGACGACCATAAGCGGATCTTCCAACGTTTCTTCCGAACTGATATCGCTCGAGCCCATACAAAGAAGGGTACCGGACTTGGTTTGGCCATCTGCACATGGATAGCAGATTTGCACAAAGGCCGGGTCGAGGTCCAAAGTGAGCTTGGGCAAGGGTCCACCTTCACCGTGGTCCTTCCGCTAGCTCCCCCTGTCTCTTAACGAACTCTAATACCCGATTAATCCTTCTCTCATCCCTGGTTGGTAGGTTTCTTCTGACGGTTCATGCCGTACTTGATCAGGAGGACCTATGTCGGCACATCTCACAAAAAGAAGAATAGGTTTTGTCATCGGGATCGGTCTCATCAGTGGTGTCGTGGGTTGGGGTGGGTATTGGTTGAACCTGTCCCAGGCATCCAGTCCTCCAGCTGCGAATGTTGGGGGTACCACGCTGATGACTCCGGCAAACGGCTTCACCGAAGTCGCCAAGCGTGTGACTCCAGCCGTCGTCAATATCACCACGGTTATTACGGAAAAGGTCTCTGGTCCGGGATCTGGTCAGGAGGATTTACGCAACAGACTAGAAGAATTCTTCGGGCAGCCATTTAACCCTCGACGTCGTGGGTCCGAACCCCCATGGGAGCCTCGCGGGTCACGGAGAGGTCAGGGTTCAGGCGTCATCGTCTCGCCGGACGGGGTTATCCTGACGAACAACCATGTGATCGACGGGGCTCGTGACGTGACGGTCACCCTTACGGACAAACGGGAATTTAAGGGGAAGATCGTCGGTGTTGATCCGAAGAGTGATCTCGCCGTCATCAAAATCAATGCGAAGGAACTTCCGGCCGTCGCGTGGGGGGATGCCACGAAGCTACAAGTCGGGGAATACGTCTTGGCTGTGGGCAATCCCTTCGGATTGAATTCAACCGTGACGCTGGGGATCGTGAGTGCCGTCGGCCGTGGCCATATGGGCATTACGCAGTATGAAGATTTTATTCAGACCGATGCGGCCATCAATCCTGGGAACTCCGGCGGGGCGCTGGTCAATACCGACGGCGAGCTTGTGGGCATTAATACGGCAATCTTCTCACAGACTGGGGGATATCAGGGTGTCGGATTTGCCGTGTCAGCGACGATGGCAAGACCGATTTACGAGAGTCTGATCACAACGGGAAAGGTCGTTCGAGGATACGTCGGGATCGGCATTCAGGATCTCAATCAGGACCTCGCCATGTCGTTTGCCGTCAAAGATTCCAAGGGTGCGTTGATCAGCGACGTGAAGCCAGACAGTCCGGCGGCCCAGGCTGGCCTGAAACAGGGCGACGTGATCGTCGAGTATAACGGCTTAGCGGTTGAGGACGGCGTGGCCCTGCAGCGAATGGTCACCAGGACGCCTGTCCGAACGAAGGTGCTGGTGCGGGTGATTCGAGATGGTCGTGAGCGTGACGTGACGGTCCGGGTCGGTGAGCAGCCGGATGATTCGAAGATTGCCAAAGTGGGAACGTCAGACGGTGACCACGCCTTCTCCGGCATTGAACTCGAGGACCTCGATCAGGACACTGCCAGAGTTCTTGGATCTGATAGAAAACGGGGTGTGGTCGTGACAAATGTGAAGCCTGGTAGCGAAGCTGAAAAGGCTGGTTTGCTCGCAGGTGACATCATTCAGGAGATGAATCGGCAACCCATCAAGTCGGTACAGGATTTTAAGAAGGCGTCATTGGATCTGAAGACGGGAGCCAATGTCTTGATGTTGATCAGCCGGCGCGGGAGTGCCCTATTTCTTTCCGTCAAAGTGTAGAGCGTGCGATCTGAGTTGCGGCACAAGCGGCAGGAAAGGACCTGCTACTTGTGCCATGACTTCGGCTTCGATTCCTGAGAAGCGTGTCAATCGAACACCACAGTCTTTCTCCCATACACAAGGACACGTCGTTCGATGTGGCGGCGAACAGCTCGTGCAAGGACAATTTCCTCAAGGTCTCGTCCTTTTCGCACGAAATCCTCCACTGTGTCACGGTGCCCGATTCGAATCACATCTTGCTCGATGATCGGACCCTCGTCCAGATCCTGGGTCGCGTAGTGGGCCGTGGCTCCGATGATTTTCACGCCCCGCTCGTAGGCCTGTCTGTATGGATTGGCACCGATAAAGGCCGGCAAAAATGAATGGTGGATATTGATGACCGGACAGCCGACCTGAGCCAGAAAGTCCGCTGAAAGAATTTGCATGTAGCGAGCCATCACGACCAGTTCCACGCGATGCTCTTTCAACAGGGTGAGGACCTGTTGCTCCTGCTGCGGTTTAGTGTCCTTGGTCACCGGGTAGATAGTAAAGGGGATTTTGAAGAGCTCGGCCCAGCTCGCGCAGGCGTCGTGATTCGAAATGATGGCAGGAATGTCGATCTGAAGTTCATCTCGGCGATGGCGCTGCAACAAATCAGCGAGACAATGATCTTGCTTCGACACCAACATGCCGACGCGCGTGCGTCGGCTGGAGGGATGCACCTCATAGCGCATGTCGTAGACCCTCGAGATCGGCTTGAAGGCCGCTGGGATCTCCTCAGGAGGGATTTCAAACCCTTCGGTTGCGAATTCCATCCGCATGAGGAAATCATTGGTCTCTTCATCGGTGTGATGGTCGGAATCAAGGATGTTGCCGCCGAAATCATGAATAAATCCGGACACCTGCGCGACGATGCCTGGGCGGTCCTTGCAATGGATCAGGAGCACAATTGAATCTTGTTTTTGCGCCGTCATCGGTTCTCTCTCCTGTTGGTGGTCGTCAACAGTCTATCAGGAAGGCTCAGAACTCACACTCAATTGGCAGGATGGGTGACAAGGCGACCGACGAGGTCGAATGATGCCGCATCCGTGATCTTGATCTTGCAGAAGGTTCCAGTTGTGAGAAGAGGAACCGTATGCTTGGATGCTGCCTGCGGCGTAGTGGCGGTCGATTCCTCATCGATATAGACGACACCGTCTATCTCCGGGGCGAGCCCCTCATGACGCCCTTCTAGGACACCGTCCGATTCTTCGGACCGTCCATCGATGAGTACGTCAAGTACCGAACCGATTCGAGATCTTCCCTTGGCGGTGGCAATAGACTCCTGTAGGGAGAGAAGCGCATTGCGGCGCTCATCCATGAGGTCTCGCTCGACTTTTTCCTGAAGCTCTACCGCCGATGTCCCCTCCTCGTCGGAGTAGAGAAATACCGCCACTCGATCGAACTGGGATTGTTCTACATATTCGTACAGTTCCTTGTACACCGCATCGGTTTCTCCGGGAAAGCCGACAATGAAGGCCGTCCTGAACGAGACCGCGGGAATGCGCGTACGAATCCGATTGACCAGTGATTCAATCGCTGCGCGGTCACCGAGCCGATGCATGCGTTTGAGCATGTGGTCATTGACGTGCTGCAGAGGCATATCAATGTACTTGGTGATCTTTTCTTCCCCGGCATACAGATCGAGTAAGTCATCCGTGACCTGTTGAGGATAGAGGTAGAACGGGCGGATCCATCGTAGGCCATCAACCTTCACCAATTCGCGGAGGAGCTGAACCAGGCCTTGGCGTAGGCCGAGATCGACGCCATAGTTGATGGTATCTTGTGAAATGAGGTTGATCTCTTTCACCCCTTCATGCGCCAACCGTCTTGCTTCCGCGACAATGGATTCCACTGGGCGGCTGCGCTGTTTTCCACGCATCAAAGGAATGGCACAAAAGGCGCAGTTGCGATTGCACCCTTCCGCGATCTTCACATAGGTGCTATGTGGTGTTCCGAGTCTTACGCGGGGAGCTAATTCGTCATATAAATAAGGTGGTTGACTCATCCAGAGCCGCTGATGCCGTTTCTTCGGGGTGAGGAGGTCTCGGCAAATCTCGGCAATCTTGCCGAACTCGCCGGTCCCGACGACCGCATCCAATTCGGGCAATTCTTTGAGTAAATCCCCTTGATAGCGCTGAGCCAAACAGCCGGCGGCGATCAGAACACGGCAGGCCCCTGCTTTCTTTAGATGACCGTGTTCGAGAATCGTATTGATGGATTCCTGTTTGGCTTCTTCAATGAAGCCACAGGTGTTGACGATGACCACCTCCGCCTTTTGAGGATCGTCGGTGAGCTGGAAGCCTTCCGTGACAAGTGCGCCCAGCATAATTTCAGAATCCACCTGGTTCTTTGAACAGCCGAGATTCACAAAGCCGATGGTGGTCGTCGAATGATGCATCTTCGTCGGCTTCGTGGGCTTGGCACGATGGGGAGTGATTAATGGCTGCGACATGGGAGCAGTCTACGGGAGGGTCAAAAAGACTGTCAATTAGACCCTTGCGGGAGATCGACCATTTCACCTATTGTGCCTCCATGATTCGCACCTTTCAGGGAATCAAACCAACGATTCCAACCTCGTGTTTTATCGAAGCGACAGCGGTCGTGATCGGCGATGTTGTGATGGGTGAGGAGTGTAGCGTTTGGTTTAACGCTGTGATCCGTGGCGATGTGCACTATATTAGGATCGGAGACCGAACAAACGTACAGGACCTCTGCATGCTGCATGTCACGCATGACACGCATCCGCTGATCATTGGGAATGGTGTCACGATTGGCCACAGTGTAGTCCTGCACGGCTGTACCATCCGAGACCGGGTACTGGTCGGCATGGGTGCCATCATCATGGACGGTGCCGTGATCGGAGAAGATTCGGTGGTGGGAGCCGGTGCCTTGGTGACAGAGGGAACGGTGGTTCCACCAAAGAGCCTGATTCTTGGCTCACCGGCGAAGGTCAAGCGCCCGGCCACCGTGCAGGAACTGAGCTGGATCAAGGAATCGGCGGAGAATTATGTGCGGTATGCCAACCAGTACATGTCCGATTCCGGAAAGAACGCCGGTTTCAAGGTGTAAGACCTGTTCACCTCGGTACGGCTCCTATTCTCATAAAACAGATCGGATCACCGACCAGGGCTGTGGCGTACTGTTTCCGTTCCACCTGGTAGGGAATGGTGTGACGGTGGCACCAGTCTGCAATCCACACCACTTCCTCTGTTGAGGTTGTTACCACACCTGGCACAGCCAATTTGGCCATGCAGCGATTCACGATGGTTTGTACGACTTGCCGTTCTGCCTGAAAGCAGGCCGGATCGAAGGTGACCGGATCGGCTCGTCCGTACGACAACGGCGCCAGATGGGAGAACCGTTCGGGGTCGTTCAACACGCTGACTATCCAGAGATGATCAAACCGACCTTGTGCTGAGGTAGCATCCTGAGCCTTAAACTTCACGGAAGTCGATCGGCAAGCACGATTGAGGACGATTACCTCCGTTCGACGAAGATTGTACGGTTCAACTTGGCGACCACGCTCATGTACTTCCGCGAGTAAGGCTGGGAGCTCCGTGACTCCGGCACCGACATACAGACTTCGCCCACCAGTGGACAATTTCTTCACGAGGGCTCCGGCTACCTTGGTTCCCAATCGTCGGCACGGTTCTCGCTTCGCCTTCCAGAATTCATCGCCGCCTTCGTAACAGTAGACGGACTCGAGCCGCTTGTACTCGAGACGGTTAAAGACCGCCGTGATCGTCCGACGAGTTGAAGCGGAAATGCAGCGTCTTCTGAGATCCAATTACGATCTCCCCTTCGAGTGGAAGCCGATCCGTCGCTTGGGGGCGTCCGGAGCTTGCAAGAGGGGGAGTAATTTCTCGTACAGGTCGAGCAGCGACGAGTCATGCTCAAGCAACGTCCGATCAATTTTAGCCAACCGTTTAAGGATCGCTGCGTTGGCGGCGATCTGCTCACGCATCTGGACGAACGCCCTCACGACAAACACGCTCATCGAGACGGCTTTCGGACTATTCAGGACCGTGGCTACCATAATAGCCCCGTGTTCGGTAAATGCGTAAGGCAGACTTTGAGCGAATTTCAGGCGGCGGAGGTGATCACAATTTGTGATCACCTCGGTTTTCTCCCCAGTGGTGAGCTGGAACATGAAATCTTTGGGAAAACGATCGGCATTGCGTTTTACGGCTTGATTCAAGGTTCGTGTCTCGACTCCATAGAGTTCAGCGAGATCGGCGTCGATCATCACCTTGTGGCCGCGAATAGTCAAAATCAGGGATTCCAGGGGTTTCGACGGTTTCATGTAATTGGGCTCCCAAATACGCTGGGTCTGCTAGCTCGGCAGCAGAAAGTCTAACTAACTCTGCCAATGAAAGCTATGTGCTCTGCTGACAGGCCAATGTGATGGTTGTCGCCGTGACTCCATCGGCCACTGCAGCGATGAAATCAAGGTTCAACGTCTCGATTGTATCGGTGGGCCGATGGTAGTGGGGATTCCGAAAATTGGCGGTGTCAGTCAACATGACGGCTGGAAAGCCTTGCTCCCAGAAGGAGGTGTGGTCGCTGCGTCTCGTATCCGGTAGCAGCTCACCGTTGCCTGGCACGACTAGGGGAACGATTGGTAGGTGGGATTTCATGGCCTGAACGACGAAGCTAGTCAGTGCTTGAGATCGTTCGTTTCCGATCACCCCGATAAAGTCACCAGTGGTGGGGATGCTGATGGGAAGGCCTGGCGGAGTCCTTTGGGAGTCTTGCTGATGGCTCGCATAGCCGACACATTCCAAGATGATGGCCTCGTGGATGGTCTTGCTGTTCTCTCTGAGAAACGAGGCATAGGCGGAGCTGCCCAGCAAGTTTTCTTCCTCTAAGTTGAAGGCAATGAATCGGATTGGCCTGATCAGCGTCATCCCTCGAGCCTGGCGAGCTACGTGAAGGAGCACAGCCAGCGCGCTGGCGTTATCATCAGCCCCCGGTGATCCTGCGACGGTATCGAAATGGGCACCAATGATTAGTGGTGGAAGCTCTTCCTGCACGGAGGCCGAAGGGGCTGTTGCGATGACGTTTCGATAGGTCCCACCCAATGCTTCGAAGTCATGTGACGTGACGGTGAGGCCAGCCTTAGAGAATTGGTTATGCAGGTAGGCTTCTGTTTGCTGTAAGTGGTTCGGTGAGGTGAGAGGGTGACGTTCTCCCACTAGAGCGTGAAGATCTTCTTCGAGCCGGTTACGATCAACAGGCACAGAACTGGTATCCGTCCTTCCGAACGATTAGGTGACGATCTCGGTGCCGATTCCTTTACGCGTGAAGATTTCGAGCAGCACCGCATGAGGAATGCGACCATCGATGATGTGAGCTTTCCGGACTCCCTCGGCCAACGCATCCAGGCAGGCATGAACTTTCGGGATCATCCCTTCGGTGATTGTCCTCTTCTTCATCATACGCTGCACATCTTTGCGAGACACCGTGGAGAGGTGGCGCCCATTGGCGTCGCGAATTCCCTTGATGTCAGTCATCATCAGCAGTTTTTCCGCACGCAAGGCTCCTGCGATCGCTCCGGCCACGAGATCAGCGTTGATATTGTAGGTGTTCCCCTCACGGTCTGTTCCGATGGGAGCGATGATCGGAATGTAGTGATCTTCCTGGAGGTTCCGGAGCAAACCAGGATCGACCTTTTCGATATCACCGACCAACCCGAAATCACCTTCTCTATCTTCGCCTTCCAAATCATGATCGAGGCTTTCAGCCCAGGCCTTGGCCGTCAAGGGCTTGCTGAGAATCAATCCACCGTCTTTCCCGCTCAGCCCGACCGCGCTGCCACCGTGCCGGGTGATCAGGTCGGTCAGTTCCATGTTGATCTTCCCTGCCAGGACCATCTCCACGATCTCCATCGTGGCGGCGTCGGTAATGCGGACCCCGTGCCTGAACTTGGCTTGGATGCCGAGGCGATCGAGCATTTTATCGATCTGCGGTCCCCCGCCGTGAATGATGACCGGGTTGATCCCCACGTATTTGAGCAGGACCACATCTTGCGCAAATCGTTCTTTGAGAGATGAGTCCGTCATCGCATGGCCGCCGTATTTGATGACCACGGTTTTTCCCCGAAATGTCCGGATGTAGGGGAGGGCCTCGATGAGGACGTCGGCCTTCTTGATCAACTTGTTCATGCGCAACCCCCAAGGATCGAGCGTTGGAGTCCAGGGTCAACTGATGCTTGATGACTGATGCCCGAAGGGCTCAGAGGATATACCGACTCAAGTCCTGGTCCTTCACGATATCTTTCAATCGTTCACGCACATAGGTGGCACTAATGCTGATCCGCTTGTCCGGCCAGCCTGGCCCCTCGAACGAAATGTCCTCGAGCAATCGCTCTATGATCGTGAACAGCCGCCGCGCGCCGATATTCTCGGTCCGCTCGTTTACCTGCACGGCGATCTCTGCGATTTCTTCGAGCCCATCTTGAGTGAACTCGATCGCAAGGCCCTCCGTAGCCAACAACGCCTGGTATTGCCGGACCAACGCCCCTTTGGGTTCTGTCAGAATACGAACAAAGTCGTCCTTAGACAAGGGACTCAGCTCGACACGAATGGGAAAGCGCCCTTGAAGTTCCGGGATCAGGTCGGACGGCTTCGCGACATGGAAGGCGCCCGCGGCGATAAAGAGGATGTGATCGGTCATGACCGGGCCATGTTTCGTGTTGACGGTGCAGCCTTCTACGATGGGCAGCAGGTCTCGCTGGACGCCCTCTCTGGACACGTCGGGTCCACTGGAGCGCTCTCGACCAGCGATCTTGTCGATCTCGTCGAGAAAGACGATCCCGGTTTGTTCCACCTTGTTGATCGCTTCACGCGTGGTGTCGTCCATATCGATCAGCTTTTGGGCTTCTTCTTGCGACAGGTGTTTCAGCGCCTCGGGCACCTTCATGAGCCGCTTCTTCTTCTTACCCTGGAACATCCCGCCGAGCATGTCACGGAGATTGTTTTCGAGGTCATCCAAGCCACCCACGTTGGAGATGACGCCGACCGGAAGGCCACGTTCTTTGACATCCATCTCGACCGTTCGTTCATCCAGTTTGCCTTCCCGCAGCTGGAGCCGCAACTTCGACCGCGTGGTCTCATGCGAATCGGGAGAGGGCTGAGCGGGTGTCTCGCTCGTGCTGTCCACAAACCCAGGTCGAGGGGGAGGTGGTGGCAAGAGGAGGTCAAGCAGGCGCTCCTCTGCCTGCTGCTCGGCCTTTTGCTGAACCGAACCCAGGCGCTGGGTCTTGACCATATTGATGGACAGTTCCGTCAAGTCTCTGATGAGCGATTCCACATCACGCCCGACGTAGCCGACTTCAGTGAACTTTGAGGCTTCGACTTTGATGAAAGGGGCCTCAGCCAGCTTGGCTAGTCGTCTGGCAATCTCCGTCTTCCCGACCCCTGTCGGTCCGATCATGATGATGTTCTTCGGCATGACCTCGTCGCGGAGATCGGGTGACAACTGTTGACGGCGCCATCGATTGCGCAGGGCAATTGCGACCATGCGTTTCGCATCCTTTTGCCCGATGACGTAACGATTCAATTCTTCGACGATCTGCCTCGGGGTGAGACTGTTGACGTTCAGCGGTGTGGTATCGCTCGTGAGCGGTTTCATCATTGTGGATTATCCTCGGAGTTCTTCAACAAGAATCTGTTGGTTTGTGTAGATGTCAATGGATCCGGCGATGGTCAGGGCTTCGGTGATGATTACTGGAGCTTCGAGTTGTGAATGGCGGAGCAATGCTCGTGCTGCCGCCAGCGCATAGGGGCCACCAGAACCGATGGCCAGGATGCTGTCTTCCGGCTCGACAACGTCACCGGTCCCGGTAATGATGAACGACTGCTCGCGCCCGGCGACGGCTAGGAGGGCTTCCAGGCGACGAAGTACACGATCCGTCCGCCAGTCTTTTGCCAGCTCGACGGCGGCTCTCGTGAGATTCCCTCGATATTCTTCCAGCTTGCTCTCAAACTTTTCGAACAGAGTGAATGCGTCTGCCGTGGCGCCGGCAAATCCTGCTAGGACCTGATCATGGTGCAGGCGCCGAATCTTCTTAGCGTTGTGTTTCATGACCGTGGTGCCGACGGTGACCTGGCCGTCACAACCCATGGCGACTCGTCCGTCGCGACGGACACAGAGAACGGTCGTCGACCGAATTTTCATGATGACTTGTGGTCCTTTCCATGTGCGGGACGTGCTGTTCGTGCTCGAGGGTGAGCCCGATCGTAGACCGCCAGCAGCTGAGTCGTCGCCACATGCGTGTATTTTTGAGTGGTACTCAGGGACGCATGACCGAGCATTTCCTGTATGGACCGGAGATCTGCCCCTTCATCCAGCAAGTGCGTCGCGCATGAATGCCGCAAGGCATGCGGACTCACTGAACCGCCGGCAAGACGGCGGGAGTACCGCGAGACGATGCGAGCGACACTTCGTGTGGTGATTCGACCTCCGCGATGATTGACAAATAGGGGAGCCGATAGCTGGATACTCGGGCTTCGTGTACGCAGCGACTTCAAGTAGACCTCGATCGCCTGGAGTGCCACGTCTCCAATCGGAACGACCCGTTCCTTGCGGCCCTTCCCGCGCAGGCACACGAGTCCATCCGTTTCATTGAGGTCGCCTCGATTGAGCCCGACGACTTCACTCACACGAGCCCCAGTCGAGTATAAGGTCTCCAGTAGGGCACGGTCGCGTAAGTTGAGGGGCGATGGCCCGGTCGGAAACTCCATCAGTGCTTCGGTATCGCCCTTTGTCAGCACGCGAGGCAGCGGCTTTGGCAGCTTGGGACTTCGCAAGCTTTCCGCGGGATTCGTCGGCACGATGCCCTCACGTACGAGAAATCGAAAAAAACTCCTGAGGCACGCGAGCTTTCTCGCTAACGATGATGCCTTGTCACCCTGTTGGTCCAGGTTGTGGAGATAGGCACGCACATTGTCGCTGGTGATCTTGTCCACTTCGGTGCGAGAGGCATCCGTACGGCGGAGGAACCCCTTGAACTGGAGAAGATCGGATCGGTAATTACGAATGGTTTCGTGTGAGGCATTGCGTTCTACGTGGAGGTACATTACGAAAGTTTTGATCGCATCGTCCATGCTTCGAAATCCTCAAGGGCTCGCTGGCTCAAGGCGCGACGCTTCTTCTCCTTGTCTCTCGGAGGGTTCGCCAAGGGAGGGAACAAGCCAAAATTGGTATTCATGGGTTGGAAGTGGCGCGGGTCCGATGAAGCGATATGAGACACCAGGCAGCCATGAGCTGTCGTGGGTGGCGGAGAGATCAAGGGTTGTCCTGCGAGCGCTCGAGAGGCATTGATCCCGGCCAAGCCACCCATCGCTGCTGACTCGGTATAACCCTCTACGCCAACCAACTGCCCGGCGAAGAAGAGGCTCGCGCGAGCCTTGAACTGCAACGTACTCAGGAGTAGTTGGGGGGAATTGATGAACGTGTTGCGATGGAGGCTGCCATAGCGGAGAAACTCGGCCTGTTCAAGTCCAGGGATCATGCGAAACACACGCTTCTGTTCTCCATAAGTCAGTTTGGTCTGAAAGCCCACCAGGTTGTAACAGGTACGGTGAACATTCTCTGTACGCAGTTGGACGACCGCAGCCGGCACCACACCAGTTCGTGGATCCTTGAGGCCGACTGGCTTCATGGGACCGAACTGCATGGTCTGGCGGCCGCGTTCAGCGAGGACCTCAATCGGCACGCAAGCCTCAAAATAGGGCGTCTTCTCGAATTCCTTCGGCTGCACTTTTTCAGCCGCCATCAAGGCGTCATAAAAGGCATTGTACTGTTCTGCCGTCATAGGGCAATTCAAATAATCATCTCCGCCCTTGTCGTAGCGGGAGGCACGAAAGACGACATCCATGTTGATGGAGTCCGCATCGACAATCGGTGAGATCGCGTCGAAGAAATATAGGTGCTGTGATTGTGTCGCAGCGCGGATGGCCTGCGACAGTTTGTCCGAGGTCAACGGCCCAGTCGCAATGATACAGAGACAATCGGTGGGAATCTCGCTGATTTCCTCGTGCAGAATTCTGATATTCGGATGGCTTTCTAACGTGCGGGTGATGTGCTGAGAAAATATATCACGATCCACGGCTAGCGCCGATCCAGCAGGCACCCTGGCTTGCTCAGCGGCGGCAATAATCAGCGAATTCAGCCGACGCATCTCTTCTTTGAGGATGCCGGGGGCGTTCAGAGGATCTGAAGAACCCAGGGAATTCGAACAGACCAGCTCGGCCAAGTTGCCGGTCTTATGCGCCTTCGTCATTTCTTTCGGACGCATCTCGTAGAGCGTGACTTTTGCGCCACGATTCGCCGCTTGCCAAGCCGCTTCGGACCCAGCCAGACCACCACCTACGATGACAATGTCGTCACGCATGTGATTGGAAATTCCAGTGAAGAAAAGAGCTCATTCTAGGAACCGTCTTTTATCGAAGTCAAGGAGAGGAACCACGTTGAACCGGCCAGAAATCCCGTGCTAGACTCCCGTTCGGTCGGGCGATTAGCTCAGTGGCAGAGCGCTTCCTTCACACGGAAGAGGCCACAGGTTCGATACCTGTATCGCCCACCATGTCTTTTCCCTGCCGGTAGACTATCTGCTGAGAAACGTTCACTTTTCATCAACAAGCCAAACCCTCGAATTCTGGACAGAAACGAAGGTGTCGGCTACACTTCTCATTGTCTGTGTGGTGCAGCCAAGTTTGAGATTCCCGTGATGAGTATCGAAATAAGCGAGGTCATTATGATGAAATCGACATCGACGGTGATCGGAATCATGATGCTGGCTCTGGTTGTAACCGGCTGCAGCACGACGCATCAACAGGCTGTGGCTGCAGAGGACAAGGAATACACGCCTCCAACAAGTATTTATAATATTCTGGACAGTACTGCATTGGTCTATTCCAATCCGGCGGCGGGATCGGCCATTAACGACCATCCACTTCGATGGGTCGGGTTCATTCTGCACCCGGTTGGGCATGCGTTTGATTATGGGATTAATCGCCCGATGTATACGCTTGGCGGGAACTCTCCTTATCTTCACGGATACACCGCCGAAGATAGTATGCTCGACGCACAACGCCAGTAGAGATTGTAGATAGTTCGTTGACGATCACAGGCCCGCTCTTCAGGGAAGAGCGGGCCTTTTCATTTCCCCTTCGCGAAGACCCCCTCAAATCGTGTATGGTTCCTCCCAGAGGTTTCATGCATGAACATCTCAAGGCTCCTGTTATCCTTCAGCGTGGTGGTCGCGCTCAGCCTACCTGTAGGCTGTGGTCCACGTGCCCCAGTGCGGCCCCCTCTCCCTCCCTCGGCAACCGATCTCATTCTAATGGCCTCAACGGCTCTCTGTGAGCCCAAAGCCGACTTCTTGAAACAACATCCTGTTTCGACACATACGGTGAGCGATTGGGGAACTGGCCAGGAGCTCACGATTTCGTCAGAGCGTAGTCCATCGCACGGGGAGGAGTCGTATTTTTTCGACGAAGATGGGGTCTTGGTCGGAGCGCTCTTCACGTTTCCCAGAGGGCTGGATCTCCATCCGTATTCCGTGCTTCGGCACACGCTCTCTCAGCTAAAACCGTCCCTCGAGTTCTATTTGAACGTAGCTCAACTGGAAACAAAGAAGAACATGGAGAGCAGTGCCCTGCTGGAAACAGGCGAAGAGAAAACTACGACTCAGTATCTGGTTTCCAATCTTCGAGATCGCCCGATCCTGCTCCAGGCCTCCTTCACCATCGACCCGTATGTACAGCTGTTCTCTCCCTATAGGCGCGAGTTTCTCGATCGACTTCGGAGCCCCACTGGAGGCAAGAGAGGCCAGAACATCGAAAGTCAAGGGATCGATGACAGTGAACCATTCTCATCGCTTCAGCAGTTTGCGCGTGGCCAGACTGCTCAACTCGCCTACTGTGGTGAGAAGAACTATGACATTGCCGCGGATGCGTATCAGAAGTCCATCACCAGCGGATTTACGAATTCGGTGTGGCTTGCGGAGGCTCACCATAAGCTCGGCATCGCGTGGCAGGCAAAAGGCCAACTTACGAGAGCCAAAACTGAATTGCTGCGGTCACTTGACCTCCGACCCAACATCCCGGAGGTGCTAAATAATCTCGGTACAATCGAGATCGGCCTTGGAGATAAAGACCGAGGCGTAAGCCTGTTTGAAAGAGCCATCGTTCTACGGCCCAACTACGCGCTTGCTCGGTACAACCTTGCCGAGGCGACTGAGACGACGAACCCCAAACGTGCGCTATCGGAATACGAAACCTACCTCGCCATTGTGGAAGGAATTCCCGATGAAACTGATCGGATTGCGCATGTGAAGGAGCGCCTCAAGGCGTTAAAGCAATAGGCCTGATTCCCTCCGAAATACGCCGTACTTTCTTCTCCGCAGAAAACGAGTAATTGCTGGACCTTGGTCCACTTTCCGTTAGAGTGACGCTAGTCTCACTCGTCATCGGGGAGGATCGTCATGCGTCAAGCATTGCTGAGGGGCCTTGCCGCCGCGTGCCTGCTGGTTTCGGCAACACCAGCGGCCGCGGAGAGGAACTGGGAGTTTTCCATCGGTGGATACGGGGGATGGGCGTTTCATGGTGATACCACGTTTCAATTCAATCAAGGAACAAACCTTGCCACGTTACAGGTAGAACCTGTCGATGCCAAAGCAACCAATGTTCGATTTGAAGACAATACAACCTTCGGCGCCAAACTTACGGCTTGGCATCTACCCAGGAAACATAGCTGGCAGCCACAAATCGGTCTTGAGATCGATTGGACCAGGTTTACCGCAGATGTTCCGGCGGGCCAGGTAGTCCCAGGGTTTGGGACATTCTTGAGCACGGGTACGCCGATCGGATTCGTGTTATTAGGTGTGATGCCGGAATTTGCGGTCGACAACATGGCTGTCAACCTACTGTTCAGGTATCCGATCTGGGCCACAGAAGACATGCCGCAAGGTCGATGGTATCCGTATGTTGGTATCGGCGGAGGTGCCCAGCGGGCTCGTTTATCAAGACAGGGCTACGAAGAGACCAGCTATTCCCCTTCGGTTCAGGCATTGACGGGTCTCAAATTCTTTGTGATCAGGTACCTAGCTGTCTTTGCTGAAGCGAAGTGGACGCAGGGCTGGCACACATTTAAATACGAAACGGACTCCTATTGGGAACGATATAGCATTTCAACAATTCATCTGGTGGGTGGGGTGGCAGTGCATTTCTGAGTCGACAGGACCGAAGCAGTCTCCTCAGCCTCGAGCTTGTTCTTCCCGTTCCTGTAAGGTCTTGCATTCGATGCAGAGTGTGGTTACGGGGCGGGCCTTGAGCCGCTTGTAGGGAATATCTCCACCACAATGCTCACATGTCCCATAGGTAGCCGCATCCATCCGCTCCAGGGCCTCCTCAATCTTCTTGAGTAACTTTCGTTCACGGTCACGAATCCGCATCGAAAAGTTCTGGTCGATCTCGGCGGATGCCTGGTCGCTGACGTCCGGAAATGCTGCGATGTCCCCGCGATGTGTCAGGACTTCCCCCGCCTCATTGAGGATGGCCTCGCGTTGGCGTTCAAGATCGCGGCGTATATCCGGATATTTCCCATTCTTGGGGACGTTCTTTCGAGGAGCTGTCGAACGTTTGGAGCGTGCTGATTTAGGGGGTTTCGCTGAAGAGGTTCGTTTTTTTGAGGGGCGTGCTTTCATAGCCAAAACTTACGTCCGAGGGAATGAAAGAACTATACAACCTCGTTGAGAGGGGGTCAACGAGCGAAGAATCCCGACCAACGGCTACAAATCACGACGACCCTCGATGGATTTCATCAACGTTACTTCGTCTGCATACTCAATGTCCATACCTACTGGAATGCCATAGGCGATGCGCGAAACACGGATGCCAAAGGGCTTGAGCAATCGTGTGAGGTAGATCGCAGTGGCTTCTCCTTCTATGGTAGGATTCGTTGCCAGAATAACTTCTTGAACTCCACCGAGTTTCACACGGTCGATCAGTTCATCCGCCCTGATATCTCCAGGACCGACGCCGTCGAGTGGAGAGAGCGCCCCTAAGAGGACGTGATAGAGGCCACGATGGGCACCTGCCCGTTCTACGGCATACAGAGTGCTCGGTTCCTCCACGACGAAAATCTTGGTTCGATCACGTTTCGGGTCTAAACAAAATTCGCATAAATCCCCTTCGGCGATATTCCGGCATTGTCGGCAAAACGCCAGACCGTCCTTCACCGCACGGATAGCGTCGGCCAGTCGTAATGCGTCTTCCCGTTCCGCCTTCATGACGTGAAAGGCCAACCGCTGTGCGCTTTTGTGACCGACTCCAGGGAGACGGACCAACTCCTTGATTAGTCTTGCCAGCAAACCTTGTTGATCGACGGCCATCGCTAAAACAAACCCGGGATTTTCATTCCGCCGGTCAACGCTTTCATTTCACCTTCCATCAATTCCTTGGCCTTACGGAGTGCCTCGTTCGTTGCGGCCACCACCAGATCCTGAAGCATGTCGACATCGCCGCTCTTCACGACTTCAGGATCGATCGCCACGCCGACAATCTGCATCGCACCGTTCGCTGTAACTGTGACAATTCCGCCACCTGCCGTGCCGCTAGTGGTTTTCGATGCCGCTTGTTCTTGAATTTTGGCCATCTGCTCCTGCATGGCTTGGGCTTGCTTAAGGATGTTGTTCATATTGCCGAATGGATTTTTCATTCGTTCGCCTCCTGTTGAGCTACGGTACGAACTTCGGTTAACTCAGCGCCGAAGATCTCGAGCGCCTGCTTGACCGTAGGATTCGCTTTGGCACGTTCGAACAACACTAATCGTTGCTCTTCTTCCTTGGCGGCTCGAACTTGGGCCATGGTGAGTCCAGGTGGATGGGTTTCGTCCAACTCGACAATGCGAACCCGGACGGGGTGTCTCGTTTGTTGCTCGCATAGTCTGGCTAAAATAAGAAGATTTTCCTGTTTTTCCAATCTGGCCCTGGCCAAGGTTGTGTGCTTGGGAAATCCGATGGTGACGAGCTCGCCCTCCATTCCAACGAATCGACCAGCCTCGAGGAACGGTGCCATATTGGGAAATGAGGCATTGACTTCCTCTTGAACCGATTCCCAATGCAACGATGCCCGTGGGCCGACGGTTGCGGTCGGCAGGGATGCCGATGTAGTTGCGGGCGTATTGCTCAGTGATTCGCGGGCGGGACGGGAGAGGGATTGTCTCTCACTGCGTTCTGCCTTTGGGCTGGAACTATTTTGAGGAACGGATTTTGTCCCAGGAGGCATGTCCGGGCGTTGAGCAGAGGGGGGAGCGTTGGGTGGAACAGGTTTATGGGCCGGCAGCCTAGGAGGATCTGGACTGGGTGGGGGTGTGGCTTGTACTGGCCGAGCTGTGTCATTGTCTCGCTGGCGGAACAATCGTGCGGCTCGGATGGCGGCAGTTTCTACCACAAAGCGAGGGTGGGAGCTGAATCGGAGTGAATCTTCAGCCTGAATAAAGATTGCCAATAGCTCCTGGATTTGTTCGGGCGTCAACGCTTTCGCTTCGGACGAAAGTCGGCTCAGGTCATCTTCTGCAGTTTCGATCAAACTGCGCAATTCGGCTGTATTGGGAACGACTGCTGCTATGAGCAAATTGCGAAGGTGTTCGACCACTTCCGCACAAAATGCCCGTAAGTCATGTCCTTGATCAAGTAACTGAGCCAGGCTGGTCAGTGCAGCTGGGCTATCTTGGGCCAAAATCGCTCCCACGAGTTTCTGGACCATCTCTTGGGGCACGGCTCCCAAGATTACTTCAAGTTCGGAATGGAGAATCGTCTTGCCGCCATAGGCGACTACCTGATCAAGCAGGCTCAGGGCATCTCGCATGCTTCCTTCGCTGGCTCGAGCTAGGGCCACGAAACTTCGATCCTCGAGGGTCAATTGATCTTGAGCCGCGACATGTCGAAGCCGCTCGATGATCTCGGCCCTGGCGATGCGCCGAAAATTGTAATGCTGGCATCGTGAGAGAATCGTCGCGGGGATCTTGTGAATTTCCGTGGTGGCAAACACGAAGACGACATGTGCCGGCGGCTCCTCGAGCGTCTTTAAGAGGGCATTAAACGCTGAGTTAGAGAGCATGTGAACTTCATCGATGATATAGACGCGAAACTGACCACGAAACGGTGTGAACTTGATGTTTTCTCGGATTTCCCTGACGTCATCCACACTGGTATTGGATGCGCCGTCGATCTCAATAACGTCGACCGAACTCCCCTGTGTAATCTCGCGGCAGCTCTCACACATGTCGCAGGGGTGATTTGTCGGTCCTTGTTCACAGTTGAGCGCTTTTGCGAGGATTCGAGCGACGGTCGTCTTACCCACACCGCGCGTACCAGAAAACAGGTACGCGTGCGCGATCTGCTTCATCGAGACTGCGTTCCTCAGTGTTTGGACGACATGTTGTTGACCGATGACATCGTCAAATGTGCCGGGTCGATATTTCCGAGCTGAAACTTGGTAGTCCAACGGTCTCTATCCCTTTCCCGTGCGCAATGATTTCAGGATGGAGAGGCATGCAGGAGAGTCTAGTACCACGAGAAGATCAGCTGATACTACTTCCGACAATTTTGAAGAGAGAAGTGGGGCCAGGTGATCCTGCGGCACACAGAACTGGCTGTTTACCGTTGCTTCCTTCCGGACCTGGCGGGGTTCACAGGGTTCCATTGCACAGGGCCCAGCCCCTATTCTCATACGAAGCTCTCCGAATAATAGTTCATCACACTACGGTCTTTGTTTACTCGCACGAATATGACATAGTGAAAAGAATCGAACCCAACATAACGAAGTGTAATATGGCGGAGAGGGTGGGATTCGAACCCACGGTCCCGTTGCCGGGACGCATGCTTTCCAAGCATGTCGATTCGTCCACTCTCGCACCTCTCCGCGTCGGGAAGTACAAGGGGCGGCATCTTAGCATGCGCGTGCATAGCCAGCAAGGCGAACGGGTCACGAGGCTATGTTTGGCCCTGAATTCAACGCGAGATCTCCTTTGTAGGTGTGATGGTAAGGAATAGTAGGATAATGTTCCCTCGGTCGTATGGGTTGACACTTATAGGGGGCCAACGGTACAAAGCTATACAACATTGCCTATTTTTGCTGTCTTACGTAAAGAGGTAGCTCCGTAGACATTCTCCATCATGCGAGAGTGGCGGAACTGGCAGACGCGCGAGACTTAGGATCTCGTGGGTGACCGTGGGGGTTCAAGTCCCCCCTCTCGCACCAAATCACTTTAGTCCCCTAAGCTGGGAGCTCGATCTTGACGATGAAGATGGAAGTAACGGAACTGGGACCGATGAAGCGTGCCTTGAGAATAGAGGTGCCAGCTGACGAAGTGAGCCAGCAATTTTCGCGTGCGTATCTGGAACTCAACCGACAAATACGGATACCAGGATTTCGCCCAGGGAAAGCCCCCACGGCAATTCTAGAACAGCGTTATGCCAAAACGGTTGAGGAGGATGTGATTCGAAAGCTCATCCCTGATTTTTATGATCGAGCTATCAAAGAAGCAGGAATTAGTCCGGTGCTGGTAGAAATTCCGCCTTTGGATCGAGTGAAAATCAAGAAAGACTCGCCCTTCACATTTACGGCGACGGTCGAAATCAAGCCGTCGATCGAGCTTCACACTTATAAAGCTCCCAATCCCATTTCCCTCTCAGCTGATAAGCGCACAGTCACGAGTGAACAGGTGGATCGCGCTCTGGATGTATTACGTGAGCAGCATGCTCAGTTAGACGCCGCACCAGTGGGTACGGCGTTGACCGAGGAAGCCTATGCTATCGTTGACCTTGAGGGATTCCTAGACAGCACACCTCTTGAAGGTGCTAAGAAAGAAGGACAGCTGCATCGCGTAGGGTCAAAGGCGACTTTGCTGGGTATAGAAATTGATGCACAGCTTATCGGAAAACACCAGGGAGACGTTATAGAAATTCCTCAGACCTATCCCGCGAACCATCCGGACCAACGAGTCGCGGGGAAAACCGTTAGGTTCCGTCTAGAAATCAAAGGAATCAAACAGAGGAAACTCCAGGCGCTCGACGACGAATTCGCCAAGGACTGTGGACCGTATGCCTCCCTTCAAGAGTTAAAAGACAAACTGCGTGGTGAAATGGAAAAGGCTCTGAAGAAAGATATGGAAGAGTCGTATAAGGATACACTTCTCAAACGCCTGCTCGAAACGCATCATTTCGACCTACCTGATTCACTTGTGGAACGAGAACTCAGTGCAATTGTGCGACAAAAACTCCAAGCCCGGCATCGAGGTAACGTTACTGACACGCTACCTGCATCGGATGCGGAAGAACAGAAGAGAATTCGCGAAGACCACCGTGAGGAGGCAAATCGTCGCGTGAAAGCGGGGTTAATCCTCGAGGCTATTGCGGAGAAAGAAGGGTTGTCGGTGAGTCAGGACGATCTCAACAATGAAGTAACCCGACTCGCCTCGGAGCTCAGGGTGCCGATGGCCGACCTTGTGAAAATGATTCAGGCAGGGGGGCAGGATTCCATTGAGGAATTACGTACACGAATCTTGGCTGACAAGGCGCTGGATTTTGTGTATCGTCATGCGATTATTCAATGACGAAGACAGCCGTTCGTCGCGCCTGATTTCGTCCGACGGGGGCGTCTAGAAGAAAGGAAGTCAGGAACTATGTTGGTCCCGATCGTCGTGGAACAGACCAATCGAGGCGAACGAGCCTATGATATTTACTCACGCCTTCTCAAGGATCGCATCATTTTCCTTGGTGCCCCGATTGATGATGTGTTTGCTAACCTAGTGATTGCTCAGCTGCTTTTTCTTGAAGCGGAAGATCCTGAGAAAGATATCAATCTGTATGTCAATTCACCTGGTGGGAGTGTGACTGCGGGATTGGGGATCTACGATACAATGCAGTATGTGAAACCTCCAATCAACACCATTTGTCTCGGTCAGGCTGCGAGCATGGGGGCTCTCCTGTTGACTGCAGGAACAAGAGGTAAACGGTTTGCTTTACCCAATGCCCGAGTGATGATCCATCAGCCGTTAGGTGGATTCCAAGGTCAGGCGACAGAGATCGACATCCATGCTCGGGAGATATTGAAGATTCGCGAACGCCTCAACGAGATCATGGCCAAGCACACGGGGCAACCTATCGAAAAAATCTCTCATGATACCGAACGGGACTATTTCATGTCGGGTGAGGAAGCGAAACGATACGGGATCATTGACGAGGTCATTACGCGGCCTCCGAAATTCATGAAAGCAGTGGAGTCCGGCGACGGAGGAAAAGACGGGGCCAAAGGCAAGTAACACGGGGGGGATCCATGGCCAAGCAGGAAAAGATGGACCGACATTTGCGGTGTTCTTTCTGTGGAAAAAGCCGCGATGAAGTGCGAAAACTGATAGCCGGACCGACAGTCTATATTTGTGATGAGTGCGTCAATCTCTGCAATGAC
Source organism: Nitrospira sp. (assembly GCA_965223535.1). Lineage (GTDB taxonomy): Bacteria > Nitrospirota > Nitrospiria > Nitrospirales > Nitrospiraceae > Nitrospira_D. The sequence goes on from CBDCWN010000003.1 coordinate 1,357,484, forward strand.
ATTATTGCGGAGGATTGGGAGGAAGCGAAAGAGGAGATTTCATCGAAGCTCAAAAAGCCTGTGGAAATTAAGCATCACCTCGATCAATATGTCATCGGACAGGACCGCGCTAAACGTATCTTGTCAGTGGCCGTTCACAACCACTACAAGCGCATCTCTTCAAAGGAAAAAGGGGTTGATGATATTGAACTTCAGAAGGGTAATATCCTCATGGTGGGCCCCACCGGTACAGGGAAAACCCTTCTGGCACAAACCTTGGCCAAGTACCTAGATGTCCCGTTTACCCTAGCCGATGCGACAACCCTGACCGAGGCCGGTTATGTAGGGGAAGATGTTGAGAACATCATCCTGAAACTCCTGCAAGCAGCTGACTACGATGTCGAACGGGCTGAACGTGGGATCGTCTACATCGATGAAATCGATAAGATCAGTAGGAAGAGTGACAGTCCATCGATAACTCGGGATGTTTCCGGTGAGGGAGTACAGCAAGCCCTTTTGAAATTGATTGAAGGCACAATTGCGAATGTCCCTCCGCAAGGAGGGAGAAAGCATCCGCATCAAGAGTTCATTCAGGTGAATACCAGCAACATTCTGTTCATCTGTGGTGGCGCCTTTGTGGGACTGGAGCAAGTCATCGAGCAACGGCTGAATCGAAAGTCGATGGGGTTTGGGGCAGAAATTCGTGGGAAAAGTGATGTACGCTTGGGCGATCTACTTGCGAAGGTTCAGCCTGAAGACTTCTTGAAATATGGCCTGATACCTGAATTTGTCGGACGGTTGCCCGTTGTTGCGACACTAGAAGAGTTGGATGACCGAGCCCTTGTCCGTATCTTGACGGAACCTCGCAATGCCTTGACGAAACAGTATGAAAAGTTGCTTTCCTTCGAAAAAATCAAGCTACGGTTTACAGAAGGGGCGTTGGGGGCTGTCGCACGAAAAGCATATTCACAGAAAACTGGTGCTCGCGGCCTTCGAGCCATACTGGAAGAGGTAATGCTCGACGTAATGTACGACGCACCGTCCCAGAAACAGATCATCGAGGTAGTCATTACGGAGGATGCCATCCAGGGTAAGAACCCACCGATGCGTATCTTTGAACAAGAGAGCGATGCTAAGACGGCGTAAACATTAATGAATGTCTCGTTCACGCCCTAGCCTCCTCGACCTTTTGGAAAGACCTAGGTTGGTCGGTATTCCGGCCGATACCACCGTCCTTCTTCTCTCCCTCTAGTACTCCTATTCATTATCTCGACAAGCAGAATCCCTGAGCTATACTTTCCAGGTGTACAGTGGTTGGACGGAGGTCTTGTGAAATACCCTGTCTCTCTGAGTGTCCGCCATAAGGGCAAGGTCCTCGAACTTGACCCAGCCCGGGAAATGGTTGTTTTAGTGGGGACTAAGGGAGAACCGATCGGCAGTTTAACTTGGGATTTCGTCATCGACCAGATTCTCGCCTATCACAAAGTTTCCGCTCAAAAAGAGATTCGCTCTGAGCCACGTATCTCACTTGCGTTTCGAGTGAGGTATCACACCCCAGACGGCGTGCGATTTGAAAGTCGGGCTGGAGGTATCGGAGGGGGTGGGTTATTTATTGAAAGCCAATCTCCCCTTCCTGTAGGGACGAAGTTAGCCATGGAATTCTCGCTTCCTGAAAAGTCAGAAGAATGGCTGCCCGCTAAAGGGAGCGTGGCCTGGGTTTGTCCTAAAGCCGACCAATATACATTCAGTCCTGGAATGGGAATACGATTTACGGAGATTGCGGATGAGATTCGCGATCGGATCCATGAGTTGGTGAAAATTACCCAACATACGAGTCAGGCAGCTTAGTACCATTCCCCATGTCGCATACTCCAAGAGTCTCGGTTCTATGAAACTTCCTGTTGTGTCCACTGCAGGTCATGAAGGTAAGTCTCTTGTCATCGATTCGAAGCTAGAAACGATCACCATCCAAGACCCCTTTGGCCAGCTGTTGGGTGCTATGTCATGGGGCGCGGTCATCGAGCGTGTACTCGCCAGTGGTGAAGATGCCAGGTTTGCTCATTGCCGTGCCCAACCGCGTGCACCTCTTGCATTGAAGGTCCGTTACACGACGCCAGAAGGTAAGCAGTTTGATAGTCTGACAGGAGGCATCGGAGGGGGCGGCCTCTTTATTGAAAGCGGGGCTCCCTTGAAGCCAGGGACAGAGCTGACGGTCGAATTTGCCCTTCCAGATAAGCCGTGGGATAAACTGACTGCGAAGGCAAAGGTCGCTTGGGTTCGTAGCAAACCTGAACGATATCTGCTGTTTCCTGGGATGGGGGTTCAATTCATCGAGCTGGATGAGCAGGTTCAGAGGGAACTAGTTGGCCTGGTCGAGGCACTGAACCGCAGCAGAACCTCATCCTGAAAGTTTAAGGGATCCCGTCCGTTTGCCAAGGGTCCGTGAGTCTCGCATCTCATCAAAAAATTCCATCTATCTTTTCTGGCCAAAACATATCACCGGAATAAACCCCTAACACTTAGCTGCCTCCCCACGGGTCACGATACGAAGAGAGCTTCCTGGGAATGAGAGTTACTGCGATCTGTAAGCATTTCTTAGACTGCGACTATCTTGTTGTAGAGATGTAGGTCAGATCTTCGAATCTCTGATCTCTGTTCAGGGGTCTGTCGCCAGTGAGGACAGGTTCCATATGTGCTGAACTCCGCAGGTATTTAGTTTCTATTGAGAGCTTGTGAGGCCGCCTGCTGCACTGACGGATCGTCATCCCGCAGAAGCATTGTCAACCTAGAACGCGTTTCAGGATCCAATCCAGAGAGCCAACCCAAGCTCCGAACAGCAGCTTCACGAACTAATGGCTCTGGATCATCTAGCTTTCCTAAAAGCATGGGCTTAGATTTCAGATCACCGATCTTTCCCAAGGCTTCTACTGCATTCCTTCGAACAAACGTGTCGCGATCACCTAGCAACAGGATAAGAAGATCTAGTGCTTTCTGTGGTTCTGGTGAGGGGCTATCTTGGTAGCAACCGACGGTCAATGTGAAGCATGCTAGGAAGGGGAATGTAAGGAGGGACCGTTTGATACGGCACGTATCTGAAGGCAGTATGGAAAACAGCGAGAAGTACGTCACGAGGATTTTGAGCTCTCGCCCTCTTCCGGGGGAAGGTCCTTCGCGGCTTCGATCGATTGCTGGATTTCTTTTTGGGCCGCATCCATTTCAGCTTGGATGGTCTGCATCTGGGGATCCACGCTGTTGCGAACATCGGATACCGCCTGTCGGAATGTTCGTACGACTTCCCCGAGGCCTTCTCCCAGATGTTGCAGGTTGTCCGGAGACATTCCAACGGCTGATGGGGTCCTTTTGGTTTTGAGTGCAGCTTGCTGCGCTTGGACACGTGCGACGGCATCCTTATTCACAATCGCTGATGGGCGCTTTACGTTGGTTTTGGCTTGTGGCGAGGCTGGCAAAGGCGGATACGAGGCACGAGCTGCTGGCGGAGGCATTGCATCCCGCTCCTCCATGGTAATCACTTGAGGGGAAGAAGACGTTTGGACTAGTTTTGGAGGAGTTATCGATGCTTGAGGAGTATGCGGCGAAGTATTGTATAGCAACGAGGCGGTCGTGCCCGGCGTCAGCTCAGGTCCTGGTGCGTAAGGCGTATTTGTTCTGACAGGAATAGAGGACGACTTTGCAGCGGAAGATGCCCCAGTCGTGCCTGTAAGAGGAGCTTCCACTGACCGTGGTTGTACAGTTTCCTGTTGGGCCTCATTTTGTGGGGATGGAGAAGCCTCATTGACCTCTTTTCGAAACCCGTTCAGGGCTTTACCGACGCCCTCACCGATCTGCGGTAGCCGACCGGCACCAAAAATGATGAGAATGATGATGAGAATGATGATGAGCTCAGAGAAACCCATGGTCCCGAACATCTCTGCCCTCGTGTGGAGAACCTTGTGCAACAAGTATAAGAATTCAATCTATCCGCTGTTACGAGACAGTGTCAAGGAAGTCAAACGCTCAAGTGCGCTGAAGACTAGAGAAGGGGCACGAGCTCCGTTTGAAGTGGTAGACCATACACCACGGCCTCTCGCTCCGACACATAGACGTCCAACTCGCTCCTGATCCCGAATTCTCCAGGAAGGTAGATGCCCGGCTCAATAGAAAAACAGGTACGTGGTAGAAGCTGTCGACCATCCTGAGTTTCTAGGTTGTCGATATTGGCTCCATTGCCGTGGACTTCCTCACCGATCGAGTGGCCCGTTCGGTGGATGAAAAAATCCCCGTACCCTGTCTCCTGAATGGTTTTCCGGCAGATCTCATCAACTTCCCATCCACAGGGAAATCGTCCGGCCAGCACTCGCTTCTGGACAAATGAGAGTGCCGCATCACGGCCTCGCCGCACGTAATCAAAGATCATATGATGCCTGGCCGGCACTTGTTTTGCGCTGTAACCGGTCCAGGTAATGTCGCCATAGACGGATCCTGGGAAAGTTTGCTTCGCCCACAGGTCGATCAGAACCAAGTTGTCACGGGTTATGGCGGAAGACCCGGATTCAGGCGGGGTGTAATGGGGATCAGCGCTGTGAGCATCCACCGCGGCAATCGGGGCACTGGATGTCGTCAGACCTGCGTCGCGTATTCGGGAGAGGATGAACTGCTGCAGGTCGTATTCTGTAAGAAGACGTTCGTGCTGGAGGCAGTCGGCTACATGAGCAAAGGCGTCATCGACGATGTGTCTGAGCCTGTCAACAGCGTACCGATGGGATTCCAGCTGTTCGTCCGTCCACACTGCTTCAAATCGTTGCATGAGATCGGCGGACGTGGTCACCTCGAGTCCGAAGCTTCGAATCAACTCGATCGTACCCGCATCGACTCGCGAGAGGTATGGAACGGCGTTCAAGGGCGAGTACTGCATGGCGATCTGACGTTGACCGCGCAAAAGGGACGCCAAGCGCAGCCGCTGCTGTTCCCATGACACGTAGTATTGGACCTGGCCAGGTAGCTCATCAAGCACGTGTGGTTCGATCCTGTGAAGAAGTTTGACAGGATCTCCGGTGGCCGGTATCCAATAGTACCAACGACGAGTGACGTGTCGAGTCTGATCGAGGAGCAACACACGATAGGCAAGTGGGTCGCTTCCGCGAAAATCGTAGAACAGCCATCCGTCTACGGTCTGCAAATCTCGAAGCGCTTCTTGGATCGCGAGAATTTGTCTATGATGCACGCCGGTTTTCAAGGAGGCAGAGTATCCTCGGGATTAGGGGGTGTCAATCAGTCGACGGTTTTCACCTGAACCATGATATACTGAGCCCTTATGATATCAGATGCAATACGGGATCTCTCGGCCTTCCGGATCACGCTTTTCTTCGGGCCTGAGCCAGTTGAGAAGAGACCCCATACCGTGGCCTGTGTGTTTAATGTGAAAAAGAGGAGTTGGAAAGCAGGTATCCAGGTAGCGGTGGAGATTAACACGAGCCAGCTCCTGGCACTTCGAAAGACCATGACACTGAATGGTCGGCTCGCGGCAATATTGAAAGAGGCTGAGCCGGATGAAGCCTCACACTATCAGGAGCGTGCTGAAGATGTGTTTACCCAAGCCCTCTGCCGGTGCAAGCTGGGTCTTCGATTAAGCTCTGGTCTCACCCAAGAGAATCAACGAGTGGACGCCGATGAATTGATGGATGAACTGAACGAGGAAGTCGGCGCTCGGACCGAAGAAATTGTTGCTTCGATCATGGATGAACTGGATCTAATTCCAAGTTACCCATCATCACGATGAAGCGCAAAACAGCCGGGGGGCTTGCATTCACATCCGAATTTGTTATAACGCATGTCGGTATCACTCGCATGGCGTCCATGCAGTGATTGACTTTGTGCCTTTGAGAGGAAGGAGGGGCATCACGTGAGACTTGCGATGGTGATTCTTGTCGTTATCCTGACCTATTGTTCGATGCTCGTCGCCCCAGCATGGAGTCAGTCCTCGTCCGTTGACCAACAGCAAGGGACGGCTACCGGGGCCGGTATGGGAGCAGCTTCTGCGGCCGCCACCATATTGTATTTTCCCTTTAAGGCCGCCTTTGCCATCGGTGGGGGGATTGTGGGTGGCCTTGCCTACGTGTTTTCAGGTTTCAGCGAACCAACGGCGATGAATATCTGGGTGCCCAGTGTGTACGGCACCTATCTCATTACCCCCGAGCACTTGACCGGTGATAGGCCGGTTCGTTTTCTTGGTGTTGCCGCTGAGAACGAAGGAATGTCAGACACCCATTCAACTCCGTACGAACCACCGTACGAACCAGTGCAGTAACTATGAAGCCTGTCATCGGCGTGACACCAGACTTTCATGCTGGTGACAGGAAAGATATGGGCGGACCGGAACCTACCTACTTCCTGCGGGCCCGGTACATTCGAGCCGTTGAAGAACTTGGCGGCATTCCTCTGATCCTACCGCTCGTGGCTGATCCAGCTGCTCGGAGACGGTTGCTCGACACGGTCGATGGACTCCTGCTCACAGGGAGCGGGCCCGACCTTCCGCCAGGACTCTATGGCGAAAAGAAGCGCTACAAGTTTCCGATGGTCAACAAGCGTCGTGCAGATTTCGAACTGGAGGTTGTTCGCCAGGCCAGAGTACGGGATCTTCCTCTCTTGGGAATCTGTGGAGGAATGCAGACAGTCAACGTCGCCTGTGGAGGGAGCCTCTTTCAGGATATTCCTGCCCAGGTCCCAAGCGCGATGGATCACCGTCAGAAGGCAAAAGCGATCCATGTTTCTCATGCCGTCACCGTAACATCCAAGAGTCTCCTGAGAAGAGTGGTCGCCAGTGAGACCCTCATGGTCAACAGCTCACATCATCAATCGGTCAAGAGGGTTGCCCCGTCACTTATGGCAAGTGCCCTTGCCCAAGATGGGATCGTCGAGGCGATCGAGTCACCTCACCATCGATTTCTACTCGCAGTTCAATGGCATCCTGAATACTTATTTGAGCGGTATGTTGGTCATCGTCGGCTATTTGAAGCCTTGTTACGGGCGGCTCGTCGGACGCGCACATGACCTGTTTGGACCATTTCATGCCATGGCCACTTATCTGTCTCAGCATGCTCTTGCGAGGTGCTGAACTGATGAGCAGTTTCAGACTATTGATCCCAACAGGTGAAAGTCGAGCATCATGGGCTTGGGTGCGGTCGTGAGCAACCCTCTTCTTCGAACAAAATCCATCGATCAAATTCTGGCCGATGCCGAACGTCCAGAGCATCGGCTCAAAAAAACACTGACTGCGTGGGATCTGACTGCCCTCGGAATTGGTGCGATTATCGGAACTGGTATCTTCGTACTGGTGGGAACTGCCATAGTCGGCGATGCACACCGCCCAGGAGCCGGTCCGGGAATAGTCCTTTCCTTCGTCCTTTCCGGACTCACATGTGCACTGGCTGCCCTCTGCTATGCGGAATTCTCAGCTATGATTCCAGTGGCTGGGTCGGCCTACACCTTTTCCTACGCGACCTTGGGAGAGTTTCTCGCCTGGCTGACGGGATGGAATCTGATCTTGGAGTATGGTGTGGCCTGCGTCGCTGTCGCGATCGGCTGGTCTGGATACTTTACCAATTTGCTTAAACTTGCGGGCCTGGAACTGCCGTACTGGGCGACCAACCCACCGCATTGGGCTGGAGGGCCTGAGGGGAGCATCGCCAATTTTCCGGCGGCGATTATCGTGCTGTTCGTCACAGCCATTCTGGTCAGAGGCATTAAGGAGAGCGCTCGCGCCGCAGGTGTGATCGTCATCGTGAAGGTAGCGGTCATCTTATTCTTTATCGCCGTTGGAGCTCCGGCAGTGAACGCGGAAAATTGGACACCCTTTATGCCGAATGGGTTTGAAGGAGTCCGAGCCGCAGCAGCCATCATCTTTTTTGCATACATCGGGTTCGATGCCGTCTCGACTGCCGCAGAGGAGGCTCGGAATCCTCAGCGAGATGTTCCGTTGGGGATCCTTGGCTCGCTGGCCGTGTGTACCGTACTCTATATCTCCGTTGCCGCCGTCCTTACGGGGCTGGTTCCAGTGGGACAAATTGACGTTCATGCCCCGGTTGCAGAAGCGCTGAGTGTCGTGGGTTTTAAGTGGGGCGCTGCCATTGTGGCCTTTGGCGCTGTCGCGGGCATCACCAGCGTGCTAGTTGTCATGATGCTTGGACAAATCCGGGTGTTCTTTGCGATGTCACGTGACCAGCTTCTGAGCCCAGGGTTCTCCAAGGTCCATCCAAGATTCGGGACCCCTCATCGTGCGACTATTCTGACAGGCGTCGCTGTTGCGATTTTGGCCGCATTCTTCCAAATCGGAGAAGCCGCTGATATGACCAACATCGGGACGTTCTTCGCGTTCGTGCTTGTCAGCTTCGGGGTAATGCTGCTTCGATATACCAAGCCGCATCAATCCCGCCCCTTTCAACTTCCTCTGATGCCTCTCGTACCCATCTTGAGCATTGGCGCATGTCTCTACCTCATGGCCGGATTGCCACAGGCTACCTGGATTCGCTTTGTGGTATGGACTGCTATCGGGATTCTTGTCTATGTCGGCTATGGTATGAAACACAGCAAATTGGCTGGACGAGATGCGGGTAGTGATGCGTTACCTCGTTGACCCCAATACATGCGTATTGACCGAGGACTAGGCAGGTTTTCCGGACGGCTGTGCTGGGGGAGCAGGAGCTGTATCAGGAGCCCCCGTAGCCGAGGGTGTTGTTGCTGGAACCGCAGTTGTCGCAGAAGGAGGTGATGTCGGAGGGGGAGACGCCGGAGCGGCTGTTGGTCCTGGTGGAGTCGCAGGCTTTGGCGGCGGTGCCGCAGGCTTCGGCGGAGCAGGTTTTTCGGGCTTAATGCCTTTTTCCCACGCGGGGCCTGAATATAGATCTGCCGTTAAGCCATTGGCTTTCCACTTCTCTTCAAAGTCTGCAGCAGCCTTGTTAGGTGTTTCGCCAATTCCCATGACATCGTTCCATGGGTACACCTTGGGTCCGATCTGGCACTCGGATTCGGTCCGTCGCAAATACAATGCGATCGGATTACCCCTGTAGGGTCCAAGAAAAATATGGACGGATCCGACGTATTCGAGCAATGAGGCCATAAGGCCCTCCCAAGGAATGCTCATGATGCCACAAGAGGTGACAAAGGGGCAAGTTGCTGGAGTATGGGGTGATCTCAGATTCTGGCGGTTAACAAGAGCTATGCCGTCCCTGATCAGATCTCGGACTTTGCGATCCGCTCACGGGTTTGGTGGATAGAACGTAAGAGAGCCCTATGGCTTCGGCAGCCTACCACAAGTTTCGCATCAGAGATCGTCACCGGTCGATAGGAGCGTAAGAACCGCTCCTTTAATCGATGGATCCGGGCAAAGGATTGTGCCAGTCGTCCTGCAGAAAGGTCCCCGCCTGTAGCGGCCTTTTCAACGGCGTGATAGGCGGCAACGATGCCATTACGGTCTTTACAGATCAATGGCATGTCGCAGCCGGCCTGGATGGCCAGCACAGCCGCATCTCCGATGCCGTAATGGTCGATAATGGCGTGCATCTCCAGGTCGTCCGTGAGGACGACACCGTCAAAATACAACTCCTCACGAAGGAATCTTCCGATAATTGCAGGAGAGAGCGTGGCAGGGCGAGTCTCATCAAGTGCCCGATACACGACATGGGCGCTCATCAATGAGGCCACATCATTAGCTACCGCCTGTCGAAAAGGAGGAAACTCGACGTGCTCGAGCCTTGCACGATCCGCCGTCACGATGGGCAATTCCTTATGCGAGTCTGAGGTGGTGTCTCCATGTCCAGGAAAGTGTTTTCCACAGGCCACGACGCCATTGTCCTGTAGTCCTCCCGCGGTAGCCAATCCTAATTCGGACACGATACGAGGATCTGATCCGAATGCACGATCACCGATTATTGGATTCAGAGGGTTGCTGTTCACATCCAGGACAGGAGACATGTTCATGTTGATGCCGACGGCTTTAAGCTCTTTCGCTGTCGTGGCCGCTGCCGCATAGGCTAACTCCGACGAGTGGCAGTAGCCCAGCACTTCACATGGGGGAAAAATCGTGAACTCTTTCGGCAACCGTGAGACACGTCCGCCTTCCTGATCGATGGAGATGAGGAGAGGGACGTGCGGACTGCAACGCTGAAGCTCGTTCGTCAGATCAACAATTTGTGCCGCCGATTCGAGGTTTCTGGCAAAGAGGATGATCCCACCCGGCTTGTATTCGGTGATAAACGAAGCGAGATCCGGCGAAACGGTTGTTCCGTCGAACCCTATCATGAATAGCTGCCCGATTTGGTCGCGAGAAACCGTCATATCGTTTAGTGAACGAGGGAGCGATCAATAAGGAACTGGATCAACAGTCTGGTCCCGATACCGGTTGGTCCTTTGGGAATATAGGCACGTTCCCGCTCACTCCAGTCGGTACTGGCAATGTCCAGATGCACCCAGGGGCAATAATCGCCGACAAACTTGCTGAGGAACAGAGCGGCAGTGATCATACCTCCCCCTCGCCCGCCGATATTGCGCATATCGGCCACATCACTGCGTAGTTGTTCAAAATATTCTTCCCATAGAGGCATTTCCCATACGCGTTCCCCCGCTCGAAGGCCTGACTGACGAATCGCTTCTTTCAATTGTGTATCCGTGCCAAACATTCCGATCGCAAATTGGCCCAACGCAACGACACAGGCTCCAGTCAGGGTGGCGATGTCGATCAGGGCGGCGGGCTTGAATCGGGATGCATAGGCGAGACCGTCGGATAGGATCAGACGCCCTTCGGCGTCGGTGTTTTGGACCTCGACTGTTTTGCCGGAGAGGGTCTTGACCACGTCTCCAGGTCTCATTGCTCGACCACCAGGCATGTTCTCAGCGACGGGAAGAATGCTGATGAGATTCAGCGGAAGCTTCAAGCGAGCGGCTGCGCGTATCGTGGCCAGGACCTCCGCTCCACCGGTCATATCGGCCTTCATATGTTCCATATTCTCCGAAGGCTTGAGCGAGATTCCCCCTGTGTCAAAGGTGATGGTTTTACCGACCAAGACGACCGGGCGCTCGTCTTTCTTCTTGGCTCCGTGGTACTCGAGAATAACGAACTTCGGAGGTTCATGGCTTCCCTTGGCAACCCCCAGGAGAGCACCCATACCCAGGCGTTCCATGTCCTTCTGCTCAAGTATTTTCAGACTGATGCGTGTCTCCTTAGCTACGGCCTTGGCTTCATGAGCAATCCTCGTCGGAGTCATCACATTGGAGGGATGGTTGGAGAGATCTCTGACGAACACCGTGGCCTCCGCAGTGGCCACACCACGACGAATTCCTTCCGATATCTGACCGAGGTCGTTGTTGTGCGAGAGCAGGATCGTCATCGCCGTTAATTCGCTATTGGTGGGCGCGTCACTCCGGTACGCGGTGAATTGATAGCTCCCGAGGATAGCGCCTTCGGCCATCGCTTGTGCGACATCCAAGGGCGAGGAATCACGAGGGGTGAGGCTTGGAAGCGCGACCACGAAGGTACGAGATTTTGCACTGCGTACCCGTTTGACGGCATGCCCCATGGCCTGCCGAAACTGATCAAGACCCAAGTTGCCCCGCTTCCCGAGCCCGACAAGAATCAGCCGCTTCGCTGGAATTTTTCCGTGTGTATGGAAGAGGACCACTTCATTGGCCTTTCCTTCGAATTCCTTCGAGTGGAGGAGGTCACGGAGTGCCCCTCCCAGAGGTCGATCCAGCACCGCTGCGTCTTCCTTCGAGAATTCCTCACCCTCACAATGCAGGAGGACAAGCGTATCAGCAGTCTCGGTATCGACTTGACCCTGTTTGGGTCTGACTCGCATGATGTTCATTCCGTTCTCCTTCATGATGCGTCAATCAATGATCGACATACATTACGCGCAGATGGGCTTCAAACTCGCCTCATGACAGAGGGGGGATGGTAAGCCTCACACGCCCCTCATATCAGAGGCCCAGATGTACTTGTGTAGTTGCAACTGAAGTCGGACCGGCAGGCGATCTGCCAAGACCCATTCGCTGAGGTCACGAGGGTCAAGCGTGCCGAACACCGGACTGAACAGGACCGGACAGCGTTCGGTCAGGCGAAAACGATCGAGCATGCTCTTGGCCCAGTCGTAGTCGGTCTGGTCCTGAATAACGAATTTCGCCTCGTCCTGTGGCCTCAGCCGTTCGACATTGGGCCAATGCATCCGTTCCGTCATACCGCTTCCCGGACACTTCACATCCAGGATAATATGGACCGATGGATCAACCGTGGCGGTATCCACGGCTCCGCTTGTCTCAAGGAGGACCGTGAAACCTTCTTGGCACAAACGGTGGAGTAAGGTGAGGGTCTCTGTCTGGGATAATGGTTCACCGCCGGTCACTTCGACCAACGAACACCCGAATGACTGTATCTTTTCGAGGACCTCATCGAGTGAAAGTTCCGATCCTCCGAAAAAGGCGTAATCAGTATCACACCAGGTACAGCGAAGTGGACAGCCGGTGAGCCGCACAAACACGCAGGGCAGCCCAGCGAAGGTCGATTCGCCCTGAACGCTGTGAAAAATTTCTGTCACGCGCATGAGAAACGTGCCCTACTCACAGCGGTGCTGATCGGATGACCGACAGAGGAAACCGTGTGTCCTGGATCAGGACGACGTTTATTGCCATTTGACAATCGGCCATTTCTTACGTCGAGCGATGGAGGCCATTCCACGAATGGGATTCACCACCGTCGGGTGGCCCACGGCCTGTAGCAAATCGAGATCACCGGGACTGTCTCCGTAGGCGTAGCATTGAGACAGATCCAAGGTCAGCTCATGGGTTAGACGATCAATCAGTTGGCGTTTCCCTTGGCCGTAGGGAAGCGGAGGGATAAGAAAACCAGTATAGAGGCCGTTCATCTGCTCCAAACGACTGGCAAAGCATCGATCAGCCTGAAGCGCTTCCGCGACAGGAGCGATCAAGAAATCGATGGACCCCGTCACGAAGACGATGGCATGGCCGGCCCGTCGATGTTCCTCAAGCGCCCGCATCGCAGGAGCCGAAACACGGGGACATAACTCCTCTCGACAGAATTCTTCGCCCAGAGGTTGGATGACTTGCGCAGGTTTTCCGGCGAGGTAGAGCTTTCGTGATCGAAGCGGGTGCAGCGAAAGTGTCGGGAAATGCCGCAGTAGCCAAGAGACACTCTCTCGGGCTTCCGGCCATCCCACGATCCCACGACGCCAGAGCCAACGGAAAAATCGTAGCTCGCTCGCTTCCCCGGGCAAAATGGTATTGTCGACATCGAAAAATGCAACGATGGAAGAGGAGAGCCCGCGCTGATCTGTTTGTATCATGAGCGACTCGTGCACAGAAAAATCGGTGCCGATTTTACCGGAGCTTCAGTTGATTGACAACAATTTTACCGTACTCCTATAATGCGGGCTCCCTCAAGCTCGTTCTTCGTGACTCGTGAAGCGCATCTCGTGAAACGCTTGGCGAGGCCAACTCAAGACGAACGACGCTTCACGATCGACGGTTCACGCGTTGTTGCCGAAGTGGTGGAATGGCAGACACGCACGTTTGAGGGGCGTGTGGCGAAAGCCGTGCGGGTTCAAGTCCCGCCTTCGGCACCATTTTTCTGAACTTCAGCTAGCCGCTTCTCTCTACACGAGTCAGGTCATTTATCTCTAGACTTTTGGCCCTATCCCGTAGGACACTGGCGCCGCCTTGTGCCCATTTCTACACGCCTGAGTGACGAGTGATGAGTTTGTCTCATCCCAAGCTACGTTCCGCCGTCTTCTTGCGACTAGTTTCACTCCCTTATGGAAACTCCAACGCTTCTTCGATCAGTTGCCTCGATCACCAGACAAGGAGTCTCACATGATGTCTCCTAGTAATGTTTCTGTATCAGAGCTGTTACGCAAGCGGGTTGCCGATCTGGCGCGAGAATTGGCCGAACGGGACAGCGTGGTACATGAACGAACCAGGCACCTTCGTGTGGCTCAGTCGTTAGCTCATCTGGGTAGCTGGGATTGGGAGATCGAGAGTGGTGAGGTGCGATGTTCGAACGAGTTGTATCGTATCTTCGGGCGTGATCCTGGGTTGTTCCACATGACCTTCGAGATTTTTGTCTCCGCACTGTTCCCTGACGATCACGACCGCGTTGTCGCCGCAATCAATGCGGCGTTGGGAGGGGAGGCACCCTATGATGTGGAATATCGAATCCTCAGACCGAATGGTGAAGTGCGGACGATTCATTGCTGCGGTGAGGTCCTGCGAGACGACAGCGGTAAGCCCTGTCGAATGTCCGGTTCTGTTCTGGACGTCACGGAGCGGAAGCGCACTGAGGCGATGTTGCGTTCCTCGCAAGAAAGACTAAGACAAGCCCTCCAAGCATCGGGTATCGGACTATGGAATTGGAATACCGAAACGAACGATGTGGCCCTTTCGGAGGAGTGGAAACGTCAGCTCGGGTATGAGAAGACGGAGCTCGCTGACACATTCGAGACGTGGGTGAGGTTGCTGCACCCGGATGATCACGGTCGTGCCATCGCGTATGTGCAGGAATACGCGCGGCATCGCCGAGGAGAGTATCGGCAGGAGTTTCGCCTTCTGCATAAGGATGGGACGTACCGATGGATCGAAGCCCGCGCCTCCTTTGTGACGGAACCCGATGGCTCCCAGATCCGCCTTCTTGGTTCGCATACCGACATTACCGACCGCAAGAAAATGGAGGAGGCGATACGTGAGGGTGAAGACCGATACCGAACGTTGGTCGAACTTTCACCATCCGGGGTCTTCGTCTTCTCCGAAGGACGGACCGTGTATGCCAACCACACGGGCGCTATTCTCTTGGGAGCGAATGATCCCAAAGAGATTCTTGATCGCCCGATATCCGATTTCATCCACCCAGAGCATCACGACGAAGTCCGTGAAAACGTGAAACGACTGCTCACGGGTAGCGTGTCCGTCCATAGTGCAGAACGGGTCTACGTGAGGATGGATGGCACCTCGGTCCCGGTTCACGTTGAAGCCGCGCGGATCATGTGGAACGGCAGGCCCGCTATTCTTGTCCTGTTCTCTGATATCACCGATCGAAAGCGGGCTGAGGATGAGTTGCGGCGATCCCATACCTTCTTGCGGCAGGTGATCGACGCCGATCCGAACTTTATCTATGCGAAGGACCGCGAGGGACGTTTTACGATGGCCAACAAAGCGGTCGCCGATTGTTACGGAACGACCGTGGAGAACCTCATCGGCCAGTCAGATGCTGACTTTAATCCCAACTGGGACGAGGTTGAGTTTTCTCGGCAAACGGATCTCCAGGTCATGAACTCCTTGCAAGACTACTTTATGGCTGAGGAAAAGATCACAGATTGGTCTGGAAAAACGCGATGGTTACAGTCCGTTAAGCGACCAATTGTTGATACTCATGGACAGGCCCATATGGTGCTTGGTGCGGCCACCGACATCACTGCGCGGAAGCAGATGGAAGAGATGCTTGTGCAGCGCGAAGAAGACTTGTGTACGGCGCTTCGGGAACGAGAACGCATCAGCCAGGATCTCCACGATGGGATTCTCCAATCGCTGTACGCAGTCGGTCTCGGGTTAGTGGCATGTAAGCCGTTGATGAAGCAACAACCGGAACCGGTGGCCGAAAAACTTGTTACGACACTTGATCAGGTGATCGAGCAACTTAACCACGTGATGGGAGAGATTCGTAGTTTCATCGCAGGTCTTGAGTCTTACCGCATACGGGGAGAGGATCTTCCGACGGCCCTGCGAACTATGGTCCAAGCCATGTGTGCCGTCAATTCAGCCAGATGTCGGGCACGGATTGATGACACAGCTAACCGTCATATCTCTCCTGAGCAGGCGGTTCATATCGTGAATATTGCTCGGGAGGCATTGAGTAACTCGCTCCGTCACAGTGGTGCCACACGTATTACCCTAACTCTTCGACAATACATTGGTTCCGTCTGTCTCGCCATTACGGACAACGGGATCGGATTTCGTCCGAGCTCAGTGCGGGGTGTTGGTCGTGGGTTAGCCAACATGGCGGAGCGGGCTCAAAAAATTGGTGGCTCATTCACAGTCAGATCGGAGCTCCACAAGGGCACAAGGATTGTACTCGATCTTCCGAAGGGTCCCAATGGGAACACTCACTGATACGCGTGTTTCCAGCCTGTACGACGAAAGTCGTGTGAGCTCGCTTCATGCCTTCCGTACCTGGATTCCCTGCAGTCTCATCCCGAAGGCCCTGGGCCAATCGGATCTAGACTTTCATCGACTCTCGTAGGAGACTAGCCCCCTCGTTGGGACCTTTTCTTAGGAACCCGTAGTCGAACTGTAGGCGAAGAGTTGTTCTTGGCGAAAGCCGCTCTCAATCAGTGTATTGAAGTATGAGGCAAGCCGCTCTAGGGGGCTGAGCCATTCTTGCCCTATTGTCGATGTCGTGCAGCAAGGAGCCCAATCATGAGTGCCACAAGCCATCCTCCTGAACTGGAGCTATTGCGGAAGCAGGTTGCCGACTTAGTCCGTGAGTTGACGGAACGGGATCAGGCCATTCGCCATCAGGGTAGGCAGATGGACGGTGAGCTCCAAGACCTGCGCGAGCAATCGGACATGCTTCGAGCTATCGTGGCTGGCACTGCAGCGGAGACCGGCGAGGACTTTTTCAAGACCCTGGTGCTTCATCTGTGTTCGGTGTTTGGCGTGCAGTATGCCATCGTGGGAGAGATCCAATCAGCGGCCGTCAGGAAAATCCGCACCATCGCGGTTTCTTCAGGAGGCTCGCTCGTTGAGAATTTCGAGTACTTCCTTGCCGACACGCCCTGCGAAGTCGCGCTCGACCATTCGTTGGCCTGTTTCGACCAAGACGTTCGAGCCTCGTTCCCGACATTTGGACGATTAAATCAGCTCCGTGTCGAGAGTTATTGTGGGCTCTCGCTCAGGGCGAAAGACGGGACGGTTATTGGCCTACTGGTGGTTATGGATACCAAACCGCTACGTCATGTCCACCGGTTGAAATCGTTCATGACTGTGTTCGCCTCACGTGCTGGAGCCGAACTCCAGCGACGCCAGGCTGAACATGAGCTCCGTCATCGGGAACGCCATTTGATCGAGTCCCAAGCGTTGGCACACCTTGGAAGTTGGGATTGGGAGATATGGAGCGGAAAGATGTGGTGGTCGGATGAGCAATATCGGCTCCTCGGTCAAGAACCGGAAACCACTCCGGCCACCCGTGATACCTTCTTGCGGGCCATCCATCCGGATGATCGCAGTGACGTGAAGAGGGCGATCGACGATGCCCTGGCAGGCCGGGCCCGGTTCGATATGGAATCTCGGATCGTCCGGCCAAACGGGGAGATTCGCGTCGTGAGCTGCCAGGGCGAGGTGCTGCGAGACAGCGGCGGCCAGCCTATTTCCATGTCCGGTAGCATGCTCGATATCACGGACCGGAATCGGGTGGAGGAGGCGCTGCAGGCTTCTCAGAGTAAGCTTCGGCAAGCTCTGAAAGCCTCAGGTACTGGGTTATGGGATTGGAACACGAACACAAAAGAGGTGGTATTTTCCGAGGAGTGGCTCCGTCAACTTGGATACGAGGGAGGAGACCACCTTTCAGCTTCCTTTGAGAGCTGGGTGAGCCTTCTTCACCCGGAAGATCGGGATCGAGCGGTGGCGTATGTGCAGGAGTATGTGGCTCATCGGAAGGGCGATTATCGGCAGGAATTTCGCCTACGGCATAAGAACGGCGCGTATCGATGGATCGAAGCAAGGGCCTCGTTTGTTACGGAGGCTGATGGCAGACGGATTCGGTTGCTTGGCTCCCATACCGATATCACCGAGCGCAAGCAGATGGAGGAGGCTGTTCGGGAAAACGAAGAGCGCTATCGCACGTTGGTCGAGCTTTCCCCTTCCGGTGTATTCGTCTTCTGTGAAGGGCGGACGGTGTATGTGAATCACACAGGGGCCCTCCTCATGGGAGCCAAGGATGTGCGGGAAATCATCGACCGCCCGACGTTTGAGTTTATCCATCCCGACTATCATCAGGAAGTCCGTGAGAATGTAAAAAGACTCCTGAGCGGTGGAGTCTCCGTCCATAGCGCAGAGCGAATCTACCTCAAGTTGGACGGAACCCCGATTCCAGTTCAGGTCGAGGCGGCACGGATCACATGGAACGGCAAGCCGGCCATTCTTGGTTTGTTTTCCGATATCACCGAGCGCAAGGCGGCACAGGAGGTAGTTGCCTCCCTCAATGCCTCGCTGGAACAGCAGGTGTCTGAGCGGACGGAGGCATTGCGCCAGAGCGAAGAGCGCTTTCGTCAATTTGCAGAGTCAGTCGGCTCCGCGTTTCTGATGGCGGATATTTCGCCGGATGCAATGGACGTCGTGTATGTGAACACGGCGTTCACGTTCATCTGGGGTATTGAACGAGAGGAAATCTGTCGAGAAGGGTCGCTATGGCTCGACTCGGTCCATCCGGAGGACAAGGAACGGGTCAAGGCGAACCATGATCGATTTGCTGCCGCCGGGACGACCGCGGTGTTTTATTGCGAATACCGAATCGTCGGGCGCGATGGGTACATCCGCTGGATCGCCGACCGACGAGTAAGGATGACTGGCTGGGAAAATCGGATCGCCGGTATTGCAGAGGATATTACACGCCACAAGCAACAGCTTGTGCTCATGCAACAAACTGAGGCCATCGGCAAGATAGGAGGATGGGAGTTGGATTTTGTGACCGACCGCCTCCGATGGAGTGAAGAAACCTACCGATTGCACGAGACCACACCAGACTTGTACCGCCCGACGGTGGAAACCGCATTGAATTTCTACACGCCTGAAAGTCGGCCTCTGATTGCTGAGGCGATCAAAAAAGGGATTGCCAGGGGGGAGTCGTGGGACCTCGAGTTGGAACTCATCACGGCGATGGGGCGGCAAGTTGCCGTGCGTGCAGTCGGGATGGTCGACGTCATCAACGGACGAGCCGTGCGAGCCTACGGAACGTTCCAAGACGTTACCCAACGCAAGCGAGCCGAGGAGGCACTCCAGCAGGCTCATGATGAATTGGAACGCAAAGTGATCGAGCGCACGGCAGAATTACGGGCCAGTGAGGAGCGGTACGCGCGTGCGACGGCCGTCGGCAAAGTTGGGGTGTGGGAACTGGATGTCATCAATGGCCGGTACCACGGGGATGCCAACCTGAAGGCACTTTTTGGCTATCGACCAGAAGGACTGTCATCGGATCCCTTGACCTGGTTGGGTTTGGTCCATCAAGACGATCAGCCGATTGCCATGAAGCACTGGGATTTAGTGCAAAGTGGAGCAGTCGAGGAGTCCCACTATGAGCTTCGCATGGTGAGAAAAGGCGGATCTATTGTCTGGACCGACGTGCGATGCCATGCGGTTCGAGACAGCAACGGACGAGTGACGCACCTGATTGGTGCGACAGTCGACATCACCGAGCGTAAGGAAGCGGAGCAAGCGCTGAGGGCCAGTGAGGAACTGTTCTCGAAAGCGTTCCGGTCCAGTCCTGACCCTATGACCTTGGTAGAGCTCGACTCGGGACAGTGGCTCGATGTCAACGACGCTTGTCTGATCGCTCTTGGGTATCAACGAGAGCAGGTGGTCGGGCGACCGGGGAGCGACATCCAGCATTGGCTAACTCCGGAGGATCAGGTTCGCTTCGTAAAGAGATTGCGTCGGGAAGGTTCGATCCGCAATTTTGAAGCTGTATTGCAGACGGCCTGCGGTGAGCGGCGCGATTACCTCGTGTCTGCAGAGCGGATCGAGTACTACGGAAAATCGTGCATGATCACGGTGAGTAGAGACATCACCAAACGGAGGCAAGCAGAACAGGCTCTCTGGAAGAGCCAGCAGGCTATTCGAGCCCTGCACGATATCTCGTCAGCTCAAGGCCAATCCTTCAAAGACCGGGTTGAGGCGTTGCTCCAGCTGGGGTGCCGTATCTTGGAACTTCCGATTGGCATGGAGACCGATGTCAAGGGTGAGGAGTTGGAGGTCAAGAGGGTGAACGCACCAGGCACGGCGTTCCACGAGGGCATGCACGTGCCTCTGGACCAGACATACTGTGCTGAAACTCTCCGCCGGAACGGGCCGCTGAGTTTCGAACATGCCGGAGCTTCGGCCGAATGGCGGGACCATCCCGCCTATGCTGCACTGAAGTTGGAATCGTACATCGGGACTCCAATCAATGGGCTTGAACGCAATTACGGGACTCTGTGTTTCGCGGGTGTAGAACCCCGCGCAAGAAGCTTTACTGAATCCGACAGGGATTTTGTGCAACTCATGGCACGATGGCTGGGTGGTGAGCTGGATCGCCAAGCGGCACTGGAGGATCTGCGGGGAAGCGAGGAACGATACCGGACTCTTTACGATGAAACTCCCTCCATGTATTTCACCGTCGATCAATCCGGAAGCATCAGGTCTGTCAACCAGTACGGTGCGCAGTATTTGGGCTATCGCGTCGAAGATCTTGTTGGGAAGTCGGTAACGGAGCTCTTTATCGAAGAGGACCGAGAACGCATCCGTGCTGAAATGGAGGCGTTCTTTCGTTATCCAGGAGGTGTCGCGCAGTGGGAATTCCGTAAAGTGAGAGGCGACGGCACCATATTGTGGGTGCGCGAGCTTGCGCGTGTGGTGCAGAACCGGCTTGGGGAAGCGCTGGCACTAGTCGTATGCGATGATATCACCGAGCGCAAACTTGCGGAACAGGCTGTGCGGGAAAGCGAGGAACGATTTTCCAAAGCGTTCCGGACAAGTCCTCATCCCATAGGGATCACAGAGGTTGCGACGGGCCGTTGCATCGAGGTGAACGACGCCTGTCTGCAAGCATTCGGTTTTCGCCGTGAGGAAGTAATCGGAAACACCACGTTGATGCTCGGAATCTGGCCCAATCTCGAAGATCGAGTGCGGGTCATCGAGCGATTGAAAGCTGGGCAGCCGGTACGCAACATGGAGTTTGCCCTACGGGCCAAATCGGGTGACCTGCGTTACTTTCTGACATCCGCTGACCTTGCCGAGCTCAACGGAACGCTCTGCGTGGTGACTGTGGCGAACGACATCACGGACCGGAGGCATGCGGAAGAGGCATTGCGCCTGAGCGAAGAGCGGTTTGCCAAGGCTTTCCAGGGTAGCCCTCATCCCGTCGTGATTACGGAGTTGGATACCGGTCGAGTCGTGGATATGAATGATGCTGCCGGTCAGATGTTAGGCTATCGCAAAGAGGAGGTTGTGGAGGAAACGACTCTGCAGATCGGACTCTGGGATTCTGTGGATGAACGGGCCCGATACCTTGATCTGTTGAAGCGACAGGGATCGACCCGCAACGTGGAGGTGAAGCTGCGGAGCAGAAGCGGCGAAGTTCGCCAGTGCCTGCTATCGTCCGAAGTGATTACGTTGAACGGCAAGCAATGCTCTGTCACCGTCGGAAATGATATCACCGAGCGCAAGCGCATGGAGCAAGCGCTACAGTTGACCCAGTTTTCGGTCGACCAGGCAGTCGAAGCGATTCTGTGGTTGGATCCGACCGCTCGAATATTCAACGTCAACGATACTGCATGCCGAATGTTGGGGTACTCCCGGCCGGAACTGACGGCGATGACGGTGCATGACATCGACCCCAATTTCCCTGTCGAGCGATGGACGGAGCATTGGGATCATTTGAAGGAACAGGGAGCCTTGGCATTCGAGGCGAGATATTGGTCGCGGGCCGGCGACGTGTTGGAGATGGAGGTGACCTTCAACTATCTATCGTATGACGGAAAAGAGTACGGCTGCGCGATCTTGAGAGACATCGGAGAACGTAAACGAGTCGAGGCAGAACTTCGCCGGTCGCATACGTTTTTGCGACAGGTCATCGACACAGACCCGGGCCTCATCTTTGCCAAAGATCGGGACGGACGTTTTGCGATGGCTAACAAGACGGTTGCCGACTGGTACGGAACCACGGTGGAAGATTTGGTCGGGAAGTCAGATGCTGACTTCAATCCGAACGCCGATGAGGTGGAGTTTTTTCGGGAAAACGATCTTGAGGTGATGAATTCTGGCCTGGATCGGTTCATTCCGGAAGAGAAATTCACCGATACCAAGGGACACACTCGTTGGTTTCAGACCGTCAAGCGGCCGATTTTTGATGACGATGGGCAGGTTCATCTGGTGCTGGGCGCGGCGACTGATATCACTGAGCGCAAGCGAATGGAAGAGATGCTGCTACAACGTGAGCGGGACTTGAGCGCCGCCCTGCAAGAGCGTGAGCGGATTAGTCAGGATCTCCATGACGGAATTCTGCAGTCTTTGTATGCGGTGGGCCTTGGGTTAGAGGGTTGTAAGCCAATGATCAAGCAGCAGTCGGAACCAGTCGCAGCAAAGTTCATGTCCACACTTGATCAGACCATTGGGCAGCTCAATCAAGTGATGGGCGAGGTGCGTAATTTCATCGCCGGTCTTGAATCTCACGTGATCCAAGGCGGTGACGTTCCGTCGGCATTACGGACCATGGTTCAGACAATGTCCAACGCCTCTCGGGCGAAATGTGTGATACGAATCGACGAGGCGGCGGCACGCCGCCTGTCCACTGAACAAGCCCTTCATATTATTAACATCGTTCGGGAAGGCCTCAGTAATGCCCTGCGCCATAGCCAAGCCACACAGATCGTGGTATCACTCCGGGAACTGGTCCGTACTATTCGTCTTACCATTCGTGACAATGGCATCGGCTTTAACACTCGGTCGGCTCAGGGCGTTGGGCATGGGTTAGGCAACATGGCGGCCCGGGCTCAAAAGGTCCGGGGATCGTTCGCCCTTCAATCGAAACCATGGAAGGGGACGAAAATCTTACTCGATCTTTCAAAGGATGGTCACTATGCTCACAACTAAACCGCAAGTTCAAACCATTCGTGTGTTGCTGGTCGATGATCATGAGGTGATTCGTGTGGGGCTTCGGACCGTACTGGCTCAGAATCAGGGCATCACCGTGGTAGGGGAAGCCGGGACGATGGCGGATGCCATTCTGCAGGCTCAGAAGCTCAGACCCGACGTGGTGTTGATGGATGTGCGTCTTCCCGACGGTTCCGGCGTCGATGCCTGCCGAGAGATTCTGGGGGCTCTCCCCGCCATCCGAGTCATTTTTTTGACGTCGTATGCGGACGATGATTCAGTGCTCGCGGCCGTGCTCGCTGGGGCACAAGGCTATGTTCTCAAGGAAATCGACTCGCCGGGACTGCTGGAAGCCATTCGTTCCGTCGCCAAGGGGCAATCCATTCTAGATTCGACGGTGACCGAACGGGCCCTCAGATGGTTGCGAGGAGTTCATGATCTCCCGGCCCCTCCAGGTACGGACCAACTTTCATCTCAGGAAGAACGGGTCGTGGCATTGGTTGCCGAGGGGAAGACCAACAAAGAGATTGCGGTTGCGCTCGGGCTCAGTGACAAGACCGTGAAGAACTACCTCGCAAATGTCTTTCAGAAGCTTCGGATCACGCGGCGTGCCCAGGCGGCCGCCTTCTTCGTCAAACGGCAAGGTTGATGATGCAACATTCGGCTCTAGTATTCTAGGGGCAAAATTCTCGTCACGTTACGACCTTCATCTCTGGGCACTCTCTCTCGATTCGTATAGTCTCACTCTGGGTAGTTGTAGTTACACGTACACGGTGTGTACCTACCGGGAGGTTGTCCAGCATGACTGCTGTTACCATCCTCGTATTGCTCTTACTGGTGGGGCTTTCACTCTGGATTGTCACGCGACAGCATCGCGAGAACGGTCTGCAGGCGAGGGTTATCGCGGCGACGAATTGCGGCGTATTTGTGACGGATGCGACGCTCCCACACCATCCCATCATCTATGCGAATCCCGCGGTCTTGTCCTTAACCGGCTATGCCGAGTATGACGTCGTTGGTCAGACAACGGCGATGTTGAACGGCCCCGGAACTGATCGGGGGGCGATCGAAAAACTCGCGTTGGCTCTCCAAGACGGACGGTCGTGTCGCGTATCGCTGCGACACTACCGCAAGAACGGGACGCCGTTTTGGAATGAGGTGACCTTGTCACCGATTGAGGATCGGACAGGACGGGTCCGGTCGGTGATCTGGATCATGAGCGATGTGTCCCACCTCCGACAGGTGGAAGCGGAGCGTCATCGTGAGATGACGCCCTCGACGGTTTTGTGTGATTTTGCTAGAGAAGGTATGCTGGTAACGACCGCATCCGAGATCATGTATGTCAACCAGGCTGGGTTGACTATCTTGGGCGCCAGTTCGGCCGAAGAAATCATCGGCAGCCAGTACGTGGATTTTGTGTCCTATGAGCAACAAGAGGCCGTACGCCTCTGGATTGCACAGACAGTGGGATCACGTCAATCGTACGGCCGGTTGGAAACGAAGTTCGTACGATGTGACGGGCAGGAAGTCGTGGTTATCCTGTCCGTGGCGCCTACCCTGTGGGATGGAAAAGAATCCGTTCTAGTCTCTTTTTCTGATAGTTCCGGCCAGCACCCAACTGAAATCGAATCCTTCAACAGGCGGCATCAGTTCGTGCAAGCTCACGCGAATGCGGACCATGACATGTGGGGATGGGCCATCGGGAGTGGCGCTGAGATTTGGTCGGAAGAGCATTATCGTGTGCTTGGATACGAACCAGGTTCAGTTCCGCCAACCTATGAGACCTTTAAGAAGGCTCTCCACCCAGAAGACCGCGAGCGTGTTCTCTCCCTGGTCGAGGAAACGTTTACTTCGGATCGCCCCTATGATCTCGAATGTCGGATCATCCAGCCTGGTGGCGATATTCGATTTGTCCGTTGCCGTGGAGTGCTGATACGAGGTTCCTCCGATCAACCCATTCGGATGTCTGGAAAGATTGAGGATATCACGGACTACAAATTGCTGGCGGCGATGGCTGAAGAACGAGATCTTCAATTGAAGATGGTCCTGGAGTCAACCTCCGAGGCTATGCTGATGGTTCGTCAAGATGGCACCATCTCCCTTATCAATAGCCATATCGAACGAATGTTTGGATATGTTCGGGAGGAGCTCCTAGGGCGACCTGTCGAGTGTTTGCTGTCAGCCCGAGATCATGAGGACCAGCGAGAAAGGCGTGACGCCTGCTTCTCACTTGCCGGCTCCGGTCCCCTGGAGATCATTCGAGAAGTGCACGGACGTCGCAAAGATGGTGTGGAGTTTCCGGCCGGAGTCCGGCTGTCTCCTGTTCATCAGTCCAAGGGAAGGACAATCATCATGACGATAAGCGATCTCGCTGCTTGTCAGCAGACTACACAGGCGAGCGAGGAGATGAAGACTCGGTGTGATCTTGCAGTTCTGACCGGACAGGTGGGGATCTTTGAACATGATCACCGGTCGAACACTCACATTTGGTCGCCGATCTTGCGTGAGATCTATGGGGTCGGGGAGGACGAGGCACCTTCTCTGGATCGCTATCTAGAGTTGGTTCATCCCGGGGATCGAGAGAGGCTGCGCACTGCGATGGTTCAGGTCCTCGATCATGAGAAGGAGAAGCCGTATACGGTTGAACACAGGTTGATCCGGCCGAACGGATCCGTACGGCACATTCGTCTTCGAGCCTTGACTCAGTGTGAAGGTACGGGAACCAAGTGGCGGCCCACGCACACGATCGGGATGGTTGTCGACATTACGGATCAGGTGAATGCCTCAATGGTGGTCCAAGTTGTAGAAGAGATGGAGACCATGAGGAGCTTGATTGGTAGTATTGCCCATGAGCTGAACAATAGTCTTACTGCAGTGCTGGGCTTCAGCGAGTTAGCGCTGGGCTTGATTCCAGCCGAGACCAAAGCCCATCGTCATATCAACCAAGTCATCGCCGCGGGGAGAAAAGCCCGCGAGGTGGCTCAGAAGATTCGCCGTGGTCTAGATCACGCGTCGTCCTATCCGGTCACTCGGGCAGCCGGGATCAATTCCGATCAGGAACGATCGACTGTGTCCATCGAGGTCTCGGATGCCGTCGGTCCTCGTAGTTGACGATCAGGACCAAGTCCGCCAGCTCATTCGTGAAACCCTGGAGCAAGCCGGCTATGAGGTCGAAGAAGCTCGGGATGGGAAAGAGGGGTTGGAGCGATATCGGATGAAGGCGGTGGATCTTGTGATCACGGATATCCTGATGCCTGGCCAAGATGGGCTCGAAGGCATTATGGCGCTTCGACGGGAATTTCCTGACTCTCGTGTGATTGCCATGACCGGAGGATCCGAATCGATCGACCACGAAAATGTCTTAGATATTGCAACGATGCTCGGCGCCAGACAGACTCTTCAAAAGCCCTTCGACCTGAAGGTACTCCTTGATACGGTTGCTTTAGAAATGATCGATTAATCGAGCCATCCTGCGTACTACCTCCCCTGTTGACATCGCCATGCGGCCCCGTCAGACTCCATCATTCCAATTCACCCTCTGTCGGGACCATGAAGCTTCTGAATGTCATACTTGGTACTGTGGTCGCTACTGTCGGATTCTGGCTGATTTGGGGGAATATTTCGCCGTTCATCGTGCTGGGGTGGGCATTCACCGTGGGACTGTTTCTATGGGTGATGGCGGAGTCGATCTCGCGAACATGGGCGTGGTCCACGCTCTTGCTCGGCTTAGAAAGCTTGGTCTGGCCGATTGTGTTGATGGTTCAACTCAAGGGAACGTCTGACACAGTTCCTGAGTCTGAAATGGGAACCATGCTCTCCGCCGTCGTCCTCGGTCTCTTTTCATCGGTGTTTTGGGTCTCATTTGCGTATGGGTTGTTCAACCGATCTCGAACACCTGATCCGCCACTCCTCAAAGAGCGCGCAACCACGCTGAGCGGGTCGCGATCGATGAAGAAAGCGAAAAAACCGGCTTAGCCTTGTCCAGTTTCGACAGGGTCTATGTCGATGGCAAACTTGATCCGTCCTTTTTGGTACTTTCGTTCTAATACCTGAACAGATTCATGGAGTCGACGACTCAGAGTTCTGTGTTCAGTTGCTTTGACCAGCATGCGTTGATGGTGGTGTCGAATCCGTGAACCAGTGGCCTGGATAGGCCCCAACACGACCAAGGACTCCTGATCAGATCCAATCTGGCCAAGATCCAAGGCCCATTGCTTCGCGGCTTCTTCGACTAGCTCACGAGTTGTTCCGGTTACCGAGAGTTCCGCCAGGTGGCACATCGGCGGGTAGTTAAGTAGGCGGCGTGCCTCAAGCTCTTCCTGGTAGAAACGATCAGGATTTCCCGATAGCAAAGCTTGGACGGCATGATGAGTGGGAAATCGCGTCTGGATGATGACTCGACCTCCTGCCGAGGCCGGGGAGGCCAAGCCTGCAGCATCCATCAGAAGCTGATAGCTCCGCTCGGCTGCTCGAAAATCGGAAATGTACAACTCGGAATCTGCCTGAAGAATGCCGACCAATCCATGTGGTGGTAGTGGATCTCGGCGAAACAGAGCTTGCGTTCCTATCAGAATGTCCCAAGTCCCAGACCTCGCGGATTCCCACAATTGGCGGGCGGCAGCCGATTGACGAAGCGTGTCACCATCGATCCGTGCGATCTTGGCCTGCGGAAACAAGCGACGAGTTTCAGCTTCAATTCGCTCTGTACCGTCTCCGATGGGACTCACACGAGATGCCTGGCACAGGGGACAGGAATCGGGCAACCCATCCGAGCTACCACAGTAGCGGCAGGTGAGACGGCTGGCCTCCCGATAATAGGTGAATGGGACGGCGCAGGAGGCACAGCGAGGTACCCAGCTACAATCTGCACACACCAAGGTCCTTGCATACCCTTTCCTATTGAGAAAAAGCAGTACTTTTGCGGGTCTCTTCAGGGTTTCCTGGATCGCCGAGATCAGTTTCGAGTTGAATAGGGTTCTCCCTGACTCCTTGCGGAGGTCAACGAGCTCGATTCTTGGTCGAAGCGTCGCCTGGTGGCGAACGTTGTGATGCTCGGCGGTGGCGTCGAATTTTGACTCAAGAGATGGATGCGCCGAGGCCAGGACGAGCAGAGCTCGCTCGCTCTCAGCCCTCATGCCCGCGACCTCCCGAGCATGATATCGAGGCTCCTGAGGCTCTTTGAGGGCGGTATCCTCTTCCCCTTCAACCCAGATCAATCCGATCGATTCAATGGGCGAGAAAATGACAGAGCGAGCTCCTACGATCACGGATGGAGTCGAAGTCCCTCTTCGTTCCAATCGATCCGACCCGAAAGATGCGTGTGCGAGGGTAATATGAAGTCCTGTGAGAGATGAGAGGAGCTGCGTAAGCCATAGGGCTCTCGCGATCTCACCGGTTATCACGATGGTCGACCGTTTCAGTGAGTGCGCCTGGTGAATGGCGTCGGCAAGTCTTCGGATTCGATCCGGCCACGGAGCATGTAGGACGAGTTTCTGCATGTGGTTGCCTTGAAGGCACTGGCTGACGCGAGTTCTCCAAGAGGGATCTGAGTCCGGAAGGTTCGGATAGAGTAGAGGGGCGTCCATCCGTGCTCCGTCACCTTGTTCATTCGACACCTTAGTGTCATAAGCCGTCCGCTCTTTGACCTTGGAGTTGTCCAGAGGCACGCGAGAGAGCCAGGACTTGTTCATGAGGGTATCGATGATTCGTAGAGTGCTTGCTCGTCGCGTCGGATGTAGAGTCGACGAAAGGATTCCCGTCGTTCGACGGGCAATTCGCTGAAGGGTTGGGCGCAGGTCGTCGGGACAACTGCCGGTTGCCAATGCGACATGCCCTTGTGGAGTAACCGTGTATCGAGTGAGGGAAGTCGGGCGCATTGCGAACGGGGAAGATACGAGTCGAAGACATTGCCCCCAGGGCGCAACGTAGTAGGACGCAATGTCGTGAGAGAGTTGGAGCAGCTTGGGGGGCAGTAACGGATTCTGTCCATCCGGTACGAGAGAAGAGATCTCCCTAAGAGAAGCAGCCCCTATCTCGGCTGGAAGCTTATGTGTGAGCGAAACAACCGCTCCTTCCACCATCACACGGCCAAATGGGACGAGGACGCGGCTTCCGACGCTAATGGCTTGATCTAAGGTGGGGGGGACTAGATAGGTGAAAGCCCGTTCGATATGACGTGGAACAATGACATCCGCATAGAGCGGATTACTTCGCCTCGTGGCGGTCGAGTCCCTATCGAAAGCCATTCTGCATTCTATCAGTGGAGAACTACGAAGAACATCGGGGATTTCGGCATGCTTGAGTAAGGGGTTCGACTGATGGATCGAGAGAAGGCAGGAACTCCGTCTTTGCCGAGTTCCTGGTTTCGGTCGAAGCTAGTCCGCTGGTGTCCCGGTCGCTGGTTGTTGAGGCTGATCTTGCTTATCTGTGTCTGTCGTCGTTCGACTGCTCGGATCCGAGCCGTTGTCTGTGCTCGACCCATCTCTTTCAGAAGTTTGTGAAGAATCACCCAGCGACAGGGTTCCCGGACGAGCGGGATCGTCTGAACCGGCATTGGTGGAGGTCTGTTGGGCGTCGCTATCACGTGCATTTAGAGTTGAAAGACTGCCACTCGGAGATTGTGCGTGAGTGTTTGCATCGGATGTAGGCCTTGAAGGATCAGTGACTGGATTGTACAGGAGAATTTCCACCCGCCGATTTTTCGTACGGCCTTCCTCAACCGCATTTGTCGCCACTGGCTTGGTGTCCCCATGCCCCACCGCGCTAAGACGAGACGGCTCCACTCCACCCTTCTCCAGCAGATACCGAAGGACCCCGTTGGCGCGTACCTTGGACAATTCCAAATTGTTGGGATACCGGGATTTGAGAGAGGGGCCGATCTCCACATTATCCGTGTGACCTTCGATTCGGATCAGCCTTATATCGTCAGTGGTTTGTAGGTATTCGATCAACTGATCCAGGATCGGGTAATTTTCAGGTTTAATGGCCGCGTCTCCAGAGTCGTATCGCAGGAACTTGGCTATTTCACCAAGATTGAGACGGCTCTGACCAGCGTCATCTCGGATCGCCAGCTTGCTGGATACCAGATCAACCGGAGTGACCTCTGCCGCCTGTTGTGTCGCGGACAAGTCCTCGTTCGTTGCGACGGGCGGCAGCATGGGTTTGGACGCTTCAAGGAGCTTGAACCGATCTCCTTTCATGACCCGAGTCGTGACCCTCAGGACTTTGGCGACAGCGGTGCGTGGTTCAGTCGTCAGTACCATGAGTTGGCCGATCTTTCGCTGAGGAAGTCCTGCGCTCTGACGCTGGATATCGAGAAGATCGCCGGATCTTAATCCATCTTCCCAGCCTCGATCCAAGTAGACAACATTCGATTGGGCTACGAGCGTCATCGATCGGTCCGCTTGGAGTTCAACGATCATCCCTTCGAGATCGGAAACGTGCTCCACGGGGCTTGGCTCGATGTCTGCCGTTAGAGCGACAAACCGTACTACTCGGTCGCCTGGAGAGATAGGTCCGTAGCTGATAAGGGCTTTCGCTGTGGTAAGGGCATGATCGGCAGCCGTGACCTCCACGATTGCCGATCGATTCACAACAAAACCAAGGTATTCCCGAGTGACTGGGTGAAACACCTTCCTAACCAGGCGATAAACTGTAAAGAGATCCCCAACTGCCACGTCAGTTGAGTTGTTTAGTTTAAGATAGAGCGAGTCTTGCTTGCCCAAGAGCATTCGATTACCCGAGGATTGATTATCGCCGGTTACCAAGTTCACGGTCCCGTCCATTGAGGATGTTTTCTGGATGGAACCGCTGGCGAATGCCAGCGCGCGATCACCCAACCGGACGGATTCGACCTCTGAAACCTGGGCTTGTGCCCTATTGAGTGAGACACTCAGGCTCAGACACAGGATTAAGATAAGGCATGCCGCGGTTTTCATAGGTCGTTCCTTTTAGGCTAGAGTCCTTTGGAAAACCATAGCAAAAGGCGCTGCATTGTCAAGAATTTGAGTGGGATTGATCGAGTTTGACCCACATCTACTCTCAGTGTTACCTTGAGATCGGCAAGGGTGCAGGGGCGTTCTCCCTCGGAATCTTGTCGGAGTGCTGAAGACGTGAATAAGCATAAGCGACCAGTGTCCCTATCTGAGAGGTTCAGTACGAAGAATCGAATAGAAACGCAGATCCACCGGCGCCGAACGATCAAGATCTATTCTCCGCTCCAAATTGAATGGGACGGTACTCAACCGTTCAGGACCGAACCTTCTCGAATCGATCCCAATATCAAGCAGGATCCTGCGTCAGATGGAAGTTGATTCCGTACCAGTCCAGTGCCCCCCTGCAGCGGAGCCCAAGCCCTGTCATTTATTGCTAGGGCTTTCGGGTCGACCGTAATTAGGTCCTTTGTTCTCTTGCTATCCCCGAGAGCTGGGCACTAAGATTCCTCAAATCGGTTGAGGAATACCCTTTCCACGTCAATGCCTTGTGAAAGAAGATGGGGATGGACGGCGCTGAAATTCTCCTTGCGTACCTGACCAAGTACTTCCCGATTCTTCTGTTTATTTTTGTGACCTTGATATTTGGGGTGGCGACGTTGCTCATCAGTTATCTTGTTCAACCCAGGTACCCGGAACCAGAAAAATTGACGACTTACGAGTGTGGGTCTGAACCATTTTCCGATGCGCGCATGCCATTCCCTGTCCGGTATTACATTTTTGCGATGCTCTTTGTCATTTTTGATATTGAGGTCATCTTTCTCTACCCGTGGGCGGTGGTTTTTAAGAAGATCGGGATCATTGGGCTAGTCGAGATGCTCATCTTTATCGGCCTTTTCGTCGTGGCATACGTCTATGCATGGCGCAAAGGGGCACTGGAGTGGGACTGAGGGCTGTATGGGATTGATTCAGTTGGGACGACATGAAAAGGATGGGGCTCCGGACGTCATCACAGGGTCCCTGGAGAAAGCTGTGAACTGGGCGAGAAAAGGCTCCCTCTGGCCTATGACTTTTGGTCTGGCTTGTTGTGCAATTGAAATGATTGCCGCCGTCTCTTCGCGGTACGATATGGACCGATTTGGGGCGGGCGTGTTCCGCGGTTCCCCCAGGCAGTCTGATTTGATGATTGTAGCTGGGACGGTGTGTCGTCGAATGGCGCCGGTGATTAGAAAGATCTACGATCAGATGCCGGAGCCTAAGTATGTGATTGCAATGGGTTCCTGTGCCACCTCGGGCAATATTTATGACAGCTATCCTGTTGTGCAGGGAGTGGATCGATTCATTCCCGTCGATATTTATGTGCCTGGCTGCCCTCCGACTCCGGAGGCCCTGTTGGATGGCATTCTCAAACTACAAGAACGCATCATGCAGAAGCGTGTGTTTGTGACTCAGCCTGATCAGATCAAGGCGCATTCAAAAGTCTGACTATCGACATGCATCTATTACTCGATCGTATTCAGCAGGCTTTCTCGTCGGGAATTACCGGTTTGGCGGAATGGCGAGGCGATGTGACGGTGACGGTTTCACGGGATAAGCTTCATGAGGTCGCCCAGTTCCTGCGGGACGATCCGTGGATGGATTTTGACTACATCGTCCACGTGAGCTCCGTAGATTGGCCGGATGAGGAAGAACGATTCGAGGTTGTGTGGGAGTTCTACTCCATTCGAAAACGTCATCGTATCAGACTTAAGGCTCGGGTGCCTGAGTCCGATTGCGTGGTTGATTCCTTGACGGACCTTTGGAAAGGTGCAGACTTCATGGAGCGCGAGGTTTATGACATGATGGGTATCCGATTCCGAAATCATCCAGATCTCCGTCGAATCCTTATGCCGGATGATTATACGGAGGGGTATCCGTTGCGAAAAGATTTTCCATTGCGTGGCAAGGGCTGGCGAGACACGTTTGAATTTCTGGATGAGGTTTCCCGGTAGGATTCTGAAATTATATGGCTTTTGAAGACCAAAGAACCACTGTTTATAAGATCGATCCAGAGCATCCGGAAAGCGAGAGCCTTCCGACGCTTCGAACCGAGGAGCTCTTGCTCAATATGGGGCCTCAGCATCCAAGTACGCACGGTGTGCTGAAGGTGATTCTTGAGTTGGAGGGGGAGCGGCTGGTGAAATCTACTCCGGTGATGGGCTATCTCCATCGTGGAGTCGAAAAGCTCGCAGAAGACGGAACCTACCATCAGTTCATCCCCCATACCGATCGGTTGGACTACGTCTGCGCGATGTATAACAACTTTGCCTACTGCCGTGCCGTCGAAAAACTCTTGAATCTGCAGCTGCCGGAACGGGCGGAATATCTCCGAACGATCGTTGCAGAAGTCCAACGCATTATTGGCCACCAATTTTGGCTGGGAGCCCAAGCGCTTGACATCGGAGCCATGACCGTCTTTTTTTATACGTTTCGGGATCGAGAAATACTGCTCGATTGGTTCAACGAACTGTGCGGCGCTCGCTTGACGACCAGTTGGTATCGAATCGGCGGGGTGGAGCGTGACTTGACGCCGGCGTTGATCGACAAGCTTCAACAGTTTTTAGAGTATTTCCCGGCGAAGATCGATGAATATCAGGTGTTCCTTGAGAAAAACCGTATTTGGATCGGGCGTACGAAGGGTGTTGCCGTCATTTCTGCAGAAGACGCAGTTAGTTTTGGGTTGAGCGGCCCGGTGCTCCGCGGATCAGGGGTGGACTACGACCTGCGCAAGTATGAACCCTATAGCGCGTATCCAAAGTGTGAGTTCAGCGTGCCGGTCGGGAAAAACGGCGATACGTATGACCGGTATTGGATACGGGTGATGGAACTCTATGAAAGTGTCAAAATCATCCGGCAATGTCTGGAACAGATGCAGGATGGACCTATCATGGCGGATGCTCCAAGTGTGACGCTCCCGCCGAAAGAACGGGTCTTCACCAACTTAGAGGCGATGATCCAGCAGTTTAAGCTCTTTTCACAGGGGTTCGATGCGCCACCTGGAGAAATCTACTGCGGGACTGAGGCACACAAGGGCGAGCTGGGGTTTTACATCGTCAGTACGGGAGGTGGAAAGCCATATCGGCTCAAGATTCGTGCTCCATCGTTTGTGCATATGGGTGCCTTTGACCATATGGCTCGAGGTTACATGATCTCGGACGCCTGCACGATTTTTGGTACCTACGATATTGTGATGGGCGAATGTGATCGATAAGGCCTGGGTGGTAGAGTGTGCGGGAGATATACAGCGTTGATCGGTAGTGGGCAAGGATAAGGAAAGCCGAGACAGGGTGTAATACGATGGGACTCAAGCCAGCTACGAACCCCGATGTTGAAGCGACAACGATCGAACTGAGCATCGACGGAAAATCAGTGACAGCCAAGGATGGCGTGTCTTTGTATGACGTCATTTCAATGACCGGCAAGATCATTCCAGCCATGTGCTATCACTACACCTTCGATCCGTTCGGTTCCTGCGGGATGTGTCTGGTGATGCAAGAGGGAAAGAAAGCCCCCGTCCGATCCTGCACAGCCAAGGCGGCAGCAGGAATGGTGGTCCGAACGGAGGGAGAGGACTTGTTTCTGGCGCGTAAGAAGGCCGTAGAGAAACATCTCTCCGTGCATCCTCTTGATTGCCCGGTGTGTGATGCAGATGGGCATTGTGAATTACAGGATATGGCCTTCCAGCACGGAGTGACAAACCTGGCCAACGCCAAGCAGAAATTTATCCCGGAAGACACGCGTAGTCCGGTCCTTGATTTCAATATGAATCGTTGCATCGCGTGCGCAGAGTGCATCAATGTTTGCAAAGATGTGTTGATGATCGACGCGCTACAGTTCATGAAGAAGGGTGGGTTCAATCAGGTGGTTCCGAAAGGCGACCTGGCTCTCGACTGCGAATTCTGCGGGGATTGTCTAGCGGTCTGTCCCGTTGGAGCGATCACGAATAAGTTTTCCAAGTATCTGTACAAACCCTGGCAGATGAAGAAGACGACCACGACCTGCAATTATTGTGGGGATGGTTGTCAGCTGTACTTGGAAACCAAGGATACGGAAGTGATCCGTGTCTCATCCCCGTTGTCCTGGAAGAATAAGTGGGGGGATCGTTCTGAAACTGCCAAGGGTCATGGAGGGCTCTGTGTACGAGGACGTTTTGGGTTCGAGTGTCTAGATAGTCAGCACAGGCTTGTTCAGCCGTTGGTTCGTGAAGGCGACCGATTGGTCGAAAAGTCGTGGTTGGAGACCATGCATGCCCTAGTAGATCGGTTTACCGAGATTAAGCAAAAGCATGGTGCTGATGCCATCGCGGGCTTGGCGACGGCGCGTTGCACCAACGAAGAGCTGTATGTGTTCCAAAAACTGATGCGCACCGGTTTCGGCACAAACCAGCTCGACAGCAGTGCACGCTATGGACACATGAATTTTGTGCTCGCCTCCAAGCATGCCATCGGCGTAGGGAGGACATCGAACGATTGGGAGGATCTGACGAAGGCGAAGGCCATCATTGTGATTGGTTCTAACATCACGGAAACGAACCCGTTGACCGCCGTGCGAATCAAGGAGGCGATCCGGGTCTACAAGGCTCAGGTCGTCACCCTCGACAGTGCCATTACGAATATGGCCAAGCTGGCATCGCATCCATTCTTAATCAACCCTGGAACCGAAGGGGCGGTGATCGATGGCCTCGTGAAGGCGGCGATTGCCTATGATCTGGTGGACGAAGCAGCTGTCAGTAAACATCCTCGGGCGTTTGAGGAGCTTAAGAGTGCGGTGGCGAATCTAACGCTAGAAGACGTATCTGC
Organism: Nitrospira sp.; assembly: GCA_965223535.1. Lineage (GTDB taxonomy): Bacteria > Nitrospirota > Nitrospiria > Nitrospirales > Nitrospiraceae > Nitrospira_D. The sequence continues at coordinate 1,393,125 of CBDCWN010000003.1, forward strand.
TCAGACAGGGCTCACAGTTGAGACGTACAAAGAAATCGCCACTATCTTTGCCGAATCGCCAAGATCCATCATTCTGTGTGCTGAAGGGATTGTCAGGAGAACGAATGGCTATCAGAACGTCCTCAAGTTGATGGACCTGGCCTGGATTACCGGGAAGATCGGGCGACCGGGATGTGGTGTGAACACCGTGACCGAGGAGCCGAACGAGCAGGGGGCAGTGGATATGGGCGTGGCCCCGGAGTTCCTCCCCGGACAGGCTCGTTTTGATGACCCATCAGCTCGAGACCGTTTTTCCGGGGCATGGGACGCGTCTCTTCCGTCGATCGGATCAGGCGCACATCTAGTTGAGATTCTAAAAAAGTGCAAGAGTGGCCAGATCAAGGCCCTCTACGTGCTAGGGGAAAATCCTCTGGCAACGTTCCCTGCCTCGATGGAGATACGGGCTGCACTCGAACGGTTGGAACTGCTAGTCGTGCAAGATCCTTTTTTAACTGAGACGGCGAAGATTGCTGATTTTGTGCTTCCTGCCTGCACCTATGCGGAAAAGGACGGCACCTTTACGAACTTTGAAGGACGTGTTCTTCGGATTCGCCAGGCGATGGATCCGTTGGGAGAAAGCTTGCCTGACTGGCACATCATGACGGCCCTCGCCAATGCCATGGGTTGCCGATGGGAATACCAATCAGCCAACGATATTCAGAGCGAAATCATGAAGCTTCTTCCCGGGTACTACAATCTTGGTCAACCTCGGAAATTCGCACCCGCGCTTGATCAGTATCTGTCCAACGGGTATGTGGGAGAGGTGAAAGCCCGTTACCGTACGAGCCAAGACTCTGTGGAACATGCGCGACCCTTCATGTTGATCATGGGGCAGTTGTTGATGCATTCAGGAAAGTTGTCGACGCAAGCATCCGGACTGATCAAAATTGCTCCCAACACCGGGAAATTGCGAATGAATATACGGGATATGGAACGTCTGGGGATGCAGGATGGCACGAAGGTGCGGTTGATCTCTGATCGTGGGTCGCTTCAGCTTGCCGTGCAGCCCGATCAATCCATCGCTCCAGGTACCTGTTTTTTTCCTGAACATTTCAATGAGCCTCCTGTGAAAGATTTACTGACGGTTTCGATTGATGCCACAACGGGTGTGCCGTCGTTCAAACAGATGTGGGTCAGTGTTGAACCGGTATAAGTGGATGTGTACAGTGGCCGGTTTGTGACGAGGTGCTGCAATGAGTGTCGCTGCTCTGACAAAGAAACTCCTTCATGCCGCATTGTTCTATGAGATTTGGGACGCCATGAAAGTGACCTTTCGGCACATGCTTCATAAGCCGATGACGTTTCAGTATCCGCGTGAACAACGAACGATCCCTGATACACATAGAGGAGCGCTGAGTCTGCTTCGGTACGATGACGGACAGGAGCGTTGTGTCGGTTGTGATCTGTGTGAAGTCGCGTGCCCATCTCACTGCATCAAGGTGATCAGTGCGGAGGATACGACTCGCCCTCTTCAACGATACGCCAGTGAATTCTATATTGATATCACGAAATGCGTGTTCTGCGGCTATTGCGTCGAGGCCTGTCCGGTGAACGCGCTGGCAATGACCAAGATGTATGAATATTCGACGCATGACAAACGGAGTCTGTTGTTCGACAAGAAGCGGCTTTATGATATCGGCGAGCGCTATCTTGAGGATGGGAAGAAATACCTCTATGCCCATAATCAAGAAAAGGATGTGGAGCAGAGCCGGGAATACCGGTACTACTTTCCTCAGTCGGTACAGAAGGCTACCCAACAACCTCCCAGGCATCTGAGCTGAGCTGAACACATGATGTTGGTGTTTTTCGCGTATTTCGCGTTGGTCAGTATTGCCTCCGGCGTCCTCACGGTGTCCTTGCGCCACCCCGTTCACTGCGCACTCGCGCTACTTGTCTTACTTTTGCATGTTTCAGGGTTGTTCATCCTTCTGAACGCAGAGTTCTTATGGGCTGTACAGGTCATTGTCTACGTCGGAGCCATTCTGGTGCTCTACCTGTTCGTGTTGATGTTGATGAATTTAAAAACGGACGAACGCTATTTCCATCCATCGGCTCTGTATTTTGTCGGGCCAGCGGTCTTGGGCGCGGTGTATGTGCTTTTCCTCCTTCTGCAGTCTCCGTTCGATGGCGCGAAGGGTACTGCTCCGGCAAGCGCAGTGCTCCAAGACGGTGATACCTATGCAGTCGGTATCAAGATGTTCAGCGACCACATCCTGCAGTTCGAAATCGTCGGTATCTTTCTCCTCGGGGCTATTATCGGTGCCATTGTCCTTGCCAAAACACCGAAGCCTCTGGACCCCAAGGAAGAACGTTTATGATCCCCCTCTCTGCCTACACAGCGGTGAGCGCCGTGTTGTTTATGACTGGGCTTCTTGGCGTACTTGTGAGGCGCAATTTCATCATTGTCCTCATGTCGGTTGAGATGATGTTGAATGCGGCCAACATTAATCTTGTGGCATTTTCGCACTATTTAGAGTCTATGGCGGGACAGCTGGTCGCTCTTTTTGTCATTGCCATTGCTGCTGGTGAAGCTGCCATTGGTCTAGCCATTATCATTGTGGTCTTTCGGAGCAAGATATCGACTAATGTTGACGAGATGAACCTTTTAAAATGGTAGCGGAATGTTGTTGAAGGACAGAGCGCTTTGTACGCCGAGCGTCATTCCCGCCCATCGGCTTCCAAGATGTTTGGCCCTCTGGGGGATGATTCCCTGACTTAATATGCAAGAACTATAGGATATCGTGTCGAACCTCACCGATCTGCTGATTAAACTGATACCCATTTTCCCATTGACGGCAGTCGTTTTGAACGGCCTCCTCGGGAATCGCTATTCCCGTGATACAGCCCATCGGCTCGCATGGGGATCGGTCGGGCTGTCGTTTCTTTGCACGCTAGCGGTATTCACTGATGTATTGCGGACTGGAACGACGCATGAAGTGATCGCCTACCAATGGATTTTTGGGGGGGATCTGACAGTCAGTCTTGCCTATCTCGTGGATCCGTTAACCTGTGCCTGGTTGTTGGTCGTCACCGGTGTAGGTTTTCTGATCCACGTATATTCCGTCGGATACATGCATGGGGAAGCGGGGTTTACACGATTCTTCACGTATATGAACCTGTTCATGGTCTCCATGCTCCTGCTCGTCATGGGGAACAATTATCTGGTCCTCTTCATCGGGTGGGAAGGGGTAGGGCTCTGTTCCTATCTCCTAATTGGCTATTACTATGACAAGGTCTCGGCTGCCAAAGCTGCGACGAAAGCATTTGTCGTCAACCGAATCGGGGATGCAGGCTTTCTGGTCGCCATCTTTTTAGTCTTCGTTAACTTCCGGACTCTCGACTATACCAAGGTCTTTGCGCAGGTCGGTCAACTGTCTCCGGAGATGGCCACAGCAATAGCCTTATGCCTATTGGTGGGAGCTGTAGGCAAGTCGGCGCAATTGCCTCTCCACACGTGGTTACCCGATGCGATGGAAGGTCCGACGCCAGTCAGCGCCCTCATTCACGCGGCTACCATGGTGACGGCAGGTGTGTACATGATCGTGCGGAACCACGTGATTTTTGATCTTTCTCCCGTTGCCATGTCTGTGGTCGCGTTCGTCGGCGGCGGCACCGCATTGTTTGCCGCGACCATCGGACTCGTTCAAACCGACATCAAGCGCGTGCTGGCCTATTCCACCGTGAGCCAGCTGGGATACATGTTCCTGGGTTGCGGGGTTGGTGCCTACACAGCAGCCGTGTTTCACGTCATGACCCACGCGTTCTTTAAAGCGTTGTTATTTTTGGCTGCGGGATCTGTCATTCACGCACTATCCGGTGAACAGGATATTCGGAAGATGGGCGGGCTGAGCAAGCGTATTCCGTGGACCCATCGCGTGTTTCTGATTGGTACGATCGCCATCGCTGGGCTGCCTCCTCTGGCGGGATTCTGGAGCAAGGATGAAATCATGGCCCATGCCTTCCTGAATCATCACTACCTCCTCTACGGCATGGCTACGATCGGTGCCTTGATGACGTCGTTTTACATGTTTCGGCTGACGTACCTCACGTTCTATGGCTCTTCAAGGATGGATCACCATACGGAAGCGCACGTGCATGAGTCTCCCATGGTCATGGTCGCACCCTTGATGGTGCTGGCCTTTCTATCGGGAGTGGGCGGATTAGTCCTCGGATTTCCTCCAGAACATGGTTGGCTGCACGGATTTTTGGCTCCGGTTGTCGGAGTTGCGGGAGAACATGAGGCCAGTACGGGGCTGGTATTTCTGTTAATGGGTCTGGCGGTCGCCATTGCCGTGATCGGATGGGGGCTCGCACATTTCCTGTACGCGGTGAGCCCGGTCACTGCAGACAATTGGGCGGAGAAGTTTTCCGGGATGTATCGAACGCTCTTGAACAAATACTACATCGACGAGTTGTATGACCTGCTGTTTGTAGAGCCGACGAAGCGCCTGGGTATGGCACTGCACTGGTTTGATCGCACCGTCATCGACGGTGTGGTGCGCGCGGTAGGTCGACTCACTGATTGGGGCGCCTCTGGGTCAACGTGGGTTGAGAAGTACATCGTCTATGCCGGGTTGAATGTAATTGGATATGGCAACCATCTGGCAGCTCGCGAAGGACGAAAAATGCAGAGTGGCATGGTTCATCACTATGCGGCCATCATTGTTGCGGGTCTTTTTCTCTTGGCGGTGGTTGTTCAGCTAGTCGTTCAGATGTAGGTCAGCAGGCACACAGGCAATCATTATGCTCGAAGAGCTCACGGCTGGGTTTCCAATCTTGTCCTGCATCCTCTTTCTCCCTGTGGTCGGGGCCACCATCCTGTGGGTGATTGAAGACGAGGATACGGTGAGGAGTGCGGCTCTCACCATCGCGCTTGTGGAGCTTGCTCTTTGTATATTTGTCCTGCTTCGCTTCGTGCCGGAGTCGGCCGCCATGCAGTTCACGGAGCGCGTGCCATGGATCCCTGCGCTCGGCATCAGCTATCACGTGGCTGTTGATGGAATTAGCGTTCTGTTCGTCGGTCTCACGGCGTTCCTGACGGTGCTGGTCGTGGTCTACTCATGGGATACGATTCGGCATCAAGTTAAATTGTACATGATGTGCTTGTTGGCGCTCGAGACGACGACGATGGGTGTGTTCGTGTCGTTGGATTTGATCCTCTTCTTCGTGTTCTGGGAACTGATGCTGATCCCCAGTTATTTCATGATCAAGTTATGGGGAGGCGGAGCTGAACGTCATTACGCCGCATTGAAGTTCGTCATCTATACGTTGTTGGGCAGCGTCTTCATGCTGGTCGGCATCGCCTTGCTGAATATAAATTTCCATCAGTGGGCATCGTTGCATCATGCGGATCAAGCATACTCGTTTGATTTCCTCGACCTTTTGAGTGTGCCCATTCCTATGAGTCAACAGCTGGTGATTTTTTGGCTGATGTTTTTGGGATTTGCGTTCAAGGCACCAGTCTTCCCATTTCACACCTGGTTGCCTGATGCGCTTTTAGAGGGGCCAATCGGGATGTCCGTGGTGTTGGCCGGTCTCAAGCTGGGAACCTTCGGCTTTATGCGCTTCAGCATTCCGCTACTCCCGGACGCGTCGAAAAGTGAAACCGTTGTCTCTATCTTGGTGGTCCTTGGACTGTGTGCGATTCTCTATGGAGCCTGGATGGCGTTGGTACAGGCCGATTTGAGGCGTCTCCTCGCCTACAGCAGCGTGAGTCACTTGGGCTTTGTGGTGGTGGGGCTGTTCGCCTTGAATTATCAGGGTCTGCAGGGCAGTTTGCTGACCATGATCAATCTGGGCTTCAGTACGGCTGGATTGTTTTTTATCGCAGGATTCTTGTACTCGCGCCAACAGACGACACAATTGTCGGCCTTTGGTGGAATGGCTAAACAAGTGCCGTTGCTCGCCACATTTTTTCTGATCATTGGTCTGGCATCCATCGGATTACCTGGGACAAACGGCTTTGTCGGTGAGTTTCTTATCCTCCTTGGGGCGTTCGAGGCCAAATGGTGGTTTGGCGCCGTGGCCGTCCTGGGGGTGATTTTCGGCGCTGCGTATTTTTTGTGGTATTACGAACGATCCATGCTCGGACCGGTTGGAGCAGCGGTGAGAACCACGATGAGCGACTTGCAACTTCGGGAAATGGTTATCGCCGTCTCATTGTCTGTCATGATTCTCTGGATCGGGCTTTATCCGTCTCCGTTTCTTCGAATCATGAACGGCTCAGTTCAGGCCCTTGTCGACCGGATTCACTACGATCAGTCGGCGGCGATTAGCGGTCCACACGTTCAAGAGGGGAAGTAGGTTCCGGTCATGGGCGAGTACGCACTGTTCTATATCCTTTTCGCTCCATTTCTGGGAGCGTTAGGATTGATCTTTGTTTCGAATCGACAGCCTCTACTGGTCCGCAGCATTGCGGCGGGTTCCGCGTTCGTCTCCTTAATCGCGTCGATCTATCTCTTCTACGCCTATGATCCGGTGAAGGGTGGATTTCAGTTTATCCAAAAGATTGAATGGTCCCGACAGCTCGGCATTTCCCTCCATCTCGGTGTCGACGGTATCGGAACCCCGCTTGTGTTGGCCTCGACGATTCTGCTGTTCGCCGGGATCTTCGTGTCGTGGCACATCAAGGACCGGGCGAAAGAGTTCTATATTTGGTTGCTGATCCTAGCGGCTGCCACGATCGGTGTCTTCATGTCCCTGGATCTGTTTTTCCTCTACTTCTTCTACGAAATGTCCGTCATCCCGATGTACCTATTGTTGGGTATGTGGGGAAGTCACACGAAGAAGTATTTGGAGATGACCGATTCCGAAGGGATGAAGCTGAGGGATTCTGTCGGCTTTATTTTTAATTTCGGCTCCAACAGTAAAGAATACGCAGCGATGAAATTAGTGCTTTTTCTATCCGCGTTCGCTGTGGCTGCGTTAATGGGCATCTTGCTGATCTATAAATATTCAGGCCTCAACACCTTTGATATCTTGGTGCTGCGTGAACACGCAAACCTCATGAATATTCCCGTTCTGGGCACGACGCTCGACAAGATTATTTGGATCTTGGTCTTCTTCGGATTCGCATCGATTGCGCCACTCTGGCCCATGCACTCGTGGTCTCCAGTCGGCCACGCGGCTGCGCCGGCTGCCACGAGCATGCTGCATGCCGGCGTCCTCATGAAGCTGGGACATTTTTCCATTATCAGAGTTGCCTTTGAGATCCTGCCGGAAACCACCAGAGAAATGATGCCGATTGCCGCTGTTCTTTGCATGTTCAGCATCATCTATGGAGGCTTCGTTGCTTTTTACGCGAAAGACACCAAGTATGTCATAGGTTATTCAAGTTCCAGTCACATGGGCTATGTCTTTCTTGGTATGGCAGCCCTCAACTACATCAGCCTGAGCGGGGCCGTGATCTACATGTTTGCCCATGCTATGGCTACGGGGATGCTCTTTGCCATGGCGGGATGGGTCTATGATCAAACCCATACACGCGACATTCCTTCGCTCGGTGGACTGTCCAATAAGATGCCGTTTATTTCTGCCTGTTTTATTGTCGGGTGTATGGCCTCGATTGGGATGCCGGGCACGGTGAATTTTATCGCGGAGATCATGATCATCGTTGGGAGTTGGGACAAGTATCCATTGCAGGTGATCGTTGCCATGTTGGGGATCGTGCTGACGCTCGCGTACCTGTTTAAAATGATGCGAGGGTTGTTCTACGGTCCGATGAATCAAAAGTATGGGCATGCGCATGATGCCGTTTCGACGGTTGATCGTCTTCCGTTGCTCATCATGATCACGGTCAGCATTGGATTCGGTATTTTCCCGATGCATCTCTATGACGTGGTTCGATCTGGTGTGGACCCGTTAGTCGTGAGGATCACCGAAGTCGTCCCCGTTGCGGAATCTGGCAGCGACGAAGGTGTTCAGCATGCAGTCAGCCACTCGAAGAGTCCGTTGACCTCACCGATCATCGTCGATGAGGTGGCGGCGACTCCCCTGCAGATTTCAGGAGGAGGACGCGAATGATTTTTTCGCTGAACCTGTCTTTCTCGGATCTGCTGCTACTCTTGCCGGAAATCCTACTTACCTGCTGGCTCTGTCTCGTGATCATCGTGGACTTCGTATCTCCCCGTCTACCGAAAGAACAATTGGCCTATCTGAGCGTAGCGGGTCTTGTTCTGACACTCGGATGTTTGGCGTGGTTTGACGTCGCTCACGTTTCCGGGGCGCTCTTTGGCAACATGTTTGTGCTGGATCGGATGGCGATTTTCTTCAAGGTCTTTATCCTGGGCGCCACTATCCTTGTGATCCTTTCTTCAGTGGAGTACGTGAATCGGTTCACCTTATTCCGTGGAGAATATTATGTCCTTGTGGTGATGTCCGCGATCGGCATGATGTTCATGGCGTCAGCCAATGATCTCCTTTCAGTCTTTGTCAGTTTGGAGTTCTCCACCCTTGGGTTCTACGTGTTGGTGTCGTATTTGCGCGAGGACATGGCTTCGAATGAGGCTGGCTTGAAGTTCTTTATTCTGGGCGTCTTTGCCGCCGGGCTATTCGCCTACGGCATCAGTCTCGTATACGGCGAAACGGGCCAGCTGGTGTTTTCTGAGATGACGTCGGCACAGGCGACCCCAGGTTTAATTATAGGATTTCTCCTGATCTTCGCCGCCTTAGGATTTAAGATCGGTGCCGTTCCCTTCCATTCATGGATACCGGACACGTACCACGGCGCTCCAACCCCCGTCACAGCCTTTTTGTCCATCGCGCCTAAAGGCGCTGCGTTGGTGATCCTGCTCAGGATTTTCCTCGTCGCGCTCGCTTCGTTTAAACCGGTGTGGGTGTACTTATTGGTGGCCGTCTCGATCGTGTCGATGACGTACGGAAACATCGTGGCGATCGCTCAACGAAATATTAAGCGCCTCCTTGCCTACTCCGGGATCGCCCAAATCGGGAATGTCCTGATTGGACTGGCGGCAGGAACGAAGATGGGAAGTGACGCGATACTGTTTTACCTCCTGGCGTACCTCTTCGCCAATATTGGAGCGTTTGCCGTCGTCATTGCCGTCAGCCACGCCATCGGACGGGATGAGATCGATGATTATCGTGGTCTCAATCGGCGATCTCCATTTTTGGCGTTTGCCATGTTGCTGTTTCTCTTATCGTTAGCCGGGGTACCGCCGCTTGCTGGGTTTATCGGAAAGCTCTACATCTTTGTCGCGGCGATCAAGGAAGGACTCTACACCTTGATCACGGTTGGGCTCATCAACATCGTCATATCGATGTACTACTACTTAATCGTGGTAAAACAAATGTACATCAATGAGCCCAGTGATCCGTCGCCGATCAGGATTTCCGGTCCGATGAAGGCCGTCATCTACGTTGGCTTGGCGGGGACGTTGGTGATCGGTATTTACCCTCAGCCCTTTACAGACTGGGTTGTTGATGCCACGCTGATGTTTTCTAACTTTGTCACTCCTTCTGCTACAGCGGTTCCTTCACCCATTCATGTCGGCGGTTAGTTTTCTGCTTTCTCATATCTAGAGTTCTGTTACAATTGCACCGAGCACGAAGTCTTGCGTTGTTCGGATCCCGCACCACAGTCACATCGTCTTGATGGCTTGTCATCTCACCATGGAATCAGCCACCCACCAGCAGTCAGAGTCGCCGACCCGCGTAGCAGGGGAAGCGGAATCTCGTTCAGACATTGGCCAAGATTCAACGAACTCGAACAATGGCCATGTGTCCTGGTTTGAAAAGCTGACCATTGAGCAACGGATACTGGCGGGTTTCAGTCTAGTATTTGTCGGGATCCTTGTTATCACCGCCGTTTCATACCACAACACCAGTATTGTGCTGACCAGTAGTCGACTCGATGGTCGCAGCCATGATCTGCTGCAACTTCTCAGTACCATCGATGTTGCGATGAACGAAGCTGAAGATGCCCATCGACGATATCTCGTTACGGGAGAAGTGTCCTATCTAGAGTCCTATAAGAAGGTGGTAGAACAAAAACCGACATTCGCCACCTACCTGCGTGAACTAACACGCGGTTCTACGGAACAAGAGCAACGAGCCCGGGTACTGGAACGGATGATGGAAAAACAATTGAACGCCGAGTCTAAGGCCATTGACCAGTTCGACCGAGGCGGGTTTCGAGCGGTTAAGAAGATGGCGATTGAGGGGGCTGGCCGCCGAGAGTTAGGAGCGATTCATCAGCTCATTACCGACATGGATTCAGACGAACGGCAGATCATGAATCGTCGTATGGCGGACTCCGCTGAGGGGACCAAGAATACGATCGTGCTGTTGGGGCTGGGGGCTTTTCTCCAGCTGGTCTTGCTGGCATGGGTCTACTATCTCATTCGCCATGACATTACAGAGAGACGGCGGGTGGCGGAAGAGTTGCAGCGCCGTGGAGAGCTCTTGGAGGCGGCAAACAAGGAGTTGGAAGCTTTCAGCTACTCGGTCTCTCATGATTTACGGGCGCCTCTTCGGCATATAGACGGGTATGCCGCTCTCCTACGCAAAACTGTCGAGCAGTCGTTGAGTGAAAAGGGCTCGCGGTACTTACAAACCATCTCCGACGCCGCCAAGCAGATGGGCCAGCTGATTGATGATCTGTTGGTCTTTTCACGGATGGGCCGACAAGAGATGCTTCACACGACTGTGAATCTTGAACAGTTGATCAACAATATTCTTGCGGATTTGCGTCTGGACTTGCAAGGGCGTGAGATATCGTGGACAATCGCCTCATTGCCTGAGGTCAAGGGCGATCCGGCCATGCTGAGACAGGTATTTGTGAATTTGCTGACCAACGCCATAAAATTCACTGGTACCAGGCCAAAGGCTTCAATTGAAATCGGTATTGAGCGTCCGACTTCAGCAGAAGTCGTCATTTTTGTGCGTGACAACGGAGTTGGTTTTGATATGGAATATGCCTCCAAGCTCTTTGGGGTCTTCCAGAGGCTCCACCGTGCAGATGAGTTTGAAGGAACCGGAATCGGACTCGCGAATGTGCGTCGGATCGTTCACCGCCATGGAGGTCGGGTCTGGGCGGAAGGAGTCCCAGATAACGGAGCCACGTTCTTTATTGCGTTGCCAACAAGGAGTCATGAACCATGAATGCGGCGAAACCAATCGTCCTCGCCGAAGATAATCCGCGTGACGCTGAACTTGCTCTTGCCGCGATGGAAGAGGAACATATATCAGACAAAGTCGTTCTCTGTCATGACGGGGCTGAAGTGTTGGATTATTTGTATTGTCGAGGGCAGTTCAAGTCACGTTTGAGGGGCAACCCTGCCGTGATTTTTCTCGACCTCAAAATGCCAAAGGTGAATGGACTGGAAGTGTTGCGTACCATCAAGGCGGATATCAATCTGCGGCCGATTCCGGTCGTGATGCTGACTTCGTCACGAGAAGAACGCGATTTGGCCGAGAGCTATGCGTTGGGAGCGAACGCATATGTGGTCAAGCCTGTTGAGTTTCACAAGTTTCTGTCGGCTGTGAAAGAGCTGGGAACGTTCTGGGGGGTCATTAACGAACCCCCTCCTGAAGGGCCTCGGTCCGCTCAACCTCATTCATGACGACTCCGCTACGAGTTCTCCATCTCGAATCGAATCGGCACGAGAGTGACCGGGTTGAGACGATCCTGACGGGTGGAGGTATCCTCTGCGTGATACACCGGGTGGAGAGCCGAGCCGCCTTTGCTTCAGCTCTCACGGACGGTCAGGTCGACCTCATCCTGGCGGAATACAATGTGCCTCGATTTAATGGAGGAATGGCGCTGGAGCTTGCTCAGAAATTGGCTCCAGGCGTTCCGGTCATCTTGCTCTCGGCAACTCTCCCAGGAAAACGGCGCATTGAACTGCTGTCCGGCGGCGCCACGGATTGTATCTCCAAAGATGAACTTGATCGACTGGTTCCATCGGTACGGCGCGTACGGCGAGAGCAACAAGAGCATGCAGCGCGATTACAAGCCGAAGCAGCGCTGTCGGAAAGCCGAGCGCAGTTCCGACAGGTGCAGAAACTCGAGGCGGTTGGTCGCTTGGCGGGAGGGTTGGCTCATGACTTCAATAATTTGCTCACTGTCATTATGGGCCAAAGTCAAGTGCTGCTCAGCGAGATGGACTTTGAGGATCCCCTCAGAGGTAGAGTCGAAGAGATGCACAAGGCTGGTGATCGTGCGAGGATTCTCATTCGCCAGTTGCTTGCGTTCAGCAGAAAGCAACCGTCTGAGGCGAAAGTTCTGGATCTGAATAGGATCCTGGTCGACTTCGAACCCATGCTGCGGAGGTTGATTGGTGAGGATATTCAACTCCTGTTGAGACGCAGTATGGATGATCTCAGAGTCAAGGCCGACCCAGCCCTGCTCGAGCAAGTTGTGATGAATCTCGTGGTCAATGCACGGGATGCCATGCCAACAGGGGGTAAACTCACGATAGAAACAGCTGCAACAGATCTCGATCACACGCCTCTGTACCACATCAGTCCGCTAGCGCCAGGAGCCTATGTCAGGCTTTCAGTCGCGGACAGTGGCTGTGGTATGACTCCAGAAGTACAAGCGCATATGTTTGAACCCTTCTTTACGACCAAAGAAGAAGGAAAGGGAACCGGATTGGGGCTCTCGACGGTCTTTGGAATTGTGACTCAGGGGGAGGGCGGACTAGACGTGACCAGTAAGACTGGGGTAGGAACGAGATTTGATGTCTACCTTCCACGTGTGGAGGCCGAGATTGAGACTTCTGCGAACGAGCAGGTTATCATGCCGTCACCACGAGGGCACGAAACGATTCTTCTCGTCGAGGATGATGAGAATGTTCGCGTATTGATTGGTGAAGAACTCCGCAAGTGTGGGTATCGAATCGTGGAAGCAAGAAATGGTGTGGAGGCGTGCCTTGTGGCCACCCCATACATCAAGAAGCTCCGGCTCTTGCTCACCGACATTGTCATGCCGGGAATGAGTGGGGTGGAACTTGCTCGGAATCTCCGTGTGATTAAACCTGGACTCAAGGTACTCTTCATCTCAGGCTACACGGATGATATCGGGGTCGGTGCTGGCGGCCCAGGCACTCTGTACTTGCAAAAGCCATTCACGCCGGAAGTGTTGGCAGAGAAGGTGCGCGAGGTTCTTAACCTTGAATCTTCCAGTCAAAAGAGTGGTGGCGAGATGTCTGCGCCGCTACAGTCATCGATCCCAAGTCAATCCTGATACATGGATAGACAACCCTCAGTTTTGTTCCCTTGTCGAGCCTCTGTAGGCCCTACGTTCAACAGGCACCATTCGTCCCGATGGAGTAGGTTTGGAGCAACGTATCTGCTGGTAGCCGTCTGCGCGTTTCCCACTTTAGGCAGAGCCGGAGATATCTCCTGGATACAGCTTTCTGATGGTATTAGGGTGTCGGTGTGGAAAGCCCAGGATCAATGCCCGATTATGCCAAGAATGCTGGTTGTCGATTTGGACCCTGAACGCATAAAGTTCTCCGTTCATTATTACGCCCAGGAAGGACTATCAGAACCTCATAAGATTGACCAATGGCAGAAACGAACAGGGCACCACGTCGTATTTAATGCGGGGCTATTCCGTGAAAATTTCGCATATCTTGGTCTTCTCTATAAGGATGGGCGTCCATTGGGGAGCCGACGGCACCCTTCGTGGCGGGGGTTGTTTGTTGCGGAGCCATCTGATTTGAGGTTGAGAAAGGCGCGAGTCCTTGATTTGGATTCAGAGGCTTTCGATGAAGAGCAACCTCCGTATCGAGAGGTCGCACAAGCGCTCATGCTTCTGGATCACACGGGGAGGGTTCGCGTGCGCGAGTCGGGGAAATATGCGTATCAAACGATCGTCGCTGAAACAATGGCCGGACATATTCTTCTTATGAAAACCCTCGGAGCGGCCAGGTTATATGACATCGCGCAGTGTATGAAGGACGTACTCCCTACCGTGCGCCAAGCGATGGCCATGGACGGAGGGTCCTCTTCTGATATTCGGATCATGGAATCACTGTGGCAGAAGGACATCGACACAGAGGACCGCACGTCATGGAAGAGCCTGTTTGCTGGAAACACCGGCAGTCATATTCCGCTGCCCACGGTGATTGGGGCAAGTCCCAGAAAATGATGAATACGTGGCGTACAATTGCTGGAGTCCTGGCTTGTCTCGCTGTTGGAGGCTGTGCGGACGGTGCAAAGATCGTTCAACAGCACGACAGGGGCGGGGTGGTCGTTTATCCATTTAAAGAAGAGCAGGGACCCGTCCTCTCCTCGTTTCGAAAGGACGCCCTCGACCTGATGAAAGAGAAATGCATCGGTAGGTCGTACTCCATCGTTCGCGAGGGAGAAGCGCAAGGACGAACTCGTGTGGTTAGTCCGCTGGATGGAGCCCAAGAACTTGTGGAAGAACGGCGATGGGGGATTCAGTTTGAGTGCAAGTAATGGATTACGTGTAGGGGGTGTCTATTACGGCTACGCCAATTGCCTCGTCATGGTGTCCATGAGATTCTGAATGGTCAAAAGACTGATAAGCCGAACGTTTTCTCTTTCTACCCGTCCTCTCCCCTCCTGCTCCTGACGATCCACAATCACCAATGCATGCTCAACCTGAAGGCCAGCTTCCCGTGCGACGCCCACCGCTTTCAGTAACGAGCCACCACTTGTGAGTACATCGTCCACGATCAATGCTCGATCGCCAGGACGAATATTGCCCTCGATTAATTTCCCTAACCCATGGTCTTTGGCCTGCTTCCGCACTACGAATGTCTTCCAATTATGTGCGGAGGAGGCCAAAGCGAAGTCTGATATCGTTACTGCTATTGGGATTGCGCCAATTTCCAGACCGCCGATGCAGTCAATCTTAATTCCACCAAGTGCTTCGACGGCTAACTGGGCGACTACCCGTCGTGCTTCCGGATGTGCCATAAGGGCTCGACAATCGACATAAAAGGGACTGATTTCCCCGGAGGCGAGCTTGAATCCTTTGTCGCGATCCCATTTAAAGGACTGTGTCTCATGGAAAAGTTTCGCCAATTGCTCCTGAACCGTCACAATTCGTCCTCCCGTTGGCAGGGCTCGGTATGGGCCGACATTGTACACTGCCTGGAGGACGGCTGGTATACCTTTTCATGGATTCTCGTGGGGGCTTACCGTAGAGAAGCGACGGACTTGTTCTGCTAACGTGTTGGCGACCAGCTCCAGATCGAACGGCCAGGCATAGCAGAGATCAACCTCTGGATGTTGCGGCCGGAGGTGCTCGAGGATTTCCGGTATCTCGATTTCAGAATGGGATCCTCCAGGAGTAAACATGGTGGTCGTCACGGTGATATGTGTCGCACCCTGTGCGATGAGTGCTTCAATGGCCTCTTCTAAGGTGGGAGCGCAGAACTCATTATAGGCGATGCCGAACAAGGCACCATCGAGCTGAGGGCGCAACCGTTCAGCGACCGCCTGAAGACCTGCCTCATAGGGATCCGTTGCGGCCGTCCTCGGCCAACGACGGATCTTCGTATCCAGTTCGATTTCTTCGGGTGATGGAGGTTGCTTGGCTGCACGCCGTTGAGCTTCCAATCGTTTCAGTCGGGTCACCAAGTCCTGTGGGCAGTCCTTCGGGATACCGCCATGACCCACTAGAACAACTCCGTTAATGCGCTCTCTCATGGATGTTTCCTCCTTCCGTGAATGCGTCGCTGTCGGGCAGCGTCTCGGTTATGTGTCACGTGGCTGATGGTGGTTTTCTGATCCGGCAAGGTGGAGTGTAGGTAAGTTTCTCACCATCCTGACCGTGAATAGTGATACGCGTACCGCCGTTGTGTGCCAATGGTCATCGTTCGTCGCACAGTCTCATTCTCCCGGTCAAGGTATCTTTTGAAGTTCATCTGGTCTTGCTCATGACCACTTACGTTGACGCAGATCGTGAGCCCATTCGGCAATAGTACTCATAGCGTGATGTAATCCAAGAGGATCGCCTCAGCTGCTTTCCGGCCCGATCGCAGCGCCCCGTCCAACGTACCGCTTTCTCGGTAATCGCCACAGAGGTAGAGCCCATCAGCCACCCGGGCGGGGGCGGTCGGGTTGTGGGGCGAGAGCAGAGCTATCGGAGGCAGCGCATGGCGGATATGATCGGTCCGTAGATGACGCCACTCGTCAACCTGCGAGCCGAACCATGATTGAAGAGACAGCCGCACCGCTTCTGGAAAATTATCGTGTGCCTCCAGCTGTTCTGTAGCTGTCACTGAGATTAAGGCTCGACCAGCCGGTGCGTACGAAGGCGCCGCTTCACTCAGCACGCAAAGTGTCCGGACTAACCCTTGGCCCTCACCATTCACTATCAACCATGGCCCGCGTTGCGGAGCTACCGGTGCATCGAAATACAGCGTCGTCGAACCACGTGCTGAAGAGTTTGTGGCGTGCTCCCCACGTAAGCGAGCCGCAGTCACGTCATCGGTCGCGATCACTACCAGGTCGCCTGTGAGCTGTTCTCCAGACTCGAGTACTACCTTAGACCCTTGAATGTGGTGAACGGCTTGTTTCAGCTTGATGGATCCCGCGGGCAATGGAGCCGCAAGGTGCTGTGCGATGGCGCTCATCCCGTCTCGTGGCACGGCCGTTGTTCCTCTGCAGAAGGCTCCCCAGACAAGTTCAAAAATCCAACTGGGAGTGGTCAGCGCTGGCTCCAAAAAGACACTGCTGAGAAAGGGATAGAAGAAACGCGTCATCATGGCGTCCGAAAAGTGATACGCCTGCAAGACTTCGTCGGTCGGCTGAGAGGGGTCCCTCACCTTGGAGCAGAGGTGGTGATGCAATGCGTCTCGACGCATGCGCCACATCCGCAACTTGTCAGCGAACGAGCCGATAGGACTGAACAGGGTGCGAACCATGTCCTGTGGCCGACGAAAGAGATCACTCATCACATGAAAGTGGCCGCCATACCGAATGAGCGCTCCCGGATGAAATGGCCGGAGATCCAACTCGGCATAGTCCAGTGCCTTGCGTGCCTCCGGATAGCCGCTGAGAAGGACCTGAAATCCGCGATCGAGTTGAAAACCTTCTACGTGGTCTGTACGGACACGCCCACCAATGCCGTCGGAGGCTTCAAGTACTGTGCAGGTGATTCCTGATTGTATCAGGCGACGTGCACAGGCCAGTCCGGCCAGACCGGCGCCAATAATGAGCACGTGTGGAGTAGAGGGTTTCATATAGCGGTCTCGTTTCTGGGGATCGTGGCTGCTACGCATGATTTCACAACATGAGCTCTTTGGGATGCGGGTTCAGATAGACCTGATCGCGAATGTACCCGACGTCGAAGACCTGGACGTAATGCTTAACCAGGGTGAGAGGGACGATTAAGGGTGTAAGCCCACGATGGTAGTCGTCGATCACCTCCAAGAGCTCGACTTTTTCCGGCCGTTTCAAGAGCGCTTTGAAGTGGCCTACAATGTGATGAAGGACATTGACATGTTTCCGGACCGTCGCCTTCATGGCCAAGGTTTTCATGAAGAGCTCACCGTACTTCAACGCCAATTCCTTGAGCCGATACCGTGATGCTTGGCCGACCAGCCGGCCCATCGCTTCGTAGTGCTGCTGGCTATGGGCCAAGAGCAGATATTTGTGAACCGTGTGAAAGCGCACCAGTGCCTGTCGCGTGAGCCCGTTGTGGACCAGATCTTGGAAACGGCGGTAGGAAAATACCCGCTCGATGAAGTTCTCTCGAAGCGACGGGTCGCAGAGCCGGCCTTCTTCCTCGACGGGAATCAGCGGAAACTCATCTCGAAAAGCCTTCGCAAAGATTCCGGCGCCGCTATGACTTGGCATCCCCTGTTCAGTGTAAACACGTACCCGTTCGATACCGCAACTGGGCGATCCTCTCTTGAAGATAAACCCTGAGAGATCCAGTTTGTGAAGTGAGTCAAGACGCGCGTCGATCAACGTCTTCATTGCAGGGGTGTGATCGTGGGTATTCGAGATGGTCATCAGTCGTGGGTGCTGCGGATTGCCCACCAATCGCATCGCTTCACGTGGGGTGCCTAATCCTGCTTCCACCTCGGGGCAGACGGGGACCCATTCAATGTAGCGACCCAAGATATCGGTCAGAAAGGGATCATGCTTGTGTCCGCCGTCGAAGCGGACCTCGTCGCCAAGGAGACAGCGGCTGATGCCGAGGCGGAGCGGTGCAGACGTCATCTCATCACCTGTTGCTTACCCAGATCCAGGTATTCCTGCCGCGCCTGGCGATGGTCGACAACGGGAGCCCCATAGTCGACTCCAATCTGGCAGCCATATCGCCTCTGTTCGTCAGGTGACATGAGGTGTGGCTCATGAATCCTGTTTGCCGGGACCCGGGCAAGTTCGGGTACGTAATGGTGGATGTAGTTACCGTCCGGATCGAACTTCTTGCTTTGGAGAGCAGGGTTGAAGATCCGATACCCGCGCATGGCATCGGTGCCGGTTGAGGCACACCACTGCCAATTGCCGTTGTTTGCGGCTGTATCGGCATCGATAAGGTGTTGCATGAAATACCGTTCGCCGCTCTGCCAGTCGATCCGGAGATCCTTGATCAGGAATGAGGCAACGACCATTCGGACACGGTTGTGCATCCATCCGGTGCGGTTCAGCTGTCTCATGCCTGCGTCCACGATGGGATAGCCGGTCTTTCCGTTGCACCAGGCTTGAAACAGGCGTTCCTGTTCCTGACTAGGTTCTCGTGAGGGTGGCACGGTTGTGTTTCGGAATGGGCCCTGCACCACGTGTGGAAACGAGGCCAAAACTTGCTGAAAAAACTCCCGCCAGATCAGTTCATCGACCCAAGTCAGGACGTCGGACCGAGAGACCCGACCTCCTTTGGCCAATGAGCCCAAGGCAGCATGAATGGCTGTACGGGGCGACAAGGTTCCGAACCGGAAATGGGGTGAAAGTTTCGAACTACCATCGATCGCCGGGAGGTTTCTGCCTCGTGCATAAGAATGAAGTGGTCCTTCCACGAACCACCGCAACCGGTTCTGAGCATTGCGCTCACCCGGCTCAAACGCCAATGCAACGGGATCGTACCCTAGCTCACCGGCTGCTGGAAGCGGAGGAGCGACGGGTGGGGGAACAGCGTTCCTTTTCATCAGTGCTT
Source organism: Nitrospira sp. (assembly GCA_965223535.1). Classification (GTDB taxonomy): domain Bacteria; phylum Nitrospirota; class Nitrospiria; order Nitrospirales; family Nitrospiraceae; genus Nitrospira_D. The sequence continues at coordinate 1,412,266 of CBDCWN010000003.1, forward strand.
GCGGTATCGGCTGAATTGGTGGTGTCATCGCATGCCATTTTGTCCACCAGCGTGCTCTGTATGCACTATAGCGCTGCAAAGGCCCGCCGGTCGCACCTCGTATCTCGGTCGCCTCAAAGACCACATGATCTTTGAACGTCCTGACTGGTATTCCAAGCTTCGCCAAGCGCTGCTGTACCAGGCGGTCTCGTTCGATGGCGCGCGGTTCATAGTCGCGATTCCAATAGACCGCATCGGCTTTCCATTCACGTGCCGTCTGTACGACTTGTTCGATCTGATTGCCTTGTCGCCACTGAAGTGTGATGCCATGATCGGCAAATGAGGAACTCAGATCATGTAAGCAACCAAGCATGAAGTTCACGCAAGCCGACCCGAACTCGCCGGACTGAAGTAACGGCTCATCGAACACGAACAGGGGAATGACTTCGCTGCATTCTTCGCAGGCGGCCGTCAGGGCCGGTTGATCGTCCAATCGAAGATCGCGCCTGAGCCAGAGGATTCCTCGCACCGGGTACTGTCCTCCACTATGTGTTAAGGTGACGGGTTTCCATGTGATCCTGACGGCCCTCTCGGGAGCTTGTCACCTGCTACCCGCTCGATAGAAAGCTCATGAAGGCCTTTCGCGTCTTTTGCTCCCAGCTTTACGACGGTGCCTGCTTCCCCTCGAATCATGCTGACAACTTCTTCGTACCTCTTGCCCTTCACTGGGATTTCATCGACACTGATAAGCTCGTCTCCGTGTTGAAGGCCGGCCTTGTGCGCAGGCCCCTCCGGGTGGACCATACCGACATATAAGATCGCCGGGTCCCCAATCCGCTCAGCTCCAATATGAAGGGAAATACCGATAACACCAGTAGGAAGTTTCGCACTCTCTCTATGCCCATAAGGAGTTTGGCCCGCAAGTTGGTCGGCTATAGCCAATCCAGCAACGAGGAGCCCCATTATCAGTCCCGATGCAATACGAACGCCGGTGATTTTCATGAGCGCACCTCCTGTTAAGCTCGTAGTGATCACGCAACAATTACCAATGCCAGTAAAGACAGTGCCGCAACTATTAGAAACCCCACCATCAGTCCTGCCGCAACATAAATGGCTAGTGCCCTCATGGGCCCACCTCCTTGCGGGCTACATCGGCCGACCTCTCCTCGTCTAGCGCTGAAGTGCCATGAAGGGAGGTCGGCGATCATGCTGTGTCTACAGACAACGGTTTCCTGAACACGGCTCTCAAAGCCGGTTCCAGCGTCGGATAGTGAAATCTATAGCCTTCCGTTATTGCTTTCGTCGGGATCACGCGCTGACCGGTTGTCAGCAATGTCGCCAATTCACCCAGCAGAATCTTCAATGAAAATCTTGGAACGGGAAGCCACGATGGTCTGTGGAGTACCTGCCCAAGGACCTCAGAGAACTCCTTCATCGTCACGGGCTCTGGGGCGACAGCGTTAATCGGACCTGAAGCAGACGTCGTGGTGAGAGCCCATTGAATCAACCCGATGTGATCCTGTCGGTGAATCCACGAGACCCACTGGCTTCCCGGCATGATCGGACCGCCAGCAAAGAATTGAAAGGGCAACACCATCTTGGGTAGGGCCCCACCATCTTGTTCGAGCACCATTCCGGTACGTAAGAGGACCACGCGAGCACCGAACTCGGCAGCTCGAAGGGCTTCCGCTTCCCACGCGAGGCATAGATCGGCCAAGAAGCCCTGGCCGCGAGCCGCCCCTTCATCCAGACGGCGATCGTCGCTTGCACCGTAAAAACCAATGCCGGATGCGTTGATCAACGTGGCAGGCTTGGAAGCGCGTTGCGACATGGCTCTGACCAATAAGCGAGTGGTAAGCACTCGGCTGTCGGTGAGGAGTTGTTTGCGTGCATCTGTCCAGCGTGCTTCGGCGATCGGCGCCCCAGCGAGATTGATGATGGCATCGGCACCCTCAAGAACTTGCTCCCAGGGTCCCTGGTCTTGTCCGTTCCAGAGCACCCAGTTGATCTGTGTGTTCGCCTCACGAGCGCTCTGTCTTACGCCCCTCGTCAGGATGTTAACCCTATGCCCTTGACCCACCAGTGAATGGCACAATGCACTCCCGATAAATCCTGTCCCTCCTGCCACCACAATATTCATAGACCTATCTCCCGGCATTGCCGCTGTGATGCATGGTCAATCACAGAAACTTGCCTCTATTTCTTGATGCGTCGACGCACCATGACAATTGTAAAGGCCTCAGAGAGTCCGGTCATCACCACACCCGCCAGGAATCCCATCGTGAGTAAAAGGACTACGCTCATATCCATGGTCATCCTCCTCTTAACCGTCAAGATTAGTTAGTACCGGTCGTAAAAGGAACTAGCATTCTACCGAGGAGACAGGCCCCATTTAGACCAGGGGCCTGTCCACCTAGGCGGGCGACGCCGTGCGGAGTTGCGACGCCGCCTCAACGAAATCATAACCGGCCTCCGATAGCGCATGTGTGAATCCATTTCATCACCGTCCATCGTAGTTCTCCATCATTGAGAAGTCGTTTCCTTTTCACCTCGGACACAACGAAATCCTGTACCATGTGTCTGGAGAGCAAAACCGCCTCTGCCACGAGCTGAGGTTGTGATATCAGAGATCGGACTATGCCAGGATCCCCCCCGAATTGAACGCACCACGCCCTTCTTGTTGGGGCCCTGGGGATTCCGATCGGGGGCCTGCTGGTAGTACTCCGCGTCGTACCAGTCCGTCACCCATTCGCGCGCATTGCCAGCCATGTCCTTCACCCCATAGGGCGAGTCGCCGCCGGGTAGGGCCCCCACCGCGTGCAGGGTCTTCTCCTCCGCCCACTCCCGGTCGAAATTCGCCTGTTTGGCAGTCGGTGGCTCATTGCCCCACGGATAGAGGCGGCCGTCGGTCCCACGTGCCGCCTTTTCCCATTCGGCTTCGGTCGGTAGCCGTTTCTTGGCCCAGCCGCAATAGGCCTTGGCGTCGTACCAAGTCGTCTGCACCACCGGCAGATGCTCAATGCCGGTGATGGACTGCAGCGGCCCGGTCCCATAGGGATTGGGCGGCGTGCGGTGGCCGGTGGCTTTGACAAAGCGCATATAGCGCTCGTTCGTCACTTCGACCTGGTCGATCATGAACGCATCCAGATAGACGGACCGTTGCGGCCATTCATCGGCGCGACCTTGCCCCTCGGGAGTCCCCATGAGGAATGCACCGGCTGGAATCGTGATCATGGGGACCGGGTCCAGCTCGCTGGTTCCCGGCCATGCGTCCACAGTCAGCAAGTGCATGATCGCCAGAGCCGCCACAACTATTGTCGTCGGTCTGTTGAGCAGCGGGGAGCTGCGCCATACGTCTGGGCTCATGGCTTCTGCTCCTTGCTGCCTTCAATGGCATGGGTCGTATGGACTCGCACTTGTCGGACCAGCTGCTCCACCTGGTGCGCGTCCCCCCGCTGGGCGGCCTCAAGGGCCTGCGTGATGAGGGTGCGGGCGTCGTGCAAGTGGTTCTCGATGTCCGCCTGCAGGGCTGGGGAGGCGACCGTGCCTCCTAAGGCCGCCCGGTGGTACACCTCCCAGGCATGATCCACCTCGTGTTCGGCCTCGTGGACCGCTTTGACAGTGTCCTGGTGCGGGTGCGCGGCCGGTTCAAGCGGACCGGCCTGCAGGGACGAAGCTCCCAGGAGTCCGATGAGGGCGATTCCTGGAAGGAGTAGCATTTTGGGGGTCAGTGCAGAAGTTTCCTGGGGATCGCGGTTCAGAGAAAGCCGTTTCAGGGTGCCGGATGATCCCTCGTCATTCGCCGACCGCGGATCGCTCGGAGGTACGTGAGAGCGCCCGACCCTAAACCGAACGCGCTGGTTATCCGGGTCGCCTGCCTCGCGCAAGGCAGCCCGTGCAATTCCTCGTATCATCCCGTTGAAAACTAATTCGTGGGGGAGGTAGAGGAGGAACCAGTAAAGCTGTCCCCAGAATCCAACAGGATCAAAGATTGCGGTCTGCCGGATCGTGGTTGAAGACCCGTGACTCGTCACCTCGAACTCCAGCCAGGCACGGCCGGGCAAATTCATCTCAGAGATGAGCCTTAAACGTCTGGTCGGCTCGATCGACTCAACACGAAAGGAGTCGACCGTATCACCGATCCGGAGTCTCTTTGACGAAGGCCTTCCTCGTCGCAAACCTACGCCTCCTGCAATCAGGTCGAGGAAGCCACGAAGTTGCCAGAGCCAGTTCCATGCGTACCAACCATGGTCTCCACCGAGCCTCTCAATGCATTTGAAGACCACCTCGGCCGGTGCTTCGACGGTCAACGTTCGGGAATCAACGAGGCGGGTGCCGAACCGTACACCGCCCCACGACCGCAACGTCCCCGATGAGGAGAGGGCATCGGACCAACGTGTGGTTGCGAAATGTCTCTCTTCTTGGGCTAAGGCTCGGTGAATCGCCTGATCGATTCCCATCGGGCGTACGGAGAAGGTGGTAAGTGCTGCATTGTCACGAACCACTGTGACGTGGACGATGCTCTCAATGATCGCCCGCCCGATTCGCGCATAGAGCGGCGTGACCAATCCCAGCCACAGGGCAGACAACCTGGGGGTGAGGACCGGGACGGGGATGATCAAACGTTTGAGCCCCCGTTGACGCGCGTAGGCACGCATCATATCAGCGTAGGATAATTGGTCGGCCCCGCCGACCTCATATATGCGGTACTGAGAAGTGGGAATCCGAAGCGCTTCCATTAGGTAATCCAGCAAGTCGTCGATCGCGATGGGCTGGGCCTTCCCCTTGACCCATTTCGGTGTGAGCATCACCGGCAGGCGCTCTACCAGTGCGCGAATGAGCTCAAATGAGGCGCTGCCGGAGCCGATCACGGCCGATGCGCGAAGCTCACAGACGGGCAGACCAGATTCCCTCAAGATGTCCCCAACCTCGTGACGACTGCGCAGGTGTGCTGACAGTTCCTCTTCGTCGCTGCCCAATCCTCCGACATAGATGAGGCCCTTGACTCCCGCTTCCTTCGCAGCGTGGCTAAAGTTCAGAGCAGCCTGCCGGTCCGTATCCTCAAATGATCCGGTCGAACGGATGGAATGGACCATATAGTAGGCCACGTCGACTCCGCGCAATGCGGTGTCGAGACTTTGTTGATCAAGAACGTCCCCCGCGACGACTTCCGTGGAGGGATCGACCTTCGGCTTGAGGATGTCAGGCCGTCTAGCCAGGCATCGCAAGCTGTAACCCTGGTGTTCCAACGAGGGCAGCAGGCGTCCGCCGATGTACCCGCTCGCTCCCGTAAGAAGGATGAGGGACTGCCCTGGAACTGCTGCGGGCATCGCTGTCGATTGACGGCCAAGGGGTTCATGTATATTCACGTCAGGCCTCCCATCATGGCTTGGGCGAGGCGGAGGGGATTAGTATCCCCCTCCGCCAGTCCGGTCACTATTTCTTCTTCTGCATGCTCTTCTTAATGAGCTCCCGTGTCGTCAGGTATTCCTTGTTCTGTGGCTCCGCAGCCAACGCTTTGTCGATGAAGGACAGGGCCTCGGCATTCTTCTCGGCCCCCATGGCGACTAAGGCCTGAATGAAGGCATTGCGTCCATCCTGCATGGTCTCTTCGGAGACGGTCTGGGCTACCTTCGCACAACGGAATCCGAGACCGACCCCATAGGAGTTATTGTCCGGCTGATTCCAGAAGCGATGGCTGGTATGCAGGGAGGTGTCCGGCGCGAGCCAGGACCCACCACGGAGCACTTTCACTGGTCCTTGATTGGCAAAGTTGTAGCCTTTTTCAGCGCCGCGCGGATTCAGGGCAGGACTCTCCTTGTAGTAAGTCAGGTCATACCAATCCTCGACCCACTCAAAGACATTGCCGGCCATGTTGTAGACCCCAAAGCCGCTGACGCCCTCCGGATACGAATCGACTGGAGCGGTGCGGCCGACGTTCTGTCCATAGTTGGCCTTCTTCGGGTCAAGCGTGTGCCCCCAAGGATAATGGTTGTCGCCTTCTGGTCCTTTAGCGGCCCGCTCCCACTCGGCTTCGGTTGGGAGGCGTTTCCCTTCCCACTTGCAGAAGGCGTTCGCATCGGTCCAACTGACTCCGACGACTGGTTGATTCGCCTTGTTCAAGCGTGGGTCGTCCCAGTAGGCAGGAGCCGGATGCCGTGTGGCTTTCATGAACTCCTTGTACCTGGCGTTCGACGCTTCATATTTGTCGATCCAATAGGCATCGAGCACGACTTGGTGCTTCGCTTCGTCGGCATGTTCGTTGCTCCCCATGGTGAACTCTCCCTTGGGAACCAGCACCATGTCCTTTTCACCGGTTGGCAGGTCTGCTGCTGCTACGAGTGAGATGGCTCCCGCCGTGAGCGTGATCCCGAAGGCAACGTGAATAATAGTGTGACTCCGCATAAGCGCCCCTTTCATTTGAGATGCCACCAGGCCAATCCTGATGGAGTCTTACAATTGGATCCCTTGTTAGTTCGTCATGGTCTCGTCCGAGGAGTACGTCGAGCCTCCATGGCCGATGCGCTCAATGACATCGATCTGTATGCCCGTTGGAATCAACAGCGTGCAGCCGTCGCTTCGGGGGCGATCCTGTGAGCGGTGTCATAGGTTGAGCCTCCATGACCGATACGCTCCATCAGGTCCATGCCACTTGTAGAAATGGCGATACTCGCCGATGGATGCATGACGCCGGTTGTCGCGAGCGTCGTGAGAAGCGTTGCTGCAAGGATGATTGTGCGTCTCATGATAGCCTCCTCCTTCGTGTTGAGTGCTTTCGTCCAGTAGGTTAGTCACTAGTTTCGAATCGTCAGTGACCCAGCCGGTAGGTCTCGATTCCGTAGAATCACGGGATCGACGATGTCGCCACACTGCACGCAGCGGCGTGTGGCGCATTCCAACTCACTTGTGCTGTTGGAGAGATCAAGGCAGATTTCCTGCACCATCAGGCCGCCGCACCTGGTGCAGGTCGCTTGGGGTCGCATTTGGGTGCCAGCCGGAGGTCTGTGAAGTTCTTCCTTGATTATTTTCTTCTCTGTCATGGGCATGAACATGATTGCCTCCATGGATCGAAATGTCTAATGAATGTACAATGTATGTCTAGCGTATAAACTACGATGTCCAATGTGTCAAGAGTAATTTTAAAACAAAGTTTAACAAACAGTAGACAAATTTATGATGAGGATGTGTATTCATCATGAGAAGTCTTAATAAGCAGTGACTTGTGCGATATCAGATTGGTGAAAGTGGCCGTCCAAGCGTCGGCGAACGCCCTGGACATAGGGACATGAGGGGTGCTACTTCTGTGACGAGGATGTTGCTGGACTAAGGAGCATCCGAGAAGGCAGCGCCCTGCTAGAGGCAGTTCGATCGGAACGGTACTGATTCATCGTAGGGCCGTGATCTCATCTGGCACGTGGCCTGCGCAATTTCAGTATGAGGTACCTCGTGCGCACGGGGGAACCGTGCATTCAGACGGTATCTAGCGGCATAGAACAAGGAGCTCAGGCGAGCCGGGACATGGGATTCGCAGGCCAACCAGGTCTGTGAATGCTGTGATCATCATGGATGTGTGCAGGGGGGCAGTTTCGGTGCTTGTGCGAGTGACTAGCGTCTCGCAAGTCGCCCTGGTCGATTTGAGCGACTCGGGCCACTGTCTACGTAGTTCTTACTGTGACATTGACAATGCTAATGACGCAGATGTCCAATGCACAACCATTTTGTCCAATGTAATAATTTAGTCACAACTAAATATTTGACAAACACTAGACTGCAGTCTATACTCTGGCCAGCCAAATGAACACTCATAGAATTCATAGAGTTGCCAAACTCACGGGCCTATCGAAAGACGTCATACGGGTCTGGGAACGTCGATTTGGTCTCTTGAAACCGACCAGGGGTGCCAATCGATACCGGAACTATTCAGATGAAGATGTGATGATGCTGAGATATTTAAAGGAGCAACTTGATGGAGGCGCTTCCATTGGAGAACTTGCGAAGCTGGGGCGTGAAGAACTGGTGACACGGGCACGGGCGAGCGCCCCGCGTGCAGCAGTCGTTGAGAACATGTTCGGCAGGTTGTTGCGGGAGCTCGTGTCTACCTTGAATCCCTTGGATCGCGTGACATTCGAAAAGCGATTAAATGGAGCTGTGGCAGTCGTGCCTTTCGACGAAGCCCTCAGTGGAATCCTGTTACCGCTTCAGGAACAAGTTGGACAGCTCTGGCACGATGGTCATGTGGGCATAGCGGTGGAGCATTATGTGACTAGTCAGATCCAACAGAAGATTTTCTCAGCCATGAACCACCTGCCTGTGGCGGAGTTCGGAGCCATAGTCGTGGTGGCCTGTCCTCCCGGAGAGGAGCACGACATCGCTGCGTTAGCAGTGGCGTATCAATGTCGGGTTCGGGGTTGCCGGGTCTACTATCTGGGAGCCAACGTCCCCATAGCGGAACTGGTCAAACTCTGCCGCGAGGTCAAGCCTGACCTTACGGTGCTGTCTTTGCCCATCGTACGACCGGAGGACAAAGTCACGGAGCTGATTCAAACACTTGTACAAGACGTGAGCATACTCTCAGATGTGGCCGTGGGTGGGCACGGCGCGCTCGCGATGCGAGACCGGTTCATAAATTCGGGCATTGAGGTCTTAGAGGACTTCAACGACCTGGAGACGAAAGTGAATCGATTGATGCGAAAACTCGTGTTGCAGCGCTGACGAAAGGAGAGCTTCCGAATGACCTGTTATCCCCTCACGGTATTTTTCGATGGAGCTTGTCCTCTTTGTGCTCGTGAGATGGCGCTCATGAAGCGACTGGATAAGAATGGGCGGCTCACATTCTGTGATTTCTCACTTCAGGAATATGATGAGAAGGTAACAGGCTTTGCGCCCTCGCAGTTGGGTCGAGTCATTCATGCTCAATGGGCTGATGGACGAGTGATCACCGGCGTTCCGGTATTTCAGGCTATGTGGGAGGCTGTCGGCCTAGGGGTGCTGACGAAACTCAGTCGTGTCTCCCTTCTTGAGCCACTCCTCTATAGGGCCTATGCTTGGTTTGCTCGAAATCGCTTGTGGTTGACTGGGCGTACGGAGAACTGCCCCGAACGCACGTGCGCAGCCAGCCTAGGTACGAAACGGAATGAACTCGACAATTTGAGAGCTCACAGGAGCAGTGCAATAACTCGTCGGTGACCCGAGTTCCTCTGACTCGACAAGTCAGGAAATGGAAACCGCGCAGGGAGCTCATAGTTTGGTGGTTGCTCCTGAGAAGAGCATTTGTAGGGGGATTCACTATCCAGGTCATCTGTGATCTTGGTCAATTGGTCCACGAACGCACCAAGCCGGAAAGGTGTAGATCTTGACGAAGCTGAATACGTTGCCGAGGAACGCGTCGACATATTTTGCGTACGCTGGTTGGTGACTCTCTGGGACTACTGTCCAATAAGAGGTAGGCTGAATATTCACGAAGGGATGACCCGGTGGGATGTTAGGGATGGGAGAATCAACCGCTGGCCCCACAAGGCTGCGCATTTCAATCGGTGCAGGAAGGCGCCACCCTTTTTGGCCTCCGGTCCCCCTGGTCGAACATGTAGTCCGTGCTTCGTTCCAGGTAATGGCGATAAGCCTAGGGGCGAGTTCCCAGATCAGTCCTGTATCGGTGTCCAGAACGGCTTCCTTGTTGAAATCGGAAAGAATCTCAAAGCGGCTTGCGGCAGGATGCGCTTCTTGCCAGTTTTGGACGATGTCGGCGATGACGACTTCCTTCTGAGCCAGTGGACGAGTCAAGAGTTGTGAGCCCAAAAGGAAGGAGGCTGCAATGATGGCCACCATGGCGGAGCGAAATAACCATTTATTGGGCATCACATTGCCTGAGAGCGACGAATAAAGTGAACGCTTTGCAAGCCGGCGTGGATATCCTACGCCAGGGGTGCGAAGCTGATCAACCTAGCCGTGCTGGGGTTGATACTAAGGAGGATTGATAACCCAGAACCGGCAAGGCCCTTTGCCTGGCGAAGAGAGAAGGGGAGATATGGTCTTGCCAGAGGGGATACAGGCCGCTGGCGCGCTCAGACGGGTGCCGCGCCTGAAGTGGCGGGATGAAGGAATTAGGGTTGAAATGATTTGCTTTCCAAGGGTAGAATTTTATTTGTGGAGAGGGGAGAAGCACCCTCCTCAAGGTTGTTGACGAGTTGTTTTGAAGTCTGTCAGTAGGGTAAAACAGTATTAACAAGTGGGCTTATTCTAGTTAGCGGAGAAGGAGGGATAGAACCATGGCCAGTCAAGAGCGAGGGTACGACATTTCGCAGTGGTACGACTCGCGGCCAGCCAAGATCGGCTGGTTTGCGATGTTGGCGATCGGCGTGTTTTGGGTCGTGTATCAACGGACGTTCGGGTACTCCCACGGGCTGGACTCGATGACCCCGGAGTTCGATTCAGTGTGGATGGGGCTGTGGCGGTTTAACATCGTCGCCAACGCCATCTTCTTTGCCGTGTCGGTGGGCTGGATTTGGGTCACGCGGGATCGCAACTTGGCGAACCTGGACCCGAAACTGGAGCTGAAGCGGTACTTTTATTTCATGGGGTGGTTGGTGTGCTACATCTGGGGCGTGTACTACGCGGGCAGCTACACGCTCGAGCAAGATGCGGCGTGGCACCAAGTGATCATCCGGGACACGAGCTTCACGGCGAGCCACATTGTGGCGTTCTACGGGACGTTCCCGCTGTACATCACGTGCGGCGTGTCGAGCTACCTGTATGCGCAGACGCGGTTGCCGCTGTACAATCAGGCGACGTCGTTCCCGTTGGTGGCGGCAGTGGTGGGGCCGATGTTCATTCTGCCGAACGTGGGGCTCAACGAGTGGGGCCATGCGTTCTGGTTTGTGGATGAGCTGTTTGCGGCGCCGTTGCACTGGGGCTTTGTGACGTTGGGCTGGTGCGGGTTGTTCGGGGCCGGCGGGGGCGTGGCGGCGCAGATTGTGAGCCGCATGTCGAACCTGGCGGACGTGATCTGGAACAATGCGCCGAAGAGCATTCTGGATCCGTTCCCCAGCCAGGTGGATCCCAACGCGAAGCCTGGCTACTAAGTAGTCGCCAGACGGCGTAAGCGGTCAGTAAAGGGCCCGGGGCTCCAGTGATGGGGCTCCGGGCCGATTTTTTAGGATACAATGTTGTGTCCGAGAGTATTCATTGTGAGTGGGTGCCCTGCGCAAGAGGCCATGGCCATGCGTGGAATCCCGAATGAAAGTGATGGGATGATCTGTTGTGTCGATTCCAGGTGGAAGGAGGAGCGAGATGAGTGCAGAACGTACGTGTCCCGCGTGTAGTACGGAGGATGCACAACGGATCGGCGACATCCTCCGTGATTCACAGTCCACAAAGAGTGGCCCGAGTGAGGTCCCAGCTTTGTATCACCCCCCAAAGGCCCCCTGGGCGTACCTTCAGGGGTTTTTGCTTGGGATACCTGTCAATGCTGCCGTCATGTTGACGATGGGATCTCCTCAGGCTTCCGAATCTGAGATGGCGATGGCTGAGATGGCCTCCTCTGCGGCCTTCCTCGGGGTCTGGGTGGGTTACGGCATCTTGAAGACCAGGAACTACACGCAGAAACTGGATTCGTGGAAGGAGACGATTGCCTCGAAGTTCTTCTGTCGGAAATGCAGTCATGCCTTTGAGGGTTAGCCGGTTTTCGACAAGAACTGACCAACTGGATGATGGTGCTGTTGGCCAAGAGGGCGAGTTCCATGTAGGGCAGGAAGTTGGTGTCTCTAAGCGAAATATCACGTTTTCAATATCGTCGTTGGCGCACCTGCTCCTCCGTTTGTAGGAGAATTTCCGGCCCGTGCTGCATAGTGCCTGGGCCGGAGCATCCCGTTCAGTGTCTCGGCTTACCAGCGATCGCGCTTTCCACCACCTCCACGGCCACCGAATCCACCGCCGCCACCGGAACGTGATTCCATGGGTTTCGCTTCATTGACCGTTAACGTGCGACCACCCATGTCCGAGCCATGGAGCGCCGTGATCGCGGCTTGCGCCTCAGCATCCGAGGACATCTCTACGAAACCAAATCCACGCGACTGTCCCGTGAACTTGTCTGCGATGATCTTTGCCGAGGCTACCGTACCATGCGCCCCGAATGTGTCCGTCAATTGCTGCTCGGTCACCGAATACGGCAACCCACCGACGTAAAGCTTTGAACCCATAATGGGGTCCTCCTGTAATGATGACATTGTCCATAACGCGAGAGGGTTTCGCAAAAGGAAGGCGTTTCCCAAGAATGGCACTGTGTAACGGGGCTCAGGCTAGACTTCCAATCACAGTCTCGGTAGGCACAACATCGGTAATAGGCCGTCTTGCGCACGTTTCATGCGAGGCCTGACGCGATGAAACATTCCCAGTGTATCAAGCTGCAACAATAATAGATAGTGTTCCTCGCAGCTTGGGATTTCATTTACACCTAGTAGGGTGAACTGCAGTCAAGAACGTGGAAGGCACGAGCGCGGGGCTGATCCCCTCGAGTGATGTTGCCGTTTCCGCTCAAACAGTGGGTTGTCCTAGTTCCTCAAGAATACCCAGAGAGGAGGGACCTACCGATGAGCATAGACGTCCTTGAAGAATTCCTTGCCGGGGATAGCAGTTTCATAGACTTCATCGATGGTGAAGAGGAACGAGGCGAAGTGCCACAGTTTCGAGGGTGAGACCGCTGTGGGTAAGCATTTCAATGGCGTAGTCTGTACGGAAAGGTGTGGTGTCCCCAACGGGATTTGAACCCGTGTTACTGCCTTGAAAGGGCAATGTCCTAGGCCAGGCTAGACGATGGGGACGTGCCGATTCCGGTAAGAGAACAGCCGAACTCTTACCACACTCGGAGTTGTGCTGTCACTAGCAAGGGTTGAGATTCTACCACTTCATGGACCTAGCCAAATATGGGCTTAGCCTGATGATGTTTCCGTCCTGCCAGACCTTTTAGGCTGGCGACCTATAGACCGGCAGCTCCGAGCCCATGGCGCTGAGCGTGGGGAGACGTTGGTCTTTGGAGGAGAGGATCGGCTCGCTGATGGGCCACTGAATCTGCAATGCTGGGTCATTCCAGAGAATTCCGCGATCATATTCTGGCGAATAATAGGCGGTGCATTTGTACAGAAATGAGACGGTTGCACTTGTGACGCAGAAGCCGTGAGCGCAGCCTGGAGGGATATACATCTGTCGGAGGTTGTCCCCCGATAACTCGACCCCGTACCATCTCCCGAATGATGGCGAGCCTTTGCGGATATCGACCACCACATCGTAGACCGTTCCCTCAAGGGCCATGACGAGTTTCCCTTGGGCTTGCGGCTCTTGAAAATGGAGGCCCCGGAGCGTATTACGCACAGATCGTGAATAGTTATCTTGAATGAAGCGTTCGCGGATGCCCGCAGCCCGATACCGATTCTCGTGGTAGACCTCGAGGAAAGCCCCGCGGTGATCGGAGAGAACGATAGGTTCGAACACGAGCACACCAGGAATTTCAATCTGCGTCACACGCACGGCATCCTCCACTCAGGGAGTCGGGTTCGATCCACTCGATGGCCGATTTGATGGATCGACGATATCGGGTCTATCGGGATACAATTTCCCCAACCGATCGATGAGCGGAAGAGCTTCGGGTGAACTGTTCAGGCTTGGCTCACTGACTGGGTGGTCCCACACCAGCGTCGTAATGTTGGCCTCGAGGAGGAGCGATCGAATCGTCGCCGCGCATGCGTCGAGAGTGAGTTCGGTCCCGCCTCGAAGGTCAAGCACTCTGTCTTTTGGATCGATGGGTGGGGCCTCGGTGTGGAGCAGCGACCAGCATCGGTCAAAGATGGTTTTCCGAAGGTCCGGTGGGACGTTGATCGTCTCCAGATCGGACGTACAGAGAGCCGACACAAAGAGGACAAATTGAAGATCAGGCATCTGGGGATTCTGGACATTGAGCGAGGGCATAGGGTTTTATTATCGAGAGTGACGCCTGACGAGTCAACTAGAGACTGTGAAAGATGCGGTCTTCCACCGCATGAGGAGTATTGAGCAATGGTGACGATCGTCTTGACCGGTCAACTTCAGACTATTGATGGGGAGCGCGATTTGGCGTGTGAGATTGATCAGTCGATGTCGATTCGACGGCTGATTCAACGGCAGGGAGTTCAGCTCCGCCATCTCCTTCAGCTCCTTCGAGAAAAGAAGGTGTTGGTGACAATCAATAAGCGAATCGCTAGTGATGATTCGATAGTCCATGATGGGGACACCATCCGCCTCATCGGGCACGATGGGATGGGAGGCAGTGGACTTGGGCCCTCTCACTGAGAAGAGCCGTCAAAAACAGCGGGACCGAGAAACCCTGTGGTCCTCGGCCCCGGTGCCTGTTCTCAGGCGCCCTCGCGAAGTGCGAGCCTTGACGGATCGGTTTGAGCCGGGTGCTGGAATGCCAATCAGAGCGTTACTTTTTCCCGAGAATTGCATCCTTGGCAGCTTTAGCCACGCGGAACTTCACGACGCGTTTGGCTGGAATCTTGATCTCTTCACCGGTTTGCGGGTTACGGCCGATACGTGCCTTGCGGTTGGCGAGCTTGAGCTTACCGATACCAGGGACGGTAAACACGTTCTTCGCTTCTCGATAGGCCAGGGCAGCCAGATCATCGAGGATCTGCACGGCGCCTTTCTTCGTGATGCCGGCTTTCCCGGCGAGATAATCTGCGATCTGTGACTTTGTCATTGATTTGGCCATTCGTGAACCTCCTTGAGGGTAAGGAATAAAATACGTCTAGAGTTTTGCCCGACGCACCTGATGCAAGAACATCCTTGTTGGCATTGGGAATCCTGAGGCGGCTTCGTGCTCACAGGTGAAAACCCGCGAGAGTGTAGCCAAGAGTCTAGAATGTGTCAACGAGAAAAACTGCATCTGGCGTGGCGAAAATGCGTCCAGGGGCCTCTTGCGGTTCAAACAAATGGAAGGGTACAGTAGAGCCGGATGGTCCTTCGGCGAATCACACAAAACTAAGAATCCTAAGGGTTATCTAATGGGTAAAGACCTGCCAATTTTATCCGTAAGTACATCTCAGCCTGATGCCGAGCAATCGGAAGAGTTTGTCTATGCACGAGTCTTCTGTCAAAAGGAAAACTCTCCGCCTCTTAAATTGCTGATCGAATTCTTACAGTCTCGGGGGCAAAGCCCGATCCTTCCTCCTCATCTGGATGAAGCGGCACTCCAGGAGTGGGCGTGGGTTCAAGTTGCGCTGGGATATGATCGTGATCGTAAGCCGATCCAACTGTTTTGTGTGCGTGATCGCGGCAGCTATCGCGATGTCTACGATCGGGAAAAGAAGCAATTCAGCGACATCCTTTCTGCTCAGGCGGACGTAGAGGCGCAGCTGGCGCTGGAATACGTCACACGCTGTCGGTTTATCCTGACGACGCGCTTGGCGAAGGATGTGACCGACGAGGGCTACGATTTCAATGGGTGGATCCTCGAGTTCTATCAAGAGCAGTGCGACGGGATCGTCCAAATCGACAATCGAGGCTTCTATTCCCCGAAAGGCGATCTCATCGTGGATCTCTCCATATCAGGCGAAAGCTGACGTGCCGGGGGCGCCTCGCTTTCCATCCAGTTCTCTTTTTCGAAAGACCGCACAGTGGTTTGAACGAGCCAACGCTTTGTTCCTCGACAGTCTTCCCTGTCGCCAAGGCTGCTCCTCTTGCTGTATCGGCCTGTTCCCTGTGACGATTCTGGACCGGCAGGAAATCCAGCGGGGACTGGCGTCGTGTGCTCCGAAGGACCGGAAAAGGATGCAGGACAAAGCAAGGGAACAGGTCAACCAGTTATGCGTCTTCGATTCTCGACTGATGACGAGTCCATTCGTCGATCATTGGTCGGATGGCGAGATGGACAGACTTACCACACGGTTCGATTCGCTGCCCTGTCCAGCTCTGGAACCAGACGGTCGGTGTGGACTGTATGAGTTTCGCCCGCTGGTGTGCCGTTCCATGGGGATACCCTCCGATGATGGCCTCACTGTCGTTGGTGCCTGTGCTGTGCAAACGTCAGTTCCCCTTATTCGGTTATCGCAAAGCCTCCGGGACGAAGAAGACATCCTCGCTCGCATCGAGGCTCAACAACTTACCCACTTGCATATGACACTCGACGTTCAGGGTGAAGAGCTGCTCTTGCCGTATGCGTTCTTATCCAAGATCGTCACAGGCAGTGGAGGAGACGCGAGCTAGACAGTATCTTTCGCGCTATGCTAAGGTGATCCCCCTTGGTTGAGGGAGCGCCTGTAGCTCAGCTGGATAGAGCATCAGCCTCCGGAGCTGAGGGCCACAGGTTCAAATCCTGTCAGGCGCACCAAACCGCCTCTTGTGGTCGGCAGCGACAATTCAATACACGGTGGGGCCGTTAGCTCAGTTGGTAGAGCAGCTGACTCTTAATCAGCGGGCCGTAGGTTCGACCCCTACACGGCCCACCAAACCGAACTTCGTTCGTACCGCCGCGTTCGATCAAATCGCGGCGGATACTCAATACCTCCAGCAGACTGTCCTTTCACGAAACTATGCTTTCTCCTGCCGGGTCGAGTGCAGCCGGAGAAAAGACTCCCGGTACTCTTTCTGCGGTCTTGCCAGCACGGTAGGTAGACCACCATCCCGTCAATGAGAAATTCCCTGCCATCCCAACACCGTTGAACGGACCAGAGGAACAGAACACAAGGTCTTGAGCAGGAAATCGACGGTAAGGACCAATAGTGAAGGGTATGTGAGCCTCACGGAGCAACAGCTTCTAGTGTCTTGTCTCTGAAGTTCGCTGACAAAATCGGGACACGCTGGCCAGGATTTTGTCGGCGGTCTTGGTCCAGATGAACGGTTTGGGATGTGCATTGGTCACCGTGATGGACTGCCGGATGGCAGTCTTGAGAGCCCGGACACTGGGGTGCACACCGCGACGCAGTGGGCGCTCGGTGAGCAGGGCGAACCAGCGTTCCACGAGGTTGAGCCACGAAGCCCCGGTCGGCGTGAAGTGCAGATGGAAGCGTGGGCGCTTCAGCAACCACCGGCGAATGAGGGTCGTCTTATGCGTCCCATAGTTGTCAAGGGTCCGATGCACGTCCAACTGTGCAGGGACCGTCGCGTCAATGGTATCGAGAAATTGCTGGAACTCCCGCGTCCGATGGCGGTGGTGGAGGGCCCCAATGACGTGGCCTGTGTTGACTTCCAGTGCGGCGAAGAGCGACGTCGTCCCATGGCGGCGGTAGTCATGCGTCCGGCGCTCAACTTGCCCGGGACGCATCGGCAACAGTGGGCCGGTGCGGTCCAGCGCTTGAATCTGCGCCTTCTCATCCACACACAGCACCAGGGCCTTGTCTGGCGGATGCAGGTAGCGGCCCATAATATCGCGTACCTTCTCGATAAACAGCGGGTCGGCCGATAGTTTGAACGTTTCGGTGCGATGTGGCTTCAGGCCGAAGGCGCGCCAGATGCGCTGCACAGTGCTGCGACTCACCCCGCTTCGCTGCGCCATGGCGCGCGTGCTCCAGTGGGTCGCATGGGCGGGCGTCGTCTCCAGGGTGTGGGTGACAATGCGTTCAATAGCCGCATCCGTCACGGTCCGCGGGGCACCTGGGCGTGGTTCATCCAGCCGCCCATCGAGTCGGTGACTCACAAAGCGCTGCCGCCATTTACGGACCGTTTGCGGCGCCACCCGCAAGATACGGGCGACAGCGGTATTCATCTGCCCCTCAGCACAGTAGAAAAATAATCTGGGCCCGCTTCGCCAACGCCTGAGCGGTCTTCGGGCGGCGTACCCACTGCTGCAGCGTCTCTCGTTCGGTCATCGTCACGGTCAGCGGGATCGTTAGTCGTCCCGTTCGCAGGGTGTCCTCCTTTCGATACCTGAGAACACCAGCGGTGCACAACTTATTCCGTGGACTTCAGAGACAGGACACTAGATATTTGAGGAGCTCGTGGCGGTGTGTTTCTCGCATCGCCTCTAAGGGGCCTTCTGCCAGAGTGTCGACGGAGGAGCAGCATCAGCGTACAGGTGGGTGAGGCCTTCCACCTGAGTGTGCCGTCGCCGCGCTCGCTTCTTCCAGCGTTGCGTCGTCTTCCATGCTTGTTGCCATACCTGTGGGCGCTGATGCCTCTGTGGCAAAAAATACGTGGGTCTGATCTCCATCAAGGTAACTACGAACCAGCTTTCCACCCCTTCGGCTGACAGCGGACTGAATCTCGTTTGCCGACAGTTCACCCTTAAGCTTCAGATGCCAGTATCGCATTGTCATGTTCCTCATGAAGGAGGTTCCACCCAGGCAAAGAACTAGTCGATGAGCCATCGGCATTGGTAGCGCCGCAGGTGGCGGCCATCTTGGGTCTTGAGTTTGCGGGTGGACCGGTGAGACGGGTCATATTCAGGTGTCGTGCTTGAGATCTTCATCGAGGCGATCACTGCCATACGCACGATCGCCGATCAATACGTATAAGTTGAAGCTGGGTTGTACCCGCACAACCATTTTGAGATAAGCTTAGCCTAGTTCTTCTGCCAACCTTCTTGCAAGCGTCAACCCGGTAAGTGCCGGATTGACCGAACCGACGGTAGGAAAAATCGATTGGTCGCACGCGTATGCGTTGGCCAGATGGTGGAACCGGCCTACCGGGTCAGTAACCGAGGTTGCCGCGTTATCGCCCATCCACAGCGTTCCAGCCTCATGATACGTGGTGCCAAGGCCGCGGTGCCACTCAGGGAATGGGCGATTAAGCGGGAACGGTATCGTCTGGAACGAACCGTCGTAAAAGTATTCGATATTGCCGGGTCCGCCTGCGAGCGACTGAACCAAGTCTACCGAGGCCTGATCCATTGCTTGCCATGTGCCAACGTCGTTGGCGCTGAGGGCGAAGTGGACAAAGGCTCGGGGTACCCCGAACTCGTCCACTTCGAATGGACTTAGGTTGATCCAACTGGCATTCCCGTTGGGAACCGGCGTCGTCCTGTCTCCGTGCATTTCACCGATGCCCCGTACCGTGAGGGTGATCCAATTCGGATCGTCATTCATTAGCTGCTGCTGCAGGAGATCTATGTCCGGAATCATGTTAAAGAGCAACGCATCGGAACCCCCGGAATGGGCCGAGGCCGTGAGTTGAAGATGGAACCGGCCCGTAGGTACCACGCCGCGGACCAGCAGGGCAGCCGTCTCCACGTTCAGCGGGAGACCGGGGAACGCCGCGCGTCGAATTCGAACTGTGAAGTCGCTGCGGACGTGCGCCTGCAGGTTGCGGCCCATAAGCGGGCTCGGGGAGGAATGAAGTGCAATTCGGGTCGTTTCGATTGTGCTTCCGGCGAGGATAAGAGCGGCACCCGGTTGGACGCCTAGGAACTGGCGTCCGCCATCGACATCTACTTCGAGGGTGTGCACGTTGCCCCCACTCTCGTAAAAGCGGACCACATGGGCCCGCGGCACCAAAAATAAACGCCGATTAGCGTCGCTGCTGTTGGAACCTCTCACGTCCTCGCGAAGTGCACCGATGAGGGCCGGCATGGCGCTGTACTTATCAAAGCTGAATAGGCCCGATGCCGGCGCTTGACCTTGAACAGCAAGGGGCGCATCCTCAACACCGTTGGTACCGATGCCCAGCTCTATATTAGCGATCCCCGGTGTCGCCGCCTGAACAGCGTTGCGCAGGGCGACGAACAACGGACCAGAGATAAAGTCGGTAGTCGTGCTGACGCCGATCTCATCCTCCAGGAGCCCGTAGTTGCCGTTCAAGTAAGCCGCTGTCGTCGCGGGCCAATTGTTCAGGTCGCCAGCGGTAAATCTTGGACACCAGCCGCCCCAATACACGGATTTGCCGCCTAGACAGTATGCAAGACCGACAAAGTTTACATTACCTCGCCAAGGAATTCCCCAGACAAGTTCGCGAGCGACACCAGGATCGTCAGCAGGAGAAATCGCGTTGGGGATGCTAAAGTCGATTTGTGCCATGTTCTGGACGTGCTCAGGAATCAAAAACGAACCAGCATCAAGAAGGAGAATACGGCGGCCGGTTAGGCGGTAGAGCTTGAGGGCGACGGCTGCCCCGTACATGCCCGCGCCGACCACGATCGCGCCAAAAGGCGGACCACCATTATTGGTCGCTTCTGACCACGTACTACACGTGAATCGTGAAAACGCGTCCAGTGCAAAGGTTGTGTTCTGAACAGGGACGGTCCCGCCAGAAGGGATGAGCTGCTGTAACGGCATTGCCTCCTCGCACTATCTCACGAATCCAGTATAATGGGAATCCAATAGTAATTGCTCTTCTACGGCATCCCTCCGCCAGGCCGAAACCGGCAAGCCCTTCAGTGATCTCGACAGTTCGGAATCGCCGGGCAGGCCTGCATAGGAACGGTACGTTTTGGCCTAAATTCGCATGGCGGTACCGTCAAATAATGGCACCGTGAGAGAGAAATTCTCCCCGTAGGTTAACTTCTGCTCCTCGAGCAGACCAATCGCAATCTGCTCACCGAGGCGGAATGATTCGATGTAGTCAGTGTAATAGTGGACGCCCGCCCAGTTTCGGCCGATGGCGATGTTTGCGGCCACTTTGTTCAGTTCCCCTTCGACCGTCAGGATACCCGGATAGTTGCCGCTGACATCGACCAAGGCAGACCCATCAGCATTGGCTTCGTACACAATCCGTGCGCCCCTATCCCGAAGTTCCCAACCATGGTCGAACCAGGCTTTCAGAATCGTGCAGCAGGCACCCGCGACTGTGGCATGTCCGGCACCATAGGATGGATGCGTCGGTGAGCCTTCCCGGAACGCCATGGGTAACAGCCAGTTGTTATTGCCATTGGCACCATTCAATTGTGCCCCGATTCCTGAACTACCATTAAAGGCCATCTCCATCTTCGACAGGGCGCGCAGCCGGTCCTTGACCGCATCGCTGCCGTTCCGGCGCTGATACATCCAGCCGCCAACCGCCTCCGGCCGGAGGTGGCGATGGACGTTGAATTTTTGATACCGCACGGCCTTCAAAGCCCGTGTGGCCACTTCGGTGACCAGGGTCAGGATATGAGGTGGGCCGAACTGGGCGAAGCCGCGCTGCTTATCTTTATAGTCCGTAAGCCTGAACGGCAGGCCCGGGTCTGAGGGAGCCTTTAAGCCGATAAGAATCAGGCAGGCATTGAGATAGGCTTCATAAAGCGCATCATAGTGGACATAGGTGGCCAGATCGCGCGGGGTCGTCATGAATCTGAAGGGCATCCCCGGCTCATAGGTTTCTCTTCCACCCACATCCGCGCCGTTCTGCACATCCAGCCATTCGTTCCAGTCTTGCAAGTAATCCTGCCCAATGGTTGCCACGCGCACTCGCTGGTTCACGCGAATGGACCCATATTCGATCATTCCATTCGTAATGACATCCGCGTCAGTGATGCCGCGGTTGCCAATGAGCAGGAACTGCGAGAGATAGGGGCCGACCTGTTCGCCGGGCGTGACGCCGCGAAAGAGTTGTTCAAGCGGCACCGCATCGACGCCGTTATTGCTCAGAATGCGGCGGCGGGCAAGCGCTTCCGGGAGCTGATCCGTCATGCCATCAAGCTGAAGCGTCTGGTCGCGGCGGAACCACCACAGACGCTTCAGGGAGTTCCTTGCATCGTCAATGCGGCCGCTTGCGCTCCAATCGGTAAACGCCTCATCGCGGCACAATGCCATCCAGTAGACTTCTCCCATTTCGGCGATGAGTTCCTGGCTGTCCAGGGACGGGCAGGGCGGCATCGTGACCGCCTGGGCATCCGGTCCTTCGAGATCAAAGGTCAAGCCGGCTCCTTGACTCTCCCAGGCCCGCAGTTTGGGTGAGTCTTCCGGGGGGTCTTGTGCACCGTAGTTATGCTTCCACTCAAGGTTTGGAGGAGATGTCGGAATATCAGGGTTCTCATACTGAAAGTCTCCGTTGGCCTGGAACGGTCCGGGCCCGAGCCGCAGGTCCCGGAAATCCCGTTCATCGCCTGAATCGATGGCGCGTACCCACGCGTCGTAATCGGCCGGATCGATTAAGAAACCGTCCATATCATGCGGCAAGCATTTGGTGAAGTTGCCGATATAGCTCGGCCGGCCGTCTTCATGGCGATGCCGATGCTCATCGCCATTGTTGCGATGAACGGGATGCAGACGGGAAGCCGTAAGTTCTGCCGCCGACCGACGAATTTCCAGGGCCTGTTGTCTTCGGGATGCCATTTCTACCTCCTCATTGCTCTGTAGTATAAGGAAGAAGGGTCTCACGTGATAGATTTGAAAGCTCTATCATCGACCACATTCATCCGTGCCGACTTGTCTTGCTACCAGGGAACTCTTTCCTGGAAGACTCGCTAAGCAAACTACAGGCCACGATAAACCTCACAAGGACGACGTGAATCTTCATGAATCGCGCTGCTGCTCCGATCGTTGAAGCCCTACAAAGTGAATCTATTTCGATTCAGTGAATCCGTATAGATTCAGCGAGGAGTTGCCACCGAAGAGCGTTCTTTCATTGACGCAGCGATCGATACCGTCCCGCGGCTTACATGACAATGATGAAGGAACTGTTGTAGGCTCTGTCGTTCGCAATCAAAGATGCTGCGAACTTTTCCTGACAGTATCGGCCCATCCGTCAGCACGATGTGTTTGTGTAAAACGGCCTGTTCGCTTTCTTAATCAGGGGGTCGTAGGTTCGACCTTACGACCTAAACTAGTAGAGCGATTACGTCAATTTGGAAACTTAGGAAATCGCTTCTCCATTTGGGAAATCCCGTTGGAGGCGCAATCTCATGTTGCGTTCAAGATCTCCCTCGTTGCTGACGGTCGAGAGGGCCGTGACATGTCTTTCCCGAAGTGTCAAATGCAACTGATGAGGACGCGCCTGATTTAAGCGGGTTTCACGAGCACCGGTCAGGCCCCCTCATCTCGGCAAAGACCGAGAGACCCTGCGCAAGGATACCCCCCGTGGATAGGTGTGACATGCGAAGGGAGATAGGCGTAGAAGAGGGAGCTGCAGAAGGGGCAGAAGTTGGTATAAATTAGCTGCGACCGCCTATATTCCCAAAGGTTCCCAATCCGGCTCACCGTGAGGACGGGTACGGACTTATGAACCGACCGACCTTTCGTTTCCGCCAGTCTCAGGCCGTGGACTTTTACTGGAACCTGGAGTTGACCAAGCGGGGATCCCTATGCGAATACAAGGTCCATCCCACATTGTCATTTGCGAGTCGGCTTTCGACCTCCTCAACCGATTCAAGTCGCACACGCCTTGTCCCTGGCCAAGGCCTTAGTGCTCGACAAGCGAGCCGAGGTGTTTTCGGGAAATACATTGTTGATCATGGTTGATGTCCGTCCCTGAGCCATCACCTCGCCACTCTCAATGCGAATGTCGCAGTGGTCTCATTCCAAGATGCCATGCTCACTCCAGAATTTCGGTGTAAGCGGGTGCACGCCATGAAGGCCATTGTCACTCGATAGCCGGCGTCGCATCGATCACACTGGCAGTGCCGCGTGTTTGTTTGCGTTTCGACCGGCCCTTGACTCCCTCTTGAAGGAGGGAATAGGGTTTGAGGCGGCCTATCCGAACCCCTGCATGCGCGTCTTCCGATACGACTGTGACGATGAAAGAGAGGGGATGATCGTTTCCAGCTGGACTCCACAGAACAAAAAGGAGGAGAGACGATGGCGAAGCCAATCATTGCCGTGATGGGGGCGACCGGTACACAAGGCAGCGGCGTCGTGAAAGAACTGCTCACTCGCGGGAGATTTGCCGTGCGAGCGCTCACGCGCAATCCAAGGAGTGAAAAGGCCACGGCGCTCACGGCCCAAGGGTGCGAGGTCGTGCAGGGAGACTTGACGAAGCCGGACACCCTGGAACCGGCCTTCAAGGGCGCCGCCGGTGCGTTTCTGGTGACCAACTTCTGGGATCCCGCCACCGCCACGAACGAAACTGCGCAGGGAACCCGCGCGGTGAAGGCGGCCAAGGCGGCGGGCGTGCAACATGTGGTGTGGTCCACGCTTCCCAACTGCAAAGAAATCTCAAGCGGGAAGTACGAGGTGATTCATTTCACGGGCAAAGCCCTGGTGGATCTCGAGGTGCAAGCCGCGGGATTTCCGCATACCACCTTCGTGGAAGCCCCGATGTATTTTCAAAATTTCCTGGGCATGATGGCTCCTCAACCACTCGGGGATGGTCGGAAAGGATGGGCCGTACCGATGAATCCGACGGCCAAAAGTCTCCACGTCGGGGATCCGACCGAACTGGGGCGACTGGTCGCGCGTGCGTTTGAGCAACCGGCGGTCGTGGGCCAGGGCCAGCATCTCGCGTTGGCGTCAGAGGTCACGAGTTGGCAGCAGATGGTCGATACCTTGAACGCCCAGGGGCATCGTCTCGCCGTCACGCAGGTCCCCAATGCGGTCTTTGATGCATTCCCCTTCCCGGGAGCCCAGGAGCTGCGGGAAATGTTTAACTACTTCGAGGATTACACCTACTTTGGTCCAGACGCGGAGCGGAAGCTAACGCTGGCTCGGACACTCTGTCCGGAAGGGTTCACATCGTTTGCCCAGTGGTCCTCCCAACACATGAGGCCTGCAGACTAAAGATACGGCATTACCTGTGAACCATCAGGCTCGGCTGATACGGTGTGGAGTAGCGGTGATGTCTGGATCACAGGCGAGCTGAGCGGCTCCCGTCTTCAGAGACTCGTTCGATCCCAGGTCGCCCCGAGGCAATGCTCATTCGAACATTCCTCGGATCGGATAGTTGTTGGCTTGAATCCACTCCACAGTATCCAGCAGCTCAGCCAAGTCGGCCCGGTTGAAGGGCGTATTGGAGAGTTCGATGAGCTGCAGGGTGCCCTCGGAATTGAGGGCAAAGGTCGCGGGCTCCGCGAAGGGACGATCAGTTTCCTCGGGTGAACGGGGATGGGAAATGTAGAGTCCCAGGCGTCGCATGTCGTCCACGGTGAGCCCGAAGGCGACCGGAAAACTCAACCCGTGCCGTCGGACCATCTCCGTGGCTTTCTCCTCCGGATCAGCAGACATGGCGAGAAGGTCAGCGTTGGCCGCACGAAATCCTTCTTTCAGGGATTCCAGCCGGGCGAGGTACTTGTTACAAATCGGACAATGAAGCCCACGATAGACCAGGACGATGAGCCATCGACCACCTGTGTTGTCTTTCCCCAATGTGACGGTGCCACCCCCAACGAGCGGCAACGTGATGGGGGGTAGCGTGCCCCCTGAGATGAGTTTACGCGAGTCCACGGATGACCCTCAGAGTGTGCTGAAGTGACAACTATGGAAAATCCCTATCACAGAGTCCTGTTCATGACTGAGGCCAATTCTGTCGAAAACCCTTTCTGCAAGCAAGCGAGGAAGGCCCTGATCTGTATGTGCCAGGACACTGGCCAGTGAGGTTCAGCAGGAACAACTGATTTTGATGCTCGATCCCAGTCGAGCCCCAATTTCCACCTCGATGCTGGCGCGCCATCAGAAGGCACGGCATCGGTTGATTGCAACGTATAGTATCACGTAAAGGCTACCGGCACCCGTCAGAATGTCTGGTGCAGCGTCTTATGAGTCCCGTGGAAACTCATGCTCCCTCACCACGAAGGCAGCGGACTTCGCGTGATCAATAAAATGCCGTTCATCCTCGAGCAGGGCAGCACTGAAGCGTTGTCCCTCCGGCGAATTCATTGCCGCCATGAGATCCTCTTCGGAGTCAAACCACACTTCTGCCACACCATCATACTCGGGCAGCATGCCCCGCGAATTTCTCATGCCCGCATTTAACGGTGTGTCTACAGTATGCGATTGCACATAGTGTTTGGCCCGCATGGCGCCGGCATTTTTCATGAAGAAGGGGCCATGTTTGTTCAGCCAATAGTCGTGAAACTGTTCACGGGTCAGCGCTGGGTGTCTGCATAGGCACATGACTAATTTAATCATTGCTCGACGCTCCTTTTGGGAAAGTCAACAGGGTTGCACTGGCCCTAAACAGTAGATGCGACAGGAATCTTCCGTGAGTGAAGCCTCATCTTAATCCCACCTTTCGGCCGCAACGTGACCATGAGATAAGGCTCGACTTTTTCTTGGGCAAGCTGGAGATCGTACCGGCGACCGATTAGCGCCAGCAGGAGTGGCCCTTCGACTGACGCAAAATGAAGACCCACGCAGGTACGTGGTCCTGCGCCAAACGGCATGTAGGCATAGCGGTTACTCGGCCGCTCGACATCCAGCCATCGCTCCGGCCGAAATTCTTCAGGGTTCGGCCAAAAGTCCGGGTGTCTATGAAGATTATATGTGCCGACCAACACAAACGCACCTTCTGGCAACGACATGCCACCGACAGTGGTCTGGGTCACAGCTTTCCGCTGTACGGCTGGTGCGGGAGGATAGAGACGCAATGATTCTTCGAAGACAGCTCTGGTGTAGGGGAGGTGCTGCAGGTCCTCTGCGTTCGGCGTTCTTCCCTGGAGGACGCGATCCACTTCTTCGTGAAAACGGGCTCGTACTTCCTGGTGAGTGGCCAGGAGGTACCAGGTCCAGGCGAGCGCATTCGCCGTGGTTTCGTGTCCGGCGGCAAAGATGGTCAACGCTTCATCCCGCAGTTCCTGATCAGTCAGCCCCTTGCCGGTCTCTTCGTCGCGGGCCTGAAGAAGCAGGTCTAACAGATCATCATGGTGCGCTCCACTCTGCCGCCGTTCAGCCAGCAATCCATACATCAGCTCATCCAGGAACTGCATCACCGAATGAAATTCACGGTTACGCGCGGTGGGCACCCATAGCGGAAGAAACAGAGGATTACTGAACGAATCGAAGGCGTGCTTGATGCTGACCTGCAGCGCATGACTGATTCGATCAATGTGTTGGGTCATGCTGGCGCTGAACATCGTTTGCGAGATCACTTCCAGTGCGAGCTGCATCATCTCCGCCGCGATGTCGATGGTGCACCCCGTATGGCCGTTCCATGCCGCCATGCGCTGTTCGCCGACCTGGGCCATGCGATCGGCCATCTCCGCCATGCGAGAGCGATGAAAGATCGGTTGGATAATGCGGCGATGACGCTTCCAGACTTCGCCTGAGCTCGTGACTAATCCATTTCCCAGCACGAGTGCGAGACCTGTCGGTCGCTGAGGGTCGTAGACCTTCACGAAACGGTCGGATTGTTTGACTAAGACTTCTTCCGCGAGATCGGGATGACTGAATAGATAGAGTGTTCTTCGGCCCAGGCGAAAGCGGAGCGCATCGCCGTGCCGGCGCCACCATGTCATCAGCATCTCCAGGGGTTGCTTCCTGAACGCACCCAGGTGACCCAGCAGAGGGACCGTGCCAGGAACATCGACGAGGGTGAAGGAAGGAGCTAGGTTCGGCATAAGGTAAGGGACCCTATCACACTGCGCCTCCGCAGGCCACTCACATTGTGCATGGGGTGTCTAGAGATATAAGGGGAGTTACGTTGTTGGCGTGACTGCTCCATTAACAAATGGCTGTCAATCAAGTAGAGTGTGCTGTAGTAGGTGATCGTCGGTGTCGGGGAAGGTGGTGCGGGAGCTTGACATCAGACTTGGGAAGTCAGGCATATATGTAGTACACCTTGCTCCGAGTGGTAGGATTCATGGCTAGCTCCACACGCATGTCTCAATTCTCGAAGCAGGATCTCTGGACGAAGGATCTCTCGACCATGTCTTGGCCTCAGCGAGTGGGTACTCAGGTGATTCGGCTGGCCACGGCAGTGGGTATGGAGTTCCGGCATCGTTTGCTCGACGCGCGAGCGGCCGGACTCGTTTTTACCACGCTGCTGTCCCTCGTTCCTTTTCTGGCAGTAACGTTCTCGGTCCTGAAAGCATTCGGCGTGCACCATGTGATCGAGCCCTCGTTAGCTCAGGCGCTTGAACCTCTCGGTCCGAAGGGTCAGGAGATTACGGCCACCATCGTCGGGTTTGTGGACAACATCAAGATTGGTGTGTTGGGAGTCGTCGGCATCGGCGGCCTCTTTTATACGACGTATTCCTTGATCGATAAGATTGAGCAGGCCCTCAATGCGATCTGGCAGGTGAAGCAGGGACGGAGCTGGGGGAGAAAGTTTAGCGACTATTTGAGCGCGGTGCTCGTGGGTCCTGTGCTTATCTTTAGTGCGTTCGGGTTGTTGGCCTCGCTGCAGAATCACGATTTGGTGCAGCGCCTCGTGGAGATGGAGCCGTTTGGGACGCTGGTGGTGTGGAGCGGTGAGCTGATTCCCTTTCTGATGTTATGTGGAGTCTTCACCTTCTTTTATAAGATGATCCCCAATACGAATGTTGAGATCCGTTCCGCACTGGTTGGGGGTGTTGCCGCCGCGATTCTCTGGGGGTTCGCTGGCGAGGCCTTTGCGAAGTTTGTCGTATCCTCGGCAAAATACAGCGCGATCTATTCTGGCTTCGCGGTCCTGATTCTGTTCCTGTTATGGTTGTATGTGGGATGGATGATCGTGCTCATTGGGGCGCAGTTCTCGTTCTTCCATCAATACCCGACCGCCTATTTGTCTCGCCTGCTGTGGGAGCAGGGTACCTTCGTGTTTCGCGAACAGTTGACGTTGAGAGTCCTGCGCGTCCTGGGTCATCACTACCTGAAGGGAGATCGCCCATTGAGACTGACGGAACTCTCGAGTGAACTGAATATCCCTCTGTCTCTGGTTGAGGAGGAAGTCGAACGATTGGTTGAAAACGGATTCGTGGGTCGTCTTCAGGAACCGGAAGGACTGAGCCTCATCAAGTCACCGGACCTGATCCTTGTGAAAGAAGTGTTGGATAGTGTCCGCAACGGAACCCCGCCATGGATCGTACCCCATCTAGATGCCAGTGATCCGGTCACCGCTCTCTTGCGGCGGCGAGACAAGGCTGTGCAGAAGGAGTTGGGCGGAGAAACGGTGCAGTCACTGCTACAGAACCAAGAACGCTCAGGAACCGTTAGTTCGTGAGGGCCTGTTTGACAGAACGACCTGCAGCCCGTCGTGGACTTAAGTGCGCCCCTTCGGTATTGGCTAGTCTTGGGGACGGCTAAACGATCGCACATAATGCAGGACCTGCCAGGCTTCTTCTTCAGAGAGAATGAGAGGAATAAACGGAGCCATTGCGGTGCCCTTGCTGCCGTTCTTGAGAATCCAGAAGAGTTCTCCGTCCGTTCGAGCCGCCTGCCATTCCTGGTCTGTGAAGTTTCTGGGGAGGGGACCCCTGAGCGTACCTGGCTCAATGTCAGCCCCTAGCCCTTTTCCGTCCTTGCCATGGCAAGTTACGCAGAAAGCCTTTCCCTGGAAAAGTCTTTTGCCTTTTTCAATGGTGTCCTCTGTGGCAGGAAGAGGATTTGTCCAGGTCTTGACGGCTTTGATCTGGTCGATCGGCACTCGCGGTTTGAGGACGGCTTCGTCTGCCCCATAGGATGAGAGATTCCATGAGATGAGCGCCACAATGATGAATAGTGTCACTGGTTGCGAGAGTTGCACGTAGCGTTTAGTCATGTATCGCCCTGTAATCCTTGCGTCCTGTCGGCGGGATCATCCCCATGCCAGAGGGAATAATCCCGCCACAGCCTACCCCCTGACATTATTTATCAGAATATCCAGGGAACTTATGTCCGAGTGATTGTGGGAACGTTACTGTGCCGTCGGGGAACTCCTGTCCGTGCTGCCAGAGCTGATAGATGACTCCGTCGGTTTCCGCTGCGGCTTCTGCTATTTTGGTGGCCTGGTCTGGGGCCACACCCAGGACTTGGACCCGGCCTGTGGCGATCTCTACCTTATGGTCGTGGAAATGTCGGTGCCATTGAATGGCAGGAAGCTTGCGGGTGAGATCCTTGGCGACAAAATATTCGATGGCGACCAAGGGAGCCTTGGGATCAGTTGATTCAAACAAGAGGCATTGAAGGATCTTGTCGGAAATACCCTTACAATAGTGATGGAACGGACCCCCGGGGGTCCCATCCGGCATCATATGAGGTGCCTGCACATGAATATCGTATCCGACGGCCGGACCGGCCGGTTCTCCACTCACGGCTTTTTGAGTGGCCACTCCGCTACATCCGACGGCCGCCATTGCGACAATGGCTAATAGTCCCTTTCTCATTGCCATAACCCTCCCAAGGTTAAATAACGCTCGCCCAGGCTATCTGGGTCGAGGAACTTGCGTCAGTCGATTGAGCATTAGAGTAAGGTTGAGGGAAAAGGATTCAGTCGCAAGGAGATTACGGCTAGGAGGGGAGGAAGTAGAGCTACGATTCCCGTGTTGACGGGGAAGAGGAAGTGGGCTTGGTTGGTGTGATGAGGTGCTGGGCTTGCGGGGCGATCCTCCCCTGCGCATCCATCATTTCGAAGAGCAGGCAGCATTTCAGGCGTCCACAGACGCCTAGCAAGCGGGGGTCATCGATTGGGATCTCCAGTTTTTTGGCCTGTTTCGCTGTGATAGGTTTCACATCAGTGAGAAAACTTGCGCAGCAGAGCACCAGGCCACAGGTGTCGATCCCACCAAGCCGCTTGGCCTCTTCCCGTACGCCAACTTGACGCATTTCAATGCGACCGCCGAAACGACGTGCCAGGTCTCGAACCAATTCTCGGAAATCGATCCGCTCATCCGCTGTGTAGACAAACGTGAGCTGCCTGCAGCTCATGGCCCCATAGACTTCGACGAGTTTGAGGTGCAGGCCCCGTTCAACGGCTTTGGCACGGCAATAGGCAGAGGCCTCCTGGGAAAGCTGTTCAAGTCGGTCGATCAAGGCCTTTTCTTCCGGGTCGGGTAATCGCAGAACGGATTTCATGGCTCGCATAGGGGGGAGGAATGGGGTCGAATAGGGTTCGATGTACACGATGCCGTATGTTAGTTCACCCTCAACGTCTATCAAGACGGCATCGCCGGTCCGCAATGGCAGCCCGGCTGCGCCGAGCTTCTTCACCTCTCCACGGTTTCTGACCTTCACTCCGGTCAGCCGGACGCAGTGAGGATACGCCGTGAGAAGGTCTTCGCATGGGAGAAGATCCATGGTCCGATCATACACAAATTCTCCTGTTGGGGGAAAGGGTAGGGGGAAGGGAAATGGAACCTGTGCCATGAGGGTCGGATTGGCGTGAAATTATATAAGTATCAGATTTATAATAATAAAAAGACCAACACTCCGTCTGTCTTGTTGTGGTAGGCTAAATCGATTGTTGGGTTAGAGGGAGTGAACGATGGCAATTATGCTCAGAGAACGAAAGAAGATGTTGCGAATTCCCAACCAGGTGGTCCTTCCCTTTGGGTATCGGATTTCTGTCCGGCAGCTCTCGGACTCTGAAATGGATAAGCGGGATGCGAATGCCGATGGGATTTGGGACGACGATACCAAGACCATTTATGTACGAAAGCGGCTTCCAGTGACGCGTCGCCGATATATTCTCGCGCACGAACTTGGGCATGCTTGGTTGGACTGGCAGCACCGCTACATGGACGATGGCAAAGCCAGTACCTAGGCGCCGGTTTTCTCCAAGTTCAAGATGTGTTGCCATTCAAGAGGGGTGATGGGCTGAACTGAAAGCCGAGAACCCTTTTGCAGTAAGATCATTCCCTTCAGCCGATCCTGCCTTCGCAACTCGTCTAAGGTCAAAGGGCGCTGTAAGTGCCGGACATACATGATGTCGACCATATCCCATCTGGGTTGAGAAGACTTGCTTGCTGGGTCGTAGTGCTTGCTTTTCTTATCGAATTGCGTCGGATCAGTGTAAGCGGTTTTCACCACGCGCGCGATGCCCACCACCGCCGGTGGGTCGGCGTTGCTGTGGTAGAACAAGACTTGGTCACCCACGGCCATTGTGCGCATGAAATTTCGAGCTTGATAGTTTCGCACCCCATCCCAACAGGTAGTTCGGTTGGGAGATTCCCGCAAGTCGTCAATCGAGAACGTAGAGGGTTCTGACTTCATCAACCAATATTTCTTTGGAACCATTCGTTGGTCTCCTTACTATTTACAGAATTCTGTCAAAGGTGAGGGAAGACGGGACCGGGTCAGCCGCGTTCCTGTGTGCGGGATTCGAGGAACTCTATCAGGGCTCGATAGGTGAGCTCCCGCGTTTGGTCTTTGCTGAGTTTCCGTACCTCAAGGTTTCCCTCTAGCCAAACGTGGTTGGAAATCTGTTTGATCGCCTGGTTACAACAGGTCCACATCTCGTGGAGAAACCCTTCTGGCAATCCGACTTGGACCCCTTCTGATTCGATGCGGTCGTCCAGCAGGGCGAGAAGATCTGAAATGGCTTGGTCCGGCCTGTAGGCGGGCGGGGTGAAGCCAAACTGTTCTTGTGACCGTGCTTCTTGCTTTGCCTGGTCGACAAGGTCCTGCATATACCCTTTCAGGAGACCGATGATGTGGCCGGAGAAGACAAGGCGTGGTTCCATGTGCCATTATCAGGGTTCTTTATGGCTGGAGCAAGACCAGGTGCGGAATAGAAGAGGACCGATTCTAGTGGAGTTTAGAATCTGGATCCACAGAGGGTATTGTTCTGCTCTGTTGATTGTTCGGAGGCGCTGTTGCGTGGGATAAGAATTAGGGCGGGGGTACACCGTGCTGCCAGACTGATGAAGTTGCACCTGCATGGGCTACTGAAAATAGGCAGGGGCGATGTACCCGCGCACAATATAGTTTACACCTTTTTCTGCGCGCGACAACGCCGAAGATGGCCTTAGAAGTGAGGCCGTTTGGGGGTATGCGAGGGCAGGAGCAAGTGGAGTCGGCATGTCCTGCATATTGAAAGGCTATGCTGTGACGGATGTCCGTGTCGCGTGGGGTGAGAGGGATGACACTTGATGGAGGCAGCACCTGCATATTGATGTCTCGTCGAGACCATGGGGCGAGACGACAATCCATTTTTTCTGAGACCAGAGGAGTCCTATATTGCAAGAGCGGTTTGAGATAGCCCTGAACACACCGGCTGGGCAGATTACGAGTGCCGTGGACGTTCCCACTGGAAATGTGTCGGTCACTGCTGTTGTCTCATTGATGAGGCGTCTGGGAGAGGAGGCGCAAACGCTGGAGGTTGTTCGCTCGCTCGAATCGGGTAAAGCCGTCTCCTGCCATAGGGGCTGTGCCGCCTGCTGCCGGATGCTGGTACCCCTCTCGG
Organism: Nitrospira sp.; assembly: GCA_965223535.1. Lineage (GTDB taxonomy): Bacteria > Nitrospirota > Nitrospiria > Nitrospirales > Nitrospiraceae > Nitrospira_D. The sequence continues at coordinate 1,445,347 of CBDCWN010000003.1, forward strand.
CTCCCGAAGCCTTTGCGTTGCGAGATTGGGTCCGCTCTCGGCCGACGGATCAACAAGAGCAGATTGCGCGTCGGTTTTCCGAAGCAAAGACACGCCTGCTCGCAGAGGGTGTGTGGCAACAGCTCACTGGCTTGTGCGAGTCGCCGCTGACAACAGACGAGGACACTCTGGAAGGTGTGAATCGGCGTTACTATGCCTTACGGCTGCCATGTCCATTCTTAGAGGAAGAGATCTGTACCATCTATGACGAACGCCCGGCCGCCTGTCGGGAGCTGCTCGTAACCTCACCGGCTGAGCAGTGTGAAGACCTGACCAAGAATCCCATCGACCCAGTTGCTGTACCTATACAGGTGAGTACCGTCTTGGGATTGGTGTGGCAAGAATTGACAAGGCATCCTACGAGGTTGATCCCGCTTCCACTAGCATTGGAATGGGCGGAACGGCACGACGAGCAGAGTCGTCTCACGTGGAAGGGGGGCCAGTTATTTGATCAAGCGTTGGACAAGACCTGGCGTTTCTTGAGCCAAGCCTTTGCGAAAAGCGACAGAGATTCTACCAAACAGTGATGGCTACAGAATAAAGTTTCGTACATGAGTAAGGAGAGACGTGATGCGTGAGCCGGTGTTGGTGTGTTTGGATCTGGAAGGGGTGCTGGTGCCTGAGATTTGGATCAACGTGGCTGTGAAGACCGGGATCGAGGAGTTGAAGGTCACGACACGTGAGATGCCGGACTACGATAAGCTCATGGGGCAACGGCTCAAGATACTGGACCGGCACCATCTTACGATCAACGACATTCAAGCGGTCATCGCCAAGATGGGACCGTTAGACGGGGCGGTGGAATTCATCGCGTGGCTTCGTGAACGGTACCAGGTCGTGATCTTATCCGACACCTTCTATCAATTTGCGGAACCACTGATGCGACAACTGGGGTTCCCGACTCTCTTTTGTAATCAGCTGGAAATTGACGGGAGCGGACGGATCATCGCGTATCACATGCGGATGATGGACCCAAAGAGACATGCCGTGGCCGCTTTCAAATCCCTGAATTTCCGTACCATTGCAGCTGGTGATTCGTACAATGATACGGCCATGCTGGCGGAGGCCGATGCTGGGTTTTTCTTCAGGCCGCCCGAGCATTTACCGAAAGAATTCCCACAGTTTCCAGTGACGCAGACGTACGGTGAACTTCAGGGGCGATGTGAAAGCGCGGGGGCGTAAGCAGTCATGAATAGATGATGGTGTGATCGTAAGATGAAGTGTGGGACTGGCTCATGTGACGCCTAGAAGTTGATCCAGAGTTGCGCGTACGCCCAATCCTGACCAACGGCTCGTCGGCCTAGGTTGTGTGAAATGTACGAGCCAGGAAACAGATGACCATAACCGGTTTGAAACGCAACCATGCCGTTCATGAAAAAATGAGTCCAGACGACATCGATCTCGTCGCCGACATGTGTCTCGGTGTTATCGGGCCGGGAAAAGACATAGACACCTTGACTCGCCCGATACCAATTATCTTTTGCATTTGCCAGATGCAGGTTCGCGTACCAGATCTCAATGTGGTCATTCTGTGTGGGGCGTGCTTGGAAATTGCCCGAGAAACTCATCATGTTCTTCCACGCCATGACATCCATGTACCCCATGTGTATGTGATTGGTCGGGAAGAGGTTTTCAAATGTGTTGGCGGTTTTACACGCGCCATATGCAGCGTTTAATGTACAATTCGCACGGCCGTCTCCAGAAGCATAATCGAAACTGAAGGCGAGGCGTGGTTTCCCTGGTAGGTTGAAGGCGGTGTAGCCAATCCAGTTTCTCGTTGCCCAGGCATTGATGTGGAGACATTTCCCTTCCCCTCCAGGGTCGCCACATAAGCTGCTGGCGCTGGCGGCAGAGTCTCCCATCTGTCCGAATTGGTAGACGATTTCGTTGGAAAAATCGAACGCCCCTTTTTTGATAGCGATGCGGTTCCCAATTGTGTGGCGGGTTTGATTGCCATGCTTGGGCGTGCCGAGACCTTGGAGGTTATTACCGGCTGCCCCGAGATTGTTTTTGTAATAGATGTAGAAGGGTTCGACAAGAGCCCATGGAATGGTCTTGATCTGATTATAGAATACCAGCATGTCGACTTCGCCCTGTGCGTTCTTGGCCTGACCTGTTCCAGGTAGATTTGGGCCTCCGCTACCGAGCGGAGCGCCCTGGGGGAGATCGGTCTCTGCAAGTCGATACCAGCCGAAAGAAGAGTCGATGATATCAGTGCTGTAGTTCGTCGTGATCCCGTCGAAGGAGAAACCAGTGTTGGCCCAATCGAAGTGGCCGAGTAGGCTTTGATCTCCGAAGACCAGATATTGGCGGCCTGCCTTGAGGCCAAGGCCCTTGACACCGCCAAAATTGCGAATGAGCATGTACCCTGCACGGATTCCGAGGGAGCAGGTCGACCTTCCACTGTCGAGAGCGGGTCCGCATGTATGAGTGATAGGGTCTTGGTTACCTCCCCAGGTGCGAGAATCGATCAATTCGAGATAGAAATTGATATCTGGAGACAGGTCATACCCAATGCCAAATCGGGTGAGCTGCTGAACGAATTGATCATTGGCTTTGCCGATCAAGCTATTGGGGGTCCCAAGTGGAGCATTGCACTCGCCGGCACCACCAATTCCACCGCCGAAACAGACATTATTTCTATATTCAGGGCGGACACGCATGTCGGCACGAATCCAGAGATTTCGGATATCGAAATTCCGACCGATCCGTGGGTCAAATAGTTCGTAGGCCTCTTTTTGGGGAATACCTCGACCGATGACGATTGGATTGGTAATGGTTTCTCCCTCCGGTAACTCGAATGCTCCGTTGGCGGTGGTACCGAATGTCAGGAGAAAACTGAGGGGCAGGAGGCCCTTGAATATCTTGATCCGACTGCTCGACATGATGTGTTCTCCGATCGAGGTTACGGTGTTAACACCTTAGCGTAGGTCACAAGCGTCCGAACTGTACCCGTGGGCAAAGGACCACGCAGCTGAAGCTCGACTCTATCCCTGATCCAATCAAGGGTTGGACCACCCGAAGTCGCAAGCAATGGGCTTGAGCTACATGATCGTTGCCGGGGGAGTCCTTGCGAGGCAGAATTTAATCAAGCAGGTCTATCGTCGGTATCCGTGTCATGAGCAGTCAGCCATAAGTGCGTTAGCTCATGGTGTCAGGCGGATCCCGACTTACTGGCTGGTTCGTTGCCCTCCTCTGCTGATCGGCCTGCGGCGGTAATCTCTTCCTCCGCTTCTTTCATCGAAGCCTGGAAGTCTTGCTCGACCATTTTGACCTCCTGCTGGATAACATCGAGCTCGGGTTCCACCGACTTCCGGAGGTCGTCAGCCGTGTCCTTAAATCCCTTGATCGCCTTTCCAACTTGCCTTCCAACCTCCGGCAGCTGTTTGGGCCCGAACAAAAGGAATGCGATGATCAGGATGATTAAGATCTCGCTTGTGCCCAGTCCGAACATGGTTCACAGTGGTTCAACTATGCTGACGGTGTTATGTGCTCCAGCCGTCACGCTTCAGCTGGGCGCTTAACCTTGTTTCATCTGGCCCGGTTGGGTCGTTTGCTGACCGGGCGATCGCGATGATTCTGATTCGGTCGTGGTCTGGCCAGATGGAGTGGTCTGTGATTGTGCGTGTTGAGATTGCTCTTCTCCGGGTGTCACATCGATCGCGTCAGCCTCATGAACCGATTTCTTAAATCCCTTGATGGCCTTGCCGAGGCCTTCTCCTAGTTGTGGGAGTTTGCCGGCGCCGAAAATGATCAATACAATGATCAAGATCAGCAATAACTCCATCCAGCCAAATGAACCGAACATCGCTACCTCACACCCATATTTCGGACGGTCGGCTACGCACGACCGTGACCTGCGTCGACCTTCGGAATCCGCAAAACTCTTCGGCTGCGAGGCTATAGAAGATCGTATGACAAAGTCAAGCGGGGGAGGGAGAAAAAGCCGTTAGGACGGTTGGATAATACCTCCCCCGAGGACCGCATCCTGGTCGTAGAAAACAGCAGATTGTCCTGGGCTGATCGCTCTCTGTGGGTGGTGAAATCGGACCTCAAGGCTGGAGGTACTGAGTGGTGAAACCGTCGCGGGTGTTGCGGGTGTTGCATAGCGAAGCTTGACATGGACCTCCGTTTCGCCTTGGGTGAGTCGTGGATCGAGAAGATTGAGATCTGACACAGTGCACTCGTTCTTGTAGAGAGATTCTTCTGGGCCGAGCAGCACGGTGTTGGTGAAGGGATTGACTTGCTGAACATAGAGGCGTTGACCGGTAGCAATGCCGAGACCTCTGCGTTGACCGGGTGTGTAGAAGGCAATGCCGTCGTGTTCGCCGAGCGGGACGCCAGCTTCGTTAATAAAGAGGCCGGATTTCTTAGCTGTGGGCCGCTCGTGTTGGATAAAAGTCCGATAGTCGCCCTGAGTCACAAAACAAATTTCCTGGCTTTCCTTGAGCTCGTCTGGCGGTAAACCTAAGGCTTCCGCCTCTTCCCATACGGTTGACTTGTGAAGCTCACCAACGGGGAAGAGGAGCTTCCGTAACCACTGATGGCGGAGCCTATAGAGAAAATACGTTTGATCCTTTCGGTGATCAACGGCTCGAGAAAGGGTCGGAATTGGGCCATCCATCCTGAGCCGTGCATAGTGACCTGTCGCAACATAGTCAAAGCCTTGGGTCGTTGCCAGGTCGATGAGAGTCCGGATCTTGACTCGCTCATTACAGCGAACACAGGGATTGGGTGTTGTGCCGGTCGTGTAGCCAGAAAGAAAATCGTCGATCACACCGGCTCGAAAAGGTTCACGGGCATCCAGGACATTGTGAGGAATATTGAGACATTGAGCGACGTGCTTAGCGAGCCCTACTTTACAGCACCCTCGTTCTTGCCATTTCTTCGAGGTGGCGACGGAGTCGTCCTCGTGTTCCCATACCTGGAGGGTGATACCGTGGACATTGTAACCCTGGCGAACTAGCAAGGCCGCTGCGACGGAGCTGTCAACTCCACCGCTCATTCCAAGGAGAACGGAGGGACGATTCATAGTGCCTGGTATTGTAGCGGGAGGAGTACGTGAAGAGCTAGAGGTCGGAGGCCCGCATCTTGGGGCGGTGGCCGGAAAAATCGTAAGCGTGCTTGGATGACGAAGGCTGCTCCTCAACCCATTTATGGGCTCCCATATCACACATCCCGTGGAAGTGGGCCCCATCTTCTATTGATATGCCGGGGGTTCGAATGTCCCCAATGAGGACACCGTGTTTCTGTATTAGGATCTTGGCCGTTGCGGTCACGGTTCCGTTGATCTTGCCACTGGTCATCAGCGTTCCGACGGAGATAATACCTTTGACTGTAGCTTGTTCACCGACAATCAAGGTTCCTGTGGTATGGACCTCACCCTCCACGCGGCCGTCGATACGGATCGTACCATCAAAGGTGACGACTCCTTTGAAATCCACTCCTTTCGCGAGGAAGGTGAAATTTTCGCTGTCGCCTGTCTCCGGAACCTGTTTTTCGCCTATGGCCCACATCAGGGTTGCCAGCTCCTTGTGACAAAAAACCGACGAGGTATGCTCATTGCTGCATCACTTGGTTTACGAAGGGCTCCCATTCGTCGTACGTTGAGGTGAAGGGGTAGCGCCGCGCTAGCCGCTCACTTTTCTGAGAGGGATGTCACCGACTGTTCCGACCGGTTGAAGCACGGCTTCCCGTTGGATTGGTCGAGCAGGTTGTTCCATCTCCAATGTGCCGTTAAAGAGAACCCCTTCTTCGATGGAGAGCATTGGGGTAGTGACTCCCCCATCGATCATGGCCGGAGCGCGGAGCTTCATCTTGTCTTTGGCATGAATGTCGCCGGTGATCTTTCCTTTGCACACGATTGTACCAGCGGTCACTTTTGCCGTGATCACGGCCTCTTCTCCTACCAGCAAAACGCCTTCAGTGTGGATTTCTCCTTCGAGGGTTCCGTCAATTCGGACGGTCCCGTGATAGGTGATCGTACCTTTGAAAACAACTCCCTTGCCGACAAACGCACTGACATCTTGTCCTGCATCCGACCGCGTGGATTCGAAACCTGGTACAGGACCGTCAAGGTCCACCTCATCAGGGCGTCTGCCATCCTGCTTGTCCTTCCACATACGGTCGCCTCCTCTCCCTGCGTGGGATAGCGGTTAGTAGCCGAATAATGAGTTCGTTCCCGTTAGGTGTCGTATCGGTCGGTCCTGCCAAGATATTTAGCGTTGAGAAGTGAAAAAACGCAAATAGATGTGGATTTTTCGTCAGGAAGTAGTCATTGCAGGGTGAGATTCGGGAGGAGCTAGCCAAGGAGAATATCGACAACGCCATCAAGCTCTTCCTTTGAGAAGCAATGAATCACAAGTCGTCCTCCCTGTTTTTCAGGCTGGACGGTCACTTTTGTACCAAGGCGTTTCTGGAGGCGAGTTTCGAGATCCGCCCATAGTGCGTTGTGTGCAGGGGTAGGACGACGTGTGTTTTTCTCGAGAGAACGGGCGATCAGTTTTTCTGTGGCTCGGACGGAAAGGGAGGCGGAGACCACCATCTTTCCGAGGCGGAGTTGCTCTTCAGAAGAGGGGAGTCCGAGTATGACTTTGGCGTGACCGGCTGATAGCCGTCCAATCTCAACGAGCTCCTGGAGTTCGGGATGAAGGTGTGTGAGACGAATAAAGTTTGCGACGGAGGACCGATCACGTCCGACTTTGAGCGCAATTGCGTCCTGTGTGAGGCCGAATTCCTTCATCATTCGGGTATAGGCACGAGCGGTTTCCATTGGATTTAGGTCTTCGCGTTGGATATTTTCGATCAGGGCCAGCAATAAGGATTCCTGATCGGAGCAATTTTTAATGATCACGGGGATGGTCTCAAGGCCTGCCTCTTTGGAGGCCCGCCATCGGCGTTCTCCCGCGATGAGTTCATAGGTGCCGTCACCTTTGCGTCGCACGACGATTGGCTGTAGAACGCCGCTTTCCTTGATGGAGGCAGCGAGGTGAGCTAGTTCCTCCTCCGGGAAATGGTGACGAGGCTGATAACGATTTGGGACGATAGCGTCGATCCGGATCCGTTGAATATCGGCTCCCTCGGCAGAGGGGGTGGCCTTGACGGGGGCTAACAGGGCCCCAAGGCCCTTACCGAGCGCCTTCTTCTCCATGGGCTATAAACTCCTTAGCTAGAAGTACGTATGATTGAGATCCTGCGGACGCAGCGTTGTACAAGATTCCCGGCCGACCGTAACTCGGTGCTTCTGCAAGGGATACATTGCGAGGAATAACAGCTTGATAGACTTTGTGGACGAAGTGAGATCGGATTTGCTCGGTCACCTGTCGAGCCAAGCTATTGCGCGAATCGTACATGGTCAAGACGATTCCTTGAATTTCTAAATTTTCGTTCACGGATTGCCTGATAAGTTCAATGCTGTCAATCAGGCGTGTCAGGCCTTCCATGGCGTAGTATTCACACTGTACTGGGATGAGGACTGAATCAGCAGCCGTGAGGGCGTTGAGAGTCAAAACTCCAAGGGCTGGTGGGCAGTCAACAAAAATCAGATCATACTTTTCCCTTGTGTCACCAATGACTGATTTCAGGTGTCCTTCACGGTTTTCAAGATTGGCGAGTTCGACTTCCGCCCCAGCAAGATCTGCATTGGATGGAAGTAGCGAAAGCCCTTGTATAGTTGTTGCGAGAGAAGCTTCTTGGATCGAAGTGTCTTTTACAAGGCATGTGTATGTGGTTTTCGTCAAAGATCGCTGATCTACTCCTAAGCCACTTGTGGCATTCCCCTGGGGGTCCATATCAATAAGTAGGACAGATTTTCCCTCAAGTGCGATGGCGGCAGAAAGATTGATTGCTGTCGTTGTCTTTCCAACGCCACCTTTTTGATTTGCTATCGCGATGATTTTTGCCATTAAGGTACTCCGGACTGGAATCCTGTTCCACGTGGAACAACAAATATCATCTTCAAGACGATGGCGAGAAAATGGAAATATGTCTTCTGCCAAATCTTCTTGGAAGATCGAACGAATAGTCGTTTATAAACTCCCAGGGTTCAAGAAAAGCGAGCCCACCAATGGAATGTGATGAATAGAATATCGCGGCCCCACCAGGGCGAAGGAGTTTAGCGCCATTCTGCAGGATTAGATTCGATTTCAGGGCACGTGTGGTGATGTAATCGTAGGGATCGGAATCGCGACGTTGCGATAGAAATCGATCGAGGGTTCCCTCGAATATTTCTGTGTCTTCTAGCCGAAGGTTCCCGACGAGGAAACGAAGAAAAGAGATTTTTTTTGACACGGGTTCAACTAGCGTGACCCGTAGATCAGGTCTAACAATTTTCAGCGGAACTCCTGGAAAGCCTGCTCCAGTTCCTACGTCAAGCAGTCGGGATCCAGACTTTATGTATACAGCATTCAGCACGGCAAATGAGTCCACGAAATGCTTAATCACAATTTCTTCATCAGAAGTGATACTGGTTAGATTGAAGGTTTGATTCCAGGTCTTAAGGTATTCCAAATAGGCCACGAACTGTTGAACCTGTTCGCTATGGAGAGAAACTCCAATACCAGTAGAACATGACTGAATTAAACGGTAGAGATCGATTTCATGTTCCACGTGGAACAATTACGCTGATGTTCATTGAAGGTCAATAGTAAAGGGGGAGGGTTAAGATACTTCACAACATTGCTGAGCGGTTTGCAAAGTCTTGTCGCTTCAGCTTCTCGATTGTTACAAGAAGTAATGATATGGCAGCCGGAGTTACGCCGGATACTCGAGCGGCTTGTCCGATTGTTTCCGGACGGACTCTATTCAGCCTTTCTTTTACCTCACGAGAAAATCCAGGCACAGAATCGTAATTGAAGGAATGGGGAATTACCTTCCGCTCAAATTTCTTGAACTTCTCGACCTGTTGGATCTGTCTCTGCACATACCCTTCATACTTGATATGAAGCTCTACTTCTTCGGAGCTCTCCCGGTCATTGAGAATCGATTCGCCAAAAAAATCGAGGAGATTTCGATATGTGGCTTCTTGTCTCTTAAGGAGTTGGGCCATGGTGAGGGTCGGTGAAGCATCCTCTAGATAGGTACCTTTAGCTTTCAGGGAGTGTTCATCCGTAAAACTTGGTCTTGTAGCACTCAAACGCTCGATCTCCATTTCGATCGACTTCTTCTTCCCCAAGAGTCTTTCGTAAGCGCTGTCTGGAATCAATCCGATGTCGTGTCCGATGTGCATCAAACGGAGATCCGCATTACTGTGACGCAGTAGAAGCCGGTATTCGGCGCGTGATGTAAACATGCGATAAGGCTCGTTCGTATCCTTCGTGATAAGGTCATCGATAAGAACACCAATGTAGGCCTGAGATCGATCCAAAACTAACGGAGGCTGTTGCCGAATCTTCAAGACAGCGTTAATTCCGGCGAGCAAACCTTGTGCGGCCGCTTCTTCATACCCAGAAGTGCCGTTGATCTGGCCTGCGTGATAAAGACCACTTACCAATTTGGTCTCCAACGTTCTGTAGAGTTGTCGAGGAGGAAAGTAGTCGTACTCGATGGCATAACCTGGCTTGAGCATTTTGGCATGCTCCAATCCTGGAATCGTCCGCAACATAGCTGCCTGGACATCAACAGGTAGGCTGGTTGAGATACCATTTGGATAGAACTCATTGGTGTTGAGACCCTCCGGCTCGATAAAGATCTGATGTCGATTCCTTTCGGAAAAACGTACGACCTTGTCTTCAATTGACGGACAATATCGAGGTCCTATTGAATCAATCACGCCGCCGTACAGTGGAGAACGATCAAGGTTCTCTCGAATAACCTGATGGGTTTCAGGTCCGGTATAGGTCAAATGACACGCAACCTGTGTGGTCACGATCTCTCGAGTTCGATAAGAGAACGTGGGTGGTGGAGTGTCGCCTGGTTGGGGAATCATGGTTGAGAAATCGATTGTGTCCTTATCCAGTCGAGGCGGGGTTCCAGTCTTGAGCCTTCCGGACTCAAACCCAAGATCGCGCATGCAATCAGTAAGATGTTCTGCAGCTGCTTCCCCGGCACGACCAGCTGGAAAATGGTTGAGACCAATATGGATAAGTCCCCTAAGAAAAGTACCTGATGTCAGAATGACGGCTCCGGCATGGATCGTCTCACCAGCCCCGGTCACGATGCCAACAATTGAACCCCCCACCACGAGTAATCTGTCTACGACACCCTCCATCAACGTCAAGTGTTTCTCCTGAGAGAGCGTTTCCTGCATCGCCGTACGATACAGCGACTTGTCGCATTGCACTCGCAATGCACGCACTGCAGGGCCCTTACTGGTGTTGATGAATCGAAATTGAATGCCCGCACGGTCGGTGTTGCGCCCCATTTCGCCACCAAGCGCGTCAATTTCCTTTACCAGGTGTCCCTTAGCAATTCCTCCAATTGCTGGATTGCACGACATCTGTGCGATTCGGCTTAACTCCATGGTTAAGAGCAACGTCTGCGCTCTCATTCGCGCCGCAGCCAGGGCTGCCTCGCATCCTGCATGGCCACCGCCTACCACAATGACGTCAAAGGATGTCATCAAAAAGTCTTCTACTTTCCAATGCAAAATTCTGAGAAAATGCGGTTCAATATATCATCCGACGTAATGTCACCTACGACCTCTCCCAACGCATCCGTGGCTCCTCGAAGATCCACCGCTACAAACTCTGGTTGGACATCACCACCAACTGACGCGAGCACTTGATCGAGGCAACCCATCGCCCGTTCTAAGGCTAGGCGATGGCGTAAATTGGTAATGATCAACCCATCACTAGATTCCAAAGAAGGACCCAAAAAAAGAGCTTCTATGACTCGCTTCAACTCTCCCATCCCTTCTCCGGTTCGGACTGAGATAGGCACGACCGTGTGAACGGAATCGTGAGAGAGCGATTCACAAAGCTGCCCAACCGCTCCGGAATTTAGGAGGTCAATCTTATTCACTACGATCACATCGTGACGCGTAAGACCCGGGGAGACGAACACAGCGTTGGCAGTCTCGCCCACCTCTGTTGCATCAACAACATGAAGGACCAGATCGCTCTCCTCTTGAGCCATTCGCGATCGTCTGATGCCCTCCTGCTCAACCACATCGGATGTATCACGAAGTCCGGCAGTGTCGATAAAGGTGAGTCGCAATCCTTGCCACTCTACGGAGTCTTCGATCAAATCTCGCGTGGTTCCGGGAATATCCGTCACAATCGCACGGTTCTCTTGGAGAAGCGCATTCAGCAAACTCGATTTCCCAACATTGGGCTTCCCAACAATTGCGATGCGGCCTCCTTCTCGCAGAATGCGACCCGTTTCCGCAGTCGATACCATCCGTTGTATCTGCATTCGGGTGTCTTCAATCGAAGCGATCAGCTCCTCTCGCCCGACAAAAGAGATATCTTCGGCAGAAAAATCAATCCCCGCCTCGACATGGGCCAGCACGGCCATCAGAGAATTTCGTAATCCAGTCACCTGTTGGCCGAGAGCACCGCGGAGGTGACGTTGGGCCATCTTCAGCGCAAGTTCCGATTTGGCTGTAATCGTATCTAACACAGCCTCAGCTTGAGAGAGGTCCAGACGTCCGTTTAGGAATGCCCGTTTTGTGAATTCACCCGGCTGAGCTAACCGGGCGCCAGCCACCACGCAAGCCTCGCAGACGCGCTTAAGCGCAATCCCGTTCCCGTGACAATGAATTTCAACAACGTCCTCGCCCGTGAACGATCGAGGCCCTTTCATGTAGACGGCGAGACCTTCATCGATGAGATTCGAATGGGAACACGCTTCATCGAGAGCTGAATCCTGGTGTGGATGGATGTGAGGGGGACCGAAGATATCAACTGTGTGAAGCATGTGTGATGCGGTCGCTTGGAAGGACTGATTGGAGCGGAACCTTATAACTTGGCGGGCAACATGGGTGGCGTTCGGCCCGCTAATCCGAACGATTCCAATTCCTCCTTCGCCCATGGGAGTCGCGATGGCGCAGATGGTATCGTCAGGTGATCCGTCGAGAGCCATGGTCCTGACCACGTTTACCGTACGAAATCCTACATGAGTCGGAAGCAAGCGAGGGTTCTTATTTCTTACCCTCGGCGATTTCGGTGTTGGGTAAAATAGGGCGATTCTTGAAGAAGAAACGATCAGTGACAAACTGCTGAACGATGCTCAATACGTTATTTGTGAGCCAGTACAGCACCAAGCCGGCAGGAAAATTAATAAACAGAAACGTCATGAACACGGGTAGCAGCAGCATGATTTTCGCTTGGTTCGGATCCATGGTGGTGGGTTGGATCTTTTGCATCACGAACATGCTGACTCCCATGATGATGGGGAGAATATAGTAAGGGTCCTGCACGGACAAATCAGTAATCCAAAGGCCAAGCGGTGCTTGACGCAAGTCGATGGTCATATACAAGATATTGAACAGGGCAACGAATACCGGCATCTGTAACACCATTGGGAGACAGCCCCCCACGGGATTCACTTTCTGATCGCGGTAGAGCTTGATGAGTTCCCTATTCAGGCGCTCTCGATCGTCCTTGAGCTTTTCCTGTAGCGCCATCACTTTGGGCTGAATGGTCTGCATCTGCTTCATGGACTTGTAACTCTTGTACTGTAAGGGCACGAACAGCACTTTGATTCCCACGGTCAGCAGGATGATGGTCAGCCCATAGTTGTGCGTATATTCGTTGATCCAGCGGAGAATATGGAAGATTGGCTTCGCGATTGCTCGAACCGTGTCCCAACTCCCAAAAAGAAACCACCCGAAATCGATAGTATCTTCCAAGCCGATCTGCAGATTCTCAAGGGTATCGTGCTCCTTGGGACCGGCATAGAGCTGCAGGAGAAGCGGTGTCCCAGGCTCATTAGTTGGTAGACGAACAGCGGTCGAAACGAGTTTCTCACCCTGATTGTTGGCTACTGTCGAGGAACTATGCTTTGGCATCAATGCTGAAATGAAATACTTGTCCTGTAAGGCTACCCACTTTACGGTCCCTTTGCGCTCCAACTCTCCCTCTGGCATACCCTTTTCAATCTTGTCATCGACGAGCGATGCAGCACCGACGGAACCAATGAACCCCTCTCCCCAGTCTACGATGCCAAAGTTCGTTCCTAATTCAACTTGAGTCGACACCGATAACCCGCTCTGCACCAGTTCCATATCCACCACATAGCTGTCGGCATGAAAGGTGAATTGTTTTTGTAGCCGTGCGCCCGTTCCTGGGCTTTCATAGGAGAAGGTGACATGACCGGTTGGGTGCTCCTGATCCAATGTCGTGAAGTCCTTCGAGACGCGATAGACTCCCTGGCCCAACTCCTTTGTGAGCGCGGTGTCCTCCGTTGTGACTGTCAAGGGCTGGGCGAACTTACTCCCTTGTCTGACGAGCTGAACCAGTGTTTCAGCTTCGGGGATGCTACGATACTCTTTGAGTTCCCAGCTTGTGAGGGCGGCCCCCCGACTCGTAAATTTGGCACGATATAGATTCGTTTCTACCTCAACCATTTCAGGTACGGTAAGCTCTTTTCGAGCCTCCTGCACGTTTACATTGTCGGTGATCGGTTTCGGAGAGGATTCGCCACTACCTGTCTGCAGAGGAGGAGTCTGAGACCCTAAATACTGAGTGTCGGTGTGAGAAGGTAGTTCTTCCGTGGTCGTCTGATCAGCCGGCTCGGACACAGTCGTTTCGGGGAGTAGACCAAGCTGATCGAGCAGGTACTCATACCCGAGAATAATTGTGACCGAAAGCGCCAGGAATACAATGACTCGCTTATCCATGGGAGAGGTATGCTTTCTTTAAAAAGATGGAATTGTGACTACTTGACCGGGTCTTCACCCCCGGGATGGAAAGGATGACACTTTAGGAGCCGAATCAGGGCCAGCCCGAGGCCATGCAACGTCCCGTACCTGGTAATCGCCTCTGACGCATATTGCGAGCACGTTGGGTCGAAGCGACAATTTGACCCGAGGAATGGGGAAATCACCATCCGGTAGCCTTGAATGAGCCACAAGCACAGGCGTTGCATATCACGATCCACCTTTTATGCTATGACGAAGAAGGTGCATGCGCTCCAGCGAAGATTTCCACGCATTGGTCAGGTCTTTCCTCGATTGTAAGAGAGCGTCCCGTTTGGGAAATACGAGAAGCCCTCGGCCCGGGACCAAGTCCGGGTACAATTCTCTAGCCAAGTCTCGGAACACCCGCTTGGCTCGATTCCGCCGAACGGCGTTGCCAAATCGCCTTCCGACAATGATCCCCACGCGGGTGGGGGCATCGTCCATCCTACATGCGAGAAGGTTGAAGAAGGTCGTGGAAAATCGGCGCCCATGGCGTTTGACGAGCTCGATATCCCGGCTACTCCGTAAATAAATGGTCATGCGTCGGGGTGCTCTCGGCGCCGCATAAAAAAGCCGACCCCTTCGTTGTACCCACTCGCAATAGTCCTTATGGAAGCTACGAAGTGGTGGGTGCCCCTACACTAGGGCAGCACGAAGAGAATTGAGCCGCACACCGAAGAACACCGCTGTCATTAGGCACATATGTATCTAGACGGTCAACCGTGCTCGTCCTTTTGCCCGTCGCCGGGCCAAGACTTTACGACCGTTCTTGGTGCTCATACGCTTTCTAAACCCATGTTCACGCTTCTTTTTCAGGTTGGACGGCTGTTGAAATGTAAACGACATGGTTCTCCTTCCGCTCTCCAACGATTAGGATTCTGCTGAAAAATGAACGCTGAATTATAGGTGAGGCACTCCGAGGAGTCAATTTCGTGGTCACAGCAACCATAAGTCAACTTTTGATTCCATACTACTCTCATCTAGTCAGAGGACTCCAGGATTGAGGCCGTTTTGCTGTCGACTACCAAAACGCCACAAACTGTACTGTCGATTCCTAGTTGACTTCTTCCTAAATATGCGAAATAGATTGTATACTAATAAAATAATCAGCAAGGCTGTTGGCATCGAGCTTGCTGACCTCCGACGGTTGGCATCCAACGGTAGATTTAATCGGGCGCAGGCTTGCAAGCGAGCCCTTAAGGAGGACCTATAGCTATGCAGAGCAGAGTATCCCTCGTAGCCATCGCTCTTATGATCGTCGCAACAGCAGGATGTGCCGACCCACCTACCGAACAAATCCAAGAAGCCGAGAAAGCGCTACAGGATGCACGGGATAGTGGAGCATCCACTTATTCCCCGGATGAATATGCAAAGCTCGAAGGGACTCTCGATGCCATCAAGAAAGAAGTGTCGGAACAAGATGGAAAATTTGCCCTGTTCAGGGACTACGGAAAAGCGCAGCAACTATCCGTCTCGGCGAAGGCCGACAGCGAACGAATAAAAGTAGCCACCGCGCAGAAGAAGGAAGAGGGTAGGGCCGCTGCCATGCAGGCTCAGCAAGTCGCTGAAGAAGCCGTGAGGGCAGCCCAGGAGTTGGCGGCCAAAGCACCGGTGGGGAAAGATCGAGCCGCAGTGGAAGCGATTAAGAATGATATCGAGGGGCTCAAGTCATTGTTGAAACAGGTGCAAGATTCCATCGACAAGGAAGATTATCCGGCGGCGCAGACACAGGCCAAGGCTATCAACGAGATGAGCCAGGGAGTTCAGAACGAACTCCAGCAGGCACTGGCGAAGGTAGGAAGAGGCAAGTCGGCTCGTTCAAGCAGACACTAACAGGCCGCCATGGACGTTGGTCAGCTCAATCGGCTGCTCACAACAGCTCTCTGCATGTTCTCACTTGCCGGCTGCGTCCAGGCTGTGCCACCGGACCTCCTCACAGCTCTGGAATCCATCGACCAGGATTTGATCGCGCTGCGCGCTCCAGAGACCGCACCTGAGGAGTATGGTACGTTCGTGCGGCAGTGGATCGCGCTGAAAACGCGCGCCGAGCTGGACGATGACCTTATTCGCTGGCCGTGGGAAACAAGCGAGCTCGAGAACGAGCTCAGAGGGTTATACGTCCGAGGTGAGCATACTGTTTCCCAGCTTCATGATAGGAAAATCGCTCGGCAGCGGCAGGCACAGTCCAAAGTAGAGGGTATCGAGGATCGACTGTCCCATCTCACATCTCAGGTTGGGGCCATCGACGGTCGTATCGTCTTGGGCGAACAGGTCGTTCATACTCACCACCTTGCCAGACAAGCGCGCTCGTTCTTGGAAGCAGAAGATTACCAGCGAGCCCTTCAACTCGCTGAACAGGCGGAACAAGGCCTTCAGAACCAGACGACACGGCTGGCCGAAGAGCTTGGACGCTATGCTGATCCAAAGCGGATCGCCTCCTGGCGGACCATGGCGCGACAGACGATCGAGTGGTCGCGGGCCTACCAATCACCAGCCATTGTTGTGAGCAAAGCCGAGCGCGAACTGATCCTCTACATGAACGGTCGGAAAGCGTTATCATACCCAGTACGATTGGGGTTCAATGGCATACGAGAAAAGCAGTTCCAGGGGGATGGCGCCACACCCGAAGGCCGATATCGTGTGACTGATAAGCGCGGACCTGGCCAAACGCAGTTCTATCGCGCCCTCGTGCTGGACTATCCCAATGCCGAAGATCGTCGTCGGTTCAACCTATCCAAAAAGGCAGGGAAGATCGCTTCTGGGAAGGGTATCGGCGGCTTGATCGAAATCCATGGTGTCGAGAACGATTCGGCGGAGCAGACGCTGGGCTGCGTCATGTTGGATAATCCCAACATGGCCGCTCTCTTTGAACGAGTCTCTGTCGGTACTCCAATCACCATCGTCGGCGCCTTAACCGGAGAGAATGCCGTGGCACGTGCCCTCTCAGCCCTGGTAGACAAGAGAGAGGAAATCTAAGCAAAGGATCATGGGACGAGTCATTCTGGCTGGGACAGTCGTCGCGCTCCTTATTGTCTGGGTTGCCGCCGCTCCGGACACGCGGCCGGTCGCGTCCACGCCAGCCCCCACGCCGTCCAATTCCAAGGTGGTTCATCGGCCTGTCGTTCACGACGAGCCGAACCTGCGCGCGTTGCAAGCCAAATACAAGGCCCTCTCGAAACAGTTATCCAACCTCAAACCGAGCCAGCCGTACATCTTAGTCGATACGGCGCGCAACCGACTCTACGTCAAACGTCAAGGCGAGGTGGTGTTGAATGCCATCGCGTCAACCGGCAGCGGGACCATCCTCGACAAACCCGACGACACAGACAGCCAGTGGATCTTCGACACACCGCGTGGGGAATTCCACGTCCAGTCGAAGTTAACCAAGCCCACGTGGATCAAACCCGATTGGGCCTTTATTGAAGAAGGACTCGGCATCCCGACGAACGTCGCTGATCGTGCGGAGGACGGGGTCCTGGGCGATTATGCCCTGGGGTTCGGGAAAGGCTATTTCATCCATGGGACACTCTACACCCGGCTGTTGGGCAAAAACGTGACCCATGGCTGTATCCGTCTGAATGACAGCGACCTTAAAGGCGTCTACACCCTCGCTCGCGTGGGGACGCCGATCATGATCTTTTGATCCCTCATCCCGCGCAGATTCCACTCATGAGCCGCTGGTCCATTCTCTTGCTCGCTGTCCTAGCAACCCCAAGTTGGGCCAAAGACCTCGACACCTTTCCCAACCTCAATCTGAGCGATTCCGCCAGCGTGAGAGAAGCCACTCGGGTCCTTGAGGACGAACTCAAGCTCGCTGCCCGCCCACAGACTTACGTCTTCATCGATCTCGTAGAACGCACGATCCACATCAAGGGGCGGGGCGTGGAACTGCATCAGATGCCTATTGAGCGCTGGTCAGCCGGAGAACGAAAGGCCTTAGCCGGCATTCATCGATTGGTCTCTCGCCCGCCTGTCGTCCGCCGAAAAATCGAACCAGGCGCGGCGGCTGAACAAGAACCGATCTCGCTGGCCGATATGCCGGTGGACTATACCCTGTCGTTTACATCTGGGCTTGCCATCAACGTCGTCCCCGTGGCCTCGAAGGGCAATCTCTTGCAGGGACTGGCCTTCATGGGAAAAGGCTGGTGGCGTCGATTCGCAAGCTGGAGTAGCACCATCTGGTCAGACCAATCATCGACATCGGCGACCAAGCTTGAACTCACCATCTCGGTCGATCACGCCCAGTCGTTGTCCTGGTCGCTGGTCAATGGGATGGCTGTGCTGATTCGGCGTCCAGCCGATAGCGACGCATTCTGATCGGTGACATCCGTCAGATCCACGAGCGACACGACTCAAAAGCTCTGCTTGCTTGGACACCGACAGTCGCATTCGGCATCTCCGATCGGTCTCAAACGGAATCCAGCTAAGATCGCATCACGGTCCTGCACAGACACGAAGAAGCGTTGCCTTTTCTTGACTAGCTACATAAGATACGAATCACTACTTAGCATGGCACCACCTAGAATGAGTCGAAAGGGGATATCGATGCCCACAAGGCTGTCCGACCAGCTCCCGCCACCATTTGCACTGACGATCACCTCGGCCCTTGAAAGTCTCACTCGTGATCGGGTTGTGGATCGCCTGTGGGAGAAGGATCATCGCCTGTGGAAGAACGATCCGACGGAGATCAGCAACCGTCTCGGCTGGTTGACGGTGCAGGACCAGATGCGGCAACAACTGCTTCAGCTGCAACACTGTGTATCGGTGGCGAAGGAAATGAAAATAAAAGATGTTGTCCTTCTGGGGATGGGAGGCAGCAGCCTCGGGCCGGAGGTATTCCGAACGGTCTGTGGCTCGCAGAAGGCTGCTCCGCGCCTGTGGGTCCTGGACTCGACCGTTCCTGGTTGGGTTCGACAGGTGACCAAGGCCATTTCTCCAGCGAAGACACTCTTCCTCGTGGCCAGCAAGTCCGGCGGAACGATCGAGGTCATGTCGCTGTTCAGCCACTTTTGGCTGCTAGTCTCAAAGGCCAAGGGCAACCACGGCGGCAAACAATTTGTCGCGATTACCGACCCAGGCACCGGGCTGGAGCAGATGGCAAAGGAGTATGGATTTGGGCAGATCTTTACCAATCCCGCCGATATCGGTGGACGCTATTCGGTGCTCTCTCTGTTCGGGCTCGTGCCGGCGGCACTGCTGGGCTTGGACATCAACCGGCTCTTGGACCGGGCAGCTGGGATGGCGGAACGATGTCGGACGCAGGATGAAGTGGCGGCAAATCCCGGCGCCTATCTGGGAGCCGCGATGGGAAGTCTTGCGAAAAGTGGGCGCGACAAGGTGACGATCATCGCTTCTCCATCCCTCTCAACATTCGGTCTGTGGGTTGAACAGCTTCTTGCAGAAAGCACAGGCAAAGAAGGGACCGGCCTGATTCCCATCGCACAAGAACCGGTCGTGAAACCCAAGGCGTACGGAAACGACCGTTTCTTTGTCTATCTGAAGTTGAAGGGGGATAAGAACGGGGCTCTGGATCGAGCAGTTCAAGCGTTGACCAAGGCCGAACATCCGGTCCTTCAGTTGGATCTCAAGGATCGGTATGACTTGGGGGCAGAGTTTTTCCGTTGGGAGTTTGCCACGGCTGTCGCTGGTCATGTGCTGGGGATTCATCCCTTCGATCAGCCGAATGTCCAGGAGAGTAAGGACAACACCAATCGTGTCCTCGATGCCTATCAATCGACTGGGCGACTGCCGGACCAAGCCGCCACTGATCCGAAAGGCGTCGCGCAAGCGCTTGCCGGCCATCTTCAGCCCGGCGCCTATGTCTCCGTGCTGGCCTACACGACACCATCGCGCTCCTTGGAAACGGCGATGGGCCGACTTCGCAAGGCTCTGATGGGCACACATCGTGTCGCCACGACATTTGGATATGGCCCCAGATATCTCCATTCAACCGGACAACTTCATAAAGGCGGGCCCAACACAGGACGGTTTGTGGAACTCGTCGATCGCATGAAACCAGACCTTGCGATTCCCGGCAAACCCTTCTCGTTTGGAACGTTGGCTCAGGCCCAAGCCGCCGGTGATCTTGAATCGCTCCGTGCGCACGATCGCCATGCGATGCGGATTCTCCTTGGCCCAGATCCGGCCGCAACGGTGGCTCGCATCGCCGCTGGTTTTCAGCCATCCACAAAGGCTCGCCGACGAGCTACCAAAAAGAAACCTCGCCGCGTCGCTCGTCGCTAATATGGCCGCCACTCCGGAAATTTATGTCACTTGTCATGAAGACTGGGCGCAGAAGACGGCCGCATTCATCCTGACTATCAGTGAGCAGGCCATTCAATCCACCGGTCGATGCGTGATTGCCCTCTCTGGGGGATCGACGCCGAAGACGCTGTACCAGACCATCCGAACACCAGAATGGAACACCCGCTTCAATTGGCCGCGTATCGTCTTCCTATTTGGAGATGAACGGTGTGTCGCGCCGGGACATCCCGACAGTAATTATGGAATGGCGCAGCGCGAACTGTTTCAGCCATTGAATCTACCCCACGATCATGTCCATCGCATGAAGGGCGAATACCCAGATCCAGCTGTGGCAGCTGCGGAGTATGAGCAGACACTCCGAGACGTGACAACCTGTCCGACTCCAGCGGTACCCCGTATCGATCTAGTCCTGCTCGGACTTGGAGACGATGGCCATACTGCATCACTCTTCCCCGGCACCGCGGCGCTGGATGAGAGCATCAAGCTTGTCACAGTTGGTCAGGCTCCCACCGGTATTCGTTCGCGCCTCACCCTCACCCTAGGTGTGTTGAACCAGGCGGCTGTGGTACTGTTCATCGTCACGGGGGCCGGGAAGGCACAGATGCTCCACAGGGTCATCGAGTCGGACGCAGAACATTCGCTGCCCGCTTCGAGAGTCTCGCCTGATAATGGGCGACTCGTGTGGATCCTCGACCAAGCCGCCGCACAACACTTGACCACGCAACCAACGAACTGAGACGACACATGATTTTGGCCGGTGACATCGGTGGGACGAAAACGAACCTCGCCCTCTATGACTGGATCAGCGAACGGGTGGAACCAATACGCCTGGAGAGTTTCCAGAGCGGTGATTACACCTCTCTCGAAGACATCCTTGTTGAATTCCTGACACCGCCGCAACCACCTCGGCCCCTAGAGTCAGATGAGACCGAAGGCGGTGACAAGAACACACCAGCCGATAGGCAACCGTCGGAACGGGTGAAACTTACGGCAGCCTGCTTCGGCATCGCCGGACCGGTGATCGACAATCGCTGTGCGACCACCAATCTCCCCTGGATCGTCGATGGACGGGCGATCGCCAAACAGTTCGAGATTCCACAGGTCCAATTGCTTAACGATCTAGAATCAACGGCCTATGGCATTCTGTGGTTGCGTTCCGATGAGTTGGAAGTACTCAACGCCGGCAATCCACCGAAGAAGCGCCAGGCGCTGGCGCTGATTGCCGCCGGCACGGGCCTTGGCGAGGCAATCTTGTTCTGGGATGGGAAAACATACCGTCCGATGCCGTCCGAAGGAGGCCATGCAGACTTTGCCCCGAACAACGATCAAGAAATTGAGCTGCTCCGCTATCTCCGCAGCCAGTATCTCCACGTGAGTTATGAGCGAATCGTCTCAGGTCCTGGCCTCCATGCCGTGTACGAGTTCCTTCGTGATACCAAGAAAAACGAGCCCACGTGGTTAGCAGAAAAGATCAAGGCCGGGAATCCTCCCGCGGAAATCGCTCAGGCTGGATTGCAGGGTCAGGCGGAGATCGCCCAGCAATCGCTCGATCTGTTTGCGTCGATTTATGGGGCTGAAGCCGGGAATCTCGCCCTGAAAGCTCTCTCACTGGACGGGGTGTACGTGGGCGGTGGCATTGCGCCCAAGCTCATCACCAAACTCAAAGATGGCACCTTCATGAAAGCCTTTACCAACAAGGGTCGTTACAAAAAACTGATGACTCAGATACCGGTGAAAGTCATCATGAACCCACAGACCGCCCTCCTGGGGGCAGCCTCGGTAGCAGTGGCCCTCTCACACGCTCCCACACCATGACCATCCACGATCTCGATGGCTTGAAGAAGGACGCCGCCTTAAAAGCCGTAGAATTCGTTCGGGACGGCATGATCGTCGGTCTGGGGACGGGGTCGACCGCCAAACATATGGTGATCGCGCTCGGCGAACAAGTCCGCACCGGAGTGAAGCTGCGAGGCGTGCCAACATCCCAAGAGACAGCTGCCCTGGCCAGAGAGGCTGGGATCCCTCTCCTCGATTCAGAAAATCGTTGGGAGATCGATGTTGCGATCGATGGAGCTGACCAAGTCGATCCAGCCTTTAATCTCATTAAAGGCGGAGGCGGGGCGCTCCTAAAGGAAAAAATTGTGGCAGCCTCGGCGAAACAATTCATCGTGATGGTGGACCATACCAAGCAAGTTCCCGTACTTGGAGGCTCCTTCCCTCTGCCGATCGAGGTTGTCCCCTTCGGTTGGGGTAGCACGACCCGTGAGATCCGGGCGCTGACCAAGAGTCAGGTGGTCCTCAGGGAACGAAATGGAATTCCGTTTAAGACCGAGGCAGGGAACCTCATCGTGGACGTCCATATCAAGCGCATCGCTCAACCTGGTGAACTCGAAATGGCCCTGAACCTGATCCCCGGCGTTGTGGAAACCGGTCTCTTCGTCGGTCGGACAAACATCTTGATCGTCGGTACGCCTCAGGGGGTCCAGACCCTCCATGTCTCGCAGAAATGATGATGCGATCAGCCGCAGAGAAATGTTATTGCGGTTGGCGAGACAAGGGAGCTTGTTTCTGTGCCCTCCACTTACCCACGCAGTGATCTCACGATCGGCACCGTTAAGCATGGCAGCTACCACCATCGGGTCCAATGGAGTTGAGATGAATGACGACCTTCACACCGGCAGCGATCCCTACCGACTCCCTCGACATGTGATTCCTACACGCTATGATTTGAGGCTTGAGCCGGACCTAAAGGCCGCCACATTCACCGGGCGGGTCAGCATTACCGTGACGGTTAAGCAGGAGACCGAAACCATTCTGTTGAATGCGACCGATCTCCTTATCACAACCAATGGAATCGAAGGGGAGGACGGAAGGACCATCGACGCAGCGGTTGAATTGGAACCCTCGCTCCAACGTGCGCGAATCTCGTGCCATCAACCCATTGACTCGGGCGAATGGAAGCTCCACCTCTCATTTCAAGGAACTCTCAATGATCAATTAAGAGGGTTCTATCGCAGTACGTATAAGGACACGTCAGGCGCTGGGCAGACCCTGGCGGCCACGCAGTTTGAAGCCACGGATGCCCGCCGAGCCTTCCCCTGCTGGGACGAGCCGGATTTCAAAGCTATCTTCTCAACAACGCTCGTGGTCGATCCGCAACTCACGGCCATCTCCAATACCTCGGTCGTTTCAGAGTCGATGGAACAGAACAAAAAGGTGGTGCGGTTTACTGATACCATCAAGATGTCGACGTACCTTGTCGCGTTTGTGGTCGGTCGTCTTCAACCAACGAAGCCGGTCTTTATCGGCAAGACACCTTTGCAAGTGTGGACCGTGCCGGGGAAGCAAAACCTCACAGCGTTCGGTGAAAGTATTGCCGTGGCGTCTTTGAAGTTCTTTGAAGACTACTACGGTATTCCCTATCCAGGCGACAAGCTTGATCTCGTCGCGATTCCCGACTTTGCCTCCGGCGCGATGGAGAATTTTGGCGCCATCACATTCCGTGAGACGGCGCTCCTCGTCGATCCACGCGCAGGTACCCATGCCGAGCTTGGACGGGTTGCTGATGTGGTTTCCCATGAGAATGCCCATATGTGGTTTGGCGACTTAGTGACCATGTCCTGGTGGAACGGCTTGTGGCTGAATGAGGCCTTTGCAACCTTCATGGAGATGCTCGCGGTCGACTCGTGGAAACCCGAATGGAAACGGTGGGAGACGTTCAGTGTGGCCCGTGCAGCGGCGTTTTCGGTCGATGGATTAGTGAGCACAAGGCCAATCGAATTCCCAGTGCGGGCGCCAAAAGATGCGGAGGCGATGTTCGATGTCTTGACTTACGAAAAAGGGGCATCGGTCCTTCGGATGCTGGAGCAATATATCGGGCCGAACGTGTTTCGTGACGGTGTGCGGCAATACCTCCGCACCCATGCCTACGACAATGCCGATACCCAGGACTTGTGGGAGGCCATCGGTACAGTCGCGCAGCAGCCGGTTCCGGACCTGATGAATGGCTGGATCTTTCAACCTGGTTTCCCTCTGGTCACGGCTGAGGTGATTGGCCAGAGCCTCACGCTGTCACAGCAGCGGTTTACCTATCTTAGACAAGAAACATCGGAGGAGCTTTGGCACATCCCAATCCAGGTTCGACTGATGACCGACGACCGTGCTAAAGAGCAACAGATTCTATTGACAGAACAGGAAGCGACTGTGCCCCTACCGCGTGGCGTGACAGCCGTGTTAGTCAATGCCGGAGGACATGGATTTTATCGGGTCCACCATCGCGGGACCCTTCTCCAGCAACTGCTCGATCAAGACCGCGATCATCTGGAGGTGATTGAACGGTTCAATCTGGTCAGCGACGCGTGGGCTACGACGGTAGCAGGACTCATGCCGCTCGGCGAATACCTCACGCTTACTGCACGGTTCAAGAACGAGCGGGACAAGAATGTCTGGTCTGTCCTCCTCGATTCATTCTCCTTTCTGAACAGGATCATTGCGCCAGACGACCGCCCGTTCCTCGAAGGCTTGGTGCGTGAGCGCGTGGGCCAGGCCGTCAAAGATCTCGGTTGGGATCCGAAGCCGGGTGAGTCTGATCTCGTCCGACAGTTGCGCGGCGACCTTCTTGCTGCTCTTGGACGGAAAGGGAACGACCCGGCAACACAGCAGCAAGCTGTGGAACGGTATCGACAATATCTAAAAGACCCCTCAACCGTTGATCCGAACATCGTGCCTGCGCTTGTGAGCATCTTGGCCTCTATCGGGGACGAGACTCGCTACGAGGAGTTCTCCGAGCGGTACCGAAAGGCGTCCACCCCGCAAGAAGAACGACGTTATCTCTTTTCATTGGCAATGTTCCGATCACCAGCTCTCATCGCACGAACATTGATCAAGACGATCAACGGGGAGATCCGCACCCAAGACGCTCCTTTTATTGTCTCGGCCGCAATGACGAATGTGTATGGCCGTGAACTGGCCTGGGAGTTTGTGAGGACCAACTGGGATCAGATGGACCGGTTGTTCCCAAAGCAAGGCCTCCGTCGGATGTGCGGAGGCATCGTGGGACTCGTCACCCCGGAGCTGGAACAGGACGTCAGGAATTTCTTTACCTCCCGGAACATCAGTCTTGGCGGGAGAACGTTGGATCAATACTTGGAACAGCTCCGTATTGCTGTGGCCTTCAGAGAACGAGAAGGCAATAGGATACAGGTCACCCTGACCAACGCAGATCAACCGATCTTTTCGGCTTCGTAGTAATTATTTTCCCCTTCATCGATGTGAGTGCGGATGACGCGAAAGCCTTCACGCTCAAGGGCACGAGCGTACGCGGCTCGACCGAGTGACCAACACTCAAGACCAGTTGTGACATCCTGCCAGGTCCCCATTTCGACTGGGGCTGTGAAGAGAAGGCGCCCGTGCGGCCCTAGGATTTCCGATACTCGACGAAGGAAGGTCAGCTGCTCATTTTCACGAAGGAGAAATAGGAAGCCGATCGAGGTAACTGCATCAAACGTTCGCCCAAAGTAGTCGCTATCCAGGGCGGACGCGCATTGGGTGGGAATCGTAGGAAAGCGCAATCGAAATTGCTTGAGCAATGTGGGGGAGGTATCAATCACCCACACCACGAGTCCAGAGTCCACGAGGGTCCGTGTAATGGGATACCCTCCGCCACAGGCGATATCGACGACGGTGCTACCGGACGGGAGAGATCTTGCCCAACTCTGAACAATCCCGGTCCCCACACGGGATCGATCTCGGACGTCAAGGTACTTCATCGCCTGGGTTTCATAGAAATTGGCTGCATCCGTCATAAGGTTGCTTCTCCATCAGAGAACTAATAGTCCAATCGAGAGCCTGAGCTAGATACTCGTGCCAACAACTATGTGATTCGGCAAAGCGCATGCCTGAGGCCACAGCCCCTCTGCTCAGTTCCATGGACCATAACTCTAACCCTAAGTAAGAGTTGCATAATGGCTCGCTCCAAGCCAGAGGTCAACTACATGGTTGTATAGAGTTATTTCATCCTCTCCTCGCAAGAGTACTCAAGACTAGAGCTCCAGGTCGTCTGTTACGTATATGCCCTCTGTTGCTCCAGGCAATGACGCTCGATAGAATTGTCAGTAAATAAGTATCTGATGGGGCACAAAACATCCAATATCATCTGTCCGACTTGCCATGGGGTAAAAGTTCGTCTGGCAGCCAGAAAGGGCTTGCCGGACGTCCTGCTAGGCGGGTTTACCATTTATCCGTTCCGCTGTCAGCTCTGCGCCGAACGGTTTCGGAAGTTTCTTGGCCGCCGCACACTTAATCCTCGAAGGAGTTTCGATCGGGTGGAAGTGTCTTTCCCGGTTTGGTTTCGAATACCACGGACGCCAGGTTCGCCACGAGTCGGTCAGGAAGGTGTAATCGAGAATCTCTCGATTCGTGGATGCCGCATCCGTACGACTGCTCCCGTCATCATCGGCTCTCGGTTGGAACTAGAATTTCAGTACTCCAATGATTCGCTCCCCATCACCATTGCGGAGGCGGTGGTCCGCTCTTCTGTTGGGAATGGTACGATCGGTTTGCGATTTACCCGTCTCCACAGGGGAGAAGAGCGGAGGATCAGGCGCATCATCGATGTGTGGTTGCCCGAACTCATGCCGTCACGCATGTAACTTCCATTCCCCAGATGAGTATGTGTGCTATTCCTGCCGAAGGACGGCCAAGGGTGGGTGACCAAGAATCCGGTAGGTGCTAAGAAAACCCACCAGCAGGGTCAGTGTGACTGTGGTCAGGAATCCCAAAGCCAACACCCCCGGTTGAAGGCTCCAGGAAAGGTCGAACACGGTCTCAAGGACAGCCCAGGAAAGTGCGCTGGCGAGCGCGATTCCCAGGAACCCTCCCAAGGCTCCCAACATGGCATACTCAAGGGCGAAGGACCGCGCAATGACGCCGCGAGTCGCGCCCAAGGCTTTGAGAATCACGGATTCGTACAGACGGCGATACCGAGTCGCAGCCAAGGCCGCCGCCATCACCAATCCGCCTGAGAGGACACAGAACAAGGCTACCGCACGAATGGCAAGGGACAATCGATCCAGCACCCGTGCGAAACTGTCGAGCACATCGCCGATATTGATCGCGGTCACATTCGGGAACGCCGCCACGACTGCTTGCTGGAGCGGTACTTCGTCAGAGGGAGCCACGCGAACAGTGGCGACATAGGTATGTGGGGCTCCTTCGAGCGCACCTGGTGAAACGATCATGAAGAAGTTGGTCGACATGTTTCCCCACTCGACCGATCGAATACTGCTGATCTCACCTGTGATGGGGACTCCTTGGATATCAAGTTCGATCGTATCGCCGACGGTGACCCCGAGTTGCCGTGCGGCGTCTTCTTCCATCGAGATCAAAGGTTTGGACAAGACTTGTCCTGGTTCCCACCATTCACCTTGAATTACCTTATTATCTTTGGGCAGGTCTTGGAGGAACGTCAGGACGTACTCCCGAGTCAAAAACCACTTCCTCCGACGTTCTTCCTTCTGGTCTGTTTTGACCCGCTCCTCGGCTTCCTCTGACATCGGCTCAAACATGACAGACTCGCCCTTCACCGCGGACAGCCGTGAGCGGACTAATGGAGTCAATTGGGGCTGCGGGTCGCCGGATTGCTGGCGCAGGAGATTCACCATTCCTTCCGCCTGATCTGGCTGGATGTCGATGAAGAAAAAGGTTGGCCCGTCGCTCGGGCGATTTTCTCCGACCTGTGCGAGCAAGGACCGCTCTACCAACGACACGGTGGTGACGATCATCACACCGATGCCGATGGCGATTGTCACGCTCACGACCTGACTTCCTGGCCGCGTGATGTTTCCCACGGCCTGGCGAAGCGCCAGGGGATCAGGGCGTGGCCATTTCTTGACAGCCATGAGGGACGCACTGGCGGCAGCTCCGAGCAGGAACACCGCCGCGGTAAACGCCAGGATAAACAGGAATCCCACTCTCCAGGATCCTGCTTGCCAAATCGATAGGAGGGCCAATCCGAGGCCAATTCCGATTGCCACCAGCAACTTAACCCGGTCAAGCCTCTGCCAATAGTTCAACCATTTGATTCGCCCTGAACTGAGTGCTGGGTCGGTTTGAGTCATCTCACGGCGAAAGATCCGCGCAGGTTTGACCTCGCGGATCGTCAGCAACGGCCACAAGGTAAAGAGCAATGTTGACAGCATCCCCAGGGCCAGTCCCTTCAACAGTGGAGGGAGTGAAAG
Organism: Nitrospira sp.; assembly: GCA_965223535.1. Lineage (GTDB taxonomy): Bacteria > Nitrospirota > Nitrospiria > Nitrospirales > Nitrospiraceae > Nitrospira_D. The sequence continues at coordinate 1,473,727 of CBDCWN010000003.1, forward strand.
GCTCATCCCCTCACTTGTGAAACCCAATTGATCCAGGAGGTCCGTGGCCATCACAGCGGCAATCACCCACGGAAGGCCCAAGTGCAGGGCAATGCCAATGAGCAGGCCGATGAGGCTGCCGACTAAGCCCAGCATTAGGGCTTGCCATCCATAGGTCAGCACGATGGTTGGAGAATCCGCACCCACCGTTTTCAGAATAGCGATGGTATTCAGTTTCTCTCGCACAAAGGCATGAACCGACGTGGCGACACCGAGACCTCCTACGAACAGGGCGGTCAGCCCGATAAGGCCCAGGTAGCGGGTCAGTTGGTCTAATGACTGCTTCAGTTGCGGTTGGGCTTCACGGTAGCTCGAGACACGAGCTGAGTCCGAGGCCAGTCGGCCACGCAATTCGTATAGCAGGGGATTTGGTGGCGTGGCACTGGGAATTTTTAGTAGAAATCGCTCGCGGATCCTGCTGCCGACTTTAATCAGCTCGGCCGTGCGAAGTCCTTCTTGCGACATCAGGACACGGGGGCCCAAACTGAATGCGTTGGCCATGCGATCCGGCTCCGTTCTGACGACCCCAGTGATGATGAACTGACCTTCCCCGATCTTGAGCCGATCTCCAATCGCCAGGCCCATTCTGATGAGCAAAGCTTCTTGGACCACCACCCCATAGCAGGCTCGATCTGAACAGTCTCGATCCTGCCGGCGAAGCAATTCACTCAAACTGGTGTGAGGCTCTACTCGGAGTGAACCATACAATGGATATCGTGGCTCAACGGCTTTGAGTTCCACGATCTGTGTTGGTTGGCCACCCCTGGGTGTTTCAGCCTGCGCCGCCATTGCGACGAGCTCGCTGACATGGGTATAGGCGATGCCTCGATCCATTAAGGAATCCAGGACGTCCCGACCTTGAGGACTGATACGGCGAGTCAGACGAATTTCGAGGTCGCCGCCCAGCAATCCACGCGCTTCTTTATTAACGGTTCGCTCGACTTGGGTGCCGAACAGAGACACTCCCGTCAAGGCGCCGACTCCGATCGCGATGCAGACCAAGAAATAGAGGAAATGTCGCCAGGCGGCGCGTGTCTCGCGCCAAGCCATCTTGACGATGAACCAGGTCATGAGCTGAACCGGACCGAGATCTTGGGAGTGGACGGTCTGGTGGACCCTTCGGATTCAGCTTTGGGGGCATCGTGAGATTGTGAGGAGGAGGACAGACTATCCGACTCGAGACGCCCATCACGGAGTGACAGCACGCGTTGCATCGAAGAGGCCAACGCGGTGTCATGCGTCACGAGTACGAGCGTTGTTCCGTAATCACGATGGAGCGCAAGCAAGAGCTCAACGATATGGGCTCCTGTTGAACTATCAAGATTGCCTGTCGGCTCATCGGCCAGCAAGATCGGGGGACGGCAGGCAAACGCCCGGGCGATCGCCACCCGCTGTTGCTCTCCTCCGGATAATTGGACCGGATAGTGTCCCATCCGGTCGGCCAAGCCCACGGCCGCGAGCAAATCTTCCGCGCGCTCGTCTGCCCGATGCTCTCCGCTCAGTTCGAGGGGCACGGCTACGTTTTCCATGGCCGTGAGTGTGGGAATGAGATGAAACGACTGGAAGATGTAACCCACTTTTTCTCGTCGGAATCGGGCCATCCGGCTTTCAGCCATCGTGGTGATGTCGGACCCGTCTAACTCGATCGATCCGCTGGTCGGCCGATCAAGCCCCGCCATCAACCCGAGCAACGTCGATTTACCGCTCCCGGACGGCCCCACGATCGCGACCGTCTGTGTGGCTGGGATCTCAAAGCTTACACGGTCAAGGATGGTGATGGAGCGTCCTCCTGCGGACAAGACCATAGAAACGTGCGTTACAGTAATCATTGAAAACCTATTCCATTCTCCGGAATCATGCGCGTAGAGAATGATATCATACAGTACGGGGAGGGGGAGCAAACGTTGAGTGACATCATGCGACGGGTAAGAATATTTCGCGAGATACTGTTGTCTGCAGTGGTATTCGCTCTATGGGCCTTCGCAGTGGATGCCGCCTCTCTTTCAGCACCGGACACAAGGCCTCGCATTGTGGCCTTCGGGGACAGTCTTACGGCGGGACTTGGGGTGCAAGCCAACGAATCCTACCCTGCCCAATTACAGAGGAGATTGGATGACCTTGAGTATCCCTATCGAGTCGTTAATGCTGGTGTTAGTGGAGACACCACGGCCGGTGGGTTGAGACGTGTGCCGTGGATCCTGAACAATAAGCCCGAGCTGGTAATCCTCGAATTAGGCGCGAATGACGGACTTCGCGGGTTGGATGTCGATCAAACCAAACGCAACCTGCAACAGATTATCGACCGATTGAGAGAAGCCGGCGTGACCGTGATCTTGGCCGGCATGAAACTTCCCCCAAACTATGGACAGGATTACACGACACGCTTCGAGGCCATCTATCCAGCGCTTGCACGAGAATACCGCCTCCCCCTTATTCCGTTCTTTCTAGAAGGAGTAGGGGGTGCTTCCTCGTTGAATCAAGCCGATGGTATTCATCCAACCACGGAAGGCTATGAAATCATCGTGGAGCAGGTGCTCAAAGTCCTCAAGCCCGTGCTGAGCAAACGCACTCGCGACTCCTGAGCATCTCGAGATCCTAGGGCACGCTCGATCGCTGGCTGAAACCGGCAAGCAATCAGGCAAGCGGAGGCATGTCGGACCTTGAGGATCGTTACGACTTCTTGAAGAACGTGTCGTAGACGCCGTACGCGAGGATTGCGGCAATCAGCGTGAAATACAAGCCGGTGATCCCACTATAATCTGGTGGCCCCTCACCCTCTGGAACGTTTGCCCATACCGGCAACGCCTGGGTCAGCAGGAGACCCAAGATCGCACTCGTCTGTGAAAGTAACCGTTTCATCGTTGCTCCCTCCAAGATCGTACACATTAAAAGAAGGTGTATTTTACTGGAGCTGATTCGGGAGGTGCAAGGGGGATCGAGCAGGGGCAATGTGAAGCACAGAAGGTCATTCTGAATCTTTTAGCATCGGCTTAGCGGTAGCGAGGAGTGTTTGTGCGATCTCTTTGACGGAGCCGGCGAGTTTTTCGAACTGCGAATCCGGCTGGAGCAGATCACTTGACGCTGGTTGCAGTTGTTCCTCACACGAGACTATTCTTGTGGCTAATTCAGCCACCTTGGTGAGCCGATCCTCATAGGTCGCGATCTTGAGCCGCAATTCCTCGACTGTCATCCGCGCGGCCTTCACCTCGTCCATCGAAATTTGGAGTTCTTGGGTCAACCGCCGCACATGCGTTTCCCGATCCCGCATTTCGGCCCTCAGTCTTGTGGCAGCTTGATCACTCGTGCGACGGCCTTCCGCTAAGTGGCAAATGGCGTGGGTCCATGCCAAAACCTCTGGAGAGTCACATTGAGGAGGGTTCGGAAGGTGTCCTTCTGCCTGGATTGCTGTCGTCGCCGATGGAAGCCACTCCATAAACGTCACGATGTCACTCAATTTCACTTCAGCGATAGATGAAGTGTTCCCAGCTGTCTTCCTGCTCACAAAAGTAGACGCCTGAAGTGGAGGAGGGGATTCTTGTGGAGCATCGGCGTTCGGTTTTGGCTGGGACCATCGATGGTACTCCAGCAGGACCCCGATGCAATGCCGGCACATGGGTTCTTCAGAAAGGGTACAGGAGCACTTGGACAGGAGATGGCCGTCTTTCAGGCGGATGGTCTGCTCGTACAAGCCGGCATTACCGATTACGGCCGACGTGATCTGGGCGTCATCGGCTTCCGCGATACGCACCCGATTCTCGGTCAAGTATTGTTGAGCAATTTGAAAGGCAGACGCTTCCGAGACGGCTTGGATCATCTGGGGATCCAGCAAGCCGAGTCGCTCAGCACTACAAGGAATCTTGTTTCGCATCGTCGATGCCGAAGCAGTCCATGGTTTTTGCTGGCCCCAGTCTGCCGGGTGAGGTGAAAGGTGTCAAGTATTGCCTAGATAATGAAGGGGAAGGTTATCTCCAGTCTTATGAAACGATATCACGCAATAAAGATTCTCTACCGGCAGGGCTTGACTGGACGTGCTTTGTCCATCGGTGTCAGCCAAATGTAATCCGCGATGGGTTCTTGGATGAGCGAGCGCACGTTCTCCGCTTTGCTCGAGTCAAAGGAGAGCAGATAGATCGTCGCTTGTTTGACCGCTCCACCCAGGCGCCTGGCTACACGTTTAGGCACAGGCAGGTTGTATTGGACATGGCCTCCACCGGTGTAGCTGACGATGATGTGTCGCGGAGCGACAGGATCGCGTCGGAGTTCGCCTTCTCTCAGAGCCAGTGTCCTTGCCATACCTTCGTCGCGGACCATGGAGGCCTCATACATCGTACGGTAATGTTCCGCAGACCCGCCATGGCACCGTTGGAGCTGATCAAAGATCTTCTCACGATAGGCGGGGTCGTCAAGGATTTCCTCTTGATCCAGTCCCCATGAGGCCCATTCGGGTTCTTGTGTGGCTTGCTCGAGCCCCAGTTTTACGACACGACGAATCAGTGGCTTGGGCGGATTCATAGCACGGACAGACAACCGGCGATCGCGAGCAAAGGCGAGCAGGGGCGCGTAATCGTCAAATGCGCCACCCCAATTTTGTTTCCAACGCACCTGTTCTAAAAACTCATTCGTGACAGGCTGGGTAGTCGAAACATAGGTGTCCAGCGCCGGTTGACCATCCCACCCGAACATCTCCATTCCGATGGTGGGTTCGATCCCATCCTCAACCAATTGTGTCAGCACCTTCAAGGCCGCTTCGATGTGGTGGGGGTTGTGATGTTCTTCTCCAAGATAGATGACGTCTTGCCGCTCCAAGTCCCGTATCAAATCAGGAAACGAGATGACCTGACCGGTTCGGGTGTCTAGAATTTCCCAAGGCTGCCATCCGGTCTGCAGATTGGGACCAGGGCCGCCGCCACGCTCTATTGCGCAACCGCTTGGGAACACCAGCAGAAAGACAAATAGACTCAGTGTGGCGACGGATCGCCAACGTTCAAACACGATGAGGATGAATGGAGTGTGCATGAGACCACTCCTACCATACCGGTCGGATTGCGAACAAGCCGCTTGACCATGAAGTTTCCATGCGACTATGCTCCAACTCACAGATGCCGTCGATAGACTGCCACACGCGTCTGCGCAGACTCCATGACTCCTGATCCATTCGCCGAGTTCCGCCGCCTGGTCAGTCATCGTGCGCGCCGTTTTCCCAAACAGTGGGAAGGTTCAAAACGGTTAATAGACCAGTCCAACTTCGCCTCAACGATTGACCGACTCCATCACGCGATTTCACACTGCGATCTTCAAGCTCCAGTCAAGGAATCCTTGCTGCGCTTCTTTGAGCAAGAATCACCGCATCGAATCCGCGATTTCGATGGGGAGCGCCTTGGATCGCTCACCGGCCTTCCTCCAGCCAAAGGGCTTCGCGCACTGTGTGTCTTCTTCGAATTAGTCCCCACACCGGGCAGCAAGTGGCCGACGACAAAGCTAACCAGCCAAGAAATTGAACGAATGATTCGTGATGTGGAGAATCCATTCAACCTCCTTTATCAGGCTGACGTGGCTTCCCTCCTTGATATCGGAGCCGGCGATCTTTCGTTCGCAGAGGACTTGGTCGATCACTATAGGGCTGAATGCAAAGCACAACACCGACAGTTGGTTGTACACTGCTTGGACCGACTCGATCCTCGTTCGCGTCTGGGCGGCCCGCTGCACCCTCAGCAGGACCGGCTCCAAAGGTTGCAGCAGACACCGGGGGTGTCATTTGCGTTCTTTGGTAACCAGGACATGTTTGAGGTCGAACAGCTGGAAGAGCGGGATCTGCTAGCTCCTCGATACACCATGGCCACCTGCTGGGCACCTGCCACTCCCACCTTCGCCTACGAACCGACGAGACTCTCGCGATCGCTGATCGATCTAGAGCTCAGGCGGACCAAAGGCGCATTTCGCGCCGCTCACTACGAAAATGAATTGGCGCTCGAAGTACAGCATGGCGAGCGAGTCCTACTTTTTCCACCGTGGAAGTTTGACATTGTCGGTCCTCTGGCGCTTTTGAGCCTGCTTGCCCGCCGCGGAGCCGTCTGTGTACTGGGGGCAGTCGATGATCAAGTATTCTGGGAACTCCTGGCGCAGTTGCTCGACGATTCACGCTATCGGCCGCAGGAAGAACCCTTTAACTCGGGTACGATACAAAAGGTTTTCGGAGATGTGTACGAGGCTCTCGCCGGTCTGTCGCTCGGTGAGTCGATCGACCTGTCGAGTCTAGCGACACTCCGGCAAGCGTATCCTCCCGAGACTGATGGCAGTGCCGCCGCATTCCGGTATATCCGGATCTGCCGAGGAGCCACCTTCCCTGGGATTCCGGCAAGCAGCACCGCACGGCAATTTTCCTCCATGCGTGAAGAAGTTCCGCCCTGGATGGTCACACTGGTTCCAGCCGAAAGTTCTCGGTCTGGAACTTGAGTGGCGAAAAAACATGAATAATTGACCGATCTTAGGCCTCTTGTTAGACTTCAACCGTGTCTGATCACCAAGTCTTTCTACAGCGATCTCCCACACGTTAGTCCCACTATGAATTCACCACCGACCATTCGAGATATCTTGGAGAATATTGCCCGAGTCATCAAAGGGAAACCCCATGTGATCGAGATGAGCGTCGTCGCCCTTCTGGCTCGTGGACATCTGCTCCTGGAGGACGTCCCTGGGGTTGGGAAAACGACCCTGGCCCATAGTTTGGCCCGGTCGCTTGATTGCTCCTTCAAGCGAGTTCAGTTCACGAGTGATCTGTTGCCATCGGACATCGTGGGGGTGTCGATTTTTAATCGCCAGAAACAGGCCTTTGAGTTCATACCGGGTCCGATTTTTGCCAACATCGTCCTGGCGGATGAAATCAATCGCACCACGCCGAAAACTCAGAGTAGTCTCTTGGAAGCGATGAGCGAGGCGCAGATCTCGTTCGACAATAAGACCTATCCCCTGAGTCAGCCGTTCATGGTCATCGCGACCCAGAATCCCGCTGAATATCACGGGACGTTTCCGCTTCCCGAATCGCAACTCGATCGCTTTCTCATGCGGCTTCGTATCGGTTACCCGACGCCTGAAGAAGAACGTAAGGTGTTGGAGCGTCCGCAATCATTGCATCCAGCAGAAGAGCTCTGTCCATTGCTCACCGCGCAGGATGTCCTTGCGTTGCAGGACAAGGTCGATAAGGTTCGTATGGAAGAGAGCATCACGGACTATCTCCTCGCCATTGTCCAGGGTACAAGACAATCGGATCTCCTATCCCTGGGTGTCAGTACGCGCGGCGCGCTGGCGCTGAGCCGGGCGGCCAAGGCGCTCTCTTTTGTTCGCGGTCGGACCTATTGCCTGCCGGATGATGTGAAAGAGTTGGCCCCCATCGTGCTATCTCACCGCATCATGGTGGCTCGGGCACAGGGTTCACGCCAGCGAAGCTCGGAACAGGCCGAGCAGATCATCCAGGATCTGGTCGAGTCGATTCCAGTTCCTGTGTAACGCTCTCCTGACACGAGCTGGTCGGCCTGGAGCTGGTGGGATATGCCGCTTCAATTACCCATCTTCGTACGTCGATCGTTTCGCCACCGGTCCACACGGGTCACGTCCGAAGGCCTTCAGTTCTTGATCTTTACCCTGGCGATCGGCATTGCCGCCATCAATACCGGGAACAATCTGTTCTATCTTCCACTCGCCATGATGCTGAGTCTGATCTTGATCTCAGGGATCGTCGCGGAATACTGCCTGCGACGGCTGGAATTTCACCGTCATCTTCCCGATCTCATCATGGTCAACCACCCGGTGACTGCCACGCTGGTAGTGAAGAACCGAAAATCGAGTCTTCCCAGTTTTTCTCTGGTGATCTTCGATGTGAGTGACGGTCAGGATCTGGATCGTGGAATCACTCTTCACCACTTGCCGGCCGGTGCCGGTCGGTTGGTGTCGTATCCGATTCTGGCGAGGCGACGTGGGAGGCTGCATTTCGAAGGGGTTCGCGTTGCGACGGAATTCCCCTTTGGACTATTCATGAAGAAGGCGTTGTACCAAGTGGAGGGTGCGGTCATTGTGTACCCGGAGATCACGCCGCTGAGTGAGACTCTGCTCCGAAGTCTCACGAGTGCCGGCCAAGAGCAGACCCTTCATCGGCGCGGTCAAGGGAGCGACCTCTATAACCTGCGTTTGTATCATGCCGGAGACGACTCTCGGAACATCCATTGGCCGACGACCGCGCGCACGTCGCAGTTGATGGTCCGAGAAACCGAAGCCGAAGAACAGCGCCGAGCGACCATTCGGCTGCCAACCACCGTTCCCGCAAGCCACGATGCGGTATTTGAGCAAGCGGTATCCATGGCTGCGTCTCTGGTTCAGCACGTGTCGCACCGGGGCTACCTCGTCCGACTCATTGTGGGGGCATCCTGCTCCGAATTCAGTCAAGGCGACGCCCACCTCTACGACCTGCTGCGGATGCTCGCGCTCTGTGAACGATGTGCGCCTACCAGGGGAGTCGATGCAAGCGACCAACATCAGGTCAAGGGCTCCGAAGGCGAAGGAGGAACGGAGATCGTAGTGCAATCGTGGGGTGGGACTTCAGATGCGCAACCGGATCACCCGACGATTCTGATCAACGGTCAGCCCGTCATCGGAGGAGTCCATGCCGTATAGCCAGGCCCTTCGTCTGACATCCATTTTGTTGGCGGCGGTGTCATTCGTCGGACTGACCCTTGGTTCGGGGTTGCCTGCCTGGCTGGCGATCTTCACCGGGGTGGCCTTAATCGTTGTGCTCGTTCGACACGTTGCAGCCGGGCCCAACGTGCATCTAGTCCCACATGGGCTGTTCTCACCGGCTGGATGGAACCTTCTGGTCGTCATCGGGTTTCTGGGGTTTTGGGTGGACATGTTCTTGGTGTCAGGTGAGCTCCTGCCGGCAGGCATTCATTTTCTCATGATCCTCATGGTCATTAAGCTGTTCAACCTCAGGCAGCGCCGGGACTATCTCCATCTCTATGCCATCAGTCTCGTTGCCATTCTGGCATCAGGGTCCCTCACAACCGATCTCTGGTACCTCCCGATTTTTCTGCTCTATCTCGTAGCAGGGGTATGGACGCTGATCTTGTTCCAGATTACAAAGGGTTCTGGGGGCGAAAGCGTCTCGCAGACGAATGCTCCCTCGGTTCAGGTTGAGTCGCCAGGCCGAGTCACGCCTCAGCTCTTTTGGCTTGCGAACGGACTCGCGTTGGTCTGTTTCGGGATGACCGTGGTGATATTCTTCACGATTCCTCGCCTCAGCGCAGGCTTTTATCACAAAGGCTTTGGAGAGAACATTCGGACGTCAGGTTTTTCCGAGACGGTCAACTTGGGTGCGATCGGACCGATCAAACGCGATCCCAGTGTCGTGATGCGGATCGAGGTGACGCGGCAGGAACCCCACTCCTTGGACCGGTTGTATGTGCGGGGGCTCGCATTTGATCAATACGACGGCAAATCGTGGACGAATCGATTGGGCTACAGACTGAACCTGAATGAAGAAAATCCCGGGACGTTTCTCATCCGTGGACAGCAAGGTTCGGCGGGATCAAGGCTTGGTGATACCATCCAGCAGAACATTATTCTGGAACCGCTCGATACAGCCGTCCTCTTTGCCGCACCCTTCGTTGAACGAATCAGCGGGAAATTTCTTGCGGTCCAGTCGGATTTAGCTGGGTCAGTGTATCTTCCCTTTCCTAGCGCCTCCCGTATCGAGTACTCCGTCGTGTCGCGATCCAACCCCCTGCTCCCGGCTGATCTTGGGTCCGCTGCACCGTTGTACCCAGAATCATTCGCCAGACATTTCTTACACCTCCCCTACCGGTCCGAACGAATCGGAAGATTATCGGAAGACATTACACGCTCCCAAGTCGGCCCATATGAAAAAGCGCACGCCATTCAGACATACCTGACTCGCAACTATCGGTATAGTTTGGATGCACCGCTTGCAGGCTTGGATCGGCCGCTCGAAGAATTTCTCTTCATCCGCAAAACAGGGTATTGCGAGCACTATGCGACGGCTATGGTGATCATGCTGCGGATGGTAGGAATTCCAGCCCGGCTCGTCACGGGGTTTCTGGCCACGGAATGGAATGAGTATGGGAACTACTACGTGGTGCGTCAGCAAGATGCCCATGCATGGGTCGAGGTGAACCTGCCGAATTCCGGATGGATCATGATGGATCCGACCCCGCCGTCCAATGAAGTCGTCAGGAACGAATATCCTGCCTGGCAAGCCTTAGGACGCATCTTGGACAGCGCCAAACTGCAGTGGAACCGGTTTTTTGTGCAATACAGCGCTGCGGATCAACTGGCCGTCGTTCGAGAATTAAAAGCCGGTGGGAAATCGGTCGGCCATAGGACTCTCGACTCCCTGGTCACCATCCTCAGTCCCTTCACTCGATTGCTCGGGATGATTCCCGACCAGTTCTTCCGAGGCAGTGTTCAGCCTCAGGCGGCCATTGTTGGTAGTGCGGCTCTCTTCCTCATGATTCTTCTCTGGTTGGGCATGAAAGGAATCAAGGGAAGGATTCGGGTCGATAAAAAGATCACACCGGAAGAGCAGCGTATCGTCGAGATCTATAAACAGATGCTTGCACGTCTAGCCGACAGCGGCATCGCAAAAGCAGCTTGCGTCACGCCGTGGGAGTTTGTTCAGGTCACTCGCAGGAGATGGGGTGAAGCCAATTCTTCTGTGGCCTCAATCACGGAGCTTTACTGCAGAGCTCGGTTCGGTGGAATACTTCTCACAGATGAGGAACTGAAGCTCGCGAAAGACAGGCTTACCGAGTTGGCGTCACTCGAGAAACCCTGACACAAGTGGCGAGATGAACGGAGTGACACTTATACCACAGAGAAGAGAGCCTGAATGGAGCGGGAAAAGGGATTTGAACCCTCGACCCTCGCCTTGGCAAGGCGATGCTCTACCACTGAGCTATTCCCGCTCGAGAGGCTTGAAGGTGCGGAGTGTACTGAGCTCGCAGGACGCTGTCAAGCCACGAGTTGGCGAGAATAGGTCACGGTGAAATCGGTAACATGATTGAAAACATTACCTTATGGTAACGCTGTGAGTTGTACAGACGTAAGAAGGACATAAACAATTAATATCTAAGATAATAGTTAGCGTGATTCCAAATCCAATCGTTCTGGTGTTTCCAAACATGATACGTGATCTACTCAAAACTGATCGCTCGCCGACTGATGAGGAGCGAGGACGAATGAATGAAATAACGTCAATGACTTCCAACGGTTAAGACAAAATATGAGAGATGTCGAGACCAATGAACCTCAGTGGTTTGAATATTGCGAGATTATGGGTTGCAACTGATGAGGGCTAGTGCTATATGCCTGTTGCTTTTTAATTGTGAGTAGATGTGATTCAAGCTCAACTTTGAAATACAGTAAGACGATTTCCCAATCTTGTAGATCAACTAAGCGCAGGAATTGACCACAAGGTAAAACGAAAAGGTTCTTCAAGTTTACAGGTTTAAACGTTGAGGAGGTATCAACAATGTTCTTGTCACGTCGACAATTTCTGAAGGTCTCTGCAGGCACTGTCGCTGCCGCAGCCGTGGCGGACAACGTCCTGGCATTGACGGCACTTCAGCCCGTGATCGAAGTCGGAAACCCGCTGGGGGACTATCCTGATCGTTCGTGGGAGCGTGTCTACCACGATCAATACCGCTACGATTCATCCTTTACATGGGTGTGTTCTCCGAACGACACGCACGCCTGCCGCGTCCGTGCGTTTGTGCGGAACGGGGTGGTCATGCGGGTAGAGCAGAACTATGACCACCAAACCTATGAAGATCTCTATGGTAATCGCGGGACCTTTGCCCATAATCCACGGATGTGTCTGAAGGGGTTTACCTTCCACCGACGCGTGTATGGGCCGTATCGGTTAAAGGGTCCCTTGATGCGGAAGGGCTGGAAGCAATGGATGGACGACGGATCTCCTGAGCTCACTCCGGAGACGAAGCGGAAGTATAAGTTTGATAGTCGATTCCTCGACGATATGCTCCGCGTGTCATGGGACACGGCCTTCACCTATGCGGCCAAAGCCATGATCGTGATCGCGACACGGTATAGCGGTGAAGCGGGAGCGCGGCGTCTCCGGGAGCAGGGCTATGCACCGGAAATGATCGAAATGATGAAGGGCGCCGGTACACGGTGCTTTAAACACCGCGCCGGAATGCCGGTGCTCGGTATCGTCGGAAAGATGGGCAACACCCGTATGAACGGCGGGATCAATGCGTTGCTCGACACCTGGATCCGTAAAGTCGGTCCGGATCAGGCTCAGGGAGGACGGTACTGGTCAAACTACACCTGGCACGGAGACCAAAATCCTTCTCATCCGTTCTGGTCCGGCGTGCAAGGGTCTGACATCGACCTCTCCGACATGCGCTTCTCCAAGCTGAACACCAGCTGGGGGAAAAACTTCGTCGAAAACAAGATGCCTGAGGCGCACTGGAAGTTGGAGTGTATTGAACGAGGAGCCAGAGTCGTCGTCATCACCCCGGAATATAACCCGACTGCGTATCGTGCAGATTACTGGATGCCTTTGCGTCCGGAGTCCGATGGCGCGCTCTTTTTGGGCGCCATGAAAATTATCATCGATGAAAATATGCACGACACGGACTTCTTGAAGCAATTTACCGATGCCCCTATTCTGGTGCGAACGGATACCTTGCAGTACTTAGACCCGCGTGATGTGGTGGCAGACTACCAGTTCCCTGACTTCTCAAAGAGTTATTCTGGTCGCATTCAATCTTTGAAGCCGGATCAGATCCAGCGACTGGGTGGAATGATGGTCTGGGATCTCAATAAGAAGCAGGCAGTTCCGCTTCATCGAGAACAGGTCGGTTGGCACTATATGAACAGCGGCATTGATGCGGCCCTCACCGGAACGTACCGGGTCAAGCTGCTCAACGGTCGGGAAATCGATGCGATGCCGGTCTGGCAGATGTATCTCGTGCACTTCCAGGATTACGATCTGGATACCGTCCATCAGATCTGCCGGACGCCGAAAGATCTCATTGTGCGGTGGGCTCGCGACTCCGGTACAATCAAGCCGGCGGCCATCCATAACGGAGAAGGCGTCACGCACTACTTCCATATGACTCCCAACGGTCGAGCGGCCGCGATGGTGCTCATCATCACCGGCAACGTCGGAAAGTTCGGAACCGGGCAGCATACATGGGCCGGTAACTACAAAGCCGGAACATGGACGGCGACGCCGTGGTCAGGAGCCGGTCTCTCCGTTCATACGGGAGAAGACCCATTCAACATCACATTGGATCCGAACGCCCACGGGAAGGAAATCAAGACCAGGTCCTACTATTACGGTGAGGAAGTCGGATACTGGAACCACGGTGATACGGCCTTGATCGTCAACACCCCAAAGTATGGACGGAAGGTGTTCACCGGGAAGACCCATATGCCGACACCCAGCAAGCTTCGTTGGGTGGTCAATGTGAACGTCCTGAATAACGCCAAGCACCACTACGACATGGTGCGCAACGTCGACCCGAATATTGAATGCCTCATCACGCAGGATATCGAGATGACGTCCGACGTCAACCACAACGATATCGCCTTTGCCTGTAACTCCTGGATGGAATTCACCTATCCGGAAATGACCGTCACGGTGTCCAATCCGTGGGTCCAGATCTGGAAAGGTGGAATCAGGCCGTTGTACGACACCAGAAACGACCTCGATACCTTCGCTGGTGTGGCAGCAAAACTGTCGGACATGACTGGCGACAAGCGGATGCGCGATTACTTCGCCATGGTTTATGCCAACCGTGTCGATGTGTATGCACAGCGTATGCTCGATGCGTCCAGTACGTTCTATGGCTACTCTGCCGACGTCATGCTCAAGTCGGAAAAGGGCTGGATGGTTATGGTTCGGACCTATCCGCGGCATCCATTCTGGGAGGAAACCAACGAATCGAAGCCGATGTGGACCCGCAGCGGACGGTACGAAAACTATCGTATCGAACCTGAAGCGATCGAGTACGGGGAAAACTTTATCTCCCATCGTGAAGGTCCTGAGGCCACCCCGTACCTGCCGAATGCCATCTTCACGACGAATCCGTATTGCAGACCCGATGATTATGGTATCCCGATCACAGCACAACACCACGATGATAAGACCGTGCGTAATATCAAGTTGTCGTGGCATGAAATCATGCGGCATTCCAACCCGCTATGGGAAAAGGGTTATCAGTTCTACTGCGTGACGCCGAAAACCCGTCACCGTGTCCATAGCCAGTGGTCGGTGAACGATTGGGTTCAGATTTATGAATCCAACTTCGGCGATCCCTATCGAATGGATAAGCGGACCCCTGGCGTCGGTGAACACCAGATCCACATCAATCCGCAAGCCGCCAAGGATCGTGGGATCAACGATGGCGACTATGTGTATGTGGACGGCAATCCGGTGGACCGTCCCTATCGAGGATGGAAGCCAAGCGATCCCTATTACAAAGTGGCACGCTTGATGATTCGGGCCAAGTACAATCCATCGTATCCGTACCATGTCACGATGGCCAAACATGCACCGTACGTGGCCACGGCAAAATCAGTCAAAGGACATGAAACCAGACCAGACGGTCGGGCCATTGCGATCGATACCGGTTATCAATCCAATTTCCGGTACGGAGCGCAACAGTCCTTTACGCGTAACTGGCTCATGCCGATTCACCAGACGGACTCGCTGCCTGGTAAACACGCGGTTGCTTGGAAGTTCAAATGGGGCTACCAGGTCGACCACCACGCGATCAACACGGTGCCGAAAGAATGTCTCATCCGCATCACCAAAGCGGAAGACGGCGGCATCGGAGCTCGGGGTCCGTGGGAACCTGTACGAACAGGATTCACACCGGGTCAGGAGAATGAATTTATGATCAAGTGGCTCAAAGGGGAACACATCAAGATCAAGGTCTAACTGCAAGGCAAGTCGAAAGCATGGGTGGCGGTTCCACGTGAGCCCCACCACAGGGTTCGAACATTGCCACTGACGAATTACGGAGGAGACTATGCCTGAAGTATATAACTGGCAACTGGGACGAAAGATGTTGTACCCCTACGAGGAGCGACATCCGAAGTGGCAGTTTGCCTTCGTCTTCAACATCAATCGCTGCTTGGCCTGTCAGACCTGTAGTATGGCTGATAAGTCTACCTGGCTCTTTTCCAAGGGACAGGAATACATGTGGTGGAACAACGTGGAAACCAAGCCATATGGCGGCTACCCACAGTTCTACGATGTCAAAATTACCCAGCTGATCGAACAGGTCAATCCAGGGGGCCAGGTCTGGAACGTCCGTGTTGGACGGAAGCACCATGCTCCCTATGGCGTCTTCGAAGGGATGACCATTTTTGACGCCGGTGCCAAAGTCGGGCAGGCGGCGATCGGGTATATCCCGACGGACCAAGAATGGCGATTTGTCAACATCTATGAAGACACCGCTACCTCAATGCGCGCGTTGGTTGAGGGAATCGACAAGACTGGATTTTCGAAGGATGAACCGTGGAAGATGACTGGAAGCAGTCTCCCTGAGCACGAGACCTTCTTCTTCTATCTCCAGCGCATCTGTAATCACTGCACCTATCCTGGTTGTCTGGCGGCCTGTCCACGGAAGGCGATCTATAAGCGTCCGGAGGACGGCATTGTGCTGATCGATCAGAACAGATGTCGAGGATATAAGAAGTGTGTCGAGCAGTGTCCATACAAGAAACCGATGTATCGAGGAACCACCAGGGTCAGTGAAAAATGCATCGCGTGCTATCCTCGTATTGAGGGAAAAGATCCATTGACCGGTGGTGAGCCGATGGAAACCCGCTGCATGGCGGCCTGTGTCGGTAAGATTCGCATGCAAAGCCTGATGCGGATCGGCGACGATGGCCTCTGGGCAGAGGACCGGTGGCATCCGCTGTACTACGCCATCCGGGTGGAGCAAGTGGCGCTGCCGCTGTATCCGCAATGGGGCACCGAGCCAAACGGTTATTACATCCCGCCCCGTCATTCACCGCGCGGCTATGCTCGGCAGATGTTTGGCCCCGGCGTGGATAACGCGATTGAAAAATACTTGGTCCCGAGTCGAGAACTCTTGGCCGTGCTCCAGCTCTGGAGAGCCAGCCAACAGATCGTCTTCCGCTACGACGTCATTCCTGGTCCGAAAGTGTTTGAAACCCAGATTCACGGGAAACGGTTCGAGATGTACAACGACACCGTATTGGGCTTCAATAAGTCTGGGAAAGAAGTGGCACGTGTGCAGGTTGAAGAGCCGATCTATATCCGGCCGGCGGAGCGCGTGACCTGGTTGTAAGTCGATAAGAATCGACACGTGTTCGAGGGGTGGGTCTTCCAAGTGGAGTTCCCGCCCCTCAACATTTGTAGAGAAGTCTCCTGCCTGACACGATATCGCGTCTACCGGAACGGGACGTGATCTATGGTTCTCCAGCATGCAATTGGTAGAGCTGGATTATCCGTGAACATCAGTCTTTCGCCTCAGCATGTGCTGCATCTTCTGCGCACTTGACGAGATTCATTCCCTCCAGTACAGTTTTCAAAAGATTGCGATATCCACTTGTGAGGGAGCCGTTTCAGCGTGACATCCCAGCCGCAGCAATCCATCCCATTTGCTGCTCAAGCGATCCCATTCGATGAGTTTCTCACATCAGGGCAACTCCCTGAAGGCTATCTTGATGGCGAGTATATGGAGCAGCAGTTCGTCGAACGGCTGGTTCACTATATTCTGAGTGTACCTTCAGGAAGCTATTCTATGGCTCAACTTGGCCAACTCCTTGAACAGCTGGATTCGCGAGGACAAGTGTTCTTCTTTAAACGCCTCAAAGAGACGAGCCCTGATTGCCTGAAAGATTTCGCACCTCTGTACTACGGGTTCATGAACGAATTTCAATCTCTCCTCTTTACGTAGCCGAAAAAATACTCCTTGTCCGTCCCCCAATCTGATGTATAATTGCGCTTCATCATTAGGAAAAGGAGCATCATGAATCCATCGTTACAACGTGGCGTTACCAGTTTTTATAACCTCATCTACGAAGCCCAGACCTTTGCCACCGCAATGGCCAGGATCGATACCGCCGAGCAAGAGCATTATGCCGGGCGCATCGAAGGACTCAATTGGGTCTTAGATCGTTGTCAGGAACTGGAAGATATGGATACTAATCTCACTCCATCTTCCCTCCAGAGAATCCTGGGAGAGGTAAAATCTGACCTTGAACATGAACTCTCGGTCCAGCGTCGAGAAAAGGGGCGTCGTGCAGATGGGCGGGAGGAAGCCTTGAATTTTGTCGCAGACTACCTATCGAGCTTGATCACCGCTACGGAAATCGAATCGGCCAAGACCGCAGTGTGACTGGCGCAGATGTACTGAATGCCGGACCAATTCTGGAGATCGCAACAAGGTAGCTCTTTATGACAACTGGATACGGTCACGAGGCCGTGTCGGGTTGTTGAGCGCTACCGCGACCACGCAGACGGCCATATCTCTTGACGGTCAAATATCTATCTCCATAAAATTAGCCATGCGACCGCCACCGCGAAGACCTCCGGGGATACTTGGGAGTCAACGAGTCAACCGAAACCGTCCGTCTTCCGACCAGGGGCAACGACAGTTTGACTCTCTCAGGGCGTCTCTCCTGTTTTGCCCCCGCTGTCAGGTGGCCACGCCCACGCGGGAGCGTCTACTGCTCGTCCTGCCTAGCGGGAATCTGTATGAATACCTCTGTGTCAACTGTGGGACCTCCACGGGATCTAAAACAGAAAACCCCGTCAAGCCGATTGAGATTATCGGACCCTAATCCGAAACCTCCTGGGTTCACGGCCGAAGTCATTAGCCAAGAATCTAGCGTTGTGTCGATCTATTCCCCTATCGTCTCGACAGAGTGTTCACCGAAAAGATAGCGGGGTAACATTTTGCTTACGCGCTAGAGAAGATTTGCTCAAGGGGAATCCCTTCCTCAATGAGCATCACGGGGATTTGCTCGCGGATCGGATACAAAATCTGTTGATCTTCTCGTACCAGCCCAGCCTCGATCTGTCCGACCAAAAGCTCGTTACCCTTGTTTCGGACATGCCCCTTGCCTATAGCTGCATTCACTTTTTGAATGAGGCTTGCATCAGCGAGGCTCACCTCTTGCTTGGTTTCTGGGCAGCACAAAATCGCCAGAAGATTCGGATCTAGGCTCATGCGAAGAAATCGTCCTGTTAGATAATGTTGTAAGAATACTGTATCGAATGGTCGTACCGCAAGGCCGCACACGCGCCTGCAAATCGTGAGTGCTATCTGATACACTGATCACTACACACCAAGGAAATCATCCATGATCACGGCATTCTGGAAGACCTGCGTCGCCGGCCTCATTGTCTTGGTGCCAGCCTGGACGACCTACCTCATTCTCTCGACCTTGTTCACTACCCTTGATGATCTCGTCGGTCGATACATGTACTATCGAATACCGGGGCTTGGTCTGCTCCTGCTGATCCTCGTCCTGATTCTAGCCGGCATCTTTTTCGATCATGTCATGGGACAGAACATCCTGGCGCGAATCGAACGGCGCATTGAGCGGATCCCGCTCGTCCAGAGCGTCTATCTGACCTTAAAGGGCATGACCGACGTCCTAAATTTTCGCTCCCGCTTCGGGAGGAGTAAGGTCGTGGCGTTTCCCTTTCCTCGTGACGGCTGTTGGGCCTTAGGATTCGTCATGGGGGTCGCTCCGCAGTCCATTCAGGTCGTGCCTTCCCAGACGCTCTGCATGGTCTTCGTCCCGACCGCGATCCATCCATTCACCGGCTTTCTCGCGTTCATTCCGGAACAGGCGCTCCATCCCATTAATCTCCGGGTCGAAGATGCCATGAAAATGGAGTTCTCCGCCGGTTTCTACCGACCAAAGAACGGATGGCTGAGTCCATCGGATCAGCAAGCAGTGTGAAGGGAAGACGCCATGCCGAATCCCATCCATATCCGACGAGCGGGACCGGACGATACGAACACGATTACGGCGTTCAATCTCGCCATGGCACAGGAAACCGAGGATCGCCGCCTTGACGAGTCCACTTTACGCGACGGAGTCAGATCGTTACTCGGGCAACCGCAATACGGCTTTTACATGATCGCTGAGCAGCCGGGCGCCAATCAGATGCAACCCATCGGACAGCTCATGATCACCTATGAATGGAGTGATTGGAGAAACGGCGTGTTTTGGTGGATCCAAAGTGTCTATGTGATACCGGAGCAGCGAGGCCGAGGCGTCTATCAGGCTATGCATCGGCACGTTACTGACGAAGCAAAAAACGATCCTCGCATTTGCGGAATTCGACTGTACGTGGCACGGGAGAACGAGCGGGCCCATGCCGCCTACCGGAGCGTCGGATTACTCCCCTCTGCCTATGCTATGTATGAAAACGATTTTGTTCTTGAGCCACACCCCGTCAAGCCATGAGCGAGGAAATGCCATGAAAACAACAGGCGGTCTCTCACTCCTTCTTCTCCTGGTCGTTCTCATCCAGGGTTGCGCGTTCAGCCGAGGAACCCTGGGCGACGAGATCAATGCGGAAGCCATAGCTACCCTCCATAAGGGCGAAACCACGAAGGACGAAGTGATCCATCTGCTCGGGGCACCGGATCGCCTCGTGCAGCTTAATGGGCGAGACGTGTTCCAGTACTATCGGTACGACGCCAAAGCGGGAAGTTTGCTCTTGATCGTCCTCAATTTCACCCGCCTCTCCATCAAGAGCGACGACCTCTTTGTCGTCTTGAATCAGGACGGGCTGGTCGAGGATGTCATTTCATCCAAACGAACTGCTGGCATGAAGTTTCGCTTCTGGCCCTTTGGGGACTAACATGGGGACCATCCGGAACCGAGTTGCGCTCTTCCTTCTGACGGCAATGACTTGCCTATCAGTCGTCGGCTGTAACGTCGTCCGGGTCTCCCTCAATACCACACTCACGCTGGACGATGTGGCCTTCATTACGCCAGGGAATACCACACTCACGGATGTTGTCACCAAACTCGGAGCACCGGACGCCATCGGCGAATCTGAGACGGGATTGGTCGCTACCTACCGATTTTTGGATCTAAAATACTCCCGGGTCAATTTCGGATGGCTGGCAAAACCGTGGACGCCAGTAGACCCAGATCTGATCTTCTCTCGAACCGGACTTGGTGTCGATGCCTTCCAAGTGGCCTTCGATCCGCGCGGAGTCGTGGTCCACTCTAGTTTTCAGCGACGTCCTGCCGGGCTTCCCTTTTATCCGTATCCCTTCTGACCGACATGGGGTTTTGCTGAACCTGCATTGCCGAGGTCACCTGGCACCGTTATAATGCCGAGCCATGGGATCGGACGCCTCCGACCAGGACAGCCATTCCTCCTCCTATATCCCGGCCGACCGGGATACCGAGTTTCTTCAACGCGACGAATTGCGCTCAGTCAGACTCGGGCTCGAACTGTTGAAGCCGGAGTTGATCCAGACCGACGAAGGCATCGGCTCCACGATCGTGGTCTTCGGGAGCGCTCGGCTCAAAGAGCCTGGTGCCGCACAACAAGAACTTCAACGCGCGGAAGCGGACGCAGCACATGCTCCTCGTGATTCAGCACGTCAGCGACAGGTCGTGATCGCCACACGACAACTCGAGTTGTCAAAATTCTATGACATCGCCAGGGACTTCGGGCGGCTCGTGTCCTCCACCTGCCAGATTGATGGCCACTGTGATTACGTCATTGTGACGGGTGGTGGACCAGGCATCATGGAGGCGGCAAACCGAGGGGCATCAGACGTGAAGGCCAAGTCCATCGGTCTCAACATCACCTTGCCGCACGAACAGCACCCCAATTCCTACATCACTCCGAAACTCAGTTTTCAGTTTCGCTATTTCGCTATCAGGAAAATGCATTTCCTGCTCCGTGCCAAGGCACTGGTTGCGTTCCCCGGAGGATTCGGCACATTGGACGAGCTGTTTGAAACGCTGACCTTGCTGCAAACTGGAAAGACAGACCGGGTAGTGGTCGTCCTGGTCGGGCGCGAATTTTGGGACCAGCTGATCAACTGGCAACTCCTCGTCGAATGTGGGCTCATTTCGCAACACGATCTCGAGCTGTTTCACTACGCAGAAACAGCCAAAGAAGCATGGGACATTATCGTCCATCACAACGGAGTCGGCACCATATGAAACTTTCCTTCCATGGCGCGGCACGCTCGGTGACAGGGAGCCGGCATCTGCTGGAGGCGCCGGGATTCCGGCTGTTGTTCGATTGCGGCATGTTTCAGGGGCGCCGAGACGAAGCGGTTCGGCGGAACCGTCATCTGGGGTTCGATCCCAAATCGATCGGCGCCGTCCTGCTCTCCCATGCGCATATTGACCACTCCGGCGCGCTCCCCGTATTGCCGGGACAGGGGTTCGCCGGCAAGGTCTACCTCACCAGGGCTACGGCAGATCTGGCGGGCATTATGCTCGAAGATTCCGCGCGCATCCAAAAGAATGATTGCCGCTATGTGAACAAAAAGGAGAAGCGTCGCGGTCGCGTCTGTATTCGTCCAATGTACGATAGCGACGACGTGCGCAAAGTCCTCCGGCGCTTCGAGGGGGCACGTTACGGGGACCAGATCAAAATTGCCCCACGGCTCACCGCCTCGTTTCACGACGCCGGGCATATCTTAGGCTCAGCCGCCGTGCGGGTGAAGTACACGGCGCGCGGCAACAGCACGACAGTCTTGTTCAGCGGGGATCTAGGACGAACGCACATGCCGATCCTGCGAGATCCGGAACCACCGCCGCCCTGCGACGTGTTGATCCTGGAGTCGACCTACGGCGATCGGCTGCACGAGCAGCTCGGCGAGGAGATGAAAAAGAAGGCGCAGGATCTCATCGAGCACGCCCGCACGCACAAGAGCAAGATTATTGTCCCGGCATTCGCGGTGGGCCGTACGCAAGAGCTGGTGATGCGTATCAAGGAGCTGGTGGGCGAGGGGCGGGTGGAGCCCATTCCGATTTACATCGATTCGCCCCTGGCCAACAAGGCAACTGGTGTGTTCAGGCGGCATCCGGAATGCTACGACCAAGAGACCTCCCAGACCTTTTCAAATTCCGGAGACGTCTTTGCCTCTCGTTACATTCATTTTGTGTCCTCACCGCAAGAAAGCAAACGGCTCAATGCCATGCGTGGTCCCTGTGTCATCATCTCGTCCTCTGGAATGTGTGAGGGGGGGCGTGTGGTGCATCATCTCAAACACGCCATACAGGACGAGGCGAATGTCATCGTCATTGTCGGATTCCAAGCGGAACATACCCTGGGCCGGAAGCTGGTCGAGGGATGGGACGTGGTGCCGATTTTCGGCGTGCCCACGCCGCGCCGCGCTCAGGTGGTCAAATTCAACGGTCTGTCTGCTCATGCCGACCGGAACGACCTCTTGGCCTACGTGCGGGCCATCGATCCCCTTCCGAGCACGGTCTTCGTGGTCCATGGTGAAGAGAGGCAAGCCTTGTCGTTAGGCACTGCTATCAAGACCGAACATCCGCGGATCGACGTGCGCATCCCCCATCACGGCAGCACGCATGAGGTGTAACGCCCATCGCATCGCGCTGCTAGTATTGGGGTTGTCGGGCATGGCGCTGATTGCTGGGTGCCTCTCTACTGCCTCAGCGGAATCTGAACAGGGACGAAAACGGCTGAGGGATCTGGGCGTGGTGATTGGCCAGTATCAGCCAGGTCCGCTCAACGCCATCACCGACGTGGCCGGTATCAAAGTTGGCCACCAGACGCTCATCTCAGGAGAGGGTAAGCTCAATCCAGGCAAAGGGCCGGTACGCACCGGCGTGACCGTCATCATGCCGCGGGACGATGTGTGGCACCAGAAGGTGCCGGCGGGAGCCTTTGTCCTGAACGGCACGGGCGAAATGACCGGCCTTGCCTGGGTGGCGGAATCCGGGTTTCTCGAATATCCCATCGCGCTCACCAATACGCTGAACGTCCCACGTGTGGCCAACGGCGTCATGAGCTGGATGATCCGGCAGTATCCGGAGATCGGCATCACGGACGACACCCTCACCCCCGTCGTGGCCGAGTGCGACGACAGCCGCTTGAACGACAGCCAGGGCCGGCATGTGTCGGAACAGGACGTGATCGCTGCGCTCGATGGGGCGAGCAACGGCTCCGTACAAGAAGGCACCGTAGGTGCCGGGACCGGCATGGTCTCGTACGGGTTCAAGGGCGGGATCGGCACGTCGTCGAGAAAACTGTCAGACCAGGAAGGCGGCTATACAGTCGGGATTCTCGTCAATGCCAACCATGGGCGCCGACCAGAACTGGTCGTGAATGGCGTGCCAGTCGGGAAACTCTATGATCGGACGGTGCAGACGTCGGAGGCCCTGACTTCAGGCCAAAGCGAAGGGTCGATCATTATCGTGATCGCCACCGATGCCCCGCTCGACAGCCGACAGCTGACGCGGCTGGCCAAGCGCGCCGCGCTGGGTCTCGCCCGTA
The DNA here is from genome assembly GCA_965223535.1 of Nitrospira sp. GTDB lineage: Bacteria > Nitrospirota > Nitrospiria > Nitrospirales > Nitrospiraceae > Nitrospira_D. Next base: position 1,497,299 of record CBDCWN010000003.1, read on the forward strand.
CCGGCTCCACCGCCCGCCACGGCAGCGGTGACTTCATGCTCGCCTTCTCCACTGCCAACATCATTCCGCATTATCCCAAGGAACCGACCTTTCCCATGACGCACCTGGCGGATACCCATCTGAATCCACTCATCAACGCCACGGTCGAAGCGACGGAAGAAGCTGTTCTGAACGCCCTCACCATGGCCACGACGGTCACGGGTCGCGATGACTACCGCGCCGAGGCAATTGACCTGGACCGTCTCAAGCGCCTTCTGCTTCAAGCCAAGCTTTCACGCGCCATCGGCATCAACCCTTAGTTGTTTGTTTTTGCGAATTCGTTGACGGGCAGCACGTCCTATGGAATCCTCGCTAGGTATCCACGCCCAGAGTGGCTTATGCATGGAGGTCCATGATGCCTGGTCGAGTGTCATCCGCAGTCACGGCTCCGTCATCCAACCTCCCGACAGGCCACAGGTCTCGGCAGTGGCGGGCGACGGCCATGAAAGTGGCGGTTCTGCTGGTGAACGCCTATTTTCTGCTCGGGATGGGAGACTGCAACAACACCAGTGGCCCGCTCTTCTCGGCGCCGACCGGCCCGACGCTGAGTGCACTGACACTCTCGGCCGGGCTCTTGAATCCGAGCTTCGACCCGGACGTGACCAGCTACGACACCATGTTCATCGGGGACACGAGCGTGACGATCACGCCGACAGCGGCGGAGGCAGGCACGACGATCACGGTCAACAGCTCGCCCGTCACCAGCGGCAACACATCGGGGGCAATTGCCCTCCCAAGCGGGAACACGACGATCACGCTTATCCTCACCTTAAACGGTCTCACCAATACCTATACGATCACGGCCCACCGCTTGGCCCAGCAGGCCTACGTGAAGGCCTCCAACACAGGGGCAGGCGATAACCTCGGGTACAGCCTCGCGCTTGATGGTGACACCCTCGTGGTTGGAGCTCCCGATGAGGATGGGAGTGGGGTCGGGATCAATCCTCCATCTGACAACCTAGCGACCATTGCCGGTGCCGCCTATATCTTCGTGCGCAACGGAGCTACTTGGACACAACAGGCCTATCTGAAAGCCTCGAATGCCGGAGCCGGTGACCGTTTTGGGAGGAGCGTGGGCATCTCCGGTGACACTGTGGTGGTCGGGGCAGACCTGGAGGATGGAGGAGGAATCGGTGTAACAGCCGGAGCCCCGAACAACGCGACCACCGGCGATGGGGCTGGTGACAGCGGGGCCGCCTATGTCTTTGTGCGGAATGGAACGGCGTGGAGCCAGCAGGCCTATATGAAGGCCTCAAACACCGGCATCTCGGATTTCTTTGGGCGCAGTGTGGCGATTTCTGGGGATACGGTGGTTGTCGGGGCTGAGAATGAAGACGGCAGCGGGACCGGTATCAATCCGACGTCCAATGAGGGCACGACCAACAGCGGCGCCGCCTACGTTTTTGTGCGGAACGGCACGGCCTGGAGCCAGCAGGCATACGTCAAGGCGTCGAATACTGGCAATAGCGACAATTTTGGTTCCAGCGTGGCGCTGTCCGGCGACACCCTTGTTGTAGGAGCCGTCCAAGAAGATGGTGGGGGCATAGGCGTCACTGCTGGATCGCCTACTGATGGAACTACCGGGAATGGCGCCGGTGACAGTGGCGCCGCGTATGTTTTCACGCGCAGCGGGACCACCTGGACGCAGCAGGCCTATGTGAAGGCATCGAATACCGGGGCAAACGATGAGTTTGGAATTAGCGTAGCTTTATCCGACAATACACTCGCCGTAGGCGCGCGATCTGAAAGTAGCAACGCCACAGGAATCAATGGCGCCGACAACAACAGCGCCAGTGCATCCGGTGCTGCCCATGTGTTTACACGAACAGGAACGACGTGGAGCCAGCAGGCATACATAAAGCCCTCAAACACCCAGACGGGTGACAACTTTGGCGCAACAATCGGTGTCGATGGGGACATATTGATTGTCGGGACGGGTCGTGATGATGGGGGACCATTTCCGAGTGAAGATAGTGGTGCAACTGGAGTGAATGGAAATGACAGCGACAATAGCATTGTCGATAGCGGTGCAGCCTATGTATTCCGGCGCGTTGGCACAACCTGGAGCCAGCAGGCCTATGTGAAGGCTTCTAATACAGGGGGTAACGATTTGTTTGGTACGGCAGTGGCGGTGTCCGGCGATACGGTTGCAGTCGGTGCCCATCTCGAAGACAGCAACGCGACGACAATCAATCCCGGATCTGGACCGGGAAGCGGCACTGAAGCCGACAACAGCGCGGCGGACAGTGGCGCGGTCTACGTGTTCCAGTAGTCTAATGAGAGCCTTGGGCGAGGAATCGATCGATTCCTCGCCCACTCATTCGACGCCCTGTCAATCACAACCATCAACCATCTCAATTTCAAAACGACAGGGTCCTCCCCACTTTCCCTCCTACCCTTGCTATTTTCCGGCTTGTCTCGCTATTCTTCTTACTCATTCCTGCTGATTCTTGAACGGAGGAGGCCTGGTCAATGGGCGACTACCAAATCGGGGGTGCCTTACAGCTGATGACTGCGGTCCAGAAGACCGAAGCCTTTGCCGAATTCCTGAAAACCAGAATGACCCAGGCCCTCGAAACCGAAGACCCCACGGAGCTCCACTATCTCCTCGCCCAGGTGGACGATTACCACTCCTACCTCTGGCGCTACTATAAAAAACTCGCTCAAGTCAGAGCCCAACGGATGGATCCCGGTGTGTGATACAGAGCTGGGTTGGGTTATTGTTCGATCATTAAACAACGAGGTCTTCACGTGCGCTTTGCCGTAGCCCTATCCAAAGAGCCGGAGACGGAGATTGCCGCCCAGCATGTGGTCCATGCGATTCAGACCCAGCTAGATGGGGCACCTATCGACTTGGCCTGCGTGTTTTTCTCCTCTCACCATGCAGCGCTAGCCAAACATTTAACTGAGGTGCTTACGGTTGCGCTGGAACCGCACTGCCTGATTGGCTGCAGCGGCGAAGGGGTCATTTCGGGAACAGAAGAGTTGGAAGCGTCCCCGGCCGTCACGCTCTGGGCGGCATCGCTGCCCGACGTTGAGCTATACCCCATCCGCTCATCCTTCTCACCAACCCAAGACCAGTTTCACCTTGCCGGCTGGCCGGACCACGAGGGGGAGGATGCCACCTTTCTCATGCTGGCCGATCCCTATACCACCCCGGTTCAAGATATCCTGACCGTGCTGGAAGATCGCTACCCCGGAGCCAAGGCTGTGGGGGGATTGGCGGGCGGCGGGCAGGAGGCCGGGGCGAACCGGCTCATTCTCGACGGGGAGGTGTTCGATGATGGGTTGGTCGGCGTGCGCCTGTCGGGGGCCGTGGAGATTCGCCCCGTCATTTCGCAAGGCTGCCGTCTCATCGGCGAACGGTTTGTCGTGACTAAGGCTGAGCGCAATCTCATCCACGAGCTGGGCGGGGTCCCGGCGCTGGAACGGTTGCAGACCGTCTTCGAAGGGCTGTCGGAAGAGGATCGTCAGCGCGCGCTGCATCTCGGCATTGTGATTGACGAACATCGGAATCGGTTTGAACGGGGCGATTTTCTCATTCGGAATCTGCTCGGTGCGGATCGCAGCTCGGGGGCTGTCGCGGTCGGCGATGTCGTGCAAGAAGGCCAGACAGTCCAGTTTCACCTTCGGGATGCGGACTCGGCGAGCGAAGATTTGACCTCTCTGCTTGCCGCGGACCGGTCCAACCGGCGCAGTCCTCCGCTCGGCGCACTGATGTTCAGCTGCTGCGGTCGTGGCCAGGGACTCTTCGGACGGCCGAACCACGATGCTGCCACGGTGGCGGAACAACTGGGCTCGATCCCCATGGCGGGCTTCTTTGCCCAAGGGGAAATCGGTCCGATCGGGAATCGGAACTTTGTGCATGGCTATACCGCGAGCATGGCCATCTTTTCGGAACCCCCATCGTCGGCTCGCCGCGGTTGACCAAGCCTACCCTCCCATGCCATAGACTAGTCGGAAGGAGATCTGTATGACCTATCAACGATTGCTAGCAATCTGTGCGCTCGTCTTGTTCACATTCATCCTAGGAGGAGAACGTCCTATGGCAGCAGCTGAGAATAGTGCCACCGGTCAAGAAGTCACCACACCGTCAGGGCTCAAATATGTCGATCAAGCCGTTGGGACGGGAGAGGCTGCGGTTGCAGGCAAAAATGTCAGCGTCCATTACACCGGTTGGCTCGAAAACGGGAAAAAGTTCGATAGTTCCGTCGACCGTGGCCAACCCTTCTCGTTCCCGCTCGGCGGGGGACGCGTCATTAAGGGCTGGGACGAAGGAGTGCAGGGGATGAAGGTAGGAGGAAAGCGGAAGCTGACGATCCCGTCCGACCTGGGCTATGGCTCACGTGGGGCCGGCGGCGTGATTCCTCCGAACGCGACGCTGATTTTCGACGTGGAATTGCTCGGAGTGAAGTAGCACGACCGTGCAACAGACGCCTCTCATCGCCCAACATCGCGCCGCCGGCGCCAAGCTCGTCGATTTTGCTGGATGGGAAATGCCCATCCAGTACAGCGGCGTGGTGGACGAGTATCAAACCGTCCGCACCAAGGCCGGGCTCTTCGATGTCAGCCATATGGGGCGCATTCTGGTGAGCGGCACGGGGGCGGAGCCGTTTCTCCAACGCGTGACGACGAACGATCTCGCCGGGCTCAAACCCGGGCAGGCGCAGTATTCGATGGTCTGCAACGAGCAAGGCGGCATCAAGGATGATATCTTCGTCTATCGGCTGGAGAACCCGGGCGAATTCCTCCTCTGTGCCAATGCGTCCAACCGGGCCAAGATTCTTGCGTGGTTGTTCACCCAGGGCCAGGGTGTTTCTGACTGTCGTATCCAAGACCGCTCGACGGAGATGGCCCAAATCGCCTTGCAGGGACCGGCCGCACGCTCGATCGTGGAGGCGCTGGGCTTGACTGCCCTGACGCAACTCAAGTTGAGACAGTCCACCAGGGTCCAGATCGGCGGGGTTGAGTGCCTGGTTGCGAGGACCGGCTATACCGGCGAATTCGGGTACGAGTTCTACGTGACCGGAGCTGTCCCAATGGTCTGGGATGCCTTGATGGGCGCGGGGAAGGCCTTCGGCCTCAAACCGGCAGGGCTTGGGGCACGCGATCTTCTACGTTTGGAGATGGGCTACCTGCTCTATGGGAACGATATCGATGAGCGCACGACGCCGCTCGAGGCCGGTGTCGACTGGGCGGTGAGTTTCAACAAAGGGATGTTTCTGGGGAAACCGGTGCTCGAGCAGCAACGTGAGGCCGAACCGGAACGGCGATTTGTCGGCTTTGAACTGTTGGAAAAGGGCGTGCCGCGCCATGGGTTCACGATGCTGTCCTCGACGTCGGAGCCGATCGGCGCGGTGACGAGTGGCAACCTGTCGCCGCTGCTCCAGAAGGGGATCGGCTTGGGCTATGTTCGCTCAGACTTCGCGAAACCCGGCACCGACATCCTTATCGATATTCGGGGGAAACTGGTTCCCGCCAAGGTCGTGAAGCCGCCGTTTTATACCCGCCCCTCCAAGTGAGTCAACCATGTGCCTCGTGCGTCAGGGTCCACTGGGAGACCGATGACGCCTAGGGAAGGAGAATAACGCATGGTCCGCAATATCTACACCGGCAAGGTCGTGACGCTGAATGTGGATACGGTGCAGTTACCGAATGGCTTCACCATCGACCTCGAAACCATCCGCCATCCCGGCGCGGCTGCCGTGGTTCCACTCAAAGACGACGGGACCGTCGTTATGATTCGACAGTTCCGGCATGCGGCCGGCGGATTCATCTATGAAATTCCAGCCGGTAAGTTGGATCGTGGGGAAGAACCCTTGAAGTGCGCCGCGAGGGAATTGGAGGAAGAAGTTGGCTATCGCGCGGCCTCGTTCGAACTGCTGTCCAGCATCTTCACGGCACCGGGATTCGCAGATGAAGTGATCCATATCTACAAGGCTAGTGGTCTGACGAAAGGAACGCAGCACCTGGATCGCGATGAAGTGCTGGAGATCATCGAGATGCCGCTGAGCGACGCGATCACGAAAATTCAGGACGGGACGATTCGGGACGGGAAAACGATCATCGGCCTGCAGGCGGTCTACATCCGGGAGATGGCCACTCGGCGCTGAATGTGCGATAGAACTGGTCTGCGGAGGTACGAGAACCGGGCTAAAAGGTAAGAAAGGGGCACTTCCGTGAGGAAGTGCCCCTGGTCCGCCAATTTTTACGAAAGGAGCGGGATTCTTACTTTCCCGGCTTCTCCTTCTTATCGCCGAAGGTGTCGTCAGCCTCGCCACCATCCTTCTTTTTCTTCTCGGCGAAGATCTCGTCGGCCTTGCCCTCATCCTTCTTCTTCTTCTCGCCATAGACAACGACGTGGTCACCACCCTCCTTCTTCTTCTTTCCTTCTCCAGCGAAAGAAGGGACACTGAACGTCACTGCCACTGCGACTGCCAACACTGCCATCAACATGGTCTTCATAACGAATCCCCCTAAAAAAAGTAGGTTTGAAATGATGTGCCGCTGATTCGGCACTGATGGCTTATTCAGCAAGCCCGATGCCGTTGTGAGGGAATCAGAATGTTAGGGACATTCGTTTGAAGAATCCGGCCGTTACGAAACCGCTCTCATAAAACGGCGAAGGCTTTTCCCTACAGGCTTCTGTGGCAGAATGGCGGGGTGGGCACGAAACTGCCTCAGCATCGGCTCGATTGATCCTTGTTGTGATCTGATCGTTTCACTCGACGACTCAATCATGGTATGTTCCGTGCCTGGTGGCTGAGCAACGGCTATCAGGCCACGCTTACCCAGTATGACTGTAAGTGCTTAATAATGTTATGGAATGATCTCGCTTAACCAAGGAGAGCTGTCCCCATGTTACTAAAGGGAAAAAAAGGACTCATCATCGGTGTGGCGAACAAACACAGCATCGCCTGGGCCATCGCCCAATCCGTTGCTAGCCACGGTGCGCAACTCTTCTTCAATTACCAGAATGACCGGCTGAAACAGAATGTGGAGGAGTTGGCCAAGACGTTGCCCGGCGCGCAAGCCTTCCCCTGCGACGTGAGCAATGACGGAGAAATCGCCGCCCTCATGCAGCAGGTGCAGAAGGACTTCGGCCAGATCGATTTTCTGATCCATTCACTCGCCTTTGCTCCGCGTGAAGAACTGACCGGACAATTTGTGAATACCTCGCGGCAGGGGTTCGCCATGGCGCTCGACATCAGCGCCTATTCCCTGGTGGCTGTCACGCGAGCAGCCATGCCGTTGATGACCGCCGGAGGTTCTGTGGTGACGCTTACCTATCTCGGCAGCGAGCGTGTCGTGCCGCACTACAATGTGATGGGGGTTGCCAAAGCGGCGCTCGAAGCGACGGTGCGATATTTGGCCTATGATCTTGGCCCGTTGAACATCCGGGTCAATGCGATTTCAGCCGGACCGATCAAGACCCTGGCGGCAAGGGGTGTGTCGGGTATCACCAAGATGGTGGATCTCCATAAAGAAACAGCCCCGCTTCGACGTGCCACCGAACAGGGTGAGGTTGGAGACACGGCGCTGTTCTTGGTAAGCTCATTGGGGCGAGGAATTACGGGAGAAGTCGTCTACGTGGACGGGGGATTTAATATTCTTGGGATGGTCGCTCCTCCTGACCAGGCGAATGCCTGAGCGTTCGCCAGCCGATCTTCAGCGCAACTCGAGTGGATGGTAGGAAAGGTGGCGTGTTCTTCTCTGTTCACGGGCTTGGTCCAACGTGTTCATTCGCTGCCGATATGTGCGAATCCTTCATGAGCTATAATAGTGTATCAACTGGTGAAGACCCTCAACCCCATGCGTGAGTTGGCATTGAGTTTGCTGTTTGGCCGGATGTTTTCAAGTGCAATCCATTCCGATGATCAGGTCTGAGACCGCGTATCGATGAAGTTCCTTCTCGTGATAGCCGTCACTGCTGGATACTTGTTTATGTGGCCAATGACGTCGCCTGCGTCGGATGCCGGGTCAGCGCTTGCCACACAGGCGTTGGAGGCCTGTAAGCAAGGGAGACTTGCCACAGACCGCGCTACGCGCCTCGCCTATTTTCAACGGGGACAGGCCTTGGGCGAGCGGGCGGTCGCGGCGGACGAAGGCAATGCTGAGACGCACTTCGCACTCTTCTGTAACTTGGGTGAGCTGCTCCGTATCGACGGAGAATCGCTGACGTCGATCTTTGGGCTTCGCCGCATGATGCACGAACTCGATCGAGCCCTCGAAATTAATCCCGTTCACATCAATGCACTCTCCGCGAAGGGGACGCTCCTGGTGAAATTACCGGGCTTTCTGGGGGGAGATTCCGAAAAGGGCGAGCAGCTTCTCCAGCAAGTCGTCAGGCAAGCTCCGAAAGCGGTGAATGCGAGGCTGGCGCTTGCCCGTGTCTGGTGCCAGCACGGCCGACATAACGAAGCAGCGGCGATGGCATCCGATGCGTTAGCTCTCGCTCAGAAAGAGCAACGGGTGGAATTCATCCCCGAGGCCCAAGCGCTGTTGCAGCAGGCAAAGGGCAACGCGACCAAGGTTAAACACTCTCCTTCCTAGCCCATTTTCAAGCGGGACACAGACGGCCGTGCTGAACCGCACCCATCTTCTGTCAGTCGACTGTCCTCCGCAGTGCCTTTAACCGCCCCTGCCGCTTCTTATGCTCAATTCGGCGATTCTGTGACGCCTTGGATGGCCTGGTCGGTTTGCGTTTCTTACGCGGGGTCGCCACCCGTTGAATCAACTCTCGTAGCCGAGTCAGTGCATCCTCGCGGTTGCGTTCTTGGGTGCGGAACTGTTGCGCCTTGATTGTGATGACCCCGTCCGAAGAGATTCGGTGGTCGTGCAGTTTTAACAGTTCATCCTTCAAAACCTGAGGCAATGAAGATGCTCGCACGTCGAAGCGTAGATGGATCGCGGTCGCGACCTTATTGACGTTCTGCCCTCCGGCACCTTGGGCCCGTATGGCGTGGATCTCAATCTCATGATCCGGAATGGTAATGGAAGGCAAGACCTGTAGCATTCATGAGTAGCTAGCACAATCGATACGTCTCTGCAATGGATCCAAAGCGCTCCCAGTTGGGATGCCCCTCTGGTCAGCACGGGCCTATCTATCAGCGTTCTTCCTACAGCCGCATTTTGTTGTGGCCTTACAGGTTCAAAAGCAGTACAACACTCCGTTGATCTGAGACTCGACATTTCCGAGTGGCGGGAACGAGTAGATGATGTGAGTAGCGGTAGGAGCTAAGATTGGCCGGTACGATTCGGGCCCAGGACTTTACGGGTCTACGCGCATCCGCAGTCTGACTCACCCACATCCGCACATCACAGAAATAGAGGTGTCCCAAACCTGATGTAACCATATCCAGCAGAGGAGGATTTTATGCAGTTGCGTGCAGGAAGGCCGTCGAATCAGAACTGGTTAGGGCTCGTGGTGATCGGGGTGCTCATCGGGAGCCTGGTGGGAATCGGTGTGACGCCGGTGCAGGCATATGAACAATTGGGACCGAATACGAGATCAGACTTCCGGCTCTGGACGCCGGTCTATCTGACCGTGAAACTGCCGTCGAAGTTCATCGCCTACATGGAGGCAAACCCTCGTATTGGGGACGATGTTACGAATATTGACCAGCTGTTACTCCGCCCCGCCATCGGCTACCAACTGACTGAACATCTCTCCCTGTGGCAGGGCTATGCATGGGTCGGCAACTTCAATCAACCCCATACTCCGCCGCAGTCGCCGTTCTTCCAAGAAAGCCGGATCTTTCAACAGGCTATCTACACACAGAAATTCGGTGACTTTAGGTTTATGAGTCGCACCAGGATGGAAGAGCGATGGATCGAGCATGCTGCTGGTACCGCTCTGCGATTCCGCCAAATGTTCAAGCTCTCGTACCCCCTACCGGTCGCTCCGGACTGGGCACTCGTCGTGTATGACGAGATCTTTATGAACTTGAATTCGGTCGACACCGTCGATGATGTGCGGCGCGGCGGCAAGGGACCAGGAGCGGGAATCGATCAAAACCGACTCTTTCTTGGGATCAATAAAACCTTTAATCAGTACTTCAATGTCGATCTCGGCTACCAAAACCAGATGCTCAACAGCCGAACGCTTCATGGGAATGCGAACCTGATCAACCACATTCTCCTCTTGCAGTTTTATATCAATCTATAGGTTAAAACCGGTGGAGCGACCCTATCCCTATCGTCATGATTGATGGGTAGGGATGGGGTGTGCCTCTGGCTGCTTCAGGGTGACGCTACTGGAGCTCCGGCAGGCGGTCGATGATGCGAAGCCGCAAGTCATCTCCGAGTTGGATCTGCACCATCTTAGTGGTGAGGTCCTTCCGGATCTGTCGAACTTCCTCCGCGGTGAATTGCAGTTGTCCCCCACAACGTTCGACGAGGTGGTAAATCAGCAGCGAGGTCAGGTACTGCGCATCTTCATCACTGGTGTGGCGGCTCAAGTTGAGGATTTGTGACATGGTCTCGGCCAAAGGCAATTCGCAGCTCCCACTTATGCCTGAGACCCGCTGATCCTCACAATGCCTCAAAGGGAGGGGATAGAAGCCGCCAGGGCTCTCACACGGAATGTAGCAGGGGCCCTGTAACCCTCTGCCTTTATCTGATTCGAAACACTTCTGAAGGGAGGTTTAACGGAGCAGGAAAGGTATTGGCAGGGTCATGCGACTGACATCATTCCTTAGAACTTTGATTCGAGCACGAAGCGTTTGTGCAGTGGTTGCGTCGGCCGTACATTGTCATGACCCAACAGGGAGCGGAACCGTTTGATCTGTTCCGCCGACACTTGGATAGGGTCATGCATCACGGCCCAAATGACACCCTCGTGACAGGGCGGAGTTGTATAGGACCCAAAATAGCGATAGTAGGATCGGCGCTTGGGTAAGAGATCACTTGGGTTCACGAAATGTTCGTGATCATCGATCACTTCCCCGACATTGGCCGGGGCGTGGTCCAGGAATGTCTCAAAGAATGGATTATGTTTCCCTTCTTCAAGGAAGACGGCTACCACCGCTGCTTCATGCCGTTCGTTGTGGTGGACAAGATGGAGTTCCATTGGATAGTGCTTCTGATCCACCGTGTGTTCACTCGGGAAATGGAAATGGAATTGCTCCAGAAGGTACAGGTCACCGTCGAACACGATGGTACTGTCCTTATCAAAATGGAGTACGGTTTGACCATGCTTCGGGTAGCGAGATTTGACCTTTTCTGAAAGCGGCTCGAGCTCTTCCAACGTATGCCCATTGTTGGTCACATGGAACGGGGCATCCTTGTAGGAAAACTGAATGTCGTCCAACCTGATTTTGTGGCTGCGCAACAGATCGATCGGAGATTGCGACATGCCCTTATCACAGAGAGAAAACTCAGCCCCCAGGCTTCCCCAGTGAAACGGCCCACGATCACCCTCGTAGCCCCAAGGAATCGGCTCTTTCTCACTCGCATGCAGAGACACGACCGGCACCATTAATGTAGACAGGACCAGCGCACTTCGCATCAAGCGTTGCATAAACTGCCTCCTCTAACAGGATAGGCGGAGAGAATTTTCTCGTGACCTTGGTAGTTACCGCTACTCAGTTATGAGAGACCCTCTAACATAAGTATACCGCATCCTCTATCCAAGTCTGACAAAGCTTCCTGAGCCATTGCTGAAGCCTAACCTGTGGCGCTGATAAAAATCCTGGGTTAGTCCAACAAGATGACTGGCCAGTTGTTTGCCTCCTCTATTTCAACTGGGCTGCGGTCTCCACATAATTCGATTCCAGAACAAAGCGCTTATGCAAAGGTTGCGTGGGTCGCACATTATCGTGCCCCACGAGCGTGCGGAACTTCTGGATCTGTTCAGCGGAGACTTGGATCGGATCGTGCAGCACCGCCCAAATGACGCCTTCGGTGCAGGGCGGAGTGGTAAACGATCCGAAGTATCGATAGTAGGAGCGACGATCCGGTAACAGGGTTATCGGATTGACGGCATGGTTATGGTCATCGGCGACTTCTCCGACCTTAGAAGGTGCATGCTCCAAGAAGGTCTCAAAAAACGGATTGTGTTGGCCTTCTTCCATGAACACGGCGACGACCGCGACTTCATGCCGTTCGTTATGATGCACCAAATGCATTTCCATTGGGTAATGCTTCTGATCGACCGTGTGTTCGCTTGGAACATGGAAATGGAATTGTTCAAGCAAATAGAGGTCACCATCGAACACAATGGCACTGTCTTTGTCGAAGTGGAGTACCGTTTGGCCATGTTTGGGGTAGCGGGACTTGGCTGTTTCTGAAAGCGGTTCGACCTCCTGCAGTGTGTGCCCATTGTTGACCACATGGAAAGGAGCGTCTTTATAAGAAAACTGAATGTCGCTTAGCGGAGTCTTATGCGTGCGCAAAAGGTCGATCGGTGACTGAGCCATACCTTTTTCACATAGTGAGAATTCCGGCCCTAGGTTACCCCAATGAAACGGTCCATGGTCACCCTCGTAGCCCCAATGAATGGGGTGAGACTCACCCGCGTATGAGAAATTGGCTAGTATCGCCAAAGCGGAAGCAGCAAGCAGCAGCGAGAATGTCCTCATGATGAATCCTCCCCCCGTTTGAATTGAGCTGCCTTAGCACCTACCGGAAAGCCATAGCGTTCGATCAGCCGAAAGGAAGAGAATTATAGAGTTGCGGTAATCGATTTATCAATGGTCCTGAGAGCGGCACAAGACTGGATGGCTTGAAAGTGAAAGGTATCCTAACAATATAATCGCCAATACCGAGATACAGGCTAGGATAAGTGAGGAGACGTAAATTTCAGCAGACAGACCCGCAGGATGGGTGTAGTGGTAGCTCGCTATTGACTTGGCTGGTTCTGGCCGTCGGCCAGCGTTACGGCACTCAGTAACTTATCGGCAACTTGATCGGCAACGCGGTCTGCGACACTTTGGGTCGGATGAAAGAAGCCCGTTTCGTACTCGTGGGTCCAGATCGGCTGCTTCGTCTTGGAGTCGAGCAACCGGACCATTCCTATTCCCGAGTATTGCGTGTTGAGGCTTCCCTCCAACCCATAGAACGACTCCATCCCAAAATACCATCGCTGAAACCCTGCGACGCCAGTCAGGGATGCATCGGCTTCTTCCGGCGTATCTACGATGGAAAAGCGTCCTGATTGAACCAGTTTCTCGCGGATTCTTTCTTTAACCAAGTCTGATCCCTCCACCAGATGAGGGTCCTCACCATGGGCAAGATCCTCGATATAGATCGATCGGATGGAGGTCAAGGCAGGGAGGTCCTGCACCAGATCTGTGGGAACCCCGAAAGTACGGTGGCAACCCAACAGTAAGCAGCAGAGGGCCACGATCGTAATCGGTCTCAACATGCGTCAGCCTTCAGAAGGGACATGCTTGATTGACCGATGCCATATAGTGTCCTGTCTAAACATTACCATCCGCCGAAGCCAAGAACCACGGACTCAAAACCGGTACACAGCTCCCACCGAGACGTTGGTGTTGAAATCATGCGTGTGATGAAAACTTATCTGCCGATTCGATCGTTGAACCATCAGAGTCAAAGCTGTATGGTCGGTCATCTGATAGGACAAGCGACCGCTCCCGAGAAAAATATTCTCGTGTCCGTTGAACCGCTCGTCTTCTGGGTTCCCTGCAGTAAAGTTGTTCCGTTCGTAGTGAAAGTCCAATTCGAGTTCCAAATGTTCCATGAGGTCAGCCTCAATACCGATCGAGGCAAAGTGATGCACATAGGAGGCATCATCGTGGAGTTCAGCCTCATGACGGCCATCTGCGAGACCACGCTCATAATGGTAGCCAAGGATCACCCTGGCATGGTGGTTCATGTGGTATACCAAATGCGGACCAAACCTCCACAACAGGGTATCCCGTTGCACGAACGGATCATTAAAGTTACGGATACCAGCACGCCCCAACAGTTGAATCTCCCAATGCTCGGAGAGGCGGTGGTCGAGTCTGACGGTGCCGAGATGAGAGGTCACGCGCATGTCCTGAAGATTATCCTCAGATCCATGCAGTTCCGTCAGCCCCAGAAGTTGGTCGGGCGCCGTGAAATACCGCAGTCGGAGCACAGTACGAGGGGTAAACCCATGAATGGCTTCGAGATACACCGAACCCTGGCTGAACTCAGGATTGGTCGCATAGATGAATCCGCGAACTCTCACCGAAAGTTCTGTTTCCCCCAAGGAGGATGGAATCAATCGTGACAAGCGAACGTATGGCTCGAACACCATGTCCTTGCCGATTCCGGTGCGGGAGACATCCAGCACGGGCTGGGACGGATCGCCATCCAGACTCGAACGACGGGTCGCCGAAAAGAGAGCAACGTCATCGGTGTAAAACAAGGAACCGCCGCCGGTTGCGGACCATCCCATCTTGGGTGCTGCGGCAAACACTGGAGAGGTGGCACCCAGGAACATGATCAGGCCTGTTACCATGCTCATCAGGCCCAGCAGGTTCTTCCAGCGCTGACACATGGTCGTGATGAAATGTACTATGCTCATTAGGCGATGACTTGGACCAAGCGTTCTGGAGAAGGGCTGGTAGATCGGCCGAAGGCTCTGACAGACGCTGTACTCCAGACTAAATCCCTACCTGTCACACAGTACGGGGCAATCGGCCTCTGATGGAAGATGCATATCAGGGGCAAAAGTCGGGCGGGAGTATATGTTTGGATCTAGTGTAAGTGCAAGAGTTATTTTGGTCTAGGGAAATAACCTGAGTAGTAGGCAGAGGCTCACCCAGACAGTCAGAAGTGGATCAATTTATGATTTTTCCCCCTTCTTCCCAAAGTATTCTTGCCGACTGACGGCCACATCGGCGACATACATGAACCCGGAATACCGTTCGAAGATCGGGCGAAGCCCGGCAAGGATCGGCTCAACCTTGTCTTCCGGAACAACCGTCAAGATCATCTCAAGGCTCTCTTGCTCGCTGAACATGAAGTGGGCCTCACGAACGCCATGATGCCCCTTTCCGGAAATATTCCCAATGATCGTGTAGCCACTCGCATGAACTCGATCGAGGAGCTCGGTCACGAATGGGCGATGCTCACCTGCGACAATCACGCGGATCTCCTTCATCGGATGTAACGTCAACCCACCCATTGACACGCTCCTTTCTGGCTTCCGCCCTGTCCTAGGTTATGAGACTACAGCATGGACTCTGTCTTCTGCGGTGTAATACTAGCCCATTCGCTGTTTGGTTGATATCGATACCAGCCGCCATCCTCCGGATCGAACACGACCAGATGAACCCATTCATTGTGGTAGTAGTGTTGCAAGACATCATGCCGGGCAATGAGTTTCTCGATCCCTTTCCGCGGAGCCTCCACAATCGTCAGCAGCCGCATCGGTTCGTGGTACGGCATGTCACCGTTCATGACGGTTTGTCTCGCCAAGCCCAATCGCAGATCACTCCATGGCCCGGACATGATACCGAACCGGCCTACGACGTTGTGGTAAATCTTACTGCCGCTCCCATACACCTCGTTGTCCACCGCCGAAAAATAGTGTTCCATGTTGATCCATTGTGCCACGACTTGAGGGGCTGTGAGCAGCACTTCGAGCAAACGCTGAGTTGGATCTTCACGATAGTTGTACGAGTGCAGAAACACCCGCCCGCTCAGGTCGAGCCCCTGAGTCAATTCGCGACGTGCGATGACAAACGCGGTGTTGTTGGAGAGGCCCCACTCGGGCCTCACCTGACTCCAGTCCACACTTCGCCTACTGACGTGGGCATGGGCCGTTCGCTCGGGGAGCATCTGCTGTACATCGGGAAAGCGACGACACCGTTCTTGGCTCGTGAGGTGGCAGGCGGTCCGAAGATCGCCTTGCAATCGAGAGAGATCTGCTCGGTGAGTCGGCGGGACGTCCTCCAGGTCGAAGAGTTCCACCTCGTCAGTTGTGGTATTCATTTGCCCGGCGAGGAAATGTGTATCGGAGGGAATCTCGATACCGGTTTTCTTGAGTCGCTCTCGGACGGTGTGATTGTTCGCCATGATCGCCAGGACTCGCGCGTTGGGCTTTCCTTCATTACCGCCGCATGCCCCACAGTCCAAGGCCGATTCGTACGGATTGTTGTCGGAGGTGCTACCATGGGCACAGAATAAGACCAGTCGGGCAAAGTTCTTGGTCAGGCCCATCATGCGGAGCGCGGTATCGACAGTCAGGACCTGCTCTTCTAAAGTAAAACCGGTTCGAGTAATGCGCTCCTTGTGTCGAGAAACGGCTCTTGCGGTCAGGTCGTATTGCCGTTGGAGCGTTTCCACGAATTCATTGACGACTTCGGGAGTCAGATGCGCACGAGTGGCCTCTTGGATCAAGGTCGGCGACTGAGGATCTTCTTCCACTCCGAGTGCGCGTCGCCGCAAGGCCTCGACAAAACCTGGTGCAATTTTCGAGCTGCGCAGCCCCAATCGTTCCTGTAAAGCTTTCCTGATCAGTGCCTGCTGTTCGGCTTCAAGCATCTCGGCGGTATCACCGGGTGCGAGTTTATCGACGGTGAGGGTAGTCGGTAGTGCAGGAGCAAAGAGTCGCCTGAACCACGAGGTCAGCCGATGGTACAGCGCTGGTATCAACGTTTTGCCGAAGATCGGAAGGCCGTAAAACCAACCCAAGGATTCCACCATCACGTAAGGAGTGACGACGTTCTCCTTCAAGTCGTGCAGAAGGGTGTGGCCGGCATGGACCCATCGCGCGCGCGCCTGCTGCCTCAGGACCTTATGATCCAGATAACTGCGAGGAATTTCACGAACTTCGTTCTTTGCACGCATGATCACGGGAAACTGTTCCGTATCGTGTTCCTTACCCCAGGCTCGGTATCGAATGAACGCGGCGAAGAAGCCGGCAAACCCGTAGGTTTCATGTGACCCAACCGATTCAAGGTGCCGACGAAAGGGTTCGGAGCGCACATCGATGCAGTAGACTGATTGTGAATAGGGGCGGTTCGTAGAGGAGTGATTGGGATCGTAGGGCTTGGTCCGGAGTTCGTGCAGCAGATGTTCTTGATAACTTGCTTCCAATGCTTTGAGCCAGACCGGCCCATGCTCAGATTCTGGAAACGCCTCCATCCAATCTACCAGTTGTCTCAGATCAGTTGCCGAACACTGACTCAGGTGTGCCATCTCGATTCCCAGGTACCGAGCTAGTGCGAGGAGTTTCTTCGCAGCGCCCCGGAGTTTTGCCATTTCCTGACGAGGGACAACATCCATCCGGTATCGGTCGAGCACGGCTGTCCAGCTAGCGCCTCGGCGATGAGCCAACCGGTCTACCTCCTCGGCGTACAAGGCGGGCAAGTGGCCAGCCACTCGCTGCCGCCTCAAGTAATATTCTTCGGGATGGTCATGCATGTAGTCCGTCACAGCATTGAAGCGGCCCTCGATGCCGAGATGTTCCTGGCAGGCTTTCTGAGTCAGCTCACGCGCGTACCACTGGCGAATGGCTAAGAATTTCACCAAACCAGCGGGGTATGCTTGTTGCCAGGGGTAGTCTCGCTCCTCCCCACGCCACTTGATGAATCCAGCCCATCCAGGCAGGGCAGTCAATTGCAACGACAAATAGTCTTGCCTCAGTTCGGCGGGAATCCCCATCGCGTCCAAGCTTTCAAGGAGCGTATCTTCCGGATAGTCCGGCAGCTGAGCGATCTTTTTTCTACCGTCTTTGATGTCGCAGATCGACCATTCGTGAGAGGCGATGGCTTTCCAGGCGGCATAGAGTCCCTTCTCTCGTTCCGGCATGGCCCATGTGGCATGGCCCTCGTCGAGAAAGGCTTCGCACCATTTGATCAGCTGGTCATTGATTTGCTGAACGGTCTGAGTACCGAGAGTCTCATCGCACCAATGTGACAGGGTCAGCCACCGTCCGAGCGCGGCCTCGTCGCGACTTACCATGGTGCTGATTCGTTCGGAAAGATCGGGGAAGATGGTTACAGGCCGAAGTCGGGCGGCAAGATCGTCGATTGTGCGACGCGAGGGGTCGGGCAGTTGGTCGTCCAATGGTTCTACGATCGGACTGCAGAGTCCCTCGGCTAAGCAGGCACGCAAGACGGTTTTGTGGGTGACTGTGTGTGTACCGAGCAGAACGGATTTGTCGAAGACCAGCGGCTTGAACGCATCATCCAGATGTGCCTCGTGTATGCGGCCTGATCGAAGAAACGTCCGATACACATGGCCTGGCAAATACCCATTGCCGCCAACGAATTGCTTCCCACGACGAACTGCTTCTTCAAAGGAAAGGTATTCGATGCTGTGCAGGGGATTATGGTGCACGAAGGTGCGCATCGGCCAGTATTGAGCAATCACCTCTCCGGCCAGACGGACGATTCCGCGAAGTTCCATCCGCCGAGATTCGACATCGAGGGACTGGTCTAATTCGGCCATGCGAATAACTCCAGGGCCAGCGCAGTTTGCTCAAGGATGGGCTGCTCCGGTGCAAACAGAGAGGAGGGGGCGAGACCCAATGCCAAGAGAACCACGACGATGATCCACAGTGAGGCCAACTCTGGTTTCAGAAGATCGGTGTACCGCAAATCGGGCCGGCTTGCACCAAACAATAGTTGCTGCACCATCTGCATGATGTACCATGAGGCAGCTAGCCAGGCCGCCAGGACGAGGAACAAACCAAACACTGAGGCGTGCGGTGAGGTCAGTAGCAATCCCATGAATCCGGCAAACACGCCGAACGGCGGAATGCCCATGGCGGCGAGGCCCAAGAGGGACAGCAGCACGGCGTATTGTGGCATGGCTGCTGCCAAACCGCTGATGGCTTGCGGGTCCACATCGTCACCGTATCGCGTGCGAATCACTTGCCAGGCGATCAAGAGTCCGCTGGTCGCTAGGCCGACTGCGCCAACTAAAAGAGCTCCCTGAGGGGTGGTGAAGCCAGTGGAGGTGGCAAACCACCAGGCGATCGAAAAGAAAGAAAGGCTTCCGTACCCCAAGATCAAGCGCACTCGCGATTGAGCCAGCGCCTTGATCCCTGCATAGAGTGCTCCCAACAACGCCAAGATCCTCACGATAGCCATTACATCCTCCGGAGCCGTCGACAGGATCAGGGGCAATCGATGGAATCCGATAATCGGCAGCAATACGACGATAAATGAAGGTAAGTTCCCCGGCAGTCGCGTGACGGTCGTGAGGTAACTTCCATGAAGAGGGACCAACGGAAGCAGCACCGCGCACGTCACCAGTGCAGCGATGGATGAGACAGGAGGTTCGGCGACCATTGAGATTCCCACGCACACCAGAGCAAGGATCAGCAGGCCGACGCCCCACCACGAAATTGGCCATAGTGCAGTGTGATGGCGATGGAGCAGGATGATCAGCGTAATCAGCAACAACATAAGGAAGAAAGACCCGGAGAGGTCGTGAGTCGTCAGTGCTCCCAGCCCCAGGCCCAAACAGACTAATGTCATCACCCACGAAAGACGGTGATCGGTTCCGAGCGGATGACCCAAGACCGATGTCAGGGCAACCAACGGCAGCAAGTACAACGACAGACGTCCACTGGGGGGTATCGTCAGGAAGCCGGCGAGTCCCATGACCGATAACAGGCTGATGGCCGAACAGATGATGGACGTGTTTTTCACACGTTCCGGGTCCGTCCAGGAGTTGAGGCCGACGAATGCGCCAACTAATGGAATACCGGCCAACAGCCATGACAGTACGATGTCCATCATCGTGACCACCCACGCTCCAATTTGTCGATCCGATGGATCACGTGCCCAGTCCTCAGGCCGACCGATTGATAGATTTCATCCGCGTAGAGCCGATTCATAAACAGTGGATAGAGTCGAATTCTCAACCCCTCGATCCAGGACGGGGTCCAGACGCTGTGTCCGTGGGCTTTCAAATACAGGTAGTACCAGCCGAGCACGGTCAAACCGGTCGCGCCGACGATGAGCAGGTCGAACAGCCAGTTGGGAAGGTCTGCCGCTTTAAAGTAGGCTGCCACCTCATTCGGGTTCGGATAAAGGAAGGCGGTGAATGACTCAACGGCGAACAAATATGTGAGGACGATGAACAGCAACGTGACCAACATGGTAGTTGATACCTTCCAGGACGCGACGGCACGAATCCGCGTGAGCGTCAGGATGGCTTGCGACGACGTGATCCAGATGAAAAAGAGAATGATTACAGTCCCTTGTGATTCGAGCAGTGGAATGTGCAGGACGCCGTGCGTGACCAGCAGAATGAGCAGCGGGATAAACAGGGTCGTGACGAATCCGGTGGACCAGGTCAGGCGAGAGAATCCAGGCTCATCGGGGCCCGCGTGGTCTGTTGGAGGGAAATGAGGATCCTGCCGCGTTTTGTGAATCACATTGCCGCAGTACAGAAAGACGGTGCCTTTAAAGAGGCCATGCGCGATGAGATGAAAAACGGCCAACGAAAACGCTCCAAGGCCGCACTCCATGATCATATAGCCCATTTGACCGATCGTGGAGAAGCCGAGCGTTTTCTTAATGTCGTTCTGCACTAGCATCATGGAGGCTCCGAGGACCGCGGTGATTGTCCCCACGACAAACGCGATGTGGAGCGTGGTGGAACTTAAACCGAAGAGTGGGGCCAACCGATTAATCAAAAACCCCCCGGCATTGATGATGCCGGCATGCAGCATCGCATGGACCGGTGTCGGGGCGAACAGCGAACTCGGCAGCCAGAGATGCAGCGGAAACTGCGCGGACTTGCCCATGGCTCCGATAAAAACCAAAAGCGTGACCGCGGTGGTGCCGCTGATGTCCATGCCGGGCCACAATGTAATGGTCATCGGCATCTCGGTCGCTCGCACAAATAATTCGTGGAATTCCAAGGTGCCATAGAGCTGGAACGCCAGCACGATACCAGCCAGAAAGGCTGTATCCGCCACTCGGAGGATCGTAAAGGTCTTGAACGCACCTGCCAACGTTCCGGCATGCACATGGTTGTGTGCGAGAAGATAGAGGAGATAACTCAGCAGTTGCCAGAAGAGGAACAGCATCATGAGGTTCGAGCTCGACACCATGCAAATCAGGACGAAGTCCGTTAGGCAGATCAGGGACAGATATCGACGGGCATGACCATCTTGGTACATGTAGTTCATGGAATAGACAAAGATGAGCATGCTAACGAAGGTGATGAGCGTCATCATGACTGCACTTAGCCGGTCGACATAGAACCCGAGGGGAATGATCAGGGATGCTGCCGAGAACGGATTGTAGAATCGAGTGACGATCGGACCTTCACTTGTGACCAGGTACAACGTGAGGACTGAACCGAAGAACGCTAGCCCGATCGGATAGGCGGCTAGTTTCTCGCGCCTGATACCCAGCGCATCGCTGCCGAACATCACGATGCCGGAGGCGAGGAGTAGAAAGATTGGAATGCTCAGCGTGAGCAGCTGTAACACGATCCGTCTCCTCGTCGTTGAGCGGCGCCCACTTGCTCACTCCATTGGTGTGACTAGTAGGTCACCCCGGCGCACGGCAGGGTAACCTTTAATACTGTGTCTTCATGTTCGTCAAGGCGGACGGTCCACAAGGTGTGTGATGTACCGCCGCGAATAAGGAGCAT
This sequence comes from Nitrospira sp., assembly GCA_965223535.1. Lineage (GTDB taxonomy): Bacteria > Nitrospirota > Nitrospiria > Nitrospirales > Nitrospiraceae > Nitrospira_D. Next base: position 1,518,899 of record CBDCWN010000003.1, read on the forward strand.
CCTTGTCCCCTAGAGAACACGACTATCGATCCTCCTTCAGACGTGAGCAGGCATCAATCACACCGCCCGGTCTTTGGCGTAGTTGTCCAAGCGTTGGATCGCGGAGGTGAGCCCTCGACCTGCTCGATGCAACAACGAATCGACGTAGAGACGATTGAGGACCAAGACGTATAGGCGAATGCGGAGATGGTTGATCCATGGTGGGATCCAAATGGTTCGGCCATGGGCGCGCATGTACAGGTAAATCCATCCCGCCACCGTCAGTTGCGTCGAGACGACGAGCATGAGATCGAACAGCCAGGTGGGCAGTTCCGCAGCCTTGAAGTACGAAGCTACCTCCTCGGGGTTTGGGTAGAGGAATGCCGTGAACGTTTCGACGGCGAATAGATAGACGAACACGATAAACAAGAGCGTGACCAGCATGGCTGCCGACACCTTCCATGAAGCGACTGCGTGCAGCCGCGTCAGAGTGAGAATCGCTTGCGAGGATGTGATCCAGATGAAGAAGAGAAAGATGACGGTTCCCTGGGATTCCAAAAGCGGAATCTCCAACACGCCGTGCGTTGCCAAAAGAATGAGCAACGGGATCAGCAGGGTCGTGAGGAATCCGGTGGCCCACGTCAGGGGCGAATAATGCTCCTCTTCCACGTGTTGTCCAGGATGGGGGAGCGACGGTTCTTGCCTGGCTTTGTGAATGACGTTCCCACAGTTCAGGAAGACGGTCGCCTTGAAGAGTCCGTGCGCGATCAGATGGAAGACAGCGAGAGAAAACGCTCCCAGACCGCACTCCATCACCATGTAGCCCATTTGGCCGATAGTCGAAAACCCGAGCATATTCTTGATGTCGTTCTGGACCAGCATCATAGTCGCTCCTGCGACGGCCGTTAGCGTCCCGATAAAGAGAGCAACGTGGAGTGTGGTCGAACTCATCCCAAACAGGGGAGCCATGCGGTTGATGAGAAACCCTGCAGCGTTGATGATACCAGCATGCAACAACGCGGTGACGGAAGTGGGAGCATAGAGATAGCGGGGAAGCCACACATAGAACGGAAATTGGGCAGACTTACTGATTCCTCCGATCAGGAGCAGCAAGGTGACGGCTGTGGAGCCGTCGAATTCCACACCTGGGAATGGGGACACTGTCGCCGTCGAGTATGCCGCGACGCCAAACAGATCTGGGAATTCCAACGTCCCGTAGAGCGAGTATGCCAGGGCGATCCCACCCATGAAGGCGACATCACCGACCCGTAACAAGGTAAAGGTGCGAAAGGCACTCTCGAGAGTGTCGCGATGGCCGTGATTGTGAACCAGGAGATATAGAAGGTAACTCAGCACCTGCCAGAGCACGAACAGCATCAAGAGATTCGCGCTGGAGACGAGGCAGAGGAGGACGAACACCGTGATGCCGATCAACGCGAGGTATCGACGCTGGTGCGCATCTTGATACATGTACTCGACGGAATAGGTATAAATAATCGTACCGATCCCGGAGATCAACGTCATCATCACCGCGCTCAATCGGTCAACGTACAGGCCGAGGGGGATAGTGAATCCGATGGGTGTCGATGGATCGTAGAGTCGAAACACGAGCGGACCTTCAGTGGTGACCACGTAGATTGTGGCTAGGGCGCAACCAAAGGCCAACCCGATCGGCCAGGCCGCGAGCTTCGCGCGACGGTGAAGGCTTGAATCGTCGCCGCTGATGACGATCAACGCGGCGATCAGTGGAAGTAATGGGACCAGCAAACACAGGAACATTGACATCTCACTCGTCTTCCCAAAATAAAAGCCAACCATTCGGTGTGGAACCAAATAGTTGGCTTGTACTGCGACCGGCCTCTCCTAACGAACTGCGAGTCGCCCTACCGCCCTGCACGGAAGAGTCGGCATTCTTGCCCATCCACAAGAAACCTTGAGGAGAGACAACCTAGCCATCTACCTGAATGCGACACTATGAATAATATGGGGGTGAGGATAGCGTCAAGTGTGAAGTGAGGGATCAGGACTTCCATCCCTACCCAACCAGAACCGGAAGACCCAACGCTCATGCGATGCTGTCGACAAAAGGCCTAGGTAGGGTATTTCGTCGCACTTGTGCGCAAACCAATAGGCGTGGGAAACGCAATCCGTCACATCGTCTAGTTTGCACAAGTACTTCTGGGGCCAAGTCTGAGGTACATGCGGAGTCTTAATCCCATGAGACCTTGTCGAAGGATAGTTCAAAAGGTTCTTGCTTTGGTAGAACGGCAGCTAGCCACGGCTCATAAACGCATGGCCAGTGATCAACAGATTCAGCGAAGTCTCATCCCAGGTGGATGCAATTAGCTCTTAGAGCGAGGAGGCGTCTCTAGGCAAAAAATGACGTATAAAATCTTATGAGATCGCTCAAAGAGAGGATGCCGACAATTTCTTCCCCATCTTTTACAACCAAGTATCTCACGCCGTTGGCCTTCATCACTGCTTGAGCGTTGCGGGCGAGCTCATGACAGTCGATGCTAATGGGATCTTTCCTCATCACGGCCTCAATCTGTGTTGTTGCCGGATCTCTTCCCTTAGCCAAAGCTTCCCGCGTGATGCGCTTGTCCGAAACAATCCCGACATAGCGATTATCATCATCCACGACTAATAGTGCACCGACATTGTAGATGCTCATGATCTCGGATGCCGCTAATAACGTCAGGTTCTTGTGCGCCGTAATGGGAGGTCGGTTCATGTATGCAGAAACCAGCGGTTCGTTCTTGTCTCGGTCATGTGAGGTCACGTCAATCCTCTTCCATTGAGATCACGCCAAAATAAAGGCCCATATGGAGCGTGGAATCCTGACATACTCCAAATAATAGGTACGAGAAGAAACTCTACGGTGCAGGTCCATCGTATATGGTATCGTTCCCGACGCCCTGATACAAGCCGAAGGCTGTCATGGAACTTTCAGAAGATCAAGAAAGAATGGAGGTACGAACCTGACCATGAAGTTCCATGGGGATGCAGAAGGACTGGGCAGATGTGGCAGCGGGACTGACAAAGTTATGCGCCGCAATTCTTCAAAGACGTTCTTATTAGGCAACGGTGAGTAAACCATTCGGACGTGACCAGCGCATAGTCCAGGGTAATATGCTGTATAGCCCACAATACCCTTGACGGGGCGGTGATCAGGTCGATCAAGGCATGGGATTCTGTTTCGGCGAGAGGGAGGCAAGGCAATCCGGAGGCGACGACATCGGAGCCAAGATCGCCATGGACGAAACGACGGGTCTTGAACAACAGGAACCGAAAGAGCAGGAACAAGAGGGATGAGCTATTGGTACACTAATTCTCCTTTTGAGGACCATCACCGTCGGTTGATTCCAGGAATTGATCTGCGAGGTAATCAAGGGATTTTTTTAGAGCGCCATCAACATCATCAGTAATATTCTCTTCGCCAATACTCTTGATCACGTTCAACTCGGTCAGTGTTCGACGCACCGCAGGATTCATCCCTTTGACGATAACCTTTGTGTTTCTCTTCCCTGCCATCATGACCATGTCTTCAAGCGCGAATGCCCCAGAGAGGTCGATGATCGGCACGTAACGGAACGAGATGATCAGTACCCTGTAGTGCGCCAGTCGATCAATCTGCCTGTACATCGTATCGGCAATCCCGAAAAACATCGGCCCTTCCGGCTCGATGATCGCAATTTGCTTCTTCAAGTGGTCCGGGATGGATTCTTTTGCGTCGCTTTCGGACCCCGCAAATCCTTTGAGCGAAGGTTTCCATAACTCACTCATGTCATGGACGAATAAAAAGAAGGCGATGGCGAGGCCGACACCAACCGCCACCAGCAAGTCTTCCCACACCGTCAGAAAGAGAACCGTCCAAAACGTGATTTTCGAAGATGTCTCCATTCGATGGAGAATAGGAAATACTCGAAAATCCAAAATATCGTAGCCGACTTTGAACAGAATTCCAGCCAAGGAAGCCATCGGAATATAAGAGGCGAGAGGTGCCAACCCAAGTACCAGCGAGAGCAACACTAACCCATGAACGACCGGCGCTGTGACGGTCTTGGCGCCACATTGGATTGCCGCGACACTCCGCATCGTTGCTGTCGCAGTGGTCAGTCCTCCCAGCAAACCCGCTGCTATGTTCGCGAGCCCCTGCCCCCAAATTTCTTGGTTACTGTTGTGTCGCGACTCCGACATTTGATCGATGACGACGCACGTCAACAGCGAGTCATAGACTGCCAGGCCAGCTAACGCAGCGGCCGGACCAAGCATCTCGTAAAATTGCGAGATGGGAGGTAGGTAGATATCAGGCAGGCCTGTGGGAACGTGGGGGATGTAATCAATATCTAATGCAAATATGTTGGCGACCGCAGCTCCCACACCTAGACCTATGAGCGGACCAGGGAGCCACAACACCTTGGTGATTTTCGGCCAGATGATAATAGTCCCGAGCGTCAGGCATGACACCAGCAAGGCTTGGGGTTTGGCGTTCATCGCAGAAGAAGGAATGGCTAACAATGCTTCCCGAACCGAAGACAGTGTGGGAAGTCCGACAAACGGGTTGAACTCGATGATCATGACTATTGCCCCGATTCCGCACATGAAACCGGAAATGACGGAATAAGGGGTCAAGTAGATAAATTTCCCAATACGAAAGAGGGCCAGAGCCAGCATGAGTACACCACTGAGAAAGACGCACCCAAAGGCAAATACAAGATCGGGTTGTCCGTTGGCCAACATATGATCATGCATCACCACGGCGAGCTGGACAGTTTTGGGGCCGGTCGGACCGCTGACGCCATTGTTCGACCCGCCAAACAAACCACCGACGACTCCCCCAGCAATAGCTCCCCACATCCCCGTAATGGCACCCAGGCCGGAGGCCACGCCAAAACCAAGAGCCAAAGGAAGGGCGATGAAGGCAACCGTAATCCCCGCCATAACGTCTTGGGTTACGTTGGTGCCCATCATTCGAATACGCGGCCAGGGATTGAACTCGTTGAGATACTTCTTCAGAAAGTTTGGCTCTGAACTCATAGAATGCCTCTCGCTTCGCTCAACAAAAGATATATCTGAGAGTCGTTCACATCATCCCCCTATTGCAGGACCGAGTCTTAGGGCGTCACAAGACAATCATTCAGTAGGCCCACCGGTACATGATTGTCTTGTTTGCGGCTGAAGGACCTTCACTGTGGTAACCTGGGTTGATAGGACAGGCGCAAGGTAGGCTGTGACAACATGATTGGCTCAAAACTCTTTTCATGAACTTCCCCCTACGTCAAAGCGTTACGAGAGGTCTGGGCAACATAGGGGTAAGCTGGACGGCCTCGACTATTGTTCCGAGATGAAAGCAGAAAAAGCCAACCACCTGGCTTCGACTTTGGGTCGAACCAAGTAGTTGGCTTGTACTACGACCGGCCTCTCAATGGACTGCGGGTCGCCCTACGGCCTCGCAATGATCAATTTAGGCATCCTACCTCTCCACGAGCAAGTTCGAGGGGAAGCAACATTGCCATCTGCCAAAATCCAGCTTCATGAATAGTATGCTGTCGAGGAAAGGGTCAAGCGTGAAATACCGGATCAGGGCTTTCATCCATCGATGAATGGAACGAAAGACCCACCGCGAGGCGGATCCATTCGACAAAAGGCCTAAGAGCGGTACTTGTACACTTCCGTACGCAAACTTATAATCGTACGGGTCGATTATATGGAAAACTCAATCCGCAACGCCGTCATCAAGTTTGAGCAAGAGTTCATGGGGCGAGGTCCTGATGAAGTGCGTGCGCTCGTCGCGCGTGATCTCGTCGTCGTGAGGCTAAAGGGCGTACTGACGCCGGCTGAACGGCAATTGGCCAAGACCGCCGAAGGTGTAGAGATGGTCAAGCAGATCCGGCAAAACTTGATTGCTCAGGGCCGTGATAAGCTCTGCGAACAGGTCAGTGAGATCACTGGGGCCAAAGTCCTCGGCCTCTTCACCGATATCGATGTGCAGCTCAGTGAGCGGGTGTTCGTGTTTACGACAGATCGAGACATCCAAAATGTCACGAGGCAGTTCACCTCCGCATGAGCAGAGACCATCGTGATTTCGAACCCTTAGTACGCTGCTGGTTGCGAAAACGTCCGGTTCGAGACCAGGTCCAGCACGTGGAGGCTGTCGAACTGCGCCGCTGACGGGCCCATGGCAATCAGGCCGACCCGCCCTTCCTGAGGCAGCACGGTATCCTCGACCGCGGCGACCTGGGCGCCATCCACGTAGACCGCCAATCGACCCTTATCGAGATGCAGAAAGTTGATCCGTTGGACGCGCATCGTATGCCAGACCTTCGGCGTGAGCTTGGCCGTGACGTGTCCCAGCACGGTCACCTGGCCGTCCGTCACGCGTCTGGTCGTCACGAGGCCGGTTCCTGGCTGGAGGGTAATCGCATAATAATTGTTGGGGTCGGTGACTGCGATGGCGATCCCGAGCTCACTCTGGTCGGCCAGCCCTGGGGCGCGCACCTGAACGGTGACATCGGGGTAGGTCGTTCTCACGTTGTCCGCAACGAGGAGTCGCACACAGTCCTGTCGTGCACAGGTCAGCGAGCGGACCAGTCGTTGGATGCCGCGTGATGGGTCCTGATCGACTTGGACCTCCCAGAGGGCGGCGTTCTCATCGTCCCGACCCATCTCGACAAAGCCGGCCGGTATAGTTCCTAGCTCATCATGATCGAAATTCCACTGCCAGAGGATGTCCTGTTTTGGGGGATTGGCATGGACGGCCACGTCCAGCACGTCGGGTGAGCGTGGTGGACTCGGGAGGACGATGGCGGCAGCCTCTGGAGTGAGCGACTTGACGAGATCGTTGGCGACCAGGTGCGTGTGCAGGCCTTGCAAGCCGGGGATCTGATTCACATCCTGCCTGATCTGCTGCATCCGTTCCTGAAACTGATCCAGATTACGCGGCACCGAAAGCGATTCCACGGCAACCTGCGCATAGTGCGCAGGGAGCTGGTCGTATGGCTGCCTCAACAACCGGACGGCCTCTTCGGCTTCAGCCTGAGCCTGTGTGAGCCAGGGATGGGTGTAGCGGCGATTCCACGAGACAAACTGGATCCGATCCCAGGCGATTTCGGTCAAGATGGTGGCGTATTCGGTCGTGCCCGGAGTGCTGTCGCGTAGCAAGGCCTCATGGATCGCCAGCGCGCCGGCCGGATCATTATTCCATCGAGTCAACACACCGAGGCGTCTGCGTTGCTCCGGTGTGGCACGACCCTCTTGGACCAGGGTCTCATAGGACGCCAGTGCGCGATACAAGGCATCTGCAGCCGGCTCGTACCCTTCGGACACGGCGGTGACTTCTTGTCGCCAGGTTTGTGCTTGAATGGTCCAGTAGAGTTCGGTGATGCGCCGTAGGGCGTGCCCGTCCCGGGCGGCGAGACCTCCCCGTGCGACCCCCTGCTGCAGAAGAGCCTGATAGCTGTCGTTCCCGCGCACACTATGGGTCAACACATCCTCGGGATCGATCAACAAGAGTCGTGTCAGTAAGCCTGCACGTGCTTCAGCCGTTATGTGAGCGGCTCGTTTCAAGGCTGCCCGCATGAACGGCTCTGCATCAGCCCGTTCCCACCACTGGGCTGAGCCTGGGACGAGTTCCCCCTTCACGACGGCCTGAGCCGGACCAGCAGGATCGAACTTCCGACCGTTGTCAGGCCGTAATCCGTAGTGGGTGCTGGCAATCAACGGTCCATCGGGAAGCCCCTCATTCATCACCGCTCGATCCGTCGGAAACCCGAGCTTGCGCAGGCCGGTCACCACGATGAACCGAGCGACGACTTCGTGCACCGGCCCGAACTGACGTGGCGATCCGTTTCCCCACCAGATCTCTTCCGGTCTGAGTGCCAGCGGCGCCGTGAGTGGATCAGGATAGACGATCTTGATATCCACGGCATGCCCCCGCACTGACACCAGCGAACCCTCCTGGATGTTGGACAGGGCGAAACGTTGCTTCGGACTGGTCCCCACCACGGTCAGCTTGGGGATCGGAGCCTGGTCTTGCAGCACAATGGATGGTGATACGAAGACCGCTGGCGGGTATTCTTTCCAGTGTTCCGTGGCACGGTGTCGGTCGTGTAAGAGGCCGAGACCAACCCCGCGCTCGGTGGCGTTGAAGACACCGGCTTCTGTTTGCTGCTCCACCATGCTGGTGTGGTTCTGCACGGTCTCGTCCCAACAGCGCCGGGCCCTTTCCGCCTTCAGTTTCGGCGACGTGCCTCCAGAAGCGTTTCGTGCCTGGATCAGGCATCCCAAATCCGCTGCGGCCCAAGTGTCAATCTTGGAGTGGGCCAGCGCTTGGGCATACTGCAGCGCAAACCGGCTGATGTCATGGCCAGATTGTATTCCCGAGGATGCGGCCCGACCGAGCGACGAACAGGCGAGCTCGAGAGCGCTGAGCAGAAGAACAAGGAGTGCGGTAGATCGTGTAATCATGATTCGTACTCCGAGAAAATGAGAAGACCGGGAGCGATCAGCAGTTCGGTGTGCCTGATCCGGTCATGATGATTCGTCCACATGTCATGCAATCGGCAGTCCCAATGTCCAGAGGAACAGGCGGTAGCTGATGGGTCGAAGGACGTCCGAAGTCATGAGAACTAACTGTATGCTACCGAATGTGCTCCGGGAAAACGAGGCCCGGCAGAAGGGGGCGAAGTGGCGAGCGCCTGAGGCAAAGCGTAATCGCTCAAAGCGGGGAGAAGCGCTGCGGTTAGGTTCGGGAGCTCACCGACGCCAAAATTCTAGCCTCCTTTTCTTATTTTTCGCAAATCTTCCTGCTCAGAACGTGTGCGCATTGATCCACATGTGCACGAGAATGCTCGCGCCATACCCCAGCGCAATCGCCGGAGTCCATTTGAGATGACTAAAGAACGTGTACTTCCCTTTCGCCTGCCCCATCAACGCGACCCCGGCCGCCGATCCGATGGAGAGCAGACTGCCTCCCACGCCGGCGGTCAGCGTCACGAGCAGCCACTGGCCATCAGAAATGGCCGGGTTCATCGTCAACACCGCGAACATGATCGGGATGTTGTCCACGATCGCCGACAAGATCCCGACCATGATATTCGCGAAGGTTGCACCCCACTCGAGATAGAGCACGTGGGAGGCCAAGGCCATATAGCCGAGATGACCGAGCCCGCCGACACACATGACGACGCCATAGAAGAACAACAGCGTGTCCCACTCCGCTCGGGCGACCTTTCGAAACACGTCAAAGGGGAGGACGTCGCCGATCACCCCTTTCTTGGAGACCGAGGAACGATGCTCTTTCTGGCTTAGGTAGTGGCCAAACAATCCCAGATACGCAAACCCGGTCATCATCCCGAGGACTGGGGGAAGATGCAGGAAATTGTGAAAACTGACTGCCGTGCAAATCGTGAGAAAAAACAGCCCGATAATGCGTTTGGCCCCGATCTTCATGTGGACCGTTTCATCAGACGGCGGCGGGGATATTCGAGGGACGGCATAATGCATGATCGCAGCCGGTACAAGGAAGTTCACTGCTGAGGGGACAAATAGCTGAAAAAATTCAAAGAACTCTAGGAGACCCTTTTGCCACACCATCAGGGTCGTAATATCGCCGAATGGGCTGAACGCGCCGCCGGCATTGGCCGCCACCACAATATTGACGCACGATAAATTGACAAAATGTGGATTGTGAGCGCCTACTGCCATGACGACGGCACACATCAAGAGGGCGGTGGTCAGATTGTCTGCCACCGGTGAAATAAAAAATGCCAGGATCCCTGTGATCCAGAAGAGTTGTCGGTAACTGAACCCTTTACGAACCAGCCACACTCGAATCGAATCGAACACCAGTCGTTCATCGAGGGCGTTGATGTAGGTCATGGCGACCAACAAAAACAGCATCAGTTCCGCGTATTCCATCAGATTATGACGGAAGGCATGTTCTACTAGTTCGCTTTGATCCTGCGGATACGCGAGAGCTATGGCCCCCCAGATGATGCCGGCAGCCAAAATCACGGGTTTAGATTTCTTGAGGTGGGTAAACTCCTCGGACATGACCGTCGCATACGCCAGGACAAAGACGCACAGTGCGAAATACCCCACTGGGGCCGTGGTCAAATCAATCAGGCTGTGCGATTCAGTCTCTGCGAAGGCGAGAAAAGGCAGCCCGAAGACGATGAACGTGGTACCAAGACCAACCTGGACGACATGACGGGCTTTCCACCGCAGGCACCGAACAAGCGTAAGCAAGAGGGAAGAACTGTTCACGCGTGACCATCCTTTCGAGGATCATCCTCGTTCGCTGATTCGTCTGTGCGGTGGATCCGGAATGGTCGGATGGGAACCGTTAGCGTACCGTCGAATAGCAGATCCAGAGATCGTCGTGCGAGGTCACAGTCGGACTACCCAGATACACCGGCCATCTCAAGAAAGTAACAAGCTACACAGGCAGATGCGTGAAAAGCAAGGCAAACTTTCCGAACACATGCGACCTCACTGCAGAGGCGTGGATCAGGTGCTGCAGGTGGTACCTGGTCGATAGAGAGCGACTTGATTCTTCAAGGATGTTCCCGTTCAGAACAAGCGGGCATTGATCCACATGTGCACGAGAATGCTCGCGCCATACCCCAACGCAATCGCCGGGGTCCATTTGAGATGACTAAAGAACGTGTACTTCCCTTTCGCCTGCCCCATCAACGCGACCCCGGCGGCCGATCCGATGGAGAGCAGACTGCCTCCCACGCCGGCGGTCAGCGTCACGAGCAACCATTGCCCTTCTGAGATGTCTGGGTGCATTGTCAATACCGCGAACATGATCGGAATGTTGTCGACAATTGCCGATAAAAGTCCGATGGTAATGTTGGCGAATGTTGGCCCCCACTGGGAATAGAGTACTTGGGAGGCCAAGGCCATATAGCCGAGATGGCCAAGCCCACCGACACACATGACGACGCCATAGAAGAACAACAGCGTGTCCCACTCCGCTCGGGCGACCTTTCGAAACACGTCAAAGGGGAGGACGTCGCCGATCACCCCTTTCTTGGAGGCCGAGGAACGATGCTCTTTCTGGCTCAGGTAGTGGCCAAACAATCCCAGATACGCAAACCCGGTCATCATCCCGAGGACTGGGGGCAGATGCAAAAAATTATGAAAGCTGACTGCCGTGCAAATCGTCAGAAAAAACAGCCCAATAATACGTTTGGCTCCAACCTTCATCTGGACCGTATCGGAAGACGGCGGCGGAGACATTCGAGGGACGGCATAATGCATGATCCCGGCAGGCACAAGGAAGTTTACTGCCGATGGGATAAACAGTTGAAAAAAGTCAAAGAACCCCAGGATTCCCTTTTGCCACACCATGAGGGTCGTGATATCGCCGAACGGGCAGAACGCTCCGCCCGCGTTCGCTGCCACCACAATATTGATACAAGCAAGACTGACAAAGGCTGGACTATGGGCGCCTACCGCCATGACGACGGCACACATCAAGAGGGCGGTGGTCAGATTGTCCGCTACCGACGAAATGAAAAATGCCAGGATCCCCGTGATCCAGAAGAGCTGCCGATAGCTGAACCCTTTGCGAACCAGCCACACTCGAATCGAATCGAACACCAGTCGTTCATCGAGGGCGTTGATGTAGGTCATGGCGACCAACAAAAACAGCATCAGTTCCGCGTATTCCATCAAATTGTGACGGAAGGCGTTTTCAACAAATTCGGCCTGACTGTCTGGAGAAGCCAGGCTTATCGCCCCCCAGATGATGCCGGCAGCCAAAATCACCGGTTTGGACTTCTTGAGGTGGGTAAACTCCTCGGACATGACCAGCGCATACGCCAGGACAAAGATGCACAGCGCAAAATACCCCACTGGGGCGGTAGTTAGGTCGATCCCTGCGAGAGATTCGGTTTCTGCAAAGGCGAGAAAAGGAAGCCCAAAGAGGAGGAATGCGGTGACAAGACCGACTTGTAAGACACGACAGGCGTTACGCTGTAGGCACAGCAACGGCATGAACAAGAGGGAAGAGTGGTTCACACGCGACCATCCTTTCGAGGATCATCATCGTTGGCTAGCTACAGGAATTGATCTGCGGAGTCATCACGAGCGTGTTTGGGAGCGCCATCGACTACTCTCTGCTTTGTGACTGCATGCGGGCGAGACGTTCCGGGCAGGGTTTGTCGCAGCCGGCATCGCACTCCAGACCAAGGCGTTCAAGGCCACCACAACTGCCGCCGATCGGGCGGCGGCCGAGTAGGACACCCACCGCCATAGCCAGGATCGCAATACCCATGACGAGAAAGGTCACCATAAAAATTGTCATGACAGCTCCTGTTTCCGGTACCGTTGAAAGCCACAGCAGACACGTTCCTCAAATTGCCCATCATGTTCGATGACGAAGAGGACAGGAAGATGAAGTCGTTCGGCTATGGCCATGCCGCGCTCGGGCCCTAGCACCTGAAACGCAGTGGCCCACGCATCGGCTCGCATGCTGGTCTCCGCCAGCACCGTCACCGACACCAAATGATGATCGACCGGCCGACCGGTGGTCGGATCGATGGTATGGGAGTAGCGTCGCCCGTCGATGTCGAAAAAGTTCCGATAATTCCCAGAGGTGGCGAGGGCGATGTTACTGAGTGCCAGCATCATCTGCACAGATCGTTCGCCTGACAATGGTTTCTCGATCGCGATCCGCCAGGGTGTCTCGTGCTCCTTGTAACCACGTACCCGTATCTCGCCACCGATCTCGACCATGTAATGTTCGATACCATGGGTGGTCATGAGTTCAGCCACCCGGTCCACCCCGTACCCTTTGGCGATCCCGGAAAGATCCAGGAAGATATCAGGGCGATGCTTGCGTATCGCTGATTGGGTTGCACTGAGTGTAATTTTATCAAGTCCGCTGCGAGTGCGAGCAGCGGCGATGTCGGTTTCAATCGGGATACGGTCTGGATGAATCTCGGGCCCGAATCCCCAGAGATTGACCAGGGGGCCCACCGTGACGTCAAACGCCCCTTCGCTCTGGGTGCCGATCTCCAGCGCTGCGTTCAGCACGGCACGGAGCGATGCGGATGCGGGCACCCAGTCGGTGGTGCGCAGACGGTTAAAGCGCGACAGTTCCGATTCCGGGTCATAGGTGGACATCGTGTGATTGATTTCGGCCAGCAATGCGTCAACTTCGATCTGCATCGCCATCAGCGATGGAGTATCCGGGGCGGGGCGGTATTTCACGCTATAGGTGGTTCCCATCGTACGACCGCTCATATGCAGTTCTGCGACAGGCGGATCAGGACGCAGGAAGCTGAAGCCAACCCCGGCAGCCAGCAGAGCGACCAAGGCTACCAGCGCACGGAGGCGTGGAACGGATGGATGCATGGATGGTCATCCTCCGAAGTCATCGAGCATGATGTTTTCTCGCTCGACACCTAGATCCAACAGCATTTTGATCACGGCCGCATTCATCATCGGCGGTCCACAGAGGTAGTACTCACAGTCCTCAGGCGCAGGATGGGTCTTCAGATATTCATTATGAAGTACGTTATGGATGAAGCCGGTATAGCCGCTCCACTTGTCCTCAGGGAGAGCGTCGGAAAGGGCGACATGCCACTCGAAGTTGTCATGCGCGGCAGCCAGCTTGTCGAAATCGTCGACATAGAACATTTCGCGTTTTGATCGAGCCCCGTACCAGAAGGACATCTTGCGTGTGGTCTTGAGGCGACCCAGCTGATCGAAAATATGCGAACGCATGGGCGCCATCCCTGCGCCACCGCCGATGAAGACCATCTCGTTGTCGGTGTCACGTGCAAAGAACTCGCCGAACGGCCCAGAAATGGTGACCTTGTCACCCGGTTTCAGTCCGAACAGGTAGGATGACATCTTACCCGGTGGCACATTTTGCGTGCGTGGTGGGGGTGTGGCGATGCGAATATTGAGCATAATGATGCCACGTTCCTCCGGGTAATTGGCCATGGAGTAGGCCCGTTCGAGGGGCTCATTGACCTTCGACACAAGGTTCCAGAGGTTCAGCCGGTCCCAGTCGCTGCGAAATCTCTCCTCGATATCAAAATGCTCAAACGAGTGTTTATACGGAGGGCAGAAAACCTGGATGTACCCACCGGCGCGGAAATCGACATGTTCGCCCTGGGGAAGCTCCAGGACCAGTTCTTTGATGAAGGTGGCGACATTGTGGTTGGAACGTACGGTACATTGCCATTTCTTGACGCCGAATATCTCATCGGGAATCTCGATCTTCATGTTCTGCTTGACCGCCACCTGACAAGAGAGACGGTAGCCCTCGCGCGCTTCACGCTTGTTGATATGCGAGGTTTCTGTCGGCAGAATCACCCCACCCCCTTCGAAGACCTTGACCCGGCATACGCCGCAGGTCCCGCCGCCACCACAGGCGGAACTGACAAAAATCTTGGCGTCGCCCAGCGCATTGAGCAACTTGCCCCCAATCGGTGTCTCGATAAATTTCTTCTCATTGATCGCGATCGTGACATGGCCACTGGCCACCAGTTTCGAGCGTGCACTCAGAATGAGGACAGCCAGAATGAGGACGATTCCTGTAAAAAAGCCGACTCCGAGTAGGATCTCGATCATGCGCGGCCTCTCATCAGACTCAGCGGGAGGCTGAAAAAGTCCGCCAGCAGTGTTCTCGCGTCGCTCAGAGGCTCAACGTACCGCACAGAGTACGATTCGCCTCTCCGCTCGCTGCGGTCTGGCTGGACGGCCATTTTGAGCCTCTCGCATGGATAGTTGGTGTCGTTTGGCATCTCGCTATTTGCCATGGCCAGGGAAGTGCAAATGAGTTTTTCAAGCCTGTTAGAGTTGAATTCCCGAAAAAGCCATGAACCCGAGGGCCATCAACCCCGCGGTGATGAAGGCGACGCCCAGTCCCTGCAAACCAGCGGGGATGTCGGAATACTTGAGCTTCTCACGGACCCCTGCCATCGCCACGATCGCGAGCGCCCACCCGAAACCGGAACCGACGCCATAGGTCACGCTTTCACTAAACGTATAATCACGTTCGACCATAAACAGACTGCCTCCGAGAATGGCGCAGTTGACGGTAATCAGCGGCAAAAAGATCCCTAGTGAGTTGTACAGTGACGGGACGTGTCGGTCGAGAAACATTTCGAGCACCTGTACAGTCGCCGCAATGACGCTGATGTAGCTAATGAGCCCGAGGAAATTCAGATTCATCTCAGAGAGTCCTGCCCACTCCAGGGCCCCATCACGTATCAGAAACTGGTAGAGCACATTATTGATCGGGACGGTCAGGGTTTGGACGACGACCACCGCAATGCCGAGTCCGAGCGCGGTGGCGATTTGTTTCGATACGGCGAGAAACGTGCACATGCCGAGGAAAAACGTCAGCGCAAGATTCTCGACGAAGACTGCTTTGATAAACAGATTGATCAGCTCCGTCATGAGGCCACCTCTGGACGATGTGCGTGATAGATCCGGAATTCAGGTTGCTCGACTTGCGCAGGCTTCCAGGAGCGCACCACCCAAATGATCAGGCCGATCAAGAAAAACGCACTCGGAGGTAGAAGCAACAAGCCGTTGGGCACATACCACCCACCATCCCGATCGAGAGGGAGGATCGGATACCCGAACAGGGAACCGGACCCGAAGAGTTCGCGTATCGCCCCGATCACGAGTAACAGTGCGCTATAGCCGAGGCCGTTACCGAGGCCATCGAGGAAGCTCGGAAGCGGTGGATGTTTCATGGCATAGGCTTCCGCACGTCCCATGACGATACAATTGGTGATAATCAACCCGACGAAGACCGACAGTTCCTTGCTGATAGTAAACGCATAGGCTTTGAGGAACTGATCGGTCACGATGACCAGCGACGAAATAATGGTCATCTGCACGATGATGCGAATGCTGCTTGGGATATGATTGCGGATCACACTAATGGCGGTATTGGAGAGGGCGGTGACGGCGGTCAGTGCGATGCACATCGTGACCGTGGTGGAGAGCTTCGTCGTCACGGCCAATGCCGAGCAAATCCCTAAGACTTGTAAAATGACCGGGTTATTGTCGACGATCGGCTCGAAAAGAATTTTGCGATGTTCGTACGACATGAGAGTCAGCTCCTTTCGTGTCGCAAATGGGCAAGGTACGGCCCATATCCTTTGTCGCTCAGCCAGAATTTCAATAAATTTTCCACCCCTCGTGAGGTAATCGTGGCGCCGGCGAGGGCGTCGACTTGATGTTGAGCTTCGGGGGTGGAACTGTCAATCTCGACCTTCGTGACCTCAACCTGCACCTTCCATTGATCGTCAAACAGGACTTTGCCCGTCCATTGTGCCCGCCACTTTGGATTGTCGACCTCTCCTCCGAGCCCCGGAGTCTCGGCATGCTGATAGAAGCGGAGGCCCTGCACCGTGCGCAGATCCGCCTCGAGCGCAAGAAACCCGTACATCGTGGACCAGAGTCCGTAGCCGTACACCGGCAGAATCAGTCTCTTCAAGTCGCCGTTGTCATCAACAATTCGATAGACCGGCAGATAGCGCGGTTCGCGCCTAATCTGTGCCACATCTTCTTGACGGGTAAGTGCAGTGGATATCTCGGGGTCCTTTCCGGCTTTGGCAATATTAAAGGTGTCAGGATCGATCCCCTGTGCCTCATCACCGGTTGCCAGTTCGATCATACGCGCGTCAATCCGTTGCAGCGCTTGTTCTTCCGTCAGTCCCTCCGTGAGGAGGCCGGAAACCGCGACCACATTCCGAATGAGGTCAGCCTTCTGATTCGAATCCTGAATCGGTCGAAGGAGCACGGCCGCGCCGGCGACTACCACTGAACAGACCAGGCAGACCACAAAGGTCACCAGCAGTGTCCTGCTCGCACTCTCACCGGACGGAGCGGATGCAGCAGAATCTGGTTCAGGCGCGGACATGGCGGCGTAGCCTCCGTCGGATGTTGAGCTGAATGACCGAATAATCGATCAAAGGCGCGAATACATTCGCAAACAAAATCGTGAGCATCACCCCTTCAGGAAACGCCGGGTTCGCCACACGAATCAGCACGGTCATGGCCCCGATCAGAATGCCGAAGACCCAGCGTCCGGCACTCGTCATGGCGGCTGACACCGGATCGGTGGCCATGAAGACCATGCCGAAGGCAAATCCTCCCAGCACTAGATGCCAGTACCAAGGCATCGCCACCATGGGGTTGGTGTCGCTGCCGACCAGATTGAACAGGAGTGAGGCCCCGACCATCCCCAGGAAGACCCCAAAGATAATGCGCCAGGAACCTACTCGCGTATAGATCAGGAACGCCGCACCAAGCAGACAGGCAAGGGTAGAGGTTTCCCCCATGGAGCCCGGCATCAGGCCGATAAAGGCATTCCACCAGCTCATGCCCCCGCTGGTGATCCCCTCTACGCCGCCGACTTTCCCAAGACTGAGCGCTGTGGCACCGGAATAGCCATCCACCGCCACCCATACCCGGTCACCAGACATTTCGGCGGGATAGGCGAAAAACAGAAATGCCCGCGCGGTCAGGGCGGGGTTGAGGAAATTCTTGCCGGTTCCGCCGAAGATTTCCTTCCCGAGCACTACGCCGAAGCTAATCCCGATGGCGACCATCCAGAGCGGCATATCGGGTGGCAGTGTCAGCGTGAACAGCATGGAGGTGACCAGAAACCCTTCGTTGATCTCTTTCCGACGCACCGTCGAAAAGACCACTTCCCATATCCCACCGACTAGCAAGGTCGTCAGATAGATCGGCAGAAAATACAAGAACCCATGGACCGTATTGTCCAGGATGCTGCTTGCATCAAACCCGAGATTGAGAGCCGTCAGGAGATCGTAACGCCAACCAACCTTCGCCACGCCCATTGTCGCGAGCGCCAGGTTGGCTTGATAGCCGGTGTTGAACCAGCTCCAGAGGATGCAGGGAATCAGCGCCACCACCACGTACATCATCAACCGTTTGAGATCGATTCCATCTCGCACATGAGGCGCGTTGTGCGTGGTTTCGGGAGTTGAATACAGAAACACATCGACCATCTCGAAGATGGGGTAGTACTTTTCATACCGGCCGCCCTTAGCAAACAGGGGTCTGAGACGATCAAGATAACGTTTCATGCCTGCTCTTAGCCTTCTCTCTCAATCCGGCTCAGTACGTTCCGCAGCACCGGGCCGTAGTCGTTCTTGCCCACGCACACGAAGGAGCATAATGCGAGGTCTTCCTCGTCCAATTCCATGCAGCCCAGTTTTTGCGCCATGTCGGTATCCCCCACCATCAGGTAGCGCAGGAGCTGCGTTGGCAGGATGTCCAGAGGCATGACATCCTCGAAGTTACCGAATGGCACCATCGCGCGCAAACTTCCATTCAGCCCGGTGTTCAACCCAAACTCCTCCCTGCGGTAACGGAAGAGACTCGATAGCATGACGTTGCTCTGGGAAAACATTCTCCGCCCCGGTGCAAACCAGCCCATGAACGTTCGTTCCACCCCTTCCGGAATCACGGATATCTGAAGGTGATGGCGCCCCAGATACGACGACCAGTCGGCTGCATGGCGTCCCGACAAGATCGAGCCGGAGATGACGCGGCTCTCACCAGCTTGAAGATCGTCGTCGATCAACTCATCGATACAGGCTCCGAGCCTCGTCTGTAACAGGCGTGGCTGTGTGACTTGTGGCCCGCCGAGTGCGACGATGCGCCTGGTCCATAACCGACCGCTGGTAAACAGCTTCCCGATCGCGATCACCTCTTGGTAGTTCAAGTACCAGACCACCTTACTGACGTCGACCGGTTCTAGAAAATGAATGTGAGTTCCCGGCAGACCGGCTGGGTGGGGGCCTTCAAAATTCGCTTGGCGCACTTGGTCTAACCCCTGTGGCAACGGCAGGTCAGCTCCGGGTGACGTGCACACCCACAGCGGCATGGTACCAAGGCGCGAGAGCACCGTCAGGCCATGGACGAACGACTCAGCCTCTGCTGCAATAATTGGAAGAGGATCGGCGGCCAGCGGGTTACTGTCCATCGCCGTCACGAAGATGGCGGCTGGTCGAGTGGTTGGGTCTGGGATCTTGCTATAGGGTCGTGTGCGTAAGGCCACCCACAGACCTGATGCCAAAAGATTGTCCACCACCTGCGTTTCTGTTAAGCTGGTCAGCTGGGTTGCAGCGTAGGCTGCAAATGTCTCCTCGTCTTCAGTTTCGTCGAGCCGGATGACGACCGACTGGAGAAGGCGTTGCGCTCCACGATGGATCGCCTTGACCACGCCGGCACCAGGAGCGGTGATGCGTACGCCAGGTAACTTCTTGTGTTCGAACAGCGCTTGGCCGAGCTTCACCTTGTCCCCTTCGGCGACCAGCATGGCTGGTTTGAGATCGATATGATCCACGCCGAACACGCCGACGTGGCGGACGGGTTTGGCGACAGAGACACGCTGCTCCGGTTTTCCGCTGATCGGCAAATTCAGTCCCTTTTTAATCCTAATAATCATGGCTGTTGTGATGACAGTCACGCTGTCGTGATAGGATAACTCACTATCGTTACAGGGTGATGGATTGTTTACGCTGCTGGATGAACCTATCCTCTTCGTCTGCTCCGAGCGCCGCCATTATAATGCGGTAGGAAGCCATAGAGTCAAATCGCCGTAGTACAACTGTTCGGGTATCCTGCTGTCAAGTCTAACTATTGAGAAGAATTTCGGGTAGCTTGACACGAGGTTATCCTTAGATCAGGACGAACCGATTCGCAATAAAGACGAGCAAGTGGAGAAATCCGAGAGCGGCATGGTACACAGAACCATGACTCGACGTAGCTTGGAAATGCTTGCCTTCGACAATACCTATGCTCGTCTCCCCCAGTCGTTTTATGCCAAGCTGAATCCCACGCCGTTCGCGGCTCCACCCTATCTGGTTCATGCCAATTCGGTAGCTGCCGAGCTAATTGATCTTGATCTGGAGCAATGCACCCGTCCGGAATTTGCAGACCTCTTCGGGGGGAGTGCACTCGCGCCCGGGATGGAACCGCTGGCCATGCTCTATTCCGGCCATCAATTCGGCGTCTATGTCCCACAGCTTGGCGATGGACGCGCAATTTTATTGGGCGAAGCCACGAATGGACGAGGCGAACGGTGGGATCTGCATCTCAAGGGAGCGGGGCTGACTCCTTTCTCGCGAGACGGAGATGGGCGGGCGGTGCTGCGATCGACGATCCGAGAATATCTCTGCTGCGCCGCCATGCAGGGCCTTGGCATTCCGACCACACAGGCACTGTGCTTGGTCGGGAGTGACGACAAAGTGTATCGGGAAATGGTCGAAACCGGCGCGATGCTGGTCCGCATGGCCCCCTCGCATGTCCGCTTCGGGTCGTTTGAGGTGTTCTACTACCGGAAGCAGCATGAACATTTGAAGACTCTGGCCGACTACGTCATCGCGCAACATTTCCCCCATCTCCGCGAGGCCGACCAGCAGTATGCCCGGTTCTTTACCGAAGTCGTCGAGCGCACGGCACAGTTGATCGCTCAATGGCAGGCCGTCGGATGGGCACACGGGGTGATGAATACGGATAACATGTCGATTCTCGGCCTCACGCTGGACTATGGACCGTACGGTTTTATGGATGACTACGATGCGGGATTTATCTGTAACCACTCCGATCACAATGGCCGCTATGCGTTTGATCAACAACCTTTCATTGGGCTGTGGAATTTGAGCTGCCTGGCCCAGGCTCTCTTGCCGTTAGCAGAAAAGGAGGCGCTGAAGGCGGGCCTTGATTTGTATACACCACGGTTTGAACGGGAGTACCTCCGACGCATGCGGGACAAATTTGGGCTGGTGATGGAGAAATCGGAAGACGATGAGCTCATTCGCGATTTCCTGAGTCTTCTCCAGGGCAGCCAGGCCGATTACACGATTGCGTTTCGAGAACTCGGTGCCTTTTCGACGGTCCAAGGGGTGCCAAACGAGACACTACGCGATCACTTTCTCGACAGAACCCGGTTCGACGAATGGGCTGCGCGTTACCGCAATCGACTCAAGAGCGAGGACAGCGATGACAGTGAACGACGCATACGCATGGATGGCGTGAACCCAAAGTACGTGCTGCGTAACTATCTGGCCCAAACGGCGATTGGGAAGGCGCAGCAGAAAGATTTCTCTGAAATCGACCGGCTCTTCACGTTATTGCAGAATCCCTTTACCGACCAGCCTGGGATGGAGGCCTACGCCCTTCCTCCACCGAACTGGGGCAAGCACCTGGCTGTGAGCTGTTCATCGTGAGGCCGAGCGAAAGACTATGAAAGAACTCGTACTTAGTGGGCTAAAGATCAGGCTCGTGGGTGGTTCAGACGGCCACGGTGGAGGTGAGGGGCCCGTCGTCATGCTGCTTCATGGGTTCGGCGCGCCGGGTGACGATCTGGTACCCCTGGCTGAGGTGATGGATGTACCCAGAGAAACGAGATGGCTCTTTCCCGAAGCCCCGCTGTCGCTCAACATGGGATTCGGCGATTCACGCGCCTGGTGGATCATTGATTTTGCGCGCATCCAGGCCGACCGCGAAGCAGGCCGCATCCGCGACCTGTCGGTCGAGGTTCCTCAGGGCCTGGCCATGGCCCGTGAACGCTTCTTAGCATTTCTCAAGGAACTCCCAGAGCAGTTCCTGATCGATTACAAGAGAACGGTTATCGGTGGATTTTCACAGGGTGCCATGCTCACCTGCGATGCCGTACTCCATACGGACTCTCCGTTTGCCGGATTAGTCCAACTTTCTGGGAACCTCCTGGCACGGGAGATCTGGGCGCCCCTTATGGGGAAACGCAAGGGCTTCCCGGTCTTCCAGAGCCACGGTGCGCAGGACGACATCCTTCCCCACATCGGGGCGGAACGTCTCCGTGACGCACTGCATCACTCTGGTCTTGACGTGGAGTGGCACGATTTTCGCGGCGGCCATGAGATTCCGGAATCGGCGCTGCGACGACTCAGCGCGTTCATCACAAAGAGACTCTCGGCATGAGCGTTCAACCATTCGAACTCCTCGGCGCAGACGGGAAACGCCTCACAGGTGATCGAGTCCAGGGAACAGGCCGGCAGATCCTCTTCATCACGGGGTTTCTGTCGAAGCGCTGGGGGAACAAGAGCAAGGCCTTGGCGCAGTGGTGTGAGGAGCAAGGGTGGGGGTTCTGTTGTTACGACGTGCGTGGCTTTGGCGACTCGGAAGGGGAGTTCACGGACTACACCCTCTCCAATTGGATCGCCGATGCACGCCTGGTCATGGATGCCATCAAGTCTGGTCCGCCTATCACGATCGTCGGCAATTCACTCGGGAGCTGGATCGCCTGGCTGATCGCGCAGGAGTTCGTTGTCGTGGAAGAGCTGATCCTGGTCGCACCAGCGTTCAACATGATGGGCGAGCGGGCCAAGACCATCTCCAAAGACCGACTCCACGATTGGCACACTGCCGGATGGATGCCCTGGGACGATGATCCGTTGCACAAAGATTGGCTCTTGTCGTGGAAATGGGTCGAGGAAAGCGAGGCCTATTGGACGAAGACCTTCGACATCGTCCGCCAGGTGAAGACGACGATTCTGCATGGCCAGGACGATGGCGTGATTCCGCCGGAAGGTACCAAGCAATTCGCCAATGAACTGTTGCGACGGTTCCCGTCCTATCCGCTCGATCTACGGCTGATCCCAGGCGACCATCGGCTGAGCAGTCCAGAACACCTTGAACTATTTCGCCGACTGGTGAGGAGGGAGACCTAATGCTGGTGGTGATTCACAAGGAATGCGGCGGCCCGGCATTGGAAGAATCGCCGATAGGCGAAGTCTGTGCGATCCCCGTTGATCGATTCCCCTTCTCCTGTTTTACCTGCCTGGAAGAGATCATCGACGAATCCGAAGTGAGGCTGTTGGAAGAGCTGGGAATCTAGAAATCCCAACACAGTTCATCCGACCGGTGTCTGCACATGTTCAGGCCGGACTCCCAGCCCAATCATTCTGGCAGGGATACGGCGAAGAAACGGAAAGCGCTCCAGCAGTCGTAGGGCAAAGGGAGGTACCAGCGGACTGTCGCGAGTGAGCACTCGGCTAATCACGCGATTTTGGACGATGAGTTGGACTCGCTGCGTCACTTCGGTCGGCCAGGCTCGGCGGGCTTGCACCTTGGCCAGATCTGCTTCGGTCACTCGTCCATCTCGCAACGGTTGCCATAAGAGATTGGCCGTTGCCACCGCGTCTTGAATGGCCAGATTGATGCCGACTCCCCCGACCGGCGACATGGCGTGGGCCGCGTCCCCGATGCAGAGAAGGCCCGACTTGTACCATTGACGCAATCGATCGACTTGCACGGTCAGCAGTTTGATCGGTTCCCAGTCTTGTAGCTCGTGGACGCGATCTGAAACAAACGGGGCGAGCTTCGCCACGCTCACGCGAAACAGCGCGAGACCCTGCGCGCGAACCTCGGCGAGTGATCCCTTGGCAATGACGAAGCCGCACTGCCAGTAGTCGCCACGATTCAGCATGATGAAGATGCGTCCGGCATCGAAACGACCCATCGGATCGACTGGGTCGTCAGGCTTGCGTGACAACCGGAACCAGAGCACATCCATCGGTGCGCCAAATTCCTCGACAGAAAGCCCGGCTTTCTTCCGCACGATTGAGTGTCGCCCATCGGCCCCCACAATGAGTGCGGTCCGAACTTCTAGCGGTCCATTTGGCGTTTCAGCACGCAATCCGATCACCGAGCCTTCATCCTCAATCAAGTCCGTGACCTCTGCACTCATGCGCACCTGAAAGGTGGGATACCGGCTTCCTTCTTCGACGAGAAAGTTGAGAAAGTCCCATTGCGGCATGAAGGCGACATAACGGCATTGGGTTGGTAGATGGGAGAAATCCGCCACCGTAAACTCCAGATCCCCGAACCGTGCATTGATTTGGCGTACCTTCTGGTGGGGCAAGCGAAGGAAGCGTTCAAGCACCCCCAGCTCGTGCATGATCTGTAAGGTGGAGGGATGCAACGTGTCGCCACGAAAATCCCTCAGAAAATCAGCATGCTTTTCAAGGACGAGTACCGAGACGCCGGCCCGAGCCAACAGCAGGCCCAGCATCATCCCAGCTGGCCCTCCACCGGCAATGCAGCATCGAAATGTGATGGTTTCCGGCATCATAGCTCTGATTGTGAGAGGAGAAAGCGGGTTGCACGGTATTATAAGCGAATATGAGATCGACGGCGACATACGGTTTCAGAATCATCTATGTCGAGCGAGTGGAATAATAACCATAGGCTGGTAATTCCCCAGAACCCTAGGTTGTTACCCTCGGTTGGTATGATGGCGAGTTGACACTCGTCCTCTTTGCAGAGGTATTTGACGACCTCATGCTGGAAGAATCACCGGTGGTCAGAAGACCTGGTGATCTGAAATCGAGAGGCCTGTGGAACAGTGGTTTCTTAGAAGAATGTGGGAAATGAGGCGGGTCGTGTAACTAACGTTCAACTGACCATCTAGGATTTGGCAATTTTCAAAAACCTCTTGCGGCCTGACTTCACGGCGGAAAACAACTTATCGCGTTGTTGGTTCTCCACACTTTTAATGAATGCAAGGAGCAAGGACCGATGCTTGGTAAACACCGCGTCTTTGCTGATGAACAGCTTTATAGACTTAAAACTCCTTTTAAGAATGAAGTCAGGGGTCGTTTCACCAAGAGCCTGTTGTAATTTGTCAAAGCAATGCCGAACATGTTCTAGGGTACCAAGTGCTACGAAGTTTACGGCCACTATGATCAACAATGCTACCTTCGTTTCCGGGTCGAGACCAGAGCACTGAAGCATGTTTGTTAACAAGTGACGTGCATCGGAAAATCGACCACATAAAAACAAGGTTTCCGCTAGGTTACTGGAAGTGGTAGCCCACTGTTGCGGGAGCAGGTTTACCGTGCGAACGGTTAAGGCTCGGCGATAGGCTATAACAGATTTAGTGAGGAGTTGAGTGCCAGCCTTTCCAGCCGAGCGTGTGCCATAGCTGCGCAGCGCATTGCCGAGATTGTGCTGCGTTGTAGCCCAGTCTTGCGGGAACGTCTTTTTTTTGCGGACCGTGAGAGCAGCCTTATAGGCGTTGACGGCCTGGGCGAGGAGCTGCATGCCGGACTTTTTATTGCGAGTGCGTGGGCCCAGATTGCGTAGGGCATTACCAAGATTGTTTTGGATTATAGCCCACTGTTGCGGGGAGGTTTCTTTTGTGTAGACGGTCAGGGAGGCACGATAGGCCTTGACAGCCTGGGCGAGGAGCTGGGTGCCAGGCCTACCGGGAGTGTGCGTGCCTCGCTCGCTGAGCACGTTACCGAGATTGTTTTGCGTGGCAGCCCAGTCCTGTGGGAACGCCTTTTTAGTGCGGACCGTGAGAGCAGCCCTATAGGCGTTGACGGCCTGGGCGAGGAGCTGGGTGCCGGCTTCCTTGCCGGAGCGAGTACCTTGGTTGCGCAGCACGCTACCAAGATTGTTTTGCGTGGCAGCCCAGTCTTGCGGGAGCGTCTTTTGGGTGCGGACCGTGAGAGCAGCCCTATAGGCGTTGACAGCCTGGGCGAGGAGATTGATTCCAGCCTCTCTCTCGGTGCGGGTGCCTTGGTTTTTCAGCACGCCACCGAGGTTGTTTTGGATCATGGCCCACCATTGCGGGAAAGTATCTTTTATGTAGACCGTCAGAACGTCGTTATAGGCTTTGACGGCCTGAGCGAAGTGGTAGGGAATCTGATCACCTTCAATACGAATGCCAAGTTCATTGTGTGATTTGGCGATTTCTATCGAAATGTCCGCCCAGAGTCGAGAGTCTCCTTTCTTAGAAACCAATCGGAGTGCGTGTCGATAGCACATCAACGCCGACTCGAACTCATACTGATTAAATCGAGCGTCTCCAGCTAGACGATAATCTCGTACTGTATCTTCCCTGAGCATCCGAACGGTCTCTTCCGTTTCTTGCATCTTCTTGAGCTTGAGTTCTGCAGACTCCTCAAAGTACCTTCCCGCAAGCCCAAAGTTCTTCCTTGTATCTGCTGCCAGTCCAAGGTGATACGGATCATTTTGGCGTTCAACCTCAGCAACCCACCTATCGATTTGTGCTTTAGCTTGCTGCGCGCTGAACCCGTATTGCGTTGCCCAATCTTTGATATAGCGACGGAAATCGATATCCTGTGGCTTTCCTTCGGGACGGACCTGTTCTTTGGCCTTCCTTGCCAAATCTTGAATGAACTTTTCGATGCGGTCCGCGGACCATAACTTTTTAGAGCCCTTCTGAACCAGGCGGATCCTCACAAGGTCGCTATCCAGCGCTGGAATGATGATCTCCCCGTCGATCGGCGCGTAGATTACCCAATCCTCCTTCTTGATCCCTACTTCAACCTTGGTCCCTGGCTGGAAGGTGTCTGGAAGCGGCAGCGTGAACAGACCGTCTGAATCCGATTGGGTCTTCGCAGCCGTTTGTAAGAGCGTGACATTGACTTCCTCTGCCGCCTTCAATTCATCATTGTCTGCGATGAAGAACACCCGTCCTCGCAAAACCGGCTCGCGCAGTTTCGGCGCGGCGTAGTAATTAAAATTTGCTATCTGATAAAAGTCTCCCTGCACGATCCATTGTTGCAGGGTGAAGATGGTCTTGGCCTGCTCGAGGACAGCCTTCTCCTCCGTTTCGACGATCTCGTTGAGCCTCTCGATGACCGGTCTCTGCCTCTGTGCATCGGCTAACGGCGCGACTGCCAGCGTCTTGATGAGACTGCTCACATCATCCAGACGATGGCCGTGAAGGGCGCTCAGAATGGGGGCTAGCACCGTATCATCGAACAGGCACGGCACGATGGCCTTCTTGAGCGCGATGGCGGTATTCCATTCCAGCTCGACGAAGTGCGAGGCGGCTGAGTTGTTCGACCAGGCGAGGAGAAACACGTCCTGATCCGCGATGGCCTCTCCCAAGACTTTCGGCCATTTCTGCCCGCCATAGATCTTCTCCTGATCGCGCCAGATGGAAATCTCTGGATGGCCCTTGAGCTGGGCCTCCAGTTGCTCGATGAGCGAGAGGTCTGTTCGGGAATAGCTGAGGAAGACGGTCGGCATCCGACGAGAGCCTCCTACGTAGGAAACGGGAGGGTACGATACCGCAAAGTTGAGTGCCTCTCAAGACACAAGAATGACCCGGATGATCTGCGACACGTAGGGGTAAGGCAGGTTGCATTGTTCTCGTGGCTTGACACTCCTAGGACGAGGCTCTACGCTCAACTCCGGAGGAGAAAACTGTGGTGCAGATCCCTGAAAAGCCCATTATCGAAGAATTCAAGCGACGAGTTGAAATGCGGTTTCCAGGCGAACTGATCCGGCTGGTTCTCTTTGGATCGAAGGCCCGGGGAGAAGCGACGTCTGAGTCGGATGTGGATCTTCTCGCAGTGATTCGATCAGAAAGTTGGCGCCTCGGTGACGAAATACGGGGCGTGGGTTACGCACTCGAATTGGAACACGGAGTGGTCTTGTCGATTCAGGTGATCAGCTTGGCCCATTATGAACGACTTCGTGCCAGCGGGACGCAATTCTTCCATGTCCTAGAGCGAGAAGGCGTCCTGGTATGACGGCGACGCCCACATCCTCGCTGACTACGATGTGCTCTTTGAACCAGAACTTGACCGGGTCCAAAAGCGGGTAGCGGATGCGGATGAGTTTCTTGCCGCCGTCAAATCGTTTCTGACCCAGGCGAACCTACTGAGCTAACTGCTCCACAAGATACCTACACGCCTTCTTTTCGCGATGAGTCGAGATGCTAAAGCAACCTACTGGCCTGCGGGCTTGGTTGTGATCGAAAAGCTTGTCTGGTATGGTGCGCCCTTCACCTCTTGCCAACCAGAAGACTTCGTAGAGAGGACGGTAGCACTCATGGCCACGAACGATAAACAGGTTATTTTTTCACTCGTCAATGTGGGGAAGGTCTATCCGCCGAAACGGCAGGTGTTGCGGGAAATCTATCTTGGCTTTTACTACGGCGCGAAGATCGGCGTGTTGGGGTTGAATGGTTCGGGGAAGAGTTCGTTGCTGAAAATCATCGCGGGTGTCGATCCCAACTACACCGGCGAGATTACAAGGTCCAAAGGCTACAGCGTTGGCCTGCTCGAACAGGAACCGCAGCTTGATCCGAATAAGACTGTGAAGGAAGTCGTCGAAGAAGGGAAAGCCGAGCTGGTTGGCTTACTCAAGGAATATGAAGATGTAAGTAACCAGGTTGGATCGGCCGACCCGGACACGATGGAGAAGCTGCTGGATAAGCAGGCACAGCTGCAAGAGAAGATCGAAGCAGCCAATGGCTGGGAACTGGAGAACCAACTCGACATCGCGATGGATGCGTTGCGCTGTCCGCCTGCCGATCAGAAGGTAGGCACCCTGTCAGGCGGAGAAAAGCGACGGGTGGCGCTTTGCCGTCTGATGATCCAAGAGCCGGACATTCTCCTGCTCGATGAGCCGACGAACCATCTCGATGCCGAGTCTGTTCAGTGGCTTGAGCAGCATTTGCAGCAATACAAGGGCACGGTCATTGCCGTGACTCACGACCGGTACTTTCTGGACAACGTGGCCGGCTGGATTTTGGAACTAGACCGAGGCCACGGAATTCCCTTCCAAGGCAACTACAGTTCCTGGTTGGAGCAGAAGAAGGACCGGTTAGAGAAAGAAGAGAAGGCGGAGTCCAAGCGGCAGAAGACATTGGAGCATGAGCTGGAATGGATCCGCATGTCGCCGAAAGCGCGACAATCGAAGGGTAAAGCGCGATTGAATCGCTACGAGGAATTGGTCAATCAGAAGCAGGATCAGGTGGCGGCGGATTTGGAGATCTATATTCCCCCTGGGCCGCGGCTTGGCGATGTGGTGGTCGAGGCCAACGGGATTAGTAAAGCGTTTGGTGACAATGTGCTCTACGAGAACGTGAATTTCAATCTGCCGAAGGGTGGGATCGTTGGGGTGATCGGTCCGAACGGCGCCGGCAAGACCACCATGTTCAAGCTGATCATCGGCAAGGAAAAGCCGGATGCCGGGTCGATCAAGGTCGGTGAGACGGTCAAGCTCGGGTATGTCGATCAGGATCGAAGCCTGGATGACAACAAGAGCGTGTACGAGGTGATCTCGGACGGGCAGGACACCATCAAGCTGGGCAAAGCCGAAGTGAATGCGCGGGGTTACTGCGCGCGCTTCAACTTTGCCGGCACGGACCAACAGAAGAAGGTGAAGGATCTCTCGGGTGGTGAACGCAATCGCGTGCATCTCGCTCGCATGTTGAAAGAGGGGGCGAATCTGATCATTCTCGACGAGCCGACGAACGATCTCGACGTCAACACGTTACGGGCGCTGGAAGAAGGGTTGGAAAACTTTGCCGGCTGTGCAGTGATCAGTAGTCACGACCGGTGGTTTCTCGACCGCATCGCCACCCACATGCTGGCCTTCGAAGGCGACAGCAAAGTGGTCTGGTTCGAAGGGAACTACAGCGAGTACGAGGCAGACCGCAAGAAGCGATTGGGGAAAGAGGCCGATCAGCCTCACAGAATTCGGTACCGCAAACTCACACGCCAATAGACTGCTTCTCATGACTCCGCGCGCGATCATCACCGGGGCAGCCGGGCTCATCGGGCACTACTTCGTCAGGAATGCCTCTCGATGGGCATCTGGTTGGGAAGTGCATGGGCTCAGCCGGGCCGACCTTGACCTCACCGATGCCGTCGCCGTTGAGCGGGTATGGCGGTCCGTCAAGCCCGATGCTGTGATCCATTGTGCGGCCATGAGCCGAACCAAGGACTGCGAGCAACACCCCGAGCTCGCTCGACGCATTAATGTCGAGGCGACGACTCATCTGGCTAAGCTTTCCAAGGACATACCCTTCATCTTTTTGTCGAGCGGCGAGGTCTTCGACGGCGCGGGTAGCTGGTATCGGGAGCCGGACCGTGCGGCTCCAATCAACATCTACGGAAAGAATAAGCTTGAAGCTGAACAATATGTCCTGCAGAATCCCCGCCACACAGCGGTTAGGATCGTTCTGACGGCAGGGACGTCAGAGCACGGGAATCGAAGTTTCGTTGAGGACATGTGTCGTGCGGTCCGGAACGGTGGGAATATGACGCTCTATGACGATGAATTCCGCTGTCCGTTGCCTGCAGGCGCTATCGCCCGAGCCATTTGGGAGCTGCTCGACAGGAATCAACCTGGTTTGTATCACTTGGGAGGGTGTGAACGGCTGTCGCGCTGGGAGATTGGTCAGGCGCTGCTACCCTGGTATCCGGAGCTGGGGGGGCGCCTCATTCAAGGCTCATCACGAGATCACCAGGGCGCCCCGCGCCCGGCGGATCTTTCCTTGAACTGCGATACGCTTCAGCGCTTGTTGTCGTTTCAGATTCCAGGCTTCGGGTCCTGGTTGACCAACCGTACACATACTGGAACCGATTTGTGGGACTTTGAGCCCGGTGTCTCTTAAGCATTGATGCACGAATAGTGAAGCGAGAGGAACGATGGGATCAGAAAGCGGGATGATCGAATCCGATCCATTGCCCCTTGTCATGACCGCGTATTTGGTCATGGCTGGTGTCATGGTGGGACTGTGGATGGTGCAACGGCGTATCAAAAACGCCGCAATCGGGGACGTAGGATGGTGTGCCGGGCTCATCGGATCCGTCCTCTGGTATGCCACGCAGGCGCCTGTGAACACCGAACGGATCTTCCTCACGGTCATGCTGGTCACGCTCTATGCCGGTCGCCTAGGACATTACATTCTCTACGATCGTGTGATCGGGAAAGACGAGGATGCGCGCTACAAGCGCCTGCGGAAAAAATGGGGAGCATCTGAACAGGTCAATATGTTCGCGTACTTCCAACTACAAGCCGCAGCGGTCGCGGCCTTTTCCCTTCCGTTTTTGGTGGTGCTGTGGAATCCACGGCTCCCGTCGTCGCTGGTTGAGATGCTCGGGCTTCTGATCTGGGGTATAGCCGTTGCTGGTGAGGCAAAGGCAGATCGGCAACTTGCCCACTTTCGCGCCGATCCACGCAATCAGGGTCGAGTTCTCCGTGAGGGGCTTTGGAAGTACTCACGCCATCCGAACTATTTTTTTGAATGGCTGCATTGGTGCTCCTATGTCGTGATGACGCTGGGAGCATCTGGCTGGATCTATACCTGGGTCGGACCGATCGGGATGTGGATCGCGCTGGCCTATGTGACTGGTATTCCACGGACAGAAGAACAAGCCCGTTCAAGCCGATATGAGGAATATAAGGTCTATCAGGCTACAACCAATGAATTTTTTCCGTGGTTTCCTCGAACGAAGTCGGGCACGTCTTCACATGTGTAATTCTTAACGCCTGTTGTCCGTCTCACCAACCTGTTCGATCCCTGGTGTCAGGGGCAAGATGGAACGACTTAAAATGTTCGACGAAATCCCGTAGACGAGCGCGACTTGCCTCATCCATTCGGAGGATTTCCCATCCTGCCTCTCGACCGTCGGACCAGCGCACGATTGCGGCGTCGATGAGGACGTTGTAGGACTGCTTCCCCTTCTGAAGCGTGATGTACACCGTCGTTTCAGTCCCGACGGTGACGGGATGTTGTCCTGTCGCGCGCCACCCTCTGTCCGACAAATCCCAGACGATTCCATTCGTGAGCGTCCCTTCGGCGAAGTAGCAGAACTGGCGTTGAACGGGAGTTCGTAGCTTCTTGCGAACGGCATACGTTTTCATCAAATTCGCTCCTGGTTTGTATGACTTGGTCCCGGATCGCATCCCCAGTTCAACCTTAGTCGAACAGGAAGGATTCGACATCATACCGAAGGAGGGTGACTGCGCAGCAAAGGTAGGACGTCTGTAAGTATTTGGATTAAAAAGAGAATATTTGGGATGCCCTATTGATCAGGGATCTTTCCTGCTGTTCAAATCTTCCAGTCGCGCCTTGGCGATTTCAGCCACTTTCGTGGATGGGTACAGATTTACCAACTCTTCGTAGAGCTGCTTTGCATGCGGTAGATTACCTTGGTTTTCCTCGAAAGCTGCGGTCTCGAACAATTCCGTCGCTTTCTGTTCAGAGCAGCCTAGGAATACCAGGCACAGGGCACATAGTAGGAGCCGTGTTGTCCTCATGATGATCCTTTCTCGACCTCTTTCCGTCGTGGCTTGCCGATATCGTTGTGAGCAGGTCTTTCTGTAGCAATGTAATAGCGAGGTGAAGAAACCCCCTCCTTCCGACAGCGTGGACAACGACTCGGTCGTGTCAATCTGGTTCGATCCCGAAACATGAATCCACACTCTAAGCAGGTAGATGGGTCAAGTATAAACCGGCGTGAACGATCTCGCGCCACCGTTTTTACCACATGGACCAAGTGTTCCTCCACCTGTCGTTCGGGTAGACCGAGCATCCGCGCCAGTTGTTCGGTGGTTCTCGGGGTCTCGGTCAGGATTTCAATGATACGCTGACGCGCAGTGCGTTCCGGGGGCAACATGGCCGTATGGTAAGCATTGTGTCACTGAAAAGCCAGATGATCTGCGCGGAGCTTCCACGAATCATCTTTAGTCTTGCGCACTTAAATGTTGCACCAAAAGCTCCATTCTGTCAGAATCCGTCCCTGCACCGATTATCACATCAGTATTAACCCAGTGGGCTGGGTGTACCCTTCGTATTCGAAACCAACAAGGTTATTCCAGCCCAGCGTGCCATAGACGAGGAGGTTTTGGGTCATGAAGTTCCTCGCAGTCCATCCCGGTCCGCTCATGTATACCAAGATTTACCTGCGCCTCGAACCGCTCGGACTCGAGATGGTTGCGCAGGCCTGCCGACAAGCGGGTCATGAAGTCCGATTGATCGATCTGCAGGCAGACACCTGGAAAGACTACGAAGCGCTCATCCGCAGTTGGAAGCCCGATGCTGTGGCGTTCGGATGCAACTATCTCGCGAATGTGCCGGAGATTGTCGATCTGGCCAAACTGACCAAGCAAGAGCTTCCGAACAGTTTCGTGTTCATCGGCGGACATAGCGCATCATTCGTGGCAAAAGAGTTTTTGGAGCATGGCAACGGAGCCATCGATTGCGTGCTCAAGGGCGAAGGGGAAGTGGCAGCTCCCAAGCTCTTGGATGCCGTCGAGCAGGACCGAAAATCCATCACGAAAGTTCCCGGTGTCGTAACCCTTGATGGAGAAGGCCCTCCGGCCCAATTTATTGAAAACCTGGATGACGTCCGTCCTGCGCGCGATCTGCTTCGCAACCGGCACAAGTACTTCATCGGAGTGCTCGATCCCTGTGCCTCGGTTGAGTTTGCGCGAGGCTGCCCGTGGGATTGTTCGTTCTGCAGCGCCTGGACGTTTTATGGCCGCAGCTATCGAACCGTCAGTGCGGAGAAGGCCGTTGAGGATTTAGAACAGGTACAAGAGCCTGGCATCTTTCTGGTGGACGACGTCGCCTTCATCCAAGGTAAGCAGGGCATGGAGATCGGCGAAGCAGTCGCGCGGCGGGGAATCAAGAAACAGTACTACATGGAAACGCGCGGCGATGTCCTGTTACGGAACAAGGAAGTATTTCAGTTCTGGAAGAAACTTGGCCTCCAGTACATGTTCTTGGGTGTCGAGGCGATCGATGAAGAAGGCCTCAAGATGCACCGCAAACGCATCTCCTTGGGGAGAAACTTTGAGGCGCTGGAATTCGCCAGGTCTCTTGGGATTACCGTCGCTATCAATCTGATTGCCGATCCGGATTGGGACCGCCAACGGTTCGAAGTCGTGCGACAGTGGTGCCTGGAGATCCCGGAGATCGTGAACATCAGCGTCAACACGCCCTATCCCGGCACCGAAAGCTGGCATACGGAATCGAGGAAGTTTCAGACACGAGATTACCGCCTCTTCGACATTCAGCACGCGGTGTTGCCGACCAAGCTTCCGCTCCCTGAGTTTTATGAAGAACTGGTCAAGACGCAGCAAGTGCTGAACAAAAAACACCTCGGGTGGGCGGCCCTCAAGGGGACAGCCAAGATTGCGGCGGGACATTTGATGAAGGGGCAGACCAACTTCGTCAAAATGCTGTGGAAGTTCAACAGCGTCTACAACCCCAAACTCCAGATCGCCGACCATCAACGTCAGCCGAAGTATGAGATGACGTTGCCGGAGGGGCCACAAGAAATGAAGAATCTCGACGCGAAGCAGCTCTTCATTCTCCCGGCCAAAGGCCGCCGCGGACGCGCCCTCGACGAATCGAGCGAACAATTCGTAGAAGCCACGCGCACCGGGACCAGCATCTAGTTCTGCTGTTGTTGTCTTGGTCGAGGTGGAGTCGTTCAATTAAGCTGGCCGGATCGGAAAAGGAACCTCGCCTGCCGGTGAGCTGCGGAGTCATTAGCTGCCCATACATGAAAGGGCTCTATCTATCTATTGTTGCTCTCCTCCTTGTGGGGTGCATCGATGTCGTCACGAGCCATTACAAAACCTACAGTGAGGCCGCGAAAGACCAGCTGTTTGGTCGTGGGTGGTTGCCGGAATTTATTCCTTCTTCCTCAACTGATATCACTACATCAAATAACCTCGACCTCAATCGGTCTGAGGGAGACTTCTCATTTTCTCCAGCCGCGACAGATTCATTTGTCTCTCGGCTTGTTCCGTATTCCGGGCGAGCCTCACCTTCCAGCGACTTCGAGAAGGTAGTAAATGAGCGCAAGGCATTGGGCTACACTCTCTATGAATTCACAGCTAGAGAATCGGTCTGGGTGTTCTTCCGGAATCAGGAGAAAGGTCATGCTTACTACAATATGTGGCATGTTTACAGCGGCAACTAACTTCTCGGTTTCACGAGACATGGGTGCTATGCGCAGTCTCCGTTCAAGGCTCAGGTCCAGCGTTAGCTGGTTCGACATATAGCGGTCCGGTATATAAACGCAATTTTGTACAAGGCAGCGAGATCATGAACCTGCATCGCATATGGCGGAACACAGATGCCGGTTTCGGCGTCCAACTCCGGTTGCCCTGCGCCAGCCGGTGCGTCTCGAGACCGTGAGGGCCATCCGATACATGCGACAACGTGCCATTGAATTGAATCAGGATGCGGGGTATTCTGGGATCATGACAACCAAACAGAAAGTCATAAAAGCGGTCCAGGCACTTCCTGACGATGCCTCTTTTGAGGATGCGATGGAGCGTCTCTTGTTTCTGGCGAAGGTTGAGAAGGGTATCCAGCAAGCCGACGCTGGGCAAACGATTCCGCATGAAAAGGTCAAAAAGATGATGAAAAAATGGTTGAAGTAAGATGGACTCCTCAAGCAGCGGAGGATCTTGATTCAATCGTCGAATTCATCGCCCGAGACTCTCCTCAGTACGCCCGCCTGTTCGTCCTAGACATCTTTCAGACAGTCGAGCGAATCTCCAAGTTCCCTCAATCTGGGCGAGTAGTCCCGGAGTTGAAAAATCTCGTTGTGCGGGAGGTCATACTCGGTCAGTATCGTCTCGTGTATCGGTTGAAGGGTGTCGGCCTCGACCTTCTGACGATTTACCATGGCGCGCGATTGCTGGATCCGTCGAAACTCAGATGATCGGGATAGGGCGTGGGACCCTCACTTGATACGGAAGCTGACAGGAAAACGCGTCAGGTTGTTAGACAGCACAGCACGCAATCGCTATCCCTTTGGGAAACAGGAAGCTCATGAGCGTTTGATTCTTTGTCTTGCGACCCGATCAGCATGAATCTGCGCTGAAAAGTGTTCGGAACGTAGGTGACGGTGTCAGATCAACCATTTCTTCGTCGCGTATATCTGAGGCCAGACGCCCAGCTACGTGAAGGCGAGTTTCCGTGCACTCTGTCTTTCGTCCGGGGCTTCGATCTTCAGTTTGATGCTCCTGTCACCATCCTGGTGGGTGAAAATGGCTCTGGAAAATCAACGGTCGTAGAAGCGCTCGCCGAGCTCTGTGGACTGCCAGTTGGAGGTGGTGGGCGCAATGAACTGGCCGATTTGAAGGCACCCCATAACCGTAGTGATCTCGCGCCATTTCTACGGGCTGCCTTCTCGAAGAAGCCGAGGAATGGATACTTTTTTCGTGCCGAATTTCAGGCGCATTTCGCGACCCTGCTTGAGGAACGAAAGGCAGACCCCGATTTTTGGGGTGATCCATATGCTCGTTACGGAGGCCGCTCCCTCCACACACGGTCGCATGGCGAGGCGTTTCTCACGGTTCTTTCGTCCTGGATGACGCCCGGGCTGATCCTGATGGATGAGCCCGAGGCTGCGCTCTCGCCACAACGACAGTTGTCACTTCTTGTACAGATCGCACGGCTCGCGCGCGACAGCGGTACCCAGTTCGTGATCGCCACACACTCGACCATACTGATGACTTACCCGGACGCGTCGCTGCTCTCCCTCGATGGCGGGCGTATCAAGCCGACGAAGATTGAGGACACGTCACACTTTCAGATAACGAAAGGACTACTGGATCACCCCGATCGGTATTGGCAACACCTTTTAAATGGCGAGGAAACTTCCTAATCGCACATCGCATGTGAGTGGCAAACAGGTGCCGGTGTTGGCGTCGAGCGCGGTGGCGAAAAGCTAATCTAGTTCATTCGCTGGCCACACTCTCACCCTTTTCATCCCTACCTGTTATACTGATCCATCCCTTCGTTCATTCTGAGAACGTCTGCTATGAGCTCTCCGACCTGGGATGAATTCGCTGAGCTTGCGCTGAAACGCATTGCGGAATCGGGTGCCGAGTACGGCGACATTCGTATTCAAGACAGCAGCACACAACACCTTGAAGGCGAAGATCGTCGGATTGCCTCGATTCGAGATATCAAGGATATCGGCTTCGGTGTGCGCGTGCTGTATCACGGAGCGTGGGGCTTTGCCGCGAGTTCCGTCCTGTCGCTCGAAGAAGTGCCGCGCGTCGCGGACCTGGCCGTCGAAATTGCCAAAGGATCCGCTTCAATTGCCCTCGAAAAGGTCCGGCTCGCTGAAGAGCCGATCCATTGCGATTGTGTCGTCACGCCATACCGGATTGACCCCTTCAGTGTGCCTCTGGAAAAGAAAGCTGACTTGCTGTTGAACACGATGGAAACGCTCCATCGTCAAACTGGCATCGCGCGGAGCAGCGCAAGCCTGTGGGCACGTCGAGACAAGAAGCTATTTGTGTCAACCGAGGGATCACATTTGGAATTTGACCTGCTGGCCGGGCAGGGGGAATGTACCGCCACCGCGCTCCAGGAAGGCCGGTTCGCCTCGCGCAGCTTCAATACGCCCCATCTCCGAAAAGGCTATGAATTGATCGAAGAGACGGACCTTTTGCGGGAGGCATCTCGAATTGCCGACCAGGCGGTCGAAAAGGTCAAGGCTCCGGTGGTCGACGCCGGTCAGTATGATCTGGTGCTCGATTCCGAGCATCTTTCCTTGACCATTCATGAATCCTGTGGCCATCCGAGCGAACTCGATCGTGCGCTAGGATACGAGGCTAACTATGCAGGTACCAGCTTCTTGACGACTGAGAAGGTAGGTCATTTCCGATACGGTTCGTCGCATGTCAACCTGATTGCCGATAACACTGAACCAGATACGCTTGCGGCGACCGGTTATGACGACGATGGGGTCCAGTGTCAGAAGTGGGACGTGATTCGAGACGGAACTTTCGTTGGGTATTGTACCAATCGAGAAGTCGCGCCAAAGATCGGGGATGCTCGTTCGCATGGGTCCAATCGGGCTGATGGATGGGGGAACATTCCCATCGTGCGCATCGCAAATATCGGGTTAGAACCAGGTACATTCACAGTCGATCAACTCATTGCCGATGTGACGCGCGGTATCTATGTCGAGGGCCACGGATCCTATAGCATCGATCAACGCCGGTA
Organism: Nitrospira sp.; assembly: GCA_965223535.1. Taxonomy (GTDB): domain Bacteria; phylum Nitrospirota; class Nitrospiria; order Nitrospirales; family Nitrospiraceae; genus Nitrospira_D. Next base: position 1,556,700 of record CBDCWN010000003.1, read on the forward strand.
CAATTTTCAGTTCGGCGGGGACGCGTTCTGGCTGATTGAGAACGGGCGACGGACCCACATGCTGCGGGATGTGATTTACCATGGGATCACGCCGGAGTTCTGGAACAGCTGTGATGGAGTCGCAGACCGATCCGCTCGGGGCCGCTACGGGTTCATTACCTGTGGCAAGGGCCAGCCAGGCCAGTCTGGCTGGATGACTCATGCGGCATCCCCCGCACGATTCCGGAAGATCGAGGTGATCAGAGGAGAGGGCCACCCATGACGCTCCATAGCGATCAGTGGCCCACTATGACGAGTCGAGAGGAGTTTCGCTTTCTAAGTGAGCTGGTTCTGACTCGATCGTCCGCCGATCACACGATGATCCGTGTCCAGGATCGTCATGCCGGCACGACCAGATTTGCCAACAACCAAGTAATTCAGAACGTAGATGGACGATGCGGAAATTTGTCGGTGACGGTCGCCTTCGATGGACGACAGGGGACTGCCAGCACGACGGATTTTACTGCGGGCGCAATCCAGGAGACGCTGTCTCGGGCCGAGAAAATTGCGAAAATCACCCCCGTTGATCCCGAATACCTTCCTCCTCCTGGACCATGTAAGTTTCCGGCTCGAGACACGGCGAAGCCGGAGACGATGACGGCGGGGGCGCCTCGGCGTCTGGAATACGCAAACGAAGCGATTGGTCAATGCCGGATGGAGAATCTCATGGCCGCTGGAACGGTCTCGTCATCGGTCACGGCGGTTGGAATTGCCGCCGACACGGGACTGTTTGGCTATGAACGACGAGGGGAAGCAAGCTTCAGTCTCACGGTCCAAGCCGGTGACGCGACCGGATGGAGCGCCGCGACTCATCGATCGATCAATCACCTGAAAGTTCAGGAGCGCACGCTTGGAGCGATCAGTCAGGCCAAACGTAGCCGTGATGTATGCGAACTCCCTGCAGGACGATATCCCGTAATTCTGGAACCAGCGGCGGTGGCCGGCCTGTGGGCCTGGCTGATCCGGTCACTGGATGCCAAGTCCTACCTGAAAGGAACCAGCGCCTTTTCTGGCAAACTCGAACAGGCGATCGTTGATAGACGCATCACGCTACAAAACAGCCCGGACCGTGCGGATTTACTGGGTGAAGGATTTTCAAACGACGGCTTGCCGAGTACATCTTCGGTATGGGTCGATCACGGAGTATTGAGACAGTTGGCCTATGATCGATACACGGCCAGGCAGCAGGGGGTGGCGACCATCCCAACCTTGGAGGCGCTGGAGTTGTCTGTTGAGGGCTCGTCGGTCGACACCATTCATGATCTTGTGAAGCGGACCGAACGCGCGATCCTCGTAACCAATTTTTGGTACATTCGTCCTGTGAATTTTCGTGATCTCCTGTTGACCGGGATGACCCGGGATGGAACATTCTTGGTCGAAAACGGAGAAATCGTCTCCGCGGTGAAAAACTTTCGATTTCATGAGAGCCCCCTGGAGGTCTTTCGGCATGTCGACCTATGGACTGCGCCGATGGAGGCTGTAAATTCGGAGACTCGAAAAGTCCTGGTCCCGGCTGTGGCCCTGCCTCAATTCCATTTCACGAGCGTCACCCGCTTCTAAAGCACTAATCACGAGTACCAATGTTTTGTGAACGTTTCCTAACAAAAGGGTTGACTCTTGCCTCCGCCAGGAGTAGGTAGGTCATATGAACTAGGGAAGGATGGACCTATGGCCCAGCGATTCAATAAAGAGCCGATCAACCTTATTCACCGTATCCCCTCACAAAAACAGATTGACGAGGCACGGCCGGCCCCTACGCCATACGGCCAATTGTTCCTTGAGGTCGCGACCAAATGTTGGCGGACGACGGTTGACTTCCTTGCCCGCGTGACGCGATACGAAGAGGAAGCAATGCCCTTCCCAAGACCCAAGGCTACGCCACAAGACAGTGGGGCAGTTCTTTCTCCAATGGCTCAGACCGGCACACAACCTGAGCAGGCTATTGAAGATGTGAATAATGAGACCGGGGGCGTAGCAGTAATGCTACAACCTCGTGAAGCGGATCACGCAACTGTTACAAGCGTCCAGGATGGCGCCCCCCAACAGCAAAGTGTGACTGCGACGCTGGTCCAGCCTGAAGCCATCTCCGAACTGCGATCATTTCTTATTACACAACAGGATCAGATTGCTCATCTCTCTAATGAAATTGCGCAGTTGAAGTCTCTGGTCGTCTCACAGCAGCAGGTTCTGGTTCATCTTGGGAAAGAACTTGAAACAGAGAGCTATCCCACACTTGCGACTGGGATGGGAGCGAACCCAGCGAAACGGGGACGGATTGCTCGGAAAAATCTTACGACAAAAGAAAAACCGCTTCCACCACAAGAACCGGAAAGTCAGTCCCTCAATCTGTAGATTGGCGCCCAAGACACAGGCCCAACCCTCCCCTAGCCAGGTTCATGGCGGCTCTGCTAATACACCCATGATGATGAACCTTCACCTTGTGTGGAGGATTGCTTTTGGGCTCTGCCTTTAGGCACAAGGAAGCTGTCGTGGCGTTTGAAGCCGCTGCTTACGTGGACCCTACTGTGGCTATGGTTTACCTGGGGAAACCTTTGTGTCGGGTCCGAGCCATGGGCATGGGCGTACGGAGTACGATCCTCACGCGATCCCGGTTTTGAGCGATTGCTGGAGAGTAAGGGGAGGAAGTCATGCGATTTGTTGTCGGTGTTATGGGACCAGCCAAAGCTCTGAAGAGGGATCTTGACAATGCGCGAGTCCTTGGTGAGCTGATCGCCCGACGCGGCTGGGTGGTGCTGACGGGAGGCAAGGATGTGGGTGTGATGGACGCGGCTTGCGAAGGGGCAAAGCGCGTCGGGGGGAGCCTGACCATCGGGGTCTTGCCGACGGCCAAGGACAAGGTCTCGCGCCATGTTGACGTCTCCATCATCACGGAGATGGGAAGTGGACGGAACAATATCAACGTCTTATCCAGTTATGTCGTAGTGGTGTGCGGACTGACCGGTTCAGGCACCGTGTCAGAAGTCGCGCTCGCCGTGAAGGCGGGTAAACCAGTCATTCTCGTCGCCGCCTCGCCCGCTGATGTGGCGTTCTTCCGCAAGCTCGATAAACGATTGGTCAAAGCTGCGGACTCGCCAGAGGAGGCCATTGAGTTGATCATGAAGTTGATGGATGGGCGTCAACCGCGAGCGAGATCTGGCCGACAGAATCCATGCGCTTATCTTCCGGTGTGAGGAGTGGGGTGGGGCCGACTCAGTCATGTCTGGTTTCCTGAGGTCGCCTCTTCCAGTCGGCCGACCGTATAGTAGGATGTAAGAATCATCTCATTGCCACGACTATCGGCAAGGAGGAAATAACCATGACAACTCAACGACGGCTCATGCTATTGATCATAGGCCTTCTGATATGCATGCCCTTCATGTTTACCCTATCGACTAGTGCGTCCAACACAGCCACGAAGGCCAAAGCCTACTTCGCGGGAGGCTGCTTCTGGTGTATGGAAGAAGCGTTCGAACAGGTTGACGGGGTGTTGTGGGTGTTCTCCGGCTATATGGGGGGGAACGTGGCCAATCCCACGTATGAGCAGGTTTCTGCAGGACGCACTGGGCATGCAGAAGCGGTCGAGGTAACGTACGATCCCGCAAAGGTCAACTACCAACAGCTCTTAGAGGCCTTTTGGCGCAATGTGGACCCTCTCACACCAAACGCGCAATTCTGCGATCATGGCAGCCAATACCGATCGGCGGTTTTCTATGCCACGGATGAAGAAAAACGACTGGCGGAAGCATCCAAAGCCTCCATCGAAGAGGCGAAGAAGTTCCCCGCGCCGATTGTAACGGAACTGGTTCCAGCCTCCACCTTCTACCAAGCAGAAGACTACCATCAGGATTACTACAAGAAGAACCCGTTCCGGTATAAGTATTACAAGTACAACTGCGGGCGAGCGAAACGATTGGAAGCCTTATGGGGGAAATCGTAGAGGTGATACCGTAAACTGTACGGCAAGGGCCCTGCGGGCCTATATCGGCAGGATGGAGTGGATTTCGGTATCCCTGAAGTGCTGATCTATATCCTGCTCTGCATGATCAAGTTCTTTAGCCTCTCTCGCTGAGCCAGACGAATGCTGGTGAACTCCAAGCCGAATTGCCTGCCGTCCATCCAGCGCACGATGGCCTGATCGATTCGCAGAGGCCACTTAAAGTCAGACAGAAACAGCGATAGTTTCAAGACCATACCAATCTTCAACTCAACCGATGTCTCGGCTCTGCAGCCGTTGGTCGACACGTCTAGGACCGTCGCCTCACCCTCGAAGTCTTCGTCGCCAAAGAAGAACATGCGACACTGAAGAGATAGCCTTCTGCCACGTCGGTCTTGTAGGTCCGTTCTGGTCTTTTGAGGATCAAGGTCGGATTTGCCCGATGGTCTAAGTGTCACCCTCCTATTCCTTTCTCAGCAAAGAGACTCAAACGAATGAACCACGCCCATGCTGCGAGGACAATACTCAGACAGTCGGCTTAAGTGCGACTGCGTATAGTGTATGCGAAGAGATCACACCGACAAAGACAAACCACGTTTTCAGACGAGCATTCGCCCATCTTATTCATTCAGAATCCAGAGCATGATGCAGGCTTGACGAACACCCTGTCCTCTGCGACAAAGGAGCCACGCAAAGGAGGAGCACATCGTGAAACGAACCATCAGTCGACGCATGGCCGATCTGGCTCAATCAGAAATCAGGGCCATGACCCAGGCTTGTGCGAAGGTGAAGGGGATCAATATGGCGCAGGGGGTCTGCGATACGCCAGTTCCGCTCGTCGTATTGGAAGGAGCCGAGAAGGCTATCCGAGACGGATATAACGTGTATACCCGCTTCGATGGCCTGCCTGAGTTACGGGAAGCTATCTCCCGGAAGCTCTTGCACTACAATGACATTCAGGCTGATCCGGAAACAGAAGTGACCGTGAGTGCCGGAGCGACCGGGGCGTTTCACTGTGCCTGCGCTGCCCTGCTCAATCCAGGCGATGAAGTCATCCTATTCGAACCCTATTACCAGTACCATATCAGTGCGTTGGTCGCCGTCGAGGCGGTTCCCGTAGTGGTGCACATGGAGCCCCCGACCTGGACTTACTCCATGGCCCAGCTTGAAGAGGTCGTCACCGAAAAGACCAAGGCGATCATCGTTAATTCCCCAGGTAACCCATCGGGCAAGGTGTTTAGTCAACAGGAATTGGAGGCCCTTGCCGAGTTTGCTTGCCGACACGATTTGTTTGTCTTTACGGATGAGATCTATGAGTACTTTCTCTATGACGGCCGCCATCACGTGAGCATGGCCAGATTGCCAGAGATGGCTGACCGGACGATCACCATTGGTGGATACTCCAAGACATTCAGCGTCACGGGTTGGCGGATCGGTTACAGTGTGGCAGCCAAGCCATGGGCCAGTGCCATCGGTGCCATGAACGATTTGCTGTATGTCTGTGCGCCTGGGCCGCTTCAAATCGGAGTCGCCCGTGGCATCGGGCAACTGCCGGACAGTTTCTATACGAACCTCGCTCAAGACTATCAGAAGAAGCGTGACCGGTTCTGTCGTGCGTTGGCCGCAGCCGGACTGACACCGTCGATCCCGCAAGGGGCCTATTACGTGCTGGCCGATGTGTCGCGGCTTCCAGGTGACAGTGGGAAAGCTCGCGCCATGTATCTGCTGGAGCGAACCGGTGTCGCAAGTGTACCAGGGGAGGCCTTTTTCTCCGGCAAGAAGGGAGCCTGCTTCATTCGCTTCAGCTATGCAAAAACGGAATCCGATCTCGATGAAGCCTGTCGTCGATTGACCAGGGCCAAACTCTAGTTTCCGATCAAGGTAGCTCATTGTTCCTTGCCGGAAGGAACGACTCATGGTATGAACCACGCTCATGAACCTGGCTCTGGTATCCAGGACTGCGCTTGCTGCTGCCCTGACCATTACAGGATGTGGACATCAGCCCTCACCCCAGGTGGCTATCCCGAATAGTCTTCCGCCCGATGATCGTTCGATCCTAGCAGGAGAGTGGCAGTATGAAGATGGTGGCATTGTTGTTCTTCAACTTGATGCGCAGGGCAACGGAACGTATGCCTACAAGGATGGACGGTTCGAAACCCATGCATTCGGGGGAGGGCAATGGGCGGGGAAGTGGTATCAAAAGGAAAATGACCGGGAGGGGGGCTTCCTCGTGAAACTGTCTCCCGACTTCACGGAAGGCGAAGGTCGATGGTGGTATGACCGTATCGGAACCGATACCAGACCGTCCGAGAAAGGAGGCATCTTCCATGTGAGTAGAAGAACGTCCATCACTAGTCTTAGTGACACACCTCCACCACCGTAGCTTGGCGTTGTGAACCGTTATTCCGCAGTATTGATTCCTGCATGGGTGAGCAGTGTGAGTTTCTGCTTCAGGATGCCGGGGCACGATGCACTGGCGGCGATCATCCCTTGATAACGAGGCGCGGTCTGGTTGAAGGTGAGTGGACGTCCGCCTCCATCATAAATCTGCCCTTCACTTTCCTCGATGAGAAGCGCCCCCGCCGCCACGTCCCATTCATTCTCCGGTTCCAGTGTGACTAGGCCCTGAATGTGGCCGCTTGCAGTCAGGGCGAGTCCCCATGCGATAGAACGCATCGGACGACTGGAGACTATTCCATCCAAGCAAGGAAATCGCCCATTGTCCCGTTCCCATGGGCTCATGGCGACGATCGGTGGTCGCTCGTCCTGGAGTGCAGGTGGGGTGATTGGCTTGGCATTCAGGTAGAGACCACCGCCTCTGGTTGCCGTGTAGAGCTCATCCACCGAAGGGTTGAAAATGGCCGCCACGATCGGGCGGTCCCCTTCAATAAGCGCCACTGAAATACAAAACTCCGGTTCCCTGTTGATGAACGCTTTCGTGCCATCTATCGGGTCGACTACCCAGACGCGAGCCTTCTGTAGCCGGTCAGGACCATCCGGCGATTCTTCCGATAACCATCCGTCTGCGGGAAAAGCCGAGTGGAGGTATGAGTGGAGAATCTGGTTCACGGCGAGATCGACGGAGGTGACGGGAGATCGATCGGCTTTCTGGGTCGTCTCAAACCCCGCCTCAGCCAGTCGCACGGCCTCCTTTCCCGCTATTCGAACGGCGTGAATGAGAACTTCGAGTTCGTCATACCATTTCATGGAGAAAGAGTAGCAAGCCCAGCTTAAGAAGAAAAGCAAAGTTCGTCTCACGAACTTGACCTTGAAGGCAAATCTGCGTACAAGCACCGTGCGATGAAACTGATGCAGAAACGATCACGGAAGAAAGGACTGTCTCCCGGCACGCTGATGCACATTGGTGAGAAGCGAGCGGAGACCGTCACTGTGACTCTGTTCAACTATTCGGTTTCTCACTGCGATGAACATCTCATTCGTGACGTGAATGAGCTTCGTCTTCCGGCCGACGAAACGGTCACATGGGTGGATGTCGGTGGGGTGCACAAGACCGATGTGTTGGAGGTCTTTGGCAAGCATTTCAGCCTGCATCCTCTCCTGCTCGAAGACATTGCCAATACTGATCAGCGACCCAAGCTCGACGATTACGAAACCTATTTCTTTGTCGTCATGAAAGTCCTGACGGCGTCGGATCGAGGGGACATCCTGGTCGAACAGATCAGCTTTGTTCTGGGCCGAAATTATGTCCTCTCGTTTCAAGAGAACGGGACTGATGTCTTCCAGTCCGTTCGGGGTCGACTTCGGGCTGGAAAAGGACGTCTCCGGCAAAACGGGTCTGACTATCTCGTGTATGCCCTCATCGATACCGTTGTCGATCAATACTTTGAGGTGCTTGAGATGCTGGGTGAGCGGATCGAATCATTACAGGAACGGGTGATGGCCGATCCAAGGCCGGAGACGCTGAAAGACATTCATGCGCTCAAACGGCAGCTCTTGTTTGTACGCCGAGCCGTCTGGCCGCTCCGAGAGGCGATCAACAACCTCTCGCGATCGGAATGCCCCTTCTTGCATGAGCCCACGAAGGTCTTTTTCAGAGACGTCTATGACCATGTAGTGCAGATCGTAGATACTATCGAAACCCTACGAGAAATGGTCTCGGCGAGCCTCGATATTTATCTCTCCAGCGTGAGTTATCGGCTGAACTCAGTCATGCGAGTGTTGACGGTGATCACCACGATTTTCATGCCGTTGAGCTTTATCGCCGGTATCTATGGGATGAATTTTGAGCATATGCCGGAGCTGAAATGGGCGTGGGGGTACCCCATGGCTCTCACCGTCATGGGCTTAGTGGCAGGGGCCATGCTTCTAGGATTTCGATGGAAGAAATGGCTGTAGGCGGATACTCGGGGCCTCTGTTTTTGTGGGTGCCCGCCGAATCCGCACGATAGACCGTCTTCGGCCTTTAGTTCGCCTAAGCGCGTAGATCGGCAAAGAGCCAAGGGGCTTCAGCTCTCCGGCGAGTTTCGTAGGCTGTGATTGCGCCCTCGTGTTGAAGGGTGAGGCCGATAGCGTCAAGTCCCCGATACAGGCAGTCTTTTCGAAATGGATCGATCTCGAACCGATATGTAACGTCTTGGGGTGTCGTCACCGTTTGACGATCCAGGTCTACAGTGAGCCGATATCCCTCGGTGTTGATCACTTCCTTCAGGAGGACGAGCACTTCCTCTGCTTTTAAGACCACGGGGAGAATCCCATTCTGAAAACAGTTATTATAGAAAATGTCGGCAAAACTGGGAGCGATCAGACAGCGAAATCCCTGATCCAATAATGCCCACGGAGCGTGCTCGCGAGACGAGCCGCAGCCGAAATTGTCGCGAGTCAAGAGGATGGTCGCCTCATGATATCGAGGGTCGTTTAGGAAGAACGACGGATCAGGAGAGCCGTCCGGCCGCTTCCGCCAATCAAAGAAGAGACCTTCACGCAAACCTGTGCGCTTGATGGTCTTGAGAAACTGCTTCGGGATCACTTGGTCGGTGTCGACGTTCACTCGGTCCAATGGAGCGACGAGACCGGTCAGTGTTGTGAAAGGTTGCATAGTGCGAATGTCCTTTTCTCGATAAGCGAATATGTCACGCCAGAGATTCTCGATGGATCAATGCCAGTGTCTGATATCGACAAAGTGGCCCTCAATGGCTGCAGCAACCGCCATGGCCGGCGATACAAGGTGAGTTCGCCCTCCAGCCCCCTGGCGTCCTTCAAAATTGCGATTACTTGTCGAGGCACAACGTTCCCCAGGCTTCAGGACATCGGCATTCATCGCCAGACACATGCTGCACCCGGCCTCCCGCCACTCAAAGCCTGCTTCCCGAAATACTTGGTCAAGCCCCTCTGCCTCGGCCTGTTGTTTGACAAGTCCCGAGCCCGGCACCACCATGGCATGGACCGTCTTTGCGACCTTCTTGCCCTTGGCAAAACTGGCAGCCAGACGAAGGTCTTCGATTCGAGAATTCGTGCAGGAGCCGATGAACACTCGATCTATTCGAATATCGGTGATCGGCATATTAGGAGTGAGTCCCATATAGGATAACGCACGTTCGGTGGCGTGCTTGGATCTGTCGTCATCCATCGTTTGTGGATCCGGCACATGTTCATCGACCCCGCTCACCATACCCGGACTTGTTCCCCAGCTGACTTGAGGGGCGATACGGTCGGCTTGTAGAACCACGGCGGCATCATAGGTGGCATCAGGATCGGTTTTGAGGTGTTGCCAGGCTCGAACAGCTTGCTCGAATTGGTCGCCCTTAGGAGCAAGCGGACGCCCTTTGAGATAAGCCATCGTCTTGTCATCGGGTGCGATGAGCCCAGCGCGAGCTCCTCCCTCGATCGACATGTTGCAGAGGGTCATCCGACCCTCCATACTGAGCGAGCGAATTGCATCGCCCGTGTACTCAATCACATAGCCGGTCCCACCAGCCGTACCAATCTTCCCGATGATGGCAAGAATAATGTCCTTGGCCGAACAACGATCTGAGAGAACCCCATCGACCCGGATTTCCATGGTCTTGGGCCGCTTCTGGACCAGACATTGGGTGGCCAATACATGTTCGACCTCACTGGTTCCGATTCCAAATGCCAAGGCACCAAAGGCTCCATGGGTAGACGTGTGAGAGTCACCGCACACAATCGTGGTCCCGGGGAGCGTAAACCCTTGTTCAGGACCGATAACATGCACAATACCCTGACGAATGTCGCTCATGTTGAACAGGGAAATATCGAAATGTTTGCAATTATCTTCTAGTGTTTGAATCTGAAGTGCGCTTATGGGATCCATGATTCCCAGACGACGGTCCGTGGTCGGGACATTGTGATCCGGTACAGCCAACGTGGCCATGGGCCGTCGTGGTTTCCGGCCCGCGAGCCGCAACCCTTCGAATGCTTGGGGGGAGGTCACCTCATGAACCAGCTGCCGATCGATGTACAGCAACGTCGTCCCGTCCGATTCAGCCCGTACGACGTGTGAGTCCCAAATCTTGTCAAACAATGTTGTAGCGGCCATCACGACTCCTACTAGTTTTGGCACAGAGGCCACATTATACAGAGACATACCATGCAGTTGACAAGGTGCCTGTGAACCTTGTCCTGCCGGGCTAGACGTGATAGCGAAACGAGTATGGATATCACAGACTGGAATCAGCCCCATATCATACAGTGGTGCCAACGACTGCTGGATAGCTATCAGCATTGGACGGGACGAGAACTAATCGAACGGGTAGACAAGGCCGAACATCAGGCGCGTATCTTGTTTGAAGCTCCGTTTGTCGTGGTCTCACATGGGGTCGAGCGCGATCCAATCTTGAACTATGGAAACCAAAGGGCACTCGATCTATGGGAGCTCTCCTGGGATCAATTCATCCAGACGCCGTCGCGACTAACGGCCGAACCCGATAACCGTCCTGAACGAGGGCGCATGTTAGAGCAGGCAAAGACGAACGGGTACTTTGATGGATATCGGGGAGTCAGAATCTCTTCAACGGGCCGACGTTTTCTTGTCGAACAGGCCTTGATCTGGACCGTGATTGATTCAGCTCAGAGACCGATCGGTCAAGCAGCGACTTTCTCACATTGGTCCACGTTAGAGTGAGCTAGAAAGGAAAATAGATCTCGGCTCCTCCGTAGCCGCCGTTATGAAACGAGGTGCTGTTCTGATACCCACCCCTGACGAGAAAGAAAACCTTACCAATCAGGATCTCAAGAATTGGTCCTGTCTGGATGGCACGGTATTCACGGTTGCCCATTCCAGCGATGTCCCATCCGGTGTAAAGAGGGCAGCAGCCTCGATCGGACTTGTAGGTCAACAATTTTCCACGCAGCCGACCCCAGAAGAAGTTGTCCAGATCGGCATAAGACCCGATAGCATGGAGGCTACCTTTTTCATGCCAGTACAACCCTTCAATTTGGCCGAAGAAGCCGATCTGATGATCGACGCTCGAACTTGTATTCAAACGGTCTTCCTCGATTCTGCGCAGTTGTGGACCTGCAAGCGCGAGAAAGGTCCACCTTCCGAGTGACTGTGAAATCCCAAGAGATGGAACGACAAACTGTACGTTGGTATCCAATACTTGCCCATTGCTCTTGAAGCTGTATCCAAGACCGGCAGTCATCGCCTGCGCGAATAGGGTTGTTCCTCCTGACATGAGTAAGACCGGCGTTCGTACGCCTAAGTAGCCGAAGTATTGGCTCTTGTTATCGATTTGAAATCCGGTGAACACGTCTCCTGCCTGTGTGCGGCTAGGTATGATCACCAAGACAAGTGTTACTAGTAGGAAGGACACATATCGCGTCATCGGCGTTCCCCTTCGAGTAAAGAGTCAATCTGAAACCGACCAATGGGCGGTGATCATGCTGAATGATGCTGGACATCAACGGGTGTCGCCTCGAATGTGATGAACGAGAGCTAGATTAGGATAGTGCAATACCTGGACAATCAGGAGAAAAATAAGAAAATGAGACGGGGCATCCCCTGCGGACTAACTCTGAAGTGACACCACCGATCTGCCGTGAGTGATGAATGATCGGAAGGAAATTCAGGTGACGATTATTGAATCAGGTTGACCAAAATGGGCAGCAGATTAGAGGTGTTTTCAACACGCCATTCATCATGACCGTCTCCACCCTTCCTCGTGCAACGCCCTCCAGTGCTCTTCGCCTCGTTCGATACCATTGACCCTGAAGCGGACACTAGTCTTACGGAGACCGTGCACAATCGATACAGGACTTACCTTCAGGGTGGTACGGGGAAGTTCTAGGAGAGCGCCGGTAAACGATCCATCTGGAGTTGAAGGGAAGCGGACGCTCACGCCCGTGAAGGATATATCTTCCAACTTCCCGGGCAACGAGGATGTCGAGGTGCTTAATCGACAAGAGGTTGCAAGGGGGACTCGTAGCATCCGGCGCCGTTCTCGGTTAAAAGACCTCCAGGGAGTGGTAAAAGCGTAGAGAAGTGATTGTAGGCTGCTCGCTACGCCGGGCTGGAAGCGAGAACTCTCTTCCCATGGCGCCGGATCACCAAAAATCTTATCAACAAGCACATCCCTGGTTGCGTCATCAATCTCCACGAACCGAAGCCCAACTCCCACCCCGCAGTCTGGCAACTGTTCTTGTCTAGTGATTCGTCCAGTTAAACGGACGATGGTACCTTGAGAGGACGTCAATAGGAGGGTTACGGTGTCCTGTATGCTATACACAGGGTGTTCTAACGCCAATGCTACGCCGTGCTCATTAATATTTAGGATACGTGCGGTGAGAGCGGTATCATCCACAAACAACTCACTCGCGAAGTCTCGATTGAGTCGAAACGCCTGTCGGCTCTGCGTTTGTTCGCTAGCAACGAACATGGCGATCGTCAACAGCAAGAGATTGACGGATCCCCAAAAGATGCTGACCGGGAGACCAGGATCTCCGGTGCCATGGCGAAGATTCTGAATCCCAAGGACCAAACCACCGACCAACAATCCAAATGTTACTAGGTGCGGCCAAGCCAAATTCAATTCAGCGGATGTGTTTTTTCTAATGCGTTGCCCCTTAGGTGTCACCTCGAAGGCGCGTTCTTTACGGGGCGCGACAAGGGCTTTCAATGCCACAGCGCTGAGCGCGAAGCACATAGCGATTTCATAGATATCTGACCAGAATGGGTTGCGCGAACCGCGGCTGACAGGGCGCATTACGAGTACCGATGCGATGTAAAAGGAAAAGAAATGAACACCAAGTAGGAGCACATCTGCATGAATTGGCGGGGTATGGAAGAAAAGACTCGATAGTGGAGCGACAAGACAAATGAGGCGCGGGAGGCCAAAAAAGAAATAGAAGATCGATCCGAAATAGTCCACCCGCTGTGACAACGTCAGACCGCGTTTGATGAGGGGGTTGTCACGGAGGAGTACCTGAATACAACCCATGGCCCACCGCTTCCGCTGCTTGAGATAACCTTCAAACGTCTCTGGCATAAGACCGGCAGACAGAACACGATTGAGGTAGCAGGACCTGTACCCTTTCGCATGCAGATTCATACTGGTATGGATATCTTCGGTAATGGTTTGGGTTTGGAATCCGCCGATCTCCTCTAGTGCTTGTCGACGGAAGAGGCCACCACTGCCAGCGAAGAAGGCACTGTTATGCGAATCTCGCCCAGCCTGCAGGGAGCGGAAGAACAGGGCCTGCTCGTTCTTGACGAGTTCTCCTACACGGAGATTGCGCTGGAATATATCTGGATTATAGAAGTGGTGCGGAGTCTGAACGATGGCCACGTTTGGATCATCGAAAAATCCGACGGTTTCTTTCAGAAAGGTACGAGCCGGGACGTGGTCAACATCGAAGACCGCTATGAGGTCGCCGTCGGTTAAACGAAGTGCATGATTGAGGTTTCCGGCTTTAGCATGACGGGGACGATCCGGGCGCCTGAGGTAGCCACAGCCTATCGCAGTCGCGAGTTTTTTTGCTTCAAGTCGGTGACCGTCATCGAGCACATGCACCATGAACTGATTCTTGGGATAGTCCTGCGCTAGGCACCCCACTAATGTTTGCCGCAAGAGTGAGAGCGGCTCATCCACGACAGTGACCATGATGTCGACGGTCGGGTAGTTCGTGATTGGTGCTGGTTGACGATCCGTAGGTGACCAGGATTGATAGGTAAAGAAGCAAAACTGACAGAGTCCATACAGCTCTGCGAGATAGACGATCCATCCGACGATCATACTGCTGGTGTCTTCGGTAGGTAGGGTGTAGAGCACCCGCCAGACCATGTAGCGGATGTACAAGAGGAGGCTCAAACTTAGAACCCACCGACGTCCCTGCTCCTTCCTGAGAAGAAGCCCAATAGCCAATAACACCAGCGCGGAAACTCCTGTTGCGATTGGGGTGTCGAAGAATGTGTCGAAGAACGTCATGGTGAAGGTACCTGCAAGAGGAGATTCCTCAGCCTACCTTATGTGAGAGTCACCCTATTACGGGATCGCCGGTCAGCCTAGTCCTACGAATGTGGAGGAGCCTTATGAGGGGGGTAAGCAAACTACTTGATCGAATGAAGGATCTCTCTGAGTACAGAAGCGAACGCTTATCCGAAAGAGGGGCTAAGTCCAGAGCTCAAGAGGACCGCGATGGGCAATGGCTTGGAGTAGGTCGTGTGTTGATACGATACCGGTGAGAAGCCGGTGCTGGTCCAGGATCGGAACCGCATGGATCTGCTCATCAATCATGACGTGCGCAATTTCTCTGATGTCTGTCATAGGGGTGGCCGTGATTACTCTGGGGGTCATAATCTCAGCTAGTCGCCTTTGCGCGGCTTGTCGCTTGTCACCTCCAGTGATCAGTTCAGGGACGTGCAGGAGCAGGTTACGATACGATACCATACCAACTAGGGTGCCATGGAGGGAGGTTACGGGAATATGGTGAAAACGTTTCTGAGACATGATGGCCCAGGCATCGAGCAACAGACTGTCCGATGGAAGAGAGACGACTGGAGATCTCATGAGATCTTTGGCTAAAACGGCCTGTTTTGGGTGTCGTTGTTGGATGTCGGCTTGACGGTAAGCAGTCTGCGCAGTCAAAGCGGAATGATCCAATGACGGAGAGTGTTGGTCGTGAGGTTCACGATCTCCGGCAGTTTCAGCGCGGCTAGACCGAGAGCTCACCTGCTTTGTGGGGTAGATTTCGGTTATCCCATTGACCGCCAAATTAATGGGCATGGGGCACCCTCTCCAAGGTCCGTATCGGAACTCTTGGGAAATACTTAAGCCGCAGCAAAGCAAAGATTTGGAACGGGGCAAGAACAACCTCTGGGCCTAAGCAACTCCAAATTGGTTGCTTCCCTTTTAATCCCTGTGTTATAAGGTTCGCGATATCGCATCATTGAGTTGGGAAGAAGCTACAGAGAAAGAAATATGCATTAACGAGAAAGCCTGCATGTCCTCCAGAGTTTGACGACACATATTCACAAGCCTCTTATCTATATCTCTTCATTTCTTGTTAAGGGGGTAGTCATGGGCAAGACAATGTTGGCGGTTTTCCTCGGCCTAGGAATGGTCTTAGCTGGGGTCTCGGGTTCGCATGCGCTGCAAGCAGGTGGTGTTGAAGTTGGGGATTTGGAAACTGGATCAGTGGTAGGCCAGCCATTTAAAGAGCTGCCGGTGGATCTTACCTTCTATTCCGTAGAAATTGGCAATATGAAGGTGTGGTATCCGCCTATGACAGTCATTGATTTCAAGACACGTACGGGTTCACCCGTTCTCTTGAAGGTGACGAATAATGCGACGGCTGAACATGGGTTTCATCTCAGCGCGGCGGTGAATCAGTCCGCCCCCACCGTTTTGGACACTAAGTTGGTCCTGAAACCTGGAGAAACACGCTACATCGGTATTCCGACCAGCGATTTATTTTATGCGGCTGGAAGCGTCCTGGAATATCGTTGTCATTTGCACGCTGGGCATGTTGGCGGTAAGTTGCTCATGCTGAAGTAATCTGCGACGGCGCTATCAAATAAGTAGAGAAAAAGGCCTCGGTTAACCAAACCGAGGCCTTTTTCATAGGAAAGTAAAACAATCTCAGTATAGTCAAAAACCGAGGTTCGATTTTAAGAATAAAGAGCGAATAACTAGGTCAGTTTCTTACTCCGCTCCACACCTTGGCAGCATCTATTTCCTTATCAGGATTCAACGTCTTTGCCTTGCCAAGAAGTACTTCCGTCGTCTCAGGGTAGGCAGGGTCTGAGATACAGCAATTATCGACGGGACACACCGCTGCACATTGAGGCTCGTCAAAGTGACCGACGCATTCAGTGCACCGATCATGTGCGATGACATAGATGTTGTCTCCGACACCTTGTCCGTCACCCACGTGATTACCCTTGCTTTCGGCGTCGCTTCTGGTCTCAAAGATTGCTTCATTCGGACATTCCGGCAGGCATGCGCCGCAAGAGATACATTCATCCGTGATCAATAAAGCCATGACCAAAGCCTCCTTCCCACTCTCAAAGACTAAACAATATTGACAAGTTCACATCACTCCAACCATAGTGCGCTCGGCATGGTACGTAAGGCGCGCGGGAAGGCATTTTATTCTCCGATTCTTTTCCAAGTCAACAGAATGCCCTTCTGCCAGAAGGCTTAGGTTAGTATCGAGAGTGGGCCATTGGGCTCACCAGAGAAAATATCCATTGATCATTACCAATGGGCTCTAATCAACCAGAGCTGGGAAACCGGGAACAGCGAAACAAGCGGATCATTATGATGGTCTTGCTTGCGCTTCTTTTGATGAGTGCGTCCGTTTTCCTGGGCGAACGCAAAGAATCGAGTATCATTGTCGTGACGTTCCCCAGTGGGATTCAGCTCGAGGCCGAAGTAGCGGATACTCCCGAGAAATTGCTTTTTGGGCTGGCGTTTCGCGATACACTGCCTCCCAATGGAGGCATGCTTTATATCTTCGAGCAAAATGGTTTGCACCGCATCAAGACCAAAGAATATCGATTTCCCATCGATATTCTTTGGATAGACGAGAGTCATCATGTCGTCCATATGCTGGAGCATGCGGAACCGTGTCGTAAAGAGCCGTGCCCATTCCTTGGACCACCACCTGAACCAGCCCGCTATGTCATCCAGGCGGAATCGGGATTTATTCAGAAGGCACGGGTTGCTCCCGATGATGAACTCAAATACACGCTCCGAATGTAGGATGTAGCTGCTGGGAACCTCAATAAAGGATATTAGGGATGACAAATAGCTTTCAGAAAGTTGCGCAGATCGAAGAGTTACCGCCAGGTCAGTCGAAAATCGTGAAGGTCAATGACAGGCCGATCGCGCTGTTTAATATTGACGGCACGTTTTACGCCATTCATAACAGCTGCCCTCATGAGGGTGGACCGCTCATTGAAGGAAGACTCAAGGGATTTATCATTGCCTGTCCATGGCACGATCTTGCGTTTGATATTCGAAACGGCCAAGGTACGGATGGTGGCGGCTACTGTGTGGGAAGCTACGAAGTACAGGTTGAAGGAGCCGACATCCTGATCGGTCCACGCAAAAAGATATGAGCATCGGAGCAGCCTCGAGGAAAGTTCTCACGAGAAGGAACAGTCGTGAGCATTTCTAACACAGACCACAATCCAACCCTGGATGCTGCCGATTGCCGCAAGGTTGTCGTTGAACAGCCGTTCGTCATTCGTCTGTGGGAAGATCGGACCAGAGGCGAACAATGGGTGCCGACGTATGACACAAGAGCACTCGCACTTCTGAGCGACGAATTCCTCCGTATTGCGAGTAACAATGCGGTGGAAAATGGACAACGCATCTTTGAACTCAAGGCCGTTCAGCCAGGTGTGTATCATCTCGTGTTCGAAAAGCGCATGGGATGGAAATTTACTGCCGAAGAACGACGAGTCTTCAAAGTAGAGGCCCTGCCGTTCACTGGGAGTTGAGTCCATGCCCGATGTCGCGTTCATTAATGGCCGCTTTGTTCCATGGCAGGATGCGACGGTTTCGATTGATGACCGGGGGTTTCAGTTTGGCGACGCTGTCTACGAAGTGGTCAGGACCTATCGCGGTATACCTTTCCAGCTGGAGGCGCATCTTGTGCGACTGGAACGGAGCACGCGAGAACTCTGTATTCCCTTTCCATATTCGAGAGAGCAGTGGATGCAGTGGATTCAACATGGGCTCAGCCTTGCTGAATACCAAGAGGCCAAGGTCTATATCCAGATTACCCGAGGGGTGGCTCCTCGGGAACACACCTTCCCCTCTCAGAACTGCCCCACGATCGTGATGACAATTAGGGAGTTGCAAGGCCTGCCAACTGAGATGCGCCGGGTTGGCGTTAGGGCATGCACTCGCGAAGACCTTCGATGGGGACGATGCGATATCAAGAGCGTCAATCTGCTTGCCAACGTTCTTGCGCGGGAAGAGGCCAGAAAAGCCGGGGTGTTCGAGACCATCTTCGTTCGAGAGGGTCTCGTCATGGAAGGAGCGCTCAGTAATGTCATGGCTGTCTGTGCCGGCGTGCTTCTGACGGCTCCCGAAGGTCCCAGGATCCTGTCTGGGGTCACAAGAACAGTGGTATTGGATTTGGCGAGAAAGAAGGAGATCCCAATTGAGGAACGGTTCGTGCCAGTCAATGAGCTGTACGCTGCAGATGAGGTCTTTCTGACGGGGACCACACTCGAAGTGCTCGGGGTCGTTCAGATTGACGGGATGACAATTGGCCATGGCCAGCCCGGCCCCGTGACGAAAACGTTGGCTGCCCAGTGGGCACTTGTGACCGGTTAGTGCTCTTGCTTTGCTTCTGGGTGCGTGATATGGTGCTGCCTCTGTAAGTGGGCTCATGCCCACTTTTTTGTTTGGACACATGTCGAAAAACGTATAGGTTGAGCATGCCGGGCGATGGTTCAGAACCTGTTGCCAACCGGTTGCAAAAAATTGTTTCCCCGATTTTGTGGACGTTAGGGCTTGAGTTGGTAGACGTGATCTGTGTCGGTCAAGGTTCCCGCTCAGTTGTTCGTGTTCTGATCAGTAAACCCGGTGGAGTCACCATCGCAGATTGCGAGCAAGCACATAAGGCACTGGGACCGGCTCTGGATGTCGCTGATCCATTTCCCCACGCCTATACGCTAGAGGTCTCTTCACCAGGTCTGGATCGGCCATTTAGGAGACTTCAAGACTATCAACGGGCAATTGGTAAGGAAGTGAGTCTCAAGCTTCGCCAACCACTCGAAGGGCAGTGGAAGATTGCGGGGCGATTAATGAATGTGGATGATCAGGCCGTCGTGCTGGATCTCATTACGTCAAAGATGACGAAGTCGATAAGGCTGGATCGTGAAGTGATCGCCGAGGCAAAACTGGTTGTGAAGCTGTAGGCACGTGAAGTCCGGCGTATGGATGGTAAATGGATGCAGGAGCGTGAGGTATGAACCGAGAACTGATTTCAGTCATTGACGAAATCGGGCGTCAAAAAGGGATCGACAAGACTCGTGTGATCGGAGCCATTGAATCTGCCCTGCAGACAGCCGCCAAGAAGCGCTTTGGTCAGGCCGAAAACATTCAGGTGGAAATCGATCACAAGACGGGAGAAATTTCAGTCGTCTCCAAAAAGACGATTGTCGAAACGGTGACCAACCCCAAAGCTGAAATTTCACTTCAGGAAGCGCGTTACTACGACAGCGAAGCGGAAGTCGGTGATGAGATTGGATCACTGATCGAGATGAACGAATTGGGACGAATCGCCGCGCAAACGGCGAAGCAGGTCATCTTTCAGAAGGTCCGGGAAGCCGAATGGGAAGCGGTTCAAAAGGAGTACTCGACGCGGCAGGGAGATCTTGTCACGGGGATCATTCTTGGTATGGAGCGTCGGAATTATCTCGTCGATCTTGGAAAGACCGAAGCCATTCTGCCGATCCAGGAGCAGATTCCTCGAGAAACCTATCGGCGTGGAGATCGCGTAAAGGCGATGTTGCTGGAGGTCCGTCGTACGCCGAAGGACGTTCAGGTCATATTATCACGAAGTCATCCGCAATTCGTGGCGAAGCTTTTCGAGCTCGAAGTGCCAGAGGTGATGGAGAAAATCATTGAAATTAAATCGGTCGTTCGAGAACCTGGTGATCGAACAAAAATCGCGGTCACGTCACGCGAAAAGGCCGTCGATCCGGTCGGGGCCTGCGTTGGTATCAAAGGGTCCCGTGTCCAAGCAGTGGTTCGTGAATTACGGGGCGAAAAAATCGACATCATCACTTGGACGCAGGACCCTCGTGTGTTCATTGCTGAAGCGTTGAATCCAGCGACGATCGAAAAGGTGGGGATCGACGAAGAGAAAAAGTCGGCTCTCGTCGTTGCCGCTGACTCGCAATTGTCCCTGGCTATCGGTAAGAACGGACAGAATGTCCGACTTGCCGCACGATTGACCGGATGGAAAATTGATATCATTAGCGCAACCGAATACGAAAAAGAAAAAGTCGAACGGGACAAGGAAATAAAAGCGGCTCTAGCAGAAGAGGCGGAAGCGCAACGACTCCAGGAAGAAGCGCGTCAAGCGGCAAGAGCCGAGGAAGCGACGAGCGGATAACAGACGGAACTATTTGATGGCTATGCGCGTATATGAACTCGCCAAAAAGTTAGGTATGGAAAATCGCGTGCTCATCCCTGAGCTGAAGAAAATGGGAGTGTCGGTTTCATCCCATAGCAGCACCCTGGACGACGAGACGGTGCAAAAAGCATTGGAAGCGATCGGTTCAAAATCCAATGAACCATTACGGGTACCAGAAGGAGGTGCCGCTGCAAAGTCAGTTCGTGAGGGGCCGCGCGGTAAAGATGTGGCAGCCAAGGCACAATCGCTAGGGGACCCTCCTAAGTCAGACAAACGGCGCATTCTGATTAAGCGGAAGAAGGAGGATGAACCGGCCGAAGTTGCTCCTCCTGCGCCCGTGGTCGACGGTGAGAGTTCGGCACACAGCGGAGTAGAACCTTCCGTCGCGACCTCCTCGACGCCTGTAGATCAGGTCGCCGTAGACGCAGAAACCGAGCAAGCTTCCAGGATGGAGGAGTTCTCAGCTAAGCTAGTGCCGACTGCACCCTCTCCCATTGTTCCGCAGCAGGAAGAAGCACCGCCAAAGCCATCGGCAACTCCACCCAATCTTGCAGCAGGAACAGTGGAGTCAGTGGTTGCCAAAAAGAAAAGCATGGCATTTGAGGCCATTGAAGCTGAGGGGCAGAAAGATAAGGCTAAAAAAGTTCGTAAACCGGGTCGCCCCAGGGACGATCAACAAGATGTGAAATTCCGTGAAGATGCCGCCCGCTGGCAGGATCTTCGCGCAATCCCGGTGCAGCGACGCGATGACCGATCCAAGCACTTGCACCAGAGTGCGCCTGCTGAAATCACGAAGCCTCGTCGAAAAAGCGTCAAGGTCACCCCACGGACGACGGTCAAGGAGTTTGCCGAGCTCATCGGTCAACGGCCAGCAGACATCGTGCGCAAATTGATGGACATGGGCCAGATGTTGACCTTTCAACAGCCGATGAATCTTGATGCGGCCTCGATCTTCGCAGAGGAAAGCGGGATCAAAGTTGAAATTGCCGTTGAACGAGGAGGAGAGGAGTTACTGCAGGATCTTGTCGAGACGGGAGAGGATGAACGGCCTGAACCTCGACCTCCCGTGGTCACCATTATGGGACACGTCGACCATGGGAAGACTTCTTTGCTCGATGCGATCCGCCAAACGAATGTCGCCGAGGGTGAGGCCGGCGGTATCACTCAGCATATTGGGGCGTACACCGTGTCAGTGCACGGGAAGCAAGTCACGTTTCTGGACACCCCTGGCCATGAGGCCTTCACTGCAATGCGGGCTCGTGGCGCAAAAGTCACTGACATCGTCATTCTGGTCGTGGCTGCGGATGACGGAGTTATGCCGCAGACGGTCGAAGCGATCCATCACGCCAAAGCTGCTGGAGTATCCTTGATCGTTGCGATCAATAAGATCGACAAACCTGGTGCGAACTCAGAGCGAGTCAAAACTGCTCTCTCGGAGCATGGGTTAATTTCGGAGGCCTGGGGAGGTGACACCATTATGGTGGAGGTCTCCGCGAAACAGAAAACGGGCCTCGATACTCTTCTGGAAATGATCCTGCTCCAGGCCGAAGTGCTCGAATTTAAGGCGGATCCTCACCGACCAGCTCGAGGCATCGTGATCGAAGCTAAGATTGAACGAGGCAGGGGGCCGGTCGCAACGGTCTTGGTACAAAGCGGGACTCTCAAGGTGGCCGATGCCTATGTTGTGGGCCCATATAGCGGGCGTGTTCGAGCCCTCATCAATGATCGCGGGGAAAAGACGCAGCAAGCCGGCCCATCGATTCCCGTGGAAGTGATCGGATTGCCCGGAGTTCCATCGGCGGGAGATGTCTTCCACGTCGTCTCAAATGAGAGAGTGGCACGCGAGATTGCTGAGGAGCGAGCACAAAAACGACGGGCGGCTGAGTTAGGCGGCCCGGCAAAGGTGTCGCTGGATGATCTCTTCGCGAAGATCCAAGAAGGGTCGGTCAAGGAATTAGCCATCGTGATTAAGGCCGATGTTCAAGGCTCATCTGAAGCGTTGGCCGGCGCTGTTGAGAAGCTCTCGACCGACGCAGTCAAGCTCCGTGTGATTCATAACGGAGTCGGAGGTATCATGGAGTCCGATGTCCTCCTTGCCGCTGCATCACGAGCGATCATTATCGGTTTCAATATCAGGCCTGAACCTAAGGCAACCGCATTGGCCGAGCAGCAAGGCGTAGATATCAGGCTCTATACCATCATCTACGATGCCATTGCCGATATCAAGGCCGCAATGGAAGGATTGCTGGAGCCTACACTTAAAGAACGAGTCTTGGGACGAGCCGAAGTGCGGCAAGTCTTTACGATTCCCAAGGTTGGTGCGGTCGCTGGGGCGTATGTCGTCGATGGCACAATTTCCCGATCCAGTGCTGGGGCTCGGGTCATTCGAGATAATGTCGTGGTCTATCAGGGGAAGTTGGGTTCGCTCCGTCGATTCAAGGACGACGTGCGGGAAGTTCAGCAGGGGTACGAGTGTGGATTGAGCGTTGAAAACTTTAATGATGTCAAGACCGGAGACATCATTGAGACCTATGCAATCGATAAGATCGCAGCAAAGCTCTAGCCACGATTATCTCGCTAGCATTGTCAATGTACGGTAGAAGCCACCCAGGGAGAGGACATTACAGGGACTCATCGGTTGTCTAATCTGAATGAGCAATCGATATGGTCGTTGGACTCTGTACCGTGGAATTATTCATGGCGGGGAGCCAGTCGCTAAAAGATAAGCGACAGGTGTTGCACTCGTTGAAGGATCGACTTCAAGGTAAGTTTAATCTCTCCATCGCCGAAGTGGACGGCCAGGATCTCTGGCAGAGAGCTGTTCTGGGTATGGCTTGTGTCGCGAATGACGGTGGTCACGTGAATCGGGTGCTCGATCAAGCGTTGAACACGATCAGAGGCATGTCGGCAGTTGAGGTTGTCCGGACTCAGCTGGAATTGCTGTAACCCTCGTTATAATGCGTGTGATGGTCAGCGACACGCGGACAAGATGTCAAAGACAACTTACAAACGAGCCGATCGGGTGGCTGATCAGATCAGGATGGAAGTGGCGGACATACTCATGCGAAAAGTCAAAGATCCCCGGGTACATGATGTCACTGTGACCGATGTGGATCTGACCGGTGATTTGCGTACTGCCTATGTGTTTATTACCACAATGGAAACCGGCCAGGCAGAACGAAACGTTTTTTTCGGGCTCTCGAAGGCCAGTGGCTTTGTGCGAGCAGAGCTTGGACGCCGACTATCACTTCGCTATCTTCCCGATCTCATCTTTAAAAAGGATATCAGTGGGCCTCGTGGTGATCGCATTATGCAGTTGCTCGAAGGACTGCACGGGGAATCCAAAGGACACACGACAGGCGAGTCTCAGAGCGAAAGAGGGTAGGCACCAACTCCTAATGAGAATGATGAAGATCCCTGGCATCGCAATGGATCATCGAGTCGGCCTAGACGGCGTCCTTATCGCTTACAAGGAATCTGGATGGACTTCGCATGATGTCGTGGCCAAGCTCCGGAAGGTACTTGGAGAAAGTAAGGTTGGTCACGCCGGCACTCTAGACCCCACTGCGACTGGTGTGCTTCCTATTTTGATCGGTCGGGCTACGAGAATTGCTGAGTACCTCATAGATTGGGATAAGGAATACCGAGCGGTGTTGCGGCTTGGAGAAACGACTGATACGCAAGATGCTGCCGGCAAGGTGATCACAACGAACGACCCATTCCACGTGAACGAAGATGCGATTCGCACGGCTGTGGTCAAGTTCCGAGGGGAGCAACAGCAATTACCTCCGATGTATTCCGCCGTAAAAATTAGTGGTCAACCGCTGTATAAAGCGGCCAGAGCGGGAAAAGTCCTCGACAGAGTCGAACGGTCCGTGACCATCCACAAACTTGAAGTTGTGGCCGTGAACGGTCGTGATGTGACGCTGCATATTGTGTGTTCAAAAGGAACATATGTGCGCACATTGTGTGCGGACATCGGACAGTCCTTGGAGGTCGGTGGACATCTCTGTGCGTTGGAGCGTACTCGAGTAGGTCCTCTTTCGATTGATCAGGCTTTAACGATCGATCAAATTGCAGATCATATCACCATGGGCACACTCGAACGTCACGTGCTTTCGTTGGACCATCTCTTATCCCAGCTCCCGGCCGTTGTCGTTAATGCGGAACAGGCCGAACGGGTGATGCATGGGAATCCGGTCTTTCCGGCTGGAATCCCCCAGCTCCCGGTTTCGCCGAGTCCTGTGTTTGTGCGGTTAAAGAATGAAGCCGGTCAATTGCTGGCAATTGGCACACACGATACTTGTGGTTTGGGACCAATTAAAATTCGCAAGGTATTCAGTCTCTTGACCCATTAGGATGGAAGGAACCATTATGGCCTTACTCAAGGAAGCGAAGACAGAGCTCATTAAACAATTTCAACAGCATGATAAGGATTCGGGTTCACCCGAAGTCCAGATCGCAGTCTTGACCAACCGGATCACGTACCTGACCGAACATTTCAAGACACATAAGAAAGATCACCATTCTCGTCGGGGGCTCTTGCAACTGGTCGGACGGAGACGTCGGTTGCTCGACTATCTTCGCGGTGTAGATGAAGCGCGATACCGAGCGGTGATTGATCGCCTCGGCATTCGGAAGTAAACGATTAGCACAAGAGTCGGGTGGGCTGTGGCCATCGCCGAGTCCACATAATCCCACAGGTGAACACCGACATGCGCTCTGACTCCGCGATGTTCGATGCCGTCAGGCCAGCTTCTTCGGCTGATCGGAAGACTCGCCCGTTCGAGTGTATCTCAGTGGGCATCTGTGGATCTAACCAGAGGAGACCATAGATGGTACATGTCGTAGAAGTGGACATTGCGGGCCGAACACTTCGCCTTGAAACTGGTCGTGTTGCCAAGCAAGCTGACGGATCAGTGTGGGCGACGTACGGAGACACCGTCGTCTTGGCGACAGCTGTGGCTGCACAGACGGCCAAACCAGGAACTGACTTTCTTCCACTCACAGTCGACTATCAGGAAAAGGCTTATGCGGCTGGGAAAATTCCAGGCGGCTATTTTAAACGCGAAGGTCGGCCGGCGGAAAAAGAAGTCTTGACCAGCCGATTGATCGACCGCCCTATCCGGCCACTCTTTCCGGAAGGCTACTATTTCGAAACACAGGTCATTGCCTCGGTGCTCTCGGCAGATAAGACCGGGTCTTCCGATGTGATCGGAATCACTGCGGCATCCGCTGCCCTGGCGGTCTCGAATATTCCGTTCAATGGGCCAGTCGCCGGAGTGAAGATCGGCCGTATCAAGGGACAGCTTGTCGTCAATCCAGACCTTGAGTCAATGGAGCAGAGCGACCTTCATCTTGTCGTCGCAGGTACCGCCGATGCGGTCATGATGGTTGAAGCAGGGGCGAATGAGTTGCCCGAACAGACGATGCTCGAAGCGCTGGAACTGGCCCACGCTGAAATCAAGAAAATCGTGAAGAAGATCGATGAATTGGCGCAAAAAGTCGGTAAGGTGAAACGAGAGGTGGTGGCTGAATCGATCGATCCACAAGTACAGGCTGAAGTCAAAGCGTTGGTGGCCCAGCCGATCCGCGAAGCGATCATGATCTCCAATAAGACCGCTCGCCAAGAACGACTGGATCAGATTCTAGCGGACACCATTGAAAAGCTGAAAAAGACGGATGACCTGTCACGTGAACGGCACGTGAAGATAGTATTCCATGAGCTCGAGTACACAGAAGTCCGGAAGATGATCTTAGAGAACCAGTCCCGAGCCGATGGGCGTGGTCCTGCAGACATCCGCTCGATTACCTGCGAAGTTGGTGCGTTGCCAAGGGCTCATGGGTCAGCAATTTTTACCCGCGGCGAAACTCAGAGCTTGGCGGTTGTTACGTTGGGAACAACCGACGATGAGCAACGCATAGACGCGCTGGAAGGTGAATACACCCGTACGTTCATGCTCCACTACAACTTTCCACCCTTCAGCGTCGGTGAGGCACGACCTTTGCGCTCTCCGGGTCGACGGGAAGTCGGGCATGGCGCATTGGCTGAACGGGCGTTGAAGCCAGTCATTCCGAATAAAGATGTGTTTCCCTATACGCTGCGGATTGTGTCTGAAATTTTAGAATCAAATGGGTCGTCGTCGATGGCAACGGTCTGTGGGGGTACATTGGCCATGATGGATGCCGGTGTTCCCATCAAGGAACCGGTGGC
Organism: Nitrospira sp.; assembly: GCA_965223535.1. Lineage (GTDB taxonomy): Bacteria > Nitrospirota > Nitrospiria > Nitrospirales > Nitrospiraceae > Nitrospira_D. The sequence goes on from CBDCWN010000003.1 coordinate 1,583,465, forward strand.
AGGCATTGCCATGGGTTTGATCAAGGAAGGCGACGACGTCATTATTCTCTCTGACATTCTTGGTCTGGAAGACCATTTGGGCGATATGGACTTCAAGGTCTGTGGAACGAAGAACGGGGTCACGGCACTCCAAATGGATATTAAAATTGGGGGAATTACCACCGCACTGATGCAGCGAGCCTTGGAGCAAGCTCGCCTGGGACGATTGCATATCCTCGGTCACATGTCGAATGCTCTTGCCGGAGCCAGGACCGCCCTTTCTCCATTTGCCCCACGGATCCATACGATGAAAGTCAAACAGGATAAAATTCGAGACATCATCGGGCAGGGTGGGAAAACAATTCGAGGTATTCAGTCCGATTGCGGAGTCAAGATTAGTGTTGAGGATACCGGTGTCGTCACCATTGCCTCCTCCGATGAGGCGTCCTTACAAAAAGCCAAAGACATCATCGGCCGCTTGACGGAAGAAGTCGAAGTCGGGAAGGTCTATATGGGGACCGTCAGAAAGATCATGGACTTCGGTGCTTTTGTGGAAGTCTTGCCAGGAACAGATGGGTTAGTCCATATCTCTCAGCTGGCGCATCACCGTGTGAAGGCTGTGTCCGACGAAGTCTCAGAAGGGGATCAAATCCTGGTGAAGGTTCTAGAAATCGATAAACAGGGAAAAATTCGGCTGAGTCGAAGAGAAACGCTTCCTATGCCCACCGGAAGCGGCACCAAGGATTCTTCCGGCGAGTAACTCTTGTACCGCAAGCTCATTCTCGATAACGGGATTCGCCTCGTCACCGAGCGAATCCCGACCCTTAGATCCGTCACCATAGGCATCTGGGTTGATGTGGGCTCTCGTGATGAAGTCCCCGCAGAGGCCGGGTATTCGCACTTCATCGAGCATATGTTTTTTAAAGGGACGACCACTCGGTCTGCCACAGATATCTCCCAAGAAATTGATAGCTTAGGTGGAGAAATTAACGCCTTCACCACCCGCGAGACAACGACGTTCTACGTCAAAGTATTGGATCAACACTTGCCCCAGGCCCTAGATCTTCTTTCCGACCTCTTCCTCCGATCGCGCCTCGAGAAAAAGGAAATTGAAAAAGAAAAACAGGTGATTCGTGAGGAGATCCGGATGGCCCAAGATGATCCGGAAGATGTGGTCCAGGATCTTCATACAAAATTGGTGATGGGAAGGCATCCACTGAGCCGCCCGATTCTTGGGAAGGAATCAACCATTGCTCAAATCACTCGGCAGGACCTGTTGCGATACATTGATGTCCACTATCGACCAGAAAAGATCGTGATCGCCGTTGCCGGAAATTTTGATCAACTGAAACTCGAAGCCACTATCGCCCGCGTGTTCGGAAAGTATGGGCATTCAAGGCTGGCGCAACCTTCTAAACGGTGGCCTCCCGACATCTGCCGTGGCGTGAGCATGAAGCAAAAACCGTTAGAGCAAGTGCATCTCTGTGTAGGCTTGCCAGGGGTTGCCGCCGGTCATAAGGATCGATACGCAGTCTATGCCCTGAACAGTGTGTTAGGTGGCAGTGTCAGCTCAAGACTTTTTCAAGAGATACGGGAAAAACGAGGGTTGTCCTATTCGATTTATTCTTTCTTGTCGGGCTATTCTGATGGTGGAACCATCACGATTTATGCAGGGACTCAGGCGCGAGAAGTTGAGCGCGTGCTGGATCTAGTGTGTCGTGAAATTCGAAAGCTGGCGAGGCAGGCCATCGACTCCACTGAATTGAGGCGCACGAAGGACCAGATGAAAGGCGGACTCATGCTCAGCTTGGAGAGTTCACATAGTCGTATGAATAAGCTCGCCAAAGATGAACTCATAGCGGGGGCCCATACAACCCTCGAAGACATGCTCAAAGAAATTGATGCAGTGACGGAGCAGCAGATATCCCGCGTTGCACAGGATTCATTCATCTCCAAACGCATAGCATTAACTGCTCTAGGGCCGTTTACCTCTCGGCAGGGGCATGTATTGAGTGCGAGATATGGATGACCACCTGATAGACCCGCCGCCAGTTGTCATGTAACAGATTGTTTATTAAGCATATAATGGCGCATCGTTTACTGGTCGGCTCAACCAAACATTTCCTTGACTTGACATCGCAGTTTCAGTACCGTTCCGATATTATTGGCCGGGCTTTGTGCCTGGTCTTGAGAAATCTATACGGCCCACAGCGAGCAATGGAGTCACCTGGATATTGACATCGGTGCTTGGGTACACCACGAACACTGAATAATTATTGGCTGGTCAAACTATCGTGTTCAATTTGATGAAGGAGGGAAGAGGTATGAAGAGGGCTGTCGTTCTAGCTGCCGTAGCGGTATTTTGTGGGTTCGGCTTGCTAGCAGCCGAATCGTCATTTGCCGCGGGGGCCATTGAAAAATTGGGACTTGCTGATGCGGTCGTTGGCGGGAAACCACTGAAGGCCGAAGCTGGACTGAAGACGCTGCAAGGACGGGTTTGGTCGCAATGGGCCGATAATCCCGACGGGGAACTTCTGTTTGGGATTCAGTACTGGAATACCGGAGAACCAGGTTCTGGTGACACGGGTGGCCGATCCTCGACCATGCTTGATGTGAAACCGCCAGATCCTTTGTTCAGCTGCTGTGCATGGGGCTTTTCTGGTGGAGCAGAAAAGAATTCGGCATACTCTGGCTGGTATCATGCGGCGACCACCGTTCGCCTAGCCGTCAAGGACAAGGCGCTAATGGACCAGATCATCAAGGCTTCGCAGGAACTGGTGGCTATGGAAGTCACGCTGAGTGGCCGAACCATTACCGCTTTCAAGGTACTGAAGGAAGACTAGACATTCCTAACGGCGGAAGACGTTTTAAGGAGGATGTGATCATGATGTTGCAGAAGCAAGGTGCAGCCATTCTTGCAGCTGTCGGCCTGGTACTTGGCATGGCTTCGACGGCTCCGGCGATCGAATCATTTCAGGAACGGTTTGAGTGGGGAGATATGAGCAAGCCGACCACCATCCAAGGTCGGGTGATCGTGCTGGATCCCTATGAAGAGGCTGTCTGGATCAACGTTGCTGTCTACGGCGGTAACGCCGAAAGCGGCTTGTTTTGGCAAAAGGTTCATCCAGGGAAAACGTTGAAGTTTTATGCTGAGAAATCCGCATGGCAGGAGCTTAAGAAGATGGGGCGATCCCATGCGGGACCGGCAGCAGCCAAAGAAGTGCCTCCTGGTAGCACCACAGATTTGATCGAATTCGTTGCAGCTGAGGTCGAGCAGAACCGTCGTGTCATCTCGTCGGTGAAAAAGATTCCTGAGGTGTCTGGAGCAATGGGCAAGCCGCTGAGTATCACGGGCCTTCGATTTAAGGAATGTGCTGGAAAAAGCGAGTTTGACTCAACCTGTTCAAAGGTTAAAACAGCTCTCAATGAATCCCCGGTATCGCCAGATGGGAGCAACGTCGGTATGCAATATGATGTCATGCTTCCTGGCGGGAAAACAGTTGGTGGATTGATTCCTTGGACTGCGTCCTATAATCAAGCCCACTAGCCTATAGAACCAGGTAGTCAAGAAGGCGGCCTCCCCTTTGTAGGGGAGCCGCCTTTTTCTTTATCTAATCAATCACTCCACGACCTAGGTGCTGGCTGCCTGGCCCGGGGTCCTGATTGACCAGGCGCTGAAGGTCGGCAAGGCGATTCATCGCATCCAGCGGTGTTATTGAAAATAGATCGATCTGCTTCACCTCATCGATGATTGGATGGGGGGAAGGGAGAGCATGGGTTGTCGTGGAGGAAGGTTCGTGTGTGAATTCGGAATGCACTGAATCGGGCTGCTCCAGTTGGCACAGGACAGCTTGTGCTCGATTAATAACAGTAGGTGGTAATCCGGCCAGCTTGGCCACATGAATACCGTAACTCCGATCTGCTTTTCCGGCCAGGATCTTTCGAAGAAAGACGACATCCCCACCACGCTCCTGAACTGCCACGCGATAATTTTTGATCCCGGTCCGTTGCTGTTCTAGATTGGTCATCTCATGATAGTGCGTAGCAAACAAAGTCCGTGCCCCTAATCGTGTGCAGTCATGGATATACTCCGCAATCGCCCACGCAATGCTCAGGCCATCATAAGTGCTTGTGCCTCGACCGATTTCATCCAACAAGATCAAACTCCGCCGTGTGGCAGTTTCGAGAATTTGGGCCGTCTCGACCATTTCAACCATGAAGGTGCTCTGGCCTCCAGCGAGATTATCGGAGGCCCCCACTCTCGTGAAAATACGGTCGGTGACTCCAATTCTAGCCTCCGCTGCAGGAACAAAACTTCCAATCTGCGCCATCAGAACAATCAATGCGACTTGCCGAAGATAGGTGCTTTTTCCTGCCATATTTGGTCCAGTAATGATTAGGAGACGGTTCATACCCAGATCCAGATAGGTGTCATTAGGGACGAAGGTGGAATCGATGCCAAGACGCTCGACAACGGGATGACGACCTTCGTGAATAGTGAGGATTCCCTCGTCTGTGACAACGGGCTTCACGTACCGATGGAGTGCAGCAACCTCTGCCAATCCAGCCACGACGTCAATAAGGGAAAGGGTGGTGGCTATGCTGTCCAACCGATGCGCGTGTTCAGCTAAACGTGAACGAAGACGAACAAACGCTTCCTGCTCGCTGGCAACAAGTTTCACATCAGCTCCGAGGACACGTTCTTCAAGCTCTTTCAACTCGACTGTCATGAATCGTTCTGAGTTAACGAGAGTTTGCTTGCGGATATAGTCGGTCGGCACACGGTTCAGATTGGCCTTGGTCACCTCGATATAATAGCCATATACTTGATTGTAACGCACCTTCAGCGATTCAATGCCGGATCGTTCCCGCTCGCGAACCTCAAGCGCGGCAATCCATCCCTTGCCTTCTTTACTCACCTTGCGCCACTCGTCAATGTGAGGATCGTATCCTTCTTTAAAAATATTTCCATCCCGGATCGAGAGCGGGGCATCTGGGAGAATAGATTGTTCGATCAGCTCATGGAGATCTTGAGCGCTATCCCAGGAAACTCGCGCGTCTCGAAACAGTTGGCTCTGAAGGAGATCTAATTGAAGGCAAACTTCTGGTAAGGCACCGAGAGATCGTTTCAGGGCAAGCAGTTCACGCGGGCCTGACAACCCCAAGACAAGACGACTCCCAAGTCGTGCGATGTCTTGAATCTCCCGCAAGGCAGAACGGACAGCCGTTCGTACTATCAGCTGGTCTTTCAGTTCCTCCACCGCATCCAATCTTGGGTGGATCTGCTCGCAGCGAATCAACGGTCTCATCAGCCACTGACGGAGAAGACGGCTCCCCATGGCCGTGACGGTTCGATCGAGGATACTTAGGAGGGTTGTCGAGTGTGAACTGGGGGAAGCCTCTCCTCCGGTCAATGGTTTAAGCAATTCAAGATTGCGAATGGTGGCACTATCAAGCTGCATACACTCGTTCGTACCACGTGGCAGGATCCGACGGATATGAGTTAATGGTGCCGCCGGCTGGGTCTCACGGAGGTATTCCAGTACCGCTCCAGCTGCACCGATGCCTGCAGACAGATGTTGACAGCCGATACTGCCAAGAGATTCCACGCCGAAGTGCTCGTATAGCACACGTGTGGCATGTTTTGGGTTAAATGGGCCCGAGGGACGGAGGCATAACCGAGCTCCTACGACTTCGTCTATCCAGCGGAAGCGTTGGCGATCAAAATTGTCGGGAAGCAGCAATTCTCGAGGGTCCGAACGCGTGACCTCATCTCTGAGTTGGTGGACTGCTCGGGGACCGTCCATCTCCATGACCCAAAATTCACCAGTGGATACCTCAAGGGTAGCCAACCCAATAATAATTCCTCGAGCTGAATCCGAACGAATGGCCAGCGACATCAAATAGTTGAACTCGCCGGGAGACAGAAACTCTGTATCGACCAGTGTGCCAGGGGTATACAGTCTCACTACTTCGCGCCGAACCAGGCCTTTCGCAGCCTTCGGATCTTCGACCTGCTCACAGAGGGCTACAATCCGTCCGGCTTTCAATAACCTCGCGATGTAACCGGTTGCAGCGTGAAATGGAACGCCACAAAGGGGAACCGGATCAGCACTATTCTTATCGCGTGAGGTTAGGGCAATGGAGAGAATTCCAGAGGCCACCTGAGCATCTTCATAGAACATCTCATAAAAATCTCCGACACGAAAAAACAGGATCGCATCAGGGTAACCCTGTTTGATGTCGCGATATTGTCGCATCAATGGACTCAGGTTGAGATCATTCATCATGAAAACCCACGGAAGCTTCAAGTTGGGATCCAGCTGATGACCGCCCAGAAATCTTCTCCAGGGATTGCCGGAGCCGCTCCAAATCGACCTCGGCCTGCTGCAAGGCCTTTGTTTTCCGTTTGAGGTCGATTCGCGCTCGTACCCAGGGAGGGAACAATAAGATGGCCGCGACAAGGAGACCGACGAGGAAACCAGCCATGATGGGTTGGTAAATAGGAGTTGAGGCTTCAAGCAACCCGAAGAAATACCTCAGGGTGACTTCCTCTTCCTGGTTTTGAAGGAAAAACGCAAGTGAAAGGAGTAAGAGGATCCCGATTAAGACAACACGGATCATCGGTCAGAAACCTTTCCCCTAGCTCGGCCTCCCGATTGAGGCGATCGTGATTGTCGATCACTGGAACGGCGAGCCTTACAGATCCGCATCAAAAGCGATCGAGCCTCGGCCCCTCGGGCTTTTAGCCGTGCCATTCTGGACGTTCTGGTTCGATGAATCAACTCCACATCCAGCCGATCTGCCGGGAGTAACTCTGGAAATCGATCGGCCCATTCAATCGCGGTTGCGGTCTCACCTGAAAAGCAAGCCGATAGTCCGATTCCCTCAGCTTCGGCAGGTTGGCTCAATCGATAGAGATCAAGGTGAATAAGCGGAAGTCTTCCTTGGTATTCGTGCATGAGCATGAACGTGGGGCTGGAGACAGCCGACGCTGATCCACCAAGTCCGGCCACGATCCCGCGGACCAGGGCAGTTTTGCCTGCACCCAATTCTCCGATCAAGGTGAGTACGTCGCCTCCTCGCAGCACCGTCCCGATAGTCCGGCCAAACAAATCTGTCTCACGAGGAGATACAAGCGTCACATCCAGGAGGTCGCGAGATTTGGACATAGAAACGGTAGCGGACGGGCTCGTCGTGCTCCAAATAGAATCAATTTTCCGCGGTTTCGCCGACCAGTTTGAGCGCATGGGGAATCTGTTCCACCAGATCTCCCGCGATCATCCCAGCTTGTCCCTTGTCGGCAACAGCCAAATCACCAGCCAATCCATGAAGGTAGGTCGCGGCGCAGGCCGCTTCCCATGAAGGAACACCTTGTGCGAGAAGTCCTACCATCATGCCCGTCAACACATCACCTGTTCCCGCTGTCGCCATACCTGGATTTCCGGTCGGACAGATGGCAACGGCACCGTCCGGTCGTGCCACTACCGTTCTGGATCCTTTTAACACAACGAACAAACCGCGCTCTCGAGCAAAGCGAGTGGCAATACCGAGCCGGTCATTATTGACGGTTTGAGGTGTGGCCTCCGGTTCGAGTCGTGCCATCTCACCGGGATGGGGTGTGATGATCGGGGGAGTTTTGCAGGATGCGAGCAACCCGATACGTCCAGATAGGGCGTTCAATGCGTCAGCGTCAAACACCGTTGGTCGGTCAACGTGCTTGGTCAGAGCTTGAATGAGCTCGACTGTCTCGGGAGCCGTTGAAAGTCCTGGCCCAATCGCTATAGCCGTTCTGGCTGCCATGAACGAGATCAACCGGTCCAAGCCTGTCCTCGCCAACGTCCTGGCCTTGGTTTCCGGCATGGGGACGGTCATGGCCTCAAGCAGCTTGGCTTCCAGTACATCATTGACGCTGGAGGGTGTTGCGACAGTTACCAACCCTGTTCCCACTCGCAGCGCGGCTCGAGCGGCAAGCGCAGCGGCGCCGGTCTTCCCTACTGAGCCGGCGATGATACCGGCATGTCCAAACGTTCCTTTGTGACTCGATGGACGTCGTCTGGGTAGGAATGTCTCCACCGCTGTTCGGTTCATCAAGGTGATACGACTGGCCACAGCGTCGACGTAGGCGGGCGGAATACCGATATCAATAACGGTGATCTCCCCCGCGTGATCCATCCCCTGACCCTGATAGAGCCCTAATTTAGGGAGGCCGAATGTGACCGTGAGGGTTGCGCGCACCGTTCGACCAAGGATGGCCCCGGTGTCAGCATGGAGTCCAGATGGGAGATCGACGGCTACCACGGGATGATGGGCGTCGTTGATACTGTCAATGACCTCGGCATAACGGCCAGTGACCGGAGAAGAAAGCCCTGTTCCTAGGAGCGCATCAATCAGGATGTCACTGTCGTTCAAAAGCGCTTGAGCCTGAGCCTTTGACGTGTAGGGATACACGGGACCAGTGCCTGCTCCACGAACGAATTGCTTATACATAGTGACGGCATCGCGGCTGAGTTCCCGGGGGGATGCAAGCGTAAGGACACGCACCTTCGCATGGCGTCGGCGAAGGAGACGAGCTGCAACGAACCCATCACCACCGTTATTCCCTTTACCGCAGATGATGGTCACCGTCTTGCCGCGAACAGATCCCCACCGTTCCTCAAGGGACGAGACAATCCCCATTCCGGCTTGTTCCATCAACGTCGTAGCCGGCACGCGAGCCTCGGTGATCGTTCTCCGATCAAGCTCCTGCATCTGTGCGGCGGTGACGATTTTCGTCATGATGAACCGAGAATGATGAACAGACGGACTCGTAGGCCCGTGGCGTTAGCCCAGGAGGGCCTTCATTTCTTTGACAGCCTGAACAATCCCCACAAGGACAGCCCGCGCGATGATACTATGGCCGATGTTGTACTCGACGATTTCTGCGATATGTGTCAAGCGTTTGACGTTACGGTAGTCCAGTCCGTGGCCAGCATTGACTCCAATCCCCAACTTGTACGCCAGCCTTGCGGCTTGCGTGATGGATTCAAACTCCGTATCAGCTTCTTTGGATCGTGTGGCATTTGCATAACGCCCGGTGTGCAACTCCACAAAATCTGCAGAGATCTTGTGAGCGGCTTTCACTTGGCCGAGATCCGGCTCGATAAAGACACTGACCGGAATCCCACTGCTATGCAACTCGGAAATGATGTTTTGAATCCGATCGCGCTGTCCGGCAACGTCGAGTCCCCCTTCGGTGGTCAGTTCTTGTCGCTTTTCCGGTACCAATGTGACCAGATCTGGTCTGACATTGAGTGCGATTTTCACCATCTCATCGCCCGCAGCCATTTCTAGATCGAGCTTTGTACGGGTTACTTCGCGAAGAAGACGGAGATCGCGATCTTGAATATGCCGACGGTCCTCCCGCAAGTGCACGACCAGCCCGTCGGCTCCCGCCAGCTCCACGAGAACCGCTGCGGCCAACGGATCCGGATCGGTCCCCCCACGAGCCTGTCTCAAAGTCGCAACATGGTCGACGTTCACACCAAGCCGAGGCATCACCCCTCCTTGTTCTATAAACCAAAACCCCTATCGGATAATGTGAAGGTGGAACTTTTAGGGGATCAAGAGAAAATCACCCATCTGTATTACTAGCAGAAAGGAATCAGAGGGGGCAAGGATAGGATTGCCGGATCGTGCAGCAGCCGCGGTGCTGCAAACCTGTTGGGTACTTTTCAGGAGCCAAAAGAAAATGACGCAAATTGACTCGACCACAGCCCTGAATTAGAATAGGCGCCTCTCGTCCCCTCGCTCATTCAGGGCGATGAGTCCTACTGCTAATTTTCTAGAAACGGTCAAGGGAAGTTCATGGGGTTGGGCGAAGGTTTCTATCGGATCAAACGACTGCCCCCGTATGTCTTCGCCCAGGTTCAATCCCTGAAGCTTGAAGCACGGCAACGCGGTGAGGACATCATCGATTTCGGGATGGGCAATCCTGATCAGGCGACTCCGTCCCATATCGTCGAAAAGATGATCGAGGCGGCCCGAAAGGGTAAGAACCATCGGTATTCGGCGTCGAGAGGAATCACCAAGCTGCGCCATGCAATTTGCAGTTGGTATAAGCGAAACTATGATGTCGAGTTGGATCCGGAGACAGAAGCCATCGTTACCATTGGATCCAAAGAAGGGCTCGCCCACCTGGCCTTAGCCATGATTGGGCCGGGTGATGTCGTCCTGACCCCGACGCCCACATATCCGATCCATATGTACAGTTTCATCATCGCCGGCGGAGAAGTTCGTGGGATCGAACTCCGCCAGGACAGCGATTTTTTCGAAGACCTGACCCGTGTGTATCGGCAGACGTTCCCAAGACCAAAGATTCTCGTCATTAATTTTCCGCATAATCCAACCACAGCTGTGGTCGATCTGGAGTTTTTTAAGAAGATCGTGGCCTTTGCCAAAGAGCATAACGTCATCGTTATTCACGATCTTGCCTATGCCGATCTGGTGTTTGACGGGTACAAGGCTCCCAGTTTTCTTCAGGTCCCTGGCGCCAAAGACTGTGGCGTGGAGTTTTATACACTCTCCAAAGCCTACAATATGCCGGGCTGGCGGGTCGGGTTCTGTGTGGGCAATCGAGAGGTGGTCGGGGCCTTGGCAAAGATCAAAAGCTATCTTGATTATGGAATTTTTCAGCCGCTGCAGATTGCGAGTGTGATCGCGCTGAACGGTCCTCAGGACTGCGTCAAGGAGACAGTGCTTCGCTATCAAAAACGCCGCGATGTGTTGGTGGGCGGGCTTAATCGAATTGGATGGCACGTTGCCAAACCACTAGCCACGATGTTTGTCTGGGCACCCATCCCTGTACCCTACCGACATATGGGGTCATTGGAATTTTCAAAATTGCTGCTCAAGGAGGCGAAGGTAGCTGTGTCGCCTGGCATCGGATTCGGCGAGGGTGGCGACGATTATGTGCGATTCGGTCTCGTGGAAAATGAGCATCGGACCAGGCAGGCCGTCCGAGGAATCCGCAAGGCCCTCAAGCTCGATGGAGGTGACGAGTGAAGTCGCGTATCGGAGTCGGGATCGTCGGATTCGGCACAGTCGGGACTGGAGTCGCGAAGATTCTCCTGAACAATGCGGCCCTCATCACCCGTCGCGTGGGTGTGTCGATCGAGCTGGTTCGCGTGGCGGACCTCGACATTACCAGAGATCGCGGTGTCGCACTCGCACCCGGTGTGCTCACCACCGATGTCAAACAGGTGCTGACTGATCCGAACGTCGATATCGTGATTGAACTCATCGGTGGATACGATATGGCGAAGCGGGTCATGTTGGATGCGATTGCAGCAGGGAAACATGTCGTCACCGCGAACAAGGCGCTGCTCGCGCTGTATGGAGAGGAAATTTTTCAAGCCGCCACGAGCAAGGGTGTGGAATTGGGGTTTGAGGCCAGTGTGGGTGGGGGTATTCCTGTCATTCGGGCATTGACGGAGGGGTTGGCCGGCAATAGGATTGAGTCCATCTACGGGATCATCAACGGGACGTCAAACTACATTTTGTCCCGCATGACCCATGAAGGACACAGTTTCCAAGAGGTGCTACAGGACGCACAGCGAGCCGGCTATGCCGAGGCCGACCCAACTTTTGACGTTGCGGGGATCGATTCGGCCCACAAGCTTGCCATTCTGGCTTGTCTTGCCTACGGCATGCCGGTTAACTTCAAGGAGGTCTATACCGAAGGCATTACCAACATCACACCGATCGACATCGCCTATGCGAAACAGTTCGGGTATACGATCAAGCTGCTCGGTATTGCGAAGTTCATGGATGGGGAAATCGAGGCACGGGTTCATCCTACCATGCTTCCATCCACCTCACCGATCGCTCAAGTCGAGGATGTCTACAATGCTATTCAGCTTGTGGGTGACGCCGTTGGGGATATCGTCCTCTATGGGAGAGGAGCCGGATCCATGCCGACTGGGAGTGCCGTGGTGAGTGACATCATCGCGATCGCCCGGAATGTGATCAAGGGTTCCATCGGTCGTGTGCCGGTGGCCTCATTCCAGCAGGACCAACGAAAACCGCTGCGGCTACGGTCGATGGAGGAAATCAGCTCGCTCTACTATCTCCGTTTCACAGTCGTGGACCGCCCCGGTGTGTTGGCGCAGATCGCTGGTGAGTTGGGACGGTGTGGGATCAGCATTTCGTCCATGGTGCAACAAGGACGTTGTGAAGGACAAACGGTGCCGGTGGTCATCAAGACACACAGCGCGAAAGAACGTGATGTGCAAACCGCCCTTCGTGAAACCAACGGAAAGCCGTTCGTCTCTGAGCCGACAATGCTCATTCGAGTCGAAGGTAAGGATGGGTGATCGATGAATCGCTGGCGTGGGGTCATAGAGGAATACCGAAAATTGCTCCCCGTGACCGAGAAGACTCCGGTCATTAGTTTGGGAGAGGGCAACACGCCGCTGATTCGTGCCACCAGATTGGCCAAGGTGATCGCCCCGGGAATCGAGCTCTATCTCAAATTTGAAGGAGTCAATCCCACTGGGTCATTCAAAGATCGCGGCATGACGCTGGCCATCTCAAAGGCGGTAGAAGCCGGCGCACGAGCTGTGATGTGCGCCTCGACAGGCAATACCTCAGCCTCGGCTGCCGCCTATGGAGCGCGTGCCGGATTGTCCGTTTACGTCTTGATTCCAGCCGGAAAGATCGCGATGGGCAAACTCTCCCAGGCAATGATGCATCAGGCGACGGTCATTCAGATCGAGGGCAATTTCGATCAAGCCCTGACGCTCGTGAAAGACTTTTCCACGTCGCTCCACGTTGAACTAGTCAACTCAGTGAATCCGTTCAGGATCGAGGGCCAGAAAACCGCTGCCTTTGAGATCTGCGACCAACTCGGCGAGGCTCCGGCCCTTCATGTCTTGCCGGTCGGGAATGCCGGTAACATTACCGCCTATTGGAAAGGGTACAAAGAATACCGCGCGGCGAACCAGATCAGGCGAGTCCCACGCATGATGGGGTTTCAAGCTTCAGGGGCAGCCCCGATCGTGTTGGGGAAAGTCGTCGAACACCCTCAAACCGTTGCCACCGCGATTCGAATCGGCAATCCTGCCAGCTGGTCGTTGGCCCTCGCAGCGGTTGACGAGTCCACCGGCCTGATCGATATGGTGACGGATGAGGAAATTCTTCAGGCGTACACCACAGTGGCGGCTACGGAAGGAGTCTTTTGCGAACCGGCGTCGGCCGCATCCGTTGCCGGGGTGGCAAAACTGCACAGAAGCAAGGCCTTGAAAGAAGGGGAAACCGTCGTCTGCACCTTGACTGGACATGGATTGAAGGATGCTGATACGGCGATCGGCGTGTCAAAACCACCACAAACTGTCAAGGCAACGCGCGAGGACGTTGCCCGGTTTTTGAAAGTCTGAGAGGCGAGTAAACTCCATGAAATATGTGATCGTGCATGCCGGCGGAATCGCCCATCACCCACAAGAAGAACTAGGAGGTCGGACCCCACTCCAAGCAGCCGCCACGCCTTATCTCGATCGTCTGGCGCAGCGCGGAGAACTTGGACAACTGCTGATTCCCGCTGAAGGTCTTCATCCAGGTGGTGGGATAATCGGCACCGCAATCCTTGGCTATGACCCGAAGAAATTTTACCCCGGTCCTGGGCCTCTTGAAGCTGCCAGCTTGGGAGTCTCTGCGACGGAACAGGACGTGGTGTATCGCTGCACGATGGTCACCTTGACGCCAGAGGGAGGCAAGGGCGGAGAAATTAAAAGATTAGGTCCTCACGTCATGATGGAAGATGCGACGGCTGGGTTGATCGAGACGGAGGACGCGCGTGATTTGCTCGAGTCGATCAATGAACAGCTCGGCTCCGAAACCATCCAATTCTATCCCGGCGCCGGGCATCGGCATGTCATGGTTTGGGTGAACGGAAAACCGAGAGCTCTCTGCACCGATCCGCAGTCGATACTCGGCCAATCGATTGCCGATGCGCTACCGGCCGGAGATGGGGCAGATATTCTTCGGAAGCTCATGGATGCGTCCTACATGATTTTGCGGGATCATCCGATCAATGATGAACGAGTTGCTGCCGGGAAGAGACCAGCCAATTGCCTCTGGCTGTGGGGTGAAGGGCGGGCCGTGATGTGGCCGAGTCTGGCGGAACAATACGACATCGTGGGCGCAGTCGTGGCCACCAATGACGTCCATCGGGGCCTCGGGATCAATGCTGGCCTCGATGCGGTGGATCCTGAACGGCTGGAAGGTGGAGACCTTCGGGCCAAGGCAACCGTAGCCTTGGAGGAATTTGCCAAGAAAGATTTTGTGTATGTCCATGCCAAGTTGACGGACGAGGTCATCCATGGCACCGACATCAAGGCCAAGGTCCGTGGAATCGAAGAATTCGATCGGAATCTGGTCGGTCCCTTGGTTGAAGGGTTGGATAAGCAAGGTCCCTATCGCTTCCTGGTGATCTGTGACCATAGTGCGGGCATTCAGGGGCCGGCATTCTATGCGTTCGGTGAAGGGGGCAGAAAAGATGTTGGGACTGCCAGTCGCCGTTTCACCGAGGTCGATGCGAGTGCCTCCAACACCCCTGCTCGTGACGCGACCAAATTCGCGAACAAGTTCTTCTCAAAAAGCTGACGATTGTGGCGCTGATTGTTCAAAAATACGGCGGCACCTCCGTTGGCACGATCGAGCGCATCCATCGTGTGGCCGACCGTGTAGCCCGAACCCAAGGTGAAGGCCATCAGGTTGTCGTCGTCCTCTCGGCGATGAGCGGCGAAACGGATCGCCTGCTCAAGCTCGCCCATGAGGTAACAGGGACTCCAGATGAGCGTGAACTGGATATGTTGCTCTCGACGGGAGAGCGCGTCACGATCGCGCTGCTCGCAATGGAATTGCGTGGGCGAGGGCTCAACGCGCGGTCCTTTACGGGCCGTCAGGTCGGTATTATCACCGACAGCGCCCATACCAAAGCTCGGATCGCACGCGTCACCGCTGATCGCATTAAGGAGGCGCTGAACGAGGGTGTCATCCCCGTCGTGGCCGGATTCCAAGGCATCAATGAACGGTCTGATGTCACCACCCTCGGCAGAGGAGGGTCCGATCTCTCAGCCGTTGCGCTGGCGGCAGCCTTGAAGGCGAATCGGTGCGTCATCTTCACCGATGTCGACGGGGTCTATACTGCGGATCCCAACATCGTGCCCGCAGCCAAGCGGATCAACAAGATTGCCTATGAAGAGATGCTGGAGATGGCGAGTCTTGGCGCAAAAGTGCTTCAAACCAGATCGGTGGAATTTGCCGCCAAGTTCAATGTGCCGGTCGAAGTGAATTCCAGCTTTACAGAAGGGAAGGGAACGCTCGTGACGAAGGAAGACAAGGACATGGAGGCCGTAGCGGTAGCTGGGGTGACTGGAGACCGCAATCAAGCCAAGATTACGATCGTCGGGGTCCCTGACAAACCGGGTATTGCCGGCAGAATTTTTGGTCCCGTGGCAGAGGCCCACATCAATGTCGACATGATTATTCAGAACATCGGGCAAGCGACCCTGACCGACCTCTCCTTTACCGTCCCACGCGCCGATTTAAAGAAAGCCGAGCCGCTCATTCAACGCGTGGCAAAGGACATCGAGGCCAAGTCCGTGTCGATCACCGAGGCGATTGCTAAGGTGTCTCTTATCGGCGTTGGCATGCGCTCGCACTCTGGGGTGGCAGCGAAGATGTTCGAGGTGTTGTCTCGCGAGGGCATCAACATCATGATGATCAGCACGTCGGAGATCAAAATCTCCTGTGTGATCGAGGAGAAGTATTTGGAGTTGGCCATGCGTTCGCTTCATACAGCCTTCGACCTGGACCAGACGCAGGCTGACACCCGTTTGGCAGGAGCTTCGACAAGGCAGGGGGCTTGAACGATACTCCCCTACGAGAATGAATCTGACCTGAATACCCACACGAATGATGTCCCTCCCATCTCGACAGAGGCGCCCATCTCCTGATACCCTTTCTCACCATGACTCCAAAATCCCATCAATCTCGTGCCTCTCGAGCCTCACGTGAACAACCACCTGTTCATCCACGATGGCCGTCGGCGGTAGAAGCCGCAGGGTTAGAGATCTATGACACGACTTTGCGGGACGGTGCCCAGGCGGAAGACGTCAGTTTCTCGGCCGACGACAAGGTCTTGATTGCGCAAAAGCTGGACGAGTTGGGCGTCCATTTTATCGAAGGCGGGTGGCCGGGGGCGAACCCGAAGGACATTGAATTCTTCCGGATGATTAAGACCATTCCGTTGAAGCATGCGAACGTGATCGCATTTGGGTCGACCCGGAAAGCGAGCAACACGGTCCGCAAGGATTCGAATCTCCAAGCCTTACTCGCGGCGGAAACCACGACTATCACGCTCTTTGGGAAGACCTGGTCGTTGCATGTGACCGACGCACTCGGTATCTCGCTGGCCAAGAACTTAGAATTGATCGGCGATTCCGTTGCCTATCTACGTGGCAAGGGACGCCGAGTGTTTTATGATGCGGAACATTTCTTTGACGGCTACAAGACTAATCCCGACTATGCGTTGGCAACGATTCGCAAAGCGGTGGAGGCTGGGGCTGAGAGAGTGATCTTGTGCGATACCAACGGCGGGACGATGCCGTGGGAGATTCGCGAGATCTGCAACGTGATTCAGCGGGAATGTGCTGTTCCGCTCGGTATTCATGCCCATAACGACTGTGAGATGGCCGTGGCGAATTCGCTGGTCGCGATCGAATCCGGCATTCTCCAAGTCCAGGGGACGATTAATGGGATTGGGGAACGGTGTGGGAATGCCAACTTGTGCTCGATCATTCCCAATTTAGAGCTGAAGATGAAACGTCGTGCCTTGAGCGATCGATTGAGCCATCTGAAAGACGTGTCCGGTTATGTGACGGAGATCGCGAACTTGATGCCGAATAAGCATCAGCCCTATGTCGGCGACTCAGCGTTTGCACACAAAGGGGGCGTTCACATTCATGCCGTCCTGAAGAATCCGGCGACCTATGAGCATATCGATCCGGCACGAGTTGGCAATCGACAGCGGATGCTGATTTCCGATTACGGAGGACGCAGCGGCCTGCTGGATAAGATTGACGCCTATGGAATCAAACTCACGAAAGGCCACGCCAAGGTCAATGAGTTGATCCATGCCTTGAAGGATCGAGAAAGCCAGGGCTATCAGTTCGAGGGGGCCGAAGGTTCATTTGAGCTCCTGATGCGCAAGGTCATGGGGAGTCATAAGCCATCGTTTCAGCTCTTAGGTTTTCGCGTGATTGTCGAGAAAAAACAAGAAGATGGGCCACCTCTTTCAGAAGCCACGGTGATGGTGAAGGTTGGTGAGGTGATCGAGCATACGGCAGCCGTCGGTGCAGGGCCGGTGAATGCACTGGACCACGCCTTGCGCAAGGCGTTGGAAAAGTTCTACCCACAGCTACAAGAAGTCAAACTGCTTGATTATAAGGTGCGCGTCCTATCGGCCAATAAAGGGACGGAATCCAAGGTGCGGGTGTTGATTGAATCCGGAGATCACAAGGATAAGTGGGGTACGGTTGGGGTATCGGAAAATATCATGGAAGCGACATGGCAAGCCCTGGCGGATAGCATCGAGTACAAACTTCTTGCCGCGGATTAGCGTATTTTCGTAGGAATTCTCCAAATTTATTCTTGACAGGCTTCGTAACCTCACGTAACTTAAGCAAAACTCATCGTAACAGAGATGGACCTCGCAAGCAGAGCAGCGCGGTGAGTTGCTACGGTCACGTTGGGGGGACGGCATGAGAAAGGCTGATATCGCTGAGGAAATCTTCAAGCAGGTCGGTATTTCAAAAAACGAGGCATCTGATATCGTGGAGTTTGTCTTGAATCTCCTCAAGTCCGTACTGCAAAAGGGGGATTCGGTCAAAATCGCGGGGTTTGGAAATTTTGTTGTACGCAGCAAGGGTGCCCGTAAAGGACGAAATCCTCGAACTGGAGAAGAAATTGGGATTACCCCCCGACGCGTCGTCACGTTTCGACCAAGCCAGGTGTTCAAGAAGTACGTCAATTCGTAAGGCTACTTCACCCACATCATCGACCGCACCGTGAGGCCGGTCATGGGAACTGAACCCAGGCTGGGGAGTAAGGTTTTCTATAAAATTGGTGAGGTGAGTCACCTGACGAAGCTTCCCGCGTACGTGCTCCGCTTTTGGGAATCGCAATTCACCTTTTTAAAGCCAAAAAAGAGTCGAGGAAATCAACGCCTTTATGTCCAACGGGACGTGGAGACCGTCCTAGAAATCAAGCGGATGCTCTATGAAGAAGGACATACGATCGAAGGGGTGAAACGATACTGGGTGCGTCGCAGGAGGGTCAACTCACGCAAACTGCGCCCGAGGGAAATCGCGAAGAAGGTGATGGGAGACCTTCGAATTATTATCAAGATCCTCGACTCGCACGCATGAGTACAGCAAGGTCATTCCATCGGGAACGATTCACAGACTATTGATACGGCAGTTGATCGATTGAATTTCAGACATGTCGGGGCGTAGCGCAGCCCGGTAGCGCACTCGCTTGGGGTGCGAGTGGTCGTGGGTTCAAATCCCGCCGCCCCGACCAGTTTCCAGTGTCACAGATGTCCTGATCTTCACCGATAATTTTAGAAAAATGTGAGCCGATCCCCGAGCTGCCGCAGGCAGCTCTTTTTATTGAACCTCCATCATGCGCATTTTAGTCACCAACGACGATGGTATCCACTCCCCAGGAATCCTGGCCCTCGCAAAAGGGTTGGCCAAAATTGGCGACGTCTGGGTGGTTGCTCCGGATCGTGAGCGCACAGCCGTCGCGCATGCCGTGACGTTGCACAAACCACTGAGGGTTCAGGAGGTCAAGCCACGATTCTTTGCAGTCAATGGGACCCCAGTGGATTGCGTGAATTTGGCGTTGCTGAAGATTATGCCCAAAGCACCGCATCTTGTGGTGTCGGGGATTAATAAGGGAGTCAATCTTGGCGATGATGTGATGTATTCAGGCACCGTTTCGGCAGCCATGGAAGGAGCTATCCTCGGTGTCCCATCCATTGCCGTCTCTCAAGAAGGGAAAGGCACCTTTCACTTTGACGTGGGTGTCATCTATGCCGTACGGGTCGCACAGTTGGTGCTGGCCCGAGGTCTTCCGGAAGAGACCCTGCTGAATGTCAATATCCCCGATCGTCCGCGATCGGGCATCAAGGGTGTGCGGATCACCTGTCTCAGCCGAAGGCGATTTCATAATCCAATTATCGAAAAAGTTGATCCCCATGGACGAAAATACTATTGGATTGCCGGGAAACGCGTCTCGTGGAGCCGCAGTAAAGACGCGGACCATGAGGCCATCGACGACGGGTGCGTCTCTATCACGCCAATTCATTTGGACTGTACGCACTATGGCGTCCTTGATCAGTTCCGATCATGGGAGACCACGGTGAAACTCGGCATAACAAAGTCAACCAGTACGAGGTCGAATCGTCGTCACGCAGGGGAGTTGAAGACATGATCGGAGAACTCATCGAGACGGTTATCGGCGAGCTGAGCCGATTTGTCATCGCCTGTATTTCCCGATTCGGCTACGGAGGCATCCTGTTTACGATGGCTGTTGAGAGCGCATGCATCCCGCTGCCAAGCGAAATCATCATGCCGTTCTCTGGCTATCTCGTGACGACCGGAGAATTCACCATGCTTGGGGTTACGCTGGCTGGGGCGATTGGCAATGTCGTAGGCTCCATCGTGGCCTACTACGCGGGTGTCTGGGGAGGACGCCCGTTTGCGGAGCGCTACGGACCGTATTTCTTGGTCTCGCGGCATGACCTAGATGTTGCCGATCGCTGGTTCGCCAAATATGGAGAGGCCGCAGTATTTTTTGGAAGAATGTTGCCGGTCGTGCGGACATTCATCTCACTTCCGGCTGGTATTGCGAAGATGAATTTTCCGCGCTTCGTGGTCTTTACATTTGTCGGGGCTCTGCCCTGGTGCTACCTCTTGGCGTACATCGGCCTTCGGATGGGCGAGGAATGGGAACACCTCCGTGACTACTTTCATCAATTTGACATCCTCATCGGACTCGTCCTGGCCGTAGGCGTTGGGTACTTTCTGTGGTCACATTGGCCCAAACGCAGAACGAGCGCAGAGCCGTAAATCTTATGCTGAAACTGTTCAATACCCTGACCGGGCGGCAAGGAGTGTTCGAGCCAATGGAGCCGAAACACGTACGCATGTATGTCTGCGGAGTAACGGTCTATGATTATTGCCACATCGGCCATGCTCGTAGTGCACTGGTCTTCGACGTGCTTAGGCGCTACTTGGAATACTGTGGTTATGGTGTCACCTTTGTGAAGAACTTCACGGATGTGGATGACAAGATCATCAAGCGTGCGCATGAGCAGGGGGTCAGCTGTGAGACCATCACGCAGAAGTTCATCCAAGCCTATCATGACGACATGGCAAAGCTCGGTGTGCGCCCAGCCTCAATCGAACCAAAAGCAACGGAGCACATGGCTGAGATCATCGAACTGACCCGGACTCTTCTTCAGAAAAGGCTGGCGTACCAAGTCGAGGGTGACGTCTATTTTGACGTGGCCAAATATCCAAAATATGGAACTCTCTCCAAACGCAAACTTGAAGATCTGCAGGCTGGGGCACGTGTGGAGGTCGATGAGCGCAAGCAGCACCCGATGGATTTCGCACTCTGGAAGAAGAGCAAGCCGGGAGAACCGGCATGGGACAGCCCCTGGGGGCCAGGACGACCGGGCTGGCATATTGAATGTTCCGCCATGTCGATCCGGCATCTCGGCGAAACATTCGATATTCACGGTGGTGGGATGGATCTCATTTTCCCTCACCATGAGAATGAAATCGCACAGTCGTGCGGTGCGACTGGCCAGCACTTTGCAAAATATTGGGTGCATAACGGATTTGTCCAGATCAATAAAGAGAAGATGTCGAAGTCGCTCGGCAACTTCTTTACCATCCGTGAGATCTTTGAGAAATCCGACTGGTCCGAAGAAGTCACGGGTGAGATCCTCCGCTACTTTCTTCTGTCTACTCATTATCACGGGCCGTTGGATTTCTCAGACCAAGCTCTGAAAGAGGCCAAAAGTGCTCTGAATGGTTTCTATGATCTGTTTGGGCGACTGGCTGAATCTGAAGACAAGGCACTAGCGGATGCGGAACTGGATTTGGCTATAGGGCGTTGTCAAGCAGGGTTCAGGGCTGCGATGGACGACGACCTGAATACGCCAGCCGCTATTGCTGCGTTGCAGGGGCTGCGAAGTGACGTGAATAAACTGGTGGGAGTAGGCCTTTCTACCGAGGGCAGAAAATGTGCCCGTCAGGTATTTCGTGCGCTCGGTGCGGTGATGGGATTGTTTCAGCTGGAGCGGTGGGATTTCAATGTGCGCGTTGAACCAAAACCCGCACAGATTGTTATTACAACCTTCGCACCAACGGTAACAGTCGCAAGAAAACAAATGACAGACGCAGAAGTCGACAGCAAAGTGGCTGAGCGCGTCGAGGCAAAGAAGAGAAAAGATTTCAAACGTGCGGACGAAATTCGTGCTGAACTGAAATCGTTTGGTATCACGGTCGAGGATAAACCAGATGGGACCAGTCGGTGGAAACGGTAATCCACAAGAGATCCTCTACGGTCTCCATGCCGTCCGGGAAGCACTGAAAGCTGAAACCCGATCATTGCAGCGACTGTTGGTCCTTCGGACTGACAAGCAGTACACGGATGTAGTGCACCTCGCTCGATCACGCCGAATTCCAATTCATGTTCAGCCTCTTGCCTCCTTCGACCGGCTGGTCCCTAACGGCAGGCACCAAGGCGTTGTTGTCTTTGCCTCAGCAAAGGCCTATCAAACGGAAGACTCGATTCTTGTGGGAGCTGCTCACCGGCATGAGCCTCCGCTGCTCGTCATTCTCGATGGGGTGGAAGACCCTCACAACCTCGGGGCTGTACTTCGGACGGCAGAGGGTGCGGGTGTCCATGGGGTGTTTATCCCAGAACGCAGGGCTGTCGGCCTGACATCTGCAGTCGCAAAGGCGTCAGCCGGGGCGATTGATCACATTCCCGTAGCGCGTGTCACCAACATGAGCAGATCGATCGAATCGTTGAAGGCAGCCGGTGTCTGGATCTACGGTGTCACTCCGTCGGCAAGTAAGGTCTTTACGGAGATCGACCTTCGAGGGCCGGTTGGGCTAGTCCTGGGCGGAGAGGGGACGGGCATCAGACCAGGCGTGTTACAGCATTGCGATGACTGCATTCGCATTCCGCTGAGAGGGCGGGTTGCATCATTGAATGTGTCGGCGGCTGCCGCGATTGTCCTCTTCGAGGCAGTTCGTCAACGAGCTCAGCAGAATCACCGTCCATGAGTCACCGGATTCTCAGCGACCCACCTTGGATGGCAGTCTTCAGCAGCTGAGCGGTATTCGAGACACGCATCTTCTTCATCATATTGGCTCGGTGGGCCTCGACGGTTTTGACGCTGATCTTGAGCCGGCTGCCGATTTCCTTGTTCTTAAATCCAGCCCAGATCAATTCCAGGATCTCCTGTTCCCGTGAGGTGAGCGACTCCGGACGTCTTGTGCGGGGAGGAGGCTCGAGGTTCATAAGCGATTTCCGAGGTCGTGGCTTGGCACTTCCTTTAGCCATGATGACAAGTTCTCCTTTGATCGGAATAGGTTTCAGGTATACTCGACGTGACCGCCGGGCCGATCACGCTAACATTATGGAACGATTAGAGAAGAATGTAAATTCGGGCAGTTTGGCCCTAGTAGGGTTCCTGGGTAAGGAAACCACTCTGAGCAATTATGCATGAGAGCCAGTCACTAATCTCAGCCTATTTCGTGGTCGGTCTTTTGGGGGCACTCGTCGGGAGTTTTCTGAATGTCTGTATCTACCGATTGCCTCGACACGAATCCATCGCATGGCCAGGATCCCATTGCCCCGCCTGTTCCCATCCGATTGCGTGGTATGACAACATCCCGGTCCTCAGCTATGTGCAACTCGGGGGGCGTTGCCGGCACTGTTCGGCCGGAATTCCGTACCGCTACCCGGTTGTGGAGACGCTGAATGCCCTGGGCTATGTCGGGATCGTCTGGTTCTTTGGGATGACCTGGTCGGCGGCTGTGTACGGGATATTGTGTTCGTCGCTTTTGGTCGTCGCTGGAACGGATCTTTCCCATAAGATCATTCCCAATGCCATTACCTTCCCTGGGATTGTGGTTGGGCTCCTCAGCGCCTCGACGGTCCTCCCGATCGGATTCGTTGAGGGTTTACTGGGTACAATCATCGGCGGGGGTATCCTCTGGCTCCTAGCCTGGGCGAGTCCGTATCTTTTCGGCAAAGAAGGGATGGGGGGAGGAGACATCAAGCTTCTCGCGATGATTGGGGCCTTTCTTGGCTGGAAGCCAGCCCTGATGACCATCATGGTTGGTTCTTTCCTTGGGTCCATGGTGGGAGTGGGTCTTATCGCGACGAAAGTGATACGTCGAGAGGACTATATTCCTTTCGGTCCCTTTCTCGTCTGTGGGGCTCTGGTCTCATTGTTCTTTGGTCAATCCCTCCTTGATTGGTATCAATCCCTATTGGCTGGATAATGGCTCCCATGGCCGATTCACAGCCTGTTAGGTGTATCTCTTTCGATAAGACCTGTATCTAATCGTGCATGATGCGATTCCGTCGTCATCGCCGCCTTCAATCAGCTGCGTCACCTTCTTTTAAAGCACCGTAACCTACCTAAAGCCCCAATAAAGCGATGACTTATAGGAGTGTGGGCTGTTCGGAATAGCTCCGGCTACAACTCGGGAATGGCCGGTAGAAGAGCGGCACGCATTTTGACATAGAGCTGTGCAAACGAGTAGGACGTGAGCCATAGGTGAAAGTATGAATCAGGATGGAAAATCACTAGCTGAACTGATGGTGGTCGCGGGGATACTCGCCATGGTCTCCCTTCTGGCACTCCCGAACTACCTTGGACTCAATTCACGAACCCAACTCCGGTGTGTCACGGAAGAAATTGCTTCTGACATGCGTCTCGCGAGGCAACTTGCCTTAACCAATCGGGATCGAGTTCGACTTGTCATTGACGCAGAAGGCCAGCGGCTGGTCACATAGTTCGACAACCAAAGTACCGCTCACCACGCGTATCACTACGGGGGAAAGGGGCTCATCATTGAAGAACCGAGTGCAGGGTGGGACATTCTGTTCCACCCCAGCGGTCGCTCAGCGACAGCAACAACAATCCAGCTTAGGAATAGGGAGGGCCAGACCCAAACACTCACGGTGAGTATTACCGGTCGGGTATCGATCTTATGAGCAGTCATCTTCGATGCGACGGTTTCAGCCTGATTGAAGTCATGGTGGCGATGATGATCTCGGGAATTGCGTTACTGGGGACACTGGGTGCGGTAGAGATCACATCAAGATACGTGCAGCAGGGTGGTCTCAGTAGCAAGGCGCTGGAGCTTGCCCAAGGGAAACTTGAAGCGAAGCGTTCCATTCGATGGTCATCTCTTCTCGAAGATGATCTGGATTATGACGGCATTGCTGATGCCATCATGGTGGACGACGGTCAAGGGGCTGATATCAACGCCGGGGACGGGATCTATACGGCCAGCAACGAACGGGATGGCATCACGCTGGTCTGGACCATTGAGAGTGATCGTGAGAAGTCGCTTAACACCTCGGGGATCATCGTCATCCGAGCGGTGGCTTCTTACTCCGACCGAAGAGGTCAACGACGAGAGGTGCAAGTGGCGACCATCCGAGCGAATCCGAACTATGTGGGGCTGCGATGATCTACCGAAATTCGGCCCATTCCATCGTGAGATGTCAGCCAGGAGCGCGCAGCCTGTTCAACAGTGACGGTGTCTGTCTGAGTGAACTCATGATCAGTTTGGCGATCGGAGCGGTCGTGCTTGCAACGGCGTTAACCACCTTGAATGTCGTCCAGACGCATGCCGGTAAGCAGCAACGTTCGCTGAATCAGCAGCAAGACTTACGATTGGGGCTCGAAGTATTTGAACAAGAAGTGCGACTCGCTACGGCCGAGACGATTGTGACTGCAACCTCGGACCAATTCCTATTTCACGCCAATCTCAGTGACCACCGGACTGTCACGACCGCCGGGCTTAGTCCTGGACAGACCGTGTTGCCGGTACTGAACGGGAGTGGATGGGGAGAAGCCAAAACCATTTCTGTGTGTGGGCGGCAGAGCTGCGAATCTCATCGGCTCGCGCATGCGGGACAACGGTTTCACCTCACGCTCGTGGACCCGATTCAGTCATCATTTCCTGAAGGTGCATCTGTGCAAATCCTCAATCGAGTCGTCTACTACGTCAAGCGTCAGGAAGCCGGCCAGTCGAAGCTGATGCGCATGGTTGATGGCGGCGCGAGCGTTCTGATTGGCGGACTCGACGATCTTCGATTTTCATACAGGAACGATCTCGGGCAAAGCACGGTCCAGGCAGCACTTGTGAGACGAGTAATCTTAGAAATCAATTCAGATCAACCCCTGCATCGAATGATGCGGGAAGTGAGCATTCGCTCTTAGGAGGGTACCCATTATGTTCTGTAGAAACATCGACGGTGACCAACGAGGGATTGCGCTTCTGGGAGCCATGGTGATCGTCTTGGTTCTCTCAGTGCTTGCCACGACACTTTTGAACCTGAGTGGGCAAGAGGCTGTCAGTGCAAGCGCAGCAGGGCAACTGGGTATTGCGCAACAACTTGCTGACGCATCCGCCGAACTTGTGGTGGGATGGTTTCATGAACCGTTGTCCACGAGTACGATCCCGGCAATTGTGGCACTGCGTACTAGGACCGGGCGTGACATAGACGGTGCACCCTCATTTTTTGATGCGACTGGTCGTTCACAATTTGCAGGGACAGTAGACCGTCCGGATTTACACTTGCAGGCCCAGAATGATTCAGACAACCGACTGCTGAATGATCCAGAATACGGACTGTTTCGTGCCATGCAACACCTTGGGCACGTAGAGGAACTCAAAGTGTATGCTCCGACCAATCCAGGCCTGCTGTGTACCGTTGATACCACCGTCGCAACTAATACGACCCCTTCCGTTCGGCAATCGGTCCGAATGCAGTTAAGCGCGTTGGGGCTGCCTGCATTGAAGACCGCGGTACAGGTTCACGGGAATCTGGGTCAGCCGAAACTTGGTGGGGAATCACCGGTCTCTCTACATTGGGGTGAGTTGAAAGTTGGCGGAAGACTGGTGCTCAAGACCGCCACAGATCTTCCAAGGAAAAGCAGAATTGCTCTACTCAGCGGCCAGAGCTATGAGGAGCTCGGCCAACGAGAAGATCGATGGGTGGAGGTCTGGGTGGGAGGCGATGCCCAGTTGACTCAACCGCTTGTCCAGCCATTTACGGATGTGCCCACCAACATGCATGTCGGTCAACACCCCGTTCCCGGAGTTCGCTTCGATGAGTGGCCATACGAACATCTAAAGCGAATAGCCAAACGGTTCGGTCGCTACTACGCCATCGATCGAGACGGTCTTCTCTATCTCCACGGGATCGTGGAACCTGGCAAAGGAGTGTCTCCGGAGGTGGTAGTACGGTCCCAAGCTCCTGGAGATCAGTTGGGCCTGATCTTTGTCGATACCCTCGACCAGATGCCGCCGCGTGCCGACAATCTTGGAGTGCTCAAGCTCAAGGCGCCGTATATCGAGGGGACGGTGGTTATGCAGGGGCATATTGAACTGGCTCCCAACGGGAGCGGTGCAGTGATTCCAGCGCTGAGCCCTCCAACACCTGATCAAAGCAACTCGCTCGTACGCACTCCCGTTCACATCATGGGCATCAACTTCAACGGAGTGCTACACGCCATCGGTACCATCACGCTCTCTGGAGGAGTACGGCTCTATGGAGCAGCATTGGTAGGCGAAACAATAGTGCGATCAGATTCAGGCAGTTCGCTTGAGGTGTGGTACGACTACGATCTTGGGGAGGGGTTGTTTCGAGGGTTGCCGGTGGTCTATCGCGCTCCAGGCACCTGGATGGCACGCTTCTAAGACCGACGTGAGAGGGAAGTCCGTAAAAGCAACTTCTTATTGGCGATGGGAAAGGATGAGCTAGAATGATTGCACAAGACCATGCGGTCCACCCAAAGCGGACGGTTCTATCAGGTGGAAGCCTAAAAAAACACACGATGGCGAAACAACCTCGTAAGATGACGATGGAGCGCAGTCTTTTGGATTGCATCGCCTATCGAGGCTTGATGAGTCAGGCCGATTTAGATGTGGCCATAGAGGAATCATTATCACGTGAGGTGGACCTCGAAACGATCTTGCTTGAAAAGTATCGGGTACCACGTGCCGCACTTGGGTCAGCACTGAGTGAGTTCTATCAGTGCCCTTATGTTCCGTATGATGAGAGGACCATTATTGACCCTGATCTCCTTAAGAATCTGAGCTTCGATTACCTGAGAAGAAATTCGTGGCTTCCCTTGAAGCGACAGGGAACGGTTCTCGATGTGGTTATCAATGATCCTCATGATTTGGAAAAAGGTCTTGATATCCGGCGTGCGTTTCCGGGCATGACCGTTCGCTTCTCGGTTGGGCTTCGGCGCGATATCGAGCACTACCTGTTTGTTGTCACCGGGCAGGCGAGTGGGGGGTCCATCACCGAGATCCTTGGGGAACTTGTCGACGAAGCCGGTATTGAACGAAGTACGGAAGGAGAGCCAGGTGAAATCGACGAAAACGACTCGGCCATCGTACGCCTTGCAAATCAAATTATCGCGGAGGGGTACCGCCTTGGGGTTTCCGATGTCCACATCGAACCGTACTCGGATCGCAAGGAAACAGCCGTGCGCTTTCGAGTCGACGGCACGTGTTTTACCTACATGCGCATTCCCGCCGTCTACCGCCGAGCGATTGTCTCGCGCCTAAAAATCATGGCCAATCTGGACATTGCCGAACGGCGGAAGCCTCAGGATGGGAAAATCCGTTACAAGTTAGCCAAGGATCGAGAAATCGAATTGCGAGTCGCAACCTTGCCGACCGCCGGGAACAATGAGGATGTGGTGTTGCGGCTCCTGACCGCCAAAGAAATTATGCCGCTCGAGGCCATGGACTTTTCACCAGATACATTACAAAACGTCAAGGAACTATCCGAACGTCCGTATGGAATATTCCTCTGTGTCGGGCCAACAGGCTCTGGAAAAACAACCACATTGCACGCTGTGATGAGACACATCAACACCGATGAACGAAAAATCTGGACGGCCGAGGATCCGATCGAAATCACCCAGGAGGGTTTGCGCCAGGTTCAGGTGCATCCCAAGATCGGGTTCACGTTTGCTTCGGCGATGCGCGCGTTCCTCAGAGCCGATCCGGATGTCATCATGATCGGAGAGATGCGGGACAAAGAGACGGCCGATATCGCGATCGAGGCGTCACTCACCGGGCATCTGGTCATGAGTACCCTTCATACCAACAGTGCGGTGGAAACCGTCACC
This sequence comes from Nitrospira sp., assembly GCA_965223535.1. Taxonomy (GTDB): domain Bacteria; phylum Nitrospirota; class Nitrospiria; order Nitrospirales; family Nitrospiraceae; genus Nitrospira_D. Next base: position 1,611,966 of record CBDCWN010000003.1, read on the forward strand.
AGATTGCTGGACATGGGATGCGACTCCTTCAATTTTGCCGATGCGATGTTGGGCATCCTTGCGATGCGTCTCTGTAAGCGCATCTGTCTCCATTGCAAGGAGACCTATCACCCCACGCAACAGGAATATGATGAACTGGTGCAAGGCTATGGAGCCCGGTATTGGGAAAAGCTGAACGTGGCGTACACGGAAGACTTTACCCTTTCCCGTGGAAAAGGGTGCGACGCCTGCAATCATACTGGGTTTAAGGGGCGCGTGGCCCTCCATGAACTTCTGGTGGCATCAGAAGACCTTAAGAATCTGATTCAAGGGAGAGCGCGAACAGCAGAGATTCTGAGCATGGCAATGCGAGACGGCATGATGACCCTGCTACAAAATGGCATTCAGAAAGTGCTGAGAGGCGTCACGACGTACCGACAAGTGCGGGCGGTTGCCGTAAAATAGTTTCACCGGAGACGAGCGAGTTCAGTTAGGGGGTTGTGTCCAGGATCAGCACAAAAGCCGATAATTGTCTTAGTACGTCCGATGACATTCGAATAAACTCGACTCCACATCGAGGTTCAGAAACCCACCGTACACCGGCCAGATCAATCCGAACGGGTGTCTCCCCGTTCAAGAGGTCCATCTCAAGAGATAGATAGGTTCCCTTGATGGGCACGCGATCAGCTGCGAGTGCACATCCATGTGATGAAAGATTCAAGATCGTTCCATCGCACTTGCCTTCAGACGTTCCGAGCGTACAAGGAATCTGAACAGCATACCGTAGTGCTTTGCGAAACTCTCGTTTCATCGTGTCACTCGGCCCCAAGAGTAGCGCGATACTCTTTCACTCAGCGCACAAGTGAAAATTCCAGTCACGGCAACTTCGCCGCATTGGCGTGATGGCAGTACATTTCCTCAAATAGGGGAGGGTATTCCCCGTACCAAACCGTACGGCCTGTGCGCCGAAAATTGTTGTTCCTGAGTACGAAAAATGGTCGATCTCAATCAACTTCGAAGCCAAACCCACAGAGTTAAATCAAGAGGTTATGGGAAAGTTCCCACTTTGGTAAAGAGGCATGTACCTTGCTCAACTCTGAGGCGTCATGAAGAATATGCCAATTTTGAGCCCAATACAGTCTGATGAGAGAGGGTTCACCCTAGTAGAAATTGCCATCGTTGGGGCCATCCTGAGTCTTGCAGCGGCAGTATCTGTCCCGAATTTTCTTCAGATGTACGCAAAGCATGAGCTGTATCAATCTACCACGAGCCTTTACAACAGACTGATCCTCGCCCGTTCATCAGCGATCAGCCGAAATGCCATGTTCACGACAACACCTTCCAGTGTACCTATGGGACTCGACGTAGTGGTAGTTAGAAATGCAACGACGGGGCTAGAAATGGGGCGAGAAACTCTTCCGGGACAAATCAGATTCATCACGGCACCACCTCCATCGACGCCGCCTCCAACGTTACCGTTACCAGTGCTGAGCTTCACTCCCCGAGGCTTAAGTACGAATCCAAATCCGTTGGGGCAAACAATCCAATTGCAAAGCACACGAGACCCAAATCTGATCTATTCGATTTCGCTGATGCCGTCCGGAAAGGTGACTTGGTGTCGGCAAGCCATCAACCCATGTCTTGTCAATGACCGATCATGAGTAGGTAGGGATCATGAAGTCACACAATGAAAAGGGATTCACGTTAGCAGAAGTGATGATCTCCGCTGCAATCCTTGGTGTCGGAGTCATGGGCATGGCTGCCATGCAGGGCGTGTCGTTTTCGAAAAACGTGGATGCCAATGATTTGTCGATCGTCACCAATGTTGCGGCCGACATGATGGAGAGAATCCAAAGTAATCGCCGGTTCTCTTGGGCCTATAACAATTTGGACACGACGGGACCAGGGAACTGTTTAGCCGGTGGAATCCCAGCACCAGCCCCACCTATGCCGTTTTTTTCTGTTGCGCCATCGGTCTCTGCAACAAGAGGCATCCAAGGCGATTGCACCCAATGGCGAACGTTGGTCTTAGCCACCAACCTATTGAACGCGCGTGGCACTGTCCAGGCTGTTCCGGTACTGCCACTCAGAGATGACTCTAGTGCTGTGCAGCTAACAGTACAGCTTCAGTGGAATGAACGCACTGGGGTGCAACGCACGCGCACAGTAGCTTTTCGAACGGTGATCGAGCCGGAGTAGGGTCGATCAGCACGTGAACACGGAATGTGTAGGGGGCTCCCTATGAGACCATCGCTGAAATTGCGCGGCTGGAACCAGATGGGCTTTACCTTGGTGGAAATCATGGTGGCGACGATGATGACCGCCGCCATCATTGCCGCAGGGTTCGGAGCACTCGTCGTCAGCCAGAAGACCACGCGCATTACCGGACAGGTAGGGAATACCCAAGCAACTGCCCGAAATGCCTTGGATATGATCACGGCTGATTTGAAACTAGCCGGGTTCGGGATGCGTGGCCTGACAACCAATGTAGGAGGGTGTCATATCAACGGCACTCCGTATGCGCTTGTGCCGGGTGATAACAATCCGCTTGGGGCGGATACCGGGCCGGATACCATCTCGATGGTTGTGCCGATGACCAATTCCATCACCGCAGTGGGACCTTTGTGGCAGGTCTTCGTTCCGGGGGCCCCTGGGATCATCGGCGGTGGAGGGCCGATCACGAGTATTCCCATGCCCGCCAATGCGACCACAGCGATGGGAAATGCCATCCCTGGTGGGGGAGCGGCGTTACTCGGAATGCCGGTTTCAATCGGAGGCATGGCTGGCTCGACCATACAGGCCGTCAGTCCTGGAGCGCTGACATTGAACCCAGCCATTCCTGCGCCAGCGGCCTTTGGTACGGGAACGCAGGTATATTTGCTTCAGTGCATCACATATCAGGTCATACCACCTCCGGACAACCTCAATCTCTGTCAAGGAAATGCCCCCTGCCTGGTTCGGGGTGCTGTCCCTGCTGTGCTTGTCGGGCCTGGCGGTCCACCCAACTGCAATCAGGTGAACTCAGGCTGCATTCCCATCATGGACGGGGTCGAAGATCTTCAGCTGGCCTACGCCTGCGATGGCTGTGATCCACGTGTCAATGGCGCCACCCCTGACTTACAGCCGGACGACCTCAATCTGTCGAATCAGTTCGACCAGGCGGATTTCATCACGGACCGTAATTGGTTCGGCACGGCCGGCCCATACGGCTCCTTCATGACTCCGAGAACGATTCGGTTGGTGCAGGTCAACATCGTAGCCCGTCAGACCAGGGCTGATCAGGGGATGGGGGAAGCACAATCAACCCCCGTACACAGCGGGACGTTTCCTGTCATCAGTGATCACAATCATGCGACCGGACTCTTTGCGCTGGGAGACACGGCATCAGCGGCTCAACAATCGGCTTATTTCCAGTTTCGTCGTCGGATTTTGACTCGAACCATCGAACTCCGCAACCAAAGGTTCTAATTATGATCATGTCGGAGGAAGTCCCGATTCAAAGCCAGGTGGCCCGCAATGAGCGGGGCACGTCCTTTATGACGGTGATGCTATTAATCCTCATCATCGGAGCGCTCGGAGTGGCGGCACTGACCATGACCGGGATGGAAAACTCCATGGCTGGAGCGATACGCATGGTCGAGGAAGGGACTGACGCTGCAGAAGCCTGCGTGGGGTCGGCAGTCCGCGCGATTCGCTTGACGATTGATGATCCGGACATGGGCGGGCCAGCCGCCGTCCTTCTAGCACCGCAAGGGCCGGTACCCGCGTCCAATAAGGCGGTGTTTAGTCAAGAAATCAACGGTACGCTTCGGAACAATTCGGACATCGCGGTTGGGGCAGGCAATGCTCCTAATCTTGTGATGAACGTCAACGGATATGTGGTCAACGGCGACATCGACTTTCTCTATTCGAAACAACGGGTCGGCAGTAACCTCGCTGATCCAGATAAGACCACTCGTGAAAATTACTATCGAGTCGACTGTACCGCGGCAAACGCAGCAACGGGAACGACAAGTCGAGTGATCGTGACATTCGAGTGTCTGGACACGACCGGTGAAGGCTGTGTCAAGAGGAGCGCGAACGGTACTTAGTTGTAGGAGAGGATTATCATGCAGATCGACTCACTCAGAAAGATCTCTATGAAGCGTGAGGCTGGGGCGATGAGTATGTCAGCCCAACGCGCCGTAACTGTCCTGGTCGCCATCTTGGTCGTAATCTTCTGTGGAGGTGCACAGCTGGCTCATGCGCTTGATCCGATTCCCGCCCATATCATGAGCGGGCTACAGACCGGAGTCGTGACGTCGGTTGAACCACGCTCCCTCTTCATCAACGGGAAAGAATATATGGTAGATCCCGACGTAGAAATTCGAGACCAGGAAGATAACGTGTTCCCGCCCGAGGTGGTCAAACGCGATCAAGAGGTGAAATTTCATCTCAAGAAGGGCGCCGGCAACACCATAGATTTCCTGATTGTCTACTTGCCGCAGTAGCATGAGCACGAGGTGATACGAGTGAAGGACAAGGGTGGTATCAGAGCGGAGGAGGTTCGAACCATGAAACGCAAGACACAGGCCCTCCCAGGAACTGTAGGGATTATGGTGGCGGCTGGCCTCGCGTGGGCATTGACCGCGTCAGCCCAGACGATGGACCAGTACACATCTGCCCCGCCCTTTGTCTCTGACCAGGTTGCTCCAAACATCATCATCTTGATGGACAACTCGGGGAGTATGAGGAATCGGGCTTGTGAAGCGAGCAGTTGTGGGACCTTGTCCGATGGGACCCCGTCGACGAATACCAACTTTGTCGCTACGACGCGCTATTCCGGGTTTGCCGATCCCATGCGGTGCTATGTGTGGGATGCGGCGGACAATCGGTTCGAACTTGGGGTTGGGGCAAAGGTTGCCTTGAACACTCCCTGCCCTACGACTGAATACGACGGAAATTTCGTGAACTGGGCCACATTCCGCCGGTTCGATGCGGTGAAGAAGGCTATGAATGGGGGTCAATGCCATAATGGATTTAGCCCGATGCGTAATCCTGATTCCACCTGTAAACCGTATGGGACGCCGTTGTTGCCGACGGTGAGAGCTCAGAGCGGGACCGGGCTCAATACGGAAACGACACCGCCTGTACCCCAGCCGAACGGGAGCAACGCAGATCTCACTTATGTCGGGCGTATCCCGGCTGCGACGTATTCAGGGACACCGAACAACATCTATATCCATATCGAAAGCGACGGTGACATGTGCATCGACGACGATAACAACACGAATTGCCCCGATGGGGGTGGCGGTGGTTTTCCAGAAACCGAGCTCAATGAAATTGCCTTTGCCATGTACAGCGAGCCGACGGGAGTGATCCAGCAGATCGGTCCGCAGGCGAGGTTTGCCTTGGCGGTCTTCAGCGACGATGGCAGCAACAACGGACTTCGTATCCTGACCGGCGTTGGGAGTCGCCAGTCGATCGACTTTGCCGGCTCGAGCGTTGAAACTTTTACTACGAATACAGCCGCGATGGTGGATGCGGTCGATGAAGCCTTTCCTGCCACCTGGACACCTTTGGGTGAATCGCTCTACGAGGTGGCTCGGTATGTTGCTCAAATCAACTCTGCCTACTATCCAACCCAGTATGTCTACCCGATCGCATTTTCCGGTGGAACCTCAAACGGCGTTTCGTTTGGAAGTTCGGGAGTGGGGGGAATCGGTGGAACGGAGGTATCCGCGCTCACAGGGGCGGAAGTCTGCCCTCCTGGCTACATCAACAACGCTTGCGGGCGCGATCCGTTCTTCTACGGGAGCAACCATACTCCGGCCTGGGCCAGCAGCTCGACACAAGTGCGATGCTGCAAAACGTTCGTGATGATTTTCACAGACGGCGAGCCAACGCTTGATCAAAATGTCCCTTCGAGTATTAACCAGTATGCCAATGCCAATGCGCAGCCTTATGCTGGAACCTATTGTACGGGTAATCGCGGCCTGCCGTTTGTTGATCCACCCGGAAGCACCTGTAACAACGATCCCTCGACTCCCAACAACGTCTTGCTGAAACAACACCGAACCGACTATGCGAGTAGCGGAAGTCATTATCTGGACGATGTGGCCTACTGGTCACACATCAACGACCTCCGTCCGTGCAATGGAACGGCAGATGGAACGATTCCTGTCCTGGGTGTGTCAGGTCATTGCTTACCGGGGTTGCAGAACCTCACGATCTATACCTTTTACGCCTTCGGCAACATCTCTGGCCGAGAAATCCTGATGCATGCGGCGCAATTGGGAGGCTTCGAGGACACGAATGGCAACAAGCTCCCCGACCTTGTCAGTGAATGGGATAGTGTGAACAATCGAACCGGCGCCCCCGGCGCTGACGGGATTCCCGATACCTATTTCGAATCCTCGAACATCGATGATTTACAGGAGCGTTTACTGGCTTCGTTGACAGCAATTTTGCGCAAGAGCGCATCAGGGACATCCATCTCGGTTTTGGCGACCTCAGCGACCGGTGAAGGGTCGATCTATCAAGCCTATTTCTTCACCAGTGACGTCGGTCAGGGTGGAGCGAACGTCAAGTGGACCGGGTATACTCATGCGTTGTTCGTCGATGGGTTCGGTAATTTCAGAGAAGACACAAATCAAGATGGGTCGTTGACATATGACCAAGATCTGATCGTCACGACCCGGTATGACAATAATCCCGCGAGTCCGACCTATCAGAAAGTACTCGTCGATAAGTTCGTCGACGCCAATGCTGATGGAGTGGCAGACAGTACGTCACCCACCTTCACAGGCGATCTGAAGTCGATCAAACCTATCTGGGAAGCTGGTAAAGAACTGGCTCTCGCGAGCTCAGGGTCTCGTAAGATCCTCACGTGGGTTGACATCAATAACGACGGGATCGTCGATCCCACAGAACGAGTTGAGTTCAATGCGAGCAATTGCCTTTTGCTCAAAGACTATCTGAGGTATTCAGTAGACACCTGTGCTGGAAGCACTAATGCGACAAATTTGATTAACTTCATTCGCGGCGATGAAATCCCAGGATTGCGGACGAGGAAACTTGAAGTTCCGGTTGGGAGTGGAAGCTATCAGGTCTGGAAACTGGGTGATCCCATCCACTCGACCCCGACGATCGTGGGTGCTCCCAAAGCACGCTACGATCTGGCGTTTGGAGATCCTACATACACAGCATTCTACGCGAAATACCGAACCAGACGTCAGGTTGTCTATGTAGGGGCGAACGATGGGATGCTCCACGCCTTTAACGGAGGGTACTACCATAAGGGTGATGATCCTTCGACGGCCTCTACCGTGGAACATGGTTGGTACACGAAGAATCCGACGGACAATTCAACTGGCCAAAATCTAGGTGCAGAACTCTGGTCGTTCATTCCACAAGAATTGTTACCTCACCTCCAGTGGCTTGCCAGGACAGACTACACGCACGTGTACTATGTTGATCTGAAACCGACGATTGCAGAGGCAAGGATCTTTACGCCGGATGCCGACCATCCTGGAGGTTGGGGAACCGTGCTCATCGGCGGATTCCGGATGGGCGGGAGCTGTGGAAACTGTGCCGCTGGTTCAGGTGCACCACCGATGACAGTGACGATCGGAGGAGTCCCTCGAACCTTCTACAGTGCCTACTTTGCCTTGGATATCACGAACCCGGAGGTTGATCCAAAATTGCTGTGGACGTTTAGCGACAGCGGACTTGGGTTGACCACCAGTTATCCGGCTGTCGCTCGTATGAATCCGAAAACGGATAGCCTCATCGACCCGACCAATGAAAAGTGGTACGTGCTATTTGGATCGGGACCGAACGGGTACTCGGCCGATCTCACTGCTGCCTCAGCTCAAACTGCAAAACTCTATACGGTTGATCTGAAAAACGGGCCAAAAGTAGCGGCAGGTGGTAGTTTGACAACCATGCCGATCGGTGTCTGGCAATCATTCATGGGGCATGTCGTCGCGGTCGATAAGGATTCGGACTGGAGGACAGATGTGGCCTACTCTGTCCGAACGATTCACGATGGAGCTCTCCCGTGGCGAGGCAAACTCTATCGCCTCACCATGGGTTGTGCCACGGCACCCTGCGACCCAAATACATGGGGCATTTCCAACGGAGGTAATCGGACTCCGACGGAAGTGATCGATACGTTCAACGATGCGACATCGGGGACTACGGTAGAAGTCGGACCCTCCGCATCGGCTCCGGCCGTGACCTTGGATGATGCCGAGAAGATGTGGGTCTTCTTTGGAACGGGCCGATATTTCAGCAACGCAGACAAGGTGGATAACACCATTCAACGCCTGTTCGGAATCAAGGATTCTGTGTTGAGTAACACTTGCACCCAAACCTCCACTACCAATTGTCACGATAACGACCTCGTGGATGTCACCAATGCGGTGATTTGTATCGTCTGTAGCGGGAGTACCAATCAGGTGACCGATCCGACCAATCCTGGCGTCACTTCTTTTAACGGAACCGGAACGACGTCGATGATTGGCCTGGTTGCCTCCAAGGATGGCTGGCGCGTCACGATGCCCGGGCCAGTTACTCTCACGGATCCGTTTACCTCTCTGACCACCAATTATTCTTCCGAACGTTCCGTAGTGAATCCGACTTTGGTGGCTGGAACGATCTTCTTCCCCACATTCGCTCCCACAAACGATTTTTGTGCGTCGGATGGAGCGAGTTATCTGTATGCCCTCTTCTACAAGACCGGAACGGCGTCGACCGCTCCAGTTATCGGCACGACGACCTCCGGCAGCAATACGAATGTGAATTCTAAGTCGTCTTTGGGGACCGGACTTGCATCAAGCGGAACGATCCATTGCGGGCAAGGCTGCAGTTATAACGTACAGATGTCGACCGGTGCCTTTACACAGGGAAACGTGAATCTTGAAGGCAACTACAGCCGCTATGTGAACTGGGTCCATCAACGGGATTAGGAATATAGAGTCGCAAACTGGAGCCACGAGTCGACGAGGGCATGATGAACCGTAAAAGCAACGTTCTAAAGATCTGTCTGCTGCTGACAGGAACTACCCTCGGTGCTGCCTGCACGGGCGGTGAGATGACTGAAGGAACTGCCCCGGTCACCCAGTCTTCAAGTAATCGACCGCCGGTCGTCACCATGGCTGCGATTGTGAATACGCCGCTTTCTCAAGCAGCTCCTGTTGGCGTCCAGATTCAGTCTGAGGATCCGGAACGAGAAGCGGTTTCCTTTCACTATCAATGGTATGTGGACAACGTACCCGTCGCGGGTCAAACGAACGCGACGTTGCCGCCAGAATTTTTTAAGCGTGGGCAAACGGTTTTCGTGGAAATCATTCCGACAGACGGCACGAATAAGGGGCAGCCGTATCGAACGGCAGGCGTTGTCGTCGGAAATACTTCACCGAGAATAGCGGCCGTTTCACTTGTGCCCAAGACCGCCCGAGTCGGTGATAAGATAGAAGCACGAGTGGAGGCGAGTGATCCGGAGCATGACCGTGTCGATCTCACCTATAAATGGTATCGCAATGATACGGTGATCAAGGATGGGGAAGATTCGTTTCTTGACACAACAGGGTTCGCCGCTCCGGATAGGATCGTGGTTGAAGTGACGGCCAGTGATCCCTCTGGCTCTGCACATTCTTCCAAGTCCGAATCACTCACATTGGGTAATAGTGGCCCAACAATCGTATCAACTCCGCCCTCGGCTGATGTTCAAGGACGCTTTGACTACTCAGTGAAAGCGCTCGATCCAGACGGGGATCCGTTAACCTATCATTTGGAGATGGCTCCCCCCGGCATGACGATCAGTTCAGACACTGGTCATATCGGGTGGCAGATCCCAACGGATCAAGAGGGAATCTTTCATGTCAGAGTCGTTGCAAAAGACGGACGTGGAGGTCTTGCGACACAGGAATTTGATGTGACGCTCTCCGCGACAACTACACCTGCCCCCCGCGGAGCCTAACGGTTGGCTCAGGATCTTCCATCTGCTTGTCTCGTCCATTTCTTGTCTGTTACACTGCAACTAGTTGATGTAGGAGGGAGACTAACCACAACTCGTGCGTAAGCTTAAATTACGAGAGGGCACCAACACCGCTGTCCTGTTCGGTCACCATGACCGGCATCTCAAGTTGATCGAGGAAGAGTTGGGTGTACGGCTTTCTGCACGCGGCGAAGAACTCACCTTAGATGGCCTTCCCGAGGCCGTTCGTCAAGCTGAACGATTCCTCATCGAGCTCGCCGCCCTCACCAATGAGGGCATTACGCTACAAGCTGACGATGTGACCCACGCGCTCGGCGCCTTACGCCGGACTCCCGAAGCACCGCTCCGAGATGTGCTGGGTAAATCGGCCATGGTTGTCACCAAAAAGCGCTTCGTCGGTCCCAAATCTCCGACCCAAAAGGCATACCTTGAGGCGATCGAACAACACGACATCGTTATTGCGATCGGCCCAGCTGGGACGGGGAAGACGTATCTTGCAATGGCTATGGCTGTGAGCGCGTTGATGAATAAGGAGGTGAGCCGGATCATTCTTGCCAGGCCTGCAGTCGAAGCAGGCGAGAAACTCGGCTTCCTTCCAGGTGACATTTACGAAAAGGTGAATCCTTATCTGCGACCGCTCTATGACGCGCTGTTTGACATGATGGATATGGAACGGGCCAATCGCCTAATTGAGAGAGGTGACATTGAGATTGCGCCGCTGGCGTTCATGCGCGGGAGAACGTTGAACGATTCTTTTGTGATTCTCGATGAAGCACAAAACGCGACGGCCGAACAGATGAAAATGTTTCTCACTCGGTTGGGATTCCATTCCAAGGTGGTGGTCACCGGCGATATCACACAGGTCGATCTCCCAAATGACCGAGTGTCTGGCCTCATACAAGTGAAGGAGATTTTGCGTGATATCGAAGGGATTGCGTTCATCTACTTCGATGAGAAAGATGTCGTGAGGCATCGCCTCGTTCAAGACATCATTAAGGCCTACGATCGCCATCAGGCGGTGAATCCTCCTGAATCCCACTCGACCCGCGAACCGCTTTCAGCTCCTAAGCGTCAACCTTCAATTTCACGCAAGTCGACTCCAGTCGAGTTGCCGCCTGTCGGCCACGCAGGACGTTCTCATTAATGGCGGTGTATCTCAGGGTGAGCCTTGTGCGGCACACCGTCCGACAATCTTCCTTTCAACATCTGGCTCAACGTATCTTGATGGCTGTCGGGGAGCCGAAGTCAGAATTGAGTGTGGAATTGATAGGAGATGCTCGAATACGGAGATTGAATCGTGAGTACCGGAAACAAGATCGAGCGACCGATGTGCTGGCATTCCCGATACGAGAAGCCATCATACCTCAGGGGAAGTGCCTTGCGACGAATATGCTGGGAGATGTGGTTATTTCAGTGCCGACTGCAGTTCGCCAGGCTCAGGAGGTCGGACGATCGATCGATGTTGAACTGGCAATACTCCTGATCCATGGTGTGCTTCATCTCTGTGGATACGATCATGAGCGTAGTCCACGTGAAGCGGTGAGGATGTCCCGTCGTGAGCGGAAAGTTCTTGAGGTGATTTCTCCAGTGCCTCGAGTAATCCGTTCTTCTCCTCAACGGCAAAGGAAGGTGTGCTGACGATGGGGTGGTTCCAACGACTCAGCGATGGGTTGGGCAAGACACGCAATGTCATGCAGCAGTCGGTTGATCGATTCCTTGGACGCACGCCGGATCAAGAGGTTCTCGAAGAGCTTGAAACCGCGTTGCTCACTGCCGATCTTGGCGCTCGAGTCGTGGATCGGCTAATTCGACAGATCAACGAGGAAACACGAGGGGCTAATGCACAAACTTCGGAAGGACTGCAGAATGTGCTTAGTCAGGCACTCTACAGCATCCTGAAACCTGTTTCGGGCTCTACGATCGATCAACTCATAAACGATGGCCCCAAACCATTTGTTGTGTTAGTCGTTGGAGTCAATGGTGTTGGAAAAACGACGACGATTGCCAAGATGGCACAACGAATGAGACAGGCCGGACGTCGCCCATTGCTCGTTGCCGGTGATACTTTTCGGGCAGCTGCCATTGACCAACTGCAAGTCTGGGGAGATCGAATCGGTGCAGAAGTCATTCGTCAACGACACGGGGCCGATCCCGCAGCCGTCGCATTCGATGGAATTGTTGCGGCCAAGGCTCGAATGGTCGATGTCGTCATGATCGATACCGCCGGGCGGCTACATACGAAAACAAACCTTATGGATGAACTACGGAAAGTAAAGCGAGTGATCGCTCAGGAATTACCAGGAGCGCCGCATGAAGTGCTGCTGGTCTTAGATGCCACACTCGGACAGAACGCCTTGGGCCAAGCTCGACAGTTTCATGAAGCGATGGGAGTCACAGGGCTTGCGTTGACGAAGCTGGACGGGACCGCACGGGGCGGCATTGTCGTGGCGATCGCCGATGAGCTGAAACTTCCTCTCCGTTTGGTGGGTGTAGGGGAAGCCGCTGAGGATTTGCAGGACTTCAATGCCGAAGCATTCGTGGCAGCTTTGTTTGGGCAACGCAACGCTCCCCTATAAACCACGCATTTCCTTCTCTTATCCTTCGCCTCGTGCTACCATTTTTGTGAAAGTGAGCGATACGTCTCAATTAATGAGGGTGTGGTGCGATGATCAAACTCTTGATCGTAGACGATGACCAGATGAATTGTGATCTGTTACAGAATGTGTTTACCAGACAAGGGTATCATGTCATCACGGCGACCAGTGGGCGAGAAGGACTTCGGCTATTCCGTACCTCCAGCCCTCGCGTGACGCTCTTGGACTTGCGCATGCCGGAAATGGATGGACTCACAGTCTTGAAGGAAGTTCGAGCTATCGATCCCCATGCGCCCGTGATTATCCTAGGAGGCGGAGCGACTGAAACTCAGGAGAATCAGGCACGAGCCCTGCGAGCGACCGACTTTATCAGGAAAGGATTGTCGCTCGATGTTCTTGTTGAGGCCGTGAATCGAATTACGCAGGTGTCGATGCAATCGGTGATTCCCTCATCCTCATCCGGGATCGGACCATCGATTCAACAGATTGATGAGTCGGTCTTGGTGGTCGATGACGAGCCTCTCGTATGCGATCTCCTCGTCAGGTTCCTGAGTCTCCGAGGGTATCGAGCCTTCGGCGTGAATGATGGGCGCGAGGCACTCCGAATCGTAGGTGATACACCGCCTGATGCCATCTTGCTCGACATGATCATGCCTGGGATGGCCGGGATCGATGTGCTCCGTGCACTGCGTGAGAAAGAATATCCCGGCGGGATCATCATCATGTCTGGAAGCCAAAGCGAGGAATTGCTGGAGGAGGCCTGGAACTTAGGACCACAAGAAATTCTCCTAAAGCCGATTGATCTCGATCGTCTTTTGACAGTAATCCAGCTTGTACTCGTTTGCCGCGAGTGTTAAAAGTTTTCTGATGTCTATCAGAAAACAGACGCTTGGGTCGTACCTCTTTGCATTGCTCCTCACCGTCCTAGTACCCCTACCGGCTGTATGGGCACTACCCGCGAGTGGCGATGGCATTCTCGTCCACCACGATCTATCGGTTGTGCTTACTCCAGCGAGCCACGAAATGACAGCGGAGGATCGAATCGCATTGGAGATTGATGAGCCGGTTCAATCCCTCACCTTCACGCTTGCAAGGACGCTAGAGGTCAAATCAATTGCAGTGGAAACGCCATCGATCACGATGAGGCAAGAGAGGTCAATCCAGCTCGCGTCCTTTACGATAGTGGAGAGTGCAGACACTGGCACACAGCGGGTCGTTGTGATGCTGCCGAAGGAGCATGGCCGCAAGATGACGTTGGTCTGGGTCTACCGTGGGCTGATCAACGACCCCCCGAGAGAACCTCGTCACTTGAGGTTTGTCACTCCGAGTGAAACAGCAGGACATATCGGCACCGAGGGAGTGTATTTAAGCGGTGAAAGTCAATGGTACCCGGATCTCCCGGATTTCCTCAGTACTTTTCGGGTGACTGCTGCGATTCCGGAGGAGTGGACTCTGGTTGGATCGGGACGGAAAGTCGCGCAGACGTCAAACGCCGGTATGGTCTCTTCAACATGGGCCGTTGGAGAGATGACTGAAACCTTCACTCTTGTTGCCAACAAGTTTGTGGTGAAATCAAGGGGGTGGAAAGCGTCGACGGGGCAGCAAGTCGAACTACAGACCTATTTTTTCCCAGACAATGCTGCCTTGGCGGATGAGTACCTCGAGGCTACTGCAGAATATCTCGAGGCGTATATTCGGATACTCGGTGAATATCCGTTTGAGAAATTTGCCGTTGTCGAGAACTTTTTCCCGAGTGGTCTTGGCATGCCGTCCTTCACGCTCCTCGGCAGCGGCAGCATCAAGCGCCACTATGTGCAACCCTACGCCTTGGGTCACGAGATCGTGCATTCGTGGATCGGGAACTCGGTGTTCAATCGAGACGGCCATGCCAACTGGGTTGAAGGACTAACCACCTATCTGGCGAATTACTACTGGCATGAATTGGTTCAGGATGATCGCCAAGCCTTGGAGCAACGGCGGATGATGCTCCAGGGCTTCAATCTCTACGTGAAGCCCGAAGAGGATTACCCGGTGTCCCAGTTTCTGCGAAAGCACGACGAGAAGGATAATGCCATCGGCTATCAGAAATCGGCCTTTGTGTTTCACCTTCTTCGACAAGAGATCGGAGAGGAAGTATTTTGGCGAAGTCTCAAGACATTCGTCAGCCAGCATCGCCATCGGCCGGCAGATTGGGGATCGATCGAGCGGGTCTTTTCGCAAGAAAGTGGAAGGAACCTACGGTGGTTTTTTTCGCAGTGGGTCGAACAACCTGGAGCTCCAGTACTCTCCATCGGAGATGCCAGTGCCAAGAGGATGGACGGGAATGGAAACCAGGAGGCTTGGAAACTCATCCTCCGGATTGAGCAGAATGACAGGCCGTACCGGATGGCAGTTCCCATCCATATCGAGATGGAGGACACCACGGAAGTACGATCGGTGGATCTAGACCCTTCTCACGTGACCATCATTGAACTTCTCGTGCCGAATAAGCCGTTATGGGTGGAGCTCGACCCAGGGATGATGACGTTTCGACGAATGGCGAGGCATCAACTTCCACCAGTCCTGAACAGCTATGTTACCGATCCACACAAGACGGTGATGAGGGCATTTTCAGACCCTAGCTCTCCATTGGAGCACGTCGTGTCCCGCCTTGCGGATCAGGATTCGCCCGATCTGCAACGCACGAAGGTGTTGGCGCTTGAGGGTGCGACGCTTCCTCAGGATGGCTCAATTCTGATACTTACCGATGCGGACCAGATCCATGCCGTTCAATCCTTGGTGAAAGAGTCATGTGGGGATCGCGCCACACTCAGGGAGAACGGATTTCGGATTGATGGACAGATTTATGAGGGACCAACGATGGCAGTGTTGTTTTCCTGCCATCGGGCAAATGTTCCAGGTAGCGTCATAACGGTCTTGTATGCCGTGACATCCGACTCGGTTGCGAAAGTGGCACGACTCCTGTTTTATTATGGGTGGCATAGTTATGTTATTTTTCAAGATGGTGCCGTCAAGAAGCGAGAGATCTGGCCGGGACAAGAGGCCACCATGGAGGTACGGATTGATGACAAGTCGTAAGATCGTCGGAGCCTGGCTGGTAGGATTCTGTGTGTTGTTGAGTACACCTGAATGCGGAGAGTCGGCTGACAGCCAGAAAACTAAAGTGTCCCCCACTAGTTCTACCGAACGGCACTTGGCCAACATTCGGCAACTAACCTTCGGACGCCAGAATGCGGAAGCGTATTTCTCCTTTGACGGAACCAAGCTGATCTTTCAATCGACCAATGACTGGTCAAAAGTGTCTGAGGCGAATCCGTTGAAGCCGGCCGATGCCGGCCACGGGTGTTATCAGATGTATGTAATGGACTTGCAAAGCATGACGACGCGGATGGTCAGCACCGGCGTGGGCGCGACAACCTGCGGCTATTTTTTCCCCGGTGACCGGCGTGTGCTCTATTCCTCCACGCATCAGGCCGGACCCAATTGCCCACCGAAACCGAAGCGGGATGGGGCCTACCGATGGGCGCTCGACGACTACGACATTTACTCGGTACGCATCGATGGACAGCAAGTCCAGAGGTTGACGGCGACGCCGGGATACGATGCAGAAGCGACGATCTCGCCGAACGGGAAAACCATCGTGTGGACGTCGGTCAAGGATGGAGATCTGGACTTGTATACGATGAATCTAGATGGCACGAACGCTCAGCGCCTGACGAATGACCTGGGGTATGATGGAGGTGCGTTCTTTTCGCCGGACAGCACACGTCTGGTCTATCGAGCGGCCCATCCAACCGACCCAGTAGAGATCGCGAAGTACAAGGAACTGTTGGCACAGCGATTGGTCGAGCCTGGCCAGTTGGAGATCTTCGTGATCAATGTGGATGGGTCCGGCAAGAAACAGGTCACCTCAAACGGCGCGTCGAATTTTTCGCCGTATTTTCATCCTGATGGGAAAAGGATCATCTTCTCCTCTAACCTGGAAACGAGGGGAGAGGGCGGGCGCCCCAGTTTCCACTTGTACCTTGTGCGAGACGACGGGACAGGTACGGAACGACTTACCACCGAAGGCCATTTCAACAGCTTCCCCATGTTTTCGCCAGACGGCAAACGTCTTGTCTGGGTATCGGATCGGAACGCTAACGCGCCGGGCGAGTTCAACGTCTTCTTGGCGGACTGGATACCCTGAAGGACGTATTTGGCCATGAGTGATTGGTGAGTAGCTCCGGGCACTCAGAAGTCTCTGATCCGGATCAGACCAACCGACACGTGTCCTCTACCATATCTGTCAAAAACGTTGTGTCTCTCACGGCGTTCGGCTGTTCCATTGCAGCCCTCGTCATCAGCTTTCTAGGATTACAAGGATTTGATCTGCCGGTTACGAAGTATGTTCGATCGGTGACGGTGCATCTCCCTTGGGACCAGCTCACCATCCCATGGATGGCCTTCACGAGTAATGCCGGGGATTGGATCGGTCAAGGGTGGCGTCTCGCCTCGGTCAGTCTCCTGCTCCTGGCTGTCGCCTGGGTGTTCAGCAGGCCGACCCTCAAGCTCGCAGCGATTCAGACCCTCATTGCCCATGGAATTGCGGCCGTGTTGGCCAACGTTCTGAAACACCTCATCGGTCGGCCTCGCCCAAAGTTTGTGCATTCAGGAGACTGGCAGATAGCCATCTCCTGGATTTCAGGGCTGGATTCGTTCCCGTCGGGGCACAGTACGGCCAGTTTCGCTGTTGCGACCGTCCTGGCCAAGCGATTCCCCACCTGGGGCCCCTTGTGTATGGGACTCGCGGCATTCGTGGCACTGAGCCGCGTGCTGCGCGGCTCACATTTTCCCACGGATGTGGTGGGAGGGGCCGTCGTGGGCATTCTCAGCGGATCGATCGCGGCAGCTCCACTCAAAGAATGGCGTACTTCAGTCCAGCAAGGATGTCGCGATGCAGCGATTGGGTCCTCACTGGTCCTCGCCGTGCTGTGGACATTGTCTCACAAGATGGACGATGGCTTTGTGGGCCTGTTGCTCATCGCCGTGGGGGTAACAGCCGTGATAGCTGGGTTCTGGATCCGACGGACCTATTGGCTATCTGAGGATTGGCCAAGGGAAACCTGGTTGTCGAAGGCCTCTCTCTATCTGATTGTGTATGGGCTTGCGGCGATGACGACAGCACCACTTGTACATGTGGCGGTAGGGTTTACCTGCATGGCGTCTTGGCTTGATTGGATGGGGCATGAGCAGAGAAGTGTGGATGAATTGTCGAGTGTGTCCGTCATGAAGGAAGGGGCCTTGCTTGGTAGCGTGGCTCTTGCCGCGCTGATCCTCGTGGGTGCACGAGGCGTGCTGCCCTTTCAGTAATGTCTGATGTGGGAATGAACCAGTGAGCTGGACTCGCACTTCCCACTTGGCCGGCGACATCACCAAGAAGTCTGAGTCAGTCTAGTGCCCAAATGACTTGGGTGGTGTGGTGGAGGGAACAGTGCCCATGCTCTGGGGAATGTCGACCATCGGTTCGTTAGCCAACAGGACATAGCCATGCCGTTTGAGAATCGGTTGGAATTCAGCCGCCTCTTTCGGCAAAGCTTCCCGTAAAGACTGCGGCAGCAGAATCATCGTGCGACCCTCCTTACTCAAGGCTGTACGCAGTCGGTCGAGTTCATTGGACGGAATGAACTGCACCGTCCGTCTCGCATAGAAGGCAGTCGATGGTCTGGTTGTGCCAAACGCGATCAACTGGTCGTTGGGCTTGAGATTCAGACCGGCGGCATAGGCCAATTCCTGCGGCGGTGCGATGGCATACCGATTGAGATTGGGGACGACGACCAGGATGGCGAGCAGAAAGACGCTTGCGAGCGCTGCGCCAGCTACTCCAAAGGTGAGGTGGCGCTTTGTATCGTTGAGACCAAAATAGCCGATGAACCCCATGGCGGCCACGACGATGGTTGCACCCAGGTAGGGGCCGATCCCTAGTTCAAATTGGGTGGCGAGGGGGAACTCTTTGACCATCTTCCCAGAAAATTTGTGGAAGAGGTATGGGGCGCTTGCAAGCCCGATGGCGACCAGATACCCGATTCCCATCATGAAGTGAATCGATCCGCGGAGTCCTTTGGCCGAAGCATCTTTCAGACCCAGGGCCCAATAGGAAGTGGCGAGGAGCGCACAGGCAGGAAACAGCGGACCGATATAGTGTGGGAGGCGGGTGGATGACAAGCTGAAAAAAATGAAGACTCCGATCACCCACAAGGCTGCAAACCAGTCCAATTCATGACCGGATCCTGCCGGCTCGCTTGTTCGAGGCGAACCATTCCGTTCGTGTAACCGACCAGGAGATTCCCGCCATGCGGTATAGGCTCGATAGAACGCGGCGGGTAAGAACGAGCTCCAGGGGTAAAAGCCCAGGAGTAAAACGGGGAAATAAAACCACCATCCCACTCCATGCCCTTCCATCGGAGCGAGGAATCGCCCCACTGTGTGGACTTTGGCCTGGGAAGAATACGCATCACCATGGAGAAGAAACATCGCGGTATACCAGGGACCGGCCAGGAGGACGAACAGCAAGGTGCCGGTGATGGGAGCGCCTCTTTGCCAAAAGACCAGCCATTGCCGAGTGGCGATGAGATAGAGCAGCGCGGTGATTAGCGGGACAGCAAATCCCACAGGCCCCTTGGTCAGGGTTGCGAGGGCCATGCCGATATAGAAACCCCAGATCCAGTGTCGGCCTGCCCCCTGTTCGTGAATCCCCAGCCAGAAACTATAGAGCGACATCGTAGTGAAAAAGATCAGCACGCTATCGGTGATGGCCATGCGTCCCAGCGCCAGTATTTCAACATTCAACAGCAACATGAGTGCGCCCATCAGGCCGACGGTCTGACCCCGAAGGCGAGAGAGAAACAAGTAGTGCATCACAATCAACGCCACGCCGAAGATGGCGGAGGGAGCGCGCGCGGCAAATTCGTTGACACCAAAGACCTGATAAGACCCCGTCATCAGCCAGTAGACAAAGACCGGCTTCGCCACGCGGAGTTCGCCGTTGAAGGTCGGTGTAACGAGATCGCCGGAGGCGAACATTTCTCGGCCTGCTTCGGCGTTCCGACCTTCATCGCGATCGGTCAGACCCATACTCCCGAGACCCACAAAAAAGAGGAGACCAGATACGAGCAACAAAAGCAGAAGGTGGACTGGCTGAGGTGTGGGGCGGTCCATGGTTCGGCGTCGTGTTTATCCGTGAGGGTGGGCGTGGACCGTGTGAGATGACGCGGCCAGATCACTCATGTTTGCGGCCCAGGGGTGCTCTTTGCGTGCCCCGTTCGATGAATGAGGACCAGATTTCGGATATACACCACCGCTCCAACGGATTGTCCCGCAATAAATACCGGGTCCATTCGGTAAATCGCATATGTGAGCGTGATCAGTCCGCCGATGAGACTCATGTACCAGAACGAAATGGGCACTCGGCTCTCAGAGGTTCGCTCCGAAGCGATCCATTGCACCACCCAACGGCCGAAGAAGAGCCCCTGACCCAGGAAGCCGATACCGATCCAGATTGTCTCAGTACTCATGAGATGTTGGGAAGGCGGACATCATCGTCGTCTTCTAAGGGCGAAGGGTACCATCAGGGGCGCGTCGATTCACGACGCAGGCCCTCTGAATTTATACAGGAGCACGCGCTGCTGCATCCAACGTACGGCGATCAGATCGTACAGCGATTTGAACAAGCGGTTTCCCATCCCGTACTTGGAGACGCCATGAATGCGGGGATAATGCCGGACGGGCACTTCGGTTACCGTGAATCCATACATTAAGGCGAGGGCCGGAAAGAATCGATGCATCCCCTCAAAGAGCCGGATGCGCTCCAGCACTGGGCGACGAAAGACCTTGAGCGGGCACCCCGTGTCGTGCACCCCGTCATGGGTGAACATATTTCGCACGCGGTTCGCGATTCGAGAAGAGAGCATCTTCACAAATCCGTCCTGCCGTTGTTGTCTCCATCCGCACACCAGATCATAAGAATTGGTCAAAGGAAGCAGTTTCAAAATATCTTCGGTATCTTGCTGAAGGTCGCCGTCGATCTGGACAATGATGTCACCGCTTGATTGACGAAAGCCGGCTTCAAGCGCACAGGTTTTGCCGTAGTTCCGGTCAAAATGGAAGACGCGGACACAGGCATGGTCGGCGGCTAATCGGTCCAACGCGTCACTGCTGCCGTCGCTACTCCCGTCATCCACAAAGATAATCTCATACGGGCGCGACTGCGACGCCTCATGAGAGTCCATGACCTTCAATAAACTGGCGATGAGTGGAGATAAGTTGTCTCGTTCATCCTTGATGGGGATGATTACGGAGGCCCAAGGGCTGGAAGGCAGCGTCATGTTGCACAAAAGTTCCAGCAGTGGCTGGAGCGTAATTGATAAGAGCCGCATTCTAGCCGAAGGTCGAAGGTTGGTCAAACGAGCGACGGTAATATTATTGATAAGAGTGATGGTCAGGCTACCTCTTGGCAGCCAGAACGGTGAAACGCATCGTGCCCATGAGACTCATCTCATTGACTTGCTCACCGGCATGAATCTCCACCTTGTACCGTCCGGGTTTCCAGCCGCTTGGAGGGGAAGAGAACTTCAAATAGCCGCTCTCATCCTCCAAGGCGATGAGCATCGCGTCTTCGGCGACGATGGTGGCTGGATCGAGCCCCTGAACTCCTTCTGGCCTGCACCGGCCGAAGACTTTGAACGCCTGGTAGTGTTGATGCAGAGAGAAGACGACATAAATGGCTCGGGCATCCTCAGAAAATTCTTGAGTCTGTCTGATCGGGACAATTTCATGAGTTCGGTGCCATCCCAGTTGTTCTTCAAACCCCTCAGCCATGACAATTGAACGGAACATGCCTTGAGGAGGGGCATCGAAATCATAGGCTGGGACCTCGTCGGACGGATTCTGGAACGCAGACATGGAGACGTTTTCGGTGATAGGCGGCGGTTCGGCCACACCAACCTGCGCAGCGGAAAACCACGCCACTAGAAGCGCCCAGGAGCTCAATGCTGGTTGGATGGTCATAGCCATCTGCTACACCTGTCGAGATGCACTGTCAATCAGCAGGACGAGTTGCCCATTGCGGCGTTTTCCAGCCATCTGTTAGGATTTCCTCTGTCGTAGGATCTCCTCATCAACCTATATACTGGTGACCACAGAACATGCTGCAAGACGCTGATGCCCTTCCTCAGCTCGTCGGAGACTATAAGCCGCTCGATCAATGGCAGACACACCTCAATCAGCTTTTTTATGGGCTGCGTGGGGACCAACTCCGATCTTATTATCAAACCTTTGCATCGGCGGATTTTCGACTCGCCCATGCGCTGGCAGCCGATTATTACGAACGCGTGATGAGGCGAGAGAAGGCAAAGATCCGTCAGTCGTCATCCTCCGATCGGCTGACAATTTTGGAACTAGGTCCAGGCAACGGCAACCTCGCTGCCTGTTTCCTCAGCCATCTCAAGGTACTCGATACACAGGGCCACGTCTATCCGCGTCTGCGCTATGTCATGATTGATTGGGAACAACCGATGCTGGATGGGGCTCTGGCGCACTCAGACCTAGCGGCTCATCGGGATCATGTGGACATCTATTGTGAGTCTGTGGAGCATGTGGCGGGAGTGGCCGATGGAACGGTCGATCGGATCATGTGTAACGAACTGTGGAACGACCTGCCCACCAAACTATTGGCAAAACACGGTGGCGAGGTCGAAGAAGAATATGTTCGCCCCAACCTCAGCGAATTTCTGCATGCGACCATTCAGGATTGGTCGGCATTCGTTCGGGCATTCCAAGCCAAGGATCTCGACGTCCTCAGGACCTTTCCGCCGTTTCTCGACGAATTGGTGTGGGAGAAGGAGTATCGCAAGGTTGAGTGGAAAGAAGTGCCCTATCGGAAAACGATCGTGGAATTTCTCCAACGCATCGACCAAGACGTGTTAGTGCCTGCGAATGTGGGAGCCTTTGCCACGCTCAAAGAGGCAAAGCGGCTCCTAGCTCCAGACGCCATTGGATTCAGTGCCTTCGATGCAGGGACCAGTGACCTCAAGGTGCTGAACGATCCCGAGAAACCCTGTTACGGCCAGTTCGGCGGGCAATACAGTTTCATGATCAACTTTGCGCTGGTCGAGGCCGTGGCGAAGCATGTGGGAATGAGCGAGGCGAGACTGGAGCCACAGCGGGAGTTCGTGGGACGGTCGCTGAATACGAATGCCATCACCATCATGGAGTTACTGGCCACCCATCCGTCCGCGGGACCAAGACTCCAGCCATGGGAGCAAGACCGTCTCGTGCTTAAGACCATACGAGCGTTGAACGAAACATTTGAAAGTCCCTATCGTCGCAGGCTCGAGTTTCCGCTTGGGACGAACATGCCGCCGGAAGAACGCGAGACCTTGGGGGCGATCGTACGTTCATTGAAAGACAACGGCATTCCCGACACCGTCGCGTACGTGACCGAGGACGAACTCGTCCGTGCGCAGCGAGATCTGGAAGATCTCGGATACGAGATCGATGCTATCAAGATGGCCTTGCAGGTTCCTCCTAGCCCGATCGAATATTGTCACTTTTTCTGCCGGTAGAGCGAGCCAGTTCAGTTTGTAAATCGCTCTCCTTCCAGTCTTTGCACTGAATACTTCGCATTCCTGATATCTATTGAGAGTCTGTAGCTTTTCGCGATTCGTATGCTACAGGTGTATCTCATTTCCCCTCCGTGGTAGGGGCTGACAGAGGATCGCAGCTGACCGTACAATCCGCACCCTCAAATCAAGTCACTAAGGTTAACATATGAAGCTGTTTCAAGCGATTGTTTCCGGGTTGGTCGCCATCTCCTTGTCGAGTTGCAGCGGTGAAGACGGTTCTAGCCCCACGAGTACCGGAGGGTCAGGCAGTGGCGGATTTATTCAGTCGACTATTACAGGTTTGGCGCTGCCATCCGTGCCATACTTTGCGGCCATTCGTAAGGGGGAACTATTCTGGACCGACAATGACCCAGTCATCGGTCTGAAGAAAGCTCCATTGACCGGGGGAGCGGTTACTCCACTGGCTATGGTGTATTCAAATGCCTTACAAATCATCAAGCGAGAAGGAATCCTCTACTGGAGCGAGAGCCTTCGAGTGGGAAGGCTATTCACAGATGAATCAGTTGAAATCTTGGTGGACGGGTCAGCCTGTTCTCATGGGGAACAATTCGGAACCAATATGGTCGTCGATGACACCCATGTGTATCGCCTGGTGGGTAGCCCAACGTTGGAGTCCTCATCAGACGCATGTGCCATCACGCGCACACATCTGGTAAACCGAACGTCGACCACGGTCGTGGACAATCCGATGGGGCCGATTTATTCCCTCATAGCTGATTCCACACATATCTACTGGGCCGAGACGTCTGCAACCGGGACCGGTTATCTCACCTCAATCAAGAAAGCCTCGAAAACCACGGGAGTTATTCAAATTCTGGCCACTGGGTTGAATGGCTTCGCAGGTAATCTGGCGATAAGTGGATCGTTCCTCGTCTTTGGAGAGGCGAATGGTATCGGGACTGCTCGTATCTTGAAGGTTCCCCTGTCAGGCGGGCCGGTTGTCATTCTAGCGGGTCCACCCTCTCACGCTGAGACTGAAGGGCTTCGGGGCCTCACGGTGGATGCGGAAAACGTGTTCTGGATCGGCGACACAACTGTGCAGTCGGTCTCACTCAATGGCGGCACACCGAGGATCCTCGTTACCGGTAACGATCAAACCATCGCAATCGCAGCTAATGCGACCGACATATTCTGGATCGAACACGTGTGCTGTGAGGGAGACCTGCCGAGCCGAATCAACAGAATCCCAAAGGGTGGAGGCACTCCCACCGTTGTCACGGATGGCATGTATGAAGCACGTACGCTTTCACTGGATTCGACCACGGTCTATTGGGGAGAAGGGCGCTTTTACTTCCTGGGACGCATTGCGAAGGCATCGATCTCTGGTGGTCCACCAACGACGGTGCTGAGTGGAATAGGCAAGGGAACCTCAGCTCCCTTTGCCATAGGAGATACGGGAATTTTTTTAGCTGGTCATGACGCAATACTGAGAATCCCCGTTGATGGAGGGGTGCAGGTCGAAACGGTGCGTTGGAAGTTGGGATCGGGCATCCCAGCGGGAGCCGTTACAGATGGACTATATATCTATTTTTTTGCCCGAAACGTCACCGGCCACTATGATCTTTTGAAGCTTCCGGTGGGTGGGGGAGTGGCGTACGCACTGTTTTCCGATCCCGCACGGGCATCGGGGCCACTCGTTGTGGGAAGCGGGATGGTATTTTGGATCAAGCAATCCTTCGTAACCGATCCGGCTTCGATTATGCGGACACCCAGTACTGGTGGGCCAACGGTCCCATTGGTCACGGGACTTACCGTAACTGTTACAGACATGCTTGTCGACTCTGACACACTGTATTGGGCAGAAGCGGGGAATGCCATACGAAAAATAGCCCTCACGGGAGGCGCTGT
Organism: Nitrospira sp.; assembly: GCA_965223535.1. Taxonomy (GTDB): domain Bacteria; phylum Nitrospirota; class Nitrospiria; order Nitrospirales; family Nitrospiraceae; genus Nitrospira_D. The sequence continues at coordinate 1,637,030 of CBDCWN010000003.1, forward strand.
TACGACGCTCTGGTCAGGGGGGTATAGGGGTTGGCCAAAAATTGCCCAAGATGAGAGCTTCATTTACTGGATCAATGAGTCTCAAGTCGGAAAAGTGCCGAAGGCCGGTGGGCAGGCGGCTTTCTATGAGGTTCTCCCTGACTACCGCAGAGCCATAGGGGTCGATGATACGAGTGTGTACTGGGTAACCGATTCCGCCCTCTGGCGGGCAACGCCCAAATAAAATTCTTAGTGCCTCCCCGTGTTTCGCCACTCTGCCTAAAGGTGTAGAATAATCCAAGTGAACCGGATCAGTAGGATGTGGCCGTGAGCTGATGACGAATGCCGGTTTCTCATCATTCAGACTGCCCTTATGTGGTCTTTGTGCAGTGAGGAGGACGCGGTGAGTTCATTCGGTACGGGTATCGCCGGGCTCGTCGGCGGTGTGGTGGTTATGATGGGTCTGTTTGCGTTTTCTCAAAGGCGATGGGTCGCGGGATTAGCATGGTTACTCGGAGGCATGGCGCTGATCGCTCTCTTGACGTTTCTGGACAAACCTGGATCCAATTCATTGGAGCTCGGCAAGATACATGAAACCCACGGCTGAGTCCTCGAGTCCATATTCATTCCTCAAAGAGTAACACCCCACCTGAGTTCTGTCCCTAAACGCCAAGCGAAGAAGCGGACAGGAACAAGTTTTTTCACCGTAGGCACTAACCCGTCGGACTCAGTGGGGCGAGCAGCAGAGAACTCAAGGGGCTGGCGAGGAGCGGGGCGAGGATCAACCCGAACTGTGGGAAGTGGTCCTGTAAAGACAAGAACAAACCGTGGTCCTTCAGCCATTGTTCCGGCTCAGCCTTGGCCTCGTCGGAAGGACGGCCCAGCAGTACAGCCTCGGCTCGCCTCGCGAGTACGAGGGCCGCCGGCAGGTACGTCGCCACCAGCATCAACGTAAACGTGACACCCCAAAACAACGTGATGGCGAGAGCTGTCCCAAGCACTGCTTCCTGCCCGGCTTTGTCTGCTACCAGCGAAGCAGGCCATCGGAGCCAGGCCCCCATGTGTAGGATTCCGGAGACGAGAATGGCCGAGGCTGCTGTAAGCACTTCCTTCAACCGCTTCATCTGTGCCGCATAGAACTTGGGATCGGGTGGTTGACCTGAGATTGGCGGCGCGAGGGTGCTGCACGCCGCCAGCAGTGCCACGACAGGGACGGTCAAGGCTTGTACATTCACGATGGACACCACCACCATGACATAGCGCAACAGATGTTCGCCGATCCGCTGAGGTCCGGCCTGGCGGAGGTTATCGTAGCTGAAGCCGAAGACGGCCCGGTAGAGCGTATGCGTTTCATCCAGCGCCCAGATAAATGCGACGCCGCTTAGAGCAAAGACCAATCCAATGGCGGTGACCACAAGCAGTCGCGGTCGAGGGTGACACTGGTGAATGATCATCGCGCAAAGGATAAAGGCATACAGGCCTGCCACCAACGCAAGCACCACGGTGGTGAGCCAGATGTACCGGGACTTGACCTCCACTAGAAAATGGGTCGCATTGAAAGGTTGTTCAGAAGCCTCCGAGGTTGAATGCATCAACCAGTTGGTCAAGGTATGAAAATTGTCGACTGTGATATTTGAGCTGAACTCAAACAGGCCGCTTGCAAGCAGCAGGATAAACATCGGGGGGATGATGAGGAGCAAGAAGCGATAGTCAGAAGCCGGTGAGGAGGGCGAAGGTGTCATGGCATCGAGACGAAACTGATGCAGATGGTCTCCTTGTCAACGGGGTAGCGCATCCTAGCACAGTTTATTCTGTCTCTTTGCTGGAAAGTTAGGCTACCCGCATCTCTTCAAGAGATGCCGGGGGACTGTTCCCACCGATGTCAGGAATGATGTGGAGCTCAAGTACCGTGACACCGGAAAGGTCGACCTGGTGATCTTCCGTTTCGGAGGTCGACCCTTGTGGGCTAAAGTTCCATTGTTGACGGGCGATATCTCGGAAGGTTTTTCCTCCATCGTGAGACCAGCGCAACACATATTCTTGTGTTCGCTCGGCTTCAGACTCCACGAAGTTCAGCCGGATCCGACGAACTCGCTGTGGAGACGAAAAGAGCAGTCTGATCGTTTGCTCACCAGGCCTCCCCGCGCGCCATCCCGAGGTCTGGTTGGGTAGCAGTGCCGCTTCAATCGGATGGGCGGGGTCTTCCGAGGTGATTTCGACATCTGCCAGATTGTCCAGATTCAACCAGCCGGTATCATCGGAGGCTGCTTGTTTCTCAGGTAAATCGAGGATTCGCTTACGCATCGCTGGACCTCCTCCTGTCGAGTTTCGGGGAACTACCGCTCCTTGAGTCGGCCGAAGGTACTCTCAACGGATCGCTCGAGTTTGTCCGCAGCTCCACCCACGGCCAGCTCGACGGTGGAAGCCTGATGGGTCACGGCGATCGGCTGGTGGCCAGCCAATCGAGCTTCTAGCACACATCGAATATCGTCACCTTTCGTCTTATGGCTGTTCGTATCGCTGAGGTGCGCTTCGACCCGTGTAATCCGATCACGAAATCGGCCGACGGCTCCCTCCACACTGGTTTGAACAAGAGTCACGATCTCTTCACGTCCGTGGATGTTGTTGTCCGTATGAACCTGCACTTGCATTCGACGACCTCCCTCATAAGAACCATGTTCAGCATGGATCTACTCGCCCCGCACGAACAAAGTCAACCAATCGAAGAGTACGGCAGAGGCATCCTCTATTATTTGGGAAAAGGATGTAGGAAGGAGAAGGAGAATACAAAAGTCACAGATACGGAGTCTTCGGTCGACCTATCGTATGTATTGAGAGTCTTGACTTCAATACGCCAAGCCAATAGGATATCTTTAGAGATGTTCCAAAAGGAAAACTAGGGTTCCGGCTTCCTCGTCGTATCTAGGAAGTGCCTGGTCCAAGAGTTTTCGGCTTCGCATAACGAAGCTCCACGGAGGGATAAAAGCCCGGGAGATCATGTACAGCGGTACATGGCCTTTTGGGTGTTTAATCTTTTCAGCTGGAGGGTTCGTTATGCAATTTCATTTCCATCCCATAGATCGTTCAGTGCCGGATCAGTCAGACCTGTTGTTAGGACAGCGAGGTCTGCCATGGTCATGAAAGAACGTACGGATACGGGTTGTCCTACTCCTGCTACAGAGACTCCCGAGACCCTCCATCGCAGCCTCAGTCTCTGGAACAGCCTGACTATCGGGTTCGCAACAGTGTCACCGGTTGCGGGGCTCTACGCCATCATTGGTGTACAGACGCTGGTAGCTGGTGGTGGATGGTTCTCAGCCTTGGCGCTCTGTCTAGTGATGCAGCTCCTGGTGGCGACCGTGTATGCGGAACTGTCTTCGCAGATTCCTATCGCCGGGGGTGCATACAAATGGGCGAGACAACTGGGAGGGGCCACCACCGGCACGTATGCCGGAGCCATCTATGTCAGCTCCACGATCGCCATGCTGACGACGACCGCGTACACCGGCGGCGTCTGGTTGGCGATATTTTTCGGTTCAGGAGGCGGAACAGGCATCACCCTCGTGACCTGGGGCGCGGTGTTTATGCTCGTTTGCACAGTCCTCAATCTGATCCACGTCTCGGTCTTTAAGTTCCTTCTGTCTCTGGGCGTCTATGCGGAAATCGTCGGCTCGTTTGGGGTCGCCCTGCTGCTGTTCTTCTTTTTCCGGCAGCATGGGTTTTCCGAACTGTTCGCCCATCTGGGCACGGGATCCGCACCCAGTCAGACCGCGGCGTTTCTAGCGGCACTCGCGATTTCCGGTTGGGCATTTATCGGCTTCGATGCCTGCTCGACCATTGCCGAAGAAACATATGATCCTAAACGGATGGTGCCGCGTGCGATTTTTTTGTCCCTCTGCATGGTGGGCAGTGTGGTGCTCTTCAACTCCGCCGCCCTCACGTTGAGCTTTGACCGCGACACCTTACGCTTGACAAGCGCTGCGTCCGATCCTGTCACCCCGGTGATCGTCGACAACTTTGGTGCCTGGGCGGAGACGCCTTTTCTGGCGATCGTCATGATTGCGTTTCTGGCCTGTGGAGTCTCCATGGTCCGGTACACATCGCGAATCGTGTTTTCTATGGCTCGCGAGGGAAGCATGCCGGCCGTCCTCAGTCGGGTCACCGCTGCCGGTGCTCCGCGTAATGCCGTGCTGTTCACGGTTCTGCTGGCCACACTCGGCTTACTCTTCGGCCTCAATGACGAGGCGGTTGCCACGGTCCTGGCGTTCGGTACGGGTGGCTTGTACGCCATGTTTGCCATGACCACGGGTGTGGGACTCTACACCCGTCTCACGGGACGCTGGGACCCCTCGCGAGGACAACTGAAGCTGGGTGTGTGGGGATTACTGATTAATACAGCGGCCTTTCTGTGGTCGGTGTTTGAATTAGTCAATATTGCATGGCCGCGTCCCTATGCGACCTCCCCCGACGCCCCTTGGTGGCAACTCTGGGCCGTGCCGCTCGTACTGGGCACTATACTCACGCTGACGACGCTGTATGTCCTTGTTGGCAGGAACGAGGCATCAGTCCATCCAGGAAAGGCTGAACAAAGTTAAGCGTGAAGGAAGGCACTGTGTGCAGTGGGCTGTAAAGCGCAAGTCATAGAGAGTCAGGATACATTCATTCGGTAGAAAGGAGCACGCATGGCAAAGAAGAGAACATATCAAGGCAAGGTTCCTCTCCATGACAAGTATGGGCCAGAGGCGAAATATGCTGTCGAGGCGGAGGCGCTGCTGCCAACGACAAAATATGAAGAAGAAGTCGCCCGAGGCCTCGAATTAGGCCTGTCTGGAGCTGATTCCATCAAAGATCGCCGCATTCCCACCTTTAGCCGCGGAGAACTGCCGCACTTCGCCGGTATCAACACCTTTATCAAGGCACCCTATATTGAAGACGTTCGCAAGTGCGGCCAGTACGATGTGGCTATTCTCGGCGCGCCATTTGACGGCGGGACGACCTATCGGTCCGGCACCAGGTTCGGTCCTCAAGGAATCCGCAAGATTTCAGCCTTGTACGGCACCTACAGCTTTGAGCTCGGCGTGGATCTGCGGGAATCTGTGTCCATCTGTGATGTCGGCGATGTCTTTACGATTCCCGGCAACATCGAAAAGACCTTCGATCAAGTCAGCAAGGGTGTGGGGCATGTCTATGCCAGCGGCGCGTTTCCCGTGGTCCTCGGTGGAGACCATTCGTTAGGTTTTGCAACAGTCCGAGGCGTGGCTCAGAATATGAACGGCAAGAAGCTGGGCATCCTGCACTTCGACCGGCATGTGGACACGCAGGAGACCGACCTCGATGAACGCATGCATACCACGCCCTGGTTCCACGCGACGAATATCCCTAATGTGCCCGCCAAGAATCTTGTGCAGATCGGCATCGGCGGCTGGCAATCGCCCAGACCGGGCGTGAAGTCCGGCCGTGAACGCCAAACCACGATCATGACGGTGACTGACTGTGTGGACATGGGCATCGAGAATGCCGCGAAACAGGCTCTCGAGGTGGCGTTTGACGGCGTGGACGCGGTGTGGTTGAGCTTCGACGTCGATTGCTTGGACGCCGCTTTCGTGCCGGGCACCGGCTGGCCGGAACCGGGTGGCTTCCTGCCCCGTGAAGTGCTGAAATTTCTCCAGATCATCGCGGACACGAAGCCGCTGGCGGGGATGGAGATCGTGGAGTGTTCGCCGCCGTACGATGCGGCAGAGATTACCAGTCTTATGGCGACACGGGTTATCTGTGACGTTCTAGCCTGCCAGGTGCGATCCGGCAACCTGCTCAATCGAAAAAACCCCTGAGCTGCGCTGGGCACGTAGCGAGAAGGCACGAGGTTTCATAAGGACACCGTTCCCTATTCGTATGATTCGGAACTAGGTTTCTTTTGGCCGTATCATCGGAGCCAGGCCGGCTCGATGCACACCTCCTCAGTTGTCGAGTAGATCTGCTACCGACGGGCCGCAGGAATCTGAACGCTGATGGCCCCGGCCAGTTCTCCTGCCTGGGCACCTTCGCGCGGATAGCCTGAAATATCAAGAATCCCCTTTGGATTTCCGTGGCAGGCGAGGCAATCCTCGGAATAATAGATTGGCAGTATCGTTCTGAGTAACCGTCCATCGTTGACCCACTCGACAATCGGATCGGTCGAAGTCACCTGGCTTGCCAGCCGCTTCAGGACCATCTCCTCGTAAGCATCTGGAGTGTTTTTCAGATTCCTCGGATTGAGGGTGGTTTGTTTGATCGTCACGTGTGATCGATCAGAAAACTTTCGTGCGGCCTGGCTGCCGAACGTAGCCGGAATAAAGTTTTTGTATCCGATTCCACGCTGATTAATTACGAACTGGGCATCCTCTACCACCTCTTTGCTCGCCACAAGCAGGGTAGCCAAGAGCTCTTGGGCAAGAATTGGTAGAGCCGGAGAAGGATGTCTCAAATCAATGCGGGTCTGTTGGAAAAACTCATCACGCACCAACAGTTCAAATCTCTCAGGCGTGAATCCTTTATCGCCTTTACCTGGATTGTTGATCAATGGTTGATTCTGGTCGACAACGAGACGTCCCGCATTGAGGAACGTGGTCAGGAGCTGCGCGGTCTGCTCCATGTCCTTGTGAGAGTCCTGCGTACGGCCTATCTGGGGACAGAGAAGTGTCAGGATTACAACAACCAGCCGCAAGATCTTCGACCGGACGATCATGAATGCCTCGGTATTCTCAGGGCCTTTCTGCCAGACGGCATTGGCCCTGCTCATAATGATCGGGGACCTGTGTGACTTCAAGCGGTAAGCCTTCTGTGGTGGCTCGCCTGGTGGGCGCGTATTCGGCCTCGATCCAGCGTGTGCGCATCTGGTTCAACCGTCCTGATTCTTCTAAACGAAAGAGCAAGTTGTTGAGGAACCATTGTAAGCGTCGATGTTCATCGCTCGTGACGATGGACAGATCCGCCTGGGTCAGCATCACGGGAGCACCATCGATGCGTGTCAGGAGGTGCCAATCGTCCCAGACTCGTTTCGTCACATACTCAAGAATTGATCGTTCAGACAAGATGACATCGATCGTGGGGTCTTTGGTTTCGATCGCCGCCGGAATCGAATCGCAGAGGACCAGGCGAATCTGCGGGAGGTTGGCTTGCGCATAGAGGTGAGCGGAGCGTCCCTTCTGAACTGCCACAGTCAAGCCACTCAAGCCTGTCTGTACGGCTGCGAGCGTATCCTGCGTCCCATTCTGCGTTTCAAACTGCACCCGCACACGGCCTACCAGTTCTGGTTGTTGGATAATGGCGGCGATCCCGTCGCCGCGGAAATAGGGGGCTGAAAACCACAAGCCAGTCGGTCGTGTCCCTGGTACGACCGCGCTCACAGCCGAGACAAACAAATCGAGCTGTCCCTCGTTCATTTTGATGAACAAGTCGGGAAATCGAGTCACATGCAGGGTTGGCACGATGGAATTGGGTGTGCTGCAATGAGCAGACAACGCGTTGGCAACTTCGCGGATCAATTCAATATCCAGGCCCGTCACTCTGATTCCCTCGTCGGTGTAGACCGCAGGAAAAACGAACGGGCGGAACGGCTCTACCGCGATCCCGACGCGCAATTGTCCGCGAGCGCAGATGGATGATAGTTCATCACGATTCAATGGGTGGACCATGGTGATCGCGTCGTAGACCAACCCACAGCCCTGCAAGAAGGCCACTATCACTAGCAGCAGGATGCAAAGACTGCCGCGTGCAGCAGTGGCGTGTCTTATGTCGTGAACCTGTCGCATAACGTTAGAGTCGAAAGCCGATGGTGAACAGCCATTGTTCCGACAGATCAGACTGACCCCTGAAATCGATTTCAAACCGCGTGTATTGAAGCCCCATATCGACTGACAGCCCATGGATCACCGGGAATCGTACCCCGACTTGCCCACCGTAGAGATACCCGGGCGAATATTCACCGCGTCCAGGAAGGGTCCCACCCAGTGCGGCTCCAATGTATGGTACCGCTCGATTTTCCAGCGGTCCGAAGAGCACATGCCGGATGACTCGATTGATCGGCCAGGCCTTTGGAAAATCCAAGAAGTCGATGAAATTATTCCACCGAGGGTTGAGGTACAGCGAATGTTGATCCGTAGTGAACGTCGGAGTGTGGTGGCTGTAGTACTGATAAACGGTTCTCACTTCAAGCGGTCCGTACTGAAGAGCGGTGAACCCTGCTTGAAGCATGAGGACCCGACGCGTTGGCGCAAACGTTCGGTGGTTGAAGGACACATCGAAATTAAACGGCCGGAGCGGGAGAATGTTGAGTACGGCCTCCTGGGCAGCAGCCTTATGCGGCAGCGCTAAGGCCAGGAGAAACATACCTATTAACAACCCGGAGATGTGCATCGTTAGAAACCACCTCAGTATAGGGATCTAGCGCCACTCATACCCGACGGTTTACAAACTCCTGGCATCTCCCCATCTCAGCCGTTATGGAAATCCAAAACTTGGGGAAGCTCATCGCCGGTTAAATTCCGACAGAGATACCTAACGTCGCACAGAAATACCTACTCCAATACCAACCCATCGCCGTGCAATATACGACCACCATGAGCCCCGCCTCAACACGTTTTGACACGACATTATGTCTTTATCACCCTACAGGCCGACGTTGCCTGGTTGTTTCAGAAACGGGCCGACGATATGAGGAGGCCAAGCGAAATAGCTATTCAGCAACCTCTTCACTCTCTACTAGCCCATCACTAACCAATTTCCTACAGCGCTTCTCGTTGACTCGTAAGGAATCCGTTTATATACTTATATTTTCACAGGAGGCGATCGCGATGAAAATTCTGATAGGCCTGCTCGTCCTCGTTGTGTTGCTGATCGGAACCGTGCTGTCACTGCCATTCCTGGTCGATCTGAATAAGTATCAAGACCAATACAAACCGCTCATCGAAGAGGCCCTCAATCGCAAGGTCCAACTGCAAGACATTCGTTTGACGGTCTGGCCGAGAATCGGCGCGACTGTGGCAGGCTTCGCGGTAATGGACGATCCTTCATTCGGCTCAGGTCCCTTCGCATCACTCTCCTCCTTGGATGTGGGTGTGAAGCTGACACCGCTGTTGAGCGGTCAGGTTGAGGTGGAGGAAGTGACTCTCCATAATCCGGTCATCACCGTGATCAAGAATAAGAACGGTGTCCTTAATGCTTCGACGATCGGCCGTAAGGGTGTCGCGGTTCCCGATGCTCCCTCGAAGGCGCCAATTCCTTCCGCCGAAGGCCCGCTGAAAATTCTCGCGCTCTTGGCCGTGGACAGAGTGTCAATCGACGGCGGGAAACTGACCTACCGCGATCAATCGGTGGCCAAGACGACAGAGTATGTGCTGCAGGATTTGGAGGTGCTTCTTCGGGATGTTCGGCTTGGGCAGACGCCCAACTTACATGTCGCGTCGCTGGTTCAGCCTTTTAACATGCCAGTCAAACTCGACGGGACCTTCGGTCCACTTAAGGACACGATGGATGTAGAGGCGATCAACTTCCAGCTGAGTGTCGGGAAGACGGACTTTGCCATTACGGGGAAAGCAGTCGACCATAATGCGACGGTCAACGTGAGCTCGCCGGTCATCAATACTGCGAATCTTCCGATTGCCCTCCCGTTCAAGAAACCGGTCGAGATCAAGAATCTTCAGATTGCGGCAGAAGTCAAAGGACAGGAGGCCAAGCTCAATACCCTTTCGTTTGGGCTATTTGATGGCGAGGTAAAGGGGAACGGCACGTTGGTCGCAGGATCCGATACGCCACCATTTAATGGCGGTGTGACAATCAAAGGAGTCCAGATCGGTCCGGCTCTCAGCACGGTTGCCGAAACCCCGGTTTCTGTCAGTGGAACAGCAGGTGCCGAACTTTCAGTGCAAGGGCGCGGCTTCTCGATGCCTGATTTGACCAAAGCGTTGCAGGGAACGGGTCACATGGCAGTGAAGGACGGCAAGATACAAGGTGTAAACATTCTTCACGAAGTGGTGTCGGCCCTGAAAGTCGCCGGTATTTCGATTGATGACCCTAAAGCGACGGTCTTTTCCACGATCGAGACGGACCTCGCCATCAAGCAAGGCATCATCAAGTTGCAGAATCTCTTGATGGACAGTCATGACTTTCAGGCCACAGGGGGTGGCACCATCGGATTCGACCAACAACTGAATTTGCTCGTCAACCTGAATCTCTCACAGGACGTGAGCCAAAAGCTCTCCGGTGCATCTCCTGTCGTCAAAATCGCCATGAAAGACGGTCGACTCAGCCTCCCACTGACCATCACCGGTACCGCACAGGCTCCGTCCTACGGGGTCGATGTCAAAGGACTGACTGGAAAAGTTCAGGAGCAGGTCAAAAAGAAAGTCGAAGAAACAGTCGGAGGGCTGCTCAAAGGCACAACGAGACCGGAAGATCTCAAACGAGAAGGGCAGGAACTGCTCAAAGGCTTGTTCGGCCGATGATAGATGGTTAAGTCCATCCGCTGGCTCAGTTCCCACGAGGCGCAGGGATATTACGCTGGCAAGCGATCACGGGCTTGGACGGCTGGGCATCATGACTGAAGAGGTAGTCGAGCGTGAGTGGCAGGGGAGGCATCTTGAAGACCAGGACCGTGTGATGCTTCGCGAAATGCAACTTCCCACCTAGGCTTCTATAAGCGTCTCAGAAATTACAGAAGATCCAAAGCGGCGCCCTATTACGTACACCATTGAAAATGGCGTGTATGCGTAAGGGGAATGTTTCTGGATCCAGTCTCCCTGGTAGGTGAGCAATCTTGGAGACGGTCAATGCCCTCCACCTCTGCCCATGGCCGTCTTCGCGGCGGGAGGAGTAAAGCCGCGCGCCTAGCTTCTCCCGCCTTAGTTGAATAGGTGAAGTGAAACGGCGCAGATCCTTCAAGGAACGCCATGTTATTCGTATACCTAATAGGCGAGTTGTCTCAACAATCTTGTTGCACTGCCTCGTGAAAATCAGTATACAACCTAAGGGTGAGTGGCTTTAGGTAATTACGTAATAACACGAAGGAGGATAAATGAGGCATTCCATCGCATCAGTTGGGTTGGGTGTCATGCTCTCTCTGGCGACGCCGGCGGTGTGCGCAGCATTTCCATTGGATGATCCACCACCCGTGTCTGCCTCAGCAACTCCAGCCCATGATGTGGTCACGCTGAAAGACGGCAGCGTCATCCATGGAGAAGTGATCGAGATGGTCGGTGGCGTGCTGCAGATCAAAAGTGCCCTGGCCGACGACGTGATCAAGGTTAAATGGGCGGAGGTGAGCAAGCTGGCGGTCTCCCATCCCATTCCTTTTCATTTAAAGGAGGGAACCGTGCTCGTAGGCACGGCTGAAGAGGGTGAGCCGGGAACGATGACCCTGAAAGCAGGGCCGACTGGCAGTACGATGAATGTCCCGATGGACGCTGTGACGAAGGTCAACCCTGTGGTTCAACCACCGGTCATCTACAGCGGGAGTTTGAACGCCGGCTACTCACAATCGACGGGTAACAGCCAACTCCGGAACGTCAGTTTACTCGCAGACTTTGTGGCACGGAGTGAGCAGCTCCGACTCACCCTACTCGGACGGTATGTCTACGGTGACAATGCAGGGAGCCTCAACGTTCGGAATGCGCGCGGCACGATCAAGTTGGACTTTTTTATCACCAAGCGCCTCTACTGGTTCGCGTCGGCCTATGTCGAGAACGATTTTCTTCAAAATTTGAAACTGAGAACGGCAATCGCCAGCGGACCGGGGTACCAATTCCTAGAGCGAGGAGACCTCACCGGTATTTTCAAGGATATGACCTTTTACGCCGAAGGCGGTCCGGCATATTTCAACGAGGATTACCGCGATAACAGCATCACAGACGACAAGGCAAGTTTTCGTGGCCGCGTCGCCATGAAGTGGGATTGGCCGATCTTCGACGGTCGGATTACGTTGTACCACTACAATGAAATTTTCCCGTCGATCGAGAACTTCTCAGATTTCTTCTTTACGATGGATAACGGGGTGCGCTTGAAAATTCTGGAAGGTTTGACGAGCGGGTTCCAAGTGACCACCCGCTACAACAATCGCCCGCCTGCCGGCACGGGCGATACGGACAATTTGTACCTACTCACGGTCGGGTATGCCTTCGACACGACTCGCAAGCGATAACGGGTCGGCGGCATCGTCCTGCACCGCGTTCTGATAAAGGAGGGCACCATGCTGAAAGAATTTAAAGAATTCGCCATGAAGGGAAATGTCCTCGACATGGCGATCGGCGTCATCATCGGTGGCGCGTTTGGAAAGATCGTCTCGTCGATGGTCAGCGACGTCCTTATGCCGCCCATCGGGTTGCTGATGGGCAAGGTGGACTTCTCAAGTCTCTTTATCGACTTGTCCCAGACATCCCCTCCGTCGCTTGCCGCCGCCAAAGCCGCAGGAGCTCCCACGTTGAACTACGGAGTCTTTCTTCAGAGCATGTTTGACTTCATCATCATAGCCTTCGTCATCTTTATGCTGGTGAAGCAGGTGAATCGATTTAGGCAGGAGGCACCGCCACCGCCACCAGCGCCACCGGAGCCGACGAATGAGGAAAAGCTGCTGACAGAAATTCGGGATTTGCTCAAAGGGCGCCAATAGGCAGAAGTAAGTTTCAGGGGGCGGAAGTCAATCAGCGGGCAATGGCCTCGGATGTCTCACGGGGCACAACTACAGGAGGTCGCATGCGATTAGGCAAGGGCATCATCTTGATGACAGGGCTGGTTGTCCTAGTGGGTTGTTCTTCGTCCGGCACGCACTCTGGTTCATATATTAAGCAGCCAGACGTGTGCATTGACAAGAAATGGTACGGCTATCACTCAGGCAGTGGGTGTCCTTCCACCGCGGCAGCGGTAGCAGCTGATCCAGCTGCGGATCGCCTTGTGGCCCTTGAGCAAGAGCGCAACCGATTGGCTGATGAGCTGGAGGCGGCTCGGAAGGAAAACGCAGCCCTGCGCAATCGAGTGGCCGAACTGGAACGCCAGCTTGCCGATCGTGATAGGGAACTGGCCGCACTTCGTTCTGGATCGGGTGACCACGATGCCCTCGCGAGCCAACTTGCCGCTGCCCGGACTGATTTAGGCCAAGCGCAGAGCGAACAGGATCGGCTGGCTGCGAAATTGTCCGCGGCGAATCAGCGGATCGCCAACCTTGAAGGTCAACTGGCGGGACGTGATCAAGAACTGGCCGGTCTACGCGGCGACCTCTCTGCAGAAATGGCAAAGCTAAAGGAGGCCGAGCGCGGCTTGATCCGAGCGCTTGGCCCCCAAATCAAGAAGGGTGATATCACCGTCGATCTCAACGATGAACGACTCCTGATCAATCTGGCGTCCGGGTATCTGTTCGCGTCTGGTGCCGATCAGCTGAAGCCTGCCGGGATCGACGCGCTTCAGCAAGTTGGGACGATCTTGAAGGATTATCCCGAATATAATGTCGCAGTGGATGGCCATACGGACAATGTGCCGATTCGCGGAGCGTTGAAAAACACGTTCCCCACCAACATGGAGTTATCAGAAGCCCGGGCGGCTCATGCTGCGAAAGCGTTAGAAGAAGGTGGCCTAGCCGCCGTGACCACCCATGGGTATGCAGACACCAAACCGAAGGCATCGAATAAGACTGAGGCAGGTCGGGCCAAGAACCGGCGTGTGGAAGTGCGTGTGACCAAGTAGTGTTGTATAGGTGAGAACCCGTCATGGGCCTTCCCCGTCAAGGGGAAGGCCCATGGTATTGTGATCGAGGAGGGAGCTTGTTATGAAAACGAAAGCAATTCTACTCTGTGCGACTCTGGCGTTGCTCGGGACCGGTCTTGTCACTGCCACATGGGCGGTCGATATGGGTGCCATGAAGCAAAAGGTTGAGACGGTGAAAGAGCAAGCCGGGAACGTGAAGAAGCAAGCCGGTGAGACCACACAGAGTGCCAAGGAGATGAAGGCGAAGGACGCCATGAAGAACGCGGGCGAAACAAAGGACGAGGGGAAAAAACTCAAAGACGCCGCTATGGGCAAATAGCGGGGAGAGAGTCCTTCTTGTAGTGGTCGGCGCGTAACAGACGTGCCGGACGCCGCTTGTTTATCGTCTTCACTATCCGCCGACGGCGCATCCGCATTATTTCAGCCAGAGATATGAGTCCTAAGGAACGGAGGACGTATCGTGACCAAACTCAAAAAAAGACCGACGTTCAAGAGTGAGAAGCAGGAAACTGAGTTTTGGGCGTCACATGACTCAACGGAGTATGTCGACTACTCCAGGAGTCGTCGGATGGTGTTTCCCCGGTTGAAGCCGTCCACCGAGACGATCTCCCTTCGTCTGCCGAAATCCCTCTTGGATCAACTTAAGACGCTCGCGAACAAACGTGACGTCCCGTATCAGACACTGCTCAAGCTCTTCGTGCTCGAACGCGTCCAGGCTGAGTTGCATCACAAACCCGCCAAAGCGTCCTAGGGCGCTCCTGATCACGGCGATCCTGGGTAGCGGAGTTGAACCTGACGAGTGGAGTGGGTCAGAGAAAAATGAGGTCTAGCACCTTGGTATGTCGTGCCGGGCCAAGACGTTCATCGTCTGTTGGTCGGGCTTGCCGTCGAAGTACTTGAACAGAGCATCTTTGAATATGGCGTTGTCGGTGGCAGCAGTCAGAAACAAGGTCATGCAGGACCGGAATTTCAGGTTGTCGGGGTAGGGGAAGATCTCGTCAACCCTACGGCCATTCACATCAAGAACAAGCTGCGTACATTCTCGGAGTCTCTGACCTAGGACCGGGTGTTGCAGATAGGCCTTGGCTTCGTCGAGGGAAGCGATGGCAAATTGTTGTGCCATTGCACTGTGACCGAGACCGGTGACCTGCGGAAAGATAAACCAGATCCAGTGAGTGGACTTTCTTCCAGCGTGAAGCTCAGCAAGGACTTCGTCGTAGACGGGCTCTTGGGCGGTGAGGAAGCGGTGGAGATTGTAGATATCGGTCATGAGCTGTGCTTGAGGCGTAATGACTTCTCAGACTCCGCTGAAGCTATTGATATTCAATAATCTTCTGCCGTCGAGCATCCGATTAGCTTAGTGATGCTCGAGCCGTCCGACGATCCCAAGATTTGAACCACTTGGGAGGTTTCGCTCTGCCCATGAAGTCGCCCATTCCATTAGAAGTCGATTTCCGATGATCGCCTTTATAGCGTTCTCGTATAGGAATAGTGTTCCAGAAGCGATGCTATAAAACGCAGACCTGACTTGAGAAGATTGGATGTTGTCTTCTGGGCCATCTGTAAACATGTTCGAGTCTTCGTAGTTGGTTTTAATCCTGAGTCGGTAGATGTAATCAATCAGAGTATAGACCCGAGTTGACTCATCGATCCGTCTCTTATCTTCAAGAGACAATTGAGGCAATGGAAACATAGGTGTCCTCCTGGCTTTCCTGCCTTCGCGTATGCGAGTAGCTTCTCCCTCTTCCCAGATCCTCCGAAGTGCCTGTTTCTTGCGCGCGCGTGTTGACCTGAATTTCTCGATAAGATATTCCCGTCTAGTTGTTATGAGAGCTTTGGAATAGAGGCTCCAGATTTTATCCCCGTCACATGTGGACCAAGGATGAAGGCTCAAATCGATTGTTATCCCCTGAGGTAGGTTAACAGCTCCTTCAGGTCCGTATCCAAAGGCCCATGGGTAGAGATAGGCAGGACGACCAGTCCATTGATTACAGAAAATGTTCTGCGTCTTCGGATGGGTGTCTGGGCGAGGGTGCCCTTGTGCTACGTGAAGTGCTTGTGTGCAATGATATAAGACGTAATAGGTTTGAATTGCTGACCAGTTGTTGGAAAGACGAATCGCTTCTTCCTCACGAAATACACTTCCGGTCATAAGCAGAAGACTTTCGGTTCCCCATGCTGACTGTAGGCATGCCCGTATTTGATCAGTATCGACATTGGCTTGGGAATTTTCCATTGTCAGGTTTGATGAGGCGATTTGTCCGCCAATATGTTCATACAAACATGTTTCATGGAATGAGTTGGGGCCGGGGATGAGAGCACGGATTGCTTTTAGGTAGTTTGAATGAGTTCGGAACGATTCAGTCGGCTTGTTGCTTCTCATTTGTCAGCCAACTAATAAGTTTGCTATGGCCTGTCTGCGCATAGATCAGCCGTTGGTGTGGGCTATTCTACTGAATAACAGCGGATGTATCCATTTGGTCCAGAGATGATGTGCCAGTTGTATGCAAGGGGCGTAGGACTGGTATGTGCCTAGAATGAGGTAGGGGGCTTCAGCACTTTCTTTAAAATTTCAATGAGGTTTGGCGTGAGGGTATTAACTGGTCCTTGTCGGTAATCGTGCTCGCTGTTAGACGCCGCTTGCCATCAGGTGAAATGATTTCGATATCCTTTTGTTGTACAAGTTTTGACAGAGCCTCCCTATATTTGGTGCTATCTGCCGGTGACGTATTGCAGGTCATGGCGAATAACTCTCCAAATAAAATCCCTTCTTGGTTTGCATAGATAATATCTGGTAGTTGCTCCATAAGGGTTGCCACGCTAGCATTAGCGGCAGGGTCATCGAAGCAAAATCCAAGGCTGCTCTGTCCAGTTAAGGAATCGTCCTGTTCTGCGCTGTATCCGAGGGCATGAAACATGTCAATTCCTGCCCCGCCATAGTGGATGAAGTTATTGTTGTTTGCCCAGTGCACCCGAGCCATAACATCTCGAGCCCGTGGGTGCTGCGAGAGATGGACTAGCCAATAGTCACCATGTCCTTCTGTCCGTATGAAGAACGGAGTATAGAAGTGAGCCCCGCAGGCCTCAACGAGTTCACGGTATAGGCAGCTTTGGATATACAGCCGAAAGTCTTTCTCGTTTTTCTTAATGTCCTCGATGGATCGACCGCGAAGGACATCTGGAATGCCAATTTGCTCTAATAAGTTCCTTGTAAGCTGTGAGTCGCTTGCGAAGTTAATGAAGGAATCAACATTAAATGTAAGAATCACTTCCGCAGCAGGAAGCTCTTTGAGAATGGATCGGATCAAAGATGTTGGGACATCTTTGTACCCATATTGATCAAGTAGGAAAATGGACCTGCCGTTACGAGGATTCTTCTTTCGAATAAATTCACGTATGCGAGCGGCATCGAGTTCAAATCGGCCGTTAAGGACTTTAATGTCAGACCCAATCCGTCCGCTATAACCGTGAGCCTGTAGTGTATTGTTGAGGAAGTTGCATGTGTCAGGTTCTGCATCCACGAAGAAGTAGTCCACATTCATTTTTAATGGATTCTTCCGCTTCAGATTGATTAACGCCTCAGCTTCTTTCGCTGCGTTCAAAAACATAAATGGGGAACCTAAAACCTTTGCTCTGGTAATTTCATGCGTGTAGAGCCCCCCGCCAGCGAACCCATCGACAAGGGTTAGTCGCAGTTCTTCCTGATGTGGAGAGATTACTAGTGTTTGAATATAGTCGACGAGGTATGCATGTATAACTTTATGTTTCGCGATGCTGTGAGGTTTAATGGTTGGAAGCGGATCATTGGGGGACCAGCGATATGGAATATGCGTCAATGTAACACCCTCAGTTTCTCAATTTCATGGGAGCAATGTGTGCTGGGCCGTCCAGTTGTGGCAAGGAGTCATCTTGTTAGTTGAAGGAGTGGACTTGAGGCGATAGTGACGTCCGGCATTTGGCTCCAGACTCTGCGGTCGAGGTGTCGCCCACCTGCTTTTGAAGTAGCGCCACCCCATTGTTTGAAGAAAAACGGGACATTGGTACGGAGACACTGGTCGCGTATGTCACGAACCCAACTGATATCAATATTTCGATGATTTGGCCCGCTTTCACCGCCAACGATGACCCAGGATATTCCCTTCAGCGGCAATTTCGGAATTGGGCCCAGTAATGGCTCAACGGAGATAAATCGGATTTTAGCTGGAACTCGCCGTAGGCGCTGTACCCGCCAAGAGTAGTCAGCATTTTCCACGGAAACTCCCTGCCAGATGTTGCTTGGCCAGGGAAGCTGCGGAGCAATTGTTCCCAATCGGTCTGCTCGCTTAGTGAGGATCTGGAAAAGATGCCAATGCGCCTTTGTCATGACCTCAAACGCTTTTTGAATGAACTCGTCAGGAACATCTTCATGGAAAAGATCGCTCATGCTATTCACGAAAATCTTCTTTGGCTGCTTCCAGCGAAGCGGAAGGGTGAGTTGGTCAGCATGAAGCGTAAGGTCAAAGCCACTATCGTACCTCGGATTGCCCATGGCTTTGAGGCGAGCTGCTAACCTCTCGGCGTAACAATTCTTACAGCCTGGACTGACTTTTGAGCACCCAGTCACCGGGTTCCATGTGGCATCTGTCCATTCTATTGCTGATTTATCTCCCACTATTCCTCCGGTATGCTGAAATTATAGTCACAAGCGATGATGCTGTATAGCGTGTGTGACAGAGAAGTGAGGGCGTTGCTTGACTTGGTACACGGGGAGTGCTTTTCGCTCAAGAATATGGGGGCTAGGGCAGATTAGGCTGCGGTTTTCTTCACCCGGACTTCTGCCCGATGACTGGTTGCGGCCAGGACCCGAATCAGCACATCGGTCTAGATCCCGTGGGTATTCCAATTCGCAATCGCCGTCACTCGCGTTCTCGATGTGCCTGCGAGCTTTGCAATAGCTGCATGGGTCAGTCGCCTGGCTTGAATGATTCTGGCCAGGACGACGGTGGGTTCCGACCGAAATCCAATTCAGCGGTATCCGCTGCTGACAAATCCAGCGCGTGCTTCTGGACTGGGCGAAGACGCAGCACAACCTGTAATCCGCCCTGGAGATGCTAGAACGAAGGGGACAACCACGAGCGGTCACATCGTAAGACGATAGTATTGCGCACATACACCCCAAAAACCCACCTGTGATTGCATGGGAGCAATCACACCAGTATGAATTGGCATGGGCAGATAATCCGTCAGTTCCATAAAGGGTCAGTTATGAAACAGTAGCCGTACCGGCCTACACACTGCCTCTTGAGTGTTTCCCAAATTTGTTTCACATTCATCTCGCCTTTTTCACCCCTACCGGGAACAGCTCCTTATGAAATACGGAGACGCTCGCGTCTCAACGACCCTTGACCGCCATGACTGACGACAGCTATGTTCGAAGAGATCATGATGCGACTGTCATCACAACCACATTTGTAAGGAGGTCTACATGAGCAAGAAGGCCGTATTTTACCACGCAGGGTGTTCTGTATGCGTTGACGCGGAGCAGAACGTCGCTAATGCGCTTGACCGCTCGCGCTACAACCTTGAGATCGTGCATTTGGGACAGCAGAAGGGCCGCATCACAGAGGCCGAAGCTGCGGGGGTCAAGTCCGTACCAGCCCTCGTGCTTGAGGGGCAGCCGTTTCATATTAACTTCGGAGCCGGACTCGACGCCCTGAAGTAATTTGATAGTGCGGCTCCACGCGCTTGCTAAAGCGTGTGGGGCCGCTCCCTCTCCCGTGGCGTCTCCTCTTGAAAACAGCTTTTTCACTCCTCCACATTCCGAACCCGACAGGTTCCCCTGTTTCATAAGTCTATGTAGCAACTATGGCGTGACCTTGGCAGGAAACGGTCACGTAGAGGAAACTGAAGAACGGAATGAGTCCTGAGCGTAGTAAGGTTATGAGATGGCCGAGGTTGCGAGACGCTTATCCCATTCAGCCGGTGGGGCTATTTAGGATGTCTGAGTTGAACGCTGAGGGAAAGACTTTTTAGATCCACACCCAGTATGGTATCCACCCTTGGAGAAATTGGAGCCGGAAGGCTTAGCTATACTGATCCCAGGTATCGCATTGCTTGATCGACCAGAATACTGCTTCCTTGAGCTTCTTGAGCGTCACATTTTCAGGATCTCGGATGGCCTGCAGCTTCCTATTGAGATCATATAGCGGCTCTATGGCGCGTTTATCTGGTATTCTTCCCAGCGACCACGCGACCTCGGTCAAGACGGTCCAATCCGTCTTTGGGTCTTGGAGCTTGGCCAACAAAGGTGGGACCACTGATGCGTCGCCCGCAATTCCTCCGATCTGTCCTAAGCTTTTGGCCGCGGCAGCCTGAATTTCTAGTTGAGGTGCAGTGTTCATCATCTCGACAAGCAGGGGAATTCCGTCTCTACCAAGGTTTCCGATGGCAGTGAGTGCCTGCTTGGCAAGATCTCGGTCCTTCAGCGCTTCCTTCAATTTCGGAAAGGCTTCGTCCGCTTGCATCTCTCCCAGCAGCGACATGATCTTGAGTTTGCTCGATTGGCTGGTCTCTGGGGAGTCGAGCAACGTGAGCAGCCGATCCGAGTGGCCCCACTCTGCCGCGAGGAGCAGAGGGAATTCATACTTCTCGAGCGCCTCCTGCAGCTTGGTCATGGCATAACGACCGGGGTCTGCGACTTGGGCCGCCTGCGCGGCGGCGATGGCATCTTCGAACTCCGTCCGCACCTCCTTCTGCCACGTGATCTTCATGCCCCCAAGCAGATAGGTGAGTTGGCAGGCGGGGCCTTTCCAAAGCCGCGATGGGGCGTCAGGCAGGTCGGCATCTCCCCCAGTGGCCGTGGTGCCTCCCCAGGTCTTGCGTTGCTCGCACTTCACGCGAACGACGACATCATGCGGGGTGGCAGGGTCCAGCACTGCTGCATAGCCAACTCCGCTCAGGCGCTGAACGATGGTCCCGGCTAAGGCGTCGGAAGGCGCACTGCCTTTGTCTGTGAGGGCGATCACGTCGACCAAAATCGTCTGTATCTTCTCCAGCTGTGCCCGCTGCTCAGGGGAGAAGTATTCTCGATAGGCCAGCGCGTCGCTATGAAACAGACTGAGCAACAGGAAAACCACCAGGGTAGGTATGGCTACTCGACGTTGCATGGCCAACCTCCATTGCCCCTCTTCAGGTGATCCGGATACAAGCGCCACTCTAAGGCATCGCTTCGTGATGAACCGCTGAAAGTTCAGTATACACCGCCTCGTTTCTATGAGAACCAGACAGGCCAGTATCCATCGGCATCATATTGACAGTTTGAGGGTGCCAATGCTAATTTCGCGAGCTCTACTTCGTGACTCACACGAAACTTTCGGGTCTGCCCCAAATAACAAGAGTGAGTAGGGAACAGTGATTAAGACAACAGTTGCGCGACGTTACGCACAGGCTCTCTTCGAGCTTCTCGATCAATCGAACATCGAAGTGACAAGGGGAACTCTCGACGGCATTAGTCAGGCCATGCGGGAATCAAACGAGCTGCGTCACGTCGTGGCTTCGCCGGCCTTCGGGGTGGAGGACAAGATCGCCGTTCTTACCGCGATTGGAGACAAACTCGGCTGCCCTTCCACCGGCAAAGCCTTTCTGGGCCAATTGGTGAAGAAAAGCCGTGTCGGGTTTCTGCCGGAAATCGCCGATGCGTTCGGCAAACTTGTTGACCAAGCCAAGGGGACGCAACCGGTGACGGTATCCTCTGCTGCGCCCCTTCCTGTCACGGAACAAGATCGTATTAAGGTGCGGCTACGCGAAACGCTGAAGCGCGACGTGGATGTGACGTTTCAGACCGATGCCCGCCATCTCGCCGGCTTGCAGATTTCAATCGGCAGCACGGTGGTCGACAGCACGGTTCGAGGCCGCTTGCGCGATTTGCAAGTCGCGTTGACCAGAGAATAAGGAGTTGTCATGCAGATTAGGGCGGAAGAAATCAGTGCCATTATTAAAGAAAAGATCAAGGGCTTCGACAAGCAGGTCGACGTCAAGGAGACGGGGTCCGTCATCCAGGTCGGGGACGGAATTGCCAAGGTGTATGGCCTGGATGGGGCGATGGCGGGTGAAATGCTCGAATTCCCCGGCGGTCTCTACGGAATCTCACTGAACCTCGAAGAAGATAACGTCGGCGCGGTGCTAATGGGTCCCGATGTCGGGATTAAAGAAGGGGATCCGGTCAAGCGCACCGGCCGCATCGCGGAAATTCCCGTGGGCGAAGCGCTGATCGGTCGTGTCGTGAACGCCATTGGTCAGCCGATTGACGGGAAGGGCCCGATCACGTCACCCCACTCGTCTCGTATCGAAGTCGTGGCGCCGGGCGTGAATACCCGCCAATCTGTCCGCGAACCGCTGCAGACGGGTATCAAGGCCATTGACGCCATGATCCCCATCGGTCGTGGCCAACGCGAATTGATCATCGGCGACCGGCAGACCGGCAAGACCGCCATTGCGGTCGATACGATCATCAATCAAAAGGGCCTCGGCGTGTTCTGCATTTACGTCGCGGTCGGCCAGAAACGGTCGACCGTCGCGCGTGTCGTTAAGACACTGGAAGAAAACCATGCCATGGAATACAGCATGGTGGTATCGGCCAGCGCCAGCGATCCGGCGCCGATGCAGTTCCTTGCCCCCTTCGCCGGGGCGGCCATCGGTGAGTATTTCCGCGACAACGGGAAGCACGCCTTGATCGTATACGACGATTTGTCGAAGCACGCGGTGGCCTATCGCGAACTCTCGTTGTTGCTCCGCCGTCCGCCTGGACGCGAGGCCTACCCGGGGGACGTGTTCTATCTCCACTCGCGTCTGCTCGAGCGAGCCGCGAAATTGAGCGATAAGCTCGGTGGGGGCAGTCTCACCGCGCTCCCGATCATCGAGACGCAGGCCGGTGACGTCTCGGCCTACATCCCGACCAACGTCATTTCGATTACGGACGGCCAGATCTATCTAGGAAGCGATCTGTTTTATTCCGGAATTCGTCCCGCCATTAACGTCGGTCTGTCGGTCTCACGTGTCGGTGGATCCGCGCAGATCAAGACGATGAAGCAAGTCGCCGGTACGCTCCGGCTTGACCTTGCGCAGTATCGTGAGATGGCAGCCTTCGCGCAGTTCGGCAGCGAACTCGACAAGGCCACACAGATGCAGCTGGCCCGTGGCGTGCGCATGGTGGAACTGCTCAAGCAGGGTCAATACAAGCCGATGCCGGTGGCGGATCAGGTGCTCTCCATCTACGCAGGGACTCAGGGCTTCTTGGACGACGTGGCGGTCGATAAAGTGCTGCAGTTCGAGGCGGATCTGCTTCACTATATTCAGCAGAACCATCCGGAGTTAAAAAAAGAAGTGACCACCATCGGGAAGATCGACGACAAGATCGGTGGTCGTTTGAAAGAAATTATCACTACCTTCAAACAGAAGATGGGGTACGGGGGGAAGTAGCGACGCATTTCGAGCTGTCTTTTGTGGAGCGCCGCAACCCGCGGTACCAACGACGAATAGCGAGATACGAAGAACATGCCAAGCCTTCAATCACTACGCCGCAAGATTTCGGCGTTCAAGAATACGCAGAAAATCACAAAGGCCATGAAGATGGTCGCGGCGGCGAAGCTGAAACGGTCCCAGGACCGCATTCTGGCGGCTCGTCCCTATGCGCACAAGATGCGCGGCGTCTTGAGTAACCTGAGTCAACGGGTGAACCGTTCCTCTCATCCTCTCTTGCAGAAACGCGAGGGGAAGAAGATCGAGGTACTCGTGATCACCAGCGATCGAGGCTTGTGTGGCGGATTTAACGGCAACATTGTCCGCAAGAGCTCGGAGTTCGTCAGGCAATGCGAGGCGCGAGGGCTACAAGTTAATCTCAGTCTGGTTGGTCGAAAAAGTCGAGACTATTTTCGGCGACGATCCTGGCCGATCCGTCAGGAATGGACCGGGATATTCGACAAACTCAGCTTCGAACATGCGCTCGATATCGGGGCCGATCTAACGGATCACTTTGTGAAGGGGACGTACGACGAATTGTACGTCGTCTACAACGAGTTTAAGTCGGCGATTCAGCAGCGTGTGATCGTTGAAAAGCTATTTCCCATCGATGCGCAGGAAGAATTCGGTTCGGCTTCCAGTGAGAGCTTGAGCGGCGGGAGCTATCTGTATGAGCCCGATGAAGCCGCGCTGCTGAGCGAACTGATCCCAAAACATTTTCAAGTGCAGACGTACAGAATTTTGTTGGAATCGGCCGCCGCGGAGCATGGCGCCCGTATGGCCGCCATGGACGGTGCGACGCGGAATGCCGGGCAACTGATCAAGAAAGTCACGCTGTATTACAACAAGACCAGACAAGCAGCGATTACGAAAGAACTGATGGATATCGTCGGCGGTGCCGAGGCACTCAAGTAGCCGACCCCGTTTCGTGGAAAGGAGCATCTCGTGGCTGCAACAGGCAAAGTCATTCAGGTCATCGGACCAGTCGTGGACGTCGAGTTCCCCCCAGGCCAACTGCCGAACATCTACAATGCGCTCACGGTGTCCCAGGAAGCAGACAAGGCTGCTGGAAAGCCAGCCGTAAGGATCACATTGGAAGTCGCCCAACATCTTGGGGAAAACCGTGTCCGTGGAGTCGCCATGTCGTCGACCGATGGTCTGACGCGCGGCATGGATGTCCAGGACACCGGGGCTCCGATCTCCGTGCCGGTCGGGCGTGAGACGCTTGGCCGCCTCATTAACGTGCTCGGTGAACCGGTCGATGAAAAAGGACCGATCAAGTCAAAAAAAACCTATCCCATTCACAGGCCCGCCCCAAGACTCGAGGATCAAGAAACGAAAACCGAGGTCCTCGAAACCGGCATCAAGGTCGTGGATTTGCTCGAACCGTACAGTAAGGGTGGGAAAGTCGGTCTCTTCGGCGGCGCCGGCGTCGGCAAGACCGTCATCATCATGGAGCTCATCAACAATATTGCCTTGCACCACGGAGGGTTTTCCGTGTTCGCGGGAGTCGGTGAGCGGACTCGTGAAGGGAACGATCTCTGGCATGAAATGCAAGAGTCGAAGGTTATCGATCCTGACGATTTTACGAAGTCGAAGGCCGCGCTTGTCTATGGTCAGATGAACGAACCGCCTGGGGCGCGACTCCGGGTGG
Source organism: Nitrospira sp. (assembly GCA_965223535.1). Classification (GTDB taxonomy): domain Bacteria; phylum Nitrospirota; class Nitrospiria; order Nitrospirales; family Nitrospiraceae; genus Nitrospira_D. Next base: position 1,661,886 of record CBDCWN010000003.1, read on the forward strand.
CCTTGACCGGATTGGCCGTCGCCGAATTCTTCCGAGATGAAGAGAATCAAGACGTGTTGCTCTTCGTGGACAATATTTTCCGATTTACCCAGGCTGGTTCAGAGGTGTCCGCCTTGCTCGGTCGTATGCCGTCGGCCGTCGGATACCAGCCGAATCTTTCGACCGAAATGGGAGCCTTGCAAGAGCGTATCACTTCGACCAAGCGCGGCTCGATCACGTCTGTTCAGGCCGTCTACGTTCCTGCTGACGACTTGACGGATCCGGCGCCGGCCACGGCCTTTGCGCACTTAGACGCCACCACCGTGTTGTCCCGCTCCCTTGCCGAGTTGGGCATTTATCCGGCTGTTGACCCATTGGATTCGACGTCGCGCATTTTGGATCCGCAGATCATCGGGGATGAACATTATAAGATCGCGCGTGGCGTGCAATCCGTACTCCAGCGCTATAAAGACCTACAAGACATTATCGCTATCCTTGGTATGGACGAACTGTCCGAAGATGACAAAATGGCGGTGGCCCGTGCCAGGAAGATTCAACGCTTTCTGTCGCAGCCGTTCCATGTGGCTGAGGCCTTCACCGGTGCTCCAGGGAAGTACGTCAAGCTCAAGGACACGGTCCGCAGCTTCAAAGAGATTCTCGATGGGAAGTACGATCATCTACCGGAGCAGGCCTTCTACATGGTCGGCCCGATCGAAGAAGCCGTGGCCAAGGCTGAAAAGATGGGAGTGAAGGTGTAGGAGGCGGATGAACCGAGCGTCCTCCTTGCTCCCACAACGCGCGGTCTCGGAAGACCCTCGTCGCATACGCGCAGCGGAGGACGCATTGTTTCTCCGCTTCTCGTTGAGACGGGGATGAAGGAAGAGGGAAATGCCAGGGACAATTCTGTTAGAAGTTGTGACACCGGAAAAGTTGTTGCTGAGTCAACAGGTCGATGAGGTCATCGCCCCAGGGTCGGAAGGGGAGTTCGGTGTGCTCCCTGGGCATTGCCATTTTCTGTCAACACTCCGCATCGGCGAACTTCGCTACCGTATCGGCGATCACACCAATTCGATGGCTGTGCTCTGGGGGTTTGCCGAAGTCACGCCCACCAAGGTCACGGTGATGGCGGAAGTTGCGGAAAAGGCCGAAGATATTGATGTCGAACGAGCGACTGCCAAAGTGGCTGAGGCGGAACGACGGCTCCAGGCGGGAGGCTTACCCTCGGAAGTGAAGGAAGCGCAGATCAGTCTCGAAAAGGCTCGCCTGAGAAAAAAAATTGCTGAACGTGCGCGAAAGACCGGCCACGCATAGGGCCGGTTGGGATGTTTGGTACTTATTTGTCAAGTCTAGGGACGTCCTCAAGCCAAGACGTGAACATTATCTCCTGTCTTCTCTCCCCTTGACCGGCAGGGATGAAGCCTTCCACGCCGGTCAAGAGTTCTGACTGCTGAACTCTCCTTTTTCCAGAAAATCCAGGTTTCTTGAGCGGAAGCTTATACTTCGATGCCGCTAGTTGGCTACTGCCCCAACTCAATACTGATCACGATCGCGCCCATCACATCGTTTAGCTTGAAGTCACGCTTTGGGCTATCGGGATGGGCATTGTGGCATCCGATGCAAGCTTGGGTTACTGCCAGATCGGGATACACCGCTTCAAAATAGCGGGTGTTTCCGACCTTTGTGATGCCAGTATAGGGACGATCGGGTTGTATCAGAATGGTACCGAGCCCAATACTTTGAAGAGGGGTCGCCGCGACATTGCGCTTGTTGATTGGCCACAAGCTGATGAGCCGGTAGGTCATCCCTAGGCGCTTCTTACTCATGGACCGTCCGGATTCCATCAGGAATTGGGCCGGGAGGGGCAACGTACTCATTTCCTCCCAGTTTTCGGATGCGACGACGACGCCCTTCGTCTGCATGCGCTCCACGACATGTCTGGTATACACGTCTCGATCGGCTTCAATAACGGCATGAATGAAATCGGCGACCTTGTCGATCGGAAGATCAACCGATGAGGTCTGCGGCAAAGTACGAGCCGGCCATAGAGCCGTCGCGACTCCTATTGCAAATACCAGTGCTGCCCCACACAGTAATTTTTTGGAGGGTGTCATAGATACCTCCTTCTTGGGTGGGCGGGTTGATCGGCTGAGTGGATGCTTCTCGTGGACCTACAAATGTGGCTAGGACCGTAAGAGGAGGAATCATGAATGGAGGAAAACGGACGGTTATCGGACCAGCAAGGGGAATGATATTCGGCAATAGCAGAGGTCTTATGAAGTGGTATGGACGAACCAAGAAACCGATGCTGATAAAAGCGTCTAGAAAGAAGAACACATGGTGGAAAGGCAGCGAAGACATCTCCTCAGTCTCCTTGCCTCTAGGTACCAGCGTGGCTGAAAGATCATACGATACCTCATCATACTCTCCGGCTACAGACTGATCAACCACCGCACAGTTGACCGTGCTGCATTCGGTTTCATCGATCTTTCAATTTTCTTGAGCCTGTCTCATTCTCCCACGCACGCCAATCGTCGATTGCTATTGACCAAGGTACTTTAGTAGCCTGTTTCGCCCATGATTACGGAATTTACCGTCACACCAGGAGAACAGCCGAAGCGGCTGGATGTCTTCCTCGTCAATCGAGAACGGGATATCTCGCGGTCAGCACTCCAGCGCCTGATCGAGTTGGGTCGGATCCGACTCAACGACCAGATCGTAAAGCCCAGCCAGAAGATCAAGCCTGGTGATCGAATCACCATGGATGTGCCGAAACCGGAACCGCTCTCGATGCGGGGCGAGGCCATTCCTCTCGATATTCTTTTCGAAGACGACTCCCTGCTGATCTTGAACAAACCCCCGGGGATCGTAGTCCACCCTGCGCCGGGAAACTGGTCCGGCACGCTCGTGAACGCCCTTCTTCATCACTTCCAAACTTCAGGTGGAACCATGTCCACCATCGGAGGCAAGGAGCGACCTGGACTTGTGCATCGACTCGACAAGGAAACTTCCGGTATCATGGTGATTACGAAGACTGATGCAGCCCATCGTGCCCTCGCTGCACAGTTCAAGCTCCATACCATCACGCGGGTGTACGAAGCTCTGGTCTGGGGAGTTCCGAAGAAAGGCCGAGGACTCATTGACTTGGCAATCGGTCGGGATGCTAAAGACCGGAAAAAGTTTTCAGCGAGAACGACGAGTCCGAAGCAATCGTCAACGGAGTATGTCGTGGAGAGGCGATATGGCAAAGTGGCTGCGCATGTGTTGTTGTACCCCCGCACCGGACGAACGCATCAGCTTCGGGTTCACCTCACTGCTCTCGGCCATCCCATTTTGGGGGACCACACCTATGGAGGGAGACGTGTCTGTACGATCGAAGCACTCGCGATTCCCCGTGTGATGCTCCATGCCAGGACCCTCGGCTTTCTTCATCCTCACACGGGCAGGTTGGAGGAATTCACACGACCGGTCCCGGCTGACATGGAGATGGTGATGTCGGAACTCGAACAACACATCATCCCAAGGGAAGTTGAATTTCCGAAGAGATCGCACCCTTCATGCTGCTGAGTAGGTATGTCGACCGCTGAGCTTCTTGAAATCATAGGAGGGCTAACGTCGCTCATCAAGAGCTACGCGGCCAAACTGCCGGCTGTTGTGCACCTGAACGCCGTACCATCCGGAGTGAAACCTTCTCCAGAGACGGTCGATAATTATGAAACCATTGTCGCTCGCGCACGGACTCAGAGCGCAGGGACCTCATTCAAGGGGCTGAACGAATCTTTCGTTACATCACTCGAAGCATTTGAAATTGGTCATCTTCTTGGTGCCATTCAACCGCTTCTCTCCGTATTGGATCATGTCGAGCAGATGCAATCCGAAAAAGACATTGAAGTCGGGCGGGTCGATGAACAACGAATAAGGGAGTATCGTGCCGCATTGCGCAAGGTCCTTCCAGGAAATCGCCCAGAATTGGATAACCCAACCTAAAGCATCCCGTGAACCCCTGAAGGAGTCAGGCAGCGAGACTGGCTCACGGCGACGGATGCCGCGAATTGGACGAGAACCGAATGGTGGCGCCGATCGGGGTGCTTAATGCCCCATCTTAGGCCCTAATGCGTTCGCTCCGGTCGTGACGAGTTTAAATCGTACAACGGCAGCACAATGTGGGCATTTGGCTCTGACGGTCTCATCGTCCAGGATCTCATACTCATCAGGTTTGAGCCACATGAGTTGAAAGCACTTCGAGCAGCTACGGACTTGCGTTGACATACGTTTCCTCGTACACTCCAAGCAAATTTGAGAAATACTCTAATATAAGATGCCGTCTACCCTCAAGTCCGTGGTTACCTATTCCCATCGGAGCCCGCCCGAAGCCTCTCAGCTCCTACGCTTGTTCCATCAGGCTCCGTGGGCCAAGCAGCGATCCCTTAAAGACGCCAAGGAGATGCTCCAACATACCGATCTGACGCTATGCGCATGGGACGGTGAACAGCTTATCGGGTTCGGGAGGGTCCTCACGGACTTTATCTACCGTGCAACGATCTGGGACGTCATCGTCGATAAGGCCTATCAGGGACAAGGGGTTGGAACAGAAATCGTGAAGCGCATTCTCAACCACCCACGTTTGAGTCGGGTAGAACTTGTGTGGCTCTGTACGAGACGGCCAGGATTTTATGAAAGACTGGGTTTCACGTCCAAAGAACAGACCGGGATGGTCTGGAGTCGAACGAAAGAGAGCCGAAAAGAGTAAGCCGCTGCATCAAGCCGCCTCCTTCACGCCAGCGAGAAGAACGATTGGTAACCGTGAATCGAAGGCCGCTTAGAAGTATATTTTCCCTCCAAAGAGAAAGGCGAAAGAGGACGCATTCCAGTCATCATTCCGTCCGCCAGTGCCGGTCGTATGACCATCGTTTCGCTTGTAGGCCCATTCCACATTGAGGGCGAACTGTTCACTCAATCGATAGTCTGCTCCCCAGCCTAATCGCCAAGCAAAGGTATTACTCGGGCTAATACGAACCGCCGTGTTCTCCCCGAAGCTGTTGATGTTGACGCCGAAGCTCATATTCACGTATGGGGTGATTCGGTCAAACTTCACAGGACGCAATTCCATCGTAGGAAGGACCGAGACCGTATCTTGATGGCCAAGATCCACATCAGGCCGTTCCAGGCTGACGCCATGTCGTTCCCACTCCACCATGAGTCCCACTAAAAACCAGCGGTTCAGACTGTACAAGCCTTGAAAATTTACGATGGGACCGATCGAGGTTGAGGTATTGCCAGAAAGTTGTTGTGTGACAGGGGAAAACCCTACACGAGTCCCCAGAATCCACTTGCCTGGTTCGGTTCCACCAAATTCTTCACCCCAGGACGCCTGTACCGGCATGCCAATCATAACAGTCAGAGCAAGCAGCAATGCAAATAGCCTGGTTGTGAACGTCAGCCGTGGCATAGAGCGACTCCTCTCGGGTAGGGGTGAAGTAATCATTGTTGACAGGCTTTATCGCGACGCAGGGGCCGTGAACAAGGACAGTCCTCAACTCGGGGGATCGGCGCTGCCAGCCCGGAATACAAACGGAAACCACCTCATCGGTCCCTCGTGATCGACCATTGGAAGTATATCCTTCCTCTCCATGGAAAGGAAACCCACGCGGTGAACGCTCTACGTCGAGTCATGTGATAACCGAACGCGTCTTGAAATAAGGGAATTCACTGGTCTACAGTACCTTCGGTAAGGTGATAGCACTACGACAAGGAGGATAGGATGAACGCCATGGTTAGGACGCTGTTGGTGAGTATGGCCGTCATGATTGCAGGCCTCGGATTGTCTCAATCAGGTACGTCTGAGGCAGCTGAATGGGTTCACGAAGGCATGGCTGAAGAAGGAAAGATCACCGCTGGATTTCGCGTGGGCCCAAGCTTTGCGACTCAAGATTCCGGGGTATCCACGGTTGGGCCACTCCTCAACTTTCAAGGAATGTACGACATCAATAGATGGTTTCGGATCGGCATGATACTGGAGTGGCAGCGGCATGGTGTCGATGTGGGAAGCGGGGGAGTGAATACCGTTTCGATTCTTCCGGTGAATCTGGAGTATCGCCCCGGTCATTTTGGCCCCTTTGTTCCCTATGTTACGACCGGAATCGGTGTAAACGTCAACACGCACGATGTCTCCGATTCATTTGCATGGCGGATTGGTGGTGGCGTCGACTATGCCTTGACTAACCTCGTATCCACTGCACCAAAAGGACTCATGTTGAATGTGGAAACCGCCTGGAAACGCAATCATGCCTCTGGCGATCTGTCCACTATGGGCTTGCTCTTCGGTGTGCGGCATACGTTTTAACCGTCGGCAAGAGACGGAACAGCCTCGCTAGTGAACATGGGCGGCCGAGGCTGTCTTGACCCGTTTGGGAGAAACGAAGATAGAAATGAAGAAGATGCAGGTTGACAGGAGCACGATGGCAGGTCCGGAAGGAATATCCCACAGCGCAGAAATCAAGACACCTGCCACGGAAGTGGAGATCCCGATCATGGCGGAATAGAGGGTCAATGTTCTGAGGCTGTGGGTCAGCTGATAGGCGGTCGAAGCTGGAATGAGTATCATGGCGAAGACCAAGATCGCACCGACGGTCTTTAACGACACCACGACGGTCAGTGCGACGAGAGTCAGGAGAAGAAAGTAGATTTGTCGCGCAGGAACGCCTGAGGCCTCTGCCATCTCTTGATCGAAGGAAATGAAATAGAGCTCCTTGGAAAAAACCACAATCAGGCCGAGCACCAGAATGCTCAAGCCTCCGATGATGTGTAGTTCATCAGGCGTCACCGATAGGACGCTGCCGAATAAGTAGCCGTACACTTCCGCATTATAACTCTTCATGAGTCCGATGAAGAGGATTCCCAGTGCCATCGTCGCCGTGTACAAGATACCGATGGAGACGTCCAGTTTCATTCTGCCTTGTTCTTCCATCCACCCCGTAATCCACACTGTTGCAAGGCCAAACACAATGGCCAACAACAACGGTGGCCACCCCAACAGATAACCTAGCGCGACACCCGCAAAGGCTGCGTGTGACGTTCCTGCGCCGACGAACGCCAATCCCCGGAGGACGACGAACACCCCGATGACTGAGCAGAGGCCACCCACCATCGCGGCTGCGAGAAGAGAGCGTTGCATGAAGTCGTAGGCGAGGAGATCAAGCATGATGTGGAATCGCTGCTCAGTGGTGATGGTGATAATCCTCGACGATCACGAGATCGTTTTCTGTAATCACCAGGTCCTTGCCGTAGACTTGGTGCAGAATGTCGGGCTTGAGCACCTCGGACGGAGGGCCGGCTGCGAAGAGTCTCGTTTTAAGAAGAACGAAGCGATCGACCTTCGATCGAATCATGTTGATATCGTGCGTAATCAGGAGAATCGTGAGTTTGAGTTCAGCGTGCAGGTGCTGGACCAGCTCAATAACATTGTGTTGCGTGGTGATATCGAGTCCGGTCGTCGGCTCATCCAGTATGAGGACTTTGGGCTGCTGCGCGAGAGCTCTGGCGATAAAAACCCGTTGTTGCTGCCCACCGGACAGTTGGCCGAGAGCACTATCCCTATGTCCAGCCATTCCAACCTGGTCGAGGGCTTCTAGTGCGATGTCGTGATCCGTCTTTCTCGGACGTTTGAACAGGCCCAGTGCGCCGTAGCGACCCATCAGCACCGTCTCGAGGACGGTGACAGGGAAATTTCGGTCCACGACCCCTTTCTGTGGGAGATAGCCGATCATCGCACGATGATGGCACCGGAGTTCATCGCAGGCACAGTCAAAGATATGAAGATGCCCTTCAGTAGGTGCGAGCAACCCTAAGACGGCTCGGCAGAGCGTGGTCTTTCCTGATCCGTTAGGACCGATCACTCCGACGAATTCGCCCTCGTGAATGGTTAATGAAATGTCGTCCAGCGCAATAAGCCCGGGAAATCCAAATGAGGCATGATCAAACCGGATGATTGGTTCTTGAGGATCAGCCACGGATCAACGGCTCCTTCCGCCGGCATACAACAAATTCTGAAGGGCAATTAGTTGGTTTCCAATGCGCCGGCCAATTGGAGCACATTATAGCGAAGCATGTCGAGGTAGGTCTCCGTGCCAGGCAGGCCGCCCGGCATCGTCGTGAGGACGATAACGCGGGCTTTCGTTTCCCTCGAAAGAAGGTCTGGGAGCCGTTGGCTTAGCTGAATCTCGGAAGCGATGACCCTCACGTTATCTTTTCTGATCTTTTCGATAAGGGATTGAAGGTGAAGGGCTGAAGGCTCTGTGCCGGATTGAATATGAATCGTGCCGACAATGTGGAGATCGAAGCGCTTTGCCAAATACGGCCAGGCTGAGTGGTGCGCAATGAAGCGCCGATCAGCGAGAGCCTGAGTACGATCTAACAATTCATTTTGTAACTGACCTATTCGGTGGCGGTACGCCGCTTCATTTCTCTTGAAGTCAGCGGCATGACTCGGATCAACTTCGATGAGGGCATCGGTGATATGGCCAAGCATGACCACGGCATTCACTGGGTCCAGCCAAATGTGGGGGTTGCCGTCCTGCTTGGTCTCGTGGTCTCTGCCCTGGTGCTCCTCGTGCGTATCGCCACCATCCTGAATCAGGTCCACCCCGTCGGAGGTCGTGACCACACGTAACGTTTTGCTCCCAGCGTTTCTTACCAACGACGAGACCCACACCTCGAGCCCGAGCCCCACTTCAAATAACAATCGAGCCTTTCGTACGGCGATCAGATCGGTGGGCTTTGGGGAATAGGTATGCTCGTTCTCGTAACCGTTCAACAAAGAGGTGACGCGGACATAAGGTCCACCAACTTGCTCGGTCAAATCTTTCAAAATCGGAATCGTGACGACCACTGGGATAGGCTCACGAGCCACTGTCTTGGCAACACATGGCGTGAGGGAACCGGCCACAACGGCCACAAGCGCTAAGGCGGCACATTTCCAGAGATAATTGACCGAAAACATCGGCGGGGACCCTACCATCCACGTTATCCAGTGTCAACGACGTCCATAATAGAGGACTTTCTTCTAGGCCCTGTCCATTCGACTCCTTGACCACTGGGATGAGTTCCATTAGCGTAGCACACACTTTAGCCTGAACGACTTCATGACAGCCTGACGAAAGGATCCACCGAATGAAAGTTGTGGGGTTGATGTCAGGAACATCGGCTGACGGCGTCGATGCCGCACTCGTCTCGATCGCTCGACAGAAGGCCGGTTTTCAAGTGAAGATGCTGGCGTTCCATTCACTCCCGTACCCACGATCATTGCAGCAACGAATTCTTTCCGCCTCGGTCTCGGGAACGGTCGCGGATATTTGTCACCTGAATGCGCTCCTCGGAGAATGGTTTGCCGACGCGGCGTTGGGTGTCATCCGGTCCGCTGCCTTGACGTCGGAGGAGGTGGACTTGATTGGCTCGCACGGCCAGACGGTGCATCATCTGCCAGCAGGAATCAAAGATACGAATGTCGGCTCCATACGCTCCACGCTGCAAATTGCTGAGCCGGCGGTGATCACCGAACGAACGGGGATCACAACGGTCGCCAATTTCCGTCCACGTGACATTGCTGCCGGTGGCCAAGGTGCTCCATTAACACCGGGGGTTCATGCATTGTTGTTTCGGCATCCACGCCGCTCCCGCCTCATCGTGAACCTAGGGGGCATCAGCAACGTCACCTATCTACCACGAGGATCCGGGACAGAAGGACTTGTCGCATTCGACACCGGTCCGGCCAATATGGTTCTGGATGGAATCATGTCGCGCAAAACCAATGGACGCACACTCATGGACCGGGAAGGGCGTCTGGCGCTCAAGGGACAGGTTGATTCTCGTTTATTGGCAAAACTTCTCGCTCATCCATATCTCTCTCAGCCGCCACCCAAATCAACCGGGCGAGAGGCCTTCGGCTCAACGATGCTTGATGAATTACTCAGCTGGCAACAAACACGCTTGATGCCAACAGAAGATCTCCTCGCGACGTGTAGCCGATGGACTGCCGAGGCCGTTGGTACAGCCAGACGCTGGATCAAAGGTAGGGTGGATGAAGTGATTGTCGGGGGAGGCGGAGTCCGGAACCGTGCCATTATGGGTCAGTTAACGGCACTCTATGCCCCCATTCCAGTCACAACGTTTGAATCACATGGGTGGGATAGTAAAGCGCTTGAATCAGTCGCCTTCGCCGTATTAGCGTATCAGACCGTGATGGAGCAAAATGGAAACGTGCCTTCAGTGACAGGCGCCGCAGGCTCCAGACTCTTGGGGTGCATTGTTCCGAGCGGCCCACGATGGTGTGAACGATTACGCCCAAGCAGGAGGAAAAGATAGCTACCGATGAAAATCATTCTGCTCGGGGTTGTGATCGTTCTCCTCGTCTTAGGTATTCGAATGTTGAGGAGGAACCGACGTCGAAGAAAGAAGCAGGTTTTGCCTTTCAAACTCCCCCATGACGCCGGAATCAGTACGATTCCGTTACTTGGTAAGGAAGAGATTGCCCTCTACAACCTCCTTCAATTGGTCGTCCAAGAGCGATATCTCGTCTTTGCTCAAGTGCCGTTGTGGTCGTTCGTAGCGGTCGATGCCGGCGAGCGTGCGCGTTCACAGATCCTGCGCCACATTGCACTGAAACGAGTCGATTTCGTCTTGATTCATCCTGGAACATGTCTCGTCGAATGCGTCGTGCAGATTGAGCATGAATCTCCGCAACCTGGTGAACCAGAGGCGCAGCGCATTATTGAATCGGTCCTGAATGCAGCCGGTATCAAACTCATGAAGCTACAGTCTAAGAAGAGTTACTCTCTGCCGGATCTTACTGCACGGCTAGAATTGAGCGTAGATGAATCATGAGGAGAGGATGCCTCTACGAGGACCCCTTCTTACTCCGAGGGCGCGGTAGCCTCCTGGGTGTTCTCCATTGCCTCTAGGGTCTTGAGAGCGACTTCTGCCTCGGCGCTATCTGGGTGCTGCTCCACAACTCGGTCGAACATAAGCCTTGCCTTTTCCGGATCACCTAACTTCTTGTAGGTCTGGCCTAGCTTGAGCGTAGAAGCGGCCAGCTTAGGGCTGAGCGGGTAATTCGACACCACATCATAAAACGATTGGAGCGCGTCCCGGTACCGCCCCATACGGTACTGACATTCTCCGATCCAGTATTGTGCATTGGCCGCCAGTGACGATTGACTATGCAGCTCAAGGAACAGCTGAAAACCTGCCATCGCTGCCGCATAGTCACGGTGTTTAAATTCGTCCATGACTCGATCATAGAGTCGGCGAGTCGAATCCTGCCGCTGCGTCGGGGCTGCGAATGACAGGCTTGTGAGAGTGAGGAGAAGCAGGAGCATGACGATGGCGATCTTTTGCAGAACCATACCGTTCCTCCCTCGGCTCAACAGAACCCGAACGCCCAAGCTACGCAATGACTGTGCCAAGAGGTATGGGTCGTCCTGGCATAAAATCAGAGCGTAACCAGATGTTATGAAAAGATAGCACGCTCGTGGCCCACGAAATGCTCCCTAAGCCGTATCAGCAAGGAGACAGAATTGTACGAGGGGAGTCTCGCCATGTGTTTGGTCAGTGCGAATCCGGAGTTGAGGGCAATTTCGTGACTTGTACGTCGTTTGGGATATGGAACTGAAAAGAACTGCCACCCTGCTGCTTGGCGCGGTACATGGCGGCATCGGCGTGCTTCAACAGTTCATCGACATCGTGATCATCGGTCGGATAGACCGTAATCCCGATGCTGACCCCGATCAGCGCCTGGTGGGTGTCGATCTGAAACGGTTGAGCCAGTGATTTCGTGATTCGTTCTGCCACCAACGTAATATCTTCTTCACACATCAGCCCTTCCAATATGATTGTGAATTCATCTCCACCCATCCGCGCTACCGTATCCACTTCACGGACACACTCGTGTAGGCGTTCAGCAACCAACTTCAAGACTTGATCCCCAACGTTGTGGCCCAACGTATCATTGACAGGCTTGAATTGATCAAGATCGAGGAGCATCAGGCCAAGAGGCTGCTGGAGTCGCTTACTCCTGGCCATGGCCTGAATAAGACGATCGCGGAAGAGTGTACGATTCACAAGGCCAGTCAACTGGTCATATTGGGCGAGGTAGGTCAAACGCTCTTCAGCGCGTTTTCGTTCAATGGCATACCGAATCGAGCGGGCGAGCAGGTCCGATGGCCGCTCTCCTTTGACAAGGTAATCCTGCGCCCCATTTCGGACCGCTTGTAACGCAAGCATCTGATCGTTAAGACCGCTCAACACGATAATCGCAATCGTCGGGTTTGCAGCTTGCATCTGACGGACCGTTGAAAGTCCGTAGCCATCCGGAAGTGAAAGATCCAACAGAACGGCATCAAAGCGCGCACGAGCCAGATGCTTAAAGGCATCACTCAAGCGACTCACATGGGTAATTTCAAACTGCTCCAGACTCCATTCCGCCAGGATATCCTGGGTGAGGCGTGCGTCGACGTCGTTATCTTCAACCAATAGGATTTTGATCATTGGGTGGTCGGCGGACGATCGGTCATGCTCACAGACCCATCCTCTAGGACCTACAATAAGTATAGCCGAAGACACACAGCCAACAAGCGAATCGCGGAAGAGTTCAGATGTGATGGGAATGCCTCACCGACTTCTTATGCGCAGACAACCGCAGCTATCCTGCCTCTCCGCGTTATCTTGAGTGACAAGATCGGTCCCGCGGATCGTTAAATGACAGATGTGAAACAAAAGAGGTGGAGGAGGAACGAAATGACTAGGAACTGTGATGAAAAATGGAAGGACTCTGCAGATAGATCCCGGTAGGCCCCTGCTCCGGCCCTATCCCACCCTCACATGCGTATCCGGGTTCAAAGGGCCATAACAGTGAACGGCCGGCGGAGTTTCCACGTATATGGAGATATCGTAGTGTCACACCCATGCGTGCTGCGTCATCTTTTATCATGGCGGTGCATGCACCGGGGGAAAATCCACGTCGTGAGATAAGGAGAGGTTCTCCAGAGCTTCCTATAATAGTAAATTCACTGGCGCAGCCGGTTACTCCCGTTGAAACCAAGAGCATACCAATGAGAACTCTCATGGAGAGTTGAGGTGTCATGGGATTTTGGCCTCTTAAAACACCAAGGTCCATCCTGAATACATGACAGACATGCCAAACCATAACACGAACATTGGGTTTCAATCGAGTGCTCACCGGATATTGCCCAGCAGACGAATCGAACGCTCTACTAGCTGCTGTCGTGCATAGCACTGCCACTAGTTACGGGGTGATATTACTCAGAGCCGTCCTATCCCACAAAATGGTGACAGGGAGTCCTGTGACGTGAAACCAACCGGAAAGATTTGCCGACCTTCCTGCAAAAACTTTCCGTTCGAGCATGCTTTATCCCTAATGATTGGGCGATCTCAGCACAATTAGCTAGACACAATCCTCTGGCACGGAAATTGAGGGAAACACCGTGGCCCGGTGTGACCGTTAGATGATGCTGGGGTTGCTAGAGAGGTTTGTTTCATGGATGTGGGGGAACTGTTGAGCGATCTTTGGCTAGTCCTCAGTCAAGATGTGACCCTTATCGGCGGTATTCAAAGTCCAATGGTAAGCTGGATCGGTGCTGCAGGGATTCTTGCTCTCTCTCTGTGGCAGAGCACGACACTACTCCGCGGCCGACTCACGCTACGACGGACCCTATCTCGATTCCACGCCTCTCTCTTGCCATTGGTCCTCGCACGACAACAGGCTGCCAAAGACTGGGGTATTGTTCCGACCTTCGCCAGGAACCCTCGGAATACGAGCGGGACGACGGAGACTCGGTGCGACCTCGATGATCTTCAAACACTCGATTGCGCTCTTCGTGCCGAACCGGCTCTGGCGAAGGAATGGTCTTCCTATCGCAAGACATTGGCGGTGGAGCAGTCCGCATGGTTTGTTGAGCCGACGGTCCATAGTCAGAGATCGGCCACGGATTTCTTTTCCTTTGAAGTCCTCTGCGCGGGTCAGATCAACATCCGCTTATACAGGCAACTTCCTTCATTCCTGACGGGGATAGGTTTGCTCTTCACCTTTATTGCCATTCTGATCGGGCTCAGCAAACTTCATGCGAACGGAACTCACATCGAAGGGATTCAAGGGCTTATTAACGGGCTGGCCGGAAAGTTCGTGACGTCCATCGTCGGCCTGGCCTGCGCGAATGCCTTCACGCTTCTGGAACACTCAGTATGGCACGGTCTGGAAGGCCAGCACCGAACGTGTATATCTCTATTGGATGAACTGTTCCCTCAGAAAGCAGTCGAACATCACAGCCAGACCCCTCCATTGCGGAGTGGAGCTTCTGATACTGCGATTAGCCCAATCAAAAACGATGGAACAATTCAGCTCGCGGAAGTCATTCAGCAACGTCTGAACTCGACGGTTACTGCCCTGACTGCAGCAACTCAAGCCCTCACAGCACTGAACTCGAGGCAGTCTCCGATGAAGTCGGATGATCTCCCAGCGGAGATCGCTCATGAAATACAGCGTGCCTTGAAACCGATCATGAAACCTGTCCTGGAGGCTATGCGGGAACTCACCCGGTCGATCAATAGTCAATCTACTTCGGTGCATCTCACGCAAGCTGAGATCGAAGAAATGTTTCGTGTGCTTAAGAGTCACGCACAGAAAGCTACCGATGACAAGGTACGGACTCGGGGAAACGGATGAAAGCGTCGTATAGGCCGGGGCGTAACGGAGAGTCCTCTGTCTTGACTAATGGGGTTGTCGATCTCATGACCTCCCTAACCGTGATCTTTATCCTGTTGTTTGCGGCGTCCATTGTACGGGTGGATACTGGAACCACTAAACCGGTTCCCAGTCGTGTGACTCCGGTAGAGAACGAAACTATGGGAAATATTCAAAATTCTACTCCAGAGTCCAGAGGGCCTAACGTACTGACCATAATGGTGCCAGATGCCGCGCTACGGTTCGACTTTGGGAAAAGTGCACTCTTGCCATCATCGGAGGAGTTTCTGGTAGAGAGCATTCCCCAGTACGTGTCGACGATCTGTGGTCCTGAAGGACAGGATGTCGAGGCATTTGTTATTGAAGGGTACACCGATGATCTTGGTGATGATGTGCACAACTTACGACTAAGTCAGGAACGATCCTTTGCGGTCCTGGCAAAAAGCCTGGACATCGTACGCGATCGACTTCCCTGGGCCTACGAGTGTTTCTTACAAAAGGCCGTTGCCAACGGGCGTGGGAGACAAGATCTGTTACGGAATGAAATAGGCTATCCCGACCGCAATAATAGCCGGCGCGTCGTCTTCAAAATTCACAAACACCCTATGTAAGGTAGTGGGAGATAGGAATCGCATGCGTGCATGCGAGTGCGTGCAACATGCAGGTGCATTGGCTCGGATTTCAACTGCTATCCGCATCAACAGAGCCCATCCTCTTGCTAGGCCTCAGATGCGATGGATGTGCTGGCTTAGTGAGATCAATTCATCGAGGGAAAGCATTTCTGCACGGATGGACAGAGAGAAACGCAGTGTCGTCAATGCCGCTTCCACCTGTTTCTGCTCGTACCCTTGATCTTTCAGTGAATTGACGAGCGTCTTGCGGCGATGTGCAAAGGCTGCCCTCACGAATGTTGCGAACTGTTCTCTGGCTTCTCTGGTCTGCTCCATCCGATCCTTGACTCGCAGCAACACGACGGCCGAGTCCACATCCGGTCTCGGTCTAAAACATTGCGGGGAAACCTTGAAGGCTTTGGTGATATCCGCCGAATATTGAGCCATAACGGACAAGACTCCGTAGGCAGAACGTCCAGACTTCGCGACCAATCGGTCGGCGACTTCATTTTGCAGCATCAGGACGAGTCGAGGGATGCGATGGGCATGCTCGAGCAGACGAAAAAGAAGGGGAGTCGACAGACAATAGGGAAGATTCGCGACCACGATCGTACCGATGGGAAGCTGTTCAACCGGATACGTCATCGCATCACCGAGGACCAGCATGAGATTCTGAAACTGAGCTTGTTGTTCGGAGAGGTACGCATACAGTCGAGGATCGACTTCAATCGCCGTGACATGACCAGCGGATCGGCACAGAGCTTCCGTCAAGATACCGCGACCAGGCCCGATTTCTAGCACGCGATTTGTCGGAGATAATTCAGCCAGTGCAATGATCTTGCGGACGATGTTGGGGTCGATCAGAAAATTCTGCCCGAGGTGTTTCAGGGCCGAAGGGGGAGAAACACCCACCGTCAACTCCCGGGCGAGGAGGACTGGGACAACTGTTTGGCGAGCGTCTGCAGCGGCATGCGATAACAGTCCACAAGATCGGTAAACTCTTCGACCAAATCGTTGGTGAACGAAGGCCCGGGTTGGATACCGGCGAAGGCGGAGCCCTGTTCCTGGCCGACCGCATTCGAGATGAGCCCAGCCGTACGTGCCTTCCATTTCAAGAGCCGTTCGGTTCCAGCGACCGTATTCAGATCTTGGAGGGTCTGTTTCGCTAGAGCTTCCAGTTCCTCAAGTTGCCGAAGAACGATGGAAAGGCCGGTTGGTGCATCAGGTGACATGTCTGGAGGACCCCTTCCGGACATGGTTTGGTCCAGCCTTGAGTTGTGCAATGTTCGCTGCTAATTTCATGGCCTCTACAAGACTTCCCGGGTCGGCGATTCCTTTTCCCACAATGTCAAAGGCGGTTCCATGGTCGACCGAGGTCCGTATAATCGGCAGTCCCACGGTGAGATTGACACAAGTGCCAAACGCAACGAGCTTCAGCGGAATCAACCCTTGATCATGGTAGAGGGCGACGATGCCATCATACTGGCCTTTTGCTGCTTTCCCAAACAAGGTATCGGCCGGAAGAGGATCGCTGGCTAGAATCCCCTGCTGTCGGGCGACCCGGGCGGCTGGAAGCACGATGCGTGCTTCTTCATCGCCGAACAGGCCATGCTCACCTGCATGAGGATTAAGGGCCGCCACGCCGATCTTTGGCCGTTTGATTCTGAACAAGGTCGTCAGTGCCAGTTGAGCCAAGCGAATCGCTTGTTCGATCTTTGCTTGGGTGAGCATCAATGGGAGATCTCTGATCGCGACATGAGTCGTCACGAACATAATTCGTAACGGTCCGCCCACGATCATCATACCGGACTCATTCGCGTGGGTCAGATCTGCCAACAGTTCCGTGTGCCCTGGGTAGTGACAGCCGGCCATATGGATGGCTTCCTTGTTGATGGGAGCCGTGACCATCGCATCGATACAACCGAGTCGAGCCAACTCCACGGCTTTCTTGATGAACATGACCGATGCTGTGCCTGTCTCGGCAGCTGCGAGTCCTGGTTTAAATGTCGGCAACGGCGTCTCTAGAGGGTCCAAGACGGCGACCGTTCCCTGTCGGGAGAGAGCAGTCTCGTGGCTCTGAACGGGACGTAGGGTCAACCTGAGTCTCAACGCCTTAATCGTCCGTTCCATCACTGGGACCGAGCCGATCACGATTGTTCGGCAAAGCTTCCGCAGGAGAGGTTGTGAGAGAGCTTTTGCGATGACTTCTGGGCCGATACCGGCTGGATCTCCCATCGTGATTCCGAGCAAGGGGAGCGAGGGCTGCGGTCGGGATGATAACATCCTAGTTGGCATAAAGATGCAGCGTGTACCCGATATAGAATACCACCCCCGCCGCGAGCAGCCAGGGACGCCACCGGCCTCCGATCAGGATCTGCAGCAGACACAGCCCCACAGCCTGTACCGCTAAGATCATGCTGGTTAAGGCGGACTGTTCAATCATCCATTCGGTGCCGATCAAGCCCAGCGAAACGGGTAAGGTGCCTTGAAACACCATGGCGCCGGTGACATTTGCGACGGCGAGGCGATCTTTCTTGCGGTACAGCCAGAGAAAGCTATTGGACATCTCCGGTAACTCGGTGGCGAGAGGTGCGATCAGCAGTGCCAAAATCAACGGGGACATTTCAAATAGTCCGGCCATCGATTCGGCTGCCATGACAAACAAATGGGCGCCCAATATCAATCCCCCTAAACCTAAGAATGCCTGAAGTCCGATCATGAGGTACGAAGGTGTGCTCGCGTCCTTGTCGAAAAGGAGAGGCTCTAATTCACTACCCTCATCCGCGTCCGTCGGGGTAAATTTCACCTTCATGTAATACAGGTACAGACAGACTAATAGGCCGGCAGCGATGAGATGGATAAGCCTGGATGGACTGAACGCACAGCCGAGCGCTATGAGATAGCCGAACATAAAAAACGTGAGATCCGTCATGATCTCTCTGTAATTCAGCTGAAAACGAGCCGTCCGCTTGCCGGCTCGAGCATAGAGCAAGAGGAGCACCGCCAAAATAGGTAGCACCAGCGTGCTCAGCATGAATGGGGCGCCAAGGATGGCGCCCAATCCGACTTCAATCTCCTCCTGACTTTCGCCGAAGAAAATGGCGATGATCGGGATTGAAGTTTCAGGCAGCGTGGTCCCGATCGCCGCAAAAATGCTGCCAACCGCGCCCTCGGAAATACCCCGGCGCTTGCCCAACCATTCAATGGCATTGGTGAAGAGAGCGCACCCGCCAAGGGTGACAGCAATGGAGACGAAGAAGAGTAGGACGTAGAGTAGGACGGTCATGCCCGGCCTCGCTTCGATGCTGGTTTGCTCTTGCCGAGACCCTGTCGATAGGCCGCCATTGCTTCTTCCATGATCGTTTTGAGCGGTCGCCCTGTTCTGGTTGCGATCTTCTTACAATCGAGATACTCAGGTGAGGCCTTCGCCCATCCTGCACCGATATCGGCAACCTTCATTTGAACCGTTCCACCAGGGACTGTGACAGACACAAATTGACGGGGGAGCACGTGACGAGTCATTTCTTGAAGCCGGACGCCCAGGGTGGAGGTCTCCTGAAAGAGGATTTCAAGGATGGCATCGATCTGCTCTGGTCTGGTGAGACAGCTCAAGACGACCCCAGGTCTGGTTTTCTTCATCGTGATGGGGATGAGTGCAACGTCCATGGCTCCAACCTCAAATAATCGCTCCATGACATACTCATACGTTTGAGGATTCAGGTCGTCGAGATTTGTTTCAATCTGCACCACCTGTTCTGTCCTATGCACGTCAGGGGCGGACGCATCTTGTAAGAATACCCGGAGAACGTTCGGCCAATCCTTGGGATCTTGGTCGCCCGCTCCATAACCCACGGCCACACTCTTGATGGTCGGCATTGATACGAAATCAGATGCTAAGGTCCGCACTAACGCCACGCCGGTTGGGGTGGCCAGCTCGCAACGAGGTCCCTCGGAGTAGATTGGGAGACCTTTTGCCAAGGCCACGACAGCCGGTCCTGGAACAGGCAAGACCCCGTGGGAGGTCCGTATGGACCCTGAGCCGACGTTGATAGCTGAAGAGGTGACTCTGGTGACGTTCAAGAGATGGCAACCCAGGATCCCGCCGACGACGTCGATGAAGGAATCCACCACTCCCACTTCATGAAAATGAACGTCCTTGACGGCAACTCGGTGGGCGAGACCTTCTGCTTCCGCCAGTCGGTCGAATACCGACCGACTGCGTTCCTTGACCGGGTCTGGGAGCGTGCTGGCAGACACAACCTGACGAATGCGAGCGAGAGTCAGTGGCTTTTGAAATCCGTTTTGAATGATGACATCGACTTTTGTGGCAGGCAGCGACCCACGCTGCACCTCACGTTTGTGGAGTCGGTATCCTTTGAGCTTCAAGGCTTGAAGGCCGGTGACCAATTCGTTCCAGGACAACCCGGCGTCCACCAAGGCCCCTAACACCATGTCCCCGCTGACTCCCGAGAAACAATCGAAATGCAGATGTCGGCCCACTACATACCTCGTCCGGCCCATGCGAAATGACCGGACATCTTACCGAAGGCGCAAGTGAACGGCAATCATTGTTCATTAGTTGAAGCTTCGTTGACAGCCGAGAGATGCTGTGTTATCCCCCTATACAATGCAGCTGTGTTGTGACGATCGACCCCCTTGCCGAACCCTCCCGGGTCATTCACGATGACAGATTTCGGGTCTTTCTCTAGGCCTTCGGGTCGGATCAGCCGTAGGAGCGTACTCTGTGTACTGCTCTGTTTATGCGGATCCCTGGCCCTGCTCCTTCCGGCAGAGAGCGATTCTCGAGTCAGGTCAAAGGCCAAGCCGTCTCGAGCTCCACGGGCTGAACCGGAGCTCAAAATCATCGACCTCCAGATTGCGCCAAAACCGTATACGCTTGGTAACGGGCCACTTCAATTCGCGGTTACGGTTCAACTTCCCAAGGATATGCGCGGAGATCTCATTTTGGAAGTCAGTTCACTCATTAGCTCTCCGTCCAAGAGTTCCGTAAGATTTCTGTCGCATCGGCAGCCAGTCGAGATTTCTTCTGCCTCGAAGAAAGGAACGGAACGGCAAAAGATCTCTATCGAGCTTGTCTGGGATGGTCAGGATCAGCGCAAGCAGCTTGCCGCGGTAGGCACCTATTCGTATGAAGTTCGAACGAAGTTATTGATGAATGGGGAGAAGGGGCTTCGAACGGTGATGGTCGGTTGGCCGAAGCGCGGAACACTCCAAGTGAAATGGCCTACGGTGGGCTCTCTCGCACCTACGACTCCGGTCCCAATATATTGATTCGATGCGCAAGACAAGCCGCACCGAATCCATTGTCGATATTCATCACGCCAACGCCCGCCGCACAGGAATTGAGCATCGTCAACAGCGCGGCCACTCCGCCGAAACTTGCCCCATAGCCACGGCTCGTTGGAACCGCGATGACCGGACACGACACTAAGCCACCCACGACGCTCGGGAGGACCCCGTCCATCCCCGCGACCACGATCACCACACGGGCTTCAAACAGCCGTTCTTTTCGACCGAGCAGTCGGTGAATGCCCGCGACGCCGACATCATACAGCCGCTCGACTCGACTTCCCATGACTTCCGCCGTGACTCTGGCCTCTTCGGCAACAGGGAGATCCGCTGTCCCGGCTGTGACGATAAGGATGTGACCACGTGGCGTGGATTTCGACGGGTAAACTGCCACAAGACGTGCATCAGCATAGTAACGTGCGCGCCGGTTGAGTTTGCAAACGGCGCGTGCGACGGATGGCTCTGCGCGCGTGGCAAGAAAGGGCCCCTGTTTCTTGAAGAGCGCTCGTGCGATCGCCACCACCTGGGCCGTGCTTTTCCCTTCGCATAAGACGACCTCGGGAAACCCCTGTCGTAATGATCGATGGTGATCGAGGGAGGCAAATCCAAGATCTTCATACGGCAAAGACCGCAATCGTTCTAGCGCCTGCTCAACGGACACCCCTCCCTGGTGGACATCTCGGAGTAATCGTTCAAGCCCTTCTGGATTCATCTCTACCCTTTCTCGGGTTTTGCGTCGCGTTCCATTAAATCACTAACTGCCTTTCGACAGGATTTCCTGTTATCCAGCACGGCGTTGATCTCTTGAGTGATCGGCATGTCGACCTGATGGCGGCGGGCCAACGTGAGCGCTGCGCGAGCCGTTCGAACGCCCTCGGCGACAGCCTGCATGCCGGCCAAAATGGTCTCAAGCCGCTCTCCTCTGCCGAGTTGCACGCCGACGGCATGGTTGCGACTAAGCGCGCCGGTGCAAGTCAACACGAGATCTCCCACGCCGGATAGACCGTAGAATGTACGTGGGTCGGCCTCCATTGCCACTCCAAGCCGAATGGTTTCTGCTAGACCTCGAGTAATCAGCGCTGCGCGAGCGTTGAGACCAAGGTTCAGACCGTCGATCACGCCGGCGGCCAGCGCCATCACGTTTTTCAGTGCGCCGCCGAGTTGTACGCCGAGAACATCAGTATCGGCGTACACGCGAAATGTGGACGTCATTAAGACTTCTTGAAAACTTCGTACCAATGTGTGATCGCTGCCCGCTAAACAGACGGCTGTGGGCCGCCCCTCCGACAGTTCGGATGCGAAACTGGGGCCGGAGAGAACCATCAACGCGCGATGTGCAGATATCGGTAGTTCATCCTCCATCACCTGAGTCATCAGCTTGGCGGATTCTTCTTCGATCCCTTTCGTGGCGCATACCACCGGCCGTGCATCACCCAGGTGAGGCGCGAGTTCCCGCATGACAGCGCGTGCGGCGTGCGAAGGAACAGCGAAGATAAGGCCGTGGCAGGCGTGAAGGGCTTCGACGAGGGAAGAGGTTGCCACCAAACCTGGAGGGAGAGTGATGCCCTTCAGATAAACCGAATTTTCGTGGGAAGTGTTAATCGACTCAACGACGGTCGGCTCATAGGCCCAGAGACGAACTGCCAGCCCCTTCTCGGCGAGGTGTTTGGCCAGGGCGGTTCCCCAGGCTCCCGCTCCAATCACGCCGATGTTGTTGATCGTGGGTGACATCCGTTACCAGCCTCATGACCAAGTCATCACCATTCATGCAGAACGGCGGATTATAGGAAGGCCCGAAAGACCCTGTCAACGAATGGAAGGGGCTCTGGGTTCCTCCTCCTTGATCCTGGCCACGGAACTGGGAATTGCTGTGGTCATTCGTGATATGGTTCCAACATTCCGGGACTCGTCGATCTCTTATGCAAGTCTGCTCATCTTGTCAGCGATCTCAACCGCAGATCAATCGGTTCTGTGTGCAATGTGGTGGGCGCCTCGATGGTCGAGCCACCAACTCGTCCGTGTCGCATTCGTCTCGGTCAGCCTCAGAGCAACTGAATATCAACGTTCTCTACGGAATGGTCGTTCTGCTGGTTGTTGCCATCTTGTTTCCCCCGTGGGAGACCCCGCCTGATCAGCAGCCTGAATTTCTAGGCATGTCGTTCATCCTTTCTCCCCCCACTCCAGAGGCGATCGTCAGCCGTATGCTGCTCACGATCGAGCTCGTCACAATCGCGATTGCCGGGATGTATGGCGCATTTCTCTTCAGGAGCAAGTCCTGAACCACACTAGTCCAGTGCCAACGTGAGGCACTTTGCCGCCCCACCAGATTTGATGAACTCATCCAGGTGAACGATATGGGTAGTATAGCCTCGGTCTTGAAGCCAGGCTTGCGTCGCAGGACTTCCTACAGGAAGGACAACATCTTTGCCGATGCAAACGGCATTACAAGCGAACCTCAGCGCTTCGTTCTCGGGGACGGTGAAGCGAAGCCGATAGGGAATACGGTCGGCTATGGCCGCCTGGCCGTAGGCATCGAATGCGGCTGGGAAATACAGCAACTCACCGCCACTCAAGGGACAGAGACAGGTATCGAGATGGTAGAAACGATCGTCCACCAATTCGAGCGGGATAATCTCTCGGTGAAACCGCGCACTGAGAATCGGGAAGGCATGGATATCCGATCGCTGCCGATAGCCGCCGAACCAGACATCCGGAAAGCCCAGGAGGTCCCCCGCTCCTTCAAAACACAGGCCCCCCTCAATCGTCATGACATCATAGCCGTGCCCACGAAACCATCGTTCAAAATAGGCCTCCTCTCGCTGCCGTTCGACATGCCGAAAGTGGCTGATGACTGCAGTTTGTCCGATAACGACCCCGGCATTGGCTGTAAACACGAGATCGGATAACCCTGAAACGGGTGTCATCCGTTCCAGGGCGACATGCAACTCTTGCTCGAACACTCTCATCAGCTCGTGCCACTGTCGCACTGCCTGCTCGTGATCCACTCGATTGCTGAGTCGCATCCAGGGATTGATCTCGTACTCGATCCCGAAAAAATCTGGAGGACAGACAAGCAACCGGCTCATGTTTGCCTCCCTAAGGCCCTCGCTGCTTCGGTCAGGAACGAGGCCGCATCCATGACGAGACCGACTGCTTGAAAGCTGCCCCGATCGGATAATTTTGTCGGCACTGATGGGTTAACGTCCACACAGACGGTAGGAACCGTCGCGGGCAGAAGATTGCCGGTGGCGACCGAGTGTAACGTCGAAGCGACCAGCAGGGCCAACCCAATGTCGGGGATCCGAGCCCGCATGGCGCTCTGGGCCAGGACGGAATCTGTGATCACTCCTGGCAAGGGACCGTCGTCGCGGATCGTTCCTGCCATCACCACCGGAACCCCATGCCTGACGCAAGCTGCCATGATGCCATGCTTGATCACGCCACAGGTGACCGCTGCCTCAATAGTTCCGATCGCTCGAATCCGGTTGATGGTCCGCAAATGATGCTCGTGGCCGTGCCGAACGGCGTGCCCAGCACTGAGCCCATATCCCAGGGAGGTGCCATAGAGATCAGCTTCCATGTCATGGGCCGCCAGGGCGTTGCCGCAGAACAGCACATGAATAAAGCCCTGTTCAACCAGCCAGGTGAGTGCCTCTCGCCCACCAGCATGGATGATGGCTGGTCCCCCTGCGAGCAAGACCTTGGACCGAAGATGGCCTTGCCGCTGTTGCGTTCGGAGGTGACGCATTCGTGTGGCGATGTCGGTGATGACATGGCCATGAGGCCGCTCTGCGGATACCTGCGATTCCATGAAGCCGAAGACATCTCGTTCTTGGGGACGCTGCAAGGGAACGACACGCACCCCGTCTCGGCCGATCACAATGTCATCGCCTTTCCGGACCTCACCCATTGGGATCGCGCGGGCAGCTGAATGTCGTGCATCCACTCGAACGGCCAAATCCATTTCAATCCCATCCACGTCGATCCATTGTTCATTGAGGCGGATTTGGGTCGGGAGATGTGTCGTCGCGTAGAAGTCGTCGGGTAACACCCCATCAGCTGGCGCGCGGCCGGTGCGGCAATCGGCCTCCCGTTCAATCGAGGCGCCGTGCGGTTGAATCGCTTTGAGGATGTCGTCTAAGAGCGCCTTCGATATCGCTCGGATCACGATACGGGCACGAGAGGGTTCTTCTCGTGTCTTACCAATCTGCACATCCTCAAGGTCGAAGGTTCCTCCCATCATGAGGATGAGATCAAAAACCTTAGGCAATAGCAGAGAATCGATGATGTGACCCTGGAGAACAACACGTTCTTGATGGTCATTCATGGCGGACTCACTCGCTGTGAGTCTATTGTACCACCAGGCTTACGTGACTGAAGAACAGGAAGAGAGGAAGCTACGGATCAACGGGTAGTACTTTCATCAGTTCCCTGAGCACGCTCGTCGCATATGCGCCGGGGGGCAGGTTGAACGAGAGAGTGAGAACATGGTCGTCCAGTGACCAGTCCAGTTCAGTGAGGGGAACGCGAAACGCCCGGCGCTCGCCGCGGAACCCACAGGCTTTTGCAGCAGCGACAAGTGCCTCTTTCGTCGTGCCTGCCTCGGTGATAACTGCTTTCTCGATTTGTCCAGGTTCGCCACTTGCCCAGGACACACGTGAACCAAAAAGGATTCCCGTTGGGCTAATCTCGAATCGATCAGCGCGTGGCTGTTCTTGGTCAGCATCCTCGACCTGGAAACAGGCGCCATTCTCAGATTTCATGGCCCAGTCGCCGGCAAAGACTCGGTCGATTTGCTTGATCCGCTTCGCCAGCATCCGATTGAATAGGAACGACTGGTAGGCGTTGAGGTACCAGATCCGCTGGGCTCGATTCATCCTCTCCCGCCGCCGCGCATCGGTGAGCAGCGCGGCACCGACTTCGTAGTTGTCGCCCTTCTTTCCTTGTCGCTGTGGACCGAAATAATTGGGCACACCACGTGCCTCTAGTATTTGGAGAACGGCCGGCACGGATTCAGCTGCGTGATCAGCCACGTTGCGGATGATCAAACGGAAGCGGTTGCCGGCGTGGTGGCCGGTGCGGAGTCGATTGCGATGGCGTCCGAGGATTTGGAGATCCAGTATCTTGTCGTCGATCTTGATCCCTGCCAGTCGCTCCGATGGGAGGCCTTGCAACGATACCATCTGCGTGGTGATGGCTCGTGCATCTTTCAATCCGGCGACTCCGATGGCCTGTGCCTTGATGCCCAATGACGAGGAAAGGCGACGCACAAGATCCGGTGTGGAAAGGCCTCGTTTGGTGATCTTAACGTACAGATGTTCTCCTTCGTCGCAGGGAAGGTAGAGTGGCCGTTCTTCGACTTGAAAGTCTTCCGGCGCGGTGCGGATCTGTCCGCCGATCCCGGGGATCTCGCTGGTGAGGAACGGGTCGATTGATCGCGTCACAGGCCTGGCCTTGTTGGAGTTACGGCGATTGGGCGAAATGTGTTGTCAAATCTGATGAAAAACGACCCCATGCTATACTTTTTCAGTCCTTCTCAACAGAACTAGTCCAAGCGCAGGTTGTGGAATGAGCATAAAGCAGAGGGTATCCTGGCCTGACCATTTTCGATCATTCGTCGGCTATTGTGTGAGTGAGCCCCTTTATCGAGTCTTCAGCCTTGCACCACATTGGGAATGGGGGTTGTCCAATCATGAAGTCTCAGTCCTCACTCACAGCCATCCCATTCTCGCCGGTCGTCGTGCCGTCCATCTTACCGACCTTCACCTTGACCGATATCACTTGCGTCATGACGAGATTGTTACCGCTGTGGAGCAGCTCCGCCCAGATTGGATTTTCATTACGGGAGATCTGCTCAATGTGCCGGAGGGCCTGCCGCATCTCTTTCGTTTTCTCGAACGCCTGCGTGCCATCGCACCTGTGTACATGACATTAGGCAATCATGACCATTACAGCGGCGTGCCGGTAGCAGAGTATGCCGAACTGGCCGATCGGCACAAGATCACGCTCCTGGTGAATCAAAGTGCGATTATCTCAACCGGAGGGGGGGAGCTGGTGATTGCCGGGGTCGATGATCCCTCGCTCCATCGAGCCGATCTGCGATGTATCCCCGCTCGTGCGGACCATCGCTTTACGCTGCTGCTGGCCCATGCGCCGAACATCCTGGATCTCGTCGAGCCGTACCATGCCATTGATCTGATTCTCTGCGGACACAGTCACGGTGGACAGTGGAGGATACCGGGCATTCCTACCTTCTGGCTTCCTCCTGGATGCAATGGCCGTATCGCAGGCTGGCACGAGGCTGGTCGGCACAAGCTGTATGTCAACCGAGGGCTGGGCTGGTCGTTCCTGCCGTTTCGCCTTAATTGTCGTCCAGAGATCGCCGTGATTGAATGGGTGTAGGAATAGACCGAGACGGAAGCTGTGTCGCTATCACGCTCGCATCCTCTCCAGCGCCTCTCTCGCCCGACTGCGGACGGTTTGGTCCCAGTCATGCTCCATGACAGTCTTCAGCCGCTCACGTGCTTCGGTTGCCCTCAGCCGTCCTAACCCCAAGGCGGCGCACGAGCGTACATAGGCATGGTCGTCTTCAAGAGCCTTGAGCAACAGCGGCACGACTGACAGATCTTGCAACGCGCCCAGGTGACTGGCAGCCATTCCCCTGATCCGATGTTGTTTGTCGTCCAAGGCACGCTGCAAGGTTGTGGTAAACAGTTCCTTCAAGGCTGGGACGGCCGAATTGAGCCCATCCATTCGGTACTCATTGTTCTCCAGCAGGGCAAAGGCCAGATCCAGCCTCTTCTCCTGGCCGGTTGCTCGTTCAAATAGTCCAAGAAGGCGGGTTCGCTCCTGCGACTTGGCTCGGCGGCGACGAAGGGCATTGATCGGAATCCACAGCAGCATGGCAATCACAGAGCCAATCAGCGTCATCGGCACGGCTTGATCAACGATATAGTCTTGTGCCTCCATCGACAGTCGTTTCCAGATCCAGACGCCTGTGATGAGACAGATGATGACAATGACGAGGAGCGCGAGATTCACCTGCCCCTGCTCGCGAAGCTGTGTTTTGATCATGGGTGAGGGATCATACGGGTGCAATCAAGCGGTCGTCAACGAATCGATGCCGTCCTCTCACTCTACGCCTTTCCCGGTCACGTGGCGTGGTGCATCAGCGCCATAATTGACAGGCTCTTGCGGCAATGGTCATACTCCGCCATTCATCGTTGTCTGTGAGGTTCATAGGGATGATGGAGCATCCCCCTCAGAACAGCGCTCTGGATGACGATCCTGCGTTGGCTCTCGTCCACGAGACCTTGCCTCATGAATGACCGCGTGTCAGCTTGGTTGGAAAGCCTTGGCCTTGAGGTCTATCGGGAAGCATTTCAGCAGAATGCCATCACCTGGGATGTCCTGGCCGAACTGAGTGATGAGGATTTGGCGTCGCTGGGTGTGTTGCTGGGTCATCGGAAAAAGCTGTTGCGCGCCATCGCACAACTGTCACAAAGCGGTGAGGGTACTAGTGCGAAGCTTTCACCTTCTACAACCGGCCAGGAAATAAGGCCGTTCCCTTCCGACCGAGATCGAGCAGAACGTCGCCAATTGACGATTATGTTTTGTGATCTCGTGGGTTCGACGGCGCTAGCTGGTCAACTAGACCCTGAGGACCTCCAAACGGCCATCCGACGTTTTCTCGACACCTGTAGCCAGGCGATCAGCCGATTCAATGGCTATATCGCAAAGTACATGGGCGATGGGCTGTTGGTGTATTTCGGATACCCCCATGCCTACGAGCACGATGCGGAGCGAGCGGTTCACGCCGGACTGGCCGTATTGGATTTGGTAAAGGCCCTCCCCAGCGACGATCCCACTCATCAGGGGTCTGACATTGCGGCACGCATTGGGATTGCAACCGGACAGGTCATTGTGGGGGAAGTCCTAGGGCAAGACACAGCTAGAGAACGGTCTGTTTTTGGGGAAACTCCGAATCTGGCCGCCCGTCTGCAGTCCCTCGCGGCACCCAATCAATTGATTGTTGACTCAGCGACGAAGCGCCTGGTTGGAAGTGAGTTCGAGTTTGCGGATCGGGGCAACGTTTCTCTAAAGGGATTCGAAGCCCCAGTCCAGGTCTGGCAGGTACTGAGCAGCAAGCCTTCGGCCAGCCGGTTCGAGTCTTATCGATCCGGCCGATTGACCAGTTTCATAGGAAGAGAGCACGAAATGGCGCTTCTCTTGGGGCGCTGGCGTGAAGCTGTCGGCGGTGAAGGGCAGGTGGTGATCCTTTGCGGTGAGGCCGGCATCGGCAAGTCGCGAATTGTTCGTAATCTGCGCGACCAACTCGTCGCGGAGGGTTGCGAGACCATTCAATTTCAATGTTCGCCGTATCATGCGAATACAGCACTGTATCCAGTCATCAGTTATCTCCGACAAGCGGCTGGACTGACAGGACAAGACAGTCCGACCATGCAGCTGCAGAAGCTCGACGCACTCGCAGTCCACAGAGGCATCGATGACCAGACGACAGTGGCATTGCTGGCAGACCTGCTCTCGATCCATGGGGATGTCCGGCATCAGCCGCTGAATGCGTCATCTGAAAAACGGAAGGAAATGACCCTTGAAGCGCTCGTGCACCACCTCCACAGGCTGGCGGATCGTTGTCCGACACTCTTCATTGTGGAAGACGCCCATTGGCTTGATCCAACGACCATGGACCTCCTGACAAGGATTATCGACCGCATCCAGCCGATGCGGGTGTTATTGGCGATCACTTATCGGCCTGACTTTAAACCGGTTTGGGTAGATTATGGTCACGTGACGTTTCTGACGCTCAGTCGGCTTCCTCGTCGACATAGCGCCGAGCTTCTCGCGTCGATAACCGGAGGAAAAGCGCTTCCGCCAGAAGTGCAACACACCATTCTGGCCAAGACTGATGGTGTCCCTCTTTATCTCGAAGAGTTGACGAAAAGCCTGCTCGAATCCGGATTGCTGGATGAAGCGAAGGATTCATTCAGCCTGAAGGGGCCCATAAAGGAATTGTCCATTCCGGACTCTCTGCAAGCCTTGCTGATGGAACGGATAGACCGATTGGGTCCTGCCAAGGAAATCGTTCAAATGGGAGCTGCGATCGGACGGGAGTTCGGTTATGAGCTGTTACAACAGACGGTTGATGTTACCGAGGGGGAGTTGAACGATGCACTCCAACTGCTCAGAGCATCAGGGCTTATTTTCCAAGAGGGCGAGATCCCTGCCGCCAAGTACCTCTTTAAACACGCCCTTATCCAAGATGCTGCCTATGGCACGCTGTCGAAAAAATCACGACGAGCTTTGCATGCCCGTATTGCGAAAACGCTGGAGGATAGGTTCACAGACCGTGTCAAGGCGGAACCGGAGTTGCTGGCGTACCACTATGAGCAGGCTGAAGCGATTAACCAGGCTGTTCAGTATTGGCACCTTGCAGCTCGCAGAGATGCGGCACAATCTGCAGATACGGAAGCACTCAGCCACTTTAATCGGACGTTAGATTTGCTTGAAACTCTTCCCCAAAGTCAAGAACGTCATGCTCTAGAATTGGAACTCCTGATTGCACGTGGTGCTCCATTGCTGAGATTAAAAGGGTATGCCTCCGACGAAATAGAGCATAATTATCTCAAGGCCAGAAATCTCGCGCAGGAGAATCCGAGTTCTGAGCAATATTTTCTCTCTCTATGGGGATTATGGGTCTTCCATCTGGTCAGAGGGCCACTCGCCAAGGCGTGCAAACTGGCTGAAAGTCTCCTCTCGTGGGCAAGCCGGCAGCAGAACCAAGATTTGCTGATTCGAGCTCACGAAAGTGTAGGTTCGACCTATTCTTTCCTTGCTCGGTTCAGCGAAGCCAGGACACATTTATATGAAGCAAAATTACTGTATGATCCACAAAGACATCGCACGCAAGCCTTACCCTATACCCAAGATCCTGGGATCACCGCAAGAATCATACTGGCGAGAACATTATGGATAGAGGGAGAAGTTGATGAGGTCGAAACCCTGGTGGCAGAGGCCATCGGTATGGCAAGGGAATTGGAACACCCGTTCACATTGGCATTTACTTTGGCGACCGCTTCATGGATCTATTCTACTCTCCGTGACACGAATAGAACCCTGAGCCTGACCGAAGAAGCAATTATGCTTTCCTCCAAGTACTCGTTTGAGGTGCCTTTGGCATGGGCGATGTCCTTTCAAGGCTGGGCTCTGGCCGAACAAGGAAAAGAAAACGGTCTGGAAAGGTTATTAGAAGGACTCTCGGCTGCACAGAAAGCCAAAGCGAGTCTCAATCATACCTATACCTTGGCGCTATTAGCAGAGATCCATTTAAGGAACCAACGTGTTGCAGAAGGGTTGAGCACGATCCAAGAGGCACAAGAACTCGCCACAACTCAGGGAGAGTTGTGCTGGCAGGCAGAACTGCTTCGGCTGAAAGGTGAACTATTACTCGCGCAATCACACCAATCAATTCTGGAGGCAGAGCAATGCTTTTCTCAAGCGTTGACTATCGCTCAGGACCAACATGCAAAAATGTTAGAACTTCGGGTTGCAATCAGTATGGCGAAGCTCTTGCGAACACAGAGCAAACCAGATACTGCTAGAAGCATCTTGGGATCTGTCCGCTCCAGGTTTAGCGGAAAAGGCATCAACGCCGACTTGATTGAGGCTCAAGAAGTTCTTGAGCAACTGAATACGGCCACTTAACCTATGGTTGACAGATCCAACAGATGCGTCTAACCATTCTCGGTTCCGGAACGAACGTCCATCCCACCCGTGCTGCGGCCGGGTATCTGGTGCGCACCGATCAACACCTCTTGCTTGATTTCGGCCCCCGTACCTTGATGAACTTGATCAAGACCGGGGTGAATCGGCACAAGATCACGCATCTGTTGTTCTCTCATTTTCATGCGGACCACTTCTCTGACTTTATTACCTTCTTCTTCGATGCTGTGATCTACGCCAAGTTTGGCGGGGGCCATCGGCCGCCGATGACCTTAATCGGACCAAAAGGCACGATTCGTCTCTTGCAGTCGATTATGAAGAGCTTTCCTAGCTTTTCACCCGCGCCGTTCAGGGTCTCGTTCAAAGAAGTCACAGATAGACCATTCAGGATCGGAGACACCCGTGTCGTGCCCAAGCCAGTGGTGCACGTTCCTGATCTCTCGAGCGTCGGCTATCGAATTGAGTACCGAGGGAAGTCTCTCGTGTATTCAGGAGATACCCAATACTGCGATGAGGTGATCCGGTTGTGTAAGGATGTCGGCCTTGCCGTACTCGATTGCTCGTTCCCAGCCAACCGCCCTGGTCCGGCCCATCTCCATGCTGGCCAATGCGGCCAGGTGGCGAAAGAGGCTGGCGTCGGCCAACTCGTCCTTTCCCATTTCTACCCCGTCGCGGATCGTGCTGATGTGAAGGCGCAGGCGGCCGAAGAATATCGAGGAAAGATCTGGAAGGGGAAAGATCTGCTGACGATTAAGCTTTAGGTTACAGCCCTTCTTCGCGAGGAGCCCCACCCAGGATTTCGATGAACTTAGTGAACCGCTCGGTTTTAATCGAGTCTCCAGCCTTGGAATAGATCGCCAAGAGGTTCTTGACCATCCGTGACAAGATCGCAGGGACCGGGCTCTTCTGCAGGTATTTGTCATCAAACCCGTAGCCGGCTTCCGTGAGAAACCGGGCGCAGTTTTTTTCGGTTAGCAAGGCGCCGCCGTTAAAGCAATCGATGAAAATCTTGTAGCGCTCGGACTCATACTTCACTAGAAAATGCCCAGGCATGCCGATGCCGAACACCGGAAGCCCTAAACGTTGGCCGAGGAAGAGGTAGACAGCAGACAGACTGATGGGGATCCCGATACGCCGATCCATGACGCAGTTGAGGTAGCTGTTCTCGACTTCATAGTAATTTTTAGTATTCCCTTTAAACCCTTGCTCGGTGAACAGGTACCGATTCAAGGCATTGACGGCTTCTTCACCGGACGCTCGACAGCCGATCCTGGCTCGAACCTCATCCGCCATCATGTTCAGCTGCTCACGATAGTTCATCACGTCTAGCGTCGGGTAGGCGTAACGAGCGATGAGAAAGGCGCCGGTTTCCAAGCAGACAGATGCGTTCTCACGAGTCACCAGATGCGTCAACTCATCTTCCAGCTTTCCTCCACGGATTTCCTCGAGAACAGACGCGATACGGTCTCCCATTTCTGGCTGCTCAATTTCGGCTTCCTGGAGCAGCGGGACCGCCGAGGGACCGATGTCGATGAGCTTGCCGCTGATGGTTTGAACGATCCTGTCATCCTCATCGGACAACAGTCGAATAAGCGCCCGAATTTGGCTTTCTGGAATCATTGCGTCTGGGGGTTTCTGCCGCTTCGTCAGGCCCTAACTATGACGACAACGGCGTAATTCCATCATCCGACGGATCATGAGTGACGTCAAGCGAACGCTTCTTCCCTGCGATCAGCCCATCGCGCGACGGAATGCCTTGGCCCCTCCGTACAGACAAAGCGCATCAAAGACCAGCATGACAACGATCACCATCCCCACATGAGGCAATGCCTCACTCCATCCGGACAGGATGAGGGGACGTACGGCATCGATCGCCCAGGTCATCGGATTGAACTGGGCCAGGAAACTCATCCATCCCGGCATGGCGGTCAGCGGGACTAGCGCGGAGCTGAGAAAAATCATCGGCAGCGACAGGAAGCCGAGGACTGAAAAGAAGTCACCGTGGCTTTTGACGGAAAAGGCCATTGCCATGGAGATGGCCGTCAGGCCGACGCCGAACATCATCCCGATCAATAAGATCATCGCCACGCCGAGGATGCCCGTTGCGGGCTCCACGCCGAAGAGATAGGACACACCAAGAATGACGAGGACCTGCATGGATGTAATCGCCATCACAAAGATAAATCGGCTCAAGATGACGGATGTTCGATGAATGGGAGTGGACATCAACCGCTCGAGGAATCCATTTTCCTTGTCGAACAGCAGATCAACGCCACCAGCGAGACCGTTATTCAAGACAGTCATCACGACAACCCCGGCTGCCAGAAAGCTGATGTAGTTCGGCGCTTGCATGACCTGTGTGTCCGCCGCCCGTTGGAACAGATTTCCGAAGAAAATGAGCCAGAACAGCATGGGCTGGACCAGTGTGAACAGCATGCTGAATTTTTCTCGACTCAGTCGTCGGACCCACCGCATCGTCAACGCGCTGATTTCCTGCCAATAATGCTCCACGGGACTCCTTTATGCCGACTCGGCCTCGGGTATGGATTCGGTGATGGCCCGGCCTGTATGGGCAATGAACACATCGTCCAAGCGAGGTCGGTTGTACTGAATGAACTCAACACGACAGTTCAATCGATTGGCTGATTCCAGAATGGTGGGCAACGCCTTCTCAGGGGATTCGACCCGAATGTCCAAGCCTTTTGTGGTGGCTCGGACGGATGTAATGGCTGGTTGCCCCTTCAACTCAGCCTCAAGTGCCGGGATTCGGTCGAGCTCTTTAAGGGTCAAGGAGACGATGTCTCCACCGAGTGCGATCTTGAGCTCAACCGGTGACCCCATCGTCTTAATTGTGCCGCCGTCGATAATAGCCAATCGATCGCACAGTTGATCGGCCTCATCGAGGTAGTTGGTCGTCATCACGACAGTCATACCGCGAGCCTTGAGCATCCGGACGTATTCCCAAATCCGGAGACGGCTTTGCACGTCGAGGCCAAGGGTTGGCTCGTCGAGGAACAAGATTTTCGGGTCCGGCAGCAACCCGCAGGCAATGTCGAGCTTGCGTTTCATTCCACCGGAGTAGGTCTTCGCTGGCCGGTCCGCGTGAGCCTCTAACTCGACGAGTGTAAGCAGCTCCCCGATCCGTTTGGTCGCCTCTTCCTTCGACAGATGGTAGAGGGCGCCCAGCAATTGAAGGTGTTCCCGCCCGGTCAGAAACCGATCGATCGCCCGTTCCTGCGGGACGTACCCGATCAGGGTCCGTACCTTGTCCGCCTCGCGCACGGAGTCATAGCCCATCACGGTGGCGGTACCCGATGTCGGATGCAAGAGGGTGATCAGTGTGCGAAGTGTCGTGCTCTTGCCGGCGCCGTTCGGTCCAAGTAGTCCGAAAATCTCCCCGGCATAGACCTGAAACGACAAGTCATCGACGGCTTTATGGGTATCGTAGGTTTTGCACAAACGGTTGACGTCAATCGCGACGGTTCGATCCATGTCTAGTCCCAGTCCTTTGCGCCGCGATGCTCGTGCAGCATGAACTGCACCACATCGTTCAACCGACGGGCCCGCTGGTGCAATCCGTCGGCTTCCAGCAAAAATTGTTTTTCTAGCGGTGTGCAGTCCAAGTAGGTAGAGAGTGTGTTGACGAGGACTTCATCGCTGACTTCTTCACGGAAGAACCCCTGCCATGCCGCGCTGTCCTCCCTGGCCTGAAGATATCGTCCCAGCACCTCGATCAGCGAGCGCCTGACGTTGGTAGACAACCCCTCATTCGATGGCGTGGAGGTCAGACGAATGGTCGCTTCACGGTAGGGCTTCTCGAAGTGTTCCTCTAGAATCTCACACCGTTCGAGGCCTTGGAGCAAGATGTTGGAACGGCCATCGGGCAAGGGCTGGACACTCATGACCCGTCCAATGCAGAGTGTGGGGTAGATGGCCGGGTTTGCATAGTACTCCGGCTCCCAGCCTTCTTTCAGGAGAGCCATGGCGATACATTGACCGCCCATCGTCACGTCGGCCACCATCCGGCGGTACCGTGGTTCAAACACATGGAGAGGAAGATAGGTCTTTGGAAAAAAGACGACATTCGGTAAGGGGAACACCGGAAGCCGGTTTGGAATGATGAAGGCTTCCTCGTACTTGGCCGAATCCGGGTTCGATGGCCCACGCTCTCGATCCATCAGCATAAGTCACGATAGCTGAGGCGTGTGAAAATTGTCAACGATGGGTATTGACCGTCGATCTCCTCAGAACGGTGAAACACCGCTCACAGACAAGCGATTTGTTCGCAAGCGGACACGCATGCTATAAACAGCTCGAGCCATCAGGCTCCAGCCTGGTACTCTGCGTTGAATCATAAGGGGAACCACATGATCCGGGGTGTTCAACTCGTCATACTGGTCACAGCTGCTCTTGTCGTCGACTGTACCGAGGGATTCAGTGCCGGTTCTCCTGCACCATCCTTCGAATCGGCGGCCGCTGGGTATCGGTACGAGTTTCCAAGAGACCATGGCTCCCATCCGAGCTACCGGACCGAGTGGTGGTACTACACGGGCCATCTTCATGCGAAGAATGGGCGGTCCTTCGGCTTCGAGCTGACTTTTTTTCGTCGCGGGGTGTTGCCAGAAGACATTAAGACCCTGCCCTCGAAATGGTCGCTCCACCACATCTATCTGGCCCATTTCGCCGTGACCGATATCACCGGAAAGCGATTCCATTTTTCAGAAAAACTCAGCCGGGAAGGGTTAGGGAAGGCGGGAGCCGATGAATCGCGACTTCGCGTATGGATCGACAAGTGGCGCGCCGAGGCTGAGCCGGATTCTGCCGGAGTCCATGCCTTATACGCCCGCGACGAGACGCACACCCTCGACCTCAGACTCGAACCAGCCAAGCCTCCGGTTGCGCACGGGGCTGCGGGTATCAGCCGAAAAGGGAAGGATGTGAGTCAAGCCTCGCACTATTATTCCTTCACTCGACTCGAAACCACCGGGACTCTCACGATCGACGGCGAGCAGTTTGACGTGACCGGCACGAGCTGGATGGATCATGAATTCGGGTCAACCGAACTGGGGGCCGACCAAGTCGGCTGGGACTGGTTCAGCATCCAGTTGGACGACAACACGGAATTGATGCTCTATGGCATGCGTCTCAAAGATGGATCAAGAGATCTTGAGTCTAGTGGGACGCTGATATCATCGGATGGACGGACGCGACACCTCGAGGTCACGGATTTTCAGATCGAGTCGACGGCAACCTGGACCAGCCCTGAGAGCAAGGCCATCTATCCGGCGAGGTGGCGCTTGAAATTCCCGTCACTCGACCTTGTGCTGGATGTCGTTCCGCTCCTCGCCGATCAGGAATTGCATACCTCCCGCAGCACCATGGTGTCTTATTGGGAGGGCGCGGTGGTGGTGACTGGGACCAAGCGAGGTCAGCCTGTAGAAGGCCAAGGCTACGTCGAGCTGACCGGGTACACCGAGCGCCTGAAGCTGTAGGGACCGAACAGTTCGTGAAAGGTTCTGCGGCCGCTCGGATAGGACATCTCGGTGCGGCCGCAGGCACCAGTAGGGTTTGTTAGGCGTCGGCCTTGATCGTGGTGCTGGGACCGTTGGTCTTGACTGACGTGATACCGGCATCCCGACCAGCCGCCGAAGCATACATCTGGCTTTTGCCGATTACCTGATGATTGGCTGCCTTGAGCGTGAAGAAGAACCGGCCGTCTGACGCATCCTTCCGCTCGTAGCGATCATCACTTGGGCTGTTCTTCTGGACCGATGCGACGCCATTTTCAGCCGAGGCCTTACTCTCGTACTGCTCACTCGTCAGAATCACCTCAGAATTGGCCGCCTTGAGGACAAACCAGTACTGACCTTTGTCGTTGTTTTTCAGCTCGAACCAGCCAGCCATGAAAGCCTCCTTTGGTTGATTGTGAAAAGGCACCGAAGCAGATGGGCGCTTTCACTCGAAGCGCGTCGATCATTCACGTGGTGCACCGTGTTCCTTCGACGCGTACCGATCGAGTCGATGGGGTGAAATAGTACGTCGATACCGTTCCTGAACTCAAGCGCCGTTCATTCATTATTTCATCGGCTATCCCTCACACGGCCTGGGTGAAAACAACGGCCCATACAAACTGTCATCGTCGTATGACCATGCGATCAACTGGCGCGCCCAAGGTATAGGCAGCGGTGCGAACTCTGGTGTGTCTCGTATTCTCAATCACAAGACGCCTGCTATGAGGCCGACTCCCACCACAATCAACAGACCCGAGACCACTAACTGGACCGACCGAAACGTAACCTTCTG
This sequence comes from Nitrospira sp., assembly GCA_965223535.1. Classification (GTDB taxonomy): domain Bacteria; phylum Nitrospirota; class Nitrospiria; order Nitrospirales; family Nitrospiraceae; genus Nitrospira_D. Next base: position 1,699,578 of record CBDCWN010000003.1, read on the forward strand.
GAGCATCTTCGCGCCAACGTAGGCACCGGTAAAGGCCGATGTGCAGGCCGCAGTGACCAGTGGCCAGTTAATAGCCCTATGGTGAGCCGAAATCTCCGCTCCGTAGATCAGCATGCGAGCGATGTCTACCAGAACGGCAAGCACCACGCCGGTGGCGACAAACGCTTCCTTCTCCAGCCCCGCTTTAATCAAGAACATGCTGCGAAAAGCGCCTTGATGCCCTGACAATCCACCGAAGAACCCGCTGATGACGCCGCCCAGCGGAAGCCACTTCCGATCGAGCGCCACCTTTGAGAAAGTTGGGGAAAGTTCCAAGGTGACGAAGGAAATAATCAGCACGCCGATGACGAACTTGAGTAGAGAGACCTGCCGATTGCTCCCAAAGGCCTGGTATTCATAGATCGGGTTGAGTTCCCCGAGATACGTCAGCAACGCCGCGCCCACAAAGGCCGCTGCAATCGCCGGTAGCCCGAACTTCAGCAGCACCGAGGAGTCGGCCTTTCGTCCGAGCAGCCCAATCTTGAAGAGGTTGGTGGCCAAATGAACCATGGCCGTCATCGCAATCGCTAGTTCAAGCGGGAAGAAGAGAGCCACTACCGGCATCAGCAGGGTGCCGAGTCCGAATCCAGAGAACAGCGTGAGGGCGGAGGCAAGCAATGCTGCGATGTAGACGATGAGCAGTTCCACGACAACTCTCTAAGAGGTCCGAATAAAGCCCCTGGCTAATTGATAGAATGGTTCATAGACCTGCTGTACCCTATCGCACTGTGCTACGCGGCAATGTGGAAATCAAACACGATTGCTACGGAAGGGCGAAGGGATCAGAGAACGGGAAGGAACAAATTTCAAAAGTCACAAGCAGCGATGGAAGCATGGCTATAGCGACGCTGTCTCAAGGCTCCCATCGCTTTGGTACACCTGGCGAGTGCTCGTCGATGACGAAAGCCACGCTATGCCGTGCCCGCGTGACTGCGACATGCAGTCTGTCTCTCGACCTCTTCACGTGTCTGAGATCACCGGTCAGCAGATACTTCCGTATCGGCTCAGTGGGGAAGACCAAGACTCGTTCGAATTCAAGGCCCTTTGCTAACCCGAAATTCAACGCTTCGTACCTAAGCGTATTCGCTGTCTTGCTATATCGGAGGATCTGAGGTCGAAAGCGGCAGACATACTCCGCTGCCACATTCTTGGCCACAAGGAACACCCCATCATGGTCGGTCGTGATGTTTTGCAATGGTGTCATGGCATCCATCCCTGGCCAAAGCGCGTTCGAGAAGTCGCAAATCGCCTGGTTGCATCTGTAAGTCCCGCTCATGGGATCAAGGTCGCACAATCCGTCCTGATTCCATTTCTCCACCAGATCCACGACCTTGATGCCAAGGTACTGCTTGTTCTTGCTCGACGGATTGGTGCTGTAGATATGCTGCCTGGGGTCCCCAACGAGCGTGACACGAATGTCCGACCGCAATAACATCTCAATGACATCAAGATCCCACCCCGCCAAGTCTTGGAACTCGTCGATGAAGACATCCGTGTATATCTCTCCAAGTCGTGCAGTAACGGCCTTGGATGAGTTCTTCTCGCACTCGGCTACGAACTTCGCGATTTTGTCGGAGTAAATCAACTCATCATTTGCGAAGTAATGGCGTGCCGTATCAGTCTCCGCTACGCCCTTCGTGGATTGCTGATTCACAAAGAGCAATGACTCGATCCGTTTCTGATCGTATTTCGCCCTCTGATATGGTCGCGCACATTCCCGCAATAGAAACTCAAACCAGGTCATCACATGCACGTGTTTCGGCACACCGGAGTTCAATTCACCGAACTTCTTATTGATCTCTCGTAGGTTGTTGTTTGTGTGTGTGACCATCACTATGCGGTGGTCGCGATGGGCTAGTGCTTCTCTAGCAAGTCGAGTCGTCTTGCCAGCTCCTGCACAAGCAATAACGACCTTGTTCTTACTGGATAGCATTCGTAATGTACGCCGGAGTAGTCCACGGCTGTGTAGTCTCGAACAACTTGAGCGCACAATCTGTCTTGTTACTTTTCATGTACTGCAACAAGGACACACTGTCTGTGTGCTCTGTTCCGAGAATGACATTCAACGTGTCTAAAGAGTTGGACTTCAAAAGTTGCGGTTCGAGAGACGGGCATGCTTCGTCAGGGTCAAAGCAGATTTGAACCTTCGGAATTGTTCCATCCAGATAATGCGCGTACTTGTTTTTCAGCGCCGTTACATTTCCATCATTGTCCGTCACCACCCGTACATCCAAGGTCAGAGGTTCCGCGATCGCAAGAAAACGCTTAAACGCGAGTGCCCCAACCGAAATTACATCGACTCCATCCTCAAGTGGCAATTTGCCGTGCTTGTCTTTGTACGCACGCTGTACGATCAACTCATCCGACGGACCTTCCACAAGGATGCATCTCTTTGAGAGGATTAGCCGAAGGGTGTCATACCCTGGCAGCTTCATGAAGTAGTCTTTTGTGTCAGGCGGTAGTTCCTTGATCGCCGCCGTCTTGCCGTCGTGTGAAATCAAGCGGAGACTGTCGATTCCCAGTTTGTTCAGAACGAATGCGCTATGGGTCGTGATAATCACTTGACGATCCGCACAGTCCTTCTGGATGTCTTCCATGAGCATATTCAAGTTTGAATGCGACAGATGGTTCTCCGGCTCCTCGACAAGGAGCACCCGTGATTGCTCCATTCCGGCAATCGCAAGCCGCATCTGGACACGACACTGTTCGCCCTTTCCCGCGCAGTCAAAGGGCAAGTCATCCATGTGAGCCGTGATCGCGCTGTCCCACGTTGCTCGTGAGGACATATCCATTTGTACCGTCAGTTTTTTCTTTGTTGCGAGGTTGCCTTGCTGCTCAAGATGCTTATTGATAGCCGCGACACCCTCCTCCTGCGTGAACTCATGGCGCAACCTCTTATACGCAAGTGAAAGTTCTCGTCGCTGCTCCTCGCTGAGGACGTCACTGACTACCTGTGACACGTATTTGTTCGGACCTCGATGCGTTCGCGGAAGACTGGTGTCGATTGTGGCTGCCCTGAAGGGTAGGTTCCTGAGGGCCACACTGTTGTTAGCGAATGAGCGCCATGTGGCCTTATAGAACTCGACGGGTAAGATGGATGGGTTCGAGTTATCGGAGGCGTATGCCTTGAGGGACTCGATGTGATCGTGATCGATGTCAATCTCCAACTTTAATCCGGGGCAGTCCTCGTTCCTGCTATTGTTCGTGCCCTTGAGTGCTGACAAGGTAGGATTGTGGCCATTAGACGTCAGGTATGCCTCAATTAATACCTTCGGTGGATTTGTGTGCTGCTTGTTCCGAAGCTTTTGAAAGAAATCGGCGACTATTACTGCGTTGAAGAGGTATGGGTCAATGGCATACTGGACAAGTCTTCCATCGTACTGACCGGTCAGAACGAGGCCGATGGCCTCCAGAACAGAACTCTTGCCCGTCTCGTTGTCGCCTACGATAACATTAAAAGTTGGATTGAGCTCTAGGGCGAAGTGAGAGAATCGTTTGAACCCTTCGATGTGAACACGTGTGATCGGCATGGCAGGTCCCTGTGGTCCGATGCCTAACTATGGATCAATTATTTTCCTGGTAGACTCCTGATGAGCTCAAGGGGAGTATAAGTCTCCATCGGTATCCTCGCAATAGGACTGCGTAACCTATTGCATGAAGCTATGGTTATCCTTCGTGAAAACCATGTTTGTCGTGGTCAACCTGGTTTCGTAAATGAACTCAGTTCAGCTTTGGCTCTGTACAAGTCTGCCGGACGTCGCATGCCCTTGTCGTTGCCATTCAATATGTGAGAGGTAAAGGGGCCGAACGCATCGCCATATACGTCGAGTACGATGCGATCGACGTGACGAGCATCTAGCAGGGGAGGAGTTGCCATGACCATTGTTCCAATCAAGACGGCCCGAGACTATGACCGGGCGTTAGGTCGCATTGAACAACTGATGGATGCGAAACCAGGCACGAAGGCCGGTGATGAACTGGACGTACTCACGACGCTTGTCGAAGCGTATGAAGCGAAACATCACGCGATTTGTCCTCCAGTCCCGGTCGACGCGATCACATTTCGGATGGATCAACTCGGCATGACGCGGAGGGATTTGTAGAGTCTTCTTGGTGGGCGGGGGCGCGTGTCAGAAATCCTGACGAGGAAGCGTAATCTCTCGCTCGAGATGATTCGTCGACTTCACCGCAAGTTGCACATCCCCCTGGAGAGCCTCATCGGCACCGCGGCGTAGGCACTCCTTCCCCTCACCAACATAGTCGTTTAGCCCCCTCCGCTTGACTCCCATCCGATCGCTGTGGTTAGGTCCCGCACCACGATGACGCTGCTTCGCGCTGCCCGTACATTGGCTTCTCTTACGCTTCTGATCTCCGCGCTCGCCTGCCAAAAGGAGAGCGAATCGATCGTCTCGATCGCGCTGCATCCCACCAACGCCAATATTCTCTACGTCGCCACGAACGATGCCGTCTACAAGTCGCGGGATGGCGGTGGAACCTGGGAGAGATTTCCAAGCTTTAGCGCCCGTCGGGTGACGACGCTAGCGATCGATCCTATCCTTCCGGCCACGATCTATGCCGGCACGATGGGGGACGCGGTCTACAAGAGCCCGGATGGCGGGCAGCGGTGGCTGCCGCACAACGTCGGACTCAAAGAACATGTGTCGTTCGTGAACGAATTTGTATTTCACCCGGCGCTGAACGAAACGATTTATATCGCGACGACCGTCGGTGCCTATTATTCGAAGGATGCAGGCCGTGAATGGGAAGAGCGGATGAACGGGATGAAGGAAGTTCACATCGTGACGTCTATCGCCATCAATCCCAAGGACCCCACCATTCTGTATGGCGGCACGACAGGCGGAGTCTATCGCTCAGATGATGGGGCGATGTCGTGGAAACGGATCAATACCGGATTGATTCCCGAGAGTGAACTGATGGCCTCCATGGCGTTAGGGGTCAATGCCATTGAAATCGACCGGACGAACCCGGACGTCGTCTACGCGGGAACAACGAAGGGGCTCTTTCGCACGGAGAATAAGGGGGAGGAGTGGGACCGGATCGGACAATCACTGCCGGATCCCTTTATCAGCAGCCTTCTGCTTCATCCCACCGATCCCTCGGTACTCTATGTCGGTGGTCCGGCAGGGGTCTGGAAAAGTCTGGATAGTGGGAAAACGTGGAAAGCGGTGAACCAGGGCATTGCCACGCTCAACATTCGCGCCCTGGCCATGAATCACAAGAATTCGCAGCTTCTGTATGCCGGAACCAATGGGAGCGGGCTCTATCGATCGACCGATGCCGGCGCGACCTGGACGGCGGTGCCGCTCAAAGCCGCGCCGACTGCGCGTCAGTAGCCGGACTTTGGTCCGCTCTTCCCGTGCTGATACCGACTGCTATAGGACAGCATCTTATCGGACATGGCTTTCCACTCATCGGCCGTCATCAGGTCTTTCATCTTGAACCGCAGAGATAACACTTTGGCCGAACTCTGGGTCCGTTGAACCGTCGCTTCGTTGAGGATTTTTGAAAATTCCGCCGGCTCCGCCGTATAGCTGGTGTTGAGCGTGTAGAGTTGCCGGTGATAGTTTCGTTCCTGTTCTCGGCTTGCCTTCAGTTCGTTGATGATCTCACCGACGAGCGCGTTGACCTCTTTCGCTTTGTTCGGATCTTGCACGGTCCGATTGATCAGCCCTTCCATGTCTTGCTGACCCTTCTGCCAATAGGCGTCGCTCTTGCTCGCTCCCATGCCGTGGTGATGATGGTGGTATGAGGAACACCCGACCAGAACGACCATTCCCATCGCCACAAGCAAACCATTGACTATCCGATGCATACGTCCCTCCATGAAAAAGTTGTGACCTGGTTCCTTCTTACCGTATCATTGTCCTGACCATCATGCCAGAAGTCTTACCGACCACACCTGATGAGTTCCATGCGCTTAAAACGGAGTTTCGCTATCACCTCGAAACGTTCTATGCGGGGCTCAAGCTGGCTCCGCCGTACGAAAGCGTGGAAAAAGCGGTCCGCACTCTGACGACTATGGTCCATGGACTTCCGATTGAAGAGCAGACCCGAATCCTGGCCGATCCTGCCTTGCGCTGGCGGCAATTCCAACGCGCCTTTGAAGCCTCGGGCCTTGCGAAGAAACATCGTGGGATCATCGCCGGCCTGGTACGAGATCGATCGGCAGTCAGTTTGTCTGCCGAATACGACCATTTCCTGGAGTTCTTTCGAATCGAGGGTCGTGGCCAGAGCGATCGCTAGGAAGGGGCGGGACTTGAGAGTGTCTCGCGTAGCTCCTCGTAGACCTTCATCAGGCGGGTATCTTCCAGGCGATAGGAAAAGGCGAGGGTGACGAGCCCGAAGGCCAGGACAAGACCCGCCAGCCCGACAATGCCGAGCCCAACCAGCGCGCCTCCCAGCGAGGCGAACCCACCTTCCATGGCGTATTGAACGACGAAGGTCAGTGATCCGATGGCCACGAGCGCAAACCACAAGAAGGTAATCAGCGTCGATGACCATGGAATACGTTTCACACAAAGAGTCTCCAGCGCGTGGTCATGAGGAGCAAGATGGATCAGCCCCTTCACTGGCCAGGCTGTGCGAAAGCGCCTCGAGAAGAATCGATACTGAGGACGAATTGCGATCTGAGATAATTCCGGGTAGAAGCGGGCGACTCCGTGGGGGAGTATCAACACGCCGTTGGGAGTGAATCGTTCACGCACCGTGCTCAGTGCGGTATCGGGCCATTGTTCCGAACGATCTGCCACCCGACAGCCATACCGAATAGCGTACGGGGTCAGCCGGATGAAATACAGCCAATCGCCGACGACCAACCCGACGCATAAGGCAGTTGCAAAGAAGCCGGCGAGCAGCATGGCCGTAGCTATCCCACAGGAGTGGAGCGTGAATCAAGATAACGGTATCGCGAGATGATTCGTGTCCCACACCAAAGGGTCTCGCGAATACTCCGACTTCCAAGTTGTCCAAGGAATCTGTTGACTCATGAAGAGAAGTTTGGCTAGAGTACGACGGGCGACGTTCCGGGCGGGTCTTGCATCACTGGGGTTTCCCGCCAGAATTTATTCCTACGTCTACACATCGCGAATTGATTGTCTACACGCCGCAGCAAAGCGCACGCAGCGAGTGGGTCGTCTGGCGTTTGGAGGAGAGCATGGATCCCATCAAAATTGAACGTGTCTACACGACGTACGCGGGCTTTTACGATAAGGTGTTTGGAAAAGTATTCCATGAGGGGCGTGAGTCGGCCATTCGGAATCTGAACGTGCAGCCGAACGAACACATTCTGGAAGTGGGTGTGGGGACAGGGTTGGCTCTTCCGATGTATCCGCGTCATTGCCGCATCGTCGGGATCGATCTCTCCGAGGGCATGCTGGCGAAAGCCAAAGAAAAGGCCGGAGTTCTCGGGCTCGATCATGTCGAGCTTCATCGCATGGATGCGGGCGAGATGGAATTTAAAGACGATAGCTTTGATACGGTGGTCGCGGCGTATGTCGTCACGGCGGTTCCGGACTATCGAAAGGTCGTGAATGAGATGATTCGGGTCTGTCGTCCTGGTGGCCGGATTGTCATGTTGAACCACTTCAGCAACGGAAATAAAGTGATCGCTGCAGTGGAGAAAGTAATCTCGCCATTGACCAAGCACTTGGGTTGGCGCACTGATCTCTCGCTCAATACGGTGTTGGAGGGGACAACCTTGCATGTTGCAAGGAAGCAGAGTGTGAATCCCCTGCGGTTTTGGGCGCTGGTCGAGTGTGTGAATGGAAAAGCGAAACAGACGAACGGAGACGGCGTAGGCCGCCGCATTCCTGGCTATATGAACGGTGGTGATGGCGCCGGTTTTTCATCGGGGAATGGGAAGGAACAGTATTCCTCGGAACACCTACACTGACTCGCAGCCCCTCGGTTCTTACTGACTACGTCGTGAGTGGTGTTCCCGTGCAAGCCAGCTCTCCCAGTCGCGACCCGGGATGATCGTCGTGCCGACCAGGCAGTCTCCAGGAAATTGCCGGGTGATATGATCGGCAAGGACTTCAAGAATGCGGCTCATCTGCTGGGTATGATCCCCAAATACACGCAGCATTAATCCGAAGCCATGGCCTTCCAGGGGGCCATAGGCCAGGACATGTAGCATATTGTCCTCGCCGGCGAGGGAGTCGTGGACTGGAATCAAATCGCCTTCCCACTGCACGGCGGGATGTGTCCCCGCGTTCCGATTCGTCTTTTGCCAGGTGCAAGGCAGGCCCGCCCGGTCTAGCTCGTCCAACAACCAGTCGACAGTAGGGCCCTGGGGAGTCCGACCTTGGAAAACCCACCGAGCGAGTTCCGTCGCATGCCGAGCCGTCACGTACGGAACGGCGACTTCTTCGAGCTGGGCCTCATCACAGACGACGTACAGCTCGCCCTGCGGGTCGAACCAAAACCGCAGTTTTCCCGCGCTCCATTCCGTCTGGATGATGCCGAGGGATGAACAATCGACCCCATCCTGCTCGAACACTGAAAAATCCGTCACCCCCGTCATCGTGAGCGTCGCCACTCGGACCAGCTCCCGTACCTCATAGCGAATGGTCACGGCGATTGTCGTTCCAGCCGGCACCTCGCGCCCCGATCCTTCGTCAAACAGGCGACGTTTGGTGATCCGGATGTCGGTGACATACCCTGAGCGGAACCCGCCGGTATGGCCGATCAACCAGCGCAAATCGTCAGCGTTCTGGATGAGATACGTCATGGGGCGATTGTAACCTACGTGTGGACGCGCTGCTACCTCTGTGCATGCCCCCAAACTGAAAGTACAGGGGGGCGTCGAGGTCGGAGTGGAGTGGTGACCTCACAGGAACCATGCCGAGCGAGTCCGACCGTTCTGCAGAGTGAGGCCGCGATAGTTGCCTCGTTCCGGCTCTGGTTAATCATGACGAATCGACCGTGGGGCTGCAGATTACGAGCGATCCGTGAAAAGAGGGCGTGGGGTGTAAAGAGGGAGAGTGGTAATCGCCAGGCCAAGACAGGATCTGGCGTCACGAAGGGATACCAGGCCGTCACGATGTCTGCCGGGCGTTCGTAACGGGCATAGTCGCCGACGATGAACTGTGTGTTGGGCAGCGAGTGGATATATCCTTGTGCATAATCAAGGCGACTATACCCGTTCAAGTAGATCCGGTGTCCCTCAACCTCGATCCCCAGCAACTCAGCGGGACGGAAGAAGGTGTGCAGGACGGGTGCGTACCAAAAATTGCTGGAGCCGATATCCTGAACGACTCCGCCTCTCGAATGGGGAAGTCGCATTCCCGACCAGGCCTGTTCCAGAATGTCGAGGTAATCGTACTGCTTCAGGGCCGTCAGTTGTCGGGCAGACTCTTCGAACCGTACCCCAAAACGCTGTTGTAACCGTTCGATCCGTTCGCGAACCACTCCGCTGAGTTGATCCAATTGTCCGGAGGAGCGCTCACGATAGATCCCACGCGACCAGGCTAACCCCTGGCCCAAGCGAAACCAGAATGCGTGATAGTGGGAAGCCAGCCGCTGACGAATCGAATAGGACGTGGCGCGTTCCGGAGCAATCGTGGATAGGGCTCGCGTTCGGTCTTGATCACCTGCAGGCTGTTCCACGACTGCATTGTGCTCAACGACGGGGATGGACATATGCCTTAATCGGCAGATTCGCCAAAGGGCTAAAGGGGAGTCGGCACAAAAGATAGCCAGGATCAGCCGGAGAGGGCCTCTTGGAACCTATCTGCTCGGTCAGGGGTCAACAACCAGAGGCGATCATGGTTGCGTTCAATCCAGACAACGCGATCGGTGCGAGAGACGTGCACGTGTATGATGCCAGGCCGTGTGGCCCACAGCCAGCCGGACCCTCCACCGATCCCTCCTGCGCCCACGCTAGATCACTGCTCTGGCCATGGGGAAGACCTCAGTCACGATTGTCGTGCTGTCGGCATAGATGGCGTGAGCGACGCAGGCATGGTTTCTTCAACCTGTTGGCGCTGAAGCCTGGCTGAATCGCAGCGTCAGCCCGTCCATCCGTTCTGGGTCAATGGTGATTCTATCGTGATCTGTTGCAATCGCCCATCGTTTATCAATCAGCTTCCGAGCGGTTGATCGAAGATCGGCACAGGAAAACTCAAGGCCCAGTAATCGGTTGCTTTTCCCAGCATGAAATCGAAGAGGTGGTCCCATGCTGAATGCATGAATCGAATGTGTATTCAGGTCTGGGCGATCAAGAAGTCTTCTCCACGCTTCGATACTGGTCGAAATGGCTATGTCGACTGCGGCAACCTCTGTAATGCCATACGGCCCACCCTGTCGGGTGCGTTGCCAGTCAGCCGTCAGCTCTGCAAGCCGTTCAGGATGGCGATCGACGTGATACTCACAGAGGAGGGCCATGGAATCGTTCAGGAGTTTGGCAAATGCCCGGGAACCGTTTTCGGTCTTGGCTACCCAGGTGCTCAGGGTCGACAACGCGCGACCAATTCGTGTGTCTCCACCAAGCCGACGCCCTAGCCAAAATAACGTGTTCGGTGAACCATCGAGCAAGTCGCGCAAGAAGGTGAGTGTGGCCTTCGCTTCGATGAGTCCTTCGTAATGTATTGTGACGGGCGGTGTGTGGAGCACACCTCGATCTGCCAATTTCTTCACGATGTCCCAGGTCGGTTCAGATGGTGAAAAGCCGATTCCATAGAGCCTGGTTCCAGGCAAGCCAAGCCCCGCGAAGCGACCGATCTCGATGGTCATATTGCCTGCACGCAGACCACCTGACACCAGCGGACCATAGTCGCTGATCGGCCACACGACCGGCAGTCCGAATTCATTGCGAAACCGGGCGAAGACACGCTCCAGGTCTTGTGTATGGATCAGGATATGATCGATACCACGAATGATCGACGGTGATGCACTCTGCCTCCGCTTGTTGGTCCTTTTCGCAGTGGGAACAGTCACGCCTTCCTCCTAACGAATGCCTGGTAGGGTTGTCGAGGTTTTCTGACGAGAATGATGGGCCCTCAGGCATTCAGCGTTGGTGCAATCGAACGGCTCATCCTGTACCGTGTTTAGGATACCGTGCTCAGGGTAGGAGAATGAAGGGGGGCTGTACGGTCACTCTATTGAAGATCTTCTGCCTTTTCTTCAGGGCCTGTCGTCGGCTATGGTACAGAGACTATCCTGTGAGAGTTCGAGAGAATGGGCAATCATTGTGGCCAGAAGACAATGGTGTCCGAGGGGTGAGGTGGGCAGCTAAAGAGGGTGTGTTTTTGAGGAGATAATCATGCGTGCCGTGTGTCTCCAACATGTTCCCTTTGAAGGCCCAGGTGCTTTTCGTGCGTCGCTCGACAAGCGCGGGGTCTCTCTAGAGCACCATCTGGTCCCACGGAACGGCCTACCCAAAGATGCCGGCGATCTTCTCATCGTGATGGGTGGCCCGATGTCAGTGAACGATTCAGATACATGGATCACGGAGGAAACCGCTTTCATCAGATCGGCGTTGCTGGCGGGGAAACCCGTGATCGGAGTCTGTCTGGGCAGTCAGTTGATGGCGAAAGCACTCGGTGCGCAGGTCCGGCCAGGCAGGGCATTAGAAATCGGCATGACACCGGTTTGTCTCACGGGTGCGGGAAGACAAGATTTGGTGTTTCGAACGGCCCCTGATACCTTCTCCGTCTTTGAATGGCACGGGGAAATTTTCGACCTGCCCCAGGGTTGTGTTGCTCTGGTGGAGTCCGAGATGGCACCGCTCCAGGCATTTCGGTATGGCGATCATGCCTATGGCCTCCTCTTTCATCTAGAAATGGAGGAGGGTGGTATCGACTCGCTGTGCCGAGAATGTACATCCGATCTGATCCAAGCGGGTCTTACTGCTTCCCATGTGAAGGCGACGGCCATGCCCCACCTTTACCAGTCGCACATCATGGCCGGTCGGCTGATCTACCACCTTCTGCCAACTGTAGATTGATTACCTAGTCAGTCTTGAAGTAGTCTTGTTGCCTTCGCTCAGACATTCGAGCGTCCTCGTGTCAACTGTCCACATTCGATGTTCTGGCTTGTAGACGCCACGACTGTGTGACGAGAAGATGAGGATATTATACGAAAGGAGTTTGATCCACCATGGCCGGTTTTCCGATTGAAGTCGCGACCCGTATCAAGACCTTACCCCCGTACCTCTTTGCAGCTATCGACAAGATGAAGCAGGAGGCCATTGCGCGGGGGGTCGACATCATCAATCTCGGAATTGGTGATCCAGATTTGCCGACACCGAAACCCATCATCGAGAGCTTGGCAAAAGCAGCCCAAAACCCCAAGCATCATCAATATCCCTCGTATGAAGGCATGTTGTCGTTCAGGAAAGCCGTGGCAGGATGGTACAAGCGACGGTTCAATGTGACGCTCGATCCAGCCGATGAGGTCCTGACACTGATCGGCTCCAAGGAAGGGATCGGGCATGTTCATCTGGCGTTTGTCGACCCCGGAGATCTCGTGCTGGTGCCCAGTCCAGGTTATCCGGTCTATCCCGTCGGAACCAGTTTTTGCGGCGGTACCGCCCATTTCATGCCGTTGACCAAAGCCAACGGTTTTCTCCCGGATTTGAGTGCGATTCCGAAAGACGTGGCCAAAAAGGCCAAGCTGATGTGGCTCAATTCGCCGAACAATCCCACGTCGGTGATCATGACGAAGGATTACTTTAGACGAGCCATTGAGTTTGCGCAGGAGCATCACATTATCATCTGTCACGACGCGGCTTACTCGGAAATTTATTACGACGGCAAGCGGCCGGTGAGTTTCATGGAAATGGAAGGCGCCAAAGACGTCGGTGTGGAATTCCATTCCCTCTCGAAGACCTACAACATGACGGGTTGGCGCATCGGATTTGTCGTTGGTAACAAGGCCGTTTTGGCCGCTCTCGGCAAGGTGAAAAGTCAGTTGGATTCCGGAGTGTTTGAAGCGGTGCAAGAAGCCGGCATTACCGCCCTCGAGCTGGACGATTCTGTAACCGACGGCATCCGAAAGATTTATCAGGAGCGTCGCGACACGATCGTCCCGGGGCTCAAAAAGCTGGGGCTCGAAGTCGATGCACCTCCCGCTGCATTCTATATCTGGGTGACGGTGCCGAAGGGGTATACCTCGACGTCCTTCACAGCGCATTTACTGGAGAAGGCCGGCATCGTGACGACACCAGGCAACGGCTTCGGCGAACCGGGCGAAGGCTATGTTCGTATGACAGTTTGTACAACCAAAGAGCGGCTTGCGGAAGCGGTGGAGCGGATCCACAAAGCAGGTTTTTAGCCGCGTGGGACACCAGCAGTAACCTGTGAGGGGTACACGCTCTCACTGCCGCTTTTTCCGTTTTACAGTTCGCGTATGTCATGGCTTCTATGGAGATGGTTTTCATTGGCTTTGGGTCCAACGTCGGCGATCGAGTTGATTGGTGTGATCGGGCCGTGACGCTACTCAGTTTGCTTCCCCATTCACGGCTCATGGGAGTTTCGCTCTTGTATGAAACAGAACCGGTTCGAGACCAAACCGATCCAGGAGAAGGGTGGTTTCTCAACGGCGTGGTACAAATTGAAACCGATATCGCACCTCGGAGTCTCCTGGCGATACTCCAAGAGATAGAGCGATCGTTGGGACGGGATGAGGACAACCGTTCTGCGCCCCGAACAATCGATCTCGACATTCTTTTCTACGGCGAACGCGTCATTCAGGAACCAGGGTTGACTATCCCGCACCCTCGACTTCATGACCGCCGGTTTGTTCTCATGCCGTTGAATGAATTGGATCCGCTCTGGGTGCATCCCGTGCTCCAGCAATCGGTTTCACGATTATTGGAACAGGTAAAGGACCAAGCCCGCGTGCAGCTCCTCTTTCCTCAGCCGTCCACGAAATACGGGTCTCGTCCTACGTGCAGTTCACCACCAGGCGCATGAAGATCATCCGTTCACCGAATGCCATGACTGCCTGGAGTGAGGGGCTTCGGCGGGAAGGTGTACGGATTGGGCTGGTGCCCACGATGGGGGCCTTGCACAATGGACATCGCGCACTGATTCGATCGGCCCGTTTGCGATGCGACGCTCTTGCGGTCAGTATCTTCGTCAATCCCACGCAGTTCGGCCCTCGCGAAGACCTCACCAAGTACCCGCGCCCCATTTCGCGCGATCGCGCCCTTTGCAGAAAGGAAGGGGTGGATGTGTGTTTTGAACCGACTGCAGAGGCCATGTATCCTGAAGGATTTCAGACGATCGTCACGCTTCCTACGATTGCGCGTCGGTGGGAAGGGGAAGTGCGCCCTCACCACTTTTCCGGGGTCGCCACTGTCGTGACCAAACTCTTCGGGATTGTCCGCCCTCAGATCTCATACTTTGGGCGGAAAGATTTTCAGCAATCGGCGCTGGTCCGACAGCTGGTCGTGGATCTCAACCTTGGTGTGACCATTGTCGTGCGATCGACAGTGCGGGAGAAGGATGGTCTGGCCCTGAGTTCACGCAATGTCTATCTCTCGCCCGATGAACGAGTGCGTGCCGTGATCTTGTACAGAAGCTTGCAGGCAGGGGCTGACGCCATCCGAAGAGGTGTTCGTGCTGGAAAGGCAATACAGGCCGCGATGCATCGAGTCGTCAAAGCCGAGCCGAGCATGGTGGTCGACTATCTGGTGGTCTGCGATCCTCACACGCTCGAACCACTCACAATGGTTACAAGGAAGGCCGTGCTGCTCGGAGCGGTGCGCCTCGGTCCTGTTCGACTGATTGATAATCTCTTGGTGACAGCTCCCTGACCACGCTTGGAACACATAAGGCAAGACTACGATAAGAAATTCTGGTGTAGGTTTTGTCCAACCAGCAAGCTGAGAATGACCTGGCTGAGGCGATTCTTATCGGCCGTCACCATTTCAAGGAAGCTGAGCCCCACTGATCCCGGCCTTGACGAGCAGACCATGGCCGTTTCAATCTTGATCGGGTCCTCATCGGAAGCCGGCTTGATGACTAATTCGACGAACGTGCCCTGAGGCAAGGTTGCAGCGGTTTCGAGCGTACACCCTCCCATGGATATGTCCGTCACACGATTGGCCGTTTGTGCGGCGTGTTCTGCGAGGAGATTGGCGCGGAACGACACGGGCAGTCGCTTATATTCCCGGCGGTCGGTTGCTGAGGGGGGAGAAGTGGGGATACTTCTGAAGACTCGGAAGCGTGTGGTACAGAGCTGACAACGAAACGGAAAGATCCTGAAGCGATTGAAGATCCGCTCCATGGTGCCTTCATCATGGATCCGTCGAACGAAGGGGGTTCCGCAAGTTGGACAGTGTGGATCGTTCATGTGCTCTCGGAGGAACCTGTCGCGGTGTCATGTGTTGATAGTGCCATAGCCAATAAGTGCTCTCGTTGTGCTTCCAAAATCGGGTTGATATCAGCGTGTGAATAGGTTGGAGGTTTCACCCATTTCCCATCTTCTCGTTTGTATCCACCCACTTTACTCAGATTCGACCGGTGAACTTCCTGAAACACCGGTTCCATATCGATCCCATAGGACACCGCTGTCCCATAGGTGACGTAGAGCAGGTCCGCCATTTCCTTCGCAACCGCAGCAAGATTTCCGGCAGCCATAGCCTCTTTCAATTCATCGAACTCTTCCTGAATGAGACGGACACGAAGCTGCTTCGTCTCGTCGTTCAGGTCGGTCGGGACCGCCCGTACTTGAATGTCGAATCTGCTATGAAATGCTTCAACCATGGTCTGTTCGTTCGTCATGCGCACCCCTCCATTCGCTATCAAAGGACAATGTTTTCTGGGGAACGACCTCCGTCGGTTCAAGCGTGAGGATCTCGCGATCAGAGGACACTCCCAATTCTTTGAACCGTCGCGCAGCCGGGAGAATTCGAGTCTCCAGGGAGCCCACAGCACGGTTATAGGCCGATACGCTCTTGCCCAGGGCCTGCCCCACATCGTTCATATGTCCCGCCAACACGGCCATCCGTTCGTACAGTTCTTTGCCTAACCGACCCGCTTCTTCCGCGTGGGCGGTCATTCGCTCCTGTCGCCATCCATAGGCCACGGCACGCAGCAGTGCGACCAAAGTTGCCGGAGTCGCCAACACGATGCCGTTCGCAAACCCCTCTTCGATGAGCTGAGGATCCTGGTCCAATGCGGCACCGAGGTACTGTTCGCCGGGAAGAAACAAAACGACGAACTCAGGAGAATGGTCGAACTGCGTCCAGTAGGCTTTCAACGAGAGTTCGTCCATGCGACTCTTTACCTGAGCGGCATGGCGACGCAATGCCTCGGCTTGTTGAACATCATTCTGTGCTTCGTGGGCGTCCAGGTAAGCCGAGAGAACGGTTTTGGCATCAACGACAATTTGACGTCCGCCGGGAAGCCGAACCACCATATCTGGGCGAAACCGTGTTTCCTCGCTGGTCACAGACGGTTGTTCGACGAAATCACAGTGTTGCACCATTCCGGCAAGTTCGGCGACTCGCCTTAAGGTTAACTCTCCCCATTGGCCCCGCACAGTCGGAGCTCGCAGGGCTTTGACCAGGTTTCCGGTTTCTTGCTGCAATCTCTGCTGAGACTCGGCCAATGATTTCAAATGCTGATCCAACCCCCCGTAGGCCGACTGGCGTGACTGCTCCAGCAGACGAAGTTGTTCATCGTAACGTTGCAACGTGTCGTGGAGTGGACGGACTAACGCATCAATGGCCTGTTGGCGTTGAGTCAAGTCCCCGTCAGCCTTGACATGAAGACTTTCGAATGTCACAGCGGCAAGTTTCAAGAACGCCTCATTGTTTTGTTTCAGCGCCTCGCCTGAGAGGGCTTGGAACGTTCCAACGAGTTCTGTTCGTGTCTGGTTGAGCAGGGTCTTCTGTTCCCCGAGTTGCCGTGCCGATTCTTCCATCCGAGTTTCAGCCAAGACTCGGGCTTGCTGCGTTTGGGACAGTTCCTCACGAAGCAATAGGGCCGCCGTCCGCTCGAGTTCCAATTGCCTTCTGACTTCGTCAGCTGTTGCCTCAGCACGCTGAGCGTGAGAACGCAAGCGTCCCGTGATCCAGAGTCCTACCACTAAACCACCAAGGAAGAGTCCCATCCCAAAGCCAACAGCTAAGGGAATTCCATCGGTCAGGTGTGTGAAAAACTCGAAAAATTGAGGAGGCAAAGAACTCCCATATATAGGGTGTCAAAACAGTATTCTAAGGAACAGTACGCAAGGTATTGAGAAAGGTCAAGGAGCAGAAGACCCAGATCAAATAGCTCTAGCCATTCCCCGGTGATGGAGTTGGCCAGATACGAATGGTCCCGGATCCCGTGTCGAGTTTGACTTGTAGCCCATCAGCAAGCTGTGCCATCGCGCCTCCAACATTAACGATGGTTGGTAATCCATATTCACGCGCGATGATGGCTCCATGCGACAACGTTCCACCCATTTCCGCGATCAGTCCCCCGGCAATTCCAAAGAGCGGCGCCAGACCTGGATCGATAACCGGCACCACCAGGATGTCACCGGGCATCACCTTCCTCCAATCCATGACCGATCGGATCACCCGTGCCGGACCAATCACGAATCCAGTACTGATTGGCATACCGGTGAGCTGGCTTGGGCTATCGGTTTGAATGGATCGTTGCATGTGTTCGGTCAGAGATTCCCAGTCTCGAATGGTATCGGGGACCGAGGCGGCTGCATTGTGCTCTCGTTCCAAGCGGCGCTCGCGGACAATAGCGTTCCAGTTTGTGGTGTTTACCGTGAGGAGATCATTTCGTTCGTCGATTGATAGGAAAAAGATGTCCTCGCGCTCATCCAGTCGACTCTGTGCGACTAGGAGCTCACCGAGACGCATCAATAAGGTGCGGATGGCGGTCGAGTAATACATTAAATGGTGTCGATTTGCTTCTCGCAGGGCGAAGAACCGCCCCAGCCTTCTATAGCACCATGAAAAAGCCAGCCAGCGATCGACACGCCAGCCAATCCGCTTTTTGATTTGCTCGAGCGCGGCGACTCTACTCTGTTCTTGACGTGCTAGAACTGCCTGATGTGAAGGGGAAGCCGAGAGGAGTTGGGTGCGGAGAATCGTCAAAATTGCTTCCGGATTATCTGTCAGCCGCGGCGACAGGACATCTGATTCGCCGACTCCTCGATGGCCATAGTCATCCAAATAGGCTTGGAAGGCACGAAGGAATTGTGTGTCGGCAAGCACGGAACGAAACGTCGAAGGCTTCCATGATTCCGCTGTGAAAAATGACCTTACCATCGGCTCTTCTCGCGCGATGTCGGTGAGCTCAGCGAGACGGAGAATCTGCTGTGCGCTGATGACGGTCCCCTGTCCTTGCAGTGCGGCGTTCAAGAGCTCTCGCCAATCTGGGCCTAGCCAGCGAGGAAGGGTACGGTTGAACATTTCTAAACACTGACCGACTCCTCCAGCAATTCCGAACGTGACCTCTCGGTTCTCCAGCCAGGGGCCCAGCGCGTCTAACTTTGGGACCAGTTCATCAATTGAAAAATGCCGCACGCGAGCATGACTATAGGTTGCAGCCAATTCCTTCATTTCTTGGAACAGGCGAGGCCCAGTACGTTCAACTCGACGCATCTCCTTCCTCATCAACCATCCGGCCCGCATAAAGGCTGCGCCGCTGAGTGGTTGAACCGGAGGTGCGTTTACCAGCGGTTCGCCTCCCATCTGTTCGGCGTTCAATAATGGGTCTCCGTGGAGCTGAGCAACCAACAGATGGAACAGGGTCACGTTCAGATAGGGCCGCCCCTTCAGGATGCGGACGGATGTGAGTCCGTCAGGGATACGGCATCCTAATCTCCGATAGTGAGCCAGGATGTAACGGTCCATAAACCGCTCCAGGAACGAAAGGCTCAATGGGCTTGGTAGTTCCGGCAACGTCTCCTTGAAATTCGTTCGCGACCATTCACAGTCATCGTTGGAGAGGGTCGATGAGGGACGGACGTTTGTAATTGGTCTGGCTTGGACCAACCACAGCTGGTCGGCGTCATACGCCCACTCAAAATCCGTGGGCTGACCCAAGGCCAGTTCCATCTGTTTGGCTGTCTTTACAAGGGAAAAGAGTTGAGAATCTGTTAGTGATGAAGCGTGTTGAGGCTGCTCCACAATCCGATCGATGCGTAGTCCTTCAGGCGAAACCGAGAGCCGTTGGAATTTCTGGGTCAGGACTCGTGTATGAACGGCGAGTGGTTGCCCATCATCGGCGACTTTCACGACGTATTGATCCGGAGTAATCGTACCGTCGACCAATGGTGCGGCAAGCCCAGGGATCGCATTAATCATCACCTGATTTCTTCGGCCAGTCACGGGATGGATAGAGTACCCCACTCCAGCAGTCTGAGCGGCGACCATCGGTTGAATGAGTACGGCCATTCTCGGAGGTGCGTGGAATTTCTGCCGAACCATGTAGCCAACGACACGTTCTTCCCATACGGAGATCCAGAGGTCCTTAATGGCCCCCTCGATTTCCGGCAGGGGCAGGCCAAGGTGGGTGCGGTAGAGGCCGGCGAAGCTGGTGTGAGGCGTATCCTCGTTCGTGGCGGAAGAACGAACAGCCCACCGCACATTTGGAGGTTGGCTCAATGTTTCAAGCGCTGCCAGACATCGACCGGCCAGTTGTGAAATATCGATCTCTTTGATCTGATTCCGATAGCTGCTCAAGGTTGAGCGTCGTTCAATCTCAGGTAGTCGGCCAATCTCGGGCCATAGGTCGAGATCTTGAATCCCTGCAGTACGTAAGGCCTGCCCGTAGGCTTCTGTCGTGATACACAGCCCAGGCGGAACGGAGAACCCGGTCGCAATAAGCCGTGCTAGGCCGAAGGCTTTTCCTCCAGCGAGGTTCACATCGATACACTGAGACAGTAGAAGGACAAGCGGAGGCGACATGGGAGTCGATAGTAACTAGAGAAGGAGCAGGAGGTAAAGGTCGTTCACGTTTGTCCCAGTGGGGCCCGTATAAATATGACATCCGAGCGTTTTGAGGGCGGGGTAGGTGTCATGTCGATTCACGGCAGAACGGAGGTTGATGTTGAGTTTCTTGGCTCGCGCGATGGTTTCTCCGTTCACGATCGCGCCTGCTGCGTCGGTAGGCCCGTCAGTTCCGTCACTCCCGAGTGCGACAACCCAGGTATTTGGAAGGCCTGCAATCTCACATGCGGCGGCGGCAGCGAATTCCTGAGCACGTCCGCCGCTCCCCTTCCCTGTGACCGTCACGGTCGTCTCACCTCCTGCTACCACGCAGCAGGGGCGCTTCACCATCGTGTGCCCACCGGCACTTGCTTTTGCAATGGAGATCAATTGTCTTGCAGCCAAACGCGCTTCCCCTAAGACTGGAGTCGAAAACAGGATAGTGCGGAGGTTCAGGCTGCCAGCGGTACGCGAGACAGCCTCCAACATGAATCGGTTGGTTCCAATGATCTGATGGTGCACCGAACGCACTCGTCTGGAACCGGGCTTGAGGGTTTCAGGCACGGTCCCCTTCTGGCCGAGTTCCAAATAGCGCCGGACTGAGGTAGGTACGGCTCTCCAAATTCTGTAACGCTTCAACACGTTCGCTGCGTCGGCAAACGTGGAGAGGTCGGCAACGGTGGGTCCGGAGCCGATGGAGCCCAGATCATCGCCGATAACGTCTGAAAGAATAAGTGTGACAATTCTTGCGTGAGTGGATGTTGCGAGCCCACCGCCTTTGATCACCGAGAGATGTTTCCTGACCACATTGATCTCGTTGATGGTCGCCCCGCTTCGGAGTAGCAGTCGCGTCGTACGTTGTTTATCAGTCAAGGTTACGCCAGGTACTGGGGCCGGCAATAAACTTGACGCCCCCCCGGACAATAGAACGAAGAGGAGGTCCCGAGGGCCTAGGTCTGTGACCAGGTGCAGGAGCTGTTGAGTCGCATGTACTCCGGATCGATCAGGAATCGGATGGCTGGCTTCGCGAATGGCGATTCGTTTGGTCGGGAGTGTATGCCCAGTCTTCACGATGACCAGTCCATCTGCCACTCTTCTGCCGAGCACCTTTTCTAGTGCTTGCGCCATCCTAGCTGAAGCTTTTCCTGCGCCGACGGCGATCACTCGGTCGGTGCGTGAGAGATCGTAGATCCTTCGACCAACGCGCAATGATTCTCCCTGAAGCGAGACACTGTTGAGCAGCGCACGATAGGGATCGGCTGCATCCAATCCTGCGGTGATCAATTGGCGAACGAGCGAGCGAGCAGAGGAGGGGGGGAGGCGGAGCTTCATGAGGGTGACGGCTATGGCGTCTTCTCTTGCTTAAAACAACGACTCGGACAGGTTTGACGTGGTACGCGAATCTGATAGTTACCCCGAGGGAGCATATCCTTCTTGAATTCAGGATTCAACATTTTAAGCTCGAGAAGATAGGTGCCAAATTCTTCTGCGATTGACGTCAGTGCACGCTGAGACTCCTTCACGTTCACTGTGATGGTTTCCGTCTCTAGCGGCATATAAAGGTCCTTCTTGGTCAGTCCAAGGTATTTCTCCGGCTGAGAGTAAATTTCCTTAGCAGCAATGATCCGTGGGACATAGCGCATGGTTTCCCGCGGTCCGTGCATCTTCCAATAGTCAGCAATCTTTTGCGCTTTGAGTAACTTTCGAATCCGCTCTTCACCGGCGTTATACGACGCCATGGCTAGGAACCAATCGTTGTTCTGGTACTGTTTGAGATACTTGAGGTATTTGACGGCTGCCTCGGTCGACATTTCCAAATTCCGACGCTCGTCGCGTACCGCGTCACTCTTGAGCCGATAGCGACGGCCGGTGGAGGGAATAAACTGCCAGGGACCCGAGGCTTTGGCCTTGGAATAGGCCGCTGAGATACATTTACTCTCGACCAACAACATGTACTTGAGATCATCGGGCAATCCGGCATCAGCCAACTGTCTCTCAGCGGGGGGGAAACAGCGCCCGGTGCGTTTGGCGAGGATGATGCTTTCGCCTTGATCCTCTAAGAATTGATAGAACTCGTATTCAATCCTCTCCCGCACTTGCCAGTTATCCAAGGGAACGGGGAGTCCTGCGAAGGTAATTTTGTCGGGGAGCTTGAAGGAACTGAGGAAGAACCGCTCTCCTTCTCGCTTGATCTCCGGAAGAATCACCAGATGGTCATCGGAGTCGGATTGCTGGTCCAGTTGATCCAGTATCAGCAACTCCTTCTCGGCCTCGGCTTTGGGCCCTTTCGCATTTTCGGTGCCTGATGTAGCTAGGGCTGAATCCTGCATGATGAGCGTAGTGAAGACGGTTCCGATGACAAAATACATGACATGGGTTCTACGAATCGCCATTCGTCCACTCCTCATCTGCTCTTGAACGGGAGTTCTACAACAAATGCGTGGTTATGCTATCAGCTGACCCAAATGCCAGCAAGAAGAATAGGGTTCTCGTTCATGGTAGACTGCGATCTGCATGAGAACGTTGAAACTCTTGAATCAAACCATTTGCGACTGCACGGCCTGTCCTCGCTTGGTCCACTATCGGGAGACCATCGCCAAAGAAAAGCGGAAGCAATATCGAGACTGGACGTATTGGGGGCGTCCCGTCCCTGGTTTTGGTGATCCGAAAGCACGGCTCTACATCCTTGGGTTAGCACCCGCGGCACATGGCGGAAACCGGACGGGTCGGGTATTCACCGGTGATCGAAGTGGAGACTGGCTATATGAAGCTCTGCATCGATATGGATTTGCCAATCAAGCTTCTTCGATACACCAGGGGGATGGGTTAGCATTGACGGACTGCTATGTCGGCGCAACGGTGCGCTGCGCGCCGCCAGGTAATAAACCGTTACCAGACGAATTTGATCGGTGCAGCCGGTTCCTGCATGAAGAGATTCGCCTCCTAAAGAACCATCGTGTGGTAATTGCGCTGGGGAAGATTGGTTTTGATCATTATCTGAAGGCCTGTCGGACACATGGGCGTGCTATTCCTGCGCCGATTCCAAAATTCAGACATGGTGTATCATATCGGCTATCTTGGGGGGTGACACTGCTGGGGTCCTATCACCCCAGCCAGCAGAACACGTTTACAGGGAGGTTAACTCGCCCGATGTTTCATGCGGTGTTTCAGAGGGCCAGAAAAGCGCTTGAAGGTCCTTAAACGGGGGAGACTTGTAGCCTGAACTTGGATGGTTTCTGCCGCTCAGATGTAGAGGAGTAGGAGCCAACTCCTCATGCATTTCCGAGCGCTGGCTTTTTCCTCCGCCGCTCCTCCCCAACGTCGTCGAGTGATTGGATTGCTCTGGCTCTACTTCTGTCCCTTCGCCTTCCAGTCTTCGAGGAACTTTTTCAAGCCTGCATCAGTCAATGGGTGCTTAAAGAGCGCCTGGAATACACTGTATGGCATCGTGCAGATGTGACCGCCTGCTAACGCTGCCTCGACCACATGCTGTGGATGGCGGACGCTTGCAACCAATACCAATGTTTTGTAGTCGTAGTTCTTGTAAATAGTGAGGATCTGCCGAATCAGTTCCATCCCGCTTGAGCTGATATCGTCGAGCCGTCCGATGAAGGGGGACACGCACCAGGCACCGGCTTTGGCCGCCAGCAGTGCTTGAGTGGGAGAGAAACAGAGGGTCACGTTCACTTTGATTCCCTCTGACGCCAACCGCTTCGTCGCCTTGAGCCCTTCTGGAATGAGAGGGCACTTGACCACGATGTTCTTGTGGATCTTGGCGAGCTCCTTCCCCTCCTTCACCATCGCGTCCGCTTCCACACTGACGACCTCGGCGCTGATAGGACCATCGACGATCTTGCAGACTTCTTGGAGCATTTCTCTGAAGCTGCGGCCTTCCTTGACTACAAGAGAAGGGTTCGTTGTCACACCGTCCAGCAATCCAAAGCTTGTGGCTTCGTGAATTTCTTTTACATTCGCTGTATCGAGGTAGATTTTCATAGCTGGTCCTTTCGCCGGAAGAAGAACTTCTACTTATACCCTATCGGTCATTTTATGAAGAACTCAACATTACTGCAACATATCGACCAGAATGTTTGACAGGTGGCCGAGTCAAGGATAAGATTTTCGCGGTCGGGCCCTATTCCACCTTTTTTTTATGGAGAAATGAGATGCGGCATTCCCCCTGGGCGCTATTGTTCTGCTTCGCACTTACAGCCTGCACCAGCAATAACCCATACTTGGAAGCCTCGCTGAAGCCGGCTGAGCTCCAGGGAAAGAATAAGGCCTGGTTCGAGAAGAACTGGGGCGCTCCAGACGGCAAGGCTTCTCGATTTTTTGGCGGTGAAACCTGGACCTACTACCGGATCGCAGGGGGAAAATCTGGACCGCCGTTCTTTAACTTTACCCCCAATCAATGTCAGATCACATTGAAATTTGATAAGGAAGAGAAGATGACCGATTACTCCTATTCTGGTTGTTAGGAAAAGAAGATAAGAAGATACGAGGTCTGTCCGTTCCCGCGCTCTAACCCCTCTTCGGCTCCGTAACAATATTCTATACGGGGTGTTGGCTCCGAAACGTCACTGCACACTCTTTGCTGCAGAAACAAAAGGTTTGCCCTCCCATTTCTTCGATCACGGCAATCCGTCTTGGCACGAACGTGTGACAGACCGGATCTTCAACCATTTGATCCTGTTCTTTGTCCCGTTCGGCACTATCAGCTGAAATACTCCGATCATCTCTAGTAGGACCAGTAACACCACGAAACATTTGCCTCAGCAGGAAGTAGAGGACGACCAGCAGAAAGATGATGAGGAACACTCTATACATAGTGGATCTCCAAAAGCGGACCACAATCCTATGAGAGAGGCCTAAGACTGTCAAGCTGGACGTCAAACTTTCATCTTGAGTTGTTGCTGCAAGACGTGTACAAACGACCCATGCTGGCGGGGACGATTGGGACTTTTGATAGTGCCATACAGTACTTCAGGAGGATTGGATTCATATCCTTGGGCTGCTAGAGTGCCAACTATGAAGACTTGTGATAAATGCCATGGAGCGATGCTGCCCGAACGGGCAGTGGATTTGGATGCAGGATTGGCGATTACAGTGTTTGCCTGTTTGAACTGTGGCCGTCGGAAGGCAGCAGATCAAGAGCCTCGGCCAATTACAGCTCGACACTAAGTCCATTCCCTGCGGGATTCCAAATCCTATATCTGCTGATCAAGGGCGGAGGGGGCCAGCTGGGAGGAATTTTTTCCTGATGCTGACTGCACTACCAGCTTTTGTTCATTCCTTTGGTCTATTACCGCTATTCTAACTGTCGTAAGCCGTGGTCGCGATCGGACCAAACATCAACCTCCAAGATCCGACCATGAGTTACCTCCTTCGCGAAGCGAGTACAGACACCCTAGGAGCATAATCATGGTGGACAAGTTGCTTTAAGGCAGAAGCCTGGTCTGCTCTAGCAGACGGTAGGGCCGGACAATCGGCTGTGGAACAGGGTCAGACCATGCCAATGGCTAGCGCAAATCAAGGACATCTATCATATCGTACAAGCCTGGTGGTTGGCGCACGATCCATTCAGCAGCACGAATGGCACCTCGTGCGAAGGTATCACGGCTACTCGCACGGTGGGTCACTTCGATCCGCTCTCCCATACCGCCAAACAAAATGGTGTGGTCGCCGACGATATCGCCAGCTCGAATGGTTTGGATACCAATCTCTCCCTTGACCCGCTCCCCGATCATCCCTTTACGAGCGAAGATACCAACTTGGCTTAAGTCTCGGTTGACAGAGCGGGCAAGAACGTCGGCTATGTGAAGAGCCGTGCCGCTCGGTGCATCCTTCTTCAGCCGGTGGTGCGCTTCGATCACCTCGATATCATAATCTTCCCCAAGAGTACGAGCCATTTCGCCAATGACCTTACAGATCAGGTTAATTCCAACGCTCATATTTGGAGAAAACACACACGGAATCTGGTGGGCCAACGATTTGAGCTCCTCCAACTGAACAGTCGAAAATCCGGTTGTTCCAACCACGATCGCCCGTTGGTGGCGAGCGGCTGTTCGCATGTGTTCGAGTGTGGGTTCCGGTGCAGAAAAGTCGATCAGGACCTCCCCCTGTTCCATCAACGAGGAGAGGTTGTCGGTGATTGAAACGCCAGCCTGCCCTGATCCGGCCAATTCTCCTGCGTCCTTTCCTAAGGACAAATGGCCCGTACCCTCCAAGGCTCCAGCCAGCATTAGCGTGGGAGAATCCTTGATCAGGGAGACCAACCGGCATCCCATTCGTCCGGCTGCTCCCGCAACAATGGTCTTGGTCATGGTATCCTATACCCTAGTATGTGAGGTCATATCAGCGCCGCTTCTTTTAGGACGCCAATCAGTTTTTCGCGTGTGTCCTGTCCCATAGGACAGAGCGGTAAGCGCAATTCTGGATCGATCCTGCCCATGAGTCCCAATGCTTCTTTAACCGGGATGGGATTGGTTTCATAGAACAGTGCCGCAAAAAGTGGGGATAGCTTGAAATGAAGACGGCGAGCTTCCTCAACCTTTCCTTCTGCGAAGGCCCTAACTAGCCCGGCCATTTCGGCAGGCATGATGTTCGCCGTCACGGTAATCACGCCCTTCCCTCCAACTGCCATCATTGGTAAGGTGAGAGAATCATCCCCCGCAAGTACCGTAAGCCGGTCGCCACACATCTGCACAATATCTGAAGCTTGTTGGACAGATCCGCTTCCCTCTTTGACTCCGACAATGGTCTGAATCGCAGAAAGTCGAGCAATCGTTGCCGGAAGCATGTTCACTCCGGTCCGACCAGGAATGTTGTAGAGGACTAGCGGCAAGTCAACTGCCTCTGCGATTGCCTTGTAATGCCGATACAGACCTTCCTGGGTAGGCTTATTGTAATAGGGGGTAATCAGCAAGGCCGCATCGACTCCCGCTTGCTTCGCATGTCGCGTGAGAGTAATAGCCTCGTCGGTACTGTTTGAACCAGTTCCTGCGATGACCGGTACCCTGCGGCGGACGACCTCAACCGTCAGCTCAATGACTCGGTTGTGCTCGTCGTGAGAAAGTGTGGCGGATTCACCCGTTGTCCCGCAGGGAACAATGCCGCTCGTGCCTTTGGCAATCTGCCATTCGATCAGCTCGGCGAACGCCCGTTCATCGACTCTTCCTTTTCTGAACGGGGTAACAATGGCAATAAGGGATCCAGCAAACATGGTTACTCCATAGTACTCAGGAACGAAGGAATCTGCTCGCCATGTATAAGGTCCTCGTACCGCTCTCGCTCACGAATAACGTGGAACTCCCCATCTCGTACCAACACCTCCGGGACCCGAGGCCGGGAATTGTAATTGGAGGCCATGACGAAGCCATAGGCTCCTGCGCTCATGACCGCCAGCAACTCCCCGGCCTTAACAACCGGTAGAGACCGATCTTTGGCTAGAAAATCTCCCGATTCACAGACCGGGCCTACAATATCCACGGTTTGTTTAGGCCGTCGACCGGCTTCCTCGTTCACCGGGCGAACATCATGGTAGGCCTCGTAGAGACTTGGCCGAATGAGATCATTCATGGCGGCGTCGACGATGACAAAACTCTTTGTCTCTCCCTCCTTCAGATACATAGCCTTTGTGACGAGGATACCGGCATTCCCGACGATCACGCGACCAGGCTCCATGACGAGGGTTATCTTCAATCCCTGTAGGAGCGGTAAGATTGCATTGGATAAATCTTGTGGTAACGGTGGCTTTTCATCCGAATAGGTGATGCCAAGCCCACCTCCGATATTCAGGTAACGGATGTTCAGACCTCTTTCTTGTAAGGTCTCGATGAGTGACACGACTTTCTTCAAGGCGGCTGTAAAGGGAGCCACATCAGTGAGCTGAGATCCGATATGGGCATGGACACCCACCACGTCGATATGGCTCATCGAAGCGGCGAGAACAAAGTCTTCCACCGCTCGATCTGCCGCAATTCCGAACTTGCTCTTTTTAAGACCGGTAGAAATGTAGGGATGTGTTTTGGGGTCAATGTCTGGGTTAATTCGAAGCGCGATGCGAGCCTTTTTACCAACTTCGGCGGCGACCTGGTTGATCGCGTGCAGCTCGGCCGACGATTCGGCGTTAAACATCAGGATGTCGGCGTTCAGTGCATCACGAATTTCACCTGGAGTCTTGCCGACCCCCGCGAACACGATTTTTGAGGCTGGGACACCGGCCTTCAACGCTCGGAACAACTCTCCCCCCGACACAATATCCACGCCGCTGCCTTCCCTGGCCATGAGTCGAAGAATCGCAAGATTGGAGTTCGCCTTCATAGCAAAGGCGATGACATGTGGAATGTTCTTGAACGCGCTGTCGTACGCATGGAAATGTCGGATCAGCGTCTCATGGCTATAAATGTAGCAGGGGGTGCCAAGTTCCTTGGTGATCCTGCTGACTGGCACCTTCTCACAGTGCAACTCGCCGTGGTGGTATTGGAAACTATGCATGGTGCCGTTCCTCAATAAAAAGTAAATCGATTAAACAAAGTATGTTCATCGGGTTCCGACCGGATGTGAAGGTGGAAGATCAAAATCGTGCTCCTCTAACGACGGGTCGGCACCCATTGGTTTTCCCGCTTCACGCTCTGCTTCGAGAGTCTGCTGTCGCTTTTGCTTCTCGACGGTCACCGCGACACCCACATACTCTGGGGCCACCGGAGATCCGACCGTCCCGCAAGAGAGCGTCAGCCCGGCCGATGCAATGATGACGAGAGTTCTCATGATAAGAGCTGTTCAAGCTCCTTGATCCGTTGTTTGACTCGGGCTTTGGCTGTTCCGCCGATCTGTCCTTTATGGTCGACCGCCGCTGTAGCGGTCAGTCGAGCGAACACGCTCCTGTCAATTCGGTCACAGAATCCCCGCATCTCCTCTAATGACAACTCGGCTACCTCACGTCCCTGATCCAGGGCGGTGCGGACGATGCGCCCCGTGATTCCATGGGCCTCACGAAAAGGTATACCACGCAGGACCAAATAGTCCGCCAGCTCCGTCGCAAGCAGACCGCCTCCCTGCAGCGCCCGCTCGAGTACCTCTCGGTTGACGGTAAGCCGGCGCATCAGTGCGGTCATGACTTCGACGGAGGATTGTACCGTATCGAGGGCATCAAACAAGGCTGGCTTGTCTTCCTGTAAGTCTCGATTATAACTTAACGGCAGGGCTTTCAGCGTTGTCAGCAAACTGACCAAGTGGCCATACACCCGTCCGGTTTTTCCTCGAACGAGTTCTGGGACATCCGGATTCTTTTTCTGCGGCATCATGCTGCTACCGGTGCAAAAGCCGTCAGGGAGGTCAATGAACTGAAATTCCTGCGAGGCCCATACGATCAACTCTTCACTGAGTCGTGAGAGATGCATCATCACAATGGAAAGCGCTGAGGCCGCTTCGATCATAAAGTCTCGGTCAGAGACCGCGTCCATGCTGTTTGCGGTAATGGTAGGGAAATCCAATAAAGTCGCAGTGTATTGTCGATTCACGGGATAGTTCGTCCCAGCCAAGGCGCCGGAACCCAGCGGCATGACATTGAGCCTGCCTTTCGCGTCACGCAGTCGACCTTTGTCACGTTCAAACATTTCCACGTAGGCCAACAAATGGTGGGCGAACAGCACCGGTTGTGCTCGTTGGAGGTGAGTATACCCAGGCATGATGATGTCACGGTTCGCGCTAGCTTTCATCACCAGCGCTCGCTGCAGATCGATCAGTTGCTCATGCAGCTGGTTCAGCTGCCTGCGCAAGTACAGCCGAATGTCCAATGCAACTTGATCGTTTCGACTGCGCCCTGTGTGAAGTTTTCCGCCTAATGGGCCGATGACCTCGGTTAATCGCCGTTCGATCGCCATGTGAATGTCTTCATCCTGAGGGAGGAAGGAAAATTGTCCACGATCCAGTTCTCGTTTCACCGATTCCAGTCCACGGATGATCTTACGTGTCTCTGAGGCTGAAAGCACGTGCGCCTTCTCGAGCGTTTTGCAATGGGCAATGCTTCCGGCAATGTCATCAGCATAGAGCCTGAAGTCGACCGTCACCGACCTAGTAAAGGCCTCCACTAATTGGTTGGTCTTTTCACGGAACCGACCCTCCCAAGCCTTGCCTCCCTCAGTAGCATTCGGACGGCGCCTACCTTTGGTCATCAACGCGACGCCTTCTTTCTTTGGGCACGGATCTTGAGCCGTAATGCGTTCAAGCGGATAAAACCTTCCGCATCTTTCTGGTTATAGACATCGTCTTCCTCGAAGGTCGCAATATCGAGTCGATAGAGCGACTGTTTCGACTTACGGCCTGCCAATGTGCAACTCCCCTTGTAGAGCTTCACGCGCGCCGTGCCGTTCACGTCTTTCTGAGCCTGATCGATCGCCGCTTGGATCATTTCTCGCTCTGGGCTGAACCAATAGCCGTTGTAGATCAGGTCGGCGAACCGAGGAATCAAGCTGTCTCGGAGGTGGAGGACTTCACGATCCATAGTCAAGGATTCAAGCCCCCGATGGGCGACATGCAGAATGGTCCCTCCCGGTGTTTCATACACTCCACGCGATTTCATTCCGACATACCGGTTTTCTACCAGGTCGACCCGCCCGATGCCGTGCGCACCTCCCAGTCTGTTGAGATGGGCGAGCAGTGCCGCAGGGCTCATCTTCTTCCCATCGACCGCGATGGGATTGCCTCCTTGATATTCGATCTCGACTTCACGCGGTTTATCCGGTGCCTTCTCAGGAGAAACGGTCAGTTGGAATATCTCCTCGGGCGGGGATTCCCAAGGATCCTCAAGAATGCCGCCCTCATAGCTGATATGAAACAGATTCGGATCGGTGCTGTAAGGTTTGGCCTTGGTCGCGGTCACAGGAATCTCATGACGTTCGGCATACTCGATCAGTTCCCGTCGCGAACGCATGGTCCATTCTCGCCATGGCGCAATGATCTTCAGGTTCGGCGCGAGTGCCATATAGGTGAGCTCGAAACGAACCTGATCATTCCCTTTTCCCGTTGCTCCGTGCGAAACTGCTTCCGCGCCTTCTTTCAGCGCAATCTCGGCTTGTCGGCGGGCGATCAAGGGGCGAGCGATCGAGGTTCCCAATAGATAGCAGGCTTCATACATCGCATTGCCACGCAGCATCGGGAAGACATAGTCTTTGACGAAGGTCTCTCGCAGATCTTCGACATAGACCTTCTTGACGCCGAGAGATTGAGCCTTAGCCTTGACGGCTTTCAGATCCTCTCCTTGCCCGAGATCAGCGCAAAACGCAACGATCTCGGCGTGATACGTCTCTTGCAGCCACTTCAGAATGACGGAGGTATCCAATCCGCCAGAATATGCGAGCACGATTGTTTTGATGGGTTTTGGTTTCATTTCGGAATGCCTACCGTGCGCCTTTCTTTCGGCTGAGTAAATGGCTCAAGATGGCCTTCTGCATATGGAGCCGATTTTCGGCCTGGTCGATGATCACCGACTGCGGGCCATCCAACACATCCGCCGTAATCTCTTCCCCACGATGGGCGGGCAAACAATGCATCACGATGGCATCGGGCTTTGCCCGTTGCAGGAGGCGCCTATTCAACTGATAGGGGGTCAAGGTCCGTAATCGTCTGGCTTGTTCTCGCTCGCGACCCATACTAATCCAGACGTCTGTGTACACGACATCCGCTTCCTTGACCGCCACCTGCGGGTTTTCCACCACCTCGATCGCGGCGCCGGTGGCTTGTGCGTCCATTCTGGCACGATCGATCACCCGCTGATCAGGCTGATAACCGGATGGGCATCCGATGACCACGCGCATCCCCATCTTCGCGCCAGCTTCGATAAGCGAATTGGCGACGTTATTCCCGTCACCGATGTAGGCCAAGTTGATGCCCTTCAGCCGACCTTTCATTTCCTGAATCGTCAATAAATCAGATAAGGCCTGGCAGGGGTGGCTGTGGTCGGTCAACCCGTTAATGACTGGCATGGTGGCTTCTTGCGCCCACTCTTCGACGATCGAGTGGTCATAAGTCCGAATGACGATGCCGTCCAGGTAACGGGAGAGAACCCGCGCAGTGTCCGCGACCGTCTCCCCGCGTGACAGTTGGATATCGCCCATGGGAAGCACCAGCGCGTGGCCGCCCAATTGATTCATGCCAGCTTCAAAGGACACGCGAGTCCTTGTCGAGGGCTTTTGGAATAGAAGCCCCAAGGTTTTGCCAACGAGCAATCGATGTGGTCTGCCCAGGCGCTGTTTTTTCTTGAGTGAAGCCGCTAACTGCAGCAAGTCCAGAATCTGCTTACGCGGGATCGTCGCGACGTCAAGGAGGTCCTTGGCGTGACGGGCCGTACCATGTTTGCGTTGGATTGGTTGAGCCATCAGTGATGCGAGTCTTTCACGGCTGTCTGGCGCTGATTCAGCAGCGTACTCAATAGATCAAGGAGCTTATCGATCTCCTGCTGCGAGATGATCAAGGGAGGGACGAAGCGCAACACGCGTTCGTTTGCAGCGTTGATCAATATCCCACGGGCAAGCGCATCCGCGACCAACGTTTTGGCGTCGGTGTCGACCTCCATGCCTTGCAAAAGGCCGAGCCCCCGGATGTCCGTGACGATGCGATAGCGGTCCTTACAGTCGGTGAGACCCTTAGCCAAGTATTCTCCCATGCGCTTTGCATGGTCCAGAACGCGCCCTTCGAGGAGTACACGGCAGACAGCCAGCGCTGCAGCACAGGCGAGAGGGTTACCGCCGAAGGTCGAGGCATGGGCTCCTGGGGTAAAGGCTGAGGCGACTGACTCGGTCGCGAGGCAGGCTCCGATCGGCACTCCACCGGCCAGACCTTTAGCCAAGGTCATGATGTCCGGCTTCACCCCGAGCTGTTCGTAGGCGAAGAAGGTGCCGGTTCTTCCGATACCGGTTTGAATCTCATCAAAAATCAAGAGGATGTCTTTCTGCGTACAGAATTCACGCAGGCGTCTCAGGTAATCACGATCGGCGACATACACGCCGCCTTCCGCCTGAATGGGCTCGAGCATGATGGCGGCGGTCTGGTCGTTGACCATGGCTTCCAGCGCGCTGAAATCATTGAACGGCGCGTAGGCAAAGCCGGGCATCAAGGGCTCAAAGCCTTTCTGAATCTTGTCCTGGCCCGTGGCCGTGAGCATGCCCAAGGTACGGCCATGGAACGAATTCTTCATCGTAACCACTTCGAACCGATTGGCCCCATGTCGCTCGTGCCCATAGCGGCGTGCGAGCTTAATCGCCGCTTCATTCGCTTCGGCGCCGCTGTTGCAGAAGAACACGCGGTCGGCAAACGAGTGGTCGACCAGGAGACGCGCGAGCCTCACCTGTGGTTCGGTGTAATAGAGGTTTGAGGTGTGGATCAGTTGTGCCGCTTGGCGCTGAATGGCTTGCACAAGGTCGGGATGGCCATGTCCCAACACATTGACGGCGATCCCACCGACAAAATCAATGTACTCTCGCCCCTCCAAATCATAGACCTTGGCACCCCGTCCTCGGGCGATGGAGATCGGTTGCCGACTATACGTCTGCATCAAGTATGTCGCGGCATCGTCTTTCAATTCCTCAGTCGGCATGATGACAGATCCTCTCAGAAAGGTAGGAAAACTAGCACAGGGTCAAGGACAAGAGCAATAAGTGGAGGGTCAAGAAAGCTTGTTTTGGAGAATGGTGATGCTCTAAGTTTGTAGGTCTTCTCCTTCCGAATCAGGAGGGCCAGGAGATAGACCCAACAGTCCACGCTCAAGTATGGTAAGGTGAATTTTTATGACGGCCTGTAGCCAATGCCACCAACAGAACCCTGACGACGCCAACTTTTGTCATCAATGCGGAACCAAATTGGCTGAAGAAGCCAGAGCGACCGCCGAGCCTGCGACAGAAGAGCGTGCCACTCGACCGGCTGAAGATGCGGAAACGTTGTGGCGACAATTCATCGGCCCCAATGCCGACCACTATTTGACCGTGTTCAGGAAATTCTCGGCGAACGGCCAACCACGATTCGCCCTCTCCTGGAACTGGCCGGCGTTTCTCTATATTTCGTTCCTCTGGTTCCTGTACCGGAAGATGTATCTCCACGCGTTCGTCTATGCCGTCGGCCCGATGGTGTCCACCTACTTTACGGGAGATTTTTCAGCCGGTATCGTCTGGAGCGTCATGGCGGGGGCCACAGGCAACTATCTCTATTATTGGCATTGCCGTGAACATATTGCTGAAATCAAGAAGGCAGGGAGCGTAGATCAAGCCGGACAGGCGGCAGCGCTGAAAGAAGCGGGTGGGGTACAACCCTATGTCATTTGGGTCGGAGTCTTCTTTTACATCATCTTCCTGGCTACGTTGACAAAAATGGTGCAAGAGGGCCCACCCGATCTTGATCGACCAGTCGAGGAAATCGGCCGCAGTCGGGGCACCAGTGTGATGTGAGTCAGTTGCTTTCTTATCTTGGTCCAGATCGGACCTTGCCGTCCGAACGAGGAGAATGAACGATGGCGCGGTTAGTCTTGCTTCGTCATGGTGAGTCGCAGTGGAACTTGGAAAATCGCTTCACGGGGTGGGTGGA
Organism: Nitrospira sp.; assembly: GCA_965223535.1. Taxonomy (GTDB): domain Bacteria; phylum Nitrospirota; class Nitrospiria; order Nitrospirales; family Nitrospiraceae; genus Nitrospira_D. The sequence goes on from CBDCWN010000003.1 coordinate 1,734,097, forward strand.
TGTCCCTCTCTCTCCGAAAGGCATTGAGGAGGCTCGACAAGCCGGTGAAAAACTCCGTGGGTTTACATTCGACCGAGCCTTCACGTCGGTGCTCAGTCGTGCAAACGAGACGTTGCGAATCGTCTTGGAGGCCCTTGGCCAATCGGCGATTCCCATTGAAAAAGACAAGGCCCTAAACGAACGGATGTACGGCGAGCTTCAGGGGCTGAATAAGGCAGAAACGGCAAAGAAGTATGGTGATGCGCAGGTGAAAATTTGGCGGAGAAGCTATGATGTGAAGCCCCCTGGTGGGGAAAGTCTCAAAGACACGGCTGAGCGCGCGTTGCCGTATTACGAGAAGATGATCAAACCCTATCTGTTAAAAGGAGAAACCATCATCATTGCGGCGCATGGCAACAGCCTCCGTGCCCTGGTGATGGAGTTGGACCAGTTGTCGAAAGAAGAGGTCTTGGAGCTGAATATTCCCACCGGGGCACCACTCCTGTACGAATTCGCCGAGGGCGGGAAGGTCTTGTCGCACCGCTACCTGTGAGTCTGAACTCTGCCTACGTGTTGCTTGATCGCTAGAAGGCCTCGTCGAGCAACCTCCCATACTCCGAAGCCGGAGCGTAATCGATGAGCAGCACTAAGAGGTTCGGCCGGTCCTCTGGGGAAATGAGGCCCTGATCTTCGATGAGAACGGCGGTTTCCGCGCAAATACCGGCGGGACTAATCCTTTCCTGATCAACGAGACGGGCGTAGTGTTCCCGTCGTTCATTCAGCTCAGGTTGATACGTGTCCCAGGTGCCTTGCCCGAAAGGCCTTGATTCCCACCAGACCTTCCGGATGGATTCGAATAATTGCTCCATGATGGCCGCACGATACTTGGTCGGGATATGTGCATCGACGGCGGCTAGGATCCAGTAGAGATTCAGCGACAGAATTTCACGCGCAATGTATTGGGCGCTGGAGTCCGATGTCTCAATGCCGTACTCCTCGAGTTGTGATGCGGTGACGGGTTTCGGCATGGTGTTGAACAGCGCATCGGCGGCTTCTGCGGGGGTCATGCGATCACTTCTCCTAGTTTACATGAAATAGCTAGTCTTGGCGTACGCTCCGGCATCGACATGGATGAGAATTGTGGCCAAGCGGCAGGGTCCGATGCGGTGGACCTGACCAGGTCGGCCAATTTCATCGCCGACCCAGTCAGGCCTGTATGACTTAACGGTTGATGATCTTTTGAACCGCCTTCTTTTGTTGGCCGGGCTTGTTCACCACTTGCTCCACCTTCTTGCCCTTACCTGCAGAAGCTGACCAGGGGGTGACGATGATCTCGACCCGTCGGTTCTTGCTTCGGCCTTGCGCGGTCTTGTTGCTGGCAATGGGTTTGGTGGCGGCATACCCGACGGTCTTGATCCGCTCAGCACCCAACCCACTGTCGATCAGGGTTTGGCTCGCATGTTGGGCCCGTGCCCGAGAGAGCTCGAGATTGTCACGGAACGGTCTCCGGTTGTCGCTCCGGACCGGGATGCTATCCGTGTGTCCTGCGACTTCGATCCGCTGGTTGCGGAACTGTTGTAGGGCGGCACCGATTCGCTCAAGCAACGAGGTTCCCGTGGCGGTCATGGTGGCGTCCCCTTGCGCGAATACTTCACCGGAGGCCAAAGCAAGGGTCAATTTATTTCCCCGTTGCCGGAGTGCCACACTGCCTCGCTTAAGCTCATCCCGCAGGGCGTTCGCCAGATTCTCGCTGACTTTGCCGAGATCGACTGGTCCAGCTTGGCCAGCCTCGGCATCCTTGGGCAAGCTCCGTCCGAGGCTCGCTAGCAATTGCTTCGCCTGTGTGAGCTGGGTGTTCCGTTCGATCAGTTCCCGGTCAAGATCCGCCAGGGTGTGGGTCATCTTGTCGAGATTGGATTTGGTTGTCTGCAACTCTTGCTCTTTTTCAGCCAGGCGTTGCGTCGTGTCACCGAGTTGTTCGTTGGCGACGATCACCTCTCGCTCGACGTCGATCACGTGCTGTTTGGCCTGTTCGAGATTGCTTTTCGTCCTATTCAGATCCTGCGACATTTGCTGGTGTGTGTCTCGCTGTGCGCAGATCCCGGAGAGTTCCTGTTCCTTTTGAGTGAGTTGTGCTGCCAATGTATCCGCGCGGGTCTTTTCGACGGTCATCTGATTGGCCGTGGCTGCGCTCTTGTCTCGCAGATCAGCTAACTCCTGCTCCTTCGCCGCGAGCTGTTCTTGGAGTTGAGCCAACCGTTCCCGTTCTCTTTCTGCCTCTAGGAGTTGGCTCTGAGGACCGTCCACCGTGAGCGAGGTAGAAGTCACGGGGGCGGTCGTCGAAGAGGCATCAGCATCAGAGATATCGTCGTTATGGACCAGATAGAGGTGCGAAACACCAAGGTTGCTTGGTTGAGCCAGCCGAGTATCGGCTGGAGTCCTGAGTCCGGCAGCCAAGCTCGACTCCTGTCCATTCACCGTAAAGGTGAAGAGAAACGCAAAGGCGACGAACCTCGTGATCATGTCTCACCTCCTTACTGGATGATTAGGTGGCAGCGACTCCGTGATCGCTTCAAGAAACGGAACAGTCGAATGTCGGTGAACGAATGTTCACACGTGTGCTCAAATTCAGAGCGGAATCCGAATGGGCACTCAATATCTAACCTATACGCCGTCTGTAAAAACGATGCAACCTAGGATCTTGAGGGCAATTGTCTCGAGCTAAAAGGGCAAGGGGCTGCGGGAAGATGATTGAGTTAGTCGAGCGCTCTTACGGAAATTCAGAAGCGGGCAAGTTCTCTCCCGACGGCCCCATTGCCGATTTGGATTAGATTTGGCAGGTAGCTTTTCCGATTAACGTGCTCGGAGCTCTTCACCATCGCGGATTCTATACATAACGAGAAGATGGTCGCTTCTTTTCGAGAGGCGACCGTGGCACGCCGACAAGGTTAGCCGGCGTGCCATGCCCTTTCGCTCATTTTTATTGCGACTCAATCCTGAACATGTGCCACGTGAATATCATCAACAGGATGATCGCGGCGTTTAACGAGCCGTAGATAGTCAGCATTGCTATATCCTCAAACATGGTAGTCTTCTCCTTCTTATTTGTATGATCGTAAATGATTGCATATACCGAAGATCGGAGGCGCCGCCGATCTTATGGTCGTCACTTCTGGTCGTACAGCAACTTGTGTGCCATCTAAGCGCTTCGTTTGTCATATCGTTCGACTGACCATAAGTTGTGGGAAAACCTCGGTAGCGCTGATTGTGAGAATGTTTTTGGCCTTCTCCAGAGAAGCGACGATCAACGCGAGTGGATCTGATAGATACAATTGGCCGTATCAGTTTCGATACAAGGAAGAAGCGATTTGAGAGGAGATCTTAGTGAGTGAGATGGGGGAGTCGGTAATAAAACCCAACGAGCCTCACTTCCAGCCTATGGCCTCACAGCGGCAGCGCGCATAGAAGGCGTCCGGGTTGTTACCCCAGTCGAGGAGAGTCTTTCGCATTGTGGTGAGGTCGGACTCGGTGGCCCATTGTTCTGTGAGCATCAGTCGGCGATGCTGTTCGAGAAAGACGTCGGCCCAATAACGACTGAACCCGGCTGTCATGTTAGGGGTGCCGAAGGTGTCGCAGGAAGCCGATCCAGCGGTGTTGCGGAATCCGGCTTCTCGCAGCAGCTGACGTTGTTTACGTCCGAACCGAGCATCGCCTCCGTTGCGGTCAATGATCCGCCCGGCTAGCTTCCAAAACCGATCGAGGTCCTCGTGGGTAGGATAGTAGACATCGCCCTCACTATCCGAGTCGCGGAGCCCAATCACTCCACCTGGCTTGAGGACGCGCCAAAGCTCCCGGAGAGCCTTCATCGGTTCGGCTAGATGATAGAGGACCGCGTGGGCCAAAACTGCGTCAAAGGTCGCGTCCGGGAACGGCAATGCATAGACACTGGCATGGTGAAATTCAACATTGGCGACCCCACTCCGCTGAGCCTCCTGACGACCCATGTCCAGCTGGCTGTCCTCGATATCTACGCCTACAACTCGTCCTTGCGGGACGAGCGATGCAAGTGTAACGCTGATCCCTCCAGGCCCGCATCCACAATCTAAGATGTCCATGTCAGATTTGAGGTGAGGCACAAAAAACGCAGCATCACGAGCTGCTGTTCGTCGTGATAGGCCAAACAAGACCAGGGGATCGTATCCGGCGGAATAGACTTCGTGTTGCTCTAACGAAGGTCGACTAGCGGGTTTAGCGTTTGGGGGCCTCAGTGAATCTAGATAGGAAGGGAACTGGTAATCCTCGAGTGCCGCGTCAAGACGAGCGCAGAGTTGCTTGAACAACCGAGTCCCACGCTCGCTGGAAAAATCGAGCATTCCACCAGCAACGATCAACGTGGCCAGGGGAGCACCCAGTCCGGCTTGCACATCCTGTCGGAGGTCCTGCGCAGAATACCCTTGAACTCGGTTGGCTACCAACGTCTTGTAGTAGGACGCGATGAGAGATTCCTCAAAACTGCGGCGTTGTTCGATCGAGAGGGACCCCGACAGAAAATAGGCCAGATCGCGTGGGCCTCGAGAGCGTCGTGCCACTTGCCAATCGAAGACGGTCACAGCTCGATCGTCCCCTGTACCGGTAAAGGCTAAATTGTCGGCACGGAAGTCGCCGTGGGTGAGGGTTTGTGGGCCGGTTGAACTCCGTTTAAAGTATTCTGGAAGTACTTGGCCAAACTGTTCTGCAGCCTGAAGAAGGCTTGATGTCACCACCTCAGCGCACCGTTGTTCGAATCGTGGCAGCATGGCCCGATAGATGCCGACCCTGGTCTCCGCTTCATCGGTCAAGGCACGGAGCCATGATAATTCTTTGAGTACAGGAGAGTCCCAGAAATACGCATGGAGCAGTCCGAGCTGGTCAACGGCAAGCTGAGCGTCCGTGGGAGAACAGCCGGCAAGATTGTCGCCGAATTCAGCCTGGTGGAGATCCTCCAGGAGTAGGAGGCACGCGCTCGTGCGCGCATCATAGAGGTCGAAGTAGGGACGGGGTACGGTCAACGGAAATCTAGCCAGCGGCGCAAGGTCTCGGTAAAAACCGGCCTCAATTTCATAGATGCCCACCCGGCGTAGTTGCTCCCTGATCCCTGGATCAGCTGATGAGAGTTTTGCAAAGATCGTGAGCGGGGCCGAGGGTTCATGCTCGCTGTATGTGATCTGGAGGCGGGCTGTTTGTCCGACGAATCCGCTACCCGCAGCGATCGGAATAACGTTGATGGTCTCGACCGTGGCACGGTGCAGCAGGCCGGCGCGACGCAATACATCAGTCAGCCACTGGGTGCCGATGGAATCCGGCGTGTTCGGTATCGAGAGCGGGTCATTCAGCATAGCTGCAGAGAGTACCATAGCTTTGTGACAAAATGGACAGGTCTCTGTGGCGTGCAGAGTACATCGAGCGCCGAACCGCATAGATCTCGATGGCTTGCAACTCCGCCATCCCGTAGTATCTCAAGTCACCGCATTGTCCCGCCTCTCCATTATCAAATTGGATACAGTTCGTTATCTGTAAAGATACGGCCATGTGGCCCTATCGAGTTCGCTGAATCATTGCGTCATTAATAATACTAATAAATATAGCTACTTATCATAGTATTTGTACTGGCATGCGGATTGCTGTGTGAATAGCAAGCGATCAGACAGGCTACAAAATATGGAGCATGTAGAGTCTGAAGCTCTCGATACAAGGAAGGTATACATCGATCGTGGGACCTCGGATCCATCACGAGGTTGGAGCAGGAGGCTTCACCCACGAAATCTCAACCTGATGGAAAAAAGAAAGGAAGGGTTTCACCATGCACGAAATGACTAGCGTAATGATCTGGTTCGCATTGTATGTTGCGGGGGCCATCTTGACCATGCTCATGCCGAGAGTTTTCCCCGACGCACCTGGAAAGGTAGAAGAGCGGGACAACGTGGTGCAGATGTCTGCATACGAAAGCCTTGAAGGGGGTAACATCCTGATGGTCTACGGTGATAAGGCGGCATAAACGGCGGAAGTCGCCTGGAGGTCGATAATGGATGACCGAAAGAATCCGGATACCCCCATAGCACTTTTGTGGGCCTGGGGCTGACAGCAGCTGCACAATGACTGCTGTCAGCCTCGGGCGATCGCTTCCTGACGAAAAACGAACACCCCAGTGGTTCTTATAAAGCACGGCTCTGAATCGGTTCAGATACACCTGCTTATCCAAATAGATACGTATCTTGGCAAGAACTGAAGGGCTCTCGGCACTCTAGGTTTTACAAACTAATTGCCGTTGATAGCCTTGTGCCGACAAACATGATCGGCACAAAGTTTGCGTTTGCTCAATAGCCAAGATGATTATCTGCGTCTGTTTGGATGGGAGACCGTTGATGCTGTGCAGCCTATTTATAGGCTGATCTAGGGGGAGGTCACATGTCAGGGAAAAACATCGTGCTGTGTTCAGACGGAACGGGCAATACGGCGATCAAGGCACGGGGGACGAACGTCTTCAAACTTTACGAAGCGGTCGATATCCAAGGGCATAAGTTCGATTCAAGCTTAACTCCGCAAGTGGCTTTCTATGACGATGGGGTCGGTACGTCGCGGTTGGCTCCGATGAAACTTATCGGTGGGGCGTTCGGGTACGGATTCGGCAAGAACGTGAGAGATCTCTACACTGAGCTGGCTCATGTCTACGAGCCGGGTGACCACATCTACCTGTTCGGGTTTAGTCGAGGAGCCTATACCGTCCGGGCCCTGTCGGGTCTCATCCAGTACTGTGGGATTGTCGATGTCAAAAAAGTTGGGTACGAGTCACTCAAGAACTGTGTCGAGGACTGTTGGACTGCCTTTCGGCGGGAAGCGTTCAAACGTGTGTCGGAGAGCCAGCGGCGCGAAGGCCAGCCGACCGCCGACTACAGTCGTGAGGATCGAGAGCGGCGGGAACGGTTCTGCGCGGTCATGGACGATAGACACGTGCCGGATGGAGCCGTCACCATTGAGTTTGTCGGAGTCTGGGACACGGTCGGAGCGGTCGGCATGCCGTTTGAGGAACTGCGGTATCTGTTCAATTGGATCTATCCCATGCGGTTTTCCGAACTGACTCCCAGCAGTCGGATCACACGTGCCTGTCACGCGCTCTCAATCGACGATGATCGCCGAACGTTTCATCCAGAATTGTGGAATGAAAAGGGTATTCGTGCGACGCAGGTCGATCAGGTGTGGTTTGCCGGTGTCCATTCCAATGTGGGTGGTGGCTATGTGAAGCACGGCATGTCGTTGGTGGCCTTGGATTGGATGATGGCAGAAGCGGAGCGCTGCGGATTGCGTTTTATCGCGGCAGATCGTGACTATGTCCGCACGCACCACGATGTGCACGACGAACTCTACGATGCGCGGGCCGGATTGGGTGCTTACTATCGCTGGGAACCACGCGATATTGTCAAGCTATGTCGAGACCACAATATCAGCTATCCCAAGATCCACATCAGCGTGTTTGAACGGATTGCCAACGGCACGGGCTGCTATGCGCCTCTAAACCTCCCTTCTCAGTGCCGGGTTGTTCGGACAAACGACCACTGTTCGTGGCCGTCAGACGCGACGATGCGGGCTCTTGACCAAGCGGTCGTGACGCCTGAAAAGAATCCCGCGGTTTCCCTTCGCAATGGGTCTTTGCTCGAAGGCATTCGCAGGACCGTGCAAAGCGGAAAAATGTCGTACTACACATTTGTAGCGGCCACCATTCCTGCTCTCGGATGGTGGTATTCCTTGCCACCATTCCCGCAGGTTACGCGTGCCATTGAGTTATGGTGTCCATACCCCAATCTTGTCATCGGTGGCCTGTACGTCTGCGTCGGCGGCCTGGTCTGGTGGTGGGCCAAGCGAGTCGACGACCGGATGGAGTCCGTCGCGCAGCATCATTGGCAACGCCATCGTGAAGCGCTCCGGAAGGTCTTGGCGGACAGCCGGAGAAAACAGGCATCACACCCTACCGACAAGGGCATCCTGAAGGGAACGCTTGCTGGCTGAGCAACCGGGAATGCCGCTGAAGTCGTAGGTGAGCGATCACGAAGAGGAAAGAGAAACGAATCTTAGAGATCCCGGATAGACTGGAAGCGCATGGGCCGGTCCTGTTCAAAGTGCCACCGAACGAGCTGTTCAACGGACACGAAGTAGCGATCCGGTAGGTTTTTGAACCGGCGCCGGCATTCCGCAAGTGCTTGCTCCATAGTAGAAAATGGCTCGATCACGGACCGTAGATGGCCATAGTAGTCCCTGAGTTTTAGCTCAGCGGTTCGGACATGGCCTAGATCCCCCGCAATGACCTGTGCGGCCTTGGCCTGGTCCCCACCGGCTTCGACCAGTGTCTGGAAGCAAAGCCCCTTCAAACGCTGCGTGACCGTACTGCGATCCCATTTAAGCGCGGTGGCTGTGCGTTGCATGTCGAACTGGTGCTCTCTGAGGCATGCGAGCACTGCTTCATCGCCGGCTGACTCAGGGGGAAGCGGTCTTGTATGTTCTGAAACGTGCGGAGGCCTTTCACGAAGCCGGAGCGACTCCTTGGTCAACAGAGGGTCATCGTGCAGCGTGACGGCCCGTTCCAAACAATGACGGAGTTCCCGGACATTCCCTTTCCACTCATGCTCAACCAGGGCATGAAGCGCGTCTTTTGTGAGTTCAGGGATTGGCTTCCCCATTGCGTCGGCGATCTGGCGAAGGAAGAGAGCCGCAAGAAGTGGGATGTCTCCGGGACGCTGACGGAGTGGTGGAAGGTGGAAGACAAGGCCTGTGAGTCTGAAGTAGAGATCCTCCCGAAACCATCCTTCCCAAACCCCTCTCTGCAGGTCGCGATTGGTTGCGGCCACAATGCGAACATCGACCATTGTTTGCGTCGTGGCCCCCACACGGTAGAACGTCTTGTCTTGGAGTACCCGCAACAACTTACTCTGATGATCCATCCGGAGGTCCCCGATTTCATCCAGAAAGATCGTGCCATGGTCAGCAAGGCCAAAGTACCCACGGCGGTCAGCGGTCGCTCCGGTAAAACTTCCCTTCATGTGCCCAAACAGTTCACTTTCGAAAAGCTCCGGGGAAATCGCAGCCATATTAACCGGGATGAATGTTCTGGCTGATCGGGGACTCAACTGATGAACGGCTCGAGCGAAGAGTTCCTTGCCGGTTCCCGGCTCTCCAAGCAGAAGAACCGACAAGGGAGACTTGGCCCCTTTTATGAGATCGCGAAAAAGCCGAAGGAGCGACCGATCCTGTGTAATGATTCCAAACCGGCGAGCTTCGGTTTGGATCCGGTCAAGTTCCGTGTCGGTGATCTTGTGTGAGCCCAGCGCTGCCGCTCGGAGATCGGCCAGTTGTCGTTCCAATTGCTCCAGCTGCCCGCGTGCTTCCTGTTCTTGTTGGTGAGCCTCGACAATCTGGAGTCGCAGTGCCTCCATCGTTGTAGCCACCTCTTTCTGTTGGCCGGCTGAATGGGCGATGGTGGCTTTCGCAGCTGCCAAATCTTCCTGTAGCGCTTCCGCTCGGTCCTCGCGCATGATCAAGGCTTCGCGAACGGCAACGGACTCTTCCTGGAGCTGGAACATGTCACGTTCGAGCAACATCAGGCGCTGGCTCCCCGTCAGACTCACCAGTGCAGTAGAACCCATGAAGGCAAGCAGGGAAGCTGTCAGTGGGAACGCCACGGGTAGTACGAGGGATGCCAGGTTCAGACTCGCGGCGGTGCATGCTCCATACAACAGCACGATACCGGCTGCGAGCAGGAAGCCGGTTCTCCCGCGAAACCGTAAGAAGATCCATGCCACGAGTGATCCCAGTACGGTTGTGATGACAAGATGGGTTGTCACACTGAAAGACGCGATCGAGTCGCGGTTGAGCAAGGCATTGAGAAAGTGGAGATGGACGGTCATGCGGTCGACGACCGCTCCGGAGGCCAACACATGAGTTTCTGAACTGGCCGGGTCTGCCCGGATGACAACCACCCTATCCTTGAACCACGAGGCGAGTTGTTGCTCATCCCGCTGCTGGATTTGTTCCCAAACTGACGATAACCGGACAGGCCGGAGAGCTGCGAATGATCCATCACCGGCCAGATTCACCAAAGCAGTCGCCCGAGCGTGATCGAGAGAGAAGGGCACCCATGAGGCGTTCTGTTGTTGGAATAGCTCGAACAGTGCTGCTGCGAAGGCCGGGATTGTTTGGGCCCCAATCTTGATGGAAGATGAAAGGTGACGAGAAACGTGATCACTGTCGCGCTCGACGTCAAGGTGAGTGGAGATCGCAGCCTCGGGTTGAAGCAGGGAATCGGACTCCTGCACGAGCACGACGGGTGAGGCCGTGCGAAGGGCCTCAAGGAGGAGGGCATCGCTTGCAGCCCCACCGACCTGGCTCGGGCTTGCGCGGTCCAAGCGATGGTCGATGCCGATCGCTGCGGCACCGGCTTCATGTATCGCAACAATGAGCTGAGCGAGAATGGCACGGTCCCAGCGGCCAGATCCGAATCGTTCTTCACTGGCGGGATCGCGAGCCACGATGGTCAACGACGGGCTCACGGCTATGCTGTGTCGGTGGAGAAGCCAGGTATCGAAGACGGCATAATCCAGAGCTGTAAAGGTTGCAGGCGACGAGTACCACAACAGTGCCGAAATAACGGTCGTTCCCAAGCCGATACCCAAGCTTTGGAGCGGAATCGAGGAAATCAGGAAACGTAAAAGTGTCGTTGGGCCACGCATGCGACTAGCGAACGCCTAGTTCCTTGAGGATCGCCTGGGCTTCTTTCTTCGGGAGGCCAGTGAGGACCGACTTTGCTTTTTGAAGGTCAATATCAACGCCAAGTCCTGTTGCATAAATCCGGGCAAGACGTTGTTTGGCTGAGGTGAACCCGTCCGCTGCGGTCGTTTCGAAACAAGTCAGAATTCTCCTGTCGAACGGCTTCAGGTAGGGGGTTGCTCCGGATTCATAGAGGGTAGCCAGTAGAGTGTGAGCCTCTTCGCTCAGCGCGACGCCTTCCTTTAACAGTGCCCAAATCGCGTCTTCTCCGCGTCCCTGTGCGAGGAGGGCTTTCCCCAACGATTGCCGATCACTAACGGGACTCATGTCCGGGTAGTCGTTCCAGAGGAAGGTGCGGTAGGTCTGGAAGCCCTTGAGCAGCTCCATGCGCTGGAGGGTGCTCAATCCCGGAGCAAGGGTCTGACGCCGTAATTTCGATAATGAGAGGAAGGATGTTTGTTCACCGAGCTCCACAGCTTGCATCCACCAGTAAATCGCAAGTCCAAGGTTTTTCTCCACACCCTGCCCGTCTTTGTAGGCATTACCAAGGAACAGTCTGGCTTGCGGGACACCTCCTCGTGCCGCCGTTTCAAGATGTGGGATGGCCTCGCGCATCTGTCCTGTGACCCTGAGCAGGAGTCCGAGGTGATGATGGGCATCCACAAACTGTGGGTGTAGTTCGAGAGCTCTTCGATAGGACTGGATGGCGGATCCCACTTCGCCGAGTGAGTAGTGAACGTTTCCCAGGCTGTAGTGTGCCTGGGGAAGGCTCGGCTCTAGCCGGAGCGCTTCTTTCAGCGCAGAGCCGGCAGCATGCCAGTCTTGTTTTGCGGAGAGTAAGAGGCCCAGCTGGAGGTGCGCGCGTCCATCATCTGGTTGCAACCTGATGGCAGCGCGACATTCCTCGATGGCAGAGTCCAGCTCGCCAAGGTGCAACAGCGCATCGGCAAGCTGGAGACGGTACTCCGGGACGTTCGGTAGGAGTCGGATAGAACGCCGCAATGCTTCAAGTTTCATCACCGCATCGGGTCGATCTGGGGCCTCTAATTCTGAGGATGTCTGGTTGGGGTCGGACGTGTCTTCGTGTAGCGGGGGGGCATGCTCTCCCGTTGAATGTGCGAGGCTAAGCGATGGAGAGAAAAGAAGCGCAGCGACTGTGAAGGGCAAAAGCATCAATCCGAAACGCATGAGAACGGGTCATCCTCAGGTTCGATCATTATGAAGAACGTGGCCAGAATTATACCATCCGATTGATATACCGCATGAGTGGGCTCCTAGCGAGCCATACCAGGAAATTGTACGGCAGTGGGAATTGTGATTTTTGGGCAAGCTGTGAGAAGTTAGAGTGCTCGATGTTGCATGTCTACGCCACAGGGCTGGCCACAACCTCTTCGATGATATCAGCAGCTCGGCTCACCCCGCCCGCACGGCGAATCGCCTCTTGTAGGCGCAAGGCATTCTTTTTATAGGATCCTTTCATTAACACCTGGTTGATCGCCTTGCGCAGTCTTTCGACACTCACCTTACTGAGCGGGACCACCTCTCCAGTCCCCGTCCACGCGATCCGAGCCGCGACACCTGGTTGATCGTTGGAAATTGGGATGGCCAGAATCGGCACGCCATTGGTTAACGATTCCAACGTTGTGTTCATCCTCGCATGGCTAATGGTAAGAGAGGTCTTTTGTAGCAATTCTAATTGAGGCGCATACCCGACGACGACAGGCTTTCCGGGTAAGTCCGGCAACAAGTCAAGGCTATGTCCTCCACCGAGGGAAATCACCAACTGAACGTCGAGGTCCCTGCACGCCTCAGCAATCATGCGAAACACCTATAGGAGCCGGTTCTGGATCGTTCCCAACGACGCGTAAATCAACGGTTGTCCGGTCAATTGTTCATAGGGAAAGGGAATTGACGTTCGACTCCCTGAATCATGATAGGGCCCAGTGAAATGAAAACATGTCGGCAACTGTTGTCTGGGAAATTCTAGCTCGGCCGGCTGTTGGCTAATCTGAGCCAGTTGAGAATAGTCATCATTCGGACTATCCGATGGTGATAACGACCATTGCTGGCGATAGGAGTTGATTACCTTTCGTATCGGTTTCACAGCCTGGGTCAGAAGTTTGTAACCAAAGCGGTTGCGCAACGTGCTCCACCAGGAAGGATCATACTTCCATCCCGTGTTAAAGGGTGGTACAGCGATTTCTCGATTGAGCACAACCGCACTGCACACCGTGATGAACGGAATGCGCAAGTGTTGAGGAATCGTTCCTCCTGCTGACGAGGCTTGATCAACCAACAGTGCATCGATGCCGGCTCTTTGAATGACCTCCGGGGCATCACGGAGATAGACTTCAGCCAGCTTCGCGAGATTCAGGTGATCGTGTATTGCAGGGCCTTCAACCTGCTCAGTTGTCCCAGTTGGGCAAATAAATCGCGGGTGGCTCCTTGCGGAAAGTCGGCTTTCCCGATCGCCAAGAATTCTAATCCTGCTGCGACAGTTGGTGCTTGCGTGTCGAGAATCCCCAATAAGGTAACGCGATGACCACGCCGCTTCAGTTCCTGCCCCAGTGGAAGCATCGTGTGAAGATGACCGGTAGAGGAGGAGCAGATGAGATCAAAGTGAATCATAAGATTTCCTTGTTAGCAAGCGGGGTGTGCCAATCAGTATAGGGACACAAGATGGCCCCGCATGAGTCCGACTGCATAGTCGACTCCTTCATCGGTATCTCTCGGCAATCTACCCACGTGCTTCAATGCCGTTAGGAGCCAGTATGGTGTAGCGTTTGGCATTGCCGCAGGTCAGCTGGACGATTCCCATAGGCGACCCACACGCTCGATGCGACAGTGATAGCAACCGCTTGTCTTGCCGTCAATATTGTACCAGTGATGGACCCCTCCCACCGCCTCACAGTCTGAGCCTTTCTCAGCTACGCCGAGTTTGATCAGGAACCACGGTATGCGTTGCCGGAACCAGGTTCGCCACGCGTAAGGATGTTCAGGGTCCATCATGTTCTTCACAATTCAGCCAAATAGTAAGTGCCCGGACCGGAAGGGTATGTAGCACAACCTGCATGCTACGATGTGATTTTTGTCGGTGTTCAATCACTTGTCAATCTTCCCCCAACTGTCCCGTGTCGTGTTAGGCAGATTTGCAAAACGGTTGAACAATAGGATCTGTAGGAGAGGGACTGAAGGCTAGCTGGTCTTCCGAAGAGGCTGGGCGATGCGGTTGATGGTGTCTTGAAGAATGGATCCTGCGAGCTGGACCAGATCATGTGGCACCCGCCAAACCGGTTCTAACGGGGCTGGGTCGTTACCAAGGCGTGGAATTACATGCCAATGGATATGCGGAAGCTGGTTACCCAGGAGTTCGTAGTTGATCTTCGTGGCTTGATAGATTTCCGCTAAGGTTTTGGCCACGTGGTTGACGTCCTCGATCAGCCGGGAACGCTCAGTCGCTGTCAGATGGAACAACTCAGTGGCGTGGCGTTGAAAGACCACAACCGTCCAGCCTGGGAAGAATTGATCGTCATGGAGGTAGGCTTTGGACAGGCCGAGATCCGCGATGAAGTGGTCTTGTTTCGGCCAAGTTCCGAGGCAGGCTTTGCAGGTTGAATCGCTCATGGCTTATTTGCCTTCTTCCATTCTTCTTCCGTCAGGACTCCCTTCTTGATCAGCAACTGAATGAGCGTATCGAACGTTTTTTGATTCGCGGCTGACGGCGATGTCTTGGCTGAAGACGTAGCTGTAGCGGAAGACTCAGTCAGCTTTACTTGCGGGGGAGGTCGTTTCTGTCCGAGCACTTTGAATACAGGAGTAAAGACCGCCACATAGTCTCGATTTCTTATCCGGACGGAGGCCGGGCCGCTCACAGCCTGGGGGAGGAGATCCGGTACATTCCCTGCCCGGATGTGGAAAAAGGGTTTACCGTCTTCGGTGTGACCGTCTTGGTCCAAAATGTCGAACCGCTTTAGAAAAGATTCGCCCGTGAGGCCTTCTCGGTCTTCGCCGGCGAGGTTGGTAATCTTGTCGAGTACGATCATCAGAGAATCGGCGATAAGGGTATCCGGTGAGAGGTTCCTCACGCTCACGTCATAGCGATACTCACTGGTGAAGTTGTCACGACCCTTCAGTGTGACCGTCACATGGGTTTTCCCCGTTAAATCCGTCAACTGGTCGAGAGGGCTGGCGAATGTGATCGTTGAATTGATGAGCAGCGTAGCAGCAGTGATCAGGTACCAAGGTCTTAGCCAAGCCTGCATGAACACCCTTCCTTACGGGTACGACTCCCACTGAGCATAGCAAAGTTGACGAGGTTCGGCGAGAAGTCGGCATGAGGTTCCTTGACACCTCATTTGGACCGACGATATTCTCCCGCTGATTACAGCAGGCCACTCAACGAATCTTTACCTATGATGATGTCGGATCGTTCTCGGGTGCGACCGTCGGGAGTCTCGCGCTCACTTGTCAACGAACTCATGAAGTTCTATGACTATCCCCATCCGCATCACCCAAAACGAATCATCCGTGGCTATGATCGTCTGCATGCCCTGCGAACAGCAAGGATGTGCGTGGCTGTCGCGAACCGCTTAGGACATCCTCACGATCGAGTCCAGCGCTATCATGTTGCTTGTCTACTGCACGATCTGGGCCGTGCCGGACTCGATCGGCAACTCTTTGGAACCATTTGGTCATGGGCGAAGCAACGGGGTATTCCGACAAGACCTCGTGAATGGCGCGCCATTCACCCAGGGACCACTTATGGACGCGAGACTGAAGCCTTCGTTTCCCTCTATCGTCAGGATCTTAAGGCGGCCGGCGTGTCTATGGATGCGTGGGCTGTCGAACAGATCGAAATGCGCCTTGGTTATGCTCGCCGTCTTGCCAGGCGATTGCGGGCTGTGAGGCCTGCACTCAAGAAGCTTGGTGTCGGATGGGAGCCTTGGATGCAACAGGTGATGCTGTACTACTATTACCCGGAACGGCTGGTCAAGGCCAAAGTCTGGGTAAGACAACTGGCAGAAATCCTTGTCGCGTGTGAACAGTTTGAAGCCTATTGCAATCGGCGACGTGGGCAGGATTACTATGCTCGGAAAAAAGAAAGCTTACCGAAGGCCTTTGCCTATCTCGAGAAGCTGGAACAAGAGGGCATCCTCAGCAGCGAGGTGTTGAATGCCGTCCGGTTGTTGTCGGCTGAAGGCGCGTTCGATACCATTCTGGTGGAAGCACGGGGCGAACCGCTGACGAGAAGCGACCACCGCTATCTTCGTCGTTTCAAAGGTGAAAACGTCTAATGGCTGTCCGAACCGTTCCCTTGACGATCCGCATGGCCGGTGGAACAGATATCGAAAATATTACACAATCCGTGGCCGAGGCCGTCATGGCGTCGAGTCTTCAAGACGGGATTGTGACAGTGTTTGTGAAACATACGACCGCCTCGATCATGATTATTGAGGACGAACCAGGGATTCGCGCCGACACCAGAACGTTCTGGGATCGCGTCATCCCTCACGACTCTCGTTGGCAGCACAACACGCTCAATCCAGGGGAAGACAACGGCCACAGCCATCTGCGAGGACAGCTCCAAGGGCCGTCGATTACCATTCCCTTTGCTGAGGGCACTCTTCTGCTGGGAACGTGGCAACAAGTCGTCCTGGTCGATTTCGATACCCGTTCACGCACGCGTGAACTGATTGTGCAGGTACTGGGTGAATAGGCCCATGCGAGTTGCCATTCTCCTTCTGTTGTTCGGCGCGGCGGTGACGGCGACGATTGCGACGTCAAGAGAGTGGGGCAAACCACTTGGTGATGTCTATGATGGACCGGAGGGCAAGCCTCGACCAGTGGCGCCGGCAGAATTGGGGCCCGACGAACGGGCGACGACTGCCGTCTTCGAACGAGCGACGAAATCGGTCGTCTTTATCGCAAACACGGCCATCCAGCGTGATTTTTGGTCGTTCGACATCATGGAGGTGCCGCAAGGGTCGGGATCGGGCTTCATCTGGAACAAGCAAGGCCATATTGTCACGAACTTTCACGTCATTTATGGCGCCAATTCAATCAAGGTCGCGCTGGCTGATCGTACCGAGTACCAAGCCAAGGTGGTCGGAGCCGATCCTGATCATGATTTGGCGGTTCTGCAAATTCAGGTGCCGGATAATCAACTCGAGCCGTTAGCAATCGGGTCTTCTCATGACCTGCGAGTTGGGCAAAAGGTGCTCGCGATCGGAAACCCATTCGGGCTTGACCATACGTTGACCACGGGAGTCGTGAGTGCGTTGGGAAGAACGATCAAATCGATGTCCAACCGTACGATTGAAGGGGTGATTCAAACCGACGCGGCGATCAATCCTGGGAACTCCGGTGGTCCCTTGCTCGACAGTGCCGGGCGATTGATCGGTGTGAACACGCAAATCGTGAGTCCAAGTGGAGCCTATGCCGGGATTGGATTTGCCGTCCCTGTCGATACCGTCAACCGCATCGTTCCGGAACTCATCAAGCATGGGAAGCTCATTCGTCCCGGCCTCGGCGTCTCCCTTGTTCCGGATGCAATGGCGAAGCGGTGGGGAATTAAAGGTCTAATCATCGGGAAGGTAACCAGGGGTGGGCCGGCTGATCGCGCGGGCCTGAAAGGTGCTCGCGAAACCATGGCCGGCCGGATTCAGCTCGGTGACATCATCCTGTCGGTCGCCGGGAAACAGATGAACACCGTTGACGATCTGATGGACGTAATGGAGGAACACAAGGTCGGTGATCATGTGAACGTGGAGATCCTCCGCGAGAAGCGGCAGGAAAAAGTCTCAGTGACTCTTCAGGCCGTCAACTAGCACGACGGCAATTCAGGACAGGCGTATGGTAGGATCATCGGGACCGGCTGCTTTACGGAGGATGTATGAGTGATCACCGAGCTTCCGATCATGATGAGCCTACTGATCAAGGTGCGGCCTCGCCAAAAACAGGGATCGATCCGCTTGAATTGATCGAGCAATGTTTGGCTTCTTTCCCAGAGGGTGATCCTCGTCAAAAGCTGCTCTATAAGTTGCGTCATGCGGTCCTGCTCTCTCAGGCCGCTTCTCAGCAACGCGAACTCGAATTCAAAAAAGTCAGTGAAGTCGTGGCCAAGCTCACAGCACCGGCGAATCGCATCGGCACGTTGCTTGATTTGCCAGGTGAAGGACTCGCCCGCATCGTGGTCGGTGGGGCCGAGTATTATGCCAATGTGGACCCTCGTGTGCCTGAGCCCGATCTCAAGATTGGAACACAGATTCTCGTCAACGAAGCCTACGCCGTGATTAAGACATTGGGCTACGACCGAAACGGGCCCATTTTGAAACTGGCTGAGGCGATGCCTGACGGGCGGTTACGGTTTGAACAGGACATGGGCCGACAATCATTGGTGTTGCAGCGATCCACTGATTTGATCGGCGTGGATCTCAAGGCAGGCGCCCAAATTCGAATCGATCCGAGCCATCGTGTGGCCATCGAACATCTGGAAGACCGACAGGCCAGCCGACACGCGCTCGAAGAGACGCCGACGGTCACTTGGGAGCAGATCGGTGGACAGAGTGAAGCGATCACCGCGATCCGAAAGGCGATTGAATATCCGCTGCTGCATGCGCAGGCCTTTGAACGGTTCAAGTTTTCACAACCGAAAGGCTTCTTGCTCTATGGCCCACCAGGGTGTGGGAAGACGCTTATTGGCCAAGCTGCAGCGGGGAGCCTTTCCAAGTTGGTGAGTGAGTCCAGTCAGGGGCAATTGCCTGGAGAGGAGAAGCGCCCGCCGGTGACGAGCGGAGCGTTCCTTCACGTCAAGGGGCCGGAAATCTTGAACATGTGGCTTGGCGAATCCGAACGGATCGTTCGCGACCTCTTTGACCAGGCTCGCGTGAGACGCAAGAACGGCGCCCTCCCGTTCATCTTTATCGACGAAGCCGAATCGATACTGGGGACTCGACGGGCCATGCGATCGTTCAATATCTCGAATACGCTCGTCCCGATGTTTTGTAGCGAAATGGACGGTATCGAATCGCTGCATGATGTGGTGATTATTCTGGCCTCCAACCGACCTGACTTGATCGATCCGGCGGTACTGCGTCCTGGTCGTATCGACCGAAAGATCAAAGTGAGTCGGCCGAACAAAGAGGCGGCGGCTCAGATTCTCAAGGTGTACTTGACTGAGGATCTGCCTCTGGACTCAGGGTTGGTCAAGGCTCGAGGTGGCGAGCACACCCACGCGGTGACGTCGCTCGTCGAAGAGGTCATCGAGTCCATCTTCCAGCGAACGACGGACAATCGGCTGCTCTCGATCAGGCTGAGGAGCGGTCAAACCAAGGTCCTCTACCGGGGCGATCTCGTGAGTGGCGCCATCTTGGCGTCGATCGTTCAACGTGCCAAAGAAAAGGCGATCGACCGCACGATTCAGTCAGGCCAACCGGCAGGATTATTGCTCGATGACTTGCTCGATAGTGTCTCCGAGGAGTTCAGAGAGGGTGAGATGTTACCACCTGACGATGCGGCAGAAGAATGGCTCAAGCTCCTGGATCATCACCCTGAACAGGTGGTGGGAGTCTCTTCGTTCCGGCGTGGCCGCCAAACGGAGGAGCGGATCCTGAACCAAATTATTTGACGATGCGACATGCAAAAGGTGAAACGTTGCTTGACCTGGCACTGCTGGCGAGAGTGATCGCCGGTTCACGTTTCCCTTTTCACCGTTAAGAAACCATGCGCCTTTTTGGCATCGAAACTGAGTACGGGATCACGAGGGATGACATACCGGAGGTCGATCCGGTCGTCGAATCGATGGAATTAGTTCGGGCTCATCTGGAAGCCTCCTTTGAACGGCGTTGGGATTATGCCGGCGAGGATCCGCATGAAGATGCGCGTGGGTTTCGTGTCTCGGGTTTACAACAGGACAGAGAGGAAGACGAGTTCGCAACACGTGATGCCCATCGCCCATTTTCTTTTCATGACATGAAGAGTGACCTTGTGTTGCCCAATGGCGCCCGATTTTACAATGACCACACCCACCCGGAATATTCCACACCCGAGTGTCGGACACTCAAAGACCTGGTGGCTCAGGATCGCGCGGGCGAGCGCATCCTCCTGCGCGCCGCCCAGCGGCGCAATAAGGTGCTGGGCGGAGATCATGTCCGACTTTACAAGAACAACACGGATTTCCACGGACACAGTTACGGGTGTCATGACAACTATCTCGTGGCGCGGTCCATTCCCTTTCCCAATCTCGTGGCTGGACTCGTACCGTTCCTGGTGAGCCGTCAGGTTATTGCCGGCGCGGGGAAGGTCGGGACTGAAGCCCAGGAGTCGGGGCATGTTCCGGGACGGTATCAGCTCTCTCAGCGCGCCGACTTTATGGAGGTGGAGTTGGGCGTTGATACCATGCACAACAGACCGATCCTTAACACGAGAGATGAGCCCCATGCGGATCGTAAGAAATATCGCCGCCTCCATCTCATCGTCGGTGATGCGAACATGTGTGAATATGCGACGGCGCTCAAGGTCGGGTCCACACGGCTGGTTCTGGACCTGATCGAGCGTGGTGCTGCGCCGGATTATGAACTCGATCAACCGGTTACTGCTGTGAAGCAGTTGTCGCGAGACCCAGACCTCAAAACGGTCGTCAAGCTTGTGAATGGGCGTAAACTTTCAGCTGTGGATATCCAGGAATCGTATTGCGAAGCAGCGAGCCGGATGCTTCCGGGTACCGATGAGGAGACCGATTGGTTATTGAGAGAATGGTCCGAGACCTTGAGCCTGTTGTCACGTGACCGCTCACGGTTAGTCGGGAAATTGGATTGGGTCACCAAACAGTGGCTACTCGAGAGCTTCATGCGGGAAGAACGGATCGGTTGGGATGATCCTTGGTTGGCCAGCTTGGATTTGGAGTATCACAATATAGATCCCGAACAAGGACTTTACCTGGGACTGGAAACCGAAGGAAAAGCATGGCGGATGATCACCGACGAAGCGATTGAAGAGGCTATGTGGAACGGTCCAACAGATACCCGCGGTGGGTTGAGGGGGCTCTGTGTTCAGCGGTTTCCCAATCAGATCAAATCGATGCAGTGGGAGCGTATTCAGTTTACCGGTGGAATTCGATCTCGCAATCTGGACATGGGAGATCTCTTCGATCCGCAAGAAGTTCGACAATGTGCACATATCTTTCAAGTGGCCGGCTCGCCGAGTGAAGCGTTGGCGGCGTGGAGTCACAGAAAGGATAGGGCGATATGAAACAGAGTACTATGCCGGAACGACGTGAAGGACCGGTCGACCCCATGCCTCAATCACCTCGTCCCGAAGAGGGAGGTGGGCCAAGACGCCAGGAAACTGGGTCGCCGGAGAAGGATAATCTCATGAAGCGGATGCGCAAAGTCGACCCGAAACAAGCGGAGCGGTACCGGCAACGTACAGGAGAGTGAGGATGGCTACCGAGTCACGGTTTGTGCTCGCCGAACGCGCGCCATCAGAAGGGCCTCGTTCGATGCGCGCAGTAAACTCTGACTACAGCAGTTATCCTCGGGATGAAAGTGAACAGGTGTGAGGCAAGATATAATGGGCATGCAGGGCGATTTCTATCAGGTGTTGAAGGAACAGGGATATGTGTTGGGCGTATCGGGGGAGGCCGGAGCACATCAGCAACTGACAACCGCGACCACGATCCTCGCGTTCAAGTACCTTGACGGTGTTCTGGTTGCGGGAGATCGTCGTGCGACAGCCGGCAATCTAGTGATGTACGACCGTACCGATAAGGTGTTGGAGATCGACCGGCACAGCGTTATGGCGATCGCCGGAGTACCGGCCACAGCGTATGAAATGGCGCGCATCCTCGAACACTCCTTTAAGTACTATCGACGAACACAACTGCAGGAACTCAGCTTTGAGGGAAAACTACGAGCGCTCTCCAAACTGCTAAAGGAAAATGTTCCTGCTGCTTTGGCTGGCACTGGGGCGGTTGCACCGATTTTTGCCGGCTACGATCCCGAGCATGATGCAGCCAAGATTTATTTTTATGACATTCTGGGTGCCGAGTTCGAAGGAGTGGAATACGCGGTATCCGGGTCCGGCTCACCGACCATTCGCGGCATCCTTCATTATGTGAATACCTGGGGAGAACAGCCACTGAGCGAGATGCCTGAGGAACAGGCGACTGTTCAGGCATTGCGGCTGTTGACCAGTGCTGCGGAGTTCGACAGTGCGACGGGCGGAGTCAATCGCGATGCCAATCTTTATCCGGTCGTGAAGTTTATCACTGCTGCCGGGGTGAGGACGATGCCGGATCCACAGTTGCGGTCGCTGTTCGAAATGAATGTTTCTCGAGGTCTGTAAGGATCATTCAGAGATGTATGAAGAGCCATATCGGTGGATCGAAGCGATAGGAAATCGTCGACAGTATCTTGATGATCAGTTTCGGCAAGGGAGTCCGGTCATCGGAGTTGCGTGCGACGCAGGCATTCTGCTCATGACGATGAGTAAGGGGACGCCCAAGTTGTATGAAATTTACGACCGCCTTGCCTTGGGTGGGATGGGGCATCCGGCTGATCTGGAAAAGCTGCGCTTCAACCTCTTGGAAATGGCGCACGTGGAAGGATTTAATCGCTCGCCGTCTGATGTGACAGGAACTCGCATGGTGAAGTATGGCATTGCGCCGGTGATTAAACAGGCGTTCGAAGAGGTGTTCAAAGCCCCCTTCATCGTGAAGATCTTGTTAGCCGAGTTGGGCCAGAAAGCCGGGAAAGATCGTTTCTTAACGATCAACTTTGACGGTACTTTTGAAGAGAAGACTGAGTGCGCGGTACTGGCGGCTTCAGTAGCGATTGAGCAGGAGATGACGGCGTATCTGCGGCAACAGCCTGTGGTCTCTTTGGAACAAGCCGTTACTGCGGCGGTGTACTCCTGGGCTGTCGGGGATCGTGCTCAACGCCAGGCACTCGAAGAATCCAGAAGTCAGTCTGAAGGTCAGGATGCCGCAGCTCGTCTTGCGAGCGATCCTGGTCTGCTCCATGAGCATGTTCGTCAATGTCTGAACGACATGACGATCGAATGTGCCCTACTTGATCGTCACATGCCAGGTGCCTCGAAATATCGCACGCTTGAGCCTGATGAGCTGGGGCGCTCGCTACCCAACGATCTCGGTCGTCCAACCACCTAATCTGATGCTAAATCGTATTTTCGGCCTTGAAACCGAATATGGGCTCTTGATCCACGAGGATCGGCCAGACCATTCGTCGACCTGGTTTTCCCAACAGATCCGTGACCATCTGTTCCATGTTCAGCGGCGTGGCGTGCTCGATCTCCACCATAGAGGGCATGATGAACCTCCTGGGAATGGAGGCTTTCTCACGAATGCCGGCAGAGTCTATCTTGACATGGGACATCTAGAATATGCCTCGCCCGAATGTCATTCACTCACCGACATCGTTGCGTCAGACCGTGCGGGGGATCGTCTGTTACAGCAAGCGATCGATGATCTTGGCTTTTCCGATCACGTCTCCTTGATCAAAAACAATATAGATCATGAAACAGATGCGACCTTCGGTTCGCATGAGAATTACCTTGTGTCCCGTCGGTTTCCGTTTTCGCGACGAGGCATGGCTCCACTGGTGGCCCATCTTGTGACTCGACAGATTTTCACCGGCTCCGGGCGTGTCGGTTCTGCTGGCCCACAGGATGCTTGGATTCAGATGGATCGGTTAATTATTCCTCGGGCTGCCCAAAACACCGGCGCAGGATCCAGTCTGCCCTTTCAAATCTCTCAACGGGCTGATTTTATCGTGAACGATTTTTTCGAATGGGTCCAACACAATCGGGCGATTGTGAATACGAGAGACGAACCGTTAGCCGATCCCAATCAGTACCGGCGCATTCATTTGCTGCTGGGTGATTCAAACATGACGGAATATGCGACAGCGCTGAAGTTAGGAACCACCGGACTGGTGCTGCAACTGATTGAGGAGGGACATGCACCTCAAGAATTGGAAGTCGATGAACCGGTAGAAGCGCTCCAGGAGATTTCGCAGGATCAAGAGCGACAGTGGTTGGTTCAACTCCGCTCACAGAAGACCATGTCAGCGCTCGACATTCAAGAGCAGCTTTTCGATGCGGCGATGCAGTATTGTAAGGGGCAGGACGAAGAAACAGATTGGGTGTTGACCCAATGGGAAGCGCTGCTTGGAGATCTGCGCGGGGATTATCAGAAGCTCGTGGGGCGTGTGGATTGGGCATCTAAGCTATGGCTGTTGGAATGCTTTCGAGAGGCCGAACGTCTGGACTGGCACGATCCTATGCTGAAGAGTTTGGATCTGGAGTATCATAACCTGAATCAAACAAAGGGACTGTTCTATGGACTTCTGGAGGAGGGACGTGTTCCGCGAGTGACAACGGATACGTTGATCGGGCTCGCCATGGACCAGGCCCCTAAGAACACCAGGGCTTATGGACGGAGTGAACTCGTCAAGCATCTGCTCGGGTCCTGGCCTGGGATCGATTCCGACCAGTCTGCCGACTCGGAACGATTGTTTCCTCCCTATGTCATCAATTGGTCGATTTTCCAAGTGCGCGGGCGGACACCGTTTCCCATGCCGGATCCATTCAAAACCTATGTTGAAGACGTTCGCACCCACCTTCAGAATGTGATCGCCTAGGACACTCGAATTCAGAAGAGCACGGTTTTCCCCAAGCCATGCAGGGCAGGATGGTCCTCTTGAGGGCCAATCCCGTGGCCACATTGCTAAAGCCCTCTTCGCAGAAAATCCACGATCCGGTTCTCAGCCCAGTACGAGTCTTCTCCGTTTCGGCTCCAATGGAAAAAGCCACAGTGCCCTCCGTAGCGTGGGGCCACCAGGCCGATCTGTGGATGCCGCTGAATCGTCGTATCCGTGAACATGGAGTACGGAATGAATGGGTCATCCTGTGCCGTGACGATTAGGGTGGGAACCGCAATCTTGTCGAGCACGTGGCGCGCTCCGGCCCGATTGTAGTAGTCGGCCCCGTCCAGATAGCCTCCGTCCCTTGCCGTATACCGGTCGTCAAACTCGCTGATGGTGGTGATGCGATCGAGTATCGAGAGGTCCCATTTGTCTGGGAACAGAGCCGCTTTGCGGCGGAGCCGAGATTTCAATCTGGTCACAAAGTGACGGTGATAAATCCAGTTGCGAGGTTCTTCGAGTGCACGTGCGCAGACTGCTGGGTCGATGTTTGGGCAGACAGCGGCGACTCCAGCGAGAGCCGGCTCACTCTGCCCGATTTCGCCGGCAGCCTTCAAAACAAGGTTCCCACCCATGGAATACCCAACTAGCCAGATTCGGTTGAGACTATCGCTTTGAATCAGCTCGGTGACGATAGCGTGATAGTCTCCGCTCAGGCCACTGTTATAGAGCGTCGGGGAAAGATGTTCGGTCCCTCCGCATGTACGTTGATTCATCCGGATAATGTTGAACCCGATCCGATAGGCCTTTGCGGCGATGCCTCGCATGTAGCGCGATTCGCTACAACCTTCGAGACCATGAACCAAGATCGCTGTGGGTGATGCGTGGCGATCCACTTGCCAGTGGCAGTACCCTTTCAATTGCGTATGGCGGGCGACGGTGAACAACCGTTCTTCCTCTGGCATTCCGGCCAGTGACGTATCTCTAGGCCAGTAACGAGGTACAAGGGTCATGAGATGCGCGTTGTGGAGAGGAAAGGGAGGGGTAAAGGATGAGGCCAGGTTGTTCATTGTGCGATGGATCATAGGATTCAGTATGGTAGGGTGTGGTCAATCATGGTAATGGTCTTGTGGGAGACTCGTCAGTTCCTTCCACTGAGCTGGTACAGGGAAGAGATCAAAAAAGATAGACATCTCACCATTTTAAAGGAGGAGACATGCTGACGGCTATCGGGGATGTGATGAGGCGCTGTTATGAAAGAAGGTGGATCACGACAAGAGACGGCAATATCAGTATGAAAAAACATGAAGGGAAGTACCTCTATATCACTCCATCTGGTTGGCGTAAGACGATCGTTCATCCTGAACATGTGATAAGGCTTGAGATTGTGAAGGATTCGGCGACAGGATTGAAGATTCCCAAGGTGGGTGCCGAGCAGAAGCCCTCAGGCGAATTATGGATGCACTGGAACCTTCAGCGGGACTCAAAGAAGACGAGGACCGTCGTCCATGTGCATGCCACACATGTCGTGGCGGCGATCTATGCCGGGATTGATCTACAGGCTATCAGTGCAGAATTCCCCGAAATCTCGCGCTATACGAGAGTAGGGCCTACTGTTTCTTCCTTGCCGGCGTTGTCCCGTCAGTTAGCGGACGTTACGGCGGAGTGTTTGGGTGTTCGTGAAGATGGGACGCTCTCGTTCGATATCGTCGGTCAAGCCAACCACGGAGTCTGTGCCGTAGCTATGGATCCCTGGGCAGCATACGAGCATATTGAACGCCTCGATCACATCTGCGAGATCGTTTTAAAAAGTGGGGTTAGCGCGCGAAGAGTAGTCTGAAAGACTATTTCCACAGATGACTCCCACATGCGTTGACCTAGATCGAATTGGAAATCACGCGAGGGACTTTTGATAAGCTGGCTCCCCGGGCAGGACTCGAACCTGCGACCAGCCGGTTAACAGCCGGCTGCTCTACCAACTGAGCTACCGGGGAACTGAGGTGTTCATGAAAGCGGAAGTTATTCTAGCAAAACTTATTGTGGAATAGGGAAGTTTTTAAATGTCGAAATCGTCCGTTTCATCCTCGTCTGAAGTGGCGTCGGTATTGCCTTTTGCCATTGAGGCGTAATGTTTCGCCCAGGTCAAATACAGATTTCCACTGTCGCGCATCGTGTCGGCAGCTTTCATGAGCTTTTCCGCAAGCTCGGGGTCCTTGCCCGTTGCGTGGATGAACCCCGCCTGTCGTTCGATGGCGATGGGGTATTGGTTGATCAAACCGGCAATATCAGCCAGTAATTCGTCAAGGGTGTTATCTTCGCTCTCCATCTCGCGTCTCCTTGATCGCACTAAAAAGCCCCATAGCGCCAGCGCCATGGGGCTCTTTCAACTTCCAGTCAGAATGGCTAGCCTTGATAGGCTTGACCCAGCTCAGCCGACTCACCCTTCTTGGTCATCAGTTGTCCCGTCGCGCTGACAGCCTGCATGCTGATGGCAAAATGCTTGGCTGCATCACAAACGATCACACAGAGTTCGCAACCCTTGCAGCGATCGATCGTCACTTCCGCTACCATCTTGTTGGTGTTCAAGTCCAGGCAGTTCGCCTCCGGGCAATACATGATGCAGAGACGGCACCCCTTCTTAGCGGTACACTTTTCATCGATGACTTGCGCAACATTATACATGCAACGTAATTCCTTATCTTAAGCAGCGACAGCTGGAGTTCCGACTCGCAGTTCAACCTTGTTCTTGTCGGCCCATTCGCTGGCAATTTCGTACGCAGCCTTTACGGTGGCCAAGTTCTTGGCCAACAGCATTTCCTTCTTGGCAAATTTCTTCTTGATGGCTTCGTCGAGAGATGCTGTTCCGCCGGAAGCCACAAACTTTTTGCCAAAGCGTTCTTGAAGTGCCCCATCGAGAGCCTCCATCGAAACGCATTTGGTGATGCCTGACACGGAGCCGATCATCGCCATGTTTGTTGAGAGCTCGGTCCCGGCCACTTCAATGGCCAACTCGGTACCCGCGATGTAAAACACGGCGACATTCAAGTCCTTGAGCCGTTCCACGTCCTCTTCGGACAACAGGGGTTGAGCGGAGTTGATAATGACCACTCCACCTTCCTTCACACCGGAATAAAAAGGCATGGTGTAACTCTTCCCCATCGTGATGACTTGGGGATGAAAGACTTGAATGACATCGGGAAACACTAACTCGCCTCGGTCGTAGATTCGTTCGATACCGATACGGCAATAGCTTTCCGCCGGTGCCATACGCTTCTCCGCCCCGAAGAATGGGTTGGAGATAGAAAACTTGCCGTCACGGTTGGCGGCCATGGCCAAGACGTGCGCAGCAGTGACCGCGCCCTGTCCGCCCAAGCCTGACATCCGGATATTCAATCGTCTTTTAATCATGTCGAGCCTCCGGTCTACCTATGCTGATGCTTGGCCTGCCAGTTGCTTGGCGGCGGCTTTTCGTTCCTTGTCCTTTGCTGCCAATTCGGCCAGCAATTGCTTGGCTGGCTCGCTGACGTATTCCTTGTAGGCGAACCGTTCAGCCGGCTTTTCCGAATCGCGCATTTCTTGCAGCCCTTCCATGCTGTTCTTGCCGATTTCTAAGATGCAGGGCGTGTACAACTGCAAATAGGTTGGACCGATCTCTCTGGCGATATGGACCGCGTTTCGGATGACCTTTTCGACCAAGGAGGGTTTGCTGACGGTGCAGTTCACAACATAGTGGCAGCCGGACTCACGGGCGATTTCAGGCAACCGCACCTTGTCGAACAATTTTCCGACCGGCGCCATTTTCGCGACAAACCCCTTTTGCATGAGCCCGCTTTCCTGACCGCCGGTGTTGGCATAGAGCTCATTATCGAAGCAAATCGTGGTGAACTTTTCTTGCCGGAAC
Source organism: Nitrospira sp. (assembly GCA_965223535.1). Taxonomy (GTDB): domain Bacteria; phylum Nitrospirota; class Nitrospiria; order Nitrospirales; family Nitrospiraceae; genus Nitrospira_D. The sequence continues at coordinate 1,762,429 of CBDCWN010000003.1, forward strand.
CATGCTTGGAGTGTCATATCGAGTCCGATATCGACGGTTGCGCCGTCCCCAGCGAGCACGACGACGTCTTTCACGCGGTCTGGGAATCTGACGCTCAGAGCACGCTTAAGACCGGATGCGACAGCATTTTGGTTGCCGAATAGCGAATGGATGTTATGGACGGCAACCATTGGGAACACCAAACTGGTACAACCAGTTGAGCCGACCATCACTGTGTCTTCCGGATTCGGGAGTGAAGCGAGAATATAGCGGAATGCCATAGACTCTGGGCAACCCGCGCAAAGCGAATGTTGTTCGATAAGCTCTTTCGATGTTCCAATATCTTTCCAGCCACGATCTTCCTTGCCATACGTGGAACTCTTCACAAGATCCTGGTAGTCGGATGGCATGATATCGTACAGATCTTCAGATATTTGAATACGCTCTTTGCTCATATATTGCCTCCTCAAATTCGCCCGGTGTTAGAGCGAACAGGTGTGAAGTAGGTTCAGCTCAGCTTCCTCGGCCGGCCATGACGAAGGATTTCTTCATGCCCAAGGCCGTCTTAATCTCATTGACGATGATTTCCGGGGGCATCGTCATGCCACCGCAAACATGCGGACCAGCATGGACGCGGTGGTGATTGGGAATGGTGGCCTTGATTTCTTTAGCCAACCATCCGGTGACATTAAACTCTGGTACGAAGATATGCTTTGTGTTCTTAGTGGCCTCTCGAATTTCTTCTTCCGGCCAAGGGCGGAGAGTTTTCACCTTCACGAGGCCGCAGCGGACGCCTTCATCCTCTAGCATACGGATCGCTTCACGACCCTGAGAGACAGCCGTTCCAGACGCAACGATCATGATATCCGCGTCGGTGTTCTCAGCGTCAATCAAACCGTTGAGCCAATGGATGGAATGTTTCCGTGAGCGTTCGACCGCCGCCCAGATTTCCTGTTGCCAGCTGGCATGAGTGGCATAGCTGATGTAGTTGCTCTTCATCACGAACGGATCTCGCATCATGCGAACCGGCGGGCATTCCATATCCATACAGGGAACGGGCGAGCGATACGGATCGTAGGGTGGCAAACACATGTCGGCCGGTGTCAGGTTGACGACATCTTTTGTGTGTGTGACGAAGAACCCATCGCAGCAGAGAGCGAGTGGGAGGTGTACATCAGGCTCCTCCGACACCATATAACCTTTAAGAATCCAGTCAAAAAAGTCCTGAGCGGTTTCCGCATGCCACACCAACATGCCGGTGTTCAATAAATAGGCGATTTCCAATGTGTCAGGCTGAATCGAGAGCGGTGAGTTGATGCCTCGACAGGTCACGATCATCTGAATTGGTAGCCTGGAACCTGCCCACATCGGGAAGTTTTCCATGGCGCGCATCGTGCCAGGACCGGCCGTCGTGGTGAACACGCGCGCCCCTCCGAAAGCGGCTCCAGCGCATTGCGACATCACCGCGAACTCGCTTTCGCCGCGGAAATAGTCACCGATGTACCCCTCAGCAAATAATTCGCCGATCAGTGCGGCGGCTTCGCTTTGTGGTGTAATTGGATAGGCGATCATGACGTCACAGCTGGCTCGGCGGATCGCTTCCTTAATGACCTCGGAGCCGGTGAAAAAGGACGGAGTCCGAGGAGCCTCGTTCATTAACTTCCATGCATCAGTATATGTCTGACCCTTCTTATTCTGGGTTCCAATGATGGTCTTTGATTCAGCCATGGACCAGCCTCCTTATATAAGCATGCGGGGAGCGAACGTGCTAGTTCGAAGCCCCGCTCGTAGCTGCTGATAAACGCGGTTTGACCGTCCCCTTTAATCGCTTGATCGTCTCGGCCAATCGCATAATCTTCTCGACCGATGCGTCGCGGAATGAAAGCATAGCATCTTCGTGACCGGCCTGTGCACACATGGCGATAGTATAGCAGGAAGTCCCCCCTCGTATGATCTTTAGGGAGAGATTGGCTTGGTGACAATGCACACCGATAAACATGCAGCAGTCGATCTTGTTATGCCAGATGGTCAAATTTGGGTGATTCGGGTTGATCTCTACTTCCGGATTGATTTTCGGATATTTGGGTCGGTAATCAGGCATGGGAATCAGCATCGGCCTCTGACCAGCCTGAGCACATTCCTTTAAGGTGTTGAAAAGATGTCGGACGGCTGTCGCTTTCTTTGCCGCCTTCTCATTCCAAGCCCAGAGTACGAGCGGACCAGGGAAGATGGTCGGAACCTTGGCCATCAAGAACTGACGGGCCGCTTCCTCATAGGCCTTTTCCTCTGACGCAATCACGCCGTTAATATGTGCTTCCCCCGGATTCGGCAACTGAATCCCCATGCTTGCGGCGGCTGGTGGGAGAAAGTGTTCTGGTCCTGGCAGCACGCGATAGTCACTCATCACAGTATCCTACACTCCGAGAAAATTGAGGTTAATGAAAACACAATCGTTCTCAGCACTTTAAGGTGTTTCCCCGTTGTTCCGCAACATCTCAGAAGGCCCACCCTGGAGAGCTTTCGGGCCAAGATTTTGCAGAGAGCTTAGGTCCTTTGTCCCCACTGTGCTGCGGGACCTGGTTAACAAAGCCCTTCGCATTATAGGTATCGCGCTTTTGGATTGTCAAATCACTGTCTGAATCTGTGACGGAGGATTGCCTGCCACAACGGCAGGCAAGAAATTGAAAACGAGTCGATGAATCGTGGTGAAAAACAGATCAGGGCAGTTGTTGGCAGGCCTCTGCCGAGCCGAGTATGCAAGCATGCTCGTAGTCGTCTTTTGCCAATCGTCCTTGGAGTTGGTCTTGGTACAGTTTGGCTCGAGCTAGGAGGGCAGGTCTGTCCGCTGGATCGGCTCGCAGGATCGTGCTGAGGTCGGCGATCGCCCGCATTGGTTGCTTCAATGTCTTGTAGACCTCGCTTCTCAAAAAATAGGCTTCCTTTTGGAAAGAAAGCCAGCTATCGGGCATCGAGGGGGGTAAGCACTTTTTCAAGGTTGCAAGCGCGGAGTTCCACTGCTTCAGCTCGACGAGCTTGCGGGCCTCAGCGGTATATAAGGTAATGAGGCGGTGGCGGGCGAGGTCGAAGAAGGGATTGATTTCTAGGGCTTGTTCGAAAAAGCGAGTTGCTTGTTCAGAACGATCGAGCCATGTGTTCACGTCGCCTTGCCCAAGAAGCACCCATGTGTTGTGGGGATCCATGAGGAGGGCGCGGTCGAAATCCATTCGAGCATTATCGACGTATTCCGAGTATTCGCTGGGTCTGGACCGATTCGAGTACGCGGCGGATGCGAGTCTGAGGTTGGTCTGACCGCGTATGATCAGAGGTTCGATGGAATGGGGGTCTAGCACAGCAGCCTGTGAGACCAAGTCAAGTTTCTTGGGAAGATGGTGGGTCGACAGTGCTTTTTGAACTAACTGCTGAGCTTGTTCACGAGCACTATGCGTGCGACTAACCGGCTCAATATGAAGCGTTCGTACTCCAGGACGACGGGACCTCAGCTCGTCAAGTTGATTTTTAAGCTCCGCATTTTCCTTTTGGAGGCGGCGGAAGTGATCAGCTAATCGTTGCTCAGTCTGCCACCTTTGGATTGCAGCCTGGAGATGGTCTAGGTCGACAACCGCACGAATACGGACGTAAAAACTTGGTCGATCGTCGAGAAAGGAACGGCGTGCTTCCAAGATTTCCGTTCTGGTGATCGCGGCCGCAATGGTCCGTACCTCCAGTGAACTTGTTTGGGTGCTTGTGCCTAGATCGGATCGTTCTAGATCGTGGAAAGTTGATTCGATGTATAACCCGGCTTCTTCAACTGCTCTCCGTTGGGCTCGTTGGAGTACCCGCTCTTCGGCGATGGCAAGTGTGTCACCGTCCCCCATCACATAGCTTCCCTCGGCGATCACTGTGGTTTGAGAGGCGTTGACGGGAGAAGCAAATTCAAGGAGTAAGATGGGAAAACTGACCAGGGCACCTAGGAAAACAGACCTCAGGTTCATGGGTAAACTATACCGCTCGGTTACAGGTTGGACAATGCTGGGAAAGGCAGGTAGCTGAAGGAACCTTCTGGCGCGGGTGCAGAGAGGCGTTCGTTGGGTTACGGAGATTTTGGTAGAACCTGCATAAATGGGTGGACTTCAATCCGCTCGAAGACGCCATGAACCGTGTACGGATCCTGACGGGCGAAATTCTCTGCCTCTTCCTGTGTTTCGAACTCTAGCACCAGCAAGCTTCCTGCTTTGTCGGTAAGAGGACCAGCAAGGATGACGCGTCCCAGCCTATCTAGTGGCTCAAGATTACTTAAATGAGCCGACCGATGGACTTTACGCTTAGCTTCCCCTTCAGGACCGTCATAGCCGATGATCACAAACTTCATGTCTTTGCTAACTCTCGTATTGAGGTTGTAGGTAGGTGCAGGCCTAGATTGTCTGTATGGCGATAGGCTTGGCTAAGTGTGTTCTTCTTCGATCGGGCAACGATCCTTATAGCCATTGGTGACTTCGTGCCACCAGCGAACTTCGCTCTCGCCCAGTTTCCAGCAGAGGTACACAACTCGGCCGTTACGAATATGGGGGAAATCACACAGCCCAAGGTCAATATCCTTCACGACAACTCCTAGCTCATGAATCGCGTGAAGGTTGGTGCTGATGTCTTGGAGGCTTTTCACATAGCGTGCACCAACAGCCGTCCCGCCTCCTAGTGGGGCATTCGCCGCAGCTTTGCCTACTTCTTCTCGGGTGCTTATCAGTATGGCCTTACATGTTTGGACGGTCGACAAATGGGCCTGCAGCTGCGGAATCAGCTGGTTAGCTTCGAACAGGGAGAAGACGCGGTCTGGGCTGGTTTCGTTTTCGTCGCGTGCCATTGATGTATCTCTGATATGTGTTAGTTGTCTAACACACTTCAGTTTCGCCGAACAACACTAGGGATATTGAAATTTGTCACATACGTGATGCGACGAGGTCAAATTCAAGATGCCAGTTGACAATCTGTCGGTGCCTGGGTATCATCACCCCAGCGTTAATGGGCTCTTAAGGCAAAAGGCAAGCTGATTCTCTCCATCTGAAGAATTCAACTTCGGAATCTACTCTCGGCCCAAATCTGGTAGCAGTGAGAATGAGTTTGAAGTTAGTTAGCCATCCAAAGGCTTTCCTTGGACCGTAGACATCTGCAAGAGCTAGAGACAGCATCATTTTTCTACATACAAACAAATAGCGAACTTCCATAAGTTTTTCCAACCCAACGGACTAAGACCTAAGTTCATCACCAAGATAAAATCACGTTTTGCAATGGTCACTCAGTCTGAGCGAATTACTCTAAACGGAAGCCGAGCCAAAGCTCGAGAGGAGTCGTATGTCAGTAGCTAAGGGGGAAGTAATGCATCTCGCAGAATTGAAGCAGAAATCCATTGCCGACCTGAATGATGTGGCTCGGGAATTGAAGATAGAAGGGGCTGCCAATTTACGTAAACAAGAGCTGATCTTTGCGATTCTCCAAGCCCAGACCGAAAAAAACGGATCGGTGTATGGGGAGGGTGTGCTTGAAACTCTTCCAGATGGATTCGGCTTCCTCCGCGCGCCGGACTCCAATTATCTGCCGGGTCCTGACGACATCTACATCTCTCCCTCGCAGATTCGGCGGTTTAACCTTCGCACGGGCGACATCGTATCTGGCCAAATCCGGCCTCCGAAAGAGAGTGAACGGTATTTTGCGCTCCTCAAGGTCGAAAAAGTTAATTATGAAGATCCTGAGGTGGCTCGGGACAAGATTCTATTCGACAACCTCACTCCGTTGTATCCCGAAGAGCGGCTTAATCTGGAGTTTGACCGCGAGGAGTATTGCACCCGTGTGATGGACTTGACGACGCCCATCGGCAAAGGCCAACGGGGGTTGATCGTCGCGGCTCCTCGTACCGGGAAAACAATGTTGTTGCAAGCGATTGCTCGAGCGATCCTGAAAAATCATCAAGAGGTGACGCTGATCGTGTTGCTCATTGATGAACGTCCGGAAGAAGTTACCGACTGGCAGCGACAGGTCAAGGCGGAGGTGATCAGTTCCACCTTTGACGAACCGGCTCAACGACATGCCCAAGTCGCTGAAATGGTACTTGAGAAAGCCAAGCGGCTAGTCGAACACAAGAAGGACGTCGTCATCCTGCTGGACAGCATCACTCGCTTGGCTCGCGCCTATAACACTATTGCACCACCAAGCGGGAAGGTGCTCTCGGGGGGGCTTGATTCCAACGCCTTGCAGCGGCCGAAACGCTTCTTCGGCGCGGCTCGAAATATTGAAAATGGTGGAAGCTTGACCATTATGGCGACCGCATTGGTAGATACCGGCAGTCGGATGGACGATGTGATTTTCGAAGAATTCAAGGGAACCGGGAACATGGAGGTTCACCTAGATCGTCGTCTCGCTGATAAGCGTCTCTTCCCGGCCATCGATATCAGCCAGTCCGGGACGAGAAAAGAAGAATTGCTGGTGGATAAAGATCGGCTTAACAAAATGTGGATCCTCCGCAAGGTCCTCAGCCCCTTGGGCACCATGGAGGCGATGGAGTTCCTTATGGACAAGATCAGCGGCACCAAGAATAATCAAGAGTTCCTGCAATCGATGAATCGGTAGGGCCGCTTGTATCTTGTGCGCCCTTCAGATAAAGTGTCGCCCCTTAGGGAATGGGCGAGATTGGTTCTCATTCTATTCGGCAAGGAGTCGTAGGTATGCAGAAGGGTATACATCCAGTCTATCGGGAAGCCACCGTTCATTGCGCGTGCGGGAATTCATTCAAGACTCGGACGACCATCGGTAATATCAGCGTGGATATCTGTTCGAATTGCCATCCATTCTTCACCGGGACACAGAAGATCGTCGACACAGAGGGGCGTGTCGAACGGTTTAAAAAGAAGTACGCGAAGAAGGGCAAGTAGCGCACCACAAAGGCCGAGAAGAGACCCTGCTTCGTGTCAGAAGCAGGGTCTCTTTTTTTGTGACCGTTCCCGATGTGGAGGGTGACTGCGTGGAAGCTGTGTTACTGAAAAAGTGGGAGAGTCTCACCTCAAGGTTTCATGAGTTGACCGATCAGCTCATGGATCCGTCCGTCCTCAGCCAACCGAACTTGTTGCACAAGCTGAGTAAGGAGCGCACTGCTCTTGAGCCGGCAGCCAGATTGTTTGAACAGTACGGTGACTATGTGAAACAGCTGCAGGAGACAAGGCAGATTCTCGCCGACCCCTCAGCCGGGAGTGAACTGCATAAGTTGGCGGCAGACGAAGAGCATGAGTTGGAGCAGCGACAAGCGGAAGTCGAGGAGCGCGTAAGAGAGTTTTTGATCCCCAAAGACCCGCGAGACGAAAAAAGCCTGGTACTCGAAATCCGAGCCGGAACGGGCGGAGATGAAGCGGGGCTGTTTGCCGGTGAGCTCTTTCGGTTGTACGGGAAGTATGCTGAAAAAAAAGGGCTTAAAATCGATACGGTGGAAGCGTCCGAGACGGGCATTGGGGGTTATAAAAACATCGTCGCGTTAATTGAGGGCAAGGGAGCCTACGGTCATTTTAAGTACGAGGCGGGTGTGCATCGAGTCCAGCGGGTTCCTGTTACAGAAGCAAGTGGTCGAGTTCACACCTCTACGGTCACGGTGGCGGTCATGCCGGAAGTCGACGAAGTGGACGTCCACATCGATTCAAAGGATTTGCGGATCGACACCTTCTGTTCGTCAGGTGCCGGCGGGCAGAGCGTGAACACCACCTATTCGGCCGTTCGCATCACGCATCTTCCGACCGGTGTGGTGGTGACCTGTCAGGATGAGCGGTCTCAGTTGAAGAACCGGACGAAAGCCATGCGGACCTTGCGTGCCAGGATTGTGGAGGCCGAACGGGAAAGGCAAGAGGCAGAGATTGCTCAGAACAGGAAATCTCAAGTGGGGAGCGGGGAGCGGAGCGAGAAAATTCGGACCTATAATTTTCCGCAAAACCGGGTGACGGATCACCGCGTCGGCGTGACCCTTCACAAACTAGAATTAGTGATGGAAGGTGACCTGGATGAAATCGTCCAGGCTTTGAAAGCGCAACAACAGCAGCAGGCAGAAACGGCGAAGGTGTAGCCACTGATGACAGCCACTCTGGAAGATCCGAAAACCGTCGGTGAACTTGTCGCATGGGCGCGCCGGTCCTTGGATGCGGCTGGAACGGAAAGTGTGGCTCAAGAGGTCTTGTGGTTGTTGGCCGCTGCTCTTGAGATGGAGCACCATGTGTTGGCCAGCCGAATGGAGCAACCAGTGAGCGTTGAGCAGCGTGCACGTGTGAAAACGTTGGTCTCGAGGCGGATGGCGCGAGAGCCGCTACAGTACATTTTGGGGACCCAGGAGTTTTGCGGACTCGACTTTGTTGTGAACGCCTCCGTGTTAATCCCGCGACCGGAGACAGAACTATTGGTCCATGCGGTTCTCAAGGAGGGAGGGCTGGCAGCAGGTGCGACGCTGGTCGATGTGGGAACTGGGTCCGGGTGCATCGCCGTGACACTTGCCACCATCCTCGATGGCGTTCGCATTCTCGCAGTAGACCGTTCTGCCGACGCGCTGGAGACCGCAATAAGCAATGCCATGAAACATGGAGTGCGAGAAAAGATCGAATGGCTCAAGGGAGATCTCTTAGATCCTCTGCGTGATCGAAGCCTGATTGGAACTGTTGATATCATTGTCTCGAATCCTCCGTATATCGCTGAAGGAGAGTGGGATCAACTTCAGCCCGAGGTGCGAAAATTTGAACCGCGCTTAGCCCTGGTTGCCGGACAGAAGGGGACTGAGTTCCATGAAAGATTGTTCCGTGACTGCAAGGAGTTTTTGGCGTCTGACGGGCTGCTGGTGATGGAAATGGGTCAAGGCCAGCTTCCACTCGTGCAACAGGCAGCAGGTCAGGTTGGCGGCTACACAGGCCTGCAAACCGTTAAAGATGAGGCCGGTATCGAACGTGTCATGATCGCTCGGCGTGCAGGGTCGGTATCCTGACATGGATGAGATCCTTATCAATGGTGGAACGCGGTTGTGCGGAGAAGCCCGCATCAGCGGTGCCAAGAATTCGGCGCTTCCCATCCTAGCCTCGACCATTCTCGGGAGTGGGGAGTGTGTCATCACGAATATTCCAAGGGTCGTTGATGTCTTAACGATGGGAAAGCTCCTGGGAATTCTGGGAGCCAAGGTGTCGCATGAAGGCAATCGCGCGGTCATCCAAACTGGCACGATTGAATGTACCGAAGCCCCCTACGATTTGGTCAAGACCATGCGGGCATCCGTGTTAGTGCTGGGGCCATTGCTGGCCCGCTGGGGCGAGGCCAAGGTTTCTCTTCCCGGCGGTTGTGCGATCGGCTCCCGGCCCGTCAATCTTCATCTGGCGGGGTTGGCCAAGCTGGGAGCCGATATCTCCATAGACCATGGCTATATCACAGCCAAGGCGACCAGGCTCAGAGGTGGACGCATTTACTGTGACACGCCAACAGTCACCGGGACAGAAAATCTCATGATGGCCGCCTCGCTTGCCGAAGGAACGACGGTACTGGAAAATGCGGCCAAAGAGCCAGAAATTTTGGACCTAGCGGATTTTCTTATCAAGCGTGGTGCCAGAATTCATGGGGCAGGAACGGATGTGATTACGGTTGAGGGGGTGCGAGAACTGCATGGCGGGGACCACGAAGTGATCCCGGATCGCATCGAGGCAGGTACCTATCTGGCGGCGGCTGCGATCACGCGGGGGGATGTGACGGTAACTCACTGCCGACCGAGCCACCTGGAAGCGGTACTGATGAAAATGCGCGAAGCTGGTGCCGAGATTCAGGAGGAGAAAGACTCGGTGCGTCTCACCATGCCCAATGGCTTGCGTGGGACGGACGTGCGGACGTTGCCGTTCCCTGGATTTCCAACCGACATGCAAGCCCAAATGGCCGCGTTGATGAGTCTCGCTGAAGGCACCAGCGTGGTCACCGAAACAGTTTTTGAAAGTCGGTTCATGCATGTGGAAGAATTACGCCGGATGGGAGCCAATATCCGCGTGGAAGGTAATCGCCTTGTGGTGACCGGATGTAAGAAGCTTACCGGGGCTCCGGTCATGGCCTCCGATCTGCGCGCGAGCGCCGGCCTGATCGTGGCGGGGTTGGCGGCAGAGGGGGCCACTCAGGTACAGCGTGTCTATCATCTGGATCGAGGCTATGAACGGATTGAAGAAAAACTCAGGGCGCTCGGGGCCTCTATTCAGCGCCAATCGGCCGGAGCTGTTCATTAGGACTACCCCATGTTGACGATCGCGCTCTCTAAGGGGAAACTCATCGACGCCGCACTCGAACTGTTCCGGCGTGCCGGCTATAGAATTACCGGACTCTCGGGGGAGAGCCGACGACTGATCTTCGTCAGCCGCGAGAATGAGATGACCTTCCTGATCGTTCGCCCCAGCGATGTCCCGACTTATGTGGAATATGGGGGGGCAGATGCCGGAATTGTTGGGAAGGATGTCTTGATGGAGCAAGAAAGTGATGTATACGAACCATTGGATTTAAGGTTCGGAGCGTGTAGAATCTCGGTCGCCGCGCTCCAGGAAGAGGGATTGACCGATCACCTGTCCTCTAAGGTCCGGATCGCGACAAAATACCCTCGGATCACGGAACGGTACTTTAATAAGCGTGGCGTTCCGGTTGAGATCATCAAACTGTATGGCTCGATCGAGTTGGCGCCGGTCGTAGGGCTGGCAGATCGGATTGTAGATTTGGTTGAAACCGGCAGCACGCTCAAGGCTCATGATCTCGTCGAGGTAGAAGTAATTGCCAAGTCGTCGGCACGGTTCATCGTCAACCGGGCGAGCTTTTGCCTGAAGCAGGAGCCGCTGATGGGGTTGATTCGAAAGCTTCGAAGTGCCGTAGAGAGCAAGGGGATTGAATCCGTCAATGGCCGTCCAGTGGTGACTGCTGGGAGTCGTAAGAAGAGAGTCGCTCGCTCATGAAAATCGTCACACAAGCAGATCGCAGTTTTGTCCCATCCCTGAAAAAAGCCGCGCTTCGGGGGCGCACGACCGGGGCTGCAGTCGAAAAAACCGTGCGGACGATCCTGCAGGCCGTCGAGCGCGGAGGCGATAAAGCGGTTCTACGCTACAGCAAGCAGTTCGACAAAATCACGCTGAAACCGGAAGCCTTACGCGTGACGGCCGAAGAGATCAAGAACGCTTATTTCCACATTAGAAAAGACGAAGGCGATGCACTGCGACTCGCCGCTCAGCGGATTACGTCGTTTCATGAGCGGCAACGGACCAAAACATGGATGTACCAGGACGGAGATGTCACGTTGGGGCAGGTGGTGGGACCGGTCGACGCGGTCGGGGTCTACGTTCCCGGAGGGAAAGCCGTCTACCCCTCATCCGTGCTGATGTGTGCGATTCCGGCCAAGGTGGCGGGTGTTTCTCGAATCGTGATGGTCACGCCACCGCAGAAAGAAGGAATCAACCCTTATCTACTCGTTGCGGCTGATATTGCCGGTGTTACGGAGATCTATCGGATCGGCGGCGTGCAAGCCGTGGCGGCACTCGCCTATGGTACGAAGACGATCGACCGAGTTGATAAGATCGTGGGACCGGGCAATATCTATGTCGCGACGGCAAAGCGGTTGCTCTACGGCACCGTCGGGATCGACATGGTTGCCGGACCCAGCGAATTGCTGGTGGTGGCGGACGATGACGCGAAGCCGGCCCATGTGGCGGCGGATCTCCTTTGTGAGGCCGAGCATGACGAAGACGCCCAAGTGTTCTTGGTGACGACCTCTGAACGCTTAGCGAAGGATGTTTCCAAACTGATCGACAGCCAGCTGAAGGGACTGCAAAGAGAAAAAATCGCGTCGAAATCGATCGCGCGTCATGCCATAGCATTCGTCGTCCCCACACTGGATGAAGCCATCACGGTGGCCAATGAAATCGCAGCGGAACATTTGACGCTCTCGGTGGACAATCCCTTCGACTATTTGGAAAAGATTCGTCACGCCGGGGCTCTGTTCTTGGGGCGCTACACGCCTCCGTCAGTCGCCGATTATGTCGCGGGCCCGAATCACGTCTTGCCCACGGGAGGAACGGCCCGGTTCTTTTCCCCTCTTTCAGTGAACGACTATGTGAAGGTCAGCAACATCGTGCACTACACGAAACAAGAGCTGGCCAAGGTGAAAGATCCTCTCAGTCGCCTCGCGCAGATCGAAGGGTTTGATGCGCACGCCAAGTCGGCGCAGAGCAGGTTCTCATGAAGAAGAACGGGTCCGCCCCACGCCAGTCGAATATCCATCGAGTTACGAAAGAAACCAACATCCGAGTCGAATGGGCCTTGGACGGCAGTGGAAAGGGAAAGATCGACACCGGCATCCGTTTCTTCGACCATATGCTCGAGCTTCTCGCGAAGCACGGGTTCTTCGACCTCACCGTGCAGGCTAAAGGTGACCTCGACATCGACGAGCATCACACTGTGGAGGATGTCGGGATCGTGATGGGCAAGGCGCTGCATCAAGCACTGGGCGAAAAAGCCGGCATCAAGCGATTTGGGTTTGCCTCGGCCCCACTGGATGAAACGCTTGCGCAGGTCACCGTCGATCTCAGCGGGCGCCCCTTTCTTGTTTACAATGTGGCATTGCCGGATCGGAAGATCAAAGCGTTCGATCTCGGTCTGTTCGAAGACTTCTTCCAAGCCTTCGTCACCCACGGAGGCTTGAACCTACACGTGAATCTCCTCTATGGTCGCAACCCTCACCACATTATGGAAGCGATCTTCAAGGCGCTTGCCAAGGCGCTCGATCAAGCGACGATGCTGGAAGAGCGACTGGCAGGGAAGGTCCTGTCGACGAAGGGGATGTTGTAAGGTCCCCTGGGTTCTTTTTCCTCTTCTGCTTGTTCGCAAATCCATTCCAGTAAAGTCTTCTTTCGAAACATAGGACTTCCGTGCAATTTGAATAGATTGCTGGCGCGTTTAGCATCCCAGTCTTAGAATTGGCGATGTGGATGAGAGCATGTGCCGGTGATCAAACGATGAGAAAATACAATCTGCGTGGACGGCAGGTGGGTATAGCGTGCAGCACCGAAGAAATAAGTCGATGCTAATGCCTGACCCTAAAGCAATATCAGATACGGTCCTATATGCTTGGAAGGAGGAAGCGGCCAACGTGTGGAGAAGCAGGTTTAGGGTAAACGTATGCGAGCCAGCCTAACTGTCCTCTTGCTTGCGCAGTTGCTGCTCGGCGCGTCCACTCTTGAGGCGGGTGAACTACCAAACCGCGAACCGCTCGATGTCCTCTGGGAGCAATCCATGCTTGAAGGGAAACCTAACACGACTATAGGGATTCAAATCAAAAACGGACAGATCCTCAAATCAGAGCTGCCAGTTAAGAAAACAGATCTAAGGTATGGGCGAGGTGCACCTGAAAGTGCGGGCTTCATGAGCCCAGGCATAACTGTAGTGCAGTATGGCGAAGGATTCTGGGAAAACGGAGGCTGGCAATTGATCGGTGGTCTCCTTGGGAGAGCCAAAGAGGGATCATCGACGATTGAGCTATACGGTAAAGCTGTTATTCATCGGCTGCCCTATTTCCCGTTCCCATTTCACAGGACTAAACCACACGAAACCAGCTACGAATTCTTCCTCCTTCAGCGCGAGGCCGGTAGCCCCCAAGCCTCCATTGGGAGGAAATGGATGTTTCCTCCTCAAGAAGTCGTCCTAAAACCCCAAAGCGTCGGTCCTCCGAAAGAAGATGTTCGAGCCATCTTTGAGTACAACGACACGACTCAGCGAGCCACGGTCACGATCACTGGGTTAACCCGCCCATTCAAAGAGAGCGTAGGCATGTCAGAATGAGAGGGAGAAGGGGACAAACGAGAACATCTCGAAGCTAGATAAAGAGTAACGAATCGAACTAAGGGTTGGGGATACTCGATTCTGTTGAACTTCAAACCATGTGTGGATGTACGTGTGCGGTGTCAGGTCTTGCGTTCTCGCTTTTCGTCGAGCGATGTGCTCGTCTTTATGATGGTCGAAGAGAATATTCGAAAGTCGTCCAGCTGTTTTGTGATGATGGTTCGGACCACATCCAAGTTCAGGCGAGCATATTCGTGAATGGCTACGTTGCGGAAACCGACCATCCGCTGCATGCGTTGAGCCAGGTCGGCTGGAAGAATGCCAGCAGTTTGTAGTAGGGAGAAGGCATCACGACTGTCTTGTGGTACCCCAAGCTTCCGTTGGCTCACCACGTACATGGCCAGATCGATGGCTGTTTCGCAGGCGCGCTGCAGATTGAGGATGATGGCATCCTGCTTAGTCTGATTGGCGACAAGATTCTGCATGTCTCCTGCGTATTCCTCTTGGATGCGCTGAAGGCAACGCTCAATGCTGGCGGCCTTGTTCACGATCACGTCGTCAGCCATAGACCAACCCGCTCTCGCTGATTCTCTTTAGAATGTCGCGACGTTCCTCATTGAGCCTGGCATAGTCTGCATAGACGTACATCTCGAACTCTCGACGGGCTTGCTCATCTTGGCTCGTTAAACAGGTGCCGGTGGAAAGGATCTGCATCCGCATGACCGTTGACGCCGAGCGAAGATCAACAAGATCAACCTCACGATGCAATTGGATAGCTAAATCCTGGGCCAATTCGAATCGACGGAGTTCGGGCAAGGCTTCTTGCGTGAGAATGGCGAGATCAATGTCGCTATCAGGTCGAACAGCACCACGTTGCGCTGAGCCAAATCGATATAAGGCAATGAGGCTCGGAACAGTCTTTTTGATGTATGCGGTCAATGATGAGTCGTTCATAGCTGCTGATCGTGCTTTGATTGGGTCAGGCTACTGGTTCGGTCTGATCCTGTCAATCGAAAGGCCATGACCGACGCCGTGAAGATTGCCAGTGGCAGGAAGCCGCCAGTTGCGGTATTGTTACGACTTCCTCAGTGCGGACGACTTTATGATTGCCATCATTGATTATGGAATGGGTAACCTGCGCAGTGTCTCCAAGGCCTTTGAGGCAGTGGGACACCAGGCAATCGTGACGCGCGATGCAGCATCGATTCGAAATGCCGGCCATGTGGTGTTGCCTGGTGTCGGGGCCTTCGGCGACTGCATGGCGAACTTGAAACAGTATGGATTGGTCGAACCGATCAAGGCTGCGATCCAATCGGGGAAACCGTTCTTAGGAATTTGTCTTGGGTTCCAGTTGCTCTTTACAGAAAGCGAAGAATTCGGGAGGCATGAAGGACTCGACATTTTTCCAGGGAAGGTTCGAGCGTTTTCGAGAGATCATGTCTTGAAAGTTCCCCACATGGGGTGGAATCAAGCGAGCATCCAAAAGCCTTGTCCGTTGTTTGAAGGTATTGCCGATGATGCAAATTGGTACTTCGTCCACTCATTTTTTGTGGATCCTGAGGACGAGCAAATCACGGCGACGACAACCACCTACTGGGGGCCGTTCACGTCGAGCATCTGGAAGGACAATGTGGTGGCCTGCCAGTTCCATCCGGAGAAGAGTCAAACGGTCGGACTGCAACTCATCAAGAATTTTGGAGCCTGGAAGTGAGAGGGCCTCGCATGCGTGTCCGCACAATTCTCACGGTTAGTGCTGTGATAACGGTGAGCCTCGCGACGGGATGCAGTGGAGCAAAAGTGGTGACCAAGTCGGCTCCAGAGCTTCCCCGATACCAGGTTCGTTCGATTGCTTTGCTGCCGTTTACCTCGATTGCGACACCTCAAGCTCGAGATCAGGAAGATTTCTTTCTTCCGGTTCCCGATAGTGTCCGTCGGTCCTCCATCTCTATCGGGGTTCCACCGGAAGCGGACTCTTTGCCGAAGAAGACTCTGGCGGTTCCGGGCTATGCGGCGGAGAAAGTAACAGAGTTGTTCTGGGGGCGCCTTCAAGATTGGAAAGGTGTTCGCGTCTTAGCTCCTGGTGAATCGGCTCGAGTCACGTTGGGAACTAGTGAGGGGCTAGAAAAGACGCCGGAACAAACCGCCGCTCAAGCCGCCAAGCGACTGAATGTGGATGCTGCGTTGCTGGGGCTTGTCTCGGCGTATCGGGAACGTGTCGGGAGTCGACTAGGAGCCGATCCTCCGGCCTCCGTCGGCTTCCAGGTCAGTGTCGTCGCGGCGGACGGGCAAGTGCTGTGGGTCGGGAGATATTATGAACGGCAGCGCCCCATGACCGAGGACCTAATCGGGTTTTTGCAACGATGGGCGTTTGTGACAGCGGGGGAACTGGCAGAATACGGTGTTGACGAAGTGCTGAAGGAGTTTCCGTTCGGAAGAGGGGAGCAATAACGTGCGAGTCATTCCTGCTATCGATGTAAAGGATGGGCGCTGCGTGAGGCTGCGCCAGGGCGATATGGCTGCCGAGACCATCTATTCTGATGATGTGACGGAGGTCGCACGGAAGTGGGAGCAGAGTGGGGCCGATCTGATCCATGTCGTGGATCTGAACGGAGCGGTCGACGGGGAGCCGAAGAATTTACCACAGATCCAGTCCATCCTGAGATCGGTCAACGCCTCGATTCAGGTTGGTGGGGGGATCAGGAGTCTCGAAACGGTGCGGCAGTATCTGAACGCTGGTGTCTCGCGCGTGGTGCTTGGCACTGCCGCCCTCACGAATCGGACGATTCTCGAAGAAGCATGCCGAGAATTCCCCCATCGAATCCTTCTCGGGTTGGATGCCCGGGATGGGCGAGTGGCCGTCAAAGGCTGGACGTCAGTATCGGAGGTCAAAGCGATCGACCTGCTGAAGGAGCTCTCGGGCTGTGCCATTGGGGCAGTGATTTACACCGACATTGCCCGAGACGGGATGCTCAGTGGGCCGAACCTGGCGGCCCTCAAGAGCATTGTGGACTGTTCGCCATTTCCGGTGATTGCCTCGGGCGGTATCACCAGCCTGGAGGATCTGCGAGCGGTGCAATCGCTGGGGCCTCGGATCGAGGGAGCGATTGTTGGGAAAGCGTTGTACGATGGCAAATTAGATTATCCGGCGGCGATTGCCGCTATAGGTGCTCACTCGGCCGAAGCCCATCATGCTCACTAAACGGATCATTCCATGTCTGGATGTCAAAAAAGGGCGTGTGGTCAAAGGGGTCAGCTTCGTCAATCTCCGCGATGCCGGTGATCCGGTTGAAGCGGCGGTAGGGTATGATCGTGAAGGAGCGGATGAACTGTGTTTTCTCGATATCACGGCCTCGCATGAAAACCGAAAAACGATCATTGATGTGGTCGAGCGGACGGCTGCCCGAGTCTTCATGCCGGTGACCGTCGGTGGGGGGGTAGGGACTCTGGACGATATCCGAGCCTTGTTGAACGCCGGAGCCGATAAGGTGAGTATCAATACGGCAGCCGTCCGGCGACCCGAGTTCGTCAAAGAGGCCGCGCAACGATTCGGTACCCAATGCATCGTCGTGGCGATCGATGCCAAACGCACAACAGCTGGCCGCTGGGAAGTCTTCACGCATGGCGGACGTACGGCGACCGGAATCGACGTCATCGAATGGGCTGTACGGATGGAGCAGTACGGTGCAGGGGAGATCTTGTTGACCAGCATGGACCAGGATGGCCGGCAGACGGGATATGACTTGGATCTCACCGCGACCGTGTCGAAGGCTCTATCGATTCCGGTGATCGCATCGGGCGGCGTCGGAACCTTGGAGCATCTGTACGATGGTTTTGTAAAAGGGAAGGCGGATGCGGTTCTGGCTGCGTCCATTTTCCACTTTCGGACCTACACAATTGCTCAGGCCAAGTCGTACTTGCGTGATCGTGGTGTGCCAGTCCGAATGGATATGCTTTCTGGGGTTGCGTGACACAGTGAACCAGGCGACGACCAGCACGCTCAAGTTCGATGGGCAAGGTCTTCTGCCGGCGATCATCCAAGATTGGCTCGATGGAACTGTCCTGATGCTTGGGTATATGAACCAAGAGGCGCTGACCAAGACCGTTGCTACAAAAAAAGTCCATTTTTGGAGCCGGTCTCGGAATGCACTCTGGGAAAAAGGTGAAACCTCCGGTCATGCACTTCACGTCAAGCAACTATTCATTGATTGTGACCGTGACGCCATCCTCGTAAAGGCGCAACCCGTCGGACCGACCTGCCACACAGGAGCACAAGCCTGCTTCTTTTCCAGGCTCGATGAACAGGGCCAACTCGTTCCGTTGAATTCAGAAGACGCGCACGGGGGTATTCTTGAAAGTGTTCTTCGTACGATTCGCGATCGTCGTTCCGCTCCCCAGGCTGGTTCCTATACTTCCAAGTTGTTCGAAGGGGGGCACGACAAGATTCTGAAGAAGGTGGCGGAGGAGGCTGGAGAGGTCTTGTTAGCCTCAAAAGGGGGCAAGAAAGAGGAGATCATCTACGAAGTGGCTGATTTGTTCTTTCATACACTCATGGTTCTTGGGTATCACGACCTTTCGCTACAAGATATCTATGGGGAACTGGGAAGACGATTTGGGAAGTCGGGTTTGAGGTCTGAATAGCAGACACTGGCGCGTATCCTATGGATGCTGGTTGATCTGATCCTGATTATACTCGGCCCATGTTCGCCTTGAAATCTGCCTCATGAGGTTACATATGAGCGATTGCCTTTTTTGTAAGATCGTGGAGAAGAAAATTCCAGCGAGGCTTGTTCAGGAAGACGAGTACACGGTCGCCTTTGACGACATCAATCCTCAGGCGCCTGTCCATACGCTGGTGATCCCTAAACGGCATGTGGCAACCGTTCAAGACTTAGGACTAGAGGATGAGGTGTTGCTCGCGAGGTTACTGATGAGCTGCACGAAGGTGGCAGCCCTGAAAGGTTTACAGAGCTCCGGCTATCGAGTCGTGACGAACACCGGACGAGACGCAGGACAAACCGTTTTCCATCTTCATTTTCACGTGATGGGTGGCCGACACATGACCTGGCCTCCCGGATGACGAAGTCCGTCGATTGACAGATTTTTATCTCGTCTGGTAGTCTGTACGGTCAACTCTTCCAACAACATAGCACCGACTCGTCCAGTGATACGAGTTGAGACTCCAGGAGCTAAGACTCTCGTGGGTCAGGGTTTAATTTCAGACGACACGATCGAACGCATTAAGGGTCGGGTGGACATTACTGACATCGTGAGCCAACATGTCTCGTTAAGTAAGGCCGGACAAAATCTCAAGGGGTTGTGTCCTTTTCATCACGAAAAAACCCCATCGTTTACGGTAAGTCCCTCGAAACAGATTTTTCACTGTTTCGGCTGCGGCGCAGGCGGCAACGTATTTACATTTCTTTCCCGTCTGACCGGGGCCAGCTTTCCTGAAGTGGTGCGCGATCTTGGGCAAACGGTCGGGATCGAAATCGAAGAAAGAGCCTCCTACTCCAACCCTCAGTCGGTGATGGCACAGACGGTAGAGCGTATTAATCAGGCGGCAACTGCCTGGTTTCAAACGAACCTGCGCGACGAGCGCATCGGACGCCAAGCACGTGAATACCTCGCTCATCGTGGAGTCGAATCGCGCATGGTCGATCGATTTGGAATCGGAGTGGCACCAGCCGAATGGGATGGGTTGCTACGGGCGCTCACCAACAAAGGCTTTTCACAGAGCGATCTTGCGTCGGCCGGTTTGGTGATTGCACGAACCAACAAATCTGGATTCTACGACAGGTTCCGTGCCCGGGTGATGTTCACGATCACCGATTTGCGAAAGCGAGTAGTGGGGTTCGGCGGTCGTGTGTTGGGCGATGATACGCCCAAGTACCTGAACTCATCCGACACGGTGCTCTTTAAAAAGAGCCACACACTCTTTGGGTTTGATCATGCGAGGGAAGCGATTGCCAAGACAAAGACGGTCATCGTCGTGGAGGGCTATTTCGATGCCATCGCGCTGCATCAGGCAGGGTTGGCGCACACGGTGGCGACCTTGGGAACCGCCCTCACATTGGATCATGTGCAGGCGCTCCGGCGGTTTGCGTCAAACGTCGTGTTGCTGTTCGACCCCGATCCTGCCGGAGTGCGAGCTGCGCTGAGAGGCTTGGATTTATTCGTGAACAGTGGCCTGGGCGTCAAGGTTGTCACATTACCAGTGGGAGAAGACCCGGATACGTATGTCCGGAAAGAAGGCCCTGAGGCGTTTGCTCGCTTGGAGGAGCAGGCGCCAAGTTTGTTGGATTTCGCCCTGGAGCAGAGTCTCAAAGCGACGGAGGTCGAGACGATCGAGGGGCGAATCCGCAGCGTCGATGAAATCCTGCGCATCTTACAGAAGGGCGAACATCCGATCGAGCGGGAAGAGCGTCTTAAGGTCGTGGCCGAACGGCTCGGAATAAGTCAAGCTCGTCTGATCGAACGGTACCCTATCCTGTCCCAGCAACACGGACGGGATTCCGGAAGGCCACGACAAGTGGTCGCGAGTGCGACTCCAATGGAAACCCTGTTCAAGGGAGCACCCGAGGAACGAGACCTCGCCGTTCTTCTGTTGCGGGGCATGCTCTCGGTGGCAGATGTACGACGTCTCAAGCCGGACCAATTTTCAGTCGGAGGATGTCGCAGGCTCGTCGAATTGGCCCTGGATCAGGTGGATCGCGACGGTCGCATTCGGGTCCAGCCCCTATTAGATCGGTTGATGGACGATCCAGAGTGTGGCGCCCTCGCGACTGACCTCTCACTCCGCGATGATCATTTCGACGACGAATCAGCGCATGCGAAGGCCTGCCTGGATCGTCTGGATCGCAAACGATCGGACCAGACAATGCGGGAGCTTATTACGAGAATGAAAGCCGCAGAACGAGAGGGCCGTGCGGACGAAGTAGGTGTGCTCAATATGCAGATCAATGCAATACGGATGCGGAAAGCCGGGATGCCGACCGCCGCTATCGTTTCACTGGTGAAGGAGTAGTCATGCCGAAACAAGAATTGCTCGGTGAGGTCAAGAAGCTGATTTCAATCGGGAAGGAAAAAGGCTTTCTCACCTACGACGAGCTGAATAACACTTTGCCCGCCGAAGTCGTGTCCTCGGATCAGTTCGGCAGCATTATGGCCATGTTCGGGGAGATGGATATCGAAATCGTTGAGACCACCGATGGGGAACGGGTGCAAAAACGATCGGATGGCGAGGTTGGCGAAGACGCGGAAGAAGTCGAGTCAGATTCCGAGGACGACAACGATAAGGCAATCGACCTGACACCCGGCGCCCTCAGCCGTACGGACGACCCGGTGCGGTTGTACCTCAAGGAAATGGGGAGCGTAGCGCTCCTCAGCCGCGAAGGCGAGATTGAAATTGCCAAGAGAATAGAAGAAGGCAAAAACGATATTGCCTCGGTGATCTACGGCATGCCGATGACCATTGAATTCGTCTTGGCGCTCCGGGATCAACTCAAAAACGGCAAGATTGATGTCCGTGAAATCGTGCCGATCCAAGAGACCGAAGAGGATTTCGAAGAGGATCAGCAACCGGTTGAACGGGATTATGAGGAACTGCGGGTCAAAACGCTGGATGCGCTGAATTCCGTCCGTAAGGTCTCACTGGCCCTCAAAGGGCTTGCCGACAAGGGGCGGAATCTTGGCAGTGACCCGGTCAAACAGAAGAAGTTCAAAAAGCAGTTCGATGCTATCCGTCAGCAAGTGGTGAACAAGATTGAATCCGTAAATCTCCACGGGGTGTTGAAGGACCGCATGGTGCAGCGTGTCCGCGAATTGGCCCTTCAGATCAGAGCGGCTGAGCGGGAAGCAGTGAGCTGCCAACGGCGTATCGGTGTGGCTGGAGAGGCAGGGGCCGAGCTGTTGAGGCGGATGTGCCGGAGCCGCCAGGACTTCTTGGCGGTCAAACGGAAGACCGGTGCCTCCGAAGAAGCCTTGACCGAGATTCGCAGAGTCTATCAAGCCGCCAAGGCGAAGGTGCGCCAGCTTGAAGCGGAAGAGGCCCTCGTTCCGGCGGAAGAAATCAAGGATGCGGTCAAACATCTTGATATTGCCGAAGAAAAGGTAAAGCGGGGGAAGGCGGAGCTGGTCGAGGCGAATTTGCGGCTCGTGGTCAGCATCGCCAAGAAGTATACAAACCGAGGCCTTCAATTTCTTGATCTGATTCAGGAAGGCAACATCGGTCTGATGAAGGCGGTGGACAAATTTGAGTACAAACGCGGGTACAAATTCAGTACGTACGCAACCTGGTGGATCAGGCAGGCAATCACGCGGGCCATTGCGGATCAGGCGCGCACCATTCGCATTCCGGTGCACATGATTGAGACCATCAACAAGCTCATTCGGACGTCGAGGCATCTGGTGCAGAAGCTTGGGCGAGAACCACTTCCGGAGGAGATCGCCGAGCGCATGGACCTGCCGTTGGACAAAGTCCGAAAGATCTTAAAGATCGCCCGTGAGCCGATCTCACTGGAGACCCCGATCGGCGAGGAAGAAGACAGTCACTTGGGAGATTTCATCGAAGACAAGAAGGCGGTGTCCCCGCTAGAGGCTGCGATTCGCTACGATTTACAACGCCAGATCAATAGCGCACTAGAAACACTGACGCCACGCGAAGAGAAGGTCTTACGCAAACGGTTCGGCATTGGTGAGGCGACGGACCATACGCTGGAAGAAGTGGGGCAAGACTTCGAAGTGACACGGGAGCGTATCAGGCAAATCGAAGCCAAAGCGCTCAGAAAACTCCGCCATCCAAGCCGCAGCAAGAAGCTTCGGAGTTTTGTCGAAAGTTTATAGATGGTAGAGGTCGAGCGCCGTGATTTGACTCCATGCGAAGCATCGGCCTAGAATCGGACCGCTGATGGAGACGACCGGCAGGGCCGAGATGGATGCCCGCCGTCGGGTGTGTGGCGCTTATCCGGTCGTCAGCTTGAGCTCGCCCTTTCCGATCGGGCCCATAGCTCAGGTGGTTAGAGCGGCTGACTCATAATCAGCTGGTCCTAGGTTCAAGTCCTAGTGGGCCCACCAACGGGGCGGGTTTTCCCCTCTTCAATGCACCGGCATTGACGGAAAGGGTACGGTGAATCAGAAACTTTCCCCACTGATTGAGTTGCAAAAAGTCGATCTCCGCATCATGGAGATCAACGAAACTCGCCGAAAAATTCCCGAGCAGCTCCATGCCGCTGAATCGCCGCTTCGCGACGCGATCCAACTCTTAAACAACACAAAGGCTACCGTCGACAGCGCCATTAAAGAACGGCGGACGCACGAAAAAGAACTCGAAGCGCATGAGGCCCATACCGAAAAAATGAAGTCCCATGCAGCCAATCTCAAGACCAACAAGGAATATCAAGCGCACTTGTTCGAATTGGAGTTGGCGAACAAGAAGCGAGGAGACTTCGAAGAAAAGATTCTGGTTGCGATGGACAAGGTCGATCAGCTTCAGACGGCCATGAAAGAGCTTCAAGACAAGAAGGATGCCTTAGAGAAGGCCTTTACACAGGAGAAACAAGGATTGGACGCCCAGGATAAGGAGCTGGCGACCGAACTGGCACGACTCGAAACCCAATACCAGGACGCGTCTCTGAAGATTGAGAAGCGTCTACTCGATCGGTACAACCAGGTGAAAGCGTCCCGGAAGGATCAGCCTCTTGCTGCAGTACGCGACGGTATCTGCGCCGGGTGTCGCCTCCAAATTCCCCCGCAGCTTATTGCGCAAGTAAAACGCTCCGATGATCTACATGTCTGCCCCTATTGCCGGCGCATGCTCTATTGGGAAGGAGAGCCTCCGACAGAAACGTCGCACCCTCTCAGCGAAGCTAAGAAAGCCGATCTGGAAGTGGGAGAGTCGGTCTAGTTTCTTCCAAGGCGCAATGTAGTTGGAACAATCTCCGTCACGCTGTCTTTTCCTGTCACCTGCATTGAGTTCTATGAGAGAACGCCAGCCTCCACTACTGTATGAAAGGGGATAAGGGCCAGCGTCTCAAGCTGGTTGCAAGGCGAGACGAAAAGGGATGAGTCTTATGTAGAGGCAGATCCTCTTTATCGAATGCTTGGCTTTAGCAGATCTAAAAGCGGTGTAATAGCCTTCTTTATGAAACACCGTCCCGTCGTCGTTGGCACGATAAGGATATGGGACGCATGCTTCGTCCGATGGCCGCGAGGCATGCTGTTCATGAGGAAGAGAACGTGTGGGTGAGAGGGAGGCAACGGAAAAGTAGCTGGTCCTTTATTTGTGTTCGGACCTCTTGGTGGAGGTCTAGAAACGAGCAGTTCATAGAAATATATCGGGATGTGTCTCCCGCAAGAAATCACTTGCGTTAAACCTTAATGCTGGCAGTATAGTGGATAGATCGCAACCTACTACATAAGACGTAATTTTAGATAAGCATAGATGACTCAAGGTTAGACTAGCCGAGAGATCTCAGGTGGCGTACACGGAACGTAAAGAATCTCTACGCGCATGGGAGAAGGCTCGTAGTTCAACGGCCCTCCTGTTTGTGACAGGGGATAGGCCAGGGCTAGAGACTCAGATTCATCCAGAAGTTCTGGACCTCTTTGCGCAGCATCTTGATGAGATTGGCACTCCTCAAACCATTTCCTTGTTCTTGCATACCAGGGGAGGGAGTACACTTGCTGCGTGGAGTCTGGTCAATCTCCTTCGTCAATTTTCTAAGCGGCTAGAGATTATCGTACCTTCAAAGGCCCACAGTGCGGGTACTCTCATGTGTTTAGGTGCTGACTCTATTATGATGACCCGGCAAGCCACACTCGGCCCTATCGATCCGAGCATAAATGGACCACTCAACCCTGAAATACCTGGGGCTCCACCGCAGCAACGCGCTCCCGTAAGCGTCGAAGCTATCAACGGATACATAGCCTTCGCCAAGGGAGAAATCGGTCTCAATTCGAACGAAGCAAAACTTGCTGTTTTGAGATCTCTGGCAGACAGGGTTCACCCGCTAGTACTTGGCGAAGTCTATCGTAGCCGTTCGCAGATCAGAATGCTCGGACAACGGCTAATCCAGCGACAACTTACCGACAAAGCGCGTATCAAAAAGGTACTTGATTTCCTGTGCTCAGAGTCTGGTAGTCACGACTACACCATTTATCGACAAGAAGCTCGAGACGAGCTCGGCCTCAAGGTGGAACGTCCGAATGACGCATTATACGCAATCATCCGAGATATTTATCGTAGCTACGCTGCAGAAATGGCATTCGGCATTCCACTCAATGCAGAAGCTGTACTGGCAGGACAGTCACATGTGCAGTACTCGCACGTCCGAGCGGTGATAGAGAGCACGGCAGGTGGAAGTCACAGGTTCATTTCTGAAGGCACATTCGTTCGCCAGCAGATACAAGTACCTCCTGGCATCGTGCAAAATGCAATATCAGATTCGAGAACTTTTGAGGGGTGGCGACATGAGAGCCAATAGAACCGACTCATCAACACATATTGCATTCAAAGATGGAACATCATCTGAGTCTGGGCAACCTGTAATTGAGACCACAGCTCCCTCGAATAACCTGGCTAGCATGATGGCAAATTGGGCTATTATTGTGCCATCGCTGATCGTGCCACCGGTTAAGAGTGAAAAGTAGAGAGAAGCTTGATTGGCATTGGCAATAGTTTCTGCAACTCGCGCCACTACAACAATGCTTATACATGATAGCAATACGACAGATGGTCGAGTAAGGAACGCGTAGTATAGCGGTTGCCAGCTGGTTAGAGTAATCCAGTCAGTACTGCCTTCGTAGTTTTGAAATGCAGTTTAGCTACCGAGTTCAGCCGGTCCTGCCCGTGTTTCTTAATGATCATCTTCGCCGCAAGTTCAACGGCTGGGGATGCGCCTTTGGGGAGGGTGGTGCCGACTTCCCCGGACAATCGTTTCAAGCGGAGTAAGAATTCTGCGCGAGCCAAGACCGACGCTGCGGCAACGGCCAGGTCGGATTCCGCCTTCGTTCGCTGTTCCAGCACGATCGTTCGTCCCTTTTCTTGTAAGGCATTCAGGATCAACCGCTCATCTCCGAACTGATCGGAGATGGCTCGCTCGCAGGTCACGCCTCGTTCCAGCAGATTCTCTAGTGCCCTGGCATGGCCCCAGGCCAGTAAGCGGTTCAGATTTTTAATCTTGGCGTAGAGATCGTTATATTTCTGCGGTCCGATAGCAATGACGCTGTGTGGACAAATGGTCTTGATGTCCGGTGCCATTTCAAGCACTCGACCATCCGATAGTTTCTTGCTGTCCCGCACACCCATGAGCTTCAGCTCACCTTGGGTCGTGGCATCCACGAAGACGGCTGCAATCACGAGCGGGCCGAAGTAGTCACCCTTCCCTGATTCATCGATGCCGATGCGCTCAGTTCTGGCGGACGGTTGAGTCGTCATAATATGAGGCGTAGGACCCTCTGGAAATTTTTCCTAGGGGCGCGGTAATCTACCAACCGGATCCACAACGGTCAATCCATCTGGATGTATCTCGACATGATTGGATTTTGAGGATCGACGATGTGTACGTGGCGGTTGAAGCAAGGAACGGTGGTATTGTGTATGCTCACCATCGCGGTGAGCATAACAGGATGTGAGACGAATCCCTATACCGGTCGCAAGCAGTTATTGATGACGTCCATCGGGCAAGAAATGCAAATGGGGGCTCAGGCGTACAATCAGGTGAAGAGCGACCCTCAAATGCGCCCCTCGCAAGATCCTCGTGAAGTTGAACCGGTGAAGCGCGTGGCGGCTCGGATTGTAGAGGCGGCGAAGCGGTCGAAGTATGCCGAGATGGCCAAACAGTTTCAGTGGGAAGTGACGGTCATCAAGGATGATAAGACAGCCAACGCCTTTGCGTTGCCTGGCGGCAAGATGGCGGTGTACACCGGCATCTTCCCAATGGCGAAAACGGAGGCTGGGTTAGCGGCGGTGATGGGGCATGAGGTGGTCCATGCCTTGGCTCGCCATGGGGCGGAGCGAATGAGTCAGGGGCAAGTTACCAACACGTTGTTACAGGTGGCTGGAGCAGCGATCGGCATGAGCGGCGGCAATCCGATGCTGGGCCAAGCGACGATGGCTGCTCTCGGGGCAGGAGCGCAGGTCGGCGTCTTGCTTCCATTCAGTCGCAAGCATGAATCCGAGGCGGACTACGTCGGGATTTTGTTGGCGGCCGAGGCAGGGTATGACCCTCGCGAAGCTGTGGCGCTTTGGGAACGGATGGGACAAGCGACAGGCGGAGGTG
Organism: Nitrospira sp.; assembly: GCA_965223535.1. GTDB lineage: Bacteria > Nitrospirota > Nitrospiria > Nitrospirales > Nitrospiraceae > Nitrospira_D. The sequence goes on from CBDCWN010000003.1 coordinate 1,789,533, forward strand.
GACCGGCGGAATTCCTGTCGACCCATCCGAGCCACGATACCCGCATCGAGCAATTGAAAGAGTGGATGCCTGAGGCGCTGGCGATTTATCAGAAGAGGGCTCAGATGCCGGCGACTCCACTCCCAGAAGTTGGTGGGAGATAAGGGTGCCCTATCTTGGCCGGTCGCAGTCAGGACTTCGTTAGGTCGCTTGTGACAGGCGGGTATCATTCTTTATACTGAACAGGCGTGGGTGGATGATTGGATGGTCGCTCGGTGCCTAGTTCACCGAGAGGAAAGTCCGGACTCCACGGGCAGGGCGCTGGGTAATTCCCAGGCGGAGTAATCCGACACCAGCACCACAGAAATCAAACCGCCGATGGCCAAGGCGATGGGATCCCATCTGGTCGCTGCGGCTCAGGTAAGGGTGAAACGGTGGGGTAAGAGCCCACCGCGGTGGTGGTGACATCACCGGCACGGTAAGCGTCGCCCGGTGCAAGGCCAAATAGGAAGACATGTGTCGGGCTCGTTACTGAGTTCTGCACACCGACTGGCCCAGTCGAGGTCTTCGGGTAGGTCGCTTGAGGTTCGGGGTAACTCGAATCCCAGAGAAATGATCATCCAGGCAAAGGGGGACACTTCTTTGCGGGACAGAATCCGGCTTATAGGTCTTCCGCCCACGCTCTCTTGGACCTCGATGTTTTTCTGAGCGGATTCCGGGCTATCCCCTCAGGGCTTCGCTCGTCAGCGTGTTGACGGGCTTTGCGTGGGGATGCTAGGATCTTGTATCTTTCCCCTTGATTTCACAAACATTTCTGCATGATGATGCAGCCTCTGCCGGGCCTGTGTTCTGAAGTCCGACTGAGACAAGCAGATCCGAGCAAGCAGTGAGAGGGAGGGTTGTCATGAAACTCACCGGTGCTGAAATCTTTATCGAATGCCTGAAGCGTGAGGGAGTGAAAACCGTCTTTGCGCTACCTGGCGGAGTCGTCTTGAAAATTTTTGATACGCTCCATCAACAGAAGGATGTGGAAGTTATTTTAACGCGTCATGAGCAGGGGGCCGGCCATATGGCGGAGGGGTATGCCAAAGCCACCGGGAAAGCCGGAGTCTGTCTGGTCACGTCCGGTCCCGGCATGACCAATGTCATTACGGCATTGGCCGATGCGTATATGGATTCAGTTCCCCTGGTCTGTTTCAGCGGACAAGTTCCCACGAATCTGATCGGGAATGATGCCTTCCAGGAAGCGGATAATGTCGGGTTGAGTCGTCCTTGCACGAAGTACAATTTTCTCGTCAAAGATGTGAACGATCTGGCTGGTACGATCAAAGAAGCGTTTTATATCGCGACCACTGGTCGTCCAGGTCCGGTGCTCGTCGACATTCCGAAAGATGTGTCGATGGCTAAAGCTGAATTTACCTATCCGAACGCGGTCTCGATCCGAGGGTACAATCCGACCTACGACGGGAATAAGTGGCAGATCAAGCAGGCTGCCGAAGCGATCATGAAGGCTAAAAAGCCGATCCTTTACGTCGGCGGTGGTGTGGTCTTCTCCGGAGCGTCGCAAGAACTCCTCGAATTGGCTGAGATGACGCAGATCCCAGTGGATATGACATTGATGGGGCTCGGTGCGTTTCCAGGAGAACACGCCCTCTCCATGGGGATGCTCGGAATGCACGGGACCTACCAAGCCAACATGGCCATGCACTATTCCGACCTAGTGATCGCGATTGGTGCCCGGTTCGATGACCGGGTGACCGGGAAAGTGTCGGAGTTCTGTCCCCATGCGAAGGTGATCCACGTCGATATCGACCCGACGTCCATTCGGAAGAACATCCACGTGGACATTCCCATCGTCGGTGATTGCAAAACCGTGCTCCGTGAGTTGAACCAGATCTTGCGCGCAACGGTCAACGGTGAGCAAAAAGATCTCCGCAAGCCCTGGTGGGATCAGATCCGAGAATGGCAACAGGCTCATCCCTTGACCTATCAGCAGGAGAAGGATGGGCCGATCAAGCCGCAGCAAGTCGTCAAACGATTGTATGAGCTGACGAAGGATCGGGATCCGATCGTCGCAACCGATGTCGGACAGCACCAAATGTGGGCTGCCCAGTATTTCAAGTTGGCCAAACCAAACCGGTGGTTGACATCCGGAGGGCTTGGGACCATGGGTTTTGGGTTCCCGGCTGCCATGGGTGCACAGGCTGCGTTCCGGGATCAGCTGGTGCTCTGTATCGCCGGCGATGGCAGTGTCCAGATGAACATGCAAGAAATGGCGACGGCTGTCGTGAGCAAATTGCCGGTGAAGATCGTCATCCTGAATAACGGATTTCACGGCATGGTCCGGCAGTGGCAGGATCTCTTTTATGAAGGGCGCTATGCCTCCAGCTATCTGGATACGACTCCAGATTTTGTGAAGTTGGCGGAGGCGTATGGCGCGGTGGGGTTGCGGGTCAAGAAGGTTGGGGATCTCGATGCGGTGTTGAAGGAGGCGCTCGCGACGGACAAACCAGTCATCGTGGATGTACCGACGTATCCCTATGAAAATTGCTATCCGATGATCCCAGCGGGTGGATGCAATCACGAAATGATTCTGGAAGATCCGCCGGAATTGAAAAAGAAGCAGTCAGGCTCAACGAACGTGACGCCGGAAGATAAGGATACGGTGCTCACAGCATAGAGGAAGTGGTGAGCGAAACGCGCTCGGAGCTGAGTGATCGGGCTCGGCTTTCAGCGCGCGAATCTCAACACGCGACAAGATGGAACACATCATTTCAGTGACGGTTGAAAATAAGTTCGGGGTTCTGTCGCGAGTGGCCGGGTTGTTCAGCGGGCGAGGGTTCAACATAGAGAGTTTGTCGGTAGCGCCGACGCTCGACCCCTCAATGTCTCAGATGACCATTGTCACGTCGGGTGATGAGCGGATCATTGAACAGATCGTGAAGCAGCTGAACAAACTGATCGATGTGATTAAAGTGGTGGACCTGAACGAAACAGAATTTGTCTCCCGAGAAACCGCGATCATCAAGGTCCATACGAAGGACCAGGATCGAGCTGAGGCGCTCAGGATCGTGGATATCTTTCGCGCAAATGTCATCGATTCAACGCCGACGACCTACACAATCGAAGTCTCCGGCGATCCTAAAAAGATTGAAGCGATCATCAATCTGTTGCAACCCCTTGGGATCAAGGATTTGGTTCGCACCGGCCGAGTCGCCGTCGCTCGTGAACCAGTCCGTTCCGCTGCGGTCCAAGCGAAGAAGGTGGTTCGCGAATAGCGCACTACGAGAAAATTGGCGGTCTGTTATATACTGAATAAGATGAGGGAAAGGGTGTTTCATGAAAATCTATTACGATAAAGATGCCGATCTCCAGCAGATTCGAAACAAGAAGGTCGCTGTGATTGGTTACGGAAGTCAGGGGCACGCGCACGCTCTGAACATGAAAGAAAGCGGTGTGACTGTCGTGATCGGGTTGCGCGAGGGAGCGTCCTGGAAAAAAGCGGAGCAGAGCGGGCTGAAAGTTATGCCGGTGGCGGATGCAGTCAAGGCCTCCGATGTCGTGATGATTTTGGCGCCGGATGAAGCGCAAGCCGCCATCTATCGGCAGGATGTCGCACCCAATCTCAAGCCTGGATCCTATTTGGCATTCGGGCATGGGTTCAATATTCACTTCGGGCAGATTGTGCCACCGGCTTCCATCAATGTGTTCATGGTGGCGCCCAAAGGGCCTGGGCACCTGGTCCGTTCCGAGTATTCAAAAGGCAGCGGCGTCCCCTGTCTGTTGGCAGTCCATCAGGACCCCAGCGGCACCACGAAGCAGGTTGGGTTGGCCTATGCCAGCGCAATCGGTGGGGGGCGTGCAGGTGTCATTGAAACGAACTTTCGGGAAGAAACTGAGACCGATCTCTTTGGAGAGCAGGCAGTACTGTGCGGGGGGCTGACTTCGTTGATCCAGGCTGGATATGAAACGCTGGTCGAAGCTGGGTATTCACCAGAAATGGCCTACTTCGAGTGTTTGCACGAGGTCAAACTCATCGTCGATCTCATCTACCAGGGTGGAATTGCCAACATGCGTTATTCCATCAGCACCACAGCGAAGTATGGCGATGTTACGAGAGGCCCACGCGTCGTCACGGAACAGACCAAGCAGGAAATGAAGAAGATTCTCGATGAGATCCAGACCGGGCGGTTTGCCAAAGAGTGGGTCCTTGAAAATCAGGCCAACCGCCCGGTGTACAATGCGCTGCTCGCCAAGGGGGAAGCGCACCCGATTGAAGCGGTCGGATCGAAGCTTCGTGGGATGATGCCATGGCTCAAGAAGGATCAGCTCGTCGATAAGACCAAGAACTAGGGATGTTGAAACCGACTGCCAGCTTCGTTCTCACATCGTTCAAAGGCGCAACGTACTATAGACGCGTACGCCTCGCCTTTTCACTCGCTGCGGCCTTGCTGGTCAGCCCGTTTGAACATCCCTCAGAAGAGTGAGGTAATTGCGTGGCAGATCGTGCTGTCGGTATTCCATTCGCAAAAGAAGGAATTCCCTTCATCGCGGCGCCGGCAGGGGTTACACTGCTGGCTGGATGGTTGGGTTGGCCGGTCTTCGCGTTTCTCGGAGGCGTGGCGACCCTCTTCTCGGCCTGGTTTTTCCGGAATCCAGCCAGAGTGGTGCCACAAGGGCCCAACCTGGTCGTAGCACCAGGCGACGGGAAGGTGATCGCGATCGAGGAAGAGTTTGAGCCGAGGTATTTGAAAGAGCGTTGTATTCGGCTCACGATCTTTTTGAATGTGTTCAACGTCCATATCAATCGGATGCCTTGCGATGGGGTCATCGAGGATGTGCAGTATCAACCGGGTTTGTTCTTGGTGGCCAGCAAGCCGGAAGCCACGTTGAGAAATGAACAGAACGCGGTGATGATTAAGACGAACGAAGGGATCAAGGTGCTGTGCGTCCAAGTAGCAGGACTCATTGCCCGGCGCATCGTGTCTTGGGTTTCACCACGGGATCAGGCTATTCGAGGTGAACGGTTCGGACTGATCCGTTTTGGGTCACGAATGGATACCTTTCTTCCAATCGGTACTAACGTTCGTGTGGCGATCGGGGATCATGTCAAAGGCGGGGAAACGATTGTGGGGGAATTGCCATGAAAACGGCAGGTTTTAAGAATTCGTTCGGGAAGGAAGGCAAACGGCGAAAAGCGGCCATGCATCTCATCCCGAATCTGTTCACGACCGGCAACCTGTTTTGCGGTGTGTATGCCATTCTGTCCGTCTTCAATGCCAACTACCTGGAAGCGGCCATTGCGATTCTCGTCGCGATGATTTTTGACGTGCTTGACGGGAAATCGGCACGCTTAACCAATAGTACAAGCCAATTCGGCCTTGAATACGACTCGTTGTCTGACGTCGTCTCGTTCGGTGTCGCTCCGGGCCTGTTGATTTATTCCTGGGCGTTGAGCGGGCAGGGAACGTTTGGCGTGGCGGTGATGTTTGCCTACGTGGCGATGGGTGCCGTGCGGTTGGCACGCTTCAACTCTACGGTTGCGGTCGCAGATGGGAAATATTTTACCGGCCTAGCCATTCCGGCCGCTGCCGGTGTTGTGGCTTCCCTGGTGGTGTTTGATCATTACATGCTCAAGATGGAGTCGGGATCCAAGGCGATCGTGGTCTTGGTCATGACCTTGATGCTGGCGTTCTTGATGGTCAGTACGATCAAGTATCGCAGTTTCAAAGACCTGAAGTTTAAGGGCGACAGGCAAATCACCTATCTTGTGTGGGGAATTCTTGTGTTGATGATGGTGGCTGCTTTGCCGGCCGTCATGTTGTTTGTGGTGTTCGCTGGGTATGCATTGATGGGGCCAGTCGAAAAGTTGTATTGGTTGGTCGCACCGTCTGCCGGTAAAAAGAACGTTGGAAAGGTCGATCCTTCGCCGGTTGAGACAAGATCCTAACTGACTACGGATAACGACAGGAATATCGGAGCGTCGAACGGCTAAGACGAGGAGTAGTAGGCGAACAATCTAGTGGCGGAGGAAGAGATACCTCCTAGAGAGCTGGTGGGTGGTGCAAACCAGCCTGGATTTCGCCGAACTCGCCTCCGAGCCGAATCTCTGAACGGAGAGTAGGAGATTCCGTCTTGCCCTCGTAAGGGGCTTAAGGAAGGGCCTGAACGACCAGATCTGGTTCAGGCTAAATCAGGGTGGTACCACGGAGCGCGTGTTAAGCCTTCGTCCCTGGGTAACTAAGGGGGCCGAAGGCTTTTGTGTTTCTAGAGGGAGAAAGGTGGCACCATGGCACGCATGATCAGAATTTTCGACACGACCTTAAGAGACGGCGAGCAATCGCCGGGTGCCAGCATGAACGTGGAAGAGAAGGTCATGGTGGCCAAACAGCTGGCGAGGCTCGGCGTCGATATCATCGAGGCGGGATTCGCGTACAGTTCACCAGGGGATTTCGAGGCGGTTCGACGGATTGCTCAGGAAGTGGAAGGGCCGACGATCTGCAGTCTTGCACGCGCGCGTCCTGAAGATATTGATCGAGCGTGGGAGGCGTTACAAGGGGCTCCGAAGGTGCGTATCCACACGTTCCTGTCGACATCCGATATCCATCTCAAGCACCAGTTTCGGATGACTCGGGAACAGGCGAAGCAGCGTGCTGTAGACATGGTCCAGCGGGCTCGCGGCTACGTCGACGATGTCGAATTTTCCCCGATGGATGCCAGCCGGTCGGATCCTGCTTATCTCTACGAAGTCATCGAAGCGGTGATTGCGGCAGGAGCGAGAACTATTAACATTCCGGACACGGTGGGATATGCCGTGCCTCAGGAATTCGGTGCATTGATCAAGGGCATCTGCGATCGGGTTCCAAATTCCAAGCAGGCCGTCATTTCTGTCCATTGTCACAACGACCTCGGTGTCGCAGTCGCGAACAGCTTGGCGGCTATCATCAATGGGGCCGGTCAAGTCGAATGTACGATCAATGGCATTGGGGAACGGGCAGGTAATACGTCGTTAGAAGAAATAGTGATGGGTCTCCGGACTAGGACGGACTTCTATCAGGCCGATACAGGGGTTAAGACGGAAGAGATTGCAAAAACGAGTCGCTTGGTCAGCAAGATCACCGGGATGGTCGTGCAACCGAACAAGGCTATCGTGGGGGCCAATGCGTTCGCTCATACATCCGGTATTCATCAAGACGGCTTACTCAAAGACAAGACCACCTATGAGATCATGCGGCCGGAATCCATCGGCTTGGTTGAGAGTCAGATGGTGATGGGAAAGCTCTCCGGTCGGCACGCATTTCGTCAACGCTTGGAAGAGTTGGGATACAAACTCAGTGATGAAGAGGTCAATCACGCGTTCGAACGGTTTAAGAAACTGGCCGATCAAAAGAAGGAAATTTTCGAAGAAGACCTCGAAGTCATTGTCTCCGAAGAGCTGTCAAAAATGGCCGACCGCATCACCTTGACGGGGTTACGTGTTTCGAGTGGAACGAACCAGGTTCCCACCGCCACCGTCGAACTCGAGGTTGATGGTAAAGCCATGGCTCAAACAGGCACAGGCGATGGACCAGTGGATGCCGTCTACCGCACTATTGCCGCGATCACACAGACCAAGAGCAAGTTACTGATGTATGTCGTGAAAGCCATCACAGGCGGCACCGATGCGCAAGGGGAGGTTTCGGTTCGTGTTCAAGAAGATGGTCGGACTGTCACCGGGCACGGGGCTGATACGGACATCATCACCGCTTCAGCGCGTGCCTATCTCAGCGCCTTGAATAAGCTGGCCTACCTTGCGACCAAACAAGCCCAAGGGGAACAGAAGGTGAACTTGATTTGACGATGATACGCACGGTACAGTTTTCCATTCTAAGCCAGAAAGACCTTCTTGGAAGGAGACTGGGCCGTGTGGAAGGTTGTGCTGGAGGACCGGCCGGAATTTTTAGCCGGCGACCATACGAAGTTGCGAGAGATCTTTCATCCTGCCAAGCACCCGCTTGATCTGGGATATAGTCTTGCCCATGGAAAGCTTTCCCCAGGGCAACGGTCTAAGCGGCATGTCTTAAAGTCCTCTGAGGTCTATTACTTTATCTCCGGCCAAGGGCGATTCACGATCAATGACCAGGTCACGCAGATTGAAGCAGGAACCACGGTCTATGTTCAGCCTGGAGGTGATCAGTTTCTTGAAAATACAGGAGCAGTCGATATTGAGTTCTTGTGTCTGGTCGATCCTGCTTGGCGGGAAGAAGATGAAACAGTATTGGAATAGCGCATGGAAATCGTGAACGATCGAAAGGAGACGCAGTGAAGGCCAAGATCGCAGTGTTAGCCGGCGACGGAGTCGGGCGCGAAATTGTTCCCGAAGCCGTAAAAGTCCTCAAGGTGATCGCGGAGAAATACGGCCATACGTTCGAATTTGCGACCGCCGATATCGGCGGGCAGGCGATCGATAAGTTTGGCGTACCCTTGCCGAACGATACCTTGACGCTTGCCAAACAAAGTGACGCAGTCTTACTGGGAGCGGTAGGAGGCCCGCGGTGGGAAAGCTTAGAATACAGCCTGAGGCCGGAACGGGCGCTCCTGGGAATCCGTGAAGCCTTAGGTCTCTATGCCAATCTGAGGCCGGCGAAGGTGTACTCGAATCTCGTGGATGCCTCCACCTTAAAGCGCGAGGTTATCGAAGGGATCGACATTCTCGTCATTCGAGAACTCACCGGTGGCATCTATTTCGGTAAGCCCAAAGGCATCGAAAAGCTACCGAATGGGCAGGAGCGGGGGGTCAATACAGAAGCCTATACGACGGAAGAAGTTCGTCGGATTGCCAAGGTGGCGTTCGAAGTGGCGAGGAAACGGCGCAAAAAAGTGACCTCGGTGGACAAAGCTAATGTATTGGAATCCTCCGAGTTGTGGCGCAAGGTCGTCGTTGAGGTTCATGGGGACTATCCGGATGTTGAGCTAGGGCATATCTATGTCGATAATGCCGCCATGCAACTGGTCAGAAATCCACGACAATTCGATGTCCTCCTGTGCAACAACATGTTCGGAGACATTCTCAGCGATGAAGCGGCGATGCTTACTGGTTCGATCGGCATGTTGCCCTCAGCCAGCCTCGGAGCGAAGGTGGGGTTGTTCGAGCCGATCCACGGAAGTGCCCCGGACATTGCGGGGAGGAACATCGCCAATCCCATCGCGACCATCGCATCGGCTGCCATGATGCTGTCGTACGCCTTTCAGCTTGAGAAAGAAGCCGAAGCCATCGAGCACGCCATCGTGAAAACGCTCGAGCTCGGCTATCGCACGAAGGACATCCAAAGTCCAGGGGCGCAGATCGTCGGAACAGTCGAGATGGGCGAGATGGTCGTCAAAAATCTCAGTGAGTGACTGGTGCTGAATCATGGCAGCCATTCTTTCCACATGGAGCATCGATACATTCGCAGGAAACGGGCTGTCCGGCTATTCGGGAGATGGTGGGTCTGCGGTACTGGCATGTTTGAACGAACCGAAGGGCGTCAGTCTCGATCGCCATGGCAATGTGTACGTGGCGGATTCAGAAAATCACGTCGTTCGTAAAATTGATAGAGCGACCGGATTAATTTCCACAATCGCAGGCCGGTTGATTCAGGACGATGGGCAGATTATCGGTCGGTCAGATGGCACCACCGCGATGGCGGAAGAGGACCCTCTTGCCGATCACGATCCCGCGACCGATGGTCACTTAGCCTATACTCAACATACTGATTTGAGTGGAACGGTCAGGTATTGGACGACTCAGACATCTGCCATCATGCGATACGCAGGGGATGGGGGATTGGCAGTCCACGCGCGCCTTAATTTCCCGACCGCGGTGGCTGTGGATCGAGAAGGGAATCTCTACATTGCCGATACGATGAATCATAGGGTCAGGATGGTGGATGCAACGACCGGCGTCATCACAACGCTGGCCGGGACCGGCCAAGCAGGGTTCTCCGGCGATGGAGAGGCAGCACAGGAGGCGACCCTCAACGAACCGGCCGCTCTGATTCTCGATGAGTCGCACCAGCTCTACCTCGCTGATCAAAGCAACCATCGCATACGAGTAGTAGACCTCAACACTGGTCTGATTCAGACCATCGCTGGAACGGGAGCGGCGACGTATGACGGAGACGGGAAGCCTGCGGTCAATGCAGCCCTTGCTGGGCCGAGTGGATTGGCTCTGGCGGGTGACCGGCTGTATATCGCGGATACCTTCAACGGACGAATCCGGTGCCTTCACCTCCTGTCCGGACAGATTTCCACAGTGGCAGGGGATGGGGCATCTTACCGGTATGAGTCCCCGTCCGATCCCCCGTCACCGAGCCTTGCCCGCCCAGCGGGGATCGCGGTTGGTCATAACGGAGATCTTTTCTTGACCGATTCAGATAATCATCTCATTCGGCGATGGGACTGGGATTCTGGAACGGCGATCTGCTTGGCGGGGAATGGTGTCGCCTCGTATTCTGGTGATGGCGGCACTGCACAAGACGCCGGCCTCTGCTACCCCTTCGGCATCGCCGTCGATCGCGACGGAACAGTATTGGTGGCTGACACATTTAATCATCGTATTCGCTCGCTGGCCTTGGAAGTAGGAACATCATGATCAAGAACAAGCCTGGGTACACGGTGGCGATCCTTGGTGCGACCGGCGCGGTCGGAAAGGAAACGCTCGACATCTTGGAGGAACGCAAATTTCCGCTCATGAGTCTGAGGCTCTTCGCATCTAAGCGATCGGCTGGCGAGGTCATGACCTGTCAGGACAAGGAGTGGAAGGTCGAAGAATTGACCGACTCTTCATCCTTCGAAGGGGTGGATGTCGCGTTCATCTCCGCGACCGATGCCATCAGCCGAGAATATGGCCAACGTTTGGGCGTGGCTGGTATTGCCGTGATCGACGACAGCGCCGTATTTCGTATGGATGATGGAGTGCCTTTGGTGGTCCCGGAGGTGAATGCGTCCGCGTTGCATGACATGCCTCGTGGCATCGTCTCGATTCCCAACTGTACGACCACTCCGTTGGTCATGGCGCTCAAGCCGCTTCATGATGCCGTCGGAGTAAAACGCGTGGTGGTCACGACGTTTCAGTCCGTTTCAGGAACTGGTGCTGCGGCCATGGATGAACTGATGGATCAGACGAAAGACTTGCTAGCGTTCCGGGACGTGACAGCCAAAGTCTATCCGTACCAGATTGCGTTTAATCTCTTGCCACACATCGGATCATTTGGCGAAGGAGGCGACTGTTCGGAGGAAGTGAAAATCGCGAAGGAAACGAGGAAGATTCTCGGCACACCCACCCTTCGGGTCACCGCGACGACGGTGCGAGTGCCTGTCCTTCGGTGTCACTCGGAAGCGATCAATGTAGAATTGGAGCGTCCACTAAAGGCAAACGACGCTCGTGCCGCACTGGCAGCCATGCCGGGCGTGATTGTGTATGACGATCCGGTCAAGAAGCTGTATCCCATGCCGCTCGACGCAACCGGGAAGGATGAGGTCTACATCGGCCGCGTTCGGGAAGATGAGTCGATTACAAACGGGCTCAATCTCTGGGTTGTCTCCGATAATCTTCGCAAAGGCGCAGCACTGAATGCGATTCAGATTGCGGAATGCCTCATAAACGGGTAGCATCGCGAACGCCTACCAATAGCAGCGCTGAGGCACTCCGCCAGGCGGGATGAAAGTTAATGCCGGAATGGGCGACGTTTGGCAAACTCTTGATCGGAGTCGGTCTTGGAATCGTGTTCCTCGGCGTTCTCTTCCTCCTCGCCGACCGTATGCCTGGGCTGGGAAACCTTTTCGGGTGGTTCGGAAAACTTCCCGGCGACATTTCCGTCAAACGGGAGAATTTTAGCTTCTACTTCCCCATCGGAACCAGCATTGCCCTCAGCATTCTTCTCAGTCTGCTATTCTATCTCATAGGATGGCTCTTACGCAGATGATCGCAATCAGGTGTTTAGCTCTGGCCCTTGGTCTAGTGTTTTGTCTTGGCTGTCTGACCATACCGGAGGCAGAAGCAGCATCAACGATTCGTGTTTTGCTGGCTCGGGATGTCCAACAGCTAGAGATCTCAAGTAGTCAGACCATTGTGGTAACAGACGATCAGCAGGAAGCCCGCACGTATCGGACGGCTGTGCGGATCGAGATGCGCGGCCGGGCGATGTTCCTGAACGGAACGCCGGTGGTGACCGATCGCTTAATGGTGAGGGCACGAAGTCACGACTTGGATCTTTGGCTCTCCCCAAAAGGGAACCGGACTCCGCAACAGGCAGGCTCTGAGAAAGACGGGATGCAAGTGAGTGGCGCAATCCAACTCCTCTGGAGAGGAAAGAGTTTGCTTGTCGTCAATCATGTTGACTTGGAGGAGTATGTGAAGGGTGTGGTGCCGGCAGAAGTCAACGCAACCTGGCATCTCGAGATGCTCAAGGTTCAGGCAGTCGCTGCAAGAACCTACGCCCTATATCAACAGATGCTGAGTCCCACTCGTAGCTATGACGTCGTGGCAGGGATCCAAGATCAAGTCTATCGTGGTCGGCGAGGCATCGATGCGCGTGTTGCGTTGGCAGTGGAGTCGACTCGTGGACTGGTTGTGACATACCAGGGGGCTCCCATCTATGCCGCCTTCTCATCGACGGCGGCTGGCCTGACGGAAGATGCGATGAATGTTTGGTCGAAGGATCTCCCATACTTGAAAGGTGTCGAGTGTCCGTTCGACGTGGAATCTCCATTCTACCAGTGGAAAGTATCCGTACAGTTGGACACACTGGAGAAGAAACTACGGAAGCAGGGATTCATGCTCGGCACCATCCGAGCAATCTCCCCCCTTACCCATAGCCGTGCTGGACGAGTGGCAACGCTCAGGATTTTGCATTCAGATGGGGAGCTCATCATCCGTGGGGAGGATCTGCGAAAAACGGTCGGGTATACGGTCGTGCCGAGCACCCAGTTTACGGTCGAATCGATCGGCGATGATCTTGTCCTTGCCGGTTACGGGGCCGGTCATGCGGTCGGGCTCTGTCAGTGGGGAGCAAAAGAACTGGCAGAATTGGGGTACTCGTTCGCGAGCATTCTGAATTACTACTACCCTGGGACAGAACTCCGGGATGCGTCGTTGACTCAGGCTCCACCCATGCCAGTCACCATGGCCCCGCCGTCATAATGCACCTGTCCGATTTCAACTTCCCGTTCGACCCAGTGTTGATCGCGGTGGAACCAGTCGTCCCGCGCGATCGCGCGAGGCTACTGACCTTCAGCCGAGGTGCGCAGCATCTCTCTCATCGTCATGTTGCTGATCTCCCATGCCTGTTGAAGAAGGGTGATCTCCTTGTGGTGAACGATACCAGGGTCCTGGCTGCGCGGGTTCCGGGAGTGAAACAGTCGACCGGGAAGCCAGTCGAGGTATTGTTCGTGAGAGAACAGAACGAAGGACGGTGGGAAGTCATGGTGAAAGGAACATTCCGAGTCGGACAGGTCATCGAGTTCGGCGATCATGCCTGTGCGACGATCGTTAAGCGGGATGCAACGGGCACTGAGGTGGATGTGGAGTGTCCGATGTCAGTCGATGCATTTCTTGCAGAACGTGGATCAATGCCCCTCCCACCGTACATCAAACGGGCGCCGGTGCAGGAAGACCATCAATGGTACCAGACCATGTTTGCCAAACACGGCGGAGCGATTGCCGCGCCGACGGCGGGGCTTCACTTTACCCAAGACCTGTTTCAACGGTTAAAAGATTCAGGAATCAATGTGGCAACCGTGACGCTCCATGTCGGTCCAGGCACCTTTAAGCCGGTGACGACGGAGCATATTGAAGATCACCAGATGGGCTCAGAACGATTCACGATCAGTGAAGAGGCTGTGAAGGCGATTCAGGAGACAAAACAGGCCGGTGGGAGGGTCGTGGCCATAGGGACGACCGTTGTGCGCACGCTTGAGACGGTCATGAAAGAAAAAGGGGAGATCCTACCGATGTCCGGCGAAAGCCGGCTGTTTATTACACCAGGGTTTCGGTTCAAAGTCGTGGATGCACTCATGACGAATTTCCACCTGCCACGAACCACATTGCTCATGCTGGTGTCAGCCTTCGCTGGGATCGATCGTATTCGAAACGCCTATGAAGAGGCAGTGAAAGAACGCTACCGCTTCTACAGCTATGGGGACGCGATGTTGATCGTCTAATTTTCTGCTAGTCAGCACCACTGGATGAAAGGCAGCAGCGATTTTACAGCAGCTCTCGCCGGATGATGATCGGCAGCTTGGCCTTCATGGACTGTTGGAATGAGACCAGCGCCCGTTGCTGCTTCTGCAACAGCATATCATCGAGCACTCGCTGCCTGGATTCAGCCCCCTTGGTAGGGTCAGAATCCGGAGGTCTTGCCATGAGGGACTGGCCTTCTTCAATCTCGGCAGGCGTGAGCGCAACGGAATCCCGCACAATCATTCGAGCTTTATTCGCCAAGACTTCTTGGTGCTGAATCGCCTCAAACGCAGCCGGGGTTAAATGATTCGCGGCAAGGATACGTTTGTAGAGCTCGGGGTCGAAGGCGCCGTTTTTCTGAAACACCTCAGTTTGCATGATCAGTTCGCGCAGATCCGCATCGGAGACGCGCACACCCATTTCTTCGGCAGCGATAATCCACACGCGGCTGTCGACGAGTTGTCCGACCACGAAGTCTTTGAATTCTTCTTCCTTGAACTCACTCGTGACATTTTCTTTGTAGATACGGCGCATGTTTTCGTACGTGCGCTTAAATTCATCCAAGGAAACGGTTTGGGCGCCAACTTTGGCGACAGGTCCGCCCGCGTCCTCACCGAACCCCCACCAGCCCATGGTGATTACGAAGGCCGCGGCTAAAATAATCATGATGGACTTGAGCAGCCAGGGATAGTTGTGCGCAGCATCGCGCATGGTCTTAATCATCTTGATCCTCGTCTTGGAAAAAGAAAGAGTCTACCGATTGGAGGAGGTAGAAGGCAAGAGCGGTGATTCTCACCTCCCGCTGACGAGACTCAAGCGGTGGGTAACCAAGCTTCGTACTCAAAAGCGCAGCGGTTGGGAAGGTCACTTTCTGGTTTAGAATGGCATCGCAATGAAACTTGTGAAAAAGATTCGGTCTTTATTTGTGCAAGATGATGCGTTTTGTTATACTTTGCGACAAATTACAAGGAGATCCCTTGGTAGGGGAGGGGCCAACCTCGACGTTGCAGGAATCACGAGTCTACCCGAAGGCCCATGTCCTGAATCGATTCATCGCGAAGCTGATCGATCTGTTCATCGTGGTGGCCGCGGGCGAAATTGCTCCTCCGGTTGGTTTTCTTTCCGGGCTAGCGTACATCCTGATTGCCGATGGGTTCGCGGGCGGGAAAAGTATTGGCAAACGGTTGGTGGGGTTACACACGATACGAGTGGATGGTCGAGAATCAGCAGGCTTCCAAGAATCGATCATTCGGAACCTACCGCTTGGTGGAGCACAGCTCGCGTACGCAGTCCCGTACATCGGATGGCTGGCGTCTCTGGCCATTTTAGCGTTCGAAAGCTTTTTGATCATCGGGAATGAACAAGGTCGTCGGTTGGGCGATGAAGTGGCCAGGACACAAGTATTGGATGCCGGGCAACTCGCCGTTCCTGACTAGGTAAAGCGTTCACGAAGCACACCGGTTGGACTGCCATTCGTCCAGCCAAGATGAAGGGAGAGACGCCGTGGGGTTCCCGGGAGATATGTTCGGTTGGTTCTCCGACGACCTGGCCATTGACTTAGGCACTGCGACCACTCTCGTGTACGTGCACGGAAAAGGTATCGTCCTCAACGAACCCTCCGTCGTCGCGGTAGAGAAGAAAAGCGAAAAGGTGTTGGCCGTCGGAGCGGATGCCAAAAAGATGCTCGGACGAACGCCGGGGAATATCATTGCGGTTCGGCCGATGAAAGAGGGCGTGATCGCCGACTTTGAGATGGCCGAGCAGATGCTCAAGCATTTCATCCGGAAAGCACATAATCGAAGTGCGTTTGTCCGCCCCCGGATCATTATCGGTGTGCCTTCCCGCATCACCCAAGTGGAGCAACGAGCAGTACGCGATTCCGCGGAATTGGCTGGGGCCAGAGAGGTCTACTTGATCGAGGAACCTGTCGCTGCAGCGATCGGGTCAGGACTGCCGATTACGGAGCCGTCAGGCAATATGGTCGTCGACGTGGGTGGCGGAACGACAGACATTGCCGTCATTTCTCTGGGCGGGATCGTGTATAGCGAGTCGGTGAAGGTCGCCGGTGATCGCATGGACGAAGCGATCATGAATTACATCAAGAAGAAATATAATCTATTGATCGGTGAGCATATGGCGGAGCGTATCAAGTTTGAAATCGGCTCTGCCTATCCGTTCGAAGAGCGGAAAACGATGATGATCAAAGGACGGGATTTAATCTCCGGCATCCCGCGGACATTGGTCATCGACGACGCGGAGGTCCGTGAAGCGCTACAGGAACCTATTGGGACGATCGTGAATGCCATCAAGATCGCACTCGAAAACACCCCGCCTGAATTGGCGGGTGATATCATCGATCGTGGGATCGTCTTAACCGGAGGCGGCTCGCTCCTCAAGGGCATGGACACGCGATTCCGAGAAGAAACGAACTTGCCGATCATTACGGTGGACGATCCGCTCACCTCCGTGGTGTTGGGAGTGGGTAAGATTTTAGACGAGTTGGATCTCCTTCGGAAAGTATCGGTCATGTCGCAAGCGAACAACCTTCGGTAAGATGCCATCCCTCACGCGGATGGTCAATTTCCGCTTCTCCTACAACGCTCGGCGTGTTGCCTTTGCGCTTGCCGTCATTCTGGTCCTGAGTTTCCTCCTCTTGCCGACCCAACTCCAAACCATATTTCAAGCGGTCGGAAGTCCTTTCGGGTGGATCATCAGCTGGCCTCTGCAAGCTGTCGCCGGCGTCCATGATCGGATTGCCGGTGTCTGGGATCACTACGTGGCGCTCCAAGGGGTTGAGGAAGACAACAGGCAGTTAAGGAGAGAGTTGGACCTCCTCAAGGAGCAAAATGGACAGTTGCGAGAGTCGGCGGCCGCCACGGATCGACTCGCTGCTCTGTTGGAGTTCAAACAACAAGCGCTGCCGACGCTTATTGCCGCACAAGTGATCGGCCGAGATACAGGCAATTGGTACAAGACGATCATTCTGAACAAGGGCACTTCAGATGGGCTGGAGTCGGACCAGGGTGTCATTACTCCGGCTGGGGTGGTCGGTCGGATCGTGAAGGCCACGTCTTCAACCTCGGTGGTATTGCTTCTGACGGATCCCAACAATGCGATCGCCGGATTGATCCAGCGCACGAGAGACGAAGGAATCGTTGGAGGGACTACCCATGGAACGGCTCAACTCAAATACATCCCGTTGCTGTCCGACGCGAGGCCTGGTGATCGAGTTGTCACGTCGGGATTGGTTGGAGGATTCCCTCGTGGTCTGTCAATCGGTACGATCACACGAATCGATAAAGAAGACGAAGCGCTGTTCCAATCCGCAGAACTTGTTCCCGAGGTCGACCCGAACCATGTGGAGGAAGTACTTGTCATCCTTCCAACTTCCTTTCCCGCCCAGGGGGAACGTCTGAAAGCGCCGAAGACAAAGCGATGAAAACACTGACCTATATCGCCCTTATCGCCGGAATTGTCTCGGCTCAATCGGTGCTGCTGCCCCATGTCAGTCTCTGGCAGGTGAAGCCGGATCTCGGACTTGTGGCGGTGTGCCTCATTGGACTGTTCGGGGGAGAACTTGAGGGATTGCTGGTTGGTCTGGTGTTGGGATGGGCGATGAGTCTCTTTTCTGCCCAAGACGTCCTTTCAGCGGCTATCATCAAAGGATGCATTGGATTTATCGCGGGCCTTGCCGGTAGGCAGATCGCGTATCTGACACCGCCCCTGCTGGTAGTCGGGCTGTTCGCTATCTCTTGCCTTGTCGGGCTCGTCACCCCGGTGGTTTTACGGCTCAGCGCACAACAAGATGTATGGTGGGCTCTTTGGTCCGTGGTACTGCCTCAAGCCGCTCTTGATGCGCTGATAGGTGGGTCTGTGTATTGGCTCATCAGCCGGTATTTTCGCCTTGAGCAGTGGGTCTCTGAATATCGGATCTAGGATTTCTATATGTTGTCAACGAGTTATCCTGAGGCGGAGTTTGGCGATCTCCACCGAAGACTGTTTGCGCTACGTGTAGGTCTCTTGCTGGTGGTAGGACTACTCGGCCTTCGCCTCTGGCATTTGCAGATTCTGGAGGGCCCGTATTATCGAGACCTCTCAGAAAATAATCGTACCAGACAGGTTCTGCTTGAGCCGGCTCGCGGGTTGATCTATGACCGGAACGGCATCCTCCTCGCCAATAATGTATCAAGTTTCAGTGTGTATGTGACGCTGGAAGATGTGCAAGATCGTGAAGTTTTGATTCAACAGCTCAGCGAATTACTGGGGTTGGACCCAGCGCTCGTGAGAAAAAAATTGGCGATCAAAGGTAGTAAATTGCTCCCTCGCAAAATAAAAGACCGCATGACCTTGCGCGATGCCACGCTCGTTGAATCTCGCCGGCTCGACATGCCCGGCGTCATGGTCCAAGTTGAGTCCCAACGCAACTATCCAGGCGGGCTGATTGCCTCGCATCTGTTGGGCTATGTTGGTGAGATTTCAGCGGATCAACTTGAGAAACCAGAATTTGATGACCTCCACCAAGGCAGCATTGTGGGGCAGTACGGCATTGAGAAGTCGTATGATCGGCATATGCGCGGCATGGCTGGTCGGAAGAATGTGGAAGTCGATGCACTGGGTCACGAAAAGAAATCGTCAGTGGTCGAAAAACCTCAGGCGGGGAACGATCTTTATCTTACCATCGACGCGCGACTCCAGAAGCTGGCCGAGGATCTCCTGGGTGAAGAGCAGGGCGCCATCGTCGCACTCGATCCGAACAACGGTGACATTCTCGCCATGGCCAGTCGGCCTGCCTTTGATCCCAACGTGCTGTCGAGAGAGCTCACCGCGAAACAGTGGGTCGAAATCGTGCAGGACGAAGGGCGTCCGCTGAATAATCGTGCTTCACAAGGGCAGTATCCTCCAGGCTCTACCTTCAAGATTCCAATGGCTGTCGCTGCCTTGGAAACCAAGACCATGTCACCCTCCAGTACCGTTCATTGTACCGGTGGGTATCAGTTTGGCAAACGCCGCTACCGGGATTGGAAGGCCGGTGGGCATGGGTACGTCGATCTCCACGAGGCATTGGTCCATTCCTGTGACGTCTACTTCTACTCGATCGGTCAGCGCATGGGCATCGATGTGATCGCGGAGTTTGGAAAAGATTTCGGGCTGGGACGACCCACGGGTGTGGAATTGCCCTCGGAAAGATCCGGCATCATGCCAACTCCGGCATGGAAACAAAAGGTCAAGCGTGAGCAATGGTTACCGGGCGAGACCATTTCGGCGTCCATCGGACAGGGCTTCGTGACGGTGACACCGTTGCAGATGGCGAGCATGATGGCCACCGTGGCCAACGACGGGGTCAATTATCGCCCTCGTCTGGTGCAAGCGGTCATGGATCGAGCAACGGGGAATCTCCAAGAATTGCCGTCCGTTCCTCGCGGGAAAATCAATGCCAAACCCGAAACGTTCCGTGTCATCAAGGATGCATTAGCTGAAGTGGTCACGAAGGGAACTGCGACGAGAGCGAAGTCATCCATCGTGACCATCGGCGGGAAGACCGGAACGGCTCAAGTGGCTGCGCTTCGAACAGGGCCTGAGGAAAGTATTCCAAAGAAGTTTCGCGATCACGCCTGGTTCGTGGCCTTTGCACCGGTGGAATCACCAAAGATTGCGGTAGTGGTACTTGCCGAACATATGGGGCATGGGGGAGCTGCGGCAGCACCGCTCGCCAAAGAACTCATAGAAGCGTATATGAACCTCACTGCTCCAACACCGGTCGTCATCTCAGGATTATCAGGGATGATCCTAGATGACGGGAGAGGCTTCAAAGACTCATGATCGATCGATTGACCGAGCGTCGTGGCCTCGACGGATTCGATATTCGCTATGTCGGCCTCATGCTGGCTATCCTGGCGATCGGGGTGCTGTCCATTTATAGCGTCACGCAGGGACAGAAGAGCGGGAATACCCCCTACTATTTGAAGCAGTTGATGTGGATCGGCTTAGGTGCAGCGGCCTTTCTGATCATGTGGGCGGCGGATTATCATGATCTGGCGCGGTTTGCGTATCCAGCTTACGCGTTTATCCTTCTGATGCTGGTCTTCGTCCTCTTCGAAGGACGAACGAGCAAAGGGGCACAACGATGGATTGCGATGGGTCCCTTCAGTTTTCAGCCGTCTGAGTTTGCCAAGCTCATCCTCGTGTTGGTCTTGGCGCATTATTACTCGAAGGCCCCTCGTGTGGGGTGGCTGCAGCGCGTCATTGTTCCAGGACTCTTGGTGTTGCCTGGCTTGCTCCTTATCCTGAAACAGCCTGATCTCGGGAGTGGCCTGAGCTTTGTGGCCGTCTACGCCGCCATGCTACTCATGGTCGGCGTTCGCTCTCAAGCTATTGGATTTATTCTCTTGTTTGGGATCATGCTGTTCCCGTTTGCATGGGAAGGGGTGTGGGGGTCCTTGCATGATTATCAGCGACAGCGCATTATGGCGTTCGTCGATCCAGGCTATGACCCTGGCGGGAAAGGTTATCACGCGCTCCAATCAAAGATCGCCATCGGATCGGGTGAGCTTCTAGGCAAAGGGCTTTATGGGGGGACGCAGAGTCAACTGAAGTTTTTACCAGAAGGGCATACGGATTTCGTGTTTGCCGTGTTTGCCGAGGAGTGGGGATTTCTGGGTGTCATGGTTCTCTTGGGGTTATTTGTGGGATTGATCTGGCTCTCGTTGGAGATTGCGTCCAAAGCAAAAGATCAGCTTGGCGCCTTGCTCGCCGCCGGTATCGTGGCCATGCTGTGTTTCTGTGTCGTGGTCAATATCGGCATGACGGCGGGGATGTTTCCGATCGTCGGGATCCCCTTGCCTTTGGTGAGTTATGGTGGAAGTGCCACGATCATGACCATGGCGTCATTGGGCTTATTGCTGAACGTCAAACGAAAGCGACTAAGCCTGTTTTATTGAATGAAGACCGAACGACCAGAGCCACGGGCATCTGTCTTTCGGAGGAGATACTATCGAAAACCCGAGGAAACAGGGACGGTATGAATTCAGGACCTGGGCCTAAGCTCGCGTCCAGTACCTCTCCCATCACCGGAGGGTTTTCAAATCAAAGGAGTCAGTATGGGAGTTGAGATTGCGATTACAGTCGCGCGAGAAGAAACTCGTGTGGCGGTCCTGGATGGTGGGGTGGTCACCGATTTATTTGGAGACCGCGCCAAGCACAAGGATTTTGTCGGAAATATTTATAAGGGACGAGTCGCCAAAGTCTTGCCGGGAATGCAAGCTGCGTTTGTGGATATTGGGCTGGAAAAAGCGGCATTTATGCACGTTTCCGATCTGTTGGCGGATGCGGAACCAGGCGACATGTTGGTTGAAGCCGAGGAAGATGATAAAGATTCGGATATGCTTAGGCCCAAGCGTCAGAGCGCCAAGCCGATCGAACAGCTCCTGAGTGAGGGGCAGGAATTGATGGTGCAAATCTCGAAGGGGCCGATCGGCACCAAGGGATCACGCGTCACGGCGTATGTCTCGCTACCGGGACGCTACCTGGTTTTCATGCCGAACGTCGATCATATCGGCGTGTCACGGCGTATTCCACGTGACGAGGAGCGGGCCAGGCTGAAGGAGATTATGCGTCGCGTTCGCCGTCAGGGCTGTGGGTATATCGTCCGGACCGTCAGCGAGGGGGTCAAAGAGGATGAGCTGAAGTCCGATGTCGACTTTCTGCACGTGCTCTGGCAGGACGTCTTGACGAAACGGGAACAGCTACCTGCTCCTGCCTTGCTGCATTCGGATTTGAGCCTCAGCTTCCGAGTGGTAAGGGACCTGTTTGGGAAGAAGGTTGATCGGCTCTGGATCGATTCCCGACAGGAATACGAGGCCATTCGTGGATTTGTTCAGCGCTTTTCTCCAGAACAGACGGCACGGATTCATTTCTACGAAAAAGACGAACCGCTATTCGACCATCTGGGTGTCGAGCAAGAAATTGCGCGTGCCCTAAGCCGGAAGGTGTGGCTCAAGTCCGGCGGCTATCTGGTCATTGACCATACCGAAGCCATGACCGTAATCGATGTCAACACAGGGCGTTTTGTGGGGAAACGCGACCAGGAAGAAACCATCGTGCGCAATAACCTCGAGGCAGCAAAGGAAGTCGCCTATCAGCTCAAGTTACGAGGAATCGGCGGGATCATCATCGTCGACTTCATCGACATGGAACGTGAAAAGAATCGCGATCGGGTTTATCATGCGTTGGTAGATGCGATGGCGGCTGACAAGGCGCGAACGAGGATCTCCAGAATTTCGGATCTTGGTTTGATCGAGATTTCACGCGAGCGTGTTCGGGAAGATCTTTTGCGCTCACTATCCGAACCGTGTCGCTATTGTGAAGGTCGGGGATATACGAAGTCTCCTACGACAATAGCCTACGAAATCTTTCGTGAGATTCGACGAATTGAACCTGCATCGGATCAACAACGAATCGTCGTGGGCGCCCACCCAACGGTGGCTGACCTGCTCCAAGATGAAGAGCGTCATGGCATTGAGGTGTTGGAACGGGATTGTTTAGCAAAGATCATTATCACTCCAGATAGCCAGCTGCATCTTGAACAGTACGATCTGGTCGTTCTCTAGCATGGCGCCGTATCAGCTGTCCGTTCCCACCGAGAGCGTCGGTGATCGCCTGACCTCCTCCGGCTGAAGCGACTCCTCGATCGACAATTGTCTTTCAACGAGATCCAGATGGACGAAGCAGCATTGACGTCATGGCTCATGCTCCAGGCGATTGATGGGGTAGGAGATCGTACGCTCGTCAAATTGATTCAAGCGTTTGGCTCAACCGACGCCGCTCTTGCCGCAACCACGGACGATCTGCTGCAGGCCGGTTGTAGTCCGGAGTTGGCTGAATCGATACGGCGCGGTGCTGATACCACCGTCCGGCAGCAGATTGATCGCCAAGTGAAAATCATCGAGCGGCTCAAGGTCCAAACGCTCACCCTGTTCGATCCATCCTACCCGTCTCGGCTCAGGGCCATTCCCGATCCTCCGCCGCTGTTGTACATGAGCGGAGCGTTGATCCAGCAAGATGACATCGCCGTAGCCATTGTGGGCGGACGACGGGCGACGGCTTCGGGTAGGCTTCTCACGGAGGAGATTGCGAGAGAGCTGTCGGAGCGTGGAGTCACGATTGTCAGTGGCCTGGCGCGAGGCATCGACGCCGCCGCGCATCGAGGGGCAGTAGCGGGTAAGGGACGAACGATTGCCGTCCTGGGGTGTGGAATCGACCGAACCTATCCTTCGGAACACCACGCGTTACGCCGGAGCATTGAATCGCATGGTGCCGTCATCTCGGAGTTGCCGATCGGGGCGGCTCCGCACAGCCATCACTTTCCTCGAAGGAATCGGATCATTAGCGGGCTTTCACTGGGTGTATTGGTAGCGGAAGCCGCCACCAACAGCGGGTCACTCATTACCGCTAAGCTGGCACTAGAACAAGGGCGCGAGGTCTTTGCATTACCTGGATCCGTCAAAGAAGACGCGTGCAGAGGATCCAATCGCCTCATCAAAGAGGGCGCCAAGTTGATTGAGGGGGCACAGGATATTCTTGAAGAGATCCTCCCGCAAGTCGATGGCCGTCAACGGGCGATGATGCGACTCGAGGCCACAGCGCTTGACGCGCTGCCCCCGCTGAAACGGGACGACCTCTTGGTCTATGAAGCGCTCTCCTATGAAGCGCAATCGGTGGATGCGGTGATCGAACGCACGGGGTTGAGCGCCGCGCACGTATCGGGGATTCTCCTGTCCTTGGAACTGAGTGGGCGGGTGCGCCAACTGCCGGGCCAACAATACATTCGTCAGTAATCGGATACCGAACGCTTTTAGGTTCCTAACAGCCCGTAATCGTCACCGACTGCCATTCTAGTTGCACGAATCCCGAAGATTTGGTACGGATGATAGAATTGATCGGAAGTAGACGGAGTATTCATGGCCAAAGCGTTGATCATCGTTGAGTCGCCGACGAAGGCACGAACCATTACAAAATATCTGGGGCGTGGTTATACCGTAATGGCGTCGGTGGGACATATCAAAGATCTCCCGACCAGCAAGTTGGGTGTCGATCTCGAAAATGATTTTGAACCACAGTACGTTACGATCAAAGGGAAGTCTAAGGTCCTGGCTGAAATCAAGAAAAAGGCTGAAGGGGCGGATAAGGTTTTTCTGGCTCCGGACCCTGATCGCGAAGGGGAAGCGATCGCCTGGCATCTTGAGCAGGAACTGCTAGGAAAATCAAAAAAGAAAAAGAAGGACACGAAGATCTTCCGAGTCTTGTTCAACGAGATCACAGAGTCGGCGATCAAACGGGCGTTGCAATCACCCGGCGAAATCGACATGAAGTTGGTGAATGCCCAGCAGGCCCGGCGAGTCTTGGATCGTATCGTCGGGTATCAAGGCAGTCAGTTGCTCTGGAATAAAGTCCGTCGTGGACTCAGTATGGGGCGTGTGCAGTCAGTTGCCATGCGGTTGATCTGTGAACGCGAGGCGGAGCGGGATGCCTTCCGGGCGGAAGAGTACTGGTCGATTACGGCGCTGCTGACTGGGGCCAATCCCCCGGCATTTGATGCCAAACTTCACAATATCAACGGCGAAGAGGCGTCGATCGAGAACGGCGAGCAGGCCAGTCGCATCGTCGCGGATATTCAAGGGAAGCCATTTGTAGTCCAGTCGATCGAACGACGAGAGAAAAAGCGGAACCCAGTCGCCCCATTCATCACGAGTCGTCTTCAGCAGGAAGCGGCGAGAAAGCTCCACTTTTCACCGAAGAAGACGATGACGCTGGCACAGCAGCTCTACGAAGGGATAGAGATCGGTGCCGAAGGTGCAACCGGTTTGATTACCTACATGAGAACCGACTCGCCCCGGATTTCGAACGAAGCGATGGCTGATGCGCGCGAGGTGATTCAATCACGATTCGGGGCGAACTATCTTCCTGGGGCGCCGAATGTCTACAAGACATCGAAAGCCGCACAGGAAGCCCATGAGGCGATCCGTCCAACGTCTGCCGCTCGTGATCCCGAATCGATTCGTCAATACTTGGATCATGATCAGTATAATCTGTACAAGCTGATTTGGAATCGATTCATTGCCTCGCAAATGGTGCCGGCGATTCTGGATGTGACGAGGATCGATTCCGCGCCAGTCGGAACGAGCGAGCGCTATGTCTTCCGCTCGACCGGAACCGTCGTGAAATTCCCTGGGCACACGATCGTCTACATGGAAGGGGTCGATAAGGACGCCCCATCACAAAAACCGAAAGCCGAACAGGAGGCGGATGACGAGGAGCGCCAGTTGCCGGTATTGTCCGAGGGAGAGCAATTACGGTTGGTCGAGCAAGAAGGCCAGACGGTTCCCGGGATGTTGTCCAAGCAACATTTCACACAACCCCCGCCTCGATATAACGAAGCGCTGTTGATCAAGGAGCTCGAGGAAAAAGGGATCGGGCGCCCCTCCACCTACGCCGCGATCATCTCCACGATCCAGGATCGCAAGTACGTGGAAAAGACGGAAGGACGACTGGTGCCGACCGAAACAGGGAAGACCGTCAACGATTTCTTGCTCAAGGGGTTTCCTGAACTCGTCAACGTCGATTTCACGTCCCAGCTTGAAGAGCAACTGGATCAAGTGGAAGAGGGGAATAAACAGTGGGTCGTGGCCGTGCGTGATTTCTACACGCCGTTTACCAGAGAAATGGAACGGGCGAAGACGATCCCTGGCCCCAAAGATACCGTCGAGCCGCCGACCGACATTCCCTGTGAGAAGTGCGGTCGGATGATGGAGATCAAGTGGGGACGCAACGGAAAATTCCTCGCATGCCCCGCGTACAAAGATGATCCTCCCTGCAAGAATACCCAAAACTTTGAGCGGTTGCCGGATGGCACGATAAAAATTGTTCCAAAAGAAGAAATTACCACCGATCAAGTCTGCGACAAGTGTGGGAGCCCGATGGTGGTGAAGACCGGCCGCTTCGGAAAGTTCATCGCTTGCAGCGCCTATCCGCAGTGCAAGACGACGAAACCGTTGGCATTGGGGGTCAAATGTCCTCAGCCGGACTGCGGGGGAGATCTTGTCCAGAAGCGGACCAAGAAGGGCCGCTCGTTTTTCGCCTGCAGCAACTATCCGAAATGCGAGTATGCATTGTGGGACCGCCCTGTTCCGAAAGCCTGTCCAACCTGTCAGGCACCGTTCCTCGTCGAAAAAGTCAGCAAGCAAGACGGCCGAAGTGTTCAGTGCCGCAATCAGGATTGCGGCTACCGCGAAGCGGGGTGAAGAGCCTCGCCCATTGATCTCCCCCAAGCCCATTCAGCGAGCACCACGGTCTCTCTTCTCATGCAGTCATGCTGCATCATGTACAGCAATGTATACTGTCCTCTGCCCTTGGCATTGGGGTGAACTGGTCAACGCATCATGACGACTGTCTGGCCTGCAAAGAAACTGAATATGAAACGGATATGCATCGCCATACTCCTCTGTGCCGGTTTAGTAGGATTGTCACCGGCTGCGGCAGAAGAACCATCTTCTACAGAACTTGGGAAACACACTGTCGGATTGGTGGTCGGAGGGATGCTGCCAGTCAGGCTGATGGAGGGGCAGTCATCCAACGTCAACGGTGTGGCCGTGCATCCCTCGTGGCAAGCCGTACTGACCGATCCGATCGGCAAAGCTTGGTGGAGTGGGTCGGTCGCGTTTGGAGCTGAGGGGGCAATCTTAGGGATTGCGGAACCGATCGGCGCCTACGCCATCGGGCTGACACCAAAGCTGATCTATACCTTTACTTCGTTCGGTCGCCTCAAACCCTATATCGAAGGTGGTGGCGGACCACTCTGGACGAATTTCGACGGGCGCATTCCTGAGCAAGGATCTGATTTCAATTTTTTAGTGTGGAGCGGAACAGGTGCAGGCTTGGATATCACTGACCAGTGGTCGTTGAATGTCGGGTTCCGCTTCAGCCACATCTCCAATGCTGGAACAGACAGCCCCAACGGTGGGCTTAATTATCTGTTCCCGTTTGTTGGAGTCTCCACGAAGCTTTTCTGAAAGACGATCTCGGTTGCCTCAGCGAGCCGTCGATCCTCGGCGAACTCTTCACAGACGCACGGTGACGGCCTTCACTTCGGTGTAGAGTTCCAGCGCATCGTGGCCCATCTCGCGACCCCAGCCCGATTGTTTGTAACCGCCGAACGGCAGCGCCGCGTCAAAAATGTTGTAGCAATTGATCCAGACCGACCCTGCGCGCAATTGGGCGGCAATGCGGTGAGCCTTGCCGACATCTCTCGTCCACACCGCAGCGGCCAAGCCATAGATGGAGTCGTTAGCCGCTGGAAGTACGTCCTCCAGGTCTGTAAAAGGAACAGCGCAGACGACCGGCCCAAAGATTTCCTCCTGCATGACCTTCATCTTCTGCGTCGTGTCCACTAGGACGGTCGGTTCCACGAAGTATCCTTTATTTCCGAACTTCTTTCCTCCCACCACGGCCTTCGCGCCCTCGGAATAACCTGACTCCAGATAGCTGAGCACTCGGCGTTGCTGTTCATCTGAGACAAGAGGGCCCATTTGTGTATCTGGACCCATACCAGGTCCCACCTTGATCTTCTTCGCATCCTCGGCCACCCCATCGACTACTTTGTCAAAAATACCCTTTTCCACGAAGAGGCGCGATCCGGCGCAGCAGCACTGACCCTGGTTGAAAAAGATCGCGCTAGAGACACCGGGAATGCTCGCCGCAACGTCGGCGTCCTTGCAGACGATGTTTGGCGATTTGCCTCCGAGCTCAAGCGACACCTTTTTCAAGTTCCCCGCGGCGGCACCAAGAATGAGCTTGCCCACCTCAGTGGAGCCAGTAAAGGCGACTTTGTCAACATTAGGATGAGCGGCCAACGCGGCACCAGCTGTTTCTCCGTAACCGGGAACGATATTGACCACCCCATCAGGGAATCCCGCTTCACAGATGAGTTCGCCGAGTCGCAAGGCAGAGAGCGGCGTTTGCTCAGCCGGTTTCAGCACGACAGTACAGCCTGCCGCCAGCGCTGGGCCCAGCTTCCAGGCCCCCATGAGGAGTGGAAAATTCCATGGGATAATTTGAGCTACGACGCCGACCGGCTCGCGCAGCGTGTAGGCAAGGTATTGGGCACCGGGCGTATAGGGTACGGAGATGGGGATGGTATTCCCTTCAATTTTAGTTGCCCAACCAGCCATGTAGCGGAAGTGGTCGATAGCCAGCGGCACATCCGCCACCCGAGCGACTCCAACCGGCTTCCCATTGTCGAGCGACTCCAGCTGGGAGAATTCCTCCAGATGCGTCTCGAGCAGGTCTGCGAGCTTCCAGATGAGCCGTCCCCGTTCCGAGGCCGTGAGCTTGCGCCATGGGCCATCTTCGAACGCCTTGCGCGCGGCGGAGACTGCTCGGTCCACGTCTGGGTGCGTGCCTTCAGCGACATGAGCGAGGATCTCGCCGGTCGCCGGATTGTAGGTCGGAAACGTCTTCCCGGAAACGGCCTCGACCCATCGGCCACCGATTAGCATCTTGCGAGGCGCTCCAACAAAGGTTCTCACGTGTTCGTGCATTGGTGTTTCAACTGCTGAGGTCGTCATAGGATCCCTCCTTGGCCAGAATGTCGAGAGCAAGTAATTCAGATCCGAGGAAGAGAGAACAACACGATCTGATTATATATGAACAGACCATGGTAAGGGGAGACATCATGACCCATCAGCGTGATCATTTTTGAGCCTTTCATGAATGCGTCCAGCATCCTCATTCACTTCGGGAAACGCTGTGTAGGGGAAAGTCTGATAGGATGCCTCGGCGATGAGCTATCAACCAGCCATGCCAGCACCACGTCGAGCCGCGGTCCTCTTCATTCTTGTCACGGTGTTCCTCGACATGTTGTCGTTCGGCATCATCATTCCGGTGTTGCCGAAACTCGTCGAGGAATTCTTCTCAGGCGATACGGCGCAGGCAGCCGTGCTCTATGGGCTGATGGGGACGGCCTGGGCCTTCATGCAGTTCTTCTGCTCGCCGATTCAAGGCGCGCTGTCCGACCGGTTTGGCCGACGGCCGGTCGTCCTGCTCTCTAACTTTGGGTTAGGCCTCGACTACATCGTGATGGCGCTCGCGCCGAACGTCGTCTGGCTCGTCGTCGGCCGCGTCATCTCCGGGATGGCCTCCTCCAGCTTCAGCACCGCCGGCGCCTACATTGCCGACGTTACGCCACCGGCGCAGCGTGCGGCTGCATTCGGCAAGATCGGCATGCTCTTTGGCCTCGGCTTCATCCTCGGTCCTGCCCTGGGTGGCTGGCTTGGCGCGATCGATCCTCGTCTGCCGTTCTGGGGCGCGGCAGCGCTGAGCCTCCTGAATTCCTGTTACGGGTACTTTGTGCTCCCGGAATCCCTGCCGCCTGACAAGCGAACGCCCTTCGTGTGGGCGCGGGCCAACCCCGTCGGTTCGCTTGTGCTCTTGCGCTCACACCATGAACTTGTCGGTCTCGCAACCGTCGCGTTTCTCGGCTACTTGGCCCATACGGTGCTCCCGAGTGTGTCGGTCCTCTACATGGGTTATCGCTACGGGTGGGGACCGGCCAGCGTCGGGTTGGTGATGGCGGGTGTCGGTACCGCCGCGATGATTGTGCAAGGCGGCCTGATTGGGCCGATCACCAACCGGTTTGGCGAGCGCAGGGCCATGTTGATAGGGTTGCTCTGTGGGTCAGTCGGCTTTTCCGTCTATGGGCTCGCGCCGGAAGGCTGGATCTTCTGCTTTGGCATTCCGGTGATGGCTTTCTGGGGACTGGTCAGTCCCGCAAACCAGGCGCTCATGACGCGCCGCGTCAGCAGTTCCGAACAAGGTCAGCTGCAAGGCGCCATCGCCGGCATCAACGGAATGACCGGCCTGATCGGTCCGACGCTCTTCACCCAGACCTTCGCCTTCTTCATCAGGTCCAGCAGCGATTTCAGTACGGAGCACTCGGGTCTCAGTACGTCAGGGGAATTTCCAGGCGCGCCGTTCGTCCTCGCCTCACTTCTGCTCCTCAGCGCCGCGGCGATCGCATGGCGGACGACGAAGGTAGAGGGATAGATAGGGTGGTCATCCGGAGGGACGGACGGACGCACGCACTGTAGATTGTAATGAGGTGCCAATTACTGTATATACGGATTAGTGTTTACCAGGGATATTCCGAAGGCGATCGCCGACTATGAAGAGGAGACATTCCGGACCATCAGCGCGAGGCCGGCGAGCCAGCGGGAACGCCAAGCCTATACCCGACTCGCAGATTGATTTCTCAGATATTCCGGAATCAACGCCGGAAGAACTGCGATGCGCACGCCGAGTGGGGAGACCATCCAGCGGAATGGCGAAGCAGTTGATTGCGATTCGGCTTTCGCCACAGCTCTTGAGTCAATTGCGAAAGATGGCAGCCAAACGCGGAAAGCCTTACCAGACTCTTATTCACGAGTTATTGGAAAAAGCAGCGGCCCACGCTGCATAAAAATGCACCGATGCGCTGATTGATATGCTCGCTCGGCTTGACGATGCCGTTCGTCTAGGCGTTCAGGCTTGCTGGGCGACGCAGGGTACTTCTTGCCGTGTATAAGTCATACACATGAGCAGAGACAAAGGTATCCGACCCCTTACGTCGGTCGAGAGGCTGGGACTGGGGATGGTCTACGGAGGATCGCATCGCAGATGCAGTGGTGGCCAAGTATCCTGAGCGGGCCGTTGCTATACGGAAGCAACTTGCAGAAGCGCAGATCGCCCTCACAAAACCAAAAGCCTATGACGTGGCGGCCGGCTATCTGCGGAAAGTGGGTCGTGTTTTGAAACAACAGGGGAAAGGGCAGGACTGGCAGGAGTATCTTGCGGCGCTTCGGCAGGCGAATGAGCGCAAGCGGCGATTTGTTGAGACGCTCGATATCCTGGCCGGCCACCCTATTATCGATGGGAAGTGAAGGGAGGGACAGGAGGACTGACTCGCGTAGCGTGCCTGTCTCATCTCAAAACCTTCGACTTTGCCTTAGAGTGGGATGTGTGGAGACCAGGGTTAAAGCTGCTAGCCGCAGACGTTGCCATCTGTCTCGCAAGAGTGCAAGGTCAAGAACCGACCCCCAGAAGATGGGTCCTCATACTTATACCAGAGGGACATCGTGGGCACCTTAGGATCCGAGGAAGCGAAGAATGTCTTGGAACACGTTAGACATCTACGCCAGATAAGTTTCTGGTTGCTGGCGTTCACTGCAAGTATGCTTATTCTACTGGCGGCAACGAAGGAGCCATGGGCTCACAAGGCGGTAAAAGAGCTTTCTGAAATTAGATCTTTTATCCAATCGCAAGAATCCACTCCTTACGGACGGTTCGGCTCACTTTGGCTTAAGCGAAGATTGCAGTCTAATTATGGCAAGAAAGAAACCGGTCCCGAGCAGGGATTCGTACGTTCTTCTAGTGGCCAAGAGCTCGATTGCTTTGCGTTCTACCATTTGGGTTTCCAGGGGAGCCTCCTTAGTCATCGATCCTTGGACACCACGAACGCGGAGCTAGCTGAGAGAGTGTTTTCTGAGTCAGTCCCTGTGAAAACAGTTTCTCAATGGAGAGCGCTTTGGGATGGAATGTACGGCTCTGGGGGGCACGTCTTCTGGGTAGAGGAAATCATGTTGGATCGTGCAGAAATCTTACTTGTGAACCACCGCCCGGAGTATAAGCGGTCCGCATTAGGGATAGTAGGATTTGATTCGCTTCTTGAGGTCGTCAGGGGTGCCAAGCCACGGGAAGACTTGGCCTGGGTTTCGGGACCTTGCAAAGGAAAAGTAGCGATCATCAAGCCAGATTTCATCTTTCTTAGACCTTCAGCCAACCATGTCAGGGAGCAGTACACGCACGCTTTCTGGCTGCTTCTGTTTGCGGAGCCAGACAGTCGGGAGCCTCGGTTCTATGAAGGAACGCCGTGGAACCACGATGGCTTCTATTTTCTACACATCCCAGTGCGAGTTAGGAAATTGAACCTAGACCTTCAAGAGCTTATTACCAAGGAGGCTGGAGCTGATTGGCGGTCAGGACCTTACACGTTGAGTTTCCCAGGCTTAGAACAGACCCTACGCGAAGCAATTGATTTTCCCTTTGAACAAGCAGAGATAATCCTCCGCTCTATCTCGGATCTCGAGTCGCGATCAAGCCGAAGCGTCAAATTCGGAGGGTTTGAATTATCAGGAGCATCGGTATTCACTGGAACCCTGCTTGTTCTATTCGCAACTCAGTTTTACTTCCTGATCCACCTTAGGTACTTTCAAAGGC
Source organism: Nitrospira sp. (assembly GCA_965223535.1). Classification (GTDB taxonomy): domain Bacteria; phylum Nitrospirota; class Nitrospiria; order Nitrospirales; family Nitrospiraceae; genus Nitrospira_D. The sequence goes on from CBDCWN010000003.1 coordinate 1,822,015, forward strand.
ACCACAGCACCAAAGAATTCGACTTTCCATGGATTGCACTTTATTCATCTCTCGATGCGAAAATAACATTTATTCTAACGACTTGCCTTAGCCCGGCAGTTCCTGGACTGGTGGTCGGATATCAATTTGGTGCTGCATTTATCTGGATAATCGCTTCCTTGAGCGTAATTCTGAGCGTGGTTACGACGCTCGTGTTTCTGAAGTTGTGTTCGATCCGGGAAGCCCCGTCGAGCTAGACGAGCGAGCGCATGGCGCGAGTGGCTTATCCGTAATAGTAAGCGGAGCCACGGTGTTAGGCTGTGGACGCTGGAATTACCTGACATAACGAGCTTGCAGATTCTCTGAAGTGTATTATGAGAGGAATTCTTGCTGGTTCGCTCTCCAGGCTCTGGCGAAGGTATCAACGAGGAGAAGGAAGCTGTGGTCGGATCTTGTATTGTGCATCGATGCACGCACTGCTGATCCAATGGTGTCTTGGCGTCATCGGCAAAATGGCTATCGTGGGAGGATCCAGGATCAGTGATCCAGGTCTTTGCGTGTCTTCATGTGAACGCATTCGTTTCAAACGGACTACGGAAAACAGCGCGGTCATGGTGAATGAATCAGAATAGATTGCGGTCGTTCCGCAAATGTCTGCCTGTACGGAGTAACTCTTCTCCACCGCGCCGATGTCAAAATGAGTAGCGGGGTCGGATACCATTTTTGGTTTTCTGTCGGTGTGGAGGAAAGGATCGGTGAGGGTCACGTTCTACGACGCTGCGAGGACCCCGGCAATACAACCAGTCAGCAATGTTGCCAGAAAGGCGGTCCACAGCGCACGCAGGCCCAGAAGCGAGATGTCTTTTGCCCGATGCGGAACCAAGGCAGAGATGCCGCCGACGAAGATGCCCATGCTCGCTACGTGCACAAATCCACAGAGGGCATAGGTTAAGGCTGTAAGGGACCTCGGAGAGAGAGGCGGCGGAGACGCCGCCTGCACAGCGGCCAATTGGAAATAGGCTGCGACTTCCGTCTCGATAAACCGCGACCCCAGCAAGTCCGCACCGATCTGCCATTCCTCTGGACGGAGGCCGAGGAGCACTGCAAATGGCCAGGTGAGCCAGGCGAGGACCCGTGTGACGGAGAGAGATGCTCCACCGATCGTAGGAAGCTGTGCCAGTGCCAAGTCGACCAGCGCTTCCAAACCAAGAAACACGATCAAGAGCGCGGCAATACCGACCGCCATTTTCATTCCCTGCCCCGCCCCATCGATCAACGCAACAATGAAGTTGGAGGGTGGCGGGCTCGCGTCACGGTCGGATACAAGCGATGGGTGTTGATCGGTTGGAACGGCAGGCAGGCCGCCCAGCGTGACCGGCTGTCCATCTTCGGGACAGGTGAGTTTACTGATGAGCACAGCACAGGGAATTGAAATGATCGATGCGGAAATCAAATGCCCGGCGATCTGAGGCACCACATGCTGGAGCGCCGACACATAAATGACCATGACCGTGCTCGCCACGGTCGCCATCATGCATGTGAGGACCAATAGCAGTTCCGAACGCGTCATGGCTGCGAGGTAGGGACGAACAATCAAGCCCGCCTCGATGCCGACAAAGATATTCGCTGCGCCGGACAGAGACTCGGCGCCCGATAGGCCCATGGTCCGGTAGAAGAATCGTGCAAATAGACGCACGATCGCTTGCATGATGCCCACATAGTAGAGACCTGCCATCAATGCGGAAAAGAACACGACGGCCGGCAGCGCTTGCGCCGCCAGGATAAAGCCTATCGAGACCGTCCCATTCGGCAAGGTCTGACCGGGACCCAGTGCAAGAGGCCCAAGCAGAAACACCGTGCCCTTTTGTGAGGCGGTGAGCACGGCGACCACGATCTCGTTGATCATGCTCCAGAGCCAGTGGGAGCCCGGAAACCAAAAGGACAGAAGACCGAGTCCCCAGGCCAATGCTGCGCTGCCTCCAATGGTTCTCCAGTTCAGCGGTCGGCGACTCCCGGTCACCCACGCCAGCCAGGCAATTGTGACGAAACCGGCACCGGCCAGCAGGCGATAGGGCCATTCCTCCACGGGCATGTCCTCCTTCCGACAAAAACCCGCGGAGGCTACGCTGCGAGCAGGCTGTCGTCAAGCGATAAACGAGGTGCTCGATTGTACAGTGGGGAATCTTATTTGGTGAGTCTGGTATGTGGCCTATCATCGTGTCCGCTGTCTCGTTGTAGCTGAGCGTTCGTCCGCTTGTGCGGTGACCATTCGACGGGAGGACTTCATCGAGCCTCACGGGATTCTTTTCGCCAGTCCTGAATCAGATCTGGGAGAAACAAAGGGGTTAGACCCCTTAAATGTCTCTCTTCTCTCAAGCAGTTTCTGCACAACTGGTTGCTCCAGCGACCATTTGTTGCAGCCCTTTACGTTATTATGCTAATGTAAAGCGGCATCAAGGAGGTGCACCGTGGCGGTTCAGAAGCTCAGCAGTAAGAATCAAATTGTCATTCCGAAAGAGGCTCGGCAAGCGATGGGCGTCAAGGGCGGCGATGAATTGCTGGTGGTGGTGAAGGATGACCTAACACTGATCATGCCGAAGCCCAAACGGTATGCCAAAGCCTTACAGGGGCTGGCGAAAGGAACCTATCCCACAGGCTACCTGAAGCGAGAACGTCAGTCGTGGTAGGGGTTTCCTTATCTCAAGGCCTGCCTGCCCAACACCAACGCATCGGTCTCGATACAAACGTCTTCATCTATTTCCTGGAAGACCATCCACGATATGGAGCGTGGTGCGCATCCCTGTTCAATCTGATCGAGCGGGGGCAGAATGCCGTGGTGACTTCAACGGTGACACTGCTGGAATTATTGGTTCAACCCTATCGGGATCACAGAGATGAATTGGCACAAAAGATCTTTGCCCTGACCAGCACATATCCCAAGATTGAGTGGGTGCCGCTGACAATGAATCTAGCTGATCGGGCGGCCGAGTTGCGTGCCCGCTACCGCCTCAGCACGCCTGACGCCATTCAGTTGGCGACTGCCATTGGGCACAAAGCCGTGCGCTTCTATGGTAACGATCGTGGCCTCCGGCGAGTCAAGGAAATCGAGTGCATCCTCGTGGAGGACCTCATCTAGTCCCACCACATTGTTTCGATAGCCCGGAAGTAGATCTGATAGGATCTTCAACCTCGTCGTCATTGCCATCGGAACATTTTGCAGCCGGTTTATATCTGCGCTGCGTCAGAAACGGGGGAAGACCGGAGTGACAGCCCGTGAATGATAATGTGTCGGGAAAAACGACGATCTCTGTTCCATCCACAGGTTTGATTGCCCGCTGGCAAAGTAATCCGCTCTATGTACGCATCTTCATCGCCTTGGTTCTCGGCGTTGTGACGGGATTGCTGCTCGGCAGCGACGCTACTGTCCTGGCGGTGCCGGGGAAACTGGTGTTGCGCCTGCTCGGTGCGTTTGCACCAGCGTTGATTCTAGCGGCAATCGTGCACACGTTCATGACGACGCAACTCGGTGGACCATTGGCGAGGAGGCTGCCGTGGTTGTTGCTCCTGAATACACTGGTTGCCATTACGGTTGGATTGACCGTCGCCAACTTGATTCAGCCCGGGGAAGGGGCGGGCATCACTCCGCCTACGGCTCAAGAAGAAGCCACGCACAGCGCCAACCCACTTGCCCTCTTTCTTGAAAATGTGCCCAAGAGTCTGCTTGGGCCGCTCGCCGACGATGGCAATGTGATCGGCGTGATCTTCATCGCCGTAGCCTTTGGCATGGCACTCCGCAAGGAACGAGAGCGGCCGCTTGGGACAGTCGGCCATCTTGTCGAACTCTTTCTGGAATCACTGATCAAGATCTTACACTGGATCATCGCGCTCGTGCCGTTTGCGGTCTTTGGGATTGTAGCCAGCATCATTGGGACCGAGGGGTTTGCCCAGTTCAAAGCCCTTGGGATCTTTGTTCTGTGTGTGCTGCTCGCGCTCATGATCCAGGCTGGTTATTACCTGCTGCGTATCCGTTTGTGGTCATGGGTGCGTCCGATTGAATTGCTCCGTGGAGGGCGTGATGCATTGGTCATGGCCTTTTCCACGGCCAGCTCGACGGCGACCATGCCCGTCACCTACGCCGCGCTCAAAGATCGAGTGGGTCTGCGTGAGCAGTCAGCGAGCATGGGGGCGCTGGTCGGGGCGAATTTCAACAATGATGGAACGGCTCTTTATGAAGCCATGGCCGCGCTCTTCATCGCGCAGATGATCGGGATGGATCTCACTGTCCAGCAGCAACTGATGGTCGTGGGGACGAGTATTGTTGCCTCGGTCGGGGCCGCCGGGATTCCTGAAGCAGGTCTTGTCACCATGACCATGGTCTTTACGGCCGTTGGCCTGCCGGTTGAGTACATCCCCGTCTTGTTGACGGTGGACTGGTTTCTTGACCGCTGCCGCACAGCGATCAACGTGATGGGGGACATGAATGTGAGCTGTCTCCTAGACGGCAAACAGAAGGGGAGTACATAGTTCTGGGATCGGTTGGTCCAGGAGGATTGGCCTGGGTCTGGGTTACGCCGCTTTGGCAGGCCTCCAGCGAAGGCCGACGTTCAGGAGTTCTTGTAGCAGATCCTTGTACTGGTAGCCCACCTTCTTTGCCGAGTCGGCGAAATCTTCATCCTCCGCGATCTGTGGATTGGGGTTGGCCTCCAGGACGTAGAGTCGCCCTTCGGCATCCATGCGCATATCGATCCGGGCATACCCGCTCAAGCCGAGCGCTCGATAGACGCGCTTCGCCAGGCCCTGGATTTCCTGCGTTTTGTGATCTGCTAAATCGTCAGCCTCTTTTGAGATGATTCCATATTTGACCTGATACTTTCGGCTCCATTTAACGCGCTCGGTGGCGATGCGCTTGGCGTCATCGGGCAGCTTGTCCATGATAAGTTCCCAAACCGGCAGCACTTGCAGTTGACCGTTCCCGATGATCCCCACGTAGAACTCGCGGCCTTCGATATATTGCTCGATCAGTGCCGCGCTACCTACGTGGTTGTGGACGAAGGCGACTCGATCGGCGAGCTTCTCGTCGTCCGTGACGATCGAGGCTTGGGAGATTCCCAGCGACGCTTCTTCAGTGACTGATTTGACGATCAAGGGGAAGGTCAAAGATTTTGGCCGTTTCACCGTGCGGCCTTGAGACACTTCGATGAATTCCGGGTAGGGGATCTTGTGGAAAGCCAGCACTTTCTTGGTCAGGACCTTGTCACGAGCCAGCATGAGCCCACGTGGATTGGATCCGGTGTACGGCAGGTGTAGAAGCTCAAGGTATGACACGACATGCTGATCATAGACCGCCACGCCGTCGAACTCCTCCAGAAGGTTGAAGGCGATGTCGGGTTTCCACTGCTCAATCGCCGACTGGATGACACCGAGGTCGCTCTTGACCCCGAGCGGGTATACCTCATGCCCCAGCTTCTTGAGGGTCGAGACGACATCGTATTCCGTCCGCCATGCGGCGGTTTTAGCATCATGCCCGGTGACGTCTTCAGGCGGAACCAGATCTTCATGCATGAGGACAAGGACACACAGTCGCTTCATAGGGCCACCCGACGCTGTACGCTCGATTCACAATGGGCTATCTATAGAAATATAGCAGGTACGGGGATTCCGGTAGCGACTGTAGGGTCAAGGTAGGGTGAGGATAGGAGATCCGGTCGAAAGGATTTGGATCGTCTTACTGGATCGACATCATGCTTTGTTTTTGGCGAAGTGAGGGAGCTGCGTCATTAGCTGAGGTATGGCCTCCCAGATGTGATCAATGATGGATTCTATATAGGCCCGCGCCTGGATGATATCGCGCTCCCAGTCAGGGAGAGCCTCATGCAGGTCCAGAATCGGGGTTTCCTCGCCGAACGACACTTCGTTGAAGAGCGGAACCTTCAAGCTGAACCGTTTCTGAATGAACTCACGATGGCCCAAGCCCATCGCAATGATGATGTCATGCTGTTTGACCAGTTGCTTGGTCAAGAGGCGTGGTGTATGTGCGGAGGGGTCGACCCCCTTTTTGATGAGTCGGTTCGAAATGACCGGGTGAATCGTCCCTGGCTTGGCGTCGATCCCGGCCGATCCCACCCGATAGGTCGATTGCGCACCGAGTTGTGCGCGCAGCGCATATTCAGCCGCCACGCTCCGGAAGATATTGCCTGTACAGACAAACAGGATCGAGTGTCCTTCGGGTTGTTCCTTCACTTTTCTCCAAACTAGCATGTCGACAGCATGATCACGAAGCGGCTACAATCCCGGGATGCTTGTCCCTATTCGCTCGGCATCTCTACCTAAACTAGACGAAGACACAGAGAAGATGCAAACACGTCTCTGTCGGCTGGTCGGTCAGGCGATTGCGGACTACCGCCTCATTGAAGACGGGGACAAGGTGATGGTTTGCCTTTCCGGCGGGAAAGACAGTTATGGGTTATTGGATATCCTGCTTGTTTTGCAGCGCCGGGCCCCCATTCAGTTCGACCTGGTGGCCGTCAATCTTGACCAACGGCAGCCAGGCTTCCCGGAACAGGTGCTTCCTGAATACCTGGAAAGCCGTGGAATCCCCTTCCATATCGAAGCACGGGATACCTATTCGATCGTGAAGCGGTTGATCCCCGAGGGACAAACGACCTGCTCGCTCTGTTCACGGCTGCGACGGGGACATCTCTATCGAATCGCCACGGAGCTCGGCGCCACAAAGATCGCGTTAGGCCATCACCGCGACGATATCATCGAAACTCTATTCCTCAATCTGTTCTATACGGGCAAGTTGAAGGCTATTCCGCCTAAGCTGCGTTCGAAGGATGGACGCCATATCGTCATCCGCCCGCTGGCATCCGTCAAAGAAAGCGATCTGGCACGATACGCTGAGCTACGAGGGTTTCCAATCATTCCCTGTGATCTCTGCGGGTCACAAGAAGATTTGAAACGGAAAAAAGTGAAGGCCATGCTTCGGGAGTGGGAACGAGACTCGCCGGGGTCTTCGGACAGCGCCGCGGCGGCGTTGACCAACGTGGCGCCATCGCTTTTGATGGATCAACGACTCTTTGATTTCAAATCACTACAATCGATAGGAGGTTCTCAGGACGAAGGCGACGCCTGGCTGGATCAAGACCCAAACCCTTACACGGTCTAAGGTGACTCCCCGCCCTATGTCGGCGAATCCCCCTGTACCATCACACCGTAATACAGACTGAAGATCAAGCTTCTGGACCAACTAGATTGATGAAGAATTCTTCATGGTGCGTTCGTACGCGCTTCACATTTTGAGGGTAACCTGGTTGGGAAAGAACGGGGGGTGGCGGTTGATGACTGCGAAGTTCTTCCTGGGTCTAAGGAAGGTAGGTGGCAGAGTGATGGGCAGAGTGATGGATGGTGAGTCAGTACCATATTGCGCAATGGGGTGTGTTGTTGTCGCCTTGGCCTTGTCGGTTGGCTGTAGGCAAGAAGCCAGTTCGATGCCGGTGCAAGAAGTGCTTCACGTGGAAGTCGTAACGGTCCAGACGCAAACCATTCCCGATGAACCGGAGTTCATCGGCCGGGCCGAGGCGTCTCGTCCGGTGGGGATCCGCTCCCAGGTGACGGGCATTTTGAAGGCCGTGCTCTATCCGGAAGGGCGCGACGTAAAAAAAGGAGAACGCCTCTATCAGATCGATCCGATTCCGTTCAAAGCGGCCGTCGCGTCAGCGAAGGCCAAAATTGCGCAGGCGGAGGCGCGTGTCGTCCAGGCCAGACAAAACTCAGCTCGAGTCGAGCCCCTGCTCATCGAGCAGGCAGTGAGCCAGAAGGATGTCGACGATGCCGTGGCGGAAGAATTGGCGGCAAACGCCGCACTCGAAGGAGCCCGAGCCGATTGGATCAAGGCTCAGTTTGATCTGGACAACACGCTCATCACGGCGCCTATCAGCGGAATGATCGAGCGTAGTCGTCACTACGAAGGACGGTTAGTGTCCGCTCAGACCGACCTGCTGACGATGATTCATCGCGTCGATCCAATGTATGTGGTTGTAAACGTGCCGGAGACGTTCATCTTGAAACGGAGACGGGATATTGAAACGATGAGGATTTCTCATCCCGGGTATGACCAAGTCCGTGCCAGGCTCATCCTGATGGATGGGACGGCCTATGTCCATGAAGGTGAGCTCGATCTGTTGGAGCCCGGGTTGAGAACAGAAACCAGTGCCCGTCCAATCAGAATCACAGTTCCTAATCCACAGCGAACTCTACTGCCTGGACAGTTTGTGAAGGTGCGATTCATTGGCGATACCAAGACCGACGCGATTCTGGTTCCTCAACGAGCCCTGTCGCAGGGGCCTCAAGGGCCCGTCGTGTACGTGGTTGATCAGGACGAGAAGATCCAGATGCGAAGCGTCGTGGCCTCGGATTGGAATAAGGAGCAGTGGCTTATCGATCAAGGGCTGAAAGACGGCGATCGTGTGGTGGTGAATGGGACGTTGAAGAGCGCTCCCGGCACGCCGGTCAAGGCTGTTCCCTGGAATCCGACGAGTGTGCCGGCAACAGAATCGGTTTCCACCATGTCGCAATCTTGAACGGAGAGAGTTTGTGAAGTTAGACGTATTCATCGACCGTCCGATTCTTGCCTCTGTGGTGTCGGTGGTGATTGTCGTCATGGGTCTCCTGGCGCTCCAATTTCTGCCGGTTGCCCAATTCCCCGAGATCAATCCACCCGTCGTGCAGATTGAAGCCGACTATCCCGGCGCCAGCGCGGAAGTCGCAGCCGAAGCGGTAGCCAGGCCGATTGAGGTGATGCTCCCTGGCATCGATAATCTCGTGTATTTTGAGTCGACCAGCAGTAACGACGGTCATATCAGCATGGAGTTAACGTTTGAGGTCGGCACCAATCCGGATATTGCCCAGGTGCAAACGCAGAACCGCGTCAAACTCGCGGAGCCTCAGCTGCCGACCGAAGTGATCCGGCAAGGCGTGTCAGTGAAGAAGGCGACTCGGAACCTTCTCGCCGTCTTTGTCCTGAAGTCCACCGACCCCCAACACGACGCAGTCTTCCTGTCGAACTATGCCACGCGTCGGGTGGTCGATGATCTCAAACGTGTGAAGGGCGTCGGCGATGCCTGGGTATTTGGACAGTCGAATTACAGCATGCGGATCATTCTTGATCCGTTGCGTATGGCGAAGCTGGGGCTCGTCCCAAGCGACATCGCGGCCATTATTCGAGAACAGAATCGTGACTACCCAGCGGGGACGATTGGGAGGGAGCCGGCACCGAAGGGGACCGAACTGACAATCCCGATCATTACGAAGGGCCGATTGACGGAAGAGACGGATTTCGAGGAGTTGATCGTGCGCGCGCTTCCGGATGGCTCGCTGGTCCGCCTCAAGGATGTCGCGCGGATCGAAGTGGGGGCTCAATCGTATGCATTGGAAGCCCGTTGGAACAGCAAACCGACCACGTTCATCCTCCTGTTCTTGTCGCCCGGCGCCAACGCGCTGGAAATGATACGCGGTGCACGAGCCAAGATGGACGAACTGGCCACCGCGTTTCCAGCTGGGGTGTCCTACGACATGCCTTACGACACCACTCAGTTTATCGAAGTCTCGATCAGAGAAGTGGTGAAGACGTTGGCTGAGGCCATGGTCTTAGTAGTGCTCGTCGTCTATCTCTTCCTTGAAAGCTGGCGTGCGACCACCATTCCGATGGTTGCCGTGCCGGTTTCGTTGATCGGGACTTTCATCGGGCTCTATGCACTCGGGTTTTCCATCAACACGATTACCCTATTCGGAATGGTCCTGGCGATTGGTATCGTGGTGGACGATGCGATCGTGGTCGTGGAAAACGTCGAGCGCCACATGCGCGAAGACCGGTTGTCGGCGAAAGATGCGGCCAAACGGGCGATGAACGAGGTGACGGCCCCCATCATCGCGATTGTGTTGGTGCTGGTCTCGGTCTTTGCCCCCGTGGGCTTTGTCGGTGGGATTACCGGGGCTCTGTATAAGCAGTTCGCCGCCACGATTGCTATATCGGTCACCGTGTCAGGATTCGTGGCCTTGACCCTGAGCCCCGCTCTCTGCGCGGCGGTGCTCAGACCGCAGCATGGTAAACGGAACGGGTTCTGGGTGCTGTTTGACCGGTTGTTTGGACGAACGCAGACTGGCTACACGAATGCGGTGGCCGGGATCTTATCCAGACCCATACGGGTGATGGTGGTCTTCGGTCTGCTGGTCGTCGTTTCCTTCGGACTGATCCAATCGTTGCCGAAGAGCTTTGTGCCAGAAGATGACCAAGGGTATTTCATCGTCGTCGCACAGTTGCCGGATGGTGCGTCGAAACAAAGGACCGATGCGGTGCTCGAAAAAATCGAACGAGTCTTTCAGGCGAACCCAGTGGTCAATTCAACGGATGCCCTCTCGGGCCAAAACTTTGTGTTCGGGACGAGAGGACCGAACTCTGCGACGATGTTCGTGCCTCTGATTCCCTGGGATGAACGGCCAGAACCGCAGAACCATGCGAAAGCGATGGTCGGTGCCGCCTATAGTGCGTTTGAGGAGATTCCTGAAGCGCTTCTGTTGGCATTCAATGCTCCGGCGATTGAAGGCGTCGGCGCGGCAGGCGGCTTTTCCGCACAGTTGCAGGATCCCACCGGCGATGATTTCAAGCGGTTTGCGGAGGCGGCCCAGCAGTTTGTTGAACGGGCGCAAAAAGAGCCGGCGATCGGTCAGGTGGGGACGAATTTCCGTGTGTCATCGCCTCGAGTGTACACGCATGTGAATCGGGAGCGGGCGAAGGCGTTAGGCATACCGATCTCGGATATCTTTGACACCCTGCAAGCGTACTTCGGAAATTTTTACATCAATGATTTCATCAAGTTTGGTCGTGTATATCACGTGCAGACCGAAGCGGAGGCGGAGTATCGAGCGACACCCCAAGACTTGTCGAGGATCTATGTGCGTGCTTCGAGTGCTCAGGGAGCCAAGATGATTCCACTCGATACGGTGGTGACGGCGGAGTATCAAAGCGGGCCGGATCCGGTGAAGCACTTCAATGGATATAACACGGCCCTGGTGCTGGGTGCTGCCGCGCCGGGCTACAGCTCCGGTCAGGCGCTCGAAGCCTTGGACCGAGTGGCCAAAGACGTGTTGGTTCCACAAGGGTATGGGATTGATTGGAGCGGCCTGTCGTTTCAGGAACGACGGGTAGGGGGGCAGTCCAACCTCGTGTTTGTCGTCGGCCTCCTGATGGTGTTCTTAGTGTTGGCGGCGCAGTTCGAAAGTTGGGTCGTCCCCTTCGCGGTGATTCTGGCCGTCCCATTTGGAATTTTTGGGGCGCTCAGCGCAGTATGGATACGCGGCTTCGAGAACGATATCTATTTCCAGATCGGATTGGTGACGTTGATCGGCCTGACCGCCAAGAACGCGATCCTGATCGTCGAGTTCGCCAATGCCCGGTATGAAGCAGGACGCCCATTGATCGACGCAGCGATCGAAGCCGCTCGACTGCGGTTTCGACCGATCATCATGACCTCGATGGCCTTTATTCTCGGCATGGTTCCCTTGGTTGTGGCCAGGGGTGCCGGAGCGGCAAGCCGCCAGTCGATCGGCACCGGTGTCATGGGCGGCATGTTGGCCGCGACGTTCCTGGCGATCTTTTTTGTTCCCCTCTTCTATGTATTGTTACGAAGGTTGGTTCGGCGTAAGGATCCATCGAGAGTGAACATGGCCTGATCGATGATGCGCTGAATCATGATGTATGACGGTCAGTATGAAGATTTCTTCATGAACTTCTAATGTGTCCTTCATCTTTAGGGGGGTATGCTTTGTATAGGTATCGGGGAAGGGGGTGAGCATCGATGACGACGGTGTTTCTCGCCATGGTTGTGCTGGGCGTCGCAACTGGAATGACCTACAGTGTGGGAGGGAGGGGGAGTATAGTCGCACTCTTGCCAAAGGTTTCGAATTATCGGGTCATCGGAGTGTGTGCGCTTCTTGCGGTTCTGGTGCCAGGATTAGTCTATGCTCATGGGAAGGTCACGATCGAGGAAGATACTTGTGTCCGACGAGTCGGCGGCAATCTCGTGCACTTCAATGCCTATCAACCGCAGAATGAAGCCAAGGCGCAGTACTGTACCGAAATTCCTGGTGAGGGTGAGACGTTTCTTGTTGTGGACCTCGTAGATGCGGCATTGCGGAACACAGCGGTCGCTATGCGCGTGGTGCGAGGCATGAACGAAACTGCAGAAGACCAGACGGTAGCTTATTGGCCCCCGGCGATCCATCCGGATGGTGTGGTCCGAGGTGAAGCCGCGCTGGCAAAAGGGCTCTATACGCTGATCATTACGCCAGATGGGTTAAGTTCATCGTCCTATATCTTGAGGGTGCAGCAGGTCGACTATGCACAAGTTGCACGAAAATCGATTGGGCCGTTGGCCATTCTGCTTCTTCTCATGTTGATCGGGTATGAATTCTCAAAATCCAATCGATTTAAGAACTGGCGGGTCTCCGGACCCGCATAAACGATTCGGTGAATGCGGAGGTTGGTTTAAACAAGGAGGGATAGAACCATGGCCAGTCAAGAGCGAGGGTACGACATTTCGCAGTGGTACGACTCGCGGCCAGCCAAGATCGGCTGGTTTGCGATGTTGGCGATCGGCGTGTTTTGGGTCGTGTATCAACGGACGTTCGGGTACTCCCACGGGCTGGACTCGATGACCCCGGAGTTCGATTCAGTGTGGATGGGGCTGTGGCGGTTTAACATCGTCGCCAACGCCATCTTCTTTGCCGTGTCGGTGGGCTGGATTTGGGTCACGCGGGATCGCAACTTGGCGAACCTGGACCCGAAACTGGAGCTGAAGCGGTACTTTTATTTCATGGGGTGGTTGGTGTGCTACATCTGGGGCGTGTACTACGCGGGCAGCTACACGCTCGAGCAAGATGCGGCGTGGCACCAAGTGATCATCCGGGACACGAGCTTCACGGCGAGCCACATTGTGGCGTTCTACGGGACGTTCCCGCTGTACATCACGTGCGGCGTGTCGAGCTACCTGTATGCGCAGACGCGGTTGCCGCTGTACAATCAGGCGACGTCGTTCCCGTTGGTGGCGGCAGTGGTGGGGCCGATGTTCATTCTGCCGAACGTGGGGCTCAACGAGTGGGGCCATGCGTTCTGGTTTGTGGATGAGCTGTTTGCGGCGCCGTTGCACTGGGGCTTTGTGACGTTGGGCTGGTGCGGGTTGTTCGGGGCCGGCGGGGGCGTGGCGGCGCAGATTGTGAGCCGCATGTCGAACCTGGCGGACGTGATCTGGAACAATGCGCCGAAGAGCATCCTGGATCCGTTCCCCAGCCAGGTAGACCCCAACGCCAAAGCGGGGTACTAAGCTGGAGTTGGTAGTCGTGTGAGGATGTGGCCCGGAACTACGACAAGTGGTTCCGGGCCGTGTCGTGTCTGTCGACGGTAGCGTCATCGAGAACGATTCTTGTCAGTTATTTGGATACGAAGGAATGGGTTTCATTGCGGGGAGAGCAGCCTGCCGTCCTTGCTCTGGTGAGTCTCATCTGATATGAGAAGGGTTGGGATAGACGTATGAAGACACGTCGTATAACAAAAAAAAGATATCGCGCGAAGCCAGGAACGAGCCGTGCCCGCCACGCTGCCGATACGGCTCGGCTGGAACGGCTGAAGAGTTCTTCACGTAGGTCTGTCTACAGCCTTTCAGATCTCCCGTCGATATCCTTGCAGTTCGAAGTCAGGCGACCGCCATCGAGGAATGGCCAGGACGCGCCCAAAGAAGCCTCTACGCGATTTGAAGCAGCCTATACACTCTTCAGGCAGAGACATCCCAACAGTGTTCCTATTACCGGACGGCAAATCCCTCCGACGGACTGCTCTCCTCTTGAGTATGTCGAATGGGCTATCTGGAAGGCCAGGGAGCGATGGAGTGACGCGACATGGGATAACTGGTTCTTAGGTTTCTATGAAAACCTGGTCAAATCCGAGTCGCTCAAGGAAGTGTGCCAGGATCAGTGTCAATCCACTGACGCCGCCTATGCACTACTCGGACTCCTGCTGTGGGATGCCAACCGGTCAGAGGTTACAAGAACGACGAGAGGACACGTCGGTGAACCAGTGGAGCGTAATATTCGCCAGGAAGAAGCACAGGAAGCCCTGTGGGCAATGTTAGACGCCGATGCAAGGCAATTGCTCAAGATCCAAGAGTTCGTGAAGAGCTTAACGTTCGACTATACGTTGGAGGTGAACGAAGCCTCTATACCAGCCGTCGAACAGAGACGGCCTTATCGGAAGACACTCACCGAAATTATCGACGGTTTCATGGCTGCTTTGGCCGAAGAAACTAAACGCAAGGCGCAAGTCCATTATGGCACTCCTAAACAGAGCGCTGCACGGCCAGAGGTTGGCCTTGCCTCGCGGGACATGTTCTGTGCTTTGGTGAGCCACTTTGTCAAAGAGGCATCCAGAGGAGAAGACTATATTGGGCCAACCATCCTTATCATTAAGGACTTTGCCCCTGGTCTGCTGAAGGACAACCACGCTGAACCTGTGAAAGAGGCCAATGCATTTGTTCAGCGGCTTGAGACCTTTCGAAAGAAGAGCGGTGTGATCAAGGAGTTCAACGCGCTCGTCGCTCTCTACAAGACACAGCGCTCCTTCCCATCCATCATGAAGACCTTTCAGCCTGAATAGATATACGCGAAGTAGCTCCGGCATTCTTCGCTATGGGTGGCATCAGTGATGCCGTATTACGGGCACAGGTCACCGATCGGAGTGCCGGACTTGGCTCACCTGAAGGCCGAGACGGTCTTCGCTCCTGAGAACGTTGACCGCTTCATCGTTCCCCTCCTTTCGTGAAAGACCGCCTCAGCCGTTATCTTGCTTCAGTCCTAGACCACAGTTGTTTTAAGGGGTGTCGCGTTATGGTTCTGACGAGGCTCGCGCAGCTCGCCTCAAGGGTTCGGTTAAGATGCCAATACCACTTTTCGTTATCCCCATCCCAGGAGAAAAAGGAAAAGATGAACCAAAGTCCGCCATGGCAAGGACGACTACAGAGGACCTTCTGGAAAGGTACAAAGAGAATCCCGAAAAGAAACAGCGGATTGTTGTCCTGGAAGACACCAACCGACAAGTCACGGACATTTATTATTATGATGGTCGATCGCTCGACGAGTTCAGCAAGGTCTTGAGGCAGTGCTCAGAGCATTTCTACAGTATGCATGCCGCGCTCAGGATGGGAATTTGTAAGGGCGCATAGTAGCCCTCTCATCCGTCTGTTCATCGAACAATTCGGCATTATTCGAC
Source organism: Nitrospira sp. (assembly GCA_965223535.1). Lineage (GTDB taxonomy): Bacteria > Nitrospirota > Nitrospiria > Nitrospirales > Nitrospiraceae > Nitrospira_D. The sequence continues at coordinate 1,837,310 of CBDCWN010000003.1, forward strand.
ACAAGACCAGAAATCTGGCGACCAATGCTCGCCAAAGCGAACGTCTCCTCAAGGATATCGTACACAAAACATTATCGGGTCCTGGTCGCTGAATCAAGGCGGCGATGAATCAGGGATGCGAGGGAGAGAAGGTCTTCAGCATCGGCTTTGTTCATTGTCCACAGGATACGGACCTCATGAGCCGTCGTGTTCCTGAACATCCCGAATGTTCCCTTCACCAAGTTCACAAAACCACGTTGCTCGCTCCTTTGGCTCTCTGTTGAAAGGGAATTGATTGCCAGGAGGGGTGAGTCCCCTGCGAGTGTCTTGTCTACTAAAGTTGCCATATCGTCCGTGAACCCGGTTTTTGATCTGATTTTATCGGCGATGCTCTTTGTGGCTTCAAGCACGGCGTGAAAATAGTTGTCTGCGACTAATTCCGCTCGACAGAAGCGCAGAACGTCGGGATGAACGCCGCGTGTTGACAGGTCATCCCACAATTCTTCGGCTCGTCGACTCGCTTCAGTTAGCGTCTGTGCCTGAGTGACACCGTAGAGCTTCCCGGCCGCATCAATGGCCAGCCCTGAAAATGCCAAGGCGCGATTCACATTTGTCCTTAGTGGTTCAAACCGCGCAGGCTGTCTCGCGTACCGCTCTGGTTTCATGGCTTGTCGAACAAATTCCAGTATCGCTCTCCGATTGCCGCTCTTATTCTGACGTTCTACAAACGCATTATGAAGGCGCTTCCATTTGGTCATTGTCGGATCAGGATCTTTCATCCTCAACAATGACAGAATGTGTCCAATTTCTGATCCTGATAAGCCCGCAGACGTGTCGGCGAGGGCTACCGCAATCGCTTCCACCTCACTTTGAGAAAAGACCTGCTCCATTGAAAAAGGAATGTATCGTGGTTGGGATCGGGGAAGCAATTCTACATTCATCGTTGTGAGCTTCGTTGTGGATGAAGATGAAGAATGTCTGGCCGCGCTCCGATGCCTTATGCTTTGCCTAAGCACATTACTTGCGGTGCGAGTTTCTGGCAGACAAACCCGTTCGTTTCGCTACAAACGCTGGTATTCTCAATAAGGTTGAAGGGAAAAGCAGAAGGTAGGGTTTGGTTGCGGGGAGAGGATTTGAACCTCTGACCTTTGGGTTATGAGCCCAACGAGCTACCAGGCTGCTCCACCCCGCGGATGGATGCTAACAAAGCGCTGAACAGCAAGTCAAGTTACGGTACGACCCGATTGCTTTCTCTTCACCACGATGCTAAAGGCAAGGCATGCGGATCGTCTTCATGGGCACCCCAGAATTTGCCGTGCCTTCATTGGAAGCATTGCTGAAGTCCGATGATCAGGTCGTGGGCATTGTCACACAGCCGGACAGGCCTAAGGGGCGTGGGCAACAGCTGACTCCCTCGCCGGTCAAGCTCATTGCGCATCGCGAAGACATTCCACTCCTCCAACCGGTGAAAATGAAGGCGCCGGATTTTCTTGAGCCGTTGGCTGCTTGGAAGCCTGATCTGATTGCCGTCACGGCTTTTGGACGTATACTGCATCCGGGCATCCTGTCTTTACCTCCCAGAGGCTGTGTGAACGTGCATGGCTCGCTGTTGCCGAAGTATCGGGGGGCAGCTCCGGTCCAATGGGCTGTCATCAACGGTGAGAGCGAAACCGGGATCACGACGATGCTGATGGACGAAGGTATGGATACCGGTCCCATGCTGCTCCAAGAGAGGATCACGATCATGTCTGACGATACGTCTGGGACGTTGGCGCCTCGTCTCGCGGAGTTGGGTGGGCGATTACTTGTCGAGACGATTGCTCAATTAAAAGCTGGGACGTTGACGCCGAAGAAGCAGGACAATGGGCAGGCGACCATGGCCCCGCTCTTGAAAAAAGAAGACGGTCTGATTGATTGGACGATGAAAGCCTCAGCACTGGCCAATCGAGTGCGAGGACTTTCTCCATGGCCGGGGGCCTATACATTTTTCGGTGAAGAACGTTGGAACATCTGGAAGGCGGGTTCAACCGGTGGGGCGACGACCGACAAGCCGGGAACGATCGTTGCCGTCGACAGGCAGTCCATCCTGCTCGCAACCGGCGAAGGCATGCTCGAGGTACGAGAAATCCAGACCGCGAATTCGAAACGCATGCCCGTCAGCCAGTTTCTGTCAGGGCATAAGGTCGTCGCCGGCACGCAACTAGGTGTGCAGGATACGTCATCCGGGCACGTTACCTCTGAGAGATAGTACACCGACTTTCTGGCGATATCAGACGACTACAGCCTACTGAATTTCTGTGTCAGTATCATCACCACGATCTCTCGCACTTCGCATCCTTCTCGCAAGCCAACGGGCTGACCGTCCGCTCGACGAACTGATCGAGCGGCAAGCTTCCCAGATCACCCAATCTCGTGATCGCGCGCTGATCATGGAATTGGTGTACGGTGTCTTGCGGCGCCAGGAACCGATCGATTGGCGACTCGGCGCCATTCTTTCCAAGCCCCTTCACAGGCTTCCCAGCATCGTCCAGATGGTGCTTCGGCTCGGTGCGTATCAAATACTATTCCTGGATCGAATTCCCCCTTCTGCAGCGGTGAATCAGGCGGTTGAGCTAGCCAAGGCTTCGGCAAAACAGCTTGGGCGTGACTGGAGTAGGTTAGTGAATGGGGTCCTACGCAATCTGATTCGCATGCCGGCGCCCTCTCTGCCAGATCCGGCGACGCATCCGGCTGAATGGCTTTCCCTTACGTATGGCATCCCTGGGTGGTTGGCGGAACGCTGGTTGGAACGACTGGGGATGGAGCAAGCGGAATCAGCCTGCCGGGCAACCAGCACCATTCCAGGTCTGACTGTGCGAGTGAATCGTTGTCACCTGACACGAGAGGATTTCCTGAAACGGCTGCAAGAGGCTGGAGTGGAGGCCCATCCGGCAGCGGTAAGTCCTCTGGGAGTTGTGGTGGACAAGGGCCCGGATGTCACATCATTGCCGGGTTTTAGGACTGGGGATTTTTATGTCGAGGATGAAGCCGCACAGCTTATTCCGCCGATCCTTGAACCGCGGCCTGAAGATGTCATTCTAGACGCTTGTGCGGCTCCGGGTGGCAAGGCCACCCATCTCGCAGAGCTCCTGGGCGATCGCGGGACGATCATCGCCGTTGATCAGAGCACCTCCCGATTGGATCTGTTGCGGGAGAATTGTCTCAGGCTTCAGTTGCAGAGCATTGTGTCGGTGGTCGGAGATGTGCGGAAGCCTGCCCAATGGTCGAGGTTTTTCAGCAGGGATGCTGATCCATCAGAGATCCCAACGTCCTTCGATCGGATTCTCGTCGATGCCCCCTGCAGCGGGCTGGGTGTGTTGCGTCGCCACCCTGAAGCGAAAGGACTAAGGTCTGAGTCGTCATTGACGCGGCATCAGAAACTGCAAACGTATATCCTTGAGGCGGTGGCTCCCAGCTTGCGACCGGGTGGGGTGCTGGTCTATAGTACGTGCTCGACAGAAACTGAAGAAACTGAAGAGGTTGTAAGCCGGTTTTGTGCAACGTCTCCCGGATGGACGCGTGAATCTGTGGCTCCCTGGCTTCCGCCCGCTGCGCTTCAATTTGTAACAGCACAAGGGGCGCTTTCTACCATGTGCAATAATTTTGGAATGGATGGTTTTTACGCGGCTCGTTTACGGAAGGACGAGTGATGCCTCCTCCGATTTACATTGCGCCGTCGATTCTCTCAGCTGACTTTGCCCGACTGGCTGATGAAGTTGCCGCGGTGGAGCGGGCCGGCGCGGATATGTTGCACGTGGACGTTATGGACGGCCACTTCGTGCCGAATTTGACGGTTGGCCCTCCCATTGTTGAGAGTCTCAGAAAGGTTACCAAGCTGCCTCTGGACGTGCACCTGATGATCACCAACGCCGATGCGTTTATCCCGGAGTTTGCCGAAGCCGGTGCCGACTATCTGACGGTTCATGTCGAAGCTTGTCCGCACCTCCATCGGACGATTCAGTCGATTAAGGAACGTGGGGTCAAGGCCGGAGTGACGCTCAATCCTGCTACACCCATCTCGTCGCTTCAGGAGATCTGGGGCGATGTCGACTTGGTCTTGATCATGTCGGTGAATCCAGGATTCGGCGGACAAACATTTATTCCTTCCGTCCTCAAGAAAATCGTCGAGGCGCGGACCCAGCTGGATCGGATCAACAGCCAAGCGCTGCTTGAAGTGGACGGCGGCGTGAAGGTCGATAACACGAGGGAGATCGTGGCGGCCGGTGCGACGACGCTCGTCGCAGGATCAGCCATCTTTTCACAACGCGACTATACGGCTACGATCGCCGCCATGCGAACGGCTGCCCAACCAGTTGCTCAACCGACGCCTCGCGCAGCGGTCAATCGATAGGCGATTCAGGGTGGACATTTCTTCCGCAGTCATCGACAGCCTGCATCCTCTCGAAATAAGAGTTCTTACCACCTTAGGCACGCACCAGCCGGAAACGGTCTTAGACAGCGAACAGTTGGCGTCCGCCGCCGAGTTGGAACCGTCTCAGTTCAGCATGGCGGTCGAATGGCTGCTGGCTAAAGGCCTGATCACAATCCAGGCGGAAACCGTGACACCGGTGGTGTCACTGACGAAAGTTGGTGAGGAGTACTACCAGGGCGCAGCTCCCATCGAGCGCGTGTTTGGGGCCGCTCGTGACGCAGCTGGGACGGGAAAGCGACTGACCATCCCCGATCTTCAATCGCAAGATGGACTTGATCCCTCCGATGTCAGTAAAGCAGTGGGGCGACTCAAGAAGGAAGGAGTGTTGTTGATCGTTCAAGGGGGATGCATCGAAACGACCGGACGTCCGAGTCCGACGGTGGAAGCCATTCGGCTGCTGTTACAACAGTTGCATGAGTCCTCGTGCGAACTGGAGAAGTTTTCGGACGAGCATCGACGCGTCATCGAGGACTACGCCGTCAAGCGGGGAAATGCCAAAGAGCCGTTCAGAGTGGACGAGCGGGTAACACGCGCGTTCAGACTCTCTCCATCCGGGGCCGGCGCTGCCGCGCAGTTGATGACACAGGGGGTCGCCGAAGAAGTCTCGCAGGTGACTCCGGAACTCTTGAAGGACGGAAGTTGGCGGCAGAAGCGATTTCGAAAGTACACCATCAGCTTGCGGGCGCCACGTGTTGGGACCGGGAAAAAGCATCCGTATCGAGAATTTTTGGATACCGTCAAAACAAAACTTGTGAGCATGGGGTTTCAGGAAATGCGGGGGCCATTGGTGGAAACCGAATTCTGGAATATGGACGCCCTGTTCATGCCGCAGTTTCATCCAGCGCGCGATATTCATGATGTGTATTTTGTGAAGCAGCCCACCCATGCTTCTGTCATCGATGAATCGGTGTTGGCGCATGTCGCTCAGGTGCATCAACACGGGGCTGCGACGGGATCCGCAGGCTGGGGTTATTCGTTCGACATTCAGCGCGCCAAGCGACTGGTCTTGCGCAGTCAGGGAACCGCTGTCTCAGCTAGAACGTTGGCCGCCTCGCCGAGTATCCCTGGGAAGTATTTTTCGATCGCCCGATGTTTTCGCTACGATCAAGTTGATGCCACCCACGCGACAGATTTTTTCCAGGTGGAAGGTATCGTGCTTGGAGACGACATCAACTTTAGAACCTTGCTGGGACTTCTGAATCTCTTTGCGCGAGAGGTCGCGCAAGCGAAAGAGGTGAAGTTCCTCCCCGCGTATTTTCCATTCACCGAACCCTCCGTCGAACTGCATGTGCGTCATCCCCGATTAGGGTGGATGGAACTCGGCGGGGCAGGACTCTTTCGGCCGGAAGTCACCTTGCCGCTTGGAGTCACCGTTCCAGTGATTGCCTGGGGACTTGGGCTGGATCGAATGGCGATGGTGGCGCTGGGGATTCACGATATTCGAGAGCTTTTTACGGACAACCTAGAATTGATCCGCACCACCAGGGGATCCTTCTAACGCACGCCATGCCCACGATCACCATTTACAAAGACGATTTCGAATCTCTCCTCAACGGCGGGCAGCCAACGAACGGGACTATGCCCATTGGGGAGTTGGAAACATGGCTGATGCTCGTGAAGTGCGAGTTGAAGGGGTACACTCCTGAAACCGGAGAGTTGCGAATCGAGCTGCAAGATAGCAATCGGCCTGATTTGTGGTGCTGCGAAGGGATCGCGCGCCAAATCCGCATCAAACAACAGGGGCAGCTCTCGCCTTATCCCTTCTGGTCACGAAAATCACAATCCCGGATGCAGATCATTGTGAAACCAGGGATGGAGCAGGTTCGTCCCTATGTGGCGGCCTGTGCAGCCAGAGGATATCGAGTCACGACGGAAGGATTGGCGCAGCTGATTCAAACGCAGGAAAAATTGGCAGAGATCTTCGGTCACAAGCGAAAGACCGTTTCCATCGGGATTTATCAGCTGCCCAAGATAAAGTTTCCCGTGACCTACGAGCTGGTGAAGCCGGACGAAGCACGGTTTACCCCGTTGGGTATGGAAACGGTCATGACCCTGGCAGAAATCCTCATGGTTCATCCGAAGGGATTGGAATATGGAGCGATCGTTTCGGGAGCCGGGTGGGTCCCTCTACTCCGTGATGCAGCTGGTCAACCGCTGTCCTTCCCGCCGATCATCAATAGCAGGGAAGTTGGAGAAGTGCAGGTCGGGGACGATCAGCTGTTCGTTGAGGTGACGGGCACTGATCTTTCTATGGTCGTCTTGACTCTGAATATTTTTGCGTCCAATCTCGCCGATCGCGGGGCGATCATTGAACCGGTCGAAGTCCAGTATTCGATGGACACGTCGCTGGGCAAGCGAGTGAAAACGCCTCTGGATCTTGGCAAGTCCAAAGCTATTCGGATCGACACGATTGAACAAGCCCTTGGACAAGAACTGGGCGCAAAAACTGTTGCACAAGCTCTCGAAACGTACGGCTACCAGGTTGCTTCGGGAAAGGGATCCGTCAAAGTCAAACTGCCCCTCTACCGGCAAGATCTGATGCATACGATGGACGTGGTTGAAGATGTCGCGATGAGTCTTGGGTATGCCCATTTCACTCCGGTCATGCCGGCGCAGTTTACTGTGGGTGGTTTATCCGATATTGAGCAAACCTCGGACCGGGCCAGGGATTTGATGGTGGGCTTAGGGTTTCAGGAGATCATTTCCAACATTCTCGGCTCGCCGGAAAGCTATTCCAGTCGAATGCGGCTCGATGAGACGGAATGGGGGCGCATGGTCGAGGTCGATAATGTCATGTCCTTGAGCTTCTCCTGTCTCCGCCAGTGGCTCTTGCCGTCTTTGTTGCGTGTGGAGGCGGCCTCGAGTCGAGCATTTTATCCACACCGCCTCTTCGAGGCTGGCGATGTGGCCATTCCTGATGCCACGCATGAGTTGGGTTCCAGAACGGATACGGTCTTGGGGGCCATGATCGCTCATGCCGGAGCACATTTCTCGGAAATTCATTCCTGCCTCGATGTGTTGTTTTACTACCTTGGGAAAGAGTACAGCCTCGAGACGGTTCAACATCCGTCTTTTCTGGAAGGTCGCGCAGGGCAGATTCTCGTAGCGGGCAAACCTGTCGGCGTGATCGGTGAACTCCACCCGGAAGTCCTCGAGCGCTGGCAAATCGCCATGCCGGTCGTTGCGTTCGATGTGAACCTGTCTCAGTTGATGTCCTAAGTCCAGAATCAATCTCATAGAGTGGAGCGGCTTCTCCCTAGGACTTGTGTGAGCCACATTCTTTTCCACGGGGTCCATGTGCTTTCCCCTCTCAGCTAGGGCCATTTTCTGGATTGCACCGGGCACAGAACTGCGTAGACTTCGATAAGCATAGAATTAGACGGTAACTTGCACGTGATCAGCGTGTATGATCTGAACGGCAATCTTGCTATGGTTACCGATATCAGGCGAGCCACTGGCCACGAAGTAGGCGAGGCATAGAGTGCATGTTTCGTGCCTTCTAGGACATTCGATGTTTAAGCGAGAAGCCCTCATGATTCTAGCATTTGCTACCGGTATCTTGGCCCTCACGGTATTGGTGGCAATGTTGTGTCCATTGTTTTCATAAGGATGTGGAGAGCAGATAGGAATGCTCGACTATATGGGCAATCCGAAGCTCTTGGGATATCGGCAGCGGACAAGTAGACTGTCCCCGATGTTCTCCCAGGGCTATACCTAGAGACCGCCAAATACAGTGATTCTAGGTGCGATGGACACGCTAACCTTTATGGGTCAAGTTGCCCAGCAGGACAAGATTGCTACCAACGTTGTAGCGGAAGATATTACCCGAAGAGAATGACGATGGCCAAGTTGGTCCATTGGCTTGCCAGCCTCGGAGTGGTGGCCTTACTTGCCGTACAAGTGTCTTGTGAGGAGTTAGTTTATCATTCTGACGAGATCAAGTCTGAAAAGACTTTTCGATCAATTGCGAACGGCATTGTTGAAGCTGATCTCATAAAGCAGCTCGGAGAGCCAACTGGGCGTATTACCTTTGACCCAGCACGTGGCACCTTTCAATACATCACAACTGCCGATCCAACTTCAGTTCAAGAATTCCGCACTCTCGATGAAGTAAGGAAATCTCCCCACTCTGAACTTCGTTTTCTGCGGGCCAGTGCGCGAACCAACACAATTCTCGTATTTATCAAGGGAACCGTGCACGGATACTTCTATTTTGGGGAGACCGGACGCCTTGAAGATAAAATCGTTGTTGTGAGCTGAGTGCCCATCTGGGTAAGGCGCGACGTTTGCTTGAGCAACCAGAACGTGCGGTGCCAATCGGAAATTGTTGCACAACGATCTCCTGTGCCTGTATGGGAGGAAAGCAGTCGACCAGCAACCCTCATCTCGCTTCTGCACCGATGCTGGTGGGTTGGGAAGCTGATGATTCTTACGTGAACGTTGAGGGCGGTCGGTGACGGAATGTGATCAAGCGGGGGAATCACATTGCGTGATTCCCCCGCACTTTCCGTTTGATACAACTTGAGTGTGAGAACTTATACCGTAGTGGGAATGTGTTGCACGGCCAGGCCGATGAGCTGTGCGAAGCCCTCGGCATCTTTGATCGCCATTTGCCCGAAACATCTTTATGACGCCATGTTTAACAACTGGAATGATTTGAATTCATGAAAGAGACCGGGCTGAACCCTGGCCTTTCACATCCTTCGGACTTCTTCTTTGAAGGATTTGAGGAGGGAAATGATGAGGATGATGATAACGAAGACGAAGGGAAAGGCCGCTAAAATGGCGCCGGTTTGGAGTCCTTTGAGGCCACCCGACCACAAGAGAATCGCTGCAGAGAGGGATTGGATAACGCCCCAGGTGAATTTTATACGATTGGGTGGGTGGAGGCTGCCGTTGGTCGTGAGCGTCCCCAGCACGAAGGTGGCGGAATCGGCGGACGTGATGAAAAAGGTGCCGATCAAGAAGATGGCAATAAGCGACATGATCGTACCCATGGGGTACTGCTCCAAGACGGTGAAGAGCAAGACCTCTATGCCTTGTTTGTCCATCACGGCTTTCAGAGGCACGTCCTGGAAGAGCTCTAACGCAATTCCGGTTCCGCCAAAGACCGTAAACCAAAAGGCACAAAAGAGTGATGGGACAAGCAGCACGCCCAGCACGAATTGGCGTACGGTCCGGCCTTTGGAGATTCTTGCGATGAAGGTGCCCACAAAAGGGCCCCACGCAATCCACCAGGCCCAATAAAAGAGGGTCCAATCATGAATCCAGGTGGAGTCCTGGAAGGGCGCGAGATTGAGGCTCATGGTTGGGAGGTTTTGGAGATAATGTCCAATGGTTGACGGAAAGACCTCCAAGATGAAATGGGTGGGCCCAAAAAGTAGGAGAAAGAAGAGTAACGACAGGGCCAAGACCATATTGAGATTGCTGAGGTATTTGATGCCGCGATGGAGGCCCGTTTTGGCTGAGAGCATAAAGAGCGCCGTCACGATGGCGATCAAAATCAATTGAGTCGTGAGTGAGTTCGACGTACCAAACACATACGAGAGTCCTCCGCTGATCTGCACCGCACCAAACCCCAGGGAAGTGGCCACCCCGAAGACAGTAGCAAAGACGGCAATCACGTCCACGGCGGTTCCCAGTGGTCCGGTCGCATGCCTGCCCAACACCGGTTGGCAGCTCAAACTAAATAGCCCTGGCATACCTTTTCGAAATTGGAAATAGGCGAGCGCTAGGCCCATCATCGTATAGATACCCCACGGATGCAGTCCCCAATGAAAGAAGGAATATTGGAGTGCCAGACGAGCGGCCTGCGGGGTTCCTCCTTCTCCGATGGGCGGGTCATGAAAATGGGACGTGGGTTCGGCGACACCCCAAAACACAAGACCGATGCCCATGCCGGCGCAAAACAGCATGGCAAACCACGTGAGGAGATTGAATTCAGGCTTGGCCCCGTCTGGCCCAAGTGGAATATCTCCCCATCGGGAGAAAATCAGGCAGAGGGCGCAAATCAGAAAGCTAGATGCCGCTAACACATACAGCCAACCAAACGAATTCAGAAGGGACGTTTGGAGGGTACCGGTGACTTTCGCCAAATGATCTGGCGCGAGACCTCCCCACAGAAGGAAGGAAAAGGCCAGGGTGCACGAAATATTGAAAACAGAAGTGGTGGATTTTAGTGGGTTCATGAAGCGATGTGGCGTAGAGAAAACGCTTAGCCCTACCATAATTAGCCACTGTGAACAAGAAAAATACCATGGAAGTCCTTTGGTCGAGAAATGATCCATCACTTTGTGTGTAGAATAGGCAGAGGGGAGTTGTTGCGAGAAAGTAGGCAATTTTCAAGTCATTCAAGGCTATTGCTTCGTTTCACTCTGTCATTTCAACGTTTGTGACTGAAAAAGGTTGATCTTTATGGGATCAAAGGTTTAGTCTTAACTGCCTTAGCAAGAAATCTGGCCTACCAAGCGCTCGCAAGTGAAGTTCAGAGGGGGCTCCAGAAATTCCGATAGTGTGATAAGTAATAGCCTTGCTTCACCGAAGCCACCAGAGGGTGGCGAACCGGTCCTTGGTCAGTTTGAATCAGCCATCGGCATCACGCCCGCACGGTCTACTCTTATCTCCTCCGCGATCTGGAGGTCTTGGTTTCCGCGATTGGGCGAGTCGTCGAGTGCTGGCATGGCGGCTGTCCAACAGGCTGACGACGGATTACTGGCTCGATGCGGTTCAGCTCGCTGTTTGGGTCCACCTCTTTCGGAGGGCCTTTTTGTTTCCTGATTTTAGGGTTAGGCGTATACTTTTCTTTCGCCTTTCCCAATCAACATACCGTTGCCATGTACTTACTCAGTCTTCCTGGAGGGTGGTGAAAGCAGCGGTCGTTTAGGAGGTTAGTCCATGAGTAGAAAACAAGCATATGGCGATAATCCTATCGCGAAACGACAAACGGATTTGTACAAAGAGGAGTATGTTCATAGTTTTGTCCAAAAATGGGACGAACTCATTGATTGGGGAGCTCGGGCCTCGAGTGAAGGGGACTTTTTTATCAGGCTTTTGAAAGAGCGTGGAGTTCGGTCCGTGTTGGATGTGGCGACCGGAACGGGGTTTCATTCGGTTCGGCTTTTGCGGGCTGGGTTCAACGTGACCAGCGCGGATGGCAGTCCGGAAATGTTAGCGAAAGCCTTTGAAAATGCTCGGCGAGCTGGCTTTATCATGCAGACGATTCATGCTGATTGGCGGTGGCTAAACAGAGATATTCACAATAAATATGATGCCGTGATTTGCCTGGGTAATTCTCTGACCCATCTTTTTTCCGAGCAAGATCGGCGAAAAGCCTTGGCCGAGTTTTACGCCGTCTTGAGACATGACGGGGTACTCATTCTAGATCAACGTAATTACGATGGCATTTTAGATGATGGGTTTAAATCGAAGCATATCTATTACTATTGCGGGGATAATGTCAGCGCTGAGCCTGAATATGTGGATGAAGGGCTGACCAGATTTCGCTATACGTTTCCTGATGAAGAGGTGTTTCATTTGAATATGTTTCCCCTGCGGAAAGAATACACTCGTCGGCTTATGAACGAAGTGGGTTTTCAGCAGGTGAAAACCTATGCCGATTTCCAGGAAACGCATAAGGTTGAGGCCCCAGACTTTTATGTGCATGTGGCGGAAAAGCTCTACAAAAATGAGGAACGTGCAAAGAGGATTATAGGCGATTTTGGGAATCAGACCTATTCGCCTGCTGTGGCTACGGCCCGGGAATATTACAACAGCTCTGATGCGGACCGATTTTATGCCACGATTTGGGGCGGTGAAGATATTCATATTGGACTCTACCAATCTGACAAGGATTCAATATTCGATGCTAGCCGACGGACGGTGGAAAGGATGGCCTCTTCCGTGAAGAATCTTGATTCGAAGACCCGTGTGTTGGATCTCGGATCGGGATATGGAGGCTCAGCCCGCTATCTTTTGAAGGAATATGGTTGCCAGGTAGGTTGTCTGAATTTGAGTGAAATCCAAAACAGACGCAATCGAGAACTGAATCAGAAAGCTGGCATTAGTTTGGCGATTAATGTCATCGATGGCAGCTTTGAAGAGATTCCACTCCCTAATGGGAGTGTCGATTTGGTGTGGTCTCAAGATGCCATTTTGCATAGCGGAGATCGGGAAAGAGTTTTTGAAGAAGTGTCTCGAGTGTTGACCAAGGGCGGACAGTTCATATTCACCGATCCGATGCAAAGCGCCAAATGTCCAAAAGATGTGTTGCAACCGATCCTCGATCGTATTCATTTGGATTCCCTAGGATCGCTTGAGTATTATCAACAATTGGCCAAAAAACTTGGATGGAAAGAAGTCGGGATTATGGATTTGTCCAAGAATTTACCAGCCCACTATGCTCGGGTTTTGCAAGAACTTATCGCGCAACACCACACCCTCGTTCGTGTGTGTGCAGAGGAATATTTGGCCAATATGAAAGTGGGATTACAGCACTGGGTTGATGCCGGGATGGCCGGGCATTTGACCTGGGGTATCTTACACTTTCAAAAAGACTAGACGGTTTGCCCTTCTTGGTAAAAACCAAGAAGCAGGCCGGATTCAGGTTCGAATGTACGTCTCGAATCGTGGATGGAGGCGGATCTTGCATCGCACATCAGGAAACACCGAACTGAGCTGACCGCCGCAATGTCGAGACTATCAATGCTTCGCCAGAGGTCGGCGCCAGCGGTACGACGTTCTCGTGTGTATGGATGAGAAAAGAGCTCGACCTGCAACCCTAAACCAGACCTCCACTGGTCTCTGTGGGTCGGGACGGTGGTAACGAAAAGCTAGAGGGCTCGGTGAGGAAATGAAATCTAGCGGGGGAGTCACAGCGCGTGATTCCCCCGCTTTGTATTTTATACACCTGAGTGTGAGAACTTATGTCGTAGCAGGAATGTGTTGCTTGGCGAGGCCGATCAGCTGGGCGAACCCTTCGGCGTCTTTGATCGCCATGTCGGAGAGGACTTTTCGGTCCAAGGCCACATTCGCCTTCTTGAGCGCGTTGATGAACCGCCCATAGCTCAGGCCCTGCGCTCGAACGGCTGCGCTGATGCGCGCGATCCACAATTGACGGAAGTCCCGCTTGCGATTTTTTCGGCCGGTGTAGGCGTAGGTCAATCCCTTGTCTACGCTCTCCGTGGCAGATCGAAACAACCGGCTCTTCGCCCCGTACTGACCTGATGCCAACTTGATCCGTTTCTTCCGTCGGGCTCTCGTTTTTGGTCCACCTTTTGCGCGAGGCATGGTTCATTACTCCTTTTGAGGCTCGAAATTCATAACACGAAACAATTCGTTGTCTAGGCGTACGGCAGGAGCCGATTCAACGTCAAAACTACCGTTGGATCGACGACTGCGGTCCCACTCAAGCGGCGCTTTCGGTCGTGCCGCTTACTGGTCAGGATGTGCCGCTTGCCGGCTTTGCGGCGGACAATCTTGCCGCTTCCTGTTTTGGTAAATCGCTTGCTCGTTCCAGAATGCGTCTTCATCTTCATCGCACACTTCCTTTGGTTGATGGATATCCTCGAATCAGCCGTCAATGTTTGGGGGCCACGATCATGATTAAACTGCGTCCTTCCATGCGGGGAGCATACTCGATCGTGCCAGCCTGGGCCAACTGCTCGATCACCGAATTCATCACGGCGCGACCCATTTCCTGATTGGCCATTTCTCGCCCACGATAGGTGAGGGTGACCTTGGTCTTATTCCCTTCTTCCAAAAAGGCCTTCATCTGCCGAACTTTGATCTCAAGGTCATGTTTGTCCGTCCGTGGGCGAAGCTTGATTTCCTTCACCTGAGTGGACTTTTGATGACGTCGGCTCTGATGCTCCTTTTTGCTCAGCTCGTACTTGTACTTCCCGTAGTCCATGATCCGGCAGACCGGCGGGACGGACGTGGGAGCTACTTCCACTAAGTCATAACCGTTTTCTTGAGCCTGACGAAACGCATCTGGAGTCGGGAGGATACCGAGTTGTTCTCCTTCCGGTCCGATCACACGAACTTCACGTACTCGGATCTCACGGTTGACGCGCAATTTGGGGACGATAGGCCACCTCTTTCTAGTGTGTGAGTTGAAGTTCTCGCTGGGGATGTGTGGTCTCAGTTTGTAGGAGAGCCACCACTTGATCCAGCGTCATTGTTCCTAAGTTTGAGCCGCTTCGACCACGTACGGAGAGCGTCCCACTTTCAACTTCTCGTTTCCCTGCGACCAACATGAAGGGGACTTTCGCTTTCTCCGCCTCCCGAATCTTGAACCCGATCTTTTCGTTCCGCAGGTCGGCTTCGGCACGGAAACCTGCTGCTTTTAATCGCGTGGCCGCGGCAGCGACGTACTCTTCCTGCTGATCGGTAATATTCATCACCACTGCCTGAACCGGAGCGAGCCACGTCGGGAAGGCTCCGCCATAATGCTCGATCAAAATTCCAAAGAAGCGCTCGATGGAACCCATGAGGGCACGATGGATCATGATCGGGCGATGGGCCTTTCCATCTTCTCCAATATAACTCAATTCAAACCGCTCTGGGTTGTTGAAGTCCACCTGGACCGTAGAACACTGCCAGGAGCGGCCCAATGCATCCTTGATTTTGATATCGATCTTTGGGCCATAAAAGGCTCCTCCGCCGGGGTCGAGATGGAAGGCAATATTGCGACCCTTTAGTGCTGCTTCCAACGCGCTTGTCGCCAATGTCCAATGCTCATCGCCCCCCACCGACTCTGTAGGTCTGGTCGACAAGAACACCTCAAACTCTTGGAAGCCGAACGTCTGCAACACGAAAAACGTAAAGTCCAAGACCCGGCTGACCTCGGACTCCATCTGATCAGGACGACAGAACAGATGGGCATCATCCTGTGTGAATCCGCGTACTCGCATCAGTCCATGCAGGACGCCGGTCCGCTCGTAACGGTACACGGTTCCCAGCTCCCCGTAACGAATAGGGAGGTCTCGATAGCTTCGGAGATGAGACTGATAGATCATGATGTGATATGGACAATTCATCGGCTTGAGCTGGTACTCGCTCCCTTCCAGCTTCATTGCCGGGAACATGTTCTCACGGTAATAGTCGATATGCCCGCTGGTTTTCCACAGGTCGAGGCGAGCGGTATGGGGTGAGTAGACCAAGTCGTACCCATCGCGAATATGCTGGTCACGCCAGAAGTTTTCAATCAATAAACGCACGGCCGCGCCCTTGGGATGCCAGAGCACTAACCCTGGTCCAATGTCATCCTGAATGCTGATCAAGTCTAATTCTTTTCCCACTTTTCTGTGATCGCGCCGCTTGATCTCCTCCAGCCTGGCAAGATAGGCATCCACTTCAGCCTTGGTCGGGAAGGATGTCCCGTAGATGCGCTGAAGCATGGGGTTGCGTTCATCGCCACGCCAGTAGGCTCCGGCCGTGTTGAGCAACTTAATCGCACCGACCGAACCGGTGGTCGGGAGGTGAGGCCCCCGGCAGAGGTCAACGAAATCACCCTGAGAATAGGCGGTGATCGGTTCTCCATCGGGAAAACCTTGAATCAATTCAACCTTGTACTGTTCCCCTCTGGCCTGAAAAAAATCGATGGCCTCTTGTTTGGAAAACTCTCTCCGTGTAATCGTGAGATTCCGTGCGATGATCTCAGAGGCACGTGCTTCGATCTTTTCAAGGTCCTCAGGCGTAAAGGGGCGGTCGTACGCAAAGTCATAGTAAAAACTATCTTCAAGCGCAGGGCCGATCGTGAGCTGTGCAGTCGGAAATAGTTCTTTGACAGCTTGGGCCATGATATGGGTGCTGCTGTGACGATAGACCTCTCGCCCCTCGGCGCTATTAAACCGAAGTGGTTCGACGGTTGAACTACTGGATAGAGGTCGTGACAGATCAACCACCGCTCCATCGACTTTGGCTGCCACGATATCTTGGTCAGCACATCCTAGAGCGGACAGAGCAGCTTCTACCGTTTTCCCGACCGGCACATCTGCAGTTGGGCCGTCTTTGACCGAGATCTTCATCGCCTTTACGGGACTAAGTCCACTGCACCAAAAACAGCAAAAGGCACCGCGCCTCCTAGAGGCAAGCCAGTGCCTCGGATTCGATGGTAGGCGCGGACGGTCTTGAACCGTCGACCTCTACCGTGTCAAGGTAGCGCTCTCCCCCTGAGCTACGCGCCTATACGCAAGAGAGGCATGCTAATATAGCCTCAGGGATACTGTCAAGAAAACGAAAGAGAAGACAGCGCTCCCTCAGGTGAGCTGACAGAGCGATGCTCCTCCCTCTTGTTGCAGGCACCCTAGAAGTAGAAGATGACTACTTCACGGCAGAACGAAGTTCTTTCCCGGCTGAAAACTTTGGTACCTTGGCAGCCGGAATTCGGAGCGATTGGCCTGTTCTTGGGTTTCTTCCCATCCGGGCTTTTCGCTTAGAGATCGTAAACGTGCCGAAATTGACAAGGGAGACTCGTTGCCCCTTCTTGAGGGAGGACGTCACCGCTCCGGTAAACGCTTCAAGGGCAGTTCCCGCCGCGACCTTGGTGATTCCTGCCGAAGCGGCCATCTTCGCAATCAACTCTTCCTTGGTCATAAGATCCCTCCTCCTTGAGTGTTGAGAGAAATGTGAACAGTGAGTTCAGAGGCACTTCGCGACACAAGAACCTACGCACTATGACCCGCCCTTAATTTTGGTGAGTTTCAAGGGAATATGTAGGTCGACGATCTTTTTTCGGAGCGTATTTCGGTTCAGCCCAAGAAGTTCAGCCGCCCGTATTTGGTTGCCTCGCGTCTCCCTTAAGGCTGATGTGATGAGAGGGCGTTCGACTGCGGCAAGGAGAATCGGATGCAGGTTTCTTGCCGATCCGTTCCTCATGCCTTTGACGAATTCTCCCATCTTTACTTCCAAGTAGCTCTCTAACGAACCATCACCGGCCTTATTTGAGTGGAGGTGGCTCGATGTATTCATCGCGTGGATCATCTTCAGTGTCTTTCTCAGGACAGCGCGCGAACCTTTGATGAATAACGTGCGAGAAGGGGCAAGATCGTGTTCAGGGTCGGTTGTTTGTCCTTGACCTGTGGGTGATTCCACGACCACGATGTCAAAGCTAGATTTGGACGATTCTTTCTGAAGGGTTGTCGTATCTCGAGTGACGGTAATTGATGCATCCTCAAAGATTTGCCTAACTTGTTTCTGTATCGTTGTATCCGCCGTAAGCAAAAGAATATTGTACACGGGTGATGGCACTGGCATGAAGGCACCACAGGAAGAAGAGACCGGATTATTGCTTAGGGCGTACACGATGTCAATCGGAATTATGCATCTAGTCGGCTGTCAAACAGCTCCATTCGCCCACCACATGTGGGCGTACAACGTCGAGTAAACAGAGGGCAGTCCTGATGCAATCGTGGCATTTGTGATCGACTGCTATGACTGCAAAGAGGGTGAGTTTTGAAGAGGCAAGTCAAGGCAGCGCTAGCTAGTTATCACCAGGCTTGACAGAGGGGTTGAGAGGCGGGTATAGGTATTAACAGAATTCCTACCGGAATAATAAAGAATGAAAGTGTCGAAACGAGTCACCTACGCAATTATGGCAGCTGTTGATCTCGCGATTAATGCGACAGAATCTCCCATTCAGGCGAGAGCCATCGCGAAGCGCCAGGGGATCCCGATTCGTTTTCTTGAACAGGTTCTCCATGCGCTCAGACACGCGGATTTAGTTGAAAGCCACCGAGGGGCACAAGGCGGGTATCTTCTATCACGCGAATCGTCACGCATCTCCATCGCGGACATACTTGAAGCTCTGGAGGGGCCGCTCTTCCATCGTGCCGCCCTTCAACTGGGAACGAGCGATCGGCTTCCAACCAAGCCCGATCTGCTTCTCGGTGAGGTTTGGGAGCAAGTGCAGCAAGCAGAACGGAAAGTGCTCGAAGGTATTACGGTCGAACAGTTAGCGATACAGCAACGGACGTTTGAGGCCCAACGTACCCCGATGTACCACATCTGACGCGATTGTTTCTTTCCTGAAGAGATAAGGAGCTAGCGATGAGCCAGGTTGAGTCCACTACTATTCGGAAGATCGAGACCCATCCGATCCCTCCCGCCATCCAGGAAGAAATCGAAACGTTTGAAACCGAGGCACTCCGGACCATGGCTGGGGAAATCTCGACCGATCTCTTCAAGCCGTTCCGTCTGCAGTACGGCATTTATGGTCAGCGGCAACCAGGGGTGCAGATGGTCCGGGTCAAGATTCCGTTTGGTGGTATCACGGCAAATCAGCTTCGCCGTGTGGCGGAACTTGCTGATCGTTACGCGACCGGCGTCGGCCATGTCACCACGAGACAAGACATTCAGATGCATTTCGTGGAACTGAAGAATGTGCCGACCATCATGCGAGGGCTAGCGGAAGTCGGGCTGACCACCAGGGAAGCCTGCGCTAACACGGTGCGGAATGTGACGGCCTGCCATTTGGCAGGTGTGTGCCAAGGGGAAGTGTTCGATGTCACTCCGTACGCGAAGACCGTGGCCTATCATCTCCTGCGGAATCCGTTGAACCAAAGTTTGCCTCGGAAATTCAAGATCGCTTTCTCAGGTTGCGCGCATGACTGCGCCCTGACCCCGATCCATGATATCGGCTTGCTGGCAGTAAAACGGGCCGACGGGGTGGTTGGCTTCCGCATGGTGGCAGGTGGTGGGTTAGGCTCGGCTCCGCGAGTCGCACAGCTCCTTCGGGAATTCACCCCGATGGAGGAACTGATCCCCAGCATTGAGGCCGTGATTAAGGTTTTCGATACCCTGGGGAACAGAAAAAATCGTAACAAAGCCCGTATGAAGTTCGTGATTGACAAGCTGGGCTTTGAAGAATTTAAGCGCCGATGGGAAGCCGCCTATGCAGCGATGGGTCATACTCTTCCCCAGAACGGGTCGTTGACACTCCTGCCGCATCAGGACGAGCCGACCCCGCTCATCATGCCCACGCGGAATGGTGCAGCACATGGAAACGGCAACGGTGCCCCCGCAATTGGTCGCGAAACGCCCTATGAGATGTGGAAACGAACCAATGTGGTGAAACAAAAACAGGAAGGCTATGTCACGGCTGCGATCAAGCTCTTCATGGGAGATATTACCGTTGAGCAGATGTTGTTTGTGGCGGATCTTGCCGACCGCTATTCGAACGGCAATCTTCGCACAACCATCAACCAGAACATGGTGATCCGATGGATTCCCGCTGACCTGGTCCAGCAGCTTTATGAGGATCTGGCCTCACAGGGGTTGGCCGATCCTGGCGCGGAACTGGTCGAAGACATTATCGCCTGCCCAGGCACTGATACCTGTGGCCTCGGTATCACCTCATCTAAGGGGCTTGCGCGGGCGTTGGCCGAAGTGTTTCCCGCCGGGCGGGTGCCCGAAGATCTGGCTGGGGTCGATGTCAAAATCAGCGGTTGCCACAACTCTTGCGCGCAACACCACATTTCTACAATCGGGCTGCATGGAGTTGGGAAACGCGTGGGCGAGCATATCGCGCCACACTACGAATTGCATCTCGGTGGCTCGGTCAACGGTACGGCCAAGATCGGCCAGATGACGGTGAAGTTGCCTGCCAAAGCGGTTCCGGCGGCGATCTCCCATCTAATTGATGTGTACCGGCGTGATCGCCAACCGAATGAAAACTTGCCGAAGTTCATCGCCAGAATGGGCAAGAGCAAGCTGAAGGATGAGTTGATTCCCTACACGATCGTACCCTCATTTGAAGAGGACTCGACGTTCTACTACGACTGGGAAGGCGAAGAGGAGTTTATTCTTGAAGATCTCGGCCCCGGCGAATGTGCCGGCGGTGCCCTCGAGATGATCGAGAATGGCATCCTGGAGGCAGACCAAGAGCTCTATCAAGCCAAGCTATTAGTCGAGAAACATCAATATTCCGTGTCGGTCAACAAATCCTATCGAGCTGTATTGGCCGCGGCCAAGGCGTTACTGGTGACTGAAGGGCTGGAACCGTCGACGGACTCCGAAACGTTTTTAGAGTTCGACGGCCGGATCGCTCAGAAGGGAATTGTGCCGCCACATTATCGTGACCTCAGCGCAAGAGTTGGCGATCTGGGCCCGAAGGAAACATCAGCCGAATCAGCATGCGAGAAGATGGCGTTTGCCAAAGGATTTGTCGATGCCTGCCGGACGGCGACGGACCAGATGGGGAAGGATCTCAAACTCTCGGCGGTGAAGGAAGAACCACTTCCGGTCGCGCCTGCACCAGTTGAACCCAAACCGGCCGCTCCAGCTCCGACTGGTGCCCCAGTCTATGATCTACGGGGTGTGGCCTGTCCGATGAACTATGTGAAAACGAAGTTGAAGCTCGAAATGATGGACGCGGGTGAGAAGCTGGAAGTCTGGTTGGACGCGGGTGAGCCGATCAAGAATGTGCCCATGAGCCTCAAGAATGATGGGCATAAGTTGCTGATCCAAGAAGCGCTCGAACCGGAAGCGACCCATTATCGGATACTGGTTGAAAAGGTCGAATGAAAAAACAGATCGGTCTGTTCTTGCCTTTGGTTTTGCTATTTGAAGTTTTGAATCCAGCGCTCTCAGTTGGCGGAGGTGTTAGTTCTGTTGTAGAAGTTGACCGGTTCGATCGTCATGCTCTCGGCAGCTTCACACTGTTGCTCAGGTTATCGAAAGACGACATCGGCGGTCCATTCGGGGATTGCGAAGTCGTAACAATTGATGGGGGATACAGTTTTTTTAGGTGGTTATTCTTGAATCCATCTGATGCATTGAGTTGGAAAAGCCATCAGGCCGCTCTTGAGAAATTGACTGCTGCAAGGCAGAAACAGGTTGCTGTGCGTTTCGGTGAGATTGGTGCAGGGTTGAAAAAACGTTCTAAAGGATTTGGATGTGTTTGGGAAAGTCGTGGACTTGCAGTCTTGCCCGAACCTAACGGAGAAGAAGCAGTCTATTCTTTTTATGAATTGCCTTGATCACATAGGGAGAGGCTATGTCGGTCATTGCAGAGCTTAAATCCTGGGGCGATTCTTTTGAAGCGAAGCAGCCTCAGGATGTGATTGCGGCGGCCATTGAGCGCTATCGAGGAAAGATCGTGTTGGCCTGCAGCTTCGGGGCGGAGGATGTCGTGCTGGTCGACATGGTACATCGCATCGATTTGTCTGTGCCGTTGTTCTACCTCGATACCGAGTTTTTGTTTCCTGAAACCTATGTCACGCGGGATCGAGTGATCGAACGGTATGGCCTCAAGCCGGCACAGGTCATCCAGATGAAATCACTGCTGACACCGAAGAAACAGACGGAAGAGTATGGCGATGCCTTGTGGTCACGGGAACCAGATCGCTGTTGCCATCTGCGCAAGGTTGAGCCATTAACGAGGGTGTTGCGAGGATACGAGGCGTGGATCACAGGAATCAGGCGCGATCAGGCACCGTCACGCGCGAATGCCGGGATCGTGGAATGGGATCAGAAATTCGAGCTGGTGAAAATTAATCCGCTGGCGAGATGGAGTTGGAACGATGTCTGGACCTACATCAAGGTCCACGAAGTTCCCTACAACCCGCTCCATGACCAGAACTATCCCAGCATTGGATGTACCCACTGCACCACTCCCGTGGCCCCCGGTGAAGATCCGCGAGCCGGTCGCTGGAAGAATTTTGCCAAAACTGAGTGCGGACTCCATAAGTCGTAACATGCCGATTCAAAATATTCTTGCCAAGATTGCGAAAGGACCTAAAGCCTCCAAGGACCTCACCTGGGATGAGTGTAAGCAGGCCATGAAGGCGTTGATTGAAGGAGAAGCCAGTCCGGCACAAGTCGGCGCCTTTCTCATCGCCATGCGATTCAAGACTGAGTCGGTGACGGAATTGGCTGGACTCACGGCTGCGGCACGGCAGTATGTCCCTCCACTTGCCGTCTCGCGGGGCTTGGCTTTGGTCGATGTGCCCAGTTATGCCGGGAAACAGGATACGTTTCACGCAATTGTTGCGGCGTCCATTGTCGCCGTGGCAGCCGGGGCTGCTGTCTTGATGCATGGGTACGACGGCATTCCCGGTCGGCCAGGAGGTGCCGGAGTCTTGAAGGCATTGGGCGTCCCGGTCGATGGTGATCCCAAAATGGTCGCAGAGGACGTGAATCAAAAGGGGTTCGGGTATTTGGATATCGGACTGTACCATCCGCCCGTCTTCCGATTTTTGGAGATGCGTCAAGAGTTTGGTGTCAGAAACGTCTTCCATCCCATCGCCAGACTGCTCAACCCGGCTCGGGCCTCAGTGCAAGTCGTCGGGTTGTCGCACCCCCCGCACTTCGAAAAAACCGCAGAGGCCTTACGCATCCTGGGTTGTCCACGAGCGCTCGTGGTTCGCGGCGTCGAGGGCGATCCGGAGCTCTCTGCCTCGATGGAGACCCGCGTGCTCGAATTGCGTGATGAACGCATTACGCCGCTTGGCGTATCACCAAAAGATTTTAAGCTGACCTCGATCCCATCGCGGGAAATGGCAGGCTTCCCACCAGACCAGCGAGACAAAGAAGCGGATTTGCTCCGTCGGATTCTACAGAATCGGGTGCAAGGTGGTCCAAGAGAGTGGGTGTTGATGAATGCGGCGATGTTGCTCTATGCAGCGGGCAAAGGCTCGTCCTTGTCAACCTGCTTCCCGGCCGTGCGTGCGGCTCTCGAGGGGGGAGCGGCGACTCGCAAACTGGATGAATTAGCGCGAACGTCGGTAGCGGCGTAGAGCAAAACGATAGAAGGATTGGGGTTATGAAACACCTTCGGCAACTTGAAGATCAAAGCGTCTATATCTTTCGAGAAGCGTATAAGCACTTTGACAATCTCGCCATGCTCTGGTCGATGGGGAAGGATTCGACGGTGTTGCTTTGGTTGGCTCGCAAGGCGTTCTTTGGGCATGTGCCCTTTCCGCTCCTTCACGTCGATACCAGTTACAAGATTCCGGCGATGATCGAGTACCGTGATCGGCTGGCTCGAGAATGGGGGTTGAACCTGGTCGTCGGTCAGAACAAGGAAGCCTTGGCTGCCGGTATGAATCACGAGATGGGTCGGGTGGTCTGCTGCACCGCGTTGAAAACGAACGGCCTCAAACAATTGCTGGAGAACAAAGGCTACACCGGCGTCATCCTCGGTGTCCGGGCCGACGAAGAGGGGACCAGGGCTAAAGAGCGCTACTTCTCGCCACGGGATAAGCACGGCGATTGGGATTTCCGGGATCAGCCGCCTGAGCTGTGGGATCAGTACAAGACGACGTTTCCTCCCGGGACACATATTCGCATTCACCCGCTGTTGGATTGGACCGAGATCAACATTTGGGAGTACATCAAGCTCGAGAATATTCCGTTCATCGACTTGTATCTCGACAAGGGCGACGGGACGCGCTACCGCAGCCTGGGCTGTGCGCCTTGCACGACACCGATTCAATCAACCGCGAAGAACGTGGATGACATCATCGAAGAGCTCCGCCATACCACGGTGGCTGAGCGGTCAGGTCGAGCGCAGGATGAAGGTCGCGGCATGGAGTTACTACGAAAAGACGGATACATGTGAGCAGCATCCTGACGGTCTTCCTGTTTAAGCACTCTAGGAAATAGAGAAAAAGAATGGATATGACACTCACCGATTCTAAGCCTTCTGAAAATTTGAACATCGTGATCGTCGGCCATGTGGATCATGGCAAGTCCACTCTCCTGGGAAGACTCTATGCCGATACCGGGTCATTGCCAGACGGCAAGCTGGAAAAAGTCCAGGCGATCTGCAAACAACAGGGGAAAGAGTTCGAATACGCATTCCTCTTTGATGCGTTTCTCGAGGAACAGGAGCAGGGGATTACGATCGACACGGCCCGCACTTTTTTCATGTGGAAAGGTCGTCAATACATCATCATCGATGCGCCGGGCCACAAAGAATTTCTCAAGAATATGATCTCCGGAGCCGCGCGTGCCGAAGCGGCGTTGCTCTTGATCGATGCCTTGGAAGGTGTCAAAGAGCAATCAAAGAAGCATGGCTATCTCTTGTCGCTCCTAGGCGTCAGACAGTTTGCGGTCGTGGTCAACAAGATGGATCTGGTTGGGTACCGCCAGGATGTGTTCGACGGCATTGAAAAGGAATATCGGGAGTTTCTTGGTCAGTTCAAAGCGGTGCCGTCGCAATTCATTCCGGTCAGCGCCAAGCTCGGCGACAATATTGCCAATCGCAGTGCAACCATGTCGTGGTACAGCGGACCGACCGTCCTTGAGACGCTCGGTGGGTTTGGCAAAGAAGCGGCTCGCTCGGAACAACCGTTGCGATTGCCCGTGCAGGATGTCTATAAGTTTGATGCTCGCCGCATCATTACTGGTCGCATTACAGCTGGACGACTCAAGATCGGCGATCACCTCGTTTTCTCTCCATCCAACAAGCGGGCCAACATCCGGACTGTGGAAGCCTTCAATGTTGAGCCACAGCCAACGGCAGGTCAGGCGGGACAATCGATTGGGGTAACGCTTGATGAGCAGATCTTTGTGGAGCGTGGTGAGATCGCCTCCACGCAAGACCATCTTCCTCAGGTGTCTACCGCCTTCCGGGCCAACGTCTTTTGGTTGGGGAAACGACAACTAGAAAAGGGGCGGAAATATCTTCTGCGGATTGCCACAAAAGAGGTGGACTGTGAAGTGGCTTCCATCCATCGGATCATCGATACGATGGATTTGGCCCAGCAACAAGGCAGCAGCGCGGTCAGTAAGAACCAGGTTGCTGAATTGACCTTGCGCACAAAAGTCCCGGTCGCGTTCGATCTCTCGGCCTCGTTCGAGGCGACCGGTCGTTTCGTCCTGGTTGATGAGTATGATATTGCGGGAGGCGGGATTATCACCGAACTGGTCCATGACGACCAGGAGTTTCTCCGAGAAGAAGCCAGACGACGGGATTTTGCGTGGATCAAGGGCGAAGTCACGATTGAGGATCGGGCGCAACAGTATGGCCATCGTGCTGCCGTTGTCTTGATGACCGGGGGTCGGCACACGGGGAAATCATTCCTGGCCAGAAAGCTCGAGGGGCGTCTGGTGGCGGATGGGCGTCACGCCTACCTCTTGGATGGAGAAAATCTCCGCCGTGGCCTTGATGCGGACCTGAGCGAAGCCGAGCGCGGGCAAACGACAGAAATGGCTCGACGCTATGGTGAAGTGGCGCGTCTACTCACCGATACGGGCCTCATTGTGGTTTCCACGACCAATCCATTCGGCCTGGCTTATCGCGAAGCCGCAGAAGCCATTAGGACGCTTGTGCATCCCGTCCCAGTCATCGCTGTGCACATGAGCAAGACCACAGAAGAGCCGCCGCCGAGTACCGACGTGATCCTCACCGGTCCCACAGATTTCGACGCGGCTACTGCCAGAGTTCTCGACGAACTGAAACGCCGTGGTGTGTTGGCCCAGGCCATCGGTGCGAAGCCGGTCTTCCAATATTCGATCTAAATCGCGGGACGACGGGCAAGGCCTGACAGTATAGCTTCCTACAGGAGGCTATGCGCTGTCTTGCTGCCTTGGGCTACCTGGGAGCAGGGACTGGGATAGGCGGGTAAGGAGAAGACGTTGGTCCGAGTCTGATTCATGAAAAACCGCTGAACATCCTCCAGTGGGATGGAGAACAACAGGACATCGTGGTGAGGGGACATGACGTCAGTTTGGTAAAGTGTTCCCCATGATTAGAATTTGAATACCAGCTTCCGTAAAATGACAATTGCCGTTGGAACCGCTGCCCCAAGTCCAGCCCACTGCGCCTTCTGGTTCCAAGCCAAGTCTTCTTTCCGCCTCCGCTCAGCGTCAAGCTGCTCTTGGAGCGCCGCGTTCTGTTCTTGCAGCAATTCACTCTCCTGCTTTCGGTTCTCGTTCAGCCCCTCCAGCGTTTCAACGTAGGCTTTCTGTTTCTCAAACATCTCTTTGTATTCGGCCAGCAACTTTCCGGATTCACTAAGGAGCTGTTTGTTCTGCTTGACTTCGGCGAGCACTTTGACGAACTGATCACGAGGTACCGCGACGACTTTTTCTTCTGCCTGGGCAACGGCAGGGAGTAAGAGCAGGGCAAGCAACAGGTAGATCATGGCCTTTATTCCTCCACCTTGACATACCAATTCATATTTTCCTGAATTTGGGTCGATGTCTGCAAGCTGAATAGTCTGACAAGTCACGTTGTCCGGCGAATTTTTCGTAGGAGGATAGAGTCCGATATCACTCATCGGCATTCCCTCACCTGTACATCGACTCCCAAAGTTTCCTTCGCGAGCTTGACCAACCCCGCATCCGTTTCAGCTTGCTTCAGCACAGCCTGCTTAACGATCGGCGTCTGCACTTTCATCGCCTCCAAGACCTGCTCGTACTCAGCCAATTGCTGGTGCCGCTGTCCCAGCTCGCGTGTCTGAGCGGCGGCCAGCTCATCCTTTTCCTTAATGACCTCTTGGAGCTGGGTGATCTGTTGGCGGAGTTGACCATTTTGGTGACGGAGTTGACCGTTTTGCTGGCGGAGCTCGCCATTTTGGCCCTGGAGCTGGTCATTTTGGTCGTTGAGCTGGCTATTTTGTGCGTAGAGCTCTTGGTTCCTCTGCTCCAGCCCCGAGACTCTTTCTAGGGAAGCCAGGTCAACGGCAGCTTCAACCGGCTGGGGCTCGATCAGGTTCGTCTCGCTCTGCCAGGACCATATGACCGCCTGACCCGTGAAGAACATGACCACCACACCGGCGAGGCTATAGGCCACGACATGGGATTTGAGATGGTTCAGCATGGATTAACCTCTTCGCTGCAAATGCGCGCCAAATACCACCATGAAAAATCACTCAGGCATTTAGTAGTTCTCTCCCGCACCGACACCTTCATAGGGCCAAATGACCCTTCTATTCCTCACAGCATTGTTATCCTCTTAATAGTCAGTACTATCGTGGCCTAGTACACCGGAAAATGCAAGCGCTTCTGCATGGGAGTACGACCGACCGAATTCTACCTAGTACCCATGTCGCCCTAATGGGACCCACGCATCGTGGAGGTGCTATAAGTGGTATCATTGAGGACCTAAAGCCCTGTGCCATCTTGGTCGAGGCGACGAGGTGAAATCGGCATTCCAGCACTCCAGCTAAGGTCTAAATGACCGATCCAATCAGACACGTACGAGTTGCTGGAGTCGATGGCTACGTTGGTGCATGTCCTTTAAGAGTACCACCGAATTCAACACCGCGCGATTTTCTCCATTCACGAATGCGACATGAATTTGGGAGCGTTGTCAGATGGCTTTTCAAGGGCCAGGCTCTATCATGCAGATTGCAACGTTTTATGGTTTGGTTATGTATCCGTGAGATCGTCTGCCTGCGGAAGTTCTGGGGCAGAAGACCGACCCCTTGACGGATTTCTTCTACAGCAATATTCTGCTGTGCCGTGCTCCGTTGCTTTCCTAAGCAGGGTGACCGTCATGCAGGGTAAAGACCCGTTCTTAGCACTTCTCGGGGTATTCATCCTGAGTATGACATGGTTTTTCTGTGGCAAAGAGTCGGTGACGTCATCGCCTCCGGTTGCATTGGAACACCCGGCTGAAATTCCTCCACCGGCTCCGAAAATCATGGCCACACCACCATTACCGCCACCAGTCCCGCGGGTATCTGCACCGGCGGTGTTGAAAAACAAGATCGATGACCTGTTGAAAGAAGATACGATTCAATTCCGAATCAACAGCGCGGCCCTTCTGCCGGATGGTAAAGCCGTGCTAAACCGTGTGGCCACGATGTTACAAGAGGACCCAACGGTGGCCTTTGAAGTCGGCGGCCATACGGACAATGTCGGGCTGGAGCAGGTAAATTGGGTCCTTTCGGAACAACGTGCCAAAACTGTCGTCGAATATCTGATTTCACAAGGCATCGCACCTGAACGGCTGACCCCCAGAGGGTATGGAGCGTCGCGCCCAATTGTGGAAAGTGCCACCGGTGAGGGGCACTGGCAAAACCGAAGAATCGAATTTTCCATCGCAATCAAGGGAGCGCAGCCATGATGTCTGCGCACTGGACCTGCTTGCTCTGGACGGTGTTGGGAGCTGGGCTTCTTGGGTGGGGGATCAAGGGCGTAGTGCTGGGGACTCTGATGGACGACAAGCGTCGTGAGATGGAACGCCTCACGAATAAAATCGCTGCGCTTACCAAGTTGGCCAATCAACCGCCGGAGGTTCGTACGGTTGAAAAGCGAGTGGAGGTGCCGGTCGAACGGGTGGTGGTGAAACACGTCGAAGTGCCGGTGGAAAAGGTGGTTGATCGGCCGGTCGACAATCCTGAGCATCTCGCCCGGATCAAGGTCTTGGAAGGTGAGGTGGCCGTGATCGCCGGGCTGTTTACACAGATCGCTCAGCTCCAAACTATTTCTTCACAGGCCGGGGGGGAGAAGAGAATTGAAGGGCGAGTGGTGGTACCGGTCGACAATCCGGAGCACCTGGCTCGGATCAAGGCGTTAGAAGGCGAAGTGGCCGTGATCGATGATCTTCGTACGCAGATTGCTGAGCTCCGGGCCGCGTCGTTGCAGGCCGGTGAGAGGATCGTTGAGAAGCCGATCGAGCCTTCCGCTGAAAAGATTGCCGAGAAGAATGGGGAAGTGCCGGTTCCGGTTGAGAAGATGAGCGAGCACACGGGGACCCTCGACCCGGCCTGTGTCGTGGAGCGAGCGGATAAGGGAGAAGCGGTCGAGGAGTCGCCCGATGACCTGAAGCAAATACGCGGGGTCGGGCCGGCCTTAGAGCGCTTCCTGCGCAAACGGGGTGTTTTCTCGTTCAGCCAGGTAGCGACCTGGAGCCAGGCGGACATCGACAAATTCGAGTTTCTGTTGCCCAACTTTGGGGGACGGATTCAACGAGAAAACTGGGTGCGGAGCGCGCAAGTCGAGCACTATAAGAAGTATCAGCAGTGGCTCGGCGACGGGGAACCCCCGAATGAGAGCTTTGAGTTTCCTAGGCAGATCGCTGAGCTTCGGGCTGCGTCTTCAGCGGACGGGGAGAGGGTCGCCGAAAAGGGGACCGAGACTCTCACGGAAAAGAATGGGGCAGGGTCGGTTGACATGATCAACGAACCAGCCAGAAATCTGGATCAGGTCGGTGTCGTGGGGCAATCGGATGAGGGTCAAGCCGAGGGTGAGTTGCCCGATGATCTGAAGCAAATCCACGGGGTTGGGCCGGGTTTAGAACGGTTTCTCCACAAGCGGGGCATCTTCTGGTTCAGTCAGGTGGCGACCTGGAGTCAAAAGGATATCGACAAGTTCGAGTTCCTCTTGCCCAACTTTGGGGGGCGCATCCAACGAGAAAACTGGGTGCATAGTGCCAGGGTCGAGTACTACAAGAAGTATAAGCAGTGGCTCGGCGACGGCGAGCCTCCAAGTGCGACGCCTGAGGCACACTAGCTCTGCTCTTCATTGCGAAAACCAGCGGAGGAGATTGAGCGTACAGCTGCAGGTGTTGATTCAGTCCTCGACGAATTGAAACGCCCGGGATGTTCTGGCCAAAGCCATCGGGGCGAAGCCAGCCTTCCAGTACTCGGTCTAGTCACATATCTGCCTGAATATCATCCCGCCTGATATTCAGGTCTGTCAGGCTCCTATCTTCGTGCCTCTCTTGTGTCATTCCGCAATCAAGCGTTTGGTGCGGCGTGATCTGTGGCAATGGTAAAATGCACTGAGCCAGGCTAACTCTCTCTTCTCATGGGCTGAGGGCGTCAGGATGAACATCCCAACAATCTGATCCAAAGTATTCATGAAAAATGCAAAGTTAAGCAACGACCTCAAATGATAAATAGGAGTGACCGTCCTTGACGCAGTCAAGTTGGCAGGATGTCCTCTCTCGAGGACTTGGTGAGGCCCTATTTACGCTGACCGTTCTGTTAATTGCATTTCTTGTCTGGCTGCTCCTGAAAAAACTTGGATTCATCGGCGAGTCTTTTATTGATGCGTGGTCACATTGGGATCGGTGGTCGCAGTCCTTATCGCATGGTGTCTTAATCTGGTTGTTAGCCATAGTGGTCTTAGGTCTATTTGTAATTTTAGACTCTCGCTAAGTTAGTAAGGACCGATATAAAGATGGGAGAGCCAAAAGTAATGGCTTACTTACGATCACGATGTCCCTGTCCATCAAATGGTGCTACATCCGTTGTTCAATCATGTCAGTTCCGTGAAACTAGGATGGGCAGACCTCTTCAATTTCCTACCCTCATGCCCGGTTTGACTCCCTGAAAATCCTTGTGATAGCGTAGGTTATCGAAAATCTTGCGGAACGACTGGAACAGGAGTCTTTATGAAATTTGTTTGTCTCAATTGCGAAACATACATGAGTCTCGAGAAGGTCGAAAAGCCGGAGGAAGGGTCGCTGGGGGTTTTCTTTGCTTGCCCATCCTGTAGCGCGAAATTCTCGATGGTGACGAACGCCGGCGAAACGAACATGATGAATTCCTTGGGGCTGAAGCTGAGCCCGAAGTCCGCACCGGAAACGTCTATGGAAGGGTTGCGGTCGCTTGCAGGCAATGGCCAATCCGCTGCTGCGACGAAGCCGAGTCCTGTTGCGCCAGCGGTTGCTGCCACGGCGGCATCACCTGCCAAGGCTCCCGAAAAAGCGAGCGGCTGTCCCTTTTCTGCCATGGTCGCCGAGATGGGCTTGACCAACTCGGGGAAACCGGCTAACGGTGGACCTTCTGAGTTCACCTGGACTCCCGATGCCAAAGAAAAGCTCGATCGCCTTCCAGCGTTCGTCAAACCGATGGTCCAAAGTAGCGTGGAGGGGTACGCGCGCAAGCAGGGCTTCACCACGATCACGTTGCAAGTCATGGACGATTCCAAGAACTATTCGCCTGAAGGCATGAGCTGGTCACAGGAGGCGGAACAGCGGTTGGAAAATATTCCTGACTTCATCCGACCGATGGCCAGAAAAGAAGTTGAACGTATGGCCAAGGAACGTGGCGTCTCGACCATCACGGCGCAGGTGATGGATGAGGCCAAAGACAAGTTCATGAAGTTCATGTGAACGCTACATCTTGCTAACGGAAACACGCGAGGCCCATCCGGCCGTCTGGATGGGCCTTTCTTTTGTCTGCCTCATGTTTCCATGGTTCGTTGGTATGAAGCGGTGGAGTCTTCTGCTCGTTCTCTCAATGTTCCTAGTAGCGTTGTTCACCGGGCCGTCCCATGTCGGTGCGCAACCACCCCCGGAACAGCCTCACGTCTTGGTCCCTACCACCACGACCGCGACTCATAATGAGCATGGTGAACATGGTCGCGATGGATGGGAGGGATCAGCTGAAGGGAAGGCCTATTCGGAGTTTAATCATCATCTCGCTGGTATCTTCGACACCTTCTTGGGACTCGCCGAGTTAGGCAATGCGCTCCAGTACCCGCTTCCCTTCTGGACTAAACTCGTTCTGCCTGCTGCCCTCGGGACCATGGGGGCGTATCTGTTCATCTGGAGCGACCACGATGCATGGCCGATCGGTTCCCTCAGCTTTGCAGAATCATTTGGGGGGCAAGACCTGGAGATTATTCAGCACAAATTCTACGGGGTACTTGCGCTGCTCATGGCCGTCGTCGAGGCCCTTCGCCGGATGGGCAGGCTTCACCACCCGGCCTGGGCGGCTCCGTTGGTTATCTCAATTCTCATTGCCGGGCTGCTGTTGTTTGTCCATTCGCATGGCGATCATCCTGGCACTGCGAAGATTGAGTTCCATCATGCTGTGTTAGGGACAGTCAGCATGGCTGCGGCCTTCTCAAAAGGATTGGCCTCATGGCTGCCTGGAGCATCCCCGCGTACGGTGAAACGATGGGAGATTGCCTGGGCAACCTCTGTGATTCTCTTCGGTCTTTTGCTTCTCGCCTATTCTGAATAACGATCCGTTCCCCGTGCACCGCTGTCATTTGACACCTTTCCGAGGCCTGTGCTAGGTCTAACCCCTCGCGGGCATTACCGTTCTATTTCGCATCTCTAACCAGCCAAGAAAATCAGGTTGGGATAGAGGAGGGACACATGGGTGGACATAGTCATTGGGCGACGATCAAACGGCACAAAGGGGCCCAAGATGCCAAGCGTGGGAAGATTTTTACCCGCATCATCAGAGAGCTGACGATCGCAGCTCGTGGAGGCGGTGATCCAGACGGCAATCCCCGGCTGCGCCTCGCAATCGCTAAGGCCAAGGAAGCCAATATGCCTGGCGATACGATGAAGAAAGCCATCCAGCGAGGGACAGGGGAATTGCCTGGCGTGGCCTATGAGGAGTTTTCCTTGGAAGGCTATGGCCCAGGAGGGACCGCGCTGCTACTCGAAATCACCAGTGACAACCGGAATCGGACGGTTGCAGAGATCCGAAGTCTGTTCACCAAGAACCACGGCAACATGGCAGAAGCCGGTGCCGTTGCGTGGCAGTTTCAGAAGAAGGGGCTCGTCACGATTGAAAAGGAGAAGGTCGAGGAAGATTCCCTGCTTTCAATTGCGCTCGACGCCGGAGCGGAAGACGTGAAGGTCGGTGAAAAGAGTTACGAGGTGCTCACTGGTCCCCAAGAATTTGAGGCGGTGAAGAAGGCCCTCGCAGATGCCAATATCGAGACGACGCTTGCTGAAATCACATATGTCCCACAAAATACCATTAGGTTGGAAGAAAAATCCGCTGAGCAAATGTTGAAGTTGATGGAAATCATGGACGAACATGACGACGTGCAAAAAGTCCATGCCAATTTTGACATTCCGGATGACGTCATGGAAAAAGTCGCTGCGACCGCAGCGGGCTGATCCTTAATAGACTCTTACGATGAGATCTGTCCTCAGATAACGAGACGAGATGATCGCCTTTCTCACGGGGCGGTTGGCATTCAAAGCGCCCACCCACCTCACGCTCGATGTGCAGGGGGTCGGGTATGAAGTCCATATTCCACTCAGCACGTATTACGCCCTTCCGAACCTCGGTGACGTGACTGCCCTGAATATTCATACGCATCTTCGTGAGGATGCAATTCAGCTGTTCGGCTTTCTCTCGCAAAGCGAAAAAGAGTCCTTCTTGCTGCTGACCAGTGTGTCGGGCATTGGACCAAAGCTCGCCCTGAGCGTCCTGTCCAGTTTGTCGATCATAGATCTGGTTCATGCCATTCGAGTGGAGGATGTCGAGAGGCTCGCTACCGTTCCTGGGATCGGGAAGAAATCGGCCGGTCGGATCGCGCTGGAATTGAAGGACAAGGTTGACAAGATTCACGGTGCTCACCCCCAGGCCACCGCTGCAGCAACGAATGCCGATGGCCCCTACGAGGATGCGCTTTCCGCTCTGATAAACTTAGGCTATCGCGCGCAGGACGTCAAAGATGCCTTAAAGCGTGTGAGGAAGGCCAGCGAAGGCCCTCTGGCCCTGAAAGAGCTCATACGCGAAGGCCTCAAGGAACTTTCAAGGGGGTAAGCATGATGCCATCGAACATCGTGAATGTTGCCAGGTGTTTCATGTGTGTTGCCGCCATTGGAGCGCTGGTCGTGATCACGGCTCCAGAAGTGAGTCTTGCGGAGGAGGCTTCGCAACCCAAGAGTATCAGAATGACGTGCGGGAAGTGTCCGGATGGATACGCTACGACCGGCGTCACACAGTCTCCTGAGATTTGCGAAGACGAAGATCCGACGTTGGTGCAATGTGTGCCGCTGGGCGCCAACATGCTGGCGGTCTGTGGCTCGTGTCCAGAGGGGTACGCCGAAATCGGTAGTTCTTCGGTTCCTGCGCGCTGTGGAAGCAACGATGGCGGTCGGCTGAGTCAGTGTCAGTCGCGTCAGATGGAAAGCAGTTTGCCCGATCCCAATCAAGGGTTTAAGACCTGTCCTCCGGATTGTGGCAGTACGGCGAAGCCTGGACAGGGTGCGCTGCCACCTCCCCCAAAATATCAACAGATTCAAGAGACCAAAGAATGATGGGTGTGAGGTCATGACCGATCGACTGGTGACCAGTCGCGCCACTGACGAAGAACGAGGCTTGGAGAATGTGCTCAGGCCTCAAACGCTCGACGAGTATGTGGGCCAGGAAAAAATGAAGGAGTCGCTTCGGATTTGCATCGAAGCGGCTACACAACGAGGAGAGGCGCTCGACCATGCGATCTTTTACGGCCCCCCCGGTCTTGGGAAAACGACCATCGCACACATTATTGCCCGGGAGATGGGGGCGACCTTGCGATCCACTTCCGGATTGGTTCTCGCCCATGCCGGTGATCTCGCGGCAATCCTGACCAATCTCCAAGCGCATGATGTGCTCTTTATCGATGAGATTCATCGATTGCCCGCGTCGGTTGAAGAAGCCTTGTATCCCGCGATGGAAGACTTTCAGCTGGATTTGGTCATCGGACAGGGGCCTGCCGCGAGGACGGTGAAACTGGACCTTCCACCTTTTACGCTGGTGGGGGCGACGACGCGGGCTGGGTCGCTCACCTCGCCCCTCCGTGATCGGTTTGGGTTGGTGTATCGACTGGAATTTTATGGGCCGGCTGAGTTAGAGGCGATTGTGGTGAGGTCTGCCGGTGTACTCGGTGTGGGAATCGATCGTGAGGGGGCGGTAGAGATCGCGCATCGCGCACGGGGAACCCCACGGATCGTCAATCGGTTGATCAAGCGCATCAGAGACTATGCCCAGGTCAAGGCGGATGGACAGATCACCAAACAAGTCGCACAGGAAGGGCTGGCTTGGCTGGGGATCGATGAAGCCGGGTTTGATGACATGGATCGCAAGATTCTCTTGACGATCATGGAGAAGTTCAACGGGGGGCCGGTCGGTGTCGATTCTCTGGCAGCGACGGTCCAGGAAGATAAGGGCACGATCGAAGATGTCTACGAACCCTATCTCATCCAAGCTGGTTTCCTCGATCGGACCGGTCGAGGTCGACAAGTCACTCGACTAGCCTACGACCATTTCAAACGGTCCTCTCCATTCCTGATGTAAGCAGGGCAACGAACCGTTTGAAGACTTCTGATAGCCTAATCCCAGCCTTGCCATTGATTCCGTCGTTCCTGTAGAATCCACCACTTGTCTGTGCGGGACTCCCTTCCCTCGCGAGGATGAAGCCCATCCTCCCGGATCTGGTGCCTGAGGTTACGTTCACCATGCCAAGAGACATGTTGGAATACCGTAAGGAAATCGACAGGATCGATGATGAGATCCTTCGCCTCCTTAATGAGCGCTCGAAGAGCGTCATCGAGATCGGAAAAATCAAAAAAGAAAAGGATGCCGAAGCGAATCTCCATACTGCGGGTCGAGAAGCGGAAATCGTGGATCGACTGACCAACAACAATACCGGCCCATTCCCCAGCGAAGCCATTCGGTCCGTGTATCGAGAGATTATGTCGGCTTCTCTCTCGCTGGAGTCGCCTCAGAAGGTAGCCTATTTAGGACCACGGGCCACCTTTACCCATATGGCCAGCATGCAGAAGTTCGGTTCATCCGTTCAATATGTACCGGTCCACAGCATCAAAGAAGTGTTCAGCGAGGTCGAGCGAGGTCGAGCCAACTTCGGAGTCGTACCGATCGAAAACACGACGGAAGGGGTCGTGAATCACACGCTCGACATGTTCATTGATTCTAATTTGTTGATCTATGGCGAAATTCTTCAGGAGGTCTCCCATCACCTTCTGTCTAAGTCGGGGTTGATGGAGGACGTGAAGAAGATCTATTCACACCCGCATGCCCTTGCCCAATGCCGGAACTGGCTTGAGACCAATCTTCGGCATGTGCCGGCGGTCGAAGTCGCCAGCACGGCGCGGGCGGCCGAACTCTGCATTGATGAGCCTGCCTCTGCGGCTATCGCATCAGAATTGGCCGGGCAGCTCTATGGGCTCAAAGTTATGAAGGCCCGCATCGAGGATAATCTGAATAATTTTACTCGCTTTCTGATTCTCTCTCAGAGGCCTTCGGAACGGACCGGCAAGGATAAAACGTCATTGATGTTATCGGTCAAGGATAAAGTGGGGGCCCTCTATGACCTGCTCCGTCCCTTTGCCTCGCATGGCATTAGCATGACTAAGATTGAATCCCGCCCGTCCCAACGAAAGGCATGGGAATACATCTTTTTTGTGGATGTCGAGGGGCATATCAATGAGGAGCGGGTCAGCAGGGCCGTGGAAGAAGTCAAAGGGCGCTGTCTGTTTATGAAAACGTTAGGGTCGTACCCTATCCACACCTGATTATGGGATTACAGGTCCACCGAGACATCCAGTCGCTCAGTCCGTACGTTCCGGGAAAACCCGTCGAGGAGCTTCAACGGGAACTCGGTCTTACCCGCGTCATCAAGCTGGCCTCTAATGAGAATCCCTTGGGACCTTCGCCAAAGGCGATGGCGGCGTTGGAGGGTGCGCAGACTACACTGCATCGTTATCCCGACGGAGGGGGAACGCAACTGCGTCAGGCGATTGCCGATCGTTGGAAAGTGGCTGGCGACCAAATCATTTTAGGAAATGGGTCCGATGAGATTCTCGGCCTTTTAGCCAGAACATTCTTGACTCCGGGTGATGAAGCCATCATGGCTGATCACACCTTTGTGATCTACAAGATGGAAGTCACTGCCGTACACGGTAAGCCGGTGGTCGTGCCTCTTGTTAATTGGACACACGACCTCGAGTCGATGGCACGAGCCATCACACCTCGAACGAAGCTCCTGTTTCTCTGTAATCCCAACAATCCCACCGGGACGATGGTCACGACCGAAGCCGTGGATCGGGTTATGGCTCGAGTACCGGAGGATGTCATTGTTGTATTCGATGAGGCCTACTTTGAGTATGTCCGCAACCCAAGATTTCCAGATGCGATGGCGTATGTGAAACAGGGGCGGAACGCGATTGTGTTACGGACATTCTCGAAGATCTATGGGCTTGCGGGATTGCGAATTGGATATGGCGTGAGCACATCGGAGATCATCGGCTTCTTAAATCGAGTTCGGCCACCGTTTAATGCGAATAGTTTGGCCCAGAAAGCCGCGCTTGCAGCCTTGGGGGATGATGAGCATGTGGCCAAGAGCCGCACGGGCAACGCTGCGGGCATGGAGCAGCTGGAACAGGGACTGCGTGCATTGGGAATGACTCCGATTCCGAGCGAGACGAATTTTCTCTATTTTGATGCGACACGGGACGGCCGATCGGTATTTGACGCTCTTCTTCGGGAAGGGATTATTGTGCGGCATATCGAAGGAACGATGATTCGTGTCACGATCGGTCTAGCGGACGAAAACGATGCCTTCCTCCGCGCATTTAAGAAGATCTTGGGTGGAGCGAGGTCACAATAGCGAGGGAATTATGATCATCGTGTTGAAACCTGAAGCCTCGGAAAGCGAGGTCGATCACATTATCGATCGGCTGCGGGATTTGGGGCTGAAATCGCAAATTTCCACCGGGCAGGAACGCACCATCATCGGCGTGATCGGAGACGATCGAATCCTGCATAACCAACCCTTGACGGCCCTTCCAGGTGTCGAAAGTGTCTTGCCGATTCTTGCTCCATGGAAACTGGTGAGTCGCGAGTTTAAAAAAGACGTGACGACCATCGACGTTGGTGGAGTCAAGGTCGGGGGCAAGAAATTGACCATCATGGCCGGGCCCTGTGCGGTCGAGCGTCTTGAGCTCACGATGGGGATCGCCCATGAGGTCAAGGCTGCGGGAGCCTCGATTCTTCGGGGAGGAGCGTATAAGCCGAGAACATCACCCTATTCGTTCCAGGGGTTGGGGCGAGAAGGACTCGACTATTTGGTCGAAGCGAGAAAGCAGACAGGATTACCGGTCGTGAGTGAAATTTTGGACACGAGGGATATCGAGCTCTTTCTCGAGAAGGCGGATATCATCCAGATTGGGGCTCGCAACATGCAGAATTTTGAGCTACTCAAGGAGGTCGGCGCCTATGACAAGCCGGTACTTCTGAAGCGAGGGCTGTCTGCAACCATCAAAGAGTTTCTTCTGTCGGCCGAGTACATCATGTCGCGAGGAAACCAGAATGTCATGTTGTGCGAACGCGGGATCCGTACGTTCGAAACGCAATATCGCAATACATTGGATCTTGCTGCCATTCCGACCTTGAAAGAACTCTCGCATCTTCCTGTCATCGTCGATCCGAGTCACGCCACCGGGAAGTGGGATCTCGTCGCTCCGATGTCAAAAGCCGCCGTCGCTGCCGGGGCCGATGGTCTTCTGATCGAGGTGCATTCCAATCCGGAGTGTGCCTTGTGCGACGGTGAAGAATCGATCAAGCCCTCCAAATTCAAGTCTCTCATGGGCGATCTCAAGAATATTGCCAAAGCTGTGGGGAGAGAGCTGTAAGGGAAGATGGCCGTTCATTTCAAACAGGTTGTGATCATCGGCGTAGGGTTGATCGGTGGATCGCTCGGCATGATCATCCGGAGACGGGGACTGGCTGATCAGGTCGTTGGGGTCGGTCGGCGCGTCGAGAATTTGAAGACGGCTGTTGCGTTAGGCGCCATCGATCGATATGTGGCCGATCCTCAAGAGGCGGTACGCGGGGCAGATTTGGTCATATTGGCGACACCCGTCGATACCTATGAACGTCATCTCCAGGAATGGGGGCATTGTCTACAGGCGGGTGCGATAGTCAGTGATGTTGGGAGCGTGAAGGGCACGCTGGTCGAACGGTCGGAGGCGGCGATGCCGTCGGGTGTGCACTTTGTCGGTGCCCACCCGATCGCAGGGAAGGAAAAAACCGGGGTTGCAGCCGGATCAGATCAGCTGTTCAGAGGCGCACGGTGCATCCTGACGCCCACGAAACGAACCGATCCCACTGCCTTAGATCGAGTGAGACAAGTGTGGGAAGAAACAGGCTCTATCGTCTTAACGATGGATCCCCATGTGCACGACCAAATCCTTGGAGCGGTCAGTCACTTGCCGCATGTGGCAGCATTCGCATTGATCAATGCCTTAGCGGGCCTACGTGATCAGCAAGTTCCTTCCCTGGACCTTGCTGGGCATTCCGGTGGGGGATTGCGGGACACCACGAGGATTGCCGCCAGTTCTCCGGAAATGTGGCGAGACATTTTTCTGTGGAATCGAGACAATGTGGTGTCCTATATCGACCGATACACCAGAGCCTTGGAAGAGTTGAAACAACTGATCAAGGCTGGAGATGCAGCCGGGATCGAGAAGCTGCTCGAACGGGCGAAAGGCGAGCGCGAGAAATTGAATATGGCTTCACCGAGTCATTCATGACATCCTTAACGATTACGCCGGGTAGACCGCTCAAAGGGACGATCTCGGTTCCCGGCGACAAGTCGCTGACCCATCGAGCCATTATGCTCACAGCGCTGGCAGAAGGGACCAGTACGATCTCGGGCTATTGTCAGGGTGAAGATTGCCTGAACACGATGAGGGCCTTCCAGAGTCTTGGAATTCCCATCACACATACCCCAGTACAATTGACGATCCATGGGAAGGGATTCTGGGGGTTAGCCGAACCCAGCGCCCCGATTGATTGTGGGAATTCGGGAACTGGTATTCGGCTATTGACAGGTCTCTTGGCTGGGCAGGACTTTTTTTCAGTTCTTACAGGGGATGAGTCGATCAGACGGCGTCCGATGGGACGAGTTGTCAAGCCGCTGCGCGAAATGGGAGCGGTCATCGGGGGCCGTAAGGGTGGGGAACTGGCTCCTCTGGCGATTACCGGATCGGGACTTCATGGGATCAACTACACGTCGCCGGTGGCGAGCGCGCAGATGAAGTCGTCGATCCTTCTTGCCGGGCTTTATGCCGACGGGAAGACTCGCTACCAGGAGCCGAGTTTGTCGAGAGACCATACGGAACGAATGTTCCAGTTCTTTGGGATTCCTCTCACGAGGGAAGAAGAAACCTTGGTTCTGCAAGGGCGACCATCCGTCGGATGGCCTGGTGTCCAGATTGCCATCCCGGGAGATTTCTCCGCCGCGGCCTTTTTCATCGTCGGGGCGACGATCGTGCCGGGTTCGGATGTCACGATTCGCCATGTTGGGATGAATCCCACTCGGACTGGCTTGATGGACGTTATGAAAAAGATGGGCGCTGATATTGAAGTGCTGGCCTTGCGAGAAGAGGCGGGTGAGCCTGTCGGAGATCTTCGTGTGAGGTCTGCTCCGCTGAAGGGGGTAGTAATCGGTTCTGAACTGATTCCAAAAACGATCGACGAATTTCCCGTGCTATGCGTGGCGGCAGCGGTAGCGGATGGAAAGACGGTGATTTCTGGAGCCGAAGAACTACGAGTGAAAGAGAGTGATCGGATCGCAACGATGAGCAGCGAACTGCGAGCCATGGGGGCTCGGATAGAGGAGCGTCCGGATGGAATGTGTATCCGAGGGTTGGGGCAAGGGGGAGAAAATGGCCGCCTTATGGCTTCAAGCTCAGCGCAGAGTCATGGAGACCATCGAGTGGCCATGTCTCTTGCGATCAGCGGCCTTACGGCGGAACGAAGCATGACGATTGCCGACACAAGCTGTGTGGATACGTCGTTCCCCAACTTTGAAGAGGCTCTTGCTCAACTCGTGAGTGTTCGATGACAGGTTTGTGTGGAGTGAATAGACAGGTGCTTTGTGATCATTGCGATTGATGGACCGGCTGGGGTGGGCAAGAGTACAGTGGCCAAATTATTGGCGGCTCGTTTAGGGTGTCTCTATCTTGATACAGGTGCGTTGTACCGTGCAGTCGCATGGAAAGTGTTGCGATCAGGCATCCAATCGACGGACCATGAACAGGTGGTGAAGCTCTTGCCGTTGACCTCGCTTCACATGGAATTCCAAGGAGGAGTGGTGCACGTGCTGATTGATGGGATTACTGTCACGGGGGAGCTCCGTGCCCCCGAGGTGACCGCAGCGGCTTCTCTCGTATCGGCCATTCCGGGAGTCCGCGAATGGCTGTTGCCGATCCAGCGTCAAATAGGCGAGCGAGGTTCGGTGGTTGCCGAGGGGCGCGATATCGGAACGAGAGTATTTCCAACTGCGCCGTACAAATTTTTCTTGGATGCGGATACCACCGTTCGAGTGGAACGACGGCATCGTGAGCTCGTGGCTGCAGGTCGTGGAAGGGCGATTGAGGCGACGTATCAGGACCTATCGGCCCGTGATCAGCGAGATCGGACTCGTCCGATCGACCCGCTCGTTCCAGCACCTGACGCGCGCCTGATCGATACCTCTCTGCTTAGTCCCGAACAAGTCGTGGAGCAAATGA
This sequence comes from Nitrospira sp., assembly GCA_965223535.1. Classification (GTDB taxonomy): domain Bacteria; phylum Nitrospirota; class Nitrospiria; order Nitrospirales; family Nitrospiraceae; genus Nitrospira_D. The sequence goes on from CBDCWN010000003.1 coordinate 1,878,934, forward strand.
TGGCAGCCGTGTCGACCGAGTTGTGAGTGGGATCGTCTACGGATTCTTGTGGGTGCTGGTTAGGGTTATCGGATGGTTGTGCTTCCGGTATCGAGTTGAAGGGCAGGTTCCTCGCACCGGAGGGTTGCTGATCGCCGCGAATCATGCCAGCTACCTCGATATCCCCCTGCTCGGATGTGGGCTGAATCGAAGGGCCTGGTACTTGGGACGGAATGATTTGTTTCCGATCCCAGTCTTGAGCGGCATATTGCAGGCATTGGGTTGGATTCCGGTTCGGCTCGGTCGTCTTGATCGTGAGGCGTTTGGCAAGGCGATTAACCTCATTCGAGCGGGGAAAGTGGTGGTCATTTTTCCTGAAGGCCGGCGCAGCCTTGACGGCCACCTGCGAGAACCAAAGGCAGGTATTGGAGTCATTGTGGCGCAGACGGGCTGCCCGGTCGTACCGGCGTATCTGAAGGGGACTTTTGACGTCCTCCCGCCCGGTGCGTCCTGGCCGCGATTGTGTCCAGTGACGGTACGATTTGGAGAACCCATTCAGTTCAACGTCGAGAAACAACAAGAAAGGGCAGCCACCAAACAGTTTTATCAACAGGTCAGCCGGACGGTGATCGAACAGATTGCAGCCTTAGGTCAGGTTCCGATTCCTAAAGGCAAGGATAATCTTGATGTAGGTCAGTCGGATAGGCAGACTGCCGATGCTCACAATGCTGAGTGAGTTCGGTACTTTCACCATCAGCACCCGACAACAGTCGGAAGAGTAGGACGTTCATATGGGGACGGTATCCAACAGTAGTGACGCGCAGTTAGATCGTGACACATTGGCCGCATTATACGAGGAAACCTTCCGGAACTTAGAGGAAGGTACGATTACCGAGGGCCGCGTCGTGGCCCAGACCAAGGATAAGGTCGTCGTCGATATCGGCTACAAATCTGAGGGGATGATCCCTCGTGATCATTTTTCGTCCGAGGAACTTGAAAACCTTAAGATCGGTGATCGACTTCAGGTCTATATCGAGGAATGTGAAGATGCGGACGGCAATCTCGTCCTGTCCAAGGAAAAAGCGGACAAGATGAAGATCTGGGAAGAACTCGAGAAGCTCTATAAAGACGAAAAGAGCATCGAGGGTAAGATTGTTTCACGCATCAAGGGCGGCATGATGGTCGATATCGGTGTCAAAGCGTTCCTGCCAGGCTCACAGATCGATCTGCATCCGGTGCGAGACTTAGATGGCCTTGTCGGAAAGGTCTTTCCCTTGAAGATCATCAAGATCAACCATCGGCGAGGGAACGTTGTCGTCTCGCGTCGAGTACTCCTTGAGGAAACAAGAGACAAAAAACGGCAGACGACATTGGCAACCCTGAAGGAAGGTCAGTTGATTCAAGGGATGGTCAAGAACATTACCGATTATGGGTCATTCATTGACCTCGGCGGGATCGATGGATTGCTGCACATCACCGACATGTCCTGGGGTCGAGTGGGCCATCCCTCGGAACTGTTTACGGTAGGAGACAAGGTTGAGGTGACCGTCTTGAAGTACGATCGAGAAACGGGTCGAATTTCATTAGGTCTCAAGCAAAAGACAGCAGATCCTTGGACGAATGTGGCGGGTAAATATCCTATCGGCACAAGGGTTCGCGGGCGCGTGGTCAGCTTGACGGATTATGGGGCCTTTGTGGAACTTGAGCCAGGTGTCGAGGGGTTAGTGCATGTGTCGGAAATGTCATGGACGCACGAAGTTCGACACCCGTCGAGAGTGGTCTCGGTCGGTGATCAGGTCGAAGCGGCGGTGCTGAATGTCGATCCGGCAAGCCGGAAGATTTCATTAGGCATGAAACAAACGGCCCCCAATCCATGGGATATGATCGAAAGCAAATATCCCACCGGGACGCGTATCGAAGGCAAGGTGAAGAGCTTGACGGACTTCGGTGCCTTTGTAGGACTTGAAGAAGGTATCGACGGCCTCATCCATATCTCCGACATGTCCTGGACGAAGCATATCAAACATCCTTCGGAACTCTTCAAAAAAGGGCAAAAAGTGGAAGCGGTGGTGTTGCGTATCGACAAAGAAAAAGAACGGCTGTCGCTCGGCTACAAGCAATTGGCTCGTGATCCGTGGGATGAGGCGATCCCGTCGCGGTATCATGTCGGTGACTCAGTGGTCGGCAAGGTGTCCAAGGTTGCCGATTTTGGGATTTTTATCGAACTGGATGGCGGAGTCGAGGGATTGATTCATACGAGCGAATCCGGCCTGGAATCTTCGGCGAAGCTGGAAGAAAAGTTTAAGTTGCAAGACGATGTCACGGCGAAGATAATCAAAGTCGATCGGGAAGAACGCAAGATCGCCCTCAGTCTTCGGGATCATCAGCTCGATTGGGAGCGTAAGCAGGTGGAAGACTATCACTCGTCGCAAGGGGAGCTTGATCAAAGCCTCGGTCGTGCCGCAAAGCAGAGCCGGAAACGGGCACAAGCGGAAGATCAAGACTAGCCGCGACCTGTCAGCCAAAACTGGTTGTGTGTCATGGTGGATGACTTAGCACAGGCCGAACGTCCTCAAAAACGCCACTTGTTTCGTAAGGTTCTGTGGCTGGTGACGGGGATCATGGGGACTGTCATTTTGATGAATCTCTTTTTCCCGGACATCGATCTGTCCACGGAGGATCGGATCGCGTTGATTCGGATTGAAGGCGTGATCGTGGACTCACAGGCTACGGTCGGGGAGCTCAAGAAATTTGGTGAGAACCCTTCGATCAAGGCGATCGTCCTCCGTATCGATACTCCTGGCGGCGGCGTCGTACCGTCGCAAGAGATTTATGATGCGGTCAAGCGAGTACGGGATAAGAGTAATAAGGCGGTCATTGCCTCCATGGGGAGTGTTGCCGCCTCGGGGGGATATTATATTGCGGCTGCCACGGATCGAATCGTGGCGAATCCCGGGACCCTCACGGGGAGTATCGGGGTCATCATGGAGACGGCCAACCTCGAAGGGTTGTTGCAGAAAATCGGCGTCGAGGGGGTCATCATCAAAAGTGGGAAGTACAAGGATGTAGGCTCTCCTCTGCGAAAGATGAGTGCGGAAGAAAGAGGGCTGCTACAAGCTGTGATGGATGACGTTCATAAGCAGTTTATCGAGGCCGTGGCTGAAGGCCGCTCAATGGAACTTCGGGCGGCTCAAGTATTGGCGGATGGCCGTATCTTCACCGGTCGCCAAGCGAAGGAAGCGAAGCTGGTCGATGAATTGGGGGACCTGGAGGATGCTATTCAGTTGGCTGCGGAGGTGGTCGGAATTGAGGGAGAACCCAAAGTCGTCGAACCTCGGCGACGATTTTCTTTTCGAGAACTCCTCGATTCCAAGCTCAGTATGGTGTGGCCTAAGTTGGATGCTCAGCCGGGCGTCAGTTTGAAATACCTCATGGCTTTTTAGTCGCGCGGAGACGAGGCAGTTTCACCCTAGCGGAGGGAGAGTGGATATGACCAAGGCGCAGATTATCGAGCGAGTCTCTGAGCAAGTCACCACTTTGACGAAGCGGCAGGCGGAAGTGGTCGTCAACACAATTTTCGATTGCGTGCGGGACTCGCTGAAAAATGGGGACAAGACAGAAATCCGAGGGTTCGGCAGCTTTCGTCTCCGGGCGCGGCGAATGAAAGAGGGACGAAATCCCAAGACCGGGGAGACGGTGGCAGTGCCGGCCAAGCGGGTCCCATTTTTTAAGGCCGGTAAAGAGTTGAAAGAATTACTCAATCAGTAACGAGCGTAACTTATTGATAGAGGGCTCAGTTTGATGTCTGACTCACAGGAATCCGCTGCCACGGAAATTCGCTGGACCGAAGGTGCGCTCAGGCGGATGGAACGCGCTCCGATCTTTCTGCGCGGCATGGTGCGTCGTCTGGCTGAAAAGAAAGCGCGAGAACTGGGCTATGAGGCGATTACGGAAGAAATTTTGGAACAGTTTAAAGGCCAGATGATGGGGCGTATGGGAGGCGAAGCGGGTATGGCATCGGCCGTCGAAGAGATGGCTGATGGTCGCCTTCCATGGACCGCAGCGGCAAAGGAACGGTTGGCCACAGTCCCTGAATTCATGCGCGCAATGATCAAACAGATTTCAGAGGAGATTGCGAAAGAGCGTGGCCATCTTGAGGTGAACGTTGAATTGTTTGAGAAGGTTGAAGCACTGGGAGACCTGCAGGACGATGGCGGGCCCGCCATGGAGTGGACTGAAGGTGCCCTTGTGTTGCTCGAAGAGAAAGTGAGGCAATCACCTCCTATTGCAATAGAATTTGTGACCGATATGCTCAGGCGTGACACCGAGGATCTTGCCAGGGAACGGAACCTGACACTCATTGACGAATCGACCCTGCAGGACTTATGGGATGCGCCTCAAGCACGAGTCGCCTGGTCTGATGAAGCGTGGAAGCGGCTCCAGACCTCTCCGGATTTCGTGCGGAGTGGAATCAGAAAAGCCGCTGAACGGAGAGCCCGTAAACTGGGATTAAAGGAGATTGATTCCGATCACCTCACGACGTTTCGAAACCAGGCCATGATGAAAGCCGTCAAGCGCATTCGTTCCTTTGGGTACCAGGAATTGACGTTTGATGCCTTTCAGACAGCTCTCCAGAAGACAAAGCGCCTACAGGGAAATGATCAGGCAGAAAAGCGTCTCCAGGAAATTCGAGGTCATTTTGCTGATCCTTCCACCAAGAAGCCAGATGGGGGCACGTTGGGAGCTGAACTCATGGATCGATTTCGCAAGTACCTCAAAGGCGAAGGACCCCTCTAATCAGAGGACCCCATCCTGACGCTTCGCCCTCCAAGTCCTTTATCGAGAACAGCATCCCAACGCTGGACCGAGCTTTACTGGTTTGCAACCTGCTGCGGCCAGAATTTGTGCCGAATCTGAGGGAGCGGTTCGTTGTCAAAGTTTGGAATATCGTAGAGACAACGGTCGATTGTGGCGACCTCGTCCTCGGTCAATCCGAGCGTCACTTTCTTTTTCCAGAACTGATCGAGCGTGAAGTAGTCACCCGACTTTGGTTTTTCGGCCAATAGATCCTGCATCTTCTTGAAGCCAGGTGTGTCGACGTCTGGTACTCGCCCCTTATTCCTCTCGATGCACCAGTAAAGGACTTCTGCGATTCCGTACATAGTAATGTCAACGTTCACAGTATTGCTCATGATTGCCCTCCAGAAAAATAACACAGCATCATAGCCCAAGCCGTGACCGAAATTCAAAGCCTGATATCACATCCTCGTCCGTTGCGAGGGAGAAGGTTGCATTTGTATACTGTGCACCTGATTGGGATTGCTCGTAGACTCGTCATCAAAAGGACTGGGGAACGGCGAACAAGTGCAAGAGTTCATGAAAATACTATTCAGGTCGGGCGATATCATAACCCGTGTCACGTCACTCTGTCTTATCCTCGGTAGCAGTCTCTTGGCTTGCTCCAAGTCCGAACCATACAGCCCGCCGGATCCGTTTTATTATTTTGCCAGCTACAAGGTCGGCAAGAATCCTACCAGCGTGACCACTGGGGACTTTAACCAAGACTCATTCACGGATCTCGTCACCACCAATATCTCCAGCAATACCATTTCGATATTATTGGGCAATGGTGACGGTACGTTTAAAGATCAAATTCAGGTTCATGTCTGTCAGGAGCCACGTGCCCTTGCTATGGGTGACTTCAATGAGGATGGGCATGACGATGTCGCTCTGGCGTGTTCAGGTGGTGACGAAATTGCGCTGCTCTTGGGACACGGGAACGGGAGATTCCAAGAAGGTCAACGCTATCCAGTCCATCGCACGCCGATCGCTCTGGCAACTGGCGACATTAACGGGGATGGGCATGCCGATCTTGTGGTGGCGTTACGAAACGACAAAGTCAAAGTTTTTCTCGGGAACGGAGCCGGTGAATTTCGTCATGGTGTTCAGTACGAACATGGGGATACACCGACATCTGTGGCCTTGGCGGATCTCAATGCTGATGGAAAACAGGACTTGGTTGTGACAAATGGTGGACCCATGTCGAATGCTGTCTCGATTTGGCTCGGCAACGGAGACGGCTCCTTTAGAGACCCCAAGGACTACCGGACAGGGCACCGTCCACTCGGCGTGAGTTTTGCTGACTTCAATAACGACCATCATAGCGATCTCCTTGTTATCAATGGAGAAAAAGACTGCTTTACGACATTCCTTGGCAATGGCAATGCAACTTTTCGACCAGGTAAAGATTCCGGTGCAGATGCGGGTCCAAACTTCGGCCTCGCACGGGACTTCAATGGCGATAATTTGGTGGACGTGGCTATTGTGAATCTTCAATCCAATGATCTGTCCATTGTGTTTGGGAAAGGCGATGGCACCTTCCACTACCCGCCACGAAATTATCGAACCAAGGCTGGTCCGTTTGCCCTGTCCTTCTTTCGTGTGACAACCGCCGGCGAGGAGGAGCCAGGTCTGGCCATCGCCGACAATGGGAGTGGAAGCGTCTCGATTTTTCTCCACAAAGGGATCAAAGCAATGGTAAAGGCGCAGGTACAAGACTAGGTGGGGAGGGATCGCCGACTATTCTTGACAGCCTCTAGGGCCTTCGCTAGATTTGCTGTGGGGGTAGCTGCGCAGATAGATAGGCTCAAAGATGGCGCTTCGTTCTTTTGCATGGTGGTTCATGATTGGGGCTCTGATGACCCTTTCCGTTCTGATGGTCCAGGGCGGGGTACGAGATTTATGGGAAGGGACCCAACCTGCTGGAGGCACGAATGTATTTGTGTATTTCGGTACGACGTTGATAGGGGGAGGCTTACTGGCCGGGTGTGTTGCATTAATTATGAACCGTCTGCGGTAGGCTGGAGAGAGTGAGACATGTATGCAGTGTTTGAAGTGCAGAGGCTTTATGATGGTGGAACGTCACTATACCCTCCTCAACAGGAGAATCTACGCTCGCTGTCTCAATTGTGGATTTTGGATTGACTTGGCAGACCTCCTTCGGTTTTTTCACAAGGTTATTGATAGTGGACGAAAAGGCGATAAGGTAGGGGAGTCCTTTACCTTCTAAACGATAGGTGATTGGTCGTGGGATGGAAGGGCTGTTGGCCTTATCGTCGGCTGCCGCGGTGCCGATTCGGTGTCCACCTGGGTCTGCTGACCATCATCTCCATCACGCTGTGTGGTCTGTTTGTCGTTCCCACCATGGGGAAAGAGGTTACTCCCAAGAGAGTGGCTAGTCCGTCTGGCTCTTATGTACCCAAAGCGCTTCATTGGAAACGGATCCCGGCCCACAGCATTCTCCTGAAAGAGTTGAACTCCGGGCGAGTTCTCTATCAACACGCCGTCGGGAAACGTCTCTCTCCTGCCAGTCTGACCAAGATCATGTCGGCCCTAATCATTCTTGAAAATGGGCAGCTTGATGATCTGGTCACAGTCAGCAAGAATGCGGCTCGTGCTCCCAAGACTCGCCTTCGCTTGAGAGTGGGAGAGGTGTATCGACTCAAGGATTTGCTGAAGGCCATGATGATGGTGTCCGCCAATGATGCCTGTCTGGCGACGATAGAGCATGTGGGTGGCAACGAGGAGCAATTCGTGAAGTTGATGAATGCCAAAGCGACCTCGCTTGGCCTCAACGATACGCATTTTAGCAATGGATGCGGTTTTGATGGGTCGGCTCACTACTCCACGGCTGAAGATCTTGCACAACTAAGTGAAGTCGCGATGCGAAACGTAGTGTTTCGCGAGCTGGTGCGAGAAGAACGTGGGCTCATCACAGCGGTGAATGGATACCGCACCTATGTTCTCCACAACACCAATCGTCTTCTTGGCCGCATTCCCGGCGTCGAAGGGGTGAAAACTGGATTTACGTCAAAGGCCGGACGATGCTTGATTGCCAAGGTTTCTCAGAACGACCGTGACCTGCTTCTCGTCATCCTGAATTCAAACCGCAGATGGAATACCGCCAAGAGCTTGATCGATTACGGCTTCCACATGACCGATGCCAATCACTAAGCATCGTTGTTTGATGCGTAGGCGTATCGACGATGCTCGTCCAGAATGAACGATTCTAGAAGAGATGGACAGAAAATAGACGGGATGCCGGGCATGGTTCTCTGCCTACACAGCATTCGTGTGGCCGATGAAAGACTGTAGGGGGAGCTTACCGTGGTTGGGCGAACTCGATGTTAACATCCTTGCCGAGATAATTTACTTGGAACCCCTGTTTATCATAAGCCAAGATCGCACCCATAACGTTCTCATCGCCGTACTCTTCTTTCCCTAACAACTTTCGGATCTCTTCCGGGCTTTCGCTATTCAGCACGTGTCGAAACACACCTCTGGTTTTGAACGCAAATCGATTGTTGATGAAGAGAAGATCAACTTTGCCGTCCTGGATTCGGACTCCCGCCATCGGCCCGGTTGGTTTCCGTTGGTCAAGAAGGAAGATGAACGTGGCTTCCTGTTCCGCCTTAATGCCGGGAATGTTCGCACTCACGAGCGTGTCTACCGCCTTGTTTTCTGGGTCACCGAGCTTGACGCCAAAAAGCGAAACGTCAACGCTAGAAACACTCTGTGGTTCGGTGACATCCGTTTGACTCAATTCATATGGTTCGGCGTAAACCGAAGACCATAAGATGAGGAGGCCTATGGAGGCCACGACTACAGACCAAGATAAATTCTTCTTCATAAAAGGTCCGTTGTTCTATTCGATTAGGATCACAGGATCTATTCGAATGGTCATGAGTGGGATAGGCATGAAAAGTGAACGTTATTCTAGCTAATCAAGTCTGGAATCCGCAAGGAACGGCCGCAGGTAGTCGGAGGATTCCCGTCTGGCATGGTGAGGTGGACCGGAGGGACCGACCGCTCATGGCGATGATGGTCTGTTCAGCAAGAGTTCACCCAACTCGCGAAGACGACAAAAGTAAGGCAAACAATCAGCCTCAAGCTCCGCCGTCAAATCGTCGAGATCGTGCAAGCAATCCTTCACGATGCCGAGCCGCTGATCGTCAAGGCCATCAGCGCTTTCGAGGTAGTACACGACACAGCCGCTGATGACTGTATCGAGTGTCATTAACTCTCCTTCGTGTGGGCTTGAGAATCGAGGCCAATCGGTTGAGCGGTGCTGTTCCCATGCTGTTTCGATTGTGCGTCGTGTCATGTGATGCTCCTTCGTCCTGCCGACGAACCTCACCCTAACGTACAAATCAGCTGCGAGGCAAGGATCAGAGGCCACAGTCAAAACCGAGTGGGCTCCGAACGGAAAAGCAAGTTATGGATACAATCCGCGTTGGAGATGGGCTTGCGCGACCTGGTCAATCCCACTCATGAGCGCTGCCATGCGCATTGAAACCTGGTGTTCTGTTGAGAAGTGAAGGGTGCGGTGAAAAGCGGAGGTGATGATAGCCTGCAGCCGATTCTGAATATCGGTCGCACTCCAGAAAAAACGTTGCAGATCCTGAACCCATTCGAAATATGAGACGATAACCCCGCCGGAATTTGCCAGAATATCCGGAATCACAAATACCCCCTTCTCTGCCAGAAGGCGATCGGCCTCGAGTGTCGTTGGTCCGTTGGCTCCTTCGGAGAGGATTCGGCATCTCAGGGTATTCGCGTTGCGGTCCGTGATCTGTTCGGATAGGGCAGCGGGAATCAGCACGGTGCACTCCAATTGCAGGAGCTCTTCGTTCGTGATCCGTTCGCCCAGTCTTGTTTCATGGACAGGTTGATTGTGATCACGACGGAGAAGACGCGCAATATCTAATCCTTGCTCGTTGTAGATCCCTCCATGCACATCGCTCACGGCGATCACACGTGCACCCTCTTGGTGCATGATGCGAGCGGTGTGAGAGCCGACATTCCCAAACCCTTGGATTGCGACGGTTGTGTTCTCCAGCGACAGCTTCAAGTGACGTAGAGCTTCCAACGTGACATAGACAACTCCGCGTCCCGTTGCTTCTTCACGACCTAGACTGCCACCGAGAGCGAGCGGTTTCCCGGTGACAACGCCGGGCACGGCATATCCGACTTGCTGACTGTAGGTGTCCATCATCCATGCCATGACTTGGGCATCAGTTCCCACGTCAGGGGCCGGCACGTCCTTATCCGGTCCGATCAAGGGGAAAATTTCCGCGATGTAGCGCCTGGTCAATCGTTGTAATTCACCGGACGATAGACTCTTTGGTGCGACTTGAATTCCGCCTTTCGCTCCGCCATAGGGCAGGCCGGCTAACGCACATTTCCATGTCATCCACATGGCCAGGGCCGCCACTTCCCCAAGATTTACATCGGGGTGGTACCGTACCCCGCCTTTGGAAGGGCCGCGTGATGAATCATGTTGCACCCGGTACCCCGTAAAGACCTCGACGTGCCCATCGTCCATGAGGACGGGCAGACTGACGGCGAGGGAGCGCTGCGGGAGCTTCAGGCGTTCACGGAGATTGGAATCCAGGTGCATCGCTTCCGCGGCCTGATCAAACTGTGAGACGGCTAATCGAAAGGTCGGCGTCAATAGTTCCTGCATAGAGCTCCTTCAGGACTGAGTTGGACACATTCGTGTTCTTTCTTGCCCAGGCGTGGTGACCGCACCCTGGAAGAGAAGATTGCCGCGAACGTCTGGGCGAGTTGTTGCTTGATCGTGTCGACGGGGATGTCTCTTTGAGACACCGCAGCCATAGATGTCACGGAGCAATCGACCAATCCACATGGGTGAATGCGGAGAAACGGCGACAAGTCCAGATCAACGTTTAGCGAGATACCATGAAGTGTCACGCCTCGTTGGATTCGAATACCGACGAAGCCGATCTTCTGCGGTTGAGGCACCATGACCCATACACCAGGCTTACCGGAAACACGGACGCCGGCAATACCCCAGTATGTAAGTACTCGAATGATAACCTCTTCTAGCAGCCAAACCAATTGCCTGGCACCTGTGGCATATTGAACCACTTTCAGGATCGGATACAGCACGATCTGTCCTGGGCCATGGAAGGTGATGGACCCGCCGCGGTTCACATGGAGAAGTTCTGCTCCGTTCTCACACAGGGCCGCTGTGTTCCCTCCCCAGTCTGCTGGCCGAGTCCTACGCCCCAACGTGTAAACAGAGGAATGTTCAAGAATCAACAGCGTGTCCGGCTGGCGATCGAGAAGTCGGTCGCTGTGTAGGTGCGACTGTAGGTCCCACGCTGTAAGGTAGGGAACAGGGTCAGGAAATATATGCACGACAGCCTCGTTGAAGCGAAAAGTATCATAGGATGGGAGTGCCGTGAGAATGGGACTAATTGGGTAGTTTATGGAGACAGGTTGATTCATCAGAGACAGGAACGACCCGGAAATATCACTGTCCTTAATCGCAGTTGCGAAACGGAGCTACTGGCTCCGGACGAGGAGCGCCATTGTTACACAACTTGAAGGATGGAGGAAAGACGAGGTCCGAGGGCACGCAAACCTCCCTCGGACCTCGTAGGGCGAAGATGGCTATTTGATAGCAGCAAACAGCTCTTTGATTGCAGGAGTCTTGAGTTTTTTGAGTGCTTTCGCTTCAATCTGGCGGATGCGCTCACGTGTGACGGACAAGTTTTGGCCGACCTGCTCAAGAGTGCTGGCTTCATCGTAGCCAATTCCAAATCGGAGCCTAATAACCATTTGTTCTCGAGGGGTTAGAGTGCTTAGGATTCGGTCCAGCTGTTGAGTCAGTTCACCTCGGTGCACATGGGCGTCGGGTGACACGGCCTGTTGATCCGGGATCATATCTCCGAACTGAGTGTCCCCATCACCGATCGGGGTTTCCAATGCGACAGGTTCTTGGAACGCTTGGACCGTTTCGCGGAGCCGTTCCGGCCTCATGCGTAACACATGAGCCACTTCGTCGAGCCGAGCCGGTCGTCCAAACTGTTGGCCCAGTCTCCGCATCACGCGGAGGATTCGATGCGAAGCTTCGGTTTGGTGGACCGGAATGCGAATCGTTCGTGCTTGATCTGCAAGCGCCCGCGTGATGCCTTGGCGTATCCACCACGTCGCATAGGTGCTGAACTTGAATCCTTTCCGATACTGGTATCGCTCGGCAGCTTTCATGAGTCCGATATTGCCCTCTTGTACGAGGTCCAGCAGGGTCAACCCTCTTCCCGTGTAGTGTTTGGCAACATCGACCACCAGGCGAAGGTTGCACCGCACGAGTTCGTCTTTGCCCTGCTCCAGGACAACTCTAGCAGACCGAATTTCGTGCAGTAGTTCTTTCAGCTGCTTCCCTGCGCCGGTTGGAAGTTTTGAATCCGGATCTGCCGACCCCACAACTGTCACCAGCAGTTTCTCGGCATGGTCTAGGGCTGTAGCTGAAAGCCCGCTCAAGCGCCGGACCATCTGAAGTGCCTTCGCGGTTTCGACGAACGCCGACGTCCGTCTGGACTTGAGGATAGCCAGCGTGGCCTGACGCAACGCAGTACGGATACGGCGTGTCCCCTGATCGACCCGCTTCGCGATGGCCGTCTCTTCTTCTCGAGTCAGGAGACCACGCTCACCAAACGAACGAAAGTACAGACCCTCCAGAAGGAACGGGTTCGTTCCCTGGCCGCCCCGCATGGCCGTCTGCTTCTTCTCATCTGCGATCGACTCTTCAGCCTCTGCACGCCCAATGATACCGAGCATCCCGCTAGCCTTGGCGTCATCTGCATCCACATCGGCAATGAACGTTTTCTGCATTTCTATTTCCTCAGCGACCCGAAGTTCTTCTTTCATCGTGTCACCCTTTTGTATATTGGTTAAACATGTCCCTTCACCGTAAGAGCCAATTCCAACTGAAAAGATTCATTTCAGTCCAACCATCATGAATGATTTTACGAAGCAAAACGGATGCTCGACTGAAGATGAGAAACGGTAAGCAGGATCATCTCGAAAAATCAGAAAGATTAGACGGGCCTAATGAGGAATTTTAGGGAGCACTGTCGCACTTATGCGGCAGCGCTGTGTGATTGACGCAAGCGATTCAACAGAAATACCACACTATTTCGAAAAGAGTCCCTTCATGAAAGGGCTGAGTGTATCGACCGGGATGGGGAAGATCGTGGTCGAATTCTTCTCTCCTGCAATCTCGACAAGTGTTTGGAGATATCGTAATTGAAGTGCCGCAGGATTTTGACTGATGACGTTTGCCGCTTCGGCAAGTTTCTGCGCCGCCTGAAACTCACCTTCGGCATGAATGATTTTTGCCCGCCGTTCTCGCTCTGCTTCAGCTTGCCGGGCAATCGCTCGTTGCATGTCTTGGGGGATATCCACATTTTTGACCTCGACGGCAGCGACCTTGACCCCCCAGGGCTCAGTCTGCTGGTCGATGATGCGTTGGAGCTCCGCGTTGATATCGTCACGCTTGGCCAGCAAGTCGTCGAGTTGGCTTTGACCCAAGACACTGCGCAGGGTTGTTTGGGCGACCTGTGAGGTGGAATAGAGATAATCCTGTACGGCGAGCACGGCTCGCTGGGGATCAACCACTCTGAGAAAAATGACGGCATTCACCTTGACGGAGATGTTGTCCCGTGTGATGACATCCTGCGACGGAACCTCCATCGTGACGGTTTGGAGATTTACGCGGACCATTTGTTGAAGAGCCGGGATCACCAATCTGATTCCTGGCCCTTTCACTGTTTGAAACTTGCCGAGGACGAACACGACAAGACGTTCATATTCCATCACCCGTTTAAAGCTGGCATACAGCAGCATACCGAATAGGACTACTGGCAATAGGAGTGACATGATGGCTCCTTCTCTCAGTCAGTGTGATTTGTGAGTGGGTGCCACATGAAGTGTCAGCCCCTCGATCGACATCACTTCTGCGGCCTCACCTTGACCAACGGGAGTTTTGCTGACTGCCTCCCAGATCTCCCCTTGTACGGTAATTTGGCCGCGTGGATTCAGAGCTGTCTTCGCGATTCCGATTGACCCGATCATTCCCTCCGCTCCGGTGATTGGCTTCCCACGAGCCCCCTTGACCGCCATCCAAGCAACGACGCCGGCCAGGGCGCCGACTGCCATGACGGTGGGCAACAAGAAGGAAAGGGAGACCTGCATAAAAGGGGCATCGCTCTTGATGAGGAACAGGCCACCTAGCGTCATGGCTGTTAAGCCGCCCAAAGCGAGCAATCCATAGCTCGTGACGGAGATTTCGAGTAGAAGAAACACCACGCCGAGTACCACCAGGAGTGCGCCGGCATAGTTCACGGGGAGAGATTGAAGAGAATAGAAAGCCAGAATCAAGCTGATGGCTCCAATGATGCCGGGTAGGATTGCTCCGGGGCTGTAAAGCTCCGCCATAATCCCGATCGTCCCAATGGACATCAACAGGTAAGCGATATTTGGATCACTCAGCGTCTTGAGCAGCTCAAGACGCGTTCCCATCGGGAACTCGTTGAGAGTCGGGGGATCGCTTGATAGCGTGACTGGTCCATGAGGGAGAACAATCTTTCTCCCCTGCAGATGTTTCAGCAGGGAGGAAAGGTCTTCGGCGACCAGGTCGATGATGTTGAGTTTCAAGGCTTCTCGCTCCGTCACCGACACACTCTTCCGGACTGCATCTTCGGCCCATACCACATTTCGTCCACGTTGTTCCGCGAGGCTCTTGATGTAGGCAACCGAGTCGTTCTCGACCTTCTCCTTCATCGTGTTGTCCATCTCGCCCCCGCCCATCGCGACTGGATGAGCGGCTCCAATATTGGTCCCCGGTGCCATGGCGGCGACATGAGCCGCCATAGTAATAAAAACGCCTGCTGAGGCAGCACGGCCTCCCGAAGGCGAGACGAATACGATCACCGGAAGAGGGGAGCCGGTAATATCTTTGATCATCAGTCGCATGGAGGTATCCAACCCTCCAGGGGTGTCAAGTTTCAGGATCAAGGCTTCAGCCCCGGAAGACTGCGCGAAATCGAGCGCATCATGCAGGTATTCCGCTGCGACAGGGTTGATGACCCCTTCGTAGTTCGCGACAACAAGTTCTTTCGCGTGAACCGAGTAACTAACGAATGTTGTGCAAACCGCCACGGCCAGTCCTACGACCGCCTTGGACAGGACGGAGATTAACGACGTGCTCGTTTCTTGACCATCATCAGTCATCGTGAAAAAGGTCAATGATGATAGGATGTTAGGGCTCACCAATTACCCTATCAAGGAATAGCACTTGGTTGCAAACTAAGGAACGAACCTCCTAGAATGCCGGCCATGTCTACACTGTCCAGCGGTGACCGGATTCATCTCGTCGATCACAAGAGACGGCAATACGCCCTTACGCTCAAAGCAGGGGAGACATACCAGTTTAGCGGCCAAAAAATTGCGCATGATGCCCTCATCGGTCGTCCCGATGGGTCCATCGTTACCCTGTCTGGCGGGAAGAAGATGGTGGCGCTTCGCCCGACGTTTGGGGACTATGTCCTCAAAATGCCTCGAGGGGCACAGGTCCTCTATCCCAAAGATCTCGCCATCATACCCATGTGGGCTGATATCTATCCAGGAGCTCGGGTGTTCGAGGCCGGGACTGGCTCAGGAGCGCTGACCATGGCACTCTTACGTGCGGTGGGTCCAGACGGCGTGGTGGTGACCTATGAAGTCAGGGATGATTTCGCGAGCACCGCAGCGGCAAATATTTCACGGTACATCAATCCAGCCAACTTACTGTCGTTCAGAAGAAATGCCTATGAAGGCATCGATCTCCTTGACGACCGCGTCTCCTTTGACCGTGTGGTACTCGATCTCCCTGAACCCTGGCAGGTTGTCCCTCATGCGGCTGCAGTGCTTCGTTCAGGCGGGATCTACTTAAGTTTTGTGCCGACAGTGCCTCAAGTCATGCGCACCGTGGAGGCGCTCGAGCGAGCCACGGTATTCGGAATGATTGAGAGTTTTGAGACCTTATTGCGAACGTGGTCGGTCCAGGGTCGTAGCGTACGACCGGATCATCGTATGGTTGCACATTCCGGTTTCATCACGGTTGCGCGGAAGATAGAGCCAGGCGTGCTTGGGCCAAAACCAGAATTAGAAGATTGTGGTGATGAGGGCGTGACCAGGACTGACGACACAGAAGAGGACCGGCACATATGAAACGACTAGAGGGGAAGGTTGCGGTAGTGACGGGGGGAAATGCGGGAATCGGTGAGGCGATTGCTAAACGTTTTGCCGATGAAGGCGCATCGGTTGTAATTACCGGGCGTCGGCAACAGGAATTGGATCAGGTCGTCAATGTTATCAGACTTCACAAGGGGACCGTGCTTGGTGTTGCCGGCTCCGTGACGGATGACACTCATGTGCAGGACGTGATCCGTCGCACGCTCGATAGTTTTGGGAAAATCGACGTGCTTGTCAATAATGCGGGGATCGGGGCATTTGGCAAGAGGCTCCACGAAACCGATGATGCGACCTGGGCGAACGTGCTCGACGTCAATGTGACCGGGGTCTTCCGCATGACGCGAGCAGTGATTCCTCAGATGATGAAGCAGGGGCGCGGGGCCATTATCAATATTTCCTCAATCGCCAGTTTAGTGGGCCTGTCTGGTTTAGCCGCCTACACGGCATCCAAGGGGGCGTTGGATGCCTTCACCCGGGCCGTGGCAGTCGAATATGCTCAGGAAGGGATTCGATGTAATGTGGTGAATCCTGGCCTTATCGATACACCCATGGCCGCTTCCCTGCTGGCAAACCCGGACATGCTCCAGTCCATCCTCGCACAATACGCGATCCGCCGTCCGGGGAAGCCGGAGGAGGTGGCGAACCTGATTCTCTATCTTGCCTCGGATGAATCGGCTTGGGTAACCGGAACGACGTTCCCTATTGACGGAGGTATGACTGTCTGCAAGGGCTAACCGTTTTTCCGATCCATTATGCTGCCTGCCTACAACAATGAATATTGATACACAGACGAAATTTTGCGGGGTGATTGGAAATCCGGTCGGGCATTCTCTTTCGCCTGCCATTCACAATGCGGCGTTTCGAGAGCTGGGGCTCAATTATGTGTATCTAGCTTGGCAGGTCGAAGCCATCGGCGATGCACTCAGGGGACTTCGCGCGCTAGGGAACTTCCGTGGAGCGAGCGTGACGATTCCTCACAAGGTAGCCGCGATCCCGTTGCTTGATCATGTGGAAGAGACGGCTCAGCGAATCGGGGCGATCAACACCATCGTTTCCGACAATGGCAATCTTACGGGATGCAACACGGACGCCACCGGTGCTCTACGAGCGTTACGAGAGGGTGGGGTGGACTTGAAAGGTCAAAGCGTCATGCTGATCGGGTCTGGGGGAGCGGCGCGCGCCATCGCATTTGCACTCACGGCGGACTCATCCTTAGCCAAGTTGACAGTATTGGGAATTGACGATGGTGAACGGACGTCATTGGCCAAGGAGCTTCGCTCACAGGCAGCTTCGACTGTCGAAGATTTTCATCTTGATGAGTCCTCACTTCGCAAGATCTTGCCTGACACGAACGTGTTGATCCATTCCACGCCTGTCGGGATGTCCCCGAAAGTCGATGCCAGCTGTGTTCCTGCTTCACTTCTGCATCGTGCTCTCACCGTGATGGATATTGTCTACAACCCACTCGAAACACAATTACTGAAGGATGCCAAAGCTATGGGTTGCAAAGCGATTCCCGGATTAGAGATGTTTCTCCATCAAGCGGTTGCTCAGTTTGAACTTTGGACCAATCAGAAGGCTCCGGTTGATACCATGCGCGGAGTCTTGGAATCTCATTTCCGATGAATGTGGTGTTGATCGGGTATCGAGGGACGGGGAAGAGTAGTGTGGGGAAGGTTTTGGCGGCACGGCTTGATCGTACTCTTCTCTCGACGGATGAGGAAATCGTAAAATTAGCAGGGCAAGCCATTCCTTCAATCGTTGAACAACATGGATGGGAATATTTTCGTGATCTGGAGTCCAGGGTTTGTCAGGAATTGGCTGGTCAGAATGGACTGATCATCGATACAGGTGGTGGTGCCATACTTCGATCACAGAATATTGAGGTGTTTAAGCAGACAGGAAGATTGTTCTGGCTGACTGCCTCGGTCGAGACTATTGCCAAGCGAATTGGGTCGGATACCCAAAGACCCTCTCTCACAGGAACCAAGTCGTTTATTGATGAAATTCAAGATGTTCTTCAGGACCGACTGCCAAAGTATCAAGCGGCGGCCGACTACGTGATAGAGACGGAAGGACGATCTCTCTCTCAAGTCGCCGATGAGATTCTGGCGCAGCTGTAACTGTTTCGATTCCCTCCCCCTCAACCTTGACAAGTCTCGCCCTAACATGATCATGTAGCTCCGCTGCGCCCGTAGCTCAGTTGGATAGAGCGCCGGGCTTCGAACCCGTAGGTCGCAGGTTCAATTCCTGCCGGGCGCACCATGTTTCAAGGACTTGTGAGTAGAATAGTTTGGGTTCCGGCATTCTAAGGTATACCCCCGATTTGACAACCGGGACCGGCCAGAATAACGGCTCATCACTCCTCCCGGTTCTATCCTGACCCGTAAGCCACAACCAAAACCTTCTAGAGCATAAAAAATGAGGTTGAGAGACTTCATGGACTTGGAGTAAAGTCCAATTAGCACTAACCGTGGAGGCATTTGGCCCCAGGTTGAACCAGGAAAGAGGTTCCAGGCAGTTCGAACCCGCTGGTCGCCCTTTCAATTCCTGCCGGGCCAACAAGAAAAGACAGTGTGTTTTTCCACGTGCTTACGGCAACTCAGGTCAAGCTGGTGTGGCTAAGGTCGTGCTAAAGCTGGGTATTCTGGTTATGAAGAATGATCTACACTACGAGACTACGAGCGGAACCTAAAAGAGGTTATCCCGTGCGGTGGTTGTGCCGATATACAAAGCGAGTAACGTTTGGAGGTGTATACTTTGAAGGGCTGAGGCGATCTGTGTGGACCAGGCAATGCCCCTGTTGTGGTCGAGCTCTTCAGAAAGCTGATCCTATGAGCCCTTGGGTCTGTGAATGCGGATGGCGCAGTTAACCAATCGAGCAAGAGGAGGGTGTTACCATGATCCCCGTTTTGCACGACGTACGAGCCGCATTTTACCTAGCTATCGCGGTTGCGATGGTAGTGCTGATCTGTGTACTAGCTAGTCTAGGAGCCGTGCTCCGACCAGTTCGCTGGGCTGATAGACAAGGATATCGATAAGCAGGAGAGGGCGACAGTCAATTTCTTCTTGTGCCGTCATCGATGGCCTTGTGGTTCTTCCTCTGTACCCGGTGCGTATCCTGATACTCCCATAGGTAATAGAAGATTCCTTCGCGCTCTTTCCCTCTCGGTCATCACGCGAAATAGCCAAAAGTATTAGGACTCCTTCCATTTGTGCAGTAACATGCTGGTGCAAATGCCATTTTCACTATAAGTGCTATATTTGTTTGGACAGAAAATGGCGGGTATCGGTAGGGACTTCACCACGTTACCTTTTGGGAGCATCACACAACCTGGCGAAACGCCACGATGGAGGGGAAAGGTCATGAACCGAGCGACAGCTAAATCTGTAGTTGTAATAGCAGTAGCAGCAGTCGTGTTGTCGACCCAAGGGTGTGGAAAGAAATGGGTGCAGTCTGATAATGAAAGTGGAGCGGGGAGCGCGAGTTCGAAGAAGCTGCCAGATATTTCAAGCGGCAGTTCAAGTGGAGATCTGAGCGGATTTTCCCGGAATCCAGCTGAGGAACGGCTCGGACAGGAGGGATATTCTACGGCGCTGAATCCATCCGGTACGACCTCTCGCCAGCGTGCCGAATTAACGAAGGAAGAGAAAGCGGCGGTTGAAGCGGGCTTGCAGGACGTCTTCTTTGGTTATGATCAATGGACCTTGTCTGACGAAGGAATGGAAGCACTCAATCACGACGCGACCTATTTGAAGGATCATCCAGGGGCGGTCCTGAGAATTGAGGGGCATTGCGATGAGCGAGGAACCAGTGATTACAATATGGTGTTGGGCGATAAGCGAGCGAAGGCCGCACGCAACTACCTCACGGCCGCTGGCGTGAGTCCAAAGCAGATCGCAATCGTATCGTATGGGAAAGAGCGACCTTTCTGCTTTGATCGGGATGAAACCTGTTACCAGCAGAATCGTCGGGATCATATGCTCCTCTCGCCGCGTTAGGTCGGGTAAGGCGATCACCTAAAGTTCGGGGAATGGCTGACAGATTCAAGGTAGAGGGCAACGTTGAAAAAATTGGGTTCTCTCTTTAAGCATGAGGTTTCTCAACCCATTCCGGCTACGCCTCGACCGGATGAGCGACGAGTTCAACCGAGATTCACCACGCAGTTTCGCAGTACCTTTTCTGGTAACAGGCAGGAAGGGCAGGGACGAACTCTGGATATCTCTGCTGGTGGCTGTAAGATCGAAAGCGACATGAAGGTCGAGCCCGGATCAAAGTTTGAGTGCCGACTTCATGTACCTGGACTGGATTGGCCGCTGCGCATTGATGAAGCCACGGTGCGCTGGGTGGATGCAAACAGTTTTGGAATCGCCTTTTCGCGTATTGCTCCAGAAGAGTTTGCGAAGCTCAAAACAGTTCTCTCCGATCTCGAGGGTGAAGGCTAGTTCTTCCTCCATCTTGCTTCTCCCCAAGTCCTCCTTCCCATCACGACCGTCTGTCTCGCTATTAATATCTTGAACCGATATTGAATCAAACACGGTTGACACGGCTACCACAACTGTCACAAAGTACAAACTGGGTGCTAGCTGAAGCATAGATAGATAAAGAGACTACAGAGAAAGGAGTCAGGGGGTGGAACAGAGGTACGCGATCACTGTGAAGTTCTTGGTTGATGCTGATTCTGCAGAGGATGCAGAAGAGATGGTGGAGACGGCCTGTGAAAAGGCCTCAGCGTCATTCCCGGAGATGAGCTACGAAGGAATTGAAGACATTGAGGAGGAAGAAGAAGATTAGCCGGCTTCGTCCACTGAAAGCGACAGTTCTGTTCCTTTGACACGCCGCACCATGGGAGAGTACTCACCAACAACAGCTTCTGAGAAAGAAGTTGCCATTCTTGCCGGCGGCTGCTTCTGGTGCCTTGAAGCGGTTTATGATCAAGTCCTTGGCGTGGAATCCGTTGAGTCCGGTTATATCGGGGGCACTTTGGAAAACCCTACATATGACGCGGTGTGCGGAGGCCAGACTGAGCATGCGGAAGCCGTGCGAATTACCTTCAATCCACAGGTGATTTCATACCAAGCGCTCCTCGAAATCTTTTTTGCCATTCACGATCCTACCACGCCTAATCGTCAGGGAAACGACAGGGGAACTCAATACCGCTCCGCAATCTTCTACAGCAGCCAGGCCCAGCGC
This sequence comes from Nitrospira sp., assembly GCA_965223535.1. Taxonomy (GTDB): domain Bacteria; phylum Nitrospirota; class Nitrospiria; order Nitrospirales; family Nitrospiraceae; genus Nitrospira_D. Next base: position 1,900,208 of record CBDCWN010000003.1, read on the forward strand.
GAGACAGCCGAGGCGATGGTCAAGAGGCTCACCGACGAGAAACTGTATAATGCACCCATCATCACGCAAGTTGCCTCGGCCTCAAGGTGGTATGAGGCGGAGTCCTATCACCAGGAGTACTTTGCACGGAATCCGCTACAAGGTTATTGTCAGGTCGTTGTCAGTCCAAAGGTCGCGAAGTTCAGAAAACAATTTGCCGCACGTCTGAAGGTGTAGCGCCCTCCAAAGTCATGGGCCGAACCATCGAATCAGTAGGCTCTGTATCCCACTGAACAGGCCGGGTTTTTGAAAGACCTGAAAGGGTTTTACGACTACCTCGATGAGAGCTGGACAAAACGGCCACTCATTTGATGGATTCCCCTGGACTTGGGCGATAAACGAGTCGTTTGCCTCAGCCCCTGCGAGGTGAACGATCATCAGGGGACTGTCTGGATCCAATACGCAGGTCTCATCATTCCGGCCTATTGTGGCATCAGTGAGCTTACTGATCCGTACCCGCTGCTCCCCGTCTGAAAATACTGTATCCCCCTCGCGCAGTGGTCCGGTTGGCGCGAGTGAATACAACACAAGAGGAGCGATCAAGATAATGGCTGCAGCAATACCGATTGACCACAGGGGAGGCTCGGTCTGGTCCTGGTCTGGAATGGAAGCGGCCTCTTAGTGCGTGTCGTGAACTGCGTCTAGCGTGTTCGATGTCAGTCGCTTAAAGAGCACGGCGATCTCACGCCGCTTGGCGCGGAACGGATTCTTCAATGCCCCTTGCTCAGAGGGGACCAGCACAGTTGCCGGGCTGAAGTTCAGCACAGCTTCTTGAGGCACCAGCGGATGTAAGGGATTGGACCGCCCATCACGGTATGTCATGGTTTCAGGGTCAGGCGGGTAGTGAGTGGGCGAACGATAGTTACCGAGTATGAAATGCAGCTTGTCGCCCTCGACAAAGATTCCGCCAGAAGTCACATGGTCGATCGGTGGCGGCTGTTGAGTGATCCAATAAAACGTGACGATTTCTTCGGGCTTAGCGGCATTCAATCCTTTGACCAATAGGGGAGCCAGGAGGTCGATTTCTGTGGCCGTGAATGCGGGGTGCCGTGGAGGCTGGTTCCTCTGGCCTGGAAGCGGTAAGGGCGGTACGAGGCTTGTCGGTTCCTCAATGATCACGCCGGAAAGGAAGGATGACATCTCTTCTGCCTCAACAGTGGAAGGGTGAGAATGATCTCCGCCAACAGTATGGTCCACTGCGAGTCTGACAATCAGTGATTGATCCTCATAAATGGGTTCAGTGAGAACCGGTCGACTCTGACAGGCACTAAGACCAAGTAGTATCGCAATTCCAAAAAGTACGACAGCTCCAGAGTGTCTCATAATGTGGTGTCCATGAGGTATTAGATTTTTATTGTGATCACTACGTTACCTCCCTCAGATGATAAGAGTAAAGGAATCGTGTACGGTTATGTTAAAAAGACCAACTTTTGTCTCGTAACCGATCACTCACGAATTAACAGTTCCGTAACAACTCCGTAGCACCAGCTTAACGCTCATCCTCTATATCTCCTCTCGTTTTCGTAACACGACTAACTAGAGGGAGGTACTAGATGAGGCGATTGTGGTTGGCAATGATGATGGGCGTCGTAGGGCTTGGACTGGTCCTCGGCGTTAGCGGCGCCCAGGCTGCTCATGATCTAGCGGACATCCTGTTTGAAAAAGGCCAGATCACCAAGGAGGAGTGGCTCAGGGCCAAGGCTGATTCAGAAAAAGCGGAAGAGGCACAAAAAAAGGCGATGGATGCGGAATTTCCGATTTCCGTACGCTACAAAGACGGGTTCGATATCCAAACTCGCGATGGCAAGTTCGAGATGAAGATACAGAATCGACTCCAGTTTCGTTACTCGTTTCCTCAGGACGGGGACTCTCTGGCACCGGCTGATGCGGCAGCTGCTGACGACAAGGATCATAGCTCGTTCCGCATCCGGCGTGCTCGGATCAAAGTCGGGGGGCACGGCTTTGTGCCCTGGCTAAAGTACTATGTGGAATATGACTGGTTGAGCAACACCATGCTCGATTATCGGTTGGATATCGCCAAGTTTAAATGGGGAACTCTCCGCGTGGGGCAGTGGAAGATCGACTACAACCGGGAGCGGGTGGATTCGTCTGGCGCACAGACGTTTGTGGAGCGATCAATCGTCAATTCGGCCTTTACCCTTGATCGACAGATCGGGGTGCGGTTGGGTGGACACCTCTTTGAAAATACCCATGCCTATCTGGTGTACAACATCGGAGTCTTTACGGGAACCGGAATTAACAATACCCGCAATGACGACAAGAAGATGCTCTGGATGGGGAGAATTCAGTGGAACTTTTTAGGGCGAGATGTGCCTTTCTCACAGTCGGATCCTGAATATTCGCCATTGCCGATCGGAAGTATCGCATTCGCCGGAGCCCACAACCGAACCGATCGAATTGTCTTTCCTGGTAGCAGAAACAGTACAGTCGTAGATGGTCAATTCGAGGTCGATCAGGGAATGCAGGAATTCGCCTTCAAGTGGAATGGGCTTTCCATCCAAGAAGAGTTTCATGTCAAGCATGTGACCGATGAAACCACTCAAGTTAAAACCACCAGTTACGGGGCCTATGCGCAGGTCGGTTATTTCCCACATGCCTTGATCGACATGATCCCGAAGGAGCTCGAATTTGCCTACCGCTATGCATTCGTGGATCCAAACGAGTCGATTCGCAGCGATGTGCGGAGAGAGCATACCGTCGCGGCTAACTGGTTCTTCGCGAGGCATCGGAATAAGATCACGCTAGACTATTCACATTTGACACAGCCCGGTTTCACGCCGGAAGACCGGGTCAGACTCCAATGGGATGTGTCCTTTTAGAGGCGGAGGGTAAGATCGGTCAATGTGAAATATTGTTCGGTTATACGGAAGTTAACATACCTGTAACATGACCGTAACATTGGACGAACGACACCATGATAGGTATGAGTCGTTCAAAAGAAGGGACTGGATTATGACACATCGTACAAACATGCGTTCAAGACGGTTAGGATTCGCATCCTCGCTTCTGTTTGGCCTCGGCAGTCTTCTTCTGTCGACACAGGCGATGGCTGACGAGGTTGCCCAGTTGGACCCCCATCTGAAAGGATACATCAAGGTCAAGGGGGTTTCGGGTAACCTAAACAGTATCGGCTCCGACACGCTCAACAACCTCATGACCCTGTGGGCTGAGGGCTTTCGCAAGCAATACCCTGGTGTGAAAATCCAAATCGAAGGGAAGGGGTCTAGTACGGCGCCACCGGCCCTCATCGAAGGCACTGCGCAACTTGGACCTATGTCACGCCCGATGAAGGCGACAGAGATCGATTCCTTTGAACGCAAGTACAAGTACAAACCAACAGCCTTCCCAGTCGCGATCGATGCACTCGCGGTGTATGTGCATCGAGATAATCCCGTTCCAGGGCTGACCATGGCCCAGGTCGATGCTGTCTTTTCCAAAACGCGCCGACGGGGTGCCTCGCAGAATATCGAACGCTGGGGACAGGTTGGCGTCACGGATGACTTGGCCAGCTCGCCCATCAGCATCTACGGACGTAACTCCGCATCAGGGACCTACGGCTTTTTCAAAGATCATGCGTTGAAAAACGGTGACTACAAGGACGAGGTCAAGGAGCAACCGGGATCGGCTTCCGTGGTGCAGGGCGTAACGGAAGATCCATCAGGGATTGGATATAGTGGGATTGGGTACCTCACTTCCGGGATACGCGCCCTTCCCTTAGCGGAAAAGGAAGGCGCGGCCTTCGCAGCTCCAACGCAAGACAATGCGATGAACGGTTCCTATCCTCTCTGGCGGCACTTGTTGCTCTACGTCAACAAGGCGCCGAACAAGCCACTCGACCCGCTCGTGAGAGAATTCATCAAATTCATTTACAGCAAGGAAGGGCAAGCCGTCGTCATCAAGGATGGGTTCTTTCCCCTTTCGCAGACTTTGATGGAAAAGGAATTGGCGAAAGTCGAATAGATGTAAGACTGGTTGTCCAGAGTGTGTCGAGCGTCAACGGTGTATGGCTACTTACAACCTGGCATAGAGCTGAGACGTTGGAACGGAGATCACAAGTCGAAGTATGAGCCTACCGTCTCCTACTCCGGTACCGGGGCTTCAAGGAGAGCCCTCCTCGGGCCGGGGTTCAATTCCAACTCAAGCTCTTGTGGGTGGGCTATTCAGCCGACGCCAAATCAGATCCGTTACGGACAGGTTTACCCGCTTCATCATCAAGGCTGGTGGAATCAGCATTATCCTTTGCATTCTGGGGATGTGCGTCTTTCTCGTCAAGGAAGTCATCCCACTCTTCCTCCCACCCCAGGCGACACCGGTTGAGCCGGTCGCACTATCTCCACTCGAACGTCCGGTAACGTCAGCATTGGTCGGTATCGACGAGCATCAAGAACTGGCCTATGTGTTACGTGGGGACGTATTGGATCTTGTCTTCCTAGGAAAAGAAACTTCGGCTATATCAAGAATCCATCAGCAGCGGTTGTTGCCAGATGGGGCTGTCACCGCGTTGGCAAGGGCGTTCGGAAAGGGACACTCGCTTGCCATGGGTACGGACGACGGGCGTATCATCCCAGTGACGATCGCTTTTGTTCAAGACTATCAAGGCGATGAACGTTCGATTACGCCATCTGTCACGGTAGGAACTCCGGTTCTTGCCGCACCATCTCCGCAAGCGATCTCAAAGCTAGCCTATCAGTCCACGGACTCCGAAGTTCGGGTTGCTGCCCTGCTCCAAGACCAACATCTGTGGCTGAACACGACCCGTACCGTATCGCGTCCCGATGGAACTGTCTCCGCGTCGACCACACAGGCTGATCTGACGCCCGACATCTTCGGTCGGGTGACGGCCGTCGCGCTGGCGAGCCGTGCGGAGCTGCTCGCTGTGGGTACGGAAGAGGGCAAGGTGCACCATTTCGATCTCCGGGACGAGGCCAAGCCGGTTCTTACTGAGACAACCCAGTCGTCTGAACGAGGCCAGGCTATTACGGCATTGGCATATCTCATGGGTGATCGGAGTCTCGTCGTCGGCGATGCGGCCGGGCAGGTGGTCGTGTGGATGCCGGTGCGAGAACATGCGGCAACCAATGTGACCCACATGACGCCGATTCATCGTTTGACTTCTCATCAGCATGCAGTGACGGACATCACGATTTCTCAGCGCGATAAGGGATTTATGACCACGGATAGCACTGGAGAAATCAGGCTGCACCATTCGACGTCCGAACAGACCCTTCTCACGCTCACTCCGCAACAGGGTGCATTCCGCAATACCTATTTTTCGCCGAAGGCGGATGGCCTGGTCAGCGTGACAGAACATGATCGGCTGATTCGGTACCACATTGCGAATCCCTATCCGGAAATCACCTTGGCGACCTTGTTTCTCCCTGTGATGTATGAGGGCTATGAGCGACCGGAATTGGTGTGGCAGTCTTCGAGCGGCTCGGACGACTTTGAGGCCAAGTTGAGTTTGACCCCACTCATCTTCGGGACGATTAAAGGCACCATGTATGCCGTGCTCCTCGCGGTCCCACTAGCGGTATTGGCCGCGATCTACACCTCTATGTTCATGCATCCTGATTATCGAGCCAAGATCAAGCCGACGATCGAAATCATGGCGGCACTCCCCACCGTGGTCCTTGGATTTTTGGCCGGACTCTGGTTTGCACCGGTTCTGGAGCGGAACTTCCCTGCGATGACCGGAATGGTGCTGGTGACTCCATTTGCTATTGCCCTTTCCGCCGGACTCTTTCTCGTATTGCCTGCCTCGCTACGGCATCGAATCCGACCTGGCGTTGAGGCGTTACTCATGATGCCGGTCATCATTGCCGTTGTCTGGGGTTGTCTGGAGACGAATGCCTGGTGGGAAGCGTTCTTATTTGACGGCCACTATAAATCATGGTTGGAAGGGACTCTGGGCCTCAATTATGACCAGCGGAACGCCATCGTCGTCGGTGTGGCCATGGGGTTCGCCATCATTCCCATCATTTATAGTATCTCTGAAGAGGCGTTGACGAATGTTCCCAAGAATCTCATCGCAGGGTCCCTGGCGCTGGGCGCCACACGTTGGCAGACGCTGCTGTATCTCGTTCTCATCTCGGCTAGCCCTGGTATCTTCTCGGCGTTGATGATTGGGATCGGCCGAGCTGTGGGAGAAACCATGATCGTTCTGATGGCGACCGGCAACACGCCGATCATGGACTGGAGCCTCTTCAACGGGTTCCGAACGCTTTCCGCCAATATCGCGGTGGAGATTCCAGAAGCGCCGCATGGCGGGACCCTGTATCGCACCCTCTTTTTGGCAGGTTTGCTCCTCTTTGTGGCGACCTTCTTGCTCAACACGATCGCGGAACTCGTTCGACAACGGCTGAGGGAGAAATACAGCCAATTTTAGTCACTGGTGATTTCAAGAGACGACATTGTAGTTGAGGCTGCAGTCGGCGTTGTCCCCCACGGATGAAGCAAGTTGACAGCATGTCGGTAGAGAGATGATTGAATGAAAGAGTGGCTCAGACAATTCATGGCGAGTGGGGAGCTCTTCATCTGGGGTTGTGGAGCGGGGCTTTCCCTGTCGTTGTTCATGATCGCGGGGCTCATGGTTCTCATCCTTATCAATGGGATGGGGTATTTCTGGCCCGCGGATCTTGTCGAACTGACGCTAAAGGATGGAAAACATGTGATCGGACAGTTGGCCGGCGAAGATGTGAGCCCAAAAGGGATCCCGCGCATCAGGATGAAGATCGGCAATCGGGATCTATATGGGTTGGACTATCGGTGGATCAACACCGATCAGATTGCCGAACGAGCCACACCTGCAGATCTCGTGATGGTAGAGCGGCGTGAGTGGGGAAATTTCTATGGACGGCTCAAGGCCCTCCTGAAGGAAGATCAGGTCGTCACCGAAGGTGCAGAAGACGTTTGGAAAGCCGTATCACCGCTTCTTTCTGATACAGAATCGACCGAAGGGATTAATCCATACTCAGTAGTCCTCGTAGAAGCTAATGGCAAAGAAAAAGAGTTAGCATTTGACCAAGTTCTTCGAGTCTTGCGCCCGAATGCTCTGTCAACCTTAGAAAAAGTGTGGGTCTATCTTGGTAACATCTGGACCGTGTTGACAACGGAACCTCGAGAGGCCAACACAGAAGGGGGAATCTTTCCGGCCATCTTCGGCACGGTTATGATGGTCATGATCATGAGCTTCATTGTGACACCTTTTGGAGTGATCGGGGCCTTATATCTGAGGGAATATGCCCGACAGGGAGTTATCGTGCGGACAGTCCGCATTGCGGTCAATAATCTGGCCGGTGTTCCTTCGATCGTTTTCGGTGTATTCGGATTGGGGTTTTTCGTGTATGGCGTCGGTGGCACGATCGATGCTCTGTGGTTTTCAGACCGGCTCCCAACTCCGACGTTCGGTACCGGTGGGATCCTCTGGGCTTCATTGACACTGGCGCTGTTAACCGTGCCTGTCGTGATCGTCGCAACTGAAGAGGGGTTGGCTGCTGTGCCTCGAGAATATCGAGAAGGGTCGATTGGACTCGGTGCGACGAAATGGGAAACGATATGGAAGGTCGTCCTTCCTACGGCACTGCCGGGCATTCTGACCGGATTGATTCTGGCCATGGCTCGCGCAGCGGGCGAGGTCGCCCCCTTGATGTTGACGGGCGTGGTGAAACTGGCGCCAGCGGTGCCGATCGACGGTACCTGGCCGTTCATACACTTGGACCGCAAGTTCATGCATTTGGGCTTTCATATTTATGATGTCGGCTTTCAATCACCAAACGTGGAGGCCGCCAAGCCTATGGTCTTTGTGACCACCTTGGTGTTGATTGCCGTCGTCGTCACCCTTAATCTGACGGGAATTGTCTTGCGGAATCGGATGAGGAGGAAATATGCTGGATCAACAGTATGAGGTCCTATCTCGCGTGCCTCCCCACACGCCCGTTTCCCCCGCGACGAAAGTGAAGGGTATGGAATCGAGTGCTTCAAAAGTCTCTTCACAACCGAGCACGCAGGGAAATCCTAAGCTTCGCGTTCAGGGCTTCAACTTTTTTTATGGCCCGGTCCAATCCCTGTTCAAGATCGACTTGGACATTCCCGAACATCAAGTGACCGCGTTCATAGGCCCTTCCGGCTGTGGAAAATCCACGTTACTGCGCTGCATGAATCGTCTGAATGATCTGATCGAAGGTGCTCGATACGAAGGGAATATTCTCCTTGATGAGGTCGATATCTTTAACCCGTTGATCGATATCACGGACCTTCGGAAACGGGTAGGGATGGTGTTCCAAAAGTCCAATCCTTTCCCCAAATCGATCCATGAAAACGTCGCGTACGGTCCGCGATTACAAGGGTTGAAGAATCGGGCGGTGCTGGAAGAAATCGTCGAGGCCAGTCTTCGCGGGGCTGGATTATGGGAAGAGGTGAAAGATCGGCTCCACAAGAGCGCGCTTGGCTTGTCCGGTGGGCAGCAACAACGACTCTGTATCGCGCGGGCCCTCGCCGTCAAGCCGGACGTTCTGTTGATGGATGAGCCCTGCTCTGCGCTTGACCCGATCGCCACCGGCGTCATCGAAGAGTTGTTGTTTTCACTGAAAAAAGAATTGACGGTCGTCATCGTCACGCACAATATGCAGCAGGCTGCACGGGTGTCGGATCAGACGGCATTCATGTACCTCGGCCAATTGGTCGAGTTCGGTCGCACGAAACAGCTGTTTACCAACCCGTCGAAGAAGCAAACGGAAGACTATATCACCGGACGATTTGGGTGACCTCATGGTTCAACAACGACATTTCGATGAGGAACTTGCAGAACTAAAGACGAAGCTGGCGCGAATGGCAGGCCTGGCCGAGGATCAGATTGACAAGGCGCTGGCCGCGCTGGTCACACGGGATGCGGCTCTGGCGTGCGAGGTGATCGAACGTGACCACAAAGTGAACGCCATGGATGTGGAGATCGATGAGTCGTGCATCGAGTTGTTGGCGCTCCACCAACCGGCGGCACATGATCTTCGGCTGGTTACGACGGCGATGAAACTGTCCACTGAGTTGGAGCGAATCAGTGACCTGGCTGAGAGCATCTGTGAACGAGCGATCGAATTGAATGAAGAGCCCCAACTCAAACCCTACATCGATATTCCACGAATGGGGAGTCTCGCGCGAGTGATGGTGAAGGAAAGTATCGACGCCTTCGTCAAAGAGGATGCGACGCTAGCCAGGAAAGTGATTATGGATGACGACTTTGTCGACGACCTCATGGAGCAGCTGTTTCGAGAATTGCTCTCCTTCATGGTGGAAAACCCGCACACCATTTCCCGTGCCATTCGATTAAGTTTTATTGCGAAGTCGCTCGAACGAGTGGCCGATCATGCCACAAACATTGCCGAGCTCGTTGTCTATTTGGTGGAAGGGAAGATCATCCGTCACACGTCTCCGACCGTTCAGTCCTGAGGACTGGACAGGTCGTTTCGTCAATAAACATGGGAGGATCAGGATCTCCGTTCGTTTGAAATGACCTCCCCCCTGTGCTAGCATTCATGTTCTATGGGTGCGACCACCTCGGTTAAGCGGGGCGAGGCCCGCCGGGCCCCTTCTCCGCCTTCCCACATCCAACGTGAAGTGATTGGCGTGATCCTGATTGCGTCGAGCCTGCTCATGCTGTTGAGCCTCTTGTCGTTTGTGCCGGGAGAGGCGGAAATGGTCGCCAGTGGACTGCCGGCGGCTGATCCGCCTCGGAATCTCATTGGGTCATTTGGCGCATTGCTGGCTGGTGGAGGCTTCTTCGCGCTCGGTGGGGCGGCCTATCTCTTTCCCCTTCTGTTAGGCAGACTGGGGGTTCGGTGTTTCTCTCAAGCACCGGTTGGGCTTCGATTCCGAACGGCTGCCAGCTCTCTCGTGGCGGTGGTTTTCTTGAGCGCGTTTCTCCATCTTGAAACGACGGGCGTCCCAACCGTGACCAGCGGAATGATTTCTCGAGGGATGGGCGGAGGGGTTGTCGGCCAGACCATTGCCGAAGGGCTCCGTGCCGTATTTGCTGGAACCGGAGCCCATATTTTGATTATAGCCGGATTCCTTGTGTCCCTCTTGCTGACGACGCCTCTCTCCTTAGCGGAAGCGGTTCGCCGGATGCCAGAGCGTTGGGCCGCCTTCCGTGAAGGCGTGTCTGAAGGGGTGTCTGCGGTGATGCCGGAGCGATCCGTCGCGGTTCCAAAGGAGACCGCCACCGCCAATAGAAGGGTGAAGGCCAAAACACCAAAACTTGGTCGGGTTATCACCGAAGAGGAACGCTTGACTGAGAAGAGTCCCGAGTTTGAAGCGACGTCACCTCCTCTCACTCCGATCATTCAACCCTTCCCCAGTTCCGTGCCCACGGTCGAGCAAGAAGAAATCGAGGCTGATGTGGTTACGTCAGGGTCGGACTCAGAGGACTACCGTTTGCCTGACCCAGAATTCTTGTTGAGTGAACCCTCTGGTGCATTGGACCGAATGACGGATGAAGAGCTCAAAGCCCAATCGGAGGTCCTATCGCGCGCCCTGGCGAGTTTTGGTATCGAGGGCACGGTGACAGAAGTCAGGCCAGGACCGGTCGTGACGATGTATGAGTTTGAACCGGCGCCTGGTACAAAAGTGGCCCGCATTGTCAATTTGGCAGATGACCTTGCCTTGGCACTCAAAGCCACAAGCATTCGTATCGTTGCGCCGATCCCAGGCAAATCAGTCGTGGGGATCGAGGTGCCGAACCGGTCGCGAGAGACCGTGTCCCTGAAAGAAGTCGTCATGAGCGAGCCCTTTCGTCGAGCCAAGTCCAGGCTGACTCTGGCGTTGGGCAAGGACATTTTCGGCGCTCCCAGCACCGCCGACCTCAAGACCATGCCGCATCTCCTTGTCGCCGGAGCCACGGGGGCCGGCAAGAGCGTCAGTTTGAATACCATGTTGTTGAGCATCCTGTTTTCCTCCAAGCCCAATGAAGTGAAGCTTCTCCTTATCGACCCCAAGATGCTCGAGTTTCAATCATATGAAGGGATCCCACATCTTCTGAGACCGGTGATCACGGATCCAAAATCTGCGGCGAGGGGGCTCGGATGGGTCGTGGCTGAAATGGAACGGCGGTACAAACTGTTGGCCGAAGCAGGAGTCAGGAATATCGAATCATACAATCGCATGGTTGCTGGCCTTCACGAAGAGTTTGCTGATAACGCCAAGCCAGGCATTGAACAGAGCGAGGCTTCGATGCCGGTCCTCTCTGAGGAGGAGCGTCTCTCGGCCGGGGAAAGTGCGATCGCTGATGGTGAGCGCGGATGTATGCACCCGAAGTCGACACCACCGGAACCGCTTCCTTTTATCGTCGTGATGATCGATGAACTGGCCGATCTGATGATGGTGGCTCCGAAAGACGTGGAAGACAAGATCGCCCGTCTCGCGCAGATGGCGCGGGCTTCAGGCATCCACTTGGTGTTGGCGACGCAACGTCCTTCCGTCGACGTGCTGACCGGCCTGATCAAGGCGAATTTTCCCGCGCGCATCGCTTTTCAAGTGTCTTCCAAAACGGACTCGCGAACCATTCTGGACGCCAATGGGGCTGAAGCCCTGCTGGGTCGAGGCGACATGCTGTACCTTGCTTCCGGTACCGGCCGTCTCGCTCGCTTGCATGGGTCCTTTGTGTCGGATGACGATGTTCGCTCGGTCGTGGAGTTCGTGAAGAAGCAGGCTATGCCTGTCTACAATCAGGAGCTCCAGTCGTTGAAATTGGAAGAGGCTGCGGAAGAAGAGGCAAAGGACGAAGTCTATGAGCAGGCCAAAGATCTGGTGTTGTCAACGGGACAGGCGTCCGCTTCATTGATCCAACGCCGACTGCGGGTCGGGTATCCTCGGGCGGCGCGAATGATCGAACAGATGGAATCGGAGGGAATCGTGGGAGCGGCAGGGCGAGATGGACGCCGGGAAGTTCTTGGCCGGCGCGGTCCGGTAGGAGCAGCCGAAGCATGAGACGGTGGAGCCTGATGGCATTGTGCGTTGTTGTAGGGGCACCAGTTTGGGCAGGGGATGCATCTACCGATGAGAAGGCGTTTCATGAGGCTCGAGAGGTCGTGAAGCAGTTGCAATCGCGGTATGAGAAAACGAAGGATCTCCAGGCTGACTTTTCGCAAAAGACAAAGATTGAGGGGTTTGAGCGGCCAGTCATGTCCTCCGGCAAGGTGTACATTAAGAAGCCTGGGCGTTTGCGCTGGGATTACCTTGATCCAGCGAGCGAACAGATCTACGTGAACCACGATGATGTCAAGATGTATGTTCCGGAACATAAGCAGGTCCTGGTGGGAAAGCTGACCCAGATGGCCGCTTCCAAAGCACCGCTTGAACTGCTACAGGGAGCCGCCAAATTGAATGAGTCGTTTGATATCGAGCCTACCACTGGAACCGCTCGTGGAGCTGGTGGTATCCCACTCGTGACACTGACGCCAAAAGATAAGCGGAATGAGGCAGCCCAGAATCTCCAGAAGATTGTGCTTGAGGTTTTTCCGAAGACCTACTATATCCGCATGGTGTCGCTCTATGAAATCAGCGGGAATATCGCGGTGTTTGAGTTTTCCAACTTGAAACCTAATCTCGGATTAGGGAATGAGGTGTTCGACTTTCAAACACCACCCGATACCGAGGTGGTCAGGGCGCCCGTCTTGAACGGGCCATAGAGAGTCATCAGGGATCTCAGCCTGGAGGCTGAGAGGGGGCGGGTCATGAGCGGAGTAGTAGCGGCCCAAGCGAACACGGTAAGAGATGCTGTTGATCAGGCCGTGGCTGGGCTGGAATTCGAACGGCTTCACGGCGAGTATTGGGAACAAAATGAGTTTTTAGTCATCAAGCAGTTCTTGCCCCGTTCCTTTGTTGAGGAAACCTTCGTTCCTCAGGCGCAGGGTGTCAAAGAACAGCTGAATCGCAACTACATTCCCGGGCACAAAAAAGGCGGAAGCGTCAGCTATTACACGGTTCAGGAGAAGGCTCCGCTCTTTCTCGATCTCTATCGTTCCCAATCATTTCGAGAGTTTCTGGATCGGCTGGTTGAAGCCAAGCTGATGTATTGTCCTGACGATGACCCACATTCCTGTGCACTCTACTACTATACCGAACCGGGTGACCATATCGGTTTTCACTACGATACGTCGTATTACAAAGGCGCTCGATATACGATTCTCATGGGGCTCGTCGATCGCTCGACGCAGTGTAAATTGGTGTGCGAGCTTTTTAAGGATCATCCAAACCAAGAGCCCCGTCATCTTGAACTCGTGACTGAGCCAGGTGATCTGGTGATTTTTAACGGAGACAAGCTCTGGCACGCTGTCACGCCTCTTGGAGAAGGTGAAGAGCGGATTGCACTGACGATGGAATACGTTACTAATCCGGAGATGGGGACGGTCAAGCGGCTCTATTCAAACCTTAAAGATTCATTCGGATATTTTGGTTTCGCCACGGTCTTCAAGCGCGCACTCGGCTTGAACCGATCCAAATAGCCTGTCTAAGGCACGAACGTTCTCTTCCTGCTTCGGCCATTCCTGACTCACCTCGCTGTCGGTGATGGTGTGGTGTCGATCGCACGATGAAGAATTGCGCACAACTCTTCTCGTTCCCACGGTTTGGTTAACCGAGCATAGGGGCGGAGCGGTCCCAGGTCTTTATTGGAAGCCGTGAGGACGATGACGGGAAGAGTGGGATTTGAGATCTGGAGTTTAGCCAGAACGGAAGACCCATCCCCGTCGGGCAATCCTAGATCGAGGAGGACCGCGTCGTAGGCGTGTTGCTCGAGAGAGAAAAAGGCCTGTCTACAGGTCTCCGCACAGTCGACCCGAAAGCCTTGAAATTCAAGAAAGTCTTGCAGGCCCATCGAGATATCCGGGTCATCCTCGACAACGAGGATGGAAGCTTCTAGCCGAAGCTGGCTTCTAGCGTTCGTACCCGCAGGTGGTTTGTCAGACTCGCCTGGTGACTGCTGCAGATGAGGGGCTCGTGCGTTTAAGTCAAAGCACCCGGCGTGGAGAAGCTGAGTCCGTACTGCTGGTGAAGCGGACGTGTTGCTTGCGGTATGACTGCGGGTCAGCTCTACCATTTCGCTCTCCCTTCCATCACTTGATTTTGTGAATCTGTGAACCAAGGAACACTTCTGTTTTAAACGCAAAGATCATTCCCAATTGGCATACTGGGAAGAGAATTCCAAGTGCTTGAATTATCTTAAAGACAGAGGATGGGAAACGGCTGTGACAAAAAGTAGTTGTATCAACTGAAACAAGAGCCTGTCTCACGTGAGACACGAGAAGAAATGTAAAGCATATTCCTGGGTGTAATGGAAGGTTATTGGTGCAGATGTTTCATGGCGGCAGCGCAGAGGATGATGAAAAATCCCATCCATAGGGCGGCGCGTTGGAACGGGATGACCTCGTAAGACTCTTCCTCGTCGGCGTCATCCTCAGTGCGAAAGATGACGGTGTACAGGAACAAGGTGAGGAGGCCGAGTACCAGCAGGAGTTTAATCATGAAGACCATGAGATACTTAGCATGGTGCTCAACGCTCGCGCCGGTTTGAGAGACCAGGACTTGATTGACGTAATGTAGATTGACACCCCCGGTGAACAGCAAGACGACCAGGAGAATGCCGGCCACTTTCTTGTAGTGACGGTAAAAAACGTCGGTGATTGGCTTGACCTGATTCTTTGGAACGGCCTTCTGCAATCCTGGTGTGACCGCCATGACGAGAAATGCCAACCCACCGATCCAAATGATCGCCGAGAGCAGATGAAGCCAGTGATTAACGATCGGGATGAGGATATTGAGATCAGTTGAAATGCTTTCGAGAGTATCCATGATGTTAGCGCTGGAGGACGAGGGGGACGTGTTGGATGGCGGACAAGACCACTCGGTCTCCGCTCGACATTACTCCGTATTAGGCTTGAAGATGGGCATATCGTTGCCGAAACGTTTCTTGCGTAGCTCGTCCATCAGTTCCACGGTAATGAGGGAAATGTTGTTCTCTCTGGCGTGTTTCTCTACCCCTTTTTTCACCATGGCGCGTAGGAAGTAGGGGATTCGGCTCAGCCTGAGCGCCGACGCTTCATCCCAGGCAATTTCCGCTTCCTCCGACACATTGAAGGCTACCTTGATCTTGTCTCCACCCTTGGGCGTGTAGAGACACCACTGATCTTCATCCAGCCAGTCTCCATGATCAACATAGGGACGAGCGCGACAGCCGCCGCAGATGTCGCTGTACTCGCAGTCACCGCATTTCCCCTTGAGATGAGGGTACCGGAAGGAGTTGAACACATCCGATTGTTCCCAGAGATCAACGAAGCTGTGTTGGCGCACATTCCCTGCAGAGAGCGGCATATAGGGGCAGGGAGTCAACTCGCCGTTGGGAGTGACACGGGCGTAATTTGTTCCCGCAAGGCATCCTCCCCCCATGTATCCGGTGGCTTTCGTAATAGGAGAGTTGGGGTCCTTCTCATACGCCAGCCGTTTGAAGTGCGGGGCGCATCGTGCGCGAACTAACATGCCTTTGTAATTATCTTGGCATTCCACAAGATAACCGAGCACCTCTTCATATTGAGCGGGCGTAATATCGGTGAGTTCTTCACCTCGTCCCGTACACACCATGAAAAAGACGTTCATGACGCGGGCGCCGAGCCGATGCGCCCAGTCGATGACCTCAGGAAGTTCTTTGTAATTCATCGGCTGTGCGCTGAAGTGCACCTGGAACTGGAGACCGTTTCGCTTACTCGCCTCGATGCCCGCCACGGCCGCCTCCCAAGCGCCCGGGATGCCTCGGAAAGCATCATGCTTGGCGGCTTCCAGCGAGTCGATGCTGATACCGACGCCCATCACACCGATCTCCACCAGGGTCTTGGCGAGTTGATCGTTGATCAGCATGCCATTAGTGCCGAAGACCACCATGAATCCCAGTTTCACGGCATAGCGGGCAATATCAAGAATGTCAGGCCGGACAAGCGGTTCGCCTCCCGTGATGACCAGGAGGCAGCCTTTATTGACCTCCGCGATCTGTTCGATGAGGCGATAACATTCCTCAGTGTTTAATTCATCATCCCCGCCAGCCGCTTTGGTCGTGGCATCGAGATAACAGTGGTCACACTTTAGGTTGCAACGCTTTGTTAAATTGAGGGCAACGAGGTACGGTTTGAAGTCATCGACGGTTCGCCCGTCAAATGGGCTGCCCGCTTTCTGGCTTGGACTCAAGAACTGCGTAACTTGTTGTTGAAATGTTCCAAGGGCCCCAGGGAGTGCTGAGCCGCTGAAAATAGGTAAGGACTTTCCCATCAGATCTAATCGTGAGTATTGAGCGTTGAGTTTAGGGCGTCAGTCGGTCAATTACGAGGTTACGAAGCACGTGGTGACTAAGTACTGGTCTTGCCCGTAAGGTCGGCGATCATGTCTTTCAGATTGCCGGTCTTCATGGCTTCTGCCATATAACCCTTAGCCTGCTCGATGCCTTCATTCGCGACCTCGATCGTGATCACGGTCGCCCCAACTTTTTCAGCATGTTTGAGAATCAATGCCTTTGTGCAGTCGCGCATGAACCCTTCGGGAGCCCGATCCAGTCTGGCCTGTGCTTCGGCTGTCCAGCTATAGCCTGAAGTGGTTTCGCCTTGGCCGTTCGAGCCATTCCCGCTTGTTTCCAGTGAGGCTGCAGCTGCCGTTGATGTACCGGTACCCTTATTCGAAAAGATTGGGGTGTAGTCTTCCGATGCGGCGTCCTGGATCATCGGCGCGGCGTACTCAAGCGTGATGGTGGTCATGCCCAATTTGCGTGCACTCTTCTCAATTTTTGCTTTCGCACGTCTTCG
Organism: Nitrospira sp.; assembly: GCA_965223535.1. GTDB lineage: Bacteria > Nitrospirota > Nitrospiria > Nitrospirales > Nitrospiraceae > Nitrospira_D. The sequence goes on from CBDCWN010000003.1 coordinate 1,917,097, forward strand.
TTGGAAGCCGGCCGGCACGGCCCGGATAGCTTCTTTTGCATCTTTCGTCCACTGCATCGGTACGTCGTCGTAGGCAACGTCCGTTTCCAATTCACCTTCAGATGCCGCCGCGACCTCAAATATCTGCTTGTCGACTTGCTTAAACTTGCTTCCGTCAGCGCTGCACACAGGGCAGCGGACCGGAGCGTCACCTTTTCCGATGTAGCCGCATCCATCGCAGACGAAATAGGTCTGACCCATGCGGTCTAAATAGGCCTGAGTGGTGGCATTGACCTGTTTCGGCTTTTCTTCCACGATTTGGGTCATGATTCCGCTCAAGGTCGGACCCATGAGATCTTTGGTCACGGCCTCGTCGGCTTGCATGCGATCTCGGTCGATGCCGGCTGCATCAAGATTTCCGCCGAGGGCCCGCATGGCTTCCATCGCGCCCTTGGGAAGAATGTGCCCGACTGCCGAATCCACGACGGTGTTGCTGATGATGGTATGCCCCTTTTCGATCGCATATCGGTGAATCGCCGTTTTAGCAACGCCACGCGCAAAAACGGGGATCTTCTCCATGCGTCTCAGCGCCTCTTCCGTCCAGGCGATGGTGTACTCCGCTTGGGTGTCGATCGGGGGAACATATTTGCGGTTGGATACCAGCACATTACAAGGGGCACTCCTCAAAAGATTCTCGGTGTTGCTGCCGACGTCCATGTCTTCATCGCTATGGACGCCGATGCGCCCTACGATCAACAAGGCAGGGATGTCCTTGCGAACATACTGGATGATTTTTTCGAATGCTTTTCCATCCAGCAAGGTGGTTTTGACGTCCGTTTGCTCGGCTTGGGCAATTTCGCGAGAGATATCGAGATGGGATTGGTAGATCTTTGCCAAACCGCTATCGATAATCTCTTCATGCAGCTTTTCTTGTTCTTTAAACCGGAACACCTTGCCGGCTTCTTCGTTGAGCACTCCGGAAATGCTATGGAAGGCAGCATAATGGAAATATGGATCGAAGGCGGAGATCGCCTCAACCGGCATGTTAAAGGCTTTGCCGAGCGCCAGCCCGGTCATGAGCCCGCCGAACGAGTAGGGACTCCCATCAACCGCCACGACGATCTTGCCACCGGTCAACGGCTGAATATTCTTGATGATCAGCATGTCGGAGTTACGGACTCGCCGGACGACGCGTTCGGTGTTGCTCCCGATCACGCTGTCTTTGACCGCGCCGACTCCCAAGGCTCCCATGATCACCAGATCGTATCCGCTGGTGTTGATATCCTCCGCTAAAACCTTCCAGTTTCGCCCTTCGAGCGATCGGCGTTCGATCGGAAGGTTCGCTTCCGTGCATTTCTTATCGACATAGTCGAGATAGGAGTCGGTAATGATTTGCAACCCGCGGGTGATCAGGGAGTCATGAACCTGGCGTTGACGGTCGAGCTCCTTTTCATCGTGGTATTCCTCGGGCAAGCCGGCTTCCATCTGTTTAAACCGCTTGTCATGCATCTTGGCCGCATAGACATGGCTTCCCACGATCTTGGAACCGAAGGTCTTTGCTAAATGGACACCGACGTCCACGGCTGTATTGGAATGGTCTGAATTATCAACCGGAATGCAGATAGTCTTATACATCAGGGGCGCCTCCTTAAGGCGCTAACCAGAGACATGGGCAATGGCTGTAATTATATGAAAAACCAAATGATTAACGTATGAAATCGATACCTTAAAGAGGTTGGATGATAGCACCGGCTGAAACTGGAATGCAAGGCGTTGCAAGGGGTAAATGCAGGGAACGAGCTCAGGGACGACGCCTCAAACAGCCGAAGAACCCTCATCCGGCAGAGCTCGCCCTTGGCTCGCTTGTTCGAGAAGGAGATGCAGCTGGTCGACGTGTGCGAAGAATCTCCTCAAGCGATAGGAGGGCATCTCGACCGGAGTTGCCTTCAATGCCTCGGCTGAGATTTTGATCGGCATAGGTCGGTGATGGATTGGACGACTGCGAAAGCGAGCCGGTCCATCGACGGGGATCGGTGCTGCCTTGTTTTCGCTCCCATGCCTTGAGACAGGCCTTGGCGATGATCTTGTTCAATGGCGCAGGGTTATAGAGCAATTTTCGGATGCTCGATGGAGTCAGCATCAAGGGATTGTAGCCGGCAGACAGGTATCCTTCCTCCAAAAGCCGCTGCTCTAGATCGGTGTTCGGTTGGATCCCCAGGAAGAACATCAGCGGGAAGACACGCTCCTCTCCGAGAATCGAGGCTACCATCTTGTAGGCCTCGACGCTTTGCAGAAGGGTCTCTTCGGTTTCCTTGGGGCTATTCAGGGAGTAATTCAAGATGACCTTGCCCTTGAAACCAGCCTCCGCCAAATGGCGGCAGCCGTCATAGAGCCGCTCCAGCTTGAATCCCATGTGGAGATTGTTCAGGACTTCTTGCGAGCCGGAGGTGATGGCGACTTCTAAGTCGCCGACTCCCGAACGAACCATCAGCTTGGCGAACTCGGGCGTGATCAAGGAGGTACGGATATAGCCGGACCACTCGATCTCCAGCTTCTCGCTGATAATGCGCTCCATGATCTCTGTGCATTGTGGGTAGGCTTCCTTGCCCGTAATGAATTGGGCGTCGGTAAACCAAAAGCGACGGGCGCCCCACTGATGATAATGCTGGGAGATGTCTTTCACGACCATGTCCGGTGGCCGGTACCGCACTCGCTTGCCCTCAATGTAGGGATACAGACAGAAAGCACAATCATAGGGGCAGCCTCGTTTCGATTGCACTCCAATCGACTCACCCTGATATTCCTGCCACTGAGGGAAGATAGAGGTCAAATAGGGGAGGTCGACGGCCGGGGCATCAAGCAGCGGAGGGGAACCGTGGGAGCCTTTTCGGATCCGCCCCCCTTCTTTAATAATGTAGCGTTCATCGTCGATCGAACGCCCTTCAAGAAGTTTTAGAATGGCATCCTCCCCCTCACCCAATATGCCGATCGTCCCTTCCGGAAGCTTTTCGATGAGTTGATCGGCAAATGCAGTGAAGGCTCCGCCCCCGATCATGATCTGCGCCTTGGGGAATTCTTTGCGAACCAGTGCCGGATAGGACAGGATTGTGTAGATATGATTGTAGTAGCGATAGAGTTGCTTCACCCCTGCGACTGAGGCGGTAATACGCTTGAGAGGGTTGCTCGCGAAATAAAAATTAAAGGCGTGTTCCAGCGAGGAGTCCCCTTCATGCGGTGAAAAGATCTGAATATCACGCCATGAAAAGCAGACCAAATCCGGTTTGAACTCCTTCGCGGCATCGCGGATGGCCTGGCTGCGCTCTTTGATCGGAAACAAAGACAAGTCCAGGATGCGCTGTCGAACGTCCGGCTTCCGGCGATGGATAAAGTCCGCCAAGTAGGTGATGCCGATTGGGTACACCTTCTTGCAGGGAAGGAAGATATAGAGAATGGAGTTCACGGCGTCAGACTACTTTGTAGCTATATGAATGGCGACGATGCCGCCGCTGAGATTCCTGTACGACACTTGTCGAAATCCTGCGTCGCGGAGGATTTGGCACAACCGCTCTTGATCAGGAAACGTCCGAATCGACGCCGGCAGATATTCATAGACGCCGGTGTGATCACGAGCCACAATCGTGCCGATCCAGGGCAACAGCTTGAACGAATACCAATCGTACAGTGTCCGTAGCCATCCAAAAACCGGGCGAGAGAACTCCAAGCACACAAAGCGGCCGCCAGGTTTCATCACGCGGCGGATCTCCTTCACGGCTTGGGCCAAATCTCCAACATTGCGCATACAGAAGCCGGTTGTCACTGCATCAAATGTATTATCGCCGAAACCGAGATGCTCGGCGCTGGCTTGAAGGCAGGTGATCTTGTCGGAGAGTCGTTTCTTCGCGACTTTCTTGAGGCCTTTAGCCAGCATCGCATGGTTCAAGTCCGAGGCAATCACGCGGCCCTTGGGCCCCATCCGAGATTCGATAAGCAGTGCAAGATCGGCAGTACCTGCTCCCACATCGAGGGCCGTCCCTCGCCCGAGGGGAGCGATGAATGAGGCGGTGATTTTCTTCCAGTAGTAATGGAGGCCGAAACTGAGGAGTGTATTGTTGAGGTCGTAGGTCCCTGCGATGGAGGTGAACATCCGCTGAACGGCATCCTCACGCGCTTGCCCGGACCACGTGGAGACGACCTTCGCCGGAGCTTGCGAATCCCGCGCTAACTGAGGACGCTCGGTTTTCACCATTGGATCGTGGTAGCACCCGCTTTCACGCTTTGTCAAGGCGGGGGAAACGGATGGTATAATCCCCCTCCGAGAAATGCGATTGAGTGGGGAATCTGTGTAGAAGAAAGATAGGAAAGCGATGGGTCATTCGATCATCATCAAAGGTGCGCGGGAGCACAACCTCAAAAATATCGACGTGGAGATTCCGCGTGACAAGCTGGTCGTCATTACCGGCCTGAGCGGGTCCGGCAAGTCCTCGCTCGCGTTCGATACCATCTATGCCGAAGGGCAGCGGCGGTACGTCGAATCGCTGTCGGCCTATGCTCGGCAGTTCCTCGAACAGATGGGCAAGCCGGATGTGGATTCGATCGAAGGCCTGTCTCCGGCCATCTCCATCGAGCAAAAGAGCACGAGCCACAACCCGCGTTCCACTGTCGGTACAGTCACGGAGATCTACGATTATCTCCGGCTCCTCTTTGCCCGCGTCGGACATCCCTACTGCTTTCAATGTGGGCAAGAGATCGCTGCGCAGACCGTGCAGCAAATGGTCGACGCCATTGCTTCCTTGCCCGAAGGGAAAAAGTTTCAGATCCTGGCGCCGATCGTCCGTGGGCGAAAGGGGGAATACCGAAAAGAGCTGCTGGAGATGCGCAAGGCGGGCTATGTGCGTGCCCGCATCGACGGCAAGGTCGTGGATCTCGGCGAAGACATCTCTCTCGACAAACAGAAAAAGCATACGATTGAGATCATCGTCGATCGATTGGTGATGAAACCCGGTGATGCGCTCGTGCGCCGACTGGCCGATTCCGTCGAGACATCGGTGAAGCTGACCGGAGGACTTGTGGGGGTCTTGACGGAGGATGGGCAGACCAAGCTGTACAGTGACCGGTTGGCTTGCATCAAGTGCGGGGTCAGTTATCCCGAAGTCACGCCCAGAGTGTTTTCCTTCAATAGTCCGCACGGGGCCTGCCCGGCTTGTGACGGTATCGGCTATGCCGTGACGCCGGATTGCCCGGAAGAAGAAGACTTCACCCTACTGGAACTCTGCGAAGCCTGCCATGGCGCGCGCCTCAGGCCAGAAAGCTTGTCGATCAAGTTAGCGAAGAAATCGATCGCCGAGGTGACCAGCCTCTCGGTGCGCGCGGCAGCTGATTTTTTCCACAGTCTCAAATTCTCCGACCGCGAACTCGTGATCGCCCATCGCATCTTAAAAGAGATTCGTGAGCGATTGGGATTTCTCGTCAATGTCGGTTTGGACTACCTGACGCTCGATCGGGCTGCGACGACCCTCTCGGGTGGCGAGGGGCAACGGATCCGATTAGCCACGCAGATCGGATCGGGATTGGTCGGAGTGCTGTACATCCTCGACGAACCGTCTATCGGACTCCATCAGCGCGACAATCGGCGGCTGTTGCAAACCCTCCTGAGACTGCGGGATCTGGGTAACACCGTCGTGGTCGTTGAACACGATGCCGAGACGATGATGGCGGCTGATCATGTCCTCGACATGGGGCCAGGAGCGGGATCGCAGGGTGGGCATGTGATCGCGCAGGGGACGCCGCAACACGTGATGGGCGATCTCAATTCACTGACTGGCCAATATCTGCGCGGGGTTCAGACGGTGTCAGTGCCGCAACGGCAGCGGAAGCCAAGAGGAATGCTGTCGGTTGTCGGGGCGCAAAAGCACAATCTAAAAAATGTGACCGCCAAAATACCACTTGGGCTCTTCACTTGTGTGACGGGAGTGTCCGGATCAGGCAAGAGCACGCTGGTGCTGGAAGTTCTGTTTCATTCCCTTTCGCAACTGCTCTACCACAAGAAGCCCAAGATCGACGGATGTAAAGAGCTCAAGGGGGTCGATGCGCTCGACAAAGTGATCGATATCGATCAATCGCCCATCGGTCGGACGCCACGCTCGAATCCAGCGACCTATACGGGTCTGTTTAGCTTTATTCGAGATCTTTACTCCAATCTGCCGGAGTCGCGAGTGCGGGGCTATAAGCCGGGACGCTATAGCTTCAATGTAAAGGGTGGGCGATGCGAAGCCTGCCAGGGCGACGGGCTTATTAAAATCGAGATGCATTTCCTGCCCGATGTCTATGTGACCTGCGAGATCTGTAAGGGGCAACGGTACAACCGTGAAACGCTGGAGATCCACCACAAGGGCAAGAGTATTGCCGACGTACTGAATATGACGGTGGACGACGCGTTGGAGTTTTTCGAACACATTCCATTGATCAAGGCGAAGCTCCAAACGCTGCACGATGTTGGCCTGCACTATGTGAAGCTTGGACAATCGGCTACGACACTCTCAGGCGGAGAAGCGCAGCGGGTGAAGCTGTCGCGGGAACTTTCGAAGCGTGCGACAGGTCGGACGATGTACATTCTCGATGAACCGACGACGGGCCTGCATTTCGCCGATGTCCAGCGATTGCTCGATGTGTTGGATCGACTGGTCGAAGCAGGGAACACGGTGCTGGTAATCGAACACAATCTCGATGTGATCAAGAATGCGGATTGGATCATCGATCTGGGTCCAGAAGGCGGGGACCGTGGTGGTGAAATCGTCGCGGAAGGACCGCCGAAAGAAATTGCGAAAGCGAAACGGTCGTATACGGGGCAGGTGTTGAAAGAGGCGGGGATATAGAGCGTGACAGCTGGTTATCCTTCTTGTTCGCGCAACGCGCACTCAATGCCAATCGAATTGTTATTGAAGTGGGCGGTGCTCGTTTCATGCGCGCAGTGAAGGACAATCCAGCCATCCCGCTGCGGAGAGGAAGGTGGGATGAAGGGAACTGACTTCTCAAGCTTGTCGAGAGGTGCCTGTCCCTGTGAGCAACTAACTGAGGTGGCGGTAGGTATAGATCGGTAGTTGATAGACAGCGGGATTGCTAACGTGAGGAGGAAACAGGGCATGGATGCAATAGACAAAGCCCGTTATACAAAAAGTTCTGTTCCCTTCTATCTGTTCCTGGTCGCTACTTTCGCTGTTGGAGGATATTGGCTAAAGGAAGGCATTCTGTTAGCTGCTATCTTCGGAGGCTTTTCGTACATAGGGTTGCAGGGATTGGCTTTTCAGAAGGAGTTAATAGAAGAGGTTGGGAAGTTGAGGGAGGATGTGGCGTTCCTTAAATCACGAGCCGATCGGCCTTGAGAGAGGAGGATTGTGTCAACAATGCGGTTAATGATGGTAGCGGACCAGTTCACAACCTTCGACTGCCTTTCACAAATATCTCACTTGACAAAGGCATCAGTGCCACGTCTGTGTTCTTGAGAAGTCCTTTCAGGGTTTAATCATTTCCTTTACCGCCATCGAAGATGGTTTCCAAGTACCATCCAATCGAATCGGCCACTCCCAGTTAAATGCCGTCTTTAGGCTACAGCATCCATCCTGAATCTGATCCTACCTCGCTATCTTTCTCATTAATCCATTCATTCCGCACCCGCTTGCAGCTCCCCGTGTAGCTTACTACAATACCGCGCAATTCATTCCGATCGTTGAGCGAGAGGGGATTGGTATGCCGAAGGCGAAGAAAACAGAGTCTGGAGCAAAGGCCGACAAGGAAACTAAGAAGTCCACCACACCTGGGAAGGCAACACCGCCTACCTCCGAGGATTTCGAAAAGCTCGGTGTCTTTTATATGGGTCGGCCATATGACCTGCCTGTGAAACAGGCTAAACCAGGATGGCTTCTGTACGACTCAAAAGATTTGGTGACGCACGCAGTCTGTGTCGGCATGACGGGCAGTGGTAAAACCGGCCTCTGCCTGGCTCTCCTCGAAGAAGCGGCTATCGACAACATTCCAGCCATCATCATCGATCCCAAGGGCGACCTGGGCAATTTGATGCTGACATTTCCAAGTTTGAAGGGTGAAGACTTCCAACCCTGGATCAATGAAGACGATGCGCGTAAGAAGGGCTTGTCTCCTGCCGACTATGCCAACGCGCAGGCTGAGTTGTGGACGAAGGGGTTGGCGGGTTGGCAGCAGGACGGCGCGCGCATTCAGCGGTTCCGAGATGCGGCCGACATCGCCATTTACACACCGGGCAGTAGCGCCGGGTTGCCCGTTTCCATTCTGAAATCCTTTTCTGCGCCGTCGGCGGATGTCATCAAGGATGCGGAACTTCTGCGCGAGCGCATCAGCACGACGGTGACGAGCCTCCTCGGCTTGCTCGGCATCGAGGCTGACCCGATCCAAAGCCGCGAACACATTCTGCTTTCGACCATTCTCGACCAGACGTGGAAGAAAGAAGAGGATCTGGATTTGGCGGCACTGATCCAGGCAATTCAATCGCCTCCCGTGTCTAAGATTGGTGTCATGGATGTCGATTCCTTCTTCCCTTCGAAAGAACGCTTTGCGCTTGCGATGAAGCTGAATAACCTCCTCGCTGCGCCGGGATTTCAGTCCTGGCTCGAAGGGGAGGCGCTGGATATTCAGTCCATCATGTACACGCCATCAGGCAAGCCTCGCTTGGCCATTTTCTCCATCGCCCATCTGAACGACGCCGAGCGGATGTTTTTCGTGACGTTGCTGCTGAGTCAGATGGTCGGATGGATGAGAACGCAATCGGGTACCACGAGCCTTCGTGCGATCCTGTATATGGATGAGATCTTCGGGTACTTTCCGCCGGTGTCCAACCCGCCGTCGAAGTTGCCGCTGCTGACCTTGCTGAAGCAAGCCCGCGCGTTCGGCCTCGGAGTCGTGCTTGCCACGCAGAACCCCGTCGATCTCGATTACAAGGGGCTGGCCAACACCGGCACGTGGTTCATTGGTCGGTTGCAGACCGAGCGCGATAAAGCTCGTGTGTTGGAGGGATTGGAAGGAGCCTCGAGCAGCGCCGGAAAGAAGTTTGATCGGGGCCAGATGGAGCAAACCCTAGCAGGGCTCGGCAATCGGATTTTTCTCATGAACAATGTGCATGAAGACGAACCGGTCGTCTTTGAAACCCGTTGGTGTCTGTCGTATCTCCGCGGACCGCTCACGCGAACGCAGATCAAGACCTTGATGGATCCGCTGCGTGACGCCCATCCTTCTACAGCAACGACTGCTCCAACCGCCAAAGTTGCGAGCGGTCCAACGGGCGGGGCACGTCCCATGCTCCCACCGGATGTTCCGCAGCACTTCATGCCGTTGCGTGGCTCGAAACCTGACGGAAGCGAATTGGTCTATGCGCCGATCCTGCTGGGCTCCGCACGGATCCGCTTTTCCGATTCTAAAAGTGGAATCGATAGCCCTCAAGATCTGACGATACTGGCACCGATTGCGGATGGTCCTGTGGCGATCGATTGGGATAAGGCCGGTTCAGCGGACTTGTCTGTTGCCGACCTTGAGCGAGATCCGGAAGAGGGTGCACAGTTTCTTGCGCTACCGGGAATCGCCGGCAAGGCGAAGAGCTATGCCGACTGGAACAAGGACTTCGGTGGTTGGCTCTACCGGACGCAAAAGGTGGAACTGTTCAAGAGCCCAAGCACGAAAGAAGTATCCAATCTTGGTGAGTCTGAGCGTGACTTCCGGGTGCGATTGCAGCAGGTTGGGCGCGAAACTCGCGATAAGGCCGTGGAGGCACTGCGCCAGAAATATGCCTCGAAGATCGCAACCCTTGAAGATCGAATCAGGCGGGCTGAACTGGCGAAGGAAAAGCAGCAGACTGAATCGCGTGCCAGTCAGGTGCAGGCTGCGATTTCAGTCGGAGCATCCATCCTCGGAGCCTTTATGGGGCGGAAGACGATCAGCGCATCGAACATCGGTCGCGCGACGACTGCGATTCGGAGCGCAGGCCGGGTCATGAAGGAGGCCAAGGATGTCGGAGTTGCAGAGGAGAACGTCGCTGCCCTCCAACAACAGTTGGCGGACCTCGAAGCTCAATTCAAGTCAGAAAGCGAGGCCCTGGCCGCAGCGACCGACCCCTTGCATGAGAAATTCGACCGGATTTCTATTAAGCCCACGAAAGCCAACATCGCCGTCAAATTGGTGGCCCTTGCCTGGACGCCCCACTGGCGGGATACTACGGGCACCCTCACTTCAGCTTGGACCTGATTCATACCACGCCTGACGTTTTCCAAGACTGATGTATTCCCCTCCAAACCTCCAGAAATATAAGGGCTAGATCTCGGGAGCCCGCCTCGGCGACCAGTCAAAGGGGCATTTGCTCTTCCATCGTTGAGTCACTTCAAGTTTCTTGGCGGACGAACCGAAACAATACCGTATTGGTTCGTCAAACGTATTGAAGTATTGGAGAGTTTTGTGTGGGACTGTGCAACCGCACGATCCAACCTCTCCTCATCCGTCAGTCCTCTCTGTGATGTTCGTCCTGATGGATATTCCCTGGACGGCGTCAGGTCGAAATGATGAGGGGATCGATTGGGATCAGCGCCTCTTAAGCATTAGCTCGCGGTTCTGGTTTACCGCGCGGTTCAGTGAACTGGTAAAGGATGGTTCCTCTTCCTCCCGTCTAATGACGAATCTTGGGGGTCGGGTTGCCGCCTAGTTCGAGATCGAAAGGAGAACATAAGATGGAACTGCATACACTGGGCTACGATCGCAAGAGATGCTGGTCGGTGAAGAGCCGACCACGGCTCGACTCACGCCGAACGTTGGTGCTGGTCTTCGGGTCTTCCAGTCTTCTCGATTCTCCTGGCCCGATTACCGAGTTGCTCGATGAGTATGGAGACTCTGTGGTCGTCGGATGCTCGACTGCCGGAGAAATCTTGGGGACACAGATCTTTGACGAGAGCGTGAGCGCGGCGATAGCCAGATTTGACCATACAGACCTTCGAATCGCGAGCGCATCTGTACAGTCGGTCGACGACTCGTTCAAAGCCGGCCAAGAGATTGCCCGACAGCTGAATGATTCTACGTTAAAAGGCATTCTGGTTCTGTCTGATGGCCTTAACGTGAACGGGAGTGAGTTGGTACGGGGATTAAATTCACGGGTTTCATCCTCTGTTGTGGTCACTGGTGGTCTGGCCGGTGATGGCGACCGATTTCGCCGGACATGGGTGCTGCAGGATCGGAGGCCTCAACCAGGATTTGTGACGGCGGTGGGGTTCTATGGGGACCGTGTTCGGATTGGGCACGGGTCCAAGGGTGGATGGGATCGCTTCGGGCCGGAACGCCGCGTCACGAGGTCTAGAGGAAACGTTCTTTTCGAACTGGATGGTCGTCCCGCCCTTCAATTGTACAAGGAGTACCTTGGCGATCGAGCTGCCGGCTTACCGGCAACGGGACTGTTGTTTCCTCTCGCCTTGCGGGCCGATCAATCAGATTCCAAGAGCCTGGTTCGAACGATTCTTGCCGTGAACGAAGGAGAACAATCGCTGACCTTCGCCGGCGATATTCCGGAGGGAGCGTTTGCGCAGCTGATGAAGGCCAACTTCGACCGGTTGGTTCAAGGAGCGTCAGAAGCGGCCACGACTACCAAGCTCTCGGCCGATGGCGATGCCTGCACGCTTGCAATTGCGATCAGCTGTGTCGGACGTCGACTTGTCCTGGGGGAGCGGACGGAGGAGGAAACGGAGGCCACCCTGGAGGTCCTTCCCAAGGGAACCCAGCAGATCGGATTCTACTCGTATGGGGAAATCTCACCCTATGCCACGGGCACCTGTGATCTTCACAACCAGACGATGACACTGACGACGCTAAGCGAGGCGGCGTGATTGCCCATGCATCCTCTGCTGGCAAGACAGCTGAAGCGTGTGGGGCTCGATCAGGAACACCCACCTCCGACATCAGAGGTCTGGGGTGAAATCCTGGAACGAATCAGCCAAAGCTATCTGGAAGCGGATCAGGGCCATGCGCTGTTGGAACGATCGCTTGCCCTTTCGTCGGAAGAGATGCAGAACCTCTATGCGCAACTCAAGCAGACCAGCGAGACCCAACTGGCTCAGGAGCGAAACAAGCTCCAGGCGGTCTTGCAGGCGTTGGGGGACGGGCTTTGCGTCGTGGATTCGGCCTGGAAGATCCAGATGGTGAATCATCAGGCGGAACTCCTGTTCGGAAAGACTGCGCAGACACTCGTGGATTGTCCTGTGTACCGAATGATTTCACCAGGTCCGGAGGAGTACCGAGAAGATTGTCTGATTACCGACAGTACCTTGCCGCCTCTCGCCTCGGGCGAACCGTACCGGACAGAGGATGGTCTCTTGGTGACGGGAGACGGGCAACTTGTCGCGATTGCGCTGGTCGTGACCCCGATGCTTTCGGATGGGATTGTCATGGGGGCCGTCCTCGTATTCCGGGATATCACTCATCAGAAACAGATTGAACGAGAGCGCCAACAGACCGAAGGAGTCCTTCGGCGAATTCAATCGGGATTATCCGAGTTGGCCAAGAGCCCGCAAATTTACGGCGGTAACCTACAAGACGCGTTTCGAACGATAACGCGGGTGGCGGCCGAATGTCTTCATACGGAACGAGTCAGTATCTGGTTTTTTACCGGGGATCGATCGGCGATCCAATCTGCCGATCTGTATCAGCTCACCACGCGTGCGCATACTCAGGGTGCGGTTTTGAGTGCAATCGATTATCCGAAATACTTTCAGGAACTTGACACCGAACGAATCGTCGCGGCTCATGACGCTCAAAGTGATTCGAGGACCGCTGAATTCACGACGAACTACCTGACTCCTCTCGGTATCACGTCTATGCTTGATGTTCCGATCCGGTCCGAGGGCAAGATGATCGGAGTGATTTGCCATGAGCATATCGGCCCCATGCGATGCTGGGCGTTAGAAGAACAGCATTTTGCGGCATCCGTCGCGAATACGGTCGCCTTAGCCATGGAAGCTGCGGATCGTCGAAAGGTGGAACAAGCGCTTCGGACCAGTGAAGGGCGTCTCACGACGACCGTGCAGAGCACCAACATCGGGATCTGGGACTGGGATCTCACTTCGAACGAGGTCTATTTATCGCCGGAATGGAAGCGTCAACTGGGGTATGACGAGGATGAACTCGACAATACGTTTCACGAGTGGGAGAGACTGGTGCATCCCGATGATCATGATCGAGCAATGGGTACTATCGAGAGCTATCTGAGTGGACGCACGGCTGGTCTTGAGATTGAGCATCGCCTTCAGCACAAGGACGGCTCCTATCGCTGGATTCTTGCTCGTGGCACCATGGTCAAGAACGAGGCGGATTTATCCTCTCGTATCATGGGCATCCATCTCGATGTGACGGATCGTAAGGTCGCGGAGGAACAGCTCCGTCTGGCAAAAGAAGCCGCCGAAGCCGCCAACTTAGCCAAGAGCCAATTCCTGGCGAATATGAGCCATGAGATCCGTACCCCCATGAACGGAGTCCTGGGTATGGCGGAACTACTCCTCCGATCCACGCTTGACGACAAGGAGCGGCACCTGGTCCAGTCGATCCAACGTTCAGGAACGGCGCTGCTCGCCATTATTAACGACATTTTGGACTTCTCAAAAATCGAAGCCGGAAAACTCCAATTGGAAGCCATACCGTTCGAAGTTCGGCGAACGATTCGCGACGCGGTCGAGTTGTCCGCGCCTGCTGCCCAGAAAAAGCAGCTGAAGCTTTCCTGGATCATCGACGAGGATGTCCCCATACATCTGCTCGGAGATCCGATACGGCTACGGCAAATTCTCGTAAACTTGGTGGGTAACGCGGTTAAATTTACCGATCGGGGATCCATTGGCGTATCGGTCGCCTGTCAGAAGCAATCGGATGAGCACTACGGACTATCGATCGCCGTGCGGGATACAGGGATCGGAGTTGCTGCTGAACAGCAAGCCCACATTTTTGACGCGTTTTCCCAAGCCGACGGGTCGACGACGCGGAAGTACGGCGGGACCGGCTTAGGGTTGGCCATCGTCAAGCAACTCGTGACGTTGATGGGGGGGCGCATCGAACTGGAGAGCCGTTTAGCTGAAGGTTCGACATTCCGGTTCACCGCGCTCTTTACACGATGCGAAGCCGTCCAGCACTCTGACTCGATGTCGAACGTTGCGACCACCATCCGAGTGGTACAGACAGATCAGTGCGCACAGTCTCAGAGTGAGATGCACATTCTGTTGGTGGAAGACAATCCCGTCAATCGAGAAGTCGCTTCCGGCATGCTTGAGACGTTCGCATGCCGGATCGATTTCGCTGAAAACGGGAGAGAAGCGCTGGCAGCAACCGAGACGAAGAAATACGATCTTGTTTTTATGGATTGCCAGATGCCTGAAATGGATGGCCTCACGGCAACTCGGTTGATCCGGGAACGTGAATCCAAGGCGATGTCCGTGGCTCGCGTCCCTCGGGTGCCGATTGTGGCGTTGACCGCGCATGCGATGCAAGGAGATCGAGAACTCTGTCTCGCTGCCGGTATGGATGATTATCTTACAAAACCATTCACGTTGACTCAGCTTGAACAGGTGTTGGCTCGATGGATTTCTAAAAACAATACGAAGCAGACTCCTCGTGTGGCATCTGGGACGCCAGAAGCTCCCGTCACCGGTGGTCAGGAGCCGACCGTTGCTGGCGGAGGAGGGAAACGGTCTGCCCCAACGGCTGATGCGACAATCCTTGACCAATCCGCCTTGACTGCTATCCGCGTTCTGCAACGACCGGGTCACCCCGACATCTTCACCCGCATCGTCTCGCAATATGTTGAGACGTCACACGAGATGGTCGCACGGGTCCGTCAAGCAGTTCTCTCCAAGGATGCGGCGGAATTGCGTGCCGCTGCACATCGGTTGAAGTCAAGCAGCGCGCAGTTGGGGGCCGTGGCCTTGGCTGGCGACTGCCGCGAGCTGGAACTGATGGGAGCTAGTGGAGAGCTCAACCGCGCGGAAGAAGTCTTGAGTCGGTTTGAACTGCACTACGAGTCTTCGTGCGCGGCGCTTCAAGAGGAACTAGCGAAAGGAAGACCAGCGGCATGACACATGAAGCTCGGCCAAAGGTTTTGATCGTGGACGACGATACCGTTGCCCGGTTGTTAGCGTGCGAGGCGCTCGAACAGTCCGGCTGGGACGTCAAAGAGGTAGAGAATGGACGCCTCGGTGTTGAGGCCTTCAGCCAATACCGGCCAGACCTGGTCTTGCTGGATATCATGATGCCGGAGATGGACGGCTTTGCCGTATGTGCGGCATTGCGACGATTACCGGAAGGGCAGCATACGCCGATCCTAATCATGACGGGACTGGAGGATTATCAGTCGATCACTCAGGCTTACGATGTGGGAGCCACCGATTTCATCGTTAAGCCGATCAATGGCCTATTATTAGGTCATCGGGCACGCTATATGCTGCGAGCCGGTCAAGCCATGCAGGACTTACGTAACAGTCAGATCGAGTTAGTTCAGGCTCGAGATGCAGCCCTTGAGGGAGCGCGGCTCAAATCGGAGTTTCTTGCCACTATTAGCCATGAGATTCGAACTCCGATGAACGGCATCATTGGGATGGATGAATTATTGTTGGATATGGATCTGACACCGGAGCAACGTGACTGTGCGGAGACGATCAAACTGTCTGCCAAAGCCTTATTGGACATTGTCGACGATATCTTAGATTTTTCCAAGTTGGAATCGGGGCGGGTCGCCCTCAGTCGGGAGGAATTCGAGGTTAAAGCGGTTGTGGTCGACAATCTTACGGCATTCCAGGAACGGGCCAAGGAGAAAGGCATTCGTCTCCGATACGACATTGGATCGGCGGTCCCGTCGAAAGTGTTGGGGGATCCGGTCCGTCTCAGTCGTCTCCTCTCAGTCCTCCTCAGCAATGCGGTGAAGTTCACGGAACAGGGAGAGGTTTGTGTGCGGGTGGAGCCCTGTCCGCAACCGACGACCGGGGCGGGAGACAGCTGTCTCAGATTTAGCGTAAGTGATACAGGGATCGGGATTGAGGAGACTGATGCCGATCGATTGTTCCAGCCCTTTGTGCAAGTGGATGGGTCGAATCGACGGAAGTACGGCGGGATGGGGTTGGGCTTGGCCCTCGCTAAACAACTCGTGGAGCTGATGGGTGGGACAATGGAGTTCGAGAGTGAGCTTGGGAAGGGAAGCAAATTTTGGTTCGATCTTTCATTCGTTCAAGGAAGTAGTGACGGTGCCTCGCTGAAGGCGCATTGTGCGCTGGTGTATGTGAAGGAGGCTGTCAGTCAAACCGTTCTTCTTAAAACGTTAGAGCGGCTTGGGTATCGCGCGCATAACATTGTGGAATCTTGGGGGCTCCAGAATCTTGGACGTGATCTGTCCCCGAACGTATTGGTTATAGAAACCGACTTATTGCGACCGGAAACTGACTTGACCGAGGTGCAACAACTCAAAGAGCGCTTTCCGCAACTTCGAATTCTTGGGCTCAGACATGGGCCTTCTCCGAGTGCTCTACCTTGGCGCCTGCCGTTTGAGATCAGTGGGTACCTCGAAAAACCACTGACCGTCGAAGCGATCAAAAGTCTTGTGGGAGCGGAAGTTCTAGACCGTGCGGCGTGATGACTCATTTCTCCAGGCTCCCCACCGCGGCATTTCCGGAACGAGCTGTCCATCCAAGCTATCAGAAGCCTAGCAGTGTTCCTCACTCAGTGTTTCTTGTCCTTTTGCATGATCTTATCGGTCCACGCCAGCAAGATGGCGGAAGCCAAGAATGTCATATGGATGAGAATCTTCCATTTCAGGTGCTCAGGATTCTCGTTGGCCACGTCGACAAATCCCTTCAGCAAGTGGATACTAGAGATGCCGATCAAGGAAGCCGCCAGTTTGATTTTGATCGTCCCGGGATCAACGTGGGTGAGCCAATCCGGTCGATCTGGATGGTGTTCTAAGTCCAGCTTGCTGACAAACGTCGCGTACCCTCCAATGACGACCATGGTCAATAAGTTGGCGACCATCGTCACATCGATCAACCCCAAGACCGCAAGCATAAACACGGTTTCTTCCACCGTGTGGATATGGACGACCATTTCCCAGAGTTCGACGAGAAACTTGTAGGCATAGAGGAGCTCTGCCACGATCAGTCCGGCATAGAGCGGGGCTTGAATCCATCGGCTGGCGAAGACGAGGTTCTCGAAGACGGCTTCGACTTGATTACTGGCTGAGTGATACTTGTTCGGTGATGGCGTCGTCGCGTGAGTGTTTGGTGATTGAGAATCAGACATCCAGGCCTCCTGATTGCGGCGCGACGTATCCTAGTCAGCGCGGTCGGGTCTGTCAATTCCGGTTTCCAATGATACGGAGGTCTGCAGAGGTGTGGGACCGTGTTTGATGCCGCTAGGATGGAGCGTCAGTCGATAAACGGGCCAGATCCTTCGTTAACAGCGAAGCGCGGTCACAGGAATCTTTGATTTGTTCCGCACAACGATGGAGTGATTCGTCAACCGGCAAACGGGCGAGTAGGATGTCTGTAAATCCATTGATAGACATCAGCGCATTATTGAGGTCGTGCGCCAGCTTGGACACTGTTGCAGGCAGGATTGCGGTGAGGGAGGAAGCTGGCAAGGCTTCTGAGGATATCTTTGTTGACTTGGCTCTGATGAAGGCAGATCGGACTGCCAGGGTGAGTTCCTGTGTTGACGGGAGAATATGGTGAAGTAGTTCGTGCGAGCCGGCTTGAACTGCCTCCAACAGGGATTCCTCGTTTCCTGATGGAGCGAATGCGATCACGGCGCTACGCGGGGCAGCTGCCCGTAGCAGGCGAACCGCATCCCCGCAGGTGCCGCCAGGCAGCTCGACATCCACGAGCACCAACGATATCGCACGGCGCCCCAGGACATTCACCCCTTCCTGAAACGAATAGGCGATCTCCACGTCAGGATTGAGAGAAAACGATTTTGTAAGCAGGTCTCGGAATTGCGGAGCGAGAGTTGCCTTCGATTCGATCAGCAGGACGGAGGTCGTGTCCGATACGGGCATTGGCATGAGAAAATCCGACTCTGCTACAAATGACTACCGAGCATCAATCCCGAAAATATTTGCACAGGTCACCGCAGATCATGAGGATAGCCCCACCTCCTTCTTATCGGCATGATCGACGATATGCTTAACTAATTCGGCGACGTGCGGAGCATCATGGCAGAGGGAGATGCAGGTCAGGGGTGTATCGGCTAGTATCGGTGGATCTCGGCTATCTGATCCGCCAGGTGCTGGGGGTGTCTCGCAGGATCGGTTCCTGTAAGAGGTCACGCAAACTGAGGTACGACAGAATAGGGTGCATCTCGATCAGTTGGAATTTGCACTCAAGCGCCTACCTGAACCTTTGAAGCTTCCAGCATAAAACGCTGCGATTTGCGAGCGGCGCCCAATATTCAGCTTCGTGTAGATATTCGCGAGGTAGTTCTTGACGGTTTTTTCACTGAGGTGCAAATCGTGAGCGATCTCCTTGTTCGTGAGACCTTGTGCGACCAGTGGCAACAGACGTTGCTCTTGGGGGGAGAGGAGTGGCCGCTTCGAATGGCCGGGTTCACGATACATGTTCTTCAGCCATCCCAGCGTTTGACCTGTCAACCGAGAATCGATGTGTACCTGTCCGGCTGCCACTGAACGAATGGCGCGAATAAGAGCATGAGAGGCAATGTCTTTCAGAATGTACCCATGCGCCCCGGCAAGAATCGCTTCCAAGACGGTATGCTCGTCGGCGAAGCTCGTGAGGAAGAGCACGCGAGTCTGGGGACATTTGGTAAGAATCTCTCGAGCAGCATCCACACCACTGCCATCGGGCAATCGAATGTCGAGAAGTACAAGATCGGGCTGTAATCGACAACAAAGTTTGGTGGCATCCTTCATCCGCCCTCCCTGACCAAGGACCTTCATCCCAGGTGTCAGATTGAGGACCGCACAAAGCCCGATGCGCACCACTTCGTGATCATCCACAATGATCAACCGGATCACCGACCCTTTACTCATACACGATGTCCTTTTTCAATGGTACGTCAACCGTAATGATAGTCCCTTGTTTTGGAGCGCTTTGCAGGGTAAAGGTGCCGGATACGTGCCGCGCCCGCGCCGCCATGTTACTGAGTCCATGGCCCATGCGTCGTCTGCGGGTCTTGAGAAACCCGACCCCATTGTCTCCGATGACCAGCCGGATGGAACTGTCGATCAAGCTTAGCTGTACCCAGCGATGGGAGGCATGAGCGTGGCGTATGCTATTACTCAAGGCCTCCCGCGCGATATTGAGGAGTTGTTCCGCCAGCTGGGGAGTCACGAACGAAAGAACGGGACTCTTGATCTCAAGCTGAGATGTGGCCTGGTCGGTTCCGGTCATCGAAGCGATGAGTTGATTGAGTGCATGCCCAAAATCTAGATCCGTGGGGGGGTGCCTTGTCAACAGTGCAATAAATCGGCGAACGTCCACCATGAGATTGTTGAGTTGGCTGACGGCTTGACTCATATGGGCCTTCGAACGGCGGGCCGATTGCTTCATGGCCAGTTTCCCCGCCTCCAGTTGCATACCGATGGCATACAAGGCTTGCAGGAGGTTATCGTGTAGATCTCGACTCAGTTGCTCGCGTTCCTCCATGGCCAGCCTGCGTTCGGTAATGTCTTGGACTGCGGTCAGAAGCAACGGCCCCGTGTGCCCGGATAGTTCGATCCGTGTCGCTTTAACGGACACCCAGATGACTTCTCCAGACTTTCTGATATAGCGATGTTCATAGCTGTACTGCGACCGAACGCCTCGAAAAAACTCATCTGTGAGCACGATATTGGCAGAAAGATCTTCAGGGTGTGTATAGAGCGCATAGGTGCTGCCGAGGATCTCTTCTTTCTCATAGCCCGTTAACTCGCACAAGGCTCTGTTGGCGCTGATGGCACGCCAGTTCTCATCCAGAATACAGAGCCCGACGGGAGCTTCGGCCACGAATTGCTGGAGCCTTAGCTCGCTTGCGCGTAAGGCATCTTCAGCACGTTTGCGTTCCGTGACGTCCTGAAACGTCCACACGCGGCCGACGATTTCCCCGCCCAGAATCTGAGGTCGCGAGTGACGCTCAAACAGCCGGCCGTCTTTAAAACGCAATACATCAAAACTTTCTTCTTCAGGATGCGCATACAGCGCACGCACTTTGCCCAAAAACGCATGAGGGTCTTCCAACTGATCTGCGACGGCGTGGAGCAAGGCGTCGTCGTCTTGACAATCGGCTAACTCACTCGAAATGTTCCAAAGGGACAGAAACCGCTGGTTGGCGCTCGTCACCTTTCCTTGGCGGTCGACAATGAGAAGACCATCCGCGACTGAGTTGATGGCAGCCTGGAGCAGCGAGTAGGACTGCTTCCGATCGTCGATATTCTGAATGACGACGATCAGATAGGCCTGATCTTCTGGGCCGGCATGAACCAGCGACATAGTTAAGGCGATCCACACCCAGGTATTATCGCCCCGACGATAGCGCTTTTCCAGCGAGAAGGAGTGCCATTTCCCGCCGAGCAGTTCTGCAAGGTGGGCGAGACTCGCTTGGACGTCGTCCGGGTGGGTGTAGTCTTGAAAATTCCGTCCGATGATCGCTTCCGACGGATGTCTTAAGATTTTGCATAGATGCGGATTTACTCGGAGGAATCGACCATCGAGAGTGAGTTGCGCGATCCCGACTCCTGCATGGTCATACAGCGTCCTCCATCGGGCTTCATTTTCACGAAGTTGGGATTCAATAAGCCGGGTTTCGGTCATATCACGGACGATGCAGCCGACGGTAGCGCTCCCTCCGTGACCTCCTGGAATGCGTGTCAAAATTCCAGAAAAGTATCGTCTGTCCTGCCCGAGCAACACGCTATATTCGATGGTTGCAGTTTGTCCGGTGGTAATGACGCGTCGGATTGTTTCCACATAGTGGGTTCCGGTTTCATGTCCGAAGATGTCGGTGATGAGCTTGCCGATGAGTTGAGCTTTGGGTACGAGCAGTTTGTCCTCGCTCCGCGTCCAGACGCTGAGGTATCTTCCGTCCTGATCGAATTCGAAGGCCAAGTCATCCAGCGCATCTAAGAATGACCGGAGGCGGTCTTCACTTCTCAGCCTGGCTTCTTCAGCCCGTTTCAGGTCGGACCGATCGACGTAGAGACCGACGGCAAGTGAAAACTGCTCGAACTCGTCTGAGACAAAGACGGGCCATAAGAGGAGATCGAGCATCTGACCGTCTTTACGCTGACGGCGCAATTCAATCGGACCCGTTATTTCTCCACGGACTCCTCTTTCCCACAGGGCATCAGCCTCGGCCTCTTCGCCGGTTTGCACATAGGGAAGTTCACGGCCGAGCACCTCTTCTTCCGTCCAGCCAAACAGCCGGGATGCCGCCTGATTCCAACTGATGACCCGACCGGCTCGGTCGAGGCTGACGAGTGGAAGGGCCGACTCGTTCACAAGCGTCCGGAGCAGTCGAGATGTTTCCTCCAGCTGCTTTTCGGCCCGCTTTCTTTCCGTGATATCTTCACAGGCTACGAGGACGAGGGTCGTCCCCATGTGATCCTGAATGGCTCTGGCTCGCTCCTTCACCCAGAGTCGGGTTCCATCTTTCCGAATCTGTTGAGCTTCCCATTCCCACAAGGTATAGGGACTCGTCACGCAAGCCGTGAGCCGTTCGAACGTGGAATGATGTTCAGTGGAGTCAAATACCTCCGCAATCGATCGGCCGATAAGGTCTTCTTGCTGGTACCTCAATTGTTCGGCGCCAAAACAGTTGACCGACAAGATGGTGCCGTTCGAAGTGAGGGTGAAATACATGAAAGGGTTCTGCTCGTAGAGGGACTGATACCGCTGCTCGCTGGCTCTGAGCGCTGACTCTGTCTCTTGTCTCAGCTCGACCTCCCGTTTGAGCTCTTGCACAGCACATTCGAGCTCAGCCGTCCGTTCGCGCACACACGCTTCCAAGGATTCCTGAATGGCTTGCTGGGCTAGTTTTGATTGCTTGCGCGCGGTGATGTCTTCTACAGTACCAACCATGCCTGATGCTGCACCATTTTCTTCAGAAAGGGCACGGCCACGGCATGCGACCCATCGAGTTTCTGCATTCGGCATGATGATGCGATGCTCGATGAGGTAAAAGGTTCGTTCCGCGACGGCGGTGGCAATGGCATCACTGAGTCGTTGTCGGTCGTCAGGATGGACGAGCGCAAAGAATCCCTCATAGGTTCCATCGAAGGAGCCTGGACGCAGACCGAAGATCTGTTCAGTTTCCGGGGACCAGCTGACTCGATTGGTCTCAGATTCCCACACCCATGTTCCCAACTGGGCCGCGCCAAGCGCCGATGCGTAGGGAGGTCGATGGTCCTGTTCGGATTGAGCCAGGGCCTGCTGTAACTCAACAACCTGCTGCCGTAGTCGGACTAATTCGTGGGAGACAGGGTCGTTAATCCCTATCGGAGAATTCATACGCGTGGATTCCAGGTGCGAGGTCGAACAAAATTCTGAGACGCGTGCATCCGCCTGTCCGGACAGGCCGCCATTGGGGACAACGGCTAGGCCAATAGCTTAGATCCTCGTACCTGTACAATACAACAGGAGGGGCCGAAAAAGTGGAGAGAAGGACGAGCGAAGGTCTAGAGGATGGTAAACGTCTTAGAGCTTTGGACTTCGTGCAGGGGAGGGTGGTACGTGGCCTTCTTTCATGAACCAGGCAACGGCCTCGGTCCGGCGTTTCACGTGGAGCTTGTCAAAGATATTCGCCAGGTAGTTTTTTACCGTCTTATCGCTCAACCGGAGATGGACGGCAATCTCCTTGTTTGTTTTCCCTTCAGCCAATAAAGGCAGAATGAGACGTTCCTGAGGGGACAGTCTGGTGACGCCCTGGGGATTCACGCCCAGGTGTGAGCTGGTCCGGATCCAATGAAGCGCCCGCTGGGTTACACGAGGATCCAGATAGCCATGACCAGAGGCGACTGTGCGAATTGCGCGAACAAGGTCGTCCATGCGGACATCCTTAAGGACGTAACCATGGGCTCCATTTTGAACGGATGCCATCACAGTTGCATCTTCAGCGTAACTGGTGAGGACCAGAATGCGAAGCTTTGGTGCCACGGCTAGAAGTCGTCGACAGGCATCAGTCACAGTGGCGTCGGGAAGTTTGACGTCCAGCAAGACCATATGTGGAGTGAGTCGCTCGACGGCGGAGACGCCCTCTGCAACCGTTCCTGCTTCGCCGATGATGGTCATATCCGGTTCGAGGTGAAGGAGAGCGCGAAGCCCTCGACGGACCATCTCGTGATCATCAATAAGAACGATGCTGGTTTGTGGCTGTTTCATACAGGAGTCAATAGGGGTTCCAACGAAAACTCCGCCGTCACATGTGTACCGCCTCCGGTCTTGGACTGAACCCGTAGCGTCCCTCCAAGTTTTTTGGCACGGGCCTCCATATTGGCCAGTCCGTATCCATCAGATTGCCCGACAACTGTGGAGCATCCGATTCCATCGTCCTGTACCGTGACGCGAATTCTTGTGTCTTTCATGCGAATGGCGATTGTCGCTCGAGATGCATGGGCATGGCGGGCACAATTGCTGAGCGCTTCTCGTACGATATTGAGGATCTCTCGTTCTTCCTCATGTGTGAGCACCTCAAGAGCACTCTGCTGAAGATCCAATCGTACGCGCAGTTGGCCTGTCTGCTCATAGGTCGTGCGCAACGTATTCAGCTCGGAAGCAAGATCAAATTCATGGACGGTCCCGGACTCCAATTCGCAGATCATACTGCGGACTTCATGGATCAATTGGTTGATCTGCACGACTATTCTCGCATCATCTAGTTTTGTTTCCTGATCGTTATCATGCCTTAGTTTATGATTCGTTTCAATACCCAGCCCGATGGCATACAACGACTGCAGTACACAGTCATGCAGATCACGACCGATGCGGGTGCGATCCTCCAGGAGCATGTGTAGGCGTCGTTCGGTCGCCTTATAGGCCGTGGTCAATTCACCAGCGCAGGGTTCCAGTTGAGCCCAACCATAAGATTGCTTCACTGGTTGGACCGACTGTGAGATTGAGAGCCTCGACGTAGTCTGGAGCCCCCCTTCCAACACCTCGAATCTTTTCCTTCCCACGATGACGCGAGTTTCTTCCATTCACCTTCCTCCTATCTGAAGCTCCACGAAACATCCTCCCAGTACCCAGATCAATACCTTGTACTGTGACAAGACCAGGAAATCACCTGGCGGACCCGCCAGGTGACGTTTGTTCTCTAAGGTGGAACCATCCGCCGCCCTCATTCGGCATTCGGCCCAGCCATTCGGCCCTAGTGCAGTACCTATTTCTCTCAGCTTGCAGGGAGGTGGTCATCCCAACCTCAGTCGGTTCGCGGGAATGAGCTAGGGGAAAGGAAATGGAGTCTGTCAAAGGGACTTCAGATTGTCCTCCGTTTGGCACTCAGTTCAGTCAATTAGCCCTAGGCATCCACTGTTTTCTCATCATGAAAGGAGTCAGCTATGTCCATTCCAGTAGTTTTAGAGGAGAGAATCGTTAAGTTTTTCGAGGGCAACTTTCTCATTAAGACGGTCGAAACAAGAGAGGAAATGATCCAGGCGTATCAACTACGGCACCGAGTCTTCGCGGAGCAACTGCGGTGGGTACCAGAGACGGAGGATGGCCAGGAGATGGATATGTATGATCTATGGGGGGTTACCGTCGGACTTTTCGATCAAAAGGAAACGCTCCTTGGCATGGCTCGGCTTCTTCCATCAGCCGGCAAGTTCATGCTGGAGAATGAATTTGGAGCGCTGCTACCGCAGGGATACACTATTCGAAAGGAGAGAGATACCGCTGAAATTACCAGGCTTGCGGTAAACCCTGCCATTCAAGATAAAAAACTTTCAACGCAAGTCCTGCTGGGAGTCCTGAAGGGGATTTATCAATGGGCAGTCGAGAATGAGGTTCGATACTATTATCTTGAGGTCGAACATCGGTTCCTACGGGCGCTCCGGATGTTGGGTTTCCCGTGTGAACCGATCGGGCCAGTCGTAAAGCTTCCGCCGGCCGAGGTCGGTGCGGTAGCAGCACTTTACGACATGGTTCGTTTTGACAGTGAGAATCTGGAGAAGCGACCTGGTTTCCTTGAGTGGATGTCTACGATTACGACGAGCGCGGGAGAGATAGTGCCCGGACGCACCTCAAGCTTTTCTCCCGCCCTTTCCGTGGTGGGATAAGTGATGAGTAGCTTACATCAGGCCGATTCGTCATGAGAGAAGGTGGAAGTTTCACCCGACTAAACAACGTTCGGTAGTCCATGTTCGATGGCAATAGCGACCGCTTGAGACCGTGATGTGACATCGAGCTTGGAAAAGATGCTTTCAACGTGAAATCGGATCGTGCGTTCTGTTACGCCCATAATCTGGGCGATTTCCCAATTGGTCTTACCATTCTTGACCCAATTCAGAATGGTCAATTCGCGCAAAGTTAGCCGCTTCACACAACGATCCATTGATTGGGCCTTAGCAGGAGCTGTCCGCAATAAGGCAAGATGAACATAGTATCCAAAATACTCAATCAGCGGGACATATCGTGCCGCGTCCACATGATCAGCAGAGGCAAAAGAGCAGAAGGTTGCGACCCTGCATGCGGGATCAGCGGACCCGGTCGTCACGCCGTCTCCGAGACCAAATTCTTTCGCAGCTGCTATGAATTCTTGTTGCTTGGGTGAGCGCGCATCTCGGTAGGTAGACCTCCAATGATGGGTGCCTGGTTTTTGCAGGGCGCTCTTGAAGACAGGATCAACCTCGAAGTAGCCATTTTGCCAGTACTGTCGAATCCATTCTTCGGGGTAGCTGACGTTAATAACATTCGTAAATCCGTCGAAAGAACCATTATCTGTAAGCCGAGCAAGGCCGCTGATCACTCGTGTGAAAGGAAACAAATTCTGAAAACGGATAAGTGCTTCTTTGACATCCGCGGTGGAATCAGCCTCAATCGTGTAATGGAGGGCTTCGACGAAAGATGTGCATTCGGTGTGTGAAAGTTGCTTGAAAAGCTCTCGGGGGAATGGACGTCGTTCGGCCACCTGTGCCATAGGAACCTCCAATTAGTAAGGCGAGTCAGAGCGGGAGAATATTATAAAAAAACACAACGGCGGTTGCTAGAGCTAATCATATAGATCCATACGGACCTATGCTAATGGCCTGAAGTAGCGTATTGACCTCAGCAAGCCCCGAGACGGAAACGGTACGTGCAACAGGACAAGGATGCTCCGGCAGGCTTCACTCGATTGGTTGATTGGCAATAGATTTGCCATTGGGGTGATGGTTGTGATGCTTCTGTGTCCTGCTATTGCGACCGCTCAAGCCCTGCGCTTTCAACCACAGGGTGCCGTCGCGTCAGCTCAAGGAAATGCATTTGCAGCTCAGGCGGACGATGCATCAGCCATTCATTATAATCCTGCCGGTCTTACCCAAGTTCCTGGGATACAGGGCGTATTTGGGATAGCGTTGCTAGGCGGTTCGATAAAAACAAAAAGTATTTCTGGCGTTGATAGCCGTGGTGATTTCGGCGGAAGCGTTAGTTTCCCCCCGCCTGGGCATACCTATCTTAGCGCCAACCTCGGAGCACTCGGATCGCCGCGTTTTTCCGCTATCACCGTCGGTTTGGGGCTCACCTCTCCCTTTGGTTTAAGGACTCGTTACCCCATCGACAGTCCATTTAGTACTGCCATCACATCAGCGGAATTACCCCTGATTGCTGTCAAACCCACAATTGCCTATAAAATCAACGACCAGCTTTCTGTTGGGGTCAGTGCCGACATCTATACCTTCGCCAGTTTTCTGGGAGAGGGGCATGTAGAGCAGAAGCAAATCAGTGCGGGAACCGCTGGTATTCCGAGCGGGGCTGAAATCGAACTCAATGGCGCGGGGACAGGAGTGGGCGTGACGGCGAGTATGCTCTATACGCCCTTGAAAAACAAAACTGGTAAACCAATTGTCTCGATTGGATTGGTCTATCGCAGTCAATCGGTGTTGCCGTTGAAAGGGGAGTTGTTGGTCAACGGAGCAAAGGTGGCTGATGCTTCCACCGATCTTGTGCTGCCTCAAAAGTTTACAGGGGCCGTCGCCATCTGGCCGGTGCGTAACAGCGAGAGGGAGTGGAAGGTGGAACTCGATATCGAGTATGTGGGCTGGAGTTTGAATAAACATCTAGATGTCCGTCTTTCAAACGGGGCTACGATTCCCCAGCCGCAACAGTGGAAGAACGTGCCGGTGATTGCACTTGGAACTGAATATAAATTGCTGAATCCGACCTGGTTCCCCGACTGGGAGATTGTGGTACGGTCCGGGTATACGTATACGCAGGATCCAGTTCCCGAACGAACGTTTAGTCCTGGCATAATTTCGTTACCAGCTCACACCCTCTCCCTCGGCGTGGGATTCCTCTGCACAGGCGCCGGGAAATTCCTTGGGATGATTCCTTGCAGTGGAGAGTCGGCGCTGTGGCCGAAAGGAATCGGGCTCGATCTAGCCTATCAGGAGTGGTTTTATGAATCGCGTACGGTGGTCGGGAATCTCAACCCAACGGTAAACGGTACCTATCACGCCTTTGTGCATCTCGGAACATTCAGCCTGCGCTATCTGTTCTGAGGTTACCAGGAGGATTCGAGTTATTGTGCGAGGGCTTTGCGGAGATTCGAGACGGTTTCTGGACTGAGTCCGGCGCTCTGCAAGGCCTCATCGCTTGCTGCTTCTAATTTATCCAAACTCCCAAACCGGCTCAACAGTTGCTTGCGTCGAATCTGTCCAATTCCGATGACCTGATCCAGCTTGGAGTTGATCAATGCTTTCCCTCGAAGTTTTCGGTGGAACGTGATGGCAAAACGATGGGCTTCGTCGCGAATATGTTGGAGAAGATGTGTGGTCGGAGAGGTGGCGGTCAGAGTGATCGGGTTTTTTCTGCCGGCGAGAAACACCCGCTCTTCCTTCTCACCGCGGGCCTTAGCCAATCCAAGTATCGGGAGGTGCTGTTGTCCAACTTCTCTCAGTCCCTCGATAGCCGCAGCCAATTGCCCGAGTCCTCCGTCGATTAAGACCAAGTCCGGCTGCGCCAAGTTGTCCGTGGTCCGATCCGGTTCTTCGCCGGACTGGCCGTACCGACGTATCACGACCTCCCTCATGCTGGCAAAGTCGTTCGCCCCCTGCACGGTTTGAATCTTGAATCGACGGTAGTCTGCCTTTTTCATATCCCCGTCTTCCCACACGACCATCGATGCCACGGATTGGTTCCCCATTGTGTTGGAGATGTCGAACCCTTCAATCCGACGAGGAGGGCGCTCAAGGCGCAGCATCCGTTTCAGTTCCTCACAGGCCTGACGGTCGAGCTCCTCCTCGCGAAGATGTTCGGCGACGGCTGATGTGGCGTTTTCTTCCGCCAAGAGGACCAGTTGATGTTTGACGCCACGTTCGGGAACCAGGATGCGGACAGGTTCTCCACGTTTTTCAGACAGCCACTGTTCGATCAAGGTCACGTCGTCGAGGTCGGTCGGGACCAAGACTTCCCGTGGCGGTTGCCCGTCTTTGTTGTAAAACTGTTCGATCGCAGAACGAACGAGTTCGTGGTCCGATGCATCCGCCGATTGAGGCCAGAAGAAATCTTTCCGTCCGATCAGTAATCCGCCGCGCACAAACAGGATCTGAAGGTCCACGGCGGCTCCTCGCCGCGCAATCCCGAGCACATCCTGATCGGTGGCCGAGGTCTGGGTAATGCGCTGTTTCTCCAACATCCGTTCGATCTTGAAGAGCCGGTCTCTCAATCGAGCCGCGTCCTCGAACTCTTCCCGCTCGGCAGCCGATTCCATTTTGACGCGGAGTTCGTCGAGCAGCTCATGGTCTCGCCCCTCCAGAAAGTGACGGACTTGCCTGACGATTTGATGGTACTCCTCCTTCGACTGATTGCCCGTGCAGGGAGCCATGCAACGCTTGATTTCAAATTCGAGACAAGCTCGTTCGGCCTTCCCGTCGATGTCGATCGTGCAGGTCGCCAAGGGGAAAACGTGCTTGATCACCTTCAAGGTTTCCCGCAGGGCGTTGGCCGGTGTGTAGGGGCCGTAATACAATGCGCCGTCTTTTTGGACACGACGGACGATCGACAGCCGTGGAAAATCGTCCCTGATCGGCAGCCGCACATAGGGGTATTGCTTGTCGTCCCGTAAGACGACGTTGAAGCGGGGTTTATGACGCTTCACCAGGTTGCTCTCGAGAATCAGGGCTTCGAGCTCAGATCGGGTCACCATGGTTTCCAAATCGGTGATCTGGCTGACGAGCAGGCTGGTCTTTGGGCTGTGGTCTGTGCCTTTCTGGAAATAGGAGCGCACGCGGTCGGCTAGGACCGCGGCTTTCCCGATGTAGATGATGTCGCCCTGTCCGTTCTTGAACAGGTAAATGCCGGGGCTGCTGGGCAGATGGGATAGTTTGGACTGGAGGGTTTCAGTCATTGGTCAATGGTCATCAGGACACGTAACTATTCTATCAATGATGGAAGGACGAGGCTATTAATGGCCTGTTGTTCCAATACTGCGGATATATCCGTTCAATAAACGGATGAAAATCAACAATTCCTCATGCAGGGATTCAACCTCATCCTTTGTCAGGTAGGACTCGTCTCGGCAGGTGATCAAATGGTCCATCAATTCATAGGCTGAGCCGCGCGATATTCGACAACATTGAACGTTTTCTTTGAAATGAAATCGCGCATATCCCTCTGCGATATTCACCGTCAACGAGACGGCCGTTCGGCGAATCTGCGAGGCGAGATTGTAGCGCTCAAGATTCGGAAGTCGATTTGCGATGAGATAGAGGCGTTTGCGGATGTCCCTGCCGCTTTTCCAAACGTCCAAATCCTGAAAAGATGTAACATTGTTTGGCCTTGTCATGATTGATTCTGTTGACTCTTGACCAATGACCATTGACGTGGTCAGTGTAGTGAGCGCACGAACGATGGGCTTAAGGTCCCGCGCGCCACTTCGGCCACCGGCCCTTTCATTGTCAGGCTAAAGTCTTGTCCCACACTGATGTTCAACACACCACCCGGCATTTTTACCGTGACGGGAGCTTTCACCAGTCCTAACCGCACAGCGGCGCTGGCCGCCGCGCAGGAGGACGAGCCGGAGGCCTGTGTTTCTCCGGCGCCACGCTCCCAAATCAGGATAAAGATCTCTTTTGGGCCGGTTGGGACAGCCAATTGAACATTGGTTCGTCTCGGGAACAGGGTATGATTTTCCAAGGCAGGGCCAAGTTGTAACAGTTCTTCCCTCGTCCAGGATTCGCCAGCGGGTCGAAAGACCACGCAATGTGGGTTTCCCACACTGACGCCGGTGAAGACCAGCGAGCGTCCCGCAGCTTCGATAGGTTGCTGAATCAATTCTGCTACATTCAGTGAACAGGGCAACGCATCAGGTGTGAACATGGCGTTCCCCATCTCGACCGTCGCGGCGCTGGCGTCTCCATACCGGTCTAGGTGCAGATCGATGGTGACCAACCCACCTTTGGTCTCAACCGTGAAACGCTTTTTCTTGGTCTTGCCTGTCGCGTGGAGGTAGCGAGCAAAAATACGAAGCCCATTTCCAGATTTTTCCGCTTCACTGCCGTCAGGGTTGAAGATGCGCAGGCCGAAATCAGCCTCCTTCGAGGGGACCAAGGCCAGAATGCCGTCGCTTCCCAGCCCCCAATTGCGATCACAGATCGTTTTAATCACTTTCGGTGTGAGCTTTACGCTCAGTTCCTTGGGATCCATCACAATGTAATCGTTGCCCAAGCCATGCCCGCGGAAAAAAGCATTTTTCATCCGATCAGTCCTTTCTCCAATTTTCGTCTATTGATCTGGAACCGCTCGAACGATACTGGGGTCATCTGTCACTGGTCAATAGTCATTGGTCGCAGATCTGGGAACAGGACTTGTTTAGGGCAAGTGACCGATGAGGCATGACAAATGACGGGGTGGCTAGACGATCTTCACGCCTGCAGGCCGTTCGATCAACTCGATTTCGTAGCCGTCCGGCGCGTCGATAAAGATGAATCGGCTCCCGGAGGACGTCTTCGTCGGCCCATCGGTAATCTTCACCCCTTGGGCATTGAGCGACGCAATCGTCTCGTCGAGGCTTTCCACTTGGAATGCAAGGTGGATGAGATCCTCTTGAACCTTGACCGGGCCACTGGGAGGGAAACTGGTCAACTCAATCAACTCGTCACTATTGGGCACTCGCAGGAACGCAAGGTGCGACCCACGGGGAGAGGTCTTTCGCTCGATCACCTCAAGACCTAGCACCGTCGTATAAAACCGAATGGTTTCATCCAGGTCGCTGACCCGCATCCTGGTATGGAGAAGCTTTTTGACGTTCATCGGCTCTCTTATACGTGAAACACCTGCCAAATGGCCAGAGAGACAAAGAACCAGAATAAAAATCCCACAATCTCAACGCTTACCATGTGGCGCTCAAAATTACGGAACCCCAGCGGACGCAGGATCAAACGCCCTGTTCCAAAACAAATGACGTTGACAACCAATTCGTAAAGTAACTCCAATAGAGCTTGAATCATCTCTTGGCCAGTACCTAGTGATCGTACTCTCTATAGAAAGTACCAGCGCCGAGCTCTAGGGCAAGTGGGTGCTAATCAGTCAATATGCTGAACCGAGATTGTCGCATAGGAGCGAGTATACCTGATTCAAAGAGGATTAATTGACCCCCTAGATATCCGGCTGTTACGGTGTTCTCCATGCATCTGCCGTCCTGGAAAATCGGGCATGCATTGGGAATTCCCATTCGCGTCCATGCATCCTGGTTTCTCGTTTTTTTATTGGTGACGTGGAGTCTTTCTACCGGGTATCTGCCCGATAACCTGCCTGGCCTCTCGCCTGAGCGCTATTGGGCGATGGGGGCGGTGGCGGCGGTTCTTCTGTTTTTCTCTGTCCTGCTCCATGAACTCGGACATTCCTATGTGGCCCTGCACTATCGCATTCCAATTGAACAGATCACCCTCTTCATTTTTGGTGGGGTGGCCCACATGCGCAGAGAAGCTCCGTCACCAAAGGCGGAATTTCTCATCGCCGTCGCAGGGCCAGTCGTCAGTTTGGCGATTGGTGGGGCCTGTTTTCTGTTCGTGATATTGGTGGAATCTCTCCAACAGCAACAGGGGCTTCAGGGGGTGATCATGCTCTGTGCCTTGTTGGGCATCGTGAATGTGCAACTCGGGTTGTTCAATATGATCCCAGGTTTTCCCCTTGACGGCGGGAGAGTGCTGCGTGCCGGACTCTGGGCTTGGGGAAAAGACTTCTATCGTGCAACGAAACAGGCTGCGGTTGTCGGCCTTACATTTGGGGCGATATTGGGTTTTGTCGGCCTTATAATCGCCTATAGGGCCGCGAGCGGGGACCTACCTGCCCCCATGATGTCGAACGGAGGATGGATCGTGTTCATCGGCATGTTTCTGTTTGCCGCGGCACAGGCAAGTCGCCGCCAGGCTGTGGTGCGCCAGTCCTTGGCAACGATCCCTATCCGGAATTTGATGGTCACGACGGTGGTCTCGATCCCTGCGCACTGTACCCTTGATGAAGCCGTGAATCGGTACTTCCAAACCTATGGATACGGAGGGTTTCCTGTTCTGGCAGATGGTCGGTTGGTCGGGCTGGTGACGGTCTCCGAGGTGCAGGCTGTGACGCCGGCACTCTGGGTCTGGCGCCGGGTTGACCAGGTGATGCGCCCTGTTTCAGAGTCGTTGGTGATCGATCCAGAGGCACGGGTGATTCATGCGATGGAACGAATGGCTCGTGGAGGATGGGATCGACTGGTTGTCGTGCAGGATGAAGCGGTTGTCGGGCTGGTGACCCAATCGGCCATTGTTCATTTCTTGCGGCTCCGAAGTTCTTCTGGGAACTAGGTGAGTATGACGGTTGCGTGATACGGGTATGGACTAGGAACCCGTGGAGATTCGTCATCCTAGGTCAGTCGACACGAGCGATAGAAATGTTTTGTGCTATGGCGATGCGAACCAGATGGACGACGAGTAGAAAGCCGTAGACCACGCAAAAGAATTTGAATGTCACTTGGTAGAAATCCATGAGGAGAACCGGCAAGCAGAGGGCGAAGAGTAGGCTCGCGATCAGCGTTGCGAGCGTCAGCCGACGACAAAATTCGTAAGAAGGTTCTTTTCCGACGGGTTTTAGAGCCCGCGCATATCGCTCGGCTCGCTGCATGCGAGCCACACGAAGGGTTTCGTCCGTCGGTCCCAAATAGCGGATTCTGACATAGCCGTACATGATAAAGAGCCAGGGGATACTCCACAATGGCCAGTAGAGGTGTCCCGAGTAATCCTCTTGGCTGATGAGTGACGCGTACGATGGAGCGTAGAGGAGTCCAAGCACCAATGGGAGGATGCGTGCATCTCCTGGGCGTTCTCCGTCCGGTCCGCCGTGAACCAACTCCCGCTCGAAGAGCGGGTAGCCGTATTTCAGGATGACCAGGGCGATCGCGGCACTCATCGTCTTATCAGGGATGTATCGTACGCAGGTTTGAAACCAGTTGACGACGTACCAGCTGATATTTTGGCTCCAGTGGAGGCCGAGAGCCGTATCCAGGAACACACGGACCGCCGCCTCCCATTGTGAAATCCGGATGCTGAGGGCTTCCGCCACGTCAGGATTCAACGCCCAAATTGCGCGTTCATGCAGCGCTGCTTGAACAAGGGTGCCGGGAATGCTCATGACCACCGCCCCGGCTACGCCGAAGCTGAGTAGAAACCAGGCATGCGCAGCACCAGAACTCTTACTCGTCCGCACGTATTTGAGAAACCTCGGTTGCCGTGCCAGCAATCCCCAAAATAACGCTCCTGCCATATTGACGAGAGACCAGGGGAAGATGATGACTTCAGCTCCCGCTTCGGGGAAGAGCAACCAATTCACGACAGAATTCGAGAGGAGGGCGACGATGGCACCCAGCCACGGGCCCAGTAAAATCGCGGCCAAGGCAGTCCCCGTCATATCGAGAAACAGAATGCTTTCGAGATGGCGGCTGAGGGTCAGACCGACATAGTTGAGAAGCACTCCCGCAGCAACGATAACCCCGACTTCGTATACAATCAGGTAAGAAGATCCGGACAGTGGCTTCGAGGAAAAGAAGCCGCTGCGTAGTGGGGTGGTCGCGGTGCGGCGTTCTGATTGCTCGATCGGCTTCTTCTCTCGCTGTAATTGGAGGCGCTGTTGAATGTTGAGTAGTCGTTCAAAAACGGTGAGCAGAGCGGCGACAAACCCGGCTATGGTTCCGCCTAGCATCATCAGTTCTTTGCCGTGTTCTTCTATCATGTGGTTGGCTCGAAGCCGTGCCGGTAGCCATTTTATCGAGGAAGCTGAACTGTCGCCAGAAAAAGACTGGAAGTTGCATCGGCTGGACGTAGCGAAACGGCTACGGGCAAGAGCGCGGCTGATCGAAGGTTAGGGCTGTTCGGGCGGCAACGGCCGTTTGATTCGAGCAAGCTGCTGAAGCTTGTGTGCGATCACCCCACCGAACAGTAACAGTCCCGCTGAATAGTAGACCCACAACAGTAAGAGCACGATTTCCAGTAGTGATCCATAGAGTCGTGCGTAGACGGTTGCGTACCCGCCATAACTGACGAAAATAACTTTTGTTGAAACCCAGAGCAGGCCGAACGTCAGTGCTCCTGCCATTGCGTCTCGCCATCGTGGTCGGCGTCGAGGAACGAGGCGATACAAGAGACTCACAGCCAGGAATGCGAGCGCAAAGGGTAGCGTGTAGGTCAGATGGAACTCGTGCGCAGCCAAGGCGACAAGGTCAAGACCCCAGAGGCGAGGCGCATAGGCGGTCAAAAACGTGATGGTTTCTGTAGCCACGTACGAAACAAAAAGAAGAAGTCCCGTAGAGCCTAACAACGCGATAGAAATTGCCGTGGAAATCAGCGGGTGCCGTTTTTGGGTGCTCTCAAAGACTACGTTGAGTGCATAGTCGAGTTCGTAGAAGACGAGCCCGCCAAACCAGAAAAACGATAAGAATACGAGCCATCGCACGCTTTCTAGCGAACTGATCCGGTGGAGCTCATCAGCCAATCGTTCGCCCAGGGAAGGGAGGAAACCTTTGAGGAAGCTCAGCATGAATTGTTCACCGATGACCTCTTGGCTGACCAGAAAGCTGATTCCATAGAGCAGGAGGAACACGAGTGGAAAGAGCGAGAGGAGCGAGAAAAAAGCCAGAGCGGCCGCCAAGCTGGGGCACCCTTCCCGCAAGAACGCGTTTAAGGCATCAAGGAAAAAGCGGAGGACGTTCATGATGCGTCCCACATGAATCAGTAAACAGACACAACGACTTATTTGAGTGTCGACACAGCCTGTGTCGCGAAGCTCACGAGCGGGTTGGGGTAAACCCCGAAGATGACGACCCCGGCGACCGCGCAGGCCAAGACGATGGAGAGAGTCGGAGACATCACGAAGCGTGGGGCGCTGTCCATCTGATCGCGAGGCTCTCGCATGTACATCACCATGACCAGCCGGAGATAGTAATAGGCCGAAATGGCGGCAAAAATCAGAGCAAGAGCTGCCAGCCACGTCAGACCTGCCTCCACCGCCGATAGGAAGATATACAATTTCCCAACAAAGCCGGCAGTCGGAGGAATTCCAGCCAGCGAGACCATGAAAATCAGCATTAAAAGCGCGGCCATGGGATGGCGTCTTGCGAGCCCCGTAAAGTCTTCGATCTCTTCGCCTTCGACACCGCCTTTACGCAGCATCGCAACGATCGCGAATGCCCCGAAGGTCATGAAGGTGTACAGCGAGAGATACAGGAGAACGCTGGCGATGCCGGAGGACTGTTCGATTCGGCCTGCAGCCACCACTCCGATCAGCGCATAGCCCGCATGGGCGATGCTCGAATAGGCCAGCATGCGCTTGACGTTGGTTTGCACCAGAGCGACGATGTTCCCGATCAGGAGCGTTGCGACGCAGAGCAGGAGAAACGTTGCAGACCAGTTCGCCTTGAGCCCACCCAGGCCTTCTACAAACACCCGAAGGAACGCGCCGAAGCTAGCGGCCTTCGCGGCCACCGCCATGAACGCGGTCACCGAGGTTGGGGCTCCCTGATAGACATCGGGTGTCCACATGTGAAAGGGTACGACGGCGAGCTTAAATCCGAAGCCAACTGCGAGCAGGATGGTCGCAAACAGGAGTAACGGCTCGCTCAGTCCTTGACCAGCGATGGCGACGGCAATTTGCGGAAGTCTGGTACTGCCGGTTGCTCCATAGAGGAGCGAAATGCCGTAGAGCAGAATGCCGGATGAAAATGCGCCTAACACGAAATATTTCGCAGAGGCTTCGAGAGAACGTGGTTCGGCGCGCTTGAGTCCAGTTATTGTGTACAGTGAAAGAGACATCAACTCAGTTCCAAGATAGATCGTCAGGAGATCGGACGCCGATACCATGACCATCATTCCGGTGAGCGCGAGCAAGATGAACCCATAGTATTCGCCGAAATAGAGGCGTTCCTCCTTGAGGTACGAACAAGAAAGCAGGATGGTGAGGCCGGTGACGAAGTAGAGGAGCAGCTTCCAGAAGGCTCCGTAGGTATCAATGACGACAAGACCGCTGAAAATCACGGTCTGCTCGCCGATCTGAGAGGCCGTGAGTCCCATGCAAATGGCAAGCGTTCCTAGACTTAACCACACCAGGCCGTCCTTATCGGGTCTCCGCAGCACCGGATCCAGTACAAGCACGATGCAGGCCGTCGTGATGACGAGCAGCTCCGGTAGGATCAGAAAGAGGTCTCTGACTGCGAATGTCATGGGTGCCGTTCCTTCGTCGGGATAGTCGAGAAGTGTGGAGGCGGGGGCGCTTCTCGCTCACTAGTTCCCTCAAGATTTGCGGACAGCGTAGGTCGTGCAGACAAGGAATTCTGGCGATGGCTTGCGGCTGTCTCCTCCTGGGAAGCCGGTATCCCACGCGCGATCACTTTCTCCACGCTGGCATGCATTCGAGATAGAATCGGATTCGGAAATAACCCGATCCAAAAAATCAAGACTGCGAGCGGCACCAGCGTCGCCATCTCGCGGGGACTGCAATCGCGCAGCTTTGGAAGCAGGTGCGCGGCTGGTACGCCGAAGGCGACTCGTTGAATCATCCAGAGGAGATAGGCGGCAGCGAGGATAATCCCCAAAGACGCTAGCGCGGCAGCGATCTTGCTCCAGAGAAACGTGCCGACGAGGACCAGGAACTCGCCCACGAAACTGTTCGTACCGGGAAGACCCAGCGAGGAAAGGCCAAAAATTACCAGGAACGTGGCGTAGCGAGGCATCGGCTTTGTGAGTCCAATATTGTCGGCAATCTGACGGCTATGGGTCCGCTCGTAGATCATGCCCACACAGAGAAAGAGTCCGCCGGTGGTGATCCCGTGGTTCACCATCTGCATGACGGCACCCTCGATGCCTTGGATATTGAACATGAAGAGCCCAAGCGTGACGAATCCCATGTGACTGACGCTTGAATAGGCAATGAGTTTTTTGAGGTCAGCCTGAGCCAGGGCCATATAGGCGCCGTAGATGATCGCCACGATCGACAGGATGACCATCAATGGAGTGAGAAGCCGTGACGCATCCGGCAACATGGGGAGGCTGAAGCGTAGAAAGCCATAGGTTCCCATCTTGAGCAGGACGCTCGCGAGAATCACGCTGCCGGCCGTGGGGGCTTCTACGTGCGCGTCCGGGAGCCAGGTATGGAAGGGAAACATGGGAATTTTGACGGCGAACGCGACGAAGAGAGAGACGAAAAGCCAGATCTGGAGTCCTAGTCCGTAGGTTTGCTGGCTCAGCGCCAGAACGTCGAACGTATGGCCGCCCTGGAAATAGAGGACCAGGATCCCGACCAGCAAGAGGACGCTGCCGGCAAAGGTATACAAGAAGAATTTGATGGCCGCATAGAGACGGTTCGGCCCGCCCCAGATGCCGATCAACAGATACATCGGGATCAGCATCGCCTCCCAAAATACGTAGAACAGGACGAAATCCAATGCACAGAAGACGCCGATCATGGCGCATTCCATGATCAACAGCATGGCCATAAAACTTCGAATTCTCGTCTCTATGGCGTGCCAGGAGATCAGTACGCAGAGCGGCATCAGGATAGTTGTCATGATCACGAGCGGCAGGCTGATTCCATCCAGACCAAGCTTGTAACTGATGGAGAGAGCGGGGATCCATAGGGCCGATTCAACAAATTGCATCTGATCCGAGGATGCATCGAAGAGCCACCAGAGCGGCAACGAGATCAGGAAGTCGGTAACGGTAATGCCGAGCGCAACAGGCCGCACAGAGCTGTCTTTGACGGCAAAGATGATGGCTGCCCCAATCAGCGGCAGGAAAATCAAGATCGTAAGCCAGGGAAATCCACTCATCGGGCTTCCCGTTCGGCCAATATGGAGGAGGGAATCCCGTATTTAAGTCGGATCATGCTGGGTTCGCTCTTCTTCATCATTCAAGTCATAACCATCACAGGAGAAGATAAGCCGTCAACACAACAATGCCTAGGGCCATTCCCAGCGCATAGTGTTGAGTTTGGCCGCTCTGGATGAGCCTCAATATCCATCCTCCCCACGTAATGGCCCGAGCGATTCCATTGACGGCACCATCGATCACGTTGACATCGACGCGCTTCCAAAGCGTGGATGCTGCCCTGAACGTCGGCCGTACAAACAGGGCGTCATACAGCTCATCGACGTACCACTTGTTGAGAGAGGCTTCATAGAGGCTTCTCCATCGCCTGGCCAAGCGGTCAGGCAGATCAGGGTTTATCACGTAGACATAATAGGCTGCGGCAATGCCGAGCAGGCCCAACCCTGTCGCGGTCAACATGATGGTGAACCCATCAGAACCGTGCTGAACAGCGGTCTCTTGTCCGGTAGAAAAGACCGGCTCCAAAAATGATGGGATGCCAAGATACCCGGTCAGTATGCTGAGGCCGGCCAGAATAAGTAGTGGTCTCGTCATCGTCTGCGAAGGTTCATGAATGTGGGACGCATGGTGCGGGTCGACACGCGAAGAACCCCAGAACACGACGAACACCAGCCTGAAGCTATAGAAGGCGGTCAACAGCGCCGTCAGCAGACCCAAAACGGCCAAGACCTGACCAAGTTCTCCTGACGACCAGGCCGAGACGAGAATCTCATCCTTACTGAAAAAACCAGCTGTGAGTGGAAACCCGGCGAGAGCCAATGAACCCACCACAAACGTCCAATAGGTGGTCGGTAGCTTATCTTTGAGACCACCCATCTGTCGTATGTCTTGTTCATGGTGGAGCGCAATGATGACCGAGCCACAACCAAGAAACAACAAGGCCTTGAAGGCACCGTGGGTCAGGAGATGGTACATACCTGAGGCATAGGCCCCAAGGCCACAGGCCATGATCATGTAGCCGAGTTGACTCACGGTCGAGTAGGCCACCACGCGTTTGATGTCGGTCTGAGTCAAGGCGATCGTCGCGCCAAGTACCATCGTAGCGGCGCCGGTCACAGCCACGATGCTCATGGCCGTGGGGGACAAGTTATAAATGGGGGCGAGCCTGGCGACCATGAACACACCGGCCGTGACCATGGTAGCGGCATGAATGAGCGCTGAGATGGGCGTAGGGCCTTCCATTGCATCGGGCAACCAGACGTGAAGAGGGACCTGCGCCGATTTCCCCACCGCGCCGGTGAATAACAAGAGCGCGATCAGAGTGTAGACAGAAACTTCCCAGATACCACCGAACGGGCCGAGGAGATTCATCGTTAGATCGGTTGCTTCATGGATAGCCGGAAAGATGTCGAGGTAATTCAGCGATCCGAAGTGATACCAGACCAGGAGCAGGCCCAGGATGAAGCCAAAATCGCCGACTCGATTCACGAGAAAGGCTTTGGTGGCTGCCGCACAGGCGGATGCGCGTTCGTACCAATGTCCGATCAATAGATAGGAACACAGTCCGACGGCTTCCCAAAATATGAAGAGTTGGAGCAAGTTGTCGGCAAGCACGAGCATGAGCATGGAGAACGTAAAGAGGGCGATATAGCTGAAGAACCGAGCATAGCCAGGATCGCCGTGCATATAGCCGATCGTATAAATGTGAACGAGCGAACTGACTCCTGTCACCAAGAGGAGCATGACAGCGGTCAGTCGATCGATATGGAGACCGATGTGAATATCGAGATCCCCCGATACGAGCCATGTGTAGAGTGGGACAGAAATCACCGAACCGGAGGCGACTTCGATAAAGGCTGCAAGCGACAACACGAATGAGAGCAATACCGCTGGAACCGCGGTGACATGCGCGCGGTCGCTGATCTGCGAACCCCGTAGGCCGAGGACAAGAAACGCGGCCAGCGGGAGGAGTGGAATGAGTGCGTAGAGCATGGTGGAGATATTACTCGATGATCGTCAGCTCGGGACAGGCCTCAACGAAGAACCAGGGGAAGCCGGCGTGTGAAGGCTGACGTGTCGTCACGGAGGTCCTTTACCATTTGAGCAAATTGAATGCCTCGACGTTGATCGTCGATTTCGATCGATGCAAGGCGATGATGATCGCCAAACCGATTGCGACTTCTGCCGCTGCAACCGTCAAGGCAAAAAAGACGAACACTTGCCCTCCAATAACCTGGAGATGGTCGGAGAACGCCACAAAGTTAATGTTGGTTGCATTCAGCATCAACTCGATGGACAGAAGAATGGCGATGATGTTGCGACGAATCAATACGCCAACAACACCCGTGAGGAACACGATCGCACTCAAGATCACATAATAGAACACAGGGACGCTCATTGGGCACCAGGGGCTTGGGGCATGTCCTTGTCCTCGTTTTTGCCGATGTGGGGCTTGGCGAGGAGAATGGCGCCGATCATGGCGGCGAGGAGAATCAAGGAGGCCACTTCAAAAGAAAATAAATAGGTTGAGTAGAGCGCTTTGCCAATCGTAAGGGTATTGTCGGAGGTCTGAGCGTCGACTGCCAGCGCGGCAGGGTCACGGCGAGCTGCGCCCATGCCGCCCGACAGCAACACCAGAAACTCGATCGCCAAGGGAACGCTCACAAAGACTGCAATTCTCGATTGGCTGTGATACCGGTCGTCGCGGTTGACGTTGAGCAACATGACCACGAACAGATACAACACGACGATCGCTCCGGCATAGACGATGATTTGCACGGCGGCGAGGAATTCGGCATGCAGCGTGATGTACAGTCCGGCGACATGGAAAAACATGACCAGGAGAGACAACGTACTATACACAGGGTTTCTGAGTACCACCACGAGAATGGAGGTGACGGTAATCATTGAAGCGAAATATCCAAAAAAAACGTACGCCACGGTACAATTCCTCGGTCAACGGTCGACAGTCCAGGACTTCTGCCACTGGGTGGCCGTCATGGGACACCCCAATGCGTTCCATTGGGATCAGTTCGGCTTGGGCGGAACGTGTTTGAATGCCACGTTGAAGAACGCGACATTCGGATGCTGAAGTTCTAAGCGCTTCTCACGGATCGGAAACGAACGATCACCGATTGCGAGGAGCTGCTGTTTGTTCAGATGGAGTTGTCGCTTGTCAAAGACCGCCCATTCAAATTCTCTCGTCATGCCCAATGCATCGACAGGACAAGCATCCACACACATCCCGCAGAACAAGCATCGGGTCATGTCCATATAATATTCTTTTGAGTAGCGCTTCGTCGGTTCTCCTGGTACCTCGGCACTCACGACGCGAATCACACGTGAAGGACAGGTTGCTTCACAGAGGTCACACCCCACACACTTCTCGGTTCCATCATCGTATCGCAGCAAGGCGAGCATGCCCCGGTAGTTGTCCGGAAGCGTGCGCTTCTCGTGAGGATATTGCAACGTGATCGGTCGGTAGTTCAGCAAGTGAGACAGAGTCGCCTTCATGCCGACCAGGAGTTCATAAAACGTAATGGTCTTGAACCACTCGGACAGGCTCAGACGTTTTGTACTCGTGGTTGAAGCCATGTCAGTCTCGTCGCTTGTTTTGTCTACTGCGTGACGAATACGGCAATGGATGTGACGACGATGTTCGCCAACGCAATGGGTAACAGCACTTTCCAGCCGAACTTCATCAGCTGGTCGTATCGCAACCTTGGCAATGTGGCTCTCAGCCAGAAAAAGAGGAACAAGAAGGAGTAGGTCTTGACCGCAAACCACATGGTGTTCTCGATCCACGCCAACGACGGCAGGCCTAAGAGCTCGAGAATCGTTCCAGGGTACGGGGCATTCCAGCCACCTAAAAAGAGTGCGGCAGCCACACAAGACACCAGCACCATGTTGGCATATTCGGCGAGGAAGAAGAACGCGAAGCGGAGCCCGCTGTACTCGGTGAAGAATCCGGCGACCAGTTCACTTTCGGCTTCAGGCAAATCGAACGGCACGCGGTTCGTCTCAGCCACCGCGGAAATCACATACACGCCAAAGGCAAAAATCTGCGGTGCCGGAAGGGCGAATAGATACCAGTCCCAAAACCAACCCTGTTGGGCATCGGTGATCTTCACCAGACTGAGCGAGCCGGCG
Source organism: Nitrospira sp. (assembly GCA_965223535.1). Classification (GTDB taxonomy): domain Bacteria; phylum Nitrospirota; class Nitrospiria; order Nitrospirales; family Nitrospiraceae; genus Nitrospira_D. Next base: position 1,959,713 of record CBDCWN010000003.1, read on the forward strand.
AGGATGATCACGCCGATAATGGAGAGCCCGACATTCAGCTCATAGCTGATGATCTGTGCCGCCGAGCGTAACCCTCCGAGCAAGGAGTATTTGCTGTTCGAAGCCCATCCTCCGATGATGATGCCGTAGGCGCCGAGCGAGGCGAAGGCCAGGATATACAGAATGCCGATATTGATATCGCTGATCACGAAGGGCTTGACGGTGATGCCGTTGATCTCAAACGTCCAGTTTGGGCCCCACGGAATGACGGCAAACCCGATAAACGCAGGAATCAGACAGATGATCGGCGCCATCGTAAAGAGAAGCTTGTTGGCGCCGGCAGGGATGATATCCTCCTTGAAAAACAGTTTAATCGCATCCGCAAAGGGTTGGAGGATTCCGTATGGTCCCACTTCCATGGGGCCCATGCGGTCCTGCATCCACCCCAACACTTTTCGCTCGGCTAGGGTAAGAAGGAGTACCGTCACGATGACGATCCCCATGATGGCCCCGATTTGGGTCAGAGATATGGCAAGACGCAACCCTAATTCACCCACGATAAGACTCCTCGATTAGCATAATTATCAGTAACAGTATTGGCTCGTTAGGCGACCCTCATCATCGATACCGTGGCCGTTTTGAATGATGGAACATGCGTGATCGGATCAACCGCGTAGTCAAACAGCCCGAGGGCGGTTTGACCGAAGTGATCCGGAAACCATGCGGTACCTTGAGGTACCCGTGCCACAATTTTAATCTCGGTCGTCATTTCTCCGACGCTGCTGCAGAGACGGACACGATCTCCATCCATCAAGGCAAACCGGGTGGCATCGACAGGATTAATCCGAAGCTGTCCACGGTCTTCAAGCTGACGGAGGCCTTTCGAACGGGTCGAGAGCTTTCCAGAGTGGAACAGACTCTGCCCAAATCCTACCTGCAGCGTGCCATCCGGTCTGGACTTCTGCGGGGTGAGTCGGTATCGCATCGCGAGATTGGGATGGTATCCCTCACGGAGGTAACGATCCATGGCACGACCATCGACTTTCAGAGGCGACGGTGTCGGTCCAAGCGACCCATAGCCGGGAATGGCGCCTCGGATCTCTTTCAAGATGTCTTTGCTCTCCTGGTACTCCACCGACATTCCTAACAAGATGCAGAGCGCAGCAAAGATCTCCCAATCGGGACGACTTTCTCCGATCGGCTCAATCGAAGGACGAACGGCCTGCACATGCCCCTCGCTATTGGTAAAGGTCCCTGTTTTTTCCATCGACGATGCAACCGGCAAGACAACATGAGCCAGGGCCGCCGTCTCAGTCAAGAACAGCTCCTGGCAAACGAGCAAATCCAATTTCCGTAACGAATCCTCCGTGCGAAGTGGTGCGGGGAGGCTTGCCACAGGGTTCTCACCCACGACGAAAAGCGCTTTCAGGGATCCCTCCTGGGCACGCTGCACCATTTCGACGAGCGAAGCGCCCCCGGCAGTGGGTAGCTCCGCCTTCCATAGTTTTGCGAATCGTTCACGGTTCGCTGCATCATCAAAGAAACCGCCTCCCGGAAGAAACTCAGTGAGGGCGCCCATTTCGACTGCACCTTGGTCATTGTTTTCCTCTGCCAGTGGCGCAAATCCACAACCAGGTTGGTCCAATTTGCCCGTCAAAATGAGCAGATCGAGAATCGATACCGATCCAGCGTACCCCTGTTCACTGCGCAGGAGCACTTGTCCTGTCAGAACGATCACTTTGCGCCCCGCTGCCAGTACCTTGGCGGCTTGTCTAAACGAATCGGGCTCGATACCGGTGGCTCGCTGGAGGTCTTGCCAAGAGAACTCTCGCAGCACAGTCGTCACGGAGTTGACGTATGCAGGGTACTGTTGTGCGAGCTCGGGTACGATCAGATTCTCCTCGATCACGGCCTTCAAAAGACCGAGGATCCCATTCTGCATTTCGCTGGGCGGGATGGAAAAATGGTGATGGGAAAGATTGGCGATGTTGCTCATTGCGTCGACGACAGGCAGCAGTGATTCAATGGTGATCAGCGTGGCCTGGCGCTTCTTCACCGCTTCTTTGACTTTGAGCCCCGTGATGGGATTCGTTTCCGTGATGTTGGTGCCGACAAGCACCAGGACATCGGCGTTCAGAATATCCTCAAACGTGACGGTCCACCGATGGGTTCCCTGGACGAGTCGCATCGCGTGCAAAGCGTTGACGTGACCGTACCGAGTGCTGCTGTCGAGATGATTGGTGCCGATGGCCACGCGCATAAATTTCTGAAAGAGGTACAACTCTTCGTTGGTGCAACGACCTGAAATCAATCCTCCGAAACTTTGTCCTCCATGCAGCGTCTTCAGTTCGCGGATACGGCCGGCAACGTATTCTAAGGCTTCCTCCCAGGTCGTTTGGACGAGGGCCCCGTTCCGTCGAATCAGCGGATGGGTGAGGCGATCAGGGTGGCTGGCCGCATGGAATCCAAAAAACCCGCGGGCGCACAGGTCCCCATTGTTTCGACCTGTCCCGTGCGCGGAGTTCACCTCGATGAGCTCCTGATCCTTCGTCTGGACGGTCATCTGACATCCGTCTCCGCAGTATCCGCAGATCGTGTCGGCTCGTTTCAACATCCAGGGCCGATATTCGTACATCGAAAGCCGGCTGGTAATTGCGCCGACCGGGCAGATTTGCACGCAGCCGCCGCAGAACTCGCAATTCAGCGGATGTGGACCGAAGTGCTTGATCTCGGTCATGGTTCCACGTCCGGCCGGTGCCAACGCTTTCACATCCATGACTTCATCGCAATAACGGACACAGCGGAGACACTGGACGCAGCGATTCATCTGCGTTTCGATGAGCGGGCTGAAATACTCTTTTGAGAAGATGCGTTTAGTTTCGGTGAATCGGCTGGTTGCCGTGTATTGATGGGAGAAATCTTGGAGGTCGCATTTTCCCCCTTGATCACAGACCGGACAATCGAGCGGATGATTGGCGAGAATGAACTCGAGCACCGAACGATGGGCATCGTTTACCACGGTCGTGGCGGTGCGCACGCTCATCCCCTCGTCGACCGGTGTGCTGCAGGCGGTTTGAAGCTTGGGCATCTTTTCGATTTCAACCAGGCACATGCGGCAATTGGCATCTGGCTTGAGTTTCGGGTGATAGCAAAAATGCGGAATCATGACGCCGACGCGTCGAGCCGCTTCGATTACCAATGTTCCTTTCGGGACCTTGACCGTCATCCCATCGATCGTGAGACGAACGATCGGCTCTGTAGAATCAGGCATAGTGACACACGATCATCGGATGGCACGAGGATACATTTAATGCCGTCCTGCCGGTTCAAGCTGAATGAGATTCGCCGCCTCTGCTTCACTGATGAGGTCGACGTATTCCTGCCGCCAATACTTCAGCGTACTTTGGATGGGCGCAACCTCTGCATCGCCGAACGCGCAGACCGTACGGCCTGCGATGTTTTTGCATAGATCCAGTAAGGTTTCAAGGTCCTGCATTCGACCACGCTTGGCCAAGATTCTGCGTAGGGTCTGGACAAGCCACGAACTGCCCTCGCGGCAGGGACTACATTTCCCGCAGGACTCATGGTAGAAAAACTCCATCAGTCTGAGCGCCGCCCAGACCATGCTGGTCCCCTCCTCCATGACCGTCACGCCGCCGGATCCCAGCATCGATCCCGCCGCTGCGACATGTTCAAAATCCAGTTTCACGTCGAGATGGGCCGGCGTCAAAAACGGTGCGGATGCTCCTCCGGGGATGAATGCCTTGATCGGTTTATCGGAGCGCATCCCGCCGGCATGTTCGTAGACTAACTCTCGTACCGTCACACCCATCGGAACTTCGTAATTGCCGGGGCGTTTCACATGTCCGCTGACACAAAACACTCTGGTGCCTGTACTCTTGGGAGGCGAACCAATGGCAGCAAACCATTCCGCCCCACGGTTGATGATATGCGGCAGATTGGCCAGTGTCTCGACATTGTTGACCACGGTCGGCTTATTATAGAGGCCATGCGTCGCTGGAAACGGCGGTTTGATGCGCGGTAGCCCCCGTTTGCCTTCAAGGGATTCCAACAGGGCTGTTTCTTCACCGCAAATGTACGCGCCCGCTCCACGATGGACCCAGATGTCCACATGGGCACCCGTGCCGAGAATGTTGGTTCCGATGTACCCGGCAGCTCGAGCTTCGGCGATCGCATGCTCCAAAATCTTTGAGCCTAAGACCATTTCACCACGGATGTAGATGTAAGCAGTCTCTGCGCCGATCGCGTAGCAGGCCAACAGGATCCCTTCCAGAACTTGGTGGGGGTCGCGCTCCATCAACTGCCGATCCTTGAACGTGCCGGGCTCGCTCTCGTCCGCGTTGCAGCAGAGATAGCGGGGACCTTGATAGTCTTTGGGCAGGAATCCCCACTTGACACCGGTCGGAAAGCCCGCGCCGCCGCGGCCGCGCAATCCTGACTTTTTGACCATGGCCGTGACATCGGTCGGAGCGATCTTGCCGAGCGTCATGCGCAAGGCTTGATAACCTCCGGTCTTTTCGTAGTCAGGCAAGGAGCCGGTATAGCCCGGCTGCATCATATTTTTCAGGAGAATGAGTTCGTGTTTCGGCATCGTTCTTCAGTGTGAACCGTAAAAGATAAAACGTGAAAGGTTCAAAGAAAGCTTCTGTTCCGTAGGTCTCACCGGTTACGTCTCACTTTTTACTGTGACTGGCTCTGGCCACATAAAGGGCCCGCTCTTGAGAGGACTGGTTCCCGTTGAGCGGAGATCGGATAGAATCCGATCCAATTTGTCTTCAGTCAGTTGCTCATAGTAGTCATCATTGACCTGCATCATCGGACCGGTCCCGCATGCGGCCAAACATTCCACGGCGCTGAGGCTAAACAGTCCGTCTGCTGTTGTTTCTCCCGGCGAGATTCCCAATTTGGTCTTGATCCATCCGATCACCGTGTCTGATCCCACGAGGGCGCACATGAGGGATTTGCAGACCTGTAGGTGGAACCTGCCGACGGGCTTGAGATTAAACATCGTGTAGAAGGTAATCGTCTCATAAACTTGCGGAGGTGTTAGTCTGAGAAGGGCCGCAATCTCTTGCATCGCGGCTTCGGTCACGTAGCCCTGATCGCGTTGAGCGACATAGAGGAGCGGGATTAAGGCCGACCGTTTGACCGGATAGCGGCTTAAAATATCCTCGATTTCCTTCCCGTATTTGTCTTTCAGCACGTGTCCTCCACTCACTCCAGTGCCAAGGTGGCGGTCAGGGTGTTCCACCCTGCGCGCATTGACCGAGCATCGGAACATCCTAGCCGTCCCGCCGTCATCGATCACACTCGCCCATCACGACATCGTACGTGCCGAAAATCGTGATGATGTCGGAAATCAGGTACCCACGGGCCATGTAATCGAACGCTCCCATGTGGATAAAGGACGGAGATCGAATCTTCAGCCGATAGGGACGAGGACTTCCGTCGCTGATGATGAAGAACCCCAGTTCACCTTTGGGTGCTTCGGTTGCGCAATAGGTTTCCCCCTTCGGCGGCTTGAAGCCTTGGGTGAAGATGATGAAGTGGTGAATCAAGCTCTCCATATCCCGCATCACCTGCTGCTTGGGCGGGGGAATATATTGCGGCACTTCGGCGATGATCTGCCCTGGTGGCATCTGATCCAGGCATTGTTTGATGATCCGTGCGCTCTGTCGCATTTCTTCGACGCGGATCCAATAGCGATCATAGGTGTCGCCGTTCTTTCCGACCGGCACTTCCCAATCCACTTTATGGTAGACGCCGTAGGGTTCGAGCTTACGAACGTCATAGGCGACGCCGGATCCGCGCAACGTGGGACCGGTCAAGCCGAAGTTGATCGCGTCTTCCCCGGAAATCACAGCGATGTGTTTGGTCCGGCCCAGCCAGATTCGGTTGCCGGCCAGCAGGGATTCGTACTCATCAACTTTTGCGGGAAAGGTTTCCAGGAACGCTTTGAGCTGATCCACCAATTCGGGAGTGAAATCGCTGTCCACACCGCCGATCCGGTAATAATTCAGGGTCAATCTCGCGCCGCACAACCGTTCGAACATATCGAGCAAGATCTCTCGCTCCCGAAATGTCCAAAAGAAAACGGTCATCGCTCCGATGTCCAAGGCCTGGGCACCCAGCCAGAAGAGGTGTCCGACGATGCGCTGCATCTCTGCCACGATGGTGCGGATATACTCGGCCCGTTCTGGAATGGTAATGCCGAGCAGTTTTTCAACCGCTCGAACATAGGCATAGTTGTTCGCCATCGCACAGACATAATCCAGCCGGTCCGTATGTGGGATGATCTGCATGTAGGCCAACCCTTCGGCCAGTTTCTCAACACCTCGATGGAGATAGCCAAGGTCTGGGGTGGCTTTGATGATCCGTTCCCCATCAAGTTCAAGAACGACCCGTACCACGCCGTGGGTGCTTGGATGCTGTGGGCCCATGTTCAGCAAGAGTTCTTCTCGTCGGTGAGAGGAAGCTGTAGACGGTTGGGAAAGAAACGGCTTCTTGTCCTCGACCGGAACCTCACCTTCAATATCTTCGACCGGTGGTTCATCGAACCGGGGGATAAAGTCGAACTCACTGCGCCACCCACGACCTTCCGTCGGGAAGTCCTTGCGGAGTGGATAGCCTTCAGCATAGTCCTCTGGGAGCAGGATGCGACGCAGATCCGGGTGTCCGGTGAATCGGATCCCCATCATGTCGTAGACTTCTCGCTCCAAGAAGGTTGCGCCCTGCCACACGCTGGTGACGGAATCGAGGGTGGGATTGTCTTCGGTCACCCGGGCCTTGAGGCGAATGCGCTTCCCGAAGGGAAGCGACAAGAGGAGATAGATGACTTCAAACCGTTCTTGATCGGCTGGGTAGTCGGCGGAGCAAATATCGGTGATGTGATCAAAGCAGGCCTGTGGATCGTCATGTAGAAAACGCGCGATCTCCAAGATTTTTGACGCAGCGACCTGAACGCTGACTTCTGAGCGAGCCGTATCGAGGTCGACGGAAAGCACCCCCTCCGGGAACCTCTCCAGCATGGTATCAGTGAGAGATTGCATGTGTTTGTCAATCATCAGCGATCATCCAGCTCTCAGAGCGATGTGTGGTCTTTCGTCCCCCCTCTTCACTGCGGAGGGGGTGGGCTGTTACTTCACGAAGACCCTTTCGCGCTGAATCTTTTCCTGCAACTTTAGAAGCCCATCCAGCAACGCTTCCGGTCTGGGCGGGCAACCGGGAACATAGACGTCGACCGGCACGATCTGATCTACGCCTTGAACGACGGCGTAGCTGTTGTAATGATTGCCCGATGTCGCGCAGGATCCCATGCAGATCACATAGCGAGGTTCAGGCATCTGGTCGTAGATCCGGCGAATCACCGGGGCCATTTTTCGCGACACCGTTCCCGCGACAATCATGAGATCCGACTGCCGAGGCGACGCGCGAAAGACACCGGCGCCGAAGCGGTCCAGGTCGTAGCGGGAGGAGACGCTGGCGATCATTTCAATCGCGCAGCACGCCAGCCCGAACGTCATGGGCCAGAGCGCAGACTTCCTGGCCCAATTGACGACGGAATCCAGCGTTGTCGTCATGACATTTGCGTCAAGCTGTCGTTCCAACACACTCACGTGTTCTCACGCCCTTTCCCGGATGAAGGGCGGTGGGGCTGGCCTTCACTGCGCGCATCCACCGAGCACCGCCCGTTAACTATTCCCAATCGATCTTGAGTGCGCGGTGGGCGAGCAAGAAGGGTAGGCCCGCCGCCCTTCAATCCCACTCGAGCGCCCCCTTTTTCCAGGCATACCAAAATCCCACCACCAAGATCGCAATGAAGACGATCATTTCGACGAGGCCCACAATGCCAAGATGCCTGAATGCAACCGCCCACGGGAACATGAACGCAGTCTCGATGTCGAAGATGACAAACAACATCGCAATAACATAGTACCGGATGGGGAACTGGACGCGCGCATCCTGAAACAGGGGGCTGCCGCTTTCATACGGAGCCAATTTGGCTCGATAGGGCTGGTGAGGACGCACAAAGCGTCCGAGATAGAGAACCAGTGTCCCGAGGACTATGCCGACACCGATGAAGACAAGGATCGGGAGATAGCTTTCCGGAGCCGTCAAATTGCCCATTACGAACCTGCTACTGCCGCATGCTTAGCGGATGCTGTTTGATGGACACATCCATGCTCAACCCTTCACGCAGCCGACTGTGCCGAGAGAGACGCGCCAAAAAAAGGTTTGTACTTCAACCCATCAAGTTCGGGATTCACGATATCTTTATGCTGGATCAGGACTTTGAACGTGGTCCCCATGCCGTTCGGTCGAAGAAGGTGAACGGCGGCCTTGAACGCAGGACTGTCCTGTTCCAGCTGCGCGAGCATGTGTTCGACGCCGAGTCCCATCAGAAAACTCAGTTGATTGGTAAAGCCGGTTGTCTGGAGACCATGCTGCTCTCCGGTACGTGCAAGGCTTGTAAAGTCCACATGAGTGGTCATGTCCTGCTCTCCGATACGGATGAACGGCTCCTCGTTCGTGGTTTGCTGTGAGTAACAGAGGAATGTTCCGCCCTTCCGATCGGATCGATAAAGATCCTGGGCGGTGTGGCCGTAATCAATGGTCAGGACGAACCCTCGATTGAGCAGCTGAGCCACCTGCTTCATCCAATTCAACGCATGGAGATTGATTTCGGTCCGATAGCCCACGGGCCAATCAGCCTGCATTCCGCGTACATGGTCGGCTAAGGTGTCAGATGACGGCGGACGGAGGCATTCAACGAACTGCCCGTTGTGAGCGTCCACCCAGAGTTCTGCTACTCCATTGGGCGTAACCTGAATCCGATTGACGGGAAAGGAGTCGACAAGTTCATTGCTCAGGAAGAGTCCGGTCACAGGTTGAGGAGCTACGGTTTCAAGGTCATCCGCCCATGTGAGGAGGCTTGGCCGATCAAGCCACGGTGCGAGGTTCTTGCGTTGTACGTCACGCATCGCCGGGCTTCGATCGATTAAGACGTAGTGCAGGCGTTCGAATAAATCCCGGAAGTCACGACGACAGGTGGATAAAAAGTGTCGTGCCAACAATCCTTTGCCGGGACCCATCTCCACCACGGTGAATGGGGTGGGCCACCCAAGCAGTCGATCCATTTGCTGAGCTTGTTTCGCTAAGGCCTGTCCAAGAAGGGGATGGACATCCGAACTCGTATAGAAATCCCCATGCCACCCTATCCGTTCACTCGTCGGTTCAGGTGCCCGCATGTAATAGCCGAATCGGGGATGGTAAAGGGCCAACTCCATGAAACGAGCGAACGGAATCGGGCCTGAGGCAGCGATTTCATCAGCAATGGCGGCGACAAGTTCTGGATGCCCTGCGTGCACAGAAAGCCCCCAATTGACCGTCATCAATGGAAAAAGCGACACCCCTGGACTATGGGTAGGGTCTACCCATTCCTAGAGTGGTGAAAGGGGCATAGGTTAGCCGCCGGAACTCTCTTAAGTCAAGGTGAAGTAAGGAGGAATTGCGCTTGAAGCGCTATCGGAAGGAAAGCGTGACGGCGGCGGCGCAGCGAAATGGCCGGATTCGAACGGCACGATGATTCGACAAGTGCCTCAGCCGAACGGATCTATGCCCCGTGGCACTTTTTATACTTCTTTCCAGACCCGCAGGGACAGGGATCGTTGCGGCCGACCTTGTTCTCAGTCCGCTGAGCCGGAGCAGGTGCTGCGACCGGTTCCTCGCCTCGATTCAAGGTCATTCGCGGTTGCGGGCGTGACGGGATCGATTGGGGGTGGTGACCCGACTGTTCGCCTTCCTGCCGGACCGCTTGCACATGGAACATTCGATCAAGCGTGTCGGATTTGATCCGTTCCATCATGCCGGCGAAAAGGTCGAAGCCTTCTCGTTTGTATTCAATCAACGGATCTTTCTGGCCGTACCCACGAAGGCCGATGCCGTCCCGCAGGTGATCCATTCCCAGCAGATGATCCTTCCAATGGTGGTCGATTACTTGCAACATGAAGGTCTTCTCGAGAAACCGCATCAACTCCGGCCCGAGTTCCTGCTCTTTTTTGGCATAGCCTTCCCGAGCCTGGGTCCGGAGATCTTCCAGCAACGCATCCCGCCCGACATCACGCAGTGCATCTCCGCCGTCGTCCTTGCCGTGATTGATATCCAGGCCGAACTGACTGTGTATGACCTCGGTCAGCCCTTTGACGTCCCACTCTTCCGGATATTGATCGGGAGGACAATACACATTCAGCGTCGACTCAACCGAGCTGTCGATCATGTCATGGAGGTCACTGGTGAGGTTGTCGCCGTTCAACACAGCCCGCCGGTGGCGATAGATCACCTCACGCTGCTTATTCATGACATCGTCGTATTCAAGCAACTGCTTGCGGATTTCAAAATTGTGAGCTTCTACCTTCTTTTGCGCGTTCGCGATCGCGCGGGTGACCATTCCGTGCTCAATGGGGACCCCTTCTTCCATCCCGAGTTTGAGCATCAGCTGAGACACCCGCTCGGAGGCAAAGATCCGCATCAGATCATCTTCGAGCGAGAGGTAAAATCGCGACGTGCCGGGGTCGCCTTGGCGACCGGCTCGTCCACGAAGCTGGTTATCGATCCGGCGACTTTCATGCCGCTCTGTCCCCAAAATGTGAAGGCCTCCGGCCGTGAGAACCTCCTGCTTATTCTTCTCGCAATCCGAACGGATTTCTTCAAAGATTTCGAGCTTGCGGGTCTCAGGGATGCTCTCGTCGCGATAGAGCACCTGCTTGTACATGAATTCCGGATTGCCGCCCAGCAAGATGTCGGTGCCGCGTCCGGCCATATTGGTGGCGATCGTGACCGAGCCTTTCCGTCCGGCTTGTGCCACGATTTCCGCTTCACGCTCGTGCTGTTTCGCGTTGAGGACATTGTGTTTGACGCCGTTGCGGTTCAATAGGCCGGCCAGTTTTTCTGATTTTTCAATCGAAATGGTCCCGACGAGCACCGGTTGCCCTCGCTCATGGCACTCTTTGATTTCCTCGACGATGGCCAAGAACTTTTCCTTCTCCGTCCGGTAGACGACATCCGCGTAATCCTGCCGGATCATCTGCCGGTTGGTCGGCACGACGTTGACATCGAGATTGTAGATCTTGGCGAACTCGGCAGCTTCCGTATCGGCGGTGCCGGTCATGCCGCTGAGCTTGTTGTACATGCGGAAGTAATTTTGAAAGGTCACGGACGCGAGCGTCTGATTCTCATTCGCAATCTTGACGCCTTCTTTGGCTTCGACCGCCTGGTGCAACCCGTCGCTCCACCGGCGACCCGGCATCAGGCGCCCTGTAAACTCATCGACGATGATGACCTCACCGTCTTTCACCACATAATCCACATCACGCTTATAGAGGGTATAGGCTTGTAGCGCCTTCACCACATGATGGACCATATCCATGTGGGCCGCGTCGTAGAGGTTGTCCACGCCGAGCAGTTTCTCAACACGCGCGTTGCCGTCCTCAGTCAGAGAGGCGGTCTTGGTCTTCTCTTCGATCGTATAGTCCTCCGGTTTGAGCTGAGGAATGATCGCATTGATTCGATAGTAGAGATCCGTTGTCTGGTCGGTCGGACCTGAGATGATCAGCGGTGTCCGGGCTTCGTCGATCAAAATGCTGTCGACCTCGTCGACGATGGCGAAATTCAACTCACGTTGGACGCACTGGTTCAGGTCAGTCACAACGAGGTTGTCACGGAGATAGTCGAATCCGTACTCGTTGTTTGTGCCGTAGGTAATGTCGGCGCGATAGGCCTCAGGCCTCGTGCATGGGCGCAGGTGTTGTAACCGCCTATCCGAGGCCTCGTAAGTCGGGTCGTAGATGAAGGAGGCGTCGTGTTGAATAACTCCGGTGGACAGACCAAGTGCGTGATAGAGCTGTGCCATCCATTGGGCGTCTCGTTTAGCGAGATAATCGTTGACGGTGACCAGATGGACGCCCTTGCATTCCAAGGCGTTTAAATAAACAGGGAGTGTGGCCACCAAGGTTTTGCCTTCTCCGGTCTTCATCTCGGCGATGCGGCCTCGGTGGAGGATCATCCCGCCGATCAACTGCACGTCGAAATGCCGCATGTTGAGCTTGCGGCGCGACATTTCCCGACAGACAGCAAAGGCTTCGGGCAAGATATCGTCTAACGTCTCGCCTGCTTCAAGCCGTTTCTTGAAGTCTTGTGTCTTGTCGGCGAGCGCTTCGTCGGAGAGTGGTGTAAGACTCGCTTCTAGCCCATTAATCTGGTCCACGACAGGACGCAGAGTCTTGATTTCGCGGTCGTTTTTGCTGCCGAATATCAAATTGAGTACTTGTGTAACCATAGGATTAAGACGAATAAGATGAAATGAGAATAGTCGTTGTGAATGAACGTCGCTGTCTCGTCAAGTATGGCAGTATACAGCATCCATTCGATGAATCCTACTTGATCCTGAGTGAGCCTGACGACGACTTGACAAGCGGCGCTATCGTCGCCTACCATTTGTAGCATCTGTTGCATCTGTCGTGCTTTGTTGCAACGGGTCAAGTTCGGATGCCGTCGTCTTGGTATGGGTGCTTGGTATCTGAAAATGGAAAGCATATCCCATAAACTCCTCACAATCTTCCTAGTCGTTTGCATTCTACTTGTCGGCGGGTTAGCCCAGGTCCAGGCGGCCGAACATGCTGGGCATCATGCCAAGCATCAGGCGGCGACACACGGCACAGTCCTCTGTTCCTGGATGTGTGCGGCCGGTACAGTGCTTGATACCGCAGTGGAGTTGATTCGGACCGAACGTAGCCCCGTTGCCCTCGTGCCGCTCCCTCAGGCGAAGGAATCAGGTTTTGAACAATCCCGTGTTTCTTCCAGCCGCGCTCCCCCGTACTTCTGTTCCTAATTTTGGTTGCCCTGCGAATCAACAAACTAGGGGAACCTTCCTTTTGACTGGACTCTGTCGCTCCGTGGCGAGGGAATCTGGGTCCAGAGATTATTGGATATATCCACGCGGTGATTGAATAGCGGAGGGCCATCAAAATGAAGCGAACCAATCATAAACTTCTCCCGTGCCTACTGTTGGTTAGTACCATGTTCCTAATCAGTGGTACCTTGGTATGGGCAATGGGCTCCCGTGTTCCGGCGGTGGGAACCACTGCGGAGGATTTTCAGCTCACGGATCTGGCAGGTAAGCAGCAGAGCTTGAGCCAGTATCGGGGCAAGGTCGTGCTGGTCAATTTCTGGGCGACCTGGTGCAAGCCCTGCACGACGGAAATGCCGGCCATGCAGGCGATGTATGACAAGCTCCGGGATAAGGGATTTGTGGTCTTGGCCGTCAACGAATTGGAAGACGAGGCCAAAGTTCGTGAACATATCACGCAGCATGGTCATACGTTTCCGGTACTTTTAGACCGGGACAACAAGGTTGCAAACCAGTTTGGCGTGTTCGGTTTACCGGTCAGCGTGTTTATCGATGAAAAAGGCGTCGTTCGTGAGTACATCAAGGGCGGGCTCCTGACCGAGCAGATCATCCGTGATACCGTGGCCCGTATTCAGAATCCAGAACCAGTCAAAGCGGCATCACTAGAGTAGAAGATTTGTAGGATATCGAACGTGACACGTTCAGCACTTATTTGGGCGCTGTTACTTTGTATCGTGCTTGTGAACGGCCTCATGGCTGCTCCGAGTGTCGGCCATGCTGCGCATCATGCTGATCATCAATCCGGTACTCACTCGACAGGTCTCTGTGCCTGGCTGTGTGCGGGCGGCGTGGGAATCGAGTCGTCCGTCGGTCACTTTGTGTCGGGACTTCAACTCCTTGAAACAGTGAGCCTGGTATCGTTTGGCGTCGCCCTCAGTTCGGTCTCGCTCCCATACTTCTTCCGCGGTCCTCCATCTCAACATAGCGCTCGCAGTTAAGGAGCGTCTTCTTAGCAACCGTGTTTTGCGGCAAGTTCCGATGTCCGGAACCTGTCGTGTCACTCAACAGAAAGAGTGTGGAATCATGCTGCGTACGATCTTGTCCTCTGTGCTCTTTATCGCTGGTGTCACCGGAATCGTGGTCCCAACGATCAGCCCAACATTGGCCGAGGCGTCCTGTGGATCGGTCAGTTGTTTCGTGGTGATCGGGTCTCAGCAACAGGTGCCGATGAAAGGCCTGCTGACCGTGAACGCCATCTATAACTTTACGCCGATGGAGGCACCTCCTGGTGAGGGCGGGCGCATCCCATTTGCCAACCAGGGAGAGCGGACTCTCACGTTGGCAAATTTAAACGTCAATCGGATTGAAACCACGACACGTACCGCGACTCTCGACCTTAACTATGGCTTAACGGAACGCCTCGGCATCCAAGTGGCGATTCCCTACAAACACGTCGAGTCGGATGCCCAGATCGGCGGCCTCAATCCGGTGCCCTACAGCGAGCGGGGGCTCGGCGATATTCGCGCGACGTTGAAATACAACGTGCTGCCGACCTTGCGGAGCATGGTGGTGTTGGGCGTGGGGGTCGATTTCCCGACTGGGAGCTACGGTCGCTTCGCCCAAGGCACCACCTTGGCCGAATCGACGCTTCAAATCGGCCGAGGGAATTTCGGTGTCGTCCCGATGATCTACCAAACCTACGAACTGATTCCGCATCGAGTGAATCAGTTCGCGTCGGCGAGCTATCGGTACACGGCGAAGAACAGCGACGGCTATAAATTCGGCGACGAAGTGAACGTGAGCTTGGGGCTCAATGTCATTCCGCTTGAGAAAACACCCTGGCTGGTGTTGATGCAGCAGTTCAATTTCCGATGGATGCAGAATGATGCGATGGATGCGGCGCTGTTTCAGTTCAATCCAAGCACCGGTGGGTCGATCTTGCTCGATCCGGCCATCAGATTTCGAGCAATACCAACTACCGGCTCGACATACTTTGCCTATTCTCCCGGTATCATGGTGAACGTGTTCAACTTCGCCTCTGCCTACTTCATTGCACAGATTCCTATCCATCGAGATTTCAACGGGAATCTTGAGCAACAAATCAGCTACATCTTTGGGGTGACGAAGTCCTTCCAATTATTTGGTGGGTCCTCGTAGGGAGACGACGGGAACAGCTGTATTAAATCAGCCATGTTGACGAAGACACGACAACATATTTCTCAGGTGTTCACGAGTTGTTGCGCCGTGCTCTGGCTGTCAGGATTCTTGTCGGTTGGACAAGGGAATCTGACGGCACAGTGGGTGGCGCCGCACTGTCCGAGCGGGCAGGCGCAGCACAGTCAGCAGAGTCACAATCACTGTACATGGCATTGTGCCGGGCTTGACATGCAGGGCGGTGGGGGACGAGGCGAAGCTATTGCTGACGCTCAGGTAAGCCTTGTATGGAGTCTCGGTGCCATTCCGGTGCAGGATGCTACGGTTGATGGTCAATTCCCCCCACGTGGTCCACCGCGAGTTCTTTCTCAGATTGCATGAGACATAGTGGTCTGGGAGCTGGCTGTGCTCTCTTCAAAGCAAACGGAAGACGATCTTAATCAACGAGGAAGGAACGGTTCAATGGAAACGATGAAGAGACGAACCTATGCATCATCTATCACAACAATTGTCTTAGGACTTGCGTTGATCGGTCTAGCCGCCTGCAGCGCGGGCGATGACACGACTGGGGTGCTGACACCTGAGGGGAGTGCTGCGTTCAGTGGACCGATTGCGTTTGTAAGCAATGCTGGAGACAAGACATTGATGAGTCTCGCGTTAAAGGGTGATTCCGGCAACGCAGTGATCAACACGATCGACGCGACTGAGTTTGAAAATGTGGCGTTGGGCGATATGCAGTTCTCCAGCGGAGATTGGGTCTTTATGAATCTCGGAGCTGCCAACAAAGTGGCCACGATTGATCCCTTGACCGGAGCCACACCTCAACATGAGGTCAATTTGCCTGCCGGTACGCGACCGGTCCATATCTACCGCGATGGGAACAATGGAGAAGTTATCTGGACGATGAACGACGGGGACAACGCACCAGGCACCACGACCTCAGGCGATGATCTGGTGAATTGTGCGGCGCAAGGTGGTGGTTCGGTAACCATCATGCACAATTCCCATCTCGGGCCAGGGGCGGCCCCACCCACCGTATTACGAACGACTTGCCTATTGGCCGACGGTCATAAGGTCACGGCGTTTTCTTCTGGAGCTGGAGTTCCCCAGCGGGCATTCGTATCGAGCACAACGGCTGGTGAGATCGCTGTTATTGACGACCAGGAGGGCTCATCGACTTATCTCCAAATGACCCACCGTATTGATCTGTGCAACTCGGCCAAAGAAGGAACCCCCTGCAATGACGAATCGCTGACTGGCCTGACGACACCGTTTACACCCAATGGCTCTGAACCGCATGGGATTCGTTGGTCAAAACTGGCGAAGAAGGTCTACAGCTTCCAAGAGGGATACGGGGAGATCGCTGAGATCGATCCTGCCTCATTGGCGATCACCCAAACGTTCGACCTCGCAGGAACTCCATATACAGGGTTCGGAATTTCTTCTGATGGGCGGTTTCTTCTCCTGCGGGGAGATACCACTCCTTCGACGGGAACCAAGCTGGGTGTGATCGACCTCGGCACTGCCGGGACTCCACTGACGGACTTCACAATTCCGGAACTGGATGGCACGTCGACCGGCGCATTCAAGTTCTCTCCGGATGGGAAGCGGTTCTATATTCTGGCCGGAAATGCCGCGGCATCGACGAAGAAAGATCGTCTATTTGTATTTGATTCATCGACACTCACCGCAACGCCTCCAGCGCTCACCCTCCTCAGTGAGATCCAGTTGATACCGGGTGGAGATAGCGCGGGGTTTAATGCGGCACATAACATGGACGTCTTGATCCAAGGAGCCGGAGAGGCCAAGTTCATCGTGGTGTCGAACAGGGCGGCGCAATCGGTGTCGATCATCAACGCCATCGATAATATGATGAAACAAACCGTGCAGGTCGGGATAAGCCCCGGAGCGGTGCTGGTGTATCAGTCTGGTGCGGCAGCAGCCGGGAATCAGGCGAGTAACTAAGGTCGATGTAAATGGGGCAGTCTGTCAGAGTCCGTTGCGATCCGAAGGGCTGTTCCATCCACAAGTAGAGCAGTTAGCCTAGGACCCCACATCCAGGGCTGTCTGAGTCGGCTGCCTCCGGCTCGGACCAACGCGGGGCGGAGTGTCGCCTCCCTTGACCTCGCCCCGCACTTTTTTCTAACTTGTACTGTTGGAGTGGTTAGATTTGCTGTTTGCTGAGTGGGTGTTGCGAGAAGAATGATTTCGAAGGGCGATACTCAGTTCTGGTTCCCTGCTTGGGGTATTTCAGTCATCCTGCATGGAGCGGTGGTTGGCTTAGCGTTCATATTTGTTGCGCAAGTCAAACCTGTCCTGCAAGGGGACACGTTCCAATGGGACGTGGCGCTGGTAGATGGGGCGAGGCCTGACGGCAAATCTGACCAAGCAGAACCGGTTGTTAAGCCTTCAGAGCCACCGGCCAACCGACCCTCTGCATCCCAGACGAAGCCGGTCATGTCGACGGAACAGAAAATTGAACCTCCACAACCCGCACTCGAGCAGCAGGTGTTACCGATTGAGCGGACGATGGAAGCTCCACAGCTTGGTGAAGAGACAGAAGAACCACGGCACGTCGAAGTCACCGAACAGGTTGTTGAACTAGAACAACCGGAACCCGTGATGGCTGCAACCGTCCCTGAGCCGGCCGAGTCCAAATCTGTGGAGCAAGAGTCGGTCGCGGTCACATCGGTTCTGAATGCTCCTGTGTATCAAGAGACTCCTGCTGTGAATGAGTTACAAACCAGTCCTATGGATACCGAGCCGGTAGGGGCGGTCGAACCTCAGTCCTCTGGTCTGCCTGCGAAAGCGGATAACCGATGGTTGGCAGAATCGCTGTGGCGCCGGGTGGCGGAACTCAAACGCTATCCGAATTCCTCTCGGATGAACGGCGAAGAAGGAAAAGTCGTTCTCAGAGCCGTCATTCGATCTGATGGACAGCTTGCGACCGTGTCCGTCCAGAAGAGTTCGGGCTACAGTGCGCTTGATGAGGCGGCAATGGAAGCAGTCAGACTCGCCTGTCCGCTTCACATGAAGCAGGTGCTCGGAAAGCCGCAAATCGTCGTAACCCTTCCGATTGTGTATCGACTGGCCAGCTAATGGGTCGAACAGAATTGAAACGCCATGATTTGCTTGAACGGATTCCATCTGCGATAAAGGTTTGCCGACGACCGTCCTGCTCTCGCATGATGGTCAGGCGGTCGGTCGCGCTTGTCTGCCATGTGCTCGAAGGAATGAAATGAAACGCGGTTTCGTAACAGTCGCCGTTACAGTCATGTCGGTCTACATCGTGCTGGTGTTCGGCGTGGCGGGTTGTCTCTTTGTGCAGCTGCACGAGCCGCATCATGCCCACGAAGACGCGTCTCATACCGCGCATTCCACGCTTTGTGCCTGGGTGTGCCAGGTAAATCCGGTGGTCGGCCTGCATGCTGCCGCGCCACTTCTCGCCGGCGTGATCCTCGTGGCGATTCAGCGATTCATACGCGTCATTCCGCAAGCTCTTCTTCTTGTGACGGTTTCCCGTTCTCGCGCTCCTCCCTCGCTCAGCCTCCTGGTAGTCTAGTTCAATCGTACGCGGTACGAGCGTTGGCAGTCTCACTGGCTGCGCCGTGTTTGCTCAGAATGCCTCGTTTGGAGCTCCGATTGCCTTACGGCGTGAGCAGGAGCTGCGAGTGCAGCCAAAGGCCATTCTGTAGGAATTGGATAGGTCGAAGGAGAGGAAAGAAGAAGCGATCGACGGAGGTGCGACGCTCGGTCTCTTTTAGGATATCTCCTAAGCTAAAAAGGAGGAGACCCCATGTCTGTCACTCGTGGAGCAGGTCACGCATTGGTGGCTATCGAAGGCAAGACATTTTTACGGGTTGGAGAAGCAGCTGAGTTCCTTTCGGTTAGTCGCTGGACCATCTATCGATGGGTGGAGGAAGGTCGGTTACGAGGAACGAAAGTTGGGAAGAGCAGTCTACGGATCTTTCGTGATTCTATTGTCGGTCTAGTCGAACGGAATGAAACTGACATACCTAATACGTGTTCGGTATCGAAAGGGTTGTAGCCCTATGGATGTATCGGCGTAGGCCATCGATTTTGTAGCATCCGTGAGTAGCTGTCGGTAGATGGGTTGTCGGATATATTGTATAGAGGCAGATAAGCTTTCTGTTGAGTACAGATCTTGGTCTTAACCGGGATTTGTGTCCTGTCCGAGTAGGCGACCCTCCGACTCGGACCTAGCGCGGGGCGAAGGTTGCTGCCTCCTCCTTCGCCCCGCCCTTTCCCTCGGTTACATTGAATGCGAGTAATAGCTCTGTGCAATCTTCCGCAAGATTGCACAGAGGGGCTCTTGTTCGTGCATGCGAGACAAGCTTCTGATCGCAACGGGCCCCGCCACCCGCAACGCTCGGCTTTGAGTGTGCTTGGCACAAGCACTGGGCATGGGAAGCCATTGTAGAATGGAAATAGAGAGGAGAATGTGAGGCCCAGCTTCGTGAAACTCATCCGTGCAAGCGGTCGCTTGCATATCTATGGATTGGGCCTTGCGGCATCACTATGGATTGGTGGCTGCGGGGGCGTCTTTACGGGAATCCCGGATCTGGATACTTCCGATGGGCGAGTCTTTGCACAACGGTGTAGTGCCTGTCACGGAAAACCATTTGGAGACCACGGCCTTACTCATGGCGTGCCCGACCCTCGGTTCCGAACGATAGCGGAATGGCAGGAAGTATTGCTGAGGATGGAACGATTGATGCGCGAAAAAGGACTCTCTCCTTTGACCGATCTTGAGCGTCAAGCAATCAGCCGATACCTCAGCCGCCATGCGAAGCCATAGGAGAGCTTGATCGGTCTTGATTGTACGAGTAAGTTCCGGGACAGCTCAAGGAGATGCAAGCTTCCAATCCGAGTTCCCTCAGGATGGGGTTCTGCGTCCTACGGGACGCGGCGTGGCAAGTCGCAGGAATGTGGGCGGGTCTGCCGGTGGTATACAAGATATCGCACCCTCATCTCCGGGCTTGTATCCCGTGCGCCGCTTCCCGAAAACCATTGCCCAATCGACGAGCGACTACACCGTCAGCTTGCGGAGGCTCTCGAATTTGCCCACGCTCACGCTTGACCACCTGTGCACATTACTCCGGGAGTATGTTGATCAGACAGGGCAGGCGGTTGATTTAGTCCTGATCGGCGGCCTTGTCCTGATCACGCGCCAAAGCCCTGTCTACCAATAATACGGCCAAGGATGCCAGTAGGGAGACCAATAGGGTCCCCAGTAGGGGCCTGGGCCGATGGGACGGCGGATCCGAGGTGGGTCCTCATCGTCTGCCGTCCACACACGCAGATTGGTGAGATGCATTAGAGGGTAGGTATATTCCGTTTCATCCAGCGGTAACACGACGGTGCCTGCCAATTCTCCGGTCACGGTGAGGAACGTACCAGGGGGAACTGTTGCTGGATCCAGAAAGTCTTTCTGCAGGGCCACGAAGCGACCTTCAGACCGGCTGAGGTCCATGGTCGGTTGGAGAGAAGACGTCAGCGGAAGTTGTAAGATTTCAATCCTGGTCCCTTCCTTCAGTCGCCGCGCTCCCAAGACTTTTCCACCGAATGTAACGGACTGCCCCTGGTAAGATTCGGGGGTCAACTTCACCTGCGCATAACTGATCTGAGGCGTACCTGACGGCAGACCGTCAGCCTGATGTTCCGAGGTTGCACAACCTGATAGGGCAACTACTCCGGAAAAAAGGCAGATGACCCCAAACCTTCTCATTGTTACATTATAACAAAGGCGCAAGGAGGCGCTCCATCCGTTATAATGGGCGTGGGTTTTAGGCATTGATCCGTGAAAGGAGTAATTGAGATGGGTGGTCGAACGATGTCGATGTTGAAAAGGATGCTATTGGTTGTGGGAGCGATCGGGGTGTTGAGTGTGCCGTTCAGTGTCCAGGCAGCCAAGCCGGAGCTCAAGGGCAAGTTTGAAATACTCAAAGACGAACCTTCTACGCATCAGCCGGGCAAAGTGAAAATAATCGAGTTCGCCGACTTCTATTGCCCCCACTGCCATCATTTCGAAGAGACGGGGGTCACTCTCCTCCGGAAGGAATTCGGTGACAAGGTCGAGATCACCATGGTTGGATTTCCTGTTATTCCCGGGAAGCTCCCCACGGCCTTCGATATGTATGAGCAGGCAAAGTTGATGGGCAAGGGAGATCAGATGAAAACCGTGCTCTTTCGCACCATTCACAAGGAAAAGCTGGACGGGGTATTGGATCGTTCGATTCGTTCTCTCCTGATCAAAGAGGTAGGCTTAGATGTGAACGTATTCGAGGCAGGGCTGCAGAGCGGCAAACCGGCCAAGCTATTTGAAGAGGGGCGTCGGTGGGGAGAACGGATTAAGGTGTCGTCTACTCCGTCGCTCTTGTTAGACGGGAACATCAAAGTCGACGGTGTGAACATGACACCTGAAAACGTTGTCACCATTGTTCGGAGCATCCTTGAGGCAGATGCCAAGAAGTAACAAGCTCCGGTACGAAGTACTGCGTGCTGAGTTCTGAGGGTGCACTTGCCATTCAGCACTCCGGACTTATCTTGTGAGGTACGATGGCCATCGATCCTATCTGCGGCATGACCGTTGATCCTGCCAAGGCGGCGGGTCAGCACGAACATAAGGGGACGACCTACTATTTCTGCGCCGTGTCGTGTTTGGAAAGATTTCGTGCTGACCCGGAGCGGGCGCTCAGCAAGAAGCCGCTGAACCTCATGACGATGCCTGCCCCGCGGAAGCCGTTACCGATGATGCAACCGGCTCCTCAGGGTGAGATCGACCCGGTTTGTGGGATGACGGTCCAACCGGCTTCGGCAGCGGGGTCATTTGAGTATCGCGACAAGAAATACTACTTCTGCGCGACCAGATGCCTCGACAAGTTCCGAGCCGACCCTGAGTATTATGTAACCCCACTGGAACAGCGTACTTCGAAACCTTCTTCTGTTCCTGTGGGTGACAACGTCAAATACGTTTGTCCGATGGACCCCGAGGTCTCAGAAACGAAACCAGGGGCCTGCCCCATCTGCGGGATGGCGCTAGAGCCTGAGGACGTGACCGCTCTGCCGACTCGCACCGAATATACCTGTCCCATGCATGCGGAGATCGCTCAGGCTGACGCCGGGACCTGTCCAATTTGCGGGATGGCCTTGGAGCCGCGCACGGTAACGGTGGAAGAAGCCAACCCGGAACTGGTGGATATGACGCGCCGTTTCTGGCTGAGCGTGGCCCTCGGGGCACCGATTTTTGCTCTGATGATTTCCGAAATGTTGCCGGGGCAGCCGTTACAGCATCTGGTGTCCGGGCGAACGCTCGTCTGGTTTCAATTCTTGCTGGCCACACCGGTCGTGCTATGGATCGGGTATCCGCTGTTCGAACGCGCGTGGGCGTCGATCACGAGCGGCCACCTCAACATGTTCACGCTCATCGGATTGGGGACCGGTGCGGCATATCTGTATAGTGTGGCGGCCACGCTGATTCCCGAGGTGTTTCCCGAATCCTTCCGTGCTCATGGAGGGGAGCTGGCCGTCTATTTTGAACCGGCGGTGGCGATCATCGCCCTCGTGTTGCTGGGACAGGTGCTGGAGTTACGAGCCAGAAGCCGGACCAGTAGCGCTCTCAAAGCACTCTTAGGCCTGGCGCCGAAAACAGCCCGTGTGATTCGGGAGGATGGCCGTGAAGACGACATTCCCCTGGAACAGGTCCAGGTCGGCGATCGGTTGCGTGTGCGACCAGGCGAAAAGATTCCGGTGGACGGTGTGGTGGTGGACGGTTTGAGTGCTGTCGATGAAGCTATGGTCACTGGTGAGCCGATTCCGGTGGAAAAACAGTCTGGGAGCAAAGTGGTGGGTGCGACCGTCAACGGAACGGGCAGTTTCGTGATGCAGGCGGAGCGAATCGGTCGGGAGACACTATTGGCGCAAATCGTTCGCATGGTCAGTGAAGCGCAACGTACTCGTGCGCCGATTCAACGGCTTGCCGATCTGGTTGCCGGCTACTTCGTGCCGATCGTGATCGCGGTCGCGATCATCACCTTTGCCATCTGGGGATTCGTGGGCCCGGAACCGCGCATGGCCTATGCCCTCTTGAATGCGGTTGCGGTCTTAATCATTGCGTGTCCCTGTGCCTTGGGTCTGGCGACACCCATGTCGATCATGGTCGGAACTGGGCGCGGAGCGACCGCGGGCGTGCTGATCCGTAACGCCGAGGCCTTGGAGACCTTGGCCAAGGTGGATGTGCTCGTTGTGGATAAGACCGGGACACTCACGGAAGGCAAACCACGTCTAATGGCAGTCGTGACTCTCTCCCCTGTAACGGAGAACGAATTGCTCCGGTTGGTCGCAGGTCTGGAGCGGAACAGCGAACATCCCTTGGCAGCCGCGATTGTATCCGGTGCCCAGGATAGAAACATTGTTCCGGGGAAGGCACAAGAGTTTCGCTCCCTCACGGGGAAGGGAGTGACTGGTACGGTGGAAGGCCGTGCAGTGACCGTGGGGACAGCGATGTTTCTCAAGGAATCGAACATCGAGACCACGGTGTTGTCGGCTCAGGCCGAGCCTATGCGCCATGAAGGCCAAACCGTCATGTTTGTCGCCATCAATGGCAAGCCGGCCGGGTTGCTGGGTGTGGCCGATCCCATCAAGTCGACCACGTCGGAGGCCATCGACCTCTTGCACCAGGAAGGCCTGCGGATCGTGATGCTGACCGGCGACAATCGAACAACCGCGGAAGCGGTGGGGCGACAGCTGCATCTGGATGATGTTCGCGCCGACGTGTTACCCGAGCAAAAGGCTGAGGTGGTCAAGCAGTTCCAATCAGAAGGGCATATCGTGGCGATGGCGGGAGACGGGATCAACGATGCTCCGGCCTTGGCACAGGCACAGGTGGGGATTGCCATGGGAACTGGGACCGATGTCGCGATGGAAAGCGCGGGGGTGACGCTGGTCAAGGGAGATCTTCGAGCTATCGCGCGGGCACGTCGACTGAGCCGAGGGACCATGCGCAACATCCGACAGAATCTGTTTTTCGCCTTCGTCTACAATACCCTCGGTGTCCCTGTGGCTGCCGGTATCCTCTATCCGTTCGTCGGGGTGCTCTTGAGCCCCATGATCGCGAGCGCCGCGATGACGTTTAGCTCCGTGTCCGTGATCGCTAATGCGCTAAGGCTGCGGCATCTGGAGTTGTAAATGGCCGTCGATCGATGACGCATAGGATCTCTGTGAGCTCAATATCCATGCAACAGCCGTCTCGAAGATGGTTTTGGCCTCGCACAGTCGTCTTAACGTGGGCATCCCTGTGGATGCTCGCGGCTCCGTTGTTCCATGTTCATCCCGAGGCGGATCATCGGCATGGAGAAGCCGGCCATATGCACGGGGGGACCGTTCACACCGTGTGGTCTCCTGACCTCGACTGCGAGTTCGAGAACCATGGAGATACGGTCAGTAGCCAGGCACAATTCGCTCACTTCAGCGACGGTCATACCGAGTTCGGCTTGTCGCTGCTGACTGATTCCACCGATCGCAAATCGCTTAAACCGTTTCTCACACAGGCATTTGGATCTTCTCCGGCCGTTGTTCCGGCGTTAGATCGGTGCGGCTTGTTCCAACGTCATTCCGACTTCGTGTCACCCTCACAACCGTTCGTTCAGGCGGGCTCCTCTCGCGCGCCACCCTACTGCCTCCTCGTTTAGACGTCGTGCGTTGTTCTCATACGTAACATTGTTGCGGATGTCCGAGATGGGTGGGTCGTTCTACGACACCCGATCGAGCCGTCTGTGGAGGAGTCTCTCCATGATACTGCACAGGGTCATGTTTCTACTCATTCCGTGTATTCTCGTTACTCCACAGTATTTCGATGAAACCG
This sequence comes from Nitrospira sp., assembly GCA_965223535.1. Lineage (GTDB taxonomy): Bacteria > Nitrospirota > Nitrospiria > Nitrospirales > Nitrospiraceae > Nitrospira_D. The sequence goes on from CBDCWN010000003.1 coordinate 1,984,654, forward strand.
TGCTGGCATCGGAGCCAGAGGATGCGCCCTATTCGTTAACGGAGATCCTGGACCTTGCGCTCAAGTACAGCCCGGTGATGACCGGGGTGGCGTCGGCGTTGGAGGAAAATCAGGGCAGACAAATTGCGGCCGGCGCATATCCTAACCCTACCGTGATTGGTGCGGCTGGGCGAGGTTCAATTCGGGATCCGCGCACCGGCGTCTCAATCGTGGAACGGACGGTGACGGTCGAACAACCACTGGAATGGCCGGGCAAGCGGGCGGCTCGGCAGCGCGCAGCAGACGCCGGGATCTCCGGGGCGCTTGCGGGAATCGAAGAAGCCAGGGTATCGCTCACGGCCGAAGTGAAAGCCGCATTTTACCACTTGCTGTTTGCTCAACAGGACGAACGGCTAGCCCGCGAGAATCTCAGGACGGTTGAAGATTTTGTCATGCTCATTCGAGCTCGAGTTGAGACAAAGGAGTCACCGAAGTTTGAGTTGATCAAAGCAACTGTGGAATTGCAAAAAGCCGACAAGGAAGTCGCGCGCGCGGAAAATGCACTGGTGGTCTCACGCGCTAATCTCAATACGGCTGCTGGTAAGGCGCTTGGAGCTCAATTCGCCGTTCGGGGAGAATTTGAAGCAGTAAGGTCAGGGCTCGATCTTCGTATCTTGATGGACCACGCGATGGCTCGCCATCCGGCTCTTCGCCGCCAAGACAAAGCGGTAGACCAAGCACAATTCAATCTGGAGCACGAACGCGCGTCCCGTATTCCGAACGTGTCGGTGATCGGGCAATATCATCGGGAAGCCGGGGATGAATCTGTCATAGCAGGGGTCAGTCTGCAATTGCCAGTGTGGTATCAGCGGCAAGGGGAAATCAGTACGGCGAGAGGTACCCATCACCGATTGGTGGCTGAACGAACCCGATTGCAGCATAAATTGGAGCAGACGGTGACGCAATATTTCCAGGAAGTCCAGACCGCGCAGCGGCAGATCCAGGTCTTTCAAAGGGGACTGCTCTATCAAGCGAAAGAGGCTTTGAACATCGCGCAATTCAGTTTCCGGAACGGCGTCGCTAGTCTCCTCGAAGTCATCGATGCTCAACGCGTGTATCGTCAAATGCACCTCGAGTTTGCGCAGTCCAAAGCGGCCTATTCTCTCGCGCTGGCGAAGCTGGAACAGGCTGTGGGAGGTTTGCCATGAGATTCACCCTGATGCTCCGCCCATCCGAGGTCCTACGAGGCGTAATCATGGTCGTGATGGCGGTCTCCGCACTGGTTGCTTGTCAGTCCAAGGAAAATGAATCGGTCCAGCCACCGGCTGCGGCGGCCACCACGTCGGACCGGCCAGGCATGATCGAGTTGGAGGAAGGGAGCTCCACGCTTGGCCAGCTTCAGGTAGAACGGGTGCAATTTCATCCCATGCGGCTCTCCTTGAAAGCACAAGCAGGGAAGATTCTCGCGAACGAGAATCGGCTGGCGCATCTTAGTGCTCGCGTGCCGGGGAGGATTGTGACCGTCTATGCCAATTTAGGCGATCGCGTCAAGTCCGGTGACCGGCTTCTCCTACTTGATAGCCCTGCCCTCGGAGAGGCTCAGTTGGGCTATCGCAAGGCAAGGACTGCGGTGAGGGTGACCGAGAAGGCGCTCGAACGGGCCCTGGCGCTTTTTGAACGAGGAGCCATCGGGGCCGGAGAGTCTCAGCGACGTGAGGCCGATCATGAAAATGCACGAGCAGAGCTTCACGAGGCCGAGGAGAAGCTGCATTTGCTTGGGATGGCGGAGCGAGAGATCGAACGGCTGGGCGACGGGCAATTACCACATGCAGAAGTGGCACAGGTCTTTCTGCGAGCTCCGTTTTCCGGTGAGGTCGTCGCACGGAATGCGACGATCGGCGAGGTGGTCGATCCGAACACGATCCTCTTTGGCGTGGCCGACCTCTCGACCCTGTGGGTCCGTGCAGATTTTCCGGAACAACAGGCCGGGCGACTGCAGACTGGACTGGGAGTCGAGGTGCGTGTGACCGCGTATCCGGATACCGTCTTCCGCGGTATCGTGACGTACGTCGGAGCGATGGTTGATCCGACAACTCGGACGATCATGGCGCGTTCGGATATTCCCAATCCGGACCGACGGTTGCGTCCGGAAATGTTCGCCGACGTGACGCTCGTCACGCCGGAACAATCGGTCTTGGCCGTGCCCCAGATGGCTGTTCAGCTGGTCGGCAGTCGGACGGTGGTGTTCGTTGTACGGGGTCCTCGGCGGTTTGAACCGCGCGAAGTGAAGGTCGGGGAGTCTTCAAAGGACTACGTCGAGGTCAAGGGTGGTGTGGAAGAAGGTGACGAGGTGGTGACGCAAGGGAGTTACGCCCTGAAGTCGGAAGCGCTCCGAGAGCACATGTCGATGGGAGGTCCGCTATGATGGAACGGCTGATCCGCTTCGCGATGGAGCAACGGCTGATCGTCCTTCTTGCGGTGGCAGCCTTGATGGTGAGCGGGATCGCCGCGTTCAGCCATGTATCCATCGATGCTTTCCCAGACGTGACGCCCGTCCAAGTCCAAGTTGTCACTCGGGCTCCTGCGCTCGCTCCACAAGAAATCGAGCGGCTTGTAACCTTCCCGATCGAGGTGGAATTGACGAATCTGCCGGGCAAGACGGAGCTGCGGTCAATCTCGCGCTTCGGCATCTCGGTGATTACCGTCGTCTTCAAAGATACCGTCGATATCTATTTCGCACGGCAGCTGATTTTTCAGCGGCTGGTCCAAGTGCGGTCGCAACTTCCCCAGGGAGCGGAATCTGTACTCGGGCCGCCAAGCACCGGGCTCAGTGAAGTCTTCATGTATCTCGTCGAGGGGCCGTCGCAGGATCTCGGGGGCTTGCGCACGTTACATGATTGGGTCATTCGGCCGATGTTGCGGGCCGTGCCGGGCCTGGCCGATGTCGATACCTTGGGTGGGTTGGCGAAGCAGTATGAGGTCCTGGTGAATCCCAACAGACTTACGAGTCTGGATCTCACGCTGCGTCATGTGCAGACGGCCATCACAGAGAATAATCAGAACGCGGGAGGCAGTTACATCGAGAAAGGTGGCGATAAACTGGTCATCATAGGAGAGGGACTGGCGCGATCGTCTGAGGATTTGGAACACATCGTAGTTGCGACCCACCAAGGGACGCCGGTGTATCTTCGTGATGTGGCTCAGATCCGCCAAGGACATGCTGTTCGGTTGGGCGGCGTCACGCGAGATGGACAGGGCGAGGTCCTTGAAGGCATTGCGGTGATGCTGCGGGGAGGGAACAGCCGCGAGGTGGTGTCTGCGGTGAAGGATAAAGTGGCAGTGATCAATCAGGTTCTGCCAGACGGTGTGACGCTCACCCCATTCTATGATCGCATCGAACTCGTCACTCGAGCGCTTGAGACGGTCGAGCGAGCGTTATTGGAAGGCGCTGCAGTGGTAGTGTTGGTTCTCTATCTTTTCCTGCGGAATCTTCGGGGCGCGCTCGTGGTCGCCCTCACGCTGCCGATGGCGACATTAGCCACTTTCCTGATCATGCAACGGACCGGACTCTCGGCCAATCTGATGTCGTTGGGCGGCCTAGCGATTTCCTTAGGGATGATCGTGGATGCGGCGATCGTCCAGGTGGAAAACGTGGAGCGGCACCTCAATGAGCCACCGGAAGGCCAACCTTCTCTGGCGACCCTGTCGGAACGATTGCCCGTGGTGCTCCGCGCCATCCTGGAAGTGCGGCGCCCGAGTCTATTCGGTGAATTGATTATTGCCCTAACCTTTGTACCGTTGTTCACACTTGAAGGCATCGAAGGCAAGATGTTCGTTCCGCTGGCGGTGACGGTGGTGATTGCCCTCATGAGTTCGCTGGTCCTGTCGATGACCGCTGTACCGGTGATGGCAGCCCTGCTGATGCGTCCACGTCCCGCCAAGGAGGCCGGACAGATATTGACGCGAGGGCGAAGGTTCTATCGACGGTTCTTGGACCAGGCTCTGCGAAGACCGTCCGTCGTCGTCGGTGCTGCAGCCGTCCTGCTCCTCGGCGGGGTGGCGTTGATACCGGTGATCGGCCGAGAGTTCGTACCGATTATGGACGAAGGCTCGATCGTTGTGAATCTGGTACGAATTCCAAGCATCAGTCTGAGTGAGTCACTCAAGATAACGGGAGAAGTCGAACGGCTCTTGCTTAATATTCCGGACGTGCGTTCCATCGTGTCCCGTACCGGTGCGAATGAACTGGGGACGGATCCTATGGGGATGGAGCTGAGTGACATGTATGTGTTACTGAAACCAGAATCCGACTGGAAGGCAGGGAGTAAACGTGAAATCGAAGAGCAGGTCCGCCTGCGACTGGAGAAGGTGCCCGGCATTGCGTTCGGCTTATCTCAGCCGATCTCCATGCGCGTGGATGAACTGGTGTCGGGAGTCCGGTCACAGGTGGCGGTCAAGCTGTTCGGCGATGACCTCGACCTGTTACGGGCGAAGGGGGACGAGATTGCTCGGACATTGCGGCAGGTGAACGGTATGTCCGATATTCGCGTCGAGCAAATTTCTGGCCTCTACTACCTCAAGGTCGATATCGACCGGTCCAAGGTGGCTCGCCATGGAATTAATGTGGCCGACATCACGGAGGTCATTCAGGCCGTTGGGGCCGGGATCGAGGTGGGAGAAGTCTTCGAAGGGCAGCGGCGGTTTCCGATCGTCGTGCGATTTCCGGACGATCGACGTGAAGATGTTGAGTCGATCGCCACCCTGTGGGTGATGGCGCCAGATGGCTCCCGCATTCCGCTCCGGGATCTTGCCGATATTCAAATTGTGGAAGGCCCGGCACAAATCAGCCGTGAACAAGCCAGCCGCCGTATCGCCGTCGAAGCGAATGTGACCGGGCGCGATCTTGTCGGTGCCGTCGAAGAAGCGCAAGCGGCGGTGGGTAGGCTAGTAAGGCTTCCTCCAGGCTATTACGTCACGTGGGGGGGACAATTCGAGAATCAACAGCGGGCCATGACCCGCCTAGTCATCGTGGTGCCGATCGTCATCGGACTTATTTTTCTGCTCTTGTTCTTGACGTTCGAGAATCTGCGGCAGGCGGCATTGATTCTTCTCACCATCCCCTTTGCGATGGTCGGCGGGCTGGTGGCGTTGTTGATCGGTGGGCTTTATCTCTCTGTGCCGGCATCTGTGGGGTTTATTGCGTTGTTTGGTGTTGCCGTGCTCAATGGAGTCGTAAAAATCTCCTATATCAACCAGTTGCGTCGTCAGGGTCTGCCGCTTGATGAGGCTGTTCTCACAGGCATGGTCTTACGATTGCGGCCTATATTGATGACCGCCATGGTGGCTGCTCTAGGGCTTACGCCATTACTCCTTGCGACCGGACCGGGATCTGAGGTTCAACGACCGCTCGCAACGGTTGTGATCGGAGGATTGATTTCATCGACCTTGCTGACGCTCATCGTGTTACCTGTCCTGTATCGGTGGGTAGAGCGGCAGGTCGAGAAGCGAGCCAGCGATGTTGGCCGACAGATGGCCAACTCTGGCCTTGCAGGACGATCCCCTCTATCATGATGACGAGTGAAGAAAGTGTGCAGTAATGCTGGGTGCTATGTATGGTTGCGGTATGGCTCGATGTATTCTTTCTAGTTGGATGACATGAAGGATGAGCTGATCTCGCGACGCCGCCTGTTGAAGCGGGCTGGTGCGTTGGGGGTACTGACCGCGCTCCAGCCGATTCTTGGTTCCTGCCGAGGCCATTCGCTCACGCCGGTGTCTCGACCGGGTGCATCCAGTACGACAATCAGCGGTGAGCAGATCGATCTAGTGATCAGTGAACGAGCGTTTGCTCTGAACGAGAAAACCGGCACGGCTATCACGATTAACGGGACGATTCCAGGCCCCATCATCCGCTTGAAGGAAGGCCAAGAAGTCACCCTCCGCGTCACAAACCGTCTCAAAGAAACTTCGTCGATTCACTGGCATGGCATCCTGTTGCCTCCTCACATGGACGGCGTGCCAGGAGTGAGCTTCAGCGGCATCGCTCCGGGCACTACGTTCGCTTATCGATTTCCGATCAAGCAGAGTGGAACCTATTGGTATCACAGTCACTCAGGTGGTCAGGAATTACAGGGCATGTATGGGCCGATGATTCTGGATCCCATCGAACCGGAGCCCTTTCAGTATGATCGAGACTATGTCGTGATCCTATCCGAAAGGAGCGAAGAGTCCGCGGAGGAGATGCTCGACAACCTCAAGAAACTCTCCAGCTATTACAACTACCAGAAGCGCGATGCACGGGAGTTCCTCTCTGATGCATCACGTCGGGGGTTCTGGTCGACTCTGCGAAATTATGTGATGTGGGACGAGATGCGAATGGATCCGACGGACTTTGCCGATGTCACAGGATCGACGTTCACGTTCCTCATGAACGGGCTTTCACCGACCGGCAATTGGACCGGGCTGTTTCGGCCGGGTGAACGGGTGCGGTTGCGTTTCATCAACGCTGCCGCCATGACTTTCTATGACGTTCGTATTCCTGGGATGACCATGACCGTGGTCCAGGCCGATGGCCAACATGTCCAGCCGGTGACCGTTGAGGAGTTTCGCTTCGGCCCAGCAGAAACTTACGATGTCATCGTCCAGCCGAATGACGGTCAGGCCTACACGATCTTCGCCGAAACCATGGACCGGAGCGGCTACGCCCGTGGGACACTAGCCCCTCGGTCCGCGATGGAGGGAGAGATTCCTGAGCGCCGTGTCCGTCCAATTCGGACGATGAACGATATGGGGATGATGGATCATGGCAACGACCCCACAAGCCACCCGGTGGAGTCGATCGGAGAACCACACCATGGCCTGGCATCAGGTCATGAGGGAAAGCATGGGAAGGCCACCCATGAGGTATTAGGGGAGGGTGCCAGACCGGTGAAGCACGGTCCTAACCACCATGGCACGGGGAATCAGACAATTGCTCAGTATTCTCACAACAGAATGCATGAACCAGGCGCAGGACTTGGACAGGACTCTCGTCGCGTCCTTGTCTATGCCGACCTGAAAAGCCTCGCTCCCTATCAAGACCAACGAGCGCCGGGGCGTGAGATCGAGCTGCACCTGACCGGTCATATGCAACGCTATATGTGGTCGTTTGACGGGAAAAAGTATTCGGACGCGCCGGAGCCGATTCCTGTTCGTTACGGTGAGCGCCTGCGGCTCATTTTTGTGAATGACACGATGATGGAGCATCCGCTCCACCTGCATGGGATGTGGATGCACCTGGAAAATGGTTCGGGTGCATATCTTCCGCGAAAACATACGGTCGTAGTCAAACCAGCTGAACGATTATCCGTTGTGATCAGCGGCGATGCCCCAGGGCCTTGGGCCTTTCACTGCCACCTCCTTCTGCACATGGAAGCGGGCATGTTTCGCGTGGTTCACGTCTTGACCTAACGAGTAGGATGCGCGAGTGAATGTGGTGTTCCGGACCTGTTGGGTGACGATCGCCATCAGCCTACTGAGCACCAGTATCGCTGTGGCGGAGAGCATGGCCGAATTCGACCATCAAGATGGAACTGCAGCACCGGGCCACTCCACCATACCCGCGTCTTTGCCGGAGCGGGACCAGCACCAGACAAACGTAGCCTTACGCGAGGAATGGCCGAAGCCTGTCAACGACCAGGAACGTCGCCTGTTCACGCTGGTTGATGTCCTTGAATATCGCCCTCGCACCAGCGGTGACGGGAGTAACAGTGACTATCGATGGGATATCGAAGGGTGGTACGGTGGAGACTACAACCGACTCTGGTTTAAGAGTGAAGGACAGCAGGATACTGCGTTCAAGGCGGACTACGACGTAGACTTTCAACTGCTCTATGGGCGGTTTGTGTGGAAGTATTACGATATTCAAGTCGGCGGCCGGATGGAAACCCAGTCCTTTCGTGGAGGTAATGTTACGCGGGGGTTGGCCGTGATCGGGCTTCAGGGGATCGTGCCGTACAACTACGAGTTTGAATCGGCGGTATTCATTGATCAGAGCGGTGCCGTCTCAGCCCGGCTCTCCTACACAAAAGATTTCTTGTTGACGCAACGGTGGATCCTGCAAGGCCGGTTTCAAACGAATCTGGCCATCCAACGGGTGGAAGAATTTACAACCGGGTCTGGGCTGAACAATCTGGAATTCGGCGTTCGCCTGCGCTACGAAATACGCCGGGAACTTGCTCCCTATATTGGCTTGTCGTTCGATCGTAGCTTCGGTGAGACCGCCACCCTAGTCCGTCAACAGGGCGGAGATCCGAGCCAGATACGTTTCGTGGTTGGAGTGCGGATGTGGTACTGATCTGTCACGATATCAAATTATGAATGCCAGTGATTGGCACTACGTGGTAGGCTCGGGCGCACGGTCTTGAAATCTAGATAAACTGCAGAAGAGGCGAAGGAGTGAACGCCAGAACATTCATGATCATCGTCTGGGGACTCGTTGGTTGTCTGATTCTTCCGGTCTCGGCATTGGCCGCCACCAAGCAGGCTCCTAAGGCAAGTGGCCAGGATTTGCAGCGCCAAGTGAAGAGCACGGCCAATAGAGTGATTCCGGCGGTTGTGAGCATCGCGTCGACTGTGATGGTACGCGATCAGGCGTTTGGTGACGAGGCGTTGCCGTTCGGCCTGTTCAAAGAGCCTCTCACCCGTCGGCAATATGGGCAGGGGTCCGGCGTGATCGTCGCACCGGACGGCTACATCATCACCAATAACCATGTCGTTGCCGATGCAGTCGATGTGGAGGTGGTCCTGGCGGACCGTCGTCAATACAAGGGCCGCGTGGTCGCCACGGATCCCAAGACCGATGTGGCCGTGGTGAAGATTCAGGCGACGAAACTTCCCACCGTGTCCTGGGGTGACTCGAGTCGACTAGATGTCGGGGATTTTGTCCTTGCCATCGGCAACCCGCTGGGACTGAGTCGTACGGTTACGTTCGGCATCGTCAGTGCCGTCGGTCGTGCGGATGTCGGCGTGGCTGATTTTGAAGACTTTATCCAGACGGACGCGCCGATCAATCCTGGGAATTCAGGTGGAGCGCTCGTCAATATTCACGGTGAGCTGGTTGGGATCAATACGGCGATTGCGAGTCCGACCGGCGGGAGTGTCGGCGTCGGATTTGCGATCCCCAGCAATATGGCTCGTGCTGCGATGCAGAGCTTGATCAAGACGGGCCGTGTCGTCAGAGGATTTCTCGGTGCCTACACGCAAGATGTCAGCCCTCCTTTAGGAAAGATTTTTCGTTTGCCGGATGTGAAAGGTGCGATTGTTACGGATGTGCAATCGAAGGGGTCGGCCGAACGAGCTGGTCTCAAACGAGGCGATGTCGTGGTACGGTTCGACGGGGGCGACGTGATGGACAGCGGTCATCTGCGGAACCTGGTAGCGCAGTCGTCGATCGGCAGCAAACATCGCTTGGATCTTATCAGGGAAGGGAAAGTGTATCAGGCGGAACTGGTCATTCAGGAAGCTCCACGTGAACGGACGAAGAAGATTCAGGCTGCCTCGACCGCGTCTACGGTCCATCCCCTCGCCGGTGTGGTCTTCGACGATGTGACACCTCCGTTGGCACGGCAGATGGACTTGCCTGTGAATAGCGGTGTGGTTGTAACGGATATCGAAGAAGGGAGCCTGGCCGAAGCATCCGGTTTGCAGCCGGGTGATGTCGTGCTGGAACTCAACCGGCAATACGTGCCAAATTTCTCAACCCTTCAGCGACTCGCCGATCCCCTGAAACCGACCGACCTTGCCCTTCTCCTTGTCAATCGCCAGAGCAACGTCATGTATATCCCGATTCAGGGGGAGTAGAGAGAAAGGCACAGTCCAATGCGAAGGGTCAGAGACTCTATCCAATTAAGATTGTAGGGCCTCTTAGAATGAGCTAAAAATGTTAGCCGAAGTATCATTATGGCCAAGCCCGCAATTACAGATAGACACGAAGGCCGACTTGGGCGATATGGAAGCATGAGATGCTCAAGTGACTTACGTGAACGGGTGGTGGATTTTGTGCGCAACGGTGGCAGCAAGGCTGAAGCGGCTGGGCGGTTCGCGGATGCTATTGAGAAGTAACCTGGCCTTTCTCATGAAGTCTCCAGTTTCTTGAGTCGAAACGGGATGAGCCTCTTGTTGGATCATGGCATTCTCCGCTTCCTGGCCAGCGTCAGGGCGTACGTTCACCGCGCGGATTGTATCAATCATTGGAGGTCCACAATCAGTAAGGCATCACCAGATTGTAAGCAGGACATACGCTCCAAGGGTAAAGGGGTTCATGGGTACCGAATGAATTGATCATGCAAGACATGAATGCCTAATACATGATTCAGCAAGGCATCCTTGCGAGTCAGAGATGCCTGATCGTTGTCCTGATGGTATTCAGTGATAAATTGTGACAGGCGTTTCCAGTCGAACAGTCCTACCGTCTTGACATGTTCTCTGCTTAGAAACCGATCCATGAGCGCTTGTAACCCCTTGCGCTTTTGTTGTTGTGTGTGAGCCGGGGGTGCCATAAATGCCACTTTCTGACGTCGATACAACGTATCCGGCAGTACATGGCGCATGGCCTCACGAAGGACCCATTTTTCAATATTCTGATGAATACGAAAACCGGGCGGAATGTTTCTTGCCATTTCCGCTACTCGATGATCTAAGAATGCCGGACGTGACTCCATGCCGTTGGCCATATCGACCCGGTCTCCACCCCAATTCAGGATCTGACACTCGAGCATGGTTTTCATCCAGGTGTATTGCGCCACATCCAAAGCATGCCGATGACGAATCTTATCTTGGTTCAGGGCTTCGGCAATAGCCGCAAGTGGATCATAGTCGCGTAACGTGTCTAAGACATCATCATGTAGCAGTGGCCTCGCGATCGACAGGGTGTGAATCCAGGGCTGAATCCAGGCTGGAGTAAATCCACACACGCTGTTCCAAGCTGGATGCGATTGAATGTTCTGTGCCAGAATTGCTCCGATAAAATGCGCGTTGGTTTTTTCGAGCATTTGTGTATAGGCCGTTCGATCACGCGACGTTCCACTTTGCAAGTCATGACGAAAATAGTCCTGCTTAAACGCTGGATAGCCTCCAAACAATTCATCAGCGCCTTCTCCGGTGATCACGACCTTGTACCCGCATTCCTTCACACGTCGACTCATCCCTAATTTGGCCACCCCCAATGTGTTATAAAACGCCCGCTCAGCATGCCACAGGGTCGAACAAAAATCTGGCCCGTACAGTTGGTCTGACTGCACATGTAAGATCTCATGGTCGGCTTGAACTTGTTGTGCCATTTCCTGGGCAATGGGCGCTTCGTCATACGTTTCATGATCAAAACTTATCGTAAACGCTTTAATAGGCGCTTGTTGCACGGCTGAGGCGACCCCCAACATTGAGCAACTATCAATGCCTCCGGATAAATAACATCCGACAGGCACATCAGCCTCTAGCCGGAGATGCACGGCTTCGATTAATTGTTCCCGGAGTGCCTCAATATAGGACTCAGCAGAGTGTTCTTCGTTTCTCTCCTCGATGCAGGGGAAATCCATATCCCAATACTGGTGTGTTTGTATGTGAACGCCATTTGGGCGGTGCGTCATTACCAGCAACTGCCCTGGCTCTACAGCATGAATTGATTCGAACGTACTTGTTCCTGGCACCATGGTATGCATCAACTGATGCAAGACGCCACGTGGACACAATCCCCGTGGAACTTTTGGATGGCCAAACAACGCTTTGATTTCCGAGCCAAAATATACCGAACCGTTATGAATGGTATAAAATAACGGACGAACCCCAAAACGATCTCTAGCCAAAATTAATCGCTCCTGTGTGTGATCAAAGAGGGCAAGGGCAAATTCCCCACGCAGATGATGAACGAAATCCAGTCCGTGCCGTTGATACAGGGGAAGCGCGATTTCACTATCGGACTTGGTTCGAAATGTGGCGCCAGCACACACTAAATTGGCTCGGATGCGTTTATAATCATAGAATTCTCCATTGACTACGAGAACGTGCTTCTCATCCAGACTGACGAGTGGCTGCCGCCCGGTTTCCAAATCGATCACCGACAGTCGCGCATGTCCTATTCCCAACCCTTGTTTCCCATGCAAATAATATCCTTGGCCATCAGGACCTCGATGGTGGAGTCGACTCGTCATGGCCCTCAGGATGGATTCGTCGTCGGGTTCAAGCGTGGTTCCGTGCCAAAATCCTGTTATTCCGCACATGATCGTCCTCCTGATTCGGGATGAGGCCGCCGGCTGACTCTGTCTCGCATTAGTGTTGGAGAGGAATGGTTCGTGGCAACCTGTCAAAACGATCGAAAATGGAGATGAGAAGTGCCTGCCTGATAAACACGGCACCATGAGCTTGGGTAAAATATAAGTTATGCTCGGTGTGATCGAGGCTGGTACTCAACTCATCGAGCCTAGCCAAAGGATGAAGAATGACAGCTCCGGGCTTCAAAGGGCTGTCCGTGTCGAGTCTATTTTTTTGGTCTAACACCTTATAACTATCCCCAAGGAAGGAAATGGAATTTATATAGATGACATCCAAGTCAGGAACCACTTCATTGATATCCACCGTGGTGTTGTAGGTTATTCCTGATGCCTCAACCGCAGCTTGTAATTCCGGGCCCAGTGGATCAGCCATTTCGGAGACGATCGAAAGACTTTGAATGCCCTGATGAAAGAGCAAGGACATCAGGAGGAAACTTTTCACGGCTCGCATGTTGCCAGGCGTCCCCATGATGCCAATGTTGATTTTTTTCTGAGGCGAGCCGGTATGTTTGAGATCAGGATACCATTTCAAAATGGCATACCAATCCGCTAATGCCTGGGTGGGATGCTCCCCTGAACCGTTCCCGGCATTAATGATGGGCAGACGAAGGTTCGTCGTGAGGTCCTCCAATGCCTGCGTCTCCGTGTGTCGCATGACGACCAAGTCACCATAGGCATTGAGCATTTCCCCCATATCCGTTAAGGATTCGCCCTTTTCTAGGCCGGATGTTCGACCATCAGGGATACTAATGACTTTCCCATCAAGGCGAAGCACGGCACTTTCAAAGGACAGGCGGGTTCTCGTACTCGCCTCAAAAAATGCCGTCACGACAATTTTTCCATCAAGCGGGTGGCCGGACGCGATTTCAGTCACCTCAAGAAAGGCTGCGAATTTGCACAGCTCCAAAACCAACGTTTTATCAAACTGCGACGCAGAGAGAATGGATTGTCCGGCGAGCCGCTTCAAGGTTTCGAGATGGATTCCCTCTTCAGTAATCAATGATCGAGGATCGAGGTTAAGCCCCTTCGATTGAAGAGGGTTAGTTCCATTCTGCTGGGTACTCGTTGACACGTTCTTCAGTCCAGTCACCATAAGTCCCCCCCTTGCCAGTCACGATAAAACAGAAACCCGAGAATAAACACCCCCAAACCTGTCAGCCCAAGTGCCCCGAACATCAGGATCGTAAAAAACCACTCAGGAAACGCGACAATCATGTGGGCACCACCGTTTCGGATGAAGGTTCGTTCAGCGTTGACCAAGCAAAATCATGTTCTCGTGTCACCGTGAATAAAAGAACCACGAGCATCGATATGGCCCCGCCGACAAGGGCGCCGGAATACCACCCCCACGTAAAATAGGCGAGAAGCCCACCCACAGATCCCAATACCATTCCCCCGCACGCACCCATCCAATTCGCCCGTTTCCAGAGCAATCCTGTGGCAATGGGCCAAATCGTACTCGCTACCATGGGCCCTGCAAGAAATAACACCGTGGCGAGCGTACCAATGCGTGGAAGGCAGGCGACCCAGGTGATCATTCCGAGCCCAATGATCGTGGCCACGGAAAGCTTTCGCATCATGGTGTCATCGGCCGTTGGATAGAGCCATTGTTTTCCAAAATCCCGCGTGATTAAGTCCGCAGTCCCTGCCAGCAAGCTGTCTAAGCTTGAGGCCAATGAACAAAACAAGACGATAAAGGTGATGATCGATCCCAGGGATCCCAGCACATGGGAGGACACCAATGGTCCTACCATATCGGCACGCGGCACATTCATGCCCAACACTCCAGTTGACAATGCGAGAAATCCACTGGCTATGGGGATCGGTAACCAGAGAAATCCCGCGAGCACGTAGGCTCGTTGTCCAACCGATTCACGTAAGGCAAAGGCACGACTCCACCACACATTACTGTGAATAATTTCTCCGACCCCGAACAATAAATTATTGAAAAACGCGAGAAGGGCTGCAGGCAACAGTATATTCATCAGCATAGGCTTTTCTGTTAACACGTGGTGATAGATAGCCTCCGCCTCAATGGTCGATAACACTCCGGCTCCCACGACGACCACCCCGATCGCAATAATCACGCTTTGCAAGAAATCCGTTCCGATGACGGCATAGAGTCCCCCACACAGGGTGTAAATTACGCACACACCCAACAAGACGGACATGCCCAGGATGTAAGGAATGCCCGCTAAGGCTTCCAATAAAATCCCTCCGGCCATGCTCATGCTGATCAACCACGTCAAGGCGTAAAAAAGCGAAATGAAGAGAAACACCATCCACGTGGGCTTCCCATACCGCAGCCGTATGAAATCTCCGCTGGTATATCCTCTGGGCATTAATTGACGGATACGCTTGGCGAGAGGGGCAAATAAGAATAGGCCGAACGAGGCAGTGGAGTATGCCAACATGCCCCAAATTCCAAACTCTAAGGCGAACTGAGGAGCGAGCATGGTGGTATTGGACGTGACCCAAGTCGCCATGACGGTGGCTGTCCCAAATGCTAATCCGACATTTCTTCCTGCGAGCAGGAACCCCTCTAAATTCTGAACTTTTCGGTTGAGATATAACCCGAATGCGATCCATATGATGCTTAGTCCGAAAAGGAGGACCCACCCGAGCATGGGATTCAAGACTGGGGAAAAAGCGTTCATAACATGAAAAGAACAATTGTGGCTCTATCGTGGTTTCGCATGGAAGGCGATTCTTCACGAATGATGTTTGATGCCCCTCAGAATCATGACGACAGTCGAAAAGAACACCACACTGCCAATGCTCATCAATGAGAGCGCGAAGATCAACGAATGATGACCAACATTTCGTTGAACAGGAGCTGACCACGGGCTCAAAACCTTATTGTCGGAGTCAACTATTCGTACGCGGTAAAAATAGGAACCATTCGGCAATCCGCTCACAAAGGTTCCTCGATCAGCGCCCACATTGATGGTGACCGGGTCGGTAAAGTCCTGCTCCGTTGACTCTTGCAATTCAAAATAGACAGGGAGAAAAAGAGGGATCTTTTGAGGAAGAGACCACGACAGCTGAAAGCTTCCATCCTGAACCGTCCCGTTTGTTTTCACCGTAAACCGGGGCACGGGCAAGTCCCTCTCTCCTAGTTTGTCGAACAGGATGGCTCCCTCCGCAGATGTCCAGACCAGGATGCTGGCAATCCCTATCCCCACTAGCGCGATTCTCATTCCTTGCTGAAAACGCTTCCTCATATGAAAGGCAAAATCCCTTCTCCGTGGATCAAGACATGGATTGAAACAGTTTCTACAATTTCAGACACCAGGAGGGAGGATCTTCTAAGTTCTTTTGAATGCTCTCGGCACTCGTCTCTGGACATCTCGTCTTGACAAAAGCCTCCACAAATTCCTTTTCTTTCTTCGCAAAGAGTTCTCGGTTCATCTTTAATCCTTCAACCAGTTCTTCAAAGTCGTCGACTTGTTCATTCGTGTAGGCTCGGAGCACAGAGTTTTGGCTGAGTTGAAAAAGAGGAATGTGAGGGGATAAGGTCGTGTTAAACCGAATAGGGAGGGAGATATTGCCATTATCAAGTGTTTTGACTTGGTGATACCAATACGGCGGAATATAGAGCATTTGGCCAGGCTCCAAAATCCCTTCATAGCACGTGGTTAAGTGCTGTGTATAAGAGTTGGAACCAGTACCATCGATAACCGGAGCCGGCCTGAGATCATACCGGGCCTCAGGCGACCAATTCGCTTGCAATGTTTCTCCTTCAAGAAAACTAACTAGCGCGAAGTGTTTTTTGCCTCTCACTTGGGCGAGAAAACTATGCCACCAATCATGATGAAAAGGAGTGACGTTTCCTTGCTCTCCCATCCATATTCCTGTCGCTGGGGCATTATAGCCTTCGATAAACTCAGGGATAATGAAATCCGATGATAAGGCTTGGAATATCGGGTGTTCACTGCCGATCCTTAAATAGCGTTGATGATCGTCAGGCATCGTATTGTTAAACACCACATCTACAAATGAGGAAAAGGGAAGAGTTTTCGCGGCATTCGTCTGCTGCAGAAATGTCGCATTGGCTTCATGGGCAATGAAACACGAGACCTCATGAGAACCGCAGGCCTCCTTTAAATATTGAGGAGTCCATTTGGTTATCGCCTCCCACTCAGAGACGACATCATCGATAATTAAGGGGATGCACCCAAATGGCAGACTCGCCCCATTTATTCGTACTCGCTGATCTTTAATTTGTGCAGTGGATATATGCAGTGGAGTCATGCGTAATTCCCATCCCCAGTTCCCTTACGTTTCAACGTATCCATAATGAAAATCTCTACTCTCATCTCTTACCCAAGACCATACTTCTGAACGTATGCAGGAACACTTGCTGTGGCATGTTCACGGTCTGGACGTGCGCACTCACAGTAATGAGCTTACTCATCGATTGATGGTCAAGTGGGAAATGGTTTTTTTGGAGAAGGCTATTCGTTTCTCGTAGCCACATCTGATAGGGCTCGCCGGTTCCACGGGAGCATTGGGTCGATCATAGGACGATGCTAGTGCATGGCTCTGAGCTTTTAGACCACCTGGAATATGCTTGCCTCTCTGAGCGATGTCTTGATTGTTCTGGGATATCGTGCCATCTGTGGTGTCATCACCACTTTGTCCATTCGGGTCTTCGTATCTTCCGTCAATTCTGTTGCCCGCTCTTTTGCCTACTCGACGTCATCACCTAGTTGCCGACGAGTCCGCTGGCCAAGTAAGAAGTTTGGACGTTGTGTTTCCTAATAATCTTGAGCAAGCCAATTGCATCTATTTCAAATTTTCAAAATCGCGACCCATGGATACCCTGCCAGCTTTATCCACCAGACTGCCACCACGAAGTGAAACCCAAGTAATGAAAGAGTGTGATGAATCACGAGTTATTTGGGTCTAGGGTACAGGTCACAGCTCAAACTACAACTAGGGACATCCCTAGAATCTATCTCAAAAAAACCCCTGAGGACCATCGCGATGCACGCGAGCTGCACGAAACTGTAGTCCTCCTCTGAAATCAGGCCACCTGAGTTGATTGTTGCGCCCAGTATTGAACCGGGCTCCGATATCCCCATGCCTAATGCGAGCGATCCTGGGTGGATCACTGCATCGAGTCCCGGATGATTCGCCGCGCCTCCTCAGACGTCTAGAACGTGTGTTGCCAGACGCCCTCTTCTTTGAGACTGGGAAAGGACCGTTCGATGATCCCGTTCTGCTCCGGCGTGTACGGCGTGAAGAACTCCTGCTGTAACCGATAGTCTCGACAGGCTTGCCGAAACTGCCGGCTTTGGAAGATCAGACCGCTGTCGCTGCGGAGGACAGACGCTCCCATGGACCGCAGCGTCCCGAACCGTGGCAGACAGGCCGCCTCCAGCGCCTCGCCGATCCCCTGAAACCGACCGATCTTGCCCTCCTCCTCGTCAACCGCCAGAGCAACGTAATGTACATCCCGATTCAAGGGGAATAGAGAACGAAGCTGCTACCTGCCAGGAGAGCGGAGCCCGCGAGATTTGAAGCCCCTACAGGGTCAGAGACTATAGGTCCCGATAGCCCCTCATCGTTTCAATCTCAATCACTTACAGAGGATCAAGAGGCAGACGAAGAACCGATGAAACCGGATCGGACACGATAGTTCTGCCACAGTTTGGCCACAGGAGACGACGTGATACAGTCGCATTCAAAACCTGTGGAGGGCATGATGTCGATAAGCCTGTGCCGACTCTGTAATCGCGAAGCGACTCTACAGCATAGCCATATTTTGCCTGCGTTCGTGTTTCGGTGGATGCGTGAGAGTTCGGGGGGAGGCTATCTTCGTCAAGGCATGACTCCGAACCGGAGAGTTCAGGATGGGCTGAAGCGTTATTGGTTATGCGTGGACTGTGAGAAATTGTTTAGCCGTGCGGAAACCGATTTTGCCAACAAGGTTTTTTATCCGTACCTAAATGGCTGTTCAAGTCGAATCATTTATGGCAATTGGCTCTTGCACTTTTGTGTTTCAGTATCTTGGCGGGTTCTGCAATTTTACAAAGAAGAAGCTTCTCTAAACAGCCTTGATCCTGACTCGGGTTCACGGGTTACCGAGGCCGAGGCTACGTGGAAGGCGTTTTTACTAGGTCAACGACAACATCCTGGATCCTTTCGACAGCACTTAGTGCCATTTCATGCCATAGAATCGATTACCCCTGGCCAGGATCTCTCTCCAAATCTCAATCGGTATCTCATGCGCACTACGGATTTCGACCTGTTAGGGGGTAAAACTGCGAGCTTCGTGTACTCGAAGCTCGGTCGGTTCGTCATTTTGGGGTTTATCCGTCAAGATCGTCCGAACCAATGGCAAGGGTCCAGGGTTCATCTCAGGACTGGCCAACTCGTGCCACGCGAGTTCACGATCAATAGAGGTCTCCTCGATTACATAAATGCGCGAGCTCGGCTCGTTGCAGAACTGCAATCAAGCATATCTCCTTACCAGGCGCAGAAAAGCGATGAAGCACTTCATGCAAATGTTGAGAAGTATGTGGGAAGTGATGAATTCTTGGCCATGCTGAACGATCTGAGAATGTTCGGAGAGGCAGCATTCATGCGAGATGACTTGCTTGAAGAGGATGGGTCAAAGGAATCAAAGACCCCGTCCTGACGTCTGCGAATTGCATATTCGCAGCTTCTGCCATGACCAAAGGAGTCTCCCACTACTAGATGGGAAACAGCTCAAGATCGAACGCCCGTTCAGTGAACCAGACGAGCGCGATGATAATCACTGCCAGTGACCCTCCTGTCAGAACCAATCGCGGATAGGACCATGAGCGACGGAGTACATAGGCCAGAGGCAAGAACGCGGCGACGATGGCGAGTTGGCCGAGTTCCACGCCCACATTGAAGCTGACCAGGCTTAGCAGCAATGAATCATGAGGTAGTCCGAGGTCGGTGAGTACGGACGCGAACCCAAAACCATGAATGAGGCCGAACCCAAACGCCACCATCCAACGGCGGTCTATCAGCATTGGATACAGATTCCCGAGTGCGGCAAGCACGACCGAGGCGGCAATCACCGATTCCACCAGACGGGACGGGAGCCGGATGATATCCAGTGCAGCCAAACTCAAGGTCAGAGAATGGGCTACTGTAAAGGCCGTGACGATGCTGATGACGTTCCAGCACACGGACGAAAACTCACCAGCCGCCCGCCAGCGACTGTCGGCTCGGATTAAGACAGCAGGTAGCAGCAGAGCCAGTAGGAATAGGACATGGTCGAAGCCCAGCCAGATGTGCCAGATGCCTTCGTGGATAAATTGCCTGCTCTCGGCCCAGCGTGAACGCTCGGCGATCGAGAAGTTCTGGGCTGGCGATTCACGGCTGAAGATCGCTGTGCTGGTGTGCCCGCCCTGGGTCAAGCGAAGGAGCCCCTTGTGCTGTGCGTCGATTTCGAATAGGAGTCGATAGTCCACCGCGAGTCGCTCGATCTGTCCGCCGCAATCCGAACGGAACCGCAAGACCGAATAGGCTCCGTCCGTATGATGGTCGACGAGTTGCCCCAGCACCTGGGTCGTACAGGTCTGTGTATCCGTCGATAGGGCAAGATGAGACAGGGCGTAGGACTTGATCCTGTCATGCTGAGTTCGGACTTCTCTCCAGGTCAATTGCCCGTCGCCATCACGGTCCAATCCGATTGCCGACTCCAGATCGCGCAAGGCAATGTCCCATTGCCCCTCGACGTGATCGTCCTGAACCGACAGCGAGAGATAGCTATCGCTGGGCTTATGAGCCCATGCGGGCAGCGAGAAGAGAAGCCAAGAGAGGACGAGCAGAATACGCATCAGAATGCTGCCTCCTGAATTTGCCGTGCAAGTTGTCGTAATCGAAAGTCTTCAACCCGGTTGTGACTCAACCAGTCAATCACCGGTTGGGCGGCTGAACGGTCTTCAGCGGCGAGTGCGCTTTCGAGGAGAATCCTAGCGTCCGCCGGTTCCCGCTGTACGGTCCAATTGGTTTGGGCTAGCGGCAGCGCACATCTGGCGTCATGTAACAAGGCCAACGTGAATCGTGCTTCTTCTCGCACATGGACGGCGGTTCCCCGCTCGCGACTCGCGGCAAAGCGGGCTTGCAGTTCCGCCGTGTGGTTTTGGAACGTAGGCAGCTCCAATGCCTGTTCGGCGATCGCCAGACGCAGGAGCAAGCCATCGGCCTTCGTCTCAGATTGGAGCAGGGAGACGACATCTTGATAACGGCGTTGATCCAGCAGGAAATCCGCATAGGCGCCGAGTAAATACTGATCTTTGATGCCGGCCTTGAAGGCTTCGGCAAAGGCCTGCTCAGCTTCTTTGATCGCTCCTGTGCGAGCTGCTGTTTCAGCCAGGATGGTGGCGATCCAAATTCGCTCACGACCGGCAAGGGGTGTATCAGAAAGCACCTGCAGGAGCAGCGCTCGGCTTTTCGCTGATTGGCCCGTGACGCCGGCAATATCGGTCAGACATCCAACCAACACGTATGAGGCAGTCAATCGCGCAAGTCTCTGACAAGCTCGCCTGGCATCCTCGTAGCGTGCCTGGACCTGGAGGATTGATGCTTTGGTGAGCCAGGCCTGGGCATTGGTTGGTTCTATGGCCAGTACCTCGTCGAGGTCGGCTAGGGCCTGATCGAATTCGTGGGCGTTCTGCCTGATCGTCGCGCGCAGGAGGAGTGCGGCTGGTGGCGGACTCGGCTCACTCCACCACGGAATGAGGACGGCCTGTGCTTGGCCAAGAAACCGGGGATCGCCCTCCGAGCGACCTTGCTCAATGTAGCGAGTCGCCAGCTTCACCGCGGATTCAAGATTGCGCGGATCTCGTCGAAGGTCGGTTCGCAGAATTTCGAGTTCGCGCGCGGCTGGATCAGAGGCTTTGAAGCTGAGTCGCTCAAGGACCTGGGCATCATCCTTCGGGAGATAGGGTTCAGCGGATCCGAGGCCAATCTGGCTCACCATGAGCCATCCGATCACGTGAAGGACACCGATGAAGCGAATCATGGATTACTCTCGTGTATAGATGATGGGAATGCGCATCACAATTTGCTGACGATCCACTGCGCGATCGAACTGCATGGGAAAAGCCCGCTGAACGAGGGCCATGGCTTCCTGATCGATACGAGCGAAGCCCGAACTCGTTACTACTGCTGAGTCCAACAAGGTGCCGTCTCTTGAAACCACAGCTTTGACCATGACCTTGAGCGGCTCGAATTGACTGAACGACGGTCGAGAAGAACGTTTGAGTTCCTCCAGGCGGCGGAAAATGGCCTGCTGAAGCCAACTATAGTCGGGACGTGTCGGAGGAGCGGCTGTGGTCTCCGATAGTGGGGAGTTCAATGGTGAAGACTCGGCCGCCTCACCAGGCGACTTCTGTTCTTGAACGGCGGGAGCAGTGACGGTCTCTTGCGACGACGGGTCTTGAGTTGCTGTGTCGATCGGGGGTTCCGCTTGTTGTAGTGGAGGAACATCGGCCTGGGTTAGGTTGGGGGTCGGCTCCTCCGATGTGGATGTCGCTGGAGACCCTGTCTCGAGAGTGTCTGTTGGAGGCAAGGTTGGCTCAGTTTTCTGAGCGACCGTTGCCTTAGCCTGTGGTTCAACCGAAGCGACGTGTTCGCTGAATGACCTAACGTGATGAGTAGACTGATGGGCACGAGGTGCAACGGCTGTCCGAGCTGATTGTCTCGTAATGGTTGATTTAGGGGTCTCGATGTTTTGGTCCGACCTCTCAACTGGTGGAATCGATTGCACGAGAGAAACGTCCCAATGAAACGATTCGTTGGGAACAGTCACCGTCGGTCGATGGAAGAGCGGGAGAAGGCTGAGCAATAGGAGGCTGTGAAGAGCAATCGAACCAACCCACCCGTGCAGGAGCGGTGCTCGTGACTCTTGCATCATCGGCACTTGATTCACGATCTCTTCCTTTGATGGCTCGGGTGCCGCCTGTATATGCGGCACCCGCTTCGCGATGACTAGAAGGCCTCTTTGGGATCGATATGCCGACGATCTCGTCCGTCGAACGGAGTCGGCAGGAACGGGAACTCCATGGCAATGCCGTTGGCGGTCTTCTTGCTGCCGACCGACCCAACATTGAAATTCACGCCGTCTCCAAGGTTCGGCACGGCGGGGTTTGTAAGAATTCCGCCCACGACACGCAACGCTACATCGGTGACGTCATCGTTCGGTCTTCGACCATTTGGCCAGCCGGCCTTGTCCGGCGTTGCATTCCCGCTTGCGTCATGAGCGAGAGGGCCCAGTCGTTTCTGGCCGGCAGCTGGAGTGGCAGTGACATCCAAATCCACTCGGATGAAATCGGCGAGGGCTTCATTGGTCTTTCCCGAACCACAGACGGACGGCCCCGGCGCATACCGCAGCAGGGCGTTTACGAGATCTTCACGACCTGTCGTGGGGAAGCTGGTTCCGAACACGGTATTCAGCGCTGTTGCGAGCGCTGAGTTGCAGTAGAACGAGACGAACTCGTTCTCGTCTTCCGCATCCGTGGCGTTCCACCTATCCTTCATACTTGTGGCGATGATCAACTCGTTGACGAGCGGATTGCCCATTCGCGCCACCTGGACAAAACGGGCGCTGTTTTGACGATCGCCGTCCTTCCTGATGACGCTGACTTTCGGACGGCTGGTACTGGCATAGGCGCCAAGCACCTTATTGCCGTTTGACCCGATGAGCTCGCTGATCGGAATTTCCAGCGCGATCGTATTGACGTTGAAACCGCTGAAGGTATCGGCGGTCCCGGCTCCGGGTGCTCCCACGATGATCGCGTCGTTGGCATCATTCACATCGGAAAGAATCGGCGAGATGTGGAGGTTCAGTGTATCGAACGTTCCTCCGAGGTCGATGTAGAAGGTCTCGTCCCGTTGACCCGCAAACACTCTCCCGCCGTTCTTCAAAGGATACATACCCTTGTCGGCCAGCTCTTCGTACTTCGGTATCGTGCGTGGGCCGACGTTCGAGGGTACCGCGAACATCGGACCGGTGCCGAGATCGCGCGCTGGTCGGCCAAATCGCTGTTCCGTCACCGTATAACTTTGCCTAACCAGCAGCCCTTCCGATCCGTTCCCGTCCAGGGCCGTAATCGGTGGTAACGCGACATAGGCTAACGGGAAGACGTTACCAGGTTGACGGATCTCGGTCTTGAACCTGATTTGGTACACGATATTTCCTGCTATGTTGTTCTTATTGTTGTCGATATGGATTTCGTACAACACGTCGTCCGCGAAGTTGAAGTAGTTCGGCCCTGATCCCGGCTCTTGGCTGGGAATGACATTCATGATGAGGATTGCTTTGTCGGGATCTTCCCAACTCCGGAAAAAGTAGAAGTCCGTAATATCAGCCGCCGGATCGTTTGCGATCAGCGGAGCCTCACGGTGGCTGGCAGCCAGAACCGGCGTCGTCATCAGCACCGCCAGTAACGTCAACATCAGTGATCGAATTTGAGCGAACATGGAGTCCTCCTTGGGGACAGATCCGCCTCTCGACGGTGGGTTATAGGTCCGGTTTCGGCGCCGGAACTGGTTCAGACTCAGCCTGGCTGACCAGCGCCGCTTCTTGCGATGTCAGCACGTCTGACTGGGGAACGCGCTGTTCCTCCACGGCTGCAGCTGGTCCGTTTGGAGTGACGACGGGCACGTTGTCGTTTCCACTGCATCCGGACAAAAGTCCGGCGGCGCAGATGGCCCCTAGGGGCCACAACATGGGAAGTTTCATGGTTCCGTTCTCCTCTCACGGTTTCGTTCAAGCGTTAGAAGTTCCGTCTCTGGAATCCAGACCTGCCGGCGGTCTGTTCACCACTACGAGCCTGAAGCTGGTTTGGATCTCTACTGCTAGGGGTGATTCCTTGTTGCTGTGACTTGCCGAGTGATATAGTTGGCGTCCCTGAAGGGGCTCTAAAAAAAGTTTCAAACCAGAAATCCAATCTCCTCCATCGCCTCGTAGAAATGCTGGGGGAGATTCCTATGTTGGTGATGTCGCTTGAAATGAGCCGGTTAATTCAGGAGCAGGAGTGGGGCCAACTGATTGCTCAAACAGCCCAGGGCGACCAGGCGGCGCTGGCTACGTTGTACGATCGCACTAGCCCCCACGTGTTCGGACTTGTCTTCAAAATTCTCAACAATCGCGAATCGGCTGAAGAAGTTACCCTGGACGTCTATACCCAGGTCTGGCGACAAGCTCATACGTACGATCACACAAGAGGGGCACCCGGGGCCTGGCTGATGACGCTGGCTCGGACAAGGGCGATCGATCGTTTTCGTGCCGGAGCCGTCGAACGTGGCCGAATCGAATCATTGGATGCCGCCCAGTTCTTCGCCAGCGACAATGAAACACCGGAACAGGATGTCCAGGGACAAGAACGTCGTCGCTACGTCCAGCAGGCGTTGGCAACACTGACAGAGGAGCAGCGGCAAGCGATCGCGCTCGCTTATTTCTATGGCATGAGTCAGAGCGAGATCGCCGATGAACTGCAGCTGCCTTTGGGTACCGTGAAGACGAGAATCAGGCTGGGGATGGTTAAATTGCGCGAGGCGCTCGCGCCGTATGAAACAGGTTTACTACCGTGACGGAGATGAAGCTACCGCAAGAATTGGAAGAGCAGGCGATACTCCATGCCCTCGGGAGCTTGGACCTGGATGATGAGCAGGCCTTTATGATGAGGCTCAAAGGAGAATCAGATCTCTTGCGAGAAACAACGCAAGCCTATCAAACGGCGCTTAGAGCATTGGCCAGTGCGGTGGCTCCGGTGAGCCCTCCGGCGACGCTTCGTGAACAGCTTCTAGGCCGGATTGCGGTAGAAGCAGCTCGTGAAGCCGAACAATTTGACTCAACCGCCAATACATTGGCGCTCAATTCCGCTCCGATCAAGCCTTCCGATTCATTACGGGAGCGACTCTTATCCAGAATCCAAGATCATTCAAAGGTCCAGTTGGCACAGGGTGAGTCGGCTTGGCTTCGGGTCGACACATCTGTTCAGAACATCAATGTGCCGGTGCGTGAAACGAAGACGTCGCTCGCTCACAATGAGGGTGCCCGTCCAAACTGGTTTCGATCTCAATGGGCAGGCGTTTTGCGCTTTTTCCGGACCATTCTTATTCGTGCTGTGATCCCTCGGCCATCTTCGGATGGGCTCACCTTCGTGAAGGCGTCGGAGGGAACCTGGAGAGGAATCGCTCCAGGTGTGATGGCCAAGCTCCTCTCGTTCGATCCGGTTTCACGCAGGACCACGACGATCCTCCGCTTTGCACCCGGCACCAGCTATGCCCCGCATCGTCACACTGCAGCGGAGGAACTCTATGTGCTCGAGGGGGGGTGCTCCATCGCCGGCCGAGAGATGTCGGTTGGGGATTATCACCGCGCCGAAGCTGGGACAGAACACCATGAAACTTCTTCAGATGATGGATGTCTACTGCTCGTGATTTCCTCTCCTCAGAACGAGATGCTGCAGTAATTCTTCACGTCACGCCATTTTTCTTCTCGGTATACATCCAAACAGCATGATCGTTTCGTAGCTCAAGCTAGGGTCAGAGTCGTCCATGTTGCCATCTCTGTCCAGCCATGCTACGAAAATATAATTCGTGTTACTGGTGCGAGGAGGTGTCATGGATGAACTGGTTCGGTTTGGGGTGTCATTGGATCGACGTCTATTGGAAGAGTTCGACCGCCATCTCAAGCGTAGGGCATATACAAGCCGTTCCGAGGCCCTGCGTGATCTGATTCGAGACAAGCTCGTGGGTGAGGAGTGGGACGGGAACAAGGAGACGGTCGGGACCATTACCTATGTCTATGACCATCACGTGCGTGATCTCTCCGGAAAATTGACCGACATCCAGCATGCATTTTCAGCGCAGATCCTCTCCGGTATGCATGTCCATCTCGACCATGATCATTGCCTAGAAGTGCTGGTGGTGAAAGGCAAGGGGACGGATATCAAGAAAGTCGCGGATGCGTTGGTGTCTGTGAAGGGTGTGAAGCACGGAAAACTGACCATGACGACGACAGGAAAAGCACTGCGGTAAATGACACGCGCTTGGAGTCACCGAATAGCATTCGCACCCTACCTTACGTCCCTCATATTGGCTTTCTGTTGGGTCGACGCTACGTTCGCGCATGATCCCGATGAAGTGGAAATCGAGATCCCAGAAGTGTCTGTCGTGGCTGAACGGCCAGTCGCTGCCTCCTCTCAACAGTTCATTCCCGACAAGGAAATTCTCTTGCAGCCTCAGGGCAGACCGGCACAGGTCTTACGGTTAATCCCCGGGTTCGTCGCAGTCGAACACTCAGGTGGAGGAGGGAAGGCCGATCAATACTTCCTCCGAGGGTTTGACGCAGATCATGGGACGGATGTTGGGTTTTTTTTCGATGGCATGCCGATCAATCTTCGAACCCATGCGCATGGACAAGGCTACACGGATCTCAATTTCATCATTCCGGAGACGATCGAGGGGGTCGACGTCCATAAAGGTTCCTATCTGCCGGAGTACGGAGATTTTGTTACGGCAGGTGCGGTGAATTTTCGGACGCGCGATACGGTCAAAGAAGGAGTCGTTCAAGCTGCAGGCGGAGAGTACAGCACCCAGCGATACCTCTTGATGCTTTCTCCGACAAAAGATCGTGTACGCACGTTATTCGCAGCTGAAGGATTCTACACCAATGGTCCATACCTCAATGACAACCAATATCATCGGGCCAATGTGTTTGGGAAAGCGACCACGAACCTTACGGGACGGGATCAGCTTAGTCTGCAAGGCACCTTTATTCAGTCGAGGTGGGACGGCTCCGGTGAGATTCCATTCCGCGCCGTGAGTGCAGGCCTCCTGGATCGGTTCGGTTCTATCAATCCCTATGAAGGGGGGAACACGCTGAGGACCACCGGACAACTCAAGTATCACTATGATACGACGTCGGGTGGGGAGTTTTTTGTGAACGCCTACGGACAATACTATCGGCTGGACCTGTTTACGGATTTTACGTTTTTCCTCAATGATCCTGTGAACGGTGACGGGTTTGCGCAATTCGATCGGCGAGCCATCTACGGTGGTGATTTTGGATTCAAACAACGCGTTGAATGGTTCGGTATACCGACGGTTGGGACCGTAGGTTTTCAAACGAGAGTTGACGACGTACATACCAAATTGGGGACTCAGACATTACGCAGGTCCACTGGTACCACGATCGACAGCGATGCCCGTAGCGTCTCCTATTCCCCTTTTGTCAAGGTTGAAGTGCAGCCGGTTTCCTGGCTGAGGTTTTCGGGAGGAGTGCGAGGAGAGTTTTTCACATTTGACGTGAGCAACCGCTGTGCCACCTGTGTCGAGCAACCTGATGGGCGAAAGGGTTCTGGCATTGTACTTCCCAAGATGAGCATGATTCTTGGACCGTGGGCGAGGACGGAGTTCTTCGTCAACTATGGCGAAGGGGTTCACAGCAATGACGCCCGATCTGCCGTGACGATAGGAGCCTCTCCGCTGGCGAGAGCGAGAAGCTACGAAGTCGGGATTCGTTCAAGGCCATGGGGGCCTGAGGGGCTTGAGGTGCTTGCGACGGCATGGCGACTGGATCTCAAGTCGGAACTCGTCCTCGTTGGTGACGAAGGAACGACAGAGATACGCGGAGCCACGAGGCGTCAGGGAGTAGAAATTGCTGCGAGAGGCAAGGTGTGGGGCCCCCTGTACGTCAACGGTAGCTTTACCTGGACCCATGCCGAGTTTCGCAATGGGGATGCCATTCCCCTGGCGCCGGAGTATACGGCTTATGGTGCTGCCATCTTGCAATGGCCTGAGGGCCTGACGTCTCAATTCCAAGCCACGTACCTCGGCGTTCGACCGCTTGTTGAAGATCGGAGTATCAAGTCTCCGTCGTGGATCACCTTCGATCTTTCGCAGCGATATCGCATTCCTATGAAATTACCGCATGGCCGTCTTGAGGCCTTTCTCTTCGTACAAAACTTGTTCAATACGAAGTGGGAACAGGCTATCTTTGCGTTCAACTCCCGTCTGCGCAACGAGCCGACCGGAGTGACGGACATTCATTTTGTGCCGGGTAATCCGAGGACTGTGATGGGTGGGCTGGCCTGGTACTTTTAGGCAGTCGATGGAAACGCGAAAGCAAAAGCGAAAGATTCTTCCGCGATCCTATTTTAGCCGCCCCACACTTGTTGTGGCGCGATCATTGGTCGGCAAGTATCTGGTGCGGGAGAATGGGGAAGGAACGATTGCCGGAAAAATCATCGAAGTGGAAGCGTACATCGGTACTGAGGACAAAGCCTGTCATGCCTCGAAAGGGAGGACGGCGAGAACTGAAGTCTTGTTCGGTTCTCCAGGGATGGCCTATGTCTACCTGATCTACGGCATGTACGACATGTTAAACGTGGTGACGGAACGACTGGAGTTTCCCGCTGCCGTGCTGATTCGAGCGATCGAAGTCGATGGCCGGTTGATCGATGGGCCAGGGAAGCTTTGTCGAGCGCTGGAGATTGACCGATCCTTACATCGACTCGATCTGACACAAGGCCAATCTCTCTGGTTTGAAGACCGAGGTTCCAGGGTTTCCAGAAAGCAGGTTGGGACATTTCCTCGAATTGGCGTCGACTATGCGGGGGGCTGGGCAAAAAAACCTTGGCGGTTTCGATTGATACAAGGGGCCTAAGCAGGCGAGCAGCCTGACCAGTGGAGCGGATTCTGAAAGCACAAATGGGGGGAAGCCTTGTGTTCGACAAGGCCTCCCCTGTGGATCAATGAGCAATCAGTCGATCTTGCGATCGCCGGAGATTTTGGTCGCTGAGGTCACTGGAGGAGCAATCTTGATGTCCGGCCCCTGTACGTTCGGAAGCCGACCGGCACCCTGTTCTTTGGTGATACGTGCATTGTCGGTCTTCACGAGGTCTTGCTTGCTGTGGTGATCATCAAAGCCTGCCGCTTTTAGCAGAGAGTTTTCCCCACCAGCATTCGACTGGCCCGGATCGTTTGCCGTCGGCTGGCCGTTGACCGGACTACCCGTGTTCTTCATCGGGTAGCCCTCATGTTTGGGGAGCATCGACGGGTTCGCCGACGCGACGGAGCACGCAAGCAGGATTGAGGAGGCTGTCGCAACCGCACCGGTAAGAAGTTTCATGCCTGTTCTCCCTTTGAAAAAGAAGGATAGATGACCATATGAGTTCCAGGTTGTCCATGGCAGAGGCCCGAGCACGCGGGCAGAATCATAACGATGGCCGACATTTCTGTCAAACCGAGCAGGATATGACCGTCACAGCCGTTTTGACAGGGTTGAGGCCTTGTGAGCGATTCAATGAGGAAAGGTTGAGATTCGATGGAAATCGCTTGGTTAGGTTGGGCGTCGAGGGTGACGCCGACTGCGTCCACGATGACGAAACGCCGGTCCTCGGCTGACGCCGGGAAGGCGAATCGTGACGCTCGTGCCTTCGCCGACAGCGCTGCTGATTGCGATCGTTCCGCCGTGTTCTTCGACGATTTTCTTGACGCTGGGGAGGCCCAGTCCAATCCCTGAGCGCTTCGTCGTGAAAAATGGCTCGAAGACTTTGTCGACGAGTTCGGCTGGGATCGGCACACCGTCATTCTTGATCAAGATCTGAACCTCAAGGCCGCGACCGGCCCGATGCTGTGTCACTTGGATATGAAGGTGGCCGCCAGGAGACATTGCCTCGGAGGCGTTCCTGAAAATGCTCAGGAACGTTTGCTGAAGCTTGGCTTCATCGCCTCTCACTGGCGCGATGATATTGGCATAGTCCTTAGTGACTTGAATGCGGGTCGCCTCAAGATCGGTTCCCACGACGACCAGCGCACTCTCGAGTACTTCAGGGATCCGGCAGAGATGCCGGTGGAGTTCAAGCGGCTTGGCGAAATCGAGGATCTCATTCAGAATCGCTTCGATCCGAATCAAGTCGCGCATGGCATTTTCGACGCGTGTCTGGGGATCAAAGTCGAGAATCCCTTCCCCGGTCACTTCTTCCAGTTGCGATCGAATCGAGGCGAGTGGTTCACGGATTTCGGTGGCTAAGAAAGCACTGAATTCGCTGATGGCGGCCTGGCGTTCCTGCTTTCGGATGACGGGTTCGGAAGGACCAGAGGAAGAGGGTTGGAGGCTAGACGGTCCAGTATCGGCTGCCATGAGAGGGTTCGTGGTCTGAGGTGCGGGTGCTTGTAATAGCTCCGCAAGTTTGAGAATGACAGGTTCCAGGGTGCGAGCGTCGGTGGTTTGATAGCGGTCTGCATCCTTCGAGCCTAGCGTAATCGTCCCTCCAACTTGACCCTTGACGAAGAAAGGAATGACGAGCGAGGACTGAAATCGGTCTCTGAAGAGATGTTTATGGTCAACAAAACGACCTTGCGTGCTAGCTAGGTCGTGATCTACACGCGGCTTACGATGACGCACCGCCCAGCCTGCGGCTGAACTATCCAGAGTGAGCCGTTGCCCAGCCTTTAGTTCCTTCTTCGCGTCTTTCTGTTCCCCTTTCAGGTCACCGACGAGGCCCAATACCTCGACATTCCCCGCCAGTGGATCGTAGTAGCAGGCCCAGGCCCGATCATAGGCCACCAATTGGTAGGCTTCGGCCAAGACCGCTTCGATCTTGCCCTGCAGTTCTGGTGAGGAATGTTTTGTGACCGGTGGATAGAGCTCCGCACCGGCTGGCTGTTGAGCGCTCGGCTCCTGGGAGACGTAAGAACGGCTCAACACCACATTCGTATTAAAAAGCCCTTCGCGGTCCAAGGCCTTGGTCATGCCATCGCACATCTGCTCGAGCTGCGACTTCTCTTTCTTCGAGAAGGCCGCACCTTCCTTTCGTCCAATGACCAAGCACCCGTACACACGATTGAGGTGACGAAGTGGAACCGTGAGCAGCGACTTCGCTCCCGGGGTAATCAACCGTAAGCGAATCGTGCGTCCGCCTTCTTGGTCTTGCGGAGTCGTTGCCAAGACGGCAGGTCGATGGTTTGACAGGGTGCGGAGTACCGCTTGAACGTCTCTCGGGGTGAAGCCGCGCGACGCATGCTCGATAAGGGGACCGTTCTCTTGATGGAAGATTGCAGCCAGGACTGAATCGGACCCGATGTCGTTCAGCGCAGCATTCAACGTCCGTTGAAGCAGGGTCTCAGGAGATGGTTCGGTTTGAGCAGTCGACGTGGTCATAGGTTTCAATACAGATGCGCATTGTAGCCGGATCGCTCATGAATAGCTACTCCAGAGACCATGAGTATCAGTCTTTCGGCATTTTATCGGGGTCGAGCTCAACCAGCCGCAGTCGACCGTTACCGATGTGGTCGGTCTTGTAGATGCGGTCGCCGATCTGGATGGTTCCGATCAAGAGATTTCCGGTGATCACAAAGGTGAAGTCGCCTTTGACGGGAGGTTTGAAAACCCCGCGGATGACGCTCGCGTCATTGATGTGGGAGACCGGGGAAGAGACCTCAAGCTCAGGGTTGGTTTTGTCGAACAGTTCCACGCTGATTCTAGGCAGGGGGCTGGATCGCGCATCTTTGAGACGTTGAAGGAGTGGAAGGTTAAGCGCAACCTCTCGGTCACGAATCATCCAAGGTTTCCGCGGCACCGACGGTTGATTGGAAGGAGGGGTAACGACGATTTGCCACAAGGCCTTTGGTTCCGAAGGCTCCTCAGCCTCGGCAATTCGGCTCAGCGCGCCTTCTAACACCAGGCCACTGAGTACCACAATAATAAGAGGAAGATATCGAAATTGATGAGACACAGAGGCTCTCCATGAATCGATGGTCTTGCTCGTTCACTCTACCATAGCACTGAACCTAACGACTCGTAGTGATTGTGACAGGGAGGGCCGGTTTCGGCCCTCCCGATCTGCTATTGCTTATGGGAAAGGCGTACGAAACTGTTCGTACGAGTTCCCGTGAGAATCAGTGCGAGCCTCGCCCAGAGAATCGTCGTCTACATCGTCATCCGACTCCTCTCCATCAACGAGAGAATCTCCTCGCGAGTTGGAGCGAGAGTTTTTCAAAGGATCGGCAGAAGTGGCGGCGGATGTTGTGGCTCCCGTGCGCCAGCCCGCAACGATAGTACGGACCTCGTTCATCGAGCGTGCATTGTCTGCTGAGTTCGTGGGGTTGATTCGATGATCGACCCCTGCCGGGCGGCCGTTGACCAAAATCTTTGGATTCGAGAAGTACTTCACGCGAGGGCAGGACACATTGGGGCAGGGGTATGCCATGATGGTCCGAAATTTGCCGACAGTGTCCCGATAACCATAAGAGTACGCAAAGACCCCGGTGCCGCCGCTTGCGCGGTCGTGCGCATTCCCCATGTTATGACCCAATTCATGCGTGAGCGTGTTGTTTGCCACGCACTCGCGATCCGTTACACTGAAGGCGTAGTTGGCGAAGCTGGCACGCGGGCCGTTCGCCATGACATAGGCAATGCCGCAGTACCCGCCGCCGTTGTCTACGATCAACGCGACCAGATCTGCCTTGTATTGATTGCGCAGTTGATGAACCTGGTCCATAAAGCCATCGGTTGTCTTGCGTAAACGGGTGAGGTCCGTACTGATGCTGCCTGATTCTCTATAGGCCACCTCGGCAGCGCGGGCCAGCCGGAGTTGCATCGCGATTCCACTGTTGCTGTAGGCTTGATTGGCAAGATCAACGCCTAGTGCAATCAATGCATTCATGGCGGCCTGACCGCCCTGCCTGGCCCGAGCTGTTGGGGTGTAAACCACGAGTAAGTCGACATTCGTGATGGTTGTTGCTGCTGCCGTCGTCACGCTGTCAGTCGCTGGGGTCCCAGCGACACCAGGTTGCTGGTGATCAGGCTCTGGGGAAGCGAGGTCCGCAGGGGTGCCATCATCCGGCACCACGAGTGGGTGGTGATCCAGTGGCAGGGCGTCTTCGTCTAATTCAACGAGACGATGGCGGTTGTCCTCGGTCGGCTCGATTTTGTACAGTCGGTCGCCCGAGACGATCGTCCCAGCCATTTTCTTGCCGCGCACAGCCAAGGTAACATCGCTGTTCTGGTCGCCTCGCAGCCGTCCACGCCACACCTTTGCCTTGTTGTGATGAACCTGTGGCTCGTCGATCTCCACCGTGCGAGTCCCGATATCAAAAAGGTCCAGCGTGACGGTGGCCTTATGTTCTTTACGAGAGGAGTGTAAGGCATCAAGTGCTACCGGGTTGAGGGCCATGGTTCGATGCTTCCGCACCCATCGCTTGGCCATCTGAGGTGACGGAAAGGCTTGGGCAATGGCAGGAGGAATGTCGCTCGAGGCTTCAATAAGGAGTGGTGTTTCGGACTGCGGCGAGGCGCAGATTCCGACATCGGATACGCCAAAGATCGTCGCGCATAGACTAAGGACCAAGGGGTATGATCGTAACGATGAGCAAGAACGTACCCGGCAATCCGTCCGTGAC
Organism: Nitrospira sp.; assembly: GCA_965223535.1. Taxonomy (GTDB): domain Bacteria; phylum Nitrospirota; class Nitrospiria; order Nitrospirales; family Nitrospiraceae; genus Nitrospira_D. Next base: position 2,018,337 of record CBDCWN010000003.1, read on the forward strand.
CGTCTAACCAGCAGCGTCGGCTCCATGTAATCCTCCTTGTGATGGTAACTGCGCTGACTCGTAATAGCAAAGGCTATACCATTGCGTGGCATGGAATTGTCTCACGAGCAAAAGGCTGCGCTTCCTACAGTATGAAGCCTGTTGGATGTTGACACATACAGGGGGCACCTATGAGTAAGGGGAGCACCTCCGCAGGAAAGTGTAGAAAGTGAAGGAATGGGCCTACGTAGAAAAGCGTGCGGTAATCGGTTGGTAGTTGCGGTGACAGCGTGGTGTATTCACCGTCTTCCCCTTTCGAAGGGTGCGACGGAATCAGGAAGCAGAGTACCGGTAGTCATCAATCAGGATTGATGATCTTGGGAGGGCGGCGCTCTTCCTCGTGGACTTCCAGATGGACTTGGCGGTCGACGGTCCAGCTGTTGAGGACGGTCGTCACCAGACTGATGACCAAGGCACCCCCGACAGCCGACCAGAATCCGGAGACCGTGAACCCTTTCACGAGAAACGCCGTGAATTCCAATAACAGTGCATTCAAGACCACGAGAAAGAGTCCAAGGGTAAAGACGATCAATGGCAAGGTGAGAAGAAAGAGCACTGGGCGAAGGATCACGTTCAAGAACGTCAGGACCAAGACTGCCGCCACACCGCCGGTGAGGCTGTCCGCCTCTAACCCTGGGACCATTGCAATCGCCAGGAATACGGCAACACCGGTGATGAAGACGCGCATCAGCGCACGCCGCATTCCACCGTGGAATGGAGATTCGTGAACCGCGCGAGAAAAACGAATGCCAGGCATCGGCTACCGAGGGATAGAAGGGTTTCTCATCGGTGAATAGTGGACGATTGTTGCCATCACCTTCTGCTTCTCTTTTGTCGCTTCAATAATGACTCGATCCCCGACTTCTGGCGGATCGACCGATTTGGCGTTGAGCTTACTCTTGAATTGTACCTGTTTATTAAGCTGTACCGAGACGATCTGTCCTTTAGCTGTTTTGACTTCCACATGAGTCGCGTCGATAGCGGTTACGGTACCGAGCACGTGCACGAGATCCGCTGCGTGGGTCATGACAGCGGTAAAGGAGCCCACGAGCATGAGCAATCCAACACAGGATTTGGTCAGCCGATCGACGCTTTTAAACATAACTCAAATCTGAAATAAGTGGAGTGCCTTTATCGTCTTAGTGATTCGAAGTGGAGCTCACTCCTGTGAGCAACACCTGAACACACTCTCACTATACAAATTCTTCCTGGCGAATACCACTCCCTCAGGTGGTCGAGTAGAACCGCGATGAACTAACGAGGCGAACGATGAGGAAGACGACCAAGGGGAGGTGCATCAGCAGGCCGCACACAGCCATGAACCATTCACCGATCCAGAAGGTCATCGCGAGATTGAAGGCCAACACTCCGTAGTAGAGTCCGATGCCGAGCAGAAGCCGTGGGGTGATCGGTTGCGCAAGTGAGAGGGGAGCGAGGCGACGATCAATCAAGAAATACAGGGCAAGGGCAATCAGCCCAACTACGGCCCAGCCCACATAGTTGGCCATTGGGACTCCGAAATGCCAGCCGGGGTCGGGATAATAGTAGATCTTGCCCAGGAACCACCGGTCGCCGCGTAACGCCACTGGATCAATCACCATATCGATGAAGGCAAAGAGAAATGCAGTCAATCCATAGACCGACCAGCTGGTTCGAACATCCAGGTCGAACCGCAGAGGTGTTAGAAAAACCTTGGTGCTGTCCGAGGATGCGTCAGCTGGTAGGAGCAGTCCGAGGGCTACAGAGTAGGCGGCGAAGAGCAGAAAGCTGAACGAGAGCGAATCCATAAATGGCACGTCGAAAACATAGAGCTCCTGACCGACCGTGGAACCATTGTAGAAGTACCAGCCGAAGGGGACTCCGGTTCTCGTGGAGGAGAACTCGCAGATGAATGCCGTGATCCAGGTGATGAGCCAGAACCGCCATGTTCTGGGCCAGCCGATCAGCCTGATGGCTGAGAAGAGGAACGCGGCAAGAAAAACAAAGACATACGGTCGGAGGGCGATCGTCTTGAGAAAAAGGGTGACAGCTTCCATGAACAGGGTCTAGGGAGTCACCGTTACGCGTACCCGTGAGACTTGAACCACCGCACCGCCTTCTCGAGTGCGATCTCTGGTGGATTCTGCGGAAGGCCGAGTTCTCGAAAAGCCTTGCTGCAATCGTAGTGCATCTTGTACTTGGCCATCTTTACCCCTTCGAGTGGAATGCGCGGGGGCAGCCCGGTCAGGTTGGCGAACCAGTGATTGAGATAGGCGAGCGGGAGGACGGCGCCTCTCGGTAATTTTAGGGCCGGGGCTTTCACGCCGGTCAATTTGCTCAGGATCTCAAATACCTCACGAAGCAAGAGATTTGTGGAGCCAAGAATATAGCGCTCACCTTGGCGGCCTTTCTCCATTGCGAGCAGATGGCCGGTGGCCACGTCATCCACATCGATGATGTTCATACCGGTTTCAATGTACGCCGGCATGCGGCCTTTCATGAAATCCACGATAATTTGACCCGTCGGGGTCGGTTTCACATCACGCTCGCCGACCGGCGCGCTTGGGTTGACGATGACGACGGGCAACCCCTCTTTGGCGAGCTTGTGCACTTCCTGTTCGGCGAGATACTTCGAGCGTTTATAGTGGCCAGCCATTTGCTCAAGCGACACAGGTGTCTCCTCTGTTCCCAGCCCTCCACCAGGAGGTAAGCCGATTGCGCCGATGGTACTGCAATAGACCGTACGCTCTATCCCAGCCTCACGCGCGGCCTCCAATAGATTTCTGGTGCCGACCACATTGATATCGTAAAAGATCGATGGATCTCGAGCCCACAAAGCATAGTGTGCGGCCACGTGGTAGAGGTGACGGCAGCCCGTGAGGGCCTCGCGCAGCGAGACTTTATCACGGAGATCGCCGAAGGCCTGTTCGACCTTCAACGACTGGAGATTGCTCGGATCGCTTCCTGGACGGGTGATCACCCGGACTTCCACCCCTGTGTTAAGCAGGGCGCGAACAACCGCAGCACCGACAAAGCCTGTCGCTCCGGTGACGAGAGCTTTCATGATGAAGATGTGAAGCGTGAAATGTGAAGCGTGAAGCGTGTGCAGTATGGACGGTTGGTCGATTGCATCGATTGACGTTTCACGAGATGCGCCTCACGAACGACGTCAGTTCTTTCGGCTGGTGATATAACGTGCGATGGCGCGCAAGGGATCAGCAGAGGGGCCAAAGGACGCGAGACGGTTGATCGCACGGGTCACACAGTCATCAGCGAGTTTTTTGGCTCCGTCCACGCCATAGAATGTCGGGTAAGTCTTCTTCCCACGCTCGGCGTCGGTGTTGGGGTTCTTGCCAAGCTCCTCTCGTGTCCCTGTCACGTTCAGTACGTCATCGGCAATCTGAAACGCCAACCCGATGTCTTCGGCATAGCCGGTCATGTCGTCAAGTTGCCGATCGCTTGCTCCGGCGGCAATCGCGCCCATGCGCACGGCGGCCCGAATGAGCATGCCGGTCTTGTGCTTATGAATATTCTGAAGGGTCGGGAGGTCAATGTCCTGGTTCTCGGCTTGGATGTCGAAGACCTGGCCGCCCACCATTCCCATATTGCCGGAGCCAACGGCCAATTCTTGAATAATGCGAACCTGCCGCACGGGATCGCAGCCCTTCATAAGATCCGGCCTGCTGATGAGATCGAAGGCCATCGTGAGCAGTGCATCACCGGCGAGGATGGCCATCGCTTCTCCATAGACTTTATGGTTTGTGGGTTTTCCACGGCGAAAGTCATCGTTATCCATCGACGGCAAATCGTCGTGAATCAGGGAATAGGTATGGATCAGCTCCAGCGAGCAAGCGACTGCCATCAGACCGGGTGGCATTTGGCCAAGCGCTTCCGCTGCTGCGATGGTCAGAATCGGACGAACCCGCTTTCCACCAGCCATCAGGCTGTAGCGCAGGCTCTCATGCAGCGTCGTTGGCGGGAGGGCAGCCGGCGAGGCTGCAAGGTCGAGAAAGCGATCGACCTCAATGCGTTTCCGTTCAAGATACTCTGCGATGTCCATATAGATAGTCTTTTCTACTGAGACCTCGGTCGCCCGCGCGGAGAGTAACAAAGGAATGGAGATGAGTCAAACTGGAGGCGTGAGCAAGTCCTTATGTCTCCCGCTCTATTGCGTTGCCATGCTAAATGGATCAGTAGTGCGAAAATCTTGAGCCTGGGTTCCACGCAGTAGAGTCAAGTAGAGTCTTCCTCTCCTTGTTTTTCCGCCGGTTGTCCCGCTATACTCCTCCCGCCATGAGTATCAGAAAAGCCGGTGGTGAATGGGAACCAATGCTGCTCGGGATTGAACCCCGTCTCTGTCGTGTGTGCCGAGAGGATCTCTATCGAGACAAGACGATGTTGCGAGGTGGTTGGTCCCGATGTACCGTCTGTGACGAGTTCGTGCACTACAGTTGCCTTGCGAGTGGAAAGGTCTCCTTCTTAAAGGCACGGCCGCGGGTGTGCAAGACCTGTCGCTCGGTCCAGGAAGGCGTCGTTCCGTCAGTCTCAACGAAGGATGAGCCTCCCGTGACTGCCGTGTCCTGAGTCCTAGCGTGACGTTCAGACCTGAGTGCCTCTATCTAGCGAAGCTGATTTTTCCCACGAGACCAATCAGTGATCAACGGACTGTCGCTGAGGACGGCGTTGATTGCGCGACCGTTCTTTAGGATAATTATGGCGCAGGTCATTCGCAGCGGAGCCTTTCTCCAACAGTGTTGGTCGGTCCACCCTCTGTGCGTGACCGTGAAACGCATGACGGAGGAAAAGGCCGTGGTGCTCTCCTGCAGCTCATGCAAGTCGGTCCATCTCCTCACAACGACGACCATCGCGTCGAGCGGACCTTCAGTGCTAGGAGCGTCCGGAGGGCAAAATGTTCGAGACGAACCACCCGGGGAAGAATACCTCAAGGCCTGCGTCTCGTCGCATCCGTCAGCGCTTTCACTACGTGAGATGGATGTCTTTCAGGATCAGGTGCTCCTGCGCTGCGCCGACTGCCGACGGCTGTACGACTTAGCGGTTGCGACATTCGAAACCAGGCAGAAATAGCTAGGAGCTGAGGGAAGAAGGTATTTCCCCTTCACATCGCTCTCATGATGTCCCTTACAATGCTGTTCACCGATGATGAAACTGCACTGTTGGCCGATGCACAGCTCTTTCGAAGAAAGGCTGCGATCACGACAAAAATACGAGCTCAGCTTGAAGCAACGCACGATGCCTTGAAGCAGGACCTCACAGGCCTTTCGCTCGCCGCCCCTCCAGCCTTCGATCCAAGGCTCCATCAACTGGTCAAGGGCGAGCACCTGGGGGATTGTCCCTATCAGTATCTGGACTATCCCAAACACTTCGTCGGCGGTGACAAGTTTACATTTCGCACGCTTGTCTGGTGGGGGCATCATGTCACTTGTGCGTTGCTGTTGGAAGGAGCTGGTATTTCACAATACAAACGACAGCTTCTCGGCAGATTTCACCAGGTCGCGGGTCATGCCCTGGAGTTGTCCTTGGCGCCGTCGTTGTGGGAGTGGAATCGCGGTGAGGGCTATACGTTGCCGATATCCCATGACCGTAAGGCTCAGATCGCGGCCGTTCTGGCAGAACGGGCATTCATGAAAGTTGTGCGCTGTGTGCCGTTTAACGATCCGAGTATCCAGGCTGGCCAGTTGGCTCAGGTGGCCTGTGGCACCTTCCGGTCCATGCTTCCGATCGTTACCCCGTAAGCCTTCCATGGCGATTGTCTCCGAACAGTAAGTTGGGTAGACTAAGCACGCTTGATCGTTGACCTTTGACAGGGAGGAGCCCGTGAAGCCATCGCCTTTGGGGATTCTAGGTTGCGCTATCGTGGTGGTGACCATGGTGGCCGGTTGTCGAGGAACTGGAGCGGTCCGTGCGCTGGACTTACGTGAAAAGCCACCGATGGTGCAGGTGACCGACATCCAGCCGGTAAAGATCGTCGTTGAACCATTTGACGATCGTCGGGCGGACAAAAGCCGGGTGGGTCTGCGCACGCACCTTTGGGGAGGCACCACCTATTTCAATGTGCCTGGTGATCGGCTGGCCAGTGTGATCACTCAGCGCATTGCCGATCGGCTACGAACCCGTGGGTGGAAGGATCGAGTCTGGGATGTGCGTGTGGGTTCCCCAGGGTCTGTGACGGACGCGGATATCGTCATCAGTGGTCAGGTGGTGGATTTTTCTGCGAGTGCGAAGAGCCGTGTCTTTTCCACCGTGATCGACACCAAGAGCCGATTTAAGGTGGTGGCGAAGAATCAGGCGGACCAAAGTACTACGATTCGTAACATTGAGGGAGGCCGCAATCGGACGGTCTTTTGGTTTAGCGAGGACGACGTGCAGGAACAGTTGTCCGTGACGCTTAAAGATGGGATTGAGCGGCTGATCAGTGATACCACAATTGAAGACAAGGCTCTGCGCTCATTCTCGGAGCAGTGAATTCGTGGGGCGGCCGCTGTAAAGGAAGTTATTCGTGCGAGAGCGGCGGTGGGAAACGACGACGCCACTGAGCTTTGGTCAGGCTCTTGCGGTGGGTGATCGACTTGCGGCGCTCGGCCTCAAGCCGGCTGTCCCTGCTCAAGACGTGATCTGCTACGTCGAAGAATGGACGGTCGGCTCTCCGGACGAGTTCGATCAGCTTGATCCATGGGCGACTGAAGATGTCACGCTCGTCCACATCCGGGAACGATGGCGAGGTGATTTCTTCCTCCTCTCCGGTGCCTACCATACGGTCTATCAACACCACCAAGATGTCGGAACCTACTGCTCCATCAGTCATCCGTGGCGGATTCGAGAGGTGCTGCGGCTTCATGATCAACGTGCCATGTTCTGGATCGGGTTTCGGCATGCTCATGCCTTCATCCGGATTCGGCTTCAGACCCATACGGTGATCACGCCTGGGGAGGTGCGCGGCGACGATGAACGGACGCGCTGGCTAGACGAGCGTCGTGCGGCATTTCTGGAAGCCATTACCGTTTTCGATCTCCCAATTGAAACTCATGTCGAGAAGAAGGCGGTGGTCTTACGACCATCCGATGCGTCCGTGCCCTTCTTTTGCTCGTGGCCCGACGCGTTTGGTCCTTGCCAGTTCGAATATAACACCACGGATGCGTTCGAGTTTCTCGTGCCGGCCAGCAAACTTGCGGAGACGTTCATCCCGGAGCCGGCAGGAGTGCGGGCCTATCTCACAGGATTTTCCGAAGCAGCGCTGGCGGAGTTTCAGGCTATTGAACCAGCTGCGCGATTCGCCTATCGCTGCTCGGTCCATTGTCCGCTTGACGATCTCCCTGAGATCCTGACCGCGATCCAGCCTGATGGTATCCTGTATGCCACGCTCTGTGAATTTCAGACTCACACTCTGTTGCCTGAGCGCGATGATGCGTCGGCGATCATCGGGATTGTCGGTGCCAACGGACAGTTCAAGATCGAAGCGCGCCTGAATCAAGCTCCGCTTCCGGAAGATGCCATGGCGCCGTGGTTGGAACGGGTCATCGGTCATCCGGTCGTGTATGCGCCGCTCCCTGCGTTTGTGTGACCGGAATGCCGGTTGAACATCCCCAGGATCCAGTTCCCGAGACGGTGCAAGCTTCCGCACAATTCAGTGTTTTCGTTGAACAATCGAACGAGATTTCGCAGAGTGGAGGGGTGAGCCCCATTGCGAAACTTCAGTCCGTTCTGGCCAAGCCATTCATGCCGGCCGTGTTTTTTCTTTGCGGCGTGGGTTACGACAGCCTGACGCTGTCGCGAATCGATCGGCTTCTGGATAACGTGGTTCTGCTCCTATACCTAGTACTCCTGGGTGGTCTGATCGTATTAACGGGGCGGCTGGGGATCGAATCTCCGCCTGAGCGCGAAGCTCTCCTCTCAGGCTCCAAATTTACACGATGGGTCTGGGAAAGCCGTCCCTACTATCCGATGGCCAGTCAGTTCCTCCTCGGCGGCCTCTTCAGCGCCTACGCGATTTTCTATTCCCAAAGCGCCACGTTCACCACGACGGCGATCTTCTTTGCCGTGCTGATCGCGCTCTTAGTGACCAACGAGTTTTTGCGGGATCGATTGTCCAATCTTCGAATACTGATCAGTCTGTACGCGGTGGTGACCTTCGCGTTTTTCACCTTCTTTGTGCCTGTGATCACTGGTTTTATGAACGCGGTGATCTTCTTGCTCGGCGCTCTTTTGAGTCTGGGCGTGACGCTGTATCTGGTTCAACTGGTCTATCGTCATAGTCCGGATTCATCGGGACGACAACCACTTGTGGTGATGGCTCCCGCCATCATGCTCATCGCGATGCTGGTCGGATTCTACTTCATGAATTGGATTCCGCCGGTGCCGCTGTCGCTCAAGTTCGGCGGGATCTATCATGAGATCAAGCGGACGGGTGACCAGTTCGAGTTAGTCTTTGAGAAGCAGTGGTATCAATTTTGGAAACGTGCTGACACAACCTTCCCAACAGATGAACCGGTCTATTGCTTTACGGCGGTATTCGCCCCGGTTGATCTCAACACAACCATCTACCATCACTGGCACTATCGGTTGAATGACACGAAGCCGTTCATGCATGCCGACCGGATTCCGATCAGAATTTCAGGAGGGCGCGAGGGCGGATATCGAGCCTACAGCCTCAAACAGCGCCTTGATCCGGGCGACTGGCGTGTCGATGTCGAGACCGAAGATGGGCGGATCATCGGACGAGTGGCGGTGACGGTCGTGCACAAAACGGAAGCACAGCCGAGGCTGGCGACAGTGACCTATTAGGCGGTTTGGACACCGATCTAGGAACCGTTGCGTGGCGACGAACTCCAAAACGAATCGGGATGTGGTGGGTATCTTGTCCAGGGTACAGGGGGGACGGATGGGAGGCACCCGGTTGCGACCGATTATGGAAGGATGTAAAGTGACATCTCCATGAGTGAACGGACCCTCTCTCCCTGTCCTGATAGCCCCAACTGTGTGTCAACCCAAGCGACTGATGAAGGTCATACGATCACGCCGTTTCGCTACAAAAAGCCTCGGGTTGAGGCGAAGGAGGCGTTGAAGGCCGTCATCAATTCACTCTCTCGGACCAGACTTATCGAGGAGGACGAGTCCTACCTTCATTATGAGTTCACTTCCCTGCTGCTCCGATTCGTCGACGATGTCGAATTTCTCTTCGACGACGACACGAAGACCGTCCATTTCCGCTCCGCTTCCCGCACTGGCTACAGCGACCTTGGTGTCAATCGGCGGCGAATGGAGGACCTGCGGGCTCTCATAGGCAGGAAACTCTAGCGGTTTCTCCAAATCTCTTTGGCACAGTCCCTCCTCCTGTTATGATTTCTCCCACAGGAGACTTGATCATGGGGTTTAAACGGAAACACTCGCGTGTCGATATGGGCCGTCCCGGTCGATTACAGCGTGGGGCGCTTTCGGCAGCCTGTAGGGTCATCGATGTGAGCGAGTCCGGAGTTCGGCTCGAGAGCCGCCTGTTCGTCAAGAAAGGCGAGGTGTTGCAGCTGCTCATCGAGCTTACTGGCGGGAAAACCTTAACCTGTGAGTTAGTGGTCGTCCATGTGCGGGCTCCTAAATTGGGGGCACGGATCATGTCGATCAGTGCTGAGGACCGCGAACGGTTGATCCATATTCTTGACGATCACGTCCAGAGCAGCTTTTCTCGGGGCTAATCCTTCCTGTCGATCTTTCATAGTTGAGGATCCGTCCGTTCGACTCCTGCGTGGCATGGAGAATGGCTAGGGTCGTCTGGTTTTATCAAATACTCGATCTGTCATGGGGCCATGGGCTCTCGGGGACGTGGTGTCTCCAACATGAATCCCTAATGCTGAATGGGAATACGCGGGAGAGAAGCGGTATCGAGTGCGTGGTCGCGGAAGGCTCACATGTAACGGGAATTAATCGCCAAGCCAGGAATCCCATTATTCATTTTATAAATCAACAGCCTATACTTTTGACGTGAGTCGACTGGTGTGCTGGAAAATGCATTTGGGACAGGTGTAGTGGATGAACCGATTTCCCCCGACCAGCCGTTTCTTCATCAGCACCTTGCACCAGGTACAGAGGCGATCGGGGAGTTCGGTTCGAGGTGTTTGTGGGAGAGTTGTCATGTGGGACCATTCTTCCTGAGAGAAGTCACCTTGTCAACTGATTGCGGATACCTTCCTGCCCAGGGCTGAAATATTCCTTGCCGTTACGTCCGCAGCGAAAAAAACATGGTATAGTTCACGCAACGGTCAGTCGATGTGTCTAACCCATTTACAGAAAGGTAGCGACCTCTTATGAGCACCTCGCCGAGTTCTGAGTCCACGATCTCACCATCCAACGCCCCTGCGGCTGCGGCCCGACCTGTTCAGGACATGGTGGGTAGCGGCAAGGCATGGGGACTCTGTACCGCAGTCGATCTCCACGATTGCAATCCAGATCTTATCCGCGATGCAGACTATATCAAGCGTTACGTCGTTGAGTTGTGCGAACTCATCGGGATGAAGCGCTTCGGCGAGTGTCAGGTCGTGAATTTCGGCGAAGGTCGTGTTGCCGGCTATTCCATGGTGCAGTTGATTTCCACCTCGTTGATCAGCGGGCATTTTGCCAACGACACCAATTACGCCTACCTCGACATTTTCAGCTGCAAAGGCTATGATCCGGCAGTCGTTGAATCCTTTTCGAAGGAATTCTTCGGCGCCCGGCGTAGCGTTGCAACAGCCACGCTCCGGTACTAACCTATTTCAACTGTAGAGAAATTGTCCCGGGGGCGGAATTGAGCCGCCCCCGTGGTTTTTCGTCACCCCGAAGGGAGTGTGCTAATTCATGAAGGCAAAAACTATCCGAGAGGTGCTCGACGCGCTCCCTGGAAAATTGGATAAAGATGCAGCCGAAGATGTTGATGCTGTGTATCAGTTTGATCTCCAAGGGACTCAAGGTGGGCAATATCAACTGCTCGTTCAGAACGGCACCTGCGTGGTGAAGGATGGAGTCCACGACGATCCGCACGTGACACTGTCGATGGCCGGAGAAGATTGTATTCGGATCCTCAATGGACAGCTGAGCAGTATGACCATGGCCATGTCTGGACGTTTGCAGATCTCAGGAGACATTGGGTTGGCCATGCAGCTGAAGTCCTTGTTTCCTAACGTTGTGGAACCGTAGCCGCGCTACGTTGGATCAGGAATTGCTCCATGTGACGCCGATCTCTGCTCGTTAGGCTCTCCCTCAAACCTTCGGGGAAACCGCTCTTCCAAGATTACGTACATCGTCGGGACGAGAAACAGCGTGAGCAGAGTGGAGGCACTCAATCCCCCCACCACTGCGCGTGCCAAGGGTGCGTTGGTTTCAGCTCCGGTTCCGAGCCCGATCGCCATGGGAAGAAGTCCGAAGACGGTGGCCAGCGAGGTCATGAGAATCGGGCGCAGCCTGGTTCGCGCGCCGGTCACGACGGCGCGGTGGAGTGATTCGCCCCTTCGACGAAGCACGTTGGTATAGTCAACCAACAACACTCCGTTTGAGACCACAATTCCAAACATCATAATAATGCCCATCATTGATGAAGTAGACAGTGTCGTATCCGTCAAGAAAAGTATCAAGATAACTCCGGGGAAGCCCATCGGGACTGCAAACATAATGATGAATGGGTCGATGAGCGACTTAAACTGAGCCGCCATCACCATGTAGACCAACATGAGTGCAAGGACGATGGCAAACTGCAGGCCTTCAAAGGTTTCCCGTTGCTGTTGGATCTGCCCGGCCAATTGGATGCTGAATCCTGCAGGGAGCTGGAGTTTGGCGAATGCCGACTCAAGATCATCCGCGATATCGCCTAAAGCTCGATTCATAGGATTTGCCGTGATGTGGATTACGCGTTGAAAGTGCTTGCGATCTACTTTCACCGGTCCCGCATTCAACTTGAGCGATGCCACATTCTTGAGGAGGACTGGTTCCCCGGCTTTGGTGGTGAGGAGAATATTCTCCAGATCAGTGAGACTCTGTCGATGTTCCTCGGCTAGCCACGCGCTGATGAAGTATTCGTTTCCGCTTTGAGGATCGGTGTAAATAATTGGGTCGGTTTGGCCGTTCCCATTTAATGAAAAGAGAACGGCATTCGCCACATCGGTTTCCGTGATGCCGAGTAGGGCGGCTTTCTCTCGATCCACGGTCACGTTGACTTCCGGGTAATTTTCCTCCCGGCTTGGTTCAATGTCAGCCAGGCCGGGGGTTTGCTCCATGATCTCTTTGACTTGGGCGATAACCTCTCTCGCCTTTTCGAAGTCATGTCCGTAAATTTCCACGTCGACGGCCTTTTGCGAGCCGAAGCTTGTGACACGCTTCACCAGCCCTCCGGGATCGAAATACATCGAGATTCCAGGAAATAGTTTGGTAACCTTTGGGCGTACATCATTCATGATCTCGACCTGAGTCCGCGTCCGCTTCGCCGGTTCAACGAGGTAGACTTGAATCGACGAAGTGTGAGGACCGGTATTTGGGTTGAACAGAGAGGAACGGCCTTGCGACAGCACGCCGGTACTCGAGACGATGGTTACCAGTTCGGTCGTAGGAATATTGGTACGCAGGACTCGTTCGACTTCGGAAACCTGTTGTTCGGTTTTTTCGACTCGTTGACCGACTGGCGCTCGCAGCACGATCCGAAACTGACTCTCATCGGAAACCGGCAGGAACTCGGTTCCGATCAAAGGAACGAGCATGAGTGAGCCGAGGAAAATCAGGAGAACGGTACAGATGAGAGTCTTGCGATGTGCCAGGACCCACTGCAGGGAATGTTCGTAACTTCGATCCAGCGATTCATAGCGGTTCCGACTCCATTCCATCATTGTCTTCAGCCAGCTCGGCAACGCGCGTTGGGCTTCTTGTTCTGGTTTCAGAAATTTGTAACAGAGTGCCGGGGTTACCGTGCGGGAGACAAAAAATGACGTGAAGAGCGCGATGGCAATCGTGACGGTCAGTGGAATTAATAACAGGCGCGCGATGCCGACGACGAAGAACATCGGGAGGAAGACGACCACTGTCGTCACAGTTGAGGCAAAGATCGGCATGGCCACTTCCCGGGCGGCCCCGAGGACGCTACTCCATCTGTTGGAGTTGGTGTTGATATGACGTTGAATATTCTCCAGTTCAACGATTGAATCATCCACAAGTCGGCCGATGCCCAGCGCAAGTCCCCCGAGAGTGAATACGTTGAGCGTCTGATCGGTGAAGTACAGCACCACAAACGTCACCAGCATGGAAAGTGGGATGGCCACGGAAATGATCAGGGTGCTGGTCAGGTTCCGTAGAAAGATGAGAATCACCGTCGCGGCCAGCAATGAGCCATGGAAGGCCTGTTCGACCAGATTGCGGATGGATTGACGAATGTAGAGAGACTGGTCGAATGATATGCCAAGGTTCACCCCTTCGGGGATGCCGAACATCTGCGGCAAAGCGGCGCGGAGAGCGTCGACGACGGCGACTGTGTTGGCGAGCGGTTGTTTATTGACACGAAGAAACACGGATCTGGCTCCGTCGGTATGGACGATATTGGTTTGAATGTCCGAGGAGTCCGTCACTGTTCCCACGTCACGCACACGGACCGCGTTGCCCTGCTGATTCACCTTCACGATGACGTCCTGTATCGGGGCCACCGTCCGAAACTGGTTGTTCGTAAACACGTTGTAGTCAAGGTTGCCAGCCTTGATATCGCCGGAAGGTAAGATCAAGTTGGATGCTTTGACCGATTTGACGACGTCAAGGATCGAAAGCCCACGGGCGCTGAGGAGCGCCGGATCGAGATTGATGTTGATTTGGCGGATCTTTCCCCCCTCCACAGTAGCAGCGGCCACATCAGCAATTTGCTCGATCTGCGGAGCGATCGTGTTGTACGCAAGATCATAGAGTGCGCGCTCATCCAGCTCGTCGCTCGAAACGGAGACCACCGACACTGGGATGTTGGAGACATCGAATTTCACGATGAACGGTTGCAGAATGCCTGGAGGGAGGCTGTTCAGAATCTGTGTGATACGCTGCATGACCTCCATTTGCCCGACATCAAGGTTGGCCCCCCAGTTGAACCAGATCTGGACTGCCCCGAGTCCTTGCTTACTAAACGACTCGACATGCTCCACATTGGAGGCAGAACTGACGGCCTTCTCGATCGGGTACACGACACTCTGCTCAATGTCGAGCGGAGGTGCCCCTTTATAAATGACACCCACGAATGCGACGGGAACCTGGATTTGTGGGAAGAGGTCAACCGGCAGTCTTTGAAGCGACGTGATGCCCAATACCACGAACGCTAACGACAACATCAAAATGCCGATGCGATTGCGTAATGCGAGTAGAGTCAGCCACATGTCTCAGACATTATAGAACGGCAGGGGGATGCGGAGCTTGAATCTCTGTAAGAACTGCGCCCAGGTGGGAGAGGTGCAGGCCTCATTCTTTACTCACAGGATCGGAAGCTAGAGCTGGTGAAAGAAGTCGGGTTTGGACGGGCGTCCCATCGTGCACTAAGTCTTTACCGGAGACAATGACGTCTTCACTTCCTGTCAGGCCTTTGGTAATCTCAATCTGGTTTCCTTGCCGGACACCGATTTCGATTTCCACCCTTCTCGCTTGTCTTCCTTCGACAACAAACACATACTGTGAATTTTCCAGACGACTGACCGCGTCGATAGGGATTTGCAGGGCCTGATGATGTGTGCCGACCATCACTTCGACGCGAGCGAACATTCCTCCTTTTAATCGGCGATCTGTATTGGGTAAATCGACTTCAACCGTCATAGTGCGTGTGGCACGATTCAAGGCTTGCACGATCCGGGTCACAGTTCCATGAAATATCTGATCGGGGTATGCCTCAGCTCGAAGTTCAGCTTTTTGCCCGATTTTCACGAGCGGAATATCTCGTTCAACCACTTCGATCAGAACACGAACCGTATCGATGTCATGCACGCTCATGATGCCTCGTGACATCGTCGACGTACTGGCCGTAGCACTGCTGACGTAGGATCCGGTATCGAGATTACGTTCCGCGATATAGCCGGCAAAGGGAGCTCGAATATAGCTATAGGCCAGATGGGCTTCTGCCTGAGCCAGGGCAACGGTCATTTGGTTCACTTGTGCTTGCAGCGATTCCTGTGCCGCTCTCGCAGCATCAAAATTGACCTCTGCATTATCGAGGTCTTGGCGCGAAACGAACTGATCTCTGATGAGAGTCTGCATGCGGTCAAAAGTGAGCTGGGCATTGCGCACAACTGCATCCTGTTGGGCAACTCTTGCTTTTGCCGCTGCCAGATTAGCTTTGGCTTGGTTAACCGCATGCTGATAGTCCGTGTGGTCGATCTCAACGAGGAGCTGATTCGCCTTTACAAAATCTCCTTTATCGACATGCAATTTGGCAATGTGGCCGTCGACACGCGAGAAAATATTCACCACCTGATTGGGTGAGATATCTGCGGTGTAGGCCAAGCAAACATCGAGATCTTGCCTGATTGGAGACACAATGCCAACGGTGACGAATCGTGGTTTATGTGTATCGGTCTTAGCGCCTGGGCTCAGACGAATAACCAGAAGGGCGATCAGCGCCACCACAACGGCGATTCCCAGGACTACAAATGGATGGCGAACGAGATGGGTCATCAGAGTGAGCGGCAACTAAGAATTACGCAATGGCGGAGCGAATTCGTCAGGAAATAGGGACATATGCTCGGCGACCGTGTCTCTTTGCCCAAGATCTGTGGGTAAGCCGACATTATCATGCGGCAACCGAAAGGGAAGGGGTACACTAACGTTGGCTGTTTTCCCGAATTGTCTCGTGGTCGTTCTCGGAAATACGGTTGAAGCAGGTAGTGATGGAATAGCGGTTGTCACGCTGGCCTGGCCTTGGTTGGCCAATATTCGTAATCTTCTTTGAGGATGAGGAGTCGGCTCCCTAATTCTGTTGATGATGGGTGGGTAGTCATTCATCACTCTCTACCATCAGGTCACTGGAAAGGCAAGATGGGATCACTGTGTGGGGCGACGGGTCGTGCAGTCTGTTAAAGGGAACGAAGTCCCCTGAAATCATCGCACGGTCAGTCGAGGCAACAGTCCTGTTATGCCTGGCCAATAGACTGGGCATGGAGAAATGCCCGCATCCGATCCCCTTCTAACAGACTCAGCTCTTTTAGGGCTACACCGAACAACGGTCCAGTGGTCCATGCTACGGTTGCCTCCAGGATGAATAATGGATCCTCTTCATCCGGCACATACAAGAACAATGTGAGGTCCATCCCAACCTGCACCGGACAATTTCCACGAATACCGACTCCGCCCTCGGACAAGTCGACAACGGAGCCGTCACCGATCAAGACGTCTTCCCCGTTGAAGCCGGAATACATGAGTCCGAAGGAGACGGTGGTCCTCTGTATTGTCCGGCGTTCTATTGAAGGGTGGGAGTGTCGACCTTCTGAGTGTCTTATGTGTTTCATCTGTCTCATGGCTATTCCCTCCACGATTATGATTCTGCTCCGAGCATTTTCGTATGAGTAAAGACTAGCGCGGGATGTCGGTATTACCTCCCTACAAATGGAGGGGGCAAGCCCCGGCCAGAAGGTGGATACGGGGATTGACAAACGGGCTTTCGTCACTGAGAGGTCTTTAAACACAGGTGTGGGGATGAAAGAATTTTTGTGTGCTCTTGGAGATGTACGGCTTGCTGCTGGTCTGACATCGGGCTGGTGGGGAACTACATAAGCCGGAATCGGGTTCGTTGATCACTCACCGTCTTGAGGGAGATGCTTTTCCAGATGAAGGCTTGCAGCCGCTTTCGACGGTCCTGACTCAGGTCCATGAATCGGACGGAAAACTGGCAACCAGATACCCACACCACATGCGCAGATTTGATGACCAGTTGTGGTAGTCTGTCTGGAAGTGAGATGGTCAGTGTCAATAATGTGCCACGCGTGACCGGGCGGTCGCTGATAACATGACAACCGGAAACGGATATATTTTTTGTGAGCCCTTCCCCTTGATGCGGTTGTGTCGGAACTTCGCCGACATAGCGCACCCGACATGTGACCGCGACGCGTTCGGCATAGCGGTTGTCTAA
This sequence comes from Nitrospira sp., assembly GCA_965223535.1. GTDB lineage: Bacteria > Nitrospirota > Nitrospiria > Nitrospirales > Nitrospiraceae > Nitrospira_D. Next base: position 2,035,462 of record CBDCWN010000003.1, read on the forward strand.
CGGCACATAAGGCTTTCGGCTGTACATGGTGAGTCGCACCATCATAACCCCGTGAGGGGGCCTTTCCAAATCAATTCAGCAATATGACCTAATACTTGGCAGTCATCTGGAAGCAGGGAGGTGATATCGTTCGAAGACATGGTCAGAAGACTGTAGCGCTAGTCTCATCAGCTAGTTTTTCAGGGAGTGGGCGGCTTTCGAAAAAGATAATACCTCGTTCAAACCGACTCTCGAACCGCAACGTCACCTCCGTATGAACGCCATGCCAAACGTACACCTTCACTGAGCCGACAGCGATTTGTCCTGGCGTCTGATCGAGTGGGCCATACTGAGACTGAAGGTAGTGCATGATGTCCTCATGGGCTTCTGTGCCACTGTAGCGGACAGTGACTCGGCCCAATTTGTTCTCAAACGTTGTAAACCTGAGCGAATCGACGATCGTCGTTCCGAGCCGTGGGGTTCGTCCGTTCAGTTCATAGGTCCGCATACGACCGGTGTCATCAATTTTCACGAATTGTTCCGCCTCAGACCAGAGGGTCCCCCACGAAAGGTTCTCGAAGCCATTCGGATCGTTCACGATGGGGACAGCCAGTGCCGAAGATGCCCATCCAAGCAGGAAGAATAAGGTTGCCGTATATCGAGTGTGTTGTCCCCAACGATGTGTCGGCATGCGGGTCACTCTGCTGAATCAGTGATGTAGTCGTTAAAGCGAGGTGCAAGGGTCCGACTATCGATGAAAACATAGCCTCGCTCTGTACTTGCCTGATAGGTCTGGTTAATCTCGGTATCGGGGCCTCGCCAATTGTATTGTTGGGTTAGCCCTCGTGCCATTTGCCCAGGAATTCTGTCGAGTTGTCCGAATCGGGCTTCGAGATGGCTCAAGACTTCTCCGTGGACCTGGTCGCCGTGATAACGGATGACAACGCGTGCGAATTGGTCGTCCAGCGAGACATAGAGGATGCTCGTCATTTCAGCCCCTGCGAACGATGATGGCCGTTCCTTGCGGAGGTACTCAACGATATGCGGGCTGGAACGAACAGGTTTGAGTTCAGACCGAGACGATAAGGCCGCTCCCCAAGGAAGATTATGAAATCCTTTTGGATCGTCTAGCATGGAGCTCGACCATGCCCGGTCGATACCGATCGCGAGTGCAGATAGCGTCATGAACAGCCGGACAAGCCTTCTACTGTCGAATGGATGAATCATGACCGTTGAGAGATCGGAGAAAGCCTTGATGGCGTTACGCTAACACGTTGCCCATGAGAGGACAATCGCCCACCGATCGTTCTTGAGAACGCGCCAAATCCTATCTTATAATGCGCCGTTTTTTAGAAATGTCCGCCACGAAGTTGAGGAGAAAGGTCCAGTGATCGAAAGCGATGGGTTTGTGCAAGCCATGCAGGACATGGGTGTGAACTTTTTCACCGGAGTGCCGGATTCCATCCTGGGTGGGATCATTGCGGAGTTGATGAATCGCCGACTCTACACACCGGCAGTGCGAGAGGATGAAGCTGTTGCCATGGCAGCCGGTGCGTATATGGCCGGAAAAACTCCAGCCGTCCTCATGCAGAACTCAGGCCTTGGGACTTCACTTAATGCCCTTATTTCGCTCAACATGATCTATCGACAGCCCTGCCTGTTGATCGTGTCATGGCGCGGCCAGGGGGGGAAGGATGCTCCGGAACATCTGGTGATGGGTGAAGTGATGCCGCAGCTGCTCGATACCGTGAGGATTCCCCATCGAACCCTCACCGAACAAACAGCCATCCAAGACTTTCGATGGGTCGCAGAGACTTTCATGAAGCACCAGATTCCTGTCGCGCTCTTTATTACCAAGGGCGTGGTGAAAGGGTTGCATCCATGAGGCCAGAAGAAGGGACGCTGATCAGCCGTGCACAGGCCATGGCAGCCTTGTTAGACTTGCTGACGGATCAACCGGTCATTATCTGTAATGGGTTTCCATCTCGCGAGGCGCACAAGATTGCGGATCGCCCCACCCATTTCTACATGATCGGCTCAATGGGCAATGCGCCAGCTATTGCGCTTGGCGTCGCACTCGCAAAGCCGAATAAACAAGTGATCACGTTTGATGGGGATGGGAACGTGTTAATGGGGATGGGCACGCTCGCCACCGTTGGGGCGTTGAAACCGAAGAACTTCATCCATGTGGTGTTTGATAACGAAGTGTACGGCACGACCGGGAATCAACCGACGATCTCTAATGTCGTGCCGCTTGAGAAGGTGGCCAAATCAGCAGGGTATGTCAATGTTGAGCGGGTGCTGGATCGTGAGGATCTTGTCTACGAATTCAAAGATATGCTGAAGAAGGATGGCCCAAGTATGTTGCTCATCAAAGTCAATGAATTTGTGGAAGACGCCGGCCGCGTGTTGCATGAACCTGCAGAGATCACCCGACGGTTTATGAAAGCGATCGCGTAGGACGAGCAACGGGCACTACAGCCCTCTGGCATTAATCCTCAGCTCTGGAGCTGGTGAATGATCCTTTTGAATCCTGGTCCGGTAAACGTTTCCGATCGTGTGCGACAGGCCCTGCTCAGGCCTGATATCTGCCATCGAGAAGATGAGTTTGCAGAGCTCCTGCATCGTATCCAGGCCAAGCTGCTCGAAGCGTTCGTTCCCGGAGCTGAGTCGGAGTATGTTGCTGTCGTCATGACAGGGTCAGGGACGGCTGCGGTTGAGGCTGCGTTGATGTCGTCGCTTCCTCACGGCCGCCGAATACTCATCCTCAACAATGGTGTCTATGGTGAACGGATGTCCCAGATTATCGGGCTCCATCGCCTAGGTGTGAGTGAACTCAAGCATGAGTGGACGGTCCGGCCGGACCCTGAAAGGTTGCTGCTTGCGTTGCGACAACACCAAGAAGTTCACGTTGTGGGGATGGTGCATCATGAGACCACAACTGGATTGCTCAATCCTGTTCATGAAATCGCAGAGGTTGTCGACAACCAGAATCGGGTGTTTGTATTGGATGCTGTCAGTGCGTTGGCTGGAGAAACACTCGATATCGCCAAGTCACATATTTACATGGTGGCAGGGACGGCTGGGAAGTGCATTCAGGGGTTTCCAGGCGTTTCGTTTGTCCTGGTTCGGAAGGGGTTTATCGAGAAAATGCGTTCCTACCCGAAGCGTTCTTGGTATCTCCATCTGACCCATTACATCGACAATGAAGGGCGAGGCACCATTCCATTCACGCCGGCCGTACAGGTCTACTACGCATTCGACGAAGCACTCAACGAGTTACTCGAAGAAGGCGTTTCCAATCGCATTCAACGCTACAGGAAGATGGCCACGCTGATGCGAGAGCGAATGGCTTCAATCGGAGTAAAGGCGCTTCTGCCAGCGGATCGGCAGTCCAATACCATTACCGCGTATCACCTACCTGAGGGAGTGAGCTATCAAGCGCTTCATGACCGGCTCAAACAGCAAGGCTTTGTGATTTACGCCGGCCAAGGAAACCTGGAAAATAAGATCTTTCGTGTGGCCAACATGGGGGCGTTGACGGAGACACAGTTTGGTGAATTTCTTGCTGCGTTTGAACAGGCGTGCAAACCTGTATGAAAGCAATTATTCTGGCAGCCGGAGTCGGGAAACGCCTGTGGGAAGTGACGCAACATCGTCCCAAGTGCCTTATCGAGATCGGTGGCCAATTGCTTCTCCATCGCTATCTGGAGTCGCTGGCCAGCGTCGGCGTTCGACGAGTAGACATCGTCGTCGGCTACAAGCAGGACATGATTCGTGCGGCGGTAAAACGAAATTCGTGTGGCGTCACGGTTACATTCTTGGTGAACGAACAGTTCCACCGAGGCAGTATTTCCTCCTTGTGGATCGCCCGAGACGCGTTTGACGACGACACCATCGTGATGGATGCGGACGTGTTGTTTCATCGGGAAATCCTCCGGCGTCTCGCCGCCTCGTCCCACGAGAATGCCTTGCTGATGGATGAAACGGTGACGCAAACCGGTGAAGAATGTATGGTGGTTGTAGCCGGCGGCCGGGTCATCGCGCTCACGAAAAAGGTCCCGGAACAATATGACTATATCGGTGAGGGAGTAGGTTTCCTCAGGGTTCGACATGCTGACACGCCACGGCTCGTCTCCTCGATTCAATCCTACATCGACAAGGGGGCGTGGGATATGGAGTACGAGGATGGACTACTAGAATATTTTCGGGATGTCAGAGTCGGCCACGAAAAGATCGGTGGACTTCCGTGGACGGAAATTGATTTCGTCGGCGATGTAAAGAAGGCTGAGTTGGAAGTTTTGCCGAGGTTATGAGAAAGTCTTCTTTATGATACGATGCCCGAGGATAAGAACCATGGTGTAAAAGACCATGACTGTCCGGCCTTGCTGAAGGTGCGACTATGAGTAAAAGCATCCTCCAACGGAGAGCAGAGATTCAAGGGTTGGCGACGGGGATTCTCCTGCCTTCCGTTGGGGTGTTTGGTGGACCGATTGGGCCGGAGATCGGCGAATTGGGTCCTCTTGCGAGCGTCGTTGGAATCGGACTCTTTCAACGTACGGTGCTGACCCTGCAACGGGCGGGGATTCGTCAGTTGATCGTCCTCGCCGGTTCGGAAGAAGAACAACTCAAGCTGGCTTTGGGAAAAGGACCGCGTGTCACGATTCCCGTCCGTTGGATGCCGATTCGAGAGTTCCCACTCGACGATCCTCGGACCTGGGAATCGTTGGCGTCCGAAGTGCATGGATTTGCACTGGTGGCGAGCATCAATGGCGTGTTTTCCCGTGGGTTGATCGAACAACTACGGCGTGACGTACAAGAGGGCCAGGCGATCGTGGTCGCGCAGTCCCTAAAGGGGCAACTCGAACAACCGATGAAACAAGGTGTGCCGTTGAGATTGCCCGCCAGTCGGGGGAGGACCGTTACCCAGACTCGTTCGTCTGAGTCGACCGTGCATGTTGCCGAGCTTGTCGTTGTTCCTGCCAGCCTCATGAGCGCGGCCAATCAGGTGGCAAATGAGAAGGGGAGTCCTCCGATCCGGCAATGGATTGAACGCGCCGCTGCCGATGGACGGGTACGGGTCGTCGCAGCCGAAGCGAAGCAGGGGACATGGTATCAAGAGGTTCGCACCTTGCCTGATGTGCAAACAGCGGAAAGCAGACTGTACGGTTCCCTGAAAGGAGAATTTGAGGGGTTTGTCGATCGGTACTTCAATCGAAAATTGTCTCGCTGGTTCACGCGACTGTTTCTCGCAGTCGGGCTGTCGCCGAACTCTATCACGGCTCTCGCAGGACTCATCGGTCTAGTAGCCGCCGCCGGCTTTGGGCTCGGCACCTACAGCGCCGGAGTCGTCGCGGCAGTGCTGTTTCAATTGGCGGCCGTCATCGATTGTTGTGATGGGGAAGTTGCGCGATTGACCTTTACCGAATCGCCGTTCGGCGCCTGGCTGGATCTCGTTCTGGATAACGTCGTACACATGGCTATCTTTTTGGGTATCGCCGTGGGACTGTATACGACTCGAATCGATCAAGCAGATGAGTGGGTTCCGATTATGCTTGGAGTTGCTGCCGTCGCGGGGAACGGCATCTGCTTTTTCCTGGTGGAAAAGGTGCAGAAAATCAAGGCAATGAATGGCTGGAGGTCCCCATCCCATGCGGCCTGGGCCGATGTCCTGTTGAAGAATGTCGCGAGCCGGGATTTTTCGGTAGCACTACTCGGGTTTGCCCTTTTCAATCAGTTGTACTGGTTTTTGACTTTCGCCGCGGCCGGTTCACTCTTGTTCGCCGGAGCGTTGGCTTGGGCCATCCGGCCATCTGCCATCACACTGTCTCGACCATGAATGTGATGCCTACCCCACTGACCACGTGTTGAGATATTTCCTACTCGTCCTCGGTCTGGCCGTTCTCGGTCTTCTCGTTTGGCATATCGGACCTGGCAATATTTACGACGCCGCGTCTCGGCTAGGTCCAGTCACTCTCCTGATCATCCTGATCCCTTCTGTGCTCATGTATGCGATCGAGGCGTACGGCTGGAAGATTGTCTTGGGACCGTGCGGGAAGGCGGTGCCATTTTGGCGGCTGTTGACGATACGGACGGCCGGGGAAGTTGTGAATATGACCACGCCAACGGCCTACTTGGGTGGCGAACCACTCAAGGCCTATCTTCTGAAAAAGCACAACGTTCCCATAGCGGAGGGCGCCGCGTCTGTCGTCATCGCCAAAACGACGATGACGATTGCTGAGGTGTGTTTTATCCTCACGGGGATCGCCCTTGGGTTTTTGCTGCTCGGTACCGGCAACTCCGCGGTACAGACCATCACGGCAGCATTGGTCAGCGTGGGATTGCTCGTATGTTCCATCGCGGGGTTTGTCTTTATCCAACATCGTGGGTTGTTTGCCTCGATTCTGTCGCTCGTCAAGAAGCTTGGGTTGCGGATCCGAGCACTGGAGGCGCAAGAAGAGCATCTTCGGTCGATCGATCAGACGATTAGGAACTTCTACGACCATCACCGGAAGGCGTTTTTTACATCGGTCGGCGTGTGTTTTTTGGGCTGGCTCGCCGAATCGCTGGAAGTCTTTGGGATCATCTATTTTCTCGGAGGGTCCGTGAGTTTCTTTGCTGCCATCTCCATCGGAGCGCTGGCGGCGTTTATTAAAGGCGGGTCTTTTTTTATCCCCGGCAGTTTGGGGGCCCAAGACGCCGGGTATATGCTCTTGTTGCAGGCCTTCGGCTACAGTGATGTGACAGGCATCACATTTGCGCTGTTGCGGCGCTTTCGCGAGTTGGTGTGGATTGCCATCGGATTACTCTGCCTGGCCATGGTGGGAAAGCGGGGTATGAATCAGGATCAGCGAGTCGAGAGTCCGTCCTGAACGATCGTCCGAAACCGTTCCACCATCCGGTCCCACACAAACCCATGGAGCCGAAAGTCTGCGGCCCGTTCCACCTTGTGGAATTGCAGACCCATGCGGGTGCCTTGAACCCACCGAACCTCTGCTTCCTCGACCGGCAAGGAGTGGGCCTGGTCCGGGAGAATCAGTCGAACGCGTAGCTCTGTGCCTTTGGGAAAGGTCTCGGCACTGTCGATCGCGCATCCGAACACCGTGAGGTTCATCACGGTTCCTTCCGCGATCGTCTGTGCATGGGAGACCATCACGGGATAGGGCACGGGAAGGAGGACGCGATAGTGATGTCGTTGGTAGCGGCGTATGGTTTCCACGGTGGCCCAGTGTAGATGGCCGCTTTCACGAGAAGGAATCCCTCTTTGGTGGGGACGCAGGAGAGTTTCCGGATGCGGACGTCCGTGATGAGGCACAGGGCCCTTGCCTTGTCTCAAACGGAATAGTGTTTGGTGAGATGTTCGCGCTGAAACTGGAGAATGTGTCGGACGAGCAGCTCTCGGTTCTCCCTGGTCATGTCGATAAAACGGGCATGAAGACGGTAGGTGTCGGGCGGATAGGGGAGGAGGTCGACCCGCAGCACTTCGAACGGAGATGTAAAACGCACCTGTTCCGCCAAGAGCAAGGTACAGGAGAGAATCTCATTCGGCTGAAAGGGTCTGTTCACGACCAGGCCGATGCCACCGGCACTCAAATTGACCGATTTCTCGATGAGCGCGCCTTCTGTCGCGTCCGTCTCAGCTTGAAGGCAGATAGGGAGGGTGATGGTGATGCGATAGTACTCCCGGCGCTCAGACTCCAGTGACGGTCGTGTGGGCTCATCTGATGACATGATGAAACAAAGTATATCAAAATGCCCGCATCGATCCATTGATCGGTCCTCATTGAACACGTAGCATTTAAGCAGCTGGGGAACCACATGGCCTACGACGAGCGATTGGCAGAACGAATCCGAGGCTATTTCAAACGACGCAAAGGCGTCGAAGAGAAGCGCATGTTCGGCGGGCTCTGTTTCATGCTCAATGGCCGCATGTGCTGTGGCGTGGAAAAAGACCGGCTTATGGTCCGTGTGGCGCCGAATCGCTACGAAACACTCCTCAAGAAACCACATGCCAGGGAAATGGATTTCACCGGCAAGCCACTCAAGGGATTCCTGTTCGTCAGTGAAGGCGGCTATCGCACGGCGGCGGGTTTGGCCAATTGGCTGGACGAGGCGATTAAGTGCGTCAAATCCAAGGCTCCAAAGAAGCGGAAGCTCAAAAACTCGAAAGCTCGGTAGGAGTTATTCCGGTAGTAGTATCAGGTCGCAATGTTTCGCAATGCGTGAAAAGTCTTGGTCGGCTGTGAGGAGGGGGTAGCCGTGTTGGCTGCACGCCGCCGCGATCAAAAAATCAACGGGGCTTGCTTGCACACCTTTGGCACGACACATTGTCCGCAGCTTGGCGGCGGCTACATATGTCAAGCGGTCCAGTTCCAATAGAGGGAATGGTTCGAGGAGTTGCACGAGCCGATCGAATTGCTTGGGTGAACCTAACCCATCCAGCAGTTCTTGGAGGATGTTGCCGATTAGGAAAAGACGGTTGTTTGACTCGAGATGTGTGCGGAACGTTTGAACGTAAATATTTGCGTCATCAACTCTCGGTCGGCGAAGGACTAGCGACCAGACCGATGTATCAACGACCAGGTTCACGGCCCTTGCGATCTTTCTTGTGGTTCCAGTCCGTTCTGAAGTCGAACGTCCCCAACGATTTGAGTAACTGGCGTTGACGCCGACGCTGGATAAATTCTTCCAGGGCGACCGTCACGGTCTCCTTCTTCGTCCGGAGCTTTCCGATTCGTCGGGCCTTTTCCAGCAAGGCATCGTCAATGGCAAGGTTGGTGGGCATCATGGCCTCCTGTGTAACTGCTACACACAGGGTAGCGAATGGCAGGAGGTCTGTCAATTACAGGTCGAGAGCATATCTTGAGCGTGTAGAACGACGAGGCGAGAACCGTTCGCGTTTCAGCATGGCGGGGGAGCGAGTAAGCGCGTTCCTGATGACGGTAGCGAAAGGGTACCTAAAGTTCGTTCTCCGTATTCATCGCCTGGTACCAGCGTCGCAGATGCTTCAGATTGGGCAACCGTGTCTTCCCGTTGAACAAGTAGTTGCCGAGTACGCCGTACAGATTGTAATCCACGAACAGGGGACGATCGGCTAGTAGAAATGGCGAAGCCGCCAGCATGTTGTCGATCGGTTTCAAGAGATCCGAAAACTGAGCACATAAATACCGTCGGTGGGATGTCCATTCCCGAACGCAGCCTCTTCCAAACTTCCGCTCCTTCTGGCGAATGAGCATCGTCCGTTCGACCAGGGGGCGGGTTGGAATCACATACGTATCGTTCATCTTGAACCCCACCGATTCTAGATCATTCTCGATATAGCGTGAGAGAATCAGCTGGAACCCATCGACGTCTTTGGGAAAGAGACTAAGTCGATACTGCCGATCAACGTAACGTGCCACCTCCTGTCCGAAATCTGTGAGGTCGCAGATGCCGCGCTTTCCGTCGATGAGGCAGGGCACTGTGTGGCCCTTACCATTCGTCGCTTTGATGATGGGAGCTCGATCATGGTATGCGATGTTCTGGAGGCGAAACGGAATGCGGTGGTTGGTCAGGATGTGCCTGATCGTGATGCAGAAGGGGGACCAAGGAAATTGGATGAGGGTGAGCATTGAACTTATATGAAGGAAGCGAAGCGAAACCGCAAGATCGCAAAGAGATAACATTGCTTGTGTGGCTTGCCCATCCGGGGCGATCCCAATCAGTCATCGCAGGGAGAAAGGGTCCTTACATAGTTGCAGATTTGACGGATCATAAGGACTGATCGCTCTGTGCTTTTCATGAATCATGGACGATGAAGTAATTGCTGAGATAGGATTGGTTCTGAAATCGAGTGGTTGATTGATGGATCGACATTATGTCACTGACATTCGAAACGTGAACCGATTTGTAAGATCCTTATCTACTTGAAGGAAGAAGAGAGAAGCCAGAAACTTCTGCTTGGTCGTCGACTGGTCAAAGCTTTCGGGCAGTGAAGTTCGGTCCGATTGTGTTTCAAGTTTACTTGACAAGGGATATGCCGCGAAACGCTACTAAAAAGAAATCGCCAAGGACTAGCCAGCCAGTGATAAAGAATGCTGAGCATTTCTTCGACCTAATTACGACAAATGCGATCGAGTTTTTCAATGCATCAATCAAGGACTTCAAACCTAGACCAAAATACTCTGTCATTAATTTCTGCTCCGGTTTAGAACTGATTCTCAAAGCCCGTCTGCTGAAAGAGCACTGGTCCTTAATTGTGAAGCGGCTTGATGAAGCGGCACTGCCACGATTTCAGAATGGAGACTTCGTGTCGGTATCAGTCGATGAGGCTCTCAAAAGGTTGACCAACATTGGCAGCGAGACTTTTTCTCATGACGAGACGCGATGTTTTGAAAAGCTGCGCGATCATAGAAACAGAGTCGTTCATTTCTGTCACGATGCATATTCAGGAAGCCCAGATGCAAAACTGCTCGAAGAAGTTGCGGCCGAACAGTGCATGGCGTGGTGCTACTTGTATCGGAGACTTACAGGTGTCTGGTCTGAGTATTTCGAGGAACATAGTAAGGCGATTGAGCGTCTGAATAGGAGACTGTATGGCCACCGTGTCTTCCTGAAGGCAAAGTTCACTACCCTTAGATCAGACATTGAGAAAGAAATTTCAGCGGAGGCTGAGTACTGCCTCTGTTCGGCGTGCGGTTTCCATTCAGCAAGAGTGGACGAGGCATATGAACCTGTTCACCAGATTGAGTGCAGGGTGTGTGGGACTCGTAACTCATTCATGAGGGTGGCTTGTCCAGAATGCAGTAAGTTATCCGATATCGACGATTTGGCTTCAGGCTCGTGTGAAGACGAAGACTGTGGGGCTGACATTTCTTTGGGCGAGGTAATGAAAGAGTATGTTCCAGCTTATGATCCCAAGGATGAGGAAGAGCCGGCCTATTACTGTGCTGCTTGCGAAAATCCAGAACCAAGCGCGACGATCCTTGGTGACAGATATTTCTGCTTCTGGTGTAAAGAATGGTTTGATACTACCGCCCAATGCGGATTTTGTGGGTGCCACCTGGTTGGATTTGATCCGATTGGCTCTTCATTGTATGGCTGTTTCATGTGTGACACTGCTGCGAGGGAGCATTTCGACAAGGACTAAGAGAATAGCTAGTTGCCTTGCCGGAGGATGTGCTGAACGATGTGCTAAAAAATCCTTCTTAAGCATGTCAGTCCTCTTTCCCCTGACCGTAGTGGAGCTCGCTTTATTGATTAGCGCGAAGGTATGTGAGTACTTGTTCTCGGCTGACGGTGGGAAACCCTTCCAGAAAGTTATCAATCGTTTCACCGCCCTCTAGGTAATCGATCAACGTTTGAATGGGGACGCGGGTTCCAGTAAAGACTGTCGTGCCTCCAAGGATGTCTGGTGAAGATGTGGCGACGGGTGATCGCGGAGCAGTCATCGCTTATCAGTTTTCCTTATCATCGAATTGTTTTTGAATTGCTGCATCGAGGGAGCAATCCTCATCTCGTGCCCGCATGCGTTGAGCAGCTTCAGTCCAGCCGATTCGTGATTTCACGTTCTTGGAAATCAGAATCCACCCTGGCTCCGCCCGGAGTTCGATCTCGTCTCCCAGCTTTGCCTTCTTGAGCAACGCTTTAGGTAGATGAATACCTTGGGACTTGCCCATTCGAACCATGCGCGCTTTCATATGGATCTCCAGAAGTACCGCCATCGTAATCCCTTCACAATCTGAAGGCAAACAGGCCCTTTCCATTCGTTTACAAGCGCCTAGCGGGTTGTTAGGATGCCGCGCATGAAGGCGGTGGTGAATCTGCTCTGGGTGTTGCTCTCAATTCTTGGTGCGCTTGCGCTCGCCCACGTGGTCGGTGTCGTCAATCCAGACGAAAAAGTGAATGGACTGTGGCTGGTCGTGGCGGCGGCTTGCATTTATGTGTTGGCCTACCGCTTCTATGGGCGGTGGCTAGCTAGACAGGTGGTCGGACTGAACAATCAGCATGTCACGCCGGCGGTGCGGTTGAATGACGGCGTGAATTTTCACCCCACGAACAAGGTCGTGCTCTTCGGCCACCACTTTGCGGCGATTGCGGGGGCTGGGCCGTTATTGGGTCCGGTGCTCGCGGCGCAGTTTGGGTTTGTGCCAGGTTTCCTCTGGTTGGTGATCGGCGCCGTGCTGGCCGGGGCGGTGCAGGATTTCATCATTCTGGTGGCGTCGATGCGGCGCAACGGGCGTTCGCTTCCTGAAATCGCCCACGATGAACTCGGCTCCCTCACCGGAACTGCAACGGCCGTGGCTGTGCTCTTTATCGTGGTGGTCGCGCTGGCGGGTTTAGGGTTTGCAGTGGTGAATGCGCTCTATCACAATGCCTGGGGCACGTTCACGATTGCGATGACGATTCCCATCGGATTGATCATGGGCTTCTATCTTCAGAAGTTTCGTCCCGGCGCTGTGGCGGAAGTCTCGATCCTTGGCGTCGTCCTACTAATCGCAGCGGTGTTGTTTGGTCGTGTCGTCGCACAGTCGTCTTACGCGTGGCTCTTCGAGTTCGACAAGCCGACGTTGGTCTGGTTGTTGGCCGGATATGGCTTCCTCGCGTCGGTGTTGCCGGGCTGGATGTTACTGGTGCCGCGTGGTTATCTCTCGACGTTCATGAAGCTTGGAGTGGTCCTGTTGCTCGGCCTTGGCGTGATCCTCATGGCGCCGACGATTGAAATGCCGCGTGTGACAACGTTTGCTAATGGCGGCGGACCGATTATCCCCGGCACACTCTTCCCGTTTCTCTTCATTACAATCGCCTGCGGGGCCATTTCCGGCTTCCATTCGCTGGTCTCATCCGGTACGACACCGAAGATGATCGAGCAGGAGTCGCAGGCGGTGGTGGGCTATGCAGCGATGCTGTTGGAAAGTTTCGTCGGCGTCATGGCCTTGATCGCGGCGTCGGTGTTGATTCCCGGCGACTATCTGGCCATCAATACGACGTTGGGTGCCGAGGCTTTGTCGGCCATGGGTTTTGCGCCATCACGAATCGCTGAATTGTCGCAGATGGTCGAAGTGGACGTGGAGGGACGTCCCGGCGGCGCGGTATCTCTTGCGGTCGGGATGGCTTCGATCTTTGCGGCACTGCCCGGCATGTCAGGTTTGATGGCCTATTGGTACCAATTCGCATTGGTGTTTGAGGCATTGTTCATTCTCACTACGATCGATACGGGAACACGTGTGGCGCGCTATCTCATCCAAGAAATGGCCGGACGAGTCTATGCGCCATTTCGCCAAATCAATTGGCTCCCCGGGGTGCTTGTGAGCAGCGGCGTGGTGGTGGGCGGCTGGGGGTATCTGATCGGGACCGGAAGCATTTCGACGATTTGGCCGATGTTCGGGGCGGCGAACCAACTCTTGGGTACCCTCGCGCTCTGCATCGGAACGACAGTGCTGATCAAGATGTGGAAGTCTCCCTATCTCTGGGTCACGGCTCTGCCGATGCTGTTCGTTGGCGTGATCACGCTGACGGGCTGTTATGAGATGTTTTGGATGTTCTTGAAGAAGGCCGCAACCTTGTCGGCGGGCCAAGCCTTCGCCCTTTATTTGGATGCGATCCTCGTGTCAGTGGTAGCGATATTGGGCTTGATCGTGTTGAGCGACAGTGTGCGGCAGTGGTATGGCTATGTGGTGTTGAAAAAACCCTTCCGGTCGAGTGAAGTGGTCGTGATGGCGGGCGGGGGGACTGCAGGGCGGATGCAGACGGCGATGTGTTGCGCGGAAGAGAAGGGGTTTAAGTTGCCGCATGGGACGGGGTGTTGTTGAGGGGGAAGGAGCGGCCTGGTCGTTCTCTTGCTCGCTGAACGCGCACATCTGTTGATACAAAAGCACTGGTTGTGAACGATGTGCTCGTTCAATGCGCGCAGTCGAGAATCAACCAGGCCACTCCATAGAGATAGAGAAAAAGGAAGGAGGAAGCCGTGGCCGATCAATTTTCATTCGATGTGGTGTCGGAAGTGAATATGCAGGAGCTGAAGAATGCGTTGGATCAGGCGACGAAGGAAATCAAGCAACGTTTCGATTTTAAGGACACAAAGACGGAGATCACGCTGAAGGAGAAGGAGAAGGAACTGGTTGTGGTGTCTGATGACGACTATAAACTCAAGGCGGTGCAGGAGATCATCAAAGCGAAGTGCGTGAAGCGCGGGGTGTCGTTGAAGGCCTTCGATTACGGTGCCGTGGAGCCAGCGTTGAGTGGGACGGTGCGGCAAGTGGCGAAGATTCAGAATGGGCTCGCGTCGGACAAGGCGAAGGAGATCACCAAGGCCGTTAAGGATTCAAAATTGAAAGTCCAAGCACAAATTCAGGGTGAGCAGGTGCGGGTCTTAAGCAAGAGCAAGGATGACTTACAGTCTGCGATCGCTTTTCTAAAAGGCAAGGATTTTGCGATCGATCTGCAGTTCACGAACTATCGGTAAAGAACGTGGTGCGTGCGTCGACCTCATGAAGATTCTCCTCCGTCTCCTCTTCCTTGCAGTCTCTCTTATGGGCTGCAATCGTAGTGACCCGATCGTCCTCATCCAGCTCCATCCCAAGAATCCTGATATCGTCTATGTCGCGACCAATGATTACATTTATAAGACTCGTGACGGAGGGCAGACCTGGACCAACCTTTCGCAAGGGATGAGTCATTCCCGCGTTATCGCCATGGCCGTCGATCCCGCCTATCCTGCGACCGTCTATGCAGGAACGAAAGGGGACGCTGTCTATAAGAGCCATGATGGAGGACAACGGTGGGCTTCGATGCGCTCGGGGCTCGATGACGCGACGATTACCTCAGTGGTGAATCACTTTCTCTTCGATCCTGCCGACCCGCAGCACATGTTTCTCGCGACAACCATGGGCGTGTTCGAGACCAAGAATGGTGGTGAGCAATGGACGAAGAGGATGGAGGGCATGAAGGAAGTGTTGATGGTTGTGACGCTCGCCATGGACCCGACCCGGCCATCCATTCTGTACGCGGGCACCAGTGGCGGTGTCTACAAGTCGACTGATCAAGCTGCTCATTGGGAGAAGGTGAACAATGGGTTGGTGCCAGCGGACATGCTGAAAACATCACGGGCCCTGAATGTGACGTCGATTGCCGTCGATCCATACGAACCGGACACTGTGTATGCTGCGACGTTGAGCGGATTGTACAAGACCACCGACGCGGCCCAGGCGTGGACGCGAATCGGAACCTCGCTTGCCGACCAGATGATTGTCGCCATGGTCCTCGATCGATCCCGTCCAGGAGTGATGTACATCACGGGTCGAGACGGGGTACATCGGAGCGATGATGGTGGGGAGACGTGGAACCTGATCAATAACGGGTTGGCGACGACCAACGTGAGGGCCGTCGCACAGAGTGCGACGGATCCGAAGGTCTTCTATGCCGGTACGAACGGAAGCGGCCTCTATCGCAGTGATGATTTCGGAGAAACCTGGGTGCCGATGCCACCGGTAGGGAGGAACGAAGTGAAAAAGGACTAGCGTCGCTGGCTGTTTAAGTCGGAATCACCGATATCGGCACCGACTCCGCGCCGTTGAACGGTCGAGGCCCCTTCACGGTTTTGCGCGTTGTCGACTTCAAAGCCTGTGCTGCTGGGCATGGAGGTATCTTGGATATCCGTTCCCGGCCGATGTGGGATTTGGCTGTCACCGACATTCTCTCCTCGGCGTGGGCGGAGCGATTCATTGACATTACCGTAAGGAGAGCTTGACGCTTCAAAATCCGCGCCGACGTTGGTATTCATTCTGGTATCTTCAATGTCTCCACCGATTCGTGTGCGCAACGTTGTGTCTTGAATACCCATTCCTGTCGGGGCTGATGGCGCTGACTTCTTGGCCTTGAACTCTTTTTGAATCGCTTCTTCCGTATCTTGGAGTTGAGTTCTCACTAGGTCGCTGCGCTCGTAGTCGATGTCGTTCGGCTGGTTCTGTGTATCGTGTAGCTTGTCCAATCGTTCCTGCAGCCGATGGAGATCGTCGCGTGTACGCACGACCGTTCCGACGATCTCGCTGAGGGTATATTGGCGGGAAAATGTCCCCGAGTTATAGATGCCTTTCTGTTGCACGGCCTTGAGCACATGGTTCGCCTCATCGATCAAATCAACGACACGACCTGGGGCGTCGCTCTCAGTCAAACAACATGAGACGAAAGTACGGTATCGGTCTAAAAACTTTGAGGCTGCATTTTGCAATTCCACGATCTTTATCGGATCGCGGGCTGGAGGATCGAAGCCCTTCTGGCGGGCGTTTTCCCTGAACCGGTCTGCCGTCTTTTGGTCATACAGGGGCTCGCAACCAGGGGCTTTCTTGGCTGAAATCTGTTGATCAGCCGTCTTATTTGAACACCAATAGATGGGTGCTGGTTGATTCAGAGGGTTGTCTGGATTGAATTCTTTCGCCTCGGCTAGTCCGAGGATGAGGGAGATGCTCAGGGAAAGATAGAAGCCTGAGCATGCCACGATTCCGTTAGTCTTCCACATAAAACCATTGTCCAACCCGGGCCTCTGGAAGTCAATGAAACACCAAGAGTTGAACGGGTGGGATGGGTAGGTTGCAAGAGAGGGGTGGGGGTAACTCTCGGGCTGTGCAGAGGGTGAATTCTCGCCATATAGCCATGGGCGGGCCCTGAGGGCAATCTACAAGACTATGATTAAAGTGGCTCCCCTAAGTTACTGAAAATGAAGTTGACAACCTAGAATGCGAGAGTATACTTCCCCAAGAGTGGGGAGAAGTGGAAATTAGTGGGTGAATAGTATTGGCTGGGAATTTGCGCATGTTCCGGTCCTTGGGCAAGAAGTCTGTGACTGGCTTTCCTCTGAGCGACCGCTCACAATTTTGGATTGTACGGTGGGATATGGTGGGCATGCAGAGTTGCTGCTCGAATCTAGCCATGCCGGCACGACGCTCATAGGGTTGGATCGAGATCCAATGGCAGTTGATTTCTGTCGCCAACGGTTGAATCGATTCGGAGGCTCCGTTGTGTTGCGCCAGGGAAACCATCGAGATTTAAAGCGGCACCTCGCTGAATTAGGTGTTTCAACAGTTGGAGCAGTGCTCTTTGATTTTGGCGTCTCATCTCCGCAGCTCGAGGATGCCGCGCGGGGGTTTAGTTTTCAGCTTGATGGTCCACTCGATATGCGCATGGATCAATCGACAGGGAGGACCGCTGCAGATTTAGTGAATAGCAGTGACGAGCACGACCTCGCAGATATCATCTTCCAGTTTGGGGAAGAGCGATATGCGCGCAGGATTGCTCGATCGATTGTGCGGGAAAGGCAGTCCCGCAGGATCGAGACTACCGGGCAGCTCGTCTCGGTTGTTGCTCAGTCGGTACCGGCTTCTTACCGGCATGGACGGATCCATTTTGCGACACGGACCTTTCAGGCGCTTCGCATTGCAGTCAATCAGGAGCTAGAGAGTTTAGAGCCTTCCCTGCGCGATGCCGTCGAAGTGTTGTCGGAAGGTGGAAGGATTTGCGCGATCTCTTTTCATAGCCTTGAGGATCGTATCGTCAAGCATACGTTCAAGTCCCTTGCCCAACAGCCTGATTTCAGACTTGCGGTGCTCACCAAAAAGCCTATTTCCGCCTCCAAGGAAGAGTGTGAGTCGAATCCAAGATCGCGAAGTGCCAAATTGCGGGTCGCCGAACGTCAACCACGATTGGAGCTGTCATGAAGATCTTCACGCTGTTCCTTGGATTGTGTCTTGTATTTGTGTTCGTTTGGGAGCGAGTGGATATGGTGCGGATCGGCTATCAGATCGAACGATTGAAGCGTGACAAGACGGTGTTGGAGCGTCAGCGTGATGAGTTGCGGGTTCAATTCTCCTCGCTGAGTGCTTCGAATCGGATCGCAAAATTGGCAACTGATCAACTCGGGATGAATCTGCCTCAGCAAGGCCAACTGATCCTGGTTCAGTCCAGGCCGAGTGGGACAGCGCCCACGGATCTTGCGGCGGCACCAGTGCGAGTAGCTAGAAACTATCTTCCCAGTAGGAGGGACTAGTGGCCGGTTCTGGGTCTCTCGTTCGGCGCTATGTGTTGATGCTGGTGTTGCTGGGTGGATTCGTGCTCGTGCTGTTCCGGCTGGTGACCTTGCAGGTATTACGGGCGGAGGAGCTGTCCGTCAGAGCGGATCGACAGCATCAGAAGACCGTTTCCCTGGAAGGGCCTCGCGGTACGATTGTCGACCGACATGGCAAGGTGTTGGCGATGAATATGGAGGTCCCCTCGGTGTTTGGGATCCCTACGACGTTGGGAAACCCTGCGAAAGCGGCTCGCCAACTGTCGTCTGTTCTGTCTGTGAAGGTTGCCGAACTGGAGAAAAAACTTCAGCAGGATCGGAGTTTCGTGTGGCTGGCCCGCAAGGTGGACCCGGAGCAGGGGCGTAGACTGGATCGTTTGTCACTGGACGGAATTGGTGTTGTAATGGAAGGTCGACGGTTCTATCCGAAAGGTCCGCTCCTCTCTCACGTCTTGGGATTTGCCGGTATGGATGGGGATGGGTTGGAAGGAGTCGAACACCGGTATGAAACATACTTACGTGGTGAGAAACGGGTGATGGTACTGCAGCGCGATGCGTTGGGGCGCACAGTCTTTCCAAAGAACTTGGCTGAAAGGAATCCGGTACCCGGCCATCAACTCACTCTCACGATTGATGAAGTTGTTCAATATATTGCCGAGCGAGAGTTGGAAGACGCCGTGACTCGCTCTCGGGCAAAGTCAGGGACGATCATTGTCCTTAACCCAGAGACGGGAGCAGTGTTGGCCATGGCTGTCAGCCCTCGGTTCGACCCGAATATCGTTTCGAGCCTGAGCCCTGATCGTTGGCGGAATAGGGCTCTCACGGATGCTTATGAACCTGGGTCCACCATGAAAGCCATGATCGCAGCAGCCGCCATTGAAGAGGCAGCGATGAAGCCGACGACGCTGGTCTTCGGGGAGCATGGCCGCATGACGGTTGCGAACACCGTGATACACGACCATGAAAAGCTAGGGTGGATTTCCTTTGCGCAAGTCATTCAAAAGTCTAGTAACATCGGTGCGGCCAAGGCGGGAATGGTATTAGGGGAGCAGCGACTGTATCGGTATCTCCAAGCATTCGGCTTTGGTCAGCGAACTGAGATTGATCTTCCGGGAGAAGGGGTGGGGTTGGTCAAGAGCCCCAGTGCCTGGGGTCGTCGTTCCGTTGCATCGATTTCGATGGGGCAAGAAATAGGGGTCACGCCGATCCAGATGGTGACCGCAGTGGCAGCCTTGGCCAACGGGGGCGTGCTCATGAGGCCGTATGTGGTTTCTGAAATCCGAGACGCTGAGGGTCATCTCCTAAGGCGAGTGCCGTCTCAGGTGCGGCGACGCGTCGTTTCGCCGGAAACCGCGCGTAGTGTTACGAAAATTCTTGAAGGTGTCGTCACGCACGGCACCGGAGCAAAAGCCGCCATCCCTGGATTTCGGGTCGCCGGTAAGACCGGGACGGCCCAACAGATCGATCCAAGCACACGCCGATACTCAAACTCTCGGTTTGTGACCTCGTTTGTTGGGTATGTGCCGGCAGATCACCCACGGCTCGCCATGATCGTGATCATCGATGCACCTCATGATAAGAACGCGTCAGGCGGAAGCGTGGCGGCTCCGGTATTCAGCGCGGTCGGCGAGCAAGTGTTGAGTTACCTTGGTGTGTCCTCAGGCGAACCGGTCACGCTGGCGATGGCAGTACCGAACCCGTAATCACGCTTGGAGTCTGCCGATGACCTTGGCCACCATGCTTCAGGCGCTTGACGGACGCGTGACGGTTCTGGAGCGGCAAGGAGATCTCGATGTATCCGTGACGGCCATCACTGATGATTCTCGGAAAGCCGCGTCTCAGAGTCTCTTTGTGGCCGTCAAAGGTGAACATGTTGACGGGCATCGTTTCATTCCGGCCGCACTGGAGGGAGGGGTGAGCGCCTTGGTTGTGGAGGAAGCGGTGCGTGGCATTTCTCTTCCGTTCGTGCGAGTCGAGGATTCCAGAAGAGCGCTCGGACTTCTGGGGAGTCGGTTCTATGGTGACCCGTCGAATCGGATTCGGATGATCGGGATAACCGGTACAAACGGCAAGACAACCACGGCCTATGTTTGCAAAGCTCTGTTGGAGGGGCTTAGCCTGCAGGTGGGGTTGATTGGAACCGTTGCCTATCAAATAGGGACGCGCACAATGCCGGCAGCGCACACGACTCCCGGTGCGCTCGAATTACAGCAGTTGCTCGCCGAAATGGTCAGCAGCGGGTGCGGGACGGCAGTTATGGAAGTATCGTCTCATGCATTGGCACAAGATCGCACGAGTGGGTGCGAGTATGATGTTGGGGTCTTTTCAAATCTCACGCAGGACCACCTTGATTTCCATAAGACGATGGAAAACTACTTCCAGGCTAAGTTGCGACTCTTTACGGGATTAGGCGAAGGGCGCAAGAAGAACAAACGGGCAATCATCAATGTCGATGACTCCTATGGAAGCCAGATTGTTGCACGCAGCCCTGTCCCAGTTTGGACGTACGCGTTGAAGAGCAAGGCGGACCTTCGTGCCGAAGACGTGCAGTTATCGATTCGAGGGACGACGTTTACCGCGGCCACTCCGGTCGGAACCTTTCCCATAGAGAGTCATCTTGTGGGTGAGCACAATGTCTACAATTTGCTGGCAGCCATCGGAGTTGCTCTTCATGAAGGAGCCACTCCGGATCAGATTCGCCAGGCTGGACGACATGTGCTGAATGTGCCGGGTCGATTCGAGCGCGTCATGGCGGGGCAGCCGTTTACGGTGGTCGTAGACTATGCGCACACAGAAGATGCATTAGTTCGATTATTGGCCACGGCAGAAGTTCTGAAGCCGGGGCGTATTATCACGGTATTCGGATGTGGCGGGGATCGTGATAGAGGAAAGCGGCCAAAGATGGGAGCGGCCGCCGTCCAGTATAGCGATGTCGTCATATTGACCTCCGACAACCCGAGAACGGAGGACCCTCACGCCATTCTTGATCAGGTGGAAGTTGGGGTGATCGAGGGGCTACGGCAGCGATCGCATGTGCAGTACAGGAAGATTGCCGATCGGCGGCAAGCGATCGAGGAGGCTGTACGAGAGGCGCATGGTCAGGACATGGTCCTGATTGCAGGAAAGGGACACGAAGACTACCAGATTGTCGGCACAGAGAAACACCACTTTGACGATCGCGAAGTCGCACGCGATGCGATTCAGCGACTCGGTGTCCGTCTCTGACGAAACGAGAGAAGCGTCGGGTGTTGCAGGAACGCGGATAGATGGCGCTATTGACCATGACCGAATTGCAGAGAGTCATCGGGGCTCGAGTGTTGGCCGGCGATGTGTCGAAGCGAGCCGAACAGCCTATCCGTCACATTAGTCTGGATACTCGGTCACTTCGACCGGGCGATCTCTTCCTGGCAATACAAGGAGAGCGGTTTGATGGGCATGCATTTGTCGGAACAGCGGTATCGAAGGGAGCCATAGGGGCACTCGTCTGTGATTCCTATGACGTGTCGACGCTCTCTCTAACACGAGGCGCGAAACGACGAGTACCGCTCATTCTCGGTGTGCCCGATCCACTCGCTGCGTACCAACAACTGGCTGCGTACCATCGATGCAAGTTCAGGATCTCTGTCGTGGCCGTGACGGGAAGCAACGGAAAAACCACGACGAAAGAAATGGTGGCGAGCGTGCTGGCTCATCGATGGAACATTCTCAAGACCGAAGGCAATCTGAACAATCGCTTGGGAGTTCCTCACACACTGTTCCGTCTCAATAACCGACATCAGGGTGCGGTCATTGAAATGGGAGTCGACAATGTTGGTCAAACGACCACTCTGTGTGAACTTGTTCGTCCGACGATTGGGATCATCACGAACATTGGGCCGGATCATCTGGAGTTTTTTGGGAGCATGGAGGTTTCTGCTCAGGCCAAGGCTGAGTTGCTTGATCTGCTTCCAGTGGATGGAACGGCGATTCTGAATGCCGATGATTCCTATTACGACTATCTCGCCAGCCGGGCCCGATGCCGAGTGATGTCGTTTGGGCTTTCAGCCAAAGCCGACGTCCGAGCGAAAAAGGTCAAGTCGGATGGACGAAATGGGACGATCTTTCACCTTCAGCTTCCAGGAAAGGCTCGCCACACAGTCGTTCATATTCGAGTTCAAGGAAGACACAACGTCACGAATGCACTCGCTGCAGGAGCGGTCGGTGCGGTGCTGGGTTTCCCCGGGACGGTGATCGCACAGGGCTTATCGCATTTCCGACCGGCAGCGATGCGGTCTCAGGTTCGCATGAGTCGCGGCGTCAAGCTGATCATCGATTGCTACAACGCGAATCCAGCTTCGATGAAAGCGGCTGTGGAGCTGTTGGCGCAGGCGGGTGAACATCGGAGAACCATTGCGGTCCTGGGAGATATGTTAGAGCTTGGACCGAATGCCGTTCGCATGCATGAGGAGGTCGGAGAATTTGTGGCGCGACGCGGGATCGATTATGTCGTGACGTGTGGGGTCTTAGGGCGCAGTCTTGCTCAAGGAGCCAGGCGGACAGGTGCCGATCACGCGCGCATTATCGAAGTAGCGGACGCTCAAGCAGCTGTCGGTGCAGTCAAGGCCATCGTCAAGCCGGGCGATGTCGTGCTGATCAAGGCGTCGCGCGCGATGCGATTAGAGCTTGTGGCAGACGCGCTTCAGGGCATCAAACGCACGGCCAAAAAGGCTTCATAGGAACGCCCACACCATGCTGTATGTCTGGTTATATCCGTTCCATACGGAATTTTCCTTCCTCAACGTCTTTCGGTACCAGAGCTTTCGCATCATTTACGCCGCTGTGACTGCATTCCTGATCGCATTTGTGCTTGCGCCGTGGGTGATCCGGAAGCTCCAAGAAATTAAGCTGGGTCAGCAAGTGCGCGATGATGGACCCAAACGGCATTTGGCGAAGAGTGGGACACCCACGATGGGCGGGATCCTTATTATTTTTGCCGTGACGCTCTCGACGCTGCTTTGGGCTGACATTTCACGGCCGCACGTCTGGTTGGTTCTTGTCGCCACGCTGGGGTTTTGTGCCATTGGGTTTATCGACGATTATCTCAAATTCATCAAAGCTCGGTCGAAGGGATTGTCAGCATCTCAAAAGTTCACCGCGCAGATCGTGGTCGCGCTGGTGGTTGCACTAATCTTGTACGCATTACCTGGCTATAACACAAAACTTAGTCTGCCATTTTTCAAGACGTTCATGCCTGACCTCGGATGGTTTTATGTCGTCTTTGCTATTCTGGTGATCGTCGGAAGTTCCAACGCCGTCAACCTTACCGACGGCTTGGATGGACTCGCCATCGGGCCAGTGATGGTTGCGGCATTAGCGTATACCGTCGTCGCCTATGTTACGGGGCATCGGTTGATGTCTGAATATCTCCTCATCCCCCACATCGATGGCGCCGGAGAGTTAGCCGTCTTCACGGCGGCGATCCTGGGTTCTAGCCTTGGGTTTCTCTGGTACAACACTTACCCGGCCTCGGTGTTCATGGGCGATGTCGGATCGCTCCCGCTTGGGGCGGCCCTGGGGACCGTTGCGGTGATCAGTAAGCACGAGTTGCTTTTGTTATTGGTCGGTGGAGTGTTCGTCATCGAAGCCGTGTCGGTTATTTTTCAAGTTGCGTCATTCAAATCACGAGGTAAACGGATCTTTCTCATGGCGCCCATTCATCATCATTTTGAAATGAAAGGATGGGAAGAGCCAAAGGTCGTGGTGCGATTGTGGATTATCGCCATTCTGCTCGCGCTCTTGAGCCTTAGTACACTGAAGTTGAGGTGACGGCGATGCCTACGGCCGACACCATGGAGCTGAGAGGAAAGCGAGTGACGGTCATCGGACTTGCCCGAAGCGGCATTGCGGCTACCCATTTGCTCCAAGAGGTTGGGGCCTTGGTGACAGTCGCAGATAGGAAGGAGCGGGCTGACGTGCTCCATGAGCTGGAGGCGTTGCATCCCTCGATCATTCAGCTTAGTTTGGGAAGAGGATATGAATCAGCTTTGGACAACGCTGATCTGGTCGTCATCAGTCCGGGCGTACCCTATCGAATGGAGTCCCTGGAACGTGCTCGTCGTCGAGGTGTGAAGGTGATCAGTGAACTCGACCTCGCGTCGCGGTTCTTGTCGGTCCCGATCCTGGCTGTGACGGGAACAAATGGAAAGAGTACGACGGTCACCCTTATCGGCAAGATGCTGGAGAACAGTGGAAAACGAGTCTTCGTCGGCGGAAATCTTGGAACCGCGCTCAGTGAAGCGGCCTTACACGTACGACACACGACAGCAAATGGACAACCCTGTCCCTACGACCTCTTGGTCGTGGAGGTGTCGAGTTTTCAGTTGGAGACGGTGGAACGGTTCCATCCATGGATCGCGGGCATTCTCAACGTGACTGTCGACCATCAGGATCGCTACGTGTCGATCGAAGAATATATTGCCGCAAAGAATCGGATCTTTGAAAATCTCACGTCATCCGATTATGCCTTGTTCAATCTGGATGATCCCAGAGTCGCCTCCCTTCGGAAGCCTGTGAAAGGGAGTGTGCTGGGATTCACGAGGACGAACGTCCTGCCTCCGGACCTAGCCGGCGGAGCATATCTTGATCAGGATCGTATCATGGTCAAGATCAAGGGGAAGACTCATGAGATATGCCGCAGGAAAGAGCTCAAGATCATCGGCGATCATAATATTGACAACGCCATGGTTGCGACCATCTATGCACTGCTCAGTGGATGCCCAATATCCGCCGTTCAGCAGGTGCTGCGGGACTTTCCTGGGCTAGAACATGCGTGTGAGGTTGTCCGGGAACGGCAAGGCGTCCGTTTTATCAATGATTCAAAGGGTACGAACGTCGATGCGACTCTGAAAGCACTGGAGAGTATCGATCAGCCAATTGTGCTCATCGCCGGTGGACGAGATAAGGGCGGCGATTTTTCTCGCTTGGCGAGCTCTATCCATCAGCGGGTCAAGCGGCTCATTCTGATCGGTGAAGCCGCCCCCCTGATCGCCAAAGCGGTGGAAGGGTATCAGGGGGTGGAACGGGTCGGAACCTTGAAGGAAGCTGTGGAACTGGCGACAGGGGCAGCGGAGAGTGGAGATGTCGTGCTTCTCTCACCGGCCTGTGCAAGTTTCGATATGTTTGTTGATTATCAGGATCGGGGGCGTCAATTTAAAACCCTTGTGCAATCGTTGCCGTCATGATTGGCGCGACGACAGAGGAGCATTGAGACCGCACGATGTCACGACGATCTGCAGGTACCCTGGCTTTGCCATGGCCTTCCGGCGGACCGCGAGGTCCCAAACAAGTCGGGATGGATCAAATCCTCTTGTTTGTGACGATTACCTTGGCATTGGTTGGCTTGGTCATGATGTTCAGCGCGAGTGCCGTGATGGCGGGCAAGAAGTTCGACGATTCATGGTATTACCTCAAGCGCCAGCTGGTCTGGCTGACGTTCGGATTGATGCTCCTCCATGTCACATCCCGCATCGATTATATCTGGTGGAGGCGCCTCTCCTTCCCACTTCTTGGTCTGATTGCAGTCTTGCTGGTTATGGTGCTGTTCCCCTCTATTGGCGAAGCGAAGCATGGTGCTCGGCGTTGGTTACAGTTTGGGCCCATCTCGGTTCAACCGGCGGAGATGGCGAAGCTCATCGTGGTTATCTATCTCGCCGGGTATCTTTCCCGGAAAGAGGACCGGCTCCAGGACTTTTCTTCCGGCTTGCTTCCACCGTTGCTCATGATCGGGATTCTCTGTGGCTTGGTGCTCAGGGAACCAGACCTGGGCACTGTAGTGGTCATCGGACTCGTGACAGGAGGCCTGCTGTTTGTTGGCGGGGCGCGTCTGTCTCATCTGTCGTCCGTGGCTCTTTGTGCGATACCCATTGGCTTGGCCCTTATTCTAACCTCCGGTTACCGGCTGCCACGTCTTCTGACATTCCTGGATCCTGGGCGAGATCCGTTAAATGCGGGACATCAAATTACACAATCGTTCCTGGCCTTCGGCAGTGGAGGGCTATTCGGCGTTGGGCTGGGCGAAGGGAAGCAAAAACTGCTCTTTCTCCCGGAACCGCATACCGACTTTGTGTTGGCGCTTGTCGGGGAAGAGCTAGGGTTTGTCGGGACCTGCGTGATTATTCTTCTCTTCGCGGTATTCGTGGTTCGCGGATTTCAGATTGCCACGCGGGCGAGAACTCCATTTGGACGCTACCTCGGGGTCGGCATCACGACACTCATCGGTATCCAAGCGCTGATCAATGCCTGTGTCGCGACGGGGTTGCTGCCTACCAAGGGTCTCACATTGCCGTTTGTCAGTTATGGAGGTTCCTCCCTGGTCGTCAGCCTAACCGGTGTCGGGATGTTGCTGAGCATCTCGAGAGATCGGCAGGCGGGACGGGAGGAGATACGATATCGAAGTGGACGTGGTTGGTCGAATCGGCGATGACGATTGTAATCGCTGCGGGAGGGACCGGTGGCCATCTCTATCCGGCGCTTGCGCTGGCTCGAGAGTTTGTGCGGCATGACGCAGCCGTACGGATTCTCTTTGTAGGAACGGCTCGTGGCATTGAGTCTCGGGTACTGGCCCATGAAGGGTTCGAGCTGGCGCTGATCACAGCCAAGCCGGTCATGGGAAAGGGATTGGTGGACGTTCTACGAGGCCTCCTGTCTGTGCCCATTGGGATCTGGCAGTCATTACGCATTCTCGAGCAGCGTCAAGCGGATCTTGTTATTGGGGTAGGAGGATATACGAGTCCCACTATGCTGGCGGCCGCTGCATTGAAAGGCATCGCTCGGGTGATTCTTGAGCCAAATGCCTATCCAGGCCTCGCGAATAAGGTAGTCGCGCCGTTCACACAACGAGTATTTCTGGCGTTTGAGTCTGCGGGCGCATCATTTGATCAGCGAAAGGTTCGAGTGGTTGGAACACCGGTTCGACAAGAGTTCCTAGTTCCATCACTCAAGACGGGTGACTCAATTGAACGCAGAGGCCAGCATCTCCTGATTTTCGGCGGGAGCCAGGGTGCAAAAGCCATCAATAGTGCGGTGTTGGAGGGATTAACGTTGTTGCAGGAACGTCTTCCCGGACTGACGATTACTCATCAGACCGGGGAAGTGGACTTTGAACGAGTTAACGGGGCCTATCACAAGCTCGGTATACAGGCTAAAGTCGTTCCATTTCTCTATGACATGCCCGCTGTCTTGCGCACAGCCGACTTAGTTGTGGCTCGATCCGGTGCGATGACCATCGCAGAACTGACGGCCAGTGGCAAAGCCGCGATACTGATCCCGTTGCCGACCGCGATTTACGATCACCAAACGAAGAATGCACGGGCGATGGAGGCCGAGGGTGGAGCCATTGTGCTCCCGCAGGCAAATCTGAATGGAGTGAAACTGGTTGAGACGATCGTAGCTATTACGTCGAATTCGGAGCGGTTGCATGCGATGCAGGAGCACAGTCT
The DNA here is from genome assembly GCA_965223535.1 of Nitrospira sp. GTDB lineage: Bacteria > Nitrospirota > Nitrospiria > Nitrospirales > Nitrospiraceae > Nitrospira_D. The sequence continues at coordinate 2,062,954 of CBDCWN010000003.1, forward strand.
CGCGATGAGGCGAAGTGATGCTGCCGAAGTGATCGTCCGGGAATGTTACGCGCTCATGAATAAGACACAAGAGAACAATCAACTTCGAAAAGTAAACGGAGGGTAACGCAGTTGCGCCGGGAAGAAGAAAGAAATCAGAAAGAGAAAAGAAATAATGAGCAGTCGGATGGCGGAGCACCACGCATATGACGCCGTTTCGTAAGACACAACAGATTCATCTGGTCGGAATTGGGGGAGCGGGCATGAGCGGGATCGCAGAGGTTCTGCTCACGATGGGGTACAAGGTGACCGGTTCAGATCTGCATGCTTCGGAAACGACCAGGCGGCTTGAAGAACTTGGTGGGAAGATCTTCATCGGTCATCAGGAATCAAACGTAGGGGAAGCGCAGGTCGTCGTCATTTCATCCGCTGTGGCAACCAGCAATCCCGAAGTGGCGATCGCAAAGGCGCAACAAATTCCCGTCATCCCCCGCGCAGAAATGCTGGCGGAGCTGATGCGTCTGAAGTTTGGAGTGGCGATTGCCGGCGCCCATGGCAAAACCACCACGACCTCCATGGTGGCCAACGTGTTGGCGCAGGGAGGCCTGGATCCAACCATGGTCATCGGTGGCAAGGTCAACGCGTTGGGTAGTCATGCGCGGCTTGGACGCGGCGACCTGCTCGTGGCGGAGGCTGACGAGAGCGATGGCTCGTTTCTCCGACTCTCGCCGACCATCGTGGCTGTGACGAACTTGGATCGAGAGCATCTTGATCATTACGGTTCCATGGAGCGAATCAACGACTGTTTTCTGGAATTCATCAACAAGATTCCGTTCTACGGGCTGGCCGTCTTATGTGGTGATGACGAGCGCCTTCGGAACCTGTTCCCGCTCATTGTGAAGCGCTATCAAACGTATGGGCTTCAGGAGCGTGGCGGAACGTCCTTGGATTTCCAAGCCACCGATATCGTGCTCAACCAATGGGGAGCCGAGTTCCGCGCCTCTTTCCGTGGGAAAAACTTGGGCCCATTTCGGTTGGCAATACCAGGCGTCCATAACGTTTCAAACGCACTCGCCGCGATCGCCATCGGGGTCGAACTCGAAGTCCCCGTTGATCTGATCCGTAAAGGACTTGCAGCCTTTACCGGTGTGGAACGGCGTTTTCATCTACGTGGGGAAACCGGAGGGATTATGGTCGTGGATGATTATGGTCATCATCCGACCGAGGTGAAGGCCACGCTTGCCGCAGCCAAACAGGGGTGGAAACGGCGATTGGTCGTTCTGTTCCAACCGCATCGGTACACCAGGACACGGGACTGTATGGGAGACTTCGCGCATGCCTTTGACGATGCTGATGCGGTGTTCATGACCGAGGTCTATCCGGCCGGCGAGCCGCCAATACCAGGAGTTTCTGGAGCCAGCCTCGCTGACACCGTCAAGTCGGCTGGTCACTCATCTGTCACCTTTATTGCGCAGAAAGAAACCTTGCCTGATCAGGTGCTCCCGTTTCTGAAGTCGGGCGATCTTGTCCTGACCATGGGAGCCGGTGATATTTGGAAAGCGGGTACCGGAATTCTTGCACGTCTTGAGGGGACGTGACGGCTGAAGATGCGTCGAAGCTTGCGGCATGAGTCAAAGGCACGACAGGTAGGTCGAGAACGCCGATTGCGATTGGCCGTGGCCGGCCTCAGGGGCACCGTTCAGTTCAAGGCGTCGCTGAAGGACCATACTTCGTTCCATATCGGTGGTCCTGCTGATGTCCTGGTACAGCCTGCTGATGTCGAAGATGTCATCCGCATTTGTCGACAGACGACCGAACAGCGCGTTCCCCTCTGTGTGTTGGGTGGGACCAACATACTCGTTCGAGACAAGGGGATCCGAGGTGTGGTCGTCAGTTTGGCCAAGTTGCGGGCGATCAAGGAGGAACCGGGTTCAGTCCTGTATGTCGAAGGAGGCGTTGGGATGCCCACACTGATTGGGCATGCCATCCGCAAGTCTTTGGCCGGACTGGAGTGGGCTGCTGGGATACCAGGGACCGTTGCAGGATGCGTGGTCATGAATGCAGGGACAAAGCTAGGCGAAATGAAAAGCACCGTCAAGGCTGTGCGTATAGTTTCGCCAAAAGGAACTCTCCTGGACTATCAAGCAGAGAACATCGATTTTGCGTACCGTCGGGCGACACTGCCTCGCGGCATTGTGGTTGGGGTGTGGCTTCAGCTGAAGCCGGGGGTGAAATCGGAGATTGAACAAGTCGTGAAGGACTATTTGCGCTATCGCCGTGATACTCAACCGCTGTCCATGCCGAGCGCCGGTTGTGTGTTCAAGAATCCGAAGAATGATTCGGCGGGACGCGTCGTGGAGTCGGCTGGGCTCAAAGGGGCTGAGGTCGGAGATGCCTGCGTCTCGACGAAACACGCTAACTTCATCGTCAATCAGGGCCACGCCAGTGCCCACGATGTGCTGTCTCTCATCAGGAAAGTGCGTGCACGAGTCGCTCGGCAAACAGGCATCAAACTGGAATTGGAGTTGAAAGTCATCGGGGAGCGCTAGCGAAAGGATGTGATGGTGGCCACCGGTCGAATCACAGATGCGCGAATTGGGGTACTCATGGGAGGCCGCTCATCCGAGCGGGATATCTCTCTCAAAACAGGGCAGGCCGTCCATCAGGCGCTCATCCGTCTCGGATATGACGCGGTGGCTATCGATGTCACTGATCGGTTACACCGTGAACTGGACAATCAGAACGTGGCGATTGCCTTCCTCTCGCTCCATGGGCCTGGTGGTGAGGACGGTACGATACAGGGTTTCCTCGAGACGATGGGGATTCCCTACACGGGGTCCGGGGTTCGCGCGAGTGCGGTAGGAATGCATAAAGCTGTGACTAAAATCCTGCTTGCTGCACATGGTGTTCCAGTGGCAGCTGATACGGTTGTGCGTGAAGGGGATAGGCCTGCCCTTGCAAGGATTCTCCGAGAGGCCCATCTCCAATTGCCGATTGTCGTGAAACCAGTGGCTCAGGGATCGACCATCGGCGTCACGGTCGTGCGCCGGGCCGGACAATGGAAGGAGGCACTGGCTCTCGCACATCGGTTTGACCCAGAGGCGATGGTGGAGAGCTATATACCCGGACATGAAGCCGCTGTGTCGCTTGTCGGAACGGCAGCAGAAGGGGTGAAAGTGCTTCCAGCGATTGAAATCGTCGCGCCGGAAGGATTCTACGATTTTTCGGCAAAGTACCAAAAGGGTAAGACGCAGTATCTTTGTCCGGCTCCATTTCCTCCCAAAGTACTTCGACAGATCAGCGAAATGGCGCGTCGGACTTACACCGTGTTGGGGTGCGAGGGGGCTGCTCGCGTAGATTTTCGCATTACTCCGCGGGGGCGCCCCTTTGTCTTGGAAATCAATACGGTGCCCGGCATGACAGAAACAAGTTTGTTACCCATGGCCGCGGCTCAGGTCGGCATCGGATACGACGCTCTGGTGGAGCGGATCTTACAATCTGCGCTGGATCGCGTTCCACGATCTGCCTCGGGTGTAAGACAGGAGTCTGCGGGATGAGACTCTTCAAGAAGAAACACCGGCCCAAGGCTCCAGGCCCCCGAAAGAACGAGTGGAAAAACCCGCAGGGAGACCGAGCCATGAAGGAGACCAAGCGGCTACGAACGGAAAAACGGAGCACGCTTGTCCGTTGGGCGAAGGTGGTGACGAGTACCGTTTGTGCCGCAGTGCTCATCGGGGTCGCTGCGACATACTCCGGGCCTGCACTCCAAGATCTCTTGGAAATCAAGACGATCAGCGTTGAAGGCCTCTACCATCTGGATAAAAAACAGGTGCTTGAGCTGGCAAAAGTGAGACCCGGTGCGCCACTCCACCACATCGTCACATCGGCCATTCAGGAACAGGTCGAGGCTCATCCGTGGGTCAAAACGGCTGAGGTGACCCGGGTGCCATTTCACGAGTTACGGATCTCCGTGAGCGAGCGGAAGCCCGCCGTGATCGTTCGTACTGAGTCTCAGAACTTTCTGTGCGACGAGGACGGACACGTGTTGAACAGGCTTGGCCAGTTGGATAATGAGGCGCTACCTCTTGTCACCGGGATCGATCTGCCCGGGTTGGTGCAAGGGACAGACTCAGTTCGACACGCGGTGGTATCTGGCATCGAACTCGCAAGAGTCGTCGGAGAATCGTTCGATGGGCGGCTACACGTGCTCGCGGATAATCCTTCAAATTTAGTGGCGCTAGTCCAGGGAATGCGATTTCAATTTGGTGATGAGGCACTCAAGGAGCAGTGGGAGCGGTTCCGGCGCGTCAAATCGACGTTAAAGGCACAAAACTTTGACGGTCTGGGGCGTAACGTGAGGGAAGTAGATCTCCGGTACGAAAATCGAATCATCGTACGGGAAGGGGGGTGATGGCCGTGTCGAAGCGAGATCACATCCTTGTTGGACTCGACATCGGGACGACGAAGATCTGCGCAATCGTTGCGGAAGTCGCCGATGCCGGCGGGCTCAATATCATCGGTGTTGGGTCGAGTCCCTCACGAGGTCTACGGAAAGGTGTCGTCGTCGATATCGAAAGCACGGTTGAATCGATCAAGAAAGCGGTCGAAGAGGCGGAGTTGCTGGCTGGGGTCCAGATTAACTCGGTCTATACAGGCATCGCGGGTAGCCACATTTCCGCCGAAAACTGTAAGGGTGTGGTGGCGCTCAAGCGAGCTGAGGTGACCCGTGAGGATATCCACCGGGCGATTGAAAGTGCGCGTACTTTGGCCGTGATCCCTCACGAACGGAAGATCCTTCACGTCTTGCCACGAGAATATATGGTGGATGGGCAGGAAGGGGTCCGAGAGCCATTGGGCTTGTCAGGGCATCGACTGGAAGTCAATGTTCATGTCATCACTGGGGCTGTGACCTCTGCGCAGAACATTGTAAAGTGTGTGAATCGAGCGGGGCTCGATGTCGTGGATATCATCCTGCAGCCGCTTGCTTCAAGTGAGGCTGTACTGAGTCAAGAAGAGCGAGACTTGGGCGTGGCGATGGTCGATTTGGGCGGAGGGACCACGGATCTCGCGATCTTCTTGGACGGCAGTATCCGGCACTCTGCGGTTCTTCCGATCGGGGGGCAGAATCTAACCAGAGATTTGGCATTCGGTCTAATCACGTCGCAGACCGAGGCAGAGAGGATCAAGACGCAATACGGTATTGCCCGAACGGAATTGCTGACGGGCCATCAGATCGTGGAAGTCCTCTCTGTCGGGGACCGCCCGGCGCGCACATTTTCTCGGCGGGACGTTGCCGAAATTTTGGAGCCGCGCGTGGATGAAATGTTTGAACTGGTCCGGAGGGAAATTACCCGTGCCGGCTACGAAGGAATATTGGGTGCCGGCGTCGTGATCACCGGTGGGACCTCGTTGTTAGACGGAATGCCTGACGCGGCTGAAAAAGTTTTAAACCTGCCAGCTCGACGAGGGATACCCTCCGGTGTTGGGGCGCTTCGGGATCAAGTGAGTCATCCCAGCCATTCGACTGGTGTGGGCTTGTTGCTGCACGGTCGGCGACATCTCGACGAATTGGAAACAGCTGGGCTTCGCAATGGAGGAACCTGGGCGCGTATGTTTGGATGGACGAAGAAGGTGCTGGAGGTCTTTTAACCTTGGTCCGGCAGGAGGCCGGTGGTCGTCCTGCGGGGTGATCGGAGGAGGTGGCTCAATGTTCTCATTTCAAGAAGATGTGTTGTCGCCGGTCCGTATCAAAGTCATCGGAATCGGCGGGGCTGGGTGCAACGCCATTAACACCATGATCACCTCCGGATTGGCACGTGTGGATTTTATCGCCAGTAACACCGACCTTCAGGCGCTCGATCGATCCTTGGCCCCCTATAAGATACAACTCGGCCCCGATCGGACTCGTGGGCTGGGCGCAGGGGCGAAACCAGAAATCGGACGGGATGCGGCGCTCGAAAGTCGAGAGCATATCCGTGAATGTATCGACGGCGCGGATATGGTCTTTGTCACCGCCGGGATGGGTGGAGGAACCGGAACCGGTGCCGCGCCCATTGTGGCTAGTATTGCTCGAGAGATGGGGATTCTCACAGTCGGTGTCGTCACGAAGCCCTTTCAGTATGAAGGGCAGCGTCGACACAAGCATGCCGAAGAAGGAATCCGAGAGCTACGTCGACATGTCGACACCTTGCTCGTCATTCCCAATCAGCGACTGCTGGGTATCGTGGATAAGGCCACTCCGTTGCTCGAAGCATTCAAGGTGGCGGACGATGTCCTTCGCCAGGCCATTCAAGGCATCGCTGATGTCATTACGACAACCGGGCATGTGAATGTGGATTTCGCCGACGTCCGCACCGTGATGTCCCATACTGGGCGTGCGGTGATGGGGATGGGCGTTGCTCAGGGACAGAATCGGGCGATCGAAGCCGCACAAAAAGCGATGTGCAGCCCTCTCCTGGAGGAGGGAAGTGTTGAGGGAGCCCGCGGAGTTCTCCTGAATATTACTGGAGGTCCCAGCATGTCGCTGCATGAGATTGAGGAAGCAGCGTCCATTATACAGCAGACGGCGGATCCTGAGGCGAACATCATTGTCGGACAGGTCATCAATCCGGACATTGGTGAGGAATTAATCATTACGGTCATTGCCACCGGATTTGAACGGGACGAGAATCTAGCGATTGCCGGGACTGAGGCAGATCGAGCACCAAATCGGCTGACCAAGCCGATCCAACCAGTGCTGGCCGGCGTCGTCGCCTCCCTTGGGACAGAGCGACCGATAAAGGATCTCGACCGTCCGACATATTTGAGGCGTATAAGTGAAGCACGAGAGTCGGCGGATCGAACTGCACTGACAGGTGAGGATGAGTGGGATGTCCCGACGTTTCTTCGCAAGCAAGCAGACTAATTCGTCTTGCTCATCTGATGATGGAATGGTGAGAATCGATATGGCGAGAACATCATTCATAACCGTACCAGCATTTTCGGATACCCGAAATCGGGTCCGGCATTTTTTTGGCACTCGGCAGCATGCAACCGGACTGGATTTTGAACTTGGTGTTCCTCGGCAGGGGGTAGCTGGAGCAGGACCCGCATCTTGGACGCTGACGGTGAAGCAGGTTCATGGAACGGACGCGCTTGTGGTGGATCGTGCACTGACGCCCACCGATCGATTTGCCGGAGGATGGGACGCACTGGTGACCGATCAACCAGGCGTGATGGTGGCGGTGCGGACAGCGGACTGTGTTCCAGTCTTGATGCATGATCCCGTACATCGAGTGGTGGCTGCGGTCCATGCGGGTTGGAGAGGGGCCGTGGCAGGCATCGTCCCTAAAACGATGGCCCTCTTGGAGTCGTGCTTTGGGTCACGTCCGGACCAGGTGCGGATCAGTATCGGCCCATCTGCGGGGGCCTGCTGCTACGAAGTGGATGAACCGGTGTTAGAGGACCTGCGCAAAGGATGGTCCGGTTGGGAAAACGTGGTTCACAACCGGAAGGGTGAGAGCGCACATTTGGACTTGAAGGCCCTTATTCACGACCAGGTGCGGACGCATGGCGCTACTCCGCAGCGTGTGACGACCGTCAATCTCTGTACGATTTGCCATGACGATCTCTTTTTTTCGTATCGACGTGAGGGGAAAGTAAACGGTACCATGGTGAGCGCGATTGGCTTGCCGTTGAGTCGAAGGTAAACTGCTGTCGGTCATTCTTGCGTGTGTCCCCTAGCCTAGAGACGGTTCACCCAAAGAAATGGATACGATACATAAGGGAGGGTGATGGAAGCGCTCGTTGAAGGGACGATTGCTCAACGCGTCCAATCGGTACTGGCGAAGATTCGCTCGGCTGAGGAGAGAGCGGGACGTCCAGCGGGGAGTGTTCGTCTGGTGGCCGCGACAAAAACCGTCACAATCGACCGGATGAAGGAAGGAGTCAGTGCCGGCCTAACGATCTTAGGCGAGAATCGTGTTCAGGAGGCGCTGCCCAAAGTAACCGCCTTCTCAGAGACACCGGTGCGATGGCATTTTCTTGGACAACTCCAGCGCAGGAAGGTTCGATCGATGATCGGCCTCTTCGAAATGATTCACTCGGTGGATACTGTGGAGCTGGCTCAGGAAATCGATCGACGCGCCGGAGAAGCCGGCTGCCATCAGACTGTCCTGATCGAGGTCAATATTGGAATGGAACCGACGAAAGCCGGGTTTTCTCCGGCTGATGTGATCCAGGCTGTTACCACCATGGCGGAGTTTTCTCACATCGGGATTAGAGGTTTAATGACTATTCCTCCACAGACTGATCACCCTGATGAGGTCCGGCCGTACTTTCGAAAACTTCAGGAGTTGGCTCAGCAGATCACAGCATGCAGGATCCCATCTGTGAAGATGGATGAACTGTCGATGGGTATGTCGAACGACTATGAGGTCGCCATTGAGGAAGGCGCGACACTCGTTCGGGTCGGCACCGCGATCTTCGGGACACGCCATGTCTAAGACAGCCCTCACGCAGAAACTGGGGTTTCTCGGGGGTGGTCGTATGGCCGAGGCGCTGATCAATGGCGTGCTCTCGGCGAAGTGGTACCACCCTGATCAGATCCACGTGGCGGATCCTGATAGAGGCCGGTTGGATCATCTCCAGATACGATACGGAGTTCAGATCAGTGCGACGAACCATGAGGTCGTCGCTCTGAGCGACGTCGTCATGCTGGCGGTAAAGCCACAGGTGATAGTTGATGCCCTCAAGGAAGTTCGTGAGGTGTTGACGAATCACCTGGTGATTTCCGTAGCGGCTGGCGTCACGATTGATCGTATCCGAGACCTGTGCGGCCCTGCCGCACGGATCATCCGTGCGATGCCCAACACACCGGCTATGGTCGGTGAAGGCATTACGGCGTTGGCAATCGGACCGAATCTTGAGGAGGAAGCAATCGTGTGTGCCGAGGGAATTCTCCGATCGGTCGGACGAGTCGTCAGGATTCAGGAACAGCTGATGGATGCCGTCACCGGATTGAGTGGAAGCGGGCCTGCGTACGTCTTTCTCATGATTGAAGCGATGACTGACGGTGGAGTGAAAATGGGGTTGCCACGCGAGACGGCCAGTCTGCTTGCGGCGCAAACCGTGCTCGGGGCTGCGCGTATGGTGTTGGAGACCGGACAGCATCCGGCTCGACTGAAGGATCAAGTGACCTCTCCTGGTGGAACGACCATGGCCGGTCTGCATCGCTTGGAACAGGGAGGGGTTCGAGCCGTCCTCATCGATGCGATTGAAACTGCGACGAAACGTTCCAAGGAGCTTGGAGGCTGATGTTTGTAATGGGAAATACCTTGTTGGGCCTGGCGACAGTGTTAGACTACCTATTGACCTTTTATAGCTGGATCATCATCGCGCGGGCACTCATCTCGTGGGTGAACCCGGATCCGTGGAATCCTATCGTTCAATTCTTGAGCCGTGCAACGGAACCTGTGCTCGCGCCAATCCGACGGCGACTCAGCTTTGGGATGGGGATCGACCTGTCGCCACTGATTGCCATCGCAGCGATCTGGTTCTTGCAAATCGCCGTGGTCCAGACGATTAAGGATGCGGCGTTACGAATGAACTAAGTTCATACTGGGGAGGATGCCATGAAGATTACACCACTCGACATTCAGCAGATGGTTTTTCAGGTCAAACTTCGTGGCTATGACCGTGATGAGGTCAACCGCTTTCTCGAGGACATTTCGCAAACGGTCGAGTTCTTAAATCGTGACAATGCGGCGTTGCGTGACCGTATTGACTCGCTTGAGCAGCAGGTGTCGGAACTTAAACGAACCGAGTCAACGTTGTCCAATACCCTGGTGTCGGCCCAGTCGCTGGCGGACGACGTCAAGCGAAGCGCTCAACGAGATGCCGATCTGATCGTTAAAGAAGCAGAGTTGAAAGCCGGTGAGCTGTTTCGACAGGCTCGTACAGAACTGGGAAACATGCAGCGAGACCTTGCCGTCCTGCAGAAGCAACGGTTGCTCATGGTGGAACGAATGCGCGCGACGCTGAATACGTTCGAGAGAATGCTGGATGTCGAGGCCAGCGAAGCCTACCAGGAGCATAACCCCATCCGTGAGGAAAAGATGGAGGGTGAGTCGACCCCTGCCCGGTAATTGCGATATTCGATGGCAGGGCCGATGGGCGGGAGGTCATCGAGTCGATCGCGTCTGTCGGACTGGCCATCATTTCCATGCCTGATCTTCGGACCGTTCAATCAGCACTCGACAGAGCCGTCGTGGAGGGAGTGTTTCCCGGAGCGGTCTTGGCCGTGCGGCACGGAGACCGACCGGTTGTTCACTTTTCTACTGGCAGGCTCTCCACGTCTCCGCCTGGGTTCCCCGTTACTCCACCGACGACGTATGATCTCGCATCATTGACCAAGCCCTTGGTGACGGGCACGTCTCTAGCGATGCTCATCCAGAATGGTCGCTGCGGTCTTGGGGATCGAGTAGCCGATTATCTTCCGGAGTGTGCCGATGCTCCGATCGGTTCGGCCACGCTTCGTCACCTGTTGACCCATGCGTCCGGGTTACCAGGGTGGCGAGGCTACTACGAGCGGCTGAATGCGAGCGGGCGAGTTCCTGCGTCACATGAAGCACGAGCCGCTGCAAAACAGTCCATGCTCGACTGCATTCGGTCCGAAGGGATGATCTATGAACGAGGCACACGGAGCCTCTATAGCGATCTTGGCTTCATGCTGCTCGGTTTCATCATAGAGCGCAGCGGCGGACAGTCACTCAGTGTGTTTTTTAATCAGCGTATCCTGGCATCCCTGGGTGAATCTAGGCTGGGATTCGTTTGGCCGGAGCGGTTAGGAGAGTTTCTGGAAGCGAAGACGAAAGAGGGCGGTGGCGTCGCGCCAACAGAGGTGGATCAGTGGCGAGGCCGGCTTCTCCATGGAGAAGTGCATGATGAGAATGCCGCGGCATTGGGTGGCGAGGCTGGTCATGCGGGGTTATTCGGGCCAGCTGACTCAGTCCTGGCGATAACCGGTGTCTGGATGCAAGCCTATCATCGGCAAACCTCCCTTCTTGATCAGGATCTTGTGCGGGAGTTCACCAGACGACAGAATCAAGAAGGGTCCTCCAGCTGGGCTCTTGGCTGGGATACGCCATCAGTACCGTCGTCGTCTGGACAATACTTTTCGGATCGATCGTTCGGTCACCTGGGCTACACGGGAACATCAGTGTGGATAGATCCGGAGGCGGAGTTAGAGGTCGTGCTGCTTTCGAATCGAGTGCATCCAACCAGAAAAAACGACTCGATCAGGGGTTTTCGACCGCTGATCCATGACTTGGTGTATCGTGAATTCGTAGGCTCCGGTCAAGGCAGGTCTGGGTAGTCGATCCACGTCTCCTTCTCAGCGAGATAGCGTGTCCCCTTGAAATTGGCCCTGGTCCGTAAACGACTGAATCCTGACTCCTGCAGTTTCCCCACGAGCTCCTTCACTGCTGCGGCGATGGTCTGGTGGGCCTGGCTTTCCACAATGAGGGCTTCATACATCACCTTGGCCGAATACCCAGCCGTTGTCCGATTCACCAATATTGCGCGGTTGAAATAGCGGTCGCTCGGATCCACACCTTCAACCTGGTGCTTCTCGACCAATCCTTCCTTTTTGAACATCAGCGGCAAGGTACTCATGTCGGTTAACGTCCTCTTCAGAGCGGTTAATAACAGACTGCGCATATTATAAGAGCGGGTCATCGATCCCTGCAACTCGTTGACAACAGTGACGTCGATTACTATGATTTGGGCCTTTTCACCGGATCGATGTGAAGACCTGTCGAACCTCGCCGTATGAACATCCCCAATAGCCTCACGATTCTCCGCATTCTCCTGGTCCCGGTCTATATCGGATTTATGACCTATGGGGCCTATGGGTATGCCCTGGCGATTCTTCTCACCGCAGGCTTGACAGATGCGATCGATGGGCACCTTGCACGTAAACTCAATCAGCGCACCAGATTGGGCACACTACTCGATCCTCTGGCGGACAAAGTCCTCCTGACTTCGAGCTTCATTTCACTTGCCGTGCTGCATCTGATTCCCTTATGGCTTGTGATTCTTGTCGTTAGTCGGGACTTAATACTGCTCTTGGGTACAGCGGTGGCCCACGTCACGAGCACCCCGATCAACGTCAAGCCGACTTTTCTCGGGAAAGGCACAACTCTGTTGCAATTGAGCTACGTTCTTCTGGTTGTTCTCCTAACGTGGCGTGGGATTGATCTCGCCATGCTCACTCCACTGCTCATGATGATGGTCGGGTTCACCCTTGCCTCAGGGTTGCATTACCTCTACCGAGGGTTTCGCGACACCAACGCCGCGTCTCCTCCTGCCTAGCCTTCACGGTTTCACAACCGCTGTTCTTTGCCAATGATGTTTTAGTCAAAATGTCAGGTATCGCTTGCGCTCCGTGAAGTCCATGATACAAAGGCATCGATACGATATGGCCGAGCAATGAAGCGATTGACAGGGAGAGAAAGCACCTATTTGGGGGAGAACAATGGCTTCTGACATCTATTATGCATACAGTCTGAACGAAGGGCGAGCCAGTTGAAACGGGGTGTCGGCTATGTGGCACTCATCACGTTAGGTATGATGATTGCTGCGTGCAGTCATGAGAATAAGTATCGTGCGGAGCTTGCCTCGCCGCTGAACGCCAATGGAGAACTCGGAATTATCATCATCTCAACAGGATCAACAAAGCCTTGCGGTTCCCTTGCTACCCCAACAGGACTGCGGATCTTCTCGGCGAAAGGACCGTTCACACCCTATGCAGCTTTAGCGACGCTAGACATCAATAATCCGAACGCAGAGAGCGAGTTTTCAGATCACCATGGCCGTCTCTATGTTATCCCCTTACCATTGGGCAAGTACGTGCTCACTCCATTCTTGATCCACCCTTATGTGAACTATGTCGCGCCACCGCAGGCAGATTTTGAAGTACGTTCCCATGAGATCGTCTATCTTGGCGAATTGTTCATGCCTGAATGCCAAGGAGATTCTGGGATTGCTTTTCAGGATCAGGAGACTCGGGATCATGCGCTCCTTCAATCAAAAAATCACGCATTTGCAGACGTACCTATCACAAAACGGTTGCTAAGGTTCACGAGTCGCCAACCGTTTCTCCGTTCCGTACTTCCTTTCTAAACCGCAGTTAGAAAAGCAAGGTGTCGAGAGACTGTTTCGTGGTGTCTGAATCGAGGGTCGGTTCTTGGCGTGACACAGCCGCTCTCGATCATCCCCAACGGGCCACGCCATTTCATTGCCAATCCCCACAAAGCCGCTAGAATCGAGTTGGTGTTGCCAAGCCGACGGGTTGACGCGGGCACACAGGACGAGATCCGATGATGGTATTCCGGTGTCATGAGACTCGCAAAATCAGAAGGTGCTGGGGGGCCATTGGGTTTTTCGCCCGGGAGGAGCTGTTAAATGGCAGGTGTCAGGTCAAGAACCGCCCCTTGATTTTCGACTCGCATGCTTTGGGAGAAACGCTTCAAACATCGGATTAGGAAACCCTATAACCTCTCAGTTCTTTGATGTACACATTCGCCGAACTATTGATTCCTATCGGAATGATATGTGGAGCATTGGCGTACCCAGTTCTACAATTTTTTGTTTTGTGGAGGGTAGCTGGACGCTGGCGCTTTTGGGCTTTCCTGCCGATGCTGCCCATGGGATATGTTCTCGCCATCACGGTGTATGCCCTTTTGGGAGGGTCCAACGTATGGCCCATTCTTATGATTTTTACGTCGCCGCCTGCCGTTCTATACCTACTCTTCATCTGGTTTCTGCACAATGTGACGAGCGATCGAATATCCGGGGAGCGTGCAGACTAGGGGGCATTGCATGACTTTACCCTGCTCGATCACTTGACGGCGTTGACGCCGAATATCGGCAACGCCGGGGGGTGAGCAGGGTTTCGCTCACTGCCACGAACCTGATCGGCGCCACACAGCCAACCTTATCGCCGCGATGCCGATCCATCGCGCATATCTACTGTGTAAATAATGCAATAGTTTTTGACAGGTTTTCGACCCCCCAGTAGACTCACTTCGTAGTCCTAGGCATTTTCCATCAACGGCTCAGGGAAGCCACAACAGGATACACACGCTATGGCCACGTTTGCGTACATTGGACGGAGTAAGACGGGTGCGGTGAAGAAGGGTGAGCTTGTCGCCAAGTCGCGCGATGAGGCCGTTGAGCAACTGCGCAAGCAAAGCGTGGTCGTAACCAGCCTTGAGGAAAAGGCCGCCAGGGAGGGGTTCAACCTTAGTTTTGGTAGCGGGGTGAGCGAAAAAGACCTTGTGGTGTTTACAAGGCAATTCGGAACCATGATTAATGCGGGATTACCGCTTATTCAATGCCTAGAAATCCTCTCCACGCAATCGGAAAACGCGGCATTGAGAAAGTCTGTGGGTGAGATCCGAGTCCAGGTTGAAGGAGGCTCAACCTTTTCTGATGCGCTCCGAAAGCACCCCAAAATCTTTGATGATTTGTACGTCAACATGGTGCACGCCGGTGAAGTGGGAGGGTTGCTTGATACCATTCTGAGCCGCCTCTCTAAGCACATCGAAAAGGCGATGAAACTCAAGGGACAGATCAAGAGCGCCATGGTCTATCCTGCGGCCATCGTCGGTATCGCTGCGATCGTCATTACCGTGTTGATGATCTGGGTGATCCCGGTCTTCGAAAAGATGTTCAAGGAAATGTCCGGCGGAAAGATGGCCTTGCCTGCGCCGACTCAGCTCGTCATTGATATGAGTAACTTCGTGCAAGGCAATTGGTACATCATTCTCGGCGTCATGATAGGGACAGTAGTGGCGATCAAGAAATACTATGGAACCCCGCAAGGAAGACTGGCGATCGATAAGCTCTTGCTGAAGCTCCCCGTGTTCGGTGACCTGATCAGGAAAGCCTCGGTGGCTAAATTTACACGAACGCTCGGTACCCTGCTGGCAAGTGGAGTGCCCTTGTTGGACGCGCTGACGATATGTGCAAAGACTTCCGGCAACAAAGTTGTGGAAGGGGCTCTTCTTGATGCTAAAGTCAGCATCAGCGGAGGGAAGACCATCGCGGATCCCCTCGCAAAAAGCGGAACCTTCCCCAAAATGGTGACGCACATGATTTCAGTTGGAGAGTCGACGGGTGCGTTAGACACCATGCTGGGGAAGATCGCCGATTTCTATGAAGATGAAGTCGACGAGGCAGTCGGAAATCTCACGGCGCTCTTGGAGCCCATGATGATGGTGTTCCTGGGTACGACGGTCGGATTCATCGTGGTGGCCATGTATTTGCCGATCTTTACGATGGCGTCTGCGATCGGCTAAGTCGATAGGCGATTCACGTCCAACAGGCAGCTTGGCGGTCACAGCTATGATGGCCGACATGTCTACTTCGCAGTGACTCCTCTATTTACGCAGAACCAGCCCACCCACTCAGCATGCTACCGCGTGATAGCGCCACTTGTATCGTAGACGGGTGGCGATGAAGATTAAAAACACCATTCTAGCTGGAGTTTCACTCAGTGGGCGACATCAAGACTAGAATCTATTGGTTGATGGGTTGGCGGGTCGTTATCGTGACGCTCTTGCTCGGGCTCTCGCTTGCCTTTCAGGTCACAAAAGGCGAGCGGGTTGAAACCTTCTATGCCCTGATCATTTTTACTTATGCGGCCACTCTTTTGTACACGCTCTTGATCCGAAAACTATCCAACCCAGAAATGCTGGTCCAGTTTGCGTGGGCCCAGGTCCTCATCGATTTCCTACTGGAAACGATCCTCATTGCACGGACCGGCGGAATCGAAAGCCCATTCGCCGTGCTGTATGTCATCAGCGTGACGGTCGCCAGCCTGGTCCCTCGGCGGCGTGTGGGGTTACTGACTGCGAATTTGTGCATCATCCTCTTCGGCATACTCACGAATGTGCAACTCCATGGGTTGGCGGAGGGATGGGGCTGGTTGCTACCCACTCGACTCAGTGCCGCTGAAGCCCTGCAAGCCTTTGGTGTGTATAGTTTAGCCTTCCTGGTCGTCGGGTTCTTGAGCGGTGCGCTTGCAGATCAACTCGGACAGGCCGACCTGTCCCTTCGTGAAAAGGAGCAGGGACTGAGCCATCTACGGATGTTCCATGAAAATATTGTGCATAGTATCAGCAGCGGCGTCTTCACGGCGGATGAACACGGACGGATTACCTCGTTCAATCCCGCGGCTCAAGAGGCTACCGGGTATGATTTCGAGGAAGTCCGAGGACGCCCTTGGCAGGACGTGTTCGATTGGCATCCCAAACACCTGGAGGACAATCGCAGAGAAGATATCACGACCAACATCCGATTTGATGTCGAATGCAAACGGTCTGACGGCAATCGATTGATCTTGGGGATGACACTTGGGCCATTGCACGAGCAAGGGGAACAAAAAGGATTGGTGGGGGTGTTCAAAGACCTGACACAGATACGTGATCTGGAAGAGGAAATGCGACGCAAACAGTGGCTTGCCAGCCTGGGAGAAATGTCGGCAGGCATGGCACATGAGATTCGCAACCCACTAGGTGCGCTGGCTGGCGCGATGCAAATGCTCCGAAAGGATCTCCAGGCGGATGAGACCAGTCAGCGACTGATGGACATCGCCATTCGGGAAGCGACGAGGTTGGATGCGATCATCACCGAGTTTCTTCAGTATGCGAGACCGCCGGCACTCAATCTGGCGGAGCACGATTTAAACAAAGTCCTTGCTGAGACCCTCGATCTGGTACAACATGAAGCAGGGAGTCGTAGGGGTATTTCTATTAGGGCCGTCCCCTGTGCCGAGGCATTGTGGGCCCAAGTTGATCAGGATCAAATGAAGCAGGTGTTCTGGAACTTGGCGGTCAACGCGTTCGACGCCATGCCCTCCGGAGGCGAGCTCTCGATCACAGCTGGGCGGAGAAAAGTCGATGTCGGAGGGTACAAGGTCGACGTGATTGAAGTCTCATTTCAAGATACCGGCGAAGGGATTCCGAAGAAAAATTTCAATAAAATCTTTCTTCCCTTCTTTACCACCAAGCAACGAGGGTCCGGATTAGGGTTGGCGGCTGTCCATCGTATTGTCGACCTTCACGGAGGGTGGATCAAAGTAGAGAGCCAAGAAGGTCAAGGGACAACATTGGGAGTGTGCCTGCCTCGCACGGCGGATGCTGGGGTACGTCTATGGCATGAAGGTAGGGAACCGTGGAAAAGATCCTAGTCGTCGATGACGAACCAAGCTTGCGCGAAGTCTTGAGCATCATGCTCAAGCGGGCAGGGTACTTCGTCACCAGTGTGACAGATGGAGAGGAAGCGGTCGAACTCGTCCAGAAAGAGATCTTCGATCTCGTGATTACCGATCTGCGGATGCCCAAGATCGATGGGATGGAGGTGCTCAAGGCGGTGAAATCCGCCTCACCAGAGACCGTCGTGCTCATCATTACGGCGTTTGCGACGGCTGATTCTGCCGTCGAAGCGATGAAGCACGGTGCCTATGATTATTTGACGAAACCGTTCCAGGTGGATGAGGTTCAGCTGATCATCCGGAACGCCTTAGAGAAGCGACGGCTTACGACCGAAAACATGCTGTTGAAGCGTGAAATGGCCAGCCAATCCTCCTTTGCACAGTTGGTGGGCCAAAGCGAGGCGATGCAGAAGGTCTTCGACGTTGTGCGCAAGGTCGCCGATTCAAAAAGCAATGTATTGATTTGTGGTGAAAGTGGCACAGGAAAAGAATTAGTCGCACGCGCCATTCACTACAACAGCGCGAGAAGTCCTCTTCCGTTTGTGGCCGTGAACTGCAGTGCGGTGCCTGAAACCCTGCTGGAAAGTGAGCTGTTCGGGCATATGAAAGGATCGTTCACAGGAGCGATCTCCAACAAGGCAGGCCTGTTCGAGATCGCGAATGGAGGGACCATCTTTCTTGACGAGATCGGCGATACGACTCCCACGATTCAAGTGAAGCTGTTGCGGGTCATCCAAGAACGTGAATTTCGACGAGTGGGTGGCAATCAGGATATCAAGGTCGATGTGCGCATCGTTGCGGCGACGAATAAAGATTTGGAAAAAGCGGTCGCGGACGGGTCATTCCGGGAGGACCTATACTACCGACTGGACGTGATTCCCATCCGGCTCCCTCCGTTGCGTATGCGAACAGGTGATATTCCGCTGCTGGTCAATCACTTTCTCGACCGATTTTCAAAGGAGAGCGGTAAGTCCAGGCCTGTCATCAGCGCAGAGGCCATGCATGTGCTCCTCGACCACGAGTGGCGGGGCAATGTTCGAGAGTTGGAGAATTTGATCGAACGCGTGGTCGCTTTTTCCACTGAAGGGCCGGTTGACGAGGCTGACGTGCGCGGATGGCTCCACCGGCCCACGACGCCGTCGCAGTCGTCTGCCATGCCACTCGATCTGACTGACGAAGGGGTGGACCTTGAAGGATTGATCAACGGTATTGAGAAGGACTTGTTACTAAAAGCGCTGGAGCGATCAAAATGGGTCAAAAAGAAAGCTGCCCGCATGCTCCGCCTGAACACGAGATCGTTTCGGTATCGGCTGGAAAAGTATGCTATAAAAGGAGGTCGTGACTAACACTTCTCCTGACGCCGACGTTCCGCCAACTCAAGTTACTGTTTCTGCACCTGCCAAGATTAATCTCGTCCTCCGTATTCTCGATCGCCGACCGGATGGCTACCACAATCTGTGGTCCCTGATGCAAACTGTGAAATTAGAAGATGAGCTTTCGATTTCCATCAATCAGAACCACTCGATCATCAACCTGCGCTGTGACGATCCGTCATTGAAGACGGATCGTTCCAACCTCGTGTCTCGTGCGGCAGCGGCGGTACTAGAGGGGAGCGGACAAGCCGTGGGATTGGATATTGCCCTTACCAAGCGAATCCCGATGGGAGCCGGCCTCGGTGGAGGCAGCAGCGATGCAGCGGCTACGATCATGGGACTGAATCGGATCTTAGGGTTGAGATGGTCGAAGGAACTGATGGCGCAAGTTGGGCAGATGCTGGGAAGCGATGTGCCCTTCTTCTCGTTCGCTCCCTCCGCGACGGTGGCTGGACGAGGAGAACGAGTGACGCCGGTCCGTATCATGGATAGTCGATGGGTCGTTTTGATCAATCCAGGTTTCCCAATTGAGACGAAATGGGCGTATCAGCAACTCTCGGAGAGCCGAACCGGTGTGGTCCCGGTGTCTTGTTCACCCATGGCGCTGGAGACATCTGCTGAGCTCAACTGGAAACAGGTACTGGAGATAGCGGAGAATGACTTTGAGGTCCCGGTGTTCAAGGCCTACCCGCTGCTCCGTGATATCAAGCAGCAGCTCATGTCTCAAGGGGCCGAGGTCGCGCTACTTTCCGGAAGTGGAGCGACGGTATTTGGTGTCTTTTCTACTGAGTCCGGGGCTCGTTCCGCCCAAGCTTTCTTTTTGAATGACCGGACGTTCAAAGTCTTTGTGGCGGAAACCTGCTCTAGTTCATAGCCGATCGAGGCCGAGCTTCCGGCTGGCCGTTTGTTGACAGGAGCCCAGGATTTCCGATACATTTTCCCTCTTTGAATGGCTTCCCCGGTAGTGTGTGCAGCAAACGAGGGGCAGAGGCTTCACAAGGCCACGGTCGCTCACCGCACAAGAACCACTAGAGAATCCAGCACGTTACAGGAATGACTCGTCTGTAGTTCACGGAAGTTGTCATGAATAGAGAGCTGAAAGTTTTCTCAGGCAACGCAAATCTTGCGCTTTCCCATGAAATTTGCACGTATCTGGGGCAGAAGTTGGGTGAGGCGACCGTCTCCTCCTTCAGCGACGGAGAGGTCAGGGTCAAGATCGATGAAAATGTGCGCGGGGCCGATGTATTCGTGGTCCAGTCGTGCTGCCAGCCGGTGAACGATTCACTGATGGAATTGTTGATCATCGTCGATGCGTTGAAACGTTCCTCAGCCAACCGTATCACCGCTGTCATTCCCTATTTCGGATATGCTCGTCAGGACCGAAAAGATCAACCTCGTGTTCCGATTACAGCGAAGTTAGTCGCAGATTTGATCACCACGGCCGGAGCTGATCGTGTATTGTCGATGGATCTTCATGCCGGACAAATCCAAGGGTTTTTCAATGTGCCGGTCGATCATTTGTATGCGCTGCCTGTTCTGTTGGACTACATTGTCAAGAAACAGATTCCGGACTTGGTGGTTGTCTCGCCCGATGCAGGTGGTGTGGAACGAGCTCGGGCGTTCGCGAAGCGGCTCCAAGCGAACTTAGCGATTATTGATAAGCGGCGCGAAGGTCCGAATCAGGCCCAGATCATGAACATCATCGGTGACGTGCAAGGAAAGAGCGTATTGCTTCTGGATGACATGATTGATACGGCCGGTACGATTGTTCAAGGTGCCCAGGCCTGCCTCGATCATGGAGCCAGAGAGGTGATCACGGCCTGCACCCATGCGGTTCTCTCTGGCCCGGCGCTGGATCGCTTGCAAACATCGAGTCTTTCTCAAGTGGTGATTACCAACACCATCCCCTTGCGAGGGAAAGAGCTGGTCTGCCCGAAGTTGCATCAATTGTCTGTCGCGCCTCTGCTGGGAGAAGCCATCAGGCGCATCCATGAAGATGAGTCGGTGAGTTCACTATTTGCCTAGACCTGTCCGAGACGTGTATCGCGTCAGCAGTCGAGGAGACGGAGGAATATCATGAAGTTCGATCTGAAAGTAGCAATGAGAGAGCGAGTGGGGAAAGGAGCGGCACGGTCGATGCGTCGATCTGGCAAAATACCGGCGGTGTTGTATGGCCAGGGGGAGTGTCTGTTGCTGGCGGTGGTCGATCCTGAAGAATTCTTAAGAATTTTTAAATCTCATGCGGGCAGTACGGCGCTGATTTCGCTCAGCATTGACGGCGCCGACTCCAGCTCGAATCGCACCGCTCTCTTGCGAGACTATCAAATGGATCCGGTGACCGGGGCCGTGTTGCATGCGGACTTTTTTGAAATTTCCATGACAAAACCGATTCGTGTAAAGGTTCCGATCAAAGTGACTGGTTCCGTTCCCGTGGGCGTGAAGGAAGGTGGTGTCCTCCACCACAACATGCGCGATATGCATATCGAATGTCTTCCTGCCGCCTTGCCAGACCATGTCGAAGTTGATGCCTCTGCATTGACCATCGGTACCGGTATCCATGTGAAAGAAATGGGGGCGCTTGAAGGTGTTCGGTTTTTGGATGAGCCTGATCAAATGGTTGTGAGTGTGGCTGCGCCGATGACCGATGCCAAGCTCGAAGCCTTGCTCTCAGGTACCCCAGGGGCGGCCGGAGAGCCTGAAGTGGCGGGCAAGGGCAAGGACGCGGCGGCTGGAGCTGAGGGAGCTGACGCAGCCAAAGCCGGATCGGCTGCGAAGGCTGGCGCTGCAACACCTGCCGGTGACGCAAAAGGCGGTGATAAGAAAGAAGCTGAAAAGAAGAAGTAGCCTTGCATCTTCTGGTTGGGCTGGGCAATCCAGGGAAAACATACGCCCAGACACGTCACAATGCCGGTATGTGGGTCATCGAACGAGCTGCCTCTCGATGGTCCATTCAACTCTCACGTCGTGGTTCTGGCCTGCGAGGGTCTGGACGACTTGGAGGTGAGCTGGTCGAGCTAGCCGGGTTGCTCGATTGGATGAATGTGACCGGCCCTCCGTTGAAAGGCCTCCTACGGCAATTCTCACTGTCCCCTGGCGAACTCATTGTTGTGCATGATGATCTAGATTTGGAGCCGGGGCGGCTCCGTATCAAACTCGCCGGCGGCCATGGCGGTCATAACGGAATCAAATCCATCATCGAAGCTCTCGGGACCTCACAATTCGTGCGGTTGAAGATTGGGATAGGACGGCCTGCTCCCGGTCAGGATTCCGCCGATTTCGTCTTAGAACCTGTGACCAAGGACGACATGACCGTCATGGATCCTTGTCTGGATCGAGCCGTTGATGCCTTGGAAAGCTTGATCCATCGTGGACCAGATGCAACCATGAATCAGTTTAATGTCAGAGAAAAGGTGGTTGACGAAAGAGAGGATAGGAAGTAATGGGCTTGTGTTGCGGAATGATTGGCCTCCCGAACGTTGGCAAGACGACCGTGTTCAATGCATTGACAGGCGGAGGTGCTCTAGCGGCCAACTATCCGTTCGCTACCGTTGATCCAAATACGGGAATAGCCCTGGTGCCTGATCCTCGCCTGGTCAAGCTAACTCAAACCTTTGTTTCGAAAAAGACCACCTATAGCACATTGGAAGTGAGGGACATCGCTGGATTGGTTGAGGGGGCCAGTAAGGGCGAAGGGTTAGGAAACCAATTTCTCGGGCACATCCGCGAAGTGGATGCGTTGCTTCATGTTGTTCGTTGTTTCCAGGGTACGGATGTCGTCCATGTCAGTGGGGGAATTGACCCCCTCCGTGACATCGGCGTGATCGAAACGGAGCTCATGTTGTCCGATCTGGAAACGCTCGATCGGCGGAAGCAAAAAACTGAGAAGAAAGTCCGGGCCGGGGATAAGAAGGCCGCGTTTGAAGTAGAATTTCTCACTAAGCTCATCGGGTTGCTCGACAAAGGCGAGTGGTTGGGCAATCGGGAATACTCGGCGGAAGAACGGGTGATCCTCAACGAATGTCAGTTACTCTCGGCCAAGCCGGTCCTCTTTGTGGCCAATGTGTCAGAAGGTAGAACTGCCGATGAAGCCATGGTCCAAATGGTGTGCGAGTTTGCGGCCAAGCGAGGAGCTAGAGTTGTCACCATCTGCGGACAACTCGAAGCGGAACTGTCGTCGTTGCCAGAGACTGAGCGAGCCGATTTTCTCAAAGAAATGGGGTTGACGGAATCTGGCCTTGTCCGACTGACGCGCGAAGCCTATACCTTGCTGGATCTGATTACCTTCTTCACCGCCGGAGAGATCGAATCTCGTGCCTGGCCGATACCTAGAGGCACCAAGGCCCCACAAGCGGCAGGGAAAATCCACTCCGATATGGAGCGTGGTTTCATCCGTGCCGAAGTCTATCACTACGACGATTTGCTGGCGTGTGGATCAGAAGCAAAAGTGAAGGAAAAGGGGCTCTTCCGACTCGAAGGCAAAGACTATGTCATCAAAGAAGCGGATATTGTGTACTTTAGGTTTAACGTCTAAACTCTTTTGGCCGATCAAGCTCAGCTCACCAATTGACCGATCCCTTCTTCCGGTCCTATCTGCTACTGCACGTGAAGAGCCAACAGGGTCTAGGCGACGATTGGGTTCGCGCATCAGACCGATGCGAGGGCCAGGTTCATCGCGAGGGGGAATTGTTCAGATACCACGCGATCCAGTCGATGCCGGGTGATCTCTGGTAGTCGAATAAACTCAACACCGAAACTATTCTTGTGAACCCAACGGATCTTCCCCAACTCGATGAACAGAGAGGAGGTAGGATCGGGCAAGATGACGCTCAGCTTCACATAGCTTCCCGTGAGAACCGTCCGCTCACAGGTCACTGAGCAACCGGAAAGGGAAAGGTTGGAAACGACACCTTCTCCCACAAACGGGGCTCCTCCAAATATCACAGGATATGCCACGGGAAGCCGCCGATGGATGCGCCAATTTACCGTTGTATCTGTCATTCCTAGGCCCTCCGTAGACTCGGAGTCTATACAGGCGGTGGACATGGTGCCATTCCTCATAGGAGGGGCCGCTGGCATACCATCATGGTCGCGGAGAGCGCCCGCTACGGTTTCTAAACGGACTCTAGTTACCCAGATGGTGGATTAAGGCGTAACGCCTGTAGTGTCCGGTAGGGAAGGAGGGGCTGTTGAGGGGAGTTCTAATCGTTCCAGGACATCCTGTTTGAGTTTTGTGGGTTCTTCAATGCGGTTATCGCGCTGGAGCGAATTGACATCTCTGGCCTTTCGCGCGTTCAACTCAATCATATCAGCCTCGTCTCGAACAAGATGGGGAGTAAGAAAGACAAGGAGGTTGAGCTTCTCGACTTGACGATTTTGAGATTTAAAAAACCATCCGAGCCAGGGGATATCACCCAGCAGAGGAACTTTTCTCTCACTGAGGGTGATATTGTCACGGACGAGTCCGCCTACCACGAGGGTCTGCTGATCTTGGGCAACAGTAGTTGTCTCCATCGATCGCTTCGTGGTTGTGGGGCCGACTGGGATGCTTGCTGTTCCTGATCCGATAGTTTGCGCCACATTTTCCGCGATAGCAGTAATCTCCTGCTTGATTTCGAGCCGAATCAGATCGTCTTCAAGTACCTGTGGGGTCAACTCTAATGTCACTCCGACGTCTTTCCGTTCGATGGTTACGAGGGTTCCACCCGTAATCCCTTGAGCTTGTCCGGTCGGAAATGGTCGATTTTCTCCTACAACGATCTTCGCTTTTTGGTTGTCAGCAGCTAGGACTTGGGGGGTAGACAGAATATTGGTGTCCGTGAGGTTCATCAGCAAGTTCATGAAAGCACGAATATTGAGCGTATTTAGCACGGTGGTTGCACCACCAGTGGCTCCACCTGCTGCAATACCACTGATTGCCTGGGCCACGGTGGCAAGGTCTTCCGGAGCTCGATTAAATCCCCCAATCCCCTGCACGAACCCATCTTTACCTGCCCCGAGAACCTGAACCGGATCGGTACCGATTTGCCGTAGCCTGTCAACTTGGACCTCCAAGATGACAGCCTCCACGAAGACCTGTTTACGCCGGATATCCAAATCACGAATTACTGATCGGAGATGGCCCCAAGCGACCTTGGTCGAACTAATGATGACCGAATTGGTTGCCTTATCGGCAAACACTTGGACCGGGGCTTCGAATTCTGTGAGGGGCCTAATCGGTGGTCTGGTGCCAGGAGTTATTTGTGCCACAGTTTGTGAACGTGCTACCAGGTTGGTCAGCACGGCAGCCAGATCGGTCGCATTGGCATGTTTGAGTTTATAGACGAACACACCACGTTCTGGCGGAAGATCGCCCATCGGTACGATCTGGTAGAGATTGTCTCCTTTGGGCACGACAGCCATCCGAGCTGCTTCTAACGCAGCAACGAACATGGTGAACGCTTGTTCCGACGAAACCTTACTCGGGGAGAAGACCGAAATCTTCCCTCCTTGCTTCTTGATCGTTTCATCCAAAACGAAGTTTTTCCCGGTAAGCTCCCCGATAAAGCGAACGAAAACAGGGATCTCCACATCATTGAAATCAAGCGCAACCTTGATCGGTTGGGCGGCCCAGACCTGTGAAGACCCAATAGAAAATAGGACAGGCAGGCAGAAAGCGAGGAGGATCAGTCCGGCTAAACAAAGCCGAAGTCGACCATGAGTTTTCGATAACTGCCTGAAGCGTAAGGGGTATCGCACGATGGACTTGTAATTCCGTGGTGTTGCCAATCCTTGAATCCGAGCTTTTGACGGTACCATAGGAAGATCGAAAGACACAACCAGGATAGAGTTTTCCGAATGAAATCAGGGAGGATCGGTGTTCAAAAGCTTCGGTTACCGTCCTACACGTTTTGGCTGGTGGTCCTGACCGACCGTAACCCTACTTCATCCATCCAAGCTTCAGCGCAGGATGTCAGCGGGGGAATGATTCAGTCTGGGAGAAGCCGCAAAGCCGTTAAATACTTTCGCAAAAAGACCGATAGGGAAGGGGGGATGTCAAGAAGAGGTCAGGCGTGGATCACCGTATTGCACACGATAAGATCTGGGTGTTCGCTCAACAATTACTCAACGAGGCGAAAGGAGACCCTGTACGTGCTTTGGGACTCCTGGTGCTCGTTTTGGACGGTCCAGAAGTGCTGTCATCAGAGCATGCCTGGCGTCTTGTCGCTGAGGTACGCCACGTTCTGATACCTGAGTCCACTGGGGAATCCTTCGTACCCATTCGGCATCTTGTTGGTACCGTGTCCTGGGAGGGGGAGCAACGATGCCTCCGTTGCGGAAGGGTCTTGAGCAAGCAAAGCCATGACTCAGCGGCATCACTCCCGTCTGGGTACATATTCGAAATTGGATCACGGCTGACATCCCAGCAGTGTGAAAACTACAGAGTTTGTAGTTAGAGCCTTATGCACTATCTCGGTGAATTTGCATTCTTCACCGACAGGTCGGCGGTTGTAGATAAGCAGAGCGACTCATCGAACTCAACGCCGGTGCTACCCTCACCTGTGGAGGTCGGTCGCTGCATTGGATTGTCCAAAATTGAGTGCGAGGAGATTATTTTTACGCGCATGAGTTTACCAACGCATTGATTTATAATGATAAAGTATCAGTTCAGGGGTACAGTTTACGGCACTTTGTTTGCAAGCTCCTGACAAGTTTCACTCCTTTCAAGCTTCCATCCTCCCTGGAGGTGGTGATTGGGGTCAGGCCCGTCTGTCAGCTTCATCGCGTGGCTATCTGATAAGGTTGTAGCGTGCGTTGGAATAAGAAATCACCTGTAAAATCAGACAAGACTCAGACTGTCCGTAGTCAGAAACGTGGGGTTGTTGGCTACAGCAAGAAGAGTGCCCTTCTTGAAGAAGCCATCACCCAGATGAATGCGGGCAAGTATGCGCGATCCTCTGCAGTCCTCAAAGAGCTGCTCGCCCTCGACGCAGGGAATATGGAGGCGAGGAGGCTGTTTGCCACACTCCATCTCCGTCTTGGGAGTCTCATTCCCGCAAGACAGGCGTTCGACTCGCTCATCGACGAAGCCTTTCAACGTCAGGACTACTGGCTTGCTGAATCGTTGCTTCGCGAGTATTTGACAGCCGCACAACGATGTGTTCCCTATTTAGAAAAACTTGGGCGGATCTATGAGGAGAAGGGCGATACACTGGAAGCCGTTACCGAATACGGCAAAGCCGTCGACATCCTGATCGAAGATTCTGATACCGAAAATTCTCAGCAGGCTTCTCAGCTCTACAAGAAAATTCGAGATCTGGCTCCAGTCAGCCCTGTGGCTTTCCGGCTAGCATCATTCTTTGATGCCCAAACTGGCGATCTGCTGGAGCGCCAGCCTACTGGAGATCCGGAATCAACCTCGACTTCGGCAACCGATTCGACTGCAGCCACGTCAGCTGGTCCAGCCCACGTTGAACCCAGAACTGACTTGATGCCATGGGAACTTCCGAATCCTCAGGAAGTAACCTCTTCATCTGGTTCTGCACCACTACCTTCTCCTCCGACCGCTTCGGAAGAGGTTTCCTGGGAGGAAAAGCCTTCCGCGCAAGACCAGACGATGCCTGTGGACACACAGTATTCCCCGTCAAGGGAAGAGCAGACTCGCAGTGGACAGAATGAAATCTCGACAGAAAATCACAACCAAGAAGTTACCGAAGTTCTTCCAGAAAGAACCATAAACGGTCCTTCTGGATCGACTACTCCAGAACATGCCCTATCAGAAGTCGCGCAACCGGACTCTGTCGGAAAGAGCGTTGTTACGCAGGGGGAAACCGATCAGATTCTGCTGAGAGGCGAGGTGGCTGCGAGCCAGGAGCAGGGGAGGCTGTCGGGGTCGACGTGGGAAGAGCATCGCATTGACGACTCTGGCAGATCAGAGACAGTGGCACACGGAAACGAGAAGGTTCCATCGCCGCCTCCAAGTGATACGACAGCTGATATTTCTGATACCAATATCTCGGCTTCCCAGGAGATGGAAGAAGGCCCTGAGTTCACATTCTCAGCAGTGGAACCGCCGACTGTAAATGCAACCGATTTGCCAAACGTAAAGACTACCCTTTCGCAATCTGTGGAGACTGACTCTCAAGAGGTGACTGTTGCAAACCGCTCAGACTCGGATGATTCATCAACGTCGGGACCAGGACTTGGTGAAACCTCCCAGCCTTGGCTGCAACCAGGATTCTCCTGGGAAGCTATGTTTAGCAGGGCATGGAATTTCGGGAATCAAGATTCGGGGAATACGGTTTCACCTGAACGCAGTTCGTCTGAAAATGATGGGCCTGCAGCTGAAATCCCAGTAAGTCTTACTTCTCAGGCTCTACCGCCAGGAAACCAATCAGAAGAGAATTCTGAGACGGGTTCGCCGTTCACCCTTCAGGATGCAACATCAACTGGAACACCAGTTGCTCCGATGCCATGGGATCAGGTCCAGGACTCGGCAGTATCAATTCCACCAGCGCAGGTGGACTCTGATATAGAGGACACATCGGGCCCCACTGTCGCTCAGTCAGAGGACACGCACGACTCAGATAAGGCGGCAACCGCTGAGGAATTCGCTGAAGAAACTGTGGTGCCACCTGCCGCTTCCCATGAACCAGAATCTTTTTCTATCTTTCAAGATTCTGAAACGGTCCAACCATCTGACTCATCTGATCAAGTTGATAACGATCGTGCGGCTGCTGATATGGGTGTATCTCAGAGCTCGGGGGCGACTCAGCTTGGAACAGCTTCCCCAGAGGAAGAGTCATTCTCGATCGTGCAAGATTCTGAATCGTCTCAACCGCAAGACTCATCGTGTTCGCTTGAGGCCGACTCGGCCGTTGTCGATGTGAGGCAGCCTTCCCCGTTAAAAGAAGAGGAATCAGTCTTGATGGAGGAGGAGCTATCGGTGTCGGAAGCTCCTGTCGGTGGTGCCGCAGAGCCATTGTCGGCCGAAGAATCTTTCGGTGAAGAGCGGACGTCCACCCAGGACGAAATACAGTTCGAGAGCGACGACTCTGTCTTGAGAATAGAAGAGGAATGTACACCGGTAGGCAGTCAGCCTCCAGCTCAGGAGGATTCTGAGGATTCTATAGAGCCACCCTGGCAAGCTCCACAACAGTCCCAAGAAGTGATCAGTGGGACGAGGCAAATGGAACCGAAGCCGCTCCAGGCGGAGTCGGAAGTTCCACCGACTCCGCCTGTCGGGCTAGAAACGAGAGCGAGTTCATCCCTGGACAATCAGGCAGCCACGGAGGAAATCGTTGAGCCCAGAACTCCGATACGCCGGCCGGTGGCTCATCAAGAAGAATGGCAAGACGTTGGAGCATCGATTCGCTTCATCGAGGAGCCAAAAGCTGCTCCCCTTCCTCCCGTGTCCCCTATCCCCGCCGAGACGCAGGAAACGAATCGATCGTTTTCTTCTGCTGCTACCGCTGTTGATGTGCTCTTTGAATCGTCCACGGACTCCAGAAAGACAGAGACGAGACAACGCCCAACAGAGACCGCATCCAATCGGAAAGTTGGCTCCATCTTCAGTCCAATCGCCACCAGCCTGGTGGGCTTTGTTGGCGCATGCTTCTCTACGACTCGCTCAATTGTGGCTACCGCAATTGGGTTCATGGTGGTATCTGCCTTGATTGTCACATTGGCAATCGGAGCCATCGCGTTGACATGGGTGATTATGGAGGAACCGCCGTCCCAAACCTTCCAAAGTTTCACGACCATTCCTCAGCAAACTTTGTCGGACTCCAAGAAGAATGGATATCTGCTCCTGCTCGGGATAGATGCAGCAGAAGGACAAGATTCGGAACAGGGAGGCGGTGCGCCGAATTCGAATACGAACGGTGGGCAAGCCGCGTTGACGTGCTTTGGCAATCCGATGTCTGGTACGGGAGAACGGCCACACGCATCGGCCGATGTTATGAGGAAATGGTTTCGTGGACCAGATCCCATCGGTCAATTCAAATCTCAGCAGGGTACCATCAAAGGATTGGGGAACGAACATCAGCTCATGCTCGATCGCTACGGGCGGTGGCAAAAACTACCCTTCGAAGATTGGGGGTATGGGAAGCCTGTCAGCTTACCCTGTGGGACGGTGGCATTTGCGCACCAACTCTATGTCGCCGATGGGTTCGGCCAAAACATGGATCAGGGTGTCAGTCGGTTAGAGACGGATATCGAAGCCTGGCGCATCGCGTTAAGCCAGGCGAGAACCCTTCCAATGAAAATGCTGGCCCTGCAGGCGATTAATGACGATATCGCCGTGGCCTCGGGACTGCTCGTTCAGTCAGATTTCGATGGAACACATCTGGGGCGACTAACAAAGGTACTTCGTCCGTTTGACCAGGGAGAGCTGTCCATCCGCTGGCCCATGCAGAGCGAGCTGGTGGCGGCGTCGAAAACGTATGATGAGCAGCTGAAAACCGCACGAGCAGAAGCCCAAACGGCCTCGACTACGGTGGCCTCACTTCTTCCGTTACCCAAACAGCGCAGGCTGAATGATTACGCGAAGTATTATGAGGCCTCTTACAAGGCTGCCGGCGAAGGGCAATACGGTTCATTGCCCAAGTGGAAGAGCTATATCCAGTTTCCTGCAAGCACGTTCATGGACTACTTCACCAATCCGATCGAAAACATGGTGGGTCTCGAGCCACTTCCTCGCTGGGATGAATATAATGGGCTCGTAGTGGATACCGATGCGCATCTCCGGCTGGCGAGTTTACAGGCTTGGCTCCGGCGTGGTCCTGCCGATGGCGATTTTCTTGCCCGTCTCGCAAAAGCTGGTCAGGGCTTTTATGATCCTTACACAGGGCTGCCGATGTTGGTCAATATGAAAAAAGGCGTCTTGTACAGTGTTGGGCATGATGGGAAGGACCAAGATGGAGATCCTGAGTTGGACGTAGTGGTAGAAATCCCGGTTGGTCATGCCGGTCCCGCTGCAACCAAGTCAGTGGCTCGATCATCCAGAGCCAGGTAGTTCGTCACGTTGTCTGCGATCTCAGTGAAATGGCTGTACAACCCTCCGCTTGACAGCGCTTCCGGTATTCCACACAATCACCCCGCGATCATCAGCCGGAGAGGATTCATGGGACATTACCCAAACCTATCCACGGGTCACCATTCCGTGGAAAAAGGTAAGACATTCCCTACGGCCATACCTACCCAGATCGTCTCAAACGAGGAATTTGATCCTCTTTGTCAGACAAGCCGGCAGAAGGCCGTTGAACAATTAGCCGAGGCCATGGTGGCACAAGCAGCGGCGCGTCGAGGGGTCTCTCGGCGAGAATTCCTATGGACGACTGGTTCCATGGCGGCCGGGCTTCTGGCTATGAATGCGCTGTTCGGTCGCTTCTTTACTGTTGACCCTATTGAGCTGTTCGAACCGGCCGCGTTTGCCGCACAGCAGGGGGCACCCTATTTCATCTTCGATGTGCAAACCCACTATGTCAGCTCGGGCTACGATCCGTCCGATACTGAATCCAATCGTAAGGGCGCGGTGTCAAAACAGGCACTTCTCTCCCTCAGAAAGCACATTCGAGAGGCAGGGCTGAACCCAAAGTTGGCCGGAGATCGGGGTTCTATTGACGATCTCTCGTGGAAGAATTTTGTGAAGGAAGTGTTTTTAGACAGTGAAACCAGCATCGGTCTGATCAGCACCCCGCCAGGGCCGTATCCACAAGACGCCGTCGTTCCTCCGAAGGAAATGGCGCATATTCGTGATGAGATCAATCGACTGGCTGGCTCGCAGCGAATGCTGGCGCACGGGCTCGCGACGCCGCAACTTGGCTCGGCTGACCTAGACTTCATGGCGATGCAGGCTGAGATCCTCAAGGTCGATGCCTGGAAGTGTTATACGGGATCGTGTCCAAAGGGATTCGATAGAGGCTGGCGCATGGATGATGAGCAGATCGCCTATCCCATGTTGGAGCAGGCGCGTAAGCTCGGGGTGAAACGCATCTGCGTCCACAAAGGCCTCCCGCTTGGCCCGGTTCCGGATTACAACCACCCGAGAGATCTCATCAAAGCAGCCAAAGACTTTCCCGACCTTAACTTTTTGGTGTATCACTCCGGATTTCGTGGAGCGGCCTCGATCGATCAGGTATTTGCAAAGACCGGAGAAATCCCTTGGACCACTGAGTTTTGCCGCCTAAAGGAACGGGAGCCTAGAATCTCAAACATCTACATGGAGCTGGGATCGACGTTTGGGCAGTTGGTAACGACCTACCCGCTAATCTGCGCGCATCTGCTAGGACAGATCATTCGTTCATTTGGGGTCGATCATGTGCTCTGGGGAACAGACTCCATCTGGTATGGGACTCCGCAGTGGCAGATCGAAGCGTTTCGGCGCTTCCACATACCTGATGATGTGATCGAAGAACATCACTATCACCCGCTCGACCGGCGAACCAAAGAACAGGTCTTTGGACTCAATGCGGCCAAAATTTTTGAGATCGATGTGCAGGCGAAGCGGAATGCTGTGCCGGACGATGCGCTGGGCCGGTTAAGGATGAGCTACCTGGAGGAGGGACCGGAGCCGAGTCAGCGAGTGTATGGATGGGTGGTGGGGTGAGTTAGGCAGAGCCGGTCGTGTCTTCTGCTGGCGCACCGCGCACGCAAGACTGATTGTGAAAGTTAAGTGCGGGAGGTGCTCGGTGCATGCGCCCAACGAGACACGACCTGCTCTGCCTAAGCCTTAATGTAAGGAAGAGTGAATAGAGGAGAGGAAGAATGAAAAGCGAGATCTTGTATCCGGGGGCGTTCCCAATGGTGCGTGTGGAGTTGGCGGAGGGAGAGCACATCAAGGCTGAGTCAGGCGCGATGGTGGCCTGCTCTCCGACCATCGACATCGAAAGCAAGATGGAAGGCGGCTTTCTGGGAGCCCTCTCGCGAAAGTTTCTGACCGGAGAAAAGTTCTTCTTCCAGACCTTGCGCGCCAGCCGAGGTTCCGGGGAAGCATTGCTCGCGCCGACCGTGCCGGGTGAAATCGTCGTGCTGGAGCTTGACGGTGTGAATGAATATCTGGTGCAGAAAGATGGATTCTTGGCGGGTGCGGATGGCATTACGATTGACAGCCAAATGCAGAGTATGACGCGAGGGTTATTAGGTGGCGAAGGATTCTTTATTCTGAAGATGAGTGGAAAAGGGATGCTGGTGTTGAACAGCTTCGGAGCCATCCACAGGATCGAGTTGAAGCCCGATCAAGACTATATTGTCGACAATAGCCATCTCGTAGCCTGGTCTGCAACGACCACATACAACATCGAAAAGGCGACCTCAGGATGGGTGGCCAGCTTCACGTCGGGCGAAGGGTTCGTCTGCCGATTTCGTGGACCGGGTGTGGTGTACATCCAAAGCCGGAATCCTCGTGGCTTTCGGCGCATGGGTCAGGCAATTCATTCCAACCTCCGAATAGCCGATGCTCAAAACGCCTACGTTATCACCCTCCCAACCCAGTCGCGTCAAGACGCGCCTGTTCTCAAGCTTCGTTCTCGGTTCGAAGCAATTCTCAGCGTACCGCAAACCAGGAAGGAGCCGTCTCGGCAGTTCAGGGCGAGAGAGTAAAAGCTATTACGCCTACGGTTGCTTCTCGCGTGAGGCCAAGTTGCCTCCCCGTTTTGAGCATCCTCGCGAAAACAGTTTGCCGTCAATGAATCAATCGAGAACCACGCCATGACCGATTTCCACCCCAACGCGCTCTGCTTCGGTGACGGATTTCCCGCCAGCGGTGCGCCTTGCCTCCTCCATGTCGAAAGTCATGGACTCACAATAATCTTTTCCTTCGATCGTGATGGAGTTAAGAGCCGTTCCGAATCCATGGGATTTTCCGAGCTGACCGTTTCCGCTGGTGGGGTGGACCACGATCAGCTTGTCCTGAAGTGGGTGGGATCGACTGGGCAGCGAACCCTGTATCTGAAAAACCCTGATGTGATTCGCGCATTCCGACAGGTGGCTCCCGATCAATTGACGATGCCTCTTGAGCGAGCAGCGGAGCAGGTTCGTCATGTGCGGAGGCGACATCGAATGGTCTGGGGGATTGTCGGGGGGAGTCTTCTGGCACTGGTACTAGGGTTATGGTTTGGAAGTGATCTGCTGGTCGAACTGGCTGTCGATCGTATCCCAATAGAATGGGAACAGAAGCTGGGCGAGTCAGCCTATCGCGACTTTCTGACGCAACACGAGACCGTGAACGATGCCCCTTCCGTGAACGCCATCTCGGAGATGACGCAACGCTTGGCTCGCCACGCGCCGAATAATCCGTACACATTCGAGGTGACGGTGGTGAAGAGCGACGTGGTGAACGCCTTGGCCCTACCTGGCGGGTACATCGTTGTGTTTACCGGCTTGATGAAGAATGCCACAAGTGCGGAAGAAGTGGCAGGGGTGCTGGCGCACGAGCTGAATCATGTGTTGCAGCGGCATGGACTCGAACGGATCATCAAGCAGTTGGGTTTTGTAGCTGTGGTGTCGATTGTGCTAGGGAACACGCCGGGATTAGGCGGGGTGATGAAGCAGCTCGGCGTTGAACTGATGACGTTGAAATTCGGTCGCGCACAGGAGACTGAAGCAGATCTCACCGGACTTCAACTACTGTATCGGGCCAAGATCGATCCATCGGGCATGATCACATTCTTCGAGCAATTGGCGGAGAAAGATCAGGGGAGG
The DNA here is from genome assembly GCA_965223535.1 of Nitrospira sp. Classification (GTDB taxonomy): domain Bacteria; phylum Nitrospirota; class Nitrospiria; order Nitrospirales; family Nitrospiraceae; genus Nitrospira_D. Next base: position 2,097,241 of record CBDCWN010000003.1, read on the forward strand.
GTCGAGTGGTTTTCTACTCATCCGATGAGCAGCGCCAGAGCCGACCGTCTCAGAGCTCAGCTGGCTGAGTTGCCGCATCAAGCCCACGAACCCTTCACGTTTGAGTGGGCGAAGGTTCAAGCAGCGCTTGGACCATAGGCTGAAATCATTCCATGAGCCCTTCTCGTGCGATTCGTATTGGTGTCGTAGCTGATACTCATGGCCTGTTCGACCAGGCTCTCGTAAGGCTTTTTTGTGGGGTGGATCGTATTGTGCACGCGGGCGACATCGGTGAGCGATCAGTGATCAAACACCTCGAGGCGATGGCTCCGGTTACCGCGGTCTCGGGCAATGCCGACGAATACGAAGGGAGCGGATTCCCAAGAGAGGCGATCATCGAGGTGAAGGGTCTTCGCATCGCGATCCGACACGTGGTGTTTGAAGCTGGAAAGCTGACCAACCAGGGGAAGGATTTTCTCGATCGCACCAGGCCAGACATCTGCATCTTCGGCCACACACACCAACCAAAGAGCGAATGGCTCGGCGAGACCTTTCTGTTCAACCCAGGGTCGGCGGGACCGATGCGGTTCAAGTTACCTCGGATGGCTGGAACGATGACGATCGGGGCGCGGCTATCGACGAAACATGTCAGGTTATGAGATCAAACTACATGACTCGGCGTGCCTGAGCAGAAGCGATCGTGCCCTCTCTTAGCTTGTGCTAGATGAGAGTCACTCCAACACTGAGCCAGCCTGATCATTTCTGATGGAAGGAGAAAGCATCATGCGCAGAATTGGTCATTGACTTGTTGCCACGACGGCGTTGCTGATCAAAGCTTCTGACACCAGCGTCGACGACACGAAGGTGACCATCTTGGGTGACACCACCATCCGGTGGGCTGAGACAAATGATGGGGCGACTGTAACGTACGAGCGCCATGGTGTTCTCCAGCGGCGCGCTACGATCGTCAGTCAAGCAAGAGGCTATCGGCTGATTGATGAGAACGGTAACGTCCTCTCTGAGGCAGAGTACAACGGCGATGGAAGCGTCCAACTTCGAGATGGGAATGGTCGATTGATCAATCACTGGAGCGAGGATCAGCTTTACTCGATGGCTCAACGCTCATCTGTGCGGAGCCATCCGTGAGAGAATTACAGTGAGAACTTGAGATCACCTCTTGGGACCTTGACTTTGGATTCATCAGCATGACCTGCCCACGCTGGATTCAGGAAAAAGTTGTTGCGCCTATCTGTGATTTCTCTATAATTGTCTCCCTTAGTTGTTCTGACCAACTAGCTAGAGAAACCAAACTTTTTTATCTACATCGTTGGTGAATTCGGCTATACTGCGTATCGGTGTTTTTATAGACTAGTGGTGGGTACTTATATTCAACCTAACGGAGGAGGACTTATGTCGAAGAAAGTTCTTGTATTTTCTATCGCCGTCCTGTTCGGCGCCCAAGCGGGTCTGGCCATGGCTTCCAATCCAGATACCGGCCCGGGCTGTGGCTTAGGGAAACTGGCTTGGGGTGAGTACAAGGGCCAGAAGGAAATCGCTCCCCAAGTGCTGCAAGCAACCACGAACGGCACTTTTGGCAGCCAGACGTTCGGCATTAGCTTTGGCACCTCCGGTTGCACGAACGATGGCAAGATCATGAGCGAGCAGAAGACCACGATGTTCGCTTCCTTGAACTTCGACGCGCTTTCTGCGGAGATGGCTCAGGGGAAGGGCGAACACCTAACCTCGTTGGCCACTCTGATGGGAATTCCAGCCGATCGCCATGGAGAGTTCTTTGCCATGACTCAGGAACGGTATACCTCACTGGTTCAGGCTGGGGAAGCCTCTCCAGTTGCCTTGGTGAAGTCTCTCAATGATGCGATCGCAGGCCATCCGGTCCTTGCGCAGGCATCGGTACGCTAAGTCATTCGAAGGGCCCTGGCAGAAATGTCAGGGCCCTTGTTGTCTCTAGTTGACGCTGTGGTGTTTCCACTCCTTGTCTTACTTGTTTCACTTTTCGCATCATCCCTTTCCAACGCGGAGCCCTTAAATGGCCACGCATACCTCGCGCAACTGATCAGCCAAGCTGAACAGGCAAAACTCGCGGAACAGCGGGAATGGCATCTGTTACTCCACTACCGGAAGGGACTCTTTGGAGGTTATGAGAGCGAACAAGATGATCCGGGTTTCTTCATGTCCGCCAATGGAAAGACGGATCCGGCAGCTGAGCTCGCAGCGACGCTTGAACAATTCTTCTCTCCGGAATTAGTCGGCCGATCGCGACAGCCGGCTCAATGCGCTTTCATTGCTCGGTATCATTGGCTCAAGGAGCAACTCAAGTTCGACCCAACTCGCTTGCCACCGCTTGCCTGTGAACGCTTTCATCGGTGGTATGAAGATTTTGAGGTCGAAGCGATTTCTCTCATCTTTCCGTCAGCGTTCCTGAACAATCCAGCTTCGATGTTCGGGCATACGTTATTTCGAGTCGATCAGAAGGGCCAGACAGAACAGACCAGGATTCTGGCCTATAGCATCAACTTTGCCGCCGATGTTCCTCCCGGCGCCGGTTTGGCTTACCCGATACGGGGTATTTTCGGAAGCTATAAAGGGTATTTCTCGACGATTCCCTACTACCTCAATGTGCAAAAATACCGCGATATCGAAAACCGCGATATTTGGGAATATCGTCTCAACCTCACCGAAACGCAACTACAGCGGTTTCTCATGCATGCGTGGGAGTTGGGGAATGCCTACTTCGACTATTTTTTCTTCAAAGAGAATTGCTCCTATCACATTCTGGCATTACTCGATTATGCCGATCCCAGCTTGCATCTCACGGATGAGTTCATGTTTTGGACAGTTCCGGCCGACACGGTCCGATCAATCGTGTCGAAACCAGATCTGGTCTCCCAGATTACCTATCGCCCTTCTCGCAGTACCGTCATCAAACGGAAACGAGAGTTCTTGTCCGCAGAGGAACGGGACTTGGCCCATCGACTTACACAAGATCCAGGCAAGGTCGATTCTCCGTCATTCACCCGATTGAGCCTTCCTCGACGGGCGTTTGTCCTGGATCTCGCGTCGGACTATCTTCGCTACCGAATCGATACGACCAATTCCCCCAAGCCGGAGTGGAAGGAACGGAACCGTGACGTGCTCAAGGTGCGGAGTCAACTGAGGATTCCCTCTGAGGAGTTCACGGTACGCCCCTTTGCCAAGCAACCTGAACTTGGTCATAAGATGCATCGAGTTGCGATCGGGGGAGGGTGGCGAAACAACGACACCTTCGAAGAGGTGACGTTTCGAGGGGGATACCACGATTTGCTTGATCCGGAGGTTGGCTACACACCGGATGCGCAGATCGAAATGGCCTCCATCACGGTCCGGCACTACAACCGAGCGGATCAGACCAGGGTCGAGCGCGCCACATTGTTGAATCTTCTGTCACTCTCGCCCATCGACTCTGTGTTTCACGCGCCATCGTGGAAGTTGAACGTCGGGATGAACACCATCCGGCATCGCGATTGTCAGCTCTGCAGCAACGGCTTTTTCAACAGTGGGATCGGCGGTGCGAAGGAGATGCGTTTGCTGAAGCGAGAGGTGCTCTTTGCATTTGGTGAAGTGGAAGCCAACGTCAGCGGAGCTTACGACGAGATGCATCGAGTCGGGGGAGGAGGAACGGTGGGGATGCTGGCTGATATCACCGACCGGTGGAAGATGATGGCGACCGGATCGTATGTAAGATTTCCTCTGGGCGACAAGTCCGATGATTTCCGTTGGTATATAGGCTCGCGTTTCACAATAGCTCAGAATTGGGCGGTGAGGCTGGAGTACAATCATCGGAGCTATGACAACGATGTTCTCTTCAGTGTGCAAGCCTACTTCTGATTTGTTACGTCGGGCGTCTAGTGTGTAGGTCACCAGCTCTTTCTTCTCAGAGTCCACTCGCGCTATCCTCGCGCGATGAGCTTGCTTGATCAATTCTTCGTCTATTACCCCGAGCCATGGCAGGATCGAGACTGGGCAAGGCTGACTGGCTTGCCGCTGGAAGATGTGTGGTTTCAGACATCTGACGGTGCGAGGTTATTCGGCTGGCATGTAGAAGCAGCCGCCAACCGCCCCGTCTTGCTCTGGTGCCACGGGAATGCGGGCAACATCATCAATCGCCTCGATAATCTGAGGCTTCTTTACCAGTTGGGGTTGTCTGTCTTCTTGTTCGACTATCGGGGATACGGGAAGAGTCAGACTATTCGTCCCACGGAGCAGGGTTTCTATCGTGATGCCACTGGAGCCTATGACTATCTCACGAAAATCAGGAAGATTCGCTCCGAACGAATTGTGTTGTTCGGGCGGTCGCTGGGAGCCGCTGTGGCAGGTGAACTCGCAAGCCAACGACCTGCCTCTGCCCTGATTCTCGAGTCGTCATTCCCTTCCATTGAGGCAGTGGCCAAAGTTCACTATGTCGGCCTCCCGATGCATTGGTTTCTCGGGGCTGAGTATCGATTGATCGATCGCATGCCCCATCTCTCGCTACCCAAACTTATCATTCATGGCGAACAGGACGACATCATTCCGGTTGAGCTCGGACGCCAAGTCTACGAGGCAGCGAAACCGCCCAAGGTATGGTTCGGCATTCCAGGAGCCAATCACAACGACACCTACGTTGTCGGCGGGAAGGACTACTTCCGTCGAGTTGGAGAGTTCATCCAAAAAGCGATCGTCGCCTAAGAGGACAATAGTCTCAGATTGCAGGACTGTATTGAATTATCGTTTCGCTTCCGGCGGTGGCCAGTTCATCTCAGCGTGTCGGCCGCAGTAGTAACACAGGAGACGATAGCGAGCCTTGCGTCGCGGATTGGGTAACGAGACAAAGGTAATGGGAGTTCCATCGAATGGGCATGTGGGTTGGTCGTGGAGGAGGTGTGATTCTGCCATCAATGTGATGGAAGCGACATCCCAAGTGGGGTGGTGTTCTTCCTTCCCAGTGATATGCTCGACGGAGTGACACCGTTCACATGTGGCATCATACGTCTTAACCTTGGCAGTGTGCAGCGTGTGATCAACCACATCCATGAGTCCACCGCATCCTGACCTGGCGCAAGTCAGGTGTTCGTGTTGTAGGGCTTGGACGAATCGTCTATGCGTCTCATGTTCTTGATCAGATCGCATCCAACTCCTCCTGATTAGATCCCCCAGGCTCCGCTGATTTGGATATTCGCGCCATTAACGTAGCGGGCTTCTTCGCTGAGCAAATAGCGGACTGCGGCAATCGTATCATCAACCGTTCCGATATACCCAGCAGGAATGCGTTTCGTCATGGCCGCAAGTTCCTGAGGTGGTGCGCTGCCGGAGTCAATGAAGCCTGGAGAAATTGCGTTGACCGTAATCCCATAGGGAGCCAGGAGCTTCGCCAACGTGCGCGTAAGAATGAGGACGCCAGCTTTGGCGATGTAATGGCCGGTGACATCAGGCTGCGCTTCCATCTGATCGGCATTGGCCATGCTGAAACCGATGATCCGGCCTGCCTTGCGGGCCTTCATGCCCGGTGCCACGGCTTGAGCGAGGTAGAAAATAGGATGCAGGTTGCCGTTGAACATGTCGTTCCACCCCTCAACCGTTTCATCGAATAGGTTGATGCGGTGATAGGGACCGGCACCGTTGATGAGGACATCGATTTGCCTCCACTCTTTCTCGACCTGTGACACCAGAGCCTTCGCCGCTACGGGATCCGAGACGTCACAGCGAATGGCTAGCCCTTGCCCCCCTCGCTGGTTGATCTCCTGGACGGTTTGTTGCGCAGCTACTTCACTTGTTCGGTAGCAGATGGCGATTTTCCATTGTTTAGAGGCTAGGTCTAGGGCAATGCCACGTCCGATACCTTTTGCTCCACCAGTGATCAATGCGACATGCTGGTTCATACAGTTCCTCGTGCCAACGGCAAGTGAGATGTCATGTTCTTGAACGAAGTCGTTTGGCGAGCGCTTGTAGTACACCGGCGGTGCGGGTTGAAACGACGCGCTCATTCTTCGGCCTCTTTGTTTCAGCGTTGCATGCGTCAATCAGGGATTCAAGATCGTCCAATGTATCGACGTCGCGCCAGCGTTCAAGCAGAGCCGTCTTAAGACCAAGCACGACTGCTTTCTCTTGTGTGAGTCTCAGCACCTGATCGGTCGACCAGGGTATGTCCACGAAGAGTTCTGGCATTGGCTTGTTCATTCCAATCAAATAATAGCCACCATCCAGGGCTGGACCAATGGTGAGATCGTGGTTCTCGAGCAGCGTGAGTGCTTGCCTCAAATATTCAAGTGGTACCGTCGGCACATCGGTACCAATAATGATGGTCCGGCGGTAGCCGCGAGAGAACATTGTCTCAACGACATAATGCATCCGTGCGCCGAGGTCATCTCCGACTTGATCGATCAACTTCACCCCCTGTCGTTCTTCCATGATCTTGAAGAACACATGACCGGAGGATGGTGTGCAGGCAAGGTAGCGATCCATCTGTAACTTCAGCTTCCCCACGGCGGCTTTGGTGCGTTCGAGCGTATCGAGCACAAAGCTGCCATGGAGTGTGGCTGCTTCATCGGGAGTCAGCGGTGGGCAGAGGCGCGTCTTGACTTGTCCGGGAACGGGGGCCTTGGCAAAGATGACCAAAGCGGGACCACGAGTGGAGTTCCGCTCGAGGGGAGAAGTAGACGGCATACGCTATCTCACCGCGTGATAGACACGGGCCAGTTGATGCGGGCTGACTCCTGCCCAGTAGAGGAGGCGTAGTGTCCACATGAAGAGAATGGTTCTCAGGGGGCCTTGTGTGTCCCACCGTCTAAATGAGGTGACGACGGTGGACCGCAACGCCACCATACGACCAGCCTGCTGGAGGCGCCTGCTGAATTCGATGTCCTCCATCAGAGGAATCTCGGAGAAACCGCCGAGCGCCTCGAAAACCTCTCGTCGAACAAAGAGGGCTTGATCGCCGGTCGCGATCCCGGTTAGTCGAGAGCGGCGATTCATGAACGCACTAATGACCTGACTCCACGGCGACGAGCTGTCGAATCGGACGTCGAAACGCCCACCCACAACGGTTGGGCTAGCCAAGGCCGATTCCACGATTCCTTCGGTGTGTGGAGGCAGTTGGGTGTCGGCATGCAAGAAGAGAAGGGCCGCGCCCTGACTGGCCTTTACTCCTTCGTTCATTTGCGACGCCCGCCCACGTGGCGCCGTGATGACACGGGCGTTCGGCATGCGTGCACAGAAGTCGTGCGCAAGGTCGAGGGTACGGTCTGTGCTGCCGCCGTCGACGATGATGATCTCAGTGGGAGCCGAGGCCGACAAACATGCGAGACTCTGTGGCAGACTCCGTTCTTCGTTTAAGGTTGGGATGATGACAGAGATTGTCATCCTGGCGGTCACGGGGTTGGCTTCTTCGGTTCGACGAACATGAAGTACATCACGATGATGATCGTGCCCCAAAAGAGCATCTGCTTGTGCCAGAACAACACTTCACCATATTGAAAAAGAACCAAGGCCAAAGTGACGGCCAGACCCATGACTCCGTACCGAATGCTAGGGGTTTCGATCGCCGCATTGGCCCAGATCGTCAGACCTCCGAAATAGATGAGAAACGGCACCTCATTGATTTCAAACCCACCGCTGATAGAGAGGAAGATGTTCAAAAAGCCGATGAACATCAATGCCGTGCCGATCATCAGGCCGATGACGTGGACTTGGTGCTCATTCCCACCTTCCTGTCCGCCTGATGGGGATGGTGGGGGTGAATGCACTGGTTCGTTGTGAGAAGGTGGAAGATCAGATGGAGCCATTGCTAGACCCTAAAATGTTTGCTCAGTGTGAGTGATTGTTGCTGATAGGATGATCCCAACCCCGATCCATAGAGTCGTGTCGGAACGCCCATCATTTTCTCATAGACGACTTTGAAAAAGGTCTGTCCGTCATGGATTAAGAATGGCACATCATGGGGGCGAACTTCCAGCACGACTTGTGTCCCTTTGATTTCTCCTTTCGACCCAAAACCGAATCCTGGGTCGAAGAACCCGGCGTAATGCGTTCGTAACTCGCCGCAGGCCGCTTCATAGGCCACCATTTCGGCGGCATAGCCCGCCGGAACACGGATGCGTTCCTTTGAGGCGAGGATGTAGAACTCTTCCGGCTCCAAGAGCAAACTGTTGTGACGGTGGCGGAGAAGCGGTTCCCAAAAATCGGATGCTGCATAATGACTGATTTTTGCGAGATCAATGACGTGACTATTCTTTTTTGCCCGGTACCCAATCACTCGGCTATCCCCCTGATCCGATCCCGCCAGATCGATACGGAGAAACAGGCCACGATCGGCCCGAAAGTCGCCATTCACGACAGGTTTCATTGACCCGCCGCTCTGATAGAGCAATGGAGTACGTCGATGGAGGGACAGGAGGGCTTGGTCTGCCACGGTGGCTCCACCGGCGACAAATCGGATCTGATTCAGAGACTGTCCCGTATGCACCTTAATAGCAAAGGAGCGTGGGACAATTTCCAGGAATAATGGGCCTCGATAGCCGGCTCGGATCTCATCGAATCCCGCGGTGAGGTCCGTGACCACGCGGGTAAAGACGTCCAGACGCCCGGTCGTGCTTTTGGGGTTTGCACGGGCACGGATGGTCTTAGGGAGCGCCAAGTGTTCCAGTAGGGGAACCAGGTAGACGTGGCCCTTCTCCAGAATGGCACCGTCGGTCAGGTCCATCTCGTACATGACGAGATCGGACTGATAAAAATCTAACACGTTGAGCCGAGAGGAGATGGCCGACAACTCGGGTAAGAAACTGCTGATCAGGCGATAGGCTTTGTGGCCTAGACGAAGATCGAGGCTGGCCGGCTGAAGCTGTCGTTCTTCGATGGCCGGCGAAGACGTCACGGCGCGACTCGCGATCAGGCGCTTGATATCTTGAAAGGGGAGAATGCCAGACCGGCGAGATCGTGTGGTCACAGGTCGTCCGACTCTCCGCCACAGCTATTTCCCCACGAAGCGAAGCCGTCTCGATCGGGATAGCTATCACTACAGGCTGCGTAGGCTTCCTCCTCCAAGGCCTCACGCGAGGATCGGGCGCCCACCATTGGAAGTTCACGCCTCGACCCGGTCTTCGGCTGAGGATAGAGGAACGATTTCTGCTCGTAGTTGCGGAGAACAGCCCCATCTTCGTCCAGATGAACCAAATAATCATCCGGTAACAAAGGAATCTTTCCGCCGCCGCCTGGCGCATCGATGACGAAATGTGGCACCGCCATTCCACTGGTATGGCCTTGGAGTGCTTTGATGATGTTCAAGCCTGTTTCTACGGTCGTCCGAAAATGATTGGTTCCCTTGGTCAGATCGGCCTGGTACAGGTAGTAGGGCTTTACCCGGGCAAGGAGCAGCTGATGGACCAGACGTTTCATCGTCTCAGGATCGTCATTGACGTCTTTCAGGAGCACGGTCTGTGCGCCCAATGGCACGCCGGCATCGGCCAGTCTACCGCAGGCGGCCTTGACCGCAGGCGTGAGTTCATCCGGATGATTGAAATGCAGGTTCATGTAGATCGGGTGGTAGCGTTTGACCATCTCACACAGTGCGGGCGTGATGCGTTCAGGCAAGGTCCCCGGCACCCGAGACCCAATCCGGATCAATTCCAGGTGGGGAATCGTTCGAAGCGCTTTCAGGACCCGTTCGAGGAGGTGGTCGGGGAGCAGCAACGGGTCTCCGCCGGAGAGAATGACATCACGCACCTCCTCGTGTTCCCGGAGATACTCGATCGCGCGGTCCAATTCACCCTTCTTGAGGAAGCCAGGTTTGCCGACCAGCCGTTTTCTCGTGCAGAAGCGGCAGTAGATCGGACATTGATTGGTCACCATCAACAGCACTCGGTCCGGATACCGATGAACGAGGTGGGGTACTGGGCTCATGAGATCTTCTTCTAGAGGATCATCATCAGCCGTGATATCGTCCAATTCCGCCATATCGGGCACGACCTGTTTCCAAATCGCATCTCCGGGAGATTTGATCGTCTCAAGTACCGTTGGAGTGATTCGTACGGGATACGGGCCGACGATTGCTTCAACCTCTTTCTCGTCGAGCCCAAACCGTTCCGCCAAGTCTTTCGGTTTGACGATACTTCGGGCGAGGACTTGTCTCCATTCTTCCATGAATTGTCCTTTGTTGATCAGTTGATCCGGCAGGAAGGGTGGTCGTCGTCTTCGTTCGGGGTGTCGGGTATCGCACGGGCTTGCGACTCGAATTGTGTCAAGGCTGCATCGCCCACGCCGGTTGTCCCGTATCGTGTATCCAGATAATTGAGAATGTCTTCGGTCTCCGTCAGAATCAGGTCGTCGTCCTTGAGGACCGGGACATAATATTGGCCGGACACGTCGTAGACTTGCGTCCGCATCCGCCTGCTGTCAGGCACGACGATGTCTTGATAGGAGACCTTTAAGGCGCTCAGTTTTTGTCGGACCACGTGACAGTCAGGACACCAGTCGACGTGGAAGAGAGTTAGAGCCACGGTAACCTAAGGCTACCAGGAAAACGAAGAAAGTGAAACGGCCTTTTTGCAGTTTGTTTGTATACGTACTTCAGCTTGTCTGAACGGCACAAGGTGCCAGTATCGCGTCCTTCATGCCATGGAGCACTTTTTTGTCGGCGGGGCAGACGGTCGCAAGGATGCCGGCTAGTTCGATGGTTCCAGCCGACACAAAATAATAGGGAGACAGCCGAGCACGGCCGGACATCCGAACGACAGCAGCCGTGCCTTCATCCAGAAACTCCATCTCGAACAATCGGCCCTTGTGAAATGCCTGCAAGATGTAAGGAGTGGTCGGAAAGGAAACCAGCGCGTTGCGCAGCGCGTCGCCCCATTCAGCTTGTGGAAGGTCGTGCCCGACAGACACTCCTCGGCTCCCCCAGGCCAGCTCAGAGAATCCCGATGGCTTGATGACGAACTGGCGCTCCTTCTGCGTGGCGTTCTCAAGGTCGCTCCAGCGCGCGACGGCCCGAGGACCGAGAGAGAGGTCTGGAATCGTGGCGATGGCCGGAAGCGGTGTGGGGTCGAGTAGCCAGGTCTTCGGGATGATCCTGGTTAATTGGTGCATGCATTCGGCCCCAAGTTCCTTTTCCCAAAAGGGACGCAGGATGGGATGGTGAAACAGGGCAAAAGCTGATTTTTCCTCGAGTGCCGGTTTGTAGGGAGGGGTCACGGAGACTCGCCCCTTCTTGGCGGCATATTGGATCAGTTCAGCCTTGGGGATGTTCAGGAGGTCGAACAGTTCATAAAATCGGTAGATGACGTCAACGGGTTGCTCGTGCCCGTCGGCATCCAGCCGTAACCCTTCCTCCGTAAATCGAATCTCACGAGGCTCGACGCACCAGACAGAGAGTCCTTCCTCGCGGAGTCGTTCGGCGAGCCACAACATCTCCGGCCGGTAGTCTTTGGATTCCTCGGACACCAGGATGGCCACACAGCCTGCACGCTGGGCTTGATAGGATCTCAGCATGCGGGCAAAGCCCCGCACCATCCCATCTCGCCCTCCGATGATCTGCGAATGCCCATCATCAAGGTCATGGTAGATCTGAGACAGGCAAGCCGTCAGCCCGATGCCTCCAGGAACGGAATCCAGCTCAGTAATCACCATGCCGTCCTGTGTTGGAATGACATCTGGTCTAATGACGGCCGGGATTTCATCACGAAACCGTTTCATCCGGCTGTACTGTATTAATGATTCCGGTTTTCCTTGATCGAGGTAGGCGGCAACCCACGCAGGTTGGAGGCTTTTGACGCTTTCGCTGTAGAGGCGATTCAGCCCTCGATAGAATGAGAGGAGATGTGGACCTAACGCTCTAAAAAACTGGAGTTCATCGGAGGATAGGAGAAGCGGGCAGGGACTGATGCGCCAGGAAACTCCAAGTAGATCGGTGCAGCCCAAGCGTGTTCGAATGGTTGTACAGCGGTCGTAGGCCGCTGCCGTTGAGAGTGTCGGGCAAATTACGTGCGGTTGTTCCACGTGGGGGTATCCTTTGCCATCAGTGCGTCAGGCATTACAACGGCGTTCGAACCTATAAGACGCTGAATGCTAGCACGCAGGACCTAGGGCGACAAGGGTTCTGAGCAGGGGCACGATATCGGTCGGATGAAAATTATCGTGCGCCAGAAGAGGGGGCGTTCTTGCTACCTTTTGGTATGCGTCGTATGATGGGCACCCGATGGGTCCCATTACAATGGATTCCAAACCAATGGCGAGGGATCTACCTCAACTCGTGCCGGGTTCGACCTGTGTTCGTTGTGATGTCTGCTGCCGTTTCCCGGAAGTGGATAGTTTTCTTCGCCCATACTTTGCCTCTCAAGAAATCACCGATGCTGTGACGCAGGGAGTGCCTGAGGTCTCGTTCCCTGACAAGTCCGGTTCGCAAGTGAATCTGGTGAAGAATCCGACTGGTGAGGGGTATCTCTGCCCGGCGTTCGATTCTACATCCGGCCATTGTGGAATCTATGAGGTACGTCCACTTGACTGTCAGATCTACCCCTTGGCCTTGATGTGGAATGCATCGAGAGAAGAAGTCTTCCTGGGGTGGGATACCAAGTGCCCCTTTATGCGGGAAGAGACCTCGCGTTGGATTCGTGCCTATGCCGATCAGGTCGCACACCTCTTAGTACAGGGTGCCCTCATGGACAAGATCGTGGCCAACCCGGGCCTGATCGGACGTTTTCAGGACGACGTGATCGTGGTCAAGTCATTGCCTGAACTGACGGCCCGACTTGTTCCGCGGCAAGTTGACCCTCGACTCCGACGTCTCACAGTCTCGGATGCCGCCCATTTTGGGCAGGCGATTGAGCCATCTGGTATGCGTTCTCCCGACACCCCGGCTGCATTTTCCTTTCCCTATCATTACATATGGACCTCGCTGCTTCCCTATTGGTGGATGGAGAATGAGGATACGTTCTTTTTGTTTGCGCACTCGCCGGATGGGTGGTTTATGCCGTTGCCCCCCCTTCGAGCTGGTCCTCTGGATGGCGCATTTGAGCAGGCGTTCGCCCTCATGCATCAATGGAACGGAGACTCGCCGGTCAGCCGGATTGAGCATGTGATGAATTCACAGCGAGCCCTCTTCACCGCAGAGAGGTATCGATTCCTGAATAACGACGGAGACTATCTCTACTCAGCGTCGGCGTTGGCTGCGCTGGCAGGGGATTCCTATAAATCCCAACGGGCGCTGTGCAATCGTGTGGAACGGGAGCATCGAGTTGAGAGCGAACCGTATCGTCCTGAACACCAACAGGACTGTATGGATCTGCACCGGCGCTGGGCCAATCAGAAGCGCGGGGGCAACCTCGATGTGATGGGAAAGTTTCTATTGGAGGACGCAGAAGCCGCCCATGCCTGTGTCCTCGAAGAGTATGCATCAATCGGCCTGTCTGGGACGGTGATCAGAGTTCACGAGACCATTGCGGCGTACACCTTCGGCTATTGGTTGACTCCGCGCACCTGGTGCATATTGCTGGAAGTCGCTGATCGATCAGTTCCAGGTCTCGCGCAATGGGTGTTTCGTGACACGTGCCGGGCGGCCGTGGCACAGGGAGCGGTCTCCATCAATGCAATGGAAGATGTTGGTTTGCCGGGATTACGCGCGACGAAGTTGGCCTATCGCCCAACTACGATCCTGAATACTTGGACGATCACAAGGGTGGCAAGATGACTCAGCTGGAAGAGCGTCGGGCATCCACGGCGCGACGATACGAATGGTTGACGTTCGTCATGGTGCTGATCACTCTGTTTAGTCTGGGAGTGGGAACCTTCCTATTGGGTCATGTCGAACGCAGCATTGTCGCGGCGGTGTGGATCCCGCTCCTGGTCTTGGTTCTCTGGTCGACCGCCCGGTTGCGTGCTGAGTACCGACAGGCGCAGCAGGAAAGTGCGTGGGCGCGGGCGGCTGAAGCGGCGCTGTTGCAGAGTCAGGAGCGGAACCGCGCGATTGTCGATACGGCGCTGGATGGTGTCATCACCATTGATGCAACCGGCATTGTGACGGAATGGAATGCACAGGCGACGGCGATCTTCGGCTGGACTCGTGACGAGGCAATGGGGAAACCGCTTTCGGAGACCATCATTCCCGAGCGAGATCACGAAGCCCATTTCCAAGGAATTCGGGAGTATCTGCAGTCGGGTATTGGTCCTGTATTGAATCGTCGCATCGAGATTTCCGCTCGCCACAAAGACGGGCACGAGTTTCCAGTAGAGCTCGCGGTGTCACCGGCCCGTATCGGCGAGACGTATATTTTTAGTGCGTTCGTGCGCGATATTACCGACCGCCGCCGGGATGAACGTAGGGTGGCATCCCAACACGCAGTGACCCGGGTCTTGTCCGAGGCAGTGACCCTTGAAGAAGCCGTGCCCAACATTATTCAGGCCGTGGGCGAGAGTCTCGAATGGGATGTGGGTGTCTTTTGGCGAGTGGATAAGCCATCGGGAACCTTGCGATGCCTCCACCAGTGGCAAGCCGCGGGTGCCTGCGCCGACGAGTTAATCGCTGCGAATCCGCTACATGGGTTCAAACCGGGGAAAGGCTTGCCCGGTCAGATCTGGGAACGTGGGCAGCCGGTCTGGATACGAGATCTCATGAGCGATCCTGCGCTGGTTCGCGCTGAAGCGGCCACCAAGGTCGGCATTCACGGAGCGTTTGGGTTCCCCATTCGTATCAGCGGAGAGGTCGATGGGGTCATCGAGTTCTTCAGCCGCCAGGTGCACGAGCCGGACGAGGAGTTGCTCAGTATGATCGCCGATGTGGCCCTGAGAATCGGACAGTTCGGTGAGCGCACCAGAGCGGAGGAAGCCTTGCGTCAGACAGAGGCACAACTCCGCCAAGCACAGAAGATGGAGGCGGTGGGGCGGCTGGCCGGCGGGGTTGCGCATGATTTCAATAATCTGCTGACGGTGATCCGTGGGTACAGCGAGTTGGTCCTCGGCCGGTTGACACCGGGGGATCCCTCGCAGCGTGAGATGGAGGAGGTAAAAAAAGCAGCCGATCGAGCCACGGGCCTCACGAGCCAACTCCTTGCCTTCAGTCGACGTCAATTTGTGGCTACCAAGATCGTGGATCTGAATGCGATCATCATGAATATGGACGGAATGCTGCGGCGGTTGTTGGGTGAAGATGTCGTCGACCTCTGCCTCGACCTCGATCCGCGATTGGCATCGATCAAAGCTGACCCAGGACAAATCGAACAGGTGATCATGAATCTGGCTGTGAATGCTCGGGATGCCATGCCCACGGGAGGCCGACTCACGATCGAGACCCGGAATGTCGTCGTCGATAAAACCACTCCGCATGAGACCATGATGCTCGAGAAGGGATCCTATGTGGTCTTGGCCATCAGGGATACCGGAGAGGGCATGAGCGAAGAAACGCAATCTCATTTATTCGAACCGTTCTTTACGACAAAAGAAAAGGGGAAAGGAACCGGGCTGGGACTCTCCACGGTGTACGGCATCGTGAAGCAAAGCGGTGGGACGATCGGCATCGAGAGTAAATTGGGACAGGGAACCGTCTGCAAGATCTTTTTCCCGAAAGTGGATGAGGCCGCCCAGGTCGTGCTGGTTGCGAATGGTGCCGTGGGCAGGGCTGTCGGACGGGAAACTATTTTGGTGGTAGAGGATGATCCATCGGTACGGGGCCTTGTGCAAGAGGCCCTGCGTGTCAGCGGGTATGACGTGTTAGTGGCTCGTCATGGTATTGAGGCGCTGTTAACCGGTGCCAAGCACATGGGCCCTATTCATTTGTTACTGACCGACGTGGCGATGCCCCAGATGAGCGGGCCGGAGGTAGCCGAAAAGCTAGCGGGAGTGCGGCCGGACATCAAAGTCTTGTACATGTCGGGCTACCCGGACCATCCGGTGTTTGAACAGGGTGGGGTCAAGCGGGACACGGCCTTTCTCCACAAACCGTTCACACCGGCCGTACTCACCCAGAAGATACGCGAAGTACTGGATGGAAATGAACCGACCTAGGAGCACTCCCCGCTTGCCGATCGCTTGATCTTGGCCGTTTATTCCGTTTATTGTGACGGGGCGTCTAGCGAGAGGAATAGAACGGTTTCGTTTCACCTGAGTGCGAGAGGTTGATGCAAGCGGCCCGCGAAATTGATCTGGCACAGTACCGTATCCTCCAGGAACCGTTTTATGCGGATGTCTCCGGGGAGGTCGGGTTGTTTACCGTCGCTGCCGAACAACGTTTGCCGGTCATGCTGAAGGGCCCGACCGGTTGTGGGAAGACTCGGTTTGTTCAATACATGGCCTACAAGCTTGGCCGGCCGCTGATCACCGTTGCCTGTCATGAAGATCTCACCGCATCCGACCTGGTTGGACGATACCTGCTCAAGGGACAAGACACAGTATGGATGGATGGCCCGCTGACGCTGGGTGTGAAGCATGGGGCGATCGTCTATCTTGACGAGGTGGTGGAGGCGCGGAAGGATACGACGGTCATCATCCATCCCCTCAGTGACGACCGGCGGGTACTGCCGATCGAAAAGAAAGGCCAAATCTTGGAGGCCGCAGACGAGTTCATGCTGGTGATTTCCTACAATCCCGGCTATCAAAGTGTGCTGAAAGATTTGAAGCAAAGTACCAAGCAACGGTTTATGGCGATTGAATTCGACTACCCCAGTGCCGACATCGAATCACGTGTGATCCAACGCGAAGCGGGGGTTGAGCCAGAAGTCGCTGGCAACCTCGTCAAACTCGGTCACAAGGTCCGCAACCTCAGAAACCATGGGCTGGAAGAGGGAGTGAGCACCAGACTCCTCATCTATGCCGGTACCTTGATCAAGCAGGGTATTCCACCTGAGCGGGCCTGTGATGTGGCCATCGCCCGTCCGATCACAGACGACACGGACATGCAACGCACCATACAAGAATTGGTCAAGGCCATCTTTTAATTCCTCACCTCCTGTGGGCGTCCCTCCTGGAATTGTGCGAGATGGTAAGGATGGAGTGATACTGTCGGTCCATGTCCAGCCGAACGCTTCAAAGACGGAGTGTGTCGGGGTGTATGGAGATGCACTCAAGATCCGGTTGGCGGCTCGCCCGGTTGAAGGTGCTGCGAACGATGAATTGATCAGATTTGTCGCGGAATGCTGCGCCATTTCACGAGCAAGGGTGCACATCCAGGCTGGGGCCGAAGCTCGGCGAAAGCGACTCCTGGTAGAGGGCGTCTCGGCTCAAGTATTGGTAGCACGATTAGTTCCGCAAGCGTGAATGTGGAGGAGCAGAGATGAGGCGAGTGCAGATTGGCAGTGTGGCTGTAGTTGTCCTGATATTGTCGGCTTGCTCTGGTGCCCGCCCAGTGCTCTACCCCAATGCGCATATGCAATCGGTAGGAAAGGAAGCCGCCGAGCAAGACATTGAAAGCTGCAAAGAGCTGGCAGAATCCGCTGGTGCGGAGGAAAGCAACGGCAAGGCCGGGCGCGTTGCAACAGGCACGGCGGTTGGTGCCGGGGCAGGCGCGGCGAGCGGAGCCCTGGGTGCGGTAATTTCCGGTGCCTCGGCCGGTCTGGGGTCGATGGTCGGGGCAGCCAGCGGGGCTGTCTGGGGCCTCTTAACCGGTCTCTTCCATGCTGTCGCTGGTCCTTCTCAGCCCAACCAAGCCTACACGGGTTTCGTCAACCGATGTTTGCAAGAGAAAGGGTATGAAGTGACGGGGTGGCAGTGAGGGGAGGAATGGGGCACCGAGGTCATTTCAGTGCTCGCCCAACGCGCGGCCTCAGAAGGCCCTCGTTGGATGCGCGCAGTGGAAATGACCTCGATGCCCCATATAAGTGTGGAGGAGAGAAGAGAAGATGTGGTCGGACAATGCGCGCAGTTGAGCACCCACCCATCCCCTCTGTGAGAGTGAGAGAGAAGGGACGAGAAGATGTGTACAATTGAAAAACCCTCGACATTTACTCCAAAGGGTGAGAAGTGAAGAAATACAAGGGAAACACCCTCGGAGACTTCTGTGGCCAATCCATCCTGGCAGCGGCTGGTTGCGGGCATGCTGCTTCTCACCGTCACGGCCTGTACTGGCCCACAGCCGATCTTACGGTCAAATAAGCAACTCCACCTGCATGGTAGGCAGGTGGCTCACCGAGCGGTCGAATCCTGTCAGCATCAAGTTGAACGCACGGGCTTGCGTCCTGGCGTGTATCAGAGTGCCAACGCAGCATCCGGCGCGGTCCTGGGCATGACCCTCGGCGGTGCAGTCGGTGCGTCGGCAGGGATCATCGGAGGCTTGCCGGGCGTCACAATCGGCGCTGCAGTCGGTAGTGCATTGGGGCTCACGATTGGCCTACTTGGAGGCACGTTCAAACCACTTGAACCGGAACCGCCCTACGCCGAGGCCGTCGAGGGTTGTCTGAAGGAAAAGGGCTATGAAGTCAGTGGGTGGGAATAAGTGTGTCGGTTGGCGAATCCTAATCTTATGCCGTATGCGCGGCCTGATCTGATTCAGCGCTTTCTCGTGATTTGCTCTAACACCTCTTTGAATCCTTGCTGAGCCTGGCGTTCGAAGTCGCGGGGCTGTAGCTTGTCTACCAGATACTCCAGCATGTTGGATGTGTTGCGCGCAAACTCGCCGATCAACTTAAATTTTCGAAAGAACTCAGTCCCGACTGCTTCGAGGTTGCCCTCAACGAGCGGCTTCTGCTCCTTTTCTAGGTTGGTCCAGTGAATCGCCCGTTGTAGCCGGTCGGTCATGCTATCGATTTTGGAATCGGGGAGGATGATGGGGATGACCTTCTTGAGGAAGCGATCCGACTTATCTGCGCAGTTGCGATAAATCCGGAACAGTTCGTACATACAGTACTCCGATCGCAGATACTTGTCACTGATGACGAGTAGGATGAAGTCACCGTCTGCCAATCGATCCATGAACTCGCTGATGAGATCGCCCGGCCGCATCTCGTCACGATCGCGGCGGACCTGAATGCCCTGTTGACCGAGCACGGCGCAGAGATCATCCACTACCTTGGTCCGTAGTTGGCCGGCGGGTGTGTCATCGCCCCAGGCGTAAGAAACGAAAACCTGAGGCTCGCGCGACGGAAATAGCGACGCAGGCGGCTTAGCGAATGATGGTTCTTGGACGACTCGCCCGGTTGTAGTTTTCCCAGTAGGATCTTGGGAAGATCGCTCGGCTAACGCGCTGAGTGTATGCCCAGCACCTGGTTGCGTTTCGGTAGCTTCCTGAATTCGGAGCTCCCTGTCAAAGTCATCTACCGCAGGTTTCAACTCGGGATAGCCAAACAACCGATTACGCTGTTCAATCCGTTCACGTAGCCAGCGGACCAATTCTTGATGTCGGTGACCGTGCACCTTGAGGATTATCCGGCCGCGCCGCTCATCCAACATCTGCTGCTCTAGCAAAGCGCGGCAGCCGGTCGATCGTTCATAGAGCCACAGGCCGAATTTCCAATAGACGCCGGCTTCTTTCGATCGACCTCCGACATCGCACAGCAGTGCGCGCATCAGACCAGGATGCAGAAAGGGATATTCATATTCCAGACGCCCACTCTCTTCCTGGTCGTTCCACCTTCCCGCAAGCTGATCAGCTACCGCATCTTTTGTTGGCAGCAGATCTGGCGTGAGGTATTCAGTGGGGAGTTCTAGCAGCGGTTCGGCTTCTCGATGCACGAAGGCGATCCCGCAAGATTCCATCAGGCTCAAAAAGAGCTGTTGTTCTGTGTCAGAGAATTCGCGCCAGGCCGTCATCGCAAGAAGCGACTGCGTGAACCGACCTCGGTTGCTCAGGATGAGCGGATAGGCCTTCCGTCGGTCGAAGACGGCGTACACAGCCTCCAGTGCCCAAGATTGGTCCAGGATGATGCGATCGCCGAACAGGTGTGGCTGGTAGAAGACTACGCCGAGATTATGCAAGTAGGTGAGTAAGCTGTCCGGCGATCGGACGCTTCGCGTTTGCTCGCACAGGTTTTTGAACTTCTCTTGCGACAGGGTCCGGTGAACTCGTTGCCCTGTTGGAAGTGCCTGGTCCTCATTTCGCCAGGTTTCCAATTGCCGGATGACCTGTGCCCGCCCAACGCCGATTGTGACAATGCCATCCCGTTCGCGTAGATACTGGATGGCATCCCGTAGTGCATCTTCCAGAGCCCCTTGGCCCCGTCTGTTCTTCGCGCTGTACCAGCAGGGCTTGAGCGACGGAAACGTGAGGAAGGCATCATCCACCGGAAGACGCGGGACTTGCTGCTCCGGACGGTCGCAGCGAGTCTGCACGGCGATGACCGGACAATTCTTGTGACCCAACGTGCGTACATACTCCAGCCAGTAAGTGAGCGGATAGTTTCGGAACAACAGTCCGTCCGCCGATGGTTCGCCCGTAGTTTCGAAATCCGGATGCCAGACAATCAGGAAGACGGCACTGGTCTTCATGAACAAGGTGTGGGCGCCGTGATAGATATCTTGGCCACCGAAGTCCCAGATGTTTAAGACATCCTGCTCAGAGACGCCCGCCCACGGTTCTGCCGTGACGGTGATGCCGTGGGTGGACAACACGGTCTCGTCATAGGGAAGGCCACGCAGTCCCCGGCAGAGTTGGGTTTTTCCCACTCGACCGTTCCCGAGCACCATGAGCTTGGCTTCACGCACTTCCTCAGTGCCGCTTTCCGTATCGACCACGTGCGCACGCAAGTCGTCAAGGCAGTTTGAAGAACTATCTGCTGATAATACTTCCGCCGGTATCCCAGGAATGGTTACCTCATAGAGAAAGAGCTCTTGGAGGTTCTCCTGAAAGAGCAATTGCCGTGGGAAGTCTTTGAGATGACAGCCGTGCGCAGTGAGTTTGTTTAAGGACACCAGGGCGACAAGCGGGCCGAGGTCGCTGACCTGGGTGCCCGCACAGTCCAGCTGCTGCAACGCCGTGAGGGGGGACAGGGGGCCGAGGTCGCTGACCTGGGTGTCCGAACAGTCCAGCTGCTGCAACGCCGTGAGGGGGGACAGGGGGCCGAGGTCGCTGACCTGGGTGTCCGAACAGTCCAGCTGCTGCAACGCCGTGAGGGGGGACAGGGGGCCGAGGTCGCTGACCTGGGTGCCCGCACAGTCCAGCTGCTGCAACGCCGTGAGGGGGGACAGGGGGCCGAGGTCGCTGACCTGGGTGTCCGAACAGTCCAGCTGCTGCAACGCCGTGAGGGGGGACAGGGGGCCGAGGTCGCTGACCTGGGTGCCCGCACAGTCCAGCTGCTGCAACGCCGTGAGGGGGGACAGGGGGCCGAGGTCGCTGACCTGGGTGAGTGAACAGAACAGCTGCTGCAACGCCGTGAGGGATTGGAGCGGGCTGAGGTCGCTGACCTGGGTGTCCGAACAATCCAGCCGCTGCAACGCCGTGAGGGGGGACAGGGGGCCGAGATCGCTGACCTGGGTGTCCGAACAATCCAGCCGCTGCAACGCCGTGAGGGGGGACAGGGGGCCGAGATCGCTGACCTGGGTGTACGAACAATCCAGCCGCTGCAACGCCGTGAGGGGGGGACAGGGGGCCGAGATCGCTGACCTGGGTGTACGAACAGTCCAGCTGCTGCAACGCCGTGAGGGATTGGAGCGGGCCGAGATCGCTGACCTGGGTGCGCGAACAGAACAGCTGCTGCAACGCCGTGAGGGATTGGAGCGGGCCGAGGTCGCTGACCTGGGTGCCCCAGCAGCCCAGCCGCTGCAACGCCGTGAGGGGGGACAGGGGGCCGAGGTCGCTGACCTGGGTGAGTGAACAGAACAGCTGCTGCAACGCCGTGAGGGATTGGAGCGGGCTGAGGTCGCTGACCTGGGTGTCCGAACAATCCAGCCGCTGCAACGTCGTGAGGGATTGGAGCGGGCTGAGATCGCTGAAAGGGTTACCGTGCAGGGATAATGTGAGCAGGTTACCAAAAGCGCCGAGACCCTGCGGCAACGACTGCAGCATATTGGAGTCGTGTGCATCCCCGTTACTGGACTGCCGATATTCCCCATTCTCGTCCACATACCATCCACCCAGATTCAATCCGCGTAAATGGGTGAGCTCGAACAGTTCGAGAGGAACTTCGGTGAGTCGCAGGTTGCCCAGATCGAGAAAGCCGGTTTTCTTTTCTCGCTCCTCGGCAATCAGCCGACGCGCAATCTGCATGCCGTCCATATCAGTCATTCTATTAGAGGGAATAGACGCCTGGCCTACGTACTGATCCTAGGCGGGAAGGTACTGCTGAATCGATGGGGCTGTCAACGACGGAAGGCTTAAGACTGGAGCAGAACTAGGGCTGCGCCCGATCGATATAGCGGATGGTTGTTTCCACCGAGGGGCTGGCCGTGCCTGAACTGGTGGGGATGTTGATCAGCACCAGCAGATTGATGTGTTGGCCTACCTTCAACATGGGTGCTTTGAGCCGGCTCCGATTCCATCCGCAGGCTCCTCGATCGATGATTTCAATCTGCCCGCTGTCATCTTCCAATGTGAGGGTGGTCCGTTCGTGAGGGAGTACACAGGTGAGCCGATTGTTCACGACTTCTGTCTGAATGGCCGTGACACTTCCAGCCAGTCTGATTTCTCTCATCTGATACTGATCTGGATGGGCTAAGACCTTCTCGATGGGAATTCGTTCGTACGAAGTGAGGGGGATTCTCTGGGGCCCTACCCGAGACGAGTAAGGAAAGTCGTCAAAAGCGATTCCAGATTGGTAGGTCATCACCCATGCGACGAGGGTCATGAAGATCGAGCGGCGAATGGGGACGCCAGGATGAGTCATGCTGCCTCTCATAGAAAGGGTACCATAGCTCCCGCATATCGGAGCCGACAGTTCGGCACGGTGCCGTTGGTTCGACAGCAAAGAACGCCCTTTCATTCCACGGCTCAGCGGACTACATTCAGAAATTCCCATCTTTTACGGTAGGATTTGGCGTTCTAGTGGGAAGGAGTTCCCTGGAATACAAGTTGCCAGTGTAAGATCCGGTGACGGCAATCGTACTGTCGGTTAGTTTGCTAGCTTGAAGGATCAAGAAGCAAAGGAGGACTCCTCATGTTTGTCGTGGTTGGTGCGACGGGAAATACAGGATCTGCGGTCGTGGAGACTTTGCTGGGAAAGAAACAGCCTGTGCGGGTTGTTGTGCGCTCGGCCGACAAGGGAGCGAGCTGGAAAGCCAAGGGGGCGGAGGTTGCCGTGGCGTCCCTTGATGATGTGCAGGCGCTAGCCAAGGCGTTCGATAGCGCGAATGGGGTCTATTTGCTCGTGCCGCCGAATTACGGTGCCGAAGCCTGGTTGGCGGATCAGCGAGCACGGGTGGATCGGGCTGCGGAGGCGGTGAGAAAGAGTGGAATTCAGCATGTCGTGTTGCTGTCGTCGGTCGGCGCGCAGCTTCCGACAGGAACAGGGCCGATACAAGCCTCTCGCTATGGCGAACAGTCGCTTGGAGCTGTGGCGATAAATCTTACGATACTGCGTCCCTGTTACTTTATGGACAATTGGGCGCCTGTTCTCGGCATGGCAAAGGCACAGGGGGTGCTGCCGACGTTCATCGAGCCTTCAGCTAAGATACCCATGATTTCCACGAAGGACATCGGCCGGATCGGTGCCGAACAATTGCTGGTCGGTGGGAAGGGTCACCGCATCGTGGAAATGGCCGGTCCAGAAGAGTACTGCCCCGATGACGTCGCTGCGGCACTTGGGCAGATCCTCGGGAAGACGGTCACGGCCCAACAGGCACCATTGAGCGCCGTCGTTCCAACGTTTAAGTCGTTTGGGCTTTCCGACGAGGCGGCGCGGTTGTTTGAGGAGATGTATACGGCAATTTCGCGCAATGCGATTGTGTTTGAACAGCCCTCGTCGCTGGTGCGAGGCCACGTTGCCATAACCGAAGCCTTGCGTGCGATGGTGTAAGGAGGGAACAGCCATGAGCAACGCTGTGATGAGCGATAAGAAGGTTGTCCAGATTCATCCGTATGGGTCGCGCCATTGGGTGGGCGACGGCTTCCCGGTGCGTAATCTGATCCCTGGCAACTCGGTTGGGGAGACACTCTCCCCATTTCTCCTGCTCGATTATGCGGGCCCGGAGACCTTTTCTCCGACCGATCAGCCTCGTGGGGTGGGCGAACATCCGCACCGGGGATTTGAAACGGTTACCATCGTGTACGACGGTGTTGTGGCGCATCGTGACTCCACCGGGAGTGGCGGCATAATCGGGCCGGGCGATGTGCAATGGATGACCGCCGCGTCCGGCGTCGTACATGAAGAGATGCATGAGAAAGACTGGGCAGGGAAGGGCGGTCTCTTCCAGGCCATTCAACTCTGGGTGAATCTGCCGCGCGCCCACAAGATGTCGAGCCCCGGCTACCAGACCCTATTGAAGGCGGACATCCCCGTGGTCGAATTGGACGGTGAGGCCGGATACCTTCGTGTGATCGCGGGAGAGTTCCGTGGGATGTCCGAAGCTATGTCTCGTGGCATCAAGGGGCCAGCGAAGACGTTCACGCCGGTCCATCTGTACGATGTGCGTTTGAAAGCAGGACACGCAACCGAGGTCGCCGTCCCGGCTGGGTTCAACACGGCCATTTTTGTGTTGCAGGGAGGCCTGTCCGTCAATGGGTCCGGCCCAGCAGGAGAGGCGGAGCTGGTACAGCTCGACAATTCCGGTGAGCGCATGACGCTGAAGGCAACTGATGACACCGTTCTGCTCGTGCTTAGCGGCGAGCCCATCGATGAACCAATCGCCCGCTATGGTCCGTTCGTCATGAATACCAAGGCCGAGCTGGTTCAGGCCGTGAATGATTATCAGGCGGGGAAGATGGGGCACTTGTCATGAATGGGCGAACGCTCCAGATCGAGGTCTACTCCGATGTCATCTGTCCTTGGTGTTATGTCGGTAAGCGACGGCTTGAACGGGCCCTGCAGCAATTGGACGGTGGCCTCAACGCCGAGATTCACTGGCGGCCGTTTCAGCTGAACCCGACGATGCCACGTGATGGAATGGATCGACGAACGTATTTGGAAGCCAAGTTTGGCGGGGCTGCTGCTGCTCGAGCGATCTACGACCAAGTCACAGCCGCAGGTGCGGCCGAACGTATCCCGTTCGCTTTCGATCGGATCCAGCGCACGCCTAACACGTTTGCCGCACATCGACTTATCTGGTGGGCAGGGCAGCATGGTAAGCAGGACAAAACTGTGGAGGCGCTCTTTCGTCGCTATTTCCTCGAAGGTGGGGATATCGGAAGTAGTAGTGCGTTGGCGTCAAACGCTGCTGAGGCAGGGCTTGATCGAGCTGCAACCGAAACATTTCTCGAAAGTCCTGATGGTGTGGAAAAGGTGAAAGAAGAAGAGGCAGTCGGCCGTCGTCTGGGTATTCGAGGCGTCCCGTATTTCGTCTTCAACGGATCCTATGCGCTCTCTGGGGCTCAACCGCCGGAACAGTTTGTGGCAACTTTCCGAGAGGTTGAACGTCATCTGTCGGTGGGAAAGGCTGGTGGCTAAATGGCTGTTCAGGTCTATGGTTGTAACCATGTCGTCATTGAAGTGACGGATGCGAAAAAAGCGGTGAAGTTCTATCAAGATGTCTTCGGCTTGAAGATGCTGCGCGGGGGAGAAGGAGCGGCCTGGTGTAAGCTCGGCGAACATCAATTCATGGCGATCTTCGAGGTGGACAAGCTCCAGCCTGACCGCACGAAGCATTTCGGCTTGATGGTGCGGGACGCAAAGCAGATCAAAGAGGTCCGCAAGAAGCTCACGAAGAAGTACAAATTAAAGCTCCATCCAGGCTTTCGCTGCGACTTTCGTGATCCCTGGGGGAATCGCATTCAGGTCGGTGATCTCAGCGATGAATCGCTCGTATGGCTACTCCCCTATCAAGAGGTGCAGAAGGCAGGGATTCGGTTCACATCAAACAACCCATGAAAGGAGAATCACGATGAGCACTCAGAATTTGCAGCAACGCTTGAACGATCTATTCGGCTATATCCGGCAGGGTAAGATTCTTGAAGCGATGACAGAGTTTTACGACAAGGATGCGAAGATGCAGGAAAACGCCAACCCGCCGACCGTCGGACAGGCGGCCAACCTCGAACGAGAAAAACAGTTTTTGAGCGGCGTGAAGGAGTGGAAGGGGTTCAACGTGACCGCGTCAGCTGTGGGCGACGATGTTACGTTCTATGAATGCAGCCTCGACTTCATCGCGACGAATGGACAGGCGGTTCACATGGAGCAGGTGGTGGTGACGCGATGGAAAGACGGGAAGATCGTCCACGAGCGCTTTTACTATGATACAGGTGCAAAACAGTAAGAGCCAAGCACGCCATTTTTCCAAGGAGTTGCGCATGCCGCCTACGCAATGGACAGATATTGGAAGTACCGAAGAACTAAAGGGCAAACCCCTGCAGCAGGTGATGTGCGGTAGGACGTCGATCGCCCTGACGTACAAAGATGGGATGTTCGCCGCGATTTCCGGTGTCTGTAATCACGTCGGCGGTCCATTGGGTGCCGGTACGCTCGATGGTGACTATGTCGTCTGCCCGTGGCACTATTGGAAGTTCCATCATCGAACCGGCCAGGGAGAAGCCGGCTACGAGCAGGATCAGGTTCCGACCTATCCGATAAAAGTGGAAAACGGCCGAGTGTATGTCGATCTCTCGTCGGCCACAAAACGAAGGAAGCAGACCCACAAGCCACACCCCTTAGCTCGTGCCGTGAGCCGCCAACCAGGGCCGATCCGGGTCGTGGGGATCTCCACCACCGCGATGACGATCGACCATCCACGCTACAGCGGGTCGGATGCGCTGCTCGAAGCGGCATTGGAATATGCGCAGCGCGAACTGCACGTAGAGAGCCAGTGCATTAAGCTGCGGGACCTCAATTTTCGAGCGTGCGAAGGGTTCTATTCGAAATCTGCAAAGGCGTGTACATGGCCCTGCTCGATCACACAAATGGATCCAACCGATCAGCTTGACCGCGTCTACGAAGCCATCGTGCATTGGGCGGACGTGATTCTGATCGCGACGCCGATACGCTGGGGCAATGCCAGTAGCCTGTATTACAAGATGATTGAGCGGTTAAACTGCATTCAAAATCAGGAGACGATCGCGAACACACATTTGCTCAAGAATAAAGTGGCGGCGTTCATCATCATGGGTGGCCAGGACAACGTGCAGGGCGTCGCCGGCCAACTGATGACATTTTTTGCTGAGGTCGGCTGCCAGTTCCCACAGTTCCCGTTCATCGCCCATTCGAGAGGCTGGAGCGCCGAGGACATGGAGCGCAATGTCCTTGAGGTGCAGAACAGTCAGGAATTACGGGAAGGAGCGCAAGAACTGGTCACACGTGCTGCTGAGATGGCAAGACTTATGGTTGAGGGGCACGTTCGAGAACACCAGCATGTTCGTGGCGGACGGAAGGCGCATCAGCTTGGTAGTGAGCCGGTTGGGTAATACGAGTGTGGTTCTCACAAGGAAGACCATTATGCCGGAGCAAACAAACAGGGATGTTGTTCTCAACCATCTTTTTCAGGCCTTGCTTCGCCTCCACAAAACGTTGCTGGATGACGAACGGGTGCGCTATGAGCGCGTGCACGGACGCATCCCATCCAACGGAGCGTTTTTGCAGCTGGTGTTGAACGATGCATGGTTTGCCTGGTTACGTCCACTGTCCCAACTGATGACGAAACTTGATGAACTCAGCGAAGAGGAGGACTCGTCAACCGGCGAAGAGATGTCAGCGCTGCTGGCCCATGCGCGAACATTTCTGATGCCGACGGAAGAGGGGGAGGGATTTGGACGACACTATCACGACGCGCTGCAGCGAAGTCCCGATGTCGGGCTGGAGCATGCGGCGGTCAGAGCCTTGCTGAGGCAGTCTGTTCACAACAAGGGGTGAATCAGATGAAAGCCCATTATCTTGGTCATGTTGTCTTTTATGTAAAGGATCTCGAACGATCGCTGGGGTTCTATCGGGATTTGGTAGGGTTCAAGGAGGTTGGGCGAATCTTCAACGGAGCGGCCGTCGCCTTGACATCGGGTCGGACGCATCACGAGTTGCTGTTGATTCAGGTTGGTGATGCGCCGGGTCCATCGAGCGGACCACGTCGGGGACTCTATCACATCGGTATCAAAGTGGGAGACAGCCTTGACGAGCTGCGCCACGCCAAGAGAGAGTTGGAACAAGCCGGAATTGTGATCGACGGCATGAGCGATCATACAGTGAGTCAGAGTCTCTATCTGAAGGACCCTGACGGAAACGAGGTTGAGCTGTACGTCGATGCAGATGCATCCATCTGGACACGCGACCCGGCGGCGGTCGTATCACCGATCAAGCCGCTACACTTATAATCTCAACGGAGGACTTGTCATGGCACAGCCACGCATTGCAGCGAAAGAGCCGTCGGTGCTGACGTTGGAGGCAGGCACGTACTATTGGTGCCTCTGCGGACGATCGAGGGATCAGCCATTCTGTGATGGGGCACACGAAGGAACTGGGATCGAGCCGGTGGAATTTACCATCAACGAAACTAAAGAAGTGGCTCTGTGCCAGTGTAAGCACACCAAAACGCCGCCGTACTGCGACGGGACACATCAGACGCTCTGACGATCCACCGAGCTACACACTCTATCCAGTCGTTCTGTACGACCGCTTGAGACCTCGGCGGGTGATGGGCCATACTGCCCATAAGTATGGAGCCATCACCCTTATCTTCCTGCGAAACTCTGTCGGAGCGGTATCAAGCGTTATTAGAAGTGGCGCAGGCCATTTCCTCGCACAGAGAGCTCGACGAGCTGTTTCGTGAATTCGCGCAACGCCTTCCTCGCGTCGTACACGTCAATTTTGTCGCGCTTTCCTTGTACGATCCGACCAAGCACACCATGCGATTACACACTATCCAGGCCAATGTGCCGGCCGATCTTGTAGGAGGTCATGAGGGACTAATCGACGAGAGCCCTGCTGGGATCGTGTTGAAAACGCAGCAACCCATTCTCGTGCCGAATCTTATGGGTGAACGTCGATGGCCCAAGGTTACGAGGCACATGGAAGAAGACGGCATCAACTCGTTTTGTTTCCTTCCCCTGACGACCGCGGCACGCCGGTTGGGTGCGATGGGGTTTTTGAGTTTGGAGAAAGAGGCCTATAGCGATGCAGATCTGGAGTTTCTTCAGCAGGTGGCTAAACAGGTTGCCGTGGCGGTCGAGAATGCCTTGGCCTTTCAGGAGATTGCCGAGCTTAAGGATAAGTTGGCCAAAGAGAAATTGTACTTGGAAGAGGAGCTCCGTTTCGAGCATGGGTTTGACGATATCTTGGGCGACAGCCAGGTCTTGAAGAACGTCCTGAAGCAGGTTGAGGTGGTCGCTCCGACCGATTCGACCGTCTTGATCCAGGGGGAGACGGGGACCGGAAAGGAACTCATTGCCCGCGCAATCCATCGTTTGAGTGATCGATCGGACCGAACCTTCGTCAAGCTCAACTGTGCGGCTATTCCAACGGGACTCTTAGAAAGCGAGCTCTTTGGGCATGAACGAGGTGCATTCACCGGGGCCATTGCACAGAAAGCCGGACGATTTGAGCTGGCAGATAAGGGCACGATTTTCCTTGATGAAGTGGGTGAAATTCCACTGGAACTCCAGTCCAAGCTGTTGCGCGTGTTGCAGGAACAGGAATTTGAGCGGCTGGGCAGTGCCAAGACGATCCGAGTGAACGTGCGTCTGGTTGCCGCAACCAACCGGGATCTCAAGGCGTTGGTCGAGCAACATCAATTTCGAAGTGATTTGTATTACCGGTTGAATGTCTTCCCGATCAACTTGCCGCCGTTGCGTGACCGCCGCGAAGATATTCCCATCTTAGTCCGATATTTTACACAGCACTATGCAGTGCGAATGAAGAAGAATATTCAGACCGTGCCAGCGAAGACTCTTGAGGTGCTGACGCGATATGCCTGGCCAGGCAATATTCGTGAACTGGAGAACCTCGTTGAAAGATCCGTTATCTTGACACAGGGGGCAGACTTGCAAGTGCCGATGAGTGAATTGGAAGCAGAGAACCGTCTTGTGACGACGTCAGCCGTCACGCTTGAAGAAGCCGAACGTGAGCAAATTCTTCGTGTTCTCCGCGAGACCAAATGGGTCGTCGGAGGCCCCGGTGGAGCTGCGGCCCGCTTAGGACTCAAGCGAACAACCCTCCAGTCAAAAATGCAGAAGCTCGGTATTACTCGCCCTGCGGATTGAGGATCTTCCTCATCAACCATTTCACTTACTAACCCGTGCTGGCATATGGAGTAGCGCCTCACCTTAAATATTGGATTGCGCCGATCGTTCGGCGGCATGCCGGATGGTCGGCAGATCCTCAAGATTGTTCCGGTCGAACACCCTTCATCCGCAAGAGCCCCTTCTCCTGGTAACCCAACGACTTCGGTGATGCTGACCTCAGGAAATCGCGCTTGGAACGGAGGTTGCTGAGGTTGTGTATCCAGAGGCAAGCTACCGCGTTTCATGCTCTCAAACCTTAGGAGAAGCAGAATGACATCACCCAATCGGTATTTAACTTCGTGGGAAAAATTTTGGAGCACCACGACAGGAACACCCGGCGAAATCTTCTGGGATGCTGATCCCACGCATGCGGCGCAGGAAGACTTGAGGCTGTTCCGAGACCACCTCGATCCAAAGCTTCCATTGATAGACTTAGGCTGTGGCAACGGTACCCAAACGTCGTTCCTCGGGAAGCACTTTACGAAGGTCATTGGAACAGAAGTCGCACCCGCTGCCGTTGAATTGGCCGGAAAGACCAATGCCGCCCCGAATATCTCGTACCGTCTGCTTGATGTGCTCCGTCCTGATGATGCGGAAGCGCTTCACAAGGAACTCGGTGATGCCAATATCTACATGCGGGCGGTGCTGCATCAACTGTCGCCCGCAGACCAATCGACGGCGATTCAAGCGATCGAGCGACTTCTCGGAGTCACAGGGACATTGTATTTGCTCGAGTTATCCTCAGCGGCCGAGCCCTTTTTTGCGCAACTGATTCAGCAATATGGAACACCTCCAGGCCTGGCCCGAGTGTTTGAGCACCAGATCACGCCGGGGTTGCTCCATGAGGATAATCTGACGACGTTGTTCCCCGCCGATCGCTTTACACTTCTCAAGACCGGGTCGAGTCATGTCCGCACTGTGCACAGTCTTCCCACTGGTGAGGTCGTAAAGGTCCCGGCTTTCTATGCCATCTTTCGGCGGTGCCAGCATTAAGCTCAACGAAAATCAACTTGTAGGGTGCTTTCCAACATAGGCAAAAGAGAAGGAGTGTACATGGAAACGACAAGCTCACTAAGCGCAATGAATCACCTCGTTACGGCGATGAACACCGGTGAGCTTGAATCGGCTCTGACCCTATTTGAGCCAGGCGCGTCGTTCGTCGTGAGGCCTGGTGTCGTGGTGAACTGAACAGACGGGATACACCAAGCTCTCGAAGGGTTCATGGCTCCGAGGCCAACGATTGCTATCGAAGCACAACAGCTCGTAGAGGTAGGCGATATCGCGCAGGACTGTGCCCGCTGGACTATCCGAGGAACTGATCTTCAAGGGAGCCCAGTACAGCTCAAGGGTCGATTGTCTAGCATTCTTCGCCGTCAGGTCGATGGCCGGTGGCTGTTTCTACTGGACAATCCCTGGGGTACGGATATTGTTTCTTAGACGACAGGCATCAAGGAGGAGGAAGCGAGTTGTTAAAGATCACCCGACAGCGGGGCGCTGCGTCTCTTTCAGTTTCGCTTGTCCTGGAAGGACGGCTTGCCGGTCTCTGGGTTGAGGAGCTGAATGCCTATTGCCGTGAGATGTCGGTCAATCAATATCGTTGTGGGAAAATTGATTTAGGCGGTGTGACGTACATAGATGCCGAAGGGAAAGCCTTACTCGCGCGCCTCTGGCGAGAAGGGGCTGAGTTGTGCGCATCAGGATGTTTGACTCGATGTGTTGTCGAGGAGATCACTGGAGTCAACCAGGGAGACCAAACGGGTCTGGAGACAGATTGAGAATGGAACGGCCTCGCATCAAGACTAATGAGTAGAATCCTTGGCTGGCTTGGGCTTGCCGCCGTCTTGGATGTCTCGGTACAATGATTCGTTTGTTTGTAGGGAAAAATGATGAGCGTTCTAAAGTTAGGATGAGTAGCATGTTGATGGAACCACGGCTCGCGCAAGATATTTCGTTAGGATTTCTTATCGTGTCTCTCGCCCTTTCTGTTGGGTGCAAGCAAGAGGCTGGGTCGATGCCTCCACAGGAAACCCCTCAGGTTGAGGTGGTGACCGTCCAGACCCAGACGGTTCCCGATGAACCGGAATTTATCGGGCAAGCCGAGGCCTCACGTCCGGTGGAGATCCGTCCTCAGGTAACCGGTATTCTCAAGGCTGTCTTGTATAAGGAAGGGCGGGACGTCAAAAAGGGCGACAGACTCTACCAGATCGATCCTGTTCCGTTTAAGGCGGCAGTTGCGAGCGCCAAAGCCAAGATTGCACAGGCTGAAGCTCGGGTGGTCCAAGCCAAACAGGATCTGGCAAGGGTCAAGCCGTTGCTGGCTGAACAGGCGGTCAGTCAGAAAGATGTCGACGACGCCATCGCCGAAGAACTCTCGGCCAACGCTGCCATGCAAGGCGCGCAGGCCGACCTCATCAAAGCGCAGTTTGATATGGACAATACGCTCATTACGGCTCCGATTACCGGAATTATCGAGCGAAGCCGGTACTATGAGGGAAGACTCGTCTCGGCCCAGACCGACTTGTTGACCACCATTCATCGCGTCGATCCCATGTTTGTAGTCGTCAACGTTCCCGAAACCTTCATCTTGAAGCGACGACGGGACATCGAGGCAAAGAGAATCACTCACCCAGGCGTCTATCAATTACGTGGTCGACTGACGCTCATGGATGGGACAGCCTATCCTGATGAAGGGGTGCTTGATCTGCTGGAACCAGGGCTGCGTACAGAAACCAGTGCACGCGAGGTCAGAATAACGTTTCCTAATCCCCAGCGAACGCTCTTGCCTGGACAGTTTGTCAAAGTGCGGTTCACCGGTGACATGAAGACAGACGCGGTCCTGGTTCCTCAGCGATCTGTCTTGCAAGGACCGCAAGGGCCGTTTGTCTACGTGGTCAACCAGGACGAGACGGTTGAGATACGAGATGTCGTGGCGTCCGACTGGAAAGGGGACCAGTGGCTCATCGACACCGGCCTGAAGGCAGGCGATCGTGTGGTCGTGAACGGGTTGATGAAGATCGGTCCCGGCGCGCCAGTGAAGCCTGTTCCGTGGGTCGCGGCTAATCAGGCTGGTACGGAATCGGTTCCTCCCGCTTCTCAGTAAGGATCAGAGGTGATCTCGCACGTTTTTATCGACCGACCGATTCGTGCGTCGGTGATCTCAATCGTGGTGGTGGTGATGGGACTGCTTGCCATGCAGTTCCTCCCGATCGCGCAGTTTCCTGAAATCACTCCCCCGGTGGTCCAGATTGATGCGGACTATCCGGGCGCCAGCGCCGAAGTGGCGGCGGAAGCGGTCGCTCGTCCCATTGAAGTAACCCTGCCCGGCGTCGACAATCTCTTGTACTACGAATCCACGAGCAGCAGCGACGGGCACGTCTCGATCAAGCTCACGTTTGAAATCGGCACGAATCCTGACATCGCCCAGGTTCAAACTCAGAACCGTGAAAAGCTTGCCGAGCCTCAGCTTCCGCCGGAAGTGGTCCGTCAGGGGATCTCAGTCAAGAAACTATCTCCGGATCTCGTGATGGTCATCGCCCTGAAGTCGACTGATCCACGCCACGACGCCGTCTTTCTCTCGAACTATGCCACCCTTCGGATCGTCGATGACTTGAAGCGGGTCAAAGGAGTGGGTGATGCGCTGGTGTTCGGGCAGCAAACGTACAGCATGCGGATCATCCTCAATCCGTTGTTGATGGCCAAGCTGGAACTGACCCCGAGCGACATCATCGCCATCGTGCGTGAGCAGAATCGTGACTACCCGGCTGGGACGATCGGCCGCGAACCGGCCCCGAAGGGGACGGAACTGACGATCCCGATCATCACGAAGGGGCGTCTGACGGAGGTGAAGGAATTTGAAGAGCTCATCGTTCGCGCTCTGCCGGACGGCTCCACGGTGCGACTCAAGGATGTCGCGCGCGTTGAATTGGGAGCGCAAGCGTACGGGTTAGAAGGCCGCTGGAACAGCAAGCCTACGACGTTCATCCTGACGTTCTTGGCGCCCGGCGCGAATGCACTCGATACCGTGAGCCGTACGAGAGACAAGATCGACGAATTGTCCAAGAATTTCCCGCCCAGCGTATCGTATGACACGCCGTACGACACGACACGCTTCATCGAGGTCTCGATTAAGGAGGTCGTCAAGACGCTGCTGGAAGCGATGGTGCTGGTCGTGCTCGTCGTCTATCTGTTCTTGCAAACCTGGCGAGCCACCATCATTCCGACCGTGGCCGTGCCGGTCTCTCTGATCGGGACGTTCGTCGGCCTCTATGCTCTTGGATTTTCCATCAATACGATCACTCTCTTCGGAATGGTGCTGGCGATCGGGATTGTGGTGGACGACGCCATTGTGGTGGTTGAAAACGTCGAGCGGCATATGCGCGAAGATCGGATCTCTGCGAAAGAGGCGGCCAAACGGGCGATGAACGAGGTGACGGCTCCGGTCATCGCGATCGTCTTGGTCCTCGTCTCCGTGTTCGTGCCGGTGGGATTCATCGGCGGCATCACCGGCGCGCTCTACAAGCAATTTGCGGCGACCATCGCGATCTCGGTGACCGTCTCGGGGTTTGTGGCATTGACCTTGAGTCCTGCGCTCTGCGGCGTCGTGCTCACTCCACAGCATGGGAAACGAAACAGGTTCTGGGACTGGTTCGATCGCGCATTCGACCGGACGCAACGAGGCTATGCGAACGCCGTCGCTGGGTTGGTAGTCAGGCCGGTTCGTGTCATGGCCGTATTCGGTCTGCTCCTGGCTGTGTCGTTCAGCCTCTTTCAGACATTGCCCAAAAGCTTCTTGCCGGAAGAAGATCAGGGCTACTTTATCGTCGTGGCTCAGCTGCCGGACGGTGCCTCCAAACAGCGAACTGACGCCGTTCTCGAACGGGTCGAGCGCTTCTTTCAGGCGATT
Organism: Nitrospira sp.; assembly: GCA_965223535.1. GTDB lineage: Bacteria > Nitrospirota > Nitrospiria > Nitrospirales > Nitrospiraceae > Nitrospira_D. Next base: position 2,132,349 of record CBDCWN010000003.1, read on the forward strand.
CCGGCGGTCCATTCTACGGACGCTTTGACGGGGCAAAATTTCGTGTTCGGCACTAGGGGTCCGAACTCCGCGACGATGTTTGTGCCGTTGGTGCTCTGGGATGAACGACCGGAGCCTTACAATCATGCCAAAGCCCTTGTCGGGGCAGCCTACGGAGAGTTTGCAAAAATTCCAGAAGCTCTGCTTCTTGCCTTCAACGCTCCGTCGATTCGAGGTGTAGGCGCCGTGGGCGGGTTCTCTGCACAGATCCAGGATCCGACCAGCGGGGACTTCAAAAAGTTTGCTATGGTGGCACAAGAATTCGTCGAACGCGCCGAAAAAGAACCGTCGATTGGACGGATCGGGACGAATTTCCGCGTGTCTTCGCCGAGGCTGTTTGCCGACGTGAATCGGGAACGGGCTAAGGCGCTGGGAATTCCGATTTCGGATATCTTCGATACGTTGCAGGCCTACTTCGGAAATTTCTATATCAACGACTTCATCAAGTTCGGTCGCGTCTATCACGTACAAACAGAAGCTGAGGCGGAGTACCGATCGACTCCGCAGGATCTCTCAAAGATCTATCTGCGGGCACGAAGCGAACGAGGGACGCATATGATTCCACTCGATACGATTGTGACCGCGGAATATCAGAGCGGGCCGGATCCGGTGAATCACTTCAATGGATATAATACGGCGCTGGTCTTGGGAGCGGCTGCCCCTGGTTTTAGTTCTGGTCAGGCGCTCGAAGCATTGGAGCGGGTGGCAAGCGAGGTGTTGGTTCCGAAAGGCTATGCGCTCGACTGGAGTAATATTTCGTTTCAAGAGCGACGAGTCGGTGGACAATCCGGCCAAGTCTTTCTCATCGGACTGTTGATGGTCTTTCTAGTCCTGGCGGCGCAGTTCGAAAGTTGGGTTGTTCCGTTTGCCGTCATTCTGGCGGTGCCGTTCGCCGTCTTCGGTGCGCTGACGGCGGTCTGGCTCCGAGGGTTCGAAAACGATATCTATTTCCAGATCGGCCTCGTGACCTTGATCGGCCTTTCGGCGAAGAACGCGATCCTGATCGTCGAATTCGCCAACAAGCGATACGAGGCAGGACGTCCCTTGATTGAAGCGGCAGTCGAAGCCGCGCGGTTGCGTTTCCGCCCCATCATCATGACCTCGATGGCATTCATCTTCGGGATGGTCCCGTTGGTGATCGCAAGGGGCGCGGGGGCGGCGAGTCGTCAATCGATCGGCACGGGTGTGATGGGTGGGATGATGGCGGCGACATTCCTTGCAATCTTTTTTGTTCCGTTGTTCTATGTGGTCATTCGAAAGTTGACCACGCGAGGGGCTCAGTCGACCGCAGGGGTTGATCAATCGGCGGTCCCGCATGTCCCGGAGGAGAAATCATAACGTGCAAACCATTGTTGTCATCGTGCTTTCGTCATTTCTACTCTCTTGTGCTATGGGCCCGGACTACAAGCGGCCTCTGACCGACACGGAGGATCGGTTCCGCATGGCTGATGGGCAATCTGATCTCCCGGCTTTGGCCAATTTACCATGGTGGGAGCTCCTCCGGGATGAACAGCTGCAGCAGCTGATTCGAATCGCGCTCGAAGAGAATAAGGACCTGCAAGGTGCCGTAGCCACCGTCGAAGAATTCCGCGCGAGAGCCTTAGTCGCACGGTCTGACTATCTCCCCGGTATTACGGTGGCCGGCAGTGCACCGGCCGGCCGGAAAGCAAACTTCCTCTTTCCCGGTTTTGCGAGCCCATTCAACTATTACTTGTTTGGTAATCTGGCCTGGGAAGTTGATCTCTGGGGCCGGGTCAGGCGCATGAACGAAGCCGCGCGCGCAGATCTGTTGTCCAAAGAAGAGAACCGCCGTGCCGTCACGATCCAATTGGTCAGTGCGGTCGCGGAAGCCTATTTCAACCTCCTCCAATTCGACCTGCAGCTCGACATTGCCAAACGTACGCTGGAGTCTTGGGAAGAATCAGTGCGGATCGCCCAGGCTCGATTGCGCCAAGGGATGACCTCGAAACTGGATGCTGATCAGTTCGAGGCGGAGCGCGCGAACGCGGCAGCCCGCACGGCTGAACTCCAACGACAGATGGTCCAAGCCGAGAACCATTTGAGTGTGTTGCTCGGGCGAAGACCTTTTGCGATTCCGCGAGACCGGTCGTTGAATGAGCAAATCATCCCCCCGGACGTTCCTGCTGGTTTGCCCTCCGAATTATTGCAGCGGCGGCCGGATCTGTTGATGGCTGAGCAACAGTTAGCGGCATACACGGCCCGTATCGGGGCCGCCAAAGCTGAACGCTTTCCCAGAATCACGTTGACCGGATTGGCCGGCCTGGCTCATCCTGAATTGTCTTTGATCTTCACCGATCCCTCGTCCTTTGGCGTGTTCGGTGCCGGCCTGGCCGCGCCTCTGTTAAACGCGCAGGTGTTGGGTTTCCAGCAGGAAGCAGTGGAGGCTCAGAGCAAACAAGCCTTGGCAGCGTATCAGCAGGTGGTGTTGACGGCGCTTCGGGAGGTTGAAGATTCACTCGTTGCCGTTCAAACTGCACGGACGCAGAGCGAGTCACAGCAACAGCAAGTCACAGCTCTGCAATCGGCGTTGAAACTGGCGGAGCTTCGCTATAAAGGAGGGCTTGCGAACTACCTTGACGTGCTTGTGGCAAGGAGAAATTTGTTCGAATCCGAACTTGCCTTGACGAGCACAAGGCGGTTGCTGTTGGCATCGGTTGTACAACTCTATAAGGCGCTCGGAGGCGGGTGGTCGCCTGATATGGCATCCGCTAAGGAGGGGAAAGGATAGCGTTTGTGAACCAACCGGCACAACTTCAATTTCCCATTCATGACTTGTTAGCACAGCGATGGAGCCCAAGAGCGTTTGATGAACGGCTTGTCGATGTCTCATTGCTACAGTCGCTCTTTGAGGCAGCTCGATGGGCTCCTTCATCGAACAACGAGCAGCCATGGCGATTTATCATGGCGAGTAAGGATCACCAGACAGACTGGAATCGGCTCTTTGAGTGTTTAGCGGAGGGCAACCGTCGATGGGCTCTTCGCGCTCCGGTCTTGGTGCTTTCCGTGGCCAGCTTGTATTTTGAGGATGACGGCGAGCTCAACCGGCATGCCTTTCACGATACCGGGTTGGCGACCGAGAATTTTGTGTTGCAAGCGACGGCACAAGGGTTGGTTGCCCACCAAATGGCCGGTTTTGATGTGGAGAAGGCGCGAGCTGATCTCCAGATTCCCACTGGCTATGAACCTGTTGCTATGATTGCCGTTGGTTATCCAGGGGATCCTGCCCTGCTTCCAGAACGGCTGCGGGAGCGAGAACGTCGCCCGAGGATCCGTCGGCCGATCGGTGAATGGGCATTCCTTGGACAGTGGGGCCGTTCGATTCTGCAGTCGGGCCAAGTTACAGAAAAGAGGGGCTAAGCGGATGAAATCATTGAGTGGAAAAGTGGCAATTGTGACCGGGGCGTCGAGCGGAATCGGTCGGGCCATTGCGGAACGAATAGCGGAAGAAGGTGCCATCGTTGTGGTGAATCACTCAAAAAGTTCTGAAAAAGCACAACAGGTGGTCGTGGGAATTCAAGCGAGAGGTGGCAAGGCCTTGGCGGTGCAAGCCGACCTGAGTCGCGTGGCGGACGCGCGCCGCCTCGTGGCCGATACGGTCAAGCAATTCAACCGGCTGGACATTCTGGTCAACAACGCGGGCAAGTTCATGCCAAAACCGTTTGAGGAAACGACAGAAGAGGACTTTGATGGTGTGATGGCCTTGAATGCCAAGGGGCCATACTTCGCCATGCAAGAGGCGGCAAAGGTATTGAAAGACGGTGGGCGTATCGTGAATATTTCGACAGGCGGGACACATCTGAGCTTTCCGGGAGCGTCCGCCTATCTTGGGAGTAAGGCAGCGCTTGAACAGTATACCAAAGGGTTGGCGCAGGAATTGGCACCCAGAGGGGTCACGGTGAATACGGTCTCGCCGGGCTTTACCGAAACGGGGATGATGAAGGAAGAGTATCGGGAGATCGGGATCCAACTGTCGCCGATGAAGCGGCTTGGAGTTCCAAAGGATATCGCCGATGTTGTGGCGTTCGTTGTGAGCGAGGACGCGCGGTGGTTGACGGGACAGACGATTCAAGTCGGAGGGGGAGTCGTCATGTAATTTGTCGGGGAACTGAGCTGACCTCTCTGAACCGATGGACGACCTATGCTCTGAACCAATGGCCCATATGGCGGCGGTGGACCCGGTTATGCGTCGGTTGATCGAGCAGATCGGCCCGTTCTCCTTGAAGCCGAAGATGCGCCGCTCGCCATTTGAGTCCCTTGCCCGTGCGATCGCCTATCAACAGCTTCATGACAAGGCTGCTGAAAGTATTCTCCGGAGATTTGTGGCGCTCTTTCCAGGGCGAAGATTTCCTCGCCCCGATGATCTTCTCGCGATGGACGTGAAGGCAATTAGGCAGGCTGGATTCTCACGGTCGAAAATCATGGCTCTTCGAGACCTGGCTCAAAAGACTATCGATGGAACTGTGCCGACAAACCGGATGATGCAACAGTTGGATGATGAAGCGATTGTCCAGCGCCTGATCGATGTGCGCGGAATCGGTCGATGGACGGTCGAGATGCTGCTGATCTTTCAACTGGGGAGGCCCGATGTGCTGCCCGTTCATGACTTCGGCGTACGCAATGGATTTCGTATCGGATATCGCCGAACGACCATGCCGACGCCTCAACAGGTCTGGGAATACGGTGAGCGATGGAGACCGTTTCGTACGGCCGCTGCGTGGTATCTCTGGCGGGCGGCGGATCGGGAGAAGCGAGCGATGAAGGTCTTTTGATGGCAGACCCAACGAAACGGCTGGATTCCAACGTGCCGGGAAACTTTTATGTGGATGCAACTTGCATCAACTGTGACACGTGTCGACAGCTGGCGCCATCGAGCTTTGAAGAGATCGGAGGCTATTCAGCGGTCAGCTCTCAACCTCAGGATGCCGACGGGGTCCATCATGCCTACCAAGCATTGCTTGCCTGCCCGGTCGGATCGATTGGGACCGAACAGAATGATGGGGTAGGACTGAAAACGGCGATGGGCAGTTTTCCCCTCCATCTTGATGATGGAGTCAGTTATTGTGGGTTCAATTCAGAAAAGTCGTTCGGAGCAAACAGTTTCTTCATTGAGCATGGGAACGGGAATTGGTTGATCGACTCTCCTCGCTATGTCAAACACTTGATCGATATGTTTGAACGGCGGGGAGGTCTCACGCATATTTTCTTGACGCATAAAGATGACGTTGCCGAAGCGGACAAGTACGCCGCGCATTTTGGGGCAGAGCAGATCATCCATCAAGCAGATCTTGAAGCTGCGCCGTCTGCGGAACGCATCATCCATGGTGAAGAGATGGTACGGATCGGATCGGAGTTCCAAATTATTCCCGTGCCGGGTCATACGGCCGGGAGTATGGTGCTGCTCTACAAAGACCGCTTTCTCTTTACAGGAGATCATCTGTGGTGGGATTCGCAATCCCAGGCATTGGACGCGCCCACTCGTCTGGTTTGGAAGAAGTGGACGTTGATGGATTCGCTTCGCAAGCTCCTTGATTACCGGTTTGAATGGGTGCTGGCTGGTCACGGCGATCGTGTGCATCTTCCATCCTCCGACATGCAACGGCATCTGTTGGCGTTGCTCCAGCGTCGTGAGAAGAGCAGTGGGTTGCCGTAGGTATGTTCACAGCCGTTGCTCAATGGATTGATCGCAACATCCTCTCCCTTGGCCGTGAGATGCGGTTGTCTTATTTGCCGCCGCTCATGGTCTATATCGCGTACGGAATCTCGGGACTCACCGGCATCGTCGGGACTTTCTTCGTTAAGGACTACCTCGGCCTCTCGGCCGCGTTTCTCGCTGCCCTTGGATTTTGGGCCGGAATTCCCTGGGCCCTCAAGATGCCGATCGGCCATGCGGTTGATCTGTTGTGGCGATGGAAGAGTTGGCTTGTAGGCCTCGGCGCAGGGCTATTGACCATCAGTCTCGGGATCATGGCTCTGTTGATTGGTGACCGTGACGCGATGACGGCTATCTTGCCGGCCGAAGTCTGGTATGTCCTCAGCGTCCTGTTGGCTCCAATTGGATATGTGGTTCAGGATGTGGTGGCCGATGCGATGACCGTCGAGGCCGTGCCCAGTGTCGACGATCAAGGGCGACCGTTTGATGACAGGACGAAGAAACTGATGCACACCACAATGCAGACGCTTGGCCGCGTCGCGATTGTTGGTGGCGGTATTCTCGTCGCCCTGGTCAACGTATATATCTTTGCCGGAACCGAAGGGCTCCCGCAATCTGAGCTGATTCAGATCTATCAGCGGATCTATCTGATGGCTATGGTGATCCCCGTTGTGTCGGTGGCAGGGGTTGGATTAGCCTGGTGGCTGAGCCATCGGAAACGGCAGCGGCTTCTTCAGCAGGGATTTACTCTCGACCAGGCTCGACAGATGGTGAATGTGCGTGATGCCGAGGATGAACCCACGAAACCAAACTGGTGGATCCTCGGTGGAAGCTCGGCTTTTGTGCTCTTCACGTTGACGGTCGGACTGGGAGGATTTCCTTACCGAGAGGAGATCGTGTTTGCCGGATCCATGGCTATCGTCTTGTTCTTGATGTCGAGGCTCATGAGAGAACTGGAGCCGGATAAGAGATTGACCCTTGTCGGCACGGCGGCGGTGATCTTTGCTCTGCGCATGATTCCTGGTCCTGGTCCAGGCTCGACCTGGTGGATGATCGACGACTTAAAGTTCGATCAGCAATTCCTTTCAGTCCTCTCTTTGATCGGCGGCACCGTTGCGTTGGCAGGTATGTTCGTCTTTCGTCGGTTCATGGCCGAACGCTCGATCACGTACATCGTCGGATTCTTGACTATTGTCGGTACGATTCTGTCACTCCCGATCGTCGGGATGTTCTATGGGCTGCATGAATGGACGGCGACGGTGACCGGTGGAGTGGTCGATGCCCGATTCATCGCCTTGATCGACACGGCATTGGAGTCGCCGCTCGCCCAGATCTCCATGATTCCGATGCTGGCGTGGATTGCCAACTCGGCTCCGGCGAGTCTCAAAGCCACCTTCTTTGCCGTGATGGCGTCGTTTACCAACCTCGCGCTTTCCTTGAGCCAGCTCGGCACCAAATATCTGAACCAAATTTTCGTAGTGACCAGGGAAGTCAAGGACCAAACGACCGGCGCCGTTCAGACACCGGCTGATTACAGCCAGCTCGGTGATCTCCTGATCGCACAACTGTTCATCGGTCTGGCTCTTCCCTTTTCTGCTATCCTGTTTGCCAAGCTCACAAGATTCAAGAGTGTGTGATAGCGGTGGCCGGTACTCCAGAGGAAGGACCTGAGAGAGTTGTTCATCGGTTCGCCGATTCCACCGCCCAAGCGACTACTTGCTCAGTATCCTCCAGGACATCGATAGGGACTTCGTAGAAGGATTTGAGAGTCTGTTTGGCATTCGGCCGAAACGGCTTCATGCCTTTCCCTGTGTAACGCCCGACTGTCTCCGGTGTCACTTTGAAATAGAGGCGGTCCTTATGGATGATGCCGAAAAACTTGGCCCCATGATAGATCCCGTGACCGCCGAACATGGCACGTGTAGTCACCTGGCGCAGGTCCGCCAGTTGATCCAGGATGAAATCTTTGAAGCCGCTCTCCCGTTTGGCCATGGTATGGTCACAACGACTTGCGCCCCGTGACGATCTTGGCGACGAAGGGAAACGTGATGCGACCGTCTCGTACAAACTGTGATGCAGCTTGGACGATGAGTCGTTTGACCTCTTGTTTTTGCGCCTCTGCGAGATGTGCCATGAGGTTCTGGATCGGCGCGGCGATCTCCATCAGGCTGGTATAGTACTCATCGGGTGAGGCATACGACCACTCGCCGGAAAATTCATGATCGGTCACCTCGGTCAGGCCCGACCGTTGGAATAGTTCGGCAAGCTCTCCCTGCCCGGCTAGACGAAAGATGCCTGGTGCAGTTGGATCTGGCGGCGGGAGGTCGATCACTTGTCTGATTGCGCCCATCGCGACGCCAAGGGAGGGGTTCTTCTCCGGCAGAGACCAGACGGCAGCGGCAACCCAGCCTCCCGGCTTCAGCACCCGCACCATCTCGGCAACGGCCTTTGGGATCTCAGGCAGGAACATGAGACAAAACCGACTCGTGATGGCGTCGAACGAGGTCGCTTCGAATGGCAAGGAGGTGACGTCACCAGCGCGAAACGAAATATTGGAAAGCTTAAGGAACAAAGCCTTTCGTTTGGCGGCGTCGAGCATCCGCTCGGCCAGATCGAGTCCGAGGACGGAGCCACCCGGGCTGACTGCTTGGGCTGCCAGTAACGCCGGATATCCGGTGCCTGATCCGAGATCAAGCACCCGGAATCCCGCACGAAGCCTCGCATCGGCGACGAGTCGATGGTTGAGAAAAGCCATCTGTTCATCGAAGAAGCGATCCCATTTCTCCCAGCCACCGGCGACACGGTTCCAATCCTGGCGCTGGCCCTCGATAATTTGCTCAGGTGATGATGAGGTCATAACACTCACCTGAGGGATTGCAACGTCTGACGTAGCTCTGTGAGTTCCGAGACGAAGAGGTCCAGGTGTTGATCCCGCTGCGGCTGATCGTCTTTGAACTTCCACAGACGCCTGAAAATCGCCTTGAGTTCTTTGTTGTGTGTGACGGCGAGATCATAGCCCGGACGCTCTCTGACAGATTTTTCAATACAGCAGATGCTGTCACTGATGGCATGAAACTGATTGTGGAGGTCATCAAAGGATTGATCGACCCCGCTGCCTCCCTTGGCCGCTGTGGCTGAAGCTTCGGCCATGTTGGTCAGATTAATCACCGTTTCGAGCCCTGTAGCTCCCTTTGCCTTTGCCGTAAATTCCTTGGCATGGGGATAAAACAAATAGCTGCAACCGCTGGTGCTCAGCAGGAGAAGCGCTGCCAGTGGGAGTAATGCCTTCCAACCCATAATACCCTCCTTGAAGTAGCTTCTAAGGCTGTGTTGATCAGCGGTACCTGGCCCTCCCCTAGGTCCCGAGGGGAGGGTCCGGTCCGCGCCTGCTGGAGCCCGCTAGACCGTGACCGTGACGGTCTTGACTGCCGCTTGTACCTTGGACACCATCTCCGGTGGGATTGAATCAAGCTTGTGGCACTGTTTGGCGTGCGTGGCGACCAGTTGCATGAGTTCAGCTTCCGTCTCAGCTCGCACTTCGAATCCGCAGCCACCGCCTGGTTGAACATCCAGACATCCCAGTTGCTTGTACTGTTTGTCCGCCATGAGTTCCTCCTGTGGTTGGGGGTGATGAGTTGGTCTATGGTCAGCCCATCGCGTAAAAAAATTCTTCCTTTGTGATCTTACCGTTCTGCACGGTATAGAGGCCGGTCTCGTCCAGCGTCATGCGTTTCCCGGTTTGCTTTGGCGTGACGTCGTATTGAAAGCGCAGAATGAATCTGTCTCCGTTTGGATAAGGTCCCTCGACGGTTCCGCCGTGAATTTCATGGTTCTCGACCCACCATTGGTTCTTCCCCTTGATCGCCTGAATCCCCCGTTGGATACAATCCATACCGGGCATCGCAGCGGCCTCAACGCTTTCGATATCTCGGCTGTAGAACCGGTCGATCGCCTCCTGATTCTTGCCCTGCCTGCACAGGTCTGCCACATTCTTCCCAATCTCGTCGGTCGTCATAATGGACCTCCTCTTTTGGAGCGCCTATTCTTGTTCGTTAGTGATTCAGTGATCGTAGTGGATTGGTTTTTGAAGATCAACCCGCTTGTTAGGACGAGTGTCTGTGAGAGGGAATATCCGGGAAGGGATCATGATGGTACTTAGCCTGAGGCCTCTCAGGCCCAACTGTCGACGTAGACGTATCGGGACGGAAGCAAAACTTACACGACGGGGTTTCAAATGCGAACCTCACCGCGACTCACGGCAGGAAGGCTCACAACACACTACCCCTCTATTTTAGATCTCAGCGACACCAGGAGGTGTAGGAATTACGCGCTCTGGTTGCTGGCACTTGGCCACACTGACAATGCGATACCAACGACCAAGTAGACGACGCCCAGAACGATTGCTAAGAGATTGACCTCGTACCACGCGTTGATCCCGAGGTAGAGCTCGTTGAGAAAGAGCCCCAACACCAACATCACAACCCCAAGCCAATTCCAAAAACTCATACCCATGGGTTATCTCCTTTCTTTGATGGTCTAATCCATTTACAAGTTACAAGCGAACTAGGTTACACGACCAGGAAAAGAAAGATTGCGAGTCACGTTCACGTTCTCGGGTCAATGCAAATACGGGTCAAAATTCAAGCTTCCTGAGGCCGTGGACCTCCCCAGAGTGAAAGCCACAGTGCAACGGCGTAGTACACTGCCGCGACAAAAACCAAGGAGAAGTTCATGTCGTTCCACACATTCAGAAAGACAACCTCATTCAAAAAGAGACCAACAAACAACATCAGAGCTCCGATTAAATTAAACCAACGTACTGTCATGATTGGCCCCTTTCAATGATGACCGCCAATTAATACCTGTATCAACTGATGATCGCTCAGAGAGTTCATTCTTTATGAGTTAGGAGTAAATTGTACCCCGTCTCTGTCATGAAAATCCACGGCCAATTTGGACCACGACCCAGAGGTTTTTCCTGTTTCTTCCGATCGGATTGGGCTATCATCCGATCGTCTCTTTATCGACCTCTCCAAGAATAATATGTCTAGAATTATTGCCCACTTAGATATGGACGCGTTCTTCGCGGCCATTGAGGAACGTGATACTCCTGCGTTTCGAGGGGTTCCGCTGGTTGTGGGGGCAGACCCGCTCGGTGGCAAGGGGCGTGGAGTTGCCTCCACATCGAACTATCTCGCACGGGCCTATGGGATTCATTCGGCAACGCCGATTTCCACTGCGTGGCGCTTGTCGGAAGCGGCTCGTCGTTCCGGCAAGCCTCCGGTGACCTTCGTCTCAGTCGATATGCCGAAGTACGGACGGGTGTCTGAGGAAGTGATGCAAATCGTACGACGCTTCGTCACCAAAGTCGAACAAGCCAGCATCGACGAAGTGTACGGTGATCTCAGCGGGATGGAATCCTACGAAGAGGCAGAGCGGATCTGTCGCCGTTTGAAGGAGGCGATTGTCTCAGAAGTGCGTCTGACGGCTTCTGTCGGGATCGGACCGAATAAGTTGATCGCCAAGATTGCTTCGGGATGGCAGAAACCCGACGGGCTTGTGGTTGTGCGTGAGGAGGAGGTCGAGGCTTTTTTGTCTCCGCTGTCGGTCCGCGTCATCCCTGGTATCGGTCCTAAGACGGAGGCATTGCTCCAAGAAAAGGGGATCAGGGTGGTCAAGGACCTGCGGGATGCGTCTCTCCAACAACTCACGCATCTGTTGGGAAAACGGGGGGCGGCGTTCTATGACAAGGCTCGAGGGCACGATGACTCGCCAGTCGAAGAATATTCGGAGCCGCAATCGATCGGTGAACAGGAAACGTTCGAGTCCGATACGCTCGACAGCCACACACTCTTCACCCAGCTCGACAGCCTGGCTCGAGGGGCAATGGATCGTCTGACCCTCGAAGGCTTTAAGGCGTTTCGGACCGTCGTGCTGACGGTTCGTTTTTCGGACTTTGAGACGAAGTCCCGTGCCCACACGTTGGCGGTTCTCTCAAACGATCGAGGGGTGTTGAAGCGTGAGGGGATAAAACTCCTCATGCCGTTTCTCGACCGTCGAGAGAACCCACACCGAAAACGTATCCGCCTCCTTGGACTTCGCTTGGAAAAGTTGGCCTGAATGTCCGACTAGGATCAGCCGCTCTACCCTCACTCTACCTATTGAGCAGTGATGATGGATTAGGCGAAGAAGCGATCTCGCTAGGTCCGAACTGGTATGGGAGCGGCCTGAAGGCGTGGTTCTGTGAAGGGCGGCATGGACCTCCGTATGCTTTTTCATTCAGCTCTCATATTACGAGTTAAAACATATACTTACATATGAATTCCAACGGAAGAGTGAATCAATATCCCTCCGCTCCTGGGATTTCTCCGACCATCCGTGCGAGGTCTATGGCAACGATATTCTTCATAAATCCAAGCATACGCCCCTGGTTGTTTGATAGGCATGGCGCTTGCTCAAATTTCACGTCTGTGAGGTACACCGCTGGAGGTGTTATGGGAATAAGCACAGGAGCAAAGGCCATCCATAATGGATCGCGACCCTATCAAGCAGCTAACCTTAAGACTCAGGCGGCCATGACTGGGGCGCTCCGGCAGGATAAGGCTACAGTTGATTCCCGTCGAGCCGAGGGTCGCTGCAATGAACGAAAGGTGTGTGTCTATGGGTTGTGTGAATCAACCGAAGAGGAGCGTCTGACTATCGAACAGGGGGAGGCCTACTGCTTGAACCGAAGCGAGCATGGCATTCTCGTTCTGATGGGACGGCGGCCTCGATTTAGGCAGTACATTGAGTTCCATGTTCCAGAAACTCGATGGGAACATTCCCTGAACCTGTATGAAGTGCAGTGGACGAAGGCTGTCTCTGTTGAGTCCCAGGGTGAATTGTTTCTCGTCGGGTGTCGTCTGGTATTCGGAGCCTCTCGATACTGGTCGTTCTAGAGAGTGGTTCAAGAGCGATAGCTCGATCTCATTCATTCCAGTTTTGTCCACTCGCAACGGATCTCCCTCCTGTTCGGGATTATGAATACTGATTGATTGTAAGCCGGGTTGGCTTTATCCTGCCTCGCGTGGTGCTCTGGTTCGTCATCCTCTATCTTATTCTCTCGGTCGGCATTGGACTTTTCGCCGCGACTCGTGTTCAGAATTCAAAAGACTTTGCGGTTGCCGGAAGGTCTCTGCCACTCGCCATCGTTATAGCCACGGTATTCGCCACCTGGTTTGGTGCGGAGGCCGTCCTAGGCATCTCGGCGACCTTTGTGAAAGAAGGTCTGCGAGGTGTCGTGGCCGACCCCTTCGGATCGAGCATGTGTTTGATGCTCGCGGGGCTGTTTTTTGCGCCGCGCTTGTATCGGCTCAACATGCTGACGGTGGGCGATTACTATCGGTATCGCTATAACCGCACCATCGAGGTTCTCTGCACACTCTGCATCGTCGCCTCCTATCTCGGTTGGGTTGCCGCCCAATTTAAAGTGCTCGGTCTTGTGCTGAATGTCGTGACGGAGGGGGTGATTAGTCAGTCGGTGGGCATCGTGATTGGTGCCGCCATTGTTCTGACCTATACGACGTTCGGGGGCATGTTCTCAGTCGCGATTCTGGATTTTGTTCAGATTTCGGTGATCATGGGGGGACTGCTTTATATCGCATCCATCGTCGGGGAGATGGCCGGCGGAGTTCCCGCCGTCATCTCACACGCGGCCGCAGCCGGGAAATTGGACTTGTTTCCACCGCCCACCTTTGCGGCATGGATTCCCTTTATCGGAGCGTGGATGACCATGATGCTCGGGTCGATCCCACAGCAAGACGTGTTCCAACGGATTACGTCTGCGAAGAACGAACAGACAGCCGTCAGGGGTTCGTTACTTGGGGCGGTGCTCTATTTTGCGTTCTGTTTTGTTCCGATGTTTCTCGCCTACAGCGCGACATTGATTGATCCAGCCAAGTTTGGAGCGCTGTTGGAGCAGGATTCCCAGCTTATTCTTCCGACACTCATCCTGGAACATACCCCGCTCCTGGCGCAGGTCATTTTTTTTGGAGCGGTTCTGTCTGCCGTAATGAGCTGTTCCAGTGCAACCCTGCTCGCTCCTTCGGTGGCACTCAGCGAGAACGTCATTCGGCCAATGTGTTCACCTGTCAATGATGCGGAGTTTCTCCGTTTGATGCGAGTGGTCTTGCTGGTCTTTGCTTCGGTGGTGTTGACCATCGCGCTGTGGTCGGAAGCCACCATCTATAAGCTCGTGGTGAGTACCTATAAGGTGACGCTGGTGGCGGCCTTTATTCCCTTGGTCTCAGGGCTCTATTGGAAGAGGGCCACATCACAGGGAGCGCTGGTCGCCATTGTCGCCGGCCTGACCAGCTGGTTAGTGGGGGAACTCTTGAGTCAGCCAACCGATGTTTGGCCACCGCAACTCATCGGATTTCTGATGGCTGGAATCGGCATGCTGGTGGGGTCGTTGTGGCCGTCACAGACCCCTGAATCTCAAAGGACAACGGAAAAGTAGAGGCGGGTGGGATCGTCGTTCTCTCTAGCCCCGGACGGGACCTACTCTGTCCTGCATCTCAGATCTATTTGTTTGGCCTGCTTAATGGTCGAGCGTGTACCGTACGGCTCGACGGATGTCGTCCGGGGTGAAGGGCTTTCGAATCACGCGTCGTGCGCCGAAGAGTTTCGCGACGTTGAGAAAGTTCTGATCACCGGTGGCGCCGGTGATGGCAATGACTCTCGCATCGAGGAATTCCTGTGTCAGGGCGAGCGTCACTTCCATTCCGTCCCGCTCTGGCATCAGGATGTCGGTGATGACGAGATCCGCAGGGGCCTCCCGATAGAGCGTAAGACCGACTTCACCATTCGAGGCCTCCCGAATGTGGTGACCATCCTCTTCAAGGATGTGACGCAACAAGGTCCGAATTGGGGCGTCATCATCGACAAGCAAAATCGAAGCCATAATTCCTCTTTCTTGATTCCGCGGCAGTGAGAACGGTGTCCCCCTGCGAACTCAGGCTGCACGCGGAATGACGGTTTCGGACTCGGAGATAAACTCATTGTCTTCAGCTTCGTACTCGCGATGCTGAATGGCGGGAGCCTGGTACGTTCTGGCTCGGCGATGTCGCTCGATGACCGGATCGTGCACATTTCCGCAATTCATGCAACGGTACCCGCAGGCCAACGTATGGCCAATGGTACCATCAAAGTCCATAAAGTGATCCTTGATCATCAGGCCCCGGCAACGTGAGCAACTCATGTGGGTTCTCCTTGCTAGAGGTTTGTGGCGTTCTGCTTACAGTGAGAAAGATAGCTGCAGGATTGAGGATGAGCTACATCTAGAGGAGGTAACTCTGAAGGAGGGGAGCCAGCCTGCGAGGCGATTATCCCGCCTGCTTCTGATGTGTGAAGGGCCCACCCACAACATGAGGCCTCTCTTCATGCCTCCAGAGGCCAACCCTATTCCCTTTTCGCGTGGAGGAGTCCGGCCAGAAGGCGGGCGAAGATCCCAGAATCCGTCTCCCTCATAACTCCGCATGGTTTCGCCCTGTTCGTGCTCATTTGATCAAGTTCTTCCTCACCCCAGCCGATACTGGTACCGGTAAACTCTTGCGAAGGACGGAGTCTGCCATAGGGGCCATGATTGTATTCAGGTATAGGCAAAATGAGACGACACGCGTGGTGCTGCGGGTTGTCGTGGTGTCGGTTGCACTACTGGGCGTGAGTGGGTGTCTCATTAAGCCGCATGCCTTGACCAAAGAGGAAGTGCTGGCTCGCGCGGTGAAAGATTTTCAAACCATTTCGTCCATTGAAGAGCCGGTCACGGGACCGATTGATATCTACGAGGCCGTCGCGCGCACCCTAAAATACAATCTAGATGCGAAGGTCAAGGCCATTCAGGTGCAACTGGCTCATCAGCAGCTCAACATTGCACACTATTCTTTGCTGCCCCAAGCGTCCGCCAACGCCGGGTTCGACGGGCGTAACAACTTCAGCGGCGGTGTAGGGCGATCACTCGTCACGGGGCGTCAAGCGGTCGAACCCTTTACGTCGTCAGAAAAAAATATCTATTCCAGCAACCTGGCCCTGAGCTGGGATGTGCTGGACTTTGGATTGTCCTTCGTGCGTGCGCAGCAGGCGGCGGACAACGTCATGATTGCGGAGGAAGAAAAACGGCGGATTGCCGTTCGCCTGGTTCAGGAAGTCCGGAGCGCCTACTGGAAAGCGGTCAGTGCGGAACGAGTGCTCCCGCGGATCCAGTTCTTGAACGACTCAGTGGCCAAGGCGTTGGCCAGCACCCAGCAGATCGTCGATCGAAAACTGCAGGCTCCGTTGACGCCGCTGAACTACCAACGGGACCTTCTGAATGTCCAACGGGAGGTGCGACGGCTCTATCGCGAACTCAGTACGGCGAAAACGCAACTGGCTTCCTTGATGGGACTGCCTCCTGGAACTCTATTCGACCTGGTCATGCCGCCGCAGGAGACCGCCATCCCGGCGAGCAACTTGGATCCTCAAAAAATGGAAGAGCGGGCGCTGCTGCTGAGGCCTGAGCTGCGAACGATCGATTACAAGAAGCGGATTAATGCCAAGGAGGCGAAGGCCGTGTTCTTGGAGTTGTTCCCAAGTCTCAAACTCTCATTCGGCGGATACTATAACAGCAACAGCTTCTTGCTCTATCAAAACTGGCTCACCTATGCCGCCCAAGTGAGTTGGAACCTGCTCTCGGTCTTTCGAACACCGGCAAAGCTCAAAGCGATCGATGCGCACGGGCAGATGTTGGATGCACAAAGTTTAGCGTTGAGCCTCTCCATCTTGACGGAAGTGCATGTCAGTGCTGTGCAGTTCGTTCAGGCTCGGGAGGAATATCAGGAGGCTCGAAATTATCAGCGAGCACAGGCGGAGATCGTGAAGCAGACCAAGAATTTGTGGCTGACACGAACAGCGACGGATCTCACGTTGATTCGAGAGAGAGTGCACGATGTCGCAGCAGAAGTGCGATTGGATGCCGCACGATCGGGACTGGAAACAGCCTACGCCACGATGCTGTCGTCACAAGGAGAGGAGACGCTTCCCGTCAGTGTGGGTGAACAAAGCGTGGCCCAACTGGCGGAGTCGATCAGAACCTATTGGGAATTCAGTAAACTCACAATGTCGGATGCAGAAAGGGGGGTGGGAGCTCATGCGACATTGGTGGCGCAATAAAGGGTTGGTGCTGATAACCCTCATCGCGCTTGCGGTGGGAACCTCATCCTCTGGTTGGGCGAAGGGCGAACGGGCGACGAAAATCGTCCCACTACAAGCTGGGCTTGTACGTGGAATAGTCAAGCCCGCGGCGCAGGCGGTCCTGCATGCTCAGGTTCAGGGACGGATCAGCGAGCTGCCATATAAGGAAGGGCAGCGATTCAAAAAGGGGCAGATGCTGGTCCGACTCGACTGCGACAAGTACCGTGCGGAACTCGCGGCCGCAGTGGCCGAGCATGAGGTGAAAGACAAAGTGTATAGGAACAACCTCGAACTCGGCAAACTGAACGCGATCAGTAGGGTCGAATTGGAAACATCAGGCGTCGAAGCCAAGAAGGCCGCCGCCGCGATCCGTGTCGCGACGGTCAACGTGAAAGGTTGCAAGATTACAGCCCCGTTTGGCGGTCGTGTGGTCGGCGTGATGGTCAATGAGCATGAGAATGTATTCCCGAACGACAAGCTCATCAGCCTCCTCGATGACAGCAGCCTCGAAATTGAGCTCGTGTTGCCCTCCTCCTCCCTGGCCTGGCTCAAACGACGGTCCCCGTTCACCTTCAGGGTGGATGAGACTGGCCGGAATTATCCGGCCCTGGTCAAAGAAATCGGAGCCGAGGTTGATCCCGCGAGCCAGACGATCAAGGTGATGGGAATGTTCGAGAAGTTACCTCCGGAAGTCTTGGCGGGCATGAGCGGGACGGCGCAATTTGATAAGTAAGTGTATGCGATGACAACGACGGCTGAACCCACTGCACAACAGATCCCGACGTTGATCCACCTAGCGGCCCTTACCCACCTGGAAGGGCAAATTCGTGCGGCTAAAACCATCCAAGAGCTGCAATTCCTGTCTGTCAACGAAACCAGACGGCTGGTTCCCTACGAACAGGCTTTCCTGTTGAGCAGCGCCGGACAGCAGGACGAGGCCTATCGTGTGTTGACTGCGGCGAGCGTGGCCGTCGTCGATCGTGATGCGCCGATGATGGTGTGGCTTGAACAGGCGGTACAGGCCTTGCGCCAAGCAGGAACCGCCAGTGAACAGCCGATGGTCGTCACGGAAGATCTGCTCCCCAGTTCGCTGCGCAATGGCTGGCGAGAATTTGTCAAGGGGCATGTGTTTTGGTGTCCATTGCAACACCCGGATGAAACCCTCCTGGGGGTGTGGTGGTTTGAGCGGGACTTTCCTTGGCAGGAAAACGATGTCGCGATCGTCCATCGGTTGGCCGGTAGCTATGCCTATGCGTGGAAGGCGTTGTCGAAGAAGGAACGAAAGTGGTCGAAGACGTTCAAGAAGCCGACCTGGTGGCTCCTCCCGGCGGCCCTCGTCGCGGCACTCTGCTTCCCGATCCGGATTTCTGCCGTGGCGCCGGTCAAGGTGATGGCTACAGACCCCGTCGTCGTGAGCGCGCCGATCGATGGCGTCATTGCCGATGTGCTCGTGCACCCCAACCAAATGGTGCAAGCCGGGACGGCGCTCTTCCGCTACGAAGACACCAACCTTCGCAACCAATTTCTGGTCGCGGAAAAGCAATTAACAGTCGCGCGAGCCGAGCACAGCCAAGCCATCCAAGCAGGATTCGGTGATCCGCAACGGAAGGCCGATGTCCCACTGAAAGATGCCGAGGTCGATCTCCGACAGACCGAACTGACCTACGCAAAGGAAATGCTCGACCAGGTCGAAGTCATCGCTCCCCAACCGGGCTTGCTCCTCTACTCGGACAAGTCCGATTGGATCGGTCGACCGGTCACCGTCGGTGAGCGGATCATGGAGGTCGCCGACCCGAAGCGGATCGAACTCCGCATCGATCTCCCGGTCGCGGATGCCATCGTGCTCAAGGAGGGAGCCGAGGCCCTGGTCTTCCTCAATGCGCTCGCGCTGGAATCATTTCCGGCTACCATTACCCATGCCAGCTACAACGCGGAAGTGCTGCCCGGCGATATCATCGCCTACCGCGTGACCGCGCAGCTCACGCAACCTGATCCTCGCATCCGGATCGGATGGCAAGGCACCGCCAAGGTGTATGGCGAGCAGGGCCCGCTGGCCTACCTGTTGTTGCGCCGCCCCTTGACGGCGCTTCGCCAATGGGTGGGGTGGTAGGCGATGATACCGTCGGGCGGACCGGGCGCCAAGCCGCAGGAACGCAAACTTCCACCGCTTCGAAAAAACCTCCAATTTAACCGAGGCACACCGACTCCTGAGGGTGTCCCAACGTGGACGATCGTCGATCCGGTTCGGAACCGCTATTTCCAGATCGAGTGGCCGGTTTATCAGATGATCCAGCGATGGAGTGCCGGGTCGATGGAAAAGCTCCATGCCGTGATGGGGCGAGAGACGACCTGTCGAACGACTCTCGATGATGTGGAAGATCTGGTCAAATTTCTCTACACGAACAATTTGACCGAGCAATCGGCGAGCGGGAAGCATACCGACTACCAAACTCAGGCTCAGGCCGGCAAGCAGAACTGGCTGATGTGGCTGGTCCACCACTATCTGTTCATCAAGATTCCCCTGGTGCATCCACATCACTTCCTGCAATCCACGCTGCCGTTTGTGGCGCCGCTGTATACGACAGCCGCCGGCATGGCGTTCGGAGCCCTTGGCCTTGTTGGGTTGATTCACGTCGTTCGCCAATGGGAGGCCTTTGTCTCGACCTTTCTCTATTTCTTCAACTGGCGTGGGGCCATCCTCTATAGCCTCTCGCTCGGCGCGGTGAAGGTGGTCCATGAGCTGGGGCATGCCTATACCGCGACGAGATTTGGCTGTCGTGTGCCGACCATGGGTCTGGCCTTCATGGTGATGATGCCGGTGCTCTATTCCGACGTTTCCGATTCCTATCGCCTGACCTCAAAGCGCAAGCGGTTGTTGATCGCCGCGGGCGGCGTCATCGCCGAATTGGGGCTGGCCGCAGTAGCCCTCTTTGCCTGGGGCTATCTGCAGGAGGGCACCCTGCGAAGCATCGCGTTTATCGTCGCCACGACCAGCTTGGCCATGAGCCTCGTCGTCAACCTGAACCCGCTCATGCGCTTCGACGGCTACTATGTGCTCGCGGATGGGTTGGGGATTCCCAATCTGCAGGATCGATCGTTTGCCTTCGGACAATGGAAGCTCCGCGCCCTACTGTTTGGGCACCAAAGCACACCG
Source organism: Nitrospira sp. (assembly GCA_965223535.1). GTDB lineage: Bacteria > Nitrospirota > Nitrospiria > Nitrospirales > Nitrospiraceae > Nitrospira_D. The sequence continues at coordinate 2,152,418 of CBDCWN010000003.1, forward strand.
CCAGAGACGGTGTCGGCTAGGATGCGGCAGACGATGGTCGTCTATGCCTGGGCGACCTGGCTCTACCGCCTCATCCTGTTTACCGGCATCGCCCTCATGGTCTATCACTACTTTTTCAAAGCGCTCGGCATCATCCTGTTTCTGGTCGAGATCGTGTGGTTCATCGCCCTTCCGATCGTACGTGAAGTGTCGGCGTGGTGGCAGAAACGGACGGTCTATGCCGCCTCACCACGGACGTGGGTGACGACCGCGTGCGTGAGTCTGTTATTGGCACTTGGGTTTGTGCCGTTGCACATCAGTATCTCAGTCCCTGCCGTACTCCAAGCCTCGTCCTATGCCACGATCTTCGCGCCGACTCCGGGACGGATCCAAGAGGTGCGGATCCATGATGGGCAGATGGTGAAGGCAGGGGAGGCGCTCCTCGTCCTGGAGAACCCGGCACTGGAGAAGGAAGTCCGGTTGGCGGAAACCAAAGTGGCCATGTGGGACTATCGGCTTGGCCGCCAAGCGGGCTATGGGCAGGATCGGGAGCAGCGGCAGGTCATCGGGGAGTCACTACGGGCAGGCCTAGCCGAACTGGCAGGGCTGGAGGCCAAACGAGACACTATGGCAGTGAAGGCACCTATCGCCGGAATCGTACGGGATCGAGCCGATTCGTTGACCGTCGGGCGGTGGATCGATCAGAAAGTCCCCATTGCCTATCTGGTCGATAAGACGCATGCTGCGATTGAAAGTTTCGTTCCGGTCGATGAACTCGCCTACATCAAGGTCGGACAGGCCGCGCAATTCATCCCCCTCGATCTCACCAGGCCGTCGGTGAAGGCCCACGTGACCAACATTGCGGAGGTTGATGAACGCGAGTTTATGGTGCCGTACTTGGCGTCGGTGTATGGAGGCGATGTGCCGGTGCGAAAAGACGACAAAGGACGGCTGAAACCGGAGGTCTCTGTCTATCGCGTGCGGCTGAGTCTGGATGACCCCTTGCAGCCCGATCAGGTCGTGGCTGGTCACGTCCAAATCGAAGCGCAACCCTCCAGCATGGCCAAACGGGCATGGGACCAGGTGGTGGCGACCTTGGTACGGGAAAGTGGATTCTAGTCTGGTGTGACGCGGATATGTGTGGGGTATCCGGCGGTCTTATCTCTTACGCTCACGTTTCACGAGATACGCTTCACGCGCATCCCGCCCGAAGGCAGCGCTTCTCCACTCGAATTGTGCCTCATGTTCGATGCGACGGCAGCGGAAGCGCTCGTGAATGATGCGGGCTGACTATACATTTGGGAATCGGCTTGGCATCCGCGGCAAAGGCTTGTACAATGTGCCTATGCCGCAAACCTCCTTACTCTCACGCATCACGGTTGATCCGCAGGTGTGTCATGGCAAGCCCTGCATCCGTGGCTTGCGGTATCCCGTCGAGAGTATCTGACCCTGGTCGTCAATAGTGGACGCCATGAATGACAGCCTCACGCCGCCGACTGCTGACGGGCCCACTGCTGGGCAAATGCCGCGGGCGAGCAATTCCCGAGTCGAGAATGTCGCCGCTGCCGGTTATAGAACAGCTCGATATACTCCGTGAGCTCGCGCCGCGCCTGCTCACGGGTTTCGTAGCGACGATGATGCACCAATTCATTCTTCAGCGTCCCCCAGAAACTCTCCATTGGGGCGTTGTCATAGCAGTTCCCCTTCCGACTCATGGACGGGATCAGGCCGAACTCCCGCAACTGATCCTGATAGTCCTGGGCACAATACTGCGAGCCACGATCAGAGTGGTGGATCAGTCCCGGGCGCGGGCGTTTCGCCCCCAGTGCCATGACCAGCGCCTGCCTGACCAAGTCCGTCGTCATGCGGCCCTCCATCGCATGCCCGACGACCTCACAGGTATACAGATCTTTGATCCCCGCCACATATAACCACCCTTCTGCCGTGGGGATATAGGTGATATCGGTGACCCAGGTCTCGTTCGGGCGCGTGGCGACAAACGTTTGGGCCACGACATTCTCCGCCACCGGCAGCGCGTGCGTCGAATCCGTCGTGGTCGTGAACCGACGCACCTGCTTGCAACGCAGGTTCAGTTTCTTGCGGAGCCGCTTGATGCGCCCAATCCCGGCGGGGAAGCCGTCCGCACGCAATTCCGCCTGGAGGCGCTCCGGGCCATACGTGTGCCGGGTACGCACATGGGCAGCTTGGATCGCCACTTCTAGCCGCGCATTCTCCTGGGCGCGCTTCGACGGCCGCCGATGCTGCCAGGCATAGTAGCCGCTTCGGGAGACCTCCAGCACTCGACACAACTGACTCAGCGGGTAGTGGAGACGCAGCGTCCTCATCAGCGCGTACCGGGCAGCTGCGCCTTCGCAAAGTACGCGGTGGCTTTTTTTAGGATGTCCCGCTCCATCCGCGCTTCAGCGAGATCGCGCTTGAGTCGAGACACCTCGGCCTCCAGTTCCGTCACGGGCCGTCGGCTCTCGCCCAGCGTCGCGAGCTGGCCCTGTCGAGCGCGACCCACCCAGCGCTCGAGCGTCCGGCCCGACATGCTCAGGCGTCGGGCGGCCTCCGGAATCGTCACCTGTTGTTCCAAGACCAGCCGCACCGCCTGCTCTCGGAATTCCTTCGTATACTGCTGTCGCGGGACCTGTTCCATCTCACACCTCCAGCCCTCTGATTGTAGGGTGAAGGCGTCCACTTTTTCGAGCTTACCTCAATCCTCGAATATCTGGCGGGGGGCGATTCCGTGGAACAGGTGCTCGCCGAGTTTCCCGATCTTGAGCGGGATGATATCCTCGCCTGCCTGGAGTTTTCCCGTAAGATGCTGGCAGCAAAGAGTGTGCACATGGCACTCACGTGAACTTTCTGGTCGATGCGCATCTCCCACATCGGGTCTGTGCCATTCTTGCTTAGCACGGGCACAACGCCATCCATACACGTGAGCTTCCAACCGGAAATGCAACGCACGATTCTCTCATTAACGAGATATCGGTCAATGAGCAGCGTGTCGTCGTCTCCAAAGACTCCGACTTCTTCTATTCTCATGTCCTGCATGGCCGTCCGTGGAAACTGCTCCTGATTAAGACAGGCAACATGTCTGCTCAAGCCTTATGCGCCTTGCTGGCGCGGCACCTGTCGGCAATCGAGGCTGTGCTTCAGACGCACACACTGATTGAAATCGACCGTTCCACCGTCACGCCAGTGCTGTAGGTTTGTCGGCTCAGCGGACTAATGCGCCAACTCATACCGAACGGCCTTCAGCAGTTCCTCCATGCCAAACGGCTTGTGTAACGTCTGTCGCGCGCCCAACAATCTTGCCGTCTTGAGCATATCGTGCTCAGCGGCGAGGCCCGAGATCGCAATGACCTTCACGTCGAGGAATTCGCGCGTGAGCTCCATGATGGTATCGAGTCCGTTCAACTCAGGCATCAGCAGATCCACGAGGACCAAATCCGCCGGATTCTGACGGTACACCCGCAGCCCTTCGCGTCCGTTGGACGCTTCTAGCACGGTGTATCCTGCCGATTGCAGGGCCATCGACAACTACGTGCGAATGGGAGCTTCATCATCCATCACCAAGATGCTGGCCATAGAGCTCCGTCAGCCTCACGTTCTCTCCGAACAAGGTGGCAGGTGAGGGGAGATCGTTTCACCATTCTGTTGGAATATCGGGGTTGAGACGTTTCACGAGATACGCTTCACACGGGTGAGACCTTGTGCTTCACGCGGAATACATTCTCGGCTACGCCGCTTTCGGCACCATGGCCTCGTGAAGCTGGTCGGTCACACAGAGCCCGAAAAACTGCCCGGCTTCCTGTTCGAATCGATCCAACGTCGACAAGACCGCTCCCCACTCCGATTGCTGAGTTGTGAAGTAGTCTTGATCGAGCAAGTAGGCCGGCTCGCCGGGTTGATCGGTCTGCCCCGCCTCCCGATACTGGACAAACCCATGGATGAGACGAAACCGGTCTGCACTGTTCGGAAGCGACAGCACCACGTCATGTCGACTGCCTTGAAGTTGCCCTTTCTGGCCGGGGAGTGAAAAGGGACCAAGTACCTTGTTGTTGAGCAGCGAGGCCCACCGAAACTTGGTCAAGCCGCAGAGAGAGGGTCGCAGGAGGCTTTGAAAGCGCACGTTGGCTCGGGCACAGAAGGCCGGCTCGTAGCAGGTCTGCAGCGCGCTTGTGGCGGCAGAGATCTGTGCGCGAAAATCCGGCCAGCCGGCGTAGCGGCCCGTCATCACGGTCATCGAGTCCGGCAGGAGCAGAATCTCGCGTGTGGATTCCTGATGGCCCAGGCGATAACCACGGCGATCCTGCGTCGGCTGAAATAACGGATAGTCGTTGCGCAACCGTTCCTGAAAGGTCGTCGGCAATTCCCGACTGATCGCGGCAATCACGGGGAACTGGAGCTGACAGGTGACGGCGAGAAACGGTGAGTGCTCATACTGTCCCCAGGCTGCGTTCATGGTGCAGTGCTCCTTCGCGAAATTGGGGGGAAACCTGTACCATTGGTATCGGTTAGTGGGATGTCGGTCTTGACTGAATCCAAGGCGTGGGTACCGATTTGTGTCCCTGGGGGACATTCTGAGCCTAGTTAAGACCGGTACCAATTCTCCTGAGACGGTTCATCGTGGTTCGTGCCCATTCGTTCTATCTGCTCCACTCCTGACTGGACCAAAACCTGCACAACTTCAAAAAGCTCTCCAGCACTGATCCTCTTGAGCCGATGAAGAGCTGAAACGGTATCGTAACAGCTGAGATTCCTAAGCCATGTTTGCACGGAAAAAGCGCACAGCTCCAGAGCAGGGTCGCAAGCCCAAATCGGCTTCCAAAGCGCCAGGAGAAGTTCGCCCAAAGCTGTCGCTCATCTCGCTCGAATCCCGCCTCATGTTCGATGCCGCAGCAGCGGCCACGGCAGCCGAGGTGAATCAAGAACAGGTCGCGCAGGAGCAAGCTGAGTCAGCGGTGTCGGGAGATGACGCGTCTAGCTCGGAGAGTCAGGAATCAGCAGAGAGCCAAGAGCTGCTCCAAGCCATCGCCACCTATTCGCCAGGCGAAACCACCACCGAAATCGTCTTCGTCGATCCCACTGTGCCGAACTATCAGGAGCTCCTGAGCGGGATGGATCCCAACATCGAAGTCATCATGCTCGACAGCGGGAAAGACGGGATGGAGCAGATGGCGGCATCGCTGGCGGGACGAACCGGCATCGATGCCATTCACATCATCAGCCATGGGACTGAAGGGCAGCTCTCGCTCGGCACCGGCACGCTGACGCAGGCGTCCATGTTGGGCGAATATGCCGATGAGTTGGCGACGATCAAGCAAACCTTGTCCGAGTCTGCCGACATCCTGGTCTATGGCTGTGACTTCGCCGAAGGTGAGGCCGGCCAGGAGGCCGCCAGGTTGCTCAGTGAGCTGACGGGAGCCGACGTCGCGGCCAGTACGGACGACACCGGGTATGCCGATCTGGGTGGCGATTGGGACTTCGAGTTTCACGTCGGGGCGATCGAAACCGAGATCGCGTTCAGCTACGACACGCAAGCCGATTGGGTCGGGCTCTTGAGCCTCACGGCCTCTGGGAGTGAAACAAGGGTCAACACGACAACCAGTAGTACGCAAACCCACAACTCTCTGCTAGATGCCTATACCCCGGATAGTGTGGCCATGGATGCCAATGGCAACTATGTATCGGTCTGGGAAAGCGCGGGTGATATCTACGGGCAGCGATACAACAGTACGGGCACCGCCCAAGGCAGTGAGTTCGTGATCGCCGCCAATGCCGCCAATGAACGGCTCGCGAGCGTGTCGATGAATCCCAGCGGCGCCTTCGTGGTGACCTGGGAGCGAGATCAAGGATCCGGCGACTACGACATCTACGCCAGGGTGTACAACGCTTCTGGGACCGCAGTGACCAGCGCCTTTTTGGTGAACGAGACGACGACCTTCGACCAGGAGCATGCCCACGTCGCCATGGCTGCGGATGGCTCGTTTGTTGTGGTGTGGGAAAGTAATACGGAGGCCGGCGGGACCTACTACGACGACATCTATGCGCAACGGTACGATGCCACCGGCGCGAAGATCGGCTCAAATTTCCTCGTCAATTCGACCACCAGTGGTGATCAACAGGAGGCCGACATCGCGATGGATTCGGCGGGGAACTTCGTCGTGGTCTGGTCAGGCGAGCGCACGGCTGGGACCAGTGTCTATAGCATCTATGGCCAGCGGTATGACGCATCAGGTGTGGCGCAGGGGGGACAATTCCTCGTCAATTCGGTCGCCAGTGACAACGATCAACATGCATCGGTGGCGATGAACGACAGTGGCAACTTCGTGGTGACCTGGGACCGGCAGAGCGGCGGCAGTACTGATTCTGATGTTCAAGCCCAGCGGTTCAATAGTTCCGGTGTGGCCCAGGGCGGTGCTATCTCGGTGACGAACACGAATTCCTGGTGGCAGGACATTGCGAACGTTGCGATGGATCAAAGCGGGAATTTCGTCGTCTCCTGGTCGAGCAATGGTCAAGATGGATCTGGATTGGGCGTGTACACCAGACAGTATGACTCAACGGGAACCGCCCTCACCACCGAAAGTCGAGTGGCCACCACAACGAGCAATGCTCAAGATTACTCTGGCATCGCCTACCAGAACGGAAAAGTTGTCGTCACCTGGTCGGGGAACGGTCCGGGCGACAGCTCCGGCATTTTCATGCAGCGCTACGATGCGGCGGGTGGGAATGCGGCGCCGACCATTACCAGCAATGGGGGAGGCGTCACGGCTGCCATCAATGTCGCGGAGAACACAACCGCAGTGACCACCGTGACGGCGACCGATGCCAATGCCGACACCGTCATCTATTCCATCAGCGGTGGCGCCGACGCGAGCAAGTTCACCATCAACAGCAGCACCGGCGCGTTAAGCTTCATCACCGCCCCCAACTACGAATCGCCAACGGACAGTGGAGGGAACAACGTCTACGACGTGATCGTAACGGTGAAGGATAACAATGGCGGGGCCGATAGCCAATCCATTGCCGTGACGGTCACCGATGTGAATGAGACGGTCGTCAATAATGTGCCGGGCGCTCAGACTACCAATGAAGATACAGCCAAGGTGTTCTCCTCCGGCAACGGCAACCAAATTTCGATCACCGACATCGATGCCGGCAGCAATCCGATCGAAGTCACCCTCTCCGTAACCAACGGCACACTCACCCTGGCCGGTACCGCCGGACTTACGTTTACTTCGGGCGACGGGACCAGCGACAGCACGATGACGTTCCGTGGCACGGTGACGAACATCAACACGGCCCTCAACGGTCTCAGCTATAGCCCGACGGCCAACTACAGCGGCAGTGCTACCCTGACCATCACGTCTCTGGACAACACCCTGGTCTCGCTGAATATCGATGCCAATCTCCAAGCCCGCTACACGTTCGAAGGCAACGCCAACGATGTGGCTCCGGGCACAGCCCAGAATGGCACGCTGACCAATGGAGCCTCGATCATAACGGACGGCACCAGAGGACAGGTTTTGGGCCTTGATGGGGTCAATGATTTCGTTGATCTGTCTGCTCATACCGGCACCTTTTCGACGTACACGCAAGGCACCATCTCTGGATGGATCAAATCCACCGGTACGTTTGAAACCATCTTCGCCATCTCCGACACGGCCGACACCGGCAGTTACGCCGCGCTCTTCCTTGGCGCATCGGGGTATCTCACCTACGAGGTCGTGGAGAACGGGGTGATGCAATTGGCGGTCTACAAAAGTGATGTCGCCATCAACGATGGGAATTGGCATCATGTCGCCGTCTCGATAGGCCCCACGGGGAATGTCCTGTATGTCGATGGCGTTGCCGCGACCTCGGGGCAGTTGACCTACGACACAGGAAATGCCTCGACGCAACGTTTCTTCAGCAGCGTGTCCAGCCTGGACTCCATGGCCATCGGTCGTAACCAGGATTCCTCAGGCGGCAAATGGTACGCGACGGGCAGCCTCGACGATGTGCGGCTCTACGACAGAGTACTGAGCACGAGCGAGGTCGCCAATCTGGCCAACGATCTCACCCTCGTTGACACTGACACGGTGGCGCTGACAGTCAATCCTGTCAACGATGCGCCGACGATCACGAACCTGGGCGGCGATAGTGTGGCGTATAGTGAAGGTGCTGGCGCGGTCGTGATCGAACAGGACGGCAATGCGCTGGTGGCCGATGTGGACAGCGCCAACTTCGATACCGGCACCCTGACCGTGAGTTTCACAGCGGGGAGCGACAGTGTCGAAGATGTCCTGGGCATCCGCAACCAAGGGACTAGTGCGGGGCAGATTGGCGTCAGTGGCAGCATTATCACGTACGGTGGGACCACTATCGGGACCTTCACTGGCGGCAGTGGTGGGAGCAATCTCGTCATCACCTTCAACAGCAACGCCACACCCACGGCGGTGACGGCCTTAGTCAAGAACATCACCTATCAGGATACGGATACCAACGCCCCCACAACGGGTGCGCGGACGGTGCGATTTGTGTTGACCGATGGGGATGGCGGCACCAGCGCCAACTACAACACCACCGTGACCGTGAGCGCGGTGAACGATGCGCCGGTGCTGGCGGACACGGCCTTGTCTCTGACTGTGGCGGAAGACGCGGGGACGCCCTCAGGTGCGGTGGGCTCGCTGGTGAGTGCCTTTACCGGCGGGATTACCGAACCTGATGGAGGCACCACCAAGGGCATCGCCATCACTGGGAGCAACGAGACGAACGGGACCTGGTACTACACGACGAACGGGGGCACGACCTGGACCGCGGTGGGAGCCGTCAGCAACACCTCCGCGCTCTTGCTGGCGGACAACGGGAACACGCGCCTGTATTTTGCGCCGAGTGCCAACTACAACGGCACGAGCACGGCAGCCCTCACCGTACGGGCCTGGGATCAGACCAGCGGGACGGCAGGCACCAAAGTCACGACCGCGAGCAACGGCGGCGCCACAGCCTTCTCCACGGCGACGGATACCATCGATGTCACAGTGAATCCTGTCAACGATGCGCCGACGATCACGAGCCTGAGCGGAGATAGCTTGAACTACAGCGAGGGCGGTGGGGCCGTCGTGATCGAGCAGGGTGGCAACGCGCTGGTGGCCGATATTGATAGCGCCAACTTTGATACCGGGACCCTCACCGTCTCCATCCCCGCCGGTGGCGACAGCGCGGAAGACGTGCTGGGTATCCGCAATCAAGGAACCAGTGCGGGGCAGATTGGGGTGTCTGGCAGCACCATCACGTACGGCGGGACCGCCATCGGCACCTTCACGGGCGGCAGCAGCGGGAGCAACCTCGTCATCACTCTGAACAGCAACGCCACGTCTACGGCCGTAACGGCTTTGGTGAAGAACATTACCTATGAAAACACCGATGTGAACGCTCCCACCACTAGCGCACGCACCGTGCGCTATGTGCTCACCGATGGCGATGGTGGCACCAGCGCGAGCTACGACACGACCGTGACCGTGAGTGGGGTCAACGACGCGCCGGTGCTGGCGGATACCACCCTGAGCCTTACAGTGGCGGAGGATGCGGGCGTACCGAGTGGCGCCGTGGGTTCATTGATCAGTGCCTTCACGGGCGGGATCACGGATGTCGACAGTGGCGCCGTCAAGGGCATTGCCATCACCGGGACCGACGAGACCAACGGGACCTGGTACTACACGACCAACGGGGGCACGACCTGGACGGTGGTGGGCACGGTGAGTGATTCCTCAGCCCTAGTACTCGCGGACAACGCAAACACACGTCTGTATTTTGCTCCCGACGCCAATTACAACGGCACGAGCACTGACGCGATCACCTTCCGAGCCTGGGACCAAACCAGCGACGTACCGAGCGATACCACCATCCTGCAGAGCTACGAGGCCCCGTTCAGCGAGATGGGTGACCAAGCCTACGAGCTGAAGTCCGGCCTAACCTGGGGCCAGACATTCAGCTACGATAGCCCTGCCGCCACCTACACTGTCGGCAGTGTTGGTCTGGTGCTCTACCGGGCCAGCGATGCCCCTGCCGGTCAAACGCTCACCGTTTCGCTTCGTTCGTCCTGGAACGGCGCCGTCATCGCCAGCGGCACCATCTCCAGCGACAGTCTGGGCACCTCGGAGGCCTGGGTCAGCATCGACCTCACCAGCCAAGCCACCCTCAACGACAACCAGACATATTACATCCGGGTAGACTCCAACAGCACGGGCGGCAAGGTCTATCTCGGCGTTGACGGCAGTGGCACCTACGCCACCGGGGATCTGATCAACAAGGATGGTGTGGCTCAGAGTGGCAAGGACACGGTATTTCGGATTAGCCAGGTCACCGCAGGCATGGCAGACACGACCAGCAACGGGGGCACAACCGCCTTCTCGAGTGCTACCGATACCATTGATGTCACGGTGACGGCCGTCAACGATGCGCCGACCGACTTATCAAGCGGCATTGAGTTAAACACCGACGGCGGGAATGATGCCTACCTGATCGCCGACGATGGCGGCGCGATTTTGGGTGGCCTCTCGTCGTTGACCTACGAAATCCAGTTTGCCACGGACGATACGAGCTCGTTTACGCCGCTGGTGTCTTACGCGACGGCCACGAACGACAATGAGTTCGCCTTTGTGTTTGCGGGTACCGATGCCTATCTGTACATCGCAAACAACGACATCCTGCTCAATAGTATTGACTACACGAGTCTCAGGGATGGAACGCTACAGCATCTAGCCGTCACATGGGACAACACGAATGGGGATTGGGCGGTTTACAGTAACGGCGTGCTCATTGAACAGGGCACGGGTCATGAAGTGGGCATTACCATCGAGGGCGGGGGTGAGCTGGTGTTCGGGAACGAACAGGATGCGCTGGGCGGGTCCTTTCAATCCAACCAGGCGTTCAAAGGCACCTACTACGACGTCCGCATCTGGAACGATGTGCGTACCGCCGGTGAGCTCGCCCAGTATGATCAGCAGCAGCTCGATCTGACAGCGGCAGAAGCCGCGGCCATCGGCCTGGTGGCCAACTGGCAGATGGATGGCCTCGATGGGTCCAACCAGGTCGTCGACATTGTCAGTGGCAACAACCTCAGCATCGCGCACGCAAGCGGGACGGGATTCACCGCGGGCACCGTGAATGCGCAACTATCGATCGATGAAAATAGCGCCAACGGCAGCCACGTTGGGTTTGTCACCACACAAGACCCCGATGCCAGCGAAACGTTCAGCTACAGCCTGACCGACTCCGCCGGTGGACGGTTTGCTGTGAATTCTTCCACCGGGGAGATCACGGTGGCCAATGGGTCACTGCTCGACTACGAATCGGGCACGTCCCACAACATTACCGTGCAGGTGACCGATTCCGGCGGGCTGACCTATGATGAGATCATCACCATTCGGGTCAATGATCTCGATGACGTGCCGGTGAATGCCGTGCCGGGGGCGCAGACAGTCGTCGAAGATACGTCCTTGGCCATCACGGGGATCTCTGTGACGGATGTCAATGGGAACCTCTCCACGGTTCAACTATCGGTGACCAACGGGACTTTGAACGTGACACCCTCCGGCAGTGCCACGATCAGTGCCGGTGCGAACAGCAGCTCCACGCTGACACTCTCTGGCAGCCAGGCGGATATCAACGCGACACTGGCTTCGTTGGTCTATCAGGGGAATCTCAACTTCAATGGGGCCGATACCCTAACCGTGGTGTCCACTGATGCGACGGCTAACACGGATACTGATATGGTCGCCATTACCGTGACGGCGCAGAATGATGCCCCGACCGACTTATCAAGTGGCATCGAACTCAATACGGACGGCGGAAACGATGCCTATCTGATCTCGGATACTGGTCTATCACAGTCGCTGAGCGCCACAACGGTGGAGATTCGCTTCGCTGCAAATGATCTGCCGCTTGAGACGGTGCTGATGTCCTTCAACAATCCCACCGGCGATGAGCTCAGTATCCAACTTGATGACCCATCAAATAACCTTGAGATTGATTTTGGTGCCGGAACCGTGGCCTATGCGAGTGCCATTGATTATAGGGCAGCCTTGGTAGACGGTACCGTTCATACCCTGTCAGTGACCTGGGATAGCACCGCCGGCGACTGGGCGGTTTACATCGATGGGGCTTTCATTGAGTCGGGTACCGGGCTCAGTGCTGGCTCCTCGCTGGACACGACCAATGGGCAGTTCGTCTTTGGTCAAGAGCAAGATGGCCTCGACAGCGGGTATGATTCGACTCAGTACTTCTCCGGCACCATCTATGACGTCCGCATCTGGAGCGATGTGCGCACCTCTGGTGAGATTGCGCAGTACTACCAGCAACAGCTTGATGTGACACCGGCCGAAGCCGCCGCCGTTGGTCTAGTGGCCAACTGGCAAATGGACGGCTTTGATGGCTCAAATCAAGTCGTCGATATCGTCAGTGGCAACAACCTCAGGATCGCGCATGCCAGCGGGACGGGATTCACCGCGGGCACCGTGAATGCGCAACTGTCGATCGATGAAAATAGCGCCAACGGCAGCCACGTTGGGTTTGTCACCACACAAGACCCCGATGCCAGCGAAACGTTCAGCTACAGCCTGACCGACTCCGCTGGCGGACGGTTTGCCGTGAATTCCGTGACTGGGGAGGTCACGGTTGCCAATGGCTCCCTGCTCGACTACGAATCGGGCACGTCCCACAACATTACCGTGCGGGTGACCGATTCCGGCGGGCTGACCTATGATGAGGTTCTGACGATTCAGGTCAAGGATGTCGAGGAGGCCCCGGTCAACCAGGTGCCAGGGGCGCAGAGCACCAACGAAGACACGACGCTCACGTTTAACGCCGTCAACAGCAACCTGATCGCCATTTCCGATGATTCGGGCGAAACCTTGGTCGTTACCCTGTCGGTGAATAATGGCACCGTGACCTTGTCAGGCACGACCGGCCTGACCTTCACGACTGGTGATGGCACGGCCGATGCCACCATGACTTTCTCCGGCACCGTGGAAAACATCAATGCCGCGTTGGATGGTCTGCAATACGGTCCCACGACCAACTACAGCGGGAGCGATACCCTTACTATCACCAGCTACGATCAAACGCTCTACTCCTTGGATTTTGATGCCAATCTGCAAGGCTACTACCAGTTCAACAGTGCCGATCCGGGCAACGACAGCAGCCCCAGCGGAACCCTGGACGGAACTCTCAATGGCGGGGCCACAGTGGTTACCGACGGCACCAGAGGCGAGGTTCTCAGTCTAGACGGAGTGGACGACTCGGTTGTGATCAACGGCACGTATGGGAATCCCACGAATCTGACTCTAGCAGGGTGGGTCAACCTAGATGCCGGAGAAACGGCGGTGCGGCTCATCTCGATCGGAGATTCGGTGGGGATCAGTTTAGACTATGGCGGAGTAGGAGTTTCGGCATTTTTCAATGACGGAGTCACTCTGCAACGTACGGATTCCAATGTGGATGTAGCCGGAACCGGCTGGCATCACATCGCCTATGTGATCGACGACGCGGCGAATACGCAGACAATTTATATTGATGGTGTGGCAATTGCCACAACCAATTATACCGGGTCGATCGATTATGCCACGGCCACGCAAACATTCATTGGGTCAGGCAATGGGTTTGGCTTCATGAGCGGGTCGGTCGATGATGCCCGAATCTATGACCGAGCCCTATCTGGCGGCGAAGTGCAAGGCTTGGCCTCGGCACCGGTGACCGCCAGTGACAGCGATACGGTGGCGATTACCGTGAATCCCGTCAACGACGCGCCGACGATCAGTAATCTCGACGGCGACGTGCTGAACTACACCGAAGGCGACGGTGTGGTCATCATCGAGCAGGGCGGCAATGCGCTGGTCAGCGATATCGATTCTGCCAATTTCGACGGTGGAGATCTGAATGTAGAAATCGATTTCGGGTTGGTGGCAACCGAAGATGTGCTTTCTATCCGTAATCAGGGCACAGGGTCAGGCCAAATCGGCGTGTCGGGTAGCAACGTCACCTATGAGGGTGTGGTCATCGGAACCTTCACCGGCGGGACCGGGCTGAATCCGCTGAACATTGTCTTCAATGCCAATGCGACGGCGGAGGCCGTGACGGCGTTGGTGAAGAACATCACCTATGAAAATACCAACACCGATAATCCGACGGCCAGCGCACGCAGTGTGACGATCGATCTGACCGATGGCGACGGCGGTGCCAGCCCGACTCAGAACCTCACCATCAACGTGTCAGGGGTCAACGATGCGCCGGTGAACACGGTGCCGGGGGCGCAGAGCGTCAATGAAGATACGCCGCTGGCGCTGAGTGGCGTCTCCGTCAATGATGTCGACGGCAACCTGAGCACGGTGCAGCTGGGGGTGCTGAACGGGACCGTGAGCGTGACCCTGCAAGGGACCACGACCATCAGTGCAGGGGCGAGCGGCACGAACACCCTCACGCTCTCGGGCAACCAAGCCGACATCAACGCGACCTTGGCCACGCTCGTCTACCAAGGCACCCTCAACTACAGCGGCAGTGACACCTTGACCGTGACGAGCACGGATGCGAACAGCGGGACGGACGTGGACACCGTGGCGCTCACCGTGACGGCGGTCAACGATGCGCCGGTGAACACGGTGCCGGGGGCGCAGAGCGTCAATGAAGATACGCCGCTGGCGCTGAGTGGCGTCTCCGTCAATGATGTCGACGGCAACCTGAGCACGGTGCAGCTGGGGGTGCTGAACGGGACCGTGAGCGTGACCCTGCAAGGGACCACGACCATCAGTGCAGGGGCGAGCGGCACGAACACCCTCACGCTCTCGGGCAGCCAAGCCGACATCAACGCGACCTTGGCCACGCTCGTCTACCAAGGCACCCTCAACTACAGCGGCAGTGACACCTTGACCGTGACGAGCACGGATGCGAACAGCGGGACGGACGTGGACACCGTGGCGCTCACCGTGACGGCGGTCAACGATGCGCCGGTGAACACGGTGCCGGGGGCGCAGAGCGTCAATGAAGATACGCCGCTGGCGCTGAGTGGCGTCTCCGTCAATGATGTCGACGGCAACCTGAGCACGGTGCAGCTGGGGGTGCTGAACGGGACCGTGAGCGTGACCCTGCAAGGGACCACGACCATCAGTGCAGGGGCGAGCGGCACGAACACCCTCACGCTCTCGGGCAGCCAAGCCGACATCAACGCGACCTTGGCCACGCTCGTCTACCAAGGCACCCTCAACTACAGCGGCAGTGACACCTTGACCGTGACGAGCACGGATGCGAACAGCGGGACGGACGTGGACACCGTGGCGCTCACCGTGACGGCGGTCAACGATGCGCCGGTGAACACGGTGCCGGGGGCGCAGAGCGTCAATGAAGATACGCCGCTGGCGCTGAGTGGCGTCTCCGTCAATGATGTCGACGGCAACCTGAGCACGGTGCAGCTGGGGGTGCTGAACGGGACCGTGAGCGTGACCCTGCAAGGGACCGCGACCATCAGTGCAGGGGCGAGCGGCACGAACACCCTCACGCTCTCGGGCAGCCAAGCCGACATCAACGCGACCTTGGCCACGCTCGTCTACCAAGGCACCCTCAACTACAGCGGCAGTGACACCTTGACCGTGACGAGCACGGATGCGAACAGCGGGACGGACGTGGACACCGTGGCGCTCACCGTGACGGCGGTCAACGATGCGCCGGTGAACACGGTGCCGGGGGCGCAGAGCGTCAATGAAGATACGCCGCTGGCGCTGAGTGGCGTCTCCGTCAATGATGTCGACGGCAACCTGAGCACGGTGCAGCTGGGGGTGCTGAACGGGACCGTGAGCGTGACCCTGCAAGGGACCGCGACCATCAGTGCAGGGGCGAGCGGCACGAACACCCTCACGCTCTCGGGCAGCCAAGCCGACATCAACGCGACCTTGGCCACGCTCGTCTACCAAGGCACCCTCAACTACAGCGGCAGTGACACCTTGACCGTGACGAGCACGGATGCGAACAGCGGGACGGACGTGGACACCGTGGCGCTCACCGTGACGGCGGTCAACGATGCGCCGGTGAACACGGTGCCGGGGGCGCAGAGCGTCAATGAAGATACGCCGCTGGCGCTGAGTGGCGTCTCCGTCAATGATGTCGACGGCAACCTGAGCACGGTGCAGCTGGGGGTGCTGAACGGGACCGTGAGCGTGACCCTGCAAGGGACCACGACCATCAGTGCAGGGGCGAGCGGCACGAACACCCTCACGCTCTCGGGCAGCCAAGCCGACATCAACGCGACCTTGGCCACGCTCGTCTACCAAGGCACCCTCAACTACAGCGGCAGTGACACCTTGACCGTGACGAGCACGGATGCGAACAGCGGGACGGACGTGGACACCGTGGCGCTCACCGTGACGGCGGTCAACGATGCGCCGGTGAACACGGTGCCGGGGGCGCAGAGCGTCAATGAAGATACGCCGCTGGCGCTGAGTGGCGTCTCCGTCAATGATGTCGACGGCAACCTGAGCACGGTGCAGCTGGGGGTGCTGAACGGGACCGTGAGCGTGACCCTGCAAGGGACCACGACCATCAGTGCAGGGGCGAGCGGCACGAACACCCTCACGCTCTCGGGCAGCCAAGCCGACATCAACGCGACCTTGGCCACGCTCGTCTACCAAGGCACCCTCAACTACAGCGGCAGTGACACCTTGACCGTGACGAGCACGGATGCGAACAGCGGGACGGACGTGGACACCGTGGCGCTCACCGTGACGGCGGTCAACGATGCGCCGGTGAACACGGTGCCGGGGGCGCAGAGCGTCAATGAAGATACGCCGCTGGCGCTGAGTGGCGTCTCCGTCAATGATGTCGACGGCAACCTGAGCACGGTGCAGCTGGGGGTGCTGAACGGGACCGTGAGCGTGACCCTGCAAGGGACCACGACCATCAGTGCAGGGGCGAGCGGCACGAACACCCTCACGCTCTCGGGCAGCCAAGCCGACATCAACGCGACCTTGGCCACGCTCGTCTACCAAGGCACCCTCAACTACAGCGGCAGTGACACCTTGACCGTGACGAGCACGGATGCGAACAGCGGGACGGACGTGGACACCGTGGCGCTCACCGTGACGGCGGTCAACGATGCGCCGACGGTCGTGGCGAATACCGGCAGTACGGTGGCGGAAGGTGGGACCGACACGATTAACAGCAGTGAGTTGGTCGTGAACGACGTCGAGCAGACCGCCCCGCAACTAACCTATTCCATCGGCAGTGGTCCTGCGTATGGTCGACTGGAACTGACGACGGCACCAGGTGTGGCGGTGACTACTTTTACGCAGGCGGATATCGATTTAAATCGACTCGTTTACGTGCATGATGGGTCAGAAACCACGAGCGACAATTTTACCTTTACCGTGAGTGATGGAGCGGGTGGCTCTTCGGGGCCAGTCACCATGACGTTGACCATCACGCCAGTCAATGATGCGCCGACGATCACTAGCAACGGCGGAGGTGCCACCGCTTCGATCAATGTTGCGGAGAATGTCAGTGCCGTGACGATTGTGACAGGCGCAGATGTGGATCTGCCCGCTCAGACCTTAACCTATAGCATCAGTGGTGGGGTGGATCAGGCGCGGTTCACGATCAATGCAGCGACCGGTGCCTTGCATTTTACCGCTCCTCCGGATTTTGAAGTGGCGACCGACGCCAATGGGGATAACGTGTATGTGGTCCAGGTGCAGGTGATTGATGGTCAAGGGGCGAGCACGACACAGACCATTCAAGTCACCGTGACGGATGTGACGGAAGGCCTTCCGCCGACTCCCACCGTTCCTCCTGTCCTGTTGCCTCCGGCTCCGCCTGGGCCAATTGATCCAAACCCTGTTCCGCCAAGTCCACCGAACCCGTCAGATTCGCCAACGGACATACTTCCACCTTCTCCTGTGGCGCCTGGCTCACGCTCGACGCCGTCGGATTTTCAGCCGGTGAACACCGCGTCGGTCTCGACTGCGCCCGTTGTCGAGCGCCTTATTTCTCTTCGAGACGAACTGAAGAAGCTGATCGATATCAGTCGAGATCAGGCCGGCATCATCCCGCACGATGATACCGGGCGACCAGTGTTCACCGTCTTACCAGTCGAACCGGTTCCGGTCCTTGAGCCTGAACTAGTGGAGAAACCGCCGTCCACGAGTGAGCTCTTGTTGACGAAGCTCAGCGAAATGGCCGGCTCGCTTGAGCAGGCCATTGGGGTTTCGGAAGAACGCCATGAGCTTGTCACTCGTGTTGCGGCACTCACCGGTACGACGTTGTCCGCCGGATTTATCGTGTGGGCCCTCCGTAGCGGAGCGTTGCTAGCGAGTTTTATGGCGACGATGCCGGCGTGGCGCCACTTCGATCCATTACCGGTGCTAGGAGGAACCCGTAATGAGTGGGAGCGCCGTCGCAAGGACAGCGAACGAGATCAACAGGCAGAAGCCGCTGAATACCGTGGCCTCAAGAAGCTGCTCGGCTGAGCGCTCTCACTGGTGGCGATCTGTCTTCTTCTGACCCATCCCGCCCACCTAGATCGCTGTAAGCATTCATCACCAATGACGGAGCGAGATAAGTTTTTCAACTCAGGCCTCGCGAATTTGGTATGCTCTACGCTGTTTTCTTCTCGGAAGTTACGGGGTAAGCTGAGGGCATGCCATTTCATCTCTCTCCAGGTTCGAGTCTCTGGTTCAAACGGAGCCTGTATTTGTGTCTGGGCCTTGCCGGGGTAGGACTCCTCGCGCTGGCCGGCTACGGGTTTTTTCTCTCCACCAGTTTGGCCCTTCCAAAAAGTGACGAACATCCACCATTGCTGATCTATGGGGCGCCGTTCTTTCTCACGCCGGGGCTCCATCCCGTGGAGGAGGGCTTGTTCGACCGTCTGCATCGGTTGGAGTATCGACCGGTCAAAACCCATCCGAAGGTGCCCGGGGAGTATGTTGCGACTCAGAACTCGATCGAGATTTTTTTGCATGCTCAGGAAGAGAATCGGCTTCCTGCTCGTTTAGTCAAACTCACGTTGGCTGATGGGATCGTGACGAGGGTATTGTCCGCCACCGATGGCCAGCCTCTCTCGCTCGTGAGGCTCGAACCGGTGTTGATCAGCGGAGTGCGTGGTGGCACGAGACAGCTTCGGGAATGGACACCACTCGATCAGATGCCTCCCGCCTTGATTGATACGCTCTTGGCCATCGAAGATCGACGCTTTTTCTCTCATTTCGGGTTCGATCCGATTGCCGTCGGGCGAGCGTTGTGGACCAATTTCACCCGCGGAGCGGTCGTACAGGGCGGAAGCACCCTCACGCAGCAATTGGCCAAGAATTTGTTCTACACCCCCCGACGGACGGTTGGCCGGAAGTTCCAAGAATTTGTGGCTGCTCTGGCGCTTGAGTTCAAGTACCGCAAGCAGGATATTCTGGAAAGTTATATGAACGAGATCTATCTCGGTCAAGCCGGGCCGGTCTCTATTTACGGTGTCGGGGAAGCGGCTCATCGGTACTTCGGGAAACCCCTCGATCAACTCTCGATCGAAGAAATTGCGCTGATCGTCGGCCTCATTAAGGGCCCCAACACCTATTCACCGGTGAAAAACATCGACGCGGCAACCAAGCGTCGAAACGTGGTGCTCCATCGCCAGCGGGAAGAAGGCATTATATCCGAGGAGGTACTGACCACAACTTTGGCTCAGCCGGTGAAGGTGTCGTTGACCGATGACGCGCTCACAGATGCTCCCTACTTTGTCGATTATCTGCTGCGGGAAATCGAGCAAGGGACTGGGGCGATCACTCCGGAAGGGGCACGAATCTATTCAACGCTCGACTCCCGAGCACAGCAAATCACGGCGCAGGTGTTACATGACGGCCTCATGAAGCTGGAGAAGAACCATCCTTCGTTGGCTGAGGCCGACCCGCCGCTCCAAGCTGCTGCCGTGGTGTTGGATGTCCGGCATGGCCATGTATTGGCGATGGTTGGCGGGCGTGACTATCGGGTGAGTCAGTTCAACCGTGCGGCGCAGGCCCACCGATCAGCGGGCTCTTTGTTCAAACCGTTTGTGTACTTGGCCGGGTTCGAAGCGGCCCGCGAGCAGGGGGCGGATGGGCTCACACCGGCGACGTTGTTGGCAGACGAGCCTATCACCTTGAACTCAGGCACTGGTCCCTGGTCGCCTCAAAACCATGACCGGCAGTATCGAGGGCCGGTGACCGTGCGATCCGCACTCGAGCAGTCCTTGAACGTTCCAGTGGTCAGGACGGCTCACCGGACCGGGATGACGGCGCTCACGCATCAACTCCAGGCCTTCGGTATTACCACTCCTTTGGCTGATAATCTCTCTCTGGCTCTTGGGACTTCCTCGGTGTCGTTACTTGAAATCACAGCCGCATATGCGGGGCTTGCCAATGGAGGGGTGGTGATCCGTCCGGTGGCGCTATCGAACATCACACGCGGAAGGGGTGAGACCATCTGGAGTCCACCGCTTGATCGACGTCAGGCCGCGACTCCGCAAGGTGCGTTCCTCATCACGTCCCTTCTAAAAGGGGTGGTGGATCACGGGACCGCTTCCAAGGCCCGAGCCCTGGGAGTGCAGGGGCCAGTTGCAGGCAAAACCGGGACGACCGATGGATCACGAGACGCCTGGTTTGTCGGCTATTCACCGGACATTGCGATCGGTGTGTGGATTGGGTTTGACGATGAGCGATCGATCAAACTGAGCGGTTCGCAAGCTGCCCTCCCCATCTGGAGCGAGCTAGCCATTCGGCTCCTTCCTCGGGATGTCCCAGATTTTGCGATGCCGACAGGGGTCGTTCAGCGTCGGATTGACCCTAGAACCGGTCAACTGGCGACGTCGCAATGTCCGGAAAACAGGCCGGAGTTCTTCATCGCAGGGACAGAACCTACGACCTATTGCGAAGTGCACGGAGGAGGGGTGTGGGAACGAGTAAAGGAGACGTTTGGCTTGTCCTCCTAGAGGCGGGTCCTCCCGCATCGGGGTGTTGAATTCCATAAACTGTTAGGCAGATCCCTTGTCCTACGATACCCTTGGGGGAGATTGGCCTGTACAGAGGAGTTCCCATGAAAAAAACCGGCTATACGGACGACGGTAATATTACGCTGTTGGCAAAGGGTGTCGAGCTCAAGGGTGAAATCAAAGTCGAAGGCACCGTGCGGATCGATGGGCGTCTGGAAGGAGACGTGCACACGAAGGGCGAGGTGATCGTCGGCGAAGACGGGATGGTGAGGGGATCTATCCATGCCGATTCGCTGATCAGTAGTGGACGCATCAAAGCCACCGTCACGGCCACAGGGAAGATTCAGCTCTTGAAAAACGCTATTCTGATCGGGGAGGTTCATTGTCCTACGATGCTGATGGAGGAAGGGGCGAAGTTTCAGGGCGTGAGTGATATGGGTGTCACCGGGTGGCCCGAAGAAGGCCAGAAGTTACCTCCCAATGTTCGAGATATGAACGCCCATCGTGGGAAGGCGGTTGCCTTAATCGGAAAAGAAGTCGACCTCTAGGCGAATCGGACAGTTCTACTTTCGCAGTCACGTCGTATTCCGTCGCCGCTCACGTTTCTGCCAAGTCTGCCTACCGTGACAGAACTCGCCGGATCTGCTATCTACTCGGTACCAATTAAGGGAACGCCTCGTTCTTTATGACTCGACAACAGATTTTCTCTATCGTCTTCTTCGCCCTGGTGGTCTCGTTGCTCTACCAGATTGGGTTGATGTTCAAGCCGTTCGTGTTTTCAGCGCTCTGGGCTGGGCTGCTAGCCCATTGGGCCTTTCCGCTGCATCTTCGTCTGACGAGGTTGTTTGTCGGGAAAGAGATGCTGTCCGCTGCGCTTCTGACTGTCGGAGCGATGGCGATCGTGGTCGTTCCGTTGGTCGTGATGGGGGTCATGCTGGTGCGTGAGGCTGGTGTGGCGGAGCAGGAGATCCGAGCCTGGATTTCAGGGGGAGGGCTTCAGCGATTGCCGGAAGCCCTGGCGACGATCCCGATTATCGGCGGCTGGCTGAAATCGGCTCTGGCGGGGAGCGCGACGCCCACCTTCTCCTTGGAACAGTCGGTCATGACGGGGGTGAAGGAACTCAGCCAGTTTCTGATCGGAGGGATGGGAGGCCTGCTGAAAAACACCTTTGCGCTCATCGTGAATTTTTTCATGATGTTGCTGATCCTTTTCTTCCTCTTCAAGGATGGCCAGCAGTGGCTTTCAGTTCTGTACGATCTCATTCCAATGGAGGAGTCTCACAAGTCCAAAATCCTGGTCCGGTTGGATCAAACAATTCGGGCGGTGGTGAAAGGGGTCTTGGTGACGGCGATCGTGCAGGGGCTCCTGGCTGGGATGGCCTATGTGGCTCTGGGCGTGCCCTTTCCCATGGGACTTACGGCGCTGACCATCGTCTTAGCTCCGATCCCGTTCGGTGGAACCGGATTGGTGTGGTTGCCCGTAGCTCTGTATCTCTTCTGGATAGGCATGACCGGGAAAGCACTGGCCATGCTGGTGTGGGGAATCGGTGTCGTCTCCATGGTTGATCAAGTTCTTCGCCCGTGGCTGATTGGCCAAGATGTACAGATTCCCGTGCTCTTGCTTGTTTTGAGCGTGTTAGGAGGATTAGCGCTCTATGGCCTACTTGGCCTGTTCATCGGTCCCATTCTCGTGAGTTTGTTGATGACCGCCGTACAAATTTACCGAGAGGAATACTATCTCAAGCAGGTAGCTCACTCCGCGAACCCACCCGCTTCTGTATAGCCGTACTGGGACCTGTCTGCGACTCACGAGGCACGCAATTGGCTACTCCAATGGAATGATGATCGCGATCCCACCCAGTACATCGTTCAACTGAAAATCTTGTTTTGGGCTCAACGGATGGCTGTTGTGGCAGGTGATGCAGGCGGATGAGACAGCCCGGTCTGCATAGATGGCTTGAAAATAGTGCTTCTTGCCGCTCGACACTATTCCGCTTACGGGGCGATCAGGCTCTCGTTTCAGGACGTCCAACGCTTTTCGTTCGAACTCAGTCGCTGGGGCATTGCGCTGATAGATCGGGGAAAACCCAATCAGCCTGTAGCGGATTCCTCGCCCACTTTCCGCAACTAACCGACCGGAGTGTTGAAGGAACTGAGCGGGTAAGGGAAGCGTGTTGTCCTGTTCCCAATGTTCCGTCGAGGCGACGATACCCTTTTGCTGCAAGCGGTTGACGATGTGTGAGGTATAAAACGTGCGGTCCGCTTCGAGGACGGCATGAATGTAGTCGGCGACCTTCTCCGGTGAGATGCCGATGGCTTTAGGGCTCTCTTTGGCAGCGTGGAGCGCAGCCGTGGTCCAAAATCCCCCTAAGAGGAATGCGATGGCTGTGGCTTGGAACGCGAAACGGCGGTAGTCCATGGGCCTCCTTGAGAGGACGTTGATGCATTGATTGGGAGTGTGACGAAGCAGGTTGTTCCTCGATCTTCGGCACACTCGATACGGATGTCGCCTCCGAACTTCCGGATAATCCGCCGCGCAACGGTGAGTCCGAGTCCTGAACCTTCTCCCTGCTCCTTCGTCGTAAAGAACGGGTCGAAGACTTTTGAAAGGTGCTGTTTGGAGATCCCCGGCCCGGAATCGGCGATGGTAATCGTGGCGGTCTGATCAGAAATACCCGTCGTCAGCGTGAGTGTTCCTGTACCCTTCATGGCATGGGCGGCATTAGTCAGCAGATTCACGAACGCCTGCCGAAGTTGATCTGGGAGCACGAGCACCGGAGTATTTCCGGCATAGGTCTTGTGGACCAGGACATCCTTCATCTCTGCAGTGGCCTGGGTGGTGGCAAGGGCGTCATCCAAGACCTGTTCTACAGGTACTGAGATCGGTTGATCCGCATTCTCACGATCGATCACACCGGTAAAATCGCGGATGATCGTGGCCATGCGACGGCCATGAGCCACGATGTCCCGAGCATAGCCCTTGATATGTTCCACGTCCTGTTCATCCTGGATCACTTCTCCTAATCCAATGATGCCAAACAGGGGGTTGTTGAGCTCATGGCCGATTCCAGCCGTCAATCTCCCAAGGCTTCCTGACTTCTCCGCCTGAACAACTTGGTCCTGCAGCCGGCTTTCGTCCGTGATGTCACGAAGTACCAGGCCGATCGTATCTTCTTCACCTGGCTTTGCAGGCAGCCTGAACCATTGATAACGATAGATGCGCGAGCCGATGGTCAGCTCAGCCGGATGACCGGCTGGTTCATGACCGGTAAGTGGATCAAGCGGGTCTCTCGGTGTTGTCTCGGACTCAAGATCGGTGGTGATGGTCGAGGCATTGCCGTTCATCTGGAATTCTGCTTGAAGTTGTAGTTGAACGTCAGGAGCGAGTGACAGAATCGAAAACAACGGAGCGTCCGACAGCGGCTCGCGAACCGAGAACGCGTCGCGGGCAGCCTGGTTGATATAGCGCACGACTTGGTTGGCATCGATCAAGAGGATGGGAGTCGGAACCGCGTCCAAGATCTGATCGGTGGACTGTTGCAGGACCTTGACTTCTTGGGTTTTCAACTCGACTTGGTTGGTTAGCCCAGAAAATGCCGCTTTCAACTGCTCATTCATGCGAGTGAATTCACGGGCAAGGTCTTCCAGCTCGTCGCCCGTATTAATCGTAATCGGCGTCTGGAGCTCACCACGCCCGATGGCCTGTGCCGCCTGTTGCAGTTGCCGGACCGGTGTGACGATTCGACCTGCCGCGATGTAGCCCAGCGAGACAAGCAGCGCAGTAGCGACTGCTCCGAAGACCATCACCCAGGTGAGCAAGTGCTGAATGGGCGCGAAGAGCTCGTCGGAGGATTGCCAGACAAACGTGTGCCAGGATCCGTTGTCGATCGAGCCGTTGGTTGCTCGGCTGGTCTCAGGAAGCGGGGCAAAGCCGATGACGGATGTTGAGTCTCCGCCATGACCATCGCTGGCGGCTTGTACCCAGCCGGGATGTTGGGGGGTAACGAGTGGTGTCAGGTTTCGATCGGATAGAGGGACACCGGTCGGAAGAATGGGGCAACTGATGACGATGCCGTTGCTGTCGATCAGCATGACATGGCCGGTCTTGCCGAATCGAATGGCTTGGGTCGAGGGAGAAAAGAATTCCTTGGCATCGATGACATGGTGAAGTACACCGACCGCCTCGTAGCGCAAGCTGTCCATAATCGGCAGGGAGATCGTGAAGACATAGGCGTTCACTTTGTCGTCGAAATGGATGTCTTCGATGTAAAGTTTGCCCACTGCCTTGTTGAAAGCCCCTTGCCACCAACCAGTGTTGCCATGCTTGAATGCGGGATGGTCGGTCATGGTGGCGACCAATGTCCCCTCCACATCGGTCAAGAACAGCATCTTGGTCGAGGCCCTGACCACTTGAGGCAGCAACTGACCGGGTGGACTGTACACCCCGGCATAGTATTCGCGCAGTAACGAACTGAGCCTGTTGTCGGTCAGCGATGTGATTGCAGCAGGATCGCGATCTATCCAGCGTTGTTCGAGGTCTGTGGTAGCGTCAGTGGGATGTTTCGAGTCGCGTGAGGCATCTCGCCGGCGTTCCAGTTCTCGAATGATCGTCTGATCGTCGGCGATCCGTGCGGTGTGCGAGATTTCTTCAACCACGAGCAGATCAAGTTTGCGGGCCGCTTCCGTGGCCAGCGCCTCAAAGCTTTCCCCGCTGATGTCTCGGATCTCCTGCGAGCCCTGCCAAAAGGCCATGCCCAGTCCGATGACGAGAGGAACGATTCCGACAAGGAGCATGGACAGAATGACTTTGGCCTTGAGTCCCCATCCGGCGCCTGAGGGCGAGGAGGTGGGTGCCGACGTCATGACTGGATGTTCTCCTCACCGAGCGATGGGTCACCAAGAAATGTGAGGGTAAACGTGGAGCCGTGACCGATATGACTGTCGACCTCGATGGTGCCGTGCATGTGCTGGATCACGTTCTTGATATTGTAGAGGCCCAATCCGGTGCCCTTCCCGGGTGGCTTGGTTGTGTAGAACGGCTCAAAAATTCTGGTCAATAGCTCTGGCGCGATGCCACAGCCGGTATCCGACACACGAACCTGCGTTCCTCCTGCTGCTGCGGTGGTTTCCAGCGTCAGGGTACCGTGATGCTCCATCGCTTGAACCGCGTTGGTGATCAAGTTCACGAATACATGGAGAAGCTTATCAGGGTTCCCCTTGACGACAGCCTCAGGGTGGTATCGCTTGCGAATATCAATATCTTGAAGTGTCACGGCATAGCGGGCGATCTTCAACGCTTCGTCAAGCTTGCTATTGACGTGAATCAGGCCGTCTTGACGCACGGATGTGCGGCGAGAGTAAGAGGTGAGATCTCGGCAAATGGCCGTCGTTCGTTTGACGGCGTCGATGATGTCCAAGGCTTGAGCCTGTACGGCCTCGAGATCTGTTTCATCGGCTAAATTTTCAGCCATGCCGAGAATCAGCTGAAGCGGATTGTTCATGTCATGGGCGATGCCGGCCGCGAACGATCCGAAGCCGGCCATCTTCTCTGCCTGGAGCAACTCGGTCTGCAATGTTGATTCATGTTGCACGAGCAGCCAGAACAGTCGGGAAGCCTGTCCACTGATGACATCGGCCCCTGTCGGTTTCTGTTGGCGAAGGGCTGATTCCATGGCGGGATCGCCCGTGACGTCCATCACCAGGTTGAGGGGTTGGTCATTGAGGAGATCGTCTGCGCGACCATACACCGGCACGTTCAGCTCTTGGGCCCGTTTAAGGCCTGGTGCTGAGGGATCCTTGTCGGTCATGCCGACGATTTCAATCGCCCGAATCTGATGCAGCACTTCGAGAAGTGCAGTTCCTCCACGACCGGCACCGATAATGGCAACCCGAAGCGGAAGCGGAGCAGCCGAGGGGGTGCACTGTTTGCCCTTCCCCTGGGTGTGCGCGATGGCTGGAGTCGTGGCCGCCGTGCCTGTTCCCTCCGATGTCGGCCAGTCCATCATAGAGGCGCCAATTCCCGCCGTTCCATGGCACGACCGACGGCAGCCTTCAAGATCTCGCCTTCCACCGGCTTCACGAGATAATCCACCACACCCTGTCTGAGGAGAGAGGTTGCCATATCGGTGTCCGGAAACCCGGTGAGGACAATCAAGGGAACGCGCGGATAGTTCTCGCGGAAATAGGCGATGGCTTCGATACCATTGACCTTCGGCATTCGAATGTCACAGATCATGACATCCAATAACAGGCGGTTTTCACCCGAGTTGATGACTTCAATGGCCTTCTCCCCATTCTCTGCTTCAAGCACATCATACCCGGCTTTTTGCAGAGTCATCCGGACGACCTTGCGGATATCCGGTTCGTCATCGACGACTAGGACTCGACCATTGGTGCTCTCACCTCCGACAAAAAATCCCGACGTGAACTCACTCATGGGAACCTCCTTGGGTAATAAGGGGATGGTCCGATTTCGTTCATACTCGTGCTATCCGCAAGGTCGATGCCGCAGTGAAGAAAAATCGGCGGCAAGACATTTCAATAGTTTGCCTGATTAGGATGGAGGGCTGTTCCTAGGGTTGGCTCACATGCACCACCACCATGCTGAAAACCACCACCGGTGACATACATTGCGTTTGAGATCTACTTTCGGCTAGGGTATTGAAAACACAAGGAGTGGAGGCCGGTGATTACACCTGACGTACTGACCGAGTATATTCGTAAGAGTCTGCCGGATGCCGTGGTGACGGTGACTGATCGCACGGGAACGATGGACCATCTAAAAGTTTTGATCGTCTCTGATGGATTTCAAGGGAAAAATCTCTTGGACCGCCACCGGATGATCTACCAGGCCTTGGATGCACCGATGAAGGATGGACGCATCCATGCGCTGGAATTGACTGCACGTACCAGAGATGAAGCATAGGAGGAGAGACCATGGCCGACCCGATTGAAGAAGAAATTCAAAGTGAAGTCAAAGCCCATAAAATATTGATCTACGGCAAGGGTACCAAAACGATGCCGATGTGTGGGTTCACGCGGGAGACCATGCAATTTTTCGACAAGTATGGGTATCCGTATGAACTGATCGATGTCCTGTCGCAGCCGGCCAAGCGGGAGACGCTGACGAAGATGACCAATTGGCCGACACTTCCCAAGGTGTTCATTGACGGCACCTTCTATGGCGATACCGACATCCTCGACCCCATGGCGGCCAAGGGCGAGATGGAACCGCTGCTGAAAAAGGCGTTCGGGAAATAAGAGGGCGTCTCGGATGGCGACCGGTGCGCGAGGACGGTTGCGCCATCACGCATAGAGAGAAAACGACTCACGAATCCGTATCTTTTCTTCGGATGCTCCTCTAAAGCTGCGACTTCGTCGCAATGCCGTCGCATCCGACATTGCCTACCCACACATTTGGCAATTTCTGCTATGGCGCGAACCGCCTCGCACATCCGTTCTATCCGAGACTAAGAAAACGAGGGGGGAGGGACTCTTATTATGAAAGGATTTCCGTATTGGGCAGGTATGTTGGTTCTAGCTCTGTGCTTAACCACGATGCTGGGATGTACGGCATATCCTCAACGTGGACAATTTGTATCGGAGCAGTCACGGATCGTTGATCTGACTCATTCGTTTGGGGCGGATACGATTGTCTGGCCGACGGAACAGGATTTTAAGCTCATTGCTCAGCATGCAGAGGAGACACCTGCAGGGTATTACTACGCGTCCAATCGCATGGAGCTGCCCGAACATGGTGGCACCCATATTGACGCGCCGATTCATTTTTCCAAAGGGATGCAGACGCTAGATCGGATACCAGTGGAGCGTTTGGTTGGAAACGGCGTTCGAATCAATGTTGCTGAGCAATGTGCTGGGAACCGGGATTACCGTGTCACAATCTCGGATTTTGAACGCTGGGAGGCAGAACACGGTCGCATTCGAAGCGGCGCCATTGTTTTGCTCGACACGGGCTTTGCCAACTTCTGGCCAAATCGAGAAGACTATTTGGGAACGGCGTTGAGGGGGCAGGAAGGGGTGCGGGCTCTGCATTTCCCTGGGCTCCATCCCGAAGGTGCTGCTTGGCTGGTACGTGAACGGCAGGTCAAGGCTGTTGGGATCGACACGGCATCGATCGATTATGGGCGATCGACCAAGTTCGAAACACATGTGGCGTTACTTTCAGAAAACATTCCGGTGTTTGAGAATCTCGCAAATCTGCATAACCTGCCACCTCGTGGATTTGATGTGATTGCGTTGCCCATGAAGATTGCCGGTGGCACCGGTGGTCCACTGCGGATCATCGCAGTCGTACCACGCTCCCATTAGCGTGTGGCCTTTACTCGTGGCGTTTTGAGTTCTTTTAATTTTTCTTGTCTCCCATCGAAAGCCGGGATCAGAATTCCTGTCTTACCTCCGAGCATTAGCCCTTGACCTAAGAGAGACCAACGGCCTACGAGAGCCGCGGTTGCTGCGTCCAACTCATCGCTTGTCGCTGATTTCTTCAGGCCGCGCAGGCCGAGTTTCCTTAGGCCGTTCAGGAGGCCAAGCCGGTTTTTGTGTTGCCTCGGAATCCCCCAGAGATCTTGCGCAGCGCCAGGGTAGCATTCGACGGCTTGATAACCCATCTTAGTGAGGCGTTTCTTTAGGGCCAGGCCACGTTCCGTCAACATGCGCATCGGGCCGAGCGTGATGGGGAAAAAGCGGATGCCTCGGCGGAGTAGTTCACGATCGCACTCTCGCAGGTGCTCACCGGAACGATCATGAACCGTCTGCCGTCCATTCGGCAGGCTGAGAGGGGCGTCAATCGGGACGAGAGTAGGCCGAGCCTCTTTCACGAAGTCGAGGATTTCCTCGTCACTGAATACGACGTGCGTTTCAGTAATCAGGTCGCGCAACAGGCAGATTCCCGTCGGTCGCTTCGGCGACCCAGCGAGATCGATGCCGGCAACAATTAGAGATGTGCCCTTTGCCATCGGAGTTCCTCGGTCGCTGGATTGTAGCAGACAAAAAAATAGAAGGTTTCGCTAGTCAAGTTGGTCGTTGGAATTCCTCGCTGGGTCGGACCAACCCCGCTGCTTGTCGAATGACGTGAAGTTCGGCCGATCGCTCTTTCTTACCTAGATATCTCCCGTATTTACGATATGTTCAGCATGACAATAGGTGTGCGAGGTGCTAGGATTAGCGCAGTTGTTGACTTGAGACAGTAATTCACCACGATGATAATCTCTCGCATCATACTGAAGAACTGGAGAAATTTTCGTTCAGTCGATGTGGAACTGAACGAACGGACATTCGTTGTTGGGCCGAATGCATCGGGGAAATCAAATTTCCTGGATGCACTCAAGTTCTTAAGAGATATCGCAAAGCAAGGCGGAGGGCTGCAGAAGGCCATTGGTGATAGAGGGGGAGTTTCAAAGCTAAGGTGTTTAGCGGCTCGGAAATATCCAGATATAGAAATAACGATCCATCTTTCTGAAACCTCTGAGAAAAAATCTGACTGGCAGTACGGGATTGGGCTAAGGCAAGAAGCGCGAGGGTATCGACTGCCATATCTGGCGTATGAACGCGTACATAAAGGAAGTCAACTGATCCTTGAGAGACCAGACGACCATGATCGTGCAGACAAGCTAAGACTTTCTCAAACTCATCTAGAACAGATTAGCGCTAATGCACCATTTAGAGAAATTGCAAGGTTCCTGGAATCAATACTTTATCTTCACTTGGTTCCGCAGCTGGTCAAGCATCATGATGCTTTTACCGGGCCTGGAGTTGCCGGAGATCCTTTCGGGAGAAACTTCTTAGATCGAGTAGCACGTACACCAGTAAAGATAAGAAGGTCTCGACTCAGAACCATTGAGTCCGCACTCCGCGTTGCTGTCCCACAGCTTAAACAACTAACTGATGTACAGGACGAGGTTGGTTTCCCACATCTAGAAGCTGTTTACGAACATTGGAGACCAAAGGGAGCTAAGCAAAGAGAAGATCAATTCTCAGATGGCACATTACGGTTAATCGGATTGCTTTGGTCATTGCTAGAAGGGGATTCACTTCTGCTTCTTGAGGAACCTGAACTGTCGCTTAATTCTGGAATAGTTAATGGTTTGCCAGCTCTTATCTATAGACTACAGAGGATGAAGAAGAGACAAGTCATACTGAGTACCCATAGCGCGGATCTATTAGCAGATAAAGGAATCGGCGGTGAAGAAGTTCTCCTGCTAACGCCGAGTGTTGAAGGAACCAGAATAGATTTGGCCTCCAATATAAGGGAAGTGAAGGATCTATTGGAAGGAGGGCTAAGTGTAGCAGAAGCGGCACTGCCTAGGACTACTCCACCGAGGGCTAACCAACTCGTTCTCTTCCAATGAGCGTTCCAATTCCGGTTAATCTGGTCGTAGAAGATTCGCTCAGTGAAGCCGTGGTTTCAAAGCTTCTTAGTGATTCCGGTCTTGCGTTTAGAATTGGCACCCGGTACATCGGCCGCCAAGGCAACGGTTACATAAAGAATGGGATTCTCGGATTCAACAGAGCCGCAAGAGCCACTCCTTTCTTCATCCTGACAGATCTAGATGATAAATCTTGCGCTCCGTCGTTGATTGTTGATTGGCTTGGCGAACCCGCTAGCAAAAATCTTATTTTTAGAGTTGCTGTCCGAGAGGTCGAAGCTTGGTTATTGGCTCACCGAGCAGGTTTTGCGTCCTTTCTTGGTATTAACAGAGAGCTGGTCCCTACTGACGTCGAAAGCCTTCTAGATCCAAAACGGACGCTCATTAACCTAGCCAGAAAATCTAAACGGAGTGATCTCAGAAAGAGTATCGTTCCACCTGAAGGCAGTCATAGAAGACAGGGTCCCGATTACAACTGAAAATTAATAGATTTTGTAGAGCGTCTGTGGGCACCTTCTCAGGCCGTAAGCAATTCGAATAGCTTAATGAAGACTGTGAAGGCCATTAAGTCTTTCAAGCCTTATTGGCCATCATAGCGGTAGCATCAATTGGTCTCCATCCCACTCGGAGTTCGATGATTGCAATGGCGAGAAGTCTTGTCCAAGGGCACACCCTTCCCACGGCAGCTTACAGGTTGAAGAGGTCTATGCGGTATCTACACCGTGATGGCCTGTCTCGTTTCATCCAGATGTTTCTGTAGATATGTCATAAAAGGGGTGCCGCCGGTGCCGACTGCCGTGGGGTTGGTTGTGCTGGTCTGGTGTTGGCGGAAGATGTAGCTGTCGGCGTAGCCGATATGGATCTCGCGGAACTTGGCTAATAAGTCGACGCACGCACAGTAGGCGGACCAGAGTTCGGGGTGATGTTGCCTGCGATCATGGACATAGCCGGAAAGGAGGGCGCGTCCCTGGTTGTCAGTCTGGCTCTCCAGGGTCTGAAGAAAAGCACGGTGGCGGGGCGGCATATACTCGCGCATTTCTTGGAGATATACCGTCAACGGATCGGGCGCATGACGAATGCCCAGGCCTGCGTCTAAGCATGGGACGATCGTACTCTGCGCACCGGTCTCGCCACGAAATTGCTGTGGCCGTTGAGCATAGGCTCCTACTTGGTCATAGATGAGACCATCAGGCAGCGACGGGCTGTTTTTCCAGCCATGGATGTAGGGTCTCACGCGCGTGTAGTAGACGTAAGGATCGCAGCGCTCTTTCATCCGGAGCAACGTATCTCGCATGGCGGTTTGCGCGGATGCCAAGGCCTGTAAACCCAGCAACACCTCATCGTCATTGTCCTTTATGGCTCCATTGATCGCTCGAACCAATCCTTCCAGACCAGGACCTGCCTGATGCTCGATTTGCAGGTGGACGACGACAAACCATTCTTCATCCAGTCCACCGAGAAAATTTTGCAGCAGCACGATGTTATCGAGCTGAATCGGTTTCGTCTCGTCAAGCCGACGCCAGTTGTCCAAAGCGTAGGAAGCGTAGGAAAGGACCGGTGGACGGCCGAGCTTCTGGGCCACCTCGTACCAGGGCCAGGCGAGATGGGAAGGGAGCATGACCGCGGCCTGCCCCGGTGTCTCCCAAACATAGGCGTGGGCGGCGAATGACAGGATGCGCATCGCGGCTCGGTACTCGTCCTCATGCCAAGTAGATGGGATGGATGGGAGTAACGATGCGTGTTCGTCAATAAACCGCCGGACCTGTCGGGCACTCAACAACTTCGGCAGCTCCTGGCCCAAATCATTCACCGAGGGACAGTCGGGGAGAGTTTCACATGGATCCGGAGGCAGGAATCCTCTCTCCGGAGAGATCCCAAGATCAGTAAGCGACAGCGGCTGAGACGTGCCTGAACTCACTGGAGCCTCCTGAGCCTCACTCTACCACTCTGCAATGAGAATGCAATGGGTTGTAGTAACCGGCCCATAACAAGAAGGCCGCCTCGGTTGAGGCGGCCTTCTTATTTCCTTTCTGAGCATCGCCCGAATCAGGATGCTCAAAATGGCATTCCAGCTAGGCCGCAGGGAGCTCGGTGACCGAAGCGTACCCTTGTGGTACGTTGCAGGGAGACGAGCGACTGAGAACAACGCTGGAGGACATTTTCAGCATCCTGTTAGGTACCCATTTCCCAGGATGCCAAATACTTCTTCTGCTCCGCCGTCAACGTATCGATCACCACGCCCATACCAGCCAGTTTGAGGCGAGAGATTTCTTTGTCGATGTCTGGCGGAACTGGATACACCTTCTTCTCGAGTCTCTTATAGTTCTTCACGATGTATTCGGCCCCGAGGGCTTGGTTGGCGAAACTCATATCCATGACACTCGAAGGGTGTCCCTCTGCGGTGGCAAGGTTGACCAGCCGCCCTTCACCGAGCAAGCTGACCCGGTGACCGTTTTTCTTGAGCGTAAACTGCTCGACGCCCGAACGGACCACCCGGCGTTTGGCAGCCATCTTTTCTAAGGCAGGGATATCCAACTCAACGTTGAAGTGTCCGCTATTAGCCACGATGGCGCCGTCCTTCATGGCGGCGAAATGTTCGCCACGGATGACGTGAATGTTCCCCGTGACGGTCACGAAGAAATCGCCGATCGGCGCGGCCTGGCCCATCGGCATGACCCGGAAGCCATCCATGACGGCCTCGAGTCCTTTCAAGGGATCCACTTCAGTCACGATGACGTCGGCACCAAGACCTTTGGCGCGCATCGCAATACCGCGTCCGCACCAGCCGTAGCCTATCACGACGACGACGGAGCCACAGACCAACCGGTTCGTGGCACGTATGATACCGTCCATGGTGGATTGTCCCGTGCCGTAGCGGTTATCGAACATATGCTTCGTGTCAGCGTCGTTGACGGAGATCACCGGGAATTTGAGCACTTTTTTCTCAGCCATGCTGCGCAACCGGATGACGCCGGTGGTGGTCTCTTCCGTGCCGCCAATCACGTTCTTGAGCAGTTCCTTACGCTTGGAATGGAGGTGGGATACCACGTCCGCGCCGTCATCCATGGTGACATGCGGCCGATGGGTGATCGCCGATTCGATGTGCCGATAGTACGTCGCGTTGTCTTCGCCTTTGATGGCGAACGTCGGGATGCCTTCGTGTTGAACCAGTGCGGCCGCAACATCATCCTGTGTGCTGAGCGGATTTGACGCGCAGAGACGCACATCGGCTCCACCGGCCTTGAGCGTAATGGCCAGGTTGGCGGTTTCCGTCGTCACATGAAGGCAGGCCGCGACTCGTACCCCTTTCAAGGGCTGCTCGCGTTTGAATCGCTTACGAATGAGCCGCAACACGGGCATGGTGGCTTCTGCCCATTCGATCTTCAATTTCCCTTGGTCTGCGAGCTTGATATCTTTCACATCGTAATCCACGAACAACCTCCTTGTCGAAAAGAAGGCCCAGGTTAAGGTTGAGGCGGAGCTAGAAACTCTACCCCAGTCCTTATGCCTGAGCCTCAGTTACAAAACCTTAACCTTGGCCTCTGCCTGTAGTAATTACAGCCCAGCGTCTTTCCGCAACGCCTTTATCTTGTCGGTTTTCTCCCAGGTAAACTCCGGTTCGTTTCGTCCGAAATGTCCATACGCCGCTGTCTTGCGGAAAATAGGTCTCCGAAGCTTGAGATGATCGATAATGCCACGAGGGGTCAGGGGGAAATGTTTGCGCACGAGTTTGTCGAGCATATCGACGGAGATCTTTTCGGTATTCTTTGTATCGACCAGGACTGAGACCGGATCCGCTACGCCGATGGCGTAGGCGAGCTGCACCTCGCACTTATCGGTCAATCGGGCCGCGACGAGATTTTTCGCGATATATCGAGCCATGTAGGAGGCTGAACGGTCCACCTTCGATGGGTCCTTGCCGGAAAAGGCGCCACCCCCATGGCTCCCATGTCCCCCGTAGGTATCCACGATGATTTTTCGGCCGGTAAGACCGGTGTCACCCATTGGACCACCGACCACGAAACGGCCGGTTGGGTTGATGTGATGTTTCACGCTGGTTGGGTCATAGAGCCCTTTTGGCATCACGGGCCTAATCACCTTTTCCATGAGATCGCGTTCGATTTGTTTGTTGGTGACATCGGGGCTGTGCTGTGTGGAGACGACAATCGTATCGATTCGCACAGGTTTGCCCTTCTTGTACTCGACCGTCACTTGGGACTTGCCGTCTGGACGTACCCACTTGAGTATGTTCTTCTTGCGCACCTCAGCCAGACGCTTCGTCAGCCGGTGGGCCAACACGATCGGCATCGGCATCAGCTCATCCGTTTCATTGGTGGCATACCCGAACATCAGGCCTTGATCGCCGGCCCCTCCGGAATCTACGCCCATGGCGATATCTCCGGATTGTTGGTGGATGGCGGTCAAGACCGAGCAAGTATGGAAGTCGAACCCCCACGAGGCATCGCAATAGCCGACATTCTTGATGACTTCCCGGATAATATCTGGAATTTCGACATAGGCCTTTGTGGAAATTTCACCGGCTACCAACGCGATGCCGGTGGTCAGGATGGTTTCGCAGGCCACGCGTGAGTATTTGTCTTGAGCGATGATAGCATCCAAGATGCCGTCCGAAATCTGATCGGCGATCTTGTCCGGATGGCCTTCGGTGACCGATTCCGACGTGAACAGATAATTGTCTCTCATATGCCCCTCGTGGGTTCAGGTTAAAAAAAGCTGCCCCGATTCTGTCTGTCGTTAAAATGAATGTGAGGATGTGGTGCTGAATGACGAGCCACGCACAAGCCGGGCTAATTCTAGAGACATCAAACGAGTTTGTCCATCACTTCGGCGATAATCGTTTGAAAAAGTGCCACAAGTCGTTAGCTTGACTCAGGTTTTCTGAGACTTGTAACATGGATAAGATTATCGGAAATTGCCGGGGTGCCGAGCATGATGGCATATCGAGCACCAGTACCGATCCTTAAGATCGTAACTCTGCTGAGTCTGAGTAAGGACTATCTAAAGCAATGATGGGACATCCTCTTGCGGCACCGTTCTTCGCCCTTGTGGTCGCGGGTGGGATCGTCCTGGGGCTTTTCTCTGGGGCGGAGCCAGCCCAGTCTGGGAAACGATCAGCTCTTGGACGGGGGGTGGTTCAAGTCGGTGACGAAGCGCCCAACTTTACCCTGCGCGATCTCACCGGAAAAGTGAGGAGCCTGTCACAATTCAGAGGCAAAGTCGTTCTCCTGAACTTCTGGGCAACCTGGTGTGGGCCCTGTCGCATCGAGATGCCCGCCATGGAACAGCTGTATCAGACGTTTCCACGACGGGAATTTGAAATTCTTGCCGTGTCAACCGATGTACAGGGTCCGGCTGTGACCGGGCCATTTCAACAGCGAATGGGATTGACCTTCCCCATTCTCCACGACTCGGAGTACCGCACTGGGTTGGTCTATGGAGCACGAACATTGCCGATCACCTTCATGCTTGACCGCCAAGGGGTTGTACGGCAGAAAATCTTTGGTGCTCGCGATTGGGCGTCACCTGAAGCTCGTGAATTGATACAGGAGCTGATGAAGTCGTAACCATGACACAATCAATCCCACAGATCTCTCTGATTGCTGCGTTTTCCGCGGGGCTGCTCTCGTTCGTTTCTCCATGCGTGCTGCCATTGGTGCCAAGTTATATCTCGTATATCACGGGGCTTTCGGTCGAGCAGCTCACCGACGCGTCTGAGCGTATGAAATTCAAGAAGGCGATTGTCGTGAACTCTCTGCTGTTCATCGCCGGATTTTCGTCGGTTTTCATCGCCTTTGGAGCGTCGGCGAGCTTTCTGGGACAGCTCTTGATCACCCATCAGGACCTCATCCGTCGGATAGGGGGGGTCTTGATCGTCGTGTTTGGCTTGTATCTGCTTGGGATTCTGAATCTCACGTTCCTGAAGATGGAGCATCGGTATCAGTTTCGTAACAGACCGGCTGGATACCTGGGGTCGTTCTTGATCGGAGTGGCCTTTGCCGCAGGATGGACGCCCTGTGTCGGGCCGGTGCTGGGATCCATTCTCCTCTACGCAAGCACCACCGACTCACTTCTCAACGGCGTCGTACTGTTGACCTTTTACTCGCTCGGCTTGGGCTTGCCGCTCTTTCTTACGGCGCTGGGAGTGGATCGATTTCTTGCCTATTTCAAAGAAGTGCGCGCCTATTTGTGGGGAGTATCAACGGTGAGCGGGGTCATGCTGATCCTTGTCGGCGTGATGATCTACGCGAATTCACTCACCATGGTGACGAGTTTCTTGGAACGCTATGGAATCGGCTGGTATCTAGGTCAGTAGCGCGCCTCGTCAATGCTTGATTAGCACCAGGCGCCAAGTCGACAGGCGGTGAAGGCGTTTCCGAACGTGTCCGTAGAAGGAGTAGGTGGCTGGCTGAGCGCTTGGGGAAGACCAAGTGCCCCGATTGTCGAAGTGGGCGATGAAGAAACCGATGGTTGGTGAGGAATCCGGGATGGACTGGTTGGAATAGCCGTTGGAGCGGCATCGGACACAGACACCGGATCCGATTTCTGTGCAAGGAGCGTTTTAGAGGGAGCCCCACCGATTTTTTCCAACAACGTGCTCCCAGCATCGGAGGCCGTACTGTTTGGATATTTGTCCAGGAGGGCGACGAGATTATCTTTTGCCCAATCGTCGGCCCCCATTTCATGGTACGCCTTGGCTTGATAATACAGGGCATCTGAGGCGGCTGGTTTATCGGGATAGGTTTTGATGACCTGACCGAACCGGTGCGCGGCGGCAAGATATGAACCCCGTCGGTAATAGAATTGTCCTACGAAGAGGTGCATTTGAGCGATCCAATCATGGCACTCCTCGAGTTTTTGCTGCGCTTGCGCGTCGTAGCGGCTACCGGGGAAGTCTCTTCTCATCTGTTCGAATGCGGCGATGGCCTTGTGCATCGGTTCAGGGTCTCGGTCGATTGTCTTTGCCATCATGACGTGAATTTCACCGATTCTGAATGCCGCATAGGGAGCCAATACGTGATTGCGATGAAGGTCCATGAAGTGGTTGTACTCGACGAGGGCCTCCGCATACTCTTCTTTCTCAAAATACGCTTCCCCCCGCTTCATAATGACATTGGGATGGTAGTGGTTGTCGAGGGTATCACCGATGAAAATTTGCTCATCCGTTCCACCGATGACTTTCTTGAGCCCACTCCGCACGTCGCTGGGAGTGATATCACCGGCACAGGAGACCAAGAAAACGGACCCCAGGGTCAGACATCCGACCAGCCGAAGGCTTGACAACTTTGATGATGAAAGGACATCAAGAGAAGAACTTAATCGATTCATGCCTAACACACATAGCAAGGAAAGCGGTAAAAATCAATCATACGGTTAGTTTGGTTGACCGGTCCACTTGATGCTCCCTATAATTCCCCTCCGCGGCAGTAGCGTGAACAATTTTGTGAAACATGTTCGTGGTTTAGAAGATGATTCGATCCCGGCTTATTGGCACAGGCAGCTATTTACCGTCCCGTGTGGTCACCAACGAGGAGCTCGCCGGGATGACCCGGGTATCTCCGGCCAGTATTGAACGGCTCACTGGCATTCGGACACGTCGTTGGGCTGCAGAGCATGAAGCGTCTTCCGACATGGCCATTGCTGCTGGGCGTCAAGCTTTGGAGGCAGCGGGGTGTGCCCCTTCTTCTGTCGATGCCATTATCCTGTCTACAACGTCCCCTGATATGGCGTTCCCATCGACCGCGTGCGCGGTCCAGCGAGGCTTGGGATGTAAACAGGTTGGCGCGTTTGATGTCTCTGCCTCCTGTTCTGGGTTTTTGTACGCCCTGTCCATGGCACAGGCCATGATTCAGAGCACCCAAGTGCGGACTTGTTTGGTGATTGGGTCCGAAGTGAAGTCACGATCTCTGGATTACCAGGACAAAGCGACGACCCTGTTGTTTGGAGACGGAGCCGGAGCCGTTCTCGTCCGAGGCGAAGACGATCGCAGCCCTGAGTGGCGAGGGATTCTCAGCGTCAAGTTATATGCCGAGGGGGCGCACCACGGACTTATCCGCGTTCCTAGCGGTGGGTCAAGGATGCCGCTGACATCCGAGGCGTTCAAGACAAAGGGGCATGCGCTTCGCATGCATGGGGCTCCGCTTTTTCGTTTGGCCGTTCGACGAGTCGAACGTGCGGTACAGGAAATCTTAAAGGAATTCGGCGTTCGTTCTGAGGATATCAGGCAGGTGGTCCTCCATCAGGCGAACGGGCGGATCTTGTCTCACATCGCCGGGCGCTTGGGAGTCGGCCGCAATCGCCTGGCATCGGTGATCGAACGATACGGCAACACGTCCTCGGCATCTCTGCCGATCGCGCTTGATGACGCGGTTCGCAGTGGAAACGTTTCCCCCGGAGATTTGCTGCTGCTCGGCAGTTTTGGCGGGGGACTGACGTGGGCGACGAGTCTCGTACGCTGGTAGAGATTGCGGACGAACCTCAGCATCCATCTACGCGTATATCACTGGCACACCCATTCGACTCAGGAGTATCAGAGATTATGATGTTCGGTCTGATCCCTAAAGAAGAGGCCTTTTTCGAGCTGCTGAAACAAGCGGCCCACAACGTCATAGAAGGCAGCCGTCTGCTCAAGGAATTGATGGAGACCTATACGAACGTCCAAGAAAAGACATCGAAGATTAAGGACGTGGAACATGTCGGTGACGGAATCACTCATGATATTGCCGTCCGCCTCAATCAGACGTTCATTACTCCCATCGACCGAGAAGACATCCATGATCTGGCTAGCGCATTGGACGATATTCTGGATGCGGTGGAAGCCGTGGCGGATCGCTGCGCCATTTACAAGATCGAACAACCCACTGCCAGTGCGATTCGGCTGGCTGATATTCTCCACCGAGCTTGCGTCGCGGTCGGTCGTGGGGTCGATGGAATCGGCCTGTCGCATACCGAAATCAAAGAGTTCACTGTGCAAGTCAACAGCCTGGAGAATGAGGCGGACCGCGTGTCACGTGATGCGATTTCAGATCTCTTCGAGAAGGAGCCGAACCCTATTGCGGTGATCAAATGGAAAGAAATTTACGAAACGATGGAGGATGGAACAGACCGCTGTGAAGATGTTGCCAATGTGATCGAACGCATTGTTCTCAAACAAACGTAACCGGCAAGGAACGCCATGCTGATTGTTGAACGCTCTTCCTGCCCAGATCCTACCCCTAGACACGGCCTGGGTGGCCCAACCGGCTACCAATCGCTCGACGAGATATGACAGAACTCAGCGGATTACTTTTGCTCACAGTGGTTCTGGCCCTTCTGTTCGATTTTTCGAATGGATGGCACGATTGTGCAAATGCGGTGGCAACGGTTGTGTCCACGCGTGTGCTGAGTCCGGTCGCCGCCGTGTTGCTGGCAGGACTGTTGAACGTCGCCGGGGCCTTCTTCTCTACGGCCGTGGCAAAAATGATCGGGGGCGGCATCGTGTTCCCCGATGCCATTACCAATGCCGTGGTGGCAGCAGCGATGGGCGGGGCTATTCTGTGGAATTTCTTCACGCTTCTCTTGGGATTACCAACCAGCTCGTCGCATGCGCTGATCGGGGGCCTCGTCGGCTCGGCCGTGGCCCATGGTGGTTGGGCGGTCGTTCAGTTTCAAGGCCTGCGCAAAATTCTTGAAGCCATGATCGTCTCCCCCTTGATGGGGTTTGTGATGGGGTTTCTTATCATGGTTCTCGTTAGCCGGGTCTTTTTTAGGGTGCACCGAGGGGTTGCTACAAAGATATTTAGTCGGCTTCAAATTTTTTCCGCAAGTTTCATGGCGTTCAGTCACGGGGCGAACGATGCTCAAAAGGTGATGGGAATCATCACCCTCGCCTTAGTGGCTTCCGGGCAATTGACCACCTCTGAAGTGCCGACCTGGGTGATCGTGTCCTGCGCTCTGGCCATGGGCCTTGGAACGACCGTGGGTGGATGGCGAATCATCAGGACGTTGGGGATCAAAATGGTAAAGCTCGAGCCTGTTCATGGGTTTGCGGCCGAGACCGGGGCAGCCGCTGTCCTACTGTTCACGGCTCACTTCGGACTTCCGGTCAGCACGACACACACCATCACCTCTTCGATCCTGGGTGTAGGATCGACGAAGCGGTTATCAGCGGTTCGATGGGGAGTGACGAGGAAGATCTTCTCGGCCTGGATCTTTACGTTGCCTGGGGCCGGGTTGTTGGGAGCGGC
Organism: Nitrospira sp.; assembly: GCA_965223535.1. GTDB lineage: Bacteria > Nitrospirota > Nitrospiria > Nitrospirales > Nitrospiraceae > Nitrospira_D. Next base: position 2,194,009 of record CBDCWN010000003.1, read on the forward strand.
AGTCTATACCCTGCTCGTGTCTCTCCAGTGAGCCAGTAACTGACGTTCAGGATTGATGGGGAGGCGGACAACGAATCGACTTCCTCGCGGTCGGTTTCCCTCCACCCAGACCTGTCCTCCATGTCCTTCAACGATGTGTTTCACGATAGCTAATCCCAATCCGGTTCCTCCGAGCTCGCGAGATCGTGCCCTGTCGACACGGTAAAAGCGCTCGAACACGCGTGGCCTGTCCTGTTCAGGAATCCCAATTCCAGTATCCGCGACGCTGATATCGATCGCATTGGCGTGAGGCTCGGTCTTTTCGAGAAGGGCTCGGGTCGCACCGACCGTAATGGTTCCACCCTCCGGGGTGTACTTGATCGCGTTATCGAGAAGATTGGTGAGAACCTGGACGAGCCGACCTTCGTCTCCAGCCACCGCGGGAAGCTCTGCATCGATCATGGTGGTGAGATGATGGCGATTTTTGTCGGCTATCGGTTTGACGACTGACAGCGCACGTTCCACCAGTGACTTCAGCTCAATTGGTTCTTCTTTGAACGAGATGCCGCCTGACTCGATCTTTGACAATTCGAGCAGGTCTTGGATGATCAGGTTCAATCGATCGCTCTGCTTGAGGATGATATCCAAAAAATTCGAAGAAGCCACCGGGTCGTCCTTAGCTCCGTCGAGAAGGGCTTCCACATAACCTTTGATGGACGTGAGCGGAGTGCGAAGTTCGTGCGAGACGTTGGCGACGAAGTCTTTCCGGATCTTCTCCAACCGACGCAGGTCTGTAATGTCGTGGAAGACCAGCACCATACAGGCTTCGTTTTCTCGTTTGCCTCCCGCAGGGGAGGCTTCAATCTGTAGGCATCGTCCTGTCAGAGACAGCACGATTTCATCCTGATGATGGGCAGGAGAGCGCAGGATGCCGGCCACCAATTCATTGAGCTGCTGATGGCGAAATAGGTCGGTACAAGGTCGACCGCGTGCCTCAACGCGGGAGATGCCAAACATTCGTTCCAATGCCGGATTGACCTGTAAAATGTGGCCTCGATAGTCCATGACCATGACGCCTTCAACCATCGAGGTCAGGACCGCCAGGAGTTGAGCGCGATCCTCTGACAGCTCATCGATCTTGGTCTGAAGCTGGTCGGCCACATGATTCAGTGTGGAAGCTAAGAGGCCGACCTCATCCTGTGCAGTCGTCCTGATGTGGAGGGCGCGGTTGCCGGAATCCAGTTGTCGTGCAGCCGAGACGATGTCTGAAAGCGGCTTGGTAATGTTATGCGCCAACCACACGCTGAGCGTAAGGGCTGCGAGGAATGCCACTCCAAGGGCAAGAATGATGTGATCCCGCGTTTCCGATAGCTCCCGGTCAAGCACAACCATAGGCAGTCCCACGCGTACGACAAGCGGTGAAGCGTCCTGGGTCGTGTTCAGGAGGACAGCCCGATACATCGTCCGTTCGCCGGTCGTATGACTCGAACGGATATCCTGTCCCTGTCCGCTGATCAATGCCTGGTCGACTTCAGGTCGAGATTTGTGATTCTCGAGTGTCGAGAGGTCGACATCTCGTACGGCGCTGTCGGCAAGGACGGTTCCATCGACGGCGATGAGGGTCACCCGGGCCATAGCCCGACTACTGAAATCGCGCGTGGCGTCCTGGAGCTGAGCAGGGGGGAGGGATGAACGAGCGGTATCAAAGAGGGACTGTAATCCGTATTCGACGAGTTTGGTTTTGGCCTCAAGGGCCTCGCCCAGTTGCGCTAGATGCTGCCTTTCGAGGGCTTGAATCGTCATCACGCCGGCGATAAGCAGGCCACAGGCCACTGCCACCAGCGTTCCGATCATAACCTTCCAGCGGATCGACCACGTCATCCTGGTTCGTCGACGTCTTTTAGTTTGTACCCAAGCGATTTGATCGAGACGATCGCGTCTTCAAGGAGCGGTAGTTTCTGTTTCAATCGTCGAATGTGCACGTCGACGGTTCTGGTCGTTCCATAGTAGTCGTAACCCCAGACGGCACTGAGCAACACTTCACGGGTGAGTACGCGGCCTCGATGACGGAGCAAGTGTTCAAGCAAACCGAATTCCTTGGTCGTCAACGTTACCTCTTGTTTGCCGACGTTGACCTCATGCCGGGAGAGATTCATTGTGAGTGTCTCATACTGATAGAGGTCAGGGTCGGTTTCAGGTGCACGATCGGCCCGACGTAGGAGGGCTTTGACACGGGCGACCAGTGTCTTGGGGCTGAAGGGTTTGGTGACGTAGTCGTCTGCCCCCAGCTCCAGCCCGACGATCGTGTCCGATTCTTCCGCTTTTGCCGTCAGCATGATGATCGGGAGCATGGCGGTGTCCGGAGCGGAACGGAGACGTTTGCAGACTTCCAGCCCGTCCAGTTCGGGTAACATGAGATCGAGGACGACTAAATCTGGTTTATCCTCCGAAACTTTCTTCAGGGCTTCGAGCCCGCTGGTTGCGACGACGGTTCGAAACCCTTCCTTTTCAACGTAGTGTTTGACGAGCTGCAAGATGTCACGTTCATCTTCGACGATCAGAATCTTCTTGTGAGTCAGGTTACCCATACGGATATCTCAGCGTACGGGGGGTGGAAGAAGCTGTCAAGTAACTGTAGGAAGGCGAGGGTGAGAGTGGTCTGATGGTGGACCGGCTATTTGTAGGCCACTGCCGCGCTCGATGGACCTGCAAGATGAATGATCTCGAACCGCTTGAATCCGACTTCGCCGCACCAGCGACGGAAATCTGCACCCGAATAATCGAACGCATCGCCAAATTCAATGAGCATGTTCAGGGACATGAGCAACCCCTGCACGTTCTCACGCCGGGCATCGTCAATCAGTGCTTCAATGGCCACCAACGCTCCGCCTGCTGGTAGCGCGTCGTAGGCCGAACGAATCAGGCGCATCTTCTTCTCAAGATTCCAGTCGTGGAGGATCATACCCATCGTGATGAGGTCTGACTTTGGGAGCTGGTCCTTGAAGAAGTCGCCAGATTCGGTGCGTACTCGATGTTCTAGTCCGGCATCAGCGATGTGTCTCTTCGCAATCGGTTCAACGACCGGCAGATCAAAACTCGTGCACGTGAGATGTGGATGTCGCGTCGCGACCTCAATGCTGAGGAGACCAGTCGCGCCGCCGACATCGCACAGGGTCTTGAATTGTGAGAAGTCGAATTTTTCTGCGAAAGCCTCGAAGTTGATACGGGAGAGGCCGGTCATGGCTCCCATGAATTGTTCAAGCCTAGGTAGGTCGGAGTAGAGTTCTTCAAACATTCCTTTCTGCCCGTGCTTGACCTCATTCTGCGGCCGGCCTGTCCGCAAGGCTTCGGGCAGATCGTTCCAAAACTTGAACAGTCGCGCGTTGAGCATCACCAGAATGCCGCCGATATACCGTGGGCTCGCGGCATCGAGGAACAGTGCGCCCTCGGGTGTGTTGGAATATCGTGCCAGTGGGCCGTCGTTCTCACGGTCGAGGAACTTCATTGCCACGAGGGCATCAAAAAAATCAGGATTCGCGCGCGGATGCAATCGTAATTCGTTGCCTAACTCCGCCCCTGTAAGGCGACGGCTACCAAGCGTAGTGAACAGGCCAAGCTCGACGGCAGTGAGGAGGACCTTTGAGCTCCAAAAGCTGAAGGCAGTTTGTAAGATGGCGGAAGGATTCTGAGTCGCATTCATATGGCAGCAGTTCCCTTTTCTGTGAAGACGAGTGGCCTGTTGCTCCTGATCAGTGATCTGTTTGACGCCTAGCTCGAACGTCGGCGAGAATTCCGCAGAGATCGATGAACACCCGTACGTTACCGGTGGTGTCCATACGAGCGACCGTGAAGATAAGGTCTGACCCTGGATCAGCATAAAGCATGACGTCCTGGCTTCCAAAATACCTCGCTGGAAATTCGGGTTCGGCAATATCCGCCACGCCGGAGGGAGCAATTGGATAGATACCGAGTCTTGATCCTGTCGTCACTTGAATCGCGTAAAACAGTGGCTGATTCGGTTGTCCGAAACCATTGAGACCGAGAAATTTAATATGGAACCGTTTCCTGGCCGGAATGGTGGAGATGACGACTTCCTTGCTACTTTCTCCGCCACTCAGGTTGACGATTGCGCCTGTTTGAAATGGTCTGTAAGCCATGTGAAGCGCCTCCTCCTCAGCAATCAGAAGCAGAGGGATCGATATGAGTTGTCTAACAGGTGTGAAGTCTCGACGGACAGTGAGCGTACGGGGGAGAGAAGAGGGAGTCAAGCGGATGATGGCGTTTTCGGATGGTCATTCAGCCAGAACGATTCTACCGCCCCTATCATCATCTGACCGATGAAGGGGGCAGTAGAATTGGTAGGTCATGGTCTGACCCTCGGCAGCGATGATATCGCTCGCCATTTGATCTCAGTCGATCATGATCTGCTCGGCCACCTCTGGTACGATGGTAACGCGAACAGATCGTGTCAGCTTATCCACCTCCGATATCTCCACGGGTTTCAATGACAAATATCTCACCCTTCACCTCAGGATGGATGTCGCACCACAGGGCATGGTGCACGCTTTCGGCGCCACCGGTGAGCGGATCAAAGTTTGTGGGTGCGGTGGAGAAACGGAGCGTCATCGTCTTTCCCGCATCGAGATGAAACGATTTGAACTTTTTCCCTCGTACCTCTGTCCCCCCTTCCACTTTCACGGGGATGTCCTTGAACAAGGTTGATGCCAACCCGTGCGTGACGGAATCCTGGTTTCGGACGACGATAATCGTGTCTTGCGATGGCATCGTGATCCCGACGGTCTCATAGCCGTGCTGTCGATCCTTGATGGTGATCTCAATCTTGGAGGGCGGCGCTTCCATCCCTTTAATCTGAGCATAGGTGACTCCGGGGGCAACACTTATGGCCGCTAACGTCGCGACGGCGAAAGAAATAACTGATAGAACGGTTTCATACCGGTGGGCACTCATTCTTGCCTCCTCTCGTAGTTAGGGTTCTTCTCACGCAATCGGTTGTGCCTTGCATCGTCTCCGGCCTCTTGCTCCTGACTTGGCCCAAGCACCTCCCTTCTCTCTCACTTCGCAAGACTCCGGATATAGTGAATCAGTTGCCAGACTTGCTCGTCCGGTAGCCCTTGAAACGCCATCATCCCGGTCCCCGGTGACCCATTCTTGATGATCCAGAACAGCTGCCCATCCGGCAGGTCTCGCATCATGGCTCTACAGGTAAAATTCCGTGGCGGCGGCACAAAGGCTGTCCCCATCAACCCCTTCCCATCGCCCAGTTCCCCGTGACACATCACGCAGGCCACCGGTTGTGCACCTTTCAGGAACAATCCCTTTCCTGCCCGGATCGCCTCGGCAGACGATGGCAGCGGATTCGCTCTGCTGAGGAAGTCTGCCGGTGCTTTGGCCGTCTTGCGCGGTTGCACACAGGTACTCCCTTCAGTACCCGCGGCTGCGGCCGCAACGTTCGAGACCCCCTTGAAGGTCACCTTCAGATAGGCAATGACATCGGCCACGCCCTGTTGACCAATGGTCAGTCCCCAGTAAGGCATGTTGGGCGACTTGCCGACGGCTGGGCCGCCGTGATTGATCACGTTATAGAGATAGTCCATGGGAAGTTTCTCGAAGGGGATATTCGCGTGGATGGCGGGCTTGGGTTCCAGGCCCGAAGCAGCTGGACCGTCACCTTTGCCGGTGAACCCATGGCACTGAGCGCAGTATTCCTTGTACAGGATCTTGCCCCGATCCACGCTCGCGTTGGCGAACTCCTGACTTGTCCAAGGCTCGTAGTAGGTGAAATCGTCGACCCCTTGCACGGCCAGGAATCCGATCACCGCCCGCAATTGCGCATCGGTTGCATCAGCCAAAAATTCTCCATTGTGGACGGTGAAGTCCTGTGGGTTCTGTCCAAACCGATAGACCCAATCCATGTTGTACCGCTTACCGGCGTTCTGTAGCGCGGCACTCTGAGGGCCACCGATCAGTTTACCGTTCTCCTCGATCGTATGGCAGCCGAGGCAGGCATGGGCCTTATACGCCATTCCCCCAAATGCCACATCGAACTTCGTCACTTTTGAAGCGTCGAACGCCCCCACAGTGACACGCGGGTCAGTGTTGTGTTCGGCAAAATAATCCGCGATCGCGTTCGCTTCCGCATCCGTTACTTTGGGGTGTTGCCTCGGGACGCTCGCCATATCCCATAGATACCCCTTCGCATACAGTGGGGCTTCCTTGCCGGTCAGCCAACGAATGAGCCAGGACCGTTGATATTTGCTGCCGGCCCAGATGAGGTCAGGCGCATGAAGCTTGAACCGCGATTCCGCTTTCCCTTCCAGCCGATGGCATTGCATGCAGGTCTGTTGGATGAGTTCTTTCGCGCGAGACGCGTCATTTGCGTACAGTAGCTTCGGTGAGGCCAGCAGTCCGATCAGCGTCAGCACCACCACTCCAGCAGCTCTCTTCGATAGACTCATGACCGCTCCTTTCCCTTCCGGTGATCATATCCGCCGACCGTAACCCCGATTATCTCGATAGCAGCTTCAATGGACCCTCTGAATCCTCCGGCTCTAAACACTACGATGTTCATACTTACGAGTTACTGTGGAAGATCATGCTTCCTCCTGCCTCCTTAGAGACCGGGCGTCGAAAATGGATTCATGTATTTGGGTGCCATTGCGAATGGGTCCCTTGGGAAGGGGATCTGTCGTGTTGGTGACGAGATCACAGCGTCTCTGTCGATCCAGAAGGGCTTCCTCTCGCGTGACAGACTCGCTCACAGTCAATTCTGTTGACGGGCCCTATGGATCTGACGTATCGTGAACGATCAACACTGACCGTGCACAGACCGCCTTGTCGAGCCTGAACGAAGGAGCTACGACCACCATGAAGATCTATCTCGCCAATCCCCGTGGTTTTTGTGCCGGTGTCGATCGGGCAATCGAAATCGTGGAGCTGTCGCTCAAGAAATATGGCGCCCCGATCTATGTGCGCCATGAGATCGTCCATAGCCGCCATGTCGTGAAGTCGCTCAGGCAAAAAGGCGCGGTCTTTGTGGAAGAGTTGAACGAAGTCCCGGAAGGGTCGGTCGTTATCTTTAGTGCGCATGGGGTGGCCAAGTCCGTGTGGGAGGAAGCGCGTCGTCGCCGGTTACACGTGATCGATGCGACGTGCCCGCTCGTGATCAAGGTTCATAACGAGGTGAACCGCGATCATACGCAGGGGTATGAGCTGATCCTCATCGGTCATGCCGGTCATCCGGAGGTCATCGGGACGCTGGGCCAGGTTCCCGACAAGTTTCACCTGGTGTCGTCGGTCAACGATGTAGAAAAGCTCCAAGTCGAGAGCACGGTCAATTTGTCGTATGTCACACAAACGACGCTGAGTGTCGACGAATGCCGAGATATTGTCGGTGCGCTGCATGAACGGTTTCCGAACATCAAAGGGCCGCACCAGGAAGATATTTGTTACGCGACGCAGAACCGGCAGAACGCAGTTAAAGAATTGTCTCGCCGCGTGGATGTCATTCTCGTCATTGGCTCGCCGAACAGCTCGAATTCCAACCGGTTGCGGGAGCTGGGGGAGCAGTGTGGCATCCCGTCCTATCTTATCGACTCAGCCGCAGACATCGATCCCACGTGGTTACAAGGAGCCAAAGCGGTCGGGATTGCCGCTGGTGCGTCGGCGCCGGAAATTCTTGTGACCGAAGTGGTGGCATTCTTAAAAATGTCGGAATCGTCTGAAGTCGAAGAGCTCACGGTTATTGAGGAGGATGTCGAGTTTCTTCTACCGAAGGAACTGGTCCAGATAGAATCTTCCAAGAACTCCGTTCCCACGATGGCTCGCTGATCGGTGTGCGGGTCATACGCTCTCGAATGCGGGCCCATGGCCGTGTGAGTGTGGTGCCTTGTCGTCGCCAGGCCTAAGTCCTTCCCCAAAGCACCCTATGAATTGTAGGGGTACTATTGGATCTACCCTATGGGCTGTGTTTTGTTTTGATTTCTCAAAACCCCTGTGGTACAAGGGCCGGAAATTTTTTCTCTCCTCATGAGAATCTTCTACGTGCCTAAGAAATAGGTGAATGGATGCACTTGAAATCGCTGAATATGTTGGGCTTTAAGTCGTTCGCGGAGGCCAAGATTGAATTCCCTGAAGGGGTCACCGCGGTCGTGGGACCCAATGGAAGCGGGAAGAGCAATGTCGTCGATGCCATCCTATGGGTCTTGGGGGAGCAAAGCACTAAGACGCTCAGAAGTGAAAAGATGGAAGATGTCATTTTCAACGGAACGGAGGTCCGTAAGCCGTTGGGAATGGCGGAGGTCTCGCTGGTGATCGGTGGGTTGGATCAGGCAGCGATGAAGCTGGATGGCAACTCAGGGCTTCCGAATGAACTGACCGAAGTGCAGGAGTTGATGATTACCCGCCGCCTGTATCGTAATGGAGAGAGTGAGTATCTCATCAACAAGGTTCACTGCCGTCTGAAAGATATCCGCAGTCTGTTGCTCGATACCCGTGCTGGAAGTAAAGGGCACACGGTGATTGCCCAGGGGCAGATTGATCAGATCTTGAACGCCTCTCCACAAGATCGGCGCGAGCTCATTGAAGAAACGGCCGGGATTGTTCGTTATAAGAAGCAGAAAGCGGAGGCGTTGCGCAAACTCGAAACGACGCAGCAAAATCTCCTGCGTGTTCGAGACATCGTGGCCGAGGTGAAGAAGCAGCTTAACTCTCTGGAACGTCAAGCCCGTCAGGCTCGCACCTATCAGACGTTGCAAGGTGAAGCGCGTGAGATCGAAGTGACTTTATTAACGAGAGAGTTCAGGGCACTGCGACAAACGTTGCAGGAGGTCGAAAGTGAGCTCTTGGGTCTGGATCAGCAAGAGTCTGAGAAAGCGGCCGAACAGGCCCGGCTGGCCACCGACCTCGAACAAGCGCGTCTCGAATCGATCGCCACGGCCGACTCTATCGGAAAGATTCGCGAGCAGCTGGCGGGGGTCGAACAACAACAGGCGCACGCGCTGACGGCGGCGGAGGTTGAACGTAATCGTGGTCAGTTGTTCAGCCAACAGCAAGTTCAGGAGTCGGCTGAGCTGGAAGAGCTCGTCCGCTCGCAGGAACAAGTGGCCGGCACACTCCAGGCCATTGAGTCGTCATTGGTTGGGCTTGAGGAGGAAGTCACGGTTCGAACCCAGGCACTCGAGGAGCTGGATCGCGAGATGATGCGATTGCGCGATCAGCGTGCCGCGGCAGTCGCAGAAGAGGAGCGAGGGCGAAAAGATGTGTTGCAATTGGCTGTGCTGGTCGCCAACACTGAGCAGAGTATCTCACAGTTAGCGAAACGGATAGAGGATTTCACCAACCGCGCAACCCGGTTGACTGCGGAACGTGACGAGCTGCGGGGGCAACGGGAGTCCTCGGTTGCTCGTCACGATACGTTGCGTGAAGAATACGGACTGGCGGACCGCCTTGTTGCGACGCTGCAAGCGGATCAACGTGCTGTGAAAGAAGAAGTGGCGCAAGCGATCGGGCTCGTCCAGTCGTTGGATCAGGTTATTTTGCGGCGTTCCGAAGAACTTGCCGGGCTTGAGTCACGCCTCGAGGCGTTACAAAGCGTCGTCCAGGAGGAGATGGGGTACGGCCGGCAAGGAGCCACCCAAGGACCGGCTCTGAAGTCGTGTGAAGGTGTGCGGGAGGCCGTCGCCGAATGGTTGACGATTCCTTCTGGGATGGAGCGAGCGGTCGAAGCAGTCCTTGGGGAACGTGTTCGGGGGTGGTTTGTCGATGAACCGTCCGTGGGTCGGCGATTGGTCCGGTTTCTCCAAGAGGAGACATTGGGACGAGGCAGTTTTATCCCGCAGCAGCCACGTTGGGAAGGGAATCAGGCGTATGAGTGGTGGGCGGCAATTGCGTCAGAGCCGGGAGTCGTGGGGAGAGCGGTAGACCTGGTGCAGACTGATGCTGCCAGAACGGTGGCTCGAGACTCGTTGTTCGATCGAGTCGTGATCGTCCGTTCGTTGGACCAAGCCATCGAGCTGTGGGAACGCCATGCTTGGAGTGCTCCGAACGGTCCGATTCTGGCGACTCTGGACGGCGAAGTGGTGGACGCGTCCGGTATCGTGACGGGTGGGCATGTGGAAGGCACGCCCGGTTTGCTTGAGCGGCGACGAGAGGTGCTCGACCTTGAAACCAAACGACAAACCCTCGTCGTAGACCTTGATCAGAATAAGCAACAGCGAGATGTCGTGCAGGCTCAGATTCAAGAGCTGACCGAGCGAGACCGCCAGCTTGGTGATGCGTTGCGCGAGGCTGAAATGCAAAACCTGTCGCTGCGCAAAGACCAAGAAAAACTCCAGCACGTCCTGGACGATCTTGATCACAGACTCAACGCGGTGGAGGCTGAGATTCAGGAAGGTCGGGCCGAGCGTGAGCACTTGGAACAAGAATCTCACTCAGTCCAAACCCAATTGAGTCAGTGGATCGCAGAAAAAACCGGACAAGACACGTTGTTATCGCGAATACGCGAAGGACTTGGGTTGCTCGATCAGAATCTGCGGGCGCATCAGGATCTGGTCACGGAAGCGAGGTTAGCTGCCGAAGGATTGCGCGCGAAGCGAGAGCATGAACAACTGAATCGGGCGCGGGTGACGCAGCAAATTCAAGAAACGGAAGATCGGCGACGGGTTTTGGGGGAACATCTCGACAGCCTGAAGGGCCTGATCGAGCAGAGCCTCGCTGAGCAAACTCGCCAAGAAACGCTGTGTCGAGAGCTTGGTGAGGCGGCAGGGCAAGTCAAGAGTGAATTGGTTGCCGCCCAAGAGCGACAAGCGCAACAGATGGCGAACAGCCAGGCAATGGAAGGTCATCTCGATGAAGCACGGCGAGGGATGTCCGCGATTCGTGATGCGCGCATGACGGTCGAGGTCCGGCGTGCGGAGATTCGTACGCAGTTGGGTACGGTCGAGAGCACCTTGGCCGGCACCTATCAACTGGATCCGTCGACGCTGATCGAGGTGTCTTCGGCGGCGAGCGAGCTGGCCTTAGAGTCTGAGGCTGCCGTTGCGCAAGATATGGTTGAACGATCCGATGCTGAGTTGAAGGAGCAGTTGCAAAAACTGCGTGATCGGCTTGATCGTATGGGGCCGATTAATTTGGCCGCGATTAGTGAGCACCAGGAACTGGAGGAGCGCCACACGTTCCTCACAGCTCAAGAGCAGGATTTGTCTAATTCAATCGCCTCGCTCAAGGAGATCATTCAGCGAATTCATCGGACAACCAAGGAAATGTTCGCCGCGACCTATGACGAATTGCAGCAGAAGTTTACGGAAGTGTTCGGTCAGTTTTTCCCTGGGGGGCGCGCAGAGTTGCAGTTGGTCGAAGAACCTCCCTCAGAAAACGGTGAGCCCTCCGGCCGCGACGAACCAGGCATTGAAATCGTCGCGCAACCACCTGGGAAACGACTGAAAAGCATTACTATGCTGTCAGGCGGCGAAAAGACGCTTACGGCGATGGCGCTGCTCTTTGCCAGCTTTCTCATCAGACCGACGCCGTTCTGCCTCTTGGATGAAATCGACGCGCCGCTCGACGAGGAAAACATCGGGCGGTTTACGGCGGTGCTGAAGGATCTGGCACAGAATGCTCAGTTCCTCGTTATCACTCATAACAAGCGGACGATGAGCATTGCGGATTCCCTGTTCGGCGTGACAATGGAAGAACCAGGTGTGTCCAAACTTGTGTCTGTGAGACTCGGAGATCTACAACCAGCCTAAGGCGATTGGTCTCAGGTACGTTCTTTTCGTCCGACGAGCACAAAAAGACCCCCTACTCGGTTTGCTCGTTAGGTGGAGATCCGGCTTCCGGTTATGTCTCTTCTAGCTGAATCGTCTCAACATGCACCCTAGCGACGCCACGGTCGACAAATCCCAGTTGCTCGGCAGCACCTCGACTCAAGTCGATGATCCGTTTCCCGGAGTCTGGGTTGTGCCGGCTGGGGAAGGGGCCGCGATCATTCACTCGCACGATAATCGAGCGTCCGTTTTCTAGATTCGTCACCTGGACGTGAATCGGAAGCGGTAGGTACTTATGAGCCGCCGTTAACCCTCTGGGGTTGAACAGCTCGCCGTTGGCCGTCATATGCCCATCTTTCTGCCTCCTGGTTTCTTCCCCATACCATGATGCCATGCCCGTCTCCTTGTAGGTTTGTGCGCTCGCGATCGTCATCGGCACATAATGATGGCCGTTGACTGTATATGGTGCTGCCTTGACTCGCCCGAGACGGATCGCTTCCTTGACCGGGAGCCCATCGATAGTCTGGATATCGTCGTTTATCAAGGGGTATTCCAAGGGAGCACGAACGACCTCGAAGGTGAACTTGCCGATCTGGTAGGCGAGTTTGGTCGTCCCCTTCGTAAATTGATAGGCTCCTTTGACCACCCATATCGTGCCTTTGACGGTCTTCTTTGCGACCCGATAGGTCGTCTTGATTGCGGAGAAGGTTGTCTTGATCGCGGAAAAGGTGGTCTCGATTACCGAACAGGAGGAAAGGGCCAGAAAAGTAGGGAGGAGGAGAAGGGAAAGGGTGAACAGATTTGTTCGCCCCTTCCCAGCGGTACTCTCCGAGCATGATGGCCGAGGATGCACGGGCTTCATTCCTTGTGCACCGTAGGCGGCTGATTACATCTTCATCCCGCCCATCATATGCATATCATGTCCTGACTCCTGCACGTAGTCGGGAGGTGGAGGCATGATTTCCTGTTCCTGATTCAATTGATCCACCTGTTGAGTGACGAACTCGATGTCGTTCCAGTCGGCCGCATCGGCTTCCGGTATCCACCGTGCCCGCAGATATCCGAATCGGTCGAATAAGAACTCCATGTGCTTTGGGACGGTTGCCGGACCCATCAAGTCGGGATGAGAGATTGTCCTGCGGAACAGCGAATAGGTACGGGTGATCTCAGCTGCCTCTTTTTCAACCAAGGGGAAAGGGAAGTCCTTTCCAATATCGGCAATCTGCTGCGAGGTGAGATCTGTCAGTGGCACGGTCAACACCTCGGTCTTATGGTCTCGTAACGCCGGGTAGGCCAGCCGGAGTTGATCGAGTCGTTCACGTGAGTCTGGCCATGAAAACAGGACGAGCAGGACGGCTTTTTCCCCACGGAAGTCTTTCAATCTGCCTGTGGTTCCGTCAATGGTGGTATAGGAAAAACCTGGAGGTGCGAGAAATGGTTGGTTGGGGAGGATGCGAGTATTCATAATGCGCCCTTGGTACCCCCGGTTAATGGCATGGATGAGGTTGACAAGGTCCCAACGCTCTTTGTCAGAAAATTTTTCACCCCATGCAGGCATGCCTGTTCCGGGAACACCATTGGTGAGCCAGTGGAAAAAATCTCCTGGAGTATGCATGGTCGCGTGAGGCTCTGTGAGCAAATCGATCGGTTTCTTCGGCATGGTTTTGGCCAAAATGCCGTCACCTTTCGCCTGGTGTCCGTGGCAGGGGACGCAGTTTTCAGCAAAGATAGTCATGGCGTGAGCGACGGATTCTGCCTTAAACGGGACCGGGGTATCACGGTAGGTCTCTGGATAGGCTTTAATAGACAGGGCGTATGCCCCAACAGCGAGGGCCAACATAACAAGCACGGTCGGTAGGCCAAACCGCCAGCTTGATCGCCCGCCCCTCATTAGAAGAGCACGCAATGTGAGGGCTCCTGCTACGATGAGCAGAGTAATCGCAACCCATACGCCGATCACGGCGTCCAGCATGGCCATACCCCATGTGTTCATGATGGAGAAGCGGAAGGGATATGGCCAGGAGTAGATGACTGCGTGATTTGGCGGGTGCTCGTTTGCCACCACGTGTCCTGCCCATATCAGCGCAAGCGCGAAAATACCTTCGATGACAACCCATCTTCGGAGGCTGCGCTTCACAGTTGTCGCCGACTCCGGATCTTTAGCAATGGTCGGCAACGAAACAACATGGATTCGTAATGCAATGGCCAGCATGAGACAGGTAATCGTCAGCTTTGCAACGAGCAACCAGCCGGAGGTTGTGACGAATACGGCCGCATAATTCTTATCCATCAAAGGATGTGCTGCGTTCAATCCTGTGATCAACACGGCGGCTAAAACCACGAGTCCTAGTGCAGAGAGCCACTTGAGCGTTCCAATCCCAAGCCATGTTGTCTGCTTGGTTGGACGTTTGCCAGTTACCGCGAAAACTGCTGCTAGAAACGTGAATATTCCCACGACCAAGAGGATGGCAAGCGTGGGATGGACCGCACTAGGTGGTGAAGATGCCATTGTCATGTTAATGCAACCTCCTCAGTAACAATTTATCAGCCGGACACATGTAACGATTGCTGAGATGAGCATGTGTCACGGCATAACCCATCTCCGAACTTCATCTGGAAGATACGAACGCGAGACTAGGAGTGGATCGAGTAGCCTATTACTTGTTGATGGGGAGGTGATCGCTGTGGCTCGCTCACAACTGGTTCTCCTAGCTATACCGGGACGATCTCAAAGCAGGTCCCAATCGGTCGCACATCCTTCTGTCTAACACCATTGGGTTGTCTTATACCAGTATCTTGTTTGGAAGGGCTACCCGGTGTTGTAAGCCAAAGTAGACCATCTTGGCCTGGTCTAAGACTGACCAGAGGTACCCAGAGTTTCTCCACCGAGGTACCTCTCCCTGTAGGCTAATTGATTCATGGCAATACACTTCTCAGTGATCCAATGCAGGGCTCCAATCTCTTCCCGCCACTGGATACAGGTTCAAGCCGACGAAGTGATTGGTCAAGCCTGCATGCACAAGTAGAGCACGCAATTAGAAGATAACATAATCAATCAATGACTTACTGAATGACGAGAATTTTGTAAGCTGAGCAGCGGAGTGCACACGGGAAAATACGGTTTTGCCGTTCGCATGCTATGGTGCGCGGTATTATTGTTGCTCCGAGCATTCTTGTCACAGCGTTGTTAAACTGGTGCGAGGGCCTCGCGCCTCTAAGAATTAGGGAACGCGCCATGCCGATTTTGCCTGGTCGACATCAAAGGCAGTCTCCGCGGTTCGGCGGCGACTTTGCGTTCGTCGATGCATGCGTCGGTGAGGCGGTTGGGCTGGATTGTAAGGGAGCGCGACATCCACAGCTAGTGGGCTCGAGCGAACCGGCGGATGATTCCTTGGCTCCTGCACGAGGAATTGTCAATGGCCTACGCATTTCCCTCGCATTGTGGGGTGTGATCGGACTCCTTCTCTTCCTCATGAGGTAACCACTTCTCTGTTTTCCTTCGTTCTTTCTTCTGCCGATCGAGCTGTATGTGGAATGCAACAGCTGACGAGGGCACAATTATTATCATGGATCTATCCAGCAGGCAGATAGATCCATGGATTTGATCCTGTGGATGGTCACGCCAAACCAATCCAGACCATGTCCAAATCCAATTGAAGCTCTAGCGCATGGTCTGAAAGGGATGGTCCTGTCATGATGTATCATGAGAATATGTCCGTGCTCCGGACCTGGAGGGCGTCTACGCTCTCAGATACCCGAAAATACATATGTACATCAGGCACTTCCCGGCTCCCTTGCTTGACTCGGTTTTAGGCGTCTGTTATATAGAGTTGTGCTGCGTGTGTGCATGTTGTGAGGAACCATATTAAGGGAGACCTTCTATAGATGTCGGTCTTTCGCCTGCCGCGGTTATTTCTTTTGAGTCCTAACTATTCATGAACATCATCAAGGCGATTTTCAGCCGCCTCTCCGATAGTCTACTTGCGAACGCGCGTGGGGGATTCGATCCTGCGAGGGAGTACACCGCGATATCGTCGCTTCGGTTAGTCTCCGAAAAACCAGTGGCTCTATCCGTATTAGATTCTTCGACAGCTCGCAGGGCCAGTGGGCATACCCTCAGCCAACCGGATGTGGTGGATGATGCCATCAAGCGGAGTCAGTCGTGGTTCTTTAATAGGCAACATCCGGAGGGATACTGGGTTGCCGAACTGGAGGCGGATACGACGCTGACCTCTGAGTATTTGATGCTGCGCCGATTTCTCGATCGCGTGGACCCTGAACGAGAGCAGAAAGCCGTTCGATACCTCAAGTCGACGCAACTACCCGATGGGGGCTGGCCGATTTATTACGGTGGGCCGGCCGAAATCAGTGCCTCAGTCAAGGCCTATTTTGCACTTAAGTTGAGCGGCGTCTCCGCGGATGAACCGTTCATGGTCCAGGCCAAAGAGCGAATCTTGGCAATGGGTGGGGTGCTGCAAGCCAACGTGTTTACAAAAATCACGCTGGCGTTGTTCGATCAGTATGATTGGGAAGGCGTCCCGCACATGCCTGTCGAGATCATGCTGCTCCCGAAGAAGTTCTACTTCAGTATCTATGCGATCTCTTATTGGTCTCGGGCGGTCTTGATTCCCTTGCTGATCGTCTTTGCCCACAGACCAGTTTGCCAGATCCCGCTTGAGCAAGGGATTGATGAGTTGTATCCCATTCCTCGTGGAGAAGTCCGGTATTGGAAGTATCCTCCTTTCAATAAGGATCAGGCCTGGCTCACGCCGCACAACTTCTTTGTGGCGCTGGATGCCATGTTGAAGTTGTATGACCGGATGCCCATGCGGGTCTTGCGGGAAAAGGCACTCAATAAGGCTGCGACGTGGATGGTGGATCACATCAAGGGTTCCGGTGGACTTGGTGCAATCTATCCCGCGATGGCAAACTCTATTATGGCGCTCGAGTGTCTTGGGTACGATGCGGATGATCCTTTGGTGGTCAAGGCGCTGCGTGAAATAGAAGAGTTGGAAGTCTATGATTCCGTGCTGATCGACGGGGAGATGCTTCCTACGCTTCACCTACAACCATGTTTGTCTCCTATTTGGGATACGGCGTTGTTGACGAATGCGCTGGTTGAAGCGGGAGTTCCGCAAGATCATCCCGTGCTCCAGAAGGCCGGTCAATATCTGATGTCACGGCAAACGAAGACGGTGGGTGACTGGATCATCTCTTCGCCGCAAGCGGAGCCGGGTGGTTGGTACTTCCAGTTCGAGAATGAGTTGTATCCCGATGTCGATGATACCGCGGTCGTCATTATGGCCCTGTCCAAACTGAAGATTTCCGGTCAAGAGCAAGAGGTCAACGACTCCATTGGTCGCGGGATGCGATGGGTGGTGGCCATGCAGGGTTCCGATGGCGGATGGGGCGCGTACGATAAAGACAACAACCGTGTGGTCTTCAACTATATCCCGTTCGCCGATCATAAGGCGTTGTTGGATCCTAGCACTTCAGACTTAGCTGGCCGCTGTTTGGAGATGCTTGGTGCGCTCGGGTACGACAAGACGCATCCATCTGCTGGACCGGCCTTGGCCTTCCTGAAAAAGGAGCAAGAAGAAGATGGCAGCTGGTATGGACGGTGGGGCGTTAACTACATCTATGGTACCTGGTCCGTTCTGGCGGGGCTAAGGGCAATCGGGGAAGATCTGTCGGCGCCCTATATTCGTCGGGCTGTGTCCTGGCTGGAGTCACGACAGAATGCTGATGGTGGCTGGGGTGAGTCCTGTCTTTCATACAAGGATGCGGAACATCAAGGGCGAGGAGAAAGCACACCCTCGCAAACCGCATGGGCATTGATGGCCCTCATGTCGGCCGACGCAATTGATTCGTTGAGCGTGGCGCGCGGGGTGCAATTCCTGCTTCGGCACCAGAAGAAAGACGGATCGTGGGAAGAGATTATGCACACCGGTACGGGATTTCCTCGGGTGTTTTATCTTCGATACCACTGGTATTGCCAGTATTTCCCATTGTGGGCTCTGGCGATGTGTCGGAACCTTCGCTCTCGAGGGAAGATGCGGGCCGATGAACTGCGTCATCACATTCCAGGGACCGATTCATATCGGTCCGAGCATTGACCTCTCCCGGTTCTCTTTCCTTGCTCTCTTCGGGAGCCGTGCTGCCTAAGCGCACTGTCATTTTTGCCGCCACCTCTTGGGAAATGAAGGCCGTTCAGGCTGCGTTCCCTCCTGGAGTGGAGCGATGCTATGCCGGTATCTCTGTTCACGTGTACTCGGTCGGAGCCGGAGAATACTGGCTGGCTCAAACAGGTATGGGTTTGGAGAAGGCGAGGCGAAGTGCCAACCAACTGCTCGTCGAACAACCCATTGACCTTGTGGTATCAACCGGATTTGCTTGTGCACTCATCGAAGCCAATATTGGGGCGCTGTTAGTGGGACTCGAAGTCGTGCAGAAAACCGAGCAAAGTTCAAAGTCTGTACGGATACCGTCAATGGCAGTACAGGGAAATGAACGGAACTTGGCGTTGACCGTTATTAAGACTATGGTGCCACCGGAGCGCATCGGTCGGTTTGTTTCCACGGATCGTGTGGTTGGCAGTGCTAAGGAAAAACGGGAGTTTGCAAAGAGTACCGAAGCGATCGGTCTCGATATGGAGAGTGCGGCGTTGGCTGCTGAGGCCAGTCGGGCGCAAGTCCCGTTCATCGTTATTCGATCTGTGTCGGATCGTCTCGATGAAGATCTTCCGCTCGACTTCAATCTATTTCTTAGTCCCACTGGCTGGGTCAAGGGTGTTGTCGCTATTTTAACGACTCCGTCAAGCCTCCTGGGGCTAGGCCGACTTCGTCGCCAGAGTGCGGTTGCGGCCCAGGCGTTAACGGATTTTTTTCGGCAGTACGTGGCAACCATGAGAATTGAAACCCAACAGCAAGAACTTTCATTGATGTGACTATGGCGCTGCTTGAAACTATGGGCCGGTGGACTCTCACCTACATCAGTGAAATGGGTCGGATGCTGATCTTTGTCACATCCTCATTTGCGTGGTTGGCCCGGCCGCCGTTACGAATCAGTCAGATCGTCAAACAGCTTCATTTCATCGGATACAAGTCGACGTTTGTCGTCGTATTGACTGCGGCCTTTACGGGAATGGTGCTAGCGTTGCAAGGCTACTACACATTGAGGAAGTTTGGTTCCGAAGGGTTGTTAGGGTCTGCGGTCGCGCTCAGCATGATTCGTGAATTGGGTCCGGTGTTGGCGGCACTCATGGTCACGGCTCGGGCTGGTTCGGCCATGACGGCCGAGATCGGGATCATGCGGATCACGGAGCAGATCGATGCGCTCGACACCATGGCCATCAACCCCCTCCAATATCTCATTGCTCCAAAATTGGTTGCCGGGTTGATCGGTGTGCCACTGCTGGTCGCCATCTTTGACGTGGTGGGAATTTATGGCGGCCATCTTGTTGGCGTCGATTTGCTCGGTGTGAATGCCGGCTCGTACTGGAACTCCATCGAGTCCGCGGTGGAGTGGAAAGATGTCTATGGAGGCATCCTTAAGTCCATCAGTTTCGGGCTGATTATAAGCTGGGTTTGTTGCTATAAAGGGTTCTACACGAAGATGAGTGCCGAAGGGCTCGGTACTGCCACGACCGAGGCAGTCGTGTTGTCGTCGGTCTTAATTCTCGTGTGGGACTATTTTTTAACGTCGGTTCTCTTATAGCCATGTTGAAGCTTGTCGGTGTGACGAAGACCCTAGGGGGGCAACCTGTCTTGCAAGGGGTCGATCTGACCGTTCCCGAAGGGAAGCTCACGACGATCATCGGGCGAAGCGGAGAAGGGAAGAGTGTCTTGCTGAAACACATGATTGGCTTGTTTCAGCCGGACTCCGGAGAAGTCTGGGTGGATGGGGTGGAGATCTCGCGACTCCGCGGACAGGCTCTCAACGAAGTGCGTAAACGATTTGCGATGCTGTTCCAGGGGGCGGCGTTATTCGATTCACTGACTGTCTTTGAGAATGTTGCCTTTCCGCTCAGAGAGAAGCTTCGCATGAAAGGTGCCGAGGTGGCTCCGCGGGTTGAGGAAAAGCTCGAACAGGTCGGATTGGCAGGAATGGGACACAAATTTCCGGCTGAGTTGAGCGGTGGTATGCGTAAACGTGCGGGTCTGGCTCGCGCGCTCGTGATGCAACCGGAGATCATCCTCTTTGACGAACCGACAACTGGCCTCGATCCGCTTATGGCTAAATCGATCCACGACCTCATCACGGGCATGCAGCGGAAGTTCGGGTTTACTGCCGTGATGGTGAGTCATCAGATTCCAGAGATTTTTGGAATTTCGGATTATGTGGCCATGCTGAAGCACGGGAAAATTGCTGCGATGGCGGAATCCGCTGAGTTTCAACGAACGACGGATCCTGAAATTCGGGAATTCATCTCGGTCGGCGGGACAGTATCGTTGGCCAGTGCAATCTCCACAAACTAGAGGGGTCTCAGGATGGGGAAGAGTAAACTGGAATTAGTGGTCGGCGTGTTTGTGCTGGTCGGCATTATTTCCCTCGGGTATCTCTCCATCAAGCTCGGCAAATTGGAAATCATCGGCGGAGATCTCTACGAAGTGGATGCGCTATTCAACTCAGCGTCGGGCTTAAAGTCCGGAGCGACGATTGAAATAGCCGGTGTGGAGGTCGGTCGTGTGAAGGGCATCCGTCTCAAAGACGATCGAGCTGTCGTGAGGCTGGCGGTTCAAAATGGAACTGCGTTGTATACGGATACGATCGCGTCGATTAAAACTCGAGGGATCATCGGAGAAAAATTTCTTGCGCTTTCACCGGGTGGTGGTGGAGACCCCCTGAAACCGGGAGATACCATCCGTGATACAGAATCAGGGCTTGATCTCGAAGAGCTAGTGAGTCAATACGTCCACGGAAAAGTCAATTAACTCAAGCTGACTGGTCTGTCAGCTGGGTAGGTGGGGATTCAGCAGAGGGGATGGTGCAATGATGATCATGCGCATTCTTGAGAGCCTACGGACCGCTATCCACTGGAGAACAATCGCGCTCCTGACAATGAGCCTGGTTGCGCTGTCGGTTGTCCCAGGCTACGCGGGCCCTCCCACGGAAGCCATGAAAACAACCATTGACGAAGTGCTGCGCATTGTTCGCGATCAAGACCTCAAGCGCAAAGACAAAGTGGATGAGCGTCGGCACCTGCTTGAAAAAGTGGTGGAGGCTCGATTTGACTATGCGGAAATGTCTCGCCGAGCTCTCGGGGCTCCGTGGAATCAGCTGACTGATCAGCAGAAGCAAGAATTCGTTGATTTGTTTCGGACGTTACTGACGAATTCATATGCGGACAAGATTGAAACCTACTCCGGTGAAGGGGTTCAATATCTGAACGAACGTACGGAGAAGGAGTATGCGGAAGTGCGGACCAAAGTCCTCTCAGGGAAGACTGAGATTCCACTCGATTATCGGTTGATCAACAAAGCTGAGAACTGGCGGGTGTACGATGTCGTCGTGGACAACATCAGTTTGGTGAACAACTATCGCGGACAATTTACAAAAATTCTTCGAGCCTCGTCGTATTCAGATCTTGTTGATCAGCTCCGCAAGAAATCGGACAAGCTCAAGGCGCCATAACGTTGGGTTGCAGGACCACGAAAACGTGTATGCGTAGCCTTGCCGTCAGTCTGATGCTCCTCTCGCTTGGGAGCTGGTGCCTCTATTCTCCCGGTCCAGCCCGTGCCGATGTCCGATTTTTCCCAATCCCTGCCGTGAGCACCAGTAAGAACGATGGCAACGATATCGGTATGATCGTTCCAGCCCTCATCACCGGTCCGGATGGGGACCTTAAGTATTTGGTTGCGCCGATGGTGGTGTATAACTCCATCGTCGGCACTCGTGGGACTGTCAACCTATTTCGTTACGAACCGGGAGGCAAGGAGCTTCGAGGCATCGCATCCTGGACGCAACGCATAGAGCGGAAATTTCTCGTCAGTTATGTCGACCCTGGATTCAGTAACGGGCGCTATAGTATCGGATTTAGTGCCATGCACTTTAAGAATGCGACTGTGCGGTTTTTTGGCCTTGGTCCGACAACCGTCAAAGAGCAGGAGACCAACTACACGGCCTCCGAGACGAGGTTGAACTGGAAATTCGGCGTCTACGCGAATGAGGTTACGCAGATTGCAGTCAGTCAACGATTGCGGCACATGCAATCGATCCAGGAGGGAGGCACGGAACTTCCGTTCACGGGAGAGATCTTCCCGTCGGCTCCAGGCTCGGACGGGGCGACGGTGCTCGGTCAACGGGTGAGTTTTCATTATGACACTCGAAATAATTTGGTGACGCCGACCGACGGGACGGCGATCACCGCCTACGCCGAACTGAACTACAACTTCAAGAATGCTGCGGATCCGTGGTATTCGAGATATGGACTCGAGGTGAAGCGGATGTTCGCTAGCGAATCGAAGCGAGCTATTCTGGTCGTGCGTGGAGAACTGCAGGCCACCCTAGGATCGGATGTTCCATTCTATGAACAAAGCTCGTTGGGGGGACAAAACAATCTACGTGGTTTTGGGGTGGACCGGTATATCGATAAGCAATTGATTGCGTTTAGCGTTGAGGAACGAATTCACATCTTACGGACGCGTCTTGCCGGGGTCATCGCGGACTTCGAGATCGCACCCTTTATCGATACCGGCCAAGTGTTCAACTCTTTCAAGAATGTGAGCTTCAAAGACTACCGGATCACACCGGGCATCGGATTTCGGGGAATCATCCGGCCTAACGTAGTAGGACGAATCGACTATGGATTCAGCAAGGAAGGTGGGGCCATCTTTGCGGGACTTGATTTTCCTTACTAGCTCAACCATCAAGTACATGCTCGTCAAGTCAGTGTTATGATCGACTGACCTCGTGTCTCCAAGTGGGAGCTCTGTATCAGTTGATTTTCACCGCAAGGATCTTGGGTAAGTGCTTGACTTCATATGGTTCCTGTGTGAGACTTCACCCAAATTAGGTACCTCTGAAGGAGATCTCTGTTAGCGTGCTGCACCGACACACGGCTGACGGAAGAAGAAAGAAGGAGACCAATCTATGTCGATTCTCAAGACGATCCATAGTCCGGCTGATCTAAAGCGATTATCTCCTGAACAGTTTCCGGCTCTATGTAAGGAGATTCGTGAACAGATTATCGGAGCGGTTTCGAACGTCGGAGGACACCTGGCCTCGAATTTGGGCGTCGTCGAGCTCACGGTCGCCTTGCAGTATCTCCTGGATACACCGAATGACAAGATTGTTTGGGATACAAGCAACCAGTCTTACACGCATAAACTTCTCACCGGTCGGCGTGAGCAATTTCATACCTTGCGGCAGTACGGCGGACTGAGTGGGTTTTGTAAGCGGGAAGAGAGTGAGTACGATACGTTCAATGCCGGGCATGCTGGTACCGGAGTATCGGCCGCCTTCGGCATGGTGGAGGCTCGCGAGCAGTTGAAGCAGAAAAACAAGGTTGTCTGTGTCGTGGGTGACGGTGCTATGACGGCGGGGATGACGCTTGAAGGACTGCATCATGCGGGAGGACTCGGAAAAGACTTTCTCGTGATCCTGAACGATAATCAGATGTCGATCTCGAAAAACGTCGGAGCGATTTCTGCGTATCTCAGTCGAACGATCACGGGAGAGTTCTACGGAAAGATGCGGGAAGAGACCGGACAGTTGTTAGGCAAGATTCCTCACATTGGCTCTGATATGCAAAAACTCGCTCGCCGGGCTGAGGAACTCGCCAAAGGTGTGATTCTCCCTGGCTTGCTCTTCGAGGAATTGGGTTTCCAATATAGTGGCCCGATCGACGGCCATAACTTTGAACACCTGCTCCCAACGCTCGAAAATGTGCTGAAAATGAAGGGGCCCGTCTTGCTCCATGTTATCACCAAGAAAGGGCTCGGCTACGAGCCGGCCATGAAGAATCCGGTTTGGTTCCATGCCTGTCCACCATTTGTGTTGGAGACGGGTACTCCGGCCAAGAAGGCGGCACGCCCGTCCTACACGGCCATTGCCATGGACGCGCTGGTCAAGTTAGCCCGCGAGGATAAACGCCTCGTGGCTATTACTGCGGCGATGTGCGAAGGGACCGGATTGACTGCTTTTGAAAAGGAATTCCCGGACCGGTTGTACGACGTTGGTATTGCTGAGCAGCACGCCGTGACGTTTGCCGCAGGACTCGCGGCACAGGGGATGAAGCCAGTGGTTGCGATGTATGCCACGTTCCTCCAGCGTGCGTACGATCAGGTCGTGCACGATGTCGCCACACAGAATCTTCCTGTGACGTTCTGCATTGACCGTGGAGGGCTTGTTGCCGAGGACGGAACAACCCATCATGGCGCGTTCGACTATGCCTATCTGCGTCACGTTCCCAATATGGTCGTGATGGCCCCCAAAGATGAGAACGAACTCCAGCATATGATGAAAACTTGTCTGGAATATAACGGACCAATTTCTGTACGGTATCCGCGTGGGGTGAGCCTTGGCGTAAAGATAGATCCGGCTCCCCAGGCGCTCCCGATTGGGAAAGGTGAACTCCTGAAACCAGGAACAGATGTCGCGATTGTCGCGATCGGTGTCTCCGTGTGGCAGGCGGTCGAGGCTGCTAAACGGCTGGATAAGGAAGGGGTCTCCACAGCTGTGGTGAATGGCCGATTTGCGAAGCCGCTTGATCAGGAGTTGATTCTGGAAGTCGCAAAGCGGGTTCGATATGTCGTGACTGTGGAGGAAGGCTGTCGGATCGGAGGATTTGGTTCAGCAGTTCTGGAAACGCTTTCAGATGCAGGTGTGACGGACGTGAAGACCAAGGTCTTGGGGTTACCCGATTGGTACATCGAACAGGGGCCTCAAGATCTCTTGCGTGAGCGATACGGGTTAACTGCCGAGGGAATTTATCAAAGTGTGAAGGAACTGATCGGCAAAGCGCCGGTGGAAAAATCACAATTCACAGGCGCCACGCTCGGCAGCCATCTCCCTCATGGCGACGAACAGGGCAGCTGATTCAAGCCGTGAGGCGTGAAGAGTAAACAGTACGGAGTAGGGAGGTTCAACGGTTCCAGGCGATGCATATCACGAGACGCAAGACTCGACAGATTCAAGTTGGTAACGTAAAAATCGGCGGCGATGCTCCCGTCTCCGTGCAGTCTATGTGTTCCACAGACACGCGGGACGTAAGTGCGACCATCACGCAGATTCGTGAGCTTGAAGCTGCCGGTTGCGAACTAATTCGCGTCGCGGTTCCGGACGATGAGGCCGCTCGAGCTCTGCCCCAAATCAAGGCGGCCATGACGGTGCCGCTGATCGCCGATATCCACTTCGACCATCGCCTAGCGTTGAAGGCTGCACAAGTCGTCGATTGCGTCCGTATCAATCCCGGCAATATCGGGGCCTGGTGGAAGGTGGAAGAAGTAATCAAGGCCGTGAACGAACGCGGTATTCCTCTTCGCGTCGGTGTCAACGGAGGATCGCTCGAACGCCCTCTGCTGGAGAAGTACGGATGGCCTTCCCCTGAAGCCCTGGCAGAGTCAGCGCTCAATGCTGTGCGTGCCCTGGAGGATGTAGGGTTTACTAATCTGAAAGTGTCGCTCAAAGCGTCGGATGTGCACCATGCGATAGACGCCTACTGGCTCTTTGCCCATCAGTCGGATTATCCGCTTCACATTGGGATCACGGAAGCCGGGACGACTATGACAGGGGCCGTGAAGTCTTCGATCGGCCTAGGATATCTGCTCGGACAAGGGATCGGAGATACATTGCGGGTGTCGCTGGCGGCTGATCCGGTCGATGAAGTCAAGGTCGGGTTTGAGATTCTAAAGTCGCTGGAGCTACGTCATCGCGGGATCAATGTCATCGCGTGTCCGACCTGTGGGCGTGTCGAAATCGATGTCGTCCGTATGGCGAATGAGTTGGAGAAAAAGCTCGGCCATATCAAGACTCCGTTGAATGTGTCGGTACTCGGATGTGTCGTGAATGGAATCGGGGAAGGGAAAGAGGCGGACATCGGGATCGCCGGCGGCGAGGGGAAAGGTATCCTGTTCAAGAAAGGAAAGCTGGTTCGGAAGGTTCCGATGGAAGAATTGATGGACACGTTGATCGAAGAAGTCGAACTCCTTGCCAAGGAAAAAGAAGCCGAAGGGAGCAGTGATACCGTTGCCCCTGTCTCCTCAAACGGATGGGAGTCGTTGGCGCCTCAGTCGGAGCATCCTTCAACACTCGGGAAAGAGATTCCAGTATTGCCTCACCGATAAGCGTGCCTGGAGTAACGCCGTTCTACTGACTCCGCCCACTAAGTCGTTCTCGCCAAAGAAGTGATTGACGCATTCTTGGCGCGTCATGTATGTCTGCAGTCTCGCGATGGAATCGAACTCCTTTATGCATCAGATCAATTCCTTCGTGCGGTCGACGTTAGTCGCACGAGTGTTACAGGTCGGACTCGTCGTGGCCGCGGTCGTGCACGGCTACATTATTTCCTTCGGTCGATCCTTTCACTTTCGTGACATCGATATCCATCGTGAGATCGGAAGGCGGTTTCTTTCTGGCGAATATTTGTATGCCAACGATTACTGCTACATGTATTTGCCAACCACAGGCATCTATTTCGCCCCCTTGCTGGCGCTCGATAGAAATCCCAGTCTGGCTTTACGTTACGCGGTGGCAGTGGTCTGTTTGATGGTCACGATCATCCTGTTCCAGCGCATGATCGGTAGCTTGTCTGACTCAAATAGGTGGGGGCGGTTGTGGATTGGTATAGGCGCCGGAGCATTGACCTTACAATTCATGTTGAATGATCTCGACGATGGGGGGCCGCATCTCATGCTGCTCGGCATTCTCACGGGAGGTCTCTACGCGATATGGGTGGGTAGAGCATGTCTGGGCGCAGCGTTGGTTGGACTCGGCATCGTTCTTAAAGTTACGCCGGCTCTTTTTGTACTGCTGTTCGTATGGAAGCGGCAGTGGCGGGTTGCACTGTATACCGTCGCGGCCACCCTGCTCTGGATTGTGCTCCCTGTTCTGTACATGGGCCCCACTGGATGGTGGGACCATCACGCAGAATGGACAAGAAACGCGGTGCTCTCCGTGCTTGATCGACAGGTAGAAGGACGACAGGAGAACGAACTGCAAAAGGCCAATCTCTCACTCCGCCATACCATGCTCCGATATCTCGTCACCTACCCCCCGACGCATCGGCTGCGGCAAGTTGATCCTGGCTACCAGCCTGTCCTCGATCTTCCATCGCCGGTTGCGAATACGATCGTCGGTGTTGCTGCGGCGTCCCTGCTGGGTATGTTTGCCTGGTTCAGTCGAAGACCATTTCAAGGGCCTAGAGATTCGGAGTGGGCACAAGATTGCGCCGCAACCTTCATTTTGGCGCTGCTCTTTTCTCCCATTACCTGGGATCAGCATTTAGTCTGGATGGTCCCGGCGGCATGTGTTGTGATCACGGCTGCTACGCGGATGAGCGGCGGATTGAGCCGTGTTGGGTATGTGATGTTAGCCGGTTATATTGTGTTGGCCTTGGTGTTGAACTATGAAGTCGTTGGTTCCGTAAGATGGGAAGCACTGAAGAGTTATCATCATCTTGGGATCGCCATATTGATTCTGTACGCACTGCTCCTCAGGACGAAGCGTGACAGAAGTGCTCCAGATCTCTATTCGAGCAAGATGCTCGGGGGCGAATCTCGCGTGGTTGGTGAAGCATAGGACCGATAACACGGAATTTCTTCACCCTCAAAGGCTCTTCGCAAAGAAGTGTTGTTCGATTGGTTGTTCGTGCGGTCTTGTATTGAGTTCCAGAAAAAGAAGCGACTATAATGTCGCCCTCCGAGGCGCCGTACCCAAGTGGTAAGGGAGCAGTCTGCAAAACTGCGATGCAGCGGTTCGAACCCGCTCGGCGCCTCCAAACCGCACTTCGTCTGGGCCGACCACTAGTCAGCGTCTTGTCGTAATTGCTGTCGTCGGATAAGCACCTCAAGTATGTCATTTCTTCCTCGCCCCGGAGCCCCTAAAATCGTTCTTGGCGAAGGGAGAAGACACCCCCAGGAACCCAGCCCACTTACATTTCATAAGTGTAGGAAAGGATGGTGACGAAAGTACCGGCTCCCAAAAGGATCCGCACCATCCAAAAGGTGAAGTGCTTGACTCATGCTGATAGGTGATCAAATTGACGAGTCTCGTGCTTGATGTTAAAATCACGCACATTATTGTGCCTCCACGTGTAGCTGCGCTGAGCGGCTAGTCATATACAAGGGCTAGAAAATAAATCAGGATAGATAAGGAGAACGGAATGGCTGTTCCGATTTCCCAGATGTATACCGTGGCGACGTACGTCCTCTCCCAGAAGTTCAAGGGAGTGAAGCGATATCCCCTAGTGCTCATGCTCGAGCCGCTCTTTCGTTGTAATTTGGCCTGCGCAGGTTGCGGAAAGATCCAGTATCCGGATCACATCCTCGATAAGCGGTTGACGCCTGAGCAATGCTGGGCGGCGGCGGAGGAATGTGGGGCACCGATGGTCAGTATTCCAGGTGGTGAGCCGCTCATTCATCCGGAAATCGCAACGATCGTGCAGGGGCTGGTGGATCGGAAGAAATATATTTACCTGTGTACCAATGCGATTCTCTTGGAACGTAAACTGGATGAGTACAAGCCGTCGAAATATCTCACGTTCAGCGTCCATATGGACGGACTGAAAGATGAGCATGATTTGGCCGTCTGTCGAGACGGGGTGTATGACGTCGCTGTGAAAGCCATTAAAGCGGCGGTCAAGCGCGGACATCGCGTCACGACAAATACGACATTATTTGACGATGCGAATCCTGAACGCGTGAGGAAGTTTTTCGATGAGATGATGGCCCTCGGCGTGGAGGGCATGACCATCTCGCCAGGCTATAGCTATCAAAAGGCTCCAGATCAACAGCATTTCTTAAAACGGACTCGAACGCAGGAACTCTTTTCCAAGATCCTGGCTCAGCCCAAGTCAGGCTGGCAATTTAACCAATCTCCTTTGTTTTTGGATTTTCTCATGGGCCAGCGGGAATACCAGTGCACGCCTTGGGGTAATCCAACGTACAATGTCTTTGGGTGGCAGAAGCCATGCTATTTACTTCAAGAAGGCTATGTCAAAACATTCCGTGAGTTGATGGAGTCGACGGAGTGGGATCACTACGGGACTGGTCGAAATGAAAAATGTGCCGATTGTATGGTTCATTGTGGGTATGAGGCATCTGCTGTAGAGGATACATTCAGCACCGTCTCTGGATTTGCGCGAACTGCCAAATTGACGTTGTTGCCCACGTCTCGTTAGGCACAGATCGTCCACGGGTATCATTGTAGGTCTGCTCTGCTGCCTAACGAATCGGGCTGCCTGCTAGAGGCTTAAAAAATGACAGATACAAAAAATCACAACGCTGCTGAGACGCGTTCTCTTGAAGGCCAGGTGTTCACACCAGGAGCGGCAGCAGAGATAGTAGAGGCGATCGAGCAGGCCTTCGATTACCGTGGTGACGTAACCCTGAAGCTGCGGTGCGGTGAATCTGTGGCCGGCTACATCTTCAATCGTCAGAGTACTGACATTGATCCATATCTTGAGCTATTTCCAACAGACGGGGAGGATCCTCGGCGGATTTTATACCGAGATATTGTCACGATAGCGTTTACAGGTGAAGACACTGCAAACGGAAAGTCATGGGAAACGTGGGTATCAAAAAAAGAGTCTGAGCGTCGAGCAGAAGCTGAAAAGATTGAGGCGATCGCACGTACCAAAGGTTATCTCTGACCTGATTATTTCCACCAGTGAATTTCTAGCCTAAGAATCCGCTTCGCAGCGTCTCAAAAAGGTCCGCTGTTTCATTGACAAAGGTTTGCCTCTGTGCTAGAAACCCATGCCCGTAGCTAGTACGCTCGTTGTGATGGAGAGTGTGTGTTTTTGAAGGACCCAACGACGAGCCAGCAAACGAATCTAACTCATAACCGGCGGAATGCGGTAGGGCTATTCGTCCTAGTTTGCGGTGTGTTCCTAAGCGCTGCATTTCCACCAGTGGTGCGATCTACTCATGAAGCTGATCATCGCTTCATGGTTGAAGGGTATATCTGTGGACCTGATGGGAAGGCGGTCTCGAACGTAGACGTCCTCGCTAAAGACACGAAGATTTCGTATGGGCAGGTGGTAAGGACTGATGGAGATGGCTATTACAAAGCGACCTTCCATCTCCATAACGACAATCTTGGTGATCCCCTTCTTGTTGAAGTAAGGGGCGAACAGCAGAATTTAAAGGTTGAATTTGACCCAAAGGACCTGGAGAGTGAGCGAAAAGTCCAGGTTAATTTTGGAGTCGGTTGTGGTGATGATGGACCTCCGGTGTGGGTCTGGTGGGGAGGCGGGGCGCTAGTCACCGCAGTTGGTGGTGCGATAGGAATGAGGCTTGCCCGTTCTCAGCGGAGGCAGGAGCGCGGCAAGGGGAACTCACAGAAGAAGAGAAAATCATAATCGCCGATGACGGTTCGAAGGAGGGTAGCAGGGTACCTCGCCGAATCGGTTGAATTAGGTGGGCGAGGGCCGGTGTGCAGAGTTATCAACGTGGAGATAACCGGGACGCTTTTGTTAGGGGGTAGAGTTCCCTCAGCAGAAGCGTTTTTTTGTGGGAACTTCTTCATGCATGGCTGACCGTGTGTGTTGGGGCGTCGCTCGGGAGTGAAGTTTAGGAGGGATGAACGCCAATGACTACGAGAAAAAAACTGGTTCGAATGGCTTTAGTCATGACTGGTGGATTGCTAGTCGGTTGCACCGGTGAGGAGGGAGAGGGACCGATTGTTCCACCACCTCCACCTCCGGCGGAATACGCCGACAAGCACATGCCACCAGATTGGTGGGACGATGCTGAGAAATTGGAAGAGGGGCGGAAGCTCTATCTTGGCGAGGCGAATCCAGACGTGAAGTGTGGCAGTTGTCATGGGAAGGATGGGAAGCCTGTAAAGGCGGGGGCCACGGACCTCCGAAATGCAGAGCGCATGAAGCTTTATTCAGACTCGGTCTGGTTCTGGCGTATCTCCGAGGGCGTGCCGAACACGAAGATGAAAGGCTTTAAGAGCAAGCTCTCAGAAGAGGACCGTTGGAAGCTCGTGCTATATGAGAAAAATTTTGGGCTTTCTGGAAAGGTCTGGAGCGAAGAGCAGAAGCAGTGGGTGGATCAAGGCGCTAACTGAGGTTTCTGGCTAGTATCAGAAAGTAAGGGGGCATCGAGGTAACGTGAAAAAACTGTGGTACAGTCTGCCGACTCTTGTTGCGCTTTTTTCGCTCTGCGTGTGCGTTGCGCCCGCGGCCTACGCCCAGGAGCTTGGGGCCTCCTCGGTGAATCTCCCATACACGGGTAATCGGACAGCTGTCTGGGTTGTCGCGCAGCTCCACATCTTGTTCGCTGCCTTCATCTTAGGCGCCCCGATCTTTGTGGTCATCGCCGAATGGTTGGGGTATCGAAAGCAAGACCCGCGTTACGATCGGATGGCCAAAGAAATCACGAAAGTCACCGTCATCCTGTTCAGCTTGACGGCCGTGACCGGAGGGTTCTTCATTTTTGTCCTCCTTGCAGCCTATCCGGAATTCACAACCTGGTTCATTAATCAATTTTATATCGTGTTCGCGGTCCTCTATCCGGCACTGTTCATCATCGAGACGATCCTGATGTACGCCTATCTCTACACCTGGGATGTCTGGAAGGGTGAAAAGAAAGGGAGACACATTGCGCTGGGCATCGTCCTGAATCTGGTGTGTCTGTTGATTCTCTTTGTAATTAATGGCCCCACGTCCTTTATGAACACTCCGCCCAAGGCTGAGGGGGTGTCACCGCAAGAGTTTCTCGCAGCCGCGACCTTATGGGACAAAATTGCAAACCAAAGTTGGTTTCCCCTGAGTCTTCATCGGATCGACGGCAATGTGGCATTCGGCGGGTTTATTGCCGGCATGATCGCCAGCTATATGTATATGGGTTCCAAGACGCAGGAGGAGCGGGCCTACTACGATTGGATGGGCTTTGTCGCAATTTGGATCGCGGTGGGAGGCTCGCTCTTGCAGCCGTTCACGGGGTTATTACTGGCGTATGAAATGTGCGACTACGATTTTTCGTTTTGTCCATACATGATGGCCGATCAGCTCTCGATGTTTTTCGAGGTGCAGGGAATGATGATCGGGTTGCTATTCCTAGCGATCAATTACTATAGCTGGCTCAGTGTTAAGCGAATCGAGGGGGCTGAAAATGTCAGGATGACCATTCTGGCTCCCATTGTCCTGGTCGCAATTCTTCCTGTGACGATGTGGGTCATGGACGTCTACTGGATTCCTGACCCTATGTCACTGGCGATCTTATTGCCCCTTGTATTGTCTCCTTTCCTGCTGGGCCGGCTTGTCCCCATGACTGTCTCAGCGCGAACTGTTATCAAAATCGGGTTTATTGTGATGCTCGTCAGTGATGCGGTGTGGCTCACCCCAGCAGGTTTTGTGGCCACCGGTACGGATATGCCAGATGAGCTGAGCTTGCCGGAAAGCTGGGAATATTTGTCGTCGATGCCGGCCAAACTCGCTGCGATTATCGTGTTGGTGTTTGTGACGGTTGTCAATTA
The DNA here is from genome assembly GCA_965223535.1 of Nitrospira sp. Taxonomy (GTDB): domain Bacteria; phylum Nitrospirota; class Nitrospiria; order Nitrospirales; family Nitrospiraceae; genus Nitrospira_D. Next base: position 2,226,417 of record CBDCWN010000003.1, read on the forward strand.
TGTTCTCTACAACAGAACCATCAAGCAGGGGACCATTCATTGGGGCAAAATCGACTTTATGGCGCAATTTGTCCTGATTTTCTTAGCGTTTATTTCAACGTGGATCATGAGTTTGATGGGGGCGGTTCGGTCGTTGCTGAAGAAGTATTTCCATTCGTATAGTCTGGTCTCAGACTTTACCGTCGAGTCGTTTACACCAACTCTCTCCTATTCTGCGTGGTGGATAACTGGGATTACGGTCAGTTTCCTCATCATTGTAACGCTGGCCGCCATGGTGGCTCTCCGCCCCTCAGTGTCAAAGGTACGGGAGGTTGAAGGGAGTGCTGTGCCTGTAGAAGCAAAGTGAACCGTAACGTAATCAATATGTGACGATCACGAAAATCCGAAAGAGGGATCGTGTTTAAAAAACTTGGAATTGCACTCGTAGTTGGTGGAGCGGTGATAGCGGTTGCCCATTCGCAAGAGGTGCCATCCGATTTTCAGGTGCTCTGGGGCGTCTTTGCGATGATCGGGGCTGTGGTCTTTATGCTGTTGGATGCACCACCACTGAAGACAATGAATGGTGGAAAATCACTTTTTGCCGTCGCGGCATTTTGGATCGTCGTGATCACGGTTTGCATTGCTGGCGCGTCTCTCTTGCCTCAATTCGATCCGGAAGACGAGCGGGAGAAAATCAACAAGCTTTTGGAGAAGCAAAGAGCTGCCTCACAGCAGGGGAAGGCAGAAGAACTTATTGCTCGGGCGAAAGCCCTTGATGAGCAGGTTAAGGCTCTTGAGGAGAGGCTAAATACGTTGGGGACAGGTCAAGCTGTGGTTGCTACGGCGGTGGCTCCACCGGCGGACGCAAAACCTGCTGCAGCGTCAGGTGGCGCCAGTGATGTGATGAAGGTGGGAGAGGACCAGTGGCAGTTGCAGGAGTGCTACAACTGTCACAAGCTCAGGGGTGAAGGTGGAAAGAAACGAGGTCCTGAGCTGGATAACATTGGCACGTTGATGACCGTTGAGGAGATTGAACAAAAAATTGCAAACCCCAAAACCTTTATGTCTGAAGGATTTGAGAAGGAATGGAAGAAGGGCGTCATGCCTGATAAGTTCAAGGATCTCATGGATCCCAAAGAAATGCGGGCGCTTGCTACCTGGTTGGGTAGTTTCAAGAATACCTCGGTGAACACCCCGAAACCTATCAAGCAATAGTCATGCTGCAACCAAAGCTGAAATCCAAGGTCCGCTGTACAGACCTCGACATCGGTGAAGTCTCGAAAGTGGTGCTCGATCCACTTTCGCATGAGATTAGCCACATCGTGGTCTCGATGAATGGCCGTGGTGAGCGTCAGGTCGAGATGGCGCAGGTTCAGGATGTCACGGAAGGTTTTGTGCATCTGAAATCGCTCTCTCGCGATATCCTGGCTCTCCCGCCTTTCAAGCGTGACGACTACGTTACTACGCATGAAGTAGAAATTTCACATCTGGAAGATAATATCCATGTCACACCGGGTGAAGTGTTGGTGCCTTTGCCCGATTTGGAAAAGAGTGTTAAGCGGCGCACCTTTTTCATGAATTTTACCCACGTGATCGGGTTCTTGATCGGACTTCCCATCGCCTATCCCATTCTTCGTTTTCTCATGAAGCCGATGTACGCGGAATTTGACAATCAATGGCTGAGCGTGGGAAACGTGAGCAAGATCAAGAATGAGGATGTCGGCGTGCAGTTCGAGTATAAGAAAAAGGTCAAAGAAGCGTACATGCCAGAATACGAAGTTGAAAAAAACGTCTGGGTCGTACGTGCCACCCCAGAGCTTCTTGAAAAGGTTTACCAAGGAAAAGATGAAGAATTTCGTGACGCCAAAGGCAACGTCATCTGGACCAATAAGCAGGACGTTCCATTCGTTGCATTTTCCGGTAAGTGTCCACATCTCGGATGCGCATACAAGTGGCGAAACCATAAGGCGCTGGGACCGGTGTTCCTCTGCCCGTGCCACTTGAGCATCTACGATGCTGGAGGGAAAGTGTTGGACGGCCCTGCTCCGCGGGCTCTTGACGCCTTGCCTGTGCGGGTTTCCGCGAGTGGCGACGTGGAAATCATCGACATGGAGTTCAAGGCTGGTACGAAATCGCAAATACGGATCATCTGAAGTTTAGCAATATGGACATCAAACATTCCTCTCCTGCAGTGCTTCCTGAACATCAGCCCAGCGCGATGGAGAAGCTCGTTGCGTTCCTGGATGAACGGGTCGGCCTCAAGGAAATGCAGGCCAAGATGCTCAATGAGCCGATACCGGGCGGTTCTCGTTGGGCCTATGTCTTCGGCTCGATTCTGTTGTTCATCTTTGCGATGCAGGCGCTGACTGGTGTCCTTCTGATGTTCTATTATGTTCCGACTGCCGACCACGCTTACGACAGCACGCAATACATCATTCATGACGTCGACTACGGCTGGTTCCTGCTGAGCTATCACTTTTGGGGGTCCAGTGCGATGGTCGTGTGTGTGGTAGCTCACATGTCCCAGGTGTTCCTATGGGGAGCCTATAAGAAACCAAGAGAGTTGCTCTGGCTTGTGGGGTTAGCATTATTCGGCATCGTGATTACCTTTGGGTTTACAGGCTATCTGCTTCCCTGGGATCAGCGCGCGTTCTGGGCCACGACGGTAGGTGTTGAGATCTTGGATAAGACCCCTGTCGTTGGCGATTTTATTGCCAGGTTTCTAAAGGGCGGGCCGACCCCTGGGCAAATGACGCTAAGCCGCTTCTTTGTGCTTCATGTGATGATTCTTCCTGCAGCCCTCATGGCGTTGGCCGGTCTACATCTGTTCTTGTTTCGAGTGGCTGCCCCAGCAGGTCCGTTCACTGGGTCGAAGGAGGAAATCAAGGCCAAAACAGACTACTTCTTCCCTCGTCAAATCTGGAAGGATATGGTTGGGATGGCGTTCGTCTTCGCCGGGACCTGCGTGCTTGCGCTCTGGGAACCAGTCGTGTTGTTGGACCAAGCCGCCCCAGATCCGGGAGATTACCATCCAGAGCCGGAATGGTATTTTCTATTCTATTTCCAACTCCTGCGGTTGAAAATTTTCTCCGGAGAGTTTGGGCAGTTCTTGGGAGCGGTCGCACTGCCGGTCATCTTTATGATCTTGTTGGTTGCGCTCCCGTTCTTTGACAAGGATCCGGAGCGCAACATTTTCAAGCGACCGATCGCCTTAATCAGTTGGATTGCAATTATGGTGGTCATCGTGTTGTTTACGGTGGCCTCAGTGATTAACCGAGAATTCTTGGATTAATGCAGGTACCTCTTTGTTATGGCTGAAGAACGCGAATCGATGTCCCCGACCAAGATAGGGTTCGGCATCCTATGGCCTGCCTGTTGGACTGCCATGGTTGTGAAAGCGGTCATTGCCGTCCTTCTCTTGACGATGGGGTTGGTGCATTTTGAAGGACGATTCGGTCTCGCCGTCATCATGCTCTTTATCAGTCCGGTCACCGTCTTTGCGATTCCGATCATCATGGCGCTGTTTGGGGCACACTTTGGTGAAGGGATCGGGCTCGAGATCTTATTTTGGCTCTCAATTCCCGTTGATATTTGGGCACTGGGACTGGTTGCTCGCACCTTCTTTCTAGAACGACTCCGTAAAGAACCTCCTGACGGACTTGGGCTGGCGATTTGGTGGCGATCGGCGCTTATTGGAGCCTTCTTTGTCTCTCTCCTCTGGTGGATCGTGAGCTTCGTGACGGACAATGCCATCACCGCATCTCACTCAATGGCTGAGATGGAAGCATTCCGGCATCTGACGGACACCGGGTTGCCAGTGGCGGAACGAATCGGTCTCGAATTGACGATCTGGGGATCAATTTCTTCGGCTGTCTTGGCCGCTCTCTCCTTGATCGGAGTATCCATTCTTGGACAAATCATTCGACGGATGGCGGAAGAGTCACGGCCGGCTTCCGAAAGCTACCAAGGACTCATTACCCGCTGGGACCTGATGCGGGTGCCGGCTGATCAAGGGTTGCTCCTGACGTCAATAGCCGGCGTAGGTGTCGTGTGTGCGTTGATGTTTTGGACCATCCTTCCGGTAACGACTCCTCATCCGCACGAGTGCTGCGAGAAGCCGGATGTCGAGGTCGAACCGGTCTTCAGGCCCAGTCAATCATTGACTAGCACCGAGCAACGTGTGGTGTCTCTCACGGCGCAAATTGATGCGCTGGAGCAGCAAAAATCTGATAAGAAAAACCAAAAAGCAAAGAGCAGGGGGAAGATCGGAGGCAAAACAGCCGAGGATTCACCTGCTGCCAAGGCGAAACCGTAACAAACGAGGTGATCTGGTGAGTGCCATACAACAAGAGAGGGAATCGATTCAACCATCTCCCCGAGCCGATGGAAACCATGGAGGTTGGCTCGCAGGTCTCTTGTTGGCGGCCGCCTGGCTCGCGCTCCCGGCGATGGGTTTTGCGGCTGAGGGCACGGCGGCTGGTCCGACGGAATACCGTGATATTCCCTACATCGGCAGTCGAAATCTTATCTGGATTGTCGCACAGCTCCACCTTCTACTGGCCGGGTTCGTCTTAGGTGTGCCAATCTTTGCGTGGCTCTGCGAGGTCATTGCCTGGAGGGGTGGCGAACAGCGCTACGACAAGCTTGCCAAGGAATTTACCAAGCTTCTCACATCAGCCTATGCCACGACTGCCTTGTTTGGCGGAATCTTGTTGTTCCTCTTGGTGGCGTTCTACCCCAAGTTAATGAATTATTTGACGGATGTTTTCTTCCCGTCGTTTTTGCTCTACTGTCTGCTGTTCCTCTTTGAAACCGCCACTCTCTATCTGTATTGGTATGGGTGGGATGCCATGCAGCATGGAAAGAAAAAGACGCTGCATATCTTTTTAGGGTTCCTCCTCAATTTCTTTGCTCTATTTATTATGATCGTACCGAATGCCTGGGCGACCTTTCAGTCCAGTCCGGTTGTTATTTCAGAGGGGACGGCGATTGAGCGAGCCTGGGCTGCCACATGGAATCCAACCTGGTGGCCGATCAACATCCACCGGCTGATTGCCAATGTGGTGCTCGGCGGCTATATCTGTGGAGCCTATGCCGGGGTTCGGTACCTATCAGTCAAGAGCAAAGAAGATCGCGAGCACTATGATTGGATGGGCTATGTTGGGAACTTCATCGGCGTATTCGGTCTGTTGGCTCTCCCGTTTGCCGGCTACTGGCTGATGCGGGAAATCTATCAATACAATCAGCAGATGGGCATTACGCTGATGGGAGGCTTTCTCTCCTGGCTGTTCATTATCCAAGCCATGCTGATCGGTGTGTTATTCCTGGGGTCCAACTATTATTTTTGGCTAGGAATTACCTATCGGATTCCTGGATCAGAGGCAAAGTATCGGAAGGCCATGTTGTGGATGTTGATCAGTCTACTCTTCTGTCTAGCGGTGTGGATGACTCCACACTCACTCGTGGCCAGCATTGAAGAGGCGCAAAAGATGGGCGGAGCCCATCACCCGTTACTCGGTGTACTAGGCGTCATGTCGGCAAAAATGACGGTCTCGAATCTCATGATCCTCATCACGTTCATGAGCTTCGTTATGTATTGGCGAGCAGGGAAGGAAGATACGGCCGGATGGGCCAAGCTCGGAAAAGCTGTCATGGGGGCCATCTTGGTCTTGGCCAGCGTGGCGGTCATTATCCTCGGGGTCTGGGGGTACTTCGTGCCTGCCATTGTTCGGATTAACTATTTTTCCACGTCTCAAGTGTTGATCGTTATATTCGTGATTTTGACGATCACACCACTCACGGCTCTCCTACTAAAGAGCGCAAAGACGACGACAGAAATGGTCTGGGGCAGTATGCCTCCTCGTGCGGGATATTCATTGGTCCTCAACGCGGTCATGGTGATTCTCCTCATGACGCTCATGGGGTATGCAAGGTCGTCCTCTAGAGTACATTGGCACGTCTATGGAGTGATGCGGGATACCTCGCCCTATGCATACTCTCCGGCCCTTGGAAGCGCCTCGCTGATCATGGCCTTCTGCACGTTCTTCTTCTGCATCCTTGTCGCATTTATTTTCTGGGTGGCGACCATGGGCGATAAGTATAAGGCGGCAGGTGGAACGGGGAAGGGCGAGCTTCCGCACGGCATACCAGCGATGGCCGGAGGAGCTCCGGATGAAAATCAGAAGGGGTGAGTACGGTTTGAATCGTGAGTGTTGAGTTTTACACCAATGATCCAAACTAATTGCAGTGTTCAGCATTTAATATTTGAGGGGCTATGAGTGAAGTTGCACAACTACAATTGATCTCCCTGGGAATCGTGGGGTTCGGAGTTCTGATCCTCCTCTTTATCAAAGCGACGTTTCTCCGCGTCACTGGGTTCGTCGCCATCGTCCTTGGACTATTTGCACTCATGTCACTCGCAGTGCCTCAGATGGCATCTCTGCCTCCAGCAGAGGAGAAGGTCGACATCGCCAGCATCAAGACTCCCACCGACATCGCGGCTATTGGGCAGAGCGTCTTTTTCAGCAAGGGGCAATGTGCGCTGTGTCACTCCATCGGTCCAAGCGAATCCGCCCGCTGCCCGGATTTGAAGGGTATCGGTGCGAAGTTAAGCCAGGATTTTCTCTATGAGAGTCTAATAGACCCTCAAGCCTTTGTGTACCAAGATTACCGACATGGGGGTGTGCCAAAGGAATATCCGGCGACCATGCCGGCGATCGACAAAGATCCGATCGGGCTTTCCAAGAACGAAATATTAGCCGTTATTGCGTTTCTCCAACAAATGAGCGGAGAGCCGATCTCCGTCAAGGTGTCGGATCTCGAAATACCGAGCCAGACTCAGCCGGCTCCAGTTAAAGCCGCTGAATCTGCACTCGTTGCAGACGCTCACACGCATTAGGGAGGAAGATTTATGGGCGCGTTAGGGAAGCCAATCATACTCATGGTAGCGATGTACGTGTTCCTGAAGTTTGTGTTGCCGTATATCCCGGGATCGGCACCGCTTCCCTCTAGTTTGATTTTTCTCTATCTCATCCTGACGGCGTCAGGCATCGTGATCTACGAAACGTTGAGCGGAGAATCCAAAGATGCGTTCTGGGGACCAATTCAGCGATTTCTGACCGGTGAGAATCTCGGCGGTCTGCAAGCCCTCCGATATGGGATCCTCATCCTGTTTCCGTTGCTGGTGGGGTGGCAGACTTACGGGAGTACGGCAACCAGCGATCTCCCGCCGACCGAAAGCAGGACGATTCATCCAGCGCCACCTGGTGAATACACAGGTTTGGTGAATCCTGTTCCGAATACGCCGGAAAACATCATGCAGGGGAAGGGGTTCTATGCAGCCTTTTGCTCGCCTTGTCATGGCGGAAACTTTGATGGTAAGGGACCGGCCGCGCGTGGGTTTGTTCCAGCGCCAGCCAATTTTGCTGATCCGACGACCATCGCGATGTTGCAAGAAAGCTATTTATTCTGGCGTATTAAAAAGGGTGGCGTCGGCTTGCCGATCGAAGGGGCGCCATGGAAGTCGGCTATGCCACGGTGGGAATTGGAGTTGCCGGACGAATGGATTTGGAAAATCATCATGGGGGAATACGATGGAGCGCATCAATCCCCTCGAACATGGGAATAATGGACAGAAACAGTGTGGATAGAGCTAATCGTGTACGAAGAATGAGGACGGTATGAAACCGGCGAATCAGGCGGTGAAGTGTGTTCTAGTGGGTGGGTTTGCGATGGCCGCAGTCTTGCTGAATGCAGGAGGATCTCTCAGTCTTGCACAGGAGAGTGTCGCAGTGCGGGCGGCGATTGTCACCGGTGGGTTACCCGTTGACGATCCGAACGCCGCAGCGTGGAGTAGCGCGACTCCCGCGACGTTTCCGATGTCGCCGCAAGTCCATTGGCCGGACCGCATTCAAGAAGTGACTGTTAAGGATGTGATCGTGCGCGCGTTGCACGATGATCAGCAGGTGGCGTTTCTTTTAGAGTATAGCGATCCAACTCAGGATCCTGACGATGGAGCGGCGTTGGAATTCATGGTCGGAGACAAGAAAGCCCACTTCGCTCATGGGCAACCGATGCTCCAGGTTGAGGGCGGGCCGGTCAATATTTGGTTTTGGAAACATAAAGACGACAAGGCCGTTGATATGAGTGCGAAGGGCTTTGGGACTTTGAAGCCGCAAGCGCATCAGGATGTGAAGGCAACGGCCGCGTATTCCAACGGCACATGGAAGATTGTCTTCTCCCGTCCTCTCTCGACTGATCACCCCGATGAAGATGTGCAGATCACGCCAGGTGAATTCATCAGTATTGCCTTCGCAGTCTGGGATGGTCGAAAGGATGGTGTTGGAGAGTTAGTTGAAAAGGGTTCGCAGAAGGCCGTCTCCTCATGGTGGTATTTCCGAGCCGATGCGCCGCCTGATTATTCCAGCTATATGTACGCGGCTGTGGCTGCGGCATTAGCCTTGGGATTTCAATTCGTCCTGATCCGAAAACTCAAGAAAGGGCAGTGAGCATGAAGGCGGCAAGGTTGAGCGTCATTGGATTGGTAGTAGGTGTGTTGGGGGGAGGAGCTTTGATTGCCGGCGGATGCGCGAGCGAGCAAGAAAAGCGGGGTCACGAGCTGTATACCCACTATTGCAGCGATTGTCACGGTGATAGCGGTAAACAGAATGAGGGGTTTAATTGGGAATTCATGCCGGATCCCAGACCGAAAGATCTGTCCAACAAAACCGAGATGGAGACGTTCACCGACCAAGAAATTTTTGACACCATTTCTCGTGACATGCTCAACACCAATGAAGAAGAGGGGGACGAGATCGGAGACGACGACTTTGCAGTTCCGACCATGCCCACGTTCAAGTACACGTTATCCGAGGATGAAATTTGGGCCATTGTTGGGCATGTGCGTACGCTTCATGGCCTGAAGATGGAATTCAATGTTGAGGCGCGTAAAACATCGCTCGATGAAGGGTTAAAGACCGCTCAAGCGAAGTTTGATGCAGCAAAACAGGCCTACGAAGAAGCAGAAACGAAGGCCAATGATGAAGCAGAACGGAAGAGTGAGGAACTGGGCGAGGATGTGGACGTGGATGAATCCACCTATGCTGCTGAGCTCGAAGCCATGGGTGTGGCAAAAAAGGAGCTCGACACGGCGCAGCTCGCGCTGAATAACTTTTCAAACAGGCCTGGAAGAGGGGTTGCGATCCCACGGCCGGATCTGACGGTTACACCGTCCGAAACTGCCGCACTGATTGCCCATGGGAAGCAATTGTACGAAGATAAATATGGGTGCAATGGCTGCCATAATCTCGACGGTGAAGGAGGTAAAATCGGCCCGGCATTAGATCGCGCGGGATTCCGGCTAAATGCGACCTGGGTGTATCGTTGGCTTAAGAATCCACAGGCGATGGATTCAGCGACCCGTATGCCGGCTCTAGGATTAAATGATGCAGATGCCAAGGCAGTGACATTGTACGTGAACACCTTGCGCGCGGAGAAAACCGAGCCGATGGAAGAAAAACCGGTAGAGACTCCCTAGATCAGCACACCGCCAAGAAGTCCGAGAAGTAGCGTGACGCCGACCCAGATATGTGCACGAAACATCTCAAAGGCATGAGCCGGGGTTATCGGTCCTTGCAGCTCTCGAACTTGTAGCAAGAAGAATAGGCCTACACCCAGGAGGGCCGCGTAATACAGCCATCCTAGGTCAGCCAGCCATCCTACTGCGGTCAAGAACGCCATCATAACGCCGAATGCCAGGCCCACTCCTAGGTGAATCGACGCCCCGAAGTAGAGTGCGGCTGATTTCACTCCGATGCGTCGGTCATCCTCCTGATCCTGAATGGCATAGATCGTATCGTACGCGACGGCCCAGGTGGCAGTCGCTCCAAAGAGACACCATACTGGTGCATCGAGCTGTCCTTGCACCGCTGCCCATGCCATGATGGTTCCCCAGCCGAAGGCGATGCCCAGCATGGCCTGTGGGATATGGACCCAGCGCTTGCAGTATGGATAGAGAGCTGCAAGGAACACTGCGATTGGGGAAAGCCATGCCACGAGAGGTGGAAGCAACAACAACAGACCTGCCGCCAACATCAACAAGATGGTCAATAGGATGGTGGCATGACGACGGGTCAGTTCACCTGACGCTAACGGCCTGGCTCGAGTGCGAGTGACTTGCCAATCAAAGCCTTGATCTGCAAGATCGTTTAAAATTACGCCTGCACTTCTCATCAAGAACGAGCCAACCAGAAAAATGGCGAGCAGATGGGGTGCCGGGAATCCACGTGCTGCCAGAATAAGGGCCCATAAGGTGGGCAGGAGTAATAAATAGGTGCCGGTCTGATTCTGCAAACGAATCAATCGCGCAAGGGCAGACCAGGGAATACCTGGTGCGGCAGGAGACGAGGAATTGGCAGGGGCTGACATGGTTCGACCATATCGGAGGGGAAAAGGGGCTGTCAATGCGCCTTCACCGGTTGTGACGCTCTGAGGAATTCGGTATAACCACAACGTGACTCAACGACACACAGAACAACGCGGAAGGTGGTTGCCGGGGGTCTCCCTTTCGATCGGTTGTGTGATTATGGCGGTGGCTCTGTCGACGACCGGCTGTTCTATGGTGACGCAAGGGAAGCGGCCCATCGACGTAACACCTATTCCGTTGACGCCGGCCATCTGGTTTTCACCAAGCGGTATGACGGCGGATGTCTCCTACCAGAATGCCTGCCATGAGACCGTGGCCATGCCTATGGCTGACCTCCTTCGTGCGTCTATTCCGAACAAGCTCACACGAGTGTTTACCGGTGTGACCGAAAAGAACGAATCTGAAGACTTCCTAGGATCGGACGGTGTGGTCGAAGTCGGGCTGAGTGTAAGGAGTGTCGACGTCGTCATTCCAAAACAGTTGCCCGGAGAGTATCCCGCCAGTGCCACGATAGGGCTTGAAATGGTGTTTTTAGCCCGCGATGGCACGATGCTCTTCAGTAAAAGACTCGAAGGCACAGGCCACGGTACAGTCGCGGTGCCTGATCAATCGTGCGAGGTGACAGGATTAGAAGCCATTGTTGAAGAAGCCATTGGGTCGGTGGCTGAGGGCTTGGCTCAACAGATGGCGCAATCGGTTCCGATCCGCGAATATGCGGATCGGCGAGATACCTGGGTTCCACTGGTCTCTCATCCCGTGCCGCCATCTGACAGGGCACTCGAGACGGATTCTTCAGCGGATCAGGTGGCGATAGAGGAACAGCCCGCCGCCACAGCCACAGCGAAGATAGTCGAGCCGGCTCACCTCAGTTATCGTGCCATTATACGAGATGAAAGCCGCAATCGGGTGCTTGAGCCGGATGAGTCTCTCACGCTCCAGCTTGAGGTGAAAAACGAAGGACGAGTGGAAGCCGACGATGTGGTGGTACTCGTTAATGGGAAGGCAGGATTGGAGCAGGTGTTTCCCTCTGAAGTGCTCGTGGGATCCATTCAACCCGGAGAAATCAAACGTCTCTCGGTGACAAAGCAAGTCACGGTGCCGAAAACCGACCTTCCCGGTGAGCTGACCTTGAATTTGCGTGCGGCCACCCCGATGGCTTCCATCCCACCACCCAAGGTATTTAGTCTGGTGATCCAATCCACGCGTGATGACGCCACGGCGCTACCGGATGTTGACGAGATGCCACCATCGCTGGCCTCGGATCAGCAGCCGAAGGCCGTCATCATCGCAATTGGAATCGGAACGTTTCACGAAGCGCAGATGCCGGTGATGAAGTATGCCAGCCACGACGCAGCCGTGATGGCAGAGTATATCCATGCGATCGGCGGTGTTCCTCGTGAGCAGATGCGTATTCTGCTCGATCGTCAAGGCGTACTTGAGGAGTTGGAAGAGACCTTTGACCAATGGCTCCGCAAACGTGTGGATGCAGAGACCGTGCTGTATGTGTTTTTTTCAGGCCGAGCGGTTGTGGACAGCCAGAGCGGCGAAGTCTTGCTCGTCCCCTACGACGGAACACCCTTTCAGCCGGGGCACCTGTATCCTGTAACACGATTGAAGGAAGCGGTCTCTCGGCTCCCGGTTCGACGGGCGATCCTCATGTTCGACGTGTCACTGGATCCCTCACCTGGGGCTGATCTAACGACCATGCCCCCACCTGATTGGACCTCCGGGCTCGATGAACAACGGAAAGATGTGGAGATGTGGATGGTTGGAAATCACAACTTGCAAGAAGCCCATGTATCGGAGCAAGGGAAGCACGGCTTGTTTACGTATCAACTCCTGCGAGGCCTGCAGGGTCTTGCCGATCTTGACCGAGACGGGATGGTCCTCGCCGGCGAATTATGTTTATACGCTAGAGGTGAAGTGGCGCGTGTGACCCGTCAACAATCCGGCAACAAGCAAGACCCGCTGTGCTTGCCACAGGTCGGGCGTGGTGCAATGGTTCGTATCCATCCGATCGCCAAGGGAAATAATCCAAAGCCGGCACCGACTGCACAACAATCCGAGGGACCGGCCACTGACTCAACCCAGACGGCTCCAAGCCCGATGCTTGTTGGCCCATAGCCGAATCATTCATGCCGATTCCGTTCATTGACAGGCTAGGCGGTGGCCGTTATCATGCCGCTCTAGAGTCGATCGTTTCGCCTGTAGGTCTTACCAAGGTGCCGGCGTAGCTCAGTTGGTAGAGCAGCGGTTTCGTAAACCGCAGGTCGCCCGTTCAATCCGGGTCGCCGGCTCCATGCACACCTGTCCAAGATGTGAACTCGCCATAGCCTCTGACACAACTCTATTGTCCTTGGCGGTCTAGCTAGGGAATTTTTTCCAGCGAACTCTGGTTATTCCTAGTATTGGGACATGCTGGGCGCGTGTAGCCTTAATAGAGCTCAGGGAAATACTAGAAAGATTACGGAGGGACATCATGGGGATACGCAATATGTTCTGGACAGTTCTGGCAGTGGCTGCTTGTGGCACAGGTAGCACTGTGTGGGGCTATGAGGGAGCTGGTGCGATCGATCCCACCTCAGCCCTTTGTCGCAATGTACAATTTACAGAATTCACTCCTCAGCAATACTCACAGGAAACGAATGATGCTGAGGTGGCTCCAGAATCTGAGTTTTCATTTCTCGCGTCGAAGGAAACGTTCCCCAAGAGCATTGCGGTCACGATCAAAGATGAAACGGTTCCGATTACTGTGACCCCTCACTACGCCGGGTATCAAGTAACGGGCAATCTTCCCAGCCAGGAGAAGGGTACGTTCGTAAGAATCAATATCGCGGCGAAAGGCCCGCATGGATGTGAGCGCGGTGACGGGTGGTTGCTGAAAGTCGCGGATGCGGCGGTAAACAAGAGCACGAAGGTCGAATGAAGCGGCCTTCAATCCTCCCATCCGTAGCGAACGCGGGTGAGGAATTCCGCCGTGGGAGGGGAAAGCTGTCATCTATCGCGCGCGGCAGCTTGATGTGCGCAGATCTTGAGGCACAGCTCAGCAAACCTTGGCCCGGCGACCCTCACGAGTTGTCTGATGAGGCGCGACGTTTCGTCACAGTCGAGACGAACCGGTCCTCTGAGAAGACAGCCCGGAGGCGGTTGGTAACGGAGCGGCGATAGAGTTCGGATTCACGGCCGACGAAGACTAAATTCTTGTCGTCGAGGAGGATATTGAGGTGGTCTTCCGAGACGAGCAGGCGAGTGCTGTCCCCCACGTTCACGCGATACTGTGTCTTTCCGTCCGGATTGCGATCTGTGCCCGAGACAATCTCTGTCAAACCGTCAATCGTACCTTCATAGGCTTCGGTCCGATGACGGACTTTCGTGCCATTTGGGATACGGACCCACTGCTCAATGACTGTCGGCTGATTTGACTTATCAGTACTCATCAACATTCACTCCAAATGAAATCGATCGGTTCTACTCTGATACACCCGGCGAGGGCAACCGTTATATTGGGGCAGATAACCGAATCCGCGCCGGAACCCAACCTCTACTGATCATGTCGATCGCGCGGGAACGGACCCGGAAGGGGTAGGCGCGAAGATCAGAAGTGCTATGGGAGAAATCTACCATAGGGGTGGCCGAGATTACCACCAACGTCGTTTTCCGGAACAGAGCTTCAAGTTGAATGCTGGGGTTCGAGAGAATTAGCTCTCCCAATCGACCGGTGGTAGCTGGGGTAGCCATTGCTTAGGCCGTGGTAAGAAATCGCACCTGTAGGAGAGCCACAGATTACTGATTATCACGATCGAGCAAGAGCGAAAGGAAATGTCTGATAGAAAAGCTCAGACTCTCATGCGTGGATGGGACTACCGGAGCCGTTAAAAAACGGCTCCGGCGGGAAGTCCCGTCCTGGCGGCAGGCACTCACTTGCAATCCAGCGGTGGATATCTGACAAGAATCACTCATCACATGAAACCGCCCATGTAAAGCGCAAATGCAACGATCCCCATAAAAATCGCGCCATACAAATACACCCATCCTGGCTCATGTGTTATCTCATCTTTGACGTCTTTAAGGTGTAGTTCACTCATGGCTGCACACCTCCTTGTTTGAACCGTCCTCTTTCCCTTCTCTCTTGGAGTGCCTAGACCGTCCTCTCTGCTGGATATAGGTTAATAAGCGGACCGTTCCTTCGCCATCGCCCGGAAGATTGAATTTGCGGCTACACCGAATGGGTGAGGGAACCGCCAAGCGCAGGACGTATCAATAGGACTTGAGGTAGGTCAGGATCGCCTCCACGCGACCGCCGACGGAGAGCTTTTGATAAATGTGATGCAGATGCGTCTTGACGGTATCAACCGAAACGCACAACTGATCGGCAATTTCTTTGTTACTCCGACCGGCGGCAGCGCACGCTAGGATTTCTCGTTCTCGATCGGTCAGACCAAAGGGCGAGGTTGGGTGTTCCTCCTGGGGCTCTCGTATGGCGCCCGGAACGGTACGAACGAAATGGTCCGGTATGATCGGTGTCAGGGCACGCTCACCTCGAACCGCAGCACGGATAATGCGAAGGAAATCTGCTTGATCGGTATCCTTCAAGATATAGCCGAATGCACCGGCTTGCATGGCAGCGACGATCCGTGTGTCTTCGTCATATCTGGCCAGCAGTAGTGTTCGGGTATCGGGTACGAACTGACGGATCAGCTTAGTGAACGATTCGACCTCAAGGTTCGGGAGGTCGACGTCCAGGAGGACGATATCGGGCTGGTGTTCAATCGCTAGCTGGTAGGCCTCGTGTCCATCTGTTGCCTCTAGAACGGAGGTAACATCCTGCTCTCGTTCCAACAGCAGCCGCAAACTCTGTCGAAACAGTCGTTGCGCTTCAACGAGCAGTAATCGGAAAGGCCTGACGTGGATTCCGCGATCAATTCGATGCGCCGCACTTCCCATACTCATGACCTCGCCGGCACCCGACGGCGTATCCTTGATTCTGTCGGGCACCGGTGTACCCATTCATGCTTCGCTTAAGCTGCCATACGAAACGTCCAGCGGTCTGCATCTCGTCTCAACTGAGCGAACGCCTTCGCCTCCCGGCTCTGCACCGCCATGGAAAGCCCTCCGAAAAAGACGGTGGCCAACAAAAGTCCGGCGGCAATCAAGTAGCTCATCGGAATCTCCGGCCATGATGCAGGTTCGGCAGACACCGCGGCAACATCGTGTGGCGGCACGACCGATGATATGGCCACAGTTGGCTGTATCGTGCGATCTGCGAAAACTTCATGGCGCGCGGCGGCGAAGATCAGGCTGGCCAGCTGCTCTTGCTGCACAGACCGCTCTTGTGCGGAGCTCATTTGTGCACGAACCACATGGACCAGAGCCGATCCAAGTCGCTCCTGAACGGCACCTGCCTGCCGCCAGTCATGTTGGGCCGCCTCCACGATGCGGCGACCGATCGTCGCTTGCCAGGCGGAGGCGAATCCAGCACGCAGACGCTGCCCTTGAGATTCGATCGCGCCGATCATTTTCATGTTGTACATGGTGCCATCCTGATTGGCCGACAGGAGGCCGTTCCGGACGCCGCGTGTCGTGAAGTTGACGATAGCCCGTCCCTTGACTCCTTCGACGCGCGCGATGTGAGTGGCTGGGACGGCTCGTGCCTCGTTGAGGACTGTTCCGAGCAGACCGCGAGAGCCAGATTGCCATTCACGATACGACATCGTGGCGCGGTTCCATTCCGAGACTGATTGAGCCACGGCGTGATTGGAATGGCGTTCGAAGAGCGCGTGGTCGACGATGGCTTGGCCAAGAACCGGTTGGAGCAGGCGGATACCGCTCTCCGTACCTGTGGATGGCTCCAGTGGAGGGGATTGATGGGGGCTTACCTGATAGGTTCCGTTGACCGCAATGAATAAGAACAGTGCTCCCAAGATGGTAGCGCACATTCCGACACCCACGAGGATATCAATAGTGTTGTAGCGGTAAGACATATCGACCTCCTTGCCACATGGAACAGATCGCATGTGTGGCGATGTGTTGTTGGAGAGGGAGTTGTCAGGCTTCTGAGCCTGATAACAGATCTCCACGACAACAGGGTGAGAGGATTGAGAAGGGGTACACAGGGGAGAAGGTCGCACGTACCATGTGTATCGGGTAAAGGCTGTCTCCCAATGACGAACATGGCACCACCTTCTAGGAAGATGAGGCGGGCTCAAGATTTCACTCTACGCCCCGCGAGTAGGGTGGTCAAGAGGGTGCACACCGTCCATCATGCGTTCGTCACCAGTGCGTCAAATCCAGAAATAATTGGCGGGATGATCCGAGATGGGTAGCATAGGAACGTATGAAGATCTCGTCCCTTCTTCTAGGCCTGATGCTTGTTGCACCCAGCCCGGTCATGGCAGGAGCTGAGTTCGTTGCACGGGTCATTGCGGTTCACGAGGGAGATCGCCTGACCATTCACCATCAGGGCCGAAAGGATATGGTGTATCTACGCGGTGTGGACTGTCCGGAGCTGAAACAGCCCTATGGGAAACAGGCGAAGCATGCGACGGCTGCCTATATCGCGAATCGTGAAGTCGTGGTGCGTGAACTACACCAGGAGCGGAAGGGGCGAATGGTTGCTGATATCCTGCTTCGAGATGGGCGTCAGGTTGCCCATGAGTTGGTCAAGGAGGGGTTGGCCTGGGTGCAACCCGGAGCATCTCCCGATCAGAGCCTCAAGGACATAGAAGAACTGGCTCGAGCTTCAAAGAAGGGGCTGTGGTCGGATCGTAATCCCGTTCCGCCATGGAAGTGGAAACCGACAAAGCCCCTTCCCCACGGTCGCTGAGCGGGCCCCTTCTCAAGTTTTCTGAGTCTCCTCCTGCGAGACGTATCACTCCTTGGCATTCAACAACACTGCGCGCAGTTCCAATCATTTAGGAAGCGAAGAACCCTAAAATGTGGAGCACAGTCATGCCTTCAACGGAATGATCGGCATGAAAATGTTACTCCCCATCTTCTGTGGATAACCCTGTGTGCAAATCTCGTTTTTCAGAAAATCAGGCGCGAATGGCGTGCGTATTTATCAAAGTGCCTACTTTTTAGGCATCTGCCTTGTCGAGCTCGACCCACAAGTAATGGTGCTACAAGGCTGACTTCCTTGCCTTCTTGCATATTCCTAGAAATAAGCACTTGACATGATTGGTCGCATTCGATCTCGTCTTTGGTATTGCCATCATATCCAATGGTTATCCACAGGTTTCAAAGTTTTCTGGGGATGATGTTCTCAGCACCAGAAGCGAGTTCCAAATCTGTCAAGGGGGGGTAACGAAAAAAGATGGCTCCATCGCATTGAGAAAAAGACTACGGACCACCGTCTCAAGGCTGGATCCAAATGGCTGACTTCACGCAGTCGTACGCTTGATCGGTCCGAGACGTCGAGACTCCGGATGGGTAGATGCCCATCCGGAGTCGGGGGAGGACAATTAACTCCCGCTGACTGGCTCCAATGTCGGGATTGGATCAGACAGAACGGAGGGAGCCGCTTCTGCTGCCGAGTCGCCATCCTCCATGGTCGAGGAAGACTCGATCGGCGACTCCGCTGACTCGGAGGTCGTGACGGGGGCGGGCGGCAACAGCATATGCTCTTGGCCGATCTTGCGAAGCTCAAGATGGACCCGACGGTTCATGTGTCGGCAGACGTCGCTGCCATCGACACACAACACTCCCTCTTCGCCTAAGCTCACCGTTTTGATCCGGTGTTCCGCGATGCCGGCAGTAACCAGTTCTGCCTTCACCGCTTCCGCCCGCTTCATGCCAAGCTGCTTGTTATAGCTGGCTGAGCCCTGCTGGTCGGTATAGCCCTGGATGAGCACGCCGTAATCTTCATGCTGGTTCAGCATGGTGGCTTGAGTCGACAGCTGGACCTTCCCTTCATCGGTCAGTCCCTTCCGGCCCACCTCGAAATAGATATCGGTATGGACGATCTCCGTGATCGACGCGACGGAGAGTGTGCCCTGGTTAGCGGGAGTGGTCGAGGCCTCGGCTTGGCTCACGACCGCGGTTTTCTTGAGCAGATCCGTTACTTCGGCATGCTGGATCTTGCTCGTGGCGGATGAGGGCTTCACTGGAGTATTGGATTGGCTATAGAGCCAGAATGTGGTGAGCAATCCTCCGATGATGAGGACGACTCCTCCCAGCACCATGATTTGTTTCATCTCTTTCTGGGGCCCCATCACCGTGGGGGTGATATTTCCTGACGATAGCTGTGATGAACTCTGTGACATGATGGCAGTCCTCCTTCGTTTGTGAACGTGAAAGGTTAAATGTGAGACGCCGGAGCGTGCGGTGCGGCCTTTAAACTGGATCACCTCCTTCCCTGGCCATCTGCATTACCCGCGCCGATGGAGGATTGCTTGAGCAATGGGAATGCCGAAAATAGAACGATGAAGAATTTGGAAAACTGTGAGGAAAGTTATGAGGTTACGTGTTTAGACAAGGCCGGTGCAGGATGCGGGGACGCGAGGGTCCATCACCCCATGCGGGGCCAGCCCCGCATGGGAGATAGAAAGGTACTCATATCAGTTCTCTGCTTCCGAGCGCGCGCCCAGGCAGAAACAAGAAGACATGCGCGATGGGCTATGAAACAAATGACCAGCAGCTTTAGCATCGAATTGGATTCAGTGAATCCATTTCGATTCATGTACGTGAGGTAGGTGTATGCATCATCGGTGTCCCTGTGAAACTAACCGCATGTGAAAGTGCTGCAATATTGTGATCTTGGATACCAGCGGAGGATCCATGAGTCCTGGCCGTACAAGGGTACTTCGTTTGCTTAGAGGTATTGGTCCTTACAGTACAAGAGACCATGACGAGGGGAAAAGAGTGGGTGCTCGCCTGTGTCCTGGTCGAGCGATGACCAGCCAGACTGGCCCTAGGGCTCTCATACGAACAAAAGGAGGTCGGCAATGGCGTCCTACAGACGTCTCCTGGTGGCGAGCATGAGTGTAGCGGCATGGGTGTGGTGTGCCACAGGCGTATTTGCGCAACAGCCTGAAGCGACACCGCAACCAGATCGTGCAGGCCACAGCTTCGGTGTCCCGCAACCCTTGGGCGACATTGTCCGGCCAGATGAGGTGATCCAGCGGCGCTATAAGGTCGAGGCCATCAGTTTTAAGGCAGTGGACGAATCCGGCTACGATTGGGATGGCAGTGATGAGGTGATCGTTGAAACCCTTGACGCCAAGGGTGGAACCAGCAGCGAAGAGATTGGGGATATCGATTCGGGCGATGTCCATCACTTCGATCCGGTGAGGAGCTGCATCGTCGCTGTACGTGAAGGCATTGTCGTGCTCGGCAAGGACTCGGTGTGCGACGATGCCGGCGAGCCAGCGCCGTTCTGGTTTAAGGTCACGCTCTGGGAGGAAGATCATGGATGCATCCCTCCCCCCTGTACATTCGGGATAGAGGGGTGCGAGATAGGCGGCACAGGCGAACCTGATCCAGGAAGACACTGCTCGGGAAACCATAAGAATAAGGCCGACCTCCTTGGTGGCCGGCTGGTAGAGCACTCACAGGTTGAGCTTGACTTTTTGTTACCCAATGTCGGGAACTATTTTGATCTCACTGTCAGGCTAGACCCCTGTTTCGACGGCGATAACACAAGCATATGCAGTGTTCCTCAGTGGCCATGGGCGAGCTATCCAGACTACGATTTCACGTACCGCATCACGCGTCTGCCCGATGCGAAGTTCAAGCTCAAAAAGTAGGGTGAGATCTTGCCTTGTGCGTAACGGTCAGGGAGGGTGGAACTAGGGACGAGAGAAAAGGTAAGGATATGAGAAACAAGACAGGGGTCTGATCCCATCAAGGCTTCCAAAGAACTGTATAGAGCATTGGGAGCGCCGGGTATTTTACCACCGCTGGTAGAACAGCCTGTTGAAGACGTTCCTGATTCGGTGGCATCGGCTTTCATGCGAATTGCTTGAACCTTATTCTGTTGGCCGAGCGAATCAGCGACAGATCGATTAACGCTAGCCATATGCTTCGTAGGAGTTGCTAATGCCAAATAGACTCAATATTCTTGTTGCCGGGGGATATGACCCGAAGGATCCTAAGGCACTCGCGGTGCCAGCTGAGGATGTTGTCGCCTTCGCGACGGCCCTCGGGTACGTGATAATGGATCAGGGTCACAATGTTGTGACAGGTTGCCAAACTGAGCTCGACCGAATAGTGGCGGAGGCCGCCGCCTCGCACCCAAGCATTTCTGACTTGAAGGAGAAAGATGAGCTCAGAATTCTGAGTTATGTCCTCGACGGCAAACAGCAATCGCACAATGTTGGAACGATCTTGGCATCCGCCAAAAGTGACTGGGATCTAGGGGCGCCGGATCCCTCACCCCCTGAGGTAATTCAGAACTCGCACACCATTATCTTGCTAGGTGGATTCTATGGCACGTTTAGCGCGGCCAATTGGGCTCGTCTATATCGAGTTCCTCTTCTTCCATTTTTCCGCTTTGGTGGGGCGGCTCGAGAGGTGTACAACGTCGAGTCTCAGCGCTTTGAGCAGGTCTATGGCGATACGATAGCTAAGATTGAGTATGATCAAGTTCTAAAGTCCGTATCAAAGGACTGGAAGGAGCTGGCAAGGGATACAGTTCAATTAGCTGAAAAGGTAGCTAGCACTCGTTCTGTGTTGGTATGCATGTCTTTCGCTAATAGGCCGGACTTCAAGGATCTTCTAGCTGCCATCAAGGTTGTTTGTTCTGAGTTCGATTATGAAGCTGAAAGAGTTGATGAGTCCAATCTCTCAAAGCGAATAGTTCCCCAGGTCCTAGCTCAGATGAAACGTTCGGCATTTGTTGTCGTCGATGTCACTGAACCGAAACCCAACGTGTTCTATGAACTCGGGTTTGCCGATGGAGCTAGTAAGGAGGTTGTGCTGGTGGCAAAAAGGGGGACCGAGCTCCCTTTCAATGTAGCAGATGTGCCCGTTATTTTCTGGGAGAGCTTCGAGGAATTTAAACAAGAGCTTCGCAAACGACTGCAATCGCTCTCCGCGTTTCACGGACGTATCTGATCGAGAAGTGCCATAGACGCACATCCTGTTTTGAGCATGCTTGGTATAGCAGAGGTTAGGATTTGGATGGCGTCTCAAGTCTTCCTCAGGCTTATCAGCAAGTAATGACTTGATGGATCGAGCGTACCCCAGTTTCCATGCACTCATTAGTAGCAATTCGGATTGGACGGCCAACCCCCTGGGGAAGCTACACAGTTCATTGGACGTTGAGGAGGGAGTCTGACCGGACCATCCGGTCGTGGTTGCGTCTCGCGGTATCCTTTCGCCCGCGCTTCAGTGACCAGCGTCTCAATTTCCCTATCGGTTAAATCAGGGTGCTCCTGTCGAAACTTGCGCTCAAGGACCGGGCGGGTGGTCGCGATATACCGTTCTTGAGACTGTCGTAGCCCCTCGCAGGCCTGGTCATACAGCGTTTTGCGTTGCTCGCTCCACAATCTGTTCCCTTGATCAGCAGTGTGATCGGTTCTGGGTTCGGGATCCATTCCCTGATCGAGCCTGGATTCGGCACATCCAGTGAGCAGGGTACCGAAGAAAACTAGAGCCAGTCGCATGACGCGGTCTCGTAGAGGGTCTGATCGGTCGCCACACTTTGGGCCGACGACATAGTGTAGTTAGCTCGTATACGCTTCAGCAACAGGCATCCACGTCTAAACTCTTCAGCACATCACACGAATTGGGGGCGTGTCTTGTTCTAGGCATGCCAGCACGCAATCTTTTGAGGGTCTGATTTCGCCTGTTTGGTGAGACGCTAACGGGTTGGATGCCTTTTCAGTAGTCCGGTGATGCGCCATCACGAGTCAGAACTTGGCTTCAAACGACAGGTCCAGTGAGATTGTCTGGTTGGGAGCTACGGTGAGCTCCTGCTCTTGCGTCCCAAGAATGGGATGCCAAGCCGTGAGGCGATACGAGCCTGGGGGGAGATCCTGGATGGAGAAGGAGCCTGCCTCATCTGTCACGGCATAGTAGGGATTGTCGACGGCATAGCCCCAGTTCTGCATGTAGGGGTGCGTGCTGCACTGCATGGTAAATACGTGTTGCCCTTCAGCGAGCCGCACAAAATCGGTGGTCCCTCTTGCCTGTAAAGACGGCCGAGAGAAGACCCTCTCGTTGCCTGGTTGGTCGGGCGCGAGTGCTTGGATGTCGTGAGGGACTGGGTCTCGGTTGAATACCGTGACTTGCCGTGTGTCGCTGATCACGGTGACGAACGGCAGAAACTGACAGAGCGTCGCTTCCACTCCGGCATCGGTAAAGGTGAAGGGCTTACCGCGCTCCACATCTTCCACCGCCACGACGACATCTTTGAGGCGACCGTCTAACCTGGCTGTCACTTCCGGCAGGAGCCGATACCCAAGGGTATCGGACAGTTCGCTGCAGTACTCGTGGTCTGGAAAGCGACGCAACTCGAATTCTTTGGGAGCCGGGACGGTTCCGGTGACGGTTACTGTCCCTTGCACGGTAGTCCCTTCCTCTACGGATGCTGACTCATAGGCCAAGGCCTCGGTTCCCAGCCAGAGTGTCAGCCCTACAAGTACCCCTGCGGTCAGCCGAATTCGGGTTTTGATGTGGCGCTTCACCGGTGGTCCCCCTGCCATCGCTGATTGTTCGGCGTCGGTTGAAGAATGCCAGTAGAATCGGCCAACTCCAACCGCTGCAGGAATTCACACAAGACCGCGACTTCCTGGTGCAGTTGACTTGCCCCCACGCTTGAGGCTGTTTTTCCTGCTTGCTAACCTTCTTGGAAGGAATCCGTTCAACCGTAGTTACCCTTTGACAGTATCGCTGAGTTCCACCAGACGATCAAGGCGAGAAGGTGAAAATCTCATTCTGTGCCTGCTTGCGAGGCTAATCGTGTCGCACCATGTTTCTTTGGATCAGGCGGAGGCCGTCCTGTGTGTACACTTGAATTAGTGCGATTCGAGGATGTGAATCGCGGTTGTCAGGATTCTGACGTCACGTGGAGGGTCACTCTTCAGCACCTGCACGAACCTAGTAGCTCTCACCAAATCCCCATCCTTCGGTAACGCCTCAGCCATACCTGGATTGCAGCTACCCAAGACTACATCAGGCAGCGGGCCAGTCTCATCGTTCTGAGTAAGGGAAGAATCGGTGCCAGCCAGTGAGAGCTATGGGGGCATGACTGTCCCTTTGCTTGAAAAGTGATACCTCAGGAGGTAACACTCAATCAGGGGGAAGGTTCGTCGCGGTGGGTATGTGTTCGTCACTTGGAAGAGCGATCATCCTCCCCGTCATGTGTATGTCTATCGGGACGGCGTACTCATCGTGAAATGGGATCTAGATAATAGACAACCGATGATTGGGAGGGCGACGAGACGAGTTCGGGCGTTGATTGAAGAATTGGAAGCCGAGGAAGCACTATGAAGATTCGATCGGTGATCTGCAATAATCGGAAAAAGGCGTTTCAGGTGAAGTCCTCAAAAGGCACACTGCTATTGCCTTATTCGAAGGTCGATCCCCGTCCGATCGGTAACGATCCAGTTGCCAGGGTCTTTGTCGATAAAGAGCTGGGAGGAGAAGGGTTCACTTATGTCTTAGCATCCGGGAAGGAAGGGACTGTTCATGGTGAGCAGGTGCTGGAATACAACCAAGACCCAACCTTTCTGAGGGACGCGCTACTCTACAGACTGACGATTGAAGCGCAGAAGCGGATCGAGAAGAGTCCGCTCTCGAAACGCGAGATTATTCGACGATTGCGGACATCGGCGACGCAGTTGTACCGGCTGCTCGATCAAACTAACTACCGTAAATCGGTTGATCAACTTCTCTCACTACTCCATGTCTTAGATTGTGATGTCGATCTGCTCGTCAGGAGCCGGAGTTCATCTGGGAAGGCAGCCTAGCGTGGGCAGATTAGGCTGCAAGTCGGACTCTTGTCTCAGGCATCACGAGTCAGAACTTGGCTTCAAACGACAGGTCCAATGAGACTGTCTGGTTAGGAGCTACGGTGAGTTCCTGCTCTTGCGTTCCGAGAATGGGATGCCACGCCTTGAGCCGATAGGTTCCAGGCGGGAGGTCCTCGATGGAGAAGGAGCCCGTCGCATCTGTCACCGCGTAATAGGGATTATCGACGGCATAGCCCCAGTTCTGCATGTAGGGGTGCATGCTGCACTGCATGGTAAAGACGTGGCGCCCTTTCGCGAGCCGCACGAGATCGGTAGTGCCCTTTGCTCGTAACGATGGCCGAGAGAAAACCTTCTCGTTACCTGGCGGATCGGGTGCGAGTCCTAGGATGTCATGGGGGACTGGGTCGTGATTGAACACCGTGACTCGACGTGTGTGGCTGATCACGGTGACAAACGGCAGAAACTGACAGAGCTTCGCTTCCACTTTCGCAGTAGTGATGGGGAAGGGCTTACCGCGCTCTACTCCCTCCACGACCACGACGACATCTTTAAGGCCTCCGTCCGGTCGGGCTGTCACTTCCCTCAAGAGCCGGTAGCCATATCCATCAGAGAGCTTGCTGCAATATTCGTGGTCGGGGAAGCGACGCAACTCGAATTCTTGAGGAGCTGGGGCGTGGTCGGTGATGGTGACGGTCCCTTGTACGGTGCCCCCCTCCTTCACGAGAGTCGACGTATAGGCCCAAGCTTCGGTTTCCAGCCAGGAGGTCAGTATGGCAAGCACGCTTGCAGTCAGCTGGATTCCGGTTCGGATGGGTCGCTTCACCGGCGGTCCTCCTGCCAGCATTGATCGTTCGACATCGCTTGCAGACTGCCTGAAACATTGGCTCAGCTCAATCGCTGCGGGAGTTGAGACGAAACGGTGACTTCCCGGTGAATATCACCAGCTGCCGCGCTCGAGCTTGCTTCTTCCGCTTGCAATCCCTCTCGAAAAGAACTGTTCAATGGTGGTTATCCTCTAGAGAGTATGGCTAAGTCCGCCAACCCTCTGCAACTGGGGAGTTTACGAGAACGGTGCTAGTAATGTAGGCATCGTCTTAGTGAGGCGAGGGGTCACTGATTACGGCGATGATTGCGAAGTTCAAATCCCTTTTGACCTCCAGATTCGGAGTCTTTAGCTTTGAGGAGTGAGGGGCACATGACAGTGGGCTTGAATGTTTCGACGACTAGTTATATCGTGCGTTTCGCAGCTAACGGTTGAGGCATGGAGCCAGATTTGATGCCAATATCGACGTCAGGTGTTCTCAACCGACCAAAGAAAGAACCCTCAACATGAACGTGCTGATGCTCAGTAACGAATACCCGCCTTACACCTATGGTGGAGCAGGTGTTCATGTGGAATACCTGAGTAAAGAATTGGCCAAGTTGCTTCCAGTGGAAGTTCGGTGTTTTGGTGATCAGTATCTGGCTCATCATAACCTTCACGTCCGAGGGTTCAAACTCGAGAAGATCGATTACGGGTGTCCGAAATATTTGGAGTCTGTCTTTGGTGCCGCTCAGAGAGGGCTGAACTTCAACTCGTTTGGTATCGAGGCCGATCTCGTTCATTGTCATACCTGGTATACGCATCTCGGTGGAATCTTAGCGAAGCTGAATTACGGGATCCCGCTCATCATCACGACGCATTCCTTGGAGCCGCTGCGCCCTTGGAAACGGGAACAACTCAAGGGGGGATACGATTTCTCCTCCTGGGTGGAACGGGCGGCGCTCGAGATGGCCGATGCCGTGATCGCGGTCTCCTATGGAACCAAACAGGATATCCTGCACCATTTTCGCATTGCTGAGGAGAAGATCAAGGTCATCCACAATGGCATTGATCCAGAGGAATATCAGAAACAATCATCGGCCGATGCCCTTCGACGCTACGGAGTAGATCCGTCCAAGCCGTTTGTCTTGTTTGTCGGACGAATTACCCGACAGAAAGGCATCATCCATCTGGTTCGAGCCATCAAGTATTTCGATGCTGACTTCCAGGTGGTTCTCTGCGCCGGGGCTCCCGATACCGCCGAAATCGCCGCTGAAATGGAGGCTGCGGTCAAAGAGGTCTCTGCCGACAGACCCGGCGTAATCTGGATTCCTGAGATGCTGGACAAGCAAAGTGTGATCGAATTCTATTCACACGCAGCGGTCTTTTGCTGTCCCTCTATCTATGAACCGTTTGGAATTATCAATCTTGAAGCGATGGCTTGCGAGACCGCTGTGGTTGCATCTGCCGTTGGGGGGATTCCAGAGGTCGTTGAAGATGGAGAAACCGGCATCCTGGTCCCCGTCCAGCAGATGCCAGAATCTCCCTTTACTCCACTCAGCCCCAAAAAGTTTGAGCGAGATTTAGCGGCCGCCGTCAATCGTCTGATGGCGGACAGAGGCATGCGTGAACGGTTTGCTCAAGCCGGTCGCCAACGAGCTGAACAATTCTTTAGCTGGGCTGCTATTGCCAAGGAAACCCGAGCTCTGTATCAGCAACTGGTGTCCCCGCACTAACTGCCAAGCCGTCTTTTTTGTGGGAGCTCTAAAAAGCTTGAGGCTGGATACCTTTTCCTGGACCCTAGGATCGAAACGGTTGCTGTCAGAAGTTGGCCTTAAACCATAGTTCCACTGAGACCGTCTCATTGGCGGCCACCGTGAGTTCCTGTTCGTGCGCGCCGAGAATGGGATGCCAGGCTTTGAGGCGATAGGTGCCTGGCGGGAGATCGTCGATGGAGAATGCGCCAGCCGCATCCGTGACGGCATAATAGGGATTGTCGACAGCGTAACCCCAGTTCTGCATATAGGGGTGGAGGCTGCAGCGCATCGTAAATACGTGTTGCCCTTTGGCCAGCTGTACGTTGGCGGTGGTCCCACCGGCTTCTACCGAGGGCCGGTAGAAGACCATATCACCTTCAGGCTGATCGATCGCCAAGCCTTGGATGTCGTGAGGGACTGGGTCTCGGTTGAACACCGTGACTTGTCGCGTATCATTGATCACGGTGACAAACGGGAGAAACTGACAGAGATCTGCTTCCACCTCCGCATCGGTGAAGGAGAAGGGTTTGCCGTACTTGACCCCTTCTATCGACACCACGACATCTTTGAGGCCTCCATCTGGTCTGAAAGTCACTTCCCGCAGGCGCCGATACCCTCGTTTGTCTGACAGTTCGCTGCAAAACTCATGGTCTGGATAGCGACGCAACTCGAATTCTTTTGGTGCCGGGACAGTCCCGGTGACGGTCACTGATCCACGTATGGTGGCTCCGTTCTTTACGGGTCCTGGTTGATAGGCCCATGCCTTGAAGCTCAGGCAGGTAGACAGCACGAGGAGCGTCCCTGCTGTGAGCCAGAATCCCATTCTGATATGTCGTGGCATTGTCGTCTCTCCTGCCGTCAATCATGCGCGGCCGGTTGCAGGATCCTTGCACTTTTCTGCTCTGCCCACGGTCTTGAGCAAGAATTGCTCTCTCATGGGTGTACACGGATAGTATCGCCGAGTTTGGTGCCCTCTGCAACTGTGACTTTACGAGGGTAGTGTCCGTAGACATAGGAACTGACCCTGATCAAGTTAAGGGTTCCCTGGGTAGGGGGTCTAGTTCTGTGAAATTCGACAGGATAGAATAGGCGCCGGGTTCTAATCGCACGGCATTGAGTTTCATGGAGTACCTCGCCGTGGCGGGCGACGATACAAGAAGATACCTTATTCGTCCAACGAAGGAGCATATCGTATGTCAGATGTTAAAGAGCAGATGACCAAAGCCCTGGATCATCTCAAGCAACAGCGTGATGAACTTCAGGTTCAACTTCACCTCGCAAAGGCGGATGCCAAAGACGAATGGGCTCGTCTTGAAACCCAGTGGGATGAAATTAAACCCAAGTTGGAGGCGGCGCGGGAAGAGGTTGGGAAGACAGCGGAATCCGTCGGTGCCGCATTGGGCATCGCGATCGAAGAACTAAAGAAGGGCTATGAGCGACTGCGGAGCCGGCTATGAGAGGTTCTGTAGCAACCGCATCAGTCGGCGAAAGGATGTCGATACGGTTGACTTAGGGTTCCTCTTTGGGGGACTCTTCGCTCTGTTTTAGCCAGAGTTCAAGCAGTCGTGTTTCCCGTTCAGACTGGGAAATACGCTCCAATGCGAATGCACCTGTCAAGCGATCTTCATAAAACGCGCGTTGCTTCGCGTAAGTCTTCTTAAACGCTTCGGTCTTCATGGCCTTCCAATCCGCATCAGAGATTCCAGCACGCGCACGCAGGAGGTCGATCTCAATAGCCTGGAACGCGAACACCTTCGCTAACGCCTTAATGACGGTCGCATTTGTCATGAACCGGGGCATCTTTTCAGCCATGATGCATCGTTGCACCTCTGTCAGGAAGGTAAAACAGAACCGTACCGCCGAGATTGGAATAATCTCAAACGGTACGGATTCTCGCAGAAAACCTTCTTAGTTCCGTACGCCGCTCCAGACTTTTGCCGGATCGATCGGCTTGTCTGGATTGAGTTGCTTCGCCTTTTCCAGCAAGACGTCGGACGCCTCAGGGTAGGCTGGATCAGAAATACAGCAATCATCGACAGGACAGACTGCTGCACATTGTGGTTCGTCATAATGGCCGACACACTCAGTGCAGCGGTCGTGGGCAATCACGTAGATATTGTCTCCCACTCCTTGACCGTCGCCCACGTGATTCCCCTTCGATTCCGCGTCGCTGCGGGTTTCAAAGATGGCCTCGTTCGGACATTCCGGCAGACAAGCTCCACAGTTGATGCATTCGTCGGTAATCAGCAATGCCATGATTCTGGCCTCCTTATTCTGGAAGATTTAGTTCTGTGCTATTTACCATGGCCGCGTTCCGTCTCCTTCTCGCATGTGCTGCAACGTGCCACAACGGAACATACTTCTCCGCTTCCTCGACATAAACGCGACTATCAATCAACGCTAGGGTCATGTTGCACTTTGGCCAGTGTCCATGTCAATGCGGTCATTCGAATAGAGAGCTTTTCCGGTTGTCGATCGCAGGCAGATTGTTGATCTACAGAGGGGGTTGCCCGTATGATCGCGCGCGCAAACCATCGATGTCATCATTGCTGCTGTGAAAGCGAGGTTGCCGATGCGACTTCTTTTCCTTGGCCTGTTACCCTTCGTTTTGAGCGGGTGTCCGACGACGACCGCTTTGGTGGTCGGAGCCCCGGCACTCCTGTCCAAATCTGAGTTTGACGAACGGCGGACGGAAACCAAGCAACAGATTGAGAAGGGGCTGATATCAAAAGAGGCTGGTGAGACGAACTGCCGGCAGATGCTGAATACAGTCGATCGAAATCATGCGGCGCCGCCGCCGGTGGATCCTGGGATCTGTGAATTCGGGTCGTTTGCCGACAAGCGCTATGAGTTGATCCGGTCTGTTGAGAGCGGTGCGCTGACACCGGAGCTCTGGGAGATCAAATGTCAACAATTGGCTGAGCAGTCCTCTGAGAAAGAGGCATCATGCCGGTATGATCCGCTTGCCGATCGTATGACTCACTGGCGACGGTTGGTCGACGAAGGGAAAGCGTCGAAGGAGGGGGCTGAGATGGATTGCCGTAATTATGTGAAACAGGCTCACGAGCATCATATTCCAGGTCCGGACATCACAGGGGAGGCCTGCAAACTGTAGGGACTTGGTGGGAAAATGTGCACCATGTCTGTCGACCCATGGTCCCGTGGTTGCGGTCATGGAGGGGGAAATGATGTTCAGACGGCCTGAGCTTGAAAAAGACAATCCGATTGCTCCGGAACCGTATGTGGGACCACGCCGACGATTGGCCATGGCTCGCGCAGCGGCGTTGAAGAACGAGGCTGACGTAGGAAATATGAAAGAGACGCTGCGGGCATTGGTTCGTGCGGCCGTTCGGTTCCTGAGGGACCAGCCGAAAGTCAGTAAGCCAGGAAAGAACCTCGTCGCATTACGGGATGCGCTTACAAAAGCCAACCAGGTCCTTGCAGCTGACACCCGTTCCAGAGGCTCACGAAAGGTGAGACGGTAAGGCAACGAGCCTTTTCAGAATGCCTGCGATGTCGCTCAATCAACGATTTCGACCTTTTTCCCTAAAGACTTTGCGCGCTTTAAACAATCTGCATCGGATACGGAGCAGCGGAGGGTATCGAGGTCTGCCTCGTCTACAATCTCAACTTTCTTGCCCTGTGTTTTGGCCTGTTTGAGACAGTTGCTGTCGGTTATCACACATTTCACGGAATCGGAGCCCGAGGGACCACTGATGACGGATACCTGTTTCCCTTCTTGCTTAGCTCTTTTGAAGCACTCTTGGTCAGTTGCGACGCAATGCATGGTTTCTTCTGTCTTGTTCAGACCTTTATCGATCGTTTGATCGATTCGCTGGTTGATCCGATTCTGCGTCTTTCGCTCAGCACTATCGATGGCTCGATCCAACATCTTGTCGAACAGGCCTTCTGCCTGCACTAGCGAGACCCCAAAGAACAGCCCAGTGAGCAGGCCCAGAGAGCACGCCAAATGTTTCATCATCCACCCCGCGTTTGTTTATGTCGTATTGCCGGGAAGCAATTCACGGTTGCCTCACTCTAGCACAACGACTGAGTGGACGCATACCGACTGAATGGAATCGGGAGGAGTCCGTGTAGGTTGAAGACTGAGGAGTCGTGATTTGGTATTTTCCTTCGGAAACGGGGTCCTTCGGGAGTAGGGTGGAGGGAGGTCCTGCTTTAGGGGGTACTCGAGATGAGCATTATCGTATGGGCTGTCCTCCTTGTCGCGTTCATGTGGGCCCTCGCCTCAGGAAACAGGATCGGGTATCTAGCGCGAGGTCTCGCCGTAGTCATTGCGTTGGTGGCAGCCGCAGCAGCTTTTGGGCTCATGGCTGTCGGTCATAAAGCGCATTGGACCAGCGACGGACCGGGCATGTTGTTGATCATGATCGGCATTCCGGTGTGCGGTATCGTCGCCTGGTTCTTCGGAATGATGGCCTGTACTGTGACAGCGAGTCTAGAGGAAGGCAACCTCGAGAACCCGGCCCGCGTCAGTTCCCTCGCACAAGTCTGGGAACACTACAAAGAACTGGCCAAGAGATCTCAGTAGAACCCTGTGAACAAACCGACTATTTCTTGCCCGTCCGCTGCTCGTGCTGGCGCGTGAGAGCCGATCGTAGCTTGTCTTCCTGTTCGGCACTGAGCGAGGTCTTGAGAATCGTTCCCTCGTGCCGTGACATCGCGCTCAATACCTTCTCATGATCAGCGCTGCGAATGAGGAGAAAGATCGCCGAGGTCCCTCGTCCGATGGTATTCCCCAAGGAACGAATAAAATTGTCCGGGATCCCATAATCACTGAGGAGGCCGAAGTCACTGGCGGCGACGGTCATAGCCCCACCACCCGCACCACCCGCGAGACTGCCCAGTAGACCCGCCAGGGGATTCATAAACAAAAGCCCCATCAATCCTCCCCACAACACGCCAAGCGCCACACCCTGAGTTGTGGCGCCGCCAAACACATCGACGCACTGTTTCAAATGGACTTTGCCGTCCATATCACGAACGACGATGACCGCGTCTTCCAGATCCAGGACGTAGTCGGTTTCCATCGCCCGAAGTTCGTTCAGCACCCGATCCGCTGTACTCGAGTCTTTGAATGCAATACAGACGAGTTCACTCATAATTCCGCTCCTTGAAGGCTAGAGATGTCAGACTGGGAGATCAGCGTTGTCTCTCAACATGAAGATCGCAACGGCCTGCCGAAACACCATGAGAGTAGGCATTACTTAACAGTAGGATCGTCTTCAGAGCAAGATGGTTTTCGGAGGAAGCTGGACGAATAGTCATTGCCCCATCCATGTTCTTCGCCCCTTGTTTTTCCGCACCTTATTCCCTTACTCTCGACCCGCCTTCTTGGAGGACTCGCGCATGTTGCAAGCGGTCACACTCAGTTGCCGGCGTGGTGAGCGCCGCCTTTTTTCCGACCTCACTGTCAAAGTCGAGCCAGGAACGCTCCTGGCTATCGTTGGAGAAAACGGCAGTGGTAAAACCAGTCTTCTGCGCATCTTTTCTAGTCTCTTGCCACCGGAGGATGGCTCGGTACTCTGGGAGGGTGAGGACATTCAGCAGCTCAAGGAACTGTACTCAGGGCAATTGACCTATATCGGGCACCTCAATGGGATTAAGGACGATCTCACGCCGCTGGAAAATCTGATGAGTGCCATGGCGTTAGCCGGTGAAGTCTGCTCACAGACCGAGGCACAAGCGGCCTTGGAAGCGATTGGTCTCAAGCGCCCCATCCATCGGCTCCCGTCCAAAGTGCTGTCGCAGGGGCAGAAGCGTCGTGTCGCGTTGGCGCGTCTTTGGCTTTCCACGAGACCGTTATGGCTGTTGGACGAACCCTTCACATCGCTGGACGCGGCTTCGACAGGGATCGTAACAGAACGTCTCCACACACATTTGCAGCGGGGTGGCCTCGGAGTCCTGGTGACCCATCAAGAGGTGGATCTTCCGACAGATAGGTTACAACGGCTGAGGCTGACTGGATGAGTCGTTCCAGCATGTGGGGCGCCATAGGTGGAATCGTCCGGCGAGATCTGTTGTTGGCGATGCGCCGCCGATCAGACGCGGCGATGTCGGTTTTCTTTTTAGTCATTGTGGTCAGCCTCTTTCCGTTAGGTGTTGGGCCGGAACCGGCGGTGTTGCGAACAATCGGTCCTGGAGTGCTGTGGGTTGCCGCCTTGTTGGCCTGCCTGTTGTCATTAGCGCGCGTGTTTACGGCTGACTATGTGGACGGCACGTTGGAACAGATGGTCCTGGTCCCCCAACCGTTGGCGGTCTTGGTGGTCGGGAAGGTGTTTGCGCACTGGGTCATCTCCGGACTCCCGATCGTCCTGCTGTCGCCGTTGCTCGGCCTCCAATTTGGTTTGAGCGGAGAATCGCTGGGAGTGCTCGTGATGTCGCTCTTGCTTGGGACGCCGACGTTGAGTATGATTGGTACGATCGGCGCCGCGTTAGTCCTTGGCGTTCGGGGGAGTGGTCTACTGGTTGCCCTCCTGGTGCTTCCACTCTATGTTCCAGTCTTGATTTTTGGGGCCGGCGCCGTGACCAGCAGCATGGCCGGGATCGGCGGAGAAGCAAACTTGTCACTACTCGGGGCCTGCTTGGTGTTGTCACTCGTTCTCGCACCGTGGGCTACGGCTGCGGCATTGCGTATCGCGTTGGAGTAAAACAGCTTCATGAGCACCGGTATCAATTGGGCCAAATATTCCTCTCCCCAGGCTCTCTATCCCTTGGCTGGGCGACTCATTCCCTGGTTTTCTGTGGTGGCTCTAGCTTTGATGGGGGTGGGGCTCTACATGGGGTTTTTCGTCGCGCCCACAGATTTTCAGCAAGGTGAATCATATCGAATCATCTTTGTCCATGTTCCAGCCGCTTGGATGTCGATGTTCTTGTATGTGGTCATGGCGGTCTGGGCTGGGATCGGGTTAGGGCTCAATGCGAGGCCTTCCTTCATGATGGCTCAGGCCATCGCTCCTACCGGCGCGATGTTCACCTTTCTGGCCCTGCTAACTGGAGCCATGTGGGGGAAGCCGACCTGGGGGGCTTGGTGGGTGTGGGATGCCAGGCTGACATCTGAGCTGATCTTACTGTTTCAATACGCAGGCGTGATGCTCCTGCGGACCTCGATTGACGATGTGCGTCGGGCCGATCGTTCAAGTGCGGTATTCGCCTTGGTCGGTGTCGTCAACGTTCCGATCATCTATTTTTCGGTGCAATGGTGGAATACGCTGCATCAAGGCGCCTCGGTCAGTATGTCGACAGGGTCGAAAATGGCAGCAACCATGCTCACCGCGATGTTGATTATGACGCTGGCATTTTGGATGTACAGCATTGCCGTCGTTCTCTCGCGGATGCGGTGTATCATGGCTGAACGGGAATCGCTCCCGACGTGGGACGAAACCCCCGCGGTCATTCAGAAGGTTGCGGAGGCTCGCTGATGCAGTGGGGAAGCGCGTCGGAATTTTTTGAGATGGGTGGGTACGGGGTGTACGTCTGGACCTCGTATGTGGTCACCGCGCTGTGTATGGTGTGGGAAGTACTGGCGTTGTGGCGTCGACGAGCTGCGGCGCGAGCCGAACACCGTGCGATGTTGCTAGGAGACACTGATGAAACCGCGGCATAAACGTTTTGTCTTTATCGGGCTAGGATTGGTTGCCTTGGGGATTGCGACCGTGCTGGTGTTGAATGCGTTTCAGAAAAATCTTGTGTTCTTTTTCACGCCCACCATGGTCGCGAACGGCGAGGCCCCGCAAGGCCAAAGCTTCCGGATCGGAGGGATGGTCGAAGACGGCAGTCTCGTCCGAGACAACGATGGCCTCACGGTTCATTTTATCGTCACGGATACGGCTAAGCGTGTGCCGGTGACCTATAAAGGAATTCTTCCTGACCTGTTCAAGGAAGGGAAAGGCGCTGTGGCGCAAGGTCAGTTGGGAGTTGATGGAACGTTCGTTGCCAGCGAAGTGCTGGCAAAACACGATGAAAACTACATGCCGCCTGAAGCGGCGGAGGCGTTGGCGAAGGCCAAGGCTTCCGGCGCGCAAGAAGGTAAGTCGCTTGTTGTTCCAGAAAGCAAGAAAGATTCACTATGATTCCCGAAATCGGTCACTTCGCCTTGATTCTCGCACTCTGTGTGGCCATCGTGCAGGGCAGCCTGCCTCTCTATGGCGCTGCGGTCGGCAATTCAGCGCTGATGGCCATCGCCAGGCCCGCGGCGCGAGCTCAATTCCTGTTGGTCTTCATCGCGTTTTGTAGCCTTGGGTATGCATTTGCCGAAAAAGATTTCTCTGTGCTGTATGTCGCAGCCACGTCCAATTCGCAGCTTCCGCTGCATTATCGACTCGCCGCGATTTGGGGTGCACACGAGGGGTCTCTCCTCCTGTGGACCTTCATTTTGACCTGGTGGATGTTCGCGGTCACGCTGTTTTCGAAGCACCTTCCCGAAACTATGCGCTCTCGCATTCTTGGCGTGATGGGTCTCGTCAGCGTCGGATTTCTTCTCTTCATGTTGACCGTGTCCAATCCGTTTGAACGGCTGATCCCTGCCGCTGCGGACGGGCGAGACTTGAATCCGCTTCTGCAAGATCCGGGAATGGTGATCCATCCCCCGATGCTCTACATGGGTTATGTCGGATTCTCGGTCGCGTTTGCCTTTGCGATTGCCGCGTTGCTGGGCGGTAATCTCGACGCTGCCTGGGCCCGTTGGTCGCGCCCCTGGACCACGGTCGCCTGGTGTTTCTTGACCGTCGGCATTGCCATGGGAAGCGGATGGGCCTATTACGAGTTGGGATGGGGTGGATGGTGGTTCTGGGATCCGGTTGAGAATGCGTCCTTCATGCCGTGGCTGGCGGGGACTGCGTTAGTCCATTCGCTGGCGGTAACTGATAAGCGAGGTGGATTCAAGGTCTGGACGGTGCTGCTGGCCATCATGGCATTTTCATTAAGTCTACTTGGGACGTTCCTTGTCCGATCCGGAGTGTTAACCTCCGTACACGCCTTCGCGACCGATCCAAAGCGAGGTACGTTCATCTTGGCGTTTTTGGCCATCGTCATTGGGGGATCGTTAGCATTGTACGCTTGGCGGGCTCCGCGTGTCGGATTAGGGGGAAGTTTTTCGATGGTGTCGAGAGAAGGGATGCTCTTGGCGAACAATGTGTTGTTAGTGGCGGCGATGGGGTCGGTCCTATTGGGGACGCTGTATCCCTTGTTCTTAGATGCATTGGATCTCGGCAAGATCTCCGTCGGACCGCCATATTTCGACTCCGTCTTCGCTCCGTTGATGGCGCCGGCAGTATTTCTTATGGGGATTGGTCCGTTAGCCCAATGGAAGAAGGCGGAGTTGCCTAATCTCGTGAACCGATTAAAGTGGGCCTTTGGGGTGAGCCTGGTGACGGCGCTCGTGCTCCCGTTTGTCATGGGCAAGTGGACTCCCTTATTGAGTCTTGGGCTCTTGCTGGCACTCTGGGTCGTGACGACGGCGGTAGTCGGGTTGCGTGAACGACTGGCCCACATCGACGGTCCTGGTCTTTCCGCTCGCATGGCTGCGGTGCCCAGGTCCTACTGGGGAATGCTTGTGGCTCACTGCGGCATCGCTGTGTTTATCGTCGGGGTAACGATGGTGAAGGGGTATGAGACCGAAAGTGATGTGCGCATGAATGTTGGTGAGACGGCGATGATCGGGGGCTATACCTTCCGATTCGACGGAACCGAGGACGTTGTCGGACCCAACTATACGGCCGCCCGCGGCATCTTTCATGTCAGTCAAGATGGCCGTGAAACGACGGTCTTGTATCCCGAAAAGCGCCGCTACACCGTACAGAATCAAGTGATGACGGAAGCAGCGATCGATCCCGGGCTCTTGCGAGATCTGTACGTGTCGCTCGGTGAGCCTCTCGAAGATGGGGCGTGGAGCGTGCGGCTCTATCATAAACCGTTCGTCGATTGGATCTGGGGTGGATGTTTCATCATGGCATTAGGGGGTGTCTTGGCCATCAGCGACCGTCGGTATCGACTCGCATGGCGAAAGCAGAAGGAGCCGGATGTTGCTCCTTCGACGCGAACGGTTAGGCACCAAGTGGCATGAATCGTTTTCTGGTACCATTATCCATCTTTGTGGTGGTCGTTGGATTTCTGGGTATTGGGCTCACGCTCAACCCTCGTGAAATCCCCTCTCCTTTGATCGGGAAAGCGGCCCCCGAATTCTCTCAGCCTCAACTGCATGAGCCGGAGAAGACGTTTTCTCCAGCCGACCTCAAGGGCAAGGTCTGGTTGCTCAATTTTTGGGCATCCTGGTGTAGCGGATGCAAGACGGAACATCCGGTCTTGATGGAGTTGGCCAAGTCGGGGCAGGTGCCTATCTATGGGATGGACTACAAGGATCAGCGCGATGAAGCCGTAGGCTGGTTACAGCGATGGGGTAATCCCTATCCTGTGGTCGGGGTGGATCAGGCAGGACGAGTCGGGATCAACTACGGCGTCTACGGAGTGCCTGAGACCTATGTCATAGACAAGCAGGGGATGATTCGATATAAACAGATTGGGCCGTTGGATCCCGATACGGTTGCCAAGAAAATTCTTCCACTTGTGAAGCAGCTTGAATCACAATGATGTGGCTGGTCCTCTTCATAACACTAGTCTCTGGGCCGGTTTTAGCGGAAGAAGCTCGTCCACTTGGAGATGATCCAGTTGTTGAAGCTCGACTGAAGCACCTTGCTGTCGAGCTGCGGTGTTTGGTCTGTCAGAATCAAACTCTTGCCGACTCGAACGCGCCGCTGGCCGAAGATTTGCGTCGAGAAGTTCGAGACATGATCGTCAAGGATATGAGTGATCAAGAGATCATAAATTTTCTCGTGGAACGCTACGGAGATTTTGTTCTGTACCGGCCACCGCTTAAGGCGACAACGACACTATTGTGGGTGGGACCATTTGTATTGTTGGCGGTGGGTGCGACGGCATTGGTCATTACGTTGCGACGTCGGGCGCACAAGGTCGTTGATGTGCCTGTCTCAGATGAAGAGCGTCGCAGAGTAGAACAGCTGCTAGCAGAAGGAGGGAAGCACTCATGACGGTGGCATTTTGGTCAATCGTGTCGGTCATGACAGTGTGCATCCTTGGACTGCTGTTGAGACCGTTGTTGAAACGCCCTGCGGCCGCGTCGGTTGAACAGGAGAAAACGTTGTCGGTGTATCGACAGCAGTTTTCTGAGCTGGAGCAAGATCATGCCGCCGGATTACTAACGGACGAGCAGTACCGAACAGCACGAAGCGAACTGGAGCGGCGTGTTTTAGAAGAGACGGAAACCGCAGGCATCCCAACCCCGAGCACGGGCGTAGCCATGAATCTCAGGATTGTTGCACTGACGTTGGGGATGATTATTCCAGCAGCTAGCGGAGTCCTCTATTGGACGTTAGGTAACCCAGCTGCCATGACGCACCCTGCGGTATCTTCTGCGGCATTTCAAGGTGGATCTGGTGAAGAGCCTCAGATGGCTGACAGCCTCAACGAGCTCATTGAACAGTTGAGAAAGAAGCTCGAACAGAACCCCACCGACCCTATCGGGTGGGGGCTTTTAGCGCGATCCTACATGGCGATGGAGCGGTATGCAGATGCGGTGCCGATTTTTGAAAAGGCGACAAAGCTCGATCCGGACAATGCGAGTCTGCTTGCGGATTATGCGGATGCCCTGGGCGTGCATCAAGGACGGAAGTTGGATGGCAGGCCCGAGAAATTGATTCAACAGGCCTTGAAGCTCGATCCACATAATGTGAAGGCGCTGATGTTGTCGGGGACGATTGCGTATAACCGAAAAGATTTTGCTCGTGCCGCCAAGGAATGGGAAGATGCACATGCCTATCTGCCTCCCGACGATCAGGAGTCATCCGAGCAGCTAGTGGCCAGCATTGCTGAAGCCAAGCGGCGCCTTGGTGGCCCCAGCATGAACATGCTGGTTGCGAATCCGCCGATGGAACCGGCCAAGCCTGTCAAGCCCGCAACACAACGTGGCGCATCGCGTGCGATTACGGGGAAGGTGGTGCTAGGTCCAAACTTTTCGGGCAAGGGGGCACTGCCTGACACCTTGTTTGTGTTTGCGAAGGATGTTGCTGGCCCACCAATGCCGGTATCGATCGTGCGGGCATCAAGTAAAGACTTACCGTTCACATTCAGGCTCGATGATTCCACGAGTCCGATGCCCTCACGCAAGTTATCGGATGTCGACACGGTTGTTATTGTTGCGCGACTCTCGAAATCCGGGAGAGCCATGGCTGAAAGCGGTGACCTCGAAGGCATGAGTCAGCCGGTTAAGCCTGGGGCAGAAAATATTACCGTCGTCATCGATCGACAACGACCATAGACGGCGGAGCAGAGACAGAAAAATTCCTGATGCATGCAGGTGGTTTCACCGTGGTCCGTTCATCAAAAATCGGTAGAAATTTTCTTGACTCTCTCGTAGGCCTAAGCTATATTTTCGCGCCCAAGTGAAGGAAATTTTGTCAACGAACACGAGCAATGATGAAACGATACATAGTGGTACGTAGTTGGTTTTATTTTGAAGGACAGTGCGCACTGGCCATCAAACGGAAGGAGTCGAAATGGTGAGCGTGAAGGATGTGCTGAGGTATGCGATGGTCGTCTGCGGCCTGAGTGTGCTGGCCGCGCCGGTGCAGGCGGGGTTTCCCTCGGTGCCGAAGGAGACGTACGAGGCGTTGAAGATCGAGCGCTCGGCGTCGCCGAAGGAACTGTACGAAGCGTTGCTCAAGCGGTATCTGGACCCGGAGCAGGGCGTCGGGAAGGGGAAGTACGGGCAATATTGGCAGCCCATCTCGTTCAGCAAATACTTTGACCCCCATACCTTCTACAAGCCGCCGCAAGCCGTGAAAGAAGTGGCGAGCCGGCAGGAGTGTGTGAAGTGCCACACCGATGAATCCCCCGGATGGGTCGTGGCGTGGAAGAAGAGCACCCATGCCAACCTGGATAAGATTCGGAAGTTGAGCCCGAAGGATCCGACGTTCTACAAGAAGGCCAAGCTGGAAGCCGTCGAAGAGAACCTGCGCTCGATGGGCAAGCTGGGCAAGAACGAAAAGCTCAAGGAAGTGGGTTGTATCGACTGCCACTTCGACATCAACACCAAGCAAAAAGCCGATCACCGCAAGGACATCAAGTTGGCCACCGCCGACACCTGCGGCACCTGTCACCTCCAAGAGTTTGCCGAGCGCGAGTCGGAGCGGGATACCATCACCTGGCCCAAGGATCAGTGGCCGAAGGGCCGGCCGTCCCACGCGCTGGACTACCGTGCCAACGTCGAAGTGGACGTGTATGCGGGGATGTCGCAGCGGGAAATCGCCGATGGCTGTACCGGTTGTCACGTGAATCAAAACAAGTGCGACACCTGCCATGCGCGCCATGATTTCTCGGTGGCGGAATCGCGCAAGCCGGAAGTCTGTGCGCAGTGCCATAGCGGGGCCGACCACAATAACTGGGAAGCCTACAACCTCTCCAAGCATGGCTTGAAGTACCAGCGGGATAAAGAGCACTGGAACTTCAACGTGCCGATTAAAGAAGCCATGAAGAACGGGGCCGAGACCGCACCGACCTGCCAATACTGCCACATGGAGTATCAAGGCAAGATTACCCATAACGTGGTGCGGAAAGTGCGGTGGGCCAACTATCCGTTCGTGCCGGGCATTCGGGAGAACATCAAG
Organism: Nitrospira sp.; assembly: GCA_965223535.1. Taxonomy (GTDB): domain Bacteria; phylum Nitrospirota; class Nitrospiria; order Nitrospirales; family Nitrospiraceae; genus Nitrospira_D. Next base: position 2,266,991 of record CBDCWN010000003.1, read on the forward strand.
ACCGAATGGGCCGACAAGCGCAACGATGCGTGGATCAAGACCTGTACCAACTGTCACTCCGAAACCTATGCCCGAGCCTGGATGGAGTTCATGGACAATGGGACCTTCTCCGGCTTGGATAAGTACGATGAAGCGCATCATGTGGTCGAAGAGCAATACAAGGCGGGCCTGTTAACCGGGCAGAAGACCAACCGGCCGACGCCGCCGGCGCCGGTCGCGGACGGCTTTGAACAGTTCTTCCAGATCTATTGGTCGAAAGGGAACAACCCGGCGGCCAATGAGCTGAAGCTGTTCGAAATGGCCGAAGACCACCTGGTGCAGTTGCACGTGAGCTTGGCCCACCAGTACTGGGGCTACACCTATACGGTAGGCTGGGCCGCGATGAACCGGGCCTATGTGGAAATCATGGACGACGATACGCGGCTGAAAGAGAAGCTGGAATTGCAGGCACGCGTCGCGAAGCTGGAAGGGCAGATGAAGACCAGTCTGCTCGATCTGGACAGCGAGACCGGCAAGCTCTCCCTCGGGGGCCTTGGCGGCGGCATGATGCTGGCGGGCACCCTCGCGATGGCCAGCTGGCGGCGTCGTCAGAAGTAGAAGTAGGCTGTGAACGCGACATCGTCAGTCAACGAGTCGGTGTCGCGTCAGGCCAGTCCGAAGATCCTCCCGTCACTCGGCGTTCTCCTGGTGACGGGAGGTCTTTTTTTGGTTGGTTGGTTTCTCTACCTTTGGTTCAAACCTCTTCCCCCTCCATATGCGTATCACCTCGTTGAAGAAGGTGGCGTCGCTCAGTTTTCCAATCTTGAATTGGATGCATGGTCGGATCTAAAGATTAGTAAATACGAGCTTCGAGTTCCATCTCTGGATAAACCAGTCGCGATCGCCTATCAAACCAAGGATCAAAGTGGTGACTCCATTCTTCTGAACTGGGAAAATCTTGTTTCTGAGCCAGTTGTGGCGATGGCCCCTGAGTTTTCTGAATTGACAACACTGGCAACGGATATTACGAAACATGTGCCAAAGGAAGCGGTAGTTTTGGGCTGGTGGGATACATCGAGACAACTGAAGCTGCTGGCAGGGCGTGACACATATTTTACTTCTTACGTCGGGCAGCCACTTATTGTGCCGTCCTACTGGAAAGACCGTTTAGATGTAATTGATCACTACGAACGTCAATTTTGGGGTTCGGTAGCGTCAGGCGAGGAGCAGAAAGAATTCCAAGTCTTTGCAGATGCCCTTTCTTCAGAGGCATCGAAGGGCGTCAACATGCTGCGGAAACTCGCCGGTTCACGCGAAGCTTACATCATCGTTCATGCAGTGGATCTCTATAAGCTTGCCTTGCTGTATCCTGATCGTATCGATTTGGCGTTTAAAGACTTCCCGTTGACAGGGAATGTCCATGGGCTAGCCGGGCAAGTGAAGGCTTGGATGAAGGAGAACGGGTATACGACCTATACGCTTCAGTCGCTCTCTGAAAAGTCGGTTCGTGCGTACTTTTTAAATGAAACGGAGAAGCCCAAGGTTTTGTTGTCGCATATGCTTCCATTCATGAATTCTACACCGGTAGATTTTGAATCCTTGCAAGTTGTCCATAAGCAAGGCGGCTATTGGGTTTTTAAGATTCCATCGGTCTAGACCTTCCAAAGTATTTACTCAGAATGTCAATTATGAGGGTAGCAGTAACGAGTTTCTCCATGGTAAAGTATAGCCGTCTCACTATTGGAAAGAGTGGGGAGATGACTAACTGCTTATCGATAACCCTCGCAGGAAAATTAGGCGATATTCATCATACATTTATCGGAAAGGAGATGCCGTGACTCAACGAATCGTGTTTGCATTTGTCGCTGCAACGGTCTTTCTAGCAGTCGCTGGAACGGCTTCAGCCCAAGGAACATTTGAAGGTCGAAAAAAATGCTACAACTGTCATAAGAGCCAGGGCGAATCATGGGACAAGACGCTCCATGGCAAAGCGATGGAATCGCTGAAGCCCAACAGAGGCAAGGAGAAGGACAAGGCGATGGTCAAGGCCAAGCTTGACCCTAAAAAAGACTATTCGAAGGATAAAGATTGCGTTGGTTGCCACGTTGACGGGTTCGGGCAAGAAGGTGGCTATGTCATTGAGGAACCAGAGAAATTTGTGACGAATGTGGGCTGTGAATCCTGCCATGGTGCTGGAAGCGCCTATCGGAAGATCCATCGCAAAGCAGGTGAGGCGTTTGAAAAGTCAGGGAAGACAATGGCTCGAGAAAAGCTCGTCGAAGCAGGCGAGGAGTTTGAATTTCAAGAGAAATGCAATGCCTGCCACCTCAACTATGAAGGGTCGGGTTGGAAGGGTGTGAAAAAACCCTACACCCCGTTCACGCCAAAGGTGGATAAGAAATACGAATTTGATTTTGAAAAGTCCGTTCGAAGCGATAAAGCGTTGCATGAGCATTTCAAGCTAGCCGGTACCTTTACCGGTCCACCCACGCCGAAATTCCACGACGAGTTTCAGAAGTCAGCGAAGACTCCTGCCAAGGCTGACGATGGTGGAGACGACTAGACATGGCTAAGACAGGGACGTTAATTGCTGGTGCCGCACTCGGAATCGGGCTCATCGTTGTTGTCTTTGGTGGTGAGGCCGCGATCTCTCAAACTGAATTTTGCATAAGTTGCCATTCTGAGATTTACCCGTATGAAGAGTTGAAAAAGTCTTCACATTGGGGTGCATTGGGTATGGATCCTGGCTGCAAGGATTGCCATGTGCCTCAAGGATTGGCAAACTTTCACAAGGCAGTCTATACGCACGTAGTTGATGGTGTGCCGTTCCTGATTAAGGAATTTACTACTGATTATTCGACCGTTGAAAAGTTTAACGAGCATCGACCAGAAGCTGCGTATCGAGCTCGGATGAAGCTAAAGGAGTGGGACAGTCTGACTTGCCGAGCATGTCACAAGAATACCAAGCCGCCAGGTAAGTCAGCGAAAGCTGCTCATGCCAAGATGGACAGTGAAGGGGCAACCTGTATCGACTGCCATCAAAACTTGGTCCACAAGAAAGTTCCGGAAAATGACCTCAATGCGAGCCTCGCTCAAGGTCATGCAGTCCTAAAGGAGGAGAAAAAGAAATCGGACGACGACGATGACGAGGATGATGACGATTAAGAGCCTAGGGCTGGTTATTGATCTCGTTCGTCGGCAGTAGAAACGGGGGGCTGAGCCGTATACATGGCTCAGCCCCGTGCTCCTCTAAGCGGGAACCCACTTAGCGGTGAGTAAGGAAGCGAATCCAACATTTCCTTAGAGAGATTTGCCTTACAGGCGTTCTGCCTGTGGTCCGTACAGCCGACTGGCAGAGCTCTCCACTATCCCACTTGCAGCACGCTTGCTCAGCTTTGTCCGCCACCGCGATGAAAGTGCTGGACAGTTCGCAAGATCACGTGCTGCATCTCTATCCTTAGTTTGATGGTGCATCAGAAGATTGGCTCTTGCGATCGTCCATTCTGGAAACGGACGGGAGACTAGTACCACTGCCTGCTTGGCTTGGACCAAACCTTCTCGTCGAACACGAAAATACCAACCAGTCCGACCGGTATTCTGGAAGCGTAGGGCTAAGTCAGATACGCCCCAGCGCCGAGCGAGCTTCCAGCATGGTTGCCGAGGTTGTGATACCTCGACAAGCGAGTCGCCGATCTCAAAGATGTCTCCAATGCATACCTCATCTTCGGACAAAGCTTCAGTCGTAAAATTCTCACCGAAAGCTCCCGGTACGAGCTCCTTCGTCGAAAGGATTTGTAACCAATATGGGTAGTGTTCGATAGGATACACATTGACCGCTTTATCAACTCCGCCGTGATTCTCAAGGTCCGCTTGCCCATCCCCGTCAAGGTTAAGTCTACCGAGCCAAACGGGGCCGCTCATTGGATGTTTGAAGAACCCTGTGGTCCAGGCCTGGTTTGAAGAAATGCCGACATCGCTGCACTCGATGGTGCACGGTAAGCCAACCTGCAGAGATGTAAGATGTCCCCGCAACATCATGTTCAAGATGTCCTCCTGCTCATTCTGTGAGGGAGCGCGCTGTTGCCAGGCTCGCTGATGGATAATAGGAACACCAGGACCAGGTATGACCCGTCGTTCGCTGTCCATGTCAAACCAGGATAAGTGGAGGGTATCCCACTCACTTCTTGATCTGTTCCGACAGGAACGGTTCGAGCCCTACCTGCGCGATAGTCCGAAGTCTTGTCTCAAACCAATCGACATGCTCTTCTGAATCTTGAATCATGTGTTCCAGCAGATGACGTGTCGCAAAATCTCGGACTTCCGTGCAATGCGCGATCGCTGTGCGGAGCAACTCAACATCTTCGCATTCAAAACCGAGGTCGACCTGAAATAAAGCTGCAACATCCTCCCCATGCGCTACGGAATCGATATGTGCTACCGTGGGGGTACCATCTAGATAGAGAATATGATCGATAAGACCTGCGGAGTGTTGAACTTCTTCACTCACTAGATGGCTGTAATGTTCGTGCAGCCGTTCGTATCCCCAGTTCTTGCACATGGCCGCGTGCAGCAGATACTGGTGCACCGCTGTCAACTCAGCTTTGAGGACCTGGTTGAGGTAGTCTAGGACTCCGTCTTTGGCTTTCATAAGCTCCTCGTTCAAGAGTCTTTCTTGATCTGTTCGGCCAGGTAGTTCTCCAAGCCGATTTGTTTGACCGTTTCCATCTGAGTTTCAATCCAATCGATATGTCCATCAACGTCCTTCGCCATGTCTTCCAGCATATGGCGAGTCGTAAAATCCGAGACCTTCGCGCAGTGGACGATTCCTTCGTTAAGTAATGTCATCATTTCTTGTTCGGCCTTTAAGTCCAGATTCAACTGTTCGGGTACGGTCTCGCCAACCTGAACCGCGTTCATGCGTTGAACGTTAGGCACGCCTTCCAGGTAGAGAATATGACCGATAAGCTCGTCGGCATCCTTCATCTCGTCGATACTCCGTTCTCGCACCTTGTGATGGAGCCGCTCATATCCCCAATTGGCACACATCTTGGCGTGGACAAAATACTGATTAATGGCGGTTAGATCGGCGGTCAGTATCTTATTTAAAATAGTGATGACTCCCTCTTTTGCCTTCATGACTGGCCTCCTTTGGAAGTGGACCAACAGACTTATTTATATTATCAGCACGTCTGTCGACCAGGGTCAACTCGAGAAATAGATTCATTTCGAGTTTACTTCTCAGTTTCGTTGAGACGAATTCTCACCTTCTGAGATACGAGGGTGTACGGCGGCCGTAGAGCATCGCGCAAGACGGAGTTAACAGTGTTGGCTACTTGAAAGATCAGACCGCGTGGTGGTAAGTTTTGAGGGTTCCCAACCCTCTGTGAACAGATACGGCCAATAACGTTATGATTAAATACGCCACCTATATAGGGTTATTCTTTCTCTTGCTCCTCAGTATAGCGGGTATCAGTCCGAGTCCCGCTGCTGCTCATGGCAATGTCACCATTGAAGATGATCCCTGTGTCCGAAAAATCGGTGGGAGCATGGTGCATTTCAGTGCCTATCAGCCTCAGATTGAGCCAAAAGCTCAATACTGTACCGATATTCCGGATGTCGGTGATACCTTCCTCGTCGTGGACCTTGTCGATCCAAACCTCCGCACGCTGCCGGTGGGCGTCAAAATCATTCGAGGTGTTAACGAAAACGAACAGGACGAGACGCAAACGGTCGCCTATTGGAGACCGACATCTCATCCAGATGGAGTCGTGCGAGGTGAAGCGAATCTGGATAAAGGTTTGTATAAAGTGATCATCACGGCAGAGGGGCTCAGCCCCTCTGCCTATTTGTTACGAGTGCAACAGGTTGACTACTCAAAAATTGGCCGGTCCGCCCTCGGCCCGTTAGCACTACTTCTAGTCCTGGGGATCATCGGATATGAGTTGTCAAAGTCAGGCCGATTCCGGGGCTGGTGGGCTGCTCGCCGCCGGTCATAAGCAGCATGTTGACCAATACGTAATCACTCATTATTCCAGAGAGGGACCCACCCATGAAACCTTTTCTTTCCCCGAAGCCGACAGTTGGATGCGCGGTATTTGCGTTGACTGCTCTCTTGTCCTCACAAGCCTATGCGCACGGTGGGCTGTCGATGGCGGAAGATATGTGTAAGCTCACGGTTGGACCTTACATGATGCACTTCAGTGGTTATCAACCTGAGAACACACAAGATAAACAGTTCTGTGAGGACATCCCGGCGACAGGCCAGACGATCGTCGTGCTGGATTATATCGAGCAGGAACTCCGGTCCCTTCCGGCTGAAGTTCGTATCATCAAAGATACCGGATCCGAGGAGGATCTGGAGAGCATCACGGTCCTTCACCTTCCCCCGAAGGTGTATGGAAATGGTTCTATCGACTTCACCTATACCTTCCCGAATCCTGGTAAATTCGTCGGTATCGTGACGGTAGGGGAAAATCACGAGCATGTCTCAAAATTTCCATTCTCCGTCGGTGAGCCGAAATTCTTTTCAAAGTTTCTGAACATCTACATGGTTCCTGTGGTGGCCACTCTGATCGTAGGAGCAATTTTCTTTTTCATGCGCGATCGCAAGCCGGAGAAAAAGGCGGCCTCCTAAGAGCTCCGCGAGTGATTTTTTGATAACGAAGAGGTTAAACATGTCCCGTCACATTCTGATTCGTGCTTGGGTGTACTGTCTTTTTCTACTCGTTGCCGCTCCATTCACGGCGTTGGCTCAGCATGGACATGAATTGGCTCCGGATACCTGTGTCCTTCATATCGGACCCTATAAGATGTATTTCCACTCCTACCTACCGGACACGTACTATGAACGGCAATTTTGTCAGGAGTTGCCTGGTATGGGAAATGCCGTGTTGGTGTTCGACTATGTTGAAAAAGAGCTACGCTCACTCCCAGTCGAAGTGCGGATTATTAGCGACACCGGATCGGAAGACAATCTTGAGGCCGTGACGATTGCACATCTCCCGGCTAAGGTCTACCCGACAGGATCCATCGATGTGAAGCACAATTTTGATAAGCCTGGAAAATTCATTGGGTTGGTTTCGGTCGGCGACAATGGGGAACACGTGTCACGCCTCCCGTTTTCGGTTGGTGAAACGGGAATCATGTCTCATCTCTCGCATTACATCATGGTCATTGTGCCTGTTGTGGTAGGTCTCGCGGTGGTTTTGTTCTTCTCTTTTCGCGATCGTCGCAAACCTTCAGAAGCCACGCGTCCTGCGGGCGGCTGATCCATCCTTAGGGCACTTCCTCGCTAGACACCCGAGTAAAGTAGGTCTCTCTCGGGTGCTGGAACTGATATAAAAGGAAATGCGAATCAAGTCCGCTTGCTAAGGACTCGTTCGCAGGCCTTGCCTAGTTTAAGGTGATTACCTTGAACTAGGTGCCAATTATGTCAGGTTTGGTGCATGCTCAGTTGATCAAGTCAAAACCTCGCTTCTCTTCTTGCGTTCGATACCAAGCACCAGCCAGCAATGCAACACGTGCCCTCCCCCCGAAGATCGAAAATCGATCGTCCCCCATTTGCAGGGGCCTGCCTCCTGTAAAAATTCCGTCAAGTTTCGAATTCTAGCGGTAGTTTGTAACGTGGTTGGACCAACCTTTGAGTTTTACGATCAGGAACGACGTTCTCAAGAAATAATCGAGGTCGCTGGTACACTGCGTCACTGTGCGTGTCCCCCTCTTTCGTAGCAGGTCAAAATTATCTTGAATTCAAAGATGGTGCTTTTTAACGCAGTCGGTAATTCATAAGCAGAACAAAGGCCCGGCGGCAGCTTAACCGATCTTGACTTTTTGCGGCTCGCAGGAGTATAGGTGCGGACACTGGCCAAGGCTCTGCGTGTGCATTTTACAAGGCTTTTGGTTGGTCTCACGCGTGATATTTTGCTTGACTCGTCTCGAATATTTGTCAGATACTTGTGCACCTTTTTCGGGTCCTGCCAGCAGAGTGCTTAGTACACCTGTTGGAAGATCCTTTCTTGTAAACGTGGCATTCAGTGGTCGCGCTCTTTCATTCAACACAAGGAGGTAGAGGATATGGCTGCTGACAGTTCGGGGCGAGGGTACGACATTTCGCAGTGGTACGACTCGCGGCCAGCCAAGATCGGCTGGTTTGCGATGTTGGCGATCGGCGTGTTTTGGGTCGTGTATCAACGGACGTTCGGGTACTCCCACGGGCTGGACTCGATGACCCCGGAGTTCGATTCAGTGTGGATGGGGCTGTGGCGGTTTAACATCGTCGCCAACGCCATCTTCTTTGCCGTGTCGGTGGGCTGGATTTGGGTCACGCGGGATCGCAACTTGGCGAACCTGGACCCGAAACTGGAGCTGAAGCGGTACTTTTATTTCATGGGGTGGTTGGTGTGCTACATCTGGGGCGTGTACTACGCGGGCAGCTACACGCTCGAGCAGGATGCGGCGTGGCACCAAGTGATCATCCGGGACACGAGCTTCACGGCGAGCCACATCGTGGCGTTCTACGGGACGTTCCCGTTGTACATTACGTGCGGCGTGTCGAGCTATCTGTATGCGCAGACGCGGTTGCCGCTGTACAACCAGGCGACGTCGTTTCCGTTGGTGGCGGCGGTGGTGGGGCCGATGTTCATTCTGCCGAACGTGGGGCTCAACGAGTGGGGCCATGCGTTCTGGTTTGTGGATGAGCTGTTTGCGGCGCCGTTGCACTGGGGCTTTGTGACGTTGGGCTGGTGCGGGTTGTTCGGGGCCGGCGGGGGCGTGGCGGCGCAGATTGTGAGCCGCATGTCGAACCTGGCGGACGTGATCTGGAACAATGCGCCGAAGAGCATTCTGGATCCGTTCCCCAGCCAGGTGGATCCCAACGCGAAGCCTGGCTACTAAGTGATGTTGCAGTCCACATGAATCATGGTCGGTATACGAGGCTAGCTTGGGAGCATGAAAGACAACTACCCAGGTTAGCCTCAACCGGCTGAATTGACGGAGGAGCTCAGTTATGTTTAGAACCGATGAAATTATTAAGGCCTCGAAATTGCCGCCGGAAGGCGTGGCAATGTCCCGGCACATCGACTACATTTATTTTGTCCCGATCTTGTTCGTGACCATCGTCGGGACTTTTCACATGCACACTGCGTTGCTGTGCGGAGACTGGGATTTCTGGCTAGATTGGAAAGACCGGCAGTGGTGGCCGATCGTGACCCCGGTGACGACCATCACCTTCTGCGCGGCTCTCCAGTACTATAACTGGGTCAACTATCGACAACCATTCGGAGCCACACTCTGTATCTTGGCTCTAGGATTTGGGAAATGGGTCGCTGTCTACACGTCGTGGTGGTGGTGGTCCAATTATCCTCCGAATTTCGTCATGCCGGCCACGTTGATCCCGAGTGCTTTGGTGTTGGACATCGTCCTCCTGCTGACCAGGAATTGGACCCTGACAGCGGTGCTTGGTGCATGGATGTATGCGGCACTGTTCTATCCGTCTAATTGGCCGATCTTCGCCTATAGCCATACGCCTCTCGTCGTCGATGGGGCGTTGCTGTCATGGGCTGACTACATGGGCTTCATGTATGTCCGAACTGGAACCCCTGAATACATCCGGATGATCGAAGTCGGATCATTGCGGACATTCGGCGGACACAGCACCATGATTTCCGCCTTCTTCTCCGCGTTCGCATCTTCATTGATGTACATCCTGTGGTGGCAGTTCGGGAAGTTCTTCTGCACGTCATACTTCTACCTGACGGATGACAGACAACGAACGACGAAGGTGCACGATGTTTTTGCATATGCGACCTTAGCGCATGGAGATAAGGCTAAACTGTCTGGAGGAAAAGCATGAACGCCAAGCACGTCTTGAAATTATCAATACTGGGCCTTTGCGGGATGGCGACGCTGGCGTTTGCGCCAGGGTTGATCTCCTCCGCATCGGCTCACGGGGAACGGTCTCAGGAACCGTTCCTCCGGATGAGAACTGTGAATTGGTACGACACTCAGTGGGTTGGAAAATCCACTGCAATTAATGATATTGCCTACCTCAAGGGGAGCTTCCATCTATCGGAAGACTGGCCTCGAGCGGTCGTCAAACCGGAGCGGACCTTCTTGAACGTCGGATCACCGAGTTCGGTGTTCGTACGTCTTAGCTCCAAGATGAACGACACCCCGATGTTCAATTCCGGTCCATTGGAAATCGGCCGGGATTACACCTATGAAGTCAAGCTGAAAGCCAGACTTCCTGGTCATCACCATATCCACCCAATGCTTGCGGTGGAAAGAGCCGGTCCTGTGGCCGGACCAGGCGGGTGGATGGACATCACTGGTCGATACGAGGATTTCGTGAATCCGGTCAAGACGCTGACCGGTGAGACGTTCGATTCAGAGACCATGGGTTCCATGACCGGAATTATGTGGCATGCCTTTTGGATCGCTATTGGGATCTTCTGGGTTGCTTGGTTCGCGATCAGACCGATGTATCTGGTTCGCGCCAGAGTTCTTGCTGCGTATGGGGACGAGATTCTCTTGGATCCCATCGATCGCAAAGTAGGAACGGTGGTGTTGATCTTCACACTCGTCGTTGTCCTGGTCGGTTATCTTGCTGCAGAAGGACGGCATCCTGTGAGCGTTCCTCTGCAAGCCGGTGAAACCAAGATCAAGCCGTTACCGATCAAGCCGAATCCGTTCTCGGTGGAAGTTACCCATGCAGAGTACGATGTTCCTGGTCGTGCACTGCGTCTGGTGCTCCATGCCACGAACAACGGCACGGAGCCGGTAAGCATTGGGGAGTTTACGACAGCTGGAATCCGGTTCTTGAACAAGACCGGCCAGATGCGTAATCTTGACCCAGAGTATCCTGCTGAACTCGTGGCGCAGGAAGGTTTGACCTCAGACCATGATGGTCCAATCAATCCTGGCGAGACTGTCGACATCCATGTGGAGTCGAAGGACGTCCTCTGGGAGGTTCAGCGTCTCGTGGATATTCTTCATGACCCGGATCAGCGGTTTGCTGGATTGTTGATGTCGTTCACCGAATCCGGTGATCGTCTCATCAACTCAATCTCAGCACCGGTCATTCCGGTGTTCACCAAGCTAGGGATGTAGTAGCTCCCTAAGTAACGACGCCGATCCGCTCCCATCGCAAGATGGCCAAGCGGGTCGGCGTTTTCTTTTTGGACGGTCTTCCAATCCGTATCCATCCATCCGAGTACATGAGAAGCGGATCAACTAGGTCTGAGTCTTGCCCCTTTCTCCGTCGTCCTGTATGATCGTGAACGGACGATTTACCTCTTACGAGCTTGTTAGTTGGGTACCGTATAATCCAACGTAAGAGTTTGACGCCATAAGTATTCCTGATCCTTGTATGCACTCCTGTACAAGCACCAATCGTACTATTTCATGGTTCACCAACCTTGAACGAATTGCACTCCGCCATTTCCCGAAGGGTACGAATACCGAAGGACACCGGACGCGCGATTATCTGATTGCCGGTATTACGTTTCTCTGCGTTGGCCTCAGCTCACTTTTTGAGATGAGTGCCAGCGTTGAACGACAGCATCTATTAGGAACTCTCGCATGGGTGTTTCTCGCTGCGCTCTTACTGGGTGAGAATAGAGAAACCAGGGTGCAAGTGGCCATTGCGGTCATATTTGCAACAGTGGGAGAGCACTTTGCCTCGATCTACATGGGCGGCTACACCTATCGATTTGAGAATGTCCCTGCCTACGTCCCACCTGGACACGGGATGGTCTACCTTACCGCTGTGGCGCTGGCTCGTTCCGGTCTATTTATCCGTCATCCTAAAAAAATCACGCTGTTCGTGATCGGGGTCTGGGGAGCATGGTCGATTTGGGGAATTAGCGGCTATCCTGAGCATGGAGACGCAGTCGGGGCCTTATTGTTCTTGATCTTTCTGATCTGGTTGCTTATTGGCCGTTCCCCGATGGTCTATCTGGCAGCCTTCTTTATCACTACCTGGTTAGAATTGCTCGGAACGGCGGTTGGTGCTTGGCACTGGGCAGCCATCGATCCACTATTGGGCTGGCCACAAGGGAACCCACCCAGTGGAGTCGGAGCTTGGTATTGTCTAGTCGATGCCGTGGCGATCGGAGGGGCGGGCCCCGCGGTACGTCTCGGCCAACGCGTGTACAGCAAGCTCCGTTACAGCGCTGTATAGAATCCGCCGCCACATCTGATTAATCAGATGTAAATGGTGATCGGTGACGACGGATGTGCGCGTGCCGCTTCATCCGTCGTTCCCCTCAGTCATGTGCGTAACAATCGCTGACAATGCAATCCGGCAGTTCGCCGGGAATCATAAAACCTCCGGGTTGAACCATTCACTTGAGAGTTGGTGGAAGGGAAAGTAGCACCACCCGTCCGTCATCATTGCTGGTAGAGCTACTGTCTGTCGCCGTCACACCTTTCCACCCCACAGACACGGCTCTGGCTTGATCTGGGGATAAGGTCAATCCGAACAGGGCATCTGCTGGCCCTCCGAGATCGATCAGTGCGATACCATTGCCATTCAGTCTCGTGTCGGGCTGGCCGTTAGGGGTGAGTAGGGCCACGACACCGTCTTGTGTTGTAGCTGTTGGTTGTCCCTGCCCTACAATCAGGATGTGCTGGTCCGGCAAGACCCTGACGGTTCTACTCCTATCGTTGTGACCGGCAATATCGAGAACCGTGATACCTCCATCCCCATAGGTCATATCCCAGGTTCCATCTGCTAAGAAGCGGGCACTGATGATATCCACTGTACCAGCCGACGTATCCCGTCCATAGCCGACAATGACGAGTTTGTCTCCCTGTAAAGCGACGTCATAGGCTTCGGCGATGAAGGGGAGTAAAGCGACGTTTACGATACCGTCACGGCCGAAGCTGGAATCGAACTGGCTGTCTGGAAGCAAGCGGAACAGGACGGTGGTGATCACGCCGGCATTGGAGGTATGACCGCTGACTACGATCTTCCCATCGAGTTGAACGATCGCAGTACGAGGGCTGTCGTTCCCTGTTCCGATATCTAACGTGACGAGCCCGTTCGTACCGAAAGTTCCATCCACCGTACCGCTCGCCGTCAATTTGACGACTGCGTAATCGATATCCGTACGACTGGATCCGTCGGCGAGCTTTCCGCCCACAACTATCAGACTGTTATTCGGTAACAGTGTGAGCCCCCAAGCCGTATCTCCACGGAAGCGTGTATCGACGATTGCTCCGGTACTGAGATCGAGTCGCGTGATGCCGTCGGTGCCGAATGTTTGATCCAACTGACCCGTAGCGTCGAATCGGGCAATGGCCATGTCAGTATCGAGCGCAGCATCTCCAGTTGATGAGGTGTCATGTTCGACGGATCCAGCCACCACGATCTTGCCGTCGGACTGAACCACCACAGCACGAGCAAGTTCAGCGGTCTTGCCAGAGCCTTCTGTCACATTGACGGTGGCGATCCCATTTGAGCCGAATGAGGGATCGAGCTCACCGGTCGACCCAAAACGCGCAACGGCCATATGAGTGTCTTCGCCTATCGTGGTGAACCCCGCAGCGTAATAACGATCTTCGTGTGTTGTGGTTACGGCGAAGAAGCGGTCCGCCTCCTCCGTTGATAGGGGGACAGATCGGGTCTCGCTGTTGAGAGTCACGGCAGCTGGTATCCCGGATGTTGGCGAAGGGTCCTCGCCGCTGCATCCAGAAATGGGAAGGGCCAAGCTCATGACGAACAATCCTAGTCGTGCGACACGTGAATTCATGCTCCTTGTCCTTTCTTGATAGAGGCACATGTTGCATTACACCTAATGGTGAATATGAGTTGAGTCGTTGATGATAATCGTTTCCTAGATGCGTCATTAGTCTGTCATGTCGATGCTCTCCTTTCTGATCGGACCTATCACCGGGTATCTATCCGCTGAACACTGACGCTAGCGCGTGGCACTCACCGATGGTACGCACGCTCCTAAAAAAGCAAAAAGCCCATGGTTGGTGAACAACCATGGGCTCTGGACTCCTAGTCCTTTGGCCGCATCTGTGCCGATCGAAGGTTCGACCGGTTATCTCGGGATTAGTTGTTGTCGATCCTGTTCACCCAGTAGCTGTTTTAACCAAGCTTTGAGTCGTCGTGTCCTCATAGACTTAGCAAGCCCTCGAGCTTGACCGCGTTGACGGTGGATCCAGCGGCACTGGATGCACCACAGCTGGGGATTCTCGTGGCAGATCAGTTTGTGACAGCGTCGGCAGGTCATGATGAGAGAACGTGAACGCGAGCATGTCTTCATAGATCCCCCCGTACTAATACTATGTAAGCTTGAGCCGTTGGCGATCACAATCTACTGATAATCCTCGTTCAGTGATTGAAGGAACGCCACAAGCGACATCACATCGCTATCGGCGAGTGCGATACCCCGCAGCTGTTCCGCGCCATTGCGGAGTTTGCCTTCGCGCGAAAGTTCGGACGCCTTAAGGTAGAATCTGACCACGTCTTCCAACGTGTCGAATTGACCGTTATGCATAAATGGCGCGGAATGCCCTAGATCGCGAAGGCCCGGAGTCTTGAATCGCGCAATCGCCCGATTCAAGAGTTCGCTTTGAGAAACGGAGCAGGGTTGCTCATCATCGCAGAGAATAGTTCGGATCTTATCTTGTGGCTCAGGCATGTCGGGATTGGCGAAGATGTTCCACAAGCCCAGATCGGTCAGCGTCGTGCCAGCAGCGGAAACCGCACGGAATCGCTCTCCGGCCGTCGGATGTTGTTCGGTAGCCGGTAGATCGTCGGCTGTTCGTGTGGCAAGTGTGGGAATTGTTAGATTTAGAAAGGCACCGCTTCCATGCCCGGGGATCTCGTCATACTCTTTCTGTGTGGTGCCCGTATTATGGGCCTTGAAATCCGTGAAGTTCGGTGCGGCATGACACGAGAGGCAGTTGCCGATTCTTCCCGTTTCCAATTCGGCCGGTGAGGCAGGTAGTGCCGAGGGTTCCGCGAAAAACATCTTCAGCCCAGCCAATTCCAGCGCTCCGAATGAGAACAGTTGGGTATGAAATTGGAATTGACCGTCGGTTCTGTTGGGATTGGAAGTGACAAACTGAAGCGTGCCAGCCGATTCACGCGCGTCGATGAGTTGCAGCAGGCGTCTGCTGTAATCGAGTGGAGATTCATTTGAATCCGGTGTTTGAGGGAGTCCGTTGATTTCCAGGAACACATCGAAGGGAGAACGGATCGGCGATCCGTTGTCTTCGGTCTGAGAGAACAGGAGACCGTTGACATAGGCGGTGACGAGCTTGACGACGGCATCGAACACCTCCTGGTCAGTCGCGGAACCGATTGCCATGCGGAAATCGGAAGTGAGCTTGAATTCTTCCGGTATAGAGGAATCAGTTCCTCCGAAGAGTATTCCCAGTGGTGTTCCGTCAAACTCCTTGGCCAGATCTCCTGTGCCGTCGTCGGAGCGGACCACACGAGCGATGTGGGCGATGGCTTGGGCGCGTTCTCCAGGCAGCCAGCCGAAATTTCTACCGGTGAAGGTGGTTGCGACCAACTCTTCCATTGAATTGAATTCTGCGTCGAAATGGAACAGGACACCTCCTGGTCGATCGAGTGCCGAGTTGACAAGCGGTGGAGAATTGCGGACGGCAACAGTTTTGCCGTCCGCTCGGGCCGGGAGGGGGCTGCGTCGCGCAAGGTCTGTGTAAGCCCGCATGGCGCCTCCCGGCGAATCCAACACGTCATCGACCAAATGACAGGCCCGACAATTCATAGACAGGCCCTTGAACGGCCCTGGGTCGATCGGTGCGCCAAGCGTTTCAACGGTATCAACCACGCTGTCACCGATATTTGGATCATTGATATCACCCCCATTGTCGAGAGCCACTTTGAACGCTTGCGCAAATCGTGTTTCAAGAAACAGCCGTTCACCGACCACCTCCTCGGCACCGGTTGTCCCGGAGGAAGCGCTCGGTGGTGGCAGGCTGTCCTCATTACCAGAGCAAGAAACGAAACTGGTGATGAAGGCCATCGAAAGCAGGACGACGAGGCTACTCCATGGGTGGCGTGAAACGTGCGTGTGATCCACAGGACATTCTTTCGTTCTCATCGAACAACCTTTCTAGCCTTGGTCCCCTGTGATGAATGGGCGGCAAGGGTCCTCGGGAGGCGAGGACCCTTGCCTGGTAAAGTGGGAGAGGTGGGCCTCCCACTTTGAAGCCGGCGTAGGGCTGACGCCGGCTGTGTTTATGGTGAGATTCGACTCAGGCATATAAGGCCTGACCTTCCGTGAAGACTGCTTCCAAGATGCTGACAACGAAGGGATCAAACTGCGTACCTGAGGCGACGTGTAGAATTCGGAGCGCGATGCGATCGCGAAGAGATCGATCGTGTCCATTGGGAACCTGGATGGCGTCGAAGGCATCAGCGACGGCGAGAATTCTCGCTCCCAATGGGATGAATTCCCCCCTGAGCCCATAGGGATACCCCGACCCATCCCATCGCTCGTGGTGGTGAGCGATCATGACCGTGGCCTCACCAAGAAATGAAAACGGCTCGAGCAGCATGGCCCCGAGACGAGGGTGATTCTGCATTGCCACGTACGACTCTGGCTCATACCATTCTCGTCTGCTCTGTAAACAAGGTGGAAGCATGAGAATGCCGATGTCGTGAAGGAGGGAGGCCAGCTTGAGCTGATGCAACGCATCGTCTGTGAGTTGGAGGGCTTGTCCGATCTGCAGCGCGATTGTCGCGGTTCCCTGCCCATGCCCAGCTTGCCACGGGAGAAGTTGATCTAATTCATGAGCCACTTGCCGAACGAGGATGGTCTCCAGATCACGCCGCGATGACGGAGGAAGACAAACGCGGTCGATCTTCTGAAGCATATGTTGGAGTCTCATCACGGTCGTTTGGGAAAGGTCGACCGCATCAGTATCGAAATGCATAGTGTCACCTCCAAAAAGACGAAGAGCCCAGGACCATCTGTGTGATCCTGGGCTCTGGGTGAAAAACCGCTGGCCGCTAAAAAAGGCTAGAATTGATGTCGATGGGTATGACCGTTAGGCGCGCTTTCCTCCCATCAATGGTTGCCCGAGTATCCACATTTCATAGAGAGGGACCACCATCATGACCAAGAAACTGATCGTCATCAGGGTATCACCGGCCAACATAGACAGGACAAAGATAGGGGAGACATAGCTGATCAGCCAAGGTGACGCCAAATCAAGCATCACGCCTCCGAACCCACCCCATGTCACGATCGCTTTGAGCGTATGGCTAGCGTTGGTCAGGTACATCACGTGAATGAGGATCATAAAGACAACCGGCATTGTAAACAGATGGAAGTGGGTGATCTCCGCCAGTTCCCGAAAGGACATTGGCTCGCCGAATGTCGCATCGGATCCACGGTAGTGCTCAGCGATACCTTGCGGGGATAATCCGGTCATGCTATGGGCCCAAAAAAATGAAAAACAAAACCCAACGAACATCAAGAGCAGGAACAACGTGTATAACAGCCGAATATGACGATCAGAATCACGAAGCCTGAATTTCTGGTTGAAGTTTCGCATGCCGGGGACGCGGGGTCCGCTTCGATTAATTTCCAAATATCGACGTGAAAAATCCCTTGTCCTTCTTGGCAGCCAACGTGTCGCTGCCGATTCCGGCCGGCTTCAGATAGAACTCATCAATCAACACGAGCACGCGTTTGACGCCGGCACTGATGGAACGGACGGACATCGTGGCGCCGCTGATATTGATGATGTCCTTATTGATACGAATTGGATCCAACACCGTCTTGCCCTCGTACTGCACGTTGAAACGCTTCCGGCCGACCTCACTTCCTCTCGCCTCTCGAAACACCAAGAGTTCGACGTCCGAGCAGGCTCCAGTGGAATCGACGCCGACCATGTAGGTCATATGCTTGTGCTTGCCAATGGTGTTGTGAAGCATCGCAAATCCGTCGATCTTATCACCGGTTTCTCCAATGTAGACTTCGAAGGCTTGTTCAGGGAATTTCCAGCCGATGCGTTCTTCGATCAGTTCCTTCTTCTCTCCCGTCAGCCTGATCAACTCCTTGCGGATCCGTTTGCTTTCCGGCAGCATGATCTTCACGGCCTCTTCTTCGGACATGAAGACTTCCGCGTGGTTCAACTCGGCTTGGGTGAGAAAGCGCTTTAAATCGTTATCCCATACCTTTTCGGCGTTAGCCGAGGGGGACGTGGTTAGCCAGAGTGCCGTTCCTATGGCGAAAGCGGAACAGATCTTTAGATGAGCGCGCATCCCTGCTCCTGCAGCTTGGTATCAAGGCGTTCTTGCACGTCACGCATGACTTCCTCAGAGGGTTCAGTTGGGATCCAGCCGAAAAGCCGCGATCCTCCACGAAATCCCCAACTCTGCCGTTCCTCGATGAAAGAGATTTTGGTCGCGTTATCTGCTTGCTTCACCCGCAAGGTAAGGCGGGAACGATCTCTGCTGTCGACTACATCTCGTCGAAAAATTCCATACTTTCTTCCCGGCATGGGAATCTCAAGCCAATGTGTGACGATCAATCCGGCTTCCTTGTCCCTTGTGTCGGTCGAGCGGTCCTTAACAGCCTCCAATGCCGCCTCCCATGCGTGCTCATAGGTGCAGGCAGCAAAACGCTCTTGCATCCCGCCCATCAAAGCACAACCGGCCAGGCCTCCAAACAAAAACAGTGGAAGAACAGGTATGCCGAGTCGCAGAAAGTTCTTCATATGCTGAGCTCCCCGCCAAGACGACGGGGAGCCTCCTTTCATTACAGTTAGAAATAGGTCGCTGCTTGGAATAGGAACCCGTCTCCATCAATCGGACTATTGGAATTGCCCAAGTCTCCGGCGGCTGTTAATCCCAGCGCGCCGTTCTGCGTATTATGCTGCCAGTTGATTTTGAACACCGTGTCTTCAATCGGTCTGAAATTCAGACCTACCGTCAATCGATCGAGCTCTCGTCGGTTGCCGAGGCCATTGACCAATGTGCGGTTATCTGAATCGGTGTCGACTTGTTCCCATCGCACGGTGAACGTGAAGATCGATGCATCGGAAAAGTGGCTGGGCGCGACTCGCTTCAGGAAGTCCGGCATAAAGTGGTAGTTTCCTTGGACGTAGTATCCGTACATACGGCCTGGTCCAATCGGAGTGGCAGCCACTCCTGTCGCGTTGTTGTTGCTGATCCAAGACCAGGCGGCTTCTCCAATGAGCTCGAAAGGACCACGCTGTAAGGTCCAGTCAACCGCGAATATACTGAGATTCCCTGACCCGGTCGTTGCGGTAGATTGTTTGTATTGTCCATGATATCCCGACCCGGCGATTTCAATACCCAATCTTGGGCTAAAGGCAACGCGGCCGACGACGGCCTTGCTGTCATTGCGATCCCGTGCCACGCTTCCCCGGGCGCTTCGCGTACCCAGATCAGTGAGGGCGCCCGCGTCCTGGCTCATGCCGTTTATTGCATAGAGTTCATAGTCGATTTTCGAGAGCGCTGTGGGGTAGAAGGTTCCATAAATACCGGCACCCGCGTCGAACCAGGTGCTCGGAATAAGGATTCTCGACACCATGGGGCGATCGACCAGATCGTTCAGGGGAGAATCGTGCAATAGGTTGAACTTGCCGACCGGCAGCAAGAGTATGCCGCCACGGAGGTTAATTTTCTCATCGATCAGGTAGTCTAGTTGGGCGAACTCCACCGTCATCGAGCCATCTCCTTGCGGTGAATTGGGTCCACCACGCTCGAATTCGAGTTCCGCCGCGAACTTTACGCGATCAGTAATATCGGCATAGATAAACGGTACGAACCGCTGCTGTCCGAAACTGTTCCGGCTGGGATTGTCCAAGTTTTGACGCGAGAGGATGTTATACATCGCATCAACATAGCCGCCGACCGTGGCTTTCGGCACGCTCAGGAACGGCTTTGCATAAATCAATTTGCCTGATCCCGTGGAACCGAATCCCAAAGAGGTTTTTTCCTCTCCAGGGCGTCCGACTTTCACATCGGTCATCGGTCCGGCCGGCACCGGATATTCCTTGGAGGGTGGAGCCGAACGTTCCACGTGGACTTCACGAGACTCGTGTTCTTGGGCTTTTTGTAACGCTTCTTCAAGTCGTTTCACTCGTTCCTCAAGGCTTTCTTCTGCGAACACCGGCGTCACTGCCAGAGCCATGACCGAAAAAGCCCCGAGGATAAACCGCATTTTCATGGGTATCCTCCATCATGAATAAGTTTATGGGTTTGACTCGGGACTCGGCGGTCTCTGGTCTTCTGGAAAACAATACATCGCGTGGGTACAATTTCAAATAGGACTGCGCTTCCTCCTTTCGCAAAATACCTAGGCTGGACCGGTTCCCCAACCCTCGATTGAGGAGAAGGGGATGACGACCATGCGCTTACAACGTTTGCACTTCAGTTCAAGGCCCTGGTCGCAGACCTTGGCGATTAATTGCCCGCACTCGCAGCGCGTCTCGAGGCGGGGGCACGGTTCTAACGAAGGAGCTTTTGCGATAGCCATGTCGTCTTGTGAGTTAGTATAATGAAATTGAGAACGATTATTAATATTCTAGGCAACGCTTCATTGTCAAGCGGCAAATTTGGATATGGATAACTGCCCGGTGCTTTCTTCGCATCACTGGTTTGCTCGACGTTTCACGAGAGGACAATCGTGGGTTTTCTATGCTCTCGTATCGATACTCCTTTCTGGCGTGTGGAGTTGCGCCACGCACCTATCGCCCGTGGCGGACCCGGCTGAGGTGACAAAGGGATTGGTTGCAGGACGGGCGGTAACATTTCTGACTGGGGACAGGGCAAGACGATATCTACCGGAGATGCGGTTTCTAGAATTGGAGCACCAGGATTCCCACAAACGATTCCAGGTGGAGATTGAATCACCTGATCAAACTTTTGCTATCAATCTGCCACCTGGAAGATATCGACTCACCCGGGTGCAGGTCAGCGAGGGGCCGTTCCTCTCTATGGCGGATCTGGACATGAGATTTTCAGTGGGCTCCGGAGCTATCACCTATGTAGGGACTTGGAGATTCGGAGTGGATTCGCCCCGCTATGGGCGGATGGTCGTGGCCTCGGTGGTTGTTGATCAAGCAGAAACAGTAGGCATACGGGACTTTCTGATCGACCGGTTTCCTGACCTCCAAGGACGCCCCATCGTAGAAACACTCCCTCAGCCATCACAGGCAGAAGCGAGGCTCTACGAAGTGATGCCCTATCCACGATATCCTCGGTATTTTCGTCGGCATTGGTGGTGAGAGGTCGATCGTCATGATGACGCCTGGAACATGTGTCGCGCCTCATAAAGTGATGATCTGTCTTGCCATGGCCTTGCTGGTCGGTTGCGTAGACGTGAAGCCTGTGGTGCAACCCGTCGTCTCTAAACGTGCTCAGATGCACATGGGGACCCTGGTCACACTCACGGTTGTGGCACGGGATAGGTCTGTGGGTGATCGGGCTATGCGAGCAGGATTCGCTGAGATCAAACGTCTTGAACAGGTGCTGAGCACCTGGCGTCCAGACAGCGAGCTGTCGCGGGTGAACACGGAAGCGGGGCGCCGACCTGTGGCGGTGAGTCAGGAAACCTTAGAGCTGGTGATCCGCTCCCTGGATATGGCCAATCTGACCCATGGAGGCTTCAATATTGCCCTTGGTCCTGCCGTTGACGCCTGGAGTGTCACGGAACGGCAGCACATTCCTGATGATAGGAAGCTGCAGCAGTTGAAGCCATTCGTCGATTGGACACGTATTCAAGTGAACCGGGTGACACAAACCATTTTTCTTCCCCTCGAGGGGATGCGGATCGATATCGGCGGAATTGGCAAGGGGTATGCCGCCGATCGGGCGATTGAAGAGATGAAACGAGCAGGTGCGACGGGAGGAGTTGCCGCCCTATCGGGTGATATCAAGACTTTCGGTGTTCTTCCGGAACAAAATGGGTTTCCCGTCGGTATTAGGCATCCGCGCAAGGAAGGTGAATTGATCGCGATCATTGAGTTGAAGGATGAGGCGGTCTCCACCGCTGGGGACTATGAGCGATTCTTCGAGCGTGAGGGAGTCCGGTATCATCACATCTTGATCCCTCAGACCTTACAGCCGGCACGGGCTTGTCAAAGTGTTACGATTATCGCTAAGGAAGGTGTCGTGGCTGATGGAATGGACACGGGAGTATTTGTCTTGGGGCCTATGGAAGGGATGGCGTTGGTGGAAAGCTTGCCGGATGTGGAAGCCATCATTATTGATGATGACGGAAAAATGTCGGTTTCATCAGGCCTCCGTGATCGACTACGATTGCCGTAAAAAGGAATTGTGGCGTGTGTTGAGTGAGAGTAAAACGAGGTCTATGAGCATGAAAATAGCTGCACAACAATCTAGATATCTGATGCTTGCGGGGCTTGTGCTGCTGCTTGCCTGTAGCCAATTCGAGACTGGATATTTCCAGAGCAAGGTGAATCAAGTTACCCAGGAGATCGTCGCAAGCCGGTATGGTGCACCGCACAAGGTAGACAAACTGCCAGATGGAGGTACGGTCTGGACCTATTTTGATCGAGGGAGTAGCACGGCCGGTTTTGGCACCTATGCCTCTTCGTCTCAGTGCGAAACGTATCTTCTAACCTTCGATGAGTCCGAGGTGTTGCGCGATTGGAAACAGCAGGATTGTACGCGACAACCTGAGGTAACTACCGAGCCGTCTTCAAGTCATAACTGATCGAAAACTTGACCGGCATCCGCGTACGGTTCAACGGGTGAATAAGAGTTATGGGAGGGCCGTTTGTTACATCTTCCACTGCCACCTGATCGAGGGCTGTATGACCCGAGCTCTTCACAATGCGGACGTCGCTCAGCAGTCCGTCTTCGTGAAGGATCGCTGCAAGCGTCACTTTCCCCTGCATCCCTTCGGTTCGAAGCATAGCAGGGTATCGCTTGTTCAAGTCCTCGATCCATCGTGCCATGATCGCAGCGAGCCATCTGTAATCGGTCTTGGCCGACTTGAGTTGGTCCACGGACGAGACGGGCGCATTCGTGGATGATGAAGGGGCAAGTGGGGCCTCAGGGGTTGGCTGTGAATCAATCGAGGTAATTGGTTTCTCATGCGGAGGTGCAGTCTGCTCGGACACAGTAGCCGAGAGTTGTTGCTGAGCAACGTCAGGCGATGAGACGGCTGAAGGTACAGCTTCCGGACTGGCTGGCGTTGACTCCTCATGGAAGAGTTGTTCTTGGTGCGACTCTATGGATTCGAATTGGGCTGGTGGTCTCGGTGAAGCAGCCGGTCGCGGCATGATCGGTTCAATTGGTGTGCCCTTTGGCGAGACAGGCTTCGATCCTTGAGTAGATTGTTGAACCGTGTGAGCCGGCGGAGTTGTCGATTGAACGGCAGGCGTGGATTCCACCGAACTGGAGAGCGGCGCGACCACCGCGACATCCCACTGAAAGGGTTCGGTCTGAGGAGCAAGCTGTAGGTGCCGAACGAAGAATAATGCGGCTATGGCTAGGACTGCGTGCAGTACACATGAGACAAGCCAACTTGCCGCCACTGGACCCGTCGGATGAGGAAGCGGAAGTGAGTGACCCATCACAGTCGAATAACCTCCAAGCTGACTTGCTGAAAACCGAGGCCACGAATCTCATCGACTAACGCCACAAATTTCTCCAGCAAGGTGACTTTGTCTGCCCGTACGACAACCGCCGACTCACGAGGCTGTGCGCTCAGCGCCGTCGGAAGGCCTCCCTCCATGATCGGCGAGTCATTGACGAAGAGGCTCCCATCCGCGGTCAAGGAAATGACGATGGGAACATCTTTCCGATCTCCCACTTCTTTCGCTTTTGCCAAGTTGACCGGAATTTGTCCGGTGCTAATAAACGTAGCGGTGGTCAATACGATGACGAGCAGGACCAGCATGACATCCACGAGCGGGATGACGTTGATCTGATCAATGTTCCGGTCCATGTTGTGCCTTGTATTTGGTCAAGAGCTCGGTCACGCGACGACGAAGCAGATTGTTCATTACTACACAGGGAATCGCGACCAAGAGACCAACGGCGGTTGCCTTCAATGCCAGGCTTAAGCCGATCATGATGGTATTAACCGCCATCGTACCCGAGGTTCCCATCGTATGGAAGGTTAGCATGATTCCAAGGACGGTCCCGAGAAGGCCGATATAGGGAGCATTGGCGGCAACGGTCCCGATGATCACCAGTCGCTTTGTGAGCGTGATTTCCAGCAATTGAGCATTAGAAAACCGAGAGAGATCGATTCGCTTGTAAAACAGCCACCGTTCGATGGCAACTGCAACAGACCAGAGGCTCAAGACCAACAGAAGGCCGATCACTCCGTAATCAATCGCGTGCTTCAACGCGTCCATCGCAGCTCCTTAATCTGGGAGACGTAGGCTCAATCCGGTGGGTTGGAAGCCAGCGTATCGGTTCATCCATGCCAGATCTCGGGGGAAACTGTCAATCGGGTCGGCCTTGAGTCAGTTCCGTGTCTGCTCTGAGTGAAGCAGTTTTTCAGCAGGAAAAAGGACGGTATGGGTGGCGGATACACGAAGTTCGACGGCGGTGCCTTCATGGTAGACGCTGGTTGAACTCTCGCTGCTATGGACCACCTGGCCGGACGGCAGTTGAACCGTATACAAATTTTCTGAGCCTCTGAACTGCCTAGCCACGATCCGTGAATCGGCTGACTTATTAGGTACGAGGTGAATATCATCCGGGCGGATCATCACCATGACATGTGATCCCTCAGCACCGTCGATGGTATTGGGAAACTCTCCCAGTTCCGTGTGGACGAGGCCCTGTCGAATCTTGCCCATGACAAAGTCGGCTTGACCGACGAAGTCAGCCACGAACTGAGTTGCCGGGAGATGGTAGATGAGCTCCGGAGCGTCCAATTGTTCGATCTCCCCTCGGTTCAGGACGGCGATGCGATCGGCCATCGCAAACGCTTCATCGTGATCATGGGTAACCAGGATGGTGGTCGTCTTGGTACGACGAAGGAGGGAATGGAGGTCTTGCCGCATGCGGCTGGCCATGTCGGGGTCGAGGTTGCTGAATGGTTCGTCTAAAAGGAGCAGGACGGGGTTCTGCACCAACGCTCGTGACAGCGCCACTCGCTGCTGTTGTCCGCCGGATAATTCATGTGGGTATCGGTGTTCGAGCCCTTCCAACCCGGTCAGTCGCAACATTTCTTGGACTCGACAGGTTCGTTCCGCTCGCGAAAGATGATGGAGCCCGAAGGCAATGTTGTCGGTAACTCGCAAGTGTGGAAACAGCGCGTATTCCTGGAAGACCATACCGACACGGCGTTCTTCAGTCGGCACAGTTTCGGTGGATGAGGAGACCAATCGGTCAGAAAGAAAGATCTGGCCGGATCGGACAGGTTCGAAGCCGGCGATCGCTCGCAGGACGGTCGTCTTACCGCAACCGGATGGTCCGAGGAGACAAAGAATTTCTCCTTCTCGAATGGAAAACGAAATATCCTTGATGGCGGGTCGGCTTGGGTCATAGGCACAGGAGACGGAACGGAACTCCAAGATAGAGGAGGTCGATTGGTAGAGATCGACATGACAGTCAGGCTCGCCGGTATTCGTATCGATTGTGTGAAGTGATGATTGCATCATAGGCCTATGCCGCCCTCCAATCGCGGGAGAGCAGTAAAAACAGGGCCGGCAATCCGACCAAGACGATCAACAAGGCCGATGGTGCCGCCAGTTGATAATACTCCTCACTTGCTTCCAGCCACACTCGGATCGCCAATGTGTCGAATCCAACTGGTCTCAACAATAACGTCGCCGGGAGTTCCTTCATGGTTTGTAGAAAAACAAGGACCCAGGCCACGATGACGCCATTACGGATCAGCGGCAGCGTGACTCGCCTCCAGGTTTCTCGAACCCCCAGCCCCAAGGTCCGGGATACTTCTTCAAGGTTGGGGGTGATCTGC
This sequence comes from Nitrospira sp., assembly GCA_965223535.1. Classification (GTDB taxonomy): domain Bacteria; phylum Nitrospirota; class Nitrospiria; order Nitrospirales; family Nitrospiraceae; genus Nitrospira_D. Next base: position 2,292,901 of record CBDCWN010000003.1, read on the forward strand.
TGAATCGACGGTTCGAGTGATTGCAGACCGGCTGGGAGAAAGTGTAGGACGTAGGCGACGATCAAGACAAGCACCGTTCCGTAGAAAAACGGAAGAATTTTCAAGAAGAGGATCAGCACCGCCAGTGCCGCGACCGGGCCTGGTAGAACATACCCCGCATAGGCCGCTTGCAAACAGCCAAGGTTGAGCCAGGTCGGTTTTCGGCTTGCAAGGTAGGCGAGGGGCAGCCCAACCAGTACGGCAGCTGTCGCGGCCAGACTGGACAGAAGAGCACTGTTCCAAACAAATCCAAAGAAACGGGCATCCAAAATCTCCCGAGCCTCCTGGGACAGGCTCCATGTCACCAGGAGAGAAGCAGGAACCCCGAAGGCCAGAGCGACGACAGAGCCAAGACAGATCGTCAAGAGGCCTGTGGAGAGCCATCCGCACCGGACCCGTTGGGGTGCACGATAGGGCCCCGTCGTCTGATAAAACCGGCTCTTCCGGCGAAACCACCGTTCGGTTACCAGGAACAGTAGTGCCAGGACGACCAGCAAGATGCTCAGGATGCTCGCAGCTTGGTTGTCGGACCTGCCGGTCATCTGTTGAAAGACGGCGTAGGTCAATGTTTGAAAACGCAGCAGGGAAACGGCACCGAAATCCGAGACGACATACAGCACCACCAGTGCCACACCGGCCACGATGGAGGGGCGTAGCAACGGCAAGGTGACCTTGAACATCGTGCGTAGTTGGGAGGCCCCACACGTACGGGCCACTTCCTCAAATGATGTGTTGAAGTTCAAGAGTGCGCTGCGTGTGAGGAGATACACGAACGGGAAGGTGTCGAGGGCCATGACAAGCGTGACACCCCAAAAACTTTGTGGGGAGACAATTCGTGCCTGCGATCCCGCCATCATTTGCCACAATTGCTCTACGGGACCGTTGTATCCCAATAGATAGTTGTATACGTAGGCCAGGACATAGGTCGGCATCGCCAAGGGAAGCACGAGCGCGACTTCCCAGAGGCGGCGTCCGGGAAACTCAAATCGGGTGACCATCCATGCCGTGAGTACGCCCAGCACGAGAGTAATCACCGCCACCGCACCGGCTAACGACACCGTATTGAAGAGGAGTTCGGGGACACGAGTCGACCAGAGTCGCTGCCAGACCGCAAGGTCGGCCGACAGGGCCAGCGTTGTGACGTAGCCCAACGGCAACAAGAGCAGTGCGGCACTGGCCACTACCATCAACTGCAGAATTGAGGAAGATGATCGGGGTGCAGCAATCACGGCTCTGCTCGCAGAGTTACCGCATCCCGACTTGTTCAATGAGCAGCATCGTAGGCTCTCGCAGTTCGGCGAGCTTACTCAAAGGCACAAGCGCCGCTCGGAAACTTTTCCGTTCGGGGAGCGCGGGATCACCCTTCACTTCGGGATGGAGCGGGTATTCCTTGTCGAGATCGGCAAACATTTTTTGGCCGGCCTGAGCGACGAGAAATTCCACAAGCAGCTTCGCGTTCTCGATACGGGGTGTGTGTTTCAGGATACCGATGCCGGCCACATTCATGATGGCTCCCATCCCGCCGTCTTGTTGATCTGGCATCAAGACCCCCAGTGGAGCCGTCGGTTGTGTCGCGAGATGCCGATAGACGTAGTAGTGATTCACGATACCCAACGCGACCTGTCCTTTGGCAACCGCATCGACGATTTGTGAGCTCTTTTGGTAAACTTGCGTACCCGCGTTATCCCGAAGCCCTTCGAGGAAGGTTTTTGTGACATCATCGCCGAGACTGGCTCGAAGGACCGACACGCCTGCTTGGAGGTATTCACTTCCGGAGTTGGGAATCGCGATCTTGCCTTTCCAGGACGGATCGGCCAGGTTTCGCAATGAGGTAATCTGATTCGGTTTGATCATGGTGGTGTTGTACACGATGATCCAAAATCGGCCGGATAGGCCGATCCAACTGTTATCCGGCGCCCGAAATTGAGAGGGAATGGCCCGTTCGACCTCTCGCATGCTCAAGGGGCGAAGCAACCCTGCAGTACGGGCGATCTCCAGGCTTCCGGCATCGTTGGTGATAAACACATCGGCTGGACTACGGTCGCCTTCTGCTTTCATCCGATTCACGAGCTCGGTCGTGCCGGAGGACAACAAGTCGATCTGAATGCCGGTCTTCGCGGTGAACGCGTCCAAGACCGGTTTGATCAGTCGTTCGGCTCGTCCGGAATAGACGGTCAACTTATCTGCGGCAGAGACGTCGGTGAGAGGGGCACCCCACAAGAACGAAACAAGCCCCGTGACCAAGACAAAGCGTGTAAGGACACCAATCGTGCGAGGGAAGTGTCGTGTATGCATAATGATCCTGTTTTGTGCGGTTAAGGAGGACTCTTGAAATTGATAAACCGTCTCAAAAAGAATACCAGAAACACGTCCAGGGGTCAATGGCGGCAGCGAGAGCAGAGTCCGTAGAGTTCGAGGCGGTGGGTTTGGATCGTGAAACCGTTTCGTGTGGCCACTTCTTCCTGAAGGCGCTCGATATCGCAGTTCTCGAATTCCACGATTTTCCCGCAACCGGTGCAAATGAGGTGATCGTGATGGCCCTTGTGCGACACATTGTCGTACTGCGTCTGGGTGCCAAAGTGTCGGGCTTGGGCAAGACCTGCTTCGCAAAAGAGGTTCAGCGTGCGATAAATAGTTGCGAGCCCCAAATGGGGATCTTTCCGAGCCAGTTGGTGATACATCTCCTCAGCCGTGATGTGCTCTTGTTTGAGGAATGCGTCGAGGATCAATTCACGCTGGCGAGTGAATTTCAGTTGGTGCTTCCCGAGATGCTCCTTAAGGATTCCCATTTCTTTGACATGTTTGGACATGGCGTTCAGGCTGAGCCTCCAGGGTCGGAATTAAAGACGAAACTGAAGAGCCGGTCAAGAGTGTTCCTAGGAACTTCTGCAACCGGTTGACTTTGACGGCGAGGATGGTCGCCATTTATAGTAAACGGAAGATGGTTCTCATCGAGAGGCACCGTTGAGACTCCCTAGCCAGATTACTGTTGACCGAGCCCTGCTCCTGTATGTGCTGCACCTGGCAGAGCCCTATGGGCACTTGAGCGATGTGAAGTTGCAGCAGCTCTGTTTTCTGTGCGAGCTTCAAACGTTTGCCAAAGGCCTCAAAGCGTTCCACTTCGAATTTTTCAGATTCGCCTATGGCGCCTTCAGCAAGGATCTCGACAACGACCTCACTGCCCTTCGCCGAAAGGGGAGGGTCGAAAATTTCACACTTGCCGATCAAGCGAAGGAAGAAGTGATCCCTCTGCTCCTGACCGCCTTCAAAGAAATGGAACCAAACGAGAAGGCGAAGGACGTTCTCGATGCCGTCGTTGCTGTCTATGGCCCACAAGATAGCGGCGCCATTACGGCATCCGTTGAAGCGGTTCAGCTGAGCACCCCGCAAGACCCTGAACTAAAGATTCCGATTCGGGATATTGTCTTTCACACCACGCTGCTAGTCCCGCACCGGATCGACGTCCAGGCCGAGTTCACGGTGGTTCCTGCCATGTTGACGAAACTCAATGCCGCCTTGAGGTATGACAGTCGAGCCACGATTGACGCTCAAAGCTGGTAGAGTTCGCCGTACTTCTTTTCCAGGTACTGCAAGAACGGTTCGGGGTTGATCGTAGAGCCAGTTACACGTTCTGCGAGATGGGCCGGTGTAAACATGCGGCCCCAGCGATGGATCTTCTGCTCGAGCCACCGACGCAGGCCCATCAGTTGCCCCGCGGCAATCTCCTCTTCCAAATTCGGTAGTTCCCGCTTGGCCTGTTCAAAAAATTGGACCGAGTACAGATTGCCGAGTGTATAGGTGGGGAAATAGCCAAAGGCGCCGAACGACCAATGCACGTCTTGTAACACGCCCTCTGCATCCGTGGGGGGAGTGATGCCCAGATACTCCTCCATCTTCCGATTCCAGATCGCGGGGAGGTCTTCTGGCTGAGTTTTGCCTTCGATCAAACCTTGTTCGATCTCAAACCGTAGCATGATATGGAGATTGTAGGTTAGTTCGTCCGCTTCCACACGGATCAACGAGGGTTGGACGCGATTGATCGCGGCATAAAACTGCTCCATCGTGACGCCCTGGAGTTGGTCGTGGAAGGTTTGTTGCAAGACCGGGTAGAAGAAACGCCAAAATGGGCGTGATCGACCGACGCAGTTTTCCCACAGACGTGACTGGCTTTCATGGATCCCGAGTGATACGGAGTCGCCCAATGGCGTACCGAAATATTGCTGATCGAGCCCCTGATCGTAGAGCCCATGTCCGCCTTCGTGGATGCAACTGAAGAGACAAGACTGCAGTTCGTGCTCATGAACGCGTGTCGTCACTCGTACGTCGCTCGGGTGAAAGGACGTGGTAAAGGGGTGAGCCGAGAGATCGAGCCGGCCGCGCTCGAAGTCATACCCCATGGCCGTCAACACCAGGCGGCCGAATTCTAGTTGCCGGGCCTGGTCATAGGCGTGATGCAGAACGCTGTCGTCGATCTGAACCCGATTCTGTCTGATGCGTTGGAGCAACGGCACCAAGCGGGTCTTGAGCGCAGCAAATACCGGCTGAAGCCCGGCGATCGTCGCGCCAGGCTCATAGACATCCAAGAGTGCGTTGTAGGGCGAATCCTCATACCCGAGATATTGGGCTTCTTCGCGTTTGAGCTCCAGCACGGTCCGGAGATTCGGCAGAAACTTCCTGAATGTATTTTTCTCCTTCGCTTCGACCCACACCTGTTGGGCGAGGGAACACTCACGGCTCAACGTCACGACGAAATCTGAGGGGAGCTTTTTGGCGTGGCTGAAATCCCTCCAGATCTCGCGCAAAAGTGATCGCGACGGTTCATCCCAGGCGTTACCGGCTGCCTCGGCGACTTGGCCGGTCAGAGGGTCTACCCATTGAGAAAGAAGCGACTCTACATCTGGTGACACCAGTTTGTCGTGAGCAATGCCTTGGAGCACCGCAATCTGCTCGGCCCTAGCCGCGCCTCCACCAGCTGGCATATAGGTCTCTTGATCCCACGAGAGTACAGAAGCGGCGCTATTGATGCGCTGGATTTCCAGCAGTTTGGTCGTGAGCGGTTCCAACGTGGCGACGGTTTTCAACTCGGCCTCCTCTTCACTGTGCTAAGATTCTCGTTCAGGTTTGGTCGTGGTGCAGTGTACGCAACGAGCGACGTGTTTTCAAACAGCTGAGGGAGATTCGAATGGAGCAGTTGGTCTCAAAGGAAATCGAAGCCTATGCCGAAGCGCATTCCATGTGGGAGTCTGCCATCTGCCGGGCCTTGCGCGAAGAAACTCAGCGGACCATGGACTATCCGCAGATGTTGGTTGGTCCCTTGGAAGGCGCGTTCCTCAAGATGATGACGCAGCTGGTTGGGGCCAAACGGGTGCTCGAAATCGGTATGTTTACCGGCTACAGCGCCCTCTGCTTTGCGGAAGCCTTACCGTCAGATGGAACTGTGATCACCTGCGAAATCAATGAGAAGTCGGCCTCCGTAGCCCGACGCTATTTCGCGCAGACTGCGGTTGGCGGACAGATCAGCGTCCACATGGGGCCGGCGTTGGACACGATGCAAACGCTCACCGGCTCGTTCGACCTCATCTTCATCGATGCGGACAAGACCAACTATCTCAATTATTATCAGCGTGCGCTCGAACTGCTGGCACCGAACGGAGTCATCTTGATCGACAACGTACTCTGGAGCGGCGAAGTCTTGAAACAGCCACCGCCGGATGACTCCACCGCGACCATTCAGGAGCTGAACCGGACGGTGGCAAATGACCCGCAAGTGACTGCCGTGCTAGTCACTATCCGAGATGGGATCTTGGTGGTGAGAAGAGCAAGATAGAGTAGAGCACGACACATCCTCTAGTTCCGTCACTCCTCTTCCCTCTGGTATCTGTACGGATACAGATTGTATCTAGGTCGATACCTCGCTACGGCGACACCTCCACTTCGGCCGTGGTTTCACTTCAGAGACAACTGCTCTTTTCACCGCGAGATCATAAGCTTACACAATAATGGTCGTGGCGCTATTGCTTCTCACACACGGGCATCGGCATTGCTTGAGCGTCTAGCCGTATGACAGAACGGACGATCCAACCATTTGGTGAGAGGCGACTATGCTGAAGAAACCAAAAGATCATGAACAGATACGGGCTGAAATGGGGAACCTCATCGAAGCGCTGGAATTGCCGGAACTGAACAAGCAGTTTCTGCGGGGGCGGTGGCTGGAGCAGGTGATTTGGATGGATGACAAGGCCTGGGAGTCCGTCCTGCGACATAATATCTTACGCCTCACGACGATCATCGGTGGGGTGATCGTGCCGGCGCTGGTGAGTTGGAACGTCGGAGAGAGTGCTGGTGCTGATCTGATCAAGACACTCACAGTTATCATCAGCCTCGTGGTGGCGTTGAGCGCTGCGGTGGAAGAGTTCTTTCACTATGGTGAGCGCTGGCGGCACTATCGACGGACCGTTGAGGCACTCAAGAGTGAAGGTTGGCAGTTCTTCCAGCTCAGTGGGCCCTACGCCAACCTGACTCATGTGGTAGCCTATCCGGCATTCGCCGCCCGTGTCGAGGAACTGAGTCGTGAAGAGGTCGAAACCTATATGACACAGGTGGCGAAGGATAAAAAGGAGGAAGATCGGACAGCTTCCACGACATGATGCGGTATGGTTGACTTGTCTGGCTCGGGAGGTAGAAGCTCGAAGCCTCATGGCTTCGAAGCAGTCGGACCACCAGCCGAGGCAAGTCTTCCTCTTCACTGGTCACATGATCGATGCGCCGACGAGGCCGGCCCCGCGGTTTCCGGCAGTTAAGGAATCGATTGCGGCGAAAAGGATTGCCGAGGCGTTAGATCAACTTGGCGCCGGTCCCGAGGATCTTGCCCTCACACAAGGAGCTTGCGGCGGCGATCTTCTCTTTACCGAGGCTTGTCAGCAACGGGGAGTAAAAGTGCAGTGGCTGCAACCGTTCGACGAGTCGACCTTTATTCAGAAAGTGGTTGTCTGTCACAGTGAAACCTGGTACCCAAGGTATCTCGCAGCCAAAGCGAAGCTCACGAGGGAGATTCGGTCCGCCCTTCAAGAACTCGGGCCACTGCCTAGGGGAGCCGATCCCAATGAGAGGTGCAATCTCTGGCTCCTATCGACGGCCTTGTCGTATGGTGTCAGCAAGGTTCACTTTATCTGTCTCTGGGATGGAGGTGGGGGTGACGGCTTAGGCAGGACGGCACACATGTATCAGGAAGTGAAGCGCCGTACCGGGCAGGTGACTTGGATCGACAGTAGGAATTTTTAGTCTGAGGTTCAGAGTCGTGATCGCCCAAATCTGTTGGAAACAGTTCATTTCCTACCATGCCCAGATTGACAATCCTGTGGGATAATCTAAGGGGATTAAACTACGGCGGGCGCGTGCACGTAATACTATCCAAATCTTCCCCATCTGCCATGGTCTATTTCACAACCATAAATAGCTGCGTAGTCCACAGGTGACGCTTCGCCGCCGTCTCACACCCCATGTCCCCGTATAAGTCGTTGCTAGGCTTGTGCACACAGGCTATACTTACCCGTAAAAATTCCTGATAACGGGTTGTATTCCCTTCGCTCACATAGTTTTAGGTGATGTGAAAGGGGGGACAAATACACTCCAGGTTGCATTGCCGACCTTCATCCAAGTCGGAGCTAGCGTATGCCTGAAGATCCCATCGTTGCGATCGTAGGAAACGTCACAACTTCTCCTGACGCACCAGCCGCTGCCGAAGCGCTCGGACTAGAATTAGCCAAGGCTGGGCTCCGCATCCTCGTCTACTCGAGTGGCCCCGACTTCTTGGAAGGCCACATCGTGAAGGGGTACGTTGGAAGCCGCTTGGCCAAGCGGCGTTCGGTGCAGGTCCGCTATCCCCTGCAGGGGCAAAAGCCTGAGTTCCCCGAGCAGCAGGCTAATGCCGAGCTGTTCGACTGGCGCCCCGATCACAGCCAGAACTGGGAAGTGTCGTTTTACCAGTCGCTGAACGAAGCGAGTGGTATCCTCCTGATGGGTGGGGGGCCCTCCACGATGATTGCCGGCGTGGTCGCCATGGGCCACGGAATCGCCATGCTCCCTCTGGCGGGGTTCGGCGGTGCTGCGGCCAAGGTGTGGGAGTCACTGCGGCCAGGACGGGACCTACCTAGCGCGATGAAGTTTCGTTAATGGCGCGCCCTGGGTGGTCGGATGATCATGCCGCTGAGTGTGTCAAGATGATCAAAGATCAGCTTACCCGTAAGGCTGAATTGGCGAGGCAGCGCCGGATCGAAGAGCGCCGGAAAGAGATTTCAGTCAGTCAGCATGCGTTTTTTGCGCTGCTAGTCTTCATTATTGCCGTCGCCGCAGTTCCCGTCGCGTTTGCGTGGGACGACATTCCTCAATTCTTGTTGATTTCCCTTTTGTTTTTCTCGCCGCTGTTGGCTGGAGTTGCAGGTTCCACCATCCGATTAGTATTTGACGCCAGCCAGGGTTCTGCGCCTGTATCCACGCAAAATACACTGACGACCGTGGCGTTAGGTCTGATTGCGGGCGGAGCCGCCGGACTGCTCTTTATAGCCGCCCAGATCACAACAGCACCCTCCCACAGCGGAGTTATGGTCACGTCGGAGCAGGCCAAGAAACTCGTGCTTTTCGGAGTACTCATTGGATTTGTCGCTGGCTTGACTCTTGATGCCGTCTTCCGCAAGTTAATCTCCACCGATGTCGTCAATGTGAGTGGCGTAGAAGCGAAGAAAGGCCCCTGATTCCGTGACAGGCCAGAGCAGATTCGCGGTGTATTTCAGTCACAGCTGGCGTCCGCGCGATGTAGAGTTGAACATGCAGGTTTGGGAAGAGCTAGCCGCTGACTGTTCTCTGCTGGTGGATGTTCCAGAAGAACCCGGAGCCGATCCTCCCTACTACATTAATCGAATCGAAGAACTTCTCCGGCGGACCGATCTGTTTGTAAGCATTCTGACCTTCCGTGAGCGTCGTGAGGCTGGCCCAGTAGCAGGTGGCGCGGATTTACGCTGCTCACCCTACAGCCTGTTTGAGATTCGGCTTGCTGAACGGGCGGATATCCCGCGGCTCGTTCTGTACGAGCGGGGTACGGGCTTCTGGCCACCAGAGACGATTCGACCCTGGGAATCGTACATCGAATTTTTTTGTGGAACCAGGGAACGCCGCATCGAGTTACAGCGATGGACTACCGTCATTCAGGCGAAGATCCAACAGTGGAAGGCCTGGGCCGCGAATCACCGCCGACCAGCGAGTTACGAACGGTCTAGAAGCGCTGCCATCCTGGTTGGAACTTCGCTTTATGAGGAAGCCGGGGAGTTGTTCCAAAGCAGCTTGCGGGGTGGCGGGTACAAGCCCGTCCGTTGCAATCCCGAACGCCAAAGTAGTGGTGAGGTTTTTCGGATTCTTCACGAGGCCGGGCTAGTCCTTGCTGAATTTGGGACGCGCGATACCCGCTTAGAGCAGATTTATGCCGCTGCGCATGGTTTGGGATTGCCTGCGATTCGCATGCTGCCTGTAGCACCTGAACCTGCCGGGCTGCCATGGATACTGAAAGGAGACCCAGGCGGCTTTGAGAACGATATCGTGATATGGAGTAAACCAGAGGATGTGTCGGCTTTGGTCAATCCTCGCATCGCCGCCATGGATCGTCTTAGCGAAGCCCTCACTGACGGCGATGGGCTCGACTACCTTCAGTCGAAGCGATACTCACGGTTTTTCGTGTTTATTAGTCACACGCTGAAAGGCAAAGACCGAGCCCTCGTTGAGCAGATCTATAGACTTCTCAAGGTGCGGCACGTGATTCCATTCGAGTACCATCAGGTCAACACAGCCGGTATCGATTGGCGAGTCGCTTTGGATGAGTCGCTCAAGAAAACTACGCACTTCGTAGCCCTGCTCGACCCGACCTATGAGCAATCACCAACGTGCGAATATGAACTCGTCGAGATCCTGAAACGGAAAAATGAAGTGACGATACTTCCCTTCATGATTGCTGGCAGGGACAAGCCGAACCCCAACCTGCTCGCTATGCACAACGAGCTGCTCTCCAGCCAAGATCCCTCCGCGAACGCAAAAATTGTGGTTCAGCAGGTAATGAGCGCGCTCGACAGCGCTCTCAGCCAGTCAGAACAGGTGTGAGCTGTATTGCTCGGTCACTTCGCAGCGTCGGTGGCTCTGCGCCAAGTTTCGAATTGGGTGGTCGCAGTGACAAGTGCGAAGGAGGCATTGGCTAGGGTGGACTCCGATCCGAGCTTTCTAATCTCGTGATCTTGGACTGGCAATGGCCTGAGGTGCATCTCGACACTCTGGGTGCAGGCAATCATCTACTAGGTCAATTGCGTAAGCGAAAGACCGGCGTCACAGTAGTCTTCTACCACAGCACTGTCGATGAATAGGAGCTGGCCGCACGCTGGGACCAGGCGCTGCGCGAAGTGGCCTCCGGGGAAGCGGTGATGCCGGAAGAATTGCTGGGGCTCATGACGAAGGCCTTTGCCGTGGGGCAAGCAGGGTTCGTGCGGGGCGCTATACGCCCCGCACGAGAACGGTCGGATCACTTCGGTGTTGCTGCTTGCGCGACATCCAAGACTTGGACGTCGAAGTGGAGCGTCTTGCCGGCGAGCGGATGGTTGAAATCGAGCACGACGGTCTCGTTCTTCACTTCGGAGATCCGCGGATAGACCGTTCGGCCATCGGCGGTCTTCCCCTGGAGCTGTGCGCCCACCTTTTGTGAATCAGAGGGCACCATCTTCTTGTCGACTTCTTGGAACGCTTTGGAATCAACATCGCCATAGCCCTCTGTTGGAGGGACGGTGAACTGCTTTTTCTCGCCGGCGGCCATCCCTTCGAGCTGCTTCTCAACCCCTGGAATGAGTTGATGACTGCCTTGGGTGACTTTGAGCGGTTCCCCGCCCACGTTTGTATCGACGACCGATTGATCGTCCAGTTTCAGCGTGTATTCCAACGTGACCTGTTTTCCATTCGAAACTGTCATAGGCAAGGCTCCTTTCTTTTGGTCTCCTGCTGAGACACAAGCAGCTGAGAGAAAAAGAATCGCGCAGGACCCCCAGAGTGTCTGCAGCGCGAGATGCGGATGTCTCATAAGCGACCTCCTTTGAGAAGGGGTTGGTGGATAGACTGGAAAGGTTCGCGGGACGGACGAGCGCGGATAGGCGATCAGTTCCAGACTGAGTTGGCAGACCGTTTTTCACGCTAGCACATATGCGGGGACAGTGCTACTCGAAATGTCCCTAGTGTTTCGTCCTGGGCCGTAGGCAAAAACCTACAGGTGATCTGAGTGGGAGGTACTGGGGTGTAAACGTGGTAGGTCTGGTGGTTGGGTGATGGCTGAGATGTTCGTGAGCCATCACCCAATCAGGGAGCACTTATTGTGATCGCGTATACGTGATCTCCATCATCTTCGTTTCTTTCTGCCCCTGGTGTGCGCCGTACATGTCGAAGGTTTGATGGTTGTCGTCGATCAGCTTCCAGATGGCGCGATGGTTCATCTGGCCTCCCCCTGGGTCTGGATGGGAACCTTTGAGGGTGATGGTCCTGCCGTCCGGGCTGGCCGTCCCTTCCATCATGAAGATACCGGTCCCCATCGTGTCTATCCAGGCGGTCACGTATTTCTTGCGGATGTTGTCATAGGCATCGATACCGATGCCGGTGAACGGCTGGCCCATCATTTGGCCACGATATTCCTGGTAGAGAAATCGTCCATCCAGCAGGATCTTCATTTCCGCGGTCCCGGTGGACTCTGTCGGTGGTTTGCCCGGTTCCATCCATTCCTTAGTTTGGGTCGTCCAGCTACCGACCAAGGCGGCGAACTGCTTATGTGGTTCGCCAGGTGTGGCGGCTTGTTTCCAGAGCTCCATCATCGCCTGGGGGTCCATTGCTTTCTCCTGCTTCTTCTCTTTGGCAAGGGCTGGGGAGAAGCTCAACGTGATGCACAGGCTGCTGACGGCAAGAGTCGTATAGCGCATGATGGCCTCCTTGTTGAGTGTGTCGTGTGTGCTTGAAAAAGAACGGATCCGTGACGTGTCATGAGAATTAGCTTTTGTTTCCGTGGCAACACGTCGATGGCGCATTGGGACTATCCTCGTATCGATCGTGATGCCGGAGCCAGTCCATCGTTGAGTCGGGATTTTCGTTCCTCCCCTTGGGGACGAGATCGAGCCAGTTATACCCGCAGTTCAAAAGATCGAGTCCGCGACCATAGGTCGAATAGGTGTGGAACACCTCTGGACCTTCCCGATAGAAAAAACTGGCACCGGGCATTTCATCGGCCATATAAGGACCGACAGCATAATTATAGAAGGCTTGTCCTGTTTGTTCGTCCCTTTCCGTGAACGACAGGCCGAAGTCGTAGTTGAAGTCTGATCCAAAGGATGAAATCCAGGGAAAGTCCCATCCCATTCGTGTCTTGAAGTGCTCGATCTGAGCAAGAGGGGCACGTGAGACGACAACGAACGTGACATCGCGATGTGCCAGGTGGATCGGGATCCCTTGAAAGCCGTCGTCCCAGTCTGGGCCGAGCATGAAATGATACATCGCGAGTTGCGTCTTACCGCCGAAGAGATCAGATAGCGGTTGCTTGCCGGCCGGAGCCTCGAATAGGTACTGCTTCTCGATCCTTCGCCAAGGCAGGGCGCGGATCTGTGCCGTCATGGCATCTCTCAACTTGGTGAACTCTTTCTCTTTGGCTAAGAGCGCCGTGCGTACCTTCAACCATTCCTCATGAGAAACAACGGAGTGTTGCATGTCGACCTCCTGTCCTTTGTGATGATATGAGTTAGGGCTCCGCATTCGACGGCTTCCCTAGAGGTTGGTCATTTGTGGCCTGTCGAAATCCGAATCAAGCGGCCATCACACCGCCGTCCACAGGCAGTATACTCCCGGTCGTCCATCGGGATTCGTCCGAAGCGAAGTAGATCGCTGGTTCGGCAACGTCTTCTGGTTCTCCCAGCCGACCCATCGGATGCAGGCCTTCGAAGAAGGCTTTCATGTTGGGGTCTTTGAGCATTTCCAGAATGGGCGGGGTGAGGACTCCGGCAGGGCAGATTGCGTTGCATCGTATGCCCTGCTTTGCATACTCAACCGCCACAGTCTTGGTCAACAGATTCACCCCAGCTTTGGCGGCCTGATACGCATGGCCGGGGAAGCCAGGAATCGCTTTCAAGCCGGCCACCGTGGAGATGTTGATAATCGACCCTCCGCCCTGACTCAGCATCTGGGGAATGACGGCACGGATAGCGCGAAAGGTGCCTTTGAGGAAAATGTCGAAGGTCTCATCCCATACCTGATCGCTCGTTTCGTGAAGAGGCCCGGCATGAAATAGGTTTCCGGCATTGTTGACGAGCACGTCCAACCGACCAAAATGTTTGGCTGTTGCAGCGATCGCGTTGCGGACGTCCGATTCGATGGTCACGCTGCCGGCGAGCGCAAGGGCGTGTCCTCCGGTTGTTTTGATGTCGTGGACGACCCGGTTCAGTTCAGCCTCTCGACGCCCCGTGATGACTATGCGTGCACCTTCCCGCGCATAGCTCTTTGCGATCGCTTCGCCAATTCCGGTACCGCCGCCGGTAATGAGTGTTACTTTGTTCTTCAATCGCATGACGTTCTCCTTTCCTTATTGACCTACTCTTTGTCGACATGGCTGCCAGCCCACTCAATCCTCCGTGAACTCCTCCTCGCTGTAATCTAGTCGAACAAGAAACTCAAAATCGACAGTCAACAACCCGCCGGCCATCGCTCCGACAATCAACAGTGGTTCCACTCCGTTTGCCACGGCTTCAGGCAGGGGATTGTCAATCGAATCGTGCGACTGATCCTGCTTGGCGGCAGCATCCCACTCTACGGTGACGGCCCTTATTGAGGATACTCTGCGGGAGAGCCTGGCAAGACGCCGTCTCTCGCGGCGGTCCGGACGGGTGACCTTGCCGACCTATGGGAAGAAGCGACCGCTCCCTGGAGTGGATCTCGACGATACCGCGTCCCTGCCCGATGTGATGGAGTCCTCTGTTGATTCTGCCAGACGTTAATGTCCTCGTCTATGCTCACCGGCACGATTCAGCGCGCCACTCGACCTACAAGAACTGGATCGAGAGACTTCTCTCGACCAATCGACTGTTCCCACCGCACGAACAAGCGGTAGAGTAGTTAGAGACCTCACACCTGTTCTGAGAGCTGAGGCTCGTGTCCGGGAGATAACCGCTCCATCCCGTTACCGTTCTTCTCGACTTCGTGCCAAAACCGTTTCGATGGCATGCGGCATACGAGCTGTGGGCCAGCTTGAGGCTGTCGACTCCGCGTTCCAAGAAGCGGCAAGGGCTTGCTTGATGGCCTGTGGCGAAGCGTTGATCGTCCTTAGAAACGTCTGATGTGGCCGGTTCAACCGATAGTCCGGTTGGCGTGACGGGTGTCTAAGGTAGCGTGCGACGAGATCGGCACTCATCCCATGCAGGATGGTCCCGTGAAAGAGCAACGCGTTCTTAGTGCGTCGTTGCGCGTTGCCTGAAATCTTCCTCCCATCGATCGCGAGATCGCTGATCCCGTGGAAGCGGGTGGCCGGTTCCCACGCATGAAGCGCTGCGGCAATCCGTTCCAGGATAAATCGATTGGTAGCTCGAATGTTCGCGAGGTCGGGATGCCAATCGAGCGGGAGCACAAAGGCATAGGAAAGACAACCCGGTCCCTGCAAGACAGTACCTCCGCCGCTGGCTCGCCGAAGAATGGGGATGCCGTCTCCTTCACAGGTTGTAAGGTCAACATCGTCCGTCAACCGAGAGCCGCGGCCCAAGACGACGAAGAGGCGATCGGTCTCCCAAAACCGAAGCACAGGGTCTCCACCCGGTTCATCCAATTCCTCCAGCAACGCCTCATCGAGCGCGAGATTCTCAACTGGAAGGGAGAGGGTCAGATCGAGCAAGCGGAGTGCTGGCACGTCATGGCCGTTTAGCGATGAAGAGATGTGTCGGAGAGCCGGTGAACGATTCGGCAGCTTCCATGACCGTCTCGCTTAGCGTCGGATGGGCATGGATGGAAGTGGCCAGATCTTCGGCGACGGCGCCCATCTCGATCGCCAAGACCCCTTCGGCGATCAACTCACCAGCCCCGACTCCGCACAAACCCATACCGAGGACCCGTCCTGACTCTTGGTCGAGGATGAGTTTGGTGACGCCTTCGGTGCGCCCCAATGTCGTGGCGCGTCCCGACGCTGCCCAAGGAAACCGCGCGACCTTCACGGTCTGTCCCGATGTCTTGGCCGCTTCTTCCGTCAGCCCGCACCAGGCAATCTCCGGATCGGTGAAGACGACAGCCGGCATCGCCGCCGCATCGAAGGTGGCCTGTCGGCCGGCAATGACTTCGGCAGCGACCAACCCTTCATGTGAGGCCTTGTGCGCGAGCATGGGATCGCCCACGACATCCCCGATCGCGAAGATCGTCGGTTCAGCCGTGCGCATTTGTCGATCGACTTCAATGAAGCCCTTCTCGGTGACCGCAATCTTTGTGTGTTCAAGCCCCAGTTGCTCGGTATTAGGCTTCCGCCCCACGGCGATGAGCACACGGTCGAAGCGGTCAGTGGTGGTTCCTTCTGAGCCTGAGAAAGTCGCGACCAGACCTTCGTTCTGAGCGTCCAGTTGTGCGACCGTGGTGTTCAGTTTCATCGCCGTGAACCGACGCTGCATACGTTGGTGTAACGGTCGCACGAGATCTGCATCGACGCCGTTCAGGAGCCGAGGGAGTGCTTCCACCACGGTGACCTCGGAGCCGAGCGCCTGATAGACTCTGCCCAACTCAAGGCCGATATAGCCGCCACCGACGACTAAGAGGCGTTGGGGGATATCCGGTAACCTGAGCGCGCTTGTGGAATCCATCACGCGCGGATCATCGAGCCTCAGCGAGGCAGGAATCAGGGGTTTGGAACCGGTCGAGATAATTGCATGACAGAAAGAAAGCTCGCTTGGTGCGTCGGGACCGGAGAGCTGAAGCGTCGTAGCATCCTTCAATATGGCACGGGCTTGGATGACGTCAACCTTGCGGCTGCCGGCCAGCGTCTTCACACCTTTCGTGAGCTTGCCGATGATCGCGTCCACGCGGCTGCGAAATGCATCGAGATCCACGCGGGGCTTGTCGAATTGAATGCCCCAGGTCGCCGCTTCCTGAGCTTCGGTGAGTAAGCGGGCGGCATGCAGCAAGGCTTTCGAAGGAATGCAACCTCGCAACAGGCAGGTCCCACCGAGTTGAGGATCCTCATCGATCAGCACCGTCCGTAAGCCAAGATCCGCTGCGCGAAACGCGGCGGCATAGCCGCCAGGACCGGCACCGATGACCGCCACGTCATAACGCGATTCCGCCATACGACCTCCTGCCTACCGTATTGACCCTGGACGCTTCACGCGTGAGCATCCTGTTAGAGCCCAAGGAACATTCCTTGAAAATCTTCCAAAACTTTGACGATCTCGATGGTAAAGCGCGCGCCAATCGCTCCATCCACCAGCCGATGGTCGTAGCCCACGCACAATTGCAGGACGCGGCGAGGGACGAACTGGCCGTCTC
This sequence comes from Nitrospira sp., assembly GCA_965223535.1. Classification (GTDB taxonomy): domain Bacteria; phylum Nitrospirota; class Nitrospiria; order Nitrospirales; family Nitrospiraceae; genus Nitrospira_D. The sequence continues at coordinate 2,309,503 of CBDCWN010000003.1, forward strand.
GATAGACGGGCGTCATTTTAGCTTTGCCGACACCGAGAATGCCGACTTGAGGTGGATTGATGATCGGGAGGAACGGACCGGCGCCGATCCCCCCCATGTTGCTCAATGTAAACGTCGCTCCCCGCAGCTCTTCCAGCTTGATCTCCCGCTTGCGAGTGCGTTCGGCGAGATCGGCCAGCTCCAGCGAAATTTGCAGGAGATCTTTCTGGTCCACCTGGTGAACCACCGGTACGATGAGCCCGGCTGGTGTATCGACCGCCACGCCGATGTTGTAATAGTCCTTGTAGATCACCTCGCCGTTGGTGAGATCGAGGGTCGCATTCATTTGCGGATAGAGTTTCAGCGCATGGACGATCGCTTTCAAGAAGAGGCTGCTCAACGTCAGTGTGGCGCCCTTCTTTTTGAATTCCGGTGCATACCGTTTATGGAGCGCCATGAGATCGGTGATGTCGGCATCTTGGAACTGATGAACGTGCGGAATCGTCGTCCAGGCTTGGGTCATATTGGCAGCGATTTTTCGTCTGAGGGAGGGGAGCGGCTCGCGCCGTTCAGATCCATAGGTGGTGGAAAATATGCTGCTGCCCGAGCCTTGTGCCGTGCCGCGCTTGGTCCGCTCCCGGACGAAGGCTTTCACGTCGTCGGCAGTAATCCGTCCACCGGCTTCCGACCCTTTGACCTGTGAGAGATCAACCCCAAGTTCTCGCGCGAGTCGCCGAACCGATGGAGGGGCTGGGATCGTAGCTCCGGCGGTCGGCGAGTGGAGCGATCCAGTCTTCTCCTTCACAGCGGGTTCTACCGGTTCTGGTGGCGGGGCGGTCGGTGGGGCCTCTCTTTGGGGTGGAGGTTGTCCGGACTTCGCTTGGCTTGCTTCAGCGGGAGGCGGAGCCTGTTGAGAAGATGGCTGCGTCGGCTTTGTTGATGGCGAGGGCGATGCCTGCTTTGCGCTATCGTCAGCTCCATCGAGTTCGAGGAGTGCTTGGCCGACCTTCACATGATCGCCTTGCTGGACCAGCAGGCGCACGACGGTTCCCGCGGTAGGCGTTGGGACTGGGACAGTCGCCTTATCGGTTTCGAGTTCAATCAGCGATTGCCCTTCGTTGACGCGGTCCCCCTCGTGCACCAGCAGTTGGACCACATCGCCGCCTTCGATCCCTTCTGCGAGAAATGGGAGTTCGACATTCATGTCATATCCCTCTTGATGGATGCCCTGTCTCCGTCATCGATGCCAAGGAGCCTCCGTTTCAGTCGAGATACCAAGATCGCGCGTTGCTTGCGTCACGAGGCTTGCCTCGACGGCTCCACGGCGACACAAGGCGTAGAGTGTCGCCACGACCAGATGTTCGGCGTCGACCTCGAAGAAGCGCCGCAAGGCCTTGCGGGTATCGCTCCGGCCGAACCCATCCGTTCCCAAGGCCAGAAGCCCGCCGGGAACCCACGGAGCGATCTGTTGGGGAACCAGCCGCACATAGTCGCTGACCGCGACACAGGGGCCATCGAACTGCTCAACGGTCCGCTGTAGGAAACTGGTGCGGGGCTTTTCTTTTGGATGCAACACATTCCAACGTTCCGTCTCCAGCGTGTTCATTCGTAGCTGCTTGTAGCTTGTTGCACTCCACACATCCGCGGCCACGCCATAGCGCAGCAACAATTCCTGCGCACGCACCGCCTCGTTCACCAGCGGACCGCTCGCCAGGAGCTGCGCCCGGTGTTTGGCTTGGTCCGGTGCGGTTTTGAATCGATACAGACCCTCTCGGATCCCTTCTTCTACATCGGGTGGCATCGCCGGCATCGGATAGGATTCGTTGTAGAGCGTGATGTAGTAAGACAGGTCTTGTTGATCCTGATACATCCGCTTGAGTCCGTTTTGAAGAATGACTGCCAGCTCAAACATGAAGGCCGGGTCGTAGGCCGCAATCGTCGGAAAGGCACTCGCGAACAGGTGGCTCTGCCCATCCTGGTGCTGGAGGCCTTCTCCTTCCAACGTCGTGCGCCCGGCAGTAGCGCCCAACATGAATCCTCGCGTACGCATGTCGCAAGCGGCCCAGATCAAATCGCCGATCCGCTGAAACCCGAACATCGAGTAAAAGATGTAGAACGGAATCATGCTGACGCCATGAGTCGCATAGGCGGTGCCTGCCGCAATGTAGGAAGACATCGAACCGGCTTCGGTAATGCCTTCCTCGAGAATCTGCCCGTGCGTCGCTTCGAAGTAGTACAAGAGAGAACTCTTGTCCACCGGTTCATAGAGCTGGCCGACATGCGAGTAAATGCCATATTGTCGGAAGAGCGCCTCCAGCCCGAACGTGCGTGCTTCATCGGGAATGATCGGGACGAGATATTTCCCGAACTCTTTCATACCGAGCAGGCGACTCAGCATTCGGGCGAACCCCATCGTGGTAGAGACCGAACGCTCTCCCGATCCTTCCAGAAATTCTTTGAAGAGGTCGAGCGCAGGCGTCTTGATCGATTCGACGGTGACGCGTCGCTCAGGAAGCGGACCGCCCATCGTCTTGATGCGTTCTGCCAGGTATGCTGCCTCGGGACTGTCTGCTGGAGGCCGATAGAACGGGGTTGAGGTCAATTGTGTATCCGGCACCGGCACGCTGAATCTTGTGCGGAATTCACGCAGTTCCTGTTCATTCATCTTCTTCTGTTGGTGCGTGATGTTTCGGCCTTCGCCGGCCTCGCCGAGGCCGTAGCCTTTGATCGTCTTGGCCAGGATCACGGTGGGTTGCCCCGTATGCTCCACAGCGGCTTTGTAGGCAGCGTACAGTTTCCGAGGATCGTGGCCGCCTCGTAGCATTTTGTGGATCTGTTCGTCGGAATAATTCTCGACCAGCTTGAGGAGTCGCGGGTCGGTTCCGAAGAAATGCTCCCGTGCGAAGCCTCCGCCTTCCACCACATACTTTTGAAACCAGCCGTCCACGACCTCGCCCATCCGCTTCGTCAGTAGGCCTTCGTCATCCTTTGCGAGCAACGGATCCCAATCGCTGCCCCAGATCACTTTGATGACATGCCAGCCGGCGCCGAGGAAGACCGCTTCCAACTCTTGGATGATCTTGCCGTTACCGCGCACGGGACCGTCGAGGCGTTGGAGATTACAGTTGACGACCCAGATCAGATTGTCGAGTCGTTCACGTGAGGCAAGGGAGAGCGCGCCAAGGCTTTCCGGTTCATCGGTTTCGCCATCACCGACGAAGGCCCAGACTCGCTGCTGGTTTGTATCCTTCAGACCGCGATCCTGCAGGTAGCGATTGAACCGCGCCTGGTAGATCGACAGGATTGGCCCCAGCCCCATCGAGACGGTGGGAAACTCCCAGTAATTGGAGAGCAACCAGGGGTGTGGATAAGAGGACAAGCCGTCTCCATCGGGATCAAGCTCGGCACGAAACCGGTGAAGCACTTCCTCGGGGAGACGTCCTTCCACGAAGCTACGCGCATAGATCCCCGGTGCGGCGTGGCCTTGAAAGTACACGTGGTCGCCGCCTTGAAGTCCGTTCTTGCCGCGCAGAAAATGATGCAGGGCGACTTCATAGAGCGTGGCGGCTGAAGCAAAGGTAGAAATGTGTCCACCGATGCCAGGGCGTTGCTGGTTCGCCCTCACGACCATCGCCATCGCATTCCAGCGGACCAGGCTGCGGATGCGACGTTCTAACTCGAGGTTACCGGGATAAGGCGGTTGTTGGGAGACAGGAATCGTATTGACGTACGGGGTGTTGACCGACTGGGAGACTTTCGCACCGCGTCCGCCGAGTCGGTCACGAAGCCGTTCAAACAGATAGGTCGCCCGCTCGACGCCGTGGTGTTCCAGGACGTACTGGATGGAATCCAACCATTCGCGCGTCTCCTGCGGATCTGTGTCGTTCATTCACGGTCCTTCGGAGTTGTATCCTTTGTATTAGAGGAGTCGAGTTGTGTACTGTCGGGAACCGCAAAGATCTGGAAGTGCTGCCGGTCGAGAAGATCATAGGCGTTGATCAATCGATAGCCGGCGGCTTCCATTTCGAGACGGACTTCCTTCTTGGTGATTCTATCGTCGAACAGGTCGAAAAAAAACCCACGCGGATGGAAGTCAATGATCGCGACGCGTCCATCCGGCCTGAGCGACGACGCGAGAGCGCGAAAGTAGGCGACTCGATCCGGCATGAGATGATAGGTGTTGCAGCTGAACACGAGGTCGACCGGCTCCGGAAATCTGGAGTCGTTCAGCGTGGCGCGGACGGGCCGCACATTCGGAGTTCCGCGTGCGACCATTTCTTTAAAGATCATGTCCAGCGCCGCCTTATTAGTATCAACTGCATAGACCATCCCGCGTGCACCGACCGCTTTGGACAGATGCCATGTAAAGTAGCCACCGCCGGCACCTAAGTCTGCCACGCGCGATCCGGGCGGGATCGACAATTGTTCAATGACCCCCTGTGGCTTCTGCCAGGTATCCCGTACGGGATCATTAAGGCGTTGATAGTTCACCTCGGCGCAACCGACTAAGCAGACGGACGCGATCACAAACAGGCTAAAACCATTGAACGGAAACGTAGGTCTCATGCTGTGTTCCTTTCCCGGGATACTTCTGCGGTCGACCGACATGTTCTTTGGACTCGGTCATGCGGTCCTGTCCAATTTCGATACATGTGCCTTAGAATATTAATCCCTGACGGCACCAATACTCCAGCCCGCGTGAAGCTCATTCGAACGCCCGGACTCTTATGCTTGGGAGTCAGTCTGCAACCGCTGAAAACGCAACGCAGCGGAAGCTATAGTAGCCCAAACTATGGCTCGCAGTACGCATACCCAAGTGCTTTCCCACGCGATATTTTAACTACTACGACCATTGGTCCGAATGCTTTTCGAGACAATATTTCCCATCGGACATTTTCTGATCTCGCGAAGCGCATGTATCCGCGGTAGGAAGTAGGCAGTGGCAGGGATTGCACTTCTCGCCGGACTGACTTGGAGGGACGTACAGCAAGTGAGGGTGGAGCCACGTGCATGAAGGCAATTTACGGATTGAGGAGCACGTCATCTCGAAACAGGCGAGCCGCTGGGTCAAAACACTGAAAACGCAATGGAGGAGAGGTGGTTCCCGCGCATGAGGGGGATCACTATGGCATTGCTGGTCGATCCAGGCCGTACCCATTCCGGTCCCCCGGTACTTCACTGCCGGGGGACTGGAGCTTGCCGGAGTGAGGGTTAGGGCTTGATTTCCCAGCCGAACATCATGGCATGATCTTCATGGGACAGGTTATGGCAATGGGTCACATACTTGCCGGTAAAAGTCCTGAAGTTCCGGTAGATTTTCACAGATTCACCGCCTTCGAGGGCGACAACGTCTTCGCGAGAACGATCATCCGGATGGGCCGCATCAGGCACGGCCTTTCCATTGCGAGAAACAACTTGGTGTTCCTCCATGTGGTTATGGATTGGATGGGTCCAGCCACCCCCCTCGTTCACAAAGGTCCAGAGTTCCGGTTGGCCTCGTTTGACAGAGGCTTCCAGTCGAGTAGGATCAAACCCTCGTCCATTGATTGTCCAGATCAGCTCCCCGCCCAGCTCCAGTTTATCGAACCTGAAGGTTTTTTTGGGGAGATTCGTGAGGTCCGGTAGCGGAGGTAACGCACGCAGCCGCTGGTTCAGGGCCGGCATCACACTTGAATCCGGTGCGTCGCCGTCAATGACAAACTTGAGGACGGGCACGCAGTAGTTCGGGTCAAAGCCAGCTTCATCCTTGTCAGTGCGTTTTCGTCCATCGAGCATTTGAAGGATGTTCGCTAGATACAGCACCTCTCCATTGGTGGTCGGACTTCCATCCATGTATTGGCTGAAGTCGATGATCACTTCCCGGCGTTTGGCAGGCCACACTTCGATGGAGTCGCGGTCAATGGCGAAAGGGAGTAGCCCGCCGTCGGCGGCGATCTGGCGGAACTTCATCACCTGCTCGCCCAGGGTATTGGTGCCGTTGCTGTCGATGAAATTATATTGCCCTTGTTGGCCGGGACGGGCTCCCACGCTCCCTCGCATCAGCTTGAACTCATATTGCCGTGCGATCGATGCATCCAAGAATCGGAACCGATACTTTCTGCGTTTGACGTGTAACACAGGACAGGCCACACCATTAACTGTGAAGACATCTCCGTTGAAACCCTTATTCGGGAAATGTTTAAAAAAGGTCTTCCCCCACCATCCCGGGTGGGTTTCATCACAGCCGGCGTGGTAATCCTGATGGCGCGTGACACCATCGTCCAATCGGCAGTCGAAAAAGGCCAGGGGAATGTCGTAGTCGACATCGAAGGAGCCATCGCCGTTCTCTCTCCGGACACCAGGAAGGCGAAGCCCGTCGAGTTCGTTGCCGTTGTCCTTGATCGGATCGTAGATCGGATAGAGCCCCACCATCCCCTTGTAGACATTGGCGCCGGTATGGTCCATCCGATGATCATGGAACCAGAAGAAAGATTGCTTTTCTCTGTTCTCGCCATCGCAGGCCCAGTTCAGGTAGAGATTCTCCACCCATTGTCCTGGTCCGTAGGGACAGGACTTGTGGAATGGGTTGCCATCGCTTTCCGGTGCCGTGTGGGCATTATGCAGATGGGTGAGGAATGCTCGGTCCGGAGCGCCGAAGTTCTGGGAATCGAGGCCGTGATCATTGTTTAGCCAGTTCTCAAAGCGAACCAGACAAGGTTTGCCATACTCAGCATTGATCATCGGGCCAGGAAACTTCCCATTGAACCCCCAGATCGTGCTGCTCGGCAAGGTCAGCCGCCCCACACTGCTTTGCTTGGGAGCGCGGACTACCTTCCCTGCGGCATTGATCGGCACGACTTGCTGATTGGTAAAATTATGGGGCGCCACCTCCAAGTTGATTCGATAGTACCGACAGTCAGCGAGCATGGCATTGTAGTTGGGCACGGAGCTATCGTCCGCCCTCTTGCCATCGACTCCAACCTGATGAACCTCTCCATCAGAATCTTGTGGGGTGCCTGCGTAGGGAGCACTAAATTGCTGCACAGGCCGTAAAGCGGTGGGAATCGGAAGCTCTTGCGAAAACGCATCAAAATCTCCGATTGCCCGTGACACGGAGTTTACCGTTTTGCCGTTGATGGTGGTTTGGACGATTCGTCCACCGATGAACGGGCTGGTCGGAAAATCCTCCCTCGCGGTGCCGCATGACGTGTTCATCGAGCTGTCATAGCAGGACATGGCAAAAGCATCGACAATCCGTCCGGGGCCGATGATGGCCGCACCTCCGGCGGCGAGGCCCAATTTAAGAATGTCTCTCCGGCTAATCCCTTCTGGCTCTTGATCACTCATTTTCAGACTCCTTGGTTGCAGGTGCCATAGATGTATGGATCCGTGAATCTCATAGCTTCAATAGACTATTGTGGACTTTCCCTTCGAGAGAATATCGTCTGATTGTCGCGGTCGTAGTAGTCTTGAACCGTGAGGGTCATCTGCATAGAGGAGATACGGTCAGTTTCTGACCAAACAAAAGGCGGGTCTTTGTCCGCTTGCTTATGAAGCCACCCAAAGTACGAATTGCTCGCACCCAGTGGGTCCACCGTGAGATTGTGGCGAATATTAATTAGCGTATTCGATTGGTTGGGATTATTGGGAAGAAGAAAGAAGAGCGGCATGAGGCTGGTAACTGCTAATTGAAATGCAATCATATTGTGAGTTCTGTGAGACATGGTGGCGTGCATATACTTCTAAGTGCAGCATTCTTCAAATACATCTTAAGGGTTACGTATAAAATGCAAACATTTACATATGGGCGTTGTCCTAACTTGTAGTACTCCTAACAAGTGGATTGTAGAAATAGCCCACAACATCATGGACCTGAGTCACTTGTGCTCGGCTTTCTGTAGTTAGGAGCGAAACTGTTTGGAGCCCACACCTAGTTCAATGCAGGTCTATGTAGGTTTAGCATGCAAGGTCATCACCGAGGCTTGCTACTACGGGGTGTCAGGAATTGCGGGAGAAGTACTCATGAATCCTGCGGGTTAGTAGTGAGTGGGCACTCTGTCTTGAGCCAGCCACCCATTGATCTGTTCAACATCCTTACGCGTGAGGGTTCCTCCCCAGACCTGCAGAGCTACAAGCGATCGGATATAGTCATACCGGGCCTTGGCGTAACCAAATCGGGATTTCAAGAGATTCTTTTTTGCTTCAAGTAGGGCCACAATCGTGGAGGCTCCCAACTCGTAGCCCCGTTGCTGACCGTCCCGTGCCTTGACGCGGGCCTCGACTTCACGAGCCGTCGATGCAATGCGTGAGAAGCCCGTTTGCGCATTCAAATAGGCGGATCTTGTCTCCCGCTCGATCTCTCGCTGCTTTTCGATGCGCTTGTACTTGGTGATTTCAAACCGGGCAATGGCTTCGCGTTCTCCGGCTTTCACGCTGCCTCCGGAGTACAAGGGCACATTGAGTTGCAGCCCCATGGTACCAACCGTGTAGGGATCCAGCTGCCGGTTGTCGAACCCACCATTTTTGGCATAAATGCCGGACATCTGCAGGGAAATTTGAGGTAAATGGTTAGCCCACTGACTGGCGATGGTTTTGGCGGATGCGTCCAGCGCATGTTGTAACGCCTGGATCGCCGGGTGCCGCTGGACTGCCTCCGTTACCCATTGGTCTGGCTGGCCAGGAACCGGTGGCAACTCCTCTTTCCTGAGCCGCGACAGATCAGTCACCGGTATTCCCACCACCTCCCGCACCTTTTCCAACGCGACGGCCATCGCGTTGGAGATTTCCAGCTCTCGCGTCTTGAGCGTCTGGTAATAGGCCTCGATCTCGTACATATCGGTGACTTTGGCCATCGACCGCTCATACATGCGACGGATCCGTTGCGTCTCACCATCAGTCAGATCCAGCTCGCTTTGCACATAACTGGCCTCATCGGCGGCTTGCAGGACTTCGAGATAGCGATCGACGAGATCGGTGGCGAGTTTCATGCGAGTATCATCCAAGTCCAACTCAGCTTGCTTGACGATAAATCCGGCTCCCTCATAGGCGCGAAGGGATGCCAGGTCGAAAAGGGCTTGACGGGCCTGCACCACGCCTCGCAACGTTTGGTATTGTGTGGTGACATCCGTTGTCTGTCTCGTGAGGGGGTTGGGGACGTCTTGCGTGAACTCGTTCCACCCGATGTTGCCAGTGGCCGACACTTGCGGCAAGAGCTTGCTGCGGACCTGATCCTTTTGCGCTTCGGCTTGCAGGATGGATGACCTTCGGCTCTCTACCACGGGATTGGTGCTCATGGCTAGATCGTAGAGCTGCAGCAGGCTGGCAGGGGTTCTATCGACGGTCGGAGTCCCCTCAGCAGCGCCCGCACCCGGCGGGCTGAATAGTATGAACAGGAGTGCAAGGAGTAATTGCTGGTGCGTCATTGTCTTCTCCTTGGCTGCTGTTGCTCAATCCTCTGTGAAGGAGCGTTTGAAAGTATCCGTGAGGGGCTTCGCCAAATACTGTACCAGGGTCCGCTCTCCCGTATTGATGAGCACCTCTGCAGGCATGCCGGGCACTAGTTCGAGGTTCGCCGCACTCAACGCGGCTAGTCCTTCAGGTGAGACAGCAACCCGCACCAGATAGTATGCGGCATTGCCTCCGCTCGACTCCTTGGAATTCTTGAGGTCGGCACTATCCGTGCCAATCCGATCCGCCGAGAGACTGATCAAGGTCCCCATGATCGTCGGCACCTCGCGGCTATTGAATGCACTGAACCGTACCTCCGCAAGCTGCCCAATCTTCACCCGATCGATATCGATAGGCGAGACTTGGCCTTCGATGATCAGCTTTTGATCTTTAGGCACGATGTCGAGCAGTCGGCCTCCCGGAGGAATGACCGCTCCGATAGTATGCACCGCCAGTCCCAGCACCATCCCGGAGACCGGGGCTCTGATAACCGTGCGGTTCACCGTGCTCTCAAGCCCCTGTACTTTTTCTCGGAGCTCGAACAATTGGGTCTGAACGTCGCTCAATTCTTTGGCGACTTCCCGCTGGAGATCTTTCTGGAGCTGCAGAATTTTCAGTTCGATCTCGGCGATTTGTAACTCGTTTGCCGCGATGTCGGACACTAGCTCCCCGCGTTGTCCTTCGCTTTGGGCCAAGGCCCGATCCAATTCTTCAACCTTTTGCTTTTCGGTGTATCCCTCCTTCAACAGACTCTTGAAGTCGTCTACATCGCCACGGTAAGAGTCAACAAGGCGATCTTTGCTGTGTTTCTGCGCGTGAAGCCCAGCCACTTTGGCCCGCAGTTGCTCGATTTGTCGGCGATACACATCACTCTCGCCGGCGTTTGCCGCCTGACGCACCTCAAACGTTTGATTCTGGAGCCGGATCGCCTCCTGGACACGCAAATCGTGGCGGTGCGTAAGCAATTCTTGAGGGTAGTGCACGGACGGGAGTCCGTCTCGCTGCGCGGCCAGCCTGGCTTCCTGGGCGATTCTAAGATAGAGCTGTCCCCCGCAAGACTTCGAGCTGGGCACGGGATTGGGTATCGTCCAGAGTGGCGAGCACTTGGTCCTGCTGCACGAAGTCCCCGTCATGCACATCCAATGTGCGGATGATCCCGCCCTCGAGATGCTGGACGGTTTTTCGGTAGTGTTCGACGGTGATGACGCCGGGAGCCAAGGCCGCACTCGTGAGTGGGGCCAGTGAAGCCCAGGCTCCGAACCCGCCAAAGACTACCAGCACCAGTGCCAGCCCCTGCCGGCGGATCGCACGATCGTCGCTCAACGCTGGATGAGGGCCGTCGAGTAGCCGGTCAGCCACGGCACACCATGATCTTGCACCTTCTCACGAAGTCACTCCTTGTGGTTCCTGCATGCCGGGCTCTCTTGAACATGACCCATTCGACCTTGCCAAGCCTGGTGGTTGGGATGGCGGCTTGGCCATTGCTGCCAGGACCTCGTCCCGTGGCCCGTAGCGGGCGATCTTGCCGCCGATGATCAGTGCGATCTTCTGCACCACCTGGAGTACCTTTGTGCGGTGGGTGACGACCACAACAGTACAGCCGTCCCGTTGGAGCTGTTGGATCGTTGCCGTGAGGGCGACCTCCCCCGCCATGTCGAGGTTCGCATTGGGTTCATCGAGAACCACGACTCGCGGGCGCCCATAAATCGCACGTGCGATGCCGATGCGTTGCTGTTGGCCGGCCGACAGGGCGATACCCCCGCCGATCAGCGGCGTATCGTAGGCCTGCGGTAAGGTCAGCACCATCTCATGGATCCCCGCCCACTGCGCGGCTTCCACCACGCGCTTGGCATCAACGGACCCAAATCGTGCAATATTCTCCGCGACGGTACCGTCGAGCAATTCCACGTCTTGCGGAAGATACCCGATGGACTCTCCGAGCTGGATCCGATCCCAGTTGAGGATATCTGCTCCATCAAGGCAGGCCCGTCCGTGCGCTGGAGGGTAGAGGCCAAGCATCGCTCGGGCCAGCGTCGATTTCCCCGCGGCGCTGGGCCCGAGGAGCGCGACCGTGGTGCCGGGCTCGATGGTCAGCGTGATCCCGTTGAGGAGCGGTTCAGTCCGACCTGGTACTGCAATCACAAGCTCCTCTAGGGTGACTTTCCCCCGGAGCGTCGGCAGCGCCATCCGAGGCTCGCGAACGGGGATGGTACGCAGCAGGCGATCGAGCCGCTGATAGGCTTCCCGTGCCCCGAGAAACCCGCGCCACCCGCCGATCATTTGATCGAGCGGAGCTAGCGCCCGCCCCAAGAGGATTGAGCCAGCGATGACCAGTCCTGGCGTGATCTCCTTATGAATGGCCAGATAAGCCCCAAGGCCTAGCACGAGAGATTGCACGGTGAGCCGGAACGTTCGCGACAGCGCGTTGATCAATCCCGCTTTACTACTGGCCCGACTCTGTAGCGCCAATATTTTTCGTTGACGCATCTGCCAGCGCGCCCGCAGGCGCGGCAACATGCCCATGGCCTCGACGACCTCGGCATTGCGCAAATTCCGCTGGCTAAACTGGGAAGCCTCGATCGACTCGCGGTTGGCCTCGGCCAGATCGGCGCGCGTTGCGACCTCGTTCCAGACTGCGAGCCCCGCCAACAGCAGCATTGAAAGAGTGGCGACAGCCCCGAAATACAGGTGAAAGAGAAACATGAGCGCAACATAGACAGGGATCCACGGCGCATCAAAAAAGGCTAGCAATCCCTGCCCACTCAGAAATTGTCGGATCTGCACCAGATCATTCAGCGGCTGGGCCGTCGCGGCGGCCCCGCTGCTGGTGAGAGACTGGGTAAAGATGGCATCGAAGACCCGGTCGCCCAGCTGTTCGTCGAGCCGCGCACTTGTCGCCACCAACATCCGGCTCCGCACCCATTCGAGCCCTCCGAGCACGCAAAACAGAAAGACGGTAATGAGAGAGAGCATCATCAGCGTCGATTCGCTCCCGCTCATCAACACGCGATCGTAGATGGCCATCATGTAGATCGACGGCACGAGCATCAGCACATTCACGAAGAGGCTAAAGAAGGCCGTGGTCAGAAAGGAACTGCGACAGGCCCCTAGGGCGTGCCGCAGGTCGGACGGTTCGTTCGTGAAAATGGTTGTTGGGGTGGACATGCTGGATATGGAGGCTGAAATTCCATTCAGCCGATGGCCGGTCGCGAACGTATCATCAGGTGAGGACATGGCGGGAAATATAGCACTGGCAATTGTGTAAGCATCTCTACCAAAAGCGTGACCTACTCCTACCAAAGCGTAATATCATATATTCGCCTCTGTGAACGGGCAGCCTATCCAGCAAGAGGACATGTCTATCGCTAAAACCCGACAGTATTATTGTGGGAGCTACGGCTGTGTCGTCATCATGCCGCCATCCCGTCCATCTTGACCCTCTAGTCCGATCCTTTAGCTTTTGGTTTCCGTGCGTCTCGTACACCGGCGAGCACCTGCTGAATCTGCTGGTACAGATGGGCGAGGGCATTCACGTCCATCGCGACACGGGTCACCAGGTGACCATCTACTCGTTTCGGGGCCGCTTGACCGTCCTTGGCCGTTCTTGCGAAAGCCGCAAGCAACGCCGGTTCGATGAAGCCACAATCGAGATAGGCCATCCCTTGCGCCACCCCGACAGTGGTGTAGTTCGCCACGCGCGGGTGTGCGGAGGAATCAGAGGAGGTCAATCTGACCTTCAACGCGATGGAGGCATCTGTGGGTTCGCTCATAAGCTGACACTCCTTTGTGATGGATCAACAGAAGCCGATGTGTGCTGGCACATTGCCTAATGCTCTCGCGCTGTAGCTCCTTCCGTTGCCGAGAGAGGGGCACTGCCGTAGTCGACAGTACCTCTCTTGTTCTCTGCTTACGACCTAGAAGAAGTCGAAGCTGGCGGTAGTCACCTGCGCATTGGCGGTGAATACGCCAATCAGGGTCAGCTCGGCGGCGTCGGTTTCTGTGCCGCCACCTGCTTGTTGGATCCACTGATAGACGCCGAAGCTGCTGCCGTCGCTTGCGTCAACAACCAGGACTGCGTCTTCGCCGTTGACTGGTCCGGCCGCTCCATTGATCACGAACTCGGTGTTGATGGCTGAGGAGACAGCTGCTAAGTCCGTCAAGCTCGCCGTCGTCACACCGTTGATCAGCAGCAGCGCTTCCGCGTTGCCGTTGGCCTGGCCGACTGTTGCGGCTGTTGTGACGCCGCCGGCAGTTCCCGTGACGAATGTAAAGTTGTTGTCGTTGGTGCCGTCGTCATAGGCCGTGTTGAGTGCGCCGCCGAACTCGACTCGATCGACCGTTCCGTTCGCGTCGAAGTTCGTGACCGTGTCGCCGAACTCGTTGACTGCGCTGAACCGGATCAGGTCGGCCAGATTGTCATTGGCTGCGCCCGTGTCGATCTGATCGGCGCCTGCGCCGCCGATCAGGATGTCTGCGCCAGCCTCACCGTTCAACTGGTCGATACCGGCGCCACCATTGAGAATGTTGTTGCCGTTGTTGCCGGATATAGTGTCGTCCTGGTCGGTACCGATCACGTGCAACACACTGATCAGTTGATTGAAGCCCGAGGCCGTGCCTGAGGTAACCCCGTTTTCGAGGTCGACGGTTACGCCGGCATTCGACCCAGCGTAGGACAGCGTGTCCGCGGCGCCGCCCATATTGGCGTTCACGATCTCGATGTTGCTGATCGTGCCGCCTTCAACCGAGGTGAGGACCGAGCCATCGTATATGACATCAAGCTGGTTATTGGCACCACCATCCGTGATGTTCAGCGTATCGATGTCGGCGCCGCCATCGACTGTGTCGGCTCCGCCGCCGATCGTATAGTTGATGACGTCGTTGCCGGCATCGCCGAATATTTGGTCGTTGCCGCCGCCGCCGTTCAGGGTATCGGCACCGGCGCCGCCGCGCAGGACGTTGGCCGCGTTGTTGCCTGTGATCGAGTCGTCGCCCGTGCCGCCGGTGAAGTTCTCGATGGCGACGAGTACGTCGGAATTTGCCGTCGTGGACCCGGATCCTCCGACCACGATTGTCGCTGCACCCAAGTTGACGGACAGGTTGGCTGTATAGGCCGCATAGTTGGCCGTATCCGAGGTGCCGCCGTTCCCGTTCATGGTGTCGCGAACGTTATCAACCGTCGCGAAGAGCGTGTCATTGCCAGCTCCGCCAATAAGAACGTTGGCGTTGGTGTCGCCGGTGAGCAGGTCGGCGCCTGCGCCGCCAGTGACGTTTTCGATGCCAGCGATCGAGGCAAAGCCCGATGCAGTTCCAGCGCTGAGATCCACCGTGAGGTTTGCAGCACTAGTGTAGACCAAGGTATCGGTGCCGCCGCCGAGATTCGCGGTGAAGCGCTCGATGGAGGTGAGCGCACCGTTACCTTCGAAGACGGTGATAGCGGTCCCGTTATAGGTGACGCTCAGTGTTTGCCCGCCGCCGTTCGCGACAAGTTCCACCGTGTCGGTGTCGGCCCCGCCGTCGATGATCGTGTCGACACCGTCGCTGTCAACGACGTAGCGTATCGTATCGTTGCCGAGGCCGCCGAAGACTCGGTCCACCCCCGCGCCGCCGACCAAGATATCGTTGCCCGATTCGCCCACGAGCGTGTCGTTGCCGTCTTGGCCGAACAGGTTGTCATCGCCCGCCCCGCCGTTCAGACCGCTGTCGGGGTTGAGTGCAGCCCTGTCCCCGCCGCTGAGACCGTAGACGATCTCGTCTCCGTTCGTACCGGCAAAGACGTTCGCCACGTTGTTCGCCTGCGTGCGAATAGTGAAGGTCTCGTCGTACGTCAGGCCGGTGTTGTCCGTAGAGCGCACGTTCAACAGATAGGTCGAGTTCGGCGCCATCGCGCCGATGCGCGTGACCATACCATCGGGACTCACAGTGAAGCCGGCCGCACTGCCCGCGAGCAGCTGATACTGGTGGGTCGCGCCGAGGTCCGGGTCCGCCGTGGACAGCTGCGCGATCACACCGGTTGGCAGTGCGTTGCCAGCCGGCGTGGTGCCGATCCACATAATATTGGTCGGCGCCCCTTCATTGACCACGTCCCTCAGCAGGACGGTGAACTCACGCTGATCGATGAGCTCGCCATCGACATCAAAGCTGTCGATGATGACTTGGAACTGATTGTCGGCGGGCGTTTGCTCCGCCTCGTAGTCGAGGGGCGCACTGTTGGCGACCACTAACTGCGCGATCTCGCTGCCGTTGGTATCCAGACCGGCGACGTTCAAGCTGAATAGCCCCGGCACCGTGGCGGCGTTGATCGCAAACGTCACACCCTCGTTCTCCGCAGCCGGCAACGGAATGAGACCGACGACCGTGCCGGCCGGGCTATTTTCGTCGAGCATGAAAGGGATAGTCGGCTCGGCGGTCGGCGCGGAGTAGAGGCGCTCGGTGACGCCGGCGTTGTCCTTGAACATTGCGACCGCGCGGATCAGGTGACCAAGGTCGTCCGGCCGCACTGTGTAGGTGGCGCTCTCCTGCACCGTTATCCAAAAGGTTTCGCCGAGTTGTTGGATCTGCCACTCATAGCTCAGGCCCACAGGCAGATTGTTGGCGTCGAGCAAGATGCCGTCGGCATCGGCGAAGGCCGACAGCGTGGGCGTCAGCACTTGGCCGACGAACGGCGTCACTACGCCGGCCGACAGCGTCGGATCGTTCAGGGTCACGGCGCCGATCGCTCCCGAGTTGCTGCCGCCGATCGCGATGGTGGCATCCGCGAACCGCAACAGCTCGATGTTCTTCAAGAGGTCGGTGTCGTCGGTCGACACTCCGCGCGAGCGCAGCACCACACCGTTGACGGTGGCGCCGACCACTCCGTTGTCACGGTCGGTGACGGAGATGAAGCCGTCGCCGTTGAGGTCATAGGCGCGCTGGATGACGCCGTCGACCTCGATGCCGGCGCCTTCGATGTCGTACTCCGCCAGCGTGCCTTGGAACACCGCCGTGTCGTTATTGTTGTTCGGAGTTTGGTCGTACTTGATCTCGCGCACGATGCTCATCTGGCCCGGATTGATGGTCCGGTCGAGCAGCAGTGATTGCAGCGACCGGCCGCCGAATTGCACGGCCGTGAAATCTGGATCGCCGTTAGCGTCGGTCGCGTACACCTTGCCGGCGTACGGGCCGGAAAGTGTGGTGTCGGTGGTGAGGGACTCAGCTGAATAGATCACACCGGTGCCCATGTCGATCTTGATGCGTACGTTCAACCACGCATCCCCGTCAAGGATGTCGTAGCCTCCGCGTCCATGGATCTCGTCGCTGCCGTCGCCGCCGAGCAGAATGTTGCCCTCGCGGAACGTCGTGCCGAGCCCGAGGGTGGCGCGCGCGCCGTCCAGCAGCTCGCTGAGGCCGTCGATGCGGTCCACGCCTTCCTGGGTCAAAACGTGGTCAGCGAACTGTGTCGTCGGGGTCGTGCTCGGCGCGGTCTCACCCGCAACGGCGCCGCGATCGTCCCCCTTCAACTCGTCGTTGCCGTTCCAGCCCGACAGCGCTTCCACCTGATCGAAGCGGTCCCGCAGAATGTCCTGCGGGTCGGTCGTGAAGATCGGAACTTTCAAGTCGAAGCGGATCTGCGACGGATCGTATTTCGCGATGCCCCAGTCGAAGCCAAACATGCCTTCGTAGCGGAACACGCTTGGGCCCGAGCCCATGATGTCGTCGCCGGATTCCGCGTCGTAGTCGGTTTCGTCGCCGTGGCCGAACAGCACGTCGTGGCCGACGATCGGGCTGTTGAAGAACAGCTCGGAGTTTTCACCCGCCAGCGTGTCGAACCCGCCGCTGCCCTCGATCCAGTCGTCGCCCTCGTTGCCGAGCAGGAAGTCTGCGCCGGCACCACCGAGGATGAAGTCGTCGCCGTCGCCGCCGAAGGCTTCCATACCATCCAGACCGATGAGAATGGCGTCTTTGCCCTCGCCGCCAAACAACACGTCGAGCCCGCGCCCTGAGGCAATGACGTCGTTGCCGCGCTCGCCACGCAGGAAGTCGCCGGCGCCTTCGATGTCTTCGATGATGTCGTCGCCGTCGCCGCCGAACACGTTGTCCACACCCTCGCCGGAGATGAGGTGATCGTTGCCACCGTCGCCCCAGATGGTGTCGTCGCCTTCATCGCTACGGATATAGTCGTTGCCTTCGGTGCCGCCGATCACGGTGTGCTCGGAACCTCTGAAGATGATCGAGCCGCCGACATCATGCATGACGCCGTCGACCTCGATCTGGGTCGCGCCGGTGTAATCGCGCGTGACCTTCTCGACCGGCAGGCTCGGCGGCGTTTCCCAATCCGGGTCAAGAGTGGACTCCCTGCCGTTGTAGTCTTCCTGCGCGATGCCGCGATCGAGCTCGAGGATCATGTCTGGCGTCACGAACAGGGCGCTGTTCAGGTGCGTCGCGTAGTCCCCGCCCAGTTCACTGTTACGCATCACCAAATCGGAGAAAGTATTGGGCTCCAGCTGGTTGAGCAAGTTCATGCCCTGCGTGCGCGACAGGTAGTAGAAGCGGTCGCCGAACTGCAGGTGTTCTAACTGGTATTCGAAGATGTAGTTGAACGTCGAGCCGAGCATTGCGCTGCCGAACTCCGGCCGCTTTTCGGCCAAGCCGCCGATCCACAGGTCGATCGCGTCCACGCCGCCCCGGCCGTTGGTCGCGCTGTAGGCGCCGGTGCCGTTTAAGAACGCGAGACGGTCTGCATTGCTATAGGTGACGCCGCGAATCGTGACACCATCGGCGTTGTTCCCATCGCCGATCCGGAGCAGGAATGCGGCGTCGCGCGCTTCTGTGGCGGTGGCGGCCGACGTGATGGCCGCGTGCGTGCCGTACGCCGCCATGAAGTTGATGGCCGACAGCTTGTTGTTGATGTTGTTCTCGAAGTCGAGCCAACTCGTGTACGGCGTGAGGCTCAACACACCGGCGTCGTGCAATTGCTGGCGCGCGTCGTTCAACGACGGAATGCCGGTCTCACGGCCGCGCGCGATGTTGAGCGCAGCCAGGTCGAGCGGTAAGCCGACGAGATTGCTGCGCAGGTCCTGCACGATGAACTCGTCGATCTGGTTGCCGACGTCGCGTGTTGTGCCGCGCACCAAGTTGGCCAGCACCTCCTCCTGCGAGGCGCCGCTCGCAAGGTACATCGGCGGATTCAAGAAGGCGGCGAGCAGCGTCTGCTGGTCGGCTTCGCCGTCGACGGTCGTCAGATCGTTGGTCAGACGATCGACGGTGCCGGTCAGCATCGAGTGGCCGAAGCGGTACACCGTATGCGCGAACTCGGCAAGGATCGAGGCATCGATCGTCGAGTCCGTGTTGAAGACGAACGCGTCGATATCCGGCTGGATGCGGCGCGCGAACTCTTCGAACACCATGTGTTGGTACTGCATTTCGGTAGAGAAGCGCGCGGCTTGGAACAGGCGTTCGCCGTCCCACGCGGCATCGTTGGCGATCAGGTCGGTTTTTTGCTGGTCAGTGGCGATGTCAGCGAGGCTCGTGATGTCCGTCCGCAGCCACTCGTTGATGAACGCGAGATCGTCCGTATTCAGGATCGTCGCCTTGTTGGCCTCGACGGTGCGGTTGTGTTCGGAGTGGAACACCGAGTGGACCGCGGACAGCGCGATGTTTTCGTTGCCGCGGCCGTCGCCGGTAACGAAATGTGCGTTGAGCATTTCATCGTCATAGGTCAGCCCATTGTGGTCGTCGGCGAAGAAGTCTGCGGTGGTGACCAGACCGTCGCCATTGACATCCGTGAGCGTGTCGATACCCTCGTCATAGACACCATTGCCGTTGGCGTCGATGTCCGTGTCGGCGATCTGCGCAATGCGCGGCGTCATCGGGTTGTGGTCGTGATCGACAAAGCTCGGCGCCGCATGGTGCGCGATGTCATCCAAGAACGCGTGACCGGTGCCCATGGGTACGGTCTTGAAGGAAAACCCGACGGGCGGTTCCGGCAAGCCGGTCGGCAACGCCAGATTGACGAGATCCAAACCGCCGTCGATTCCGGACAATAGAAAGGGACTGCCCTGAATGCCGACCACTTGGCCGGTGGCGTTGTTGATGATCTGCACCTGCGCGAACACTTGTGCATAGCCGTTCGCGCCCGGAATGAATTTGCCGTACTGATCGGTCAGCAAGAGCGGCACGTTGTGCACCATAAAGTCGTTCAACTTGAGGCCGAGCATGTCGATCGCCTGCTGCTTGACCTCGCCCCAGTTGGCGATCGCTCCGTCGAACGACCCGCTCGCGGCGGTGCCGTCGATCAAGCGGCCGGTGGCCAGCGTCTGGCCGTCCTCGCGCACGTACTCGCGCAGAAACACTTGATGCGACGAATGCGACGTGTAGGTCTGGTTCTGGTCGACGAACGGAGTGGTCGTGTTGGTGTGCTGCGGTACGCCGTCGGCATCGAGCGTGACGGTGGCGCGCGTGAGCGCCATGAAGCGCAGGTGCTCAGGCAAATCGTCGGCCGTGCCGAAGACACCGTCGGCGCCGGCGATGATCGGATCATCCGCTTGCAGCGGGATATAGACGGTGCCGGCAGTGCCTTTGGTGACTAAGTCGAGACCGTGGTCGAAGAACTGGCCGAAGAAGGTCATCCACGAGTTGAACGGCGCTGACAGGCCAGCATCCGGCGCGGTGTTGGGGATGACCAAGCTGTCGAGCTGTTCGATCTCAAGGCCGGACTCGATGCCGGGCTCCGGCTCAGCGAAGACGGCTTCGAAGTTTGGGCGCGCATCGTTGCGCGCGGCGTCGGCGGCCTCGCTGAGCGCCACCGCGTTGTTATAGGCGGTCGTCGCCTCCGCTAGTGCGGCATCGGCTAGAACGAGTGCCTGGGCGGTGGCATCAGCTGCGGTTTCGGCGATGTCTTGCGAGTCATTGATCTGAGAGTCGAACGTGTCGGCTTCCGTCTCGTTGGTGTCGGCGAGGGCGAGGGCCCCTTGCGCCAAGACGAACTCGTCTAGTGAGGTAAGCTCGAAAAAGTGGACGCCTTCACCCTACAATCAGAGGGCTGGAGGTGTGAGATGGAACAGGTCCCGCGACAGCAGTATACGAAGGAATTCCGAGAGCAGGCGGTGCGGCTGGTCTTGGAACAACAGGTGACGATTCCGGAGGCCGCCCGACGCCTGAGCATGTCGGGCCGGACGCTCGAGCGCTGGGTGGGTCGCGCTCGACAGGGCCAGCTCGCGACGCTGGGCGAGAGCCGACGGCCCGTGACGGAACTGGAGGCCGAGGTGTCTCGACTCAAGCGCGATCTCGCTGAAGCGCGGATGGAGCGGGACATCCTAAAAAAAGCCACCGCGTACTTTGCGAAGGCGCAGCTGCCCGGTACGCGCTGATGAGGACGCTGCGTCTCCACTACCCGCTGAGTCAGTTGTGTCGAGTGCTGGAGGTCTCCCGAAGCGGCTACTATGCCTGGCAGCATCGGCGGCCGTCGAAGCGCGCCCAGGAGAATGCGCGGCTAGAAGTGGCGATCCAAGCTGCCCATGTGCGTACCCGGCACACGTATGGCCCGGAGCGCCTCCAGGCGGAATTGCGTGCGGACGGCTTCCCCGCCGGGATTGGGCGCATCAAGCGGCTCCGCAAGAAACTGAACCTGCGTTGCAAGCAGGTGCGTCGGTTCACGACCACGACGGATTCGACGCACGCGCTGCCGGTGGCGGAGAATGTCGTGGCCCAAACGTTTGTCGCCACGCGCCCGAACGAGACCTGGGTCACCGATATCACCTATATCCCCACGGCAGAAGGGTGGTTATATGTGGCGGGGATCAAAGATCTGTATACCTGTGAGGTCGTCGGGCATGCGATGGAGGGCCGCATGACGACGGACTTGGTCAGGCAGGCGCTGGTCATGGCACTGGGGGCGAAACGCCCGCGCCCGGGACTGATCCACCACTCTGATCGTGGCTCGCAGTATTGTGCCCAGGACTATCAGGATCAGTTGCGGGAGTTCGGCCTGATCCCGTCCATGAGTCGGAAGGGGAACTGCTATGACAACGCCCCAATGGAGAGTTTCTGGGGGACGCTGAAGAATGAATTGGTGCATCATCGTCGCTACGAAACCCGTGAGCAGGCGCGGCGCGAGCTCACGGAGTATATCGAGCTGTTCTATAACCGGCAGCGGCGACATTCTCGACTCGGGAATTGCTCGCCCGCGGCATTTGCCCAGCAGTGGGCCCGTCAGCAGTCGGCGGCGTGAGGCTGTCATTCATGGCGTCCACTATTGACGACCAGGGTCATAGATCCAGCAGCGGGCTGGATGACCCGAGCGCAGTTTCGAGCGCCGTTAACGCGGTCAACAAGTCGGCCGCATGGCTTGCAACCGTCGTTGCGTCGGTCAAATCGCTGGCGTTGATCAGGTTCGGGCTGGCCAACAGCGCATCTCGCGCGTCCGCCGCGGCGTTCGCCGCGCTCAGCGCGGCTGCGACGGCAGCAGCAGCGGCGGCCATGTCCACCGCGTCGATGATCGATCCCACGCTGCCCAATAAGGCCACTAAGTTGGCTGCGGCGGTTTGTGCGTCGGCGGTCTTGACTTCCACGTCCTCCGCGAGGGCGGTGTTATAGGCGTCGAGCGTTGCTTGAACTAGCGTGTCCGCAGCATTCGCGGCGCTCAATGCCGATTCGCTTGCCACAAGATCAGCGACCGCCTGGTCATAGGCGGCCTGCGCGGCAGCTGCTGCACCGACCAAGCCCGTGTTGCCGGGGTCGTTGGGGTCACCATTGACGAGCACGTTTTGATCGTTGTAGTCGTTGTTGGCGAGCATAAGATCTGCCGCCGCTTGGGCAAGGATATCCGCGCTCGGCTGGTTCGCGAGATGCGCCGCGGACTGCGAGGCGGTGAGTTGTCCCTGCAATGTCGTAGCGTCGGTGGCGTTCGTTCCCGCCGAGTTCAGTGCGGTGAGTACGTCTGTGACGTGCTGCGCGTCAACCAGGAGGTCGGCATCGGCCAGTAGACTTGTATGCAACGCGTCCAGCGCTCCCTTGAGCGCGGAGGAATTGGCCGCGACGGTTTGTGCGTCATCCAGGTCGTCGGGCGCGACATTCGGGTCTGATTGGAGCGCGGTCACCGCACTCGCGGCAGCGTCCGCAGCTTGGTCGGCCGCCAATCTCGCCGAATCGATGGCGTTGATCAGAGCCGTGTCGATCGGGTCACCTTCCGCTCCGAGCTCGGTCACCAGATTGGTCATCGCCGTATGCGCATTGGCAGTGCTGGTATGGACCTCTGCGGCCACCGCGGCATCGTAGGCTGCCAGCGTGCTCCTGAACGGCAGGTTCGCCGCATCGGCCGCGTTAAAAGTGTCTTGCGCATCCTGCAAGGCGGTGTTCAACATGGCCAACAGCGTCTGGCCGTTGACCAACAGAGTCGCGGTGCTGTCGCGTGTGAGCGTCGCCGCATCGAGGTCGAGCTGGTCCTGGTTGCGCGCCGTCAGCGCGTTGGCGGCGGCTTCGGCCGCAGCGGTCGCATTGGCGGAGGCAATGCCTTGCGATGTGGTCATGGCGCCGGTGTTGCTCAGCGCGGCGGAAGCGCTGGTGCTGGCCAGTGTGTTAGCTGCGCCGGCCGCGTTGAATTCCGGTGTATCCAAATTCGGCGTGGTCGAGGCGAGCGAAAGTTCGAGGGATGCCAGGCTGGTCACCAAGTCCGCGGTGTGAGATGCGAGTGTTTGCGCCGCGACGACGTCCGCATGGCCGGCGCCGAGATTGGCCAATAAATCGTTGGCCGCGGCTTGCGCGGCGTCACGCGCGGCTTCGGCGGCAACGCGTGCGACCGTGGCGGCATCGCGGTCGGCTTGAATGACCTGGCTGCCGACGGCAGCGAGGGAGTTGACCAACGCGTCGGTCGCGTCCTGTGCGGCGTTAACTTTCGTCTCGACGTTTTCAGCGATCGCATCGTTATAGGCCGCAAGCGTCGCCTGCGCGGCATCGTTGGCCGCGTCCGCAATTGCCTGCGCGCCTTCGGCGCCACCGACGCCATCGGATAAGCCGTCTGGGCCATAGAGCGCGAGCTGCGCGGCATTTTCCGCGAGCTGCGCGGCGTGGGCGGCCTGGGCCGTCGTGGCAATATTGTTGTAGGCGTTGACGATCGCGGTGCGTGCCGCGGCGATATTGCCGGTATAGCCCGCCCCACGCAGGGCCGCTTCGACCGCAGCCGGGTTCGCCGGAGTCATATCCACGATCAAGTTGGAAATAATGCGCGGGTCGGCATCGGCGACGCTTTGGCCCGGCAAGCCGTAATTGTTGTTCGTGATGGTCGGCGCGCCGGAGCCGGGAGGGCCGAGCGGCATCTGGTCGCCGTCGGCTTCATTCCGGAAGCGCGGATCGAGTAGGCGCGGAAAGAGATTGTCCGCCGCGCCGAAATGGGTCTGGCCGGGCAGCAGGTTGTTGTCCGACCCATCGACGGTGCGCAGGCCGAACGGCAGTATCGCTGCGTCGGAAGCCGACACGTTGTAGGCATTCTGAATCGCTTGCAGGATGGTCAGGGGTGTGGCGGTGTACGCCTTCGACGTCGACTCGGCGAGTTGGATTTGTTTGAGGATGAATTCCAAATCCGCTTTATTCACGTTAAAGCTAGTGGCCATGGCACCTCCTATTAGTAATCTCGAAACATTGATAGTGAAAGATTGTGAGTGAAGACATAGCGCCAGGTTTTATTGTCAGAGGCTTGCCCGTTTGGCCAGGCGCTGCGTTGTCTATTGAACGCGCATTCATATGAGTGTAATTGCCCAGGTTGTTCTTTTTATGCGGGACACATATACGCAGAACAGCTGATTTCAACCAATCGCACTGAAGTAGTGTGAGCTGATGTAGCTACGGATTGGGGATCTCAAAATAAAGCCCGTATATTAGCGGCTTAGAGTGCGTACGGTGAGCAGATCAAGCGAAGTGCTTACTGAAGTAGGATTGGCTGATGTAGCTAACGCTGGGTAAGCCTCGACTGATACCAGCATTTCAGTTGCTGAGACAATGCGCGATGATCGGATTCGTTGAAGCGCCACTCACATTCTTTAAGATACCAATACAAACTTGTTTTGCGGATGCCGTGGAAGCGGCGCAAGTAGCGCCTCGATTCATTCCAATAGTTCTCAATCCCATTGATATGGTAACCGCCTTTCGAGAGAACAGTCTTGCTGGGCTTGATAGGCGTATGGGTCCACTAGGAGACATTGATCACGTGTTTGGAGTTCGAGTGACGCGTGTAGACGATGCTGTCGGGGCTCGCACAATCTTGCATGACAGGGAGGAAGGTCTTGACGGATGCATCGGGAATGATCGCGGTATAGATTCTGCCGCCTCGCATGAACAATCCAAAGATAAGCACTTGTCGTGATGGACAGGTGCTGCGCCGTACGTTGCGTTTCTCCTTCACATGACTATCATCAAATGCGATCTCGCTGGAGAGAAGAAAATGTGCTTGCTTGCTGGCGATGAGTTGACGGAGTCGCTGAAAAAAGACCACGGTCGTTCGTCCCTGCACCCCAACCAACCGGGCAGCGCTTCGCGCCGTCGTGCCCGCCACGAAATATTCCAGCAACCGCTCCTGGACTCGAACTGGCATCCGGCTCTTTCTGGGAAATATCATTCGCTAGGAGTAAGCTCCTAGACGCTCGTCAAGCTAGTGAGCGGAAGTACAAACAACCGCACGAAGGTAGGATTGTTTGCCGGATCGTCTTTTCAATCGGCCGTATGGGATAGGTCTAAAGAGTTCGTGGCTCGATGGCGGGGCCATATACTGAGCACACCACTACAGTCAGTGTATTTACTCTAATTGCCGTGGTAGGGTCCCTCAGGATCCTGAGACGTTTCAGGCGAGACAGACTGACTCTATCCAGGTGGCAGTCCGTGAGCATGCAATAGACTTGGAGGTTTTAAGGGAAGAGGTGATCAGGTTCGAGCGTCGACTCTCACAGATTGAGGGGAATACACTGAAAACACAGGAACCGTAACGAAATTGCGAGGTAGGTAAATCACTATGCCCGGGAATGCACGATCAGTAAAACTGGAGGTCGCACCAAAGCTGAGAGAGCCTTCTACTGCAAGGGATTGTATCGTCGAGTTCAGTCTAATACTCAGCTCTTGATGTTATGAGCGTGCCTTTCCCCACTTCTCCCAATCCAGTGCGTTTTGAATCGGGTTGATGTTGAGCTGCGATCATCGCGTAAAATACTGGGACGACAAACAGCGTGAACAGCGTTCCTACCGTCATGCCGGTGACTAGCACCATGCCAATGCTATTGCGCGCGGCCGCTCCAGGTCCGGTCGCCAGAATCAGTGGGAGATGGCCGAAGACGGTGGCCGCCGATGTCATCAGGACTGGTCGCAGTCTGGTTAAGGCCGCTTCCCGTATAGCCGTCAGGCGGGCATACCCCCGAGTCTGCAACTGATTGGCAAATTCGACGATCAGGATGCCGTTCTTGGCGATCAGCCCCACCAGAGTGATCAGCCCGACCTGTGAATAGATATTGATCGTGGTGAGGTCGAGGAAGCTGACCACGAGCGCGCCCGAGATGGCAAGTGGAACCGATCCCACAAGGACAATCAACGGATCGCGGAAACTTTTGAACTGGGCGGCCAGCACCAAATAGATCAGGACCACGGCGAACCCGAGCGTGACGGTGAGTGCCGCACCCTCTTGTCGGAGTTGCCGTGACTCCCCCGCATAGTCGAGGACCACGCGGGGGCCGATCGAGGCGGCGGCTGTTTCAAGTATGCGGAGCCCCTCTTCCTTGGTGTAACCAGGCTTGAGGCCTCCGAAGATGCGGACTGCATTGCGTTGTTGGAACCGGTTCAAAGTACGAGGGGCGGTGCTCGTTTCGATATGCGTAAACGTAGAGACCGGTACCAACTGGCCTCCCGGCGTTTTGATCTTGAGATCAAGCAGTGGATCGAGGGTGGCCCGATCCTTGTCCCTAAGCTGAGGGATCACCTTGTAGCTGCGATCGAAATAATTAAACCGGTTGACGTATCCGCCGCCGAGCATCGTGCCCAGCTCACGTCCGACTCCAGCTAAGTCGAACCCTAAATCAGCCAGTCGCTCACGATCCAGAACGACGTGTGCCTGCGGGAGATCGATCTTCAGGTCCGTATCCACGTAGAGAAACTTGCCGCTCTGCCAGCCCGCGTTCAGCACCGAACCGACTGCTTCCAGCATCTGTTCGGCAGCCACATCGCTCTGCAGAACCAGCTCGACGTCATATTGACCAGGGGTCGGCAGCGGAGGGTCCAATCGGGGGAAGACTCGCAGCCCTGGGACTTGTGAAACGGCGACATAGACGTCGTCGTACATCTCCTCAGTCGAGCGAACCCGGTCATGCCAATCTTTTGCGACGACGCCGCCGAAGCCGCCCCAGGCGGTCGTGAGTGACCAGGTATAGTCCGTTTCAGGGATGGCCGTGATCGCGTTCACAATCTGGAAGTGTTGGCGGTTGGTGGCCTGTACCGTCGAATCCGGTGCGGCTTCGAAGAACAGGCTGATGTGATTCTGATCTTCCACGGGAGCCAGTTCCTGACGGGAGAAATGGTAGAGCGGCCAGGCTGCTACCATGATGAGGAGTGATGCCACGACGATGCCCCAACGCATCGTGAATGCGCCGTCCAGCAACTTCGCATAGAGAGATCGCACCTCCTCGAACCGCCGGTTGACGAAGGCGGTCAACCGGCCTTCCTTCCCTTGCGGATGAACAAATTTCGAACTCATCATCGGCGACAGCGTAATCGCAACGCTTCCTGAGAGTACGACAGCCACAGCCAATGTCATGGCAAACTCGAGGAACAGAGAGCCGGTCAGTCCTCCCTGAAAACCGATGGGCGCGTAGACGGTGGCCAGCGTGATCGTCATCGCGATGATCGGACCGAGCAGCTCTTGTATGGCGGCTTGGGCCGCCTCGATGCGGGATTGTCCCATCCGTACATGCCGTTCCACATTTTCGACTACAACAATGGCGTCGTCCACGACCAAACCGACGGAGAGGACGATGGCGAGGAGTGTCAGGAGATTCAGGCTGAAGCCAAAGGTGAGCATGAAGATTGCGGCGCCGATCAACGATACCGGTATGGCGACGAGCGGCACTAGCGCAGTCCGAATCGACCCCATGAAGAGAAACACCACGACGGCCACAATTAGGATCGTTTCCGATAGGGTCTTCGTAATTTCGCTCAATGCATTCCGAATGAACATCGTGCTATCCCACACGAGTTTCATGTCGATATCACGTGGCAGGGTTGGGCGGATCTGCTCGATTTCGTCACGCAGCCGGCGGCCGACCTCGATCTCATTCGTGCCGGGCACCGCCCAGATACCGAGGTAGACACCTTCGGTTTCGTCGTATTTGGCGACCATGATCGCTTCTTCCGCGTCCCGCTCGATGTGGGCCACGTCCTTCAATCTCACGATAGCGCCGCCGCGGTCGGCGACGACGAGGTCTTCAAATTCAACCGTCGAGCGGAGATCGGTGTTCGCGAGCAGGTTGACCTGCACCAGATTGCCTTTTGTGCGACCGACCGCTGCCAAGTAGTTGTTCCGCCGGAGGGCGTTCTGCACGTCGCCCGGGGAGAGGTTGAGTGAGGCGAGCCGGTCGGGGTCGATCCAGATCCGCATGGCGATCTGTCGTTCGCCTTCAAACGTGACTCGTTGAACGCCGGCAAGCGTTGAGAGCTGAGGTTGCAACGTTCGGAGCAGCCAATCTGTGACGGAAGAAACGGTGCGCCCGGTCGAGCTGAAACTCAGGTAGAAGGAGGCATAAGGCCGATCTGCTCGCTGCACTTCAATGGTGGGTGGTTCTGAGTCCGGTGGAAGCTCTGAACGGACTTGTTGCAATCGCGCGGTGACTTCGGCCAGCGCCGCCGTGCTGTTGTGGTTCAACTTCAAATGCACGGTGACCGTGCTGACACCGGCGCGGCTGGTCGATTCAACATAATCGACACCGCTGATGGCGGAGACCACTCGCTCAATCGGTGTGCTGAGAAACCCTCTGACCGTTTCAGCGTTCGCCCCGTAGTAAATGGTCGTAATGACCACTTGTGAGTTTTCAATTTTCGGGTATTGCTGGACCGGAAGTGTGGTGAGTGCCCGCCATCCGGCGAGCAAGATCACCAGGTTGACGACGATGGCCAATACGGGATGCTTGATGAAGACAGCGGTGAATGATGCTCGGCTGTTCGGCTGCATGGTGATCCGATTATGGTGCTCCGGCCTCGCGAGCTTGATGAGGCGTGGATACAGGGCTCTCTGTGATCGCGACGAGAAGTCCCTCGCGGAGTTTAAAGGAACCCAAGGCTGCGACCTGTTCACCAGGCTTCAGACCGGTGTAAATGACGACATCATCGCCTATCATCGGCCCACTCTCGACCTGACGAGCATACACGCGCGTTCGGCCGTCATGGTCCGTTGTCAGGACGAACACCTGATCACTTCCCGGTCCCTTGCGCAACGCACTGACCGGGATGGCGACGGTATGTTGTGTTGGTCCGATCGGGACCCGGACGCGCACCGATGCTCCAGGAGTGAGGGTGTTCTTGGCGCCTTCAATCTTAGCGCGTACGGTCGCGTTTCTCGTCGTCGGGTCGACACGTGAGTCGAGTGCGACGATCGTGGCCATGACAACGGGGGCATAACCGGGCGCAAGCACTTCAACGGTTTCACCGGCGTGTAACTCCGAGGCGACCTGTTGTGCGACGGTGAAGTCGACATGCACGGCTTCACTGACGCCCTGCAGCGTCGTCAGCAGCGTCCCCTCGTCCAGATACTGGCCGGGATGGAGATCGGCGATGCCTACCCGAGCGCGAAATGGAGCACGGATGGTCTTTTTGGTAATGATTGCTTTGGTGCGGGCGATCTGGGCTTGCGCGACATCGAGATCGGCGCGCGCACGGTCCACCTCTTCCTGGGTCGTCGCCAGCTCCTGGTTGAGATTCTGTCTGCGGGCTAGGACCGTTTTGGCAAGCGCGACCTGAGCCTCTTGAGCTCTGAGGTCAGCCTCCTCGACCGAGACGTCGAGTGCGACCAACAAGGTTCCGCGTTCGACGATGTGGCCTGGGACGAGCCGAACCTCACGGACGGTCCCGGCGAGTTCGTTCTTCAGCGTGATCGATCGGAGTGCGAGGACGGTCCCGATGGAGGTCGTCATCTGACGGTGATCGATCGTTCTTGCCACGGCCACGGTGACTGATTCCATCGGCTCAGGCTGACTGGCCGAGGCGGCCTGTTCGTTCTGGATGGATTCATATTTCCACGCAGCTAGGCCGATGCCCAGTAGGAGCACAACAAATACAACGACTAGAGACCCGATCCAGTTAGAACGATTCATGGCAGGCTCGTCAAGCTATGTTACCAAATTTTGGTCTTCCAGAGCTCTAGGGTGCCGGCTGGCGTTTGCCGAACTTGCTGGAAGGGTGTGTGATCTGTCAACGAAATTAACAGCAATTTGTACCGCAGTGCCCGGATCTCACTCGGGCACGGGTGCCCTGCAGAAATCTGATTCGCATGTTCCGTAAGAAATGGGGCGTCTCCCCGACTTAGCAATAACGGTTGTCATATCAACGTACAAGCAAGAAGGAGGGAAGCAATGAAGCGGATGACAATACATATTATTGTTGGCCTTGCATTGATCGTTGGTTTTTCCGTAGGGCAGGCTGTTGCCGCCGATGTACGCCACAGTACCCCAGGATTGGGTGGGTATGATCCGGTGGCTTACTTCAGCGATGGCAAACCGGTGAGGGGCTCAGGGTATCACGTGATGGAGTACGACGGCGTCATCTATGCTTTTTCTAGCAAAGACCATCAGAAGCGGTTCGCAGAAGATCCTGGGAAATATCTGCCCGCCTTCGGAGGCTACTGTGCCTACGGCGTGGCAGTCGGGAAGAAGTTTGTTTCGGATCCTGAGGTTTGGAAGATTGTGGATGGAGTGCTCTACTTAAACTTGGATAAGGGCATTCAAGGTAAATGGGAAAAGGATATCCCCGGTCACATCAAGAAGGCGAATACCAACTGGATGGAGATCAAAGAAAAGACCCCGGGAGAACTTTAAACGCAACATGGTCGGCCCGCCGCATGTCGCTGCGGCGGGCTCGACGACATGTCAATGCGAGCGCGAGGTTTTCACATCTGCTTCCCACGACACACTGGCGGGACACCATTGCCAGATACCGAGGGTAATGATGCGAGTCAGTCCTGCTGGGATACAAGCCGTGCGGTTGACTACCACCTTCCGATTAATCAGGGAGGTCGGATCTCCACATCGCTTCAGGTAATCGTCGGCTTTGATATCATGGAGGTTAGCGTGTGGCATGACGAAGGCGACCACCGGAACCGGCAACACGGCGATGGAAGAGTCATCGACACCTTGAGAGCCGGAGCAATGAGCCTCGGTTTTTGGATACTTAACGTCATCATGGACAAGTGCCGTCGTGCAGCCTCCCAAGACGAGAGTAGCGCTGGCTAGGATCGTCAAACATCCGTGAAAACACGGCTTCTGGATCATGAAGGTCCTCCCTGTTTACCGGTCTTGTCACTTAGACGCAGGCTACTCACAAAGGTAAACGCCGTCAAGTAAATGGATTGTTGCCGGAATACTGCTTGACGGCGAAGCTGGAACGACGGTATCCCAGTGACCATGAGTCAACCGTCTACGACCGTTGCCTATACCTCTGTCGTGCTGGCGGCGGTGCTCTGGGGTGGTTCGATCGTGGCCCAGAAAATGGCGCTCGGATCATTCTCCGTTGTAGAAGCGTCGGTCCTTCGCGATATTGGGGGATTGGCCATTCTATTGGTGACCTGGTGGGTGAAGGAAAGTGGGCGGATCACCATTAGCCGTGCCGATATGGGTTTGCTTGGTTTCCTTGGACTGGGAGTCTTGGGGAATCATCTACTCATTTTGATGGGTCTCAACTATGTCAGTGGAGCAGTCGGCGGCGTAATCATCGGATCGAGCCCGGTGGTCACCACCTTCCTCTCAGCCCTCTTGATTCGAGATGTGCCCATTCGTGCAGTCTTGGCGGGAGCACTCCTCTCATTTGCGGGAGTCGGGCTGGTTTCTGTCGCAGGGTTTCAAGCAGCCGGCGAGCGACCGTTGTTGGGAGGCACCTTAGTTTTTCTCGGCGTCGTGAGTTGGGCACTCTACAGCATTGGGAGCCGCAGCATCATGGAGAGGATTTCTGCGCTGACAGTGAATTGGACGACGTTGGCTGTAGCGACCGCGCTCCAAATTCCACTCCTGTGGACTGATCAAAAGATGATGAACGTCGGGCTCAGCTCGGTGACCATCTCTGATTGGCTTGCGTTGGGCTATCTCGTGGTCTTTGCCACGGCGGTTGCGCAGCAGGCCTGGCTATTCGGCGTGAAGGGAATCGGTCCTTCACGGGCGTCCGTGGTAGGGAATCTGACACCTGTGGCAGCCATCGGCCTGTCAGCGGTACTCCTGAGTGAATCCGTCGGCCCGATTGAGATTGGTGGCATTTGTCTCATTCTAGCCGGTGTGTGGGTTGTGAATCGCCAAACGGCACAATTAGATAGATAGCATTCGCATTCCTAGTCAGTTCCATCCTTTCTCCCTCGATCCCAGCCGTAGTAGTGCGGTATCATGCGCTACCAAGCCACCTGGAGACTGGCAATACTTCGTGGACACCATATGCTGGGGGCAAGCCAGTCTGGTCCTGTTTTTACATGATCGTGGAGGGCAATGAACAGTCACTATGCCCGAGCACTGATCCCGCTGATCCTGGCCGGAACGTTCCTTATTGATGTGTTCATGCCATGGGGGTATGCGGTCTGGGTTGTCGGGCATGTCTTCGCGGTGTTCTTAGCTCTCTGGATTGAATGGCTGGTTGCTCCGTATCTTGTCGCGGTTATCGCGACAGTGCTCATACCAATGGGACATAACCTGTCTCATCCCGGCATCCCTCAGGATCTTGCGATCTTCAATCGAATCGTGGGCCTTGCGCTCCTATGGCTGACGGCTTGGCTGGTGGCGCGGGCAAGACGGGCAAAGCTCGACGATGCCACCAGACGATTGGGCGCGATCGTTGAGAGTAGCAGTGATGCCATTCTCAGTGTGACTCCCGATGGATTCGTGACGACGTGGAACGCAGGTGCGGAACGGATTTTCGGATATTCCGCGACAGAGATGGTCGGGCGTTCGATCCTGACGCTGATTCCGGACCATCTTCATCGTGACAAAGCGTGGCTTCTGGCGACGGTGCGGGGAGCTCATGACATTCATACCTACGATGCGGTTCGGCTGACCAAGGACCACCGATCCATTGATGTGTCGGTGACACTCTCGCCGCTGAGGGATGCAGTCGGACAATTTGTGGGGGTGTCGAAAGTCATCCGCGATATCAGCGAACGGAAGCGAGCCGAGACGTTGCTGCACCAGGCACATGAAGCGCTGGAACTCAAAGTCCAAGAGCGAACTGCCGAATTGCGTAGGGCCAACAATTCTCTACGAGAACTTTCCGGTCGTCTGATGCTGGTGCAGGAGGAAGAACGAAGCCGGCTTGCACGCGATCTGCATGATGAAGTCGGACAATTGCTCACTGCGTTGAAGATCGACCTGCAAGATATCCAACATGGCGAGGTTGGGGAGACTCGTTACGATTCCCTCACAGATAGCCTGGTGTTGGTGGACCATCTGTTGACTCAGGTGCGGACGTTGGCGCTGGACTTACGACCATCCCTTCTCGATGATTTGGGCTTGGTACCGGCGCTCCGATGGTATGCGAATCGGCAGGCCACGCGTAATGGGTGGACGCTTTCGCTCTCTGTTGAGGACATGACCGGGCGCGTTCCGGCCCCCATCGAGGTGGCTTGTTTTCGTGTGGTACAGGAAGCCTTGACCAACATCGCGAAGTACGCGCGGGCCAGAACGATCGATCTGACTTTGCGCCGGCACGATGAGGAACTCACGCTGATTCTTCAAGACGACGGTGTGGGATTTGATGTGCCGTCTGCGCGGCAACGAGCACAGGGTGGGGAAAGCATTGGGCTGCTTGGCATGGAAGAACGTGTTCGGCTGGCTGGCGGCAAATTGGTCATCGTGTCGGCAGCAGGTCAAGGGACCAGACTCCAACTCTGTTTCTCTCTCACCGAATATGACCAATCTCATGTGAGTCGGACAGTTGAGGTGACCGCCTCATGAGTAACCTCCGAGTGGTGATTGTGGAAGATCATGCCTTAGTCAGAGCGGGCATGCGGGCGCTTGTGCAAAAGATTGACGGTGTCGAGGTTGTTTCGGACGTGGGGGATGGGTGGGAGGCCGTCAAGGCTGTCCAAGCCGACGCTCCGGATCTCGTGCTGATGGATATCGCAATGCCGGGATTGAACGGGCTCGATGCGACCTCGCGGATCGTGAAGGAATCCCCAACTACCCGGGTGATTCTGCTCTCGATGCATGCCAATGAAGAGTACTTCCAGCAGGCGTTGCAAGCGGGTGCATCGGGCTATCTCTTGAAGGGGGCAGAGCTGGCTGAACTTGAGCTGGCCATCAGGACGGTGGGGAAGGGAGAGACCTATCTCACTCCGGCAGTGGCGAAATATGCTATCGAAGTGTACCGGGAAAAGTCTGAAGGGCCCTCCGGTCCGCTGGGGAGACTCAGCATGCGTCAACGCGAAATCCTTCAGCTCATCGCTGAAGGGCAGACGACGAAAGACATCGCCCAACGTTTGAACTTGAGCGTCAAAACGGTTGAAACACACCGCAGCCAACTCATGGAACGGCTTGAAATTCACGACGTCCCTGGCCTCGTTCGGTTCGCGATCCGCGTGGGATTAGTCCAACCCTACTCCTAGGTTTTCTCCCGTTTGTCTCCATTCGTTAGTACTCAGCTCATTTCCCAAATGTCCTCAGGGATTACCTGACTCGTTTTCAGGGTTTCCCCGATAGGTCCGTCCCATCGGTTGTGCGATGCTTGACGCCGCCAGATGGACACGGTCGATCCCTATGGAGTCGCATCAACTGGGCGTGAGCACCTCACCGTATAGCAAAGGAGTGATGCACCATGGACAGGAAGGACACACAGACGCAGGATCCTCAGAGTCACTCAGGGGCGGAGGCCCCGACCGCGGGGGCCTCGCGGCGCGAATTTCTCGGGCAGACGGGGCGCGTCGCGGCGGGCGTGGGCGTGGCCGCGCTGTTGGGGAATCTGGGGCAGTACGCCTTGTCGTATGCGGCGAGCGGCCCGCCGATTAAGATCGGGGTGCTGCATTCGTTAAGCGGCACCATGGCGATCAGCGAAGTCTCCTTGCGGGACGTCGTGCTGATGGCCGTTGACGAGATCAATAAGGCGGGGGGCGTCATGGGGCGGCCGATTGAAGCGAAGGTCGTGGACCCGGCGTCGAACTGGGACCTGTTTGCCGAGAAGGCCAAGCAGCTGCTGCTCGAAGACAAAGTGTCGGTGGTGTTCGGCTGCTGGACCTCGGTGAGCCGGAAATCCGTGCTGCCGGTCTTCGAAAAGAACAACGGGCTCCTCTTCTATCCCGTCCAATACGAAGGCGAAGAATGCTCGCGCAACGTGTTCTATACGGGCGCCGCCGTCAATCAACAGGCCGCCCCGGCCGTCGAATACCTCATGAGCCCCGAAGGGGGCGGCTACAAGAAGTTCTATTTGCTGGGGACCGACTACGTCTACCCGCGCACCACCAACAAGATTCTGCGGGCCATGCTGTTGGCGAAGAAGGTGCCGGCGGCGAACATCGCCGAAGAATACACCCCGTTCCATCACCAGGACTACCAAACCATCTGCGGCAAGATTAAGAAATTTGCCGCGGGCGGGGGCGCGGCGGTGATCAGTACCATCAACGGGGACAGCAACGTGCCGTTCTATAAAGAGTTCGGCAACCAGGGCCTGCGGGCCGAAGACGCGCCGATCATGGCCTTCAGCGTCGCCGAAGACGAGCTGCGGGGCATGGACACCAGCGCCCTCGTGGGGCACTTGGCCGCCTGGAATTACTACCAGAGCGTCGACACCCCGCAGAACAAGAAATTCGTGGCCAACTTCAAGGCCTATTGTAAGAAGAACAACCTGCCGGACGGGGAGAATCGCGTCACCGACGACCCGATCGAAGCGGCGTACTTCGGCGTCTATGTGTGGAAGCAGGCCGTCGAGAAGGCGAAATCGACCGACGTCGACAAGGTGCGCAAGGCCGTCTATGGGCAGAAGTTCCTGGCCCCGGGCGGGGAAATCATGATGGACTGCTGTAACCAGCATACCCATAAGCCCGTGTTGATCGGCGAAATCCTCAAAGACGGGCAGTTCAAAGTCATTCACCGGTCCAAGGGGCTGGTGAAACCGGAACCCTGGAGCGAGTACACCAACCCCGACAAGGGGTGCGACTGGATTCAACACCAGGGGACCTATAAGAAGTAGGCCTGAGACTGGGATCCGATCCTCTCGGCTCCGGCTGGATGCGAGAGGGGCGTGAGATACCGAGTGCGGCTGGGCGCTCACGAAGGGAGCGCCCAGCCGGTCTCATCAATAATGGCTGTCAGGAGAGGACTGTTTCGGTAGGTCGACGGAGGCGTGAGGCTGTGGGACGATTTGAGACGGGCATCGTGATTCAACGGCTTCTCTCTCTCGCCGTGTTCTGCGTGTCGCTGAGCCTTGGAGGCTCGTTGGCCTGGGCGGCAGACGAGCCGGCGGTTGAGGGTAGCCCAGCGGCTGCGAGTCCGGGGCATGATCCGATCGAGCAAGCGCTGGTGGACCTGCAGAGCGAGGAGGCGGCGGTGCGGGCCCAGGCGGCCGAGGTGCTGATCGCGCAAGGGGACGCCAGCCTGATCCCGCGACTCGATGAGCTTCGAGAAGTGGGCAGCCGAATGGTACGGATCGCCATCAAACCGGTGGTGGACCTGCTGAAGAATCGGGCCAACCTCACGAGCGCCTCACCGGATACGCGGCGGTCGGCGGCGGCCGACCTGGGGATGGGGGGGCGGGCTGAAGCCATTCCGTACCTGAAGGAGGCGGCGGCGCAGGAGGACGTGTGGTGGGTGCGGTACACCATGGAAGAGGCGCAACACTTTCTGGAGTTGCAGGCGGCGGACTCGACCCTCCAGCTGGAGGCCGTCACCAAACTGGGCGAGCTGCGGAGCCTCAACAGCGTGAGTGCCTTACAGGAGCTCGTGGAGGCCGCCCAGGCGCCGGAGGCGAGCGACGAGCAGCACACCCTGGCGACGGCGGCGGCGGCCTCGATCGCGCAAATCGAGTCGTGGTCCTCGTGGGCCAACGCCCTCGAGACCCTGTTCCGGGGGATTAGCCTGAGTTCGATTCTCCTCATCATGGCGTTAGGGCTGGCCATTGTGTTCGGCCTCATGGGCGTCATCAACATGGCGCACGGCGAACTGATGATGATCGGGGCCTATGCGACCTTCGTGACCCAACAAGCCTTTCAAGCCTGGGTGGCGCCCGAGGCCTTCGACTGGTACTTCCCGGTGGCCCTGCCCGTGGCCTTTATCTCGGCGGCGCTGTTCGGGTTACTCCTCGAAGCCACCGTCATTCGGTTTCTCTACGGGCGGCTGCTCGAGACCCTGTTGGCCACCTGGGGCGTGAGCCTGATCTTGATGCAAGCGGCGCGCGTCTACTTCGGGGACTTGACCGCCGTGATCGCGCCGGAGGCCCTGCGCGGGGGTGCCCAAGTCATGGTCGGCGTCTACCTGCCGTACAACCGGATCTTCATCATCGTGCTGTCGATCGTGTGCGTGCTCGGGATTTATTTCTTGTTATTCCGCTCCACCCTGGGGATTCGCGTGCGGGCCGTCACCCAAAATCGCAACATGAGCGCGTGCTTGGGGATCCCCACGCGCAAAGTCGACGCCTATACCTTCGCCTTTGCCTCGGGGCTGGCGGGCATCGCCGGCTGGGCCCTCACCATGGTGGGCAACGTCGATCCGGGCCTGGGCCAGAACTACATCGTCGATTCTTTCATGGTCGTGGTGACCGGCGGCGTGGGCAAACTGGCCGGCACCATCTGGGCCGCGCTGGGGATCGGCGGGCTGAACAAACTCATTGAGCCGTTCAGCGGGGCCGTGTACGGCAAAGTCTTTATCCTCGTGGGCGTGATTCTCTTCCTCCAATGGCGGCCGCAGGGGCTGTTTGCGGCCAAAGGACGGAGTGCCGATGCCTGAGCCCAGTGCGACCCCCCAGTCGTCGCGGGAGACCCTGTCGTTTTTCGTGGCCGGGTTCTTCTTTCTCGTCGTCCTGCCGGCGCTGAACCTGCTGCCGGCCGAGGACGCCTGGTTCCATGTTTCC
Source organism: Nitrospira sp. (assembly GCA_965223535.1). GTDB lineage: Bacteria > Nitrospirota > Nitrospiria > Nitrospirales > Nitrospiraceae > Nitrospira_D. The sequence continues at coordinate 2,347,144 of CBDCWN010000003.1, forward strand.
GACTTTCGCCTCAATCAATTCGGGAAGTTTCTCGCCTTTGCCATTCTCGCCCTGGGCCTGGATCTGATCTGGGGCTACTGCGGCGTCCTCAGTCTCGGGCAGGGCGTCTTTTTCGGCTTCGGCGCCTATTGCATGGGCATGTATCTGGCGCTGCAGATCGGCTCGGAGAGCGTCTACGGCAGCGAGCTGCCGGACTTCATGGTCTGGACCCAAGTCCAAGAACTCCCCCTGTTCTGGTATCCCTTCAAAAGCTTTTGGGGCGGCCTCATCGGCGCCATCCTCGTGCCCGTCCTCTTCGCGCTGGTGTTCGGGTTTCTCTCGTTTCGGAGCCGGATCAAGGGCGTGTACTTCGCGATCCTGACCCAAGCCTTGGCCTTTGCGGCCTGGCTCGTGTTCAACCGCAACGAGACGCGGTTGGGCGGCACCAACGGCTTAACCGACTTCAAACAGCTGCTCGGCTTCCGGCTCTCCGATCCCGGGACCCAGCGGGGGCTCTACCTCCTCACCGTGCTGGCCCTCGGGGTGGCCTATCTGCTGTGCCGGTATATCGTCGCCTCGCGCGCGGGCAAAGTGCTCATCGCCATCCGCGACAGCGAATCCCGTGTCACCTTTTCAGGCTATACCCCGTGGAAGTACAAACTCTTCGTCTTCATCGTGGCGGCGGGATTGGCCGGCCTGGCGGGGATGCTGTACGTGCCGCAGGTGGGCATCATTACCCCGGCCCAGATCGGCGTGTTGCCGTCCTTGGAAGTGGTCATCTGGGTGGCCGTCGGCGGGCGGGGCACCTTGATCGGCGCGATCATCGGCGCGGTCGCGGTCAACTATGGCCGGAGCGTGTTGACCAACTATTTCCCCGAGGCCTGGCCGTTTATCCTGGGGGGCCTCTTCGTCGTCGTGGTCACCCTGTTCCCCGACGGTCTCGTCGGGCTCTTGCGGCGCCTCACCACGCGGACACCGCCGGCGGCCCCGGGGCTCCCGGCTGAGGGGAGGCCGGCCGCATGACCGACGAGCGGATTCTCACCTGCGAGCACGTCATCGTCGACTACGACGGCTTCAAAGCCTTGAATAACTGTACCTTCAGCGTGCGCTACAACGAGCTGCGGGTCGTGATCGGCCCGAACGGGGCCGGGAAGACCACCTTGCTCGATGTCATTTGTGGCAAGACCGCGCCCACCTCGGGGACCGTGCGCTTCGGCCAGGGGATCAATCTCGTCGGCAAGAACGCCGAGGACATCACCAAGCTCGGCGTCGGGCGGAAGTTCCAAGCCCCCTCGATCTACAGCAACCTGACCGTCTGGCAAAACCTCGACCTGTCGGTGAAGCGGGCGAGCAAAGGCGTGTTCCCGACCCTCGTGGGCCGTTCGACCCCCGCGGAACGGGAACGGATCAGTGAGGTGTTGGAGACCATCGGGTTGACCGCCCATGCCCATGCTCGCGCGGGCGCCCTCTCGCACGGCCAAAAACAGTGGCTCGAGATCGGCATGGTGATCTTGCAAGAGCCGGCCTTGCTCTTGGTCGACGAACCGGTGGCGGGCATGAGTGACAAGGAGACCGAGCAGACCGGGCACCTCTTGAAGACCCTCTCGGCCAAACAGGCCATCGTCGTGATCGAGCATGACATGGACTTCGTGCGGCAGATCGCGAACATTGTGACCGTCTTGGCCGAGGGGACCGTCATTTGTGAAGGCACCGTCGACCACGTGCAAGCCGATGAGCATGTCCGCGAGATTTATTTAGGGCGCGCCAAGGTTGCGCATTAGCCGAGAAGGGGACCCCCACGTCGATGAACCAGGCTGTGCCCCCGCTGACCTTAGTCGTGGACCAGATCAACGCCTATTACGGCGAGAGTCATATTCTGCGGAACGTCTCGTTTACCATTGAGCCGGGCGAAGTGGTCTGTCTCATGGGCCGCAACGGGATGGGCAAAACCACCACGCTGAAGACCTTGACCGGGTTGCTGCCGGCGCGGTCGGGGACCATTTGGTTCAATGGGGTGGAGATCACGCGGGAGCCGACGGATCGCCGCGCCCGCCAGGGGTTGGCCTATGTGCCGCAAGGACGCGAGATTATTCCGCATCTGACCGTGCACCAGAATCTCTTACTGGGCTACTGGAACCGGCCGGTGATCCCCGGCGATGTGCCCGAGTCGGCGGCCTTCGAGGAGGTCTATCAGCTCTTTCCCAAGCTCACGCAGATTCTGCATCGCCCTGGCGGGGTGCTCAGTGGCGGCGAGCAGCAGCAGTTGGCCATCGGCCGCGCGATTCTCTCCAGTCCCACGCTGCTCTTGCTCGATGAGCCCACGGAGGGCATTCAGCCCTCCATCGTCGATCAGATCGAGGATGTCATCATCGGGTTCAAACAGTCGCGCCGCTTTGCCATTCTCTTGGTCGAGCAGGGGCTCCACTTCGCCGCCCGCCTCGCGGAAAAGTATGTGGTCATGGCCAAGGGCGCGGTCATGGCTCAGGGCAAAAGCACCGACCTCAATGCCGACATGGTCCGGCAACATCTGACGGTGTAGTTGTTAGTACTCGACGGTTTGTAAGGTTCAGATCTCATCAGTACGCTCTCATGCTCAAAGCAACACCGGGTTTATCCGGGCATGACGCGTTGCACTTGCAGGTAGAGCCGCAGCTCACAATCACAAGGAGGGCACACGATGAAGATCGATCTGACAAAGTTCTGGAAACAACTTGTAGTTGCTGGAGCCGTGACGGCGCTGGTGGCTGGAATGGGATCCACGCTGCCGAGTGCCTTTGCTGGTGGCACGATTAAGGCGGATGACGACAAGTGGATCTCGATCGGCATGGGGATTCGGACCAGCTTCAATGCCCAAGAAGCTGGCGCACCGAACGGGCATTATAGTAACGAGTTCACCATCAACAACGCCCGCATCTACGTCAATGGACAGATCCACAAGTATGTGAAGTTCGAGTTCAACACGGAGTGTTTCAACTGCCAAGCGGGGTTGGGGGGTGGGAATACCGCGGGCCCCGGCTTAGGGTCAAGCATCTTTGGTGGGAACTCCACGATCGGGTTACTGGATGCCATCGGGAAGTTTGAGTTCAATGAAATGGCCAACCTGTGGGTCGGGCGCATGCTGCTGCCGAGCGAGCGGGGCGAGCTGAACGGGCCCTTTTATCATGCGACCTTCGACGGGTTCCGCACGCCGTTCTTTCCCGCTGACCTCAGCGGCAACTTTAACGGGTCGGGGGGCGGTGGCGCCGGGCTCTATGGCCGGGACAATGCGGCCACCTTCTGGGGCAAGGTGCATCCCTTTGGCACCCATCTGTTATATGTCTTCAGTGTGTCCCAGGGGTTGCGGAATGGCCCGAACCTCGGCAGCAGTTTGATGTACACCGGGCGCGTGCAGTGGAATTTCCTGAACGATGAGCCGAATCCCGGCTACTACACCTCGGGGACCTATTATGGGACAGCCGGCGACATCTTTGCGATCGGCACCAGCGTCCAGCATCAGAAGGATGGGGCCGGCAATGCGGCCGCCGCCAGTGTGTCGGATTTTACGGGAGCCTCGGTCGATGTGTTGATCGAGAAAGTGCTGCCGAACGACCTGGGCGTGTTCACGTTCAATGGAGAATTCAAGCGGCACTGGGCGAACTATGGGACAGGAGCGTTTGCGACGTCACCGGCCCAGTGTTTCTGCACCTTCAACGGCCATTCGTGGACGGTGTATGGGTTGTACCTGCTGCCGCATGAGGTGGGGGTGGGCCGCTTCCAGCCCTATGTGCGGTTCACCAGCATTGATCCATTGCAGAGCGCGCTGCGGCAGGAGTTCGAGTATGGGGTGAACTACATCATCTCCGGCCACAACGCCCGCATTTCGGCCTATGGGCGGTACGGCGATATCGACACGAAAGGATTCTTCAGCAACTTCGGACCGAACGCGACCGGCAACAAGGTCGATTCGTTTCACGTTGCTTTGCAGCTCCAGTATTAGCTTAGCCGGTAGTTTCTTGCATTGATCTCATTAGACGGGTCGATCTTCAACGAGGGGGGATCGGCCCTCTAGTGGCTTCCGGTATATTCCCGAATCTCCTCAGTGATGTCCGCTCCAGTTTTCAGAATATTTCTGGTGGGCCTATGCCATTTTCTCCAGTATTCTGCAGATCGAAGTACACCGAGACTCAAAGCTATCAGGTAGCTGATGACACCTCAAAGGGTGGTATTGCTGATCAGAGTGTGTGGCGATTGGTATCTTTGAGAAAGGGGGTGAAGCGGTATGCATTTAAAGGGTTTCATACTTGAAGATGGCCAAGGACGGGAATTTGTGATGATATGCGAGCGGCCTCAGATGCAGTTAAGAAAAATATTCGCACTTCGAGGCTGGCAGCGCAGGCGACTGGTTCCCATACACCATACGGAACGTGAACTGCGCCAAATCGTTGGAGGAGTCGTGATCGAACTCAACGACTTATTCGATATCCCCTCGAGGCGTCTTGAACAGGTAAGCAAGGTGTTTTCGAGCAAGAAGTCAAGTTCTGCTACACCTTCTCTGAATGTGCGGAAGGCGGCTAGATAATATACGCGAGAAGCTCGCTGGCGAGACGTCATCTACGTTCATACCCGTATCAACCTGTTTCCCCTTGTTGGCATTCAGGTCGATATAGTTACTTCTCAACATGTTGCCTCGGTGACTCTGATTGCACCCAGTACTTCCACCCTCTATTGACGCCGGGGAGAAATATCCTCGCCGTGCCCAGTTCAGTTGCAGTATGATACGGCTTCGTTGAGCGAGGGGGGGGGTGACGTGTTAGAGCAGCGCATCGAAGCGGTTACGAAGGCCAATCAGAGCTTCTATGAAGCATTTGAAAGCCTCGACATTGCCAGGATGGACCGCGTCTGGATGCATCAAGACTATGTCACCTGCATTCACCCGGGCTGGACGATTCGTTCCGGGTGGCCAGCCGTGCGAGACTCGTGGGTGCTGATCTTTAACAATACGTTTTCGATGAAGTTCGAATTGACCGATGTGATGGTACAGGTGGCCGGCGACATGGCCTGGGTCATTTGTGTTGAAAATCTCACCACACAACAGTCCGACGAGCCGCAACACGCGAAGGTTCTTGCCACGAACCTCTTCGAACTGATCGGCGATGAATGGTTGATGATTCATCATCATGGCTCGCCGGTGATGGGGTAGAGGAGGCGGTTCGGGGTGTTGCGTAGTTTTCTTGGCTCGCTGAGTGCGTGGTGGGGTGATGCGGTCCTGTCGTTCAGGAAATAGAAACTCAGTTGCTCAAGGCAGCTATCGAGACGGCTCGCACGGTTTGTTGTTGTAACTAAGGCCGATGGTTGGTTAGAGCTTTGGAGCGGTGGCAGGCACTTCGTCAATCCGAAGGGTTTTCATCCATTCAGCGGCAATGCCGTCACGTTCTCCCATGGTCATACCGGCATAGCTGTGGAACATTTGAGGTCCACGGCGACGACGCCATGTGAGAAAGCCGATGAAATGGTCTTTACAAACAGAACGTGTACCTGCTGGGGCATAGGGCTTTGCTTGGCAGTTCGGCACGCAACAGTGTAGATCCTGCACCGTTATTCCTCCCAATCACTCTGTCAGTATGCCGGTCAACTTCATCGGTTTGCAAGCCCGTTGCGCTGGTCGGCTACGTAATGGCTGTGACCAAATTTAGGGTAGGAGTGCGCCATGCATCAAGGTTTTCTTGTAGTCACTTTTCTCATCCTCGTTGTTCTGTCTGTGGATCGCAGGGGATTTGCTGACGAGAGCATTCGAACCAGCAGTTCTTCTGGCGACATCTCGTTTCTGGATTCGAAACTGTTACCCCAGGGTGTGGCTATCGGTGATGTCGGTTTCGAACGCGCTCTACTCTGGCTCCGTACCGACGGACCAGCACAGGTGCGGGTCGAGTGGGCGCCGCTTTCACTCTGGGAACAGGTGTCGAAACTGGCGACGGCAGTTGCCCCGGTGTCAAGCACGGCCCTCATACAGACCACAGCGGAAACGGATTATACCCTCACGGTTCTTCTTGAGAGGCTGAGCCCAGAAACTCCGTATCGATACCATGTCACGATCGCTGGTGAAGACCAATCGCCGAAGGCCTTCTCTGGAAAACTTGCAGCGAAGGGAGAATTCATCACACCGCCGGATGATAAGACCTCGACTGCGGTGACGTTTGCCTGGAGCGGAGATCTTGGGGGCCAGGGACGATGCCGCCAAGGAATGGGCGGCTATCCCATTTTTGATGTCATCCATCGACAAGACCCTGACTTTTTTCTGTTCCTCGGCGATACCATCTATAGCGATCATATATGCCTCTCACCACCGAATGAGCCGGGGGCTGATTTCAGTGCAACGACCCTGCAGACCTACCGCGAACGCCATCGTTATCAGCGCGGCGCGGAAGCTCTCCAGCGATTCTTGAGGACGGTGCCAATCTACGTGATATGGGACGACCATGAAGTCAAGAACAATTTTGCCGGGCCGTTTGAGGAACAGATGCCGGTCGGCCGCCAAGCGCTGCGCGAGTACTGGCCGATCACCTCTCCTGCTGAGGATCCACATCGTATGTACCGGCGCGTTCGTTACGGTGCCGATCTTGAACTCTTTATCCTGGATGTCAGGCAATACCGGAGTCGCAATGCGGATCCGGATGGTCCCGACAAGACCATGCTCGGTTCAGCACAATTGAAATGGTTGCTCGATGGGCTTCACGCTTCGACGGCGACATGGAAGGTCATTGCGACATCCGTTCCGCTCTCGATCCCCAAGGGTGGTGACAGTAGTGTTCCTGGGAACGACGGCTGGGCAGGAGGGCCGGATGGCACAGGATTCGAACGAGAACGGCAGGTGATCGTCGATGCCATTCTCAATCACAAGATCGAGAACGTGGTGTTTCTTGCGGGCGACGTGCATTGGGCGGAGGCCATTGCATATGATCCTGATCAAGACGGACTCATCGATTTCCACGAATACACCGCAGGACCACTCGCCGCTCCCTCAGGGAGGTTCTCACCGATTCGTGATGATCTGAATCCGACACAACTGTTCAGGGGATCGGCGTATCACAACTTTGGTCTCGTTCGAGTCACCAAGGACGCATTCGAAGTATCGATGGTGGACGAAGCGGGAGAGAAGAGATTTTCTCATCGTATTCCCGCTCGGTAAGGCAGAAATGGACTGTCTGATCCTCTTGCAATCGAGGCTGTTGGCCGGGTACCGTACATTTCCCAGATGTTTTCACCATGCATATTTCCACAATAACGAGAGGATGTACCCATGTCAGGATTGATGTCCGCCGAAGATATTTTTGCCAAAGCGGAAGCCGCGGCTGTCGCGGCAACGGGGCCTGATGAAAAGGCTTTGCAGATCGATTATGACGCCTTGAGAGAAAAATTCCGCAGTGCATTGGGAGATCGAAAAATTGCACTCTGCCACGTGAACAAGTTCTTGCCTGAAGGATATGAAGACCAGGGTCGCTTCAATCTGGTGCTGCTGACAGTCGGCAATGTCGTGTTCGACATCGTTATTGGCGATTCTTATTTTAGGTACGATGTAGTGTCAGTTGGACAGCTGGATAAGGTGCAGCTGATCGATGCGATGTGGGACAACAGGGAAAAGCGTCGAGAAGAGCCATTTCTAAGCCTGCGACTCATGCACGGCGATGAAGCACATCTGCTGTTGGCGTTAGATGATGAGGAGCGGGCGAGTCTGGTGAAATTTGCTTCGGCGGTGACGGCCGCACGGAATCCAGAGCGGTGAGTAGTCAATCAAGGCAGGCGATGCGCCGGTTCACTGCCTTCAGCCTGAACGTCTCACCATCATGGCCCATGAGGTGGTCATGCTCGTATGACCTGGTCTGAATTTATTGTTCAGTGCCGGGTCGTGTCTTGCCGGTCGCAAGCAAATTTGGCGGCGGCCCGATCGGCTCAAAATTCTTCAACAGCGGAACATCCTCTTTGGGGACCCACATGATATCGTGATTATACGAATCTCGAGGGCCCGAACCACCTGTGAACGTCTTGCCGTCCGGCGTAAAGGTCCAACACATATCTTCGCCGGTCGTGTTGATGGTATCACCGAGGTTCAGCGGCTCTTGCCATTCGCCATTTGGATTCTGATAAGAGATCCACATATCATGTCCTCCCCGCGAGCCCGTGTCCGGACGGGTACTGGTGATAATGAGGCTCTTTCCGTCCTGTGACAGACCGGTCCAGTGCATATGGTCACGGTAGGGCGAATTGATGCGTGGACCCAAACTCTCAGGCTTCTGCCAGACGCCATCCTTCTTCTCGACTTTCCAGATGTCGCTGTCTTGCGTGACTCCAGGTTGCTGATAACTGAAGTAGATCAGGCTATCAGAGGCGATAATGGGGCAATGTTCCTCCCCGGTCGGCGTATTGATATGGGGAAGTTCCGGAACATCGTTCCAACTTCTGGCCGGTTGCCAGACTCCATTGACTTTCTGGGTCACGTAGAGATCACCGGTGGAGAGATTGCCAGGTTGGTATCTCGTGAAATAAATGACATTGCCGTCTGCCGAGAAGCTCGGTTCGAGTTCCCATGCTGATGTATTGATATTTGGACCCACTGTCGGATCGATATCCGGTCCCAGATGAATCGGTTCTTGCCACTCGCCATTCACATTGTGCGCCATCCAGATGTCGAAGTTGTAGGGAACTCCTGGTGAGGGGATGCTCCCTTGGCGACCCGAGACGAAAATGGCGGTCTTCCCGTCAGCACTATAGGTGATCTCGATCTCAGCTTCCGAGGAGTTGATCGGCTCGCCTAGATTTCTAGAGAATGAGGACGTTGCGTTTCCGTGTCCGCCATGTGGCATGTCCATGCCCGACATCGCATAGGTAACGGGAGGAGCGAGAAGGAGTGTCAGCACTGCCGAGTAGTGTGTTGCACGAGAGACGTTGGCAGTCATTGTGGCCTCCGTGTCATGGTCTATCATCTGTTAACCAAGCTGGCCGTATACTTGCCTGAGAAATCCAGTATACCTATTTGCATCGTATGCCGCCATCCGCTCCCTGGATAGCTTGGAGGTTGGTCTGCCCTACACCTCGCGAAAGGTCACTTTTTCGTAGCGATTGGTTGCAGGCCCATAACCAGTGCATCCTGCATGTCTTGCTGGAGAGATGCTGTGCTTTTGATGATGCCAGGTCCTCCATTCTGCCAGTGAACGGTGACCGCCCGAGCCGGTTTCTCACTGGGCAATACGTATTCGGCAATATGCAGCACGACTTCGGTTCCTCCGTCAATGAGCGCGAGCGAGGCGAGGAGCTTGATCACTGGCCCGAGCTCTCGAACTGCAATCATGACCACCTTGTCGAACGGCCCATTTGCTAAAGCAGCCTCCGCGGTAATCACGGACGGAGTCATGTTTGGCAGTCGGAGAAGTTCAGACCTGCTGAAACAACTAGAACTGTCCAGAAATTATTTCAAACCAGCCTCTGCAGCAGCCTCCCGTTCCGGCACGTCCTTTTGGTCTGGGCGCCACTGAGGCGTCCAGAGAATGAGCGCAGAAGCTGTGCCGTCGCAGATAGGAGTCTGGGGTGAGGGCGTAATGGTCACGGTCGTGGTTCCACAACCCATGAGGATGGCACCAGCTGCCGCCATTGTTGCATGGTGGAGACCACGGAATGGATAACGCATAAGCGATTTAAACGCTCGTTATGGAATTGATACGCTGAGATAGCTGCGTGTCGGATGAATTATGAACAGCACCGTTCGGGGTTCGTCAAGTGCGGATTTAGAGTAAGAGGATAGGAGACGAAGGGAGTGGAGGTCGCGGCTAGCCGATCACTTCGCCCCAACCTCTCTGAAACTTCCTACAGAGGTCGGTAAACGATTTTGTCAGGGAGTCATTGCAGGGTGTTTCAGCTGGCTTGTGCACGGATTGTTCAGCGTCACAGAACCGATTTATATCGATCCAGGCTTCACATCCAATCGAGGTTGGTTCAGAGCAGCGCGGAAGGGGAGCCGTGTGTTTTGTGGGGCTGTAGAAAGAGAAGCTCATCCTGTGATGTCCTCAGTATCTATTGGCTACTTTACAGCGATAATCCTCGCTCGCCTATTCCCCGATAGTAGGCCCACTTCAATCTGTGCGATCCCTTATTCGCCTCGAATTCTGCAATAGCTCTCTTATTACTTCAGCAAGAGAGGTGCCACTCGAGGGCTGGCTCGGAACTGTCGAAGGCTCTCGGTTCATCGCATTGATAGTGAAGGAAAATGCTCCGATCCGTAGAAAAACCTGAAGGCTCACCTCTGTATCCGAAAGGATGCAGCGATGTATCCCAATGTGCGTGCGAGGGGGTAATGTGAGGGAAAGACGATCGCTGGAATAGAGGAAACGGGTAGGTCCTAGACCTCTCCCATATTCACTTGCCGGACTCGCTCTGCGGGGATGCTGAGGGCGGCCAAAAGGTAGTCCTTCAATTCATTACTGTATGGCTGTACGGCAAGGGCTCGCTGCATGCACAGCAGCCAGGCATCGCGTTCCTCGTACCCTATTGGGAATCGCTTATGAGCGCCTGGAATACTGATTGGACCATAGTGCTGCTGGAATAGTCGCGGGCCGCCCAACCAGCCGCAGAGGAAATAGGTCAGCTTCCTGCGTGACTCGGTAAGATCATCCGGGTGCATGGCTCTGATGATCTTGGCTTCAGGCAACGTATCCATATTCATGTAAAACTCTTCCACTAATTTGGTGATGCCCTCGAGTTCGCCAGCCGCTTGGTAAGGAGTGAGCTGGACGTTATTTTCTTGTTCTTCAATAGACATGGGTCTCGGGAAGGGGGATCAGGATTTGGTGTAAAAGGGGAGGGTCTGAATAGTTGCCGGATATCGGTTGTTCTCATGTTCCACGGTCAAGGCGGTACCAGGCTTACTGAAGTCCCGCAGCGGAAATCCGAACGCCACAACTTGGTTGAGTTGAGGGGAATGTGTCGCACTGCTGATCCAGCCTACCTCACGATCGCCGCTATAGAGTTTGGCCCCATGTGGTGGGATCACAGAATCCTTCAGGACCAGCCCGACCAGCTTGCGGCGGACGTTGCCGTATGTATCCATGCGTGCGACGACTTCTTGTCCCGGATAGCACCCCTTGCTCAAGCTGAACGCTTTGCCTTCGAGATTGGCTTCAGGGGGAACAATCTCCTCGTTCAAATCCGGTCCAGCCTTTGGGAGACCGGCTTCCAGGCGCAACGCTTCTCGTGCCTGGCTCCCAATGGCTTTGATTCCAAACTTGGCACCGGCTTCCATGGCAGCCGTCCATGCCGGCAACAGGCTATCGGCAGGAAGCAGTACTTCGATATCGACCTCTCCTGTTTCTTCCGTGCGTATTACCAACGCGTGATGCCCGCTGATTTGTGCCGTGACGAAATCGATCGGCTGTAAATCCGTGACATCCACTCCGAACGCTGATTGCACCACATGAGCCGCCTTTGGTCCGCTGATCTGGAGTAGTCCCCAGCTCTCGGCGCAGTTTTCCATCTTCGCTTTGGTCCCGTAGAGTAGAAACTTACGAAGAGCCTGAAACGTTGTCTCTCCAATTTCGCCAACATCTTCCAACATGATCGCTTCCGTCTGCATGTACAGGCGAAAGTAGGTGAGCATCTTACCTTTATGGGTCAACAAGCTGGAGTAGCGGCCATTCCCAGGTTGGAGGGGAAGGATATCGTTGCTAATGACGTTTTGCAGCCACTTTACGCGATCTTCGCCGGTCACCCGGATTTTGCCTCGATGCGAGAGATCGACAATGCCGACGGTCTGTCGGACAGCACGATGCTCAGCGGCCGCATCGCCGTAGTGCGCGGGGATCTCCCAGCCGGTGACCGCTTCAAACGTTGCCCCGAGTTGGGTATGTTGTGCGTGAAGGCGTGACTGCTTCATGGCCAGTTGAGAAATCTGTGCGTGTTGAAGTTGAGGGTCATAGGAGGTAAGTCCTTTCTGTCGCTACGGAGTGACAACATGTCCGGTCACCAACTCCTCTACCAATGCTTTGGTCTGAGCCGAAAACTCATTGCGGGAAACGATCTTAGTTACTCCGAGTGCCTTTGCCCGTTTCCAAGTGTCCACTTCTTCGTGGTTGGCGAAGGCCAGTGTTGGAATCGCGTTCAATCGTGGGTCGCCTTTCAGCTGTTTCAATGCGTGAAACGCATCGAGAGTTAAATCGTTCATGTTGAGAATGATCAAGCTCGGGCTCGTCGATGCGGCCTTGTCGAGGATGTCCTGCTGAGCTCGGGCTTTCTCTATCTGGAAATCCGTCTGGCGCAGTGCATCCTTGACTTTCGTGTAGAAGAACAAGTCGGTGATGACCACGAGGATGGTTTTGTGCATGAGTATACCCTTAGTTTAGTGAGCTCACCAGCCGCCCGAGCGCCCTTCTGGCGAGCTTATAATTTGGATCGAGCGCGAGCGCTTTCTTGTACGACTCGATCGCGTCGGTCCAGTTTCCCATGCGCTCATACACCCGGCCGAGATTCAGGTGCGGGTAGGCAGGGCTCTCATACCGCTTGGCCTGCATCGCCTTCTGAAACCAGGTAATGGCTTCCTCGAATTCACCCTTTTCAATCAGGTATGCGCCGATATCGTTGTAGGGGTTGCCGAAATCCGGGTCTTGCGCGATGGCTTTGTGGCATTCTTCGATGGCGTCATCAAGCCGTCCCATAAAGCTATAGGTCCACCCCAAGAACGTGTAGCCCTCGGCAGTGGGATGGGTTGAGATCGATTGCTTGTAGAGGTTGACCGCTTCTTCAAGGTCCCCTTTCATCTGTCGTTCAAAGGCCTGTTGGAACAGATTCCATGCGTGGCGCTTGTCTTCCTCGCGCCCTTCGCCTTGAAGGAGGAAATCTTGAACGTCCATGTTTCGTCAGCGCCTCTACGCAGTCGTCATCGCGGTGTAGAATAGTCGTGAAACCTCTGCTGGTTGACGACCGAGTGTTACTGTTACTCCTGTTTGAGTTTCTTCTTGATCAACTCAGCTCCGTACCGCCCCGAGAGCAACATAGACCCGAAAGCGGGTCCCATTCTCGGTGTGCCGTAGACGGCGGCGACGGCCAATCCAATCACGAAACAACTAGGATAGACCTCTCCCGTCCGGTCCATGATTTCTTCTTCAGATCGCGCCACCCACATGGCCCCGTTCCCAGGTACTTTATTATACAGATTTCGTTTATGGAGAAGCTCGACCACGATGGCATCATGACCGGTGGCATCCACCACGATTTTGCTCTCAAGTGCGATTGGATCAACATGGATCAGATCGTGGCCTGCCATTTCGGCCGTAGTGTTGTTGACGACAACTCCTTCCAGTAGGCCATCGTTGCGGATGATCAAGTCCAGCACCCGCGTCAAGTTCATGACCTTGGCACCGGCGTTGTAGGCGGCTGAGATCAGAGCGCCTGTGGCGTGCGGAGGATCAACCATATACATCCCGTCGCATTCCTTGATCTTTTTACAGGGAACGCCGATTTCATCGAGAATCTCGTTCGCCGGCTCGCAGATGGTGGCTTTATTCATAAGATATCCACCGGACCAAAATCCCCCGCCGAGCGCCAAGCTTTGCTCGATGAGCAGCGTTCGGAATCCCATAGACGCCAGATCATGCGCACAGATGAGCCCAGACGGGCCTGCGCCGACGATAATGACATCGCTTTCGATGAGCTGGTCGAACTCCTTATAGTATTCCCGGGCGATCTGTCTGGTGATATCTCGCTCACGTAACGGCGCAGGCTTTGGTTTTGCCATACAGCTCTCCTACCGGTAAATTTCAGCCCCGGTGTTCTTAAATTCTTCGGCCTTTTCCTTCATGCCGATGTGGATAGCCTGCTGTTCGTCGATGTTCAACTGTGCCGCGTAGTCGCGGACGTCTTGCGTGATTTTCATGGAACAAAAATGTGGACCACACATCGAGCAGAAATGCGAAACCTTGGCGGCATTGTCCGGGAGCGTTTCGTCGTGGAACTGTTGCGCGGTTTCCGGATCGAGTGACAGATTGAACTGATCTTCCCAGCGGAACTCAAATCGGGCCTTCGACAGCGCGTTATCCCGCTCCTGAGCGCCTGGATGACCTTTGGCCAAGTCGGCTGCATGCGCCGCGATTTTATAGGTGATGACGCCGGTCTTGACGTCCTCGCGGGTCGGCAATCCCAAATGTTCTTTGGGGGTGACATAGCAGAGCATGGCGCAGCCGTACCAACCGATCATTGCGGCGCCGATTCCCGAGGTGATGTGGTCGTAACCGGGAGCGATGTCGGTTGTCAGTGGGCCGAGAGTATAGAACGGAGCTTCGTGGCAGGCCTTGAGCTGCTTTTCCATGTTGGCCTGAATCATATGCATGGGAACGTGGCCTGGACCTTCGATCATGACCTGCACGTCATGCTTCCATGCAATCTGGGTCAGCTCGCCTAGTGTTTCAAGCTCGGCGAATTGAGCTTCGTCGTTCGCATCGGCGATCGATCCCGGGCGAAGCCCGTCACCGAGACTGAAGGCGACGTCGTAGGCCTTCATGATCTCGCAGATCTCTTCAAAGTGCATGTAGGCGAAGTTTTCTTGATGGTGGGCCAGGCACCATTTCGCATGGATTGAGCCCCCACGCGACACAATCCCGGTCATACGTGTGGCGGTCATCGGCACGTACGCAAGGCGTACGCCCGCGTGAATCGTGAAATAGTCCACGCCCTGTTCCGCCTGTTCGATTAGCGTATCGCGAAAGATTTCCCAGGTGAGGTCTTCTGCCTTGCCATTGACTTTCTCCAGCGCCTGGTAAATCGGCACTGTTCCGATCGGTACCGGTGAGTTGCGGATGATCCACTCTCGCGTTTCATGGATATTCTTGCCTGTGGACAGATCCATCACAGTGTCAGCTCCCCAGCGTGTCGACCAGATCATTTTCTCGACTTCTTCCTCGATCGATGAGGCCACAGCGGAATTACCGATGTTGGAATTGATCTTCACCAGGAAGTTGCGGCCAATGATCATCGGTTCACTCTCGGGATGGTTGATGTTCGAGGGGATGATCGCACGACCGCGAGCGACCTCGTCACGCACGAATTCCGGCGTGATGACAGAAGGAATATTAGCGCCCCAGGCGAATCCCTGATGCTGCTTCACGCCGCCGCCATGACCATTGTGTCGGCCAAAGTCGGAGGCTCGTTCCCGAGATTGATTCTCGCGGATGGCAATAAACTCCATCTCCGGGGTGACGATGCCCTTTCGAGCATAGTGCAGCTGGGTGACGTTCATCCCTCGCTTGGCCTTCAAGGGCTTGCGAATGTGCTGGAACCGAAGATCGGCCAGCTGAGGATCTGCTGCGCGCATTCGACCGTAAGTCGAACTAATCTCCGAAAGCTCTTCGACATCTTGTCGGCCGACGATCCAGGTACGTCGCAATGGCTGGAGTCCCTTGCGGACATCGATGGTGGCAGAGGGGTCGGTGTAGGGACCCGATGTATCGTAAACAATCACCGAGGGATTGCTCGATTTCGTACCATTCGTTCCCTTGGTTTGAGTGAGGCTGATTTCTCGCATTGGAACGCGGACACCAGAATGCGCACCATCGACATAAATCTTACGCGATGCCGGAAGGGGTGTTGTGGTCAGAGGGACCAACGGTGTGACCAGGCCATTTCCGTGTCCGGATCCGTTTGTATGTGTCTGGATGCTCATATGTGAGATCCTTTCGTGGTTGTCCCAATAAAAAAGCCGTCTTCCCGTAAATAGGTTAGGAAGGCGGCTGACTCTTCACAGGGTTCGCGGTCATCCGGCTTCCCTACGCTGGTATTACCCAGGTCAGGTTGTGAGGGTCGTCCGATCATTCGGACTCTCAGCTCGAGGCTCCCCTAGCGATTTTTAATGATCGTAGTACTCTGGGATTGTGAAGTCAATCGGCTATTAGGCCTAGTGTGCCTCCGATCCCTTTGGGGTCTCTGACTGGGACTTTCCCTCATTGGGCTATTCATTGATTGTGAGGGAAGGCTATCGTAGAATGTTCTTTCCTTTTATTTGGAGGAACCGTGTCAGCCACTGCGACGTTACCCAAGCCGATTAGCGACTATCAGTCGCTCTCGGCAGAGGAATTATTCCAGCGGATTGTCGCCGCCAAGCAGGCGCTCGGTACACGCGTGATGATCCTCGGCCATAACTACCAGCGCGATGAAGTCATCCAGCATGCCGATTTTCGAGGAGACTCGCTATTGCTGGCCAAGCTTGCCGCTGAACGGTCTGAACGACCCTACATCGTTTTTTGTGGCGTACACTTTATGGCTGAGACGGCGGATATCCTCAGCCGTTCTCAGCAAACAGTTATCCTGCCGGACATGGCTGCAGGATGCTCCATGGCTGATATGGCTGCGATCGAGCAAGTCGACCAATGTTGGGAGGCGCTGGGGCGTGTGATTCCAGTCGAGGAGACCGTGATGCCGGCCGTCTATGTGAATTCGGCGGCGGTCCTAAAGGCCTTTTGTGGTGAGCATGGGGGGATCACGTGCACGTCGTCCAATGCCAAAGCCGTGATCGAATGGTGCTGGGCGAGGCGAGAAAAGATTCTCTTTTTCCCGGATGAGCATCTGGGTCGGAATACGGCAAATAAGATGGGGATTCCGCGCGAGAAGATGATTGTGTGGGATCCCTATCAGCCAAACGGCGGGAATACCAGAGACGCCATCAAGCGAGCCACCTTGATCTTGTGGAAGGGGCATTGCAGCGTCCATCAAATGTTCCAGCCGGTGCATGTGGATCATTTTCGTAAACAATATCCAGACGGCATGGTGATCGTCCATCCAGAGTGTCACGAGGATGTGGTGAACAAGGCCGATCTCATCGGATCGACAGAATTCATCATCCGGACCGTGACGGCTTCGCCGGCCGATACGACGTGGGCGGTCGGGACGGAGCTGAATCTTGTGAATCGTTTAAAACACGAACTCACCGACAAAAAAGTATTTTTCCTGTCTTCCACGGTTTGTCAGTGCGCCACGATGTTTCGGATCGATGCAGCCCACCTCTGTTGGGCCATGGAGAATCTAGCAGATGGCCACGTCGTTAACCGCATCGTAGTGCCGGAGGACGATAAGCACTGGGCAAAGGTCGCACTCGACCGTATGATGGCAGTGAGTTAGGGCTGGTACCTACCCCCTTCCTTCCGGTATATTCCCTCGATTCTGTATGATCATGTGGTGAGTGTTCGGGTGTTCTATGCCTACTGATTACAAGTCAACACTCAACCTTCCCAAAACCGATTTCCCGATGAAGGCGAATTTGCCTCAGCGGGAACCGGAGATGCTGGATTGGTGGGAAGAGCAGAAGCTCTATGACCAGATTCAGGCCTTAGGAAAAGGACGGCCTCGGTATGTGCTGCATGATGGTCCACCTTATGCCAACGGCCGTATCCATATCGGACATGCCCTGAACAAGGTGCTCAAGGACATCATCGTCAAGTCAAAGACGATGGCAGGCTTTCATGCGCCCTACGTGCCCGGGTGGGATTGTCACGGGTTGCCGATTGAGCATCAAGTCATGAAGGAGCTCGGCGACAAGAAGAGGGACTTGGACGTGTCGGCGATCCGTAGGCTTTGTCGTGAGTATGCCGAGCGATTTGTCACCACCCAGCGTGACGAGTTCAAGCGGCTCGGGGTGTTAGGAGAATGGGATCAGCCGTACCTGACGATGACTCCGAGCTATGAAGCCACGATCATTCGTGAGTTCGGGAAGTTTGTCGAACGGGGAGGGGTCTACAAGGGGCTCAAGCCGGTTCTCTGGTGCACGCATGATCAAACGGCGTTGGCGGAAGCGGAAGTCGAATACGACGATCACACATCACCATCGATCTATGTGAAGTTCCCGATCGTCACCTCGCCGGTGGCCCTTACTTCGACTTTTCCTGGCATTTCCTTTCCGGATGAGATTAAACGTGTGTCCGTTGTCATTTGGACGACGACGCCCTGGACCCTCCCTGCCAATCAAGCGGTCTGTCTCCATCGGGATTTCGACTATGCCTTTGTTCACGTCGGCGGTGAACTGTTGATTGTCGCGGAGAAGCTTCTGGAGGCCGTTGCAAAGGCTTGTGCGATCACAGACTATCGCGTCGTCGGGGTGAAGAAGGGTGGAGAGGGTTTTGAAGGCTTGGAAACTCAGCGCCCGCTTTCTACCGGGCTTTCGCCGATCCTCCTGGGGGATTTCGTTACGCTCGATCAAGGTACCGGCTGCGTCCACATCGCGCCGGGCCATGGAATGGAAGACTACATTCTCGTCCTCGATCACAATGCCAAGGCCTCACCAGGAGAGAAACTGGAAATTCTGGCTCCAGTCGATAACGGGGGGCGATTTACGTCGGTCGTGACGGAATTCGCTGGCCAACAGGTCTTGAAGGCGAATCCAAAGATTGTCGACTACCTTCGGGCGAACGGACATCTGCTGGGTCACGGCTCGTTGAACCATTCGTATCCGCACTGCTGGCGGTGTAAAAACCCTGTGATCTTCCGCGCCACCGAACAGTGGTTCGTCTCGATGGAGACGAATGAGCTGCGGAAAGAGGCGCTAGGAGAGATCGAACGAGTCCGATGGATTCCGAGCTATGGCCGTGATCGGATTTTTGGCATGATTGAAAACCGGCCAGACTGGTGTCTCTCGCGCCAGCGTGTGTGGGGTGTGCCGATTCCAGGATTCACCTGTACCGGATGTCATCATGTGGTAGCCGACCCAGTCGTCATCGAGCATGTCGCGTCTCTGATGGAATCAAAAGGGGCGGATGTCTGGTTCGAACAATCCGCTGGTGACTTATTGCCAGCTGGGACAACCTGTCAGAAGTGTGGTGGAACAGGGTTTGAGAAAGAGCGGGACATTCTCGATGTCTGGTTTGAATCCGGTGTGAGTTATGCGGCCGTTCTTAAGACGAGGAAGTGGTGGCCAGCTGATCTCTATCTAGAAGGCTCCGACCAACATCGAGGCTGGTTCCATAGCGCCCTATTGGCCGGCGTCACGACGGATCATCGCGCACCCTATCGAGCTGTCCTGACGCATGGCTTTGTCGTAGACGGGCAGGGGAAGAAGATGTCCAAGTCGGCCGGCAACGTCGTGGCGCCGCAGGATGTCATCAAGCAGTCTGGTGCGGAAATTCTCCGTTTGTGGGTGGCGGCTCAGGATTATCGCGAAGATCTACGCATCTCTCAGGAGATTCTGACGCATCTGATCGAGGCCTATCGGAAGATCCGCAACACCACCAGATTTCTCCTCAGTAACTTGTACGATTTCGATCCAGCAACGCATCGCATTCCCTATGAACAGCTACCGGAGCTGGATCGCTGGGCTTTGATGCGTCTTGGAGAACTGATCGCCAAAGTACGGCGAGCCTACGACGAATTCGAGTTTCATACCATCTTTCATGCGCTCAACAATTATTGTTCGGTCGACCTCAGTGCAATTTATTTGGATATTCTGAAGGATCGGCTCTATACCTTTCGCGTAGACTCTTCGCTACGGCGAGGCTCTCAAACGGTTCTTTACGACATCATCGTGGCGTTGGCTAAACTCATGGCCCCGATCTTGAGTTTTACCGCGGATGAGATTTGGCGCATGTTACCGGAAGTGGCCCGCAAGGAAGCGATGAGTGTGCATTTGGTCTCGTTCCCGGAAGCACACGGTCGCTGGAAAGACGACGCGTTGGCGACTCGCTGGGAGAAGCTGCTGGCCTATCGAACCCGAGTTCAAGGGGAACTGGAAAACTCTCGTCGAGACAAGCTGATCGGATCATCCCTTGAGGCTCACGTGCGGGTCGAAGCTGGTTCTGACTCACATCAGTTTTTAACCGCGTATGCCGGTGAACTCGGCACCATTTTCATCGTGTCTCGCGTGACGCTGGTGCCCGCACTGACTGGCTCTTCGGATGTCCGGATCACCGTTGAAAAATCAGCAGCCGCTAAATGCGAACGCTGCTGGAACTATCGCGATGCTGTCGGCAAGGATCGTACCCACCCGACTCTCTGCGAGCGGTGTGTTGAGGCCATTTTGTGAGCACGTCGTGGTTTCGCAATGTGGCGCTGGCATTGGTGACCGGTAGTATCGTCCTGCTGGATCAGGTGACTAAGCAGCAGATCATGCAGACGATGCGCTTGCACGAGTCGATCCCTATCATCCCCAATCTTTTCAGCCTGACGTATATTCGGAACCCAGGCGCGGCGTTCGGCTTATTGGCTGGGAGCAGCAACGCCTTTCGGATGGTGTTTTTTGGACTGACCTCGATCTTTGCACTCGGATTGCTCAGTACGATCTTGGTGCGGATGCCCGAGCAGGACTGGGTCGGCCGTGTGAGTGTGGCGGGAATACTGGGCGGGGCGATCGGTAACTTGATCGATCGATTGCGGTTTGGGGAAGTGATCGATTTTTTGGATGTCTATATCGAGAACTACCACTGGCCCGCGTTTAACGTAGCGGATTCTGCCATCACCGTCGGTGTGATTTTTCTGATCTTTCACTTCGCACTTGAAAAGAAGCCAGACTCCTCCACAACCTCAGAGACTAATTCTGTTCCCTGATTTCAATTTCGCCTTGCGTGGGCGTCTTCGGTCATTCGTCCCGGACCGACCCGGCACGAATGACCATGGCGTTTTTGCTAGGCGGGCATGGGGACAATGAATCCACCCTTTTCCTTGACTTGTTTCTGCTGCTCCGCTGAAAACATGACGAGTGGTTCGCTGTGACAGAACTGGCATTCCTTCGTCGTTACCGCAGCGTTTGGCTCACCGATGCTGACTAAGTACTCCTTGGCAAGCTTGAGCGCGGTCGTTTCATCCGTTGTCATCACATCGAAGTGAATGCGACCATTCTTTCCATGAACCCACGTATCATAAACATGAATCGTATCTGAAGCCATGCACAACTCCTTTCAACGAACGACCAACATGACCAACACTCCGAGCATAATACGATAGTAGGCAAAGACCCGCAAGGTATGCCGTTTGACATAGGTAAGGAAGGCGGCGATGACGGCCCAGGCGACAAGGAATGACACGACCATGCCGAACGCGAGCGCCAGAAGGTCTTGATCGGTAAAGGTTCCGTGCGCATTCCAGGTTTCGTAGAGCGTGGCTATAATGATGGTCGGGAGAGCGAGAAAAAAGGAATATTCCGTGGCAACCTTGCGATCAAGTCCTGCGAGTAGACCACCGATGATGGTTGAACCAGAGCGTGACATACCGGGAATCAGCGAGGCACATTGCGCGACACCGATCCAGAACGCCCGCATCGGTGAAACTTGATCCAGGCTCATCGCGTGACTTGTGCGTTTGGTAGCTTCGACGATCAGGATGATAAAGCCTCCGAGAATCGAAGTGGTCGCCACGGTTTGGGGGGTGAAGAGATGTGATTTGATCCATCCATGTGCAGTGAGGCCGAGGAGGGCAGCCGGCAGAAAGGCGATCCCTAACCCGATCAAGAACCATAAGTTTGGATGCTGTTGCATCGAAGCCTTGATTCGATCCGTCCAGGACGTATGCGGCCCGTGTGTGGTAGAGCGAAAAATCTTTTGCTCCTGCCAGGCGCCAGAGAGAAGCCGGCCGATTTTTTCCCGTTCGAACACGATAACGGCGAGGATGGCTCCCAACTGAATCGAGATTTCGGCGTTGGCCGCTACGTCCCCGGTGAACCCAAGGGCATGGCCGACAAGGATCAGATGTCCGGTGGATGAGACGGGGAGAAACTCAGTCATTCCCTCCACGACCCCAAGGATTACTGCGAGTGCCGGACCCCATTCGTTCATGCGGTGCTCCACTTCCGATTGTGGACCATCAAGGTTTCACCCTCCATGCTCATGTCTGATAGAATAGTTCGGATAATCACAGAGCAACGCCGATCCGTCAAGCGCATTGGTCTTTCTGATCCGGCTCTTGAGGGACAGAGCTAAGTTGGTCTCGAACAAGAGTAATTATGTTGACAATGCCGAGGGGTTGGCATACACACAAAGAACGCCATCACATGAATGGAGGGATGGCGGGACACCAGTAGGGATCCGTATGATGCACATTCAAGCCGCAGGATTTGATGGAGGGAGGATCGCATGAAACGCGAGTGGACGGCAATAGTATTGGTCGGTGCCGTGTTGACTACGGGTTGCGTCTCCAACAAGAAGTACCAAGAAGCGCTGACAGAGGCGGACACCGCCAGAATGGAATTGGAAAAATCCCGTCAACAGAAGGTTGCGATGGAACAGCAGGTCCGCACGCTCAAGGAGCTGAACGTCAAGTTCAACAACGAGGCCGAGGCCGCTCGGGATGAACTGCAACGGTTTGAGCACGGACGTGATGCGGAACGAGGCACGCTTGAGGCACGAACCAAAGAACTCGAAGACAAGGTACGAGCGTTATCGGCCCAAAATCGGAATGTGCGGCAGGAATATAAGGATGTCAAGCGTCATAACGACACGTTGAAATCGTTGGTAACTCGCTATCAAAAAGAGCTGAAGGATCGTTCCCAATCAGGGTCGTCGGCGCAAGCCGCCACATTGACCCCCAAACAGGGATCGGGGGGGACGGCCTCGGTCGCACCAGGGACGACTTCAGCGTCGTTGAATATCAACAAGGTGTCGGCCAACGATATGGTCCTCTTCTTGGGGCTCAAACAGGATGAGGCCGATCGGATCGTGAGTAATCGTCCCTATCGTGTGAAAGGTGAATTGGTGGCGAAGAATGTCGTCCCAAAGGAAACCTTTGACCTGATTAAGGACCGCATTTCTGTGAGCCCATAGTTCCGTAATCGGTTTTGAACGAGACATCCAGGGCCGTTCTCCGACGAAGGAGAACGGCCTTCTTATTTTCGCCGAGTAGCGTTGGACTGTCCTGGTCGATTGCTTATGGTCAGCGTAGCGGAATCCTGACCGTAAGTGTGGATGCTGAGGGATCTCGAGTGACGACATAGTTCGCTTGTTCTTGCGGGTTGGACGCCTCAAGAGTAGTGGAGGAGTCTTGAAGGTCTTCACGCGGCGATGGTGTCATCACGTCGGAATCCATTGTGGAGGGGGCATCAAATGGTATGAGGGACAAACGGACTGTAATGGAACGATGGCCTGCAAGAATTGGAACTCTCCGCCGCTGATGTGCCAACAACCGTGATGCAATCGGGTCTCCTGTTGAGAAAGGGAACAGGAGGTGAGGTGGTAGGGAACTAGTCTCTCCCCATACCTGAAAGAAGCTGTCCCGATTTGCCTCGATCATAAGGTCAAACGAACCTGTCCGGAGAGAGGTTCTCCCTTCTCTGTCATCGCGCAGGTCCTTTACTCCGTTGATGACAAGACTGTAACGAATGCCTAAGGGCTTAGCGGATTCTGCACGTGTTTCTGTCAGATTAGCACTCCGTTCACCTTTACGTGTAGATTGGTCGAACTGCTGTACGGAATAGCGACCTTCCTGCTTTTCCTTCATCGCGCTAGAAACGACCTCCTGTGACGCTCCATAGAACAAGGAGCGGGCATCTGGCGATGAACCATGCGGGGCAGCAGGTACATCGGTAGTCGGTGCTTTCGACGGTGCAGGTGCCGAGGTGGAGGCCACGGGGGCGCTCGCGTGATCCTCGTCAGTTGAATCGGGTGTGTCTTCTATCGGAAGGGGGACTGGCTGTGCGGAGGATGAAGGAAGGTCTCGCAACGTGCCAGGCTCCGGGTGTAGGGTCCTTCGCGCTTCTTTCGGTTTAGCGATTGCTTCGGGTTCTTGTTTGGTTGTCTTGGCAGCGAGTGCCTCTTTTCTGACTGGAGTTGCCTGCTTTTTGGAGGCTTGTGTCTCCGACCGGGATTCATTGAGCGGAAAGGAGGCTGGTGGAGCGGCAGAAGGCGGAGGAGTCGGTCTGGTGGCTGGCTGGTCTTCCTCGCTGGCGACGAAACGGCCTGTCTCTCGGAGACTTTCTTGGTAGATGTTGGTGCCAAGGACAAGTGCGAAGAGGGCTGCGGTGAGGCCACCAGCCCAGGCGAGGCCAGCAGGTCTGCGGAACCAGCCGAACCATGACACGTTGCCCCCGTCGGTTGTCGAGGTTGTTTCACGTAACGATCGCAAAAGCTTCTCACGCACGACGGGATCCGTCAGTAGTTCCTTTAGCGCTTGTTCGTCGGCAAACAAGTTGAAGAGTTGCTGATCGTGTAGGGCGGTATTGTAGAGCCGTCGTTTCTCCTCGGGCATTAACGTATCGGCTGCAAATCCACCGAGCAGCTTTTCGAGGTCGTCATCAGGCATTGAAACCCGTAATTCGTGAAATGGGAACAGCATCGTGTCTGGGACTCAGGACTATTCCCATCATTCCCAACTGCCACCCATTAAAGTTAATAATTCTCTTCGACAACGTAAGTCCCACGTATAAATTGTATTGATCGACGTCTGCCTCATCAATTGCTGAATCTCGGGAAAACTTTTCCCTTCCAGCTTCCACTTGAATAGTTCGCGGCATCGTTCGCCAAGTTTGGTCATGGCCACGAGCAACCGATCGACGCGCTGTTTTTGGTCAAGTTGAGTGGCGGGGTCGTCACGGGCGTCGGTGAGCGGCAGCTCCTCCACTGATTCTGGATTGTACTCTCCTCGCCGCAACGCTTTCCGATGGGCGTCCAGCATTTTATACCGTAGGACCTGAAATGCCAGGGGGACCAATTCAACCAATTCCGTGACCTGCGAATACTTCTCGTGTAGGACGGTCAACACTTCTTGTGTCAGGTCTTCCGCGCGGTCTCTCGATACACGTGATGTCGCGAACGCAAGGATCCTTTCACGGAGGGTGGCCAGTATCTGATCTCGGTTCATCATCGTCTAGGAATTCCCCGAGAGGGTCAAGAGATCACTCAGTGAACGAAATTCAAGCTGAAGTCCTGTGCAAACTTCCACTTGTCGGTCAAATCGATTCTTTGTGCGGACCATACGCCAGAGTTTGCTGGGAGTGACTCGCCCCCAAGCAGCCAGATGGAACACGGACAAAGGATAGTCAGTTCCAAACAGGAGACGCGACTGAAGTTCAGGCTGATGTCTAAGATGCAAGAGCATCTTCATGCGATGGGGTTGGGTGAGGGCGGAAATGTCGGCATAGAAGTGTGGATAACATCGGCTCAGTTCACGAAAAGTTGGAAGAAACTTTTCATAGAACATAAGACCATAACTACAGGCGTGAGCCGCGATGACGGTCACCCCTTCGTCAAGCGCCAAGCGCAGCCGCTCAGGATCTCCAAGCGATTGATCCTTTCCGATTAGACTGAATTCATACCCGACGTGACTCAAGAAAGGAAGTTTGCGCTGAGCCAGAGCACGGTAAAAGGCGATATATTTCCGATCAGATGGATCGAAGTGCTGAGCATTCGGTAAGACCTTGATCAGGACCGCGCCTGCATCGGCACAGCGATGCGCTTCGTCGATTGCGTCGTTACGTTGCGGATTGATGGAGGGGCCTGCCATGAAGACATCCGGATAGGCGCGCACGGCATCGAAAACGTAGTCATTGCTGACCAGGAAGTCGGTATGTTGACGGTTCAGCAAGCCGGTTTGATCGTAGAATCCGTCCATGCCGAGCAGCACGGCCTTCGAGACGTAGCGCGAGGCGCGGAGTTCTCTGAGGAGGTGATCAAGATAGCGCTGGTTAGCCGTGCGCGGCTCCGTCGGAGAGAGGTCATGCTTCCAGAGGAGAAAACGGAACAACGGGCTGCGGAGGAGTTTGGGCGAGATGAAGCAGCCGTTGTCGCCGTCTGGTAAGGCGGCGAGATGGACATGGCAATCGATGAGCGATTTGGTCGGTGTCATTCCCGTCTATGCTCAGCACTCAAGACTCGGCATTTCCTTGGAGTCGCTCTAGTGCAATACGTTTCACGCCTCGCAGATCCAGCTTCCCGGTCCCCAATATGGGCAAGGACTCGACTTTCACGAACTGGCTCCGCGTGGGGATGAAGAGGTTGGGAAGGCCCGTGGCCGATAGCTTCACCAGGATATCGGGGATCAGGCTGTCGTCCAGTGTATGAAGAACAGCCAGCCGCTCGCCTTTCTTCTCGTCTGGAAGGCCAGTGACAGCAAAGACTTGTGTTTCGGTTTCGGCTGTCTGCTGTAAGGCTTCTTCAACCGTCCCGTGCGGAACCATCTCGCCTCCGATTTTAGAAAAGCGAGAAAGTCGGTCGGTAATCGTTAAGAAACCATCGGCGTCCATGGAGGCGATGTCGCCTGTGATATACCAGCCATCTCGTATGACTTGGGCGGTGAGATCGTCTCGTCCCAAGTAGCCCTTCATGACATTCGAGCCTTTCACCAACAACATCCCAGGGGTGCCGGCTGGCAGTGGAGCGAAACTATCAGGATCGACGATCTGAACAGACACGCCCGGGAGCGGTTGACCGACTGTACCCCGTCGCGATGCGGGTTGATAGTAGCCGGCGGCGCGATAGTCTGGGCAGTTAACGGCAATGACCGGAGCACATTCCGTCACGCCGTAGCCTTCGATCGGTCCGATGCCGAACTTATCTTCGATAGATTGCGCGAGTCGAGCCGACAGTTTTTCCGCACCGGTAAGGATGACTCGCACCGAACTGAATTGCTCTGCGGTGCAGCGGCGGGCATAGAGTTGCAGGAACGTCGGGGTAATCACGACAAAAGTAACCCGGTACTGCCGGATGAGGTCGCCGATCACTGTGACATCAAACGGCGAAGGGTGAAAGATCATCGCCGCGTTGTTGAACATGACGAACCAGAACACCATGTATCCGAACGAGTGAAAGAACGGCAAGATGCCGAGGATGCGTTCATCTTGATAAAGATGGAGCATCTGCGTGGCGCCTTGGCAGTTGGAGTCGATGCTGAAATGGGAGAGCATGACGCCCTTGGGTTCGCCGGTGCTGCCACTACTGAAGATAATCGTGGCCAGACTGTCCGGAGTGAGTGGGGTTCCCTGTCCGCAGGCACGCTCGATGAGGCGGCAAGGAGCAAACAAGGCCAGGAAGGTCGCAGAGAGTTTCTGCCCCGTACCGATGGTCTCGGCGATATCCTCGAGCCAAATCACTGACGGCCCATCCGGCAGTTCGAGCTTGGCTTTTTCGACGAAGGTACGGCTCGTGAGAACCGTGCTCAGGTCTGCCAGGCGCACCGCGGCTTCCAAGCCGGATTTCCCGACCGTGTAGTTCAAGTTCACGATGGTCTTTCCGCAGAGGGCGACGGCCACATTCACCAGGGCTGTGGCAACTGTCGGCGGTAGCAGGACACCGATGTGCTGTTGGTCTTGCCAATGGGGGCGCAGTGTGCGTGCGAGGACGATCGAGCCGATCAAGGCCTGCAAGGATGACACCCGGGGTCGATTCTGGTCGGCCATGGCCATACGGAATGGGTAGCGACGCATGGCTGAAATAAACTGACGGTGGAGAGGCTGCCGACTGGATTTTCTGAGCTGCCAGGCTGTTTCACCAAGCGCCTGAATTATTCTGCGGACTGTGTCCGCCGTCGTCTCCGGAGGGAGCGGCGCACCGAATGAGACCGTGACCGGGTAAGGGAGCCGTTCTGGAAGTTTCCAAAGAAACCGGCCGTGATTGAAGCTGAAGATACTGCCCCAGACACGATCCAGGTGAACCGGGATGATAGGCATCGTTCGTCCCTTGACGATCCGTTCGAAACCTCGCTGAAATGGCAGGAGTGTGCCGGTGCGGGTAATTTGACCTTCGGGGAAAATGCAGACCAGCTCGCCGTCATCCAGCGCCTCTCCTGCCCCACGCAACGCGCGAAGAATCATGCGAGGACTTCCTGATGAAGAAATCGGAATCACGTTGAGCCGTTTCATGAAAGGCTTGAAGAGAGGGTAGGTGGCGTACTGCTCATCCATCACGAATCTCACCGGACGATCGAGGCTTGCGATCAGCAGCAATCCGTCGATGAATGACACATGATTGGAGACCAGCAACGCCCCGCCTTCGCGAGGGACATGATCCTGTCCGATCACCGTGAGGCGGTACAGAACACGGGGCAGCAGGGCGACGAAGAACCGCAGCAGACTGTTCGGCAGCAACCAGATCACGACCAGAGTTCCAATGAGAGACAAGACGCCGCAGGCGAGTAAGATCTCACTGGCCGACAGGCCAATCTGTGACAGGAGTCCGGCGCCTAGAGAGCCGGCGAGGATGCCGCCGAACACGAAGGTGTTGCCGAGGGCAATCACGGCGCCACGACGGTCGGCCGGGGCCTGCCACTGAATGAGGGCATTGATTGGGACATTAATAAACCCGCTGGCGATACCGAGTCCGCCCATGAGCACCAACGTCCAGGTCAGGCTTGGGGGGATGAGACCGAGGATGAACAGACCCAAGGCCAACCCGATCGCTCCCGGCGGGATCAAGCCGGTTTCAATCTTGTGGGCGGAAAGTCGGCCGGCCAAGACCGACCCGATTCCGATCCCGATTGCGAGGATGGCCATGGGAAGACCGGAGAGCGCATCTGAAAGGGCGAGTCGGCTCTTTGCATAGATCAGCATGTCTTGCCCGAACAGGCTCGCAATGGTCCAAAACACGACATTGATCCCGATAGCGATGCTGAGCAGACGGTCCCCGCGCATGGTTGCCCAGGCTACGGCCAGGGTTTCGGCAACGCCACCCTCGGCTCTGGCTGGAGGCACAGGAGGAATCGCATACGCCGCGGCTGCTCCTAGAGCGGCGATTACCGTCAGGATGACGCCGGCTTGCCAGGGAGCCGTTTCAGTGTATTGGAGTAGCACGCCGCCGGATGACGTCCCTGCGATGATGGCCACAAACGTCCAGAGTTTCAGCAGGCCATTCCCCATGGAGAGCTGCTCATACGAAAGCAGTTCCGGTAGGATGCCATACTTTGCCGGACTGAGAATCGCGCTGTGCATCCCCATGGCTCCAAGTACAACGAGGAGGGCCATGCCGCCAGTGGGATGGCTCCAGAGCACCAGCGTTCCAGCACCCATTAATGCCACTTCAACGATTTTCATCGCGATGATGACCGTACGTTTGCTGAAGCGGTCCGCAAACACTCCTGCAACCAGTGAAAACAGCATGAGCGGCAGTGTAAAGACGACGAAGGCGATGGTAGCCTGAGCTTGAGAGGCCGCTTCAAAGGCGGGTCCGGTCTGGCCGACCGCCGCGGCGATCTGATGGATCAGGAGGAGCGCCACCATCAATTTCCATGCATTGTCATTGAACGCGCTGCAAAACTGGGCAAGGAGGAGGGCTCGAAGGGGATGGGAGCGAGACTGGGTTTCAGAACCGGTTGGAGTGCTCATCCGTGAAATCTATTCTGCCTGATTGTTGGTGGTTCGGGAAATAGGCAGTCCTTCCAACTCCATGATTCGCAGAGCATTTGTCGTGGGACAAGGGCCTGGCCTAAACTGGTAGTCGAATGTCAGTGCGCCTGCCGAAACGGTTTCCTGAAAGTGTGCATTTGTGAGGCCGGGTACCGCGTGCTCTAAGTCAGCCAGCTCGAGGTCGTGTGTGCTCACCAGTCCGTACCCGTTTCCTTTAGAGAGTTCTGTGATATAGGCCTGGCTCCCGATGAGCCGCTCTCGGTTATTGGTACCTTTGAAAATCTCGTCGATCAAGAACAGTGTAGGGGGAGCCGTCGAGTCCCGAGTTGTCTCGAGGATGGCTTTGAGTCGTTTGACCTCGGCGTAGAAAAACGACAGACCGGCATCGAGCGAATCATCGACACGGATGCAACAGGCCAGCCGGCTCCAAGTCCATTCGAACGAGCTTGCACAGACCGGCCCACCAGCTTGCGCGAGGCAAAGGTTGATTCCGATCGTGCGGAGGAATGTGCTTTTGCCGGACATGTTTGAGCCCGTGATTAAATGGATCGAGCCGCGTCCAGCTAACCGAACCTCGTTGGCGACGCGGGTCTTGGCTGAGAGGAGCGGGTGGGCGAGCTGATCAGCCTGAAGTGTTGGGGGAACTCCGTTTTGTTCGCCGGACGTGGTGACCGGTGTCGGCCAGGCGTAATCAGGGTGGAGATACGCAAAGGTGGCCAGCGCCGAGGCCGCTTCGACTTCTGCCAAACAGTTCAGCCACTGAGGGAGGGCTAGCTTGATCTCCTGTTGCGCACGAATCAGTCTGCGCAGGAACCAGAGATCCCATGGGCAGAGGGCATTGACCATCAGATGGACAAGTGGGTGGGCCTTGATACTGATCGCATGCAGTGTGCGGGCTGCGCGCTTGAGCTGCAACGTGGGGCTGGTTCCGCCGATCAGTCTGGCCCAGGTTGAAGCCAGAAACGTGGTTTGCCGTCTTGCATGCCGTTCGATGTAGCCGAGGACCGTTGCAAGCCGCTCAGTTTCGTGATGCAGGCCGACCGCGTGCTCTAGCAGCTCTTCTCCCTGATCCGTCATGAAGTAGATCAGGACGTAGGCGGCGAACGAAAACATCCAATAGCCCGGCAGGTGCCCGAACATCGTGGCGAGCGCGAGACTGATGGTGGTCAGCGCGAGGAGAGCTTGGACGGCGAGGATGGTATTCAGGTGGGGCAGGTTGATGGAATGTTCTGTGACAGCGGCCAGCCGCTTGCCGTTAATTTCTTGGTCTCCTGCCAATTTTGCATCGAGCGAAAGACGGTCACGAAACAAGGAGCGAGGTGCCAACTCTCGCACCAATGACTGCCGCGCATGCCAGTCGGCAGGGGGAGCCGGTTGCTCCAGGAACCAACCCTGTAAACGTTCCCGGCCGTGGTCGGACACCGTGGTGTCGACGAGATGCGTCAGAGAATGCGCGCCGTACAGGTCCAGATCGACGGCGAACGGATGAGATTTTGGAGCCTCGCCGGGCCGTGGCGGAATCGCGGACCAATCCAAGGCGATTCGGGCCAGATGTGTCTGCTTGATCTGCTTCCACTGCCGGAGCCGGTGAATCTGGCTCTCCACCTTGTTATGATAGGCCGCTACGGCGACGAAGATGGCCAGAAACAGGGCCAGCGAGAGGTTGCCGCTGTGGTACCAGTCGACTTTGTATAGGGCAACGGTACAGACGAGACCGCTAAGGAAAATCGCCAACCGCAACCGCGTAAAAGATGCGCTGATTCTGGTGCCCCGTTCAATCAGGCGGTCCGTTCGACGAATAATCATCTCGAGTTGAGCGCTTCGCGAGGTGGTCATGACAGCTGACCTTACTGGGAACAGATTAGAACGTCAAATGATGAAGCCTGGCTGAGAGCCCCGTCATGTCAAAAAACTGGGTTGATGTCTGTATCCAAGAACCGCTCGATGCCGGGGAATTGTTGAGTCGGCTGAACGACGTGTCTGTGCAGGGCGCCTGGGAGGATCAGGGTCTGGTCCACCTCTACTGGCACGAGGATCACTGGAACGAAGAGCGACTGACCGTATTGCATCAGGTGATCTCAGACCTGGCGCCGTCATGTGGAGAGGTTTCTGTATCGGTAAAGCAGATTCCCGCTCAGGATTGGAACGAAGCCTGGGCCCGTTCCGTACGGCCTCTTCGGGTTGGGCGACTGGTTATTCGACCGAGTTGGGAACCGGTTGCGCTTGATCCGAAGGACATCGGGATCGTGCTGGATCCCAAGCAAGCCTTCGGTACTGGCCACCATGCGACGACACGCATGTTGCTGCTGTGGTTGCAGCAAGATATTCGAGGTGGAGAAATTGTGATGGATGTCGGCACGGGCAGCGCGATCCTGGCCATGGCGGCCGTGAAGCTGGGGGCGAGGTCTGCTCTTGGCGTTGAGATTGATCCGGTCGCGGTGGACTGTGCGCGTGAGTATGTTGAGCTGAATCAGTTGGGTGATCGAATAGAGATTGTGTATGGGACATTGGCGGATCTACCACCGGAGCGAACAATCAATACCCAGCTTGTGTTGGCTAATCTGGATCGACAGACCGTCTTGAATCTCGCCGATGAGTTAGCTGATTTGGCGAAGAAGGGGGCACGACTGATGGTTTCCGGTATTCTTGTGGAGCAGGAGGGGGAAATCGTCAGTTGCCTTTCCGGCCTAGGTCTGATGTGTTCGAAGCGTTGTGAGGAAGAGGGCTGGGTTGCGTTGGAACTGTTTCGCCCGGAATCGTGCGACGGAGAAGCCTAACGATGCCGAGTAGACCGTCTTATCCGCATGTGCACCAGATCAACGTCTCCGATGGAGGTGTCCCAAAGCTGCCGGTCTGGGAAGCCAAGGTCAGTAAACAGGGGCTGGATGGCGATCGGCAGCGCAATCTCAAGTTCCATGGCGGACCTGACCGTGCCGTCTGTTTGTATTCGCTCGAGTTGCTCGAACGACTCCAAGGTGAAGGTCATCCGATCGATGCCGGATCTTCAGGAGAAAATCTGACCTTGTCTGGGTTGGAGTGGGAATTGGTGCAGCCTGGTGTTCGGTTGACTATTGGACCAGATGTTCAACTTGAGGTCACCAGCTATACGACTCCTTGTGCTCACAATGGCCGTTGGTTTCGCGACGAAGATTTTTCTCGCATTTCGGAAAAATTGAACCCAGGCTGGAGTCGCGTCTATGCCAAGGTACTGCAGGGAGGGGTGGTCAGGCCGGGAGACGTAGTAAAGCTTTATGAGGCGGAGGTGATCTTGTGATGGACCGTGTCCTGGAACCAGAACTCATGGACGATCCGAGGCAGGTGGAAGCCTATGCACAGGCCGATTTCGAAGAAGAAAATCAGGGATTCGTCGAGCGCTTTCGGGAATACTTTCCGGAGTTTGCTCAGGGGATGGTCCTGGATCTCGGGTGTGGTCCGGGGGATATCCCTATCCGGTTTGCCAAACTGTACCGAGATTGCCGGATCATCGGCATTGATGCTTCTGCGCCGATGATTCAGCTCGGAGAACAGGTGGTGCAGCAGGCTGGTTTGACGGATCGCATTACGCTGCGCTGCGAACGGATCGATGATGTGGCCGGTGCGAGAATTGCCGATGCAGCCATTTCCAACAGCCTCCTGCATCATCTGCCGAACCCACTTCAGTTTTGGCAGAAGGTCCGGCAGCTGGTGAAGCCTGGTGCCCCAGTCCTGGTCATGGATCTGTTACGCCCAGAGTCACCCGATGCGGCTCAAGCTATTGTCGATCAATATGCTGCCAATGAACCGGACGTTCTACGTCGAGATTTTTACAATTCGCTGCTGGCTGCCTTCACTGAAGATGAAATCGGCTCCCAGCTCGCCCGCATGAATCTCACGCGATTGTTAATCGATATTCCGGATGACCGGCATTGGGTGGTCGGGGGAATCATCTATTGAGGGGTATATGCGAGAGAGTCTATCGGTCGCTTTGAGAGGACGAACGCGTGATTGGTGGACCTTAGTGGGTGGCTTCATCTTCATCGCAGTCGTTTTTGTCGGATGTGGCGAGAGAGAAAACTTTCTTGAAATCGAGATCCCGACGGATCTTCGGAGCATCGAACAGGCATCGTCTTCAGCTGGGACGGCAAGTACCGGGGTCGAGCCGGGAAAGGTGATCGTGACCTTGAAGGCAGGAGAGACGGCCCATGTTGTCGCTGTTTACCACGGTGAGAATTTCGATGGATTTAAGGTCAAGCTTGCCGACGGCACTGAGGGACTTATTCTTGCCGGGGACACCTTTAAGGTAGTGTCTAGGTGAGATGTGCAGTAGGAGGTGAGTTAAGGTTGCAGTTGACAAGTATTAGGACTTACCACACATGTGAACGACGTGCCGCATGACCAGAACTGGGTGCCCGGTCAGCGACCGAAGGAGTGGGGATCACTCATGAGGTTTGAAGCACGAGAACTGAAACCATATGCTGAACCAGTATCAGTGAACGAGCTGAAACTAGGTAAAGAGTATTTCTCTGTCACATTTGTCGATGACGAAGGTTGCGTTCCCATCATCGATACATTGATCTTCACAGAGAAAACCGACGAGGGACTACTACGATTTCAAGATGTTGCGTCTTATCGACGGGGAGTCCGGCCTGATGAAGATACTGCCGAAGGGCACGCTACTTTTTATGAGTGCACAGAGGATCAAATGAATGCCATTTTTGAGTACGAACGCGCATTGGATGTCCTCATGCGTTG
The DNA here is from genome assembly GCA_965223535.1 of Nitrospira sp. Classification (GTDB taxonomy): domain Bacteria; phylum Nitrospirota; class Nitrospiria; order Nitrospirales; family Nitrospiraceae; genus Nitrospira_D. The sequence continues at coordinate 2,381,102 of CBDCWN010000003.1, forward strand.
CTCATTGAAGCGACGCGATCGAGCATAGAGCTTATCCTCTCATCCCTACCTTCCTGTGTGCATGCGGGCTGGCGCTTCTTGACATTAAGCTACTCCTGCAGTTGAGCAAGGAAATCGGCCAGCGAGATGATATTGCCGTCTGCATGGCGCTTATGAGCCAATAAGTGGCGATCGCCGGAGACGATCCACTGAGCCTGGGCCGCCGCTGCACATTCCAAGATGCGATTGTCAGGTTCATTTTTTAGCACATGAAGAGTCGGGCGGGGTCGTAGCACGGTGGCTGTTTGGCTGATCTCCTGGATAGCTTGCCGAGTCCGGTCTTCTGTCCAATCGAATTTCGTTTGAAGCACTCTGGCGGTTTCAGTCAGGATCGCGACCGAGGTGAATAATTCAAACTGGCCACGAATGGCTTTGAGATAGGCCTCCTCAGCGTTGCCTCCAGGAATGGCGAAGGCCGAGATATAGATGTTGGTGTCAAAGACGACGCGCACGATCAGCGGCCTTGGAACACCAGTCTCTCCACGTCAGCCTCGGTCAACACCCCCTTCTTCCTCGCCTGCTTCGTGCCGTAGCGCTGTAACTCGTGGAACTGCTCCTCTCGTCGGCGTTGCGCGTACGTGGTGAGCATATCCCTGAATAGCTGGCTCTTGTTTTTGGCCTCTGCCTTGGCCAGCCTCTCAAAGTTTTCGGCTAGATTAGAGGGGAGCGACACAGTGATCGGCACGCGGGTGCGTTTCATGAAAGCCTCCTGTATGACAAAATCATACAGGGACGATAGGTGAATGGTCAAACCCTTGGAAAAAACAAGGTGGAAGCGTAGATGTAGGGACTTCTTGTCTTATGCATGCACCGTGCTGAGTGGGAGTCCGCCGCAGACCGCCGCATGCCTAAACCCCATGAACACTCTACGAGAGCATGCCGGGGACTACTGCAGCACATCCGGCGGAGTTTTAAGCAGCTTGGCGAAGCGATTCTTGTCGATGGCTTTCTCGTTAGCCTCTTCCGGCGAAATCCCTTTCTTCGTCAACAAATCCTGAATCGCGTCATCCAAGGTCTGCATGCCGACGTTCTTCCCAGTCTGCATCGCTGAAGCGATCTGAAACGTTTTGGCGTCTCGAATCAGATTGCTGACCGCCGGGGTACAGACCATGATCTCCAACACCGCGCAGCGTCCCTTTTGGTCGATTCGCTTGAAAAGGTTCTGCGCCACCACGACGCATGTAAAATAGGTGCCAGAGAACTATTTCGTTGCAGGGGGCAATCGGGGAGAAAGTCGGACGGCGATTTATCGGGGAAACACGGGGACGACCAAAACGGCCATGTCAGACCAAGGAATAGCAGTCTGACTCCCCATTTCTCCTCTTCCAGTCAATGGCCTATGACTGGTCATATACGGACCGTCTAAGACGACGATCTGAAAGCGGTGGTAGAGCACAACTTGTTTTCCTCCAATGAGATAGAGCATGTAATCGGTGTGTGCCAGTCGATGTAGGTAGATATGGACAAGCTGAAGCAACGGGATTATACAGTCTGTCCTGAGCCTTGTTCGAGCGCGATCCATGACTGAATTCAATCTAATTGTCGAGGTGACGCATGAGAGGTGATGGGGCCAAGTTGGCTCAACAACTCCTGCCCCAGATCGCAATGTTGTCATTCCTATCTCCCAGTGAAATACGAGCGATTTCACAACGAGGAGAAATATTGTCTCTGAATGATGGCGATGTTCTCATTACCGAGGGTGTGGTTGGAAACACATTATTTCTTGTGCTGCGAGGTAAAGTTTCGATCGCACGGGATGGATTTCGCCTGGCCGTAAGCGAAATGGGATCTGCCCTAGGTGAAATATCACTCGTTGACTCGGGAGAGGCAACCGCCACAGTAACAGCTATCGGCTCAGTGATGGTGTTCAAGATATCCAGGGAGAATTTTGAAACTCTATACTCAAATAGGAATTTTGTTCGCGCTATCCTCAAAGGTCTTGCCGCGAAAACAAGGGAGGCGCTTGACCGAGATGTTGGCAACCTTCACAGAATAGAAGGACTGCGTGATACGTTCGGGCGATATGTTTCTAAGGCAGTGTTGGATGATATCTTGGCTTCTTCTGACCCAGAGTCACTGTTATCCGGTCGCTTGGCCAATGCAACAATCCTCTTTTCTGATATTCGCAATTTCACCAGTTTTTCGGAGCACCTGTCTGCTGCTGACATGATCGGTCTGCTTCGAGACTATTTTGGCCGAATGGTTCCCCTGGTAACGAAGCACAACGGGTATATCAACAAGTTCATGGGTGATGCTCTTTTAGTTCTATTTAATCTTCCAGTGGCATACTCAAATTCCGCTATCGAAGCGGCACAGACTGCAATTGAAATGTGTCAATCGCTTGACGAGATGAACGCTGACCGACGTGATCGTGGAAAACCTGCGATAAGTATCGGAATCGGGATCCACGTAGGAGAAGTAATTGCTGGCAACATTGGTAGCGTTGAGAGGATGGAATACACTGTCATTGGTGACAATGTGAATCTATGCTCGCGCCTTGAGGGTTTGACCAAGCACTATGGAGTACGGGTGCTGATCAGCGAAGATCTGCGAGAGAAGATTGCCCAGCATTTCCTCACTCGCGCAATAGATCTCGTGGTAGTGCAAGGTAGGCAGAAGCCCACGCGGATCTATGAATTGTGTGGGACGATATCTTCAGCGAGAGATGTAGAAGTATCGCTGTGTCAGCAGTATGAGGAAGCACTCAATCTATACTTCGCGAGACGCTGGCGTGACTGTACCAACCAAATATCGGAGAGCAAACTGCTAGCTAGCGACAATCCTTCTAACGTGCTGCGGAACAGATGTGAGTTCTTCTTAAAAGAACCTCCTTCCAAAAACTGGAATGGCGCGTTTGCTATGGGTGAAAAGTGATCAGGCAAAGTGCATCGTAATATTGCAGTGGGTCGATTACTTCTGGCTCCCGAACCGGATTCCAATCGTTGCTACTGCAGCGCATCCGGCGGGGTCTTGAGGAGCTTGGCAAAGCGATTCTTATCGATGGCCTTCTCGTAGGCCTCTTCCGGCGAGATCCATTTCTTGGTGAGGAGGTCTTGAATTGCGTCATCCAACGTCTGCATGCCGACGTTCTTTCCGGTCTGCATCGCCGAGGCAATCTGAAACGTTTTGGCGTCTCGAATCAGATTGCTGACGGCTGGGGTACAGACCATGATCTCCAACGCCGCACAGCGCCCCTTTTGATCGATCCGCTTGAAGAGGTTCTGGGCCACGACCACGCGGAGTGCCGTAGAGAGGGTGTTGCGAATTTGCGGCTGCTCGGATGCCGGGAAGACTTCGATGATGCGATCGACGGTCTTGGCGGCGTTCTCGGTGTGTAGCGTCCCAAAGACCAAGTGCCCAGTTGCTGCTGCCTCCACCGCCAAGGCAATCGTTTCCAGATCCCGCATCTCGCCGACGAGAATAATATCCGGATCCTCGCGAAGAGCACCCCGCAGAGCGGAACCAAATGTCACGGTATGTAAGCCGATCTCTCGGTGATTGACAAAACAGCTCTTGCTCTGGTGAACGAACTCAATCGGATCCTCGATGGTCAGAATATGATCTTTCCGATTGCGGTTGGCATAGTCGACCATCGCGGCCAAGGTGGTAGATTTACCGCTCCCAGTCGGCCCCGTCACCAATACCAACCCTTTCCGTAGCATGGCCGCGCGTGTCAGCACGGGGGGGAGGCCTAGCTCTTCGGCAGAGACGATGGTCGTGGGAATTTTCCGAAACACTGCGCCAATGCCATGCTTGTGGTTGAAAAAGTTTGACCGAAATCGGGCGACGCCGGCAATTTCATAGCCAAAGTCCACGTCACCGGTCGCCTCGAAGACTTCCTTCTTGGAGCCCGGCGCGATCTCGTAGAGCATCTCATGAAGGACCTGATTTTCAAGCACCACGGTCCCAGGCAGGCGTTCCAGTTCACCGTTGATCCGAAAGCCCGGAACTTGGCCGGCAATCAGATGAAGATCCGAAGCCTTGTGTTCAAGCATCATACGGAACAATTCATCGATTTTCGGCATGGCTTATCAGTCTCCTTGTGACGTACACCTCCACTATACGGGTTTTTTGCATAGCGACAAGCAAAACGCAGTTCGCGCACGACTGATCATAAGCCCGCCCAGTACGGAACTGGCCTCTTGTGCGAACCCAGCGGATTCGATTACTGTCACACTCATGGAAAGCCAAACCAACGAACCGACGACCACGGATGAGACGACCGACAAGATCGTCATCTATTGGGAGCGGGAATACTCGACCGCCTTTCCACCTGAGCGGCTCAAGCTGGATTTTCATCCTCATCGGCCGATGTTGAGCAACATGACGTTGGATGAGCAGCGGGCGCTCGCCGCCAGCGGCTACAAGGTGTTGCCGGATGACTGTGGGCCGGTGCGAACGGTGGGCAACTATGGCTGGTTGATCCGCTGTCCGGCGGACGTGAAATTGCGCCGCACCGCCGAGGGTGTTCGGTGGCAATCGCCTCAGATCCTGCCGGAAGAGCGACTCCTCGGGTACAAGACCTTTTCCGGTATGTATGTCGATTTGATTCTGAACAGCGGCTACCCCAAACTCTGCTGCGGAGTTCGTCTCTATTACCCGAAGCATGTCGGATTGATGATGAAGGATATGCCCAATCACTTTTACCACTACCCGGAACGGACCTTCACGGTGTGGGAAGGCATCAAGACGCAGGAGTACAAGCGTACCCCGAATCAGTATCCGTGGTTGCCGGACTACGAAGCCTTCACCGCCAATTTCCTATTGCAGTTGCACAAACCCACTACGATCAAACGTGGTGATCCGATCGGGATCATCTTGCCCGTTCTCTTGCCAAAACAGTTCGTGTTGGAGGAGATTCAACACTCGCCTCCTTCGGGATCTGAGTGAGCCTGTCGGGGGCAGTTGAGGCGTGATCGCACAATGATGCGGATTCTACAACTCCTCATCGTGATGTGCGTCCTAGGTGACCCTCTACTTGTTCCAGCCCAGCTAGAGCGCCTGAAGAAATTCCAGCATGGCAGTTCAGTCGTCACCGACACACCAATGATCGAGATCCCGGCTGGAGAATTCCTCATGGGCCTTGATGGTGTTCAGGCACTGGAGGATGAGCGACCAGCACATCGCGTCTGGCTCGACGCCTTTACCATTGAACAATACGAGGTCACGACGGCGCAGTATGCGGAGTTCATCAACACCGTGACGCGAGAGCTTCCTTGGCAATGGGAAACAGTGGAACTGTTTCGTCACGGTGATCGACCAGTTGTCGGCGTGAGCTGGCACGATGCGGAAGCCTACTGCCGGTGGAAGAACAAACGACTCCCGACCGAAGCGGAATGGGAAAAAGCGGCGCGTGGTACCGATGGCCGATTCTATCCCTGGGGCAACCAGGCGCCAACGAATCAACGTGCCAACTTTGGGCTGGGGGCGCGGTTCAGCTATGACCATGTGCTCGAGCCTGTGCACTCACAGCCTCAGGGCAGGAGCCCGTTTGGCCTCCATCATATGGCGGGGAATGTGTACGAATGGGTTCAGGACTGGTATGCCATCGACTATTACGACAGCTCCCCCGATCGAAATCCGACCGGGCCGGTACAGGGTCAATTCAAGGTGGCGCGCGGCGGTTCTTGGTCGGATCTGCCAAAGTATCTCCTCACCTATGGACGATTCAAACTCCCTCCAGATACCCGCAATAGCTATACCGGGTTTCGCTGTGCAAGATCCATCGCTCAATAGCTACTGATCAGAGGCATGACAGGGCTTCAAGTGCCGTCTCGTGGTTGCGACCTCAGGGTTTTACCGAGGTTGAGGCATCACCAAGTTGTGGGGCATTTGAAGGAAGCCGGTCATTGGGTTGGGTAGCCGTTAATGGCGGTATCGTCGGCCTCTTCACTAGCTTGTGACGGAATGAGGATGGTGGTGTCGAGGGTACCGAGTTTTGGTCCGGACGGGAGTGGCTGGTGGCTGAGTCGAGTGTCGCAGGTGGCCTGGGTTGGAATGTAGGTCGATGGATCAAGCTATGGCGGCCACTCTTCACTGTTTCGGCACTCAGGATACTTGAACACAACAGGAGAGTGAACGTCGCCAACGAGGCGATGAAGACGTATTTATTAGGATGAAGCATTGGCATGATGTCCTTGGTGTCAGTTTAAGCGAGAGATCACCGTAGTACGCAACCGGTATGCCAGGAAAAAGAAGAGGCTTGACCCAGGCACACCTTTCATAACGTCGCATTGCGCCAGGTTTCTGTCGGATAGTGAACGTCCACTGGATGGTTGGGAGGGTGGGATTGTACCAAAAGCAATCCTGTGGCGGACCACTACGAACACTGGATAGTCCGTGTAAACGAAAGGTGGGAACCAGCTTGAGTGGGGTTAGAAGCTGGACGTTTTCGTTGCGCGGAGGTCAGGTGCTTTACATGTCGAAATGTGGATGCAGCAGGCCGAAGATCAGGAGCCAGATATTGCTGGCCAAGGCCAGGACCCGCAGCGACACCATGTCCTTCTGATAATGACTGGCAGGATAGAACGCACTGCTGAGAAAGCCGATAGCTATGGCGAGGTCAACGTGCATGGAACGGGATCTTTGTAGATCTATGACCCAACTGGGCCCTGCGCGTATAGAAACTCGTTGTTTGATTTTGAGAAAGGTTCTAGTCATACTCCACCGGCAATTCTTGGCGGTGGGTGTGTGATCGGCTTTATCCAGGTTTAGACTATGAACGATCAGCCTCAGGACCACACCATACGGCGTGTCATGGTTGGCACCGACCGCTCCAAGACAGCGGATCAGGCTGTTCACTGGGCTGCGCAATTCGCCAAACGCTACGATGCGGACCTGTTCGTGGTCCAGGTCATTGTGTCACAGCACCCATCAACCACCGAATTTGGCGCAGCGGAACACACCCGGGCTGCAGCTGCGAGGCATGAGTTGACGGATTTCGTCCGGCAGCTTGTTGGGGAGCGCGGACATGCGTTCGTCGTCATGGATGATGACCCGGCGTTGGCCATCGTCCGCGCCGCTGAGCAAGAAACCATCGATGTCTTGGTGGTGGGGAATTATGGCATGGCGGGGAGAAAAGAGTTTTTACTCGGCAACGTCCCGAACCGAATCAGTCACAACTCCCGTTGTACGGTGATCATTGTAAATACTCAGCTCTTAGCCGAAGAGCTCACTGCGGAGTCTATACCAGGCAGCTCCTCTCAACCTGAAGTCTACGTCGTTGAGCCTCACCTCGGTGCGCGGACGGTCAAAATTGCTGGCGTGGTGGCCAAATATGGCATCCAGGAATTCCTCAGCCAACCTGCTCAATCGGATGTCGCGACACGTCGTCAACAAGCCAAACGTCTCCGCGCTGCGCTGGAAGAATTGGGTCCCACCTTTTCGAAGCTTGGGCAGGTGTTGTCGACTCGTCCGGATCTTCTTCCTCCGGAATACATCGAGGAACTGGCGATGTTACAGAGTCACGTTCCTCCGATGCCTGAGAGTGAAGTGGTGCGTGTGGCTGAGCAGGAATTGCGAGTGCCCTGGGAGGATGTCTTCGAGTCTATTGACCCGAAGCCGCTTGCTGCCGGGACCATCGCGCAAGTTCATCGAGCGACACTCGAAAACGGTGACCGAGTGGTCGTGAAGGTTCAGCGGCCTACGGCACGAACGGAAATTGAACAGGATCTGGCCCTCCTGGAGATGTTTGCCCAGAAAGTTGGCAAACGTCCTGCGCTGAATCAAGTGGTGGATATGGAGGCGGTATTCAAGCACCTTTCGACGTCGCTTCAGCGGGAACTCGATTTCCGTCAGGAAATTGAGAATATCAGCCGAATGCAGGTGGTGCTTGCAGGCTATGACCGCTTGGCAGTCCCGTCCGTGTATCAAGAGCTGTCGACCGGCCGGTTGTTGGTGATGGAAGAGATTCAGGGCGTGCAAATTTCCCAGGCACCGGACGGTCCGGAGCGCGTTGAAGCCGCCCATCAACTTCTGGAAAGTTTCTATAAACAGATCATCGTCGAGGGGTTTTTTCATGCCGACCCTCATCCCGGCAATCTCATGTGGTGGAAGGACCGGATCTACCTCCTGGATTTCGGTATGGTTGGGGCGGTGGATGCGAATGTGCGAGAGCACCTGTTGTTACTCCTGATGGCATTGTGGAAAGAAGATACGGTGTTCCTGAGCGACATCATTCTGATGATGGCAGGGTCGCTTGATCGGAGCGATTTAGATGTGCCGCAGTTTCAACGTGAAATAGGCGACCTGCTCTCGAAATACCGCAAGACAGTGCTGGCGGACATGCAGATCGGACCGCTTCTTCAAGAAATGAGTGCGATCGGGGTTCGGCACGGAATTCCACTCCCAGCGTCGTTGACGCTTGCGGCTAAGGCGCTTGCGCAGGTCCAACTTGCGACGGCGCAACTGGATCCCAAACTTGATCCGTATGATGTGGCGGGAAAGTTTTTGATGCGATCGATGCTGAAGCGTGTGAGCGCGACCCTGGATCCTAGAGCGTTAGTGTATCAATCGCAGAAGTTGAAAGTGCGAGCAGAGCGAGTCGTCGAAGCGATTGAGCATCTCATCGGCGCTCGCCCAGGCCAGAAGCTTGTCGTCAATTTTAAGGCGAATTTACTCGAGGATACGGTTCGCCGTGCCGGTCGGCGTCTGGCAGTGGGTCTGACCGCTGCCGCAAGCATTGTTGCCAGCGGGCTCACGGCGACTTCAGCTACAACGGCGGATTGGGTCTCGGTCTCGTTTGGGATCGTCGCCGGACTGCTGATTGGGGGATTGGTTCTCGATCTGCTACGCAGAGAGTGAATGTGGGCCGTCTAAAGGCCACCCATGACAATTAGGGCTTCGCCCCGCTCTTCTTGAGCGAGCGTAGAATCATTCGCTCAAGCAGGTAAGCAAACACCGACATCCCCAAGGATATCAGCGAACTTTCAAGCCGGTGTATAAAAGAGCGAGACTTCAACACACTGCTCATAGGGAGGTTATTATCACTGCTCGACCCCCTTACCTTCAAGAGGGAATTCAGCCTTATGATGTCCTATGTTCGACGTCTCGCCGTTCATTGACAGTTCTGCTGGGCGTTCTGCTTGACCATCGGGAACAGCTCTTATGCCATTGCCAACCATCCCCGTGGGAAACCTACTGGGAGGTGCCACGGCGGATGTCTCGTAACAATCGCTCGACGACCAGCCGCATGAAGAAGAAGCCGAGTTTTGGATTCTGATAGTACAGGTGATAGATCATCTCATCGGTCATTTTGTAGAGTTCGCAGTCTGTCTCGCAGATCACGGTCATGGTGCGTACCTTCTCTCCTGAGAAGAGTCCGATCTCCCCGATCAACTCACCGGGCTCGATGGAGTGGGTGACTTCCTGCAGTTTGAGTCGTCCGGCAGCCACATAGACAATTTCGTGGGCCTTGTCCCCTTTTCGGAACAGCACGTCTCCTGCCTTGTGTTTCTCGAGATGCATATGCGGCAACAGCCATTCCGAAATCGGAGATTCCACGGTGGCCTGCTCGATCTGCTTTGTCAGCCGGAGGATTTCACTCAGCCGTTTGGCATTCACCGGTAACAGGATCGCGTTCAAGATGTTTTCCGGCATCCCGACCATCTCCATGATGTCGAAATGCGCGTGCAGTAGACCGAAGATGAGGAATAAGACATTGCTGACCAAGGCCAGTACCCGCAGCGACACCATGTCTTTTTGATAGTGACTGGCAAGATAAAACGCACCGCCGAGAAAACCGATGGCTGTGGTGATATCAAAGTGCATGGATCGGGATCTTCCTAGTGAGGGCCACCGTGATCTGTCCGAGTGGTCGTCGGGGCATCGCTGCTGTCATAGTCAGGCTAACTGATGAATTCATGGTACCAGCAGAGACCTTCGTTAAGGTGCTTGCCGTAAGCCGGCGCCACGTCCCGTAGTATGGAATCATGGATATGTTCGACAACGTATATCGGAAGGAGGTCCTCCCAATTCAAGCGAGTTCAATTCGCTTGAACATGCATGCGTAGGAAGTTGTTGAACGAGTCTAACCGGTTTCGCGGCGCCCATGATAGCGCCAATGATGGGAAAAGTGAATCCAACTCTTGCGCGGACGCATCGGTCGATGTGGTGGATGTGCGCTTGCGATCAGTTGCGCTTAGTAGGTAGTCAGTGGTAAGAAATGAAGCCTTTTCAAGTCGTAGCGGACACAAGATCGCTCGATACGACCTGGAGTCGGACAGTTCCGACTCAGGCGATCGTTCGTGAGCCATCGGCGCCTGTGGAGAGTCGATGGGGTATCCTCGCATACTCAACCCGGCGTATTCCGCCGCCTGCTAAAGGTTGAAGCGATGACGAGAACACTCAAACCGCTCGCATGGGGCTGTGTGGTCGGGCTCATGGGGCTCGTCTTCAGCTTCACGCACATGGCGAGAAGTTTTGAAGAGGATCTTGGTCTCGATCTTTTCTTCAAGCTGAGAGGTATTCAACAAACACCCACGGAAGCCGTCGTCGTCAGTATCGACAGAGACTCTGCAGAACACCTCAAGATTCCGGACAACCCTGACAAGTGGCCTCGCTCCGTTCATGCGAGACTTGTCGACACCCTCGTGCGAGCAGGCGCCAAGGCTATTACCTTCGACGTGCATTTTATCGAGCCGAAGGTGGCGGAAGACGATCATCTGTTCGAACAGGCGATTCGCCGCGCCGGGAACGTGGTCCTCGCCGACGCCATGAGGTCGAAGGATATTCCGACTTCATCAGGTGGGAATGATGTATCCGACGCCACCACCATCGTGAAGCTCACCAAGCCGTTTGAGCCGTTTGCGCAGGCGGCAACGGGAACGGCTCCGTTCGTCCTACCCAGGATTCCATTCAAGGTGAATCAGTATTGGACGTTCCAGCAGGGAGCCGGTGATGTCCCAACTTTTCCGGTCGCGGCATTGCAGCTGTACGGGTGGGAGGAGTTCGGAGATTTGGTGCAGTTGGTGAAACAGGTCGCCCCGGCCTATGTGGAGAAAGTGCCAGCCGATGTTGAAAATGAGCGGATCACACGGGGGCTTGTAGGGATGATCCGTGACCTGCGAGACCTCTTTGAAGGCGATCCATTGCTGGGCGAGAAAGTGCGTGAAGAATTAGAACGATCGGGTCTTCGAGCGACGGACGAGGGGAGGTATCGCCGGCTGAAGGCATTGATCAATATTTACGGGGGAGAAGCCAGCCGATATATCAACTTCTATGGGCCGCCTGGGACGATTCCCACGATCCCTTATCATCAGGCGCTACAGATCGGAACCGAGTCGGGGCCAGCTTTTGATGTGAAAGGAAAAGCGGTCTTTGTCGGCCTTTCGGAAATTCTGCTCGCAGAACGAAAGGACAGCTTTTACACAGTATTCTCGCAGGGAAACGGGGTATTTATTGGCGGAGTCGAAATTGCCGCAAGCGCCTTTCTGAACATACTCGATGACGCAACGATCGTGCCGATCAGCTTGCCGGCTCATATCGGGCTGTTACTGTCTTGGGGGATTATCGTCGGGGTGCTCTGTCGGCTGCTTCCCATCAGCATGGCCACCGGGGCGGTGGTCGGCATGGCCGGGTTGTATCTGGTTTTTGCCGCATACCAATTTCAGTCCTACCAGCAATGGTACCCGCTTGTACTTCCCCTCCTCGTACAGTTGCCGATCGGGTTCGGCGGCGCGGTCCTCTGGAACTATGTCGAGTCGGATCGTGAACGCAAGAACATTCGCAACGCGTTCGGTCTCTATTTGCCGAACGATGTTGTCGATCAATTGGCGAAGGACATGGCGAATATCAAAGGTACGACACAGGTAGTCTACGGAACCTGCCTGTTTACCGATGCCGGCGACTACACCGCGCTCTCGGAGAAGATGACGCCGAAGGAACTCAGCGATTTTCTCGGTCGGTATTTCGAAGCGCTCTTCCAGCCGGTGCGGAAGCATGGGGGGCTGATCGTGGACCTGAAAGGGGATTCGATCTTAGCCATTTGGAAAGGACCGCAAGATGATCCGGCTCTGCGCAAAAAGGCTTGCCTGGCCGCGCTGGAGATGTCCGAGTCGGTGGCCCGGTTTAATCAATCTGTCGCGCCCTATAGTTTGCCCACACGCATCGGTCTGCATGCTGGGGAATTGACGATTGGGACGGTTGGCGCCATGGATCACTATGAATATCGGCCGACCGGCGATGTCGTCAATACGGCGTCGCGCGTGGAAGGATTCAATAAGTATGTCGGGACGCAAATCGCCGTGAGCGATGAAGTGATCCAAGGATTGGACGGACTCCTGACTAGACAACTCGGTACGTTCCGGCTCAAAGGCAAGGGCAAGCCGCTAGGGCTTCATGAGTTAGTGAACCGCTCAGAACAGGCGGAACAGACACAGCGTGAAACCTGCGCGACCTTCACGGAGGGGCTGACGGCTTTCAGAAATCGGTCCTGGGATCAGGCTCGCGCCGCCTTTCAGCAATGTCTCGACGTGACAGAGAATGATGGCCCCTCTCAGTTCTATCTCACCCTCTGCGACCAGTACCTCACGACTCCCCCTTCAGAAGAACCCTGGGATGCTGTCGTCACCCTCGAGAAAAAATAGCCTGGCTCGCGAGATGAGCAGGTTGCAGAAACACGACATCCCGCGTCGCGTAGCTTCAGAACTGCTCAGCTGGCCTTCGTGAAAATGGCGTTATTGCCACCATTCTCTTCCAGACATGAATCGAATTGGATGCAGAATCTATTTCGATACACCCTGCCTCTTTCCATACCTCGTGATCTCGGGACGGTTATGGTTACAAATTAATCAAGAAGTCCTGTCTGTGACTGATGGGCTCTACCAGGCTGTTCCATAAATTCATCATTCGGTCATAGCTTTAGATTAATACGCTAAGGGATGCAACCTATCTAACGCTTAGGGCAAGTAGGGCTAAGCGGAATAGGGGAAGTAAGGCTTAGCCTAACACCCCTAGACTAATTAATTGATGTGGCATGCAGCTTGCCTCTTAGTCGGCACGCGTCGTCAGGCCGCCATCGGCAGAAGCGACGCATCCCACATGACACGGGAGGTAGATGGTGAGAGGAAGAATGAGTCATTGGGCGATTTCTATAGGCCTCATGGCTTGCGCAGGCATCCTGGTGGATGCGTTGCTTCCTCCCACGTCACCTGCGGCGACATGCGAGCCGTCCATTGCCAAGGCGATGGCAGTGGAAGGAAAAGTCGATGTTCGCCATCCCTCCGAGACCCAATGGCAACCGGTCAAACTCCACGATACGTTTTGTCCGGGCGACGTGATTCGTGTGCAGGAGCGCAGTCGTGTGGACATCGCACTCTCCAACCAGCCGATGCTCCGTCTCGATCAAAACACGACCATGACTCTGGGCGGAGTGAAGAAAGAAGGAGGCTCCCTGGTCGATCTGACCAAAGGCGCCATGCACTTCTTCAGTCGCCTCCCCAGGAACCTCGATATCAAGACCGCCTTCGTGAACGCAGGTGTGGAAGGTACGGAAGGCGTGGTGAACGTCGGCGAGGAAAAGGCGGAAGTCACGATCTTCGAAGGCAAGGTGGTGGCGACGAATGAGAACGGCACAGTGACCATCACCAATGGCCAATCGGTGGTCGCAGAACAAGGGAAAGCGCCGGCGTATCAAGCCGTCGTGAAGCCACGCGATGCTGTGCAATGGGCGCTGTACTACCCGCCGGTGATCGATCGAAGACCTGGCGAAGCAGGGGAGGTACAATCGCTTACCGAACAGGCTGCAGACGCGCTCGCCGTAGGCCGGGTGGATGAAGCCAAGGCGGACCTCGACCGGGCGCTGAAAATGGATCCGCGCTCCGCTGATGCACTGGCCCTCCAGTCGATCATTGCCGTCGTGCAAAACGACAAGGAGCAAGCCCTGGGTTTGGCCACCAGCGCAGTGGCGGAAAATCCACAATCCGCCTCGGCTAAGATCGCCTTGTCCTATGCCCAGCAGGCTCATTTTGATGTCGACGGAGCGCTGGAGAGCCTCCAGGAAGCCGTCAAGGCCGAACCCAACAATGCCTTGGCCTGGTCGCGGCTGGCGGAAATGCAGTTGTCGCTGCAACAGCTCGACAAAGGATTAGAAGCAGCGCAGAAAGCGGTCGAACTGAATCCAAACGTCGAGCGCACGCACACCGTCCTAGGATTTGCCTATCTGCTTCAAGTGAAGACCAAGAAGGCGCAAGCCGAATTCGAGAAGGCCCACGAACTGGACCAGTCGGCCGCCCTCCCGCAACTCGGCCTCGGCTTGGCAAAGTTCCGCGAGGGGAAGGTGGAAGACGGCCGCCGCGAGATGGAAGTTGCCGCCAGTTTGGACCCGAACAATTCGATGATCCGAAGTTACCTGGGCAAAGCCTATTTCGAAGAAAAAAGAACAGATTTGACGGAACGTGAATACCAGAACGCCAAGGAGCTTGATCCCAAAGATCCGACGCCATTCTTCTATGACGCCTTGCAGAAGCAGCTCACCAACCGGCCGGTCGAAGCGTTGCAGGATATGGAAACAGCGATCGAAAACAATAAGAATCGCGCCGTATACCGGTCCCAGTTGCAGATGGATTCCGATGTGGCGGCACGAAGTTCTGCCTTGGGCCGTATCTATACCGATTTGGGTTTTGAGCAAGTCGCTTTGGTTGAAGGGTGGACTTCCATCACGCAGGATCCCAGCAGCTACACCGCTGCGAGGTTTCTCGCCGACACCTATGCGTCACGGGAACGACATGAGGTAGCCCGTGTGAGTGAGCTGCTACGGTCTCAACTCTTGCAGCCTCTCAATATCACACCCATTCAGCCTTCACAGGCGATTAGCAATCTGTTGCTTATCAGTTCACTGGGACCAACCGGCACATCCTTTAACGAGTTCAATACCTTGATGGTCAATCGCGACCGGCTCACGTTTCTCGGCAGTGGATTGTACGGCAGCCATAACACAGCAATGGGAGAAGGTGTTGTGGCCGGAATCTTTGGAAAACTTTCGGTCAGTGCCGGATTCTCCAATTTCAGGACAGATGGCTGGCGTGCGAATGCCAACCAAAAAGATGCGATTGCGAACGTGTTCATGCAGTATGAATTGACGCCAAAAACAAGCATTCAGGCCGAGTATCGGTATCGCAATCTTCAAGCAGGCGACGTGCAGCAACGATTCTTTAACGATAATTTCGAGCCATTTTTTAATAATTCGATAACGAACAATGTTTTCAGGATTGGAGGACGACATTCGTTTACCCCTGACTCGACTCTACTCGCGAACTTTAGCTACACGAAGAATTCGGATCTTGCCACATTCGCCCCTCCGAATACGCCGCCCGTTGACGTCGGACTCGGGAGTCCTGTTCCGATCTCATTTCAGCAAATCAACGGAAAAGAATTTAAGCAGGACGCGTATACCGCCGAGGTCCAACACATATTGCGCACTCAGTATCTGAATCTCGTGACCGGTGGAGGCTACAGACAGCAAAACGGAAGCCCCCAATTAGTTGTCAATCTCAATGCCAGCATCCTTGACCCCACAGATCCCACACTAGTGAACCTCAATGTAGTGAACCAACCGATTCCACTGCTTCTCCAACACCTCAATGCGTATGGCTATGGCTACTTCAAGCCGGTTCGGAATCTGACCTTGATCGCGGGAGGCAGCTACGATTACTTGGAGGGGTCACCGGCCTACGTGGCCGGACCAAATTCCGACAACTCTAAGAGTCAGTTCAACCCAAAATTCGGCCTGCTCTATCAGCCGCACCCGAACACGACGATTCGGTTAGCGGCCTTCAGGACGCTCAAATCCCAGACCTTAAATGAGCAGACAATCGAACCCACTCAGGTGGCAGGCTTTAACCAGTTCTACGACGACGTCTCTATCAGCAATGGGTGGCGCTATGGAGCGGCCGTCAACCAGAAGTTCTCAAAGACATTATTCGGAGGAATCGAAGGCTCGTACAGAAAAGTGGACCTTCCCACAACGGATGTCCTCGATGTCACAAATACCATTAACAATACTAACGAGTGGTATCAGGCGTTGGCCTACCTCAATTATGCGCCGCATCCGTGGGTGGTGCTCAGGGCACATTACCAATATGACCAATACGCAAACAGTTTGCCTGGTGCCGGGCAATTCTCTAATGCCAACCTCTACACCAGTCGAGTCCCCTTGTCGGCCGGGTTTTTTCACCCCTCTGGGTTCATGGCCAATGTGACTGTCACCTACTGGAACCAAACTGGGACGTTTGAGCCCCTGAGTCAACCACTCGGAACGCGAGTAGATGGGCACGATACGTTTTGGCTGACCGATGCCATGATCGGATACCGGATGCCGGAACGGTACGGATTGCTTGTGGTCGGTGTGAAGAATCTGTTTGATCAGCAGTTCAACTATTTCAACACCGATTGGAGAAATCCCATTATTCAGCCTGATCGGCTCGTATTTTTCAAAATCACGATGGCCCTTCCATGAGAACAATGGCCAAGAATGTATTGATGAAAACCCAACCAACAGGAGGCGCGTATGTTGAGTAAATTCGTAGCCGTGCTCTGTGTCATGGCGCTCACCATTCCTATCTGGGGGCTAACGAGTGACGCCCTGGCACTGAATGTTGTGTTGAGGAAATCGACTCCCAATACCGTGAACTGTGACCTGGTTGTGGCCGACACGGGAGGTATTCCCACAGAAACCCTGGTCGTGAGCTGCAAAATTGGGCCGCCGTCAGAAGGCCAGAGTACACCCGGGCTTGTTCTGTGTCTCAATCCAGGGAGCAAGAAGCATGCAGCCCCAGGGATACAACTGAGGGAAGGGAGCTTGGGCCCAGGTCAAACATTTGAGAATTCTTCCTCAGTTAGCCCGACGAATTGTGACGAGGAGACTGGAGAGTGTGAAAAAAATGTTGTTGCTGCGGCCACAGCACATCAATTAGCCTCGTTAAATGTTGCATGCCCAAACCGACTATGGACCGCGTCAGATTTTGCACCCTGTGAGACGACTATTACGGTCAAAGCAACTGGTGTGTGTGGCGAAGACGTGGTGCAAGCCGAGGCAACATACACTTGCGTACTGAATAACTGTCAGGCTGTACTGGGGTTCAATAAAAACACTGGGGTATTGGAGGGGCCTGATTACACATGCACACTGGTATCATCAGTACCAGGGTCAGAGTGCGATGACTACGACTACGGCGGCTAACTGGGGCATGAAAAAGCCGGGAACAGGAAACGGGGAGAGCTACGGTTCGTTTGGTGGCTGTTCCCGCGCCCGTGAGGGTTGATTCAAGGCCATGGGCATGAGCGGGCATCTAGTGGCGAGGACTAGCGCCGCAGAAGCAGAGAAGATTGAATGTTGACACAAGTACAAACAAGGCGCCTATTCACTCAGGAGGTGCGTTATGTTGAGTAGATTCGTAGCCGTGATCTGTGTCATGTCGATCGGCATTCCTATCTTGGGACTAACGAAAAACGCCATGGCACTGAACATTACTTTGAGGAAAGCGGGTACCGGTAGCGTGTCGTGTGAAGTGCAGGCTACCGGTGCGGGAAATGTTACTAAAGATCCACTGGTCTTTAGCTGCATAGTTGGGCCGCCGCCAGAACTCTCGACGACATCCGGGCTTGTTGTGTGTGGAAATCCAGGGAAGAAGCTAAATGCAGCGCCCGGTATACAGCTGGCAGAATTAGATGGAACATTTGCTGAGTTTGACCCAGTTAACCCGAAGAATTGCGAGAAGAATGGAAAGTGCGTGCAAACTGTTCTTGCTGAACCCACGGGAGATCAATTATCCTCATTAAGTGCTGCATGCCCAAATCCACAATGGGTCGCGAAAGATTTTGTGCCCTGTGCAGCGACTGTTACGGTCCAAGGGATTGGCTTGTGTAGTGACAAAATCACCGAGGGGGTGCTGGCCCAGGCATCATACTCATGCGTAATCCCGAACTGTGAGGCTGTCCTGACATACAACCCAGCCACTCAGACGTTGGAGGGACCTGACTACACATGCACAAAGCTATCAGAGGAATCGTCATTATGTTAAGAACGCTAATAATGTGAGCATTAAAAATCGGACACCAGGTCTGCAGAGGAAGAGAAGATTGAATACTGAGGCGAGTACAAGAAGTTGTCTGTTGGCTTTTTCGCTATTGGGGATATGTCTTTTGCCGGCTGCAGGTCTGAGTGAAGGCACGAGGACAGCCACACAGTCAACACCGGTAGCCACTATTAATGATTCCATTGTCTCAGAAACTGACCTTGCTCCAATGGTAGCGGGCCAGCTCCAGCAGCTCAGACAGCAGGAATATGATCTAAAAAGTAAGGCCTTAGGGCAGATCATTGCCAAAAGGCTTCTTGAAATGGAGGCCGCAAAGCAAGGGATCACCGTCGATCAGCTAACTGATCGGGAAGTCAAGAAGAAGATCGACGAGCCAACAGATGCCGAAGTGGAAGCCTATTATCTTGCTCAAAAGGATAAAATGCAGCGACCGCTATCCGATCTGCGGGTGCAACTACACCAGGCGTTGCATCAGGCGAAGGTACGGCAGGCGATGGAACAGTATCTCTCTCAGCTCAAAGCCAATGCCAAGATCCAGATCACACTCAGTCCACCACGCGTGCAAGTCGCGGACGATCCAAGGCGGGCACGTGGAAACGTCAATGCAGCAGTGTCGATTGTGGAATTCTCGGATTACCACTGTCCTTTCTGTAAGCAAGCCGAAACGGTAGTGGCTGAAGTGTTCACCAAGTATGATGGCCAGGTGCGGCTCGTCTATCGAGATTTTCCGCTCGATAATCTCCATCCTCATGCGAGAGCTGCCGCTGAAGCCGCAAGTTGTGCGGGCGACCAGGGGAAGTTTTGGGAATATCACGATGCGCTATTTACCAACACCCCCAAGGCTTCGGCCGAAGACCTTAAAGGCTATGCTGCGATGATCGGCTTGGATGCCGCCCAATTCGAACGATGCTTGAACGAAAACACGCACCGCGGCCGTGTGCAGCGTGACGTGGAGGAGGCTACCAAGCTCGGTCTTACGGGCACACCGGCTTTCTTTATCAATGGTCGCTTTCTCAACGGCGCGCAACCAATTGAAAAGTTTGTCCAGATCATCGACGAAGAGCTGGCGCTCGCGCAGAAACAGTCATCGGCGGCGCAGCGTTGATGGAAGCATTCCCCACCCACGTCGAATCTGAATGAGACGGGTAGAAGAGAGGCTGCGTGCTATAGGCGAGACAGGTGCAAGGCCTAGTATTCAATTCTTTGACTATTTGTGCAAGGAGCCACGCGGTCAGATGGGTGGTTAGGAAGGCTGGAGGCCATGACTGATCATTATGAGGTCCTTCCTCCCACAAGTCAGGTGCTGATACCGCGTGCCCCACTTCTCTTCGCTGAGCAATTTCTCCGGTCATCAACCCTCAACCAGCCTCTTGCACTTCGAATATAAATTCCCGGACCGATGGCGCGACCCAAGATGCGCATGACACAGCCGAGGCCAAGATGGTATATAGTCATACGGTAGTGGGAGGCAGCTCTACGTGATTGGCTGCTGCGAAATGAGCCGGCACGAGCGTTCTTGCCGGCGGCCAACCCGATATCTTTAGAACCGAAGTCTATACATGCACATACGAGTGTTGGGCTGTCATGGGGCCGATTGTCTCATGGATGCTTCGGATAGGCCGGTTCGTCAGGAGAGCTGCGGGTTCCTTATTGATGACTCCGTGCTCCTAGACGCCGGAACGATCGGGACGCGACTCACCTTAGAAGAACAGCATTGTATCCGGTTTGTGCTTCTCAGCCACCTTCATTTTGACCATATCAAGGGCCTTCCATTATTGGTCGACAATCTGGCCGAATGGTTTGTGGCTCCTGTCGTCGTGGCAGCCACTGAACCGGTGATTCAAGGGTTGATCGACCATGTCTTTAACGACAAGGTCTATCCGAACTTTTTCAAGCTTCCCACTCGGGAACATCCTGTCTTGCAGGCGCAGATTCTTGAGCCCGGCAAGACTGTGACGCTGGGACATCTCGAAGTCATTCCCGTTCCGGTCAACCACACGGTACCCACTGTGGGATATGTCGTGAAGGACCGGAGAGCTGCCTTGCTCTATAGTGGGGATACCTATGAGACGGAGGAAATTTGGAGCCTAGGCCGGGCGATCCCAGAACTCAAGGCCGCTTTCATTGAATCATCCTTTCCGGACGAACTAGAGGAGTTGGCCAAAAGATCAAAACACCTGACACCCTCGCTGTTCCTCAAGGAGTGTCAAAAACTCGGGCGTCCTGACGTGATGGCCTATGCCTATCACATGAAACCTGCATATCGTCACAAGATTGAAGGGCAGCTTGGCAGGCTTGGCATTAATCGGGTAGCGTTTCTTGAGGAAGATCAGATCATTACGGTCTAATCGCATGCGATTACAGCAAGGTTCTTCTCCGCCCCAACTGGGTGGGATATCCAGACTGGCTATTCAGTGAGATAGCTGATTAGCCAGTCAGCGATCACCTTTGTCATCCGGTTGAAGTCTTCCCTTTTCGTGAACTGATGATCGGCGCCTGGCACCATCTCCAGGTGTTTCTTGACTCGTAACGCTTTGTAGAGCTGTTGACTTTGATGGAGCGGGACATGCTCATCCTGGTCGCCTTGGACGATCACGGTCGGGGCTGTAATCGATTCTGCAGGGGTATAGGCAATCTGTCGCAGACAGTCTTCATAAAAGGCATACTGCAGCTTGACTCGGTCTGGACCCCCGAGGATATCTGGAATTGTGTCGGTAGCTTTCCACGCTGCCATGCCGTCTTCCCCGAATTCCAGCCGTAGCTCTTCCGCGAAGTCCACCACGGGGCATTTCAGCGCGAGGCACGCCAAGTCCGTACGCTGTGATGCAGTCAGGATCGAGACAAGGCCCCCAAAGCTCGATCCCATCAAGCCGATATGTCGAAACCCTTTCTGCTGCATCAAATCGATCGCTGCGACGGCCTGTTCGACAGCCAAGGTGACGGTAACCTGATCAAACGGCCCCTCGCTTTCCGCCTGCCCGAAGAAATCAAAACGAAAGGTCGCGATGTCGTGGTCTATGAGCATGCGAGTCAGGGCGTTGTTTGTTGAGCTCGTTTTTGAAGAAAGGAATCCGTGACACAGCACAGCGACTTTATCCGTTCCGTTGTTGGGGCTGGTTAGGATAGCGGCGACCCGATGGCTGTGAGGATCAAGAAACGAGAATCGTTCTTCCATGGTTGGATTGTAACAGAATCCGCTGGCGCGGTCAGGTGGGAGAGCAGGGGAGATGTACGTTCATCCTAGTTGCCGGGTCTCGTCGGAGGGCACGTGTTGGACAGTACGATGCTCCGGCTGCGTGGCCACAGCGGTGGTCAACTTGATCGAAAAGAGAACAAAGCTGGCCAATAGAAGAACGACACATGTCCACATGGCCGTGTGGATATAGATCGAGCTCAGCGGGACATTCCACGTAAGGGTCGCTAAGATGCCGATTCCCATCGTTCCGAGAGAAAGCGTGGCAACCTGTATGGATCTCCCACGGTTCATGATGGTATTGAGTTGATCGCAATAGAGGGTGCGTTTTTTGTGACCAGCGACGCGGCGCGCTGCAAGGGCAATGGGAAGGAGGAAAGAGCATGCACCAATCGTGGCGTTCATGATGAAGCCGACGAATGCCATATGGGTGTAGGCCACCAGGTGGAGTGTGCCGTATGGCAACACCGGCGGGCTAGACAAGTTGTTGGCTCCGATCAGGATACCGAGTAGGACGGTGAACAGGAGAAAGAAGGTCGAGACCAGGAGATGGTCCGATGCGGCGCTTCCAGTGTGGGCGGAGGAGAGCCACGTTCCAAACAGGTTGCCGATCAGGAGTCCAATGCTCACGAACAAAACAGCACCAGCAATCATTTCAACCGGAACGGATGAATTCAAGAATCCACCGATCAAGGCGACCACTCCCATCGCCAGGAAGATGGTCATGAACCGCACTAGTCTGGGGTGTGCGAGCGTGGTATTCCAGACTGTCGGCAGGATCTGGTGCAGTATGTCGATAAGGACCAATGTCACAAAGCCGAGCACGATAAGATGGATATGCGCAAGTCGGACATAACCGTGGTGTTCCGGAACGATCTGAAAAGCCAGGAGCGCTCCGCAGATCGATCCGCCGACAAGGCCGAAGAAAAGGAGCGCGTAGTACCACGATGAGCCGAACGACGAGTTCCAGGCCGGCCTCGCACGTGTCCATATGTTGCGGATGATGGAGAGAAATCCGGCGATCACTGCGAAGCCGGCGATGCTCACAACCAAATCGTGATGCAACCAAAAACCGATGAGCATTCCGATCAGGCCGCCGTTTAATGCCCAGAACGTGAAGGGACGACAGTCTGATTCTGGGTTGGTTTTCGGCTCGGGTGGAGCGATAAGCAGAAGAATCCCACAGAGAAGGATTTGTGCCACTCCGCCGATCAACGTTGCATGAACGTGGAGTGACCGCACCCATGACGGCAGTGGAGTACCCCGAACCAGCCCGATAAGGATTGCCAACCCAAGAATGGAGCCGAGGGTGAGCCAGCTAAAACCTGTGAAGCATGATGTAAGAGGCGAGTAGCCCCGTGCGTGCATCCGGTTCGTCCCCTAGCGCTCCAAGAAATAAAAATGATCGGTGGGACCCTGTCCATGGCCGATGGCCAAGCCATGTCGGATCGCTTCCGTGACATACGATTTTGCTGCCTGCGCCGAATCCAAGACGGAACGCCCGCGAGCCAGATGCGCCGCCAGGGCAGAGGCGAACGTGCAACCGGTTCCGTGGGTATGGCGTGTCTCAATAAACTCCCCTTTCAACACGTTGAAGAACCGTCCATCGTACAGCAAGTCGGTCGCCCGTTCGTCAAGGAGATGACCGCCTTTGATCAGGACGTGCCTACATCCGAATTGGTGAATCACCTTCGCCGCTCGTCGTGCATCGGCCAATGATCGTATCTCGATTCCTGACAATTGCTGTGCCTCATGCACGTTCGGCGTCACGACCAGCGCCAGCGGGAGCAGCTTTGTCTTGACGGATTCGACCGCATCCGGTTGCAAGAGAGGATGGCCGCTTTTGGAGATCATGACCGGATCCACGACGAGGTTGACGACTTTCTGAGGAGTCAGCATGCGTACGACGACGTCGACGATGGCGGAAGACGACAACATGCCGGTCTTGACGGCAGCCACATCGAAATCGTCGAAGACGGCATCGAGTTGCGACGCAATGATTGCAGCAGGCAATTCGAACACATCTGTCACTTCCTCGGTATTTTGAGCCGTGACAGCGGTAATCACGGACATGGCGAAGACACCGTTCGCGGACATCGCCTTGAGATCGGCTTGAATTCCTGCGCCTCCGCCGGAGTCCGATCCGGCAATGGTGAGTACTTGCTTTAGCGTATTCGGCATGACGGTCTTTCTAAGGCGACTTGTCCGAGGGATCCGGTGTGGGTCCGAGCGTCAATCCATCAATCGTGAACGACGCATGCCGCCTTGGTAACTTTTCGTAAAAGTGAAGGGTGAACTGTGTGCCCGGCTCATCCGTTGATGCGGTGAAGATGAGGACGGCACGCCGTTTCCGGTTAGGCGATAATTCGAGACCGCGCGTGCAGAGACCATCCCGATTATTTTCGACTGCCTGATGCCAGGTTGTGCCATGTTCATCTTTCAGAATCGTCTCGCGCAACTGACACAGAAGCTTCAGGTCGCGCGACGAATGGTTTTCAATCGTGGCGTCCAATTTCACTCGACCCTGTCGCTTGTCGATTGCCGTCACGACGAACTCGTAGGACTCGTTCCGATGAGTCCCTAAGCTGATTGGAGGCGGAGGTTCATGAAGGTTTTCCGCGGCAACTTCCGGCTGGGGAGATTCCTCTTTCTTGAGGAACGAGTTCAAGGGGCCTGTTTTCGGCAATGTCGCTCGTGCAGCACCGATGGGCTGGCCGTTCGAAGGACTGATCAGCTTAGCGGTGACCTGCAGGCCCTCAGGAGTCTCGATTGAGACTCCGCTGACGAACGCCTCGGCACGGATTGCTTTTGCCACACGCTGGACGGCTTTGGCATGGTCGGAGTCGATCTGATCGACGTGGAGTTGCTTCAGCGTGGAGTTGATGAGCGTTCGATCGACAACTGTCAATTCTCCTGCCAGCATGAGTTGAGTTCCGAGCTCCTCGGCAAGGAACGGTCCGACTTTTGTGGGTTGCCCTTCGGTGTCTGTGAAATCGAGAATGGCCAGACGTTGCTTCTTGGCCTTTGTCGCGGCTTCAGTGATGGCGTCGGCTAGTTGTTTGAGGGTGTCCTCATACCTTGCTCCGGCCCATGACGAGGTCGGATGTGGAAATGGCGACAAGAGGGCAAAGAGCAGTATGAGGGGGCCGATCATAGCCATTGAACTGATGTCATTATACTCAGGCCCGAGCGAGAGTCTAGCGGCGTCAGAAAACAGGGACGCTCTGGCATCGTTTCGACGTTCACGATTATTCATGGATGATTTCCAAAACATAAACCGGTATCTTCTTCCCTCGACTTACGTAATGCGGAACATTGAGGTAAGGAGGTCTCTGCATGGCTAAGCGTAAGAAGTATCGGGGCGAGGTGCCTTTGCATGATCGATATGGGCCGGAGGCGAAGTATGCGGTCGAAGCTGAGGCGCTGCTGCGGACGGCGAAACATGAAGAGGAAATTGCTCGTGGCCTTCAGCTGGGGTTGCCTGGCGCCGATTCGATCGTCGACCGTCGGATTCCGACCTTCAGCCGAGGAGAATTGCCCCACTTCGCAGGAATCAATACCTTTACAAAAGCCCCGTATGTGGAAGATGTGCGCAAGTGCGGCGAATATGACGTCGCGATCCTTGGCGCGCCGTTCGATGGCGGTACGACCTATCGGTCCGGGACAAGGTTTGGGCCGCAGGGGATTCGAAAGATTTCTGCGCTGTACGGCACCTATAGTTTTGAACTTGGGGTGGATCTTCGAGAATCAGTATCCATGTGCGATCTCGGCGACGTCTTTACCATTCCGGCCAACATCGAAAAGACGTTCGATCAGGTCAGCAAGGGTGTCGCGCACGTCTACGACAGCGGGGCGTTTCCCGTGGTGCTGGGAGGGGACCATTCGCTGGGCTTTGCGACCGTCCGTGGCGTCGCGCAACATTTGAACGGGAAGAAGCTCGGCATCATCCATTTCGATCGACATGTGGATACGCAGGATACCGATCTCGATGAACGGATGCATACCACGCCGTGGTTTCATGCCACGAACATTCCTAACGTGCCGGCCAAGAATCTCGTCCAGATCGGCATCGGCGGCTGGCAAGCCCCTCGGCCAGGGGTCAAGTCAGGGCGTGAACGTCAAACCACCATTATGACCGTCACGGATTGTGTGGAGATGGGGATTGAAAATGCGGCGAAGCAAGCGTTGGAAGTCGCGTGGGATGGTGTGGACGCGGTCTGGCTCAGCTTTGACGTCGATTGTTTGGATGCCGCCTTTGTACCGGGAACGGGCTGGCCTGAACCAGGTGGATTCATGCCTCGTGAAGTGTTGAAGTTTCTCCAGATCATCGCGGATACCAAACCGCTGGCCGGGATGGAAATCGTCGAATGTTCACCGCCTTACGACGCAGCGGAGATTACCAGCCTCATGGCCACACGAGTCATTTGCGACGTCCTCGCCTGCCAAGTGCGATCAGGTCATCTGCCGGGGCGAAGAAGGCGGTGAGCAATACCGTAAGCTTCCATTGTCGGCGGGAAGAACGTAGGCCTCGTTGTACGGTGTCCTGATGGTTGATCCAACGATTATCTGTCCCAGTTGCCAAACGGAAATTAAACTCACAGATTCCCTGGCGGCCCCGCTGCTCGAAACCACTCGGCGTGAGTACGAGAAGCGTTTGGCCCAGAAAGATGCCGAAGCGGCGAAACGCGAAACAGTCTTGCGTGAGCGGGAGGAAGCGATCACTAAGGCACAGCAAACAATCGACGAGCAGATCAGCGAAAAACTTCGCTCTGAGCGTGCCACGATTGCAGCCGAGGAAGGGAAGAAAGCCAAGCTCGCGTTACAGAATGATCTGAACCAAAAAGCCCAAGAAGTCGACGAGCTTCATGACGTCATTAGGCTGCGGGAGGCCAAGCTGGCGGAAGCACAAAAGGTGCAAGCGGATCTCCTGCGCAAGCAGCGTGAGTTGGATGATGCGAAGCGTGAACTCGAATTGACCGTTGAGAAACGGGTTCAGGAGGGGTTGACGGCGACCAGAGAGCAAGCCAAAAAAGAAGCTGAAGATGGACTCAAACTCAAGGTACTCGAGAAGGAACAAACCATCTCCTCCATGCAGAAGCAAATCGAGGAGCTGAAGCGAAAGGCTGAGCAGGGCTCACAGCAGCTTCAGGGAGAGGTCCAGGAATTGGAGCTGGAGGCGCTGTTACGGGAGAAGTTTCCTTGGGATACGATCGAACCTGTTCCGAAAGGCGAACATGGCGGGGATGCGCTTCAGCGTGTAGTAGGGCCTCACGGTCAGCCCTGTGGCACGATTATCTGGGAATCCAAGCGCACCAAGAACTGGAGTGATGGATGGCTCGCCAAGCTGCGAGAAGATCAGCGAACCGCCAAGTCTGAAATCGCCGTCATCGTGAGCCAATCACTGCCCAAAGAAGTTGAGACATTCGGCCTGGTCGAGCACGTGTGGGTCACCCATACGAAGACGGTGCTTCCCTTAGCGCTCGCGCTCCGTCAGACACTCGTCGAGGTCGCGGCGGCGCGACAAGCGTCCGAAGGCCAACAAACCAAGACGGAAATGATTTATCAGTATCTCACAGGCCCTCGCTTCCGCCATCGGGTTGAAGCCATCGTCGAGGCGTTCTCGACGATGAAGGACGATCTCGATAAGGAGAAGAAGGCTATTACCAAACAATGGGCGAAGCGGGAAGAACAGATCGATCGAGTGATGCAGGCGACGGCCGGGATGTATGGAGACCTTCAGGGAATAGCCGGAAAAACCATTCAAGAGATTGAGGGGTTGGAGTTTCCCGCGCTCGGCCCTCCCGCCTCCTAATCCATACGGTAGGGATAGAGTTCGAAGATGGAAACCAGGATTTCTTACGGTTTAGCGCCTACTTAGTTGGGCTTTCTCCGACTCCCGCCGCTAGGAATATTGCTAAGCCTACTCGTATCCTTCAGACAGCGTTTGACAAGAGCGCTGAGGAGTGGGGTACACTGCGCCCCCATAGTCCCCCTACATACTCCCACTGCCGAAGGAGGCCTCCATGCGGAACAGCTTCTGGTTGAAGGTGCTCAGCGCAGCAAGTCTCTGTCTTCTCTGTGTCACAAGTTGGGCCGGTGCCGAAGAACCGGCGGGTGCCGTCAATGAAGCGCGCCTGGTCGCACAATACAATTACTCCATTCACATCCTGGCCATGTTGGTGGTTGGGTTCGGATTTCTCATGGTGTTCGTCAGGCGGTATGGCTTCGGTGCGACGACCGGCACCTATCTCGTGGTTGCAACCGGATTGCCGTTATATATGCTGCTTCGCGCGAACGGACTGGTGGGACATGAGATCAAGGCCCATTCAGTTGAAACGCTGATGTTGGCTGAATTTTCAGTCGCGACGGCGTTAATCGCGATGGGGGCGGTACTCGGCCGTTTACGCGTGTTTCAGTACGCATTACTCACCCTGTTGCTCGTGCCGCTCTACGCACTCAATGAATATGTCGTGCTGGACAACGGCTTGGGGCTCACGAAAGGGTTTCAAGATTCAGCTGGCTCGATCGTGATTCACGCCTTCGGTGCGTATTTTGGGTTGGCCGCGTCTCTGGTCCTGACGACCGCGCAGCAACGCAGTCAGCCGATTGAATCCGACCCAACGTCCGATCGATTTGCCATGCTCGGATCGATGGTGCTGTGGTTGTTCTGGCCCAGCTTCGCGACGGCGATCGTGCCGTTTGAGGAAATGCCTCAGACGATCGTGAATACTATTTTGGCCTTGAGCGGGGCGACGCTCGCCACTTACTTCCTCAGCACATATTTTCATCATGGCAAGACGTCGATGGTGGATATGGCCAATGCTGCATTGGCCGGCGGGGTCTCGATCGGCTCGACCTGTAACCTGGTGAGTCCAGTCGGTGCCTTTTCGATCGGGTTGATCGCCGGTGCGTTGTCCGTCATTGGGTTTGTGTTTATCCTTCCCATGCTTGAATCCAAGATCAAGCTGATCGATACCTGTGGCGTCCACAATTTGCATGGAATGCCAGGCTTGCTCGGGGGACTCTGTGCCATCGTTGTCGTGCCCGGCATTGCTGGCGTGCAGCTGACCGGTATTGCCTTGACGCTCGTCATTGCGGTGGTCGGTGGAGTGATCGCTGGTGCGGTGATCAGGGCGACCGGCACCACGGAACAGGCCTATGAAGACTGCCATGAGTTTTCCCACGTGCCGGGTCCGGAGAGTGAGCGGAAAGTCGAAGAGATTGCGTTGGGTGCCAGAGCCGATATCGAAGCGCTGCAGAAGGAGTTGTTGGCTCAGACGGCATTCAAGATGCGATCAGGGAAGGAAGAGGCAAGCCCGACCACATAGTCCGCAGATCGGTCATCGAAATCCTGGCGTGGCACCATAATGGTGCCACGCCAGGATTGGTCCTGTTGGTGAGGCGACAGGAGGAAGGTGCGAGTTCCGTATCAGCCTGGTGAGACCTGCCGCACGTTGAGTGTTCCGCTCTTGATGTGGAGATCCCGCTGTGGGAAGGGGATCTCGATACCGTGTTCTTTGAATGCCCGGCTGATCGCAAAATAGAGTTCACTCCGCAACACACCGGGCACTGTCGAAAAATCCCTCGTCCACACGCGAAGCACGAAGTTCAACGCACTGTCGCCGAATGAGTCGAAGAGCACGGAAGGTCCCGGTTCTTTCAGAACGCCATGGTGAGCTCTCGCTACCTCGAGCAGTGCGCTGCGGACTCGCTCGGGGTCTGAACCATACGACACGCCGACCGGAAAGTTAAATCGCACATTCCGGTTCGTATAGCTCCAGTTGACGACCTTTGAGGAAATGAAATCGGCGTTCGGGACGATGATTGCGATGTTGTCGTTCGTCACGATCGTGGTCGCACGCGGTGAGATATTGATGACATCGCCGTTGACGTTGCCCACTTCGATGCGGTCTCCGACCTTGATCGGGCGCTCCAACAGGAGAATGATCCCGCTGACGAAATTGTTGGTGATACTCTGCAAGCCAAATCCTACCCCGATCCCCAGCGCGCCGAAGAGCACCGTCAAGGCACTCAGATCAATGCCGGCCGTCTGGAGAATAATGGTCAGGCCTATGCCGACCACGACATACCGGAAGATGGCCCCGATAGCGTGCCTAACCCCCAATTCGACTTGGCTTCGAGAGAGCAATCGTTCGACGACCCACGTTTTCAACAAACCGGTGATATAGAAGAGCGCTACCACCAGAACCGTCAGATACAGCATCGTGCCCAGCGTGATGGTCGTGCTCCCGATTGAATACAGAGGAATTTGTGTGAACGTCTCAAAGGGTTCTAAGAGGTCCAAGATCTGATCCATGGCTACTCCGTACTAGCTGGCTGAATGGTCGAAAAACCACATTCTTCGTTATTCATGTGTTCATGTGGGCTGGAATGGCCAGAAGACGGGAATGAAGATAGTGGCCAGGATCCAGAAGAGAACGTTCAGGGGAGTGCCGACACGGAGAAAATCTTTAAAAGTATATTGCCCCGGTCCATAGATCAAGGTGTTGGTCTGGTAGCCGACGGGAGTCATGAAACTGGCCGAGGCGGCAAACGTGATGGCCATGAGAAATGGTCGGGGATCCACCTCGAGTGACTGAGCGGCGGCGATGGCGATGGGTGTGAGGAGCGCGGCGGTGGCGTTGTTCGACATGGCCTCCGTAAGCAGCGAGGTGATGAGATAGAAGGCTGATACGAGCGCGATGGGACCCCAGAGCCCGACCGTCGCAATCAACCAGTTCGACAACAACAAGGCGGTTCCGGTCTTTTCAAGTGCGACCCCCAACGTCAGCACTCCGGCGAGCAGAAAAATGATTTTCCATTCGACCGCCTGGTACGCTTCTTCCATGGTCAGACAGCCTGTCAGGATGAGCAGGGCACAGCCGCTGATGGCACTGATGACGATGGGAACGAGGTTGAGTGCCGCTGCACCTACCACGGCGGCGATAATGGCGAGGGCGGTCAGGAGTTTTTGGGTTCGAAACGTTGAAAGGCCGACATCCGACAGCATGACGAAGGCAGGACTGTCTCTCAGCCGCTTGAACGAATCGGTTCGCACTTTGAGCAACAACATGTCGCCGCCTCGCAGGATGCGCGTATTGAGATTCTCGTGCACGAGTTCGCCGTGATGACGGATGGCGAGGACCGTGGCACCGAAATTGTCCTTAAATCGGATACCTCTGACGGATCTGCCGTCCAGCACGGAATAGGGTGCCACAACAGCTTCCATCAGCCGGATCTCGTCGGATTCCAGATCTTTATCGCGCCATTGCATCTCGGATTTCAGCGTGATTCCCTCCCGCTCCTGAAGGCGCGTAATTTGTGCGGCGTTACACCGGACAAGCAGAATGTCGTCGGCTTGCAACATTGTGTGGGGGCCAGGAAATTGCAATCGACCCGCATGGCGCCGGACTTCTAGAATTTCGAGGTCGATATCCTTTCCGAGCGGAGCATCGGCGATCGTCCTGCCGACGGATTTGGCCTCAGGAAGCAACACGATTTCCGTCAGATACTCACCCATTGCGAAACGTTGCGTCAGGTCGTCTTCCATTCGACGGTCCGGGATCAGTCGCGAGCCAACGACGAGCATGTACACCGTCCCTCCGAAGAAGAAGACCAGCCCGAGTTGCGTCATTTCGAACATGCCAAGTCCGGGCTGCCCATACCGTTCGGCGATGGAGCTGACCAGGATATTGGTCGAGCTCCCGATCAGTGTGCAGACGCCTCCGAACATGGATGCGAATGACAGGGGCATGAGGAGTTTGGAAGGGGCCATGCGCATGTTCCGCGCCGTGTCCATCACGACCGGCAGGAGCATGGCGACGGCGGCGGTATTGTTGATGAAAGCGGAGATGGTGCCGATGCACGTCATCATCGTGAACGTCATGATCCTCGAACCGTACCGGCTGAGCTTATGTAATCCCGCCCCAAGAATATTCACGGCGCCGCTCTTAAACAGTCCGGCGCTCAACACCAGCATCGCACCGACTGTGACGGTCGCTGGATTACTGAATCCCGACAGGCCTTCCTCAAGGGTGATGATACGGCTCAACATCAGGGTGGCGATAATGGTCAGCGCCACCAGATCCAGCGGGACCTTCTCGGTGATGAATAGGATCACCGCGGCCAGCACGACGATGAGGACTAAGACCATCTCAACGGTCATCGGCAGGCCTCATGCAGAAAGTAACCGCCCCCGTGGCTCGAGCATAGAGGGGGATGATCATCTGGTGCCCCCTTCGGACGGAGGGAATTCCTGATGCAGCTGAGACGGACCCAACGGCCAAATCCGTAAGCCCGGTGGCTGATAGGTCTTCGGAAGATACTGATCAGGAATCGCGGTTCTATTGCCGTCACGGATTTGGGTGTAATGAGGCGACATGATCTCCAGGCTCGCTTCGTTGAACTGGTCCTGGATATGCTGGTGGAGTTCCGAGTAGATGGCGGCCATCTTATTTGGCGCACCGGTATAGGCGTTGAGTTCATACCTCACATAGAAATCATCCAGGCTGGTTTGTAACACGAAGGGTTCGGGTGTCTCCAGAATATGTGTCGTCTGCTTGGCCGCCTCGATAAGCAGCTCATGGACTTTCTGCCAGGGGGTGTCGTACCCGATGGTCAGGCTCGTATGAAGAATGAGCGGCGGTGGTTTCATCGACGAGGAACTAAAGTTGATGATGTGTGCCCCGAGGACGAGCGCATTGGGAATCGTGACGTCGACGTTCTTGATGGTTCTGATACGTGTGACCAAGAGAGTTTTTTCGGTAATGTCTCCGGTGGTATCGGCAATTTTGACTCGGTCTCCGACGCTGAACGGTCGCATGTAGGTCAGAACGACCCCGGCGACGATATTGCTGAACGATCCTGCCGCGCCCAACGAGACGAGGACCCCGAGAAACACCGAGATCCCTCGAAAGGCTTCTGAATGGGACCCGGGGATGTAGGGAAAGATCGCGACCGCGGCGAAGACCAGGACAAAGAATCGAACGATTTTATAGGTGGGGGTCGCCCATTCACGATGGAACCCCTGAAAGGTGATTGCCCCTCGCTCCATGCCGTTGAAGAACATGTGGATGAGCTTGATGACATAGTTGGTGACGATGATGATCATTGCGATGGCAATGATGTCCGGCACGGAGGCGATGAACTCTCGCCCGATCATCCTCACCGGTTCGATCATATAGTTCAATAGTTCGACGGAGAGCTTTCGGGTGGCGGTGAAAAATCCAAGAACGGATGTGACGTAGAGGTAGATGAGCGAGACGTACGCCACGAAGCGAAGCGCCCGTAACAGCCCGAGCAGAGTGTCCGAGATTTGTGCGCCGGTCAGCAGTTCCACGCGCTGGATCTTCAGCGAATATGTCGTCGTAAAGCCCCAAGCGGACACCTTATCCAACATACGAGGAAACAGCTGCTCGAACCCCTTGAGGAAGGCCAGGAACAACCCTGTGGCGACCAGTGCCAGCAGGAGGCCGATGACGAACCCTCCTCCATTGGCGAATAGGGCCTGAATCTGTTCAACAGGCACGGCCAGCGCCTCCAGAAACCTGGGCTCGAATGCCCGTGTTTGGGGAAAGAGGTTCAAGACGAAGTGAAAGTACCAATAGAGGGCGAGACCGGACAGCACCCCTCGGAAGACCCGACTCAAGAACAGAAGGACATTGCTGAGCTGAACTGCGGACAGCAACTCCAAGCCACCAAGCGACATGGCGTGCGGATATGCTTCACGCCAGACCTCAAGGGCCTCGTAGAGTCGAGGGAAGAAGACATAGGAAGCCACGGCGAAGAAGAGCAACAACGCGGTTGCCACGCCCGCCCACAGCAGATTCCGCACGTTCATTTCCGGCACCGGTTCGCGTGCCGGGTGGACGGGAGGAAGATCCACGAGGGCTTCACGGATCTTTTCCGTCTGCTCCTCGGCCAAGAGGCGTCGTGGCTTTCCGGCCGCTTTGGCTTCATTGTCGGTCACGACGAAGAGGACTTCTTCCGAGGTCAACACGTAGGCCGTCTGTTCATGGTCTTCGACCCTGAGGCTCTCGATGATGGAAGGTGTGGCTCGGGTCAATCGAGAGAGACGTTTCTCAATGGCAGCTGCTCGGGAGACGGCATCGACGTTGGCTAGTCCGGTCCGAAGCATGAACAAGGTTTCGCCGTGGAGGCGAACTGGAACGCCCGAACCGGCTCTTGACGATTCGGCAAAGACGGGAACGGCACTCAGCCAGGTCAATAGGAAGACGCAGATTGCGAAAGGCATCCGAATGTCTGTCACGAAGAGGGAATTCCGGCTACTCAATTGAGAGAGACCCCTTTCCAGTTCGTATATCTGAGTTCGGGGAAAATACGCAATCATTGTGCCATGGCATCTATTTTTCCGCTAGGGACAAACGGGTATTTGGCAGGTGTCCTCTCAGCCGCGATTTATTGCCTAAATGAAAAGGGCAATGCATAATGCGGCTGCGAGTGTGGGCTGAATCGTGTGGAAGAGGAAGGGTTGATGGATTCTTTGAGTGTTGAACTGGTATTGGGCCTGACAGGATTGGTCATCCTGGTTGGTCTCGCAGGGGAGTTGGCCTTTAGGCGGACCGGCATTCCCAGCGTGGTGTTTTTGATGGGATTCGGAATTCTGTTAGGCCCTATCTTCCATGTGGCCCAGCCGGCGGCCATCATGAAACTGGCCCCGTATTTTGGTACGCTGGCGCTCCTGATTATTCTCTTCGATGGCGGGATCAATCTCCACATCATGAAAGTCATCCGCGAGACGCCGATGGCCTTGTTGTATTCCGTGATGGTGTTTGGCTTGACGATTCTCACGATCATGGGTTTTTATGTGTGGATCACCCAGGCGTCATGGTTGCATGGACTGCTTCTTGGCACCATCTTGGGAGGAACCGCGGCCGCCATCATCATCCCTGTGACCTCGCATATGTCTTCGCTGCGGGATTCAACCAAGGTGTTGCTGAGTCTCGATTCAGCCATTTCCGAAGTCTTCGTCGTCGTGTTGGCATTGGCGCTGATGGGTACAATGAGAGATACCGGCGGGGAAGGGCATTTTGTTCGCGAGGTGTTTCACGCCTTTTGGGATGCGATCATGCTGGCGCTCCTGGCAGGAGCATTGTGGGCGCGGCTCTTGACCTGGCTCGAGGGACAAGCCCTGTCCTACATGCTCACGATGGCCGCGATCTTGGTCCTCTACTATGTAGCGGAATTGATCGGCGCCAATGGAGCCATCACGATTCTCTTGTTCGGCCTCGTCCTGGGGAACATGGAGTTCCTCGTCGGGCATATGGTCAGGCCGATCCGCATGTTGATCGGGTATGAGTTGGACCAGGCGAAATTTGTGTTAAGCGAGTTCATGAAGCGGATGAACGAGGAGCTGTCGTTTCTGGTGCGGACGTTCTTCTATGTGCTGCTGGGATTGATCCTTGATTTTTCTTCCTTGACCGTCGAGATTGCGTTGATGAGCCTGAGTTTGTTCTGTATTGTTGTGCTCGTTCGGGGTGCGGTGACGGAAGGGTTAGCGCGCGTCAGCAACTCATGGACCTCAAGTGAGCGGTTGGTGATTGCTGCGATGTTCCCCCGAGGTGTGGCGACCGCAGTCATGGCGTTTCTTCCGACGTCCACGGGAATCCGTGGCACGGAACTGTTTCCGATCTATGCGCTGACCGTGATTGTTCTGTGCGTGCTCGGTATGACGCTGGTGTTGACACTGTACCAACGGCGGCATCCTTCGAGTGCTGAGCGATCAGTTCCCGAGCCATCGGTTTCGTGAACGCATCTCGAGTAACTGCCTTCTGATTGAACGCTCCTGTATATGTCGCTGATTGAGACCATTACCATACTCGTCTGCCTCTCGGCTGTGTTCAGCTATGTGAATCATCGGTATATCAAGTTGCCGGTGACGATCGGTCTCATGGCCATCGCCCTGGTGATGTCGCTCGTCCTCCTGCTGCTTGGGAAGCTTGGTTATGGGATCCAGGCGGAAGCCGAAAGCTTCATTCGCAGTATCGATTTCGATGAGACGTTGTTGCACGGCATGCTCAGCTTTCTCCTTTTTGCCGGTGCGCTGCATATCAATTTGGACGATCTACTGGAGCAGAAATGGTTCATTGGGACGTTGGCCTGTTTGGGCGTGATGGTTTCGGCGAGCATCGTCGGGGCATTGACATATCTCTTACTTGGATGGATCGGACTCCCGATTCCGTTCATCGGGTGCCTGTTGTTCGGTGCGTTGATCTCTCCCACTGATCCGATCGCAGTCCTGGGGATTTTGAAAAATGCCAAGGCTCCGAAACAGCTGGAAATCAAGATTACCGGAGAGTCGCTTTTTAACGATGGAGTCGGCGTCGCGGTGTTCCTCGTGCTTCTTGCTGTGGTGGAGACCGGGACCATCACACCTGGTTCCATCGTCCTCCTCTTCGTACAAGAGGCGCTGGGAGGAGCAACCATCGGGTTGGCCTTGGGGTATCTGACCTATCTGATGCTGAAGTCGATCAATCAGCATCATGTCGAGATCTTACTGACGCTGGCGCTGGTGATGGGGGGATATGCGCTGGCCGATGCCCTACACGCGTCTGGTCCGATCGCCGTCGTGGTGTCTGGTCTGTTGATCGGCAACCAGGGCCGTCACCTGGCGATGTCTGAGACGACGCGGGAGTATTTGGATACGTTTTGGGAACTCATCGATGAATTGCTCAACGCCGTGCTCTTCGTCCTGATCGGTCTCGAGGTCCTAGCCTTGACCTTCAAGACTGCGTATTTAGAGGCAGGCCTGATCGCGATTCCCCTGGTACTCTTCGCCCGGTTCGTCAGTGTGAGCCTCCCGGTCCAAGCATTCCGATTATTCCAGGAGTTTACCGAGCGTGCTACGGTGATTCTGACGTGGGGTGGGTTGCGCGGTGGAATCTCAGTCGCAATGGCGCTTTCGCTCCCGCCCTCTTCCTATCGGGATGTGTTGATTACGATGACCTACATCGTCGTGGTCTTTTCAATCCTCGTTCAGGGTCTCACCATCGAACGTTTGGTGCGAGCTTCGTCACGAGCATAAGCGACAAAGCGCCATCGGGGAATCGCACCCCTGTGTCATGGATAAGTGAATCGTCATTCCGTGTTGGTCGGCGAACTCGTGAAGAGTACCATGATGTCTCCTTCTTGAAGGGGACCGGCCTGATCCAGATTCAAATAGGGATACATGGTTTTTTTGCGATAGAGACGGAGCAAGAGATCAGGGTGTAGGTCGGCAGGGGATTTCCCGATTTCATCTGGCCTGACAGTTCGTTCCACCAAGGCAACGTTGCCTCGAGTGGTCAGTAGATCGTCGAGGTACTGCACCATGTGTCCTTGGTCCACGGCCGCTGCCAGAATGTAGCCGCCGAAGGTTGCGGGGGAAAGAATGGCGTCCGCTCCTCCTTGTTTGAAGAGTTTGACATTCTCTTCTTGTTTGGCGCTGACGATGATGCGTACCTTTGGATTGAGATGTCTGGCCGTGAGCAAGATGAGCGCATTGGCGTCGTCGATACCTGCGGCTATGATGATGGCTTTGGCTTTGCCGATGACGGCGTCGCGCAAGACGGATTCTTGCGTGGTGTCGGCCTGAAAGGCGGCAATGCCCAGGGTGCTGGCCAGGCGCACGCGCTCTTCCGACCTGTCGACCACAAGGATGTCCTCGGCTTTTGTGCCACGTGCCAGGAGCTCTTTCGTTGCTGACATCCCGGTATGGCCGAAGCCACAGACGATGATATGCCCGTCGAGATTCGCCTGGAGTTTCGCCATGCGGTATTCCTCCATATATTGCCGGATGATCAACTGATAGGCGGTGCCCAGGAACAAGAACCAGATGCCGAAGCGAATCGGCGTCACGACCAACGCATCCAGCAGTCGCGCGCGCGTGGACACAGGGACGATGTCTCCATAGCCGACCGTCGTCACGGTGATCATGGTGAAGTACACGACGTCGGAGAGGGTGACTTGGTCGTCGATCTGGTCTCGCAAGCCATCACGATCCATCCAGAGTAGGGTGAACACAAAGCAGAAGAGAAGAAATACGAGCAGCAGCCTGGTGCCAAGGATTCTGGCTGGAGACCAACCGTTCGGTGTGACTAGGAGGCGGGGACCGGCCGTGTCAGTGCGGCCTCCCCATGCGGAATGATATTTCTCCATTCAAGCTACTACGGTATACTCGGCCGCGATTCGGAGTCTTGATCTGTCGTAGACGCGTCAACTCTCTCGATCACAGGATTTTCAACGAACGGAGAATAGGTTCTCAGTCGAATCGTGGTGGCAAATCCTTCTGCAACGAGCAGGTCAATCTCGTTGATTTTCTGCGTAAAGGTCGCCAGGATCACTCCTTTGGGAGTGGACAACGTCATGAGTAAGCGATTCGCATCGCGCTCCTTTTTTGTGACGGTCCCTTTCACAGACTCAATCTGAGAGGCTGGAATAAATTTTTGTGTGTAGGGAGTCAGGAGCTCGGGAGCGACAAGATCCACGACGACCGCGCTGAGGAACCCCAGTATGAATCCGCCGAGTAGGCCCGCCCATGCTTTCATTTGTCAGATCCAGTGTCATGTGGAGGAGGAACGTTCTTGTCTTTCTCCTGAGTCTGGGCCTCCGACCCCCGTACCATATGTTCAAGGCGATGTAAGATGTCGGCGGTCGTTTCTCTGGCTCCCTTTGCGACGTCTTCGGTCTTGTCGGTGAGATGGTCCATCTGCTGTTTGAGATCCTTCAACCCTCCGGTGCGCTGGAGCGCGACATACGCCATGCCGATGGCTACGAGTGACAGGATAATCGCCAAAATTGCCATACCCGTTCTCCCTTCTCAGATCGTAAGATGAATCCGGCACGCCATGCGACTGCGGACAGGTGTCGTGCCAAAACCATCATTGTCGGGGGTCAGTATGGCATGATCTGCAGGGCTTACGCCAGACCGGACGGGTACCGGTTTTCTGCAACGAGGTGCAGGAAGGTTTGTGACGGTGCCATCCCCTGCGATCTCAGTCCTATGGCGATACAGGACCTACGCAGGAATGGAGGAAGGATTCAAGTTTGGCCCTCTCATGCCACCATGTGTGGCTTTCGACCCAGAATCTCCCGTTCCGCGTCCAACCAGTCTTGAAGATCGTAACCCTGCCGATAGCCCCGTTCCTCGTAGAGGGCATAGGCGCGGGTGGCAATCGTCCCTTGGAGTTCGTCCAGATTCTGACTCTCCTGGCGAGTGGGCGAGGATGCTGCCATTTTACTCGTGACGACCGGCGTCTGGGTTGGAGTGGTCGTGGTTGTCGCTTTGTGTCGTCGTAACATCATGCACCTCCCTATGCGGATATAAGAATTTCTTCGGCCTTCTGCCGAATTGGGTTTGGCGCGAACGGCCGTCCGAGACAGTCCAGCGGAAACGTGGGGACCTTGCCGATTCGGCGGATCGATTCGGCGATGCGTTCCGGTTTTCCCCAATCGCTCCAGAGCACGCCTGTCAGCTCCATGACCGCGACCTGCTCGGGGACTCGTTGGAGCAGATGGGATGAAAAGTTGTATTGCGGCATCTCTCGGTACAGATTTTCGAGGATGTCCGCCTCGTCACGAGTTCCCCAGGCTGCACACAGCCGCTCAAACAGCACCATCATGTCGGGGAAGCAGGTCCATCCGGCCTTCCATAAGGCGTCTACGGTCGCCGTGAGCACCAGCGTGTTCCACAAGCCTCCGGCCCGTAAGGCGGCGTCGGCTTGTGCGAGCCCAGGTTTTTCGAGAAAGGACGATACCGCATGGATCGGGTGTGTGCAGGATTCGTTGAGCTGGGCGCCTCGTTGAATCCAACCATATTCGGTTTCCAAGCGATCCGGCTGGACACCGAGCAGGAGCAGGCGATCCGGCATCGCCTCGACCGAAGTTAGGCTCTGTCGGACCGTCTCCACAAAGCGTCGCTCCGGATGGACAAAGTGGTCCGAGGGTTGGATGACGATGATGGCCTGGGGGTCGCGGGCGCGCACGTACGAAATCGGGAGGAACAGGCCCGCCGCGGTGTCGCGATTGAGCGGCTGTTCAATCATTTTATGAGTCAGATGCGCGAACAGCTGGTTCCGCAACTCGTTTCGATGATGGCGAGCCGCCACGACCACGGTTCGCTTGGGCGAGGCGGTCAGCGCCGCGCGATTGAGGGTATGCTCGAACATCGAGCGAGTCCCGACAAACGTACAGTATTGTTTCGGACGATGGCGGCCCAGCCATCGAAGGACGAGTGGCTTCACCCGTTCGCCGTCGCCTCCGGCCAAGACGATCGACCACACATTCTTTCCTGTCGTGCATAGCATAGTCATCGTTTGCACCCTTTCTCCGGCGCCATCTGCCGGCATCCTGCACAATCCGAGTTAATTCCTGTCCGTACGCATCAAGCTCCCTCGGCAGATGATTACCGTCTCCAACGGCGTCGGTGAGACCGCGGCGGAGAGTCCGTTGAGATGGATCCGGCAGGATGCCTCTCGAGGCGGTTGGACAAGACCGTGTCATCGAACCATTCCCCGCAATTCACGCAGCGCCACGACGGCTCCTGCAAGGCTTCCGCGACTTCCAGTAACAACGAGTCGGTGAAGGATGGCA
The DNA here is from genome assembly GCA_965223535.1 of Nitrospira sp. GTDB lineage: Bacteria > Nitrospirota > Nitrospiria > Nitrospirales > Nitrospiraceae > Nitrospira_D. The sequence continues at coordinate 2,420,954 of CBDCWN010000003.1, forward strand.
CCATCAATCCTTGACAGCGTCCGCAGACACCATCCTGCACCGCGCCGCTTCGGTATGAACTGCCCCTGTAGCTCATGCTGGCCTCCCTTTCATCGATTCAATGGCCGACAGATGACGCATGACCGGAATGAAAGACGCCTGCACAGCCAGTGTGCGCCTTTACCCAATCGGCTGGCCCAACGCGGGCTGGCGGTCGTCGCGTATCAGTCCAGATCCATCACAGGTCCCATTCACCCATTGTTTCACCGTAATGACCTTCTGTACGAAGGATGCCAGCGTTTCGAGCATGACCTGTGCCACGGTGACGTTCCTCGGTGTGATCACGACCGAAGTCGTGGTCGCAAAAAGATAAATCGCTTAGTAGGGCAATGACGGTTGTAGTGGCGGCACGTTGCATCAATCGCTGTGAGTTGGCGCCAAAGGCGACAACAGAATCTGTTTCATGAGGCATGTCGCCCCAGGCATAACCTGCGAGCACGATAGAGGGTGTGAGGAAGTCAAACTACTAGGAAAGGACCCAGAACGATCAACGAATATTCCCCGTATGTAATGGGAAGCGATGCGGGGAATGCACGTGACCGTTCCTCTTCCGGTGGGATGCCTCATCGGAGAGTCTATGGTGAGCGAGCCTGGAGGAACTGTCGGCAAGGCTCTAGGACATGGCGGCGCGAGATCAAGGAGGATGCCTAGTAGCGCTCCCGGCATTCCTGGGCGATGATGATCATATTGAGTTCGGTGAGGTGGAACCCTGGGTTTCATACGGCTAGGTGGACAAGGAGGTGCGTCATGATTCGATCTAGGCAGCACCGACGGACTGAGGGTTCTCGTGGTAAGGCAAGGAAGATACTGGCCGGTCTTGCTTTCATCGTCGCGCTGGCTGTCATCGCACCGGGCTTCGGCCTGGCTGCCGACTGGCTGGCGCCGGCCTCCGATCAGGCCGTGACCGCGCCTTGGGTGAGGCATATTGCGGCTCAATTGGAAGAGGAACCCTATCGCGACGTGTTGGCGAATGCGTCGGGTGAGCCGCCGCATCCGGCGGTGGTGCGCTATCTCAACAGCGCTGCGCAGGCCTTGCAAGCGGGCAACAAGTTACTGGCGCAATCGTATGTCGATCGGACGATCGGCATTTTTGAATCCGGCGTCCAGCGTGGGTATTACGGCCGGTCGGAGGTCGAGCTTATAAAACAGCTGATCCGCGAGAGGGCAGAGGCGGCCATGAAAGGAGAGAAGATGACGACGGCCAAGGAGCAAGAGCGCTGGACCGGATACACCCTACAGGAGCCGTTGGGATTGGAAAAGTGAGCGGAGCAGGATGAAAATCGAACAATCGGTCATTCAACAGCGGACGTAGCCAATCGAGTGTGGTATCATCATCAATCTTGTTCATTTTTTAGGAGGGACGTTTATGCCCAATCATTTATCGATGTTCGAACGTATCGCGTTTCGAGGAATGCTATTCGCGCCAATGATGCTAGTGGCTCTCCTCGCCGGTTGTGAATCGAAATCGCCGACCGAAGAGGCGAAGAAAATGGAGAAACCGGAGGCCCAAGCCCCAATGGAACAGGCGGCGAGTGAGCCCACCGACATGAAGGCGGAAGAAGAGATGAAAATGGAAACTCCGGCTGAAACGGAGGCCGCCGCATTAACCGCTCCAGCCTCATCCTCTGGTAAGAAGGCCAATGCGGAAGGGGTAACTCATGCCCAGGAAGGTCATTGGGACGTCGCGGAGAGCCACTTCCGTAAGGCTGTAGAAGCCGATCCCAAGCTTGCTGAAGCGCATTACAATCTGGGCCTAGCGTTGGACAAACTGGAGAAGCATGACGAGGCCAAGGCTGCCTTTGGGAAGGCGCTCGAACTCGCTCCGGATAACACCATGATCACGGACTCCCCCGTCCTGAAGAAACACATGAGCACATAAGCGATTGTGCGGGAAAACCTGGTGTGTTGTTCGCGGTGTGTTGTTTATGGTACAAGGGATGCCTCCAAGGAGAACAATACATGAGTACGAGGGGTGTTCGCCGGGTACATCCGACAGGGACACGTATTGTTGGGGCATCCTTTTGCCTGTTCCTCACAGTGATGGGAGGAACGGCACTGGCTCACGGTGACAGACTACACGAAACGAGCCCACCGACCCCTGAAGAAATGCGGTACACGGGTCCATCGAGAGCGAAAGAAGCAGGACTGCAAGCCGCCAGCTGGGTGCTGACCCTTCCATATGGAGCCGCGAAGGTCGCCTATGCGATCGGGGGCGGGGTTGTGGGCGGCCTCGCCTGGGCGATGACGGGAGGAAAGATGGAGGTAGCGAAATCCGTCTGGATTCCTTCGATGACCGGCGACTACATCGTCCAACCCCAGCACCTTACTAAAGAAAAGCCCCTCCGCTTTTTGGGAGTGCCATCAGAGGCGCTGTCCTTCTAGCCCATTTCCCTGTCTACGCTCCCGTCCCAAACGTTCTTCATAGATTCCGCCGTCCTGCGCTGAGCGTCCTAACGAGCTACCGGTGCTGCAGCAGCGCGTGGAGGCACTCGGCGTGTCCCGCAGGCCTGTACATGGGAGCAGGCTGGGCACATCTCGTCAGTCCGCTCGAGCTCAAACCAGGTCAAGCCATGCTTCTTCAGGTACCGGTTGGCTTCGACCCACGGCGCCCGCCCGCCTTCCGGCGTGGTTTCGTCGCAGAGGTAGCCGCACCCTAGGCAAAACCGCACCTGATGAATGGGTCTGATGCCTTCAGTTCTATCTCCTTGGCGTGGTGTGGAGAGGGAGAGCTGGTAGACGGAACGAGAAGGACGCCGAAACACCAGTCGACCGTCTCGCGACATGGTATCGACGGCGAAGAAGACCTCACTCCAGTCATGGGCGGGAAGTGACTGGGCCACCTCATCAATCGTGCAAGGGCCGGTGTGGGCCAGGATATCGATGACGGCGTGTTCGATGGCTGATCGTGTGGTAGACATGCTACACCTCCTGTCTTGCCATATGGCATCGATTAGTGAGATCGAACCGATCCGCTCAGAATTTGGCCTACTGTGCTCCAAGAGGATCAAGAGAGGAACTAGGCGACAACCTAGTTTGACGACGAACTATCACCAGAGGGAACGGTCCAGCTCCTTTCCTCGATGCGTCGGAATGCCGTGACCTTCACCTCCCTAGGTGATCACCTAGTGCGATGGAAGTTGCTTTAGGTATAGACTTCCTTATTCCCGACGCAATTCTAGATTGCTCGTTGTTTTGGAGTGTTTCTGCAAGGAGCTTGGGACATGGCCCCAGGGGCGACTCAGACAAAACCGATTGGCTGGCTCGTTGCAGCAGCAGCAGCAGCAGCGATCTTCGTTCTCGACATGCTCACACCCCTCGGCCATGCCGTGTCGATGCTGTACGTCCTCCCGATTCTCTTGACCTGGTTCGCGCCAAGTTGGCTGAGTACCGTCTTCGTCACCGGCGGCGCCTTCATTCTCACCTGGGTTCGGGCCGTTGGCTCTCATGACGAGATCTCGTCCGCGGTCTTGACGCACCGCGCGCTCGTTTCGTTCCTCATGATCGTCGTCGCGTGGCTCTTGCTCAAACAGAAGCACCTGGCGCAGCAACGGGCCGCAGATCAATCAATACTGCGCGAGAGCGAAGAACGATTCGCCAAAGCCTTCCGAACAAGCCCACATCCGATAGGGATCACGGAGGTGGCAACGGGTCGTTGTATTGAGGTGAATGAGGCCTGCTTGCGGCTGTTCGGTTTTTGTCGCGAGGAAGTGATCGGAAACACCACGCTGATGTTGGGCATCTGGCCGAATCACGAGGACAGAGTGCGGCTCATCGAGAGCTTGAAAGCCGGCGAGCCGGTGCGCAATCTTGAGGCCAGCTTCAGGACGAAATTCGGGGACTTGCGCCGAATACTCGTGTCTTCCGACCTGGTTGAGCTCAGTGGAACGCTCTGTCTGATTACGGTCGGCAACGATATCACTGAGCGTAAGCAAGCGGAAGACCAGGCGAGGCGCGCGGCAGCCGACCTTGCTGAGGCGCAGCGGATCGCCAAACTGGGCAGCTGGCGGTTCGATATTGTGACCGACAGAATCCTGCTCTCAGACCAGTTATGCCATATGTTCGAGGTCGAGCCTTCGCTGCTCGGGCAAACGTACGAGTCGTTCCTGGCTCTGGTCCATCCCGATGATCGACCAGGGGTTGTCCAGGCGAACGTCGAAGCAAGGGCGAGCGGGACACCCTTCGATATGGAATTCAGGGTCGTGAAGCAGGATGGGTCGGTGAAGACAATGCGTGAGCTCGGCTACGCGAATAGAGATACGGCTGGAAGGGTCGTTGGCCTGTTTGGAACCGTGCAGGATATTACTGAGCGCAAACAGGTTGAAACGGCACTGCGCGAGAGTGAGGAACGGCTGATGTTGGCGCTGGAGAGCGCCAACATGGGCACGTGGGATTGGGATGCTAAGACTGACTCGTTCCAATGCAACCACTGGCAGGTAGCGTTATTCGGTGTCCGGCCGGGAGATTTTCCTGGTACAGGGGCCGAAGCGATGTCGAGGATTCATCTCGAGGATCGTGGGCGGATTGCCACAGCCGTCCGCAGGGTATTGGAGGAAGGTGTGACGGTGAGGGAGGAGTTTCGAGTCGTCCACGCCGACGGCTCGGTTCGTTGGTTGTTTGGGTCCGGTCGGCCCGTACAGGACGAGCATGGTCGCGGTCGGCATGTGGTCGGCGTCTGTCTCGACATCACTGAACGACATCTGGAACAGGAAAGGGTGAATAGCCTGAACGACATCCTGGAGACACGGGTGCGCGAACGCGCGGCTCAACTGGTCGAGGCTAACGAGCGCTGGGATTGGGTCGTGCGCGCGACCAACGACGGAGTGTGGGATTGGGATCTGCTCCATGACCAGCTGTACTACTCACCCCGTTGGAAAAGGATGCACGGGTTTCAGGAGGACGACAGACTGGAATCAACGGAAGAATGGTCGGCAAGAATCCATCCGCAGGATCGATCTCGAGTATCTGAGGCGCTCGACCGGTGTCTCGCGGGCAACGGGTCTCAGTTTCATGAGGAGTATCGTGTCCGAAAGAAAGATGGGGCGTACTTCTGGGTACTCGACCGAGGCATCGCCATCTTTGATGACCAAGGCCATGCGATCCGAATGGTGGGCTCGGAGACGGACATCACGTGGCGTAAGAAAGCTGACGAGTTGTTGCGTGAGCGAGAAGCGCAACTACGCGACCTTGGGGCCAAGTTGCTGCGGGCGCAGGAGGAGGAACGGCGGCGGATCTCCCGGGATCTCCATGACGATGTGATGCAACGGATGGGCGCCTTGGCCTTGGAGCTGTATGGCCTCGCTTCCACTACATCCTCGCAAGATATGGCACTGCTTTCACAGATCAAGGGCTGCGGGGCGTCGGCGGAGCAGTTGACGACGGACTTGCAACGGATGGCGCACCAGCTTCATCCGTCGGTCTTGGAATTTGGGGGGCTGGAGATGGCCGTGCGTGAACAGGTCAACGAATTCGGCGCGCGAACCGGGTTGTCGGCGGAACTGATCACACAGGATGTGCCCAAGGACCTCCCGTTGGACCATGCGACCTGTCTCTATCGCGTGTTACAGGAGGGCCTTCAGAATGTGCAGAAGCACGCCAAGGCGACCACTGTGTTGGTGCGGCTCTTACGCACAGGCCAAGGGCTGGGGCTCTGTATCCACGATGATGGGCAAGGGATCGAGCATTCCGATGGGGCTTCCGGGCGGAAAGGGCTGGGCTTGACCAGCATGGCCGAGCGGGTAGGGATGCTGAACGGCGTCTTTCGCATTCGAACAAAACCCAATAATGGGACGGAACTCCACGCCTGGGTACCTCTGGAGGATGTGAACCGTGAGACGTGACATGTGAAACGTGGGCGTACGGTATGGGGAACGATGACCATCGACAGCGAGGCGACTTGTGTTCTGTGTTGACGGGGCCATAGAGTAGCAGCATGTCCGAGACAATCACGGGTAGGAAACCTCGCCTGCTCATGGCGGACGATCATTCGATCATGCTGGCGGGGCTCCGCAAATTGGTCGAAGGCACGTGCGATGTCGTCGGGGCCGTCGAAGACGGCCGTGCCTTGGTCGAGGCGGCTGAGCGGCTGCGACCGGACCTGATTCTGATCGACATTTCAATGCCTCTGTTGAACGGAATGGATGCGGCGAGGCAGATCAAGAAGTCGGTTCCGGATGCGAAGCTCATTTTTCTGACGATGCATGCCTCCCCGGTGTTTGCCACCGAGGCGCTTCAGGCCGGTGCCAATGGTTATCTGTTGAAGCAGTCCGCAGCCTCCGAACTGCCACATGCGATCGACACCGTGCTCAAGGGACAGACCTATCTCACGCCGACCATCACCAGGTCGGTTCTCGATTCCATAGTGAACCGGAAGGAGACGGAACTGAAAAAATCGCTGATGCAGTTGACCCCTCGGCAGCGGGAGGTCCTGCAGCTTCTGGCAGAGGGCAAGAGTCCCAAGGATATCGCCGTCCTCTTGAATGTGTCGGTCAAGACCGTCGACTTCCATAAGACGCGGTTGATGGAACAACTTGGCCTGCACTCCACGCTGGCCCTGTGCAAGTTCGCCATCGCGGAGGGGTTGGTCAGTGCCGACAGCGGCCTCTCTCAGAACTTGTAAGAAATTGTCTCCCGACGCTTCACGGCAAATCTGCTCGTGTTTCTGGGACGCTCCGCTAGCATCATTTCTTCTTTCCCCCAGGTAGTCACCTAGTATCGTCGTTGAACCCTAGTCGGTACCATCATTCCAGCATTCCTGCATTCCTGCATCGATCATCGATCAAAAAGGACGTGATTCCTCGACCGCGTCAATTCTGTAGGGTGACCATGCGAGCTTGAGATGATGTTGAAGGAGGGGAGCTATGCAGCTATCACGTATCAAAGGGGGCGCCATGGAACGGAGGGTGAAACTGATCAATGTTGCCGCAACAGCACCGAGCGTCGAACTCGTCTCGGAACGGAGCTGTGCCCATGGCCGCTTGATTGACGAAGTGCGGACGAGGGGAGGAAAACGGACCGGGAAGGTCCGTTGCCTGGAATGTCAGGCCGTCATCAACGATCCCTATCAGGGCATGAAGTAAGAGTGGATTCTTGTCGGGAGAGCTGCAGCCGCGGCGCCCCGTTAGCGATGCCGCGGCAGGCCGATACGGGATTCTCTCGTCGCAACGCTCCTCGTATCTCGCGATCAAGGATTTGTCTGCAGGGATTGGAGAATCCAGCGTGCATCCTCGATATGAGCCCTCGGCATCGGGAGGGTCTTGTGGGCCCAACGCAGGACTTCCGCATCATCGATCTGCTGCATGCCATCCTCGAACTCGTTCACGTCGTTCTGGTGATCGCTCAGAATCTGCTGCATATACGTGCGATCAAACGGGTGGCCTGAACGTTGAGCCAATTCTTTCTGTATAGGCTTATGCTCGTCGTCCGGTGCCAACGGCAATTGCACCCTTCTCAGGGTCGCCAGTTACCGAAGTTGGAAGCTGACAGTCCTGTGCACAAGGATCAGTTCGTCACCGAAATTCCTCACGCGTGTGCTCTTCGCCTGCTTCGCGGCGAGTTCACCTAATGCGATTTGAGCCTGCTGTTCTTCCGCGGCTTTCTTGAGAAACGCCTGCGTGGCCGGCGTGACGTCCGGTTTGGCGGCCTGCGTTCTCGCAGGGGACATGATGGCCACTGTGGCGGCCGCGACGAGTCCGACCAAGACTGTGTGAATCATGGGCTCCTCCTTTGGAAATGAGATGAATGCTGACATCGATTGGGGGCGGCATCAGGAGACGAAAGGCCGCCCCGCCTCCCGTTTGGTCATTGGGCTTCGGCCGCAATCAATTCTCGATATCGTCCTGGTGCCTTCTTGTTAGAGGGCTAGGGACCATCCTAGTTCTCTTGTCAATCAAGTTTCCGTACATTGTCAGTAGGGAGGTGTTCGTCGAGTAGCTTGTTATGGCGCGCATTATTCTAATGAGCGGACTGTAACCGAGGAGGAGGAAGCCTGTTGTGATTCGCTTGCGTGCAGGCCGGAGCGTGAGCCATAGGAGGAGGGGAAACTGATGGCAGATCCTCTGGTCAAATGGAGACTGCGATTCGTGCGAGGGGTGTGGGTGGCGGTTGCCCTGGCCTTGGTCTTCGGGGCGTTCCTATCGGTTCAGTCTTGTTTCCCTGAACCGAAGATCGCGGCTCTGTCATGGGCCGAGGAATCTCAACGTCCATCTCAATCATTGATCCCGAGTTCGCACACCGTCATTGCCGTGGCGAAACAGGCCAAGGCCTCGGTGGTCAACGTGTCTTCCACCATGAAAGTGAATGAGGGGCAGGGCTTCTCCGAGGCACCCTCACCGTTCTTTGACGATCCGTTCTTCCGGCGTTTCTTCGGTGAGGAATTCCAACGGCGGTTTCGCGAGCCGAGGGAGTTCCGGCAGGAAGGCATGGGCTCCGGCGTGATCGTGAGCGCCGATGGGTATATCGTCACCAATAATCACGTCGTCGAGCATGCAGACGAGATCGAAGTATCGTTACCGGATAAGCGAAAATTCAAGGCGAAGGTCATCGGCACTGACCCGAAAACCGACGTGGCGGTGATCAAGATTGAGGCGACCGGCCTTCCGATTCTGCCATGGACTGACTCCGGTCGGCTCCAAGTCGGTGAACTGGTTCTAGCTGTCGGGAGCCCATTCGGGCTCACCCAGACCGTGACGATGGGCATTATCAGTGCCGTCGGGCGAGCCAACATGGGGATCGTGGACTACGAAGATTTCATCCAAACCGACGCGGCGATCAACCCGGGGAACTCAGGCGGGGCACTCGTCAATTTGCACGGCGAATTAGTCGGGATCAACACGGCCATTTTTACCAGGACCGGCGGCTATATGGGCATCGGGTTCGCGATTCCGAGCAATATGGTCAGGACCGTCATGGACAGTTTGATCACGCATGGCAAGGTTGTCCGGGGGTGGTTGGGGGTGTCGATCCAGGAGTTGACGCCGGATTTGGCGAAAGAGTTCGGGGTATCCGAGACATCAGGCGCGCTGGTCGCCGATGTGTTGGAGGACAGCCCTGCGAGCAAGGCCGGATTTGAGCGAGGAGACATCATAACCGAGCTCGACGGCAAGCCAGTGAGAGATCCGACCCATCTGCGCACACTTGTGGCGGACTCAGCGCCGGAGACAAAGGTGACGATCACCCTGCTTCGTGACAAGCGCCGCAAGTCCCTGGAGGTACTGTTGGGCGAACTGCCGAAAGACATGTCGGCCCAGACGGGATCTGAAGCCGCAAAGGGGAAACATGCGTTGGCTGGGGTCCAGGTTGGGCCGCTATCGCGAGATGAGGCGCGTGAGTTACGAATCAAGGGTGGTGTGGTGGTGCATCGGATTGATCCTGCCAGCCTCGCTGCACGAGTCGGCTTGCAAGAAGGCGATGTGGTTCGTGAGGTCAATCGCCAGGCCGTGACGTCGGTCGAAGAGTTTGAACAGCAAGTCGGTAAGCTGAAAGCAAAGGACCGGGTGCTCTTATTGGTCACGAGGGGACGAGCCACGATCTATTTGGCGATCACGCCGGAGTGAGGTTCGGTATGCGGAGAAAGAGGACGTCTTTGTTGTCGAACCACGAGATCGTATGAGTAAACCGCACATTCTATTGGCCGACGATCATCCGCAAATGCTGGCGAACCTCTGCCGCTTGGCGGATAAGGCGGGTGAGGTCGTCGGAGCGGTGACGGACGGACGGGCGGCGGTGGACGTCTCGCGTCGTCTTCGTCCCGATGTCGTGGTGTTGGATCTCATCATGCCGAGAGTCCACGGGCTCGATGCCGCGCGGGCTATCCGAAAGGAGTTGCCCGATTGCCGGGTTATCGTGTGTACCATTCACGGGAACGGGAACATCAAGGAAGAGGCGTTTGCCGCTGGTGCGGTCGGGTTCGTGCGGAAACAATCGGCCCACTCAGATCTCGTACCGGCCATCCGTGCAGCAGTGGCCGGCGAAGTGTTCGTGAGTCCGTCGCTGGAACCCCATGCTTCGCCACCACAGACGAACGGCGGGAGCGAATAACCTAGTGACCGCTTAGTTTGGAGTCTTGTCGAAGTGCTTCGCATTGCCTGTCGGCCACAGCTACTCTCTGTCGCCAAATTCCTCAGTGCGTCGCTCCGGTGTGTTGCGTGAAAGGGCAGCCGCCCTCGCGTTTCGACCCATTTCAACTGAATATCGAAGGCGGCTCGTGTCTTGCATTTCGACTAGCCGTCAATGCGTATAACCGGAGAGGCTCATGCCGAAGAGGGGAATCTTTATCTCAACAGAGGAGGGATCTATGAAGCTGCTAGGAGGTGTCGCAACAGTGCTCTGTGTGACGGCGGTGCTGATCAGTCCTGCGTGGAGTGACGATAAGGGAAAGAGCAAGATGGACGAGGTGAAGGAAGCCGTGGAGATGGCTGCTGCAGCCAAGGTCACGATCCACGAGGCCCTCAAGACGGCCTCGGGGAAAGTGTCGGGCAAGGTTATTGAGGCTGAATTGGAGAAGAAGGCCGGCAGGCTCGTCTGGGAGGTCGAAGTCGTCACCGGGCAAAACAAAGTGATGGAGGTGATCATCGACGCCGACAGCGGCACAGTTGTGAATGTGTCCGAGGAGGGTCTGAAGCATGAGCGCAAGCAGTAACGAAGTGGAAACATACTGAGACCTCCTCCGACGCCTGTGCAGGTGGCCCCGTGGATCGCGCCGGGGTCGATGGATTGTGTTCGGGAAGCGGCAGGCAGATCTCCTTGTGAGATGTCATGATGGCGATCGGCGGCGAGGCTGTTCGGACGGTTGGCGACAGGGTGAAGGTTACAGTCGAATGGGATAAGGCCTGGCGCACCGTGACACTTAGGTTGCAGGTGGTAGCCGAGCGTCTAAGGTCTCTCTGTGAGAATCGGCAATGTATCCGGGGAGGAACGAGAGGAGGGAATCATGCGAGAGGATTGTCGTTGTGGTGAGATGGCGGTCATGTTTCTGGCCGGGTTGACGATCGGCACGATGACCGGGTTGTTGCTCGCCCCTCACTCAGGGGCCTACACAAGACGGCAACTCCAGAATTTGGCTGAAGATGTTCAAGAGCACGCATCCGCACTGGCTACCGATGCGAAGGAAGCCGTCGAGAACGTCGTGGAACAGGGAAAACGGATCGTCCGTTGATCTTGAAGGGGAAGGGGGTTCCCATGAGTATGCTGTCTCTTGTTATCTCGTCCGTTGCTGCGCTGTCGCTGCTTGCTGGCTGCAGTTCGTATCATACGGGGAAGCGTGATACGAAGCTTCACGCCTACGCCGCTATCGCCGGGCAAGGCATTATCGGCGAAGCGGAATTATATGAAGAGTACGAAGGGCGCGTCCGTATCAAATTGAAGCTGGAAGGCAATCCCGCAAGCAAGCTCAATCCGGGTCGTCATGCGGTTCATATTCACGAAACCGGGGCGTGCGACCCGTTCACGGCGGCGAAGGGACACTATGACGGGAACATCGATACGCTGGTCAATCCTGAGGCGAATGTCAGCCCGGGATTGGGGAATCATCCCTACCACCTGGGGGACCTTCCCAACCTGAAAGTGAACGAGGACCGGAAAGGCTCACTCTATACCATTACAAGTCGGGTGACGTTGTCGGATGGCTTGAACACACTCTTCGATCAGGACGGCAGTGCCTTTATCGTGCATGAGTTGGAAGACCAGTATCTGCCAGATCCGCCGACGACAGACGGACCGGGTGGCGCTCGCATTGCCTGCGGCGTGATCGTGAAGAGATAGTGAGGAGGACTGTGATGCCCAACGTCGCCATCAACGGATTCGGACGTATCGGCAGAGCGGTGCTCAAGATTTTGGTTGAGTCGTCGGATCTAAGCATCGGCGGGATTGTGTGAGAACCGTCTTGAGTGGTGCATATACGAGAGAGTATCAAGTCGTGGCGGACCTTGCAAGGACTGCGGGCCAAGCGATCCTCGAAGTCTACGCCTCCGGTTTCGAAGTTCGATACAAGGGACCGGACGATCCAGTGACGGATGCCGATCTGGGAGCGGAGGAGATCATCGTCTCGGGCCTCTCGCGAGAATTTCCCGATGATGGGATTGTGTCGGAGGAACGTTCGGTGTCGGAAACGGCTCGTCGGAAAACACGTGTCTGGTATGTCGACCCGCTCGACGGCACCGGTGAGTTTGTCGCACGCACGGGAGAGTTCTCTGTGATCATCGGACTGCTGGAACAGGGGCTGCCGAAACTCGGGGTCATCTATCGACCCCTCGATGATGTGCTGTATGCGGGTATTTATGATGAGATCGCCTGGGTCATCAGAGGGGGGCAACGAAGACGAACCAGGGTCTCGGTGGCGGCCCCACCACATGCGTTGCGGCTGGCGGTCTCGCGATCTCATCGCCACCCGATCATCGACGCCGTCAAGTCACGGCTCGGTGTGGTGACAGAAGTCCCCTGCGGAAGCGTCGGGGCCAAGATCGGGTTGCTCCTGTCCAATCAGGCTGATGCCTATGTGGAACCGTCTCCCTACACGAGCAAGTGGGATGTCTGCGGGGTCGAGGCGATTTTGCGCGGCGCGGGCGGGTGTATGAGCGATATGGCGGGAGGACCGATGGAGTATGAGGAGCCCGACATCAGGAACAGAGGAGGATTTGTCGCGACGAACGGCGCCTGTCACGACGCAGTGCTTGCTGCGATCTCTGCGTCGGAGCTAAAACGTGAGCAGCAGCCTCGACCCACTGAACATCATCGTGAGGAGTTATGAACCCAAAACAATACCCTATTCCTGATGAGTTTCGAAAGCATGCCCATATCACCGAGGAACGGTATCGAGACCTGTACCAACGTTCGATCAATGATCCCGAAGGCTTTTGGAGCGAGCAGGCCGACCGGTTTCTGAGCTGGTCTGCACGTTGGAACAAGGTGCTTGATTGGGATTTCACGAAAGGCCACGTCCGATGGTTTGAAGGGGGGCGGCTGAACGCTTGTTTCAACTGTGTCGACCGTCATTTGCCGACGCGCGGAGCGCAGACGGCGATCATTTGGGAGGGAAACGAATCGGGCGAGAGTCGCACGATCACCTATCGCGAATTGCATGAACAGGTCTGCCGACTGGCGAACGTGTTCAAGGCCCATGGCATCGGCAAGGGCGATCGGGTCTGTCTCTACATGCCGATGGTTCCCGAAGCCGTCTTTGCCATGCTCGCCTGCACCCGCATCGGCGCGATCCATTCCGTCGTGTTTGCTGGGTTTTCCTCCGAGGCCTTCAAACATCGTGTTCAAGACAGTGCGTGCCGCTTGGTCATTACCGTCGACGGCTACCGGCACGGCAATAAGGCCATCGACCACAAGGAGAAGACCGATCGAGCATTGAGCGAATGCCCAGGCGTCAACACGGTTCTAGTCGTCAAACGACTCGGGGGGGAGATTCCCTGGGACCGTTCGCGGGATGTCTGGTACCACGAGGCGATGGACGGCAGTTCGTCCGAATGTCCGGTGGTGGAGATGGACGCCGAGGACCCGCTGTTTATCTTGTATACTTCCGGTTCCACCGGCAAACCAAAGGGCGTCGTGCACACGACCGGCGGGTATTTGTTGTTTGCCGCCATGTCACATCGCTATGCCTTCGATTACCATGATGGCGAAGTGTATTGGTGCACGGCGGACATCGGCTGGGTAACCGGCCACACCTACAGCGTGTATGGCCCCTTGGCCAATGGGGCGATCACACTGCTGTTCGAAGGCGTTCCCAATTATCCCGATTACTCTCGCCTGTGGCAGCTGGTGGACAAACACCAGGTCAATATTTTCTATACCGCGCCCACCGCGATCCGTTCGCTGATGGCGCAGGGTGATGAACCGGTGAAGAAGACCAGCCGTCGAAGTTTGCGAATGCTGGGCAGTGTTGGGGAGCCGATCGATCCCAAATCATGGGAATGGTTCCATGGCGTCGTCGGCGAGGAGCGCTGCCCCATTGCCGACACGTGGTGGCAAACGGAAACCGGCGGGTTGTTGTTGACTCCCTTGCCGGGGGCCATGCCGTTGAAACCCGGTTCGGTCGCGAAACCGTTTTTCGGCGTGGTCCCGGCCATCGTGGACGAGAACGGACATGTTCTCGAAGGAGAAGCCCAGGGCCGTCTGGTTATGACCAAGCCCTGGCCGGCACTGGCACGCACGATTCACGGAAGCCATGAGCGGTATCTTAAGACCTATTTCAGTCGATTCCCCGGGTTGTACGATACCGAAGACGGGGCTCGGCGGGACGCTCATGGGTACTACTGGATCACCGGGCGAATCGACGATGTGTTGAACGTATCCGGCCACCGCATGGGGACGGCCGAGTTGGAAAGTGCGCTGTCGAAACATCCGGATGTGGCTGAAGCCTCCGTCGTCGGGTTTCCCCACGAGATCAAGGGCCAGGGGATTTATGCCTATGTGGTGCCGAAGCAAGGTGTGGCGCCTTCAGAAACGTTGCGCGCTGCCCTGTTGCAGCAGGTACGGCAGGAAATCGGTCCGATCGCCAAGCCTGATTACATCCAATGGACCGAGGCGCTCCCCAAGACTCGCTCGGGGAAAATTATGCGGCGTATCCTGCGCAAGATTGCGGCGAACGAGTTGGGTGATCTAGGGGATACTTCGACCTTGGCAGATCCCACCGTGGTCGATGCCTTGGTCGCCAATCGCAAGAAGGTCTGATCAAACGCGTGGGTTGAACGCCACAGGAGTGCTGACAGCAGAGAGTGACCTGGACCAGTCGACCGTGGAAGATTGCTAGACCGGATAGGGATCGATCGAAAGGAGGACGTGATGCCATTGAGAAAGGCGCTTGCCGGATTGTCGGGCCTTATGCTGTGCCTATTCGTGGCGTGGGGATCGGGCTGGGCCGGTAAGGAATCGGCCATGGTACCCGCGGAAACCGTTGTGGATTACATTTACGCCGTGTTGGCCTCCGACAGGACTTTTTATACTGTCCATGTCGTGGAGCGGATGCAACAGCGTGGAGTGATCGAATCCTCCGAGCGTTGGCGTTCGGAAAGTGCATTGCCGTTACCTGCGCAGTTTGTGCAGGAGTCATCGAGCTTAGCGGCGCTCACGGGGGTCAAGGTACGGTACGGTCTGATCAGCCTCAATCCCATCAACAAATTGAGCGGACCTGCGACCAAGTTCGAGAAAAAAGGGTTGGAGGCCATCATGGCGGAACCGGACCGTCCCTATAAGGGGTTCGTTACGGAAGGAGGGAAACGACGTTTTGAAGCCTTGTACGCGGACCGGGCGGTCTCGCCTGTCTGCGTCACGTGCCATAACGCGCACCCGCAGAGCCCTAAGCGAGACTATAAGCTGAACGATGTGCTGGGAGCGGTCTCAATTTCCATCCCGGTTCCCGGCTGATTGGAGCGTTTGCTCAAGGCCTTGTTGAGACCAGAGGTTGTTCGGGAAACGTCCCAGATCTTCACGAAATGCCTGCTCGGCCTTATCGAGTCTCCCGGCCTTGAGCAACAAGATGCCGAGTTCTTGTCTCACCGGCACCGTCCACTCCGGCGGCTCACCGTACACGAGCGTGTCTTCAAGACGCGCGGCTTCTCGGAGATGAGCGATCGCGTGAGACAGATCGCCTTTGGCGGCAGCGATGTGTCCAGCCAGTACTTCTTCGGCGATTGTCAGGACGGCTCCGACGGTGTTGAATTCAAGGTGAAGCGACCTCACGTTGGCATCCTGAGCGATAGCGCGCAACTGCACCAGCGTGGCGTCAGCTGCTTTGATGTGGCCACGGGCTGCCAGCGCCCGACCGTGGGCGTAGAGCCAGATCGCACGGGCGTGTGGCAGATCCTCTGCAGGCTCATCTGCTGCCAGTAGTTCATCCCAGCGTCCGAACCGCACACGCATCTGTAGATGGCGTGTTTGGTGGTGCTGAAGAAAGACCATCCCTGGCTCACGCAGCAGGTTTCCGGGTACCAGAGACGCGATCTTATCGGCGGCGTCGATGGCCTGCTTCTCACGGCCGATCATGCTCGCCGCAAATGCTAGGAAATCGTAATTGTGTGGGTAGTACCCAAGCACATAGATACCAGTCGCAGGACCTTGATCGCGAATATAGGTCTCATCGGCATGCACCGCATGCTCGTTGGCTTTGATGGCATCTTCGTACCGGCCGACCCTGATGTAGATATGGCCAGGCATGTGGACGAGGTGCCCCGCTCCCGGCATCAGGCCTGCGAGACGTTCGGCTGCCTCGATCGCTCGTTCCGGATGGACCGCCTCGACCGCATGAATGTACAAGTGATTGGCGCCCGGATGGTTGGGATTTGCGGCTAAGACCTGCTCGAGCTGTGACAAGACCTTGCCCGTATGTGGCTTTGGATTGCCCTCACTGGTCCAGTAGTCCCATGGGCTCAAGTCCATCAGTGATTCCGCATACAGGGTCTTGGCTTCCATGTCATTCGGGAACCGGAGGACGACATCCCTCATCGCCCGCGCATAGGCGATATCCAATTGGTCACGATCGCTCAGCGGTTCAGCTGCATACCGCGTCGCGAGTGCACGGATCAAGGCTTGTTCGCGCACGCTCACCTTCTTTCCCTGCTTGAGCGCCCGCTGAAGCGCTCGATACGCGAGACGGCCGTCGGCGACATCCATCGGCGCATTGATGTTGGGACCGTAGGCAAGCGCGATACCCCAATTGCACATGGCGCAGTCCTGATCGATCCGAGCCCCCTCCTCAAAGGACCGGATGGCTTCCCGGTGGTTGAATGCGTAGTACAGCCGTAACCCTTGATCGAAGTACCGCTGCGCGAGCGGCTGGCCGGTCGTGATCCGGTAGTGATGCTCACCCAGGTCTTGATAAAGCGGCACCTGGGTTGTCTCAGTTGCTTGAACTTCAGCGCCGCGATGTTCTGGCGCGGCGTGCACCCCACCGACTCCAAACAGGAGCACGGTGGTCAGCATTGTCAGATGGTGCGCCAATATCCGGCCAGAGGTACCGGGTGCGACCGAAGACGGGAAGATTGCCGTCAAGGCATGGTGATCAGCATGAAGCTCGTTACGGTCATCGTGATTCATGGCGACACCTCAAAGAATAAAATTATGCGACGCCTTCCAGATCTAATTTCAACGCAAGCAATTTTAGCAGGTCTTTGAGCGTCACGATTCCGGCGAGACGATCCCCATCCACGATCAAGAGCTGGCTATTGCCGGTCCGGTTCATCAGCGCCAAAGCGGTCAGTACTCCGGTCTCTATGTCGACTGTGTTCTCTTTTGAGCAGGGCAGGGCGATATCGCGTACCAGGAGTCGGCTCCATCGATCGCGCGGAATCCCGGAGATTTGCTTCGAGTTGATATAGCCGACCAGACGGGTTTCATCCACAACCGGGTACATGGTGTGAAGGGTTCGATAGAAATGCTCTTCGACCAACTTTTCCACGGAGAGATCGGAGGAGACCGTCACCGGATTGGGCGTCATGAATCGCTGAATCGGCTCGCCTCCCAGCATCGTTCGCGCCACCACCTGATAGTACGAGGTCGCCGCCGCTCCTCGCAGGTACAGGCCGACGATGAACCACCACAGGCCCGCAATGAAATTGCCGGTGATCACATACGCCAAGCCCGACAAGATGAGCAAAAAACCGAAGATTGATCCGGCCCGTGAGGCCCACTGGGTGGCACGGCGAAAATCATTTTTCCAGTGCCACAAACCGGCCCGCAGGGCGCGCCCACCGTCAAGCGGAAATGCCGGAACCAAATTGAATCCGCCGAGAAGACTGTTGGCGGCTGCCAGGCAGCCGAGCACCCCTAAGGCGGGAAGGGGAAGGTGTGCCTGATACCCGACTTCGAATGCCAGATAGAAGCTGCCACTCAAGGCGAAGCTGGAGAGGGGACCGGCGATCGCCATGAGCGCCTCCGCTTTTGGGCTCGGCGGTTCCTTATCCATCTGTTCCACGCCGCCAAAGATGAACAGCGTGATGTTGCTGATAGGCATGTCATAGCGCCTCGCGACCCATGCGTGGGCGAACTCGTGGACGACGAGAGACCCGAATACACCCACCAGTGCCACGATGCCCATCCACCAATAGGTCGAATCCGAAAGGCCGAGATAATACTCAGGGAAGTAGCCGCGTGCGAGCGACCAGGTGGCCAAGGCTGCAAGGAAGATCCAACTCACATGGAGCCTGACCTTGAATCCCAAAATGTCACAGAGGGTTACTTGTCTGTTGAACATCACCGTCTCTCTATCATCGCGCCATCTGGAAAGCCACAACAATTCCCAGGTTCGGGCGGTCGCACAGTAAGCGATCGCCGCTTAGGGACGCATGGGGAATGGAGACGCAGGGCAACCACTCCACGGGTTTCCACGTCTGTAGCACTTTGCGACAGTGACCGAGACCTGCGTGGGGTCTTTTGCCTGATAGGCAGGGAACGATCTTTCAACACGACGCCTCTTTCAGGCGTTTTGAGCCATGCCATGCATAGGCCCATTTCGAATGAAATGGCATGATGATTGCGCAGATGTAAGAGGGAATCAGGCGTGCGGCAACATCCTTTCGAAGGAATAGGCATACACGGTTATACATACCAAGAGACTGACGGCTCAAGGATGTATCGATCAATATGGTGACGGTTCGCATTCATGGTCGAGGTGGGCAGGGAGTGGTCACGGCTGCGGAGCTGCTCTCCACAGCCGCATTCGCTGCCGGCCAACAGGCTCAGGCTTTCCCAAGTTTCGGATCGGAACGGATGGGAGCGCCGGTGATGGCCTTCTGTCGCATCGCTCGACAGCCGATTCGAACCCGCGAAGCTGTGACCCATCCCGACGTCTTGATCGTTCAGGATCCGACCTTGCTCCATCAGGTTGAACTGTTCGCCGGGTTGTCAGCTGAAGGCTACATCCTCATCAATTCGACCTTCTCGTTGGATGAATTAGGGATCGGAGAATTTCTGAAGTCGATTCCAAGTGACCATGTCTGTGTCATACCGGCATCGGACATCGGGGTGAAACACATGAAGCGTCCCATCGTGAACACGCCGTTGCTGGGGGCATTTGCCGCGCTCACCGGTGTGATTGATCTGGCATCGGTCCAGTCGGCAATGCGTCAGAAGTTTCCGGGATCTCTGGGCGGGGCTAATGCGGCCGCCGCGAAGGACGGCCATGACCATGTCATCACATATCGAGTCGGAGAAAGGAGCGACCGGCACCATGCTCGCGCAACGTGAAGGGTCGCAAGCCGTGGCCGAGGCCGTGGTCTTGTGCCGTCCGGAGGTTATCGCGGCTTATCCTATCTCACCGCAGACGCATATCGTCGAGCGGTTGTCGCGCATGGTCAAGCGGGGCGAGGTCGGCCGTTGCCAGTATTTGAATGTGGAATCCGAATTCGGAGCACTGAGTGTCCTGATCGGAGCCTCGGCGGCCGGTGCACGGACCTACACCGCGACGACGAGTCAAGGGCTCCTCTTTATGGCCGAGGCTGTGTACAACGCGGCAGGTCTGGGGTTGCCGATCGTCATGACGATCGCGAACCGTGCCGTCGGCGCACCGATCAACATCTGGAACGACCATTCCGACAGCATGGCCCTGCGAGATGCCGGATGGATTCAGTTGTATGCGGAAACAAATCAGGAAGCGGCGGATCTGCATATCCAGGCATTCCGATTGGCGGAAGAGCTGAGCTGTCCGGTCATGGTGTGCATGGATGGGTACATTCTGACGCACGCCTACGAACCGATCGATCTGCCTGATCAGTCGGAGGTCGATTCATTTCTGCCTCTATTCTCACCGGTCCAGGTGCTGGATCCGAGTGATCCGATCTCCATCGGCGCCATGGTGGGACCGGAAGCCTTCACCGAAGTGAAGTACCTGGCTCATCGGCAACACCTTCGAGCCCTGGCACTGGTGCCGGACATCGCCGATTCATTCCAACAACAATTTCAACGTGAATCCGGAGGCCTCTACGGGGCCTATCGAATGACTGACGCCGACACAGTCGTCATCGCGCTCGGATCCGTCATCGGGACGATCAAAGACACCGTGGACGAGTTGCGCGATGAAGGCATCGCGATAGGCTGCCTGAAGATCGGGTGCTACCGGCCGTTTCCGGCGATGCAGCTACGAACCGAATTGGAGGGTGTCACACGCGTGATTGTCGTCGAAAAAGATCTGGCGGTGGGAATCGGTGGCATCGTGTCCGCTGATGTCCGAATGGCGTTGAACGGCTTGCCCATCCCGGTGCATACCGTCATCGCAGGATTGGGGGGACGGTCGATCTCTGCCGAATCGTTGAAACACATGGTTCGCGATGCTCGGGCCGAGCGTCTAAGCGAACCGTACTTCCTGGATCTGAACATGAGGGTGGTTGACGAAGAACTTGCCAGAAGACAGGAACAGCGGCAGGCGGGGCCGCTCGCCGAGCAGCTGATTCGAGCAGTAAAGGCCATCGGAACGAAGGTCGTGTGACGGAGCACTCAATGACGACGCAACGCATCAAATTCTATCAGACCGGAACCTACACGGCTGGCAATCGCTTGCTGGATGACGAAGCTCGCACTGTGCAATCGCGACTGGATCGCACCAATTCTCTGAATTCCGGCCATCGCGCCTGCCAGGGATGCGGTGAAGCCCTAGGGGCCCGCTATGCCATCGACGCGGCGATGCGCGCTGCGCACAAGCGACTGATCGCGATCAATGCGACCGGCTGTCTCGAAGTCTTTTCCAGTCCTTACCCTCAAAGCGCCTGGCAGATCCCGTGGATGCACTCGTTGTTCGGCAATGCCCCGGCGGTGGCGAGCGGTGTCGCGGCGGCGTTGCGGGCCAAGGGGCACGATGACGTGAAGGTCATCGCCCAGGGAGGCGACGGCGCAACGGTCGACATCGGGTTCGGCTGCCTCTCCGGGATGTTCGAACGGAACGACGAGGTCCTCTACATCTGTTACGACAACGAAGCCTACATGAACACCGGCATACAACGGTCCGGGGCGACGCCTCCTTTCGCGCGCACGAACACGACGCAGGCGGTGGGTGAGGCTCCGGGCAATCTCTTGGGCACCGGGAAGAATGTCCCGCTCATCGCCATGGCGCACGGCATTCCCTATGTCGCGACAGCCTCGGTGGCGGATCTTCATGATCTGGAGGCGAAGGTCACCGCAGCGATGGGAATGCACGGCGCACGGTACATTCACATCCACGTACCCTGTCCGCTCGGCTGGGGGTCGGATCCGGCGCATACCATGGAGGTCGCCAGAATGGCGGTGGAATCAGGCCTGTTCCCATTGTTCGAAGCGAGAGCAGGACGTGTGGTGGATAGGATGAAGATCCGGCGAAAGGTTTCGGTGGAGCGGTACCTCGAACTCCAAACTCGATTCAAACATCTGTTCGTCCCGCGCCGGAATGATGGCGCGATTGCCGCCATACAAGCCATCGCCGACGAAAATATCGCCACGTACGGATTACTGGAGTACGGAATTCCATGAACCACAAGCCTTTCGCTATCACGCTCGATCCGAATAGCAGTCTGGCCAACCATACGGGTAACTGGCGCACGATGAGACCGGTCTATGTCGATCGGCTGCCGCCCTGTAATCACGCGTGCCCTGCCGGGGAGAACATCCAGGCCTGGCTCTATCTCGCGGAGGAGAAGAACTATGAAGCTGCGTGGCGACGGCTCATGGAAGACAATCCGATGCCGGCCATCCATGGGCGAGTCTGCTATCACCCCTGTGAGACTGCCTGCAATCGTGGTCAGCTGGATGAAGCCGTCAGCATCCGCGCCGTGGAGCGGTTTCTTGGCGACCTGGCGATCAAGGAACGGTGGCAAGTCCCCTGCGCCCCTTCAACGGGGAAGAAGGTCTTGATCGTGGGGGCGGGTCCCAGCGGGCTATCTGCCGCCTATCACCTGACGAGGATGGGGCACCGGGTCACGATTTACGAAGCATCGGACAAGGTCGGCGGGATGATGCGCTACGGCATTCCTTCCTACCGACTCCCGCGTGAGGTCGTCGATGCGGAGGTCGGACGGATGGAACCGATGGGCGTCACGATCCGGCTCAATAGGAAAGTCGAGGATCTTGATGCGGCGATTACGGAAGGCGGATTTCATGCCACGTTCCTTGCGGTCGGGGCCCATCTCGCCAGGCGCATCGATGTTCCTGGTTTCGATGCCAAACGATTACTCGATGCGGCGACGTTTCTGCGTGACATGGCCGGCGCTTCGCCAATCAAGATCGGGAGGCGGGTGGCGGTGTATGGCGGAGGCAACACTGCAATCGACGTGGCCCGTACCGCCGAGCGTCTGGGTGCGGAGCCGGTGATCATTTACCGGAGGGACGAGGCTCATGCCCCTTCGTTCAAAGAGGAAGTCGCCGAAGCGCGCGAAGAAGGTGTGCGGTTCCAGTGGCTGCGCACCATTACGAAGGGTGCCGACAGAACGTTGACGCTCGAAGTCATGGAGTTGGACGAGCATGGCAAGCCGAAACCTACCGGCCGATTCGAGACCATTGAAGCCGATGCGGTGGTGCTGTCATTGGGACAGAAGGCTGATACCGGGTTCTTGCGGAATGTGACGGGAGTTCGCCTACAGGACGACGGCACCGTCGAGGTCGACGAACAGATGATGACTGGCCATCCCGGCCTGTTTGCCGGTGGAGACATGGTTCCCGGCGAGCAATCCGTGAGCATGGCGACCGGTCACGGGAAACTGGCTGCCCGGCACATCGACGCGTACTTGCGTGGGACTCACTTCGTAAGATCTCAAGGCCACCCCGTCGCGACGTTCGATCGACTGAACACCTGGTACTACACCGACGCGGAACAGTCCCAACAACCGGTGTTGGCCCTTGCAAGGCGCCGCACAAGCTTCGAGGAAATGGTCGGATCGTTGGATCAGGACACGGCCTTGCTGGAGGCACGCCGTTGTTTGTCTTGCGGCAATTGTTTCGAGTGCGACAATTGCTATGCCGTCTGCCCGGACAACGCGGTGATCAAACTAGGAGTCGGCAACCGGTTCGAGATCAAGTACGACTACTGCAAGGGCTGCGGCCTCTGCGCGGAGGAATGTCCCTGCGGGGCGATCGACATGGTCAAGGAAGTAAAGTAGCACGGAGGAGAACGACACATGAGCACCAGAAAAGGCAAGCGCTACACGACCTCGTACAAGGAAAAGCAGCACCCCAAGCAGGATCCCTATGCCATGGTCAAGGCGCCGAAGGGACCGGCGATGTGCCGAAAATGCAAAGCCGTATATACGAACAAGCGGTGGTATGTCGATAGTAGTGAAGCGCGCAAACTGGCGGCAGCTTCCACCACCCAGAAGCTTCTCTGTCCCGCCTGTCAGAAGATCAAGGACGACTATCCGGAAGGGATCGTGACCTTGAAATGGTCGGACCTTCGTGAGCACGAAACCGAGATCAGGGGATTGATCGCCAATGTGGAAGCACGCGCCGTCTCCGTGAATCCCCTCGACCGAGTGATGAAGATCGCCAGACGCAAGAAGGATTTGGAAGTCCAGACAACCAACGATCGGTTGGCGCAGCGGCTCGGACGCGCACTGGTGCGGGCCTACAAAGGGAAGGCCGAATACAAGTGGGCGCATCGCGACATGATGGTCCGGGTGACGTGGCAGGGGCCGGAAGCACGTGCGACACGAACGGACAGGAGATAGGGGCGAACGATCCAGGGCGGTACCTGCCGAAGCAGACCGACCTTCTGGGTCGGAAGATTCAATCAAACCGGTAACGCGGTATGTCCATCATCCGGCAAGATCCGACGACGAGAGAGTGGGTCATTATTGCAGCGGAACGGAAAAGACGTCCGCACGAATATCGCCAGCCTACCCCTGTTCGCTCACAACCAACGGAGGCCGGGTCCTGTCCATTCTGTCCCGGGCATGAAGGGTCGACACCGGATGAGGTGTTCAGGTTGCCTGACTCCGGTGGAACCGGCTGGGCCGTGCGCGTGACCTCGAACAAATTTCCCGCATTGGGTGACGGGGGTGGACTGGAACGAAGAGAACAGGGCCCGTTGTTCCGTGAGATGGACGGTGTGGGGACGCATGAAGTGATTGTTGAGACACCCGTTCACGACCGAAGTTTGCCTCTGATGACGGACCGTGAGGTGGCCGATGTCTTGACCGCGTATCGGGCGCGGTACCGGTCGCTGAGAGAAGACGCACGCCTGAAGTACATCATCATTTTTAAAAACCATGGCGAAGCGGCGGGGACGTCGCTGGCGCATCCACATTCACAATTGGTCGCGACGCCAGTCCCGCCGATGCTGCTGCGCCGGAAATACGAAGTTGCCGTCGCACATTACGACGACACGGGCCGGTGCTTGTATTGCGATATCGCGGAGGAAGAACGGCGTGCGAAGAGTCGGGTTGTCTTTGAAACCGACAGGTTCCTGGTCTTCCATCCGTTTGCTTCCCGAACGCCCTTTGAGACGTGGATTACGCCGAAGCAGCATCAAGCGTCGTTCGGACAGGTGGGCGAGGAGGATCTCCATGAATTGGCGCCGGTGCTGCGTCGAACGTTGCGGGCTTTATACGACAGGCTGGGTGACCCAGATTTCAACTACATCATCCACAGTGCGCCGGCAGAAGATGAAAACAAGGACTACTACCTCTGGCACATCCAGATTCTTCCTCGGCTGACGACTATCGCCGGATTCGAACTGGGATCGGGCATTTACGTGTCGACCATGCGGCCTGAAGATTCGGCAACCGTGATCAGAGAATATGAGCAGGCGACAGCTGAAAAAGGATCAGCCTGATGAAAGGAGCAACGATGCTTCCGAAAATCTCCGTGAGTCGACGGTGCGGGGCGATCTTGGCCAATGTTCAGCGGTACCGCATGCTCATTAGCGACGAACTGAGCGAGGAACTGTCGCAGTTGGCGAGTGAGTTGCGGGATGTACGGATTTGCCATCTGAACTCGACGGCCTTCGGCGGCGGTGTCGCCGAACTGCTCTCTCGATACCTCCCGATGCTGCAGGCGCTGGGCATTTCAGCCGACTGGCGGTTGATCCACGGCCAACCGGAATTCTTCACCGTCACGAAGGCCTTTCACAATGCGCTACAGGGTGGACATTACGCATTGGGGGAGGTGGAACAGAAACTGTATCTGGAAGTGAACGAGCGAAGCGCGGAAGCGTTGGGTCACGACTATGACGTCTACATCGTGCACGATCCTCAACCGGCGGCGTTGCGACATTTTACCGGTCCCTGTCACGCGAAATGGATCTGGCGTTGTCACATCGATAGTTCATCGCCGGATAAGCAGGTGAGCGGATTCTTGCTGCCGTACCTTGAGGAGTATGATGCCGTGGTTTTCACGATGTCCGAGTTCCTCTTGCCGGGTCTCAGGACCCAACGCGCGGCCTTCATTGCGCCGGCCATCGATCCCTTGGCGACCAAAAACATGGAACTTTCCCAGGACCTGTGCCGCCGGGCCATCGCGGATTCCGGCGTCGATCCGAGCAAGCCCCTGCTCGTGCAAGTGTCGCGATTTGATCCATGGAAAGATCCCTTGGGTGTCATTGAGGCCTATCGTCTGGTGAAGAAGGAAATTCCCGATGTACAACTGGCCTTGATCGGCGCGATGGCCGGTGACGATCCTGAGGGGTGGGAATTACTCGATCGCGTGGAGGAGGAGGCCTCCGGAGATCCGAACATGTTCGTGTTTACGAACCTGGCGGGTGTCGGCAGCATGGAGGTCAACGTGTTTCAGCGAGGCTGTGACGTCGTCATTCAAAAATCGCTTCGCGAAGGATTCGGACTCGTCGTCTCGGAAGCGTTCTGGAAGGAGAAGGCCGTCGTATCGGGACAGGCCGGAGGAATTCCGATGCAGTATCCGGAAGGGTTCGAGGCCAACCTGGTTCACAGCGTCGAAGCCTGTGCAGAACGTATCGTCCATCTGTTGCGCCATCCCGGGGAGCGGGGTTCGTTTGGACGGGCCGGACGGGAACACGTGCGGAAGAACTTCCTCCTGCCTCGATTGGTTCGCGATGAGCTGCGATTGATCAAACAACTGGTCGCCTGATGTCCTGATGATGGTCGTCACAGCTGTGGCATAAGAGAGTTGGCCGTCTACATGATCAATCAGAGGTTCCAAGGAAGGAGTGCCCATGGGCAAAGCTGCACAGAGTATTGAACTGGTGAAATGGTTCGAAGAACTGGGCATTGGAGACGTGCCGTCTGTTGGAGGGAAGAACGCGTCGTTGGGCGAAATGTATCGCGAGCTGGCCGCCAAAGGCGTGAAGGTGCCGAACGGGTTCGCCGTCACCGCGGACGCGTACCGCGCATTCTTGAAAGGGGCGAAACTGGACGGCACGATCAAGACCATTCTCAAAGGCCTCGATACCCACAATCTGGAGAATCTTCGTCAGCGCGGTAGACGAGTACGACAGGCGATTCTGGGCGCGGTCTTGCCGCTCCAGTTGTCCGAAGCGATCAGTGATGCGTACGATCGGTTGAGCGGCAGCCATGCGGAACCGGTCGATGTTGCCGTCCGAAGCAGTGCGACGGCTGAGGATCTTCCCGACGCCAGCTTCGCGGGCCAACAGGAAACGTATCTGAATGTTCAAGGCCATCTTGCCTTACTGGAGTACTGCAAACGCTGCTTCGCGTCGCTGTTCACCGACCGAGCCATTTCGTACCGGGCCGACAAAGGGTTCGATCATTTCAAGATCGCGCTCTCCATCGGCGTGCAACGGATGGTGCGCTCCGACCTGGCGACGTCCGGCGTCATGTTTTCGATCGATACGGAAACCGGGTTCCGTGACGCGGTGCTGATCAATGCCGCCTATGGTCTCGGTGAAAATGTCGTGCAGGGGTCGGTAAATCCGGATGAATATTATGTCTTTAAGCCGACGTTGAAGCAGGGCCATCGACCCATTCTGCAGAAAATACTTGGCACCAAAGAGTTCAAACTCGTGTACGACGTCGGCGGCGGCAAGATGGTCAAGAATCTTCCGGTCCCTCCGGACGAGAGGGAGAAGTTCGCGGTCACGGATGATGACATTCTGACGCTTGCCCGCTGGGCCTGCACCATAGAAGATCATTACAGTGCGAAGCGAGGAGCGCCGAGCCCGATGGATATGGAATGGGCTAAGGACGGCCAGACTGGGGAGCTCTTCATCGTGCAGGCTCGTCCTGAAACCGTGCAGTCGCTGAAAAAAAGACAGGTCCTAGAAAGCTATCGACTCACACAACGAGGGCGGGTCTTGGTCGAGGGGCGGAGTATCGGGGACAAGATCGCGCAGGGACCGGTGCGGGTCATCAAGTCCGTTCAGCAGATTCACGAATTCCAAGGAGGCGAAGTCTTAGTCACGGATAAGACGGATCCCGACTGGGAACCGGTTATGAAGAAAGCGCAGGCGATCGTCACCAATCGGGGAGGACGAACCTGCCATGCCGCCATCGTCAGCCGTGAATTGGGACTGCCCGCCATCGTCGGGACGGAACATGCGACCGACTTGCTCCACGATGGGCAACTCGTCACCGTGTCCTGTGCGGAAGGCGATACTGGTTTTGTGTATGATGGAAAGATTCCGTTTCACGTCGAAAAGCTCGACGTGAAAGAGATCGGCAGGCCCAAGACCAAGATCATGATGAATGTCGGAAATCCGCAAGAAGCCTTCGGACTATCCTTCATTCCGAACGACGGCGTCGGCTTGGCGAGGGAGGAGTTCATCATCAGTACGTATATCAAGGTCCATCCCCTTGCGCTGATCGAATTTGACCGATTGGAAGATCAGGCGCTTCAGGCTGAAATCAACCGAGTTACGGTCGGATATCAAGACAAGTCGGAATGTTTTGTGGATAAGCTGGCGCAGGGCGTTGCCATGATTGGGGCGGCCTTTTATCCGAAGGACGTGATCGTCAGGCTCAGCGACTTTAAGAGTAACGAGTACGCCGATCTGATCGGAGGCCGGCGCTACGAGCCACAGGAAGAGAACCCGATGTTGGGGTTCCGAGGGGCCTCGCGCTATTACGATCCGCGCTATCGCGAAGGGTTTGCATTGGAATGCCGGGCGATGAAACAGGTGCGGGATGTGATGGGTCTGGCGAACGTGAAACTCATGGTCCCGTTCTGCCGTACGGTCGAAGAAGGAAGGCTCGTTCTGGGAGAAATGGAGCGACATGGGTTGAAGCGGGGGGAGAAGGGACTCGAAGTCTACGTCATGTGCGAAATCCCGAGCAACGTGATTTTGGCGGAAGAATTTGCCGAACTCTTCGATGGCTTTTCGATCGGTTCCAACGATCTCACGCAGCTGGTGCTCGGCGTGGATCGCGATTCAGAAATCGTGGCCCATCTCTTCGACGAGCGAAACGAAGCGGTCAAGAAGATGGTGGCGGCCGTGATCAAAGCCGCCAAGGCCAAGGGCCGGAAGATCGGCATTTGCGGACAGGCGCCGAGCGACTATCCGGAGTTTGCCAACTTTCTCGTCGAGCAGGGGATTGAGAGTATGTCCTTGAACCCGGATGCGGTCATCAAAACGACGATGGCGGTGTTGGAACAGGAAAAACAGCGTTCACGATGAGCCTGGGAGATGAAACCGGATCGGAACAGCGTGAGCAGGCGAAAGAGAGAGGAGCGAGAGGATGGTAGGCCCGATGTTCACCGCCTGGGCGATCTTCTTGGTGAGCGCGGTGGTCATCGTCTACGCCGGTACGAAACTGTCTCGTTATGGGGACCAGATCGCGGATCTGACCGGGTTAGGGGGGCTCTGGATCGGCGTCGTGCTGATGGCGGGAGCGACGTCGTTACCGGAAGTGTTTACGACCGTCAGCGCGAGTCTTCTCGATGCGCCGGACCTCGCGGCCGGTGATTTGTTCGGTGCCTGTATGACCAATATGCTGACGCTTGGACTCATCGATTTGATGCATCGGCAGAAACGGGTGTGGCAGCAGGCGGCTTTCGAACATGCCTTGAGCGCCGGGTTGGCGATGTTCTTGACGGGGCTGGCCGCGTTTTTCATTCTCCTCGGAGAGGATATCAAACATATCGGCATCGGCTCGGGCAGTTCACTCCTGCTTCTGTTCTACATCCTCGGTATGCGCGTCATCTTTAGGCAAGAGTCCGTGAAGCGCCGGCAGCGTGAGCAAGAAAAAGTCGTGGAGGGTCAAGCACGTGAGGAGGATAAGGGGCCGAGCAAACGCGATGGGCTGAAGCGAGCCGCGATCGGGTTCGGACTGGCTGCGCTCGGTCTCCTGATCGCGGCGCCATTTCTCGCCAGCTCCGCGAACGAGATCGCCGAGCAGTCCGGTGTCTCAGCGACGTTTATCGGCACTTCGCTCGTGGCGATTACGACCTCGCTGCCCGAACTCGTCACGGCGTTCGCGGCCGTCCGCCTTGGGGCGTTTGATCTGGCAGTTGGCAATTTATTTGGGAGCAACGCCTTCAACATGGCGGCCTTTTTCTTTGTCGACCTCGCCTACGGAGGCGGCCCGCTCCTGAATGCCGTTTCGGAGGCTCATGCAATGACCGCCCTCTGGGGTATCCTCATGATGAGCCTTGCGCTGATGGGGATCATTTATCGTGTTGAGAAACGATATCTCCTGATCGAACCGGACAGTTTGGCCATTATTTTGGGCTACTGTCTGGGGCTCGGACTCTTGTTTCGATGAATACCTCAAGCGCAACGATTCCAGAACAAGAACGGCCGACGTCAGAAATGTGGCGGCTCTCGGCAGAGGATGTGGCTCGGCAGGTGGGGGCCGATGCGGAGCATGGTCTCGCTGCCGCGGAGGCCCGGTGCCGTCTGAATAGTCAAGGTGCCAACGAACTGCCTGAAAGCCCGCCTCCTTCCCTGCTCTCATTGTTCCTCTCTCAGTTCACCAGCGTCATCGTCTGGGTGCTGATCGGTGCGGCAGTCGTGTCTGGCTTATTGGAAGACTGGGTCGATTCTGCAGCCATTCTAGCCATCGTGCTGCTGAACGGCATCCTTGGATTCGTGCAGGAATTCCGCGCAGAACGGTCCTTGGCTGCGTTACGGCGAATGTCGATTGCCACAGCGAGAGTCGTACGTGACGGAACTCTGCTCATGATTCCAGCGCGAGAGGTCGTGTCGGGCGATGTCATTCTCCTGGAGGCTGGAGACCGTATTCCGGCTGATGCCAGGTTAGTCTATACGACGAACTTTCATACGCAAGAAGCCTCGCTCACTGGGGAATCCACGCCGGTGGAAAAGGGAGCTCAGGTGATCGATCGATCGGACGTGCCGCTGGCCGACCGATCCAATATGGTGTTCATGGGCACGGTGGCTGTATCGGGTAAGGCCCGCGGATTGGTGTCGGCCACGGGGCTGAGAACAGAACTCGGGCACATTGCCACCATGATCCAGAAGGCGGCGGAAGCGGAGCGGACTGAGACGCCGCTCCAGCGGCGCCTCGAACAATTTGGCTACACCTTGTTATGGCTGGCGCTGGGAGTCGTCAGCGTCGTATTTTTTCTGGGCTACCTGCGCGGTGAGCCGGTGGTGACGATGTTCCTCACCTCCGTCAGTCTGGCGGTTGCCGCAGTGCCGGAAGGTTTGCCAGCGGTGGTGACGATAACGCTGGCGCTCGGTGTCACGAGGATGGTACGGCGCAACGCCCTCATTCGCAAGCTGCCGGCTGTTGAAACGCTCGGTTCCGCGACCGTCATCTGCTCCGACAAGACTGGCACGCTCACAAAGAACGAAATGACGGTCACTAAGCTCTTCGTGGGAGAAGAGGTATTCGAGGTGACCGGGGAGGGGTATGAGCCGGTCGGTGAGATCCGAGAACGCAGTGCTGAGTCACGCGTGCTGAGTCTTGAGTCAGGCAAGCAAGGCAGCCACGCTCGATCCGATCAAGCAGTACTTCCTACAGGGTTACGAAAACTTCTGGCAGCGTCGGTGTGGTGCAACGGCGCCACGTTGAAGCAGGAGGAGGGAAGCTGGAAGATTTTGGGCGACCCGACGGAGGGAGCCCTTCTGGTAGCGGCCGCCAAGGGAGGCCTTCGTCAGGAAGAACTTGAACCGACCCATCGGTTTCTTGGAGAAATCCCGTTCGATCCAGAGCGCAAGATGATGACGATCGTACGGCAGACGTCGGATGGTCCGGTTGCCTATGTGAAAGGTGCGCCGGACGTTCTCCTCGCCAGATGTACGCATCGCCAAGGGACGGACGGGACGATCGAACTCCTCTCGGATGCGACTCGCGCCGCGATCCTCGATGCCAATGCGGGATTTGCGCATCAAGCCCTGCGTGTGCTGGGACTGGGACAGCGCCGATTGGCCAGCAAGCCCGACTCGTATCATTCGTCGGAACTCGAACAACAACTGGTCTTTCTTGGGTTAGCGGCGATGAAAGATCCTCTGAGGCCTGAGGCAAAAGTCGCCGTACAAGCCTGCCATGATGCCGGGATCAGGACTGTGATGATCACGGGTGACCACAAGGATACGGCAGTCGCGATCGCAGAGGAATTAGGATCGCTGAAGGGAGCTCGGCAGGCCCTGACCGGAACGGAACTTGATCGACTCTCTGACGAAGCGCTGATGAAACAGGTGGACCAGTTTGCGGTCTACGCCCGCGTGTCGGCGGAGCATAAGCTGCGGATCGTCAAGGCCTGGAAGTCCACCGGCGCGATCGTGGCGATGACGGGTGACGGGGTGAACGATGCACCGGCCGTGAAGGCAGCCGACATTGGTGTCGCGATGGGGATTACGGGAACGGACGTGACCAAAGAAGCGTCTGACATGGTGGTCACGGACGACAACTTCGCGTCGATTGCCGCAGCGGTTGAAGAAGGCCGCGGTATCTTCGATAACATCAGGAAAACCGTCCATTTCCTGCTCTCGTGCAACGTGAGCGAGGTGTTGGTCATGCTGTTCGCCACGCTGTTGGGGTTGCCGCTGCCGCTACTTCCGATTCAGATTCTGTGGATGAATCTAGTGACGGATGGGTTTCCCGCCTTGGCCTTGGCGGTCGATCCGAAGGCGCCGGACTTGATGATGCGTCGCCCGCGAAGACCGGAGGCCCGGTTGTTGGAGAGAAGTCGACTGGTCGCGATCGGTCTTGAGGGGTTGATGTTGAGTGCTGTCGCCTTGGGAGCGTTCGTCTATAGTCTGTACGGGCTCCATCAAGATGTTGAACAAGCGAGGACTGTTGCGTTCACCGTGCTGGTCATCAATCAGTTGGTGCATGCGTTCAACTGCCGAAGCGACCGCTGGTCGCTGTTTCAGGTTGGTGCTGGGACGAATCGCCCGTTGCTCCTTGCTTTTGCGCTCTCGCTTGGCATCCAAGTCGCCGTGTTAACCATTTCCCCAGTCGCCTCGATTTTTAAAGTTGCCCCGCTGCCGGTCGAGGATTGGGTGCTGATGGGGGCGACAGGCATTCTTCCGTTTGCCATCATGGAAGCGGTTAAATTATGGCGACGTTCCTGAAGACGTCAAGGGGTGAGTCCCAAACGGGAGTCTGTCGGTGAACCGGGAGCGATGGCTTTCCTTTGCATGATGTGAGGACCATCATGATCATCGTCAAAGACTGGTTCGACATCGCCGGATATGTGGTGGAAGCGGCCGGCGTGCTGACGATCGTCGTCGGTTCGCTCCTGGCGACATGGTGGTTTATCACTCGTCTGACGACGATGCCGAAGCTGGACGCCTATCGGGAATTTCGTTCGGATGTGGGTCGATCGATCCTTCTTGGTCTGGAATTCTTGATCGCGGGCGACATTATTCGCACCGTGACTGTCACCCAAACGCTTGAAAGCGTGGGAGTATTGGTTGTGATCGTGCTGATTCGAACCTTTCTCACAGTCACGCTCGAGCTTGAGATTGAAGGACGATGGCCCTGGCATCGGGTGGATATTCGACGATGAAACGATAGGTGTCTACGGAATCTGCGTCGGCAGCGACTCAAAAAAGAGAAGGCTGGTTCGGGTTGCCGAACCAGCCTTCTGAGCCTTCTGCTGGTAGCCCCATGATCGAGGCTACCGGTCTTGCCCGTCCTGCTTAGTACCCCGCCTTGGCGTTGGGGTCTACCTGGCTGGGGAACGGATCCAGGATGCCCTTCGGCGCATTGTTCCAGATCACGTCCGCCAGGTTCGACATGCGGCTCACAATCTGTGCCGCCACGCCCCCGCCGGCCCCGAACAATCCGCACCAGCCCAGCGTCACAAAGCCCCAGTGCAACGGGGCCGCAAACAGCTCATCCACAAACCAGAACGCATGGCCCCACTCGTTGAGCCCCACGTTCGGCAGAATGAACATCGGCCCCACCACCGCCGCCACCAACGGAAACGACGTCGCCTGGTTGTACAGCGGCAACCGCGTCTGCGCATACAGATAGCTCGACACGCCGCACGTAATGTACAACGGGAACGTCCCGTAGAACGCCACGATGTGGCTCGCCGTGAAGCTCGTGTCCCGGATGATCACTTGGTGCCACGCCGCATCCTGCTCGAGCGTGTAGCTGCCCGCGTAGTACACGCCCCAGATGTAGCACGCCAACCAGCCCATGAAATAGAAATACCGCTTCAACTCTAGCCTCGGGTCCAGCTTCGCGAGGTTGCGATCCCGCGTGACCCAAATCCAGCCCACCGACACGGCAAAGAAGATGGCGTTGGCGACGATGTTAAACCGCCACAGCCCCATCCACACCGTGTCGAACTCCGGGGTCATCGAGTCCAGCCCGTGGGAGTACCCGAACGTCCGTTGATACACGACCCAAAACACCCCGATCGCCAACATCGAAAACCAGCCGATCTTCGCCGGCCTGGAGTCATACCAATCGTACCCTCGTGTTTGACCAGCCATTGTTGTGCCTCCTTTCCCTTTAGCCCCTTGATTCAAGACAACTTCATCTATTACATCAGTAATGGTTATGTTTATGATCTCACTTTCGCAGAGACGGCACTATTTGAGAACTAGGATATCTCCTAGGTTTTCTGTCGAAGACCCCTTAAAGGTATATCCTTTATGTGCTGGCCGAGTGCAGTGAATGATCTGCTAAAGTGTTGCATAAGCAGTTGGCGGACACTATAAATAGGATGTGTCTGCAATGTTGAGGAGAGGGTGATGGCTTTCTGTCTCGAGAAGGTTGAAAGCTGTCGAATACCATATTGGACCTCTTTTCAAGGGTATAGCGTCTTTCATAGCTGTTCCCTTCGACATGGCTATGATCCTCTGCGACCCCGCTGAGTTTCCTGCTCCTCGTGAAACGATAGTCGGCACTGTGAACAGACACTGTTTACCCGGCTCGTGGATGCAGGCGAGAAGGATCCGTTGCGGCCATCGAGTCTGCGCTCGATGGATATACAGGCAAGGACAATAATGATGTTGAAAGATACAAGCCTAGGCGTACTGCTCTTCATCTTGGTTGTATTGACCGGCTGTAGTTTGTTTTCCAAGGTGGACACGCCCACGCGAGTTCATGACATCTATATCAACGGCCAGGAATCCATCACGCCCCTTGAGCTGTATGCCGCTGTGGGAGAGGAAATCCGATGGCATAATCAACTCGCGGTACCGATTCATCTTGGATTGCTCGGAGTCAAGCCGATCGAGGAAGCACGCTGCGACAAGGGGTTCAAGACATGGTTTGGGACGATTAGGGATATGATCCCGATTGCAGCAGGGGATTTTGTCAGCGTGTGTTTTCTGCACGCTCGTACGGTCCGGTACAATGTGTGGACGGATATCACCGACCCCTTCCATTCAATGAGTCCGACGGCAATTATCCATCTGGACGAGGCGGGATGATGGTAAGGGAGATATATTGTCAACATGGTGTAAGGAGGAAGCGATGAGGACGCTCGTGCGCCAAATTGTGATCGTCGCCTGTGCCTATGGGCTCAGTCTCGGATCGGTACCGAACATCGGGGCTTATGAGGAGATTTCTCTTTCCGAGAGCGGATCACTCTCAGGAACCGTCAATCTCGACGGCAAAGTGCCGATGCCGAAGGGGTACAATCTCACCACCGTGCCGGATCCTGTCTATTGTGGGCGGATTTCCGATGGGCGAGGCTGGAGATTGCTGCAGCCTTTTGACGTTGGCTCGAAGGGGGAGTTTCGTAACGTTGTCGTCTATCTTGACGGGATCGACAAGGGAAAGTATTTCGGCGAGTATGCACCTCCGAGAATCGAGGCGGTGGACTGTCGGTTTATGCCATTTATCAACGTCGTGCGCGATCTCCGCGATGTCGTCGTTGTCAACATGGATCCAGCCTTTCACGACATTCAAGCCTACGAGACCTCGAATCTAGGGCCTCGCGTCTTGTTCAACGTGCCGTTGCCGATCAGCAAGCGATATCCTCGTGAGGCTGGGTTGAGTGCAAATTTCCACAAGCATTACGAAGGGGCCACCGTGACTCAAACGGTCAAGATGACGAGGGACCGAAAGATTTTTACCATGCAATGCGGCTTCCATCCCTATATGGAGAGTTGGGCATTGGTCGCCGACCATCCCTATTATGCGGTGGCCGACAACGAGGGACGGTTTGAGTTCACCGACATTCCGCCCGGCACTTACAAAGTGAAAGTCTGGCATCCGTATATCAGGGACGACATCGAGCAGACGATCACGATTGAACCGAAGAAACAGACAAGCGTAAATCTGACGGTTGAGGCGCCGACTGGTCGGTTGTATGCCAACCAAATGGTTGAGAATGCCTATGTCCGGTACACGATTACCGAGGATGTGCAGAGTCAAATCGTGCCGACGTTGGAAAAACAAAGTATCGCTGAACCTCAGTGATACCGGCCTCGTGGTTCAGAATATGAAGTACCGAACTCTGGGGTGCAACGGTAACGGTCCGGCGAATGAACGGAGCGGCTTGTGATCTGTGGCCTAGAAACAGAAGCGATTCCGGAGGCCTTGCATCGTGAGCCCTCTAAAAACCGGTCTATTCCAATTCGATCTCACCCTAACAAGGACAGTACAGCCTGATTCCATCCGAGCGGGCCTGGACCTGGTGCGAGGATCAGCTTGGGAAGGGTGATGGCCGTCTCATACAAGCCGTTAGGTTGTTGAACAAGGATGGGTTGCTCCACGGCTTGAAGCATCTGGAGATCGTTCAAGCTGTTTCCGATCCCGACCGCGATGAGCCGGTCCTGATCGTGGTCAACCAGACGGCGGTAGCAGTCGATGAGATAGTGCACGGCTTGACCTTTGTCTTGAGCGCCCATCAGGTGATGAAACCGATCTCCCTTCGTCCACCGCAAGCCACGGGCTGTGATGGCGTGTGTGAGAGTTTCCAATGGGCACTGCTCATCCTCCACCACGAACGGCTCATCATAGCGACGCTGCATGGCCAGTTCTGCTTCCGGCCGAGAAAGTCCTGTCCGTCTGACTACCTCGTCGGGGGACATATCACCATACCCTCTCAGTTCCACCCCGAGTTCTTGTTCAATTTCCTTCAGGGCCTGCCGAAGGATAGCGTAGGGAGTGCCTAGTTCGACAAAAACATACTGGTCGTGATTCGTCGCAGCAGGGAGTTGGAACGGGAAGTAGGACGATGGGATCACCACGGCGCCTCCGTTCTCGACGATAAACGGATGCCCATTGCCGAGGCGGGTCCGTAGGGGCTCAATTTCCGCCTGGGTTTTGCTTGAGACAACTACAAGGGGGATCGAACGGGTATGAAGCTGATCCAATGCTTCCCGCGCAGCTTCGAACGAGTAGGTTGAACTGTCAAGGAGGGTGCCGTCCAAGTCTGTGAAGATGACCATGGTCCTTGAATCACCTTTGATGGTCAATGCGTCTGATCGAATCATCATTCCTCCTGATCCATCCTGGACCGAGTGCAGCGGGTTCAATCCTAAACGAACCTCAAGGCTCGCGAAAGCTGGAACAGTGAGGCCTGTTCATGACGCGATGCTCTGGAGGCGTGCCCCATCCATGCCACAACCATTCATGAAATTCCATCTGGGATTCATCGCTCATCTGTGCGATGCTTGGGTCTTATCTGGCTGCGGCGGGCGCAACGTAGAGACAACGGAGCGATCGCCGCACTGAACTCGGGAGGAGTATCATCATGTCGGATTTCTTCCAGAACGGGGTGGTGAGTGTTCTGCATCGCCTCGGTTCATCCAACCTGGAGCAGCTGGAGCGGGAACTTGAGCAGTATCGCCATGTCAACCCGATCGCCTTGGTCTTACCGTGCCTCTATTCCGAACTCGAAGGTCCGGCCCTGGCCGGCATCGTTGATGAACTGAAGCGAGTCAAGTATCTGAACGAGATCGTCGTCGCGCTCGGGCATGCATCGGCTCTCGAATTTCGGCGTGCAAAAGACTATTTCAAAGTGCTTCCGCAACATGTGCGGCTCGTCTGGGTCGATGGTGCTCCAGTGCAAGACATTCTCAAGACCCTGATTGAGCGGGAGGTCGATGTGGGGTTGCCCGGAAAAGGCCAATCCTGTTGGCTGGCATTCGGCTATGTCTTGGCTCGGCAGCGAAGCCAAGTCATCGTGCTGCATGATTGCGATATCGTGAGCTACCACCGTGAATATCTTGCCCGGCTCTGTTATCCGCTCGGCAATCCGAATCTTGGCTATGAGTTTTGTAAGGGCTATTATAGCCGTGTCACAGACCAGCTGCATGGGCGAGTCACCCGGCTGTTTATCACTCCGCTCATCCGGTCATTGCAACAACTCGTGGGGAACCGTCCCCTCTTGACCTTTCTGGACAGTTTTCGTTACCCCCTGGCTGGCGAATTTGCAATGGTGCGCGATCTGGCCTGGGTCAATCGTATCCCGGGAGATTGGGGATTGGAAATCGGGATTCTGGCGGAAGTGTATCGCAACTGCGCCTTGCGCCGAGTGTGCCAGGCCGATATTGCCGATGCATATGAACACAAACATCAAGCATTGTCTTCAGACGATCCGGAAAAAGGATTGCTCAAGATGACTGTGGATATCGCGAAATCTCTCTTCCGCCATCTGGCCAGCGAAGGTTTGGTGCTCGGTGATCCCGAGCTCAAGACCTTGCGAGCCACCTACCTTCGTATCGCCGAGGAGGCCATCCGTCGCTATGAAGACAGTGCGGCGATCAACAGTCTGAAGTTCGATCGACATGCGGAGCGGA
Source organism: Nitrospira sp. (assembly GCA_965223535.1). Taxonomy (GTDB): domain Bacteria; phylum Nitrospirota; class Nitrospiria; order Nitrospirales; family Nitrospiraceae; genus Nitrospira_D. The sequence continues at coordinate 2,458,995 of CBDCWN010000003.1, forward strand.
CTGCCGTCGAGACTTTTCTCAAGGGCATCAGGCTCGCATCGGAGGTTTTCCAGAAAGATCCGTTAGGAGTGCCGATGATTTCAAACTGGAGTCGTGTGGCCGCAGCGGTTCCGGATGTCTTCGATCGTCTCGTGCGAGCCGTGGAGGAGGATTATCAGTGGGACCCAACGAAAGAACCACGCCAAGCTCCGAAGTGAGCAAACCATCCGTCTCGTTGACGGCCGAGACCGAGGCTTCCCTTGATGCGATCGGCAGTGTAGACATACTCGTCGGCATTCCGAGTTACAACAACGCCGATACCATCGAGCATGTGGTCCGTGCCGTGAGTGTCGGGCTCGCAAAATATTTCCCCAAGCATCGGGCCGTGTTGGTGAATTCTGACGGAGGCTCGTCAGATGGGACAGCCGAGGCGGTCTCGAGAGCGGTGGTCGATTACGACGGATTGCTTATCAGTGATCAACAGGGCCAGCTTCAGAAGATCATCACGCCCTATCATGGGATTCCCGGCAAGGGGAGTGCGTTCCGGACGATTTTCGAGATCGCGCGGCGGTTGAATGCCAAGGCCTGTGCCGTCGTGGATTCGGACCTACGGAGTATCACACCGGAGTGGATTGAGCTGTTGTTGCGTCCGATCCTCGATGATCATTACGACTACGTGGCTCCCTACTATCTGCGTCATAAGTATGACGGCACGATTACGAACAGTATCGTGTATCCCCTCACCAGGACTCTCTATGGGCAACGGATTAGGCAGCCGATCGGGGGTGATTTCGGATTTGCCGGACATTTGTCTGAACATTATCTGGATCAACATGTGTGGGAGTCTGATGTTGCACGGTTTGGGATCGATATCTGGATGACCACGGAGGCCATCGCGAGCGGCGCCCGTGTCTGCCAAAGTTTTCTCGGGGCCAAGATTCATAATCCCAAGGATCCGGCCGCAGATTTGGCCGGCATGCTTATGCAAGTGTTGGGAGCGGTCTTTGCCTTGATGGAGTCGCACCAGAGCGTCTGGTCGGCGGTGCAGGGGTCGAATGCCGTCAAATTGTTCGGCTTTCAATACGAGGTTGGCGTAGAACCGGTCAACGTCAACGTGGAGCGTATGATCGCTGTATTTCAACAGGGACTGGCGGACCTCGCGCCGATTTGGGAGCAGGCACTGGGCAAGGAAATTGTGGCGGAACTGACGACGGCTGGAGCGACCGCTGCCTCCGACTTTCGAATCTCCGATGACCTATGGGTTCGTGTGGTATTTGAGGCTGCACTGGCGTACCATGAACATCGCATGGCCCGAGAGCATTTGCTGAAAGCCTTGACGCCTCTCTATCTGGGACGAACGGCAACCTTTGTGTTGGAAACGCAAGCGTTGACGACGAAGGAAGCCGAGGGGCGGGTTGAACAATTATGTGACGTCTTCGAATCGAAGAAGTCTTACTTGATCGAACGGTGGAACCCTGTATCGCCTGCAGGAGGGTGATTGTCGGCGGTGAATGGGGGGAGGTGAGTATGATGACAAACTTTTTCCAAACTGCGCTACTCGCGCCCTTGGAGCAATTGGGCCGACAGGTCTTGGCAGTGTTGCCGAATGTGTTGGCCATGATGATCATCATCGGGGTGGGTTTTCTGGTGGCCCGCGCGTTGGGTCATGTGGTCGAACGGTTGTTGCGTGTGGTGCGTTTTGATCATCTGTGTGATCGGCTTGAGATCAACGCCGCCCTGTTGCGCGGGGGCGTAAAGGCTGATCCCTCCCATATCCTCGGTCAGTCCATCTATTGGGCCGTCGTCGCTTTTTCCGCCATCGCCGGGTTGGGTGCGTTGAACCTTCAGCCGATCAACCAGTTTGCGAATTCACTCTTAGCGTATATTCCTCACGTGCTGGTCGCAGGGTTGATATTGGTCAGCGGATACCTGCTCTCCAATTTCATCGCACAGGGCGTGTTGATCGCAGGCGTGAATGCCGGGCTGCCACCGGCACGGTTGTTTGCGAACATGTCGCGTTGGGGCATCCAGCTCTTTGCGTTGGCCATGGCAGCGGAGGAATTGGGTATTGCGGCCAGCGTGGTGGTGGTCGGATTTGGAATCACCTTTGGAGGAATCGTGTTCGCCACCTGCCTGGCGTTTGGACTCGGCGCAAAAGATTTGGCGAAAGACTACCTTGAGCGGACGTTCTGGAGTCCAAGGCGCGATCGCGCTCCGGACGATCTGCGACACCTCTGATGATCAGGGTACTCCTTTTACTCTGGCTGGTGGGGACGATTGGGTGTACGCCGAGTGGAGAAGGGACGGATCGTGCGCCGACCGTTCTCGTGTTCAAGCATGGGAAATTATCCGGTGATGGCCGGGTGCTGTCCGACCTGCTGAGGGATTTTGAACGACAGCATGAAGGGGTCACGGTTCGAGAAGAGCTCTTACCCTCCGATTCGGATCGACAACATCAATACTATGCAATGAATTTGGACGGAGGAAAGGCTCCGTTCGACTTGCTGGGGATCGATACGATTTGGGCGCAGGAATTCGCCAAGGCCGGATGGATTGCCCCGCTGGACGGACTCTTGACTCCGGCTGAGCAGGAGGAGTTCTTCCCTGGTCCGATCGAGGCCGCGACCTTCAATGGCCGCCTGTATGCAGTCCCGTGGTACGTCGATGCTGGGGTTCTCTACTACCGGCGTGACTTGTTGGATCGTCACGGTCTTGAACCGCCCCGCACATGGCTTGAGCTTGCTCAGGCCGCCAAGCTGATTCTAGGTGCAGAACGGGACTCCCGCTTAGCCGGGTTTGTATGGCAGGGGAAGCAATATGAAGGTCTGATGTGTGTCACGCTCGAGGTGCTCCGGAGTAACGGAACGGATCTCTGGAGCGGCGATCGAGACCGCGCCGAATCTGGTCTGCGTTTCTTGCGAGAGACCATCTCGACGCACGGCATTACCCCGCTGTCAACCAGCATGGCCGATGAAGAGTCCACTCGGTGGATATTCGGTGAAGGCCACGCGCTGTTCATGCGAAATTGGCCCTATGCCTGGTCTCTGCTGCAACAGGAGGGCTCACCGGTTCGCGGGAAGGTGGGAGTCGCTTCGCTGCCGGCCTTTTCCGGATTTGCCAGTGCACCGGTTCTCGGGGGGTGGATGCTCGCCATCCCGAACAGTTCCACCCATCAAGAGATGGTGGGCGAGCTGATCACATTCTTAACCTCTCCTGAGGCGCAACGCAAGGTCGCAGTGGAATTGGGGTATAACCCGGTTCGACGAGCCCTCTACGCTGATGAGTCGTTGCTTGAGGTACGCCCTCTCTTGAAGGATCTCCATCCGATCCTGTTGGAAGCCAGGCCACGTCCGGTCACACCATATTATCTCCTCATTTCTCAAGCGGTACAGCCTGAAGTCAGCGCGGTCGTCGTGGGGCGAAAGTCGCCCAAAGAAGCGCTGGATGCCATCAGACGCCGAGTCGACCAGATCATAGGGGAACAACGCTCAATGGCAGCGAGGGAACGATGATGCGCGATCAGTCGCTCGCGGAGATAAAGAGGGCCACCGGATGATCCGTTTGTCCGAGCGCGCATGGGGATATGTATTCGCCGGTCCTGCGTTCGTGCTCGTGAGTCTGATCGCGCTCGCTCCGATTGCCGCGGCCTTGTGGCTCAGTCTACGTCAGCAGTTGCCGATCTTTGGAATCGATGAATTCGTCGGCGCCAGAAACTATCTCCAACTGTGGGGGGATGACCGTTTCTGGGCCGCCTGCCGGACGACGTTGTATTTCACGGTTCTCTCCGTGTCGGCCGAGTTGCTGTTGGGCTTCGGGTTTGCCCTGCTCTTGAACCGTCTGTCGAACGGAGCAGGCAGAGGACTCCGGTGGGCCCATGTCATGATCATTCTTCCGTGGGCGATTCCAACCGTCGTGTCCGCTCAGATCTGGGCCTGGCTCTATCAACCCGACTACGGCTTGCTCAATTATCTGCTTGCTGTCGCCGGGATGACCAAAGGGCCCATCGATTGGCTGGCAGATCCCGATTGGGCGATCCATGCGGCGGTCGTGATGGATGTGTGGAAAACCACGCCGTTTGCGGCGTTGTTGCTTCTGGCCGGATTGAAGACCGTGCCGCAAGAACTCTACGCAGCAGCGCGAGTTGATGGGGCTGGAGCGTGGGAACAATTTCGTCGAATTACCCTACCACTTCTGATGCCTGTCGTCGTCATCGTGCTGGTCTTTCGTACGATGGACGCGGTCCGGGTGTTTGATGCGGTCTTTGTGCTCACGGGTGGAGGCCCGGGCAACAGCACGGAGACCCTATCGATTTATGCGTACAAGACGCTGTTCCAAACCTTGCAGTTCGGATACGGATCCGCTCTGGCCACGGCGATGTTTGTGCTCGCCGCACTCCTTTCGATGTTGTACCTGACGCTGCTCCGCCGGCATGTGCAGGGGGGTGCCTAATGGATCGTCATACCAATCAGGCCGGGTCACCTATGATGAACGGGCTTCGGGCTCGTGGCCTTACGGTCGGTGTGCTTTTGGTTGTCGGGCTATTCTGTCTCGGACCGGTGCTCTGGCAGGCGGTCACATCGATCAAGCTCGATCAGGATCTCGTGCGCTTGCCTCCTCTCATCCCAGAGCACATGACGGGCGTGCACTATGATCGGGTCTTACTCAAATCGTCACTTCCACGATCGCTCGCGAACAGCATGATCGTGGCCGCAAGTGCGACGGTGACCGCCATCGTGGTGGGTGCATTTTGCGCCTTTGCGCTCGCACGGCTCCCGATCACCGGCAAGTCGGTCATACTCGGGGTGGCGCTCGTAACCTCGATGTTCCCGCCCATCGCGGTCATCAGTCCCCTGTACCTCCTGATGCGGGAGTTGGGGTTGAGGGATACCCTCGTTGCGGTCGGACTGACCCACGCGGTCTACGCTCTGCCGCTCGCCGTATGGCTGTTGACGAGTTTCTTTCAGCAGCTTCCCAGGGAGCTCTACCAGGCTGCGCGTATCGACGGTTGCACCCCGTTACAGGCCTTGCTGACGGTGATGTTCCCTCTTGCGAGACCCGGGCTCGCTGTTGCGGCGCTCTTGGTCTTCATCTTTTCGTGGAACGAGTTCATGTTCGCCCTGACCCTGACCGCCAGCGATACTACTCGCACCGCACCGGTTGCCGTCGCACTGTTCCCAGGATTGTACGAAATTCCTTGGGGCGACTTGGCCGCCGCCTCCTTGGTGGTGACCGTGCCGGTCGCGGGCCTCGCGCTGGTATTTCAACGTCACATCATTGCCGGGTTGACGGCGGGCAGTGTGAAAGGATAGGGCGATGGCTGAGGTCAAGATCGAACTGATCGAGAAACGTTTCGGACAAAAAACGATTCTTCCTCCGCTCACGTTGACAGTGCATGACGGCGAGTTCTTCGTGCTTGTGGGCCCTTCCGGCTGCGGGAAATCGACGCTCCTGAATCTCCTTGCTGGTCTTGATCAACCGACCGCCGGCCGTATTTTCTTCGACGGCAACGACGTGACTGACTTGGAGCCGCGGGAGCGCGATGTCGCATTGGTGTTTCAGAGCTACGCGCTGTACCCCCACATGACCGTGCGTGAAAATATGGCTTTCCCACTGACCGTGGTCCCCCGCGCCAAGCGCCTCGACCGAACGCGCATCAAGGAAGAAGTGGAACGGGTGGCAGGGGTTCTGGGGTTGTCGGCATTGCTGGATCGACGACCGCGTGAACTCTCGGGCGGGCAACGGCAGCGGGTTGCCTTGGGGCGAGCCCTCATCAGGAAGCCGCGGTTGTTTCTGTTGGATGAGCCGCTGTCGAACCTCGATGCGCAATTGCGCGCATCCATGCGCGCGGAATTGCTCCGGCTCCACAAGGAGTTGAAGGTCACCACGATTTATGTGACGCACGATCAAACGGAAGCCATGACCCTGGGCGACCGGCTGGCGGCCCTCAATCAAGGACGGGTTCAGCAGATCGGGCGGCCTCATGATATCTATGCCGCTCCGGCCAATCTTTTCGTCGCAGGTTTCATGGGGTATCCCCCGATGAACTTGCTCTCTGCGCAGCTAGGAATGGACGGCATCCAGGCTGGGCCGCTGCATCTCAAGCGGCCTTCAGATGCGCCGCCAGGTGACCAAGCGCAGATGGTGACCGTAGGGCTCAGGCCAGAGGACATCAGCGTGGGGCCTGTACATAAGTCAGGAGACAACGTCGGAGGATTCGGTGTCGTTCGCCTCACCGAACCGTCAGGGCCGACCTTGTGGGTCACAGTTGAGCTTCAAAACCACAAGGAGGTGATCACCATCATCGGTTCTGCACAGGCAGGGTTTACCCCGAGGATTGGGGATCGTGTGGGTGTCGCAGCACCGCACGCGACACTCCATCTGTTCAATGCCGAGACAGGACAGCGATTGGGGCTTCACTAAGATCCGAGTGAGTGGATCGGCCTATAGAAGTCGTGCGCTAACCATCACTACCCTATGTAGCACCCAGTGTGCTTTCCCATGCTTCTTGATTGTGGAGAGAGAGCCGTATGGCAAGTAATGTCTTAACCTGGATTGGAATCATTGTCTGTCTCAGTCAATCCGCCTTGATGTCTGGCTTGAATCTAGCGGTGTTCAGCCTCGGTCGGCTGCGTTTGGAGGCGGAAGCGGCGAGCGGAAATTATGACGCCCAAAAAGTATTGCGGCTTCGCGAGCACCCTAACGATATCCTGGCCACGATTCTCTGGGGCAACGTCGGCATCAATGTGCTTCTCACGCTGTTGTCGAATTCAGTCATGGCCGGCGTCACCGCATTCCTGTTTTCCACCTTCTTTATCACGATCTTTGGGGAAATCATCCCTCAGGCCTACTTTTCCAGACGGGCGGTCCGAATGGCCGCTCTCTTCTCAAAATGGTTGCGGGTGTACCGTGTCATCCTGTTCCCGGTCGTCAAACCTTCAGCCATGCTGTTGGATGTATGGCTGGGGAAGGAAGCGATTGCCTACCTTCGAGAGGCGGAGCTCAAAGAGTTGCTGCGTCGTCATATGGAGGACGAGAAGTCGGAAGTCGGCCGAATCGAAGCGATCGGCGCGCTCAATTTCTTGACCATCGACGATATTCCAGTCGATCAGGAAGGAGTGCCGGTCGACCCGAGCAGTATCATCCAGCTTCCTGTTCGCGAGGGAGTCCCAATATTTCCAGATTTTCAGATATCGCCGGATGACCCATTCCTCCGCCAGGTTAATGCGTCCGATAAGGCCTGGGTGGTCATCACGGACGAACACAACGAACCCTGTTGCATCATGGACGCCGACGGCTTTCTGCGCCACACGTTCTTTATCGGGCAGCATACAGACCCCCATGCCTATTGCCATCGGCCTGTGATCGTACGAAATCGGCACGAACCGCTTGGGAAGGTTTTGGCACAGCTCACCTACGATCCAGACTCTCACGGTGACCATATCATCAGCTATGACACAGTGCTTTTATGGGTGGAACAACCTCGTTTGATCACCGGTGCGGACTTACTGGGAAGGTTGCTCCGTGGAATTGTGCAGCGGTCACGAAAAAATTAAGGCGGCTGATGTCGGCGGCCCAGAACCGTTGAAGTTCGCGCAGCGCTCACACCAGGAGATGGGCAAAGACGGTCGCCAGCCCAAGAAAACTGAAAAACCCGACGACGTCGGTGACGGTCGTTAAAATGATCGAAGAAGACTGTGCTGGGTCCTGGTTCAGTGATCTCAGAATAATGGGAATGACGGCGCCGGAAAAGCCCGCTACGCACATCGACGTCACCATAGAGATCCCGATCACCATCGTGAGACCTGCAGAGCCACTCCACCAGTAGACCGCGGCGCAGGTGGTTGTCGCCACCGCAAGGCCATTGAGCAACGCCACGCCGAGTTCTTTGGAGACGACTCGGAACCATTGGGCCGGTCTGATGTCACGGAGAGCGAGACCCCGCATGACGACCGCCAAGGATTGCGCGCCGGTGTTGCCGGATTGACCGGCTACGACCGGCAGCAAGACGGCGAGGGCCGTGAATTGCGCGATGACATCCTCGAACATCCCGACCACGAACGCGGCGAGAAACGCGGTGACCAAGTTGACCTGCAGCCAACCCAGCCGTTTTCGCACGGAGAACAAGAGAGGGGAGAGAGCCCGCTCATCCTTGCTTGCGCCGACCATCGTTTGCAGGTCTGCGGTAGCGTCCTCTTGGCTCGCCTTGACGATATCCTCGTTTTTGATCACCCCCAAGAGTCGTCCATCGAGATCCACGACGGGAATCGTCAGCAACCGCCGCCCCGCGAAGAGGTCGACGATTTCTTCGCGATTCTCCATGGGGTGAATGGTCGGCACGTCACGCCGCATGATGGACTGTAATCGTTCTGTTGGATTAAGTAGCAGTAGGTCCCGAACCGACAGCATACCGACGAGATACCGGCGACGGTCGATGACGTAGATGTCATGTAGGTCTTTGGGTGCCCTAATCCGTACCTGTGTCACGGCTTCTTCGACCGTGAGGTCTTCGGACAACGCGAAGACTCCTGCATCCATCAGGCTGCCGACCGATTCGGCCGGATACTCCATGAACAGGCGAATTTCTTTCGCAAGGGGGCGGGCGAGGTGGCGGATGATCGCTTTCCGTCGGTCCCGTTCCAATCGAGCTAGCAATCCTGCCGCGTCTCCGGGAGAAGTTGCACGCACGACCTGAATCCCCAGCTCCTCGGGTAGTGCCGACAAGGTTTCTGCAGCGATGGCGGGATTCATGGATGAGAGGAGAACGGCGATAGAATTCGAAGGAATGGATTCGATCAGCCGGACGATTTCGCCGATCCCGAAGGATTCCAGGAGGGGGCCCGCCTCTTCTGGGTGGTCAATGATGAAGGTTTCATGGAGTTTCCGGGGAAGTGACATCGGTTTCCTTACCCTCCTTCGGGAGCGTTGGCCCCTGTTCCGAGACACTCGTATCAACCGTCTGGGCGAGGTCGGTCATGATATGGAGACCAATCATGGCGTAGGCTTCCCACATCTGCATCAGGGCTTGTGGCAACGGTCCCGCCGTGGGTTTCACCTCGAACTGCGCTTCGACGCGACGCAAGGTTCTGTAGCGCAGTGCGCCGAGAAAATGGCCTTCTCGATCGACGACCGGCAAGGTGTGATAGAGGCGCCAGTGGGGGTTTTGAAGTAATTCACCCTCGGTCGCCTCTGCGGCCACCGTTGCAATCTGGCCGTTCATGATGGTGGCAATGAGCTGCTCTGGGGATGCAGCCAGGAGTTCCTTCGTGGTCACCAAGCCGGCAAGGATTCCGTCCCGCTTGACGACATAGTGATAGTACGTGGCGTGGGCTGCATCTCGTTTGATGCGTTGTAACGAAGCCGAAACGGTAATGTCGGGCGGGAGAATCGCCACACGAGGATCGGCTAGGCTCGCGGCCGTCCCATCGGGATAGGTCAGGCTCAGGCGGAGACTCGGACCAACAGACGCATCAAGGCGAGCAAACACCTCCTGTTGGGCGGAGGGAGTACATTGCCGCAAGATCCCAACGGCCGTGACCGTTGGAAGCAGAGTCACGGCGTCGGCCGTTTTGTCCAGATCCAGATGCTCTAGGATCCGAGCGGCCTGCAACGGTGAGACATGTTCGAGCACAGCCGCAACGTCCTGTGGAGAGTAGGGGGCCATGATCGTCGCCACATCCGCCGCGGCCCACGATTCAAGTTGCCTAGAGACTTCTAGGGGATGAGACTTCAGATAGGCCAGGGTCAATCGAGATTCTGCGTCCATGGTCAGACGGATTTCTCGATCGTCGCGCTCGATTCTTGAAACCGTGCTGCCGGAACGAAGACTCGACCGTCCGCTGTCTCCAATACGATCGCGATGGGAGTCATGGCCACGATCGTTCCATGAACATCGTCGACACGAATTCTTTGCCCGACTCGAAAGAGCGGTTGGAGATAGTGGGAGGCGATCAGGTTGGCTACCGTCCCACGTGCGCCCAGTCCAAACGAGAGGGCTGCCCCTGCGATGAGCCCTCCGAAGCCGATCATGAGCGTGCTGTTTAAAAGGGTCGTGTCGATCCCCAGTTCATTAACTGCCGTCACAAAGACGACGAGAATAGCGGCGACATAGAACGTTTGGGCGACGATGGTTCCTTGAGAAATACCGGCCGACGCGCAAGCCAAGCTGATCAGGTCTTTGATATAGCTCGCGGCCATCATTCCCAGGACGATGATCAAGACGGCGAGTCCCACCTTGGGAAGGTAGTGGGCAAGGTCGGTCAGCGTAGCCGAGACCGTAGGAAGGCCGAGCATATCGGTGGCCGTGATCCCGAAGAGGAGGAAGATCAACCAGAAGATCAGTAGCCCCAGGATATCGGATCCTGTTCTCGCGGAGCTTGACTTGTTGAAAAGGTTTTGCAGGGGTGTTTTGGCGAGGAGGCGATCCAGACCGACCAGTTTCATCAACCCTGCCGTGGCGGCACCGACCATGCGAGCTAACAGGTAGCCTGCCAACACCAGGAGAAGGGCGCCGAGGAGTTTGGGGACATAGGAGACGGTGAGGGAGACGGTTGATTCCGCGGACTCTTGTAACGTCTCCAACCAGTCTTTCAGGATCATGCGTGCTCCTTCGCTATGTGTTGAACGAGGATGGCGCCCGTCAGATAAGAGACTGCGACAGCATCACCGCGACGGACTCACCCTGAGCGGAGATTCCAACTTGGTAAGTACGATGGACAACCTATATCAGTTAAGGTCAGGCTGATTTGTGCTCCTGCTTTCCGTCGAGACGCAGCACGGCAATCGATCGAGCCTCCATTTCGTACTGCTCTCCCCCTTTGAAGGCACTGACCTGCTTTCCGTTCTCTCCTGGGAGGGCGGTGTCCAGCACTGGGTGCCAGCGGATGCCACGCTTGTGGGCTGGTAACGTAAAGGCCATCGGAGTGTGGTGGGCATTGAGAATCACCAGCAAGGTGTCGTCGACGATCGGACGTCCCTTTTGGTCTCGCTCAGCAATAGCATCACCGGCGAGTCTGAGCACGAGCGATTTCGCGTAGCCGGCATTCCAGTCTTCGTCGGTCATCTCCTTACCGTCAGGCCGAAACCACGCGAGATCTTTGACTTCGGACCCTCTGATATGGCGTCCCTGGAAGAACCGACGTCGTCGAAGGACCGGGTGTTTCTTCCGGAAGGCAATGAGGTCTTTGACGAAGGCGAGAAAATCCTGCTGCCCACGATCGAGGTTCCAGTCGAACCAGCTGATCTCGCTGTCCTGACAATAGGCGTTATTATTGCCCTTCTGTGTCCGCCCGATCTCGTCGCCACCGCAGAGCATCGGAACGCCTTGCGAAAGAAACAGAAGTGTCAAGAAATTCCGTTTCTGCCGTTCTCGCAGCTCAAGAACCGCGGGATCGTTGCTTGGACCTTCGACACCGCAATTCCAACTGTCATTGTCGTTCGTGCCGTCTTGGTTGTTCTCACCGTTGGACTCGTTGTGCTTGTCGTTGTACGACACCAGGTCGTGGAGTGTGAATCCGTCGTGCGCAGTAACGAAGTTGACACTGGCAAAGGGTCTGCGACCGCTCGTACTGTAGAGGTCGCTGCTGCCGGTCAGGCGATAGGCGAGTTCCGCCATCTGTCCTCCGTCTCCCTTGATGTATCGCCTGATCGTGTCCCGATACTTGCCGTTCCATTCGGCCCACCCTACAGGGAAATTCCCGACTTGATATCCGCCTTCGCCGACGTCCCAGGGCTCCGCGATCAGTTTGGTCTGGGAGAGGATGGGGTCTTGATGCAGGATATCGAAAAAGGCGCTCAGCCGGTCCACGGCATGGAGTTCTCTGGCGAGGGTGGAAGCCAGGTCGAACCGAAACCCATCCACATGCATCTCCGTGACCCAATACCGCAAGCTATCCATAATGAGCTGCAGCGAACGTGGATGCGAGACGTTGAGTGTATTGCCGCAACCGGTGTAGTCCATGTAGTAGCGTTTATCGTTATCGACCAAACGGTAGTAAGCGGCGTTGTCGATCCCTCTGAACGAAAGTGTGGGGCCGAGCTGGTTGCCCTCAGCCGTGTGGTTGTAGACGACGTCCAAGATGACTTCGATACCGGCGCTGTGCAACGTCTTCACCATCGTTTTGAACTCACGAACGCCTCGTCCACGGAGCGGCGAGACGGTGTAGCGGATATCTGGGGCAAAAAACCCGATAGTGTTATAGCCCCAATAGTTCATCAAACCGCGATCCGCCAGGTGCTTGTCGCGGACGAAGTGATGGACCGGTAACAACTCGACGGCAGTGACGCCTAGCTCAAGAAGGTGGTCGATGACCGCCGGGTTGGTCAAGCCGGAATAGGTGCCTCGTATGTGATCCGGTACGTCCGGGTGACGTGCCGTGAACCCCTTGACGTGAATTTCTGAAATGACCGTCTTGTCCCATGGAGTTTTCAGCAACCGATCGCCGCCCCAGGTGAAAGCCTGATCGATGACGACAGACTTGGGAATATTGGAGGCATTATTTCTGGTGTCAAAGGAAAGATCCGCCTGAGGATTCCCCATCTGATAGCCGAACATGGCGTCTGACCACTCGACGGTTCCCGCGATGGCCTTGGCGTAGGGATCGATCAAGAGCTTGTGGTGGTTGAAACGATGCCCTTCTTGGGGAGCGTAGGGTCCGTGCACGTGATACCCATAGTGTTGGCCAGGCCAAAGCCCCGGGATGTACACGTGCCAGACTTGGTCGGTCTGTTCTTCAAGACGGATACGATGGGATTCCTCCGTTGCTTCCGGTCCATCGAACAGACAGAGCTCAACCGCCGTGGCGTGCTCTGAAAAAATGGCGAAGTTCACCCCTTCGCCATCCCATGTGGCACCCAGTGGGTACGGTTTCCCTGGCCAGACTCTCATGCTCGCCTCCATTGCGATTGACTGTGTATCATCGGTTCCCGTGAACGTGCGGCGGGATTGTACCAAATTTAACGTAAAAATACTCGACGGGCTTGGTTACGGGCGATGAATTCTGCACAATGGGCCGGAGGAGGGCAAGATGACTATGACGATAATGCCGAACGAGAAGTGGTCTCTTGAGATCGGAGCGACGCCCACAACCGGAGATGCGGTGAAATTCCGAGTCTGGGCACCCTATGCTCAGTCTGTTGCTGTGCAGCTGGTTGACCAGGATCGAGTCTTGGTGCCGATGCAACCAGACGAACGGGGGTATTTTGAAACCGTTGTGACCGGAGTCGCCCCGCGAACCCGCTATCGCTATGTGCTGGATGGAGAGAAGGAACGGCCTGATCCTGCCTCTCGCTTTCAATCCGATGGAGTGCACGGCCCATCCGTCGTGGTTGATCCGAACTCATTCCGTTGGACGGATATGGGATGGAAGGGAAAGGCTCTGGACGAATACATCATCTACGAGTTGCACGTCGGGACCTTCACAACGGAAGGGACCTTCGAGGCGATCATTCCGCACCTGTCCTATCTCAGGGATACCGTCGGGATTACGGCGATCGAACTGATGCCGGTCGCGGAATTTCCTGGTCGGCGCAACTGGGGCTACGATGGAGTCCATCCCTTCGCCCCGCAATCAAGTTACGGAGGTCCGCAGGGCATGAAACGGCTCGTCGATGCCTGCCATGCGGCCGGACTCGCCGTGATTCTTGATGTGGTGTATAACCACTTAGGCCCCGAGGGAAACTATCTGAACGATTTTGGCCCCTATTTTACAGATCGATACAGGACTCCTTGGGGATCGGCGATCAATTATGATGGACCGGATAGCGACGAAGTCAGGCAATACGTCGTCGACAACGCCTTGTATTGGGTGACGGAGTATCACATTGATGGGCTCAGGTTGGACGCCATCCATGGCATCTTCGACTTTAGCGCGCAGCATGTCCTCAAGGACCTCGCGTCCGCCGTCCATAGTCAGGCTCAACGCCTGGGGCGACAGGTGAACGTGATCGCAGAGAGTGATTTGAACGACACGCGGGTGATCGATTCTCCATCGGTCGGAGGATATGGTCTCGACGGCCAATGGAACGACGATTTTCACCATGCCCTTCGCGTCGTCGTCGCGGATGAGCGGAAGGGGTACTATGAAGATTTTCACGGACTCACTGATCTGGCCGCTGCAGTTCGTAACGGGTTTGTCTATAACGCTCGATATTCGGCCCATCGCCGTCGCCGGCATGGGAACTCGTCCCGGCATTGCCAGCCATCTCAGTTCGTGGTCTTTTCCCAGAATCATGATCAAATCGGGAATCGCGCGGTCGGAGATCGATTGAGTACGCAGCTACCCTGGGACGCGCTCAAAACCATCCAGACACTCGTCTTACTGTCCCCCAATATCCCATTGCTCTTCATGGGAGAGGAGTATGGGGAAACGGCACCGTTCCAGTACTTCATCGAACACGGCGACCCTGACTTGGTCGAAGCGGTCAGGCAAGGCCGCCGCCGAGAATTCGCACATTTCGGCTGGAATCCGGAAGACATTCCGGACCCTCAGGACTCGGCGACCTTCGAGCGAAGTCGGCTGAATCGGAAACGGCTCGACGATCGGCAAACAGCCCTGTTGCGATGGAGCCAAGCCCTGATCCAGCTCAGAAAAAAGGAGCCGTCGTTGGGTGCCGGAGACGGCACGATTCGGAACCATCGGGTGTGGGTGTTCGATGACGAACAGGTTCTGGTGATGCATCGGTGGACCAGAGACAATACCGCCTCGCTGGTTGTGTGTGGCTTCAATACATCGCCGGCTACGGTACGATTGGTCGAGCCGCAAGGCACATGGGTGCGGAGGCTCGACGCCATGGCCAAAGAATTCGGTGGGAGTGGTCAAGGTTCGGTGCCGATGCAGCTTTCTATCTCACCTGAAGGAGCGTCAGTGTCGATTCCCGCCTATGGTGCGGCCGTGTTTATAGCGTCCTAATGCAGAACGGCCTGTAACGCCGAGCAGTGAGCGTGCTCGGGTGGGACTTTTAATGTGTGGAGGTAGGCATGCCCGATTCGTATGTGACAAGCTTCATTGAACGATGGGTCGAATGGTCGACGACGTCTGGTTTGCGAGTCATGATCATTGCCGTGGTGATGATTGTCGGACTCGCAATCGTCAAACGGGCGATGGATCGGTTCCAGAAAGTGTACGAGGGGAGGCTGCCGACCGAAGCGCAGGTGAAACGGGCCACCACCCTGACGCACGTGATCCGTGATGTGGGTCGCGTCATGATTCTTGCCGTGGGAGGCATGATGATCATGTCGGAGGTCGGGGTTGACCTGAAGCCGATTCTGGCGGCGGCTGGTCTTGGGGGGCTGGCCGTCGGCTTCGGCGCACAAAGTTTGGTGAAGGATGTGATCACAGGTTTTTTCATCCTTCTCGAAGATTCGATCCGAGTCGGCGATGTTGTGGAGATCGCGGGGGTCGGAGGAGTGGTCGAGGAGGTGAAACTCAGAACCGTGACGTTGCGCGACCTGTCCGGGAATGTACATGTCGTGCCAAACGGGGTCATCGACAAGGTCAAGAACATGACGAAGGTCTATGCCTTCTACCTCTTCGAAGTCGGAATTGCCTACCGAGAAGATGTCGACGAAGTCATGGCCGTTCTGCGTGACATCGCGGAGGAGTTGCGGCGAGATCCGCAGTTTGCCGAAGATATTCTCGAGCCGTTGGAAATGTTGGGCGTCGATCAATTTGCTGATTCGGCCGTGATCATCAAGTGCCGGATCAAGACTCGGCCGATCAAACAATGGCGAGTGGGGCGGGAGATGAATCGCCGGATCAAGAAGACCTTCGACGCGAAGGGGATCGAGATCCCGTTCCCGCATCAAACGATCTACTGGGGTGAGCCGAAACAGGGGACGCCGCCTCCGCTATATGTCGCAGGAATGGAACAGACACGACAGGCTTCACATTGAAAGGAGTGTGCGTGGTAGGCAAGGCGAGAACAGAACGGGAAGCGGCGTGGGACAGTTGGTCTGATGAAAAACTTCTCGATTTACGATTCTGCGACCTCAACGTGACTATGGAGCGGAGTCAGATCACCGGCCAAATCGCGCAATTATCGAAAGAATTGGGAGAACGAGGCCTCCTCTTTCGCCCGCATTTCTGGCTGTCAACTGAATGGTTCACGCCGGACGGAGTTCCCGGCATTGCCGTTCCATTTTATCTCGCCCACCCGCGGCTGGCTAAACTGGAACTGGCGCAGATGTTGGAAGTGGAGGGGGGCACTCCCGAACAGTGCATGCGCATCCTTCGGCACGAGGCCGGACATGCGTTGGAAAACGCCTACGGGATTCGCCGTCGCCGGGATCGGCAGGCGATTTTCGGGCGGTCGACTCAATCCTATCCCAAGTTCTATACGCCGAAACCGTACAGCAAAAGCTATGTCCTCCACCTCGACATGTGGTATGCGCAGAGCCATCCAGACGAGGACTTCGCGGAGACCTTTGCGGTGTGGCTCAATCCACAGTCGTTGTGGAGGGAACGGTATGCCGGTTGGCCAGCGATCAAAAAATTGGAATACATGGACCGGTTGATGGACTCGTTGGTTGACGCACGGCCGTTGGTGACGACGAAGCAACATGTCGACTCGCTCCCTCGGCTTCGCAGGACTTTGCGGAAACATTATGAGCAGAAGCACGCTCACTACGGAACGCCTCATCCGACATTCTACGATCGTGATTTGCGTCGGATCTTTTCGGTTGCACCAGAGCATCGGGCTAATCTTTCGGCGGTGCAGTTTCTCACGCGTATTCGCCGGGACGTCTGTCGCGAGGTGGCAGCCTGGACCGGAGAATACCAATACACGATCGACCGCGTGTTCGAGGATATCGTGACGCGCTGTCGCGAACAGCGCCTCCGGCTGGCCATTCCAGAAGGGAAGGCCACACTCGATGTCACGATCCTTCTGACGGTGCAAACAATGAACTATCTCCACAGCGGACATCACCGGGTAGCGTTATGAAACCATTGCGTGTGCTCGTCCTGGTCCATGAAGACCTCCTTCCGCCGGATACGGCCGAGGGGGTGAATCTCACCACGGTTGAATGGAGGGCCGAATACGAGGTCGTTAGCACACTCCGCGAGCTCGGACACGAGGTGCGTCCGCTCGGTGTCCAACACGAACTTGCCGTCATCCGTCATACGGTGGACGAATGGAAGCCTCACATTGCGTTCAATCTCCTGGAGGAATTCAGCGGGGTCGCCATCTATGATCAGAACGTGGTGTCGTACCTCGAATTACTCAAGGTGCCGTACACGGGTTGTAACCCCAGAGGGTTGATGTTGGCCCGTGATAAAGGTTTGGCCAAAAAGATTCTCTATTACCACTGTATCCCGATTCCGGAGTTCATCACCGTCCCGTTAGGTCGTTCGGTCAAGCGGCCAAAGGAGCTGGCATTCCCGTTGATTGTGAAGTCCGTCTCGGAGGAGGCGTCTCTAGGCATTTCTCAGGCCTCGATCGTGGACGACGACGACAAGTTGCAAGAGCGGGTGAGGTTCGTCCATCAGAGCCTCGGTACGGGCGCATTAGTGGAACGGTACATCGAAGGACGTGAATTGTATGTCGGGGTGATGGGAAATCAGCGCCTGCAAGTCTTTCCTGTCTGGGAGCTCAACATGAGCCAATTGCCGGAGGAAGCCAGGAAGATTGCGACGGCGCGAGTGAAGTGGAGCCAAGCGTACCAGAAGAAATATGGGGTCTGTTCCACCGCTGCGAGCGATCTCACGGAGTCCCAGCGACAGACTCTTCAAGGCATGGCCAAGCGAGTGTACCGTAGTCTGGGATTGAGTGGGTATGCGAGAATCGATTTTCGGGTTGATCCGGCCGGGCAGATGTACGTGTTGGAAGCGAACCCGAATCCTCATGTCGGCACGATCGAGGATTTTGCCTCTTCAGCCGTCGGCGCGGGTTTTTCTTACTCCGCGCTGCTGCAAAGAATCCTCGACCTTGGCCTGCGGTGGCATCCTCATGTCACACCGTCCGACAGAACGACCCCGGTTCCGAGCCGGGTCGGCCAAGGACAGGACGGTATCACCCCGCCTTGAAGTAGAGCACCGACAGCGGCGGTAGGGTGAGGGTAACAGAATTCGGAAAACCGTGTGCGGCGATCGGCTCGGCCATCACGCCGCCCCCGTTCCCCAGGTTGCTTCCACCATACGTTTCGGCATCGCTGTTCAAGAGTTCCCGATAGTGACCTAACGTGGGCACGCCGACTCGATAGGCGTGGCGCGGAACCGGTGTGAAGTTGCATACGCAGACGACTTGATTGTTAGAATCTCTAGCCTTCCGGAGAAAGGAAATGACCGAATTCTCCGTGTCATTGATGTCGATCCACTGGAATCCGGTCCAATCGTAATCAATCTCGTACAGCGCCGGCTCGTTCCGATAGAGCCAGTTGAGATCCCGGACGTACCGTTGCAGGCCCACATGCGGTTCATGTTGACAGAGGTGCCACTGAAGACTGTCGTCATGGTTCCACTCCCACCACTGTCCGAATTCCCCTCCCATAAAGAGCATGTTCTTTCCTGGATGGCCGTACATGTAACCATAGAGGGCGCGCAGGTTGGCAAAGCGCTGCCAGTTGTCTCCAGGCATCTTGTCGAGCAAGGCCTTTTTCCCGTGCACCACTTCATCGTGGGAGAGCACCAGGACGAAGTTTTCATGGAAGGCATAGAGCAATCCGAATGTAATTTGATTCTGGTGGTATTTGCGGTGGATGGAGTCTTTTTCAAAATAGTCCAGCATGTCGTGCATCCAGCCCATGTTCCACTTGAAGGTGAAGCCGAGACCTCCTGTATAGGTCGGTTTCGACACTCCCGGCCAGGCGGTCGACTCTTCGGCAATCGTGACGGCGCCGGGATGTTCCTGATGGACGAGGACGTTCAATTCTTTGAGGAAGGAGACGGCCGCGAGGTTTTCGTTTCCCCCGAACTGGTTGGGGATCCATTCGCCGGCCTTTCTGCCATAGTCCAGGTACAACATTGAGGCCACCGCATCCACGCGAAGCCCGTCGATGTGATATTTGTCCAACCAGAAGAGCGCACTGTTCTGGAGAAAATTTTTCACTTCCACGCGACCGTAGTTGAAGATGCGGCTCTTCCATTCCGGATGATAGCCGAGGCGCTGGTCTTCGTGGTCGTACAGGTGCGTGCCATCGAACCAGGCCAAGCCATGGGCATCGTCGGGAAAGTGCGCCGGCGCCCAATCCATGATGATACCGATGCCAGCTTGATGCGCGGCATCGACGAAGGCCATGAAGTCTTCGGGTGAGCCGAAGCGACTGGTGGCGGCAAAGTAGCCGGTGGCCTGGTAGCCCCAGGAGCCGTCGAATGGATGTTCAGTGACCGGCATGAGTTCGATGTGGGTGTAGCCCATATGCTTGACGTAGTGAATGAGTTTGTCCGCCAGTTCACGATAGGTCAGCCAGCGATTCTCCTCTTCAGGCACCCGCATCCAGGATCCCAGATGCACCTCGTAGATGGACATAGGTGCGGTCAGCGGATCACGGGTGGCACGGCCTTCCATCCAAACCCGATCGTTCCATCGGTAGCTGGACAGATTGTGAACGATGGATGCCGTACGAGGACGCAGCTCAGCTGAGAATGCGTAGGGGTCTGCTTTGGTGAATGGTGCGGCTGTATGGTGAGAGCGGATTTCGTACTTGTAAATCGTTCCGTCAGGAATGTCTGGAATGAATAGTTCCCAGAGACCGGTCGATCCACGCCCGATCATCTGATGGCAGCGACCGTCCCAGTGATTAAAGCCTCCGACGATACTCACTCGCATGGCATTTGGAGCCCAGACGACGAAATGAACGCCGGCAACTCCATCGACGGTTGTGAGATGAGCCCCCAACCTCTCATAGCCTTTGAACAGCTTCCCTTCCGAAAATAGATGCAGGTCATGGTCAGTGATCAACGGAGCGAAGGCATAGGGATCGTGGCGCTCCGTGACGGTTCCTGCAGAACCGGTGATCCGGGTTCGGTATTTCAACGTTCCTTTCGGTGCGTCCAGCACCGCCTCGAACAAGCCTGATTCATGGATGCGCTTCATCGGTACCGGTTTGCGGCCAGGCGTATCGGGAATAATCTGTGCTTCGCTCGCGTCTGGTGCGTAGGCTCGGATTGAGACAACCTCTTTACCATCTATGGCTGTCCGATGCGGGCCCAACAACTCACGAGGATCCCAATGTTCAGCATTGACGAGTCGTTCAATGTGTTCGAGCTGCACCATAGATCTCACCCTCCTTGGCCATTGGTCAGTGATGCCTATCCTAAGCCAGTCGCTCATGCTAAGAAAGGGGGGGAGCTAAGAAGATATAAGAAGACAAAGGAGCAACCTGTCTATGGCATCGACATCGAAGAAGGTTGAAGAGGCACGGCGACCTCGCCGACGGACAAAGAAGCACGTGAAGAGTCAGGGGACCGATGGATTGCTCCGCCAATTGGCGGCCCCATTCGGAGTGGCGATCTCCTACGTCGATGAAGGAGGAATCCGACGCCAGGTGAGCGATCAGAGCCTTCGCCACGTTCTCTCGGTGATGGGTGTGGAAGCGTGGAACTCGCTGCAACTGAGCGAGAGGATGCGCGAGGTTCGTTCAGAAGGTTGGCGTGAAATGTTGGATCCTGTGATGGTGGTGCGGGTGGATCGATTACCTCGCACGGTTCCCGTTCGTTTGCCGGTGGCGGTCGATCAATTGAGGCGGATCACGCTCTCGTGGAAACTCAGAAAGGAGCAGGGTGGGGTCCTGACCGGGCGGAGCGTCGGACAACGGGTGAAAATCCTCGGCAAGGTGATGCTCTATGGCCTTCGACATTGCGAAGTCGCGTTGCCGGTTCCCAGGAAACTGCCCATCGGCTACCATTCGCTGGTTGTGGAGGTCTCGGGATCAGGGATCAACCGGCGTGCTGAGATGGCGGTCGCGGTTGTGCCGGAACGTTGTTTC
Source organism: Nitrospira sp. (assembly GCA_965223535.1). Lineage (GTDB taxonomy): Bacteria > Nitrospirota > Nitrospiria > Nitrospirales > Nitrospiraceae > Nitrospira_D. The sequence goes on from CBDCWN010000003.1 coordinate 2,479,894, forward strand.
CTTCATCCTTCAGTGGCAGATTCCCGTCGGATCTGGGGACTGACGACCCAACTCTACGGCCTCCGCAGCGTCAAGAACTGGGGCATCGGAGATTTTCGAGACCTCAAGGAGATGATTCGGTGGGTCGGGAATGATCTTGGAGCAAATCTACTCGGCGTGAACCCTCTTCACGCACTGCCACCCGGGCAAGTCAGTCCCTATTCGCCTTCCAGCCGGCTCTTTCATCACTCGCTCTACCTGGATATCGAAGGGATTCCAGAATTTCGAGACACACCTTCAGTCCAAAAGAAATTCAGAGCACCGGCTTTTCAGTCGAAGCTCGCATCGCTGCGTCGGAATCCGATGGTGCAGTATGAAGCCGTGACACGGGTGAAAGAGCAGATGTTGGAAGCACTCTTTTGTCTCTTTCAGCGGCACCATCTTGCGCGAAAAACTGCCAGAGCCCGTGCATTTCACCGGTTCGTTCGGAAGGAAGGGGAGGCGCTGCAGCGGTTCGCACTCTTTCGGACCCTAGAGGAAAAGCTGTCACGCAGCGGGAAAGGTGCCGGAAATTCCTCGAAAGGGTGGCGTTCCTGGCCGGTAGAATACCAGCATCCTGAGTCCCCTGCGGTCAAACAGGCTGCGATTCATCATCAGGACCGCCTGCAGTTTTTCCAATATGTCGAATGGCACTGTCAGCAACAGCTTCAAGCGGTGCAATCGGCGGCGAAGCGTTCTGGTATGGCCATCGGCCTCTATAAGGATATGGCGGTCGGGATCGATCCGGGCGGAGCGGATTCCTGGGCCTTTCAGGATCAACTGGTGGCAGCCGCGTCGGTCGGGACCCCGCCGGAACTGTTTTCACCCAATGGCCAACGGTGGAATCTGTCTCCGTTTCATCCGAGTCGGATTCGCAAGGACGGCTATCGTCTGTTTGCGAACTGTTATCGTCAGGCCATGCAGGCCTGTGGGCTGATTCGAATCGATCATGCTATGGGTTTGTTTCGTCTCTTCTGGATTCCAGAAGGGCATGTACCGGCCGAGGGGACATATGTGCGATATCCCTCAGAGGATCTCCTAGGTATTTTAGCCCTCGAAAGCCAAAGACAGCAGGTCATGGTCATAGGCGAAGATTTGGGAACGGTGACCCCATCGATCCGGACTCAGTTGATGGCGGGAGGCTTGCTGTCATACCGGCTCTTGCTCTTTGAACAAACCGCACAAGGACAGTTTGCAAAACCATCTCGGTTTCCCCAGGACGCCGCCGCTTCCGTGACGACCCATGACCTGCCGACATTGCGAGGATTTTGGATCGGTCGTGACATCGAGTTGAAAGTTCAACTTGGGCTCTATCGAGATCCCAAATGGCTCAACCGCGACCGGGTCGCCCGTGCCCGGGACAAGCAGGCGCTGCTGGACGCCTTGGCGAGAGAACGGCTCTTGCCGGAGGGCTGTCCGCGAGAAGCCGATAAGATCCCTCAATTGACCAGCGAGCTCTGTCGGGCTGTCTATGCGTATGTAGCGCGTACACCCAGTCGAATCCTGTTGATCTCTTTGGAAGACCTGTTGGGGGATATCGAGACGCCGAATGTTCCGGGCGAGCACGCGTATCCGTCATGGCGGATCAAAGCCGGTCCTCCCGGCAGCACATGGGAGGACTGGACGAGGTTCGATCGGGTGCCTATGATGGCACAAACCATCAATTCTGAAAGAACGTGAGCTTGAGCAGGTCGCTTCTCCCTGTAGATACGGTCGCAGTATCTGATCGGAAGTCATCCTTATGAGTGAAGAGGGGCAGAAGACGCTCGACTCGACCGCTCGCCTGGCGACACTCATTTTTCTGGTCGGCTTAGGCTATTTGCTCTTTGCCACGTTTCGGCCCTATTTCCCCGCGCTGATCTGGTCTGCCGTTCTATCTTACGGGCTCTATCCGCAGTATTGCAAAATCGTGAAGTTGACCGGCGACCGGCGATCGCTGAGCGCGTTGGTGATGAGCATCGCGGTGACGATCGGCGTGATCCTCCCCCTGGCGTATTTGTCATTCCTGATCGGAAAAGAATTGGCACGGACCTACTTGACGGTCGTCTCAGCCTTGGAACAGGGACCGGGAGTCATCGATCAATGGCGCGTACACCCTTGGGCGACGGTGATCTTAGAGCAACTTCAAGAATTCCAACGGATGACTGGAACCGATTTGCGTTCTGTCTTAGTCGATAACTTGGCTCAACTCGGGAGTGCGCTCGTAGAACAATTGACCCAGGTTGCGAAGAACGTGCTGGTCGCTGTGATGGAGCTCAGCATCATCCTGCTCTGCACGTTTTACTTTTTCCGCGATGGCAAGAGCATGGTGGATTCATTGAGAGTTGTTCTGCCTCTCGATGAACCGCATCAACAGTTGGTCGTCCACCGATTCGGTGAGGTGGTCAGGGGCGCGGTCCTCGGCAACACGCTTGTGGCTGCACTCGAAGGCATCGTTGGTGGCCTCGCATTTTGGTTTGCCGGGATTCCGGTCCCTCTGCTGTGGGGTGCCGTGATGGGGATCTTGGCGTACTTACCTCTCGTCGGAGCCGGGATCGTGTGGTTGCCGGTCGCCCTGTATTCATTCATCCAGGGCGATGTTGCAGCCGGGGTGATCCTTTGCGTCTCAGGAGTCATCATCGCAGTCCTCGATTATGTGGTTCGGACCATCGTCGTCGGTGAAGCTTCGAAGTTACATACGATGTTGACGTTCTTCGCGGTCTTAGGTGGCATCCAGTTCTTTGGGTTAGTGGGCATCGTGGCCGGCCCCCTCGTCGTTGCCATCAGTTTTGCGCTTTTGGATAGCTATCGAACGCAGCGAGCCGGCGTGGTGTTCGGAAGCATTGAGTCATGATCCCATCATGGCGCCAGTGGGCCGGTCATCCCTGGAGATTCTTCCGATCCGTCGTGGAGAAGTTCTTAGCGGACAACGGGTTCTTTCTCACGAGCGCTCTCGCCTTTAACCTGCTTCTGTATTTCGTCCCGCTGTCGCTGTTGATGGTCTCGATGCTCGGGTACACGGTGCTGGATTCCGAGCGCGCGATGAACGAAGTCCGGTCGGTATTGCGGGCCTTTCTTCCCCAGTCGCAGCAGGCCCTGGCGGAAAACTTGGCGGCGGTTGTCACCGGCCGCGGGCTGCTGGGCCTCGTCGGGGTCGCCTCGTTTATCGTGTTCAGCAGTTTTCTCTTCGGGTCGGTTCGGATCGTGCTCAATCAGGTATTTCGTGCGCGGCAGACCCGCACGTTCATCAGGGGGGTGGGGATTGATCTGCTCATCACACTGCTGGTCGCCGTGTTGTTGCTCGTCGTCGTGATCAACACGTCGTTCGTGACCATTGCATGGACGGTCGCGGAGGGCTACCCATCGTTGACGCCGGTGTTCATCCCAGCGTTGACGGTGCTGGACCGAGTGCTCGGATTTGTCGGGACGGTCACGCTGTTCTATCTGTTGTATCGCGTGGCTCCCGCGATTACGCTGCGCTCGGAAGCGCTGCTGGTTGGTGCCTTGAGTGCGACATTGTTGTTCCAGGTGGCACGCTGGGGATTTGCCTGGTATGTCTCCATGGCCCAACAGTCCCTGGTATTGTACGGCACCTTGGGCGGCCTGATGTTCTTCTTCATGTGGCTTTACTATGCCTCGCTTGTCTTTATTCTTGGAGCAGAAGTCGCCTGGTTCTGGGCCGTGCGATCGGATGCGCGTAAAGAGATCTCGCCTGCCTGATTCCCGACGGTGACAGGGATTTGACTGAGTCTGAGCTGATCTACGAGTAATACTGCATGCAGGTGGTGGAGTCTTAGGATTACGGCATGTCACGGACGCGCCGCTCCAAGGCGGCAATTCGTTTTCGTTCTTCCTCCAAGGTCGTGAGCAGCGCACGGGTTTCGCGTGTGTGGCGCCAGCGTGTTCCCAATGAGGCGAGGGCGCTGAGTGCGGCTCCAATGGCGGTCGAGGAGAGAATCACCAGAACTAAAGAGGTTTCGTACTCCCAGAAGAGAAACTGAACCGTGACGGGAAAGGTGTTTTGTAAGGCAAAAACGGCAATGAGAATCGCCAATCCAAGTGCCACAAATAGCGAAGTCATAGAGTCCTACCCTCGTAAATTGGCCTAGGCTAACCTCCTGGCCAACTGCTTGAAATGCCTCTCTCTGCTGACACCAGTTCTGGCAGCCAGCTGCCAATATTGCCCGAGTGATGGACGGTACGCAAGTTGTATCTCCCTGAGTGATGGGTCAGGAGTGCCAACAAAAATGCTGCCTTTTCCTACAATTCGAACGTGTATTCTGCCCCAAATAGCTACAGGCGTGTCGAAACGTTCATGGTTGATATGGGCTGGAACGTGACAATCTCGTAATAGACATTCCTTTACCAAGCTGTTTCATAGCGGTTGTCTTGGTGGTGGACTGTGGGTACAAGGGCCAAGGCGGTTTGTGTGGCTGACGGATAAGACTCGAGTAGCGGTAACGGACAGAACCTTGACATGAAAAAGTAGGAATGCTAAATTTAGATTGAAAGTGACCAAATAGTCATATATGGTTAAATAGTCGTAAATGACTAACGTGACATTTATCTAATTGGAGGAGGTGATAGATGTGATATCGGTCCCTATCACGGAAGTCAGTCCACAGGGCTGATGTGAAGCAGAAACAATGGGGAGAACATTAGAAGATCAGAGGGGAGGTGCATTATGGCGAACGGAGGATGTGGATTAATGGGGTTAGGGTTGTCGTTCATGGTGGGGTCCTTGATTGGTGGAGCCGGAGGGTTGCTCTGTGCTCCGCAGGCAGGCATTCGAACTCGTCGTCGGATCGCGGAGTTTGCGGAGGGAGTCCGAGATGAGGCTGGAACTGTGACAGAGGAGGCGACCGAAAAGTTCCACCAAGCCATTGTGCGAGGCCGCCGTCTCGTCAGGGGATAAGTGGCTCACACAACTACGTGGAGTCACGTTTGTGGGCGGGCAGCAATCACACAAGATGAAAAGGAGCTCCCTATGAGAAAGGTTATTGGACCGACATTGGTTCTAGCACTGTCGTTCATTGCGATCGGTTGTGCGTCGAGTGTAAAGCCGGTGACTCCGGCAGAACTGGCAGAAACCGAAGCGACCATCCGGAGTGCTGAATCGTCTGGGGCGTTTGAGCGTGCTCCGGATCTGCTGCAAAAATCCAGGCAGGCACTTGGTGCGGCACAGCAGGCTTCGGGGAAGGGCGATCACGCGGTGGCACGCGAGCGTCTTCTGGAAACGACCACCTACGCCGAAGCGGCGCGGGCTCGGGCTGAAGCCGAACAGAAGAAAGGTGAATCGGCCATGTTGCGCCAGCAAGCGGACGAATTGGAGGTCAAAGCCACACAACTCAGGAAGCAGTTACAGAATCCATAGCCTGAGTTTGCCGTGAAGGATGAGGAACGAATAACCGAGAAAAAGGAGGTGCGATTATGCACGATAGAATGTGGGGTGTGAGCGGCGTTCTTTTGGGTGTGCTGACGATCGCGGCCTGTGCGGCACCGCCCTCGCCGCCGCAACAGCTGCTGGATGCACGACTGGCTCTGCAAGATGCCAAAGGTGCGAATGCGGATACACGCGCGACACGTTCCTACGACTCTGCAGCAGCGAATCTGAATATCGCCAACAAGTCCTGGGACAAAGACCATGATGAGGCGGCCATTCTTCACCAGGCACGGTTGGCGGAAGCGGAGGCGAGGAAGGCGCAGTATGCAGCAGAAACTCAGGCGGCCGAGGAAGCCATCCGTCGTGAAACGAATCGGAAGAACCGGCATGAACTGGCGTTGCGCGACGCCGAGGTGATCTTGCTCAGGCAAAAAGGGCAGGAAGCGGAGCTGGCACGGATGAAGGCTTTTTCCCGAGAACAGGAACAGGCGCTGCAAAACGCGAAAGAAAAGCTGGCTGCTGAGCGGGCTCGCGCAGAGGAAGAGGTCGCTCGACTTCGCGAAGAACAGGAAAAACTCGCACTGGCGGGTGAGCAGGCCCGTGCAGAGGAGGAGGCCGCACGACTTCGCGAGGAGCAGGACAAACTTGCCGCACTGACGGCTGAGCAAGCCCGTGCCGAACAGGCGGAACGTGAGCTCGCTCGGCTTCGCGCGGAGAATGAAAAGTCTCGCGCGGAGTTGACGGCGACGTTGTCTCGTCTGGCAAAGGTGCGCGAGGACGCTCGTGGGGTTATCGTGACGTTGCCTGGGAACATCTATTTCAACTTTAACAAGGCGGACGTGAAGCCGGCGATGCAACTACAGCTGACAAAAATCGCGAAAGCTCTGGCTGCCGTACCGGACCAAACTCTGCTGATTGAGGGCCATACGGATTCGATTGGGTCGAACGAGTACAATCTGTCTCTCTCTGAGTCGCGTGCGCAATCGGTTCAACAGATTCTTCTCGACGGAGGGATTTCGGCGGAACGGATGGAAATCAAGGGATATGGGGAAAGCAAACCCATCGCGGACAATGCCACCCCATCCGGTCAGGCCCAGAATCGACGGGTGGAGATCGTGCTGATTCCGACAAAACAGTGAGTGTTGGATGCTCAGAACGATCGAACTAAGAGCTCTGGCGCTCGACACAATCCGAAACGGCGCGAAGAGTGCTGAGGAAGAACTGGTGGACCGAACACGTTTCAATCTGGGGGTGTATCCTAGTCGGGTAGCAGGCAGGTCGCCACCAGCTCGACGTCAGGTCGGTAGTCTGGTGGCGATCCAAGAAACGCCGTTGTTTGGTGCATGGCGAATGTGCTTCGTAGACCCCTGCCGAAGGCTGTCCTGCCTCGCAGGAACGCGATTCCCATCTTTTTCAAGTACCTTTGATGATGTGGTTGAACGGCTTGACAGGAGGTAAAACCGAGTGCTATAAAGTGACCAATAAGTCACTTATGGATATAAGGTCATAAGTGACTTATTGGGGTGGAGGTGGTTCAAGTGTTGACGGCGATAGTCGGGACAAGCGGCGGTCAGCAGGAGAGACGATCTGGCGATCGTCGAAAGTCGGAAGAGAGGGGAGTTGGTGTATCAGGTGTCAACCCGGTGCTGCCGGCTAGTCTGAGGAGAAGCAGATCCTCTGTGAACGCAGAGAGCCATCGCGAGGAAGGAAGGCAACATCGGAAGCTTTTGGTGTGGGACCAGGATGGGAACTGCCACGAGGGAACAACAGGGTTTGTCGGTCGCGCAAGGATGTTTATTGAGTCGACGTGGATGGCGCCAGTGGGTTCGGAAATTACCATCAGTCTCGTTCCGGAAGAAGAGGATGCGGTCGGTCATGAGCTCACTCGAGGGATGGTGGTGTGGCATTGTCCATTAGGCGAAGAATTTAGGAATCAGCCGGGGTTCGGGGTTCTCTTTGAGCGGCAGTGTCCAGAATTACCGAATCCGGAGCCGCCGAATGGATTAAAAGAGGGTGTATGAGGGCGATACGCGGACCTATCACGCAAGTCAGATGTCATGAGGGAAGAATCGCTCGTACATGGCGAAGGGTGTCGAAGTCGGCCTCCCCAATGGCTATGAAACGAGAAGCGTCGTCTCACGAGGATCTTATGCAGGGTGTCACGGTTACGACAGGCAACAAGGGGTGAGATCAGTCACGATCACATTTTTCACACAAGGAAAGGGAGGTACATGATGGAAAACGGACGGTATGGATCGATGGGGTTGCTGTTGACGTTCATGGCAGGGTGCGTGGTTGGTGGAACTGCTGGGCTGCTATATGCTCCTCAATCAGGGACTCGAACCCGGCGTCGAATTGCGGACTTCGCGGAGGATGTTCGGGATAAGGCGGGAGACGTCACAGAGCAAGCGACCGAGAAGTTTCAGAAAGCCACGGAGCAAGCCACGGAAAAGTTCCAGAAGGCAACCGAACAAGCCACGGAGAAGTTCCAAAAAGCAGTTGAGCGGGGCCGCAACCTCGTCAACGTATAAGTTTAGAATTGAAGGGTGACGTTCTCTCGGCACAGGGATGGTTCGAGAGTTCGAAGGAGGACGGCTTATGAGATGCCAACGTTGCAAGGGGTGTTTAATTCGGGATTCTTTCGAGGATCTGCGGGATGACACCGGACATCTCCAATTTGAAGGGTGGCGCTGTATTAATTGCGGCGAAGTGGTCGACCCTGTGGTGCTCACGCACCGGACGGTTGTTCCGCCCAAGCCCTATCGAGGGCAAACGAGGGATCGGCGTACGTGGGAGCGGATTGTGCCTGGGACGTTTGAACGGTGTTCAGCGGCGTGAGCGTGGTGTCCTAAGTGATGTGAGAAGCCACGATTCGTAGGGTAGATAGGTTTTCCGATTCAGCGTGACAACAGAAGTCTGCAATCAAACTGCGAGGTAGAAATAGAAGGCTTAGAAGTACTGGACGGTTGCGAGCGAAAGGAGGGAACGAATGACTATCCCAAGCCCGGAAAAATTGAAGATGCGAAAGGATGTGGATGTCATTCCTCACCTCTGGTCGATTGTCTTGGCCGGTGGAGAGGGAACCAGATTGGCTCCGATGATCAAACAATGGCTCGGAGAGGACTGTCCCAAACAATACTGCACCTTTACCGGGACAAGATCCATGCTGCAACACACGGTGGATCGGGCGGACACTCTCGCGGATCCAGCGCAGAGGGTGACCGTCGTCGGTGCGAGTCAGGAAGAGACCGCACGCGGTCAATTGCATGATCGAGGTGGGGTTCTTGTGGTGCAACCAGCTAATTGTGATACCGCACCAGGGGTGTTTCTGCCTCTCACCTATGTTCGAGCTGCCGATCCCGACGCGACGGTCGTGATTTATCCATCTGACCACTTCGTTCACCCTGAGGGGCAATTAGTTGAGGCGGTCAGGCATGCCGTCCGTGCGATTGATTTGCTGGAAGATCGGTTGATTCTCTTGGGCATCCAGCCCGATGGAGTCGATCTCGACTATGGGTATATCCAGCTGGATCGGTATGTGGGAGGGTATGGACCCCATTCCCTATGGCACGTGGGGCAGTTTGTTGAGAAACCGAAGCGACACCTGGCCAAGACATTGACGCAGGGACAAGTGCTTTGGAACACGATGATCATTGTGGCAAAGGTCAACACCCTCTGGAAACTGGGAACCAAAGTCTTGCCGTCGATGATGGACCTGTTTGAGGCGCTTCTGCTGACCGTCGGTGAGGCGAGGGAAGCGCAGGTTCTGCAGCAGCTTTACCGAGCCATGCCGAAACAAAATTTCTCGATGGATTTTCTCGAGCATGTGTTTAATAAAGTGTCGGTGTTGGATGTCAAGAACGTACTCTGGTGTGATTGGGGGAGGCCGAAACGGATTGCCCAAGGCCTTCGCAAAATCGGGAAGGTTCCGGCGTTTCCGACCGAATTGGTGGGGGTTGCATAAGGCGCATTGAACGTGAAGAATGGGATCGCTCAGAAAACGACGTGCAGACCCTCGCGATCACTCGGGGCAAAATAAATCGCAATGCATGGATGCTAAGGAGGAATGAATGAAAGAGCCAGTGAAGAAAAAGTCTTCTTCGCCTCGCCCTACCCGCGCACCCAAAAAAGGACCCAAGAAAGAATCAGTCTTGTTTGAGTACTTCGATCCATCGGCCAACGTTGTGGCGGTGGTGGGCGACTTCAATCAGTGGAATCTAGAGGGGAAGCCGATGAAACGAGATACCGGTGGCCTCTGGACGCTCAAGATCTCGTTGCCTCCAGGTACCTACCAATACAAGTTTGTCATCAATGGAGAACGATGGGAAGAGGACCCGCTCAACCTCCAACGAGTCATGAATGAACATGGCACCTTCAATTCCATCCGCAATGTCGGGATCAATGTCGATGGGAATCCTGGTTCCCCTTCATAGGGAGGTGAAGAAGACGGCGATGGGGACATCAGCGGAAGCGTCACTCTCTCGGGTCGAGCGGCGAAAGGCCAGAACAAACCGGCGGCTCTTGGAAGTCGCACGGCAGTTGTTTTCCGAGAAAGGAATCTATTGGGCGAAGATTGAAGACATCACGGAATTGGCCGATCAGGGGAAGGGGACCTTCTACAAGTACTTCGATTCCAAAGAGGCGATCATTTGCGCCTTGCTCAAAGAGGGGTTGGATAAGCTGACGTCCAAGACCGAGCAGGCTGTTCAGAAGGTCTCAACAGGATCGGCGATTCTCTCGGCGGCCATTGAGACGCGAGTGGATTTCTTCCTGAATTGCCCGGAGTATCTGCTCTTTTTCCATCAGGTCAGAGGCCTGATGCAGCTGCAGGTTGGTGTGGCGAATGATTTGCTGGCGATCTACGACGCTCACTTAGACCGGCTTGCGGAACTCGTCAAACCGGCCATGAGCGGTGATCGGCTTGGGAGCGCACAAGATATCGCCAGGGCGATGGCAGCCTATACATCGGGAGTGTTGACCTACGATGTGTTGTTCGAGGGGCAGAAAGCTACCGAGCGGAGGCGTCAATATTTCGTGGACGTACTCAACCGGAGCCTCCAGCCGCTACTGAAGGCAGGCAATTGATCTCGGTGAGCCACGGACGACCATGACTATCTGTAGCGATCCAGTAAAGAGCACACACGCGATCACACCGGAATGGCCTCTGTGGTGGAACCTGCTTGCGGAAAGTCTGTGAAGAGCGCAGTATGAGCAGGGGAAGGGGGAAACCGATTTGAGTAGCGCGGGAAAGCGCGTATTGGCGATTGTGATGGCCGGAGGCAAGGGCGAGCGCCTCATGCCGCTGACGGAAGTCCGGAGCAAACCGGCGGTCCCGTTTGGAGGAAAGTATCGCATCGTCGACTTCGTGCTGAGCAACTTCTTGAACTCCGACATCATGGCGATGTACGTGCTGGTGCAGTACCGGTCGCAATCGTTGATCGAACATTTGCGACGAGCCTGGCGGATCGGCGGACGCATCAAGCAGCAGTTCATCACGGTGGTCCCGCCGCAAATGAAAGCCGGTGGAGGCTGGTACGAAGGTACCGCCGACGCGGTTTTTCACAATCTGAATCTCATCGAAGACTTTGCGCCGGACCTGGTGGTCGTGTTCGGTGCTGACCATATCTATCGCATGGATATCGCGCAGATGGTGCGGTTCCATCAGGAACGACATGCAGATGTGACGGTCGCAGCCAGGCCCGTCCCGCTCCATGCCGCGCGTGGCTTTGGAATAGTCGAGACTGATGCGAATGATCGAATCGTAGGTTTTTCAGAAAAACCCAAACATCCTAAGCCAATGCCCCATGATCCGGAGCATGCCTTTTCATCGATGGGGAACTATATCTTTGAGACGGATGTCTTGTTGAAGGTGTTGTCTGAGGACGCCCGAAGAGGCGGATCCCACGACTTCGGTCGCGATGTGATTCCGAGAATCATGAAAAAGAATCAGGTGGTGGCCTACAATTTCATGCAGAATGTCGTGCCGGGCCTGAAACCCTATGAGGAGCGGGGATATTGGCGTGATGTCGGCACATTGGACGCTTACTGGCAGGCGCATATGGATATTCTGGGAGAATGTCCGATTTTCGACCTGCGGAATGGAGAGTGGCCTATCTTGACCGACACGTTCGACGGTCCGACTGCGAGTTTAGCGAAGGCCTATGTCGAGGATTCCATGATCGGGCAGGGGAGTCAGATTCTCGACGCTGAAATTACGCGATCGGTCATCGGTCGTAATGTGCGCATTGAACCCGGCACCAAGATAGAAGAGTGCATCATCCTTGATGGATCAATTGTCGGCGCCAAGTCGCATCTGCGGCGGGTGGTAGCAGACCGGTTCAACGTGATCCCCGAAGGATCTGAGATGGGAGTGAATCCAGCCGTGGATCGCAAACGCTATCATGTCTCACGGTCTAATTTGGTCGTGTTGCCCAGACAATTCCGTGGCATTTCACACGATCGACCAAGAAAGGGTCAGGCACAGGAAGGAGCATCATGAAGAAGCGTAGGCTGAATCTGAATAAGCCCGTGAAGATGCTGACCCTCGTCGCCAATCCGGATTCATCACTCGAGCCTGCCGGCACGGACCTGGTTCCACTAGGGGCTCGGGTGCATCTGTCATCCAGCCGGGCAGGGCGTCTCGCACGGGCCTGTTCCGATCAAGCGGCCGTCATGGTCTACTGGTTACGCGGAGCGTCTCTGAGGGCAGCGGAAGTGGGCGGAGTGATCCGAGAGGGAGTGATGAGGGCTATCCAGCGGATTCGACCTCGATCTGAGGCCCGTGATCGGCACCTGCAGATCGCAGCGCCCGCTACTCTGGAGGCAGTACCACATGAGACCGATCTCGCGCATGAGGTTCGCATGTTACGGGCGCAAGTGCAGGCCCAGAACAAGATCCTGGCGGAGTTGACCTATGTCTTGATGGACGAGAGGAAACGAGTGCGCGAGTCGGATCAGATTGTCGGACAATATGACCGGCGAAGCGAAAGCAAGCTATTGCAAGTCCTGCAGGCGAATGCAGGCGCCGACGGGAACTGGGAGCATTCGAAACCGACGAGTGCTCGTGTGAATGCCGACTAAGTATCTCTTTGTTATTTCATTCGAACGTTGGGGGTTTTGATCGGCTTGATGCGCCGTCTTTAGTGCATCCTGTCCCTATTGATTATATGCCACGAATACCAGTCGCCACCTACCGCATACAGCTTAATCGGACCTTCACTTTTCAAGACGCGACGCAAGTCATCCCTTACCTGGATGATCTGGGCATTACGGATCTGTATTGTTCCCCCTATTTCAAGGCCGTGCCGGGAAGCATGCATGGGTATGATGTCGTCGATCCGACGATGCTGAATCCGGAAATCGGTACCGAAGAGCAGTACCACGCGATGATCGACGAGTTGCATCAACGTGGAATGGGGCATGTGCTGGACGTCGTCCCGAATCATATGGGCATCACTCAACAGATCAACGCCTGGTGGCAGGATGTCCTCGAGAATGGGCCGAGCTCACGGCATGCGTCGTTTTTCGATATTGATTGGGACCCGCTCAAGGTTGAACTGAGAAACAAGGTGCTCCTGCCGATCCTCGGTAATCAATATGGGGTTGTGCTGGAAAACCAGGAGTTACAGGTCGAATATCAGGACGGACGATATATCATCCGCTATTACGAGCATCGTCTCCCTGTGGCTCCAAAAGCGTCTGTTCGTATCCTGTCTCATCGCCTCAAAGATTTTGCCGAAGCCGAGGGCGCCGACAACCCCCATGTGATGGAACTGGAGAGCATCATCACGGCCCTCACGCGGATACCGCCACGAGACGTCCGTGACCCGGAGGCAGTCATCGAGCGCTATCGAGAGAAGGAAGTCGTTCGTCGCCGTCTGTCGACGTTGCTCGAAGGCAATGCGACCATCCGGAGCTTTCTTGACGAGAACGTGCGACAGATCAATGGCGTCAAGGGGGATCCTCGCAGTTTCGACCTGCTCGACGACTTGTTGAACGACCAAGCGTACCGCCTGGCCGACTGGCGGGTAGCAGCCGAAGAGATCAACTACCGGAGGTTTTTCGATATCAACGAGCTGGCTGCCCTTCGAATGGAGAATTCCGAGGTTTTCGAAGCCACGCATCAGTTGGTGTTTCGATTGCTCAAAGAAGGAGCGGTGACCGGGCTTCGGATCGATCACGTCGACGGTCTCTACGACCCGGCTGACTATCTCCAGAAACTCCAGGGGTGGGTCAGAAAGGAACGGCCCGAGGCCGCCGGCGAGGACACACGACCGCTGTATCTGGTCGTGGAAAAGATTCTTGGTGCCAACGAACGGATTCCTGAGACCTGGGCGGTGCATGGCACCACCGGTTACGAATTTTTGACCCTCGTGAACGGGCTCTTTGTGAATCGTGCCAATGAGCGCGCTGTCGATACAGCCTATACTCGTTTTGTCAGCAATGAGGAGCCGTTCGAAGAGCTGGCCTACCGATGCAAACAGTTGATCATGAATGTCGCGATGGCGAGTGAGTTGAACGTGCTCGGCCATCAATTGAATCGGTTGTCGGAACGGGATCGACGGTCTCAGGACTATACGCTGAACAGTCTGACCCATGCGATTCGGGAGATCATCGCCTGTTTCCCGGTCTACCGGACGTATATTACGGGGTCGCCGGAAGGGGTACTGGAACGAGACCGGGCCTTTATTTCGCAGGCTGTGACGAAGGCCAAACGACGCAATCCGGCGCTCAGCGGGTCGGTGTTCGACTTCGTCCGTGATCTGCTCTTGCAACCAGCGGATTCTCACAAGGCCCACGATGAAGAGCGGCTTCGCTTCGTCATGAAGTTTCAACAAACGACGAGCCCGGTCACCGCGAAAGGGATCGAAGATACGGCCTTCTACCGGTACCATCGCCTGGTCTCCTTGAATGAAGTGGGCGCAGATCTGCAGCACTTCGGTACGACGCCGACGATGGCTCATCAGCAGTTGAAGGAACGGCAGGCCCGCTGGCCGGCCACCCTGTCGGCCACCGCGACGCATGACACCAAACGAGGGGAGGATGTGCGCATGCGAATCGCGGTGCTGTCCGAGATGCCGAAGCTCTGGAGCCAGCGGGTGACTCAGTGGAGCAAGCTGAATCGGAAATGGAAGGCTTCGGGAGAGCAAGGACCAGTACCAAGTTTAGACGACGAGTACCTCCTCTATCAAACCTTGATCGGAGCCTGGCCGCTGACTCAGCTCGATGAACAGGGGTATGAAGGGTTTTGCAAGAGAATCCAGACCTACATGAACAAGGCGATTCGAGAAGCCAAGGTCCACACGAGTTGGGTCAATTCTGATCATGAGTACGAAGAGGCCATGGGCTACTTTGTGGCGGGGATCCTCAATCGATCCGAATCGAAAGACTTCCTCGATGATTTCCTCCCGTTTCAGGGAAGGATTGCGCAGTACGGCATCTACAACTCACTGGCGCAGTTGCTGATTAAGATCTCGGCACCCGGCGTCCCAGATTTCTATCAAGGCACGGAATTCTGGGATCTTAATTTGGTCGACCCGGACAATCGCCGCTCCGTGGACTATGAGCTGAGACAGACCGTCTTAGCCTCGTTGCGGTCAGCCGGAGACTCGGTGGAGGATCGACAGCCTCTCTTGCACGATCTCCTGACGTGCCGAACCGATGGGCGGATCAAGCTGTGGCTCACCACAGAAGGGTTGCGTTACCGCAGAGCGCATGCCGCATTGTTCCAGCAGGGGGAGTACGTGCCGCTCCAGGTCACCGGTGCTAAACGTGAACACCTCTTTGCGTTCGCTCGCCTGCATGGAGATCAGGCCGTCGTTGTGGTCGTCCCACGCCTGTTGACCGGTGTTGTCGAGGATCCAACCGAGCTTCCGCTCGGGGAAAGCGTCTGGCGTGATGCTAAGGTGACGATGCCGTCGTGGAAAGAGGGGTCTCTCTACCAGAATGTGTTAACGGGGAGGCAGTCGGTGACGGTCCCGGACGAGGGTCGTCAGGTCATCGCGGCCGCAGAGATTCTGGCGGACTGTCCGGTCGCATTGATGGAACGGATGGCCTGATTCCATTGCCAAAGGAGGTAGCATACGTGGGGCCGAAAGCAAAGTCGAAACCTGAAATGTGGTCGCCGATCATCATCGAATCGGTGCAACCAGAGGTTGACAGTGGGCGGTATCCGATCAAGCGTGAGGTTGGAGATCGTCTTGAGGTCTCCGCCGATATTTTCAAAGAAGGACACGATGTCTTGGCCGCCGTGCTCCGGTATCGGACGATCAACGAAACAACATGGCACGAGGCTGTGATGTTGCATGTCGATAATGATCGCTGGTCCGGCCATTTCGATCTTCAGGAGAACACGCGCTATCTCTACACCATCGGGGCCTTCTCAAACACGTTCGAATCTTGGCGGCAGGAGGCCATCAAGAAATCTCAGGCGGGTGAACGCATTGAGAGCGAGCTTCTGGAAGGGCGAGCGCTGGTTGAACGGGCGGCGAAACGTGCGGCGAAAGAGGATAAAGCCAGACTCAACGAGTTACTGAAACAATGGCGGTCGGCGGATGCGCAGGATGCTCAACTCGCTGTGGCCCTCAGCGAAGAACTTTCGCACCTTGTCGAACGCCACCAAGAACGCACGGCTTGGACCGTCTACGATCGGGAGCTAAAAGTGGTGGTCGATCGCGTCCGTGCGCGCTACGGAGCCTGGTATGAAATCTTCCCCCGTTCACAGGGAACCAACCCCGGCCAAGGTTCGACGTTCAAGGAATGTGAACAACGATTGCCGGCGATCAAGGCCATGGGATTCGACGTATTGTATCTGACCCCGATCCACCCCATCGGTCGCACGAACCGCAAAGGGAAAAACAATTCCCTCACCCCGACTCCGACCGATCCCGGCAGTCCCTATGCGATCGGAAACGAACTGGGCGGCCATGATGCGGTGGAGCCGAGCCTCGGTACGATCGAAGATTTCGATCGATTCGAACAAGCCGTGCGCGCTCACGGAATGGAACTGGCCATGGATTTTGCCATCAATTGCTCGCCGGACCATCCTTACGTCAAAGAACATCCGGAGTGGTTCGCCCATCGGCCTGATGGGACGATCAAGTATGCGGAAAATCCACCCAAGAAGTACCAGGATATCTACAACGTCGACTTTTACTGTAAAGATTGGCTTGGGCTCTGGAACGAGATGAAACGCGTGATTCTGTTCTGGGCGGATCACGGAGTGAAGATTTTCCGTGTTGACAATCCCCATACGAAGCCGGTGGCCTTTTGGGAATGGCTGATCCGTGAAGTACAGGACCGCTACCCAGACGCCATCTTCTTATCTGAGGCCTTCACCAGACCCAAAATGATGAAGGTGTTGGCCAAGGCCGGATTCACCCAATCCTACACCTACTTCACGTGGCGCAATTTCAAGCAGGAACTCACGGACTATCTCATCGAATTGTCATGCAGCGAGATGAAGGAGTATTTCAGGCCGAATTTCTTCACGAATACACCGGATATTCTCCCTGAGATTCTTCAGCACGGAGGCCGACCTGCCTTCAAGTTCCGGCTGGCCCTTGCGTCGACGTTATCACCGTCGTATGGAATCTACAGTGGGTACGAGCTGTGCGAAAACCGAGCGTTGCCGGGGAAAGAGGAATATCTGGATTCGGAGAAGTATGAGATCACGGTGTGGGACTGGGATCGTCCCGGCCATATCATCGACTATGTGACGTTGCTCAACCGAATCAGGCAAGATAATCCCGCGCTGCATGAACTGGAAAATCTCGAATTCTATGAATCGAGTAATGATCAGGTCCTGTTCTATGGGAAAAGTACGGTCGATAAGAAGAACTCAGTGCTGGTCGCGGTCAATCTCAGTCCGTTCCAGACTCACGAGGCCCATCTCCGGATTCCAATCGCGGCACTCGGCATTAAAGCGGAAGAGACCTACCAATTGCACAATGTCATCACCGATCATCGTGATCTCATGATCG
This sequence comes from Nitrospira sp., assembly GCA_965223535.1. Classification (GTDB taxonomy): domain Bacteria; phylum Nitrospirota; class Nitrospiria; order Nitrospirales; family Nitrospiraceae; genus Nitrospira_D. The sequence continues at coordinate 2,497,255 of CBDCWN010000003.1, forward strand.
GCGACAGTTACATCGTACGGTTGGATCCGCAGGTTGAGCCGGTCGCGATTTTCGTGGTGCGGCGATGGACCCATCGAGAGCAGGAGTTCGATTACTTCTTCTAAGAGGCGACACATGTCACTCGCGGGACAATCTCCGTGGACCGATCAAGTCCGTTCCGCGCTCGAAGCGCAGGGGCGAGGGCCAGTGATCGAGTACCTTCAGCGGCAGCGGTGGTTTCGCGGGAAGGGCAGGTCGGTCGCGGACGTGCGCTTCGTGGATGGATTTGAGTTATCGTCCGGTGCGGGTTCGCTCCTGCTGGCGGTTCTGCTGGTGGAATATCGAGGCGGGGTGCAAGAACGCTATGCCGCGCCTCTTTCAGTTCGACCCAGAGTAGATGGGGATGACGCTCTCGCCATCATTGCGCTAAACGACTCCGCCCCACAGCTCTGGGTCTGTGATGCCACGAAGGACAACGATGTCTGGCGCACATTGTACGATGCCGTTGCAGAGGAAAAGGAGATCGTTGGACATTCTGATTGCCTGACAGGACGGGTCATACCTGGAAATCAGGATGAATTGGCCGCACCGGTCGATCGGGTTAAGGTTCTTTCGGCTGAACAGAGCAATACCTCGGTTGTGTTCGACCGGCGGGTGATCATGAAATTGATCCGAAAGCTGGATCTGGGCATTAATCCGGACAGTGAGGTTCTGGAGTTTCTCACGACGCAGACCTCCTACCGGGACATCCCGCCGTTGCTTGGGCTCATGACGTATCACGACTGCCAAACCGAGGAGATGGTTGCAGAGGGAACCATCCTCGTGGTCCAAGGGTTTGTTCCGAACAAAGGGGATGGTTGGACCCACACCCTCATGCGATTGGAAGAACTGCTGCACAAAACTAGAGGAGCTCGGGAAGACCGTCTCCGTGACCCGTCGCAGGCGGTTCGTGACCTGTCTGAGGCCTTGCTGAGAGAGGTCCGCCACTTGGGGCTGCTCACCGGCAATCTCCATCTGGCGTTGGCATCGAATACGGAGCTGGAGGCGTTTCGCCCTGAGCCGATCACGGACCATGATGTAGAAGGGTGGCAAGGGAGGATGGTGCAGCTCCTGGTCGATGTCTGTCGCGATCTGCGAGGGTTGCCGGTCGAACAACAGGCGATGATCGGACTGTCCCTCGACGAAGCGGACGGTTTAGAAAGGGGCTGCCGGACTCGATTCGAAAACCTTGGCCTCTTAGCGAAGAGCCCATCGGTGAAGATCCGTCATCATGGCGATTACCATCTTGGTCAAGTCCTCAAAACGGACAATGGGTTTGTGGTGATCGATTTTGAAGGAGAGCCGGCGAGATCACTTGAAGAGCGCCGCGCGAAGGTCTGTCCCCTCAAAGATGTCGCCGGCATGTTGCGCTCATTCAACTATGCGGTGCACGCCGTGCTGAAACAGCATCAGTCCATCTCTGCCACTGATGGTGCCGTCATGACGGAATGGGAGCGTGCCGCACGTGCGGCGTTTTTCGAGGGGTATCGCTCGGTGGCCAAACCCGGTGAGGTAGAATTCCTCCCGCGCACATGGGAGGACCTCGTGCGAGTCCTCCAGGTCTATGAACTCGACAAAGCGCTGTATGAATTGCAGTACGAGCTGCACAATAGGCCGGATTGGCTCTCGATTCCGCTTCAAGGCATTCGGAGCCTCACGCAGGAGGTGGTCGCATGATGGGAGATGGCCAAGGTGTATAAGCCGATCGGAGATTACGGAGTCATCGGAGATCTCCACACCGTGGCCCTGGTTGGAAAAGATGGGTCGATCGATTGGTGTTGCTTCCCTCACTTCGATTCACCCAGCTTATTCGGCGCGTTGCTGGATGATCGGCGCGGTGGACGGTTCCGTATCGCTCCGTCTGACGATGGGAAGCGACAGCAGCTCTATCTACCGGAAACGAACGTGTTGTTAACTCGCTTTCTGCACCACGATGGAGTGGCTGAGTTGACGGATTTCATGCCGGTTGAAGAAGATGAACCGAGCACCTGCCCGAAACGGCACCAGATTATTCGCATGGTCAAGGTGATCCGAGGTAAGATTTCGTTTCGGCTGGAATGCCGCCCCGCATTCAACTTCGGCCGAGATGACCATACTGTAACGGTGCGGCCTACCGGTGCGATATTCCGATCGGCGACGATGACCGTGGGACTGGTGAGCCCCGTCCCGCTCGTCTCCCATCAAGGGGCAGTGGAAGCAGAATTCACTTTAGCGGAAGGCCAGCAATTCACGTTCTTTCTCGAACAATTGGAGTCGGAGGCGAGCGAGAGTGTCCTTGACGTACCTCAAACGGCTGAAACTGCGCTACGCGAGACGGTGGCCTATTGGCGGAGATGGTTGAGCCAATGTCGCTATACCGGGAGATGGCGCGAAATGGTGCACCGCTCGGCCTTGACGCTGAAGCTCCTGACCTATGCGCCAACTGGTGCGATCGTGGCCGCGCCGACCACCAGTCTGCCGGAAGCGTTGGGCGGTGAGCGGAATTGGGACTACCGCTACACCTGGATTCGAGACGCAGCCTTCACCCTGTATGCACTGTTACGCCTTGGTTTTTCCAAGGAGGCTGGTCGCTTCATGCAGTGGCTCGAAGCCCGATGTCACGATCTCAACCGTGATTGCTCCCTACAAGTCCTCTACGGCATCGATGGGCGTCGGATTACACAGGAAGACATCCTGTCCCACTGGGAAGGATACCAACGTTCATCACCAGTCCGTATCGGCAATGGTGCGGCTTCACAACGCCAGTTGGACATGTACGGCGCCTTAATGGATGCGGCCTATCTCTACAATAAGCATGGATCACCCATCAGTTACGACAGTTGGATGGGATTGACGCGCCTGCTGGACTATGTCTGTGCCAACTGGGACCAACCTGATGAGGGGATTTGGGAGGTGCGAGGCGGACAGAGGCAGTTTGTGTACTCGAAGGTCATGTGCTGGGTTGCGCTCGATCGAGGAATTCGCCTCGCAGACAAGAGGGGATTTCCCGCTGATCGTGCAAAGTGGATCGATGTGAGGGATCGAATCTATCGTGATGTCATGCACTATGGGTGGGATCATGAGCGTCGCTCGTTTGTGCAGGAATATAAGGGCCACGCTCTAGACGCCAGCGCCTTGATTCTGCCGCTCGTGTTTTTCTTATCCCCAACCGATCCGCGCATGCAATCAACCATTGAGCGGATCACATCCAGTTTGGCGTCCGATGCGTTGGTCTTTCGGTATCTTCCTGAGGAAGCCGCTCCCGACGGCTTATCCGGCCAAGAAGGGACCTTTACCCTTTGCTCATTCTGGTTGGTCGAGGCGCTGACCAGAGCCGGCCAGTTAGAGGACGCTCGACTGATTTTCGAGAAGATCTTGAGCTATGCCAATCACCTGGGGCTCTACGCCGAAGAGTTGTCTTTGACAGGAGAACAGTTGGGTAATTTCCCACAGGCGTTTGCCCACATCGGCTTGATCAGTGCCGCCTATAACCTTGACCGAGCTCTTGGCTCCCCGAGGCTTTCCGGTCGTTCAAGGGCTTCTAACTAGGAAGGTTCATCATTCATTATGACAACCGCGAACGGTGAAAGCGCATTCCGGTTCCTGGGGTGCAGCGAGATTCAGGAAATTCTCGGCAAGCAGGCTGAGGACGAGCGTACCTTGGCTGAATTGTTGGAAGAGGTTCCGCTCGATTCCATTTACTTCCATACCCATAGTTTCTTCTTGCGCCACCGGTTCATTGAACGGACCTATCCCAATGATTTTGCCGAATGGGTAGGCGAGCAGGTAAGGGATCACATCCTCGCGGAACGGCTGTCGGTGGTGGACCCGTTTGAGTACTCAAGTCTGGAAGCGCTGCGGGAAGATTTGGTTTCTCTGATCGACGACCATCTGTCCAGCCTCACCACGGTACCTCGCGCGGGATTTGGTACACCGTTCTACTTCAACCGGTCACGTATTCTGGAAGTGCCGACCGGGTTGGAAGCACGAACGCTGCCGGAGTTTCGTGCAGCGGTCTCGGATGTGGACGTCAGCGTGATCTATTTCCACGTCTTTGAATCGCATCTACGGCTACAACGGGAGGAGAACGATTTTTCAGCCTGGATTCGAAACGGATTGAAGCTCCCCGAATTGGCTGACCGTATGAAGGCGCTGAATCCGTACTTGGGCAGTCTAGAACGGCTGCGCTCCAACTTATTGAATATGTGCGATGATCAACTGGCAAAAGGTAGGTAAAGATGTGGAGATGGACACGACGCGATGGTGAGTAACGATCCGTTCTGGTACAAGGATGCAGTCTTCTATGAGATCCACGTGAAGGCCTATGCCGATGGCAATGGAGACGGCATCGGTGACTTCCAGGGGTTGATCGGAAAACTGGACTATCTCGAATGGCTTGGGGTGGATTGCATCTGGCTGCTGCCCTTTTATCCCTCGCCGCTGAGAGACGACGGCTATGACGTGGCAGATTTTCTCACTGTCGCGGAACAGTACGGCACGATGCAGGAGGTCAAGCAGCTGCTGGACGAGGCCCATCGCCGCGGGATTCGTGTCATCGTCGATCTGGTCCTCAACCACACCTCCGATCGACATGCGTGGTTTCAGGAATCGCGTCAGTCTCCTCAGTCATCGAAACGCGAGTTCTACGTGTGGAGCGATACTGATCGCAAGTACGGGAAGGCCAGAATCATCTTCATCGACACGGAAAAGTCCAATTGGACCTGGGACCCGGACGCGAAGGCGTTCTATTGGCACCGGTTCTTCAGCCACCAGCCGGACTTGAATTATGACAATCCCGAAGTCCGCCAGGCCATGCTGGATACCATGACCTTTTGGCTAGATCAGGGGTTGGATGGATTTCGATGTGATGCGGTCCCGTACCTCTTCGAGCGCGAAGGCACGATCTGCGAAAACCTGCCTGAGACGCACGACTATCTGAAGGACATCCGTCGCCGAATCGATGATGCCTACCAGGGGCGTGTTTTATTGGCCGAGGCGAACCAATGGCCGACAGATGTGCGTCCCTATTTCGGCGATGGGGATGAATTTCATATGGCCTTTCACTTTCCCCTCATGCCCAGGCTTTATATGGGGGTGCAGAGTGAAACGCGCGATCCCATCATCGACATGTTTACCCATACGCCAGAGATTCCGCCGAACTGCCAGTGGTGCCTCTTTCTCCGCAATCATGATGAGCTCACGCTCGAAATGTGTTCCGGCGAAGAGCGGGACTACATGTATTACACCTACGCGCGGGACCCATCAATGCGGCGCAATATCGGCATCGGCCGTCGGCTCGCTCCGTTGCTGGACAACGATCGCCGCAAGATCGAGCTGCTCCATAGCCTCGTCTTCACGATGCCCGGTAGTCCCATCATCTATTACGGCGACGAAATCGGGATGGGAGACAACGTAAAACTGAAGGACCGTGATGGAGTTCGAACGCCCATGCAATGGACGATGGATCGAAACGCGGGATTTTCGAATTGCGACCCGGCTCAGCTCTATTTACCCGTCGTAGCGGATGCAGTCTATGGGTACCAGGCGGTTAATGTTGAGGCTCAGAAGGAGGCACCCCATTCGCTGCTGCATTGGATGAAACGGATGATTGCCGTTCGCAAGCGGTTCCCGGCGTTCGGACGAGGGACGATTACGTTTCTGCGGCCCGTCAACGGCAAGGTCTTGGCCTATCTTCGAGAGCATGAGGGCATCAAGCTGCTGGTCGTGCACAATCTTGCCGGCTCCGCACAATCGGTCGAATTGGACTTGAAAGGACTCGTTGGCGTGACGCCCGTCGAACTGTTGGGCGAGGCGCGGTTTCCCACAGTGACGGACCGCCCCTACGTCTTGACGCTGGCGCCGTATGGATTCTATTGGCTGAATCTCACCCAGACGCTATCTGGAAACGAATCATACGGTATTGAACAGACTATGCTGTGACGATGCGACGAATGGCGAGGAGGAATCTCGAATCATGATCAGTGAGTTAGAGCCGTACCGTGAGGTTGCTCCGAAAGGCACGATAGACTTTTTGCAACGGTTGAGTGACCTGGTACAGGGGAAACAGTTCCTCCATGTCAGTGCCGTTCGCTACGGTGGCGGGATGGCGGAGATTTTGAGACGGCTTGTCCCGGTCATGAAAGCTCTTGGTGTGGAGGCTCGCTGGGAAGTCATCGCCGGGACACAAGAGTTTGCTGACGTGACAAGGCGGATTGCCGATGGATTGCAGGGGAGACCTCAAACGATCACCAATGAGATGTATACCACCTATCTTGATATCACCGCCAGAAACGCAAGGGCTCTAAACCTCGACGCGGACCTGGTGGTTGTCCACGATCCTCAGCCGGCAGCGCTGATCGATCATCGAAAGGGCGGCAAGTGGGTCTGGCGCTGTCACCTGGATATGGGCCGCCCCCACCGCTCCATCTGGAGTCTGTTCCGACGGCACATCGTGAAATATGACGCGGCGGTCTTCTCGCTGCCGGGATTTGCCCAGCGGTTGCCGATTCAGAAGTTCCTCATCTATCCGTCGATCGATCCGTTGACCGAAAAAAATCGGGAATTGTCTCGTACGGAGATTGCGCAGGGGCTCGATCGCTTTGGTATTGCCAAAGGTAAACCGATTCTCTTGCAGGTCGCGCGCTTTGACCGGTTCAAAGATCAGATCGGCATGATTCGAGCGTATCGGCTGGTCAAGAAGCATCATAATTGTCAGCTTATCTTGGCCGGGAGCGGCGTGCTTCATGATCCGGAAGGGGAGTCCGTATTGGCAGAGATCCAAGAGGCGGCTGAGAATGATCCGGACATTCACATACTTCAACTCCCGCCGGAGGCAGATCGAGAGATTAATGTGTTGCAACGAGCCGCTTCTGTTGTGGTCCAAAAAGCACTCAAAGAAGGATTCGGTGTGGCTGTGTCCGAAGCCATGTGGAAGGGGAAGCCGGTCATCGGGGGAACCGCAGGTGGTGTCTCCGCTCAAATCGTCGACGGTGCGACGGGGTTCATCGTCCATTCGGTTGAGGGTGCGGCGTTTCGCATCCGCCATCTCCTGAGTAATCCAGGGGTGATGACTAGGATGGGTGCAGCCGCGAGAGAACATGTACGACGTAATTTTCTCATCACGCGGCACTTAGGCGACCACCTTACCTTGTTAAAACTGCTCTGTTCTGAGTGACGGCATGGATCAGCTGGACTCGAATCAACGGCCCCTCGCTGAGCTGTCCTTGCCGGAATCGGTCCTCGCTCTGCTCGACCGGGCGGAGCCAGCCGATATCGTCGCGGGAGTGTTGACCTTCAATGATGGGGCGACGGCACCTGCCGCTGCCAGAACGCTGATGGAGGGATTTCGTCGCTCGGTTCCAGGGCAGCGGGTGTTGTTGGTCAATTGCGATGCCGGTTCGCAAGACGGCACAACGGATCTCATCGAACAAGCGGTGGGACGTGATGGACCTTTCTGGGCGGTCCACCATCCAGTTCTTGGATCCTCCCTGCATGTGCTCTCTGAATCCGGAGTACCTGGCCGAGATGTGGCGGTGCGGTTACTCACAACGGTATCCGAGCGACTGGCGGCGAAGGCGTGTGTCATCGTCGACGGCAATCTGAAGTCCGTTGATCAACGCTGGTCGGAACTACTCACGTCGCCTATTCTCGACAAAGGTGTGGATTGTGTGCTGCCTCAGTTCTCTCGCAATCGATACGAAGGAACCCTGACCAATACGTTACTGGCGCCCCTCACGCGAGCACTTTATGGGAAACGGATAACCTATCACCAGGGTGGAGCCTATGCGTTCTCCAAACGTTTCATCGAGTCATCGTTGCTGGTACAACCATGGGACGACGAAATCCCAAGTTGCGGAATCGATGGATGGCTGACGACGTTGGCGGCAGCGGAGTCAGCCGAAATCTGTGAAGCGAAGCTCGGGCCTCGCGTGCAACAAGGGAAATTGAGAGCGGACCTCTCGACGATCCTCGCCCAGTCCGTCGGCTCTATCTTTCACATGATGGAGCGCTATCAAAGTACGTGGGAACCGGTGAAAGGATCGAGGGCTGTCCCACTGGTTGGCGAGCCGGCCGGAATGGGAGACTCGGTCGGAACCCTCCATGTGGAACGGATGATCCACGGATTTCGACAGGGGCTTCGTGATCTGGTCCCAATCTGGCAGATCGTCTTGGATCCCGACACGTTTCAACAGATTCTGGAGTTAGGCATCGACGAAGCGGACAGTTTTCGATTTCCTTCAAACCTCTGGGTTCAAGTCGTCTATGACCTGGCCTTGGCCTATCACGATAGACTCCTCCACCGAGAGCATCTGCTCAAGTCGCTGACGCCGCTGTATCTTGGCTATACGGCGTCATTGATCCTAGCGACACGCGCGCTACCCGTGAAGCGCGTGGAGGAGGAGCTGGAGCGGTTAGCCGTGGAGTACGAAACCATGAAGCCGTATCTGATTCAGCGATGGAGGTGGAGCGATGAGTAATGTATGGAGCGACGCGATAGTGGAAGCCTTTCGCGACATGATGGTGAGGATGGCGCTCTTTCTCCCAAAGTTGCTGGCCCTGGTCAGCTTCATCGTGCTTGGTGTGCTCGTCGGATTAGCGATGAAATCAGTCCTTCACCACCTGTTGCGAGCAGCCCGGGTTGATGTCCTCAGTGAACGATGGGGATTGCAGGCATCACTGGCGAAGGCCGGATTTAAGCAACCCTTCTCACATATCGTGAGCCGACTGGCTTTCTGGACCATATTTGTCATTTTCGTGCTAATGGGGGTCGACGCGCTGGGTTTGCCTACGACCGCCGACCTGATGGGCCAACTGTTGGGCTACTTGCCAAGCGTTCTCGCCGCGGGGCTCTTGATCCTGGTCGGCGTTTTGCTCGGGAACTTCTTGGCGGAAGCGACGCTCATCGCGACGGTCAACGCACAGATTCAAGAGGCCCGATTCATCGCAGGCCTGGTTCGATGGGGAGTTTTTCTCTTCACGGCCGCCATGGTGCTGACGCAACTTGGCATCGCTAAGGAAATCGTTGTGGCGGCATTCTCCATCGTGTTTGGCGGCGTGATCATGGCTCTGGCGATCGCGGTGGGGCTTGGAGGACGGAACATTGCACGCGACGCACTAGAGCGTCGATGGCGGAAGGGGAAAGAGAAGGAAGAGCGAGACGATATGGTTCACTTATAGACCGGGATCTGCTGTGAGCGAGGTACGTAAGAAACACGGCATCGCTTGATGGCGCGTTCAATCCATTGTCCGGTGAACCACCATCTTGGGACCAGGAGTCGCTGAGAATGGTCACGTTACATCAGAAAGAGAACCAAGGCGTCTATGGCCTTGTCTTTAGCAGACTCCATGTCCTCGGCCCAACGATGCCGTCCGGTTTCAGTCCGTGCTGTCTTTGGAAACGTGCGACGGCTCTGTTCGTAGCAGGACCATAGCGCCCATCCACAGTGAGACGATGGCCGAATCGGCGTAAGGCTTTCTGGAGCCTTATGACATCACGTCCTTTGAGAGGTGGACGTTGGAGTGAGAGGTGTCTGATGAGTTTTGATACCCGAGTGTTTGGTAGAAGTGCCCGCTCGGTATGTGGACCGACGATGCCATCGGGTTTGATTCCGTTGTAGCGTTGAAACCAACGAACGGCTGCAGCCGTGTCGTTCCCATAGACGCCGTCGACTCGAATCGGGAGCCCATGGTTCTTCAAGAGTCGTTGAATACGCGCAACGCGCGGCCCTTTCATCAGGGAGCGTTTGACCCGCAAGGGAGAGTACGAGCCTTTTTTCAGGACTGAAGGTTTCGACTTTGAGGTGAGACGGGAAGCAGATGGCTTGACTGACGACTCTTGTCTCTTCGCGGTCAATACCTCGATGCGGTCCCGCAGGACCCTATTCTCTGGCTCCTGTTCTTCTATCGTACGCTGCATGGAGACGTGTCGCGCTCGCAACTCCGAGTCGTCCTGTTCGAATGTGATCTTCTTCACCACGGCCTGGTTCAGGTCTGTGTGCAATTCCTCGATCTGCGTCTCCAGGACCGGAGGCGAGAAGTCGCAACCGGTTAGACTCAGAATACCGAGAAGCGACACGGTCGTGAGCGTGGTGGCAGAAATCTGGCTGAAGGATCCAGAAAATATTTGACGATCATCCATGAATATTCACTCCACTGCAGCTTCCGTTGTTGATATCGGGCGTGGTGGAAACGACGACGATCATTCCGGCCGGCGCGATCAACATTCTTCCCCTTCCTCGAGGAAGGAATCGTAACACTGTTGATGCCAGACTAGGAGGTTTTTGTCCGAAGGGGACGGAACAGACGGAGTTTCTACGAGGGCGCTGTCGTGTTGCAGATCGACGGTTTCACCACAGCCCTGGCATTCTTGCTGCCTCGACTGGTGTAAGAACGGTTTGTTTCCATTGTCAGTGTTCATGGATACCTCTCTGGTGTGCGAGTCCCGACATCCATATGGAATGCGCATGGACAGACGCACGAGGGGACAGCATGTGTGAATTCTACGGCTAGCCTCCTAGTGGTGAATCGTCAGGTACCGAATCGGGCGTCTCATTCGAGAACGCGCAGACCCGCGCCGCCACCGTGCCCACTTGAGCACAGCCCCACACAGGACGACGACTATCAGCATGACGAGACCATCCAGCAACGCGAGTTCCATTACGTGTTCGTCCAATCTAGTTGCGAGGTCCTCCCAATATTGTGCCGGGAATCTCCTGATCAGCGGGAGCTTTAATCTCCAGCAGGTCAAGTTGAACCATGATGTTCTTCCCGGCCAATTTGTGGTTGGCGTCCAACGTGACCTGTTCTCCGTCCAATTCAGTCACGACCATATGCATCACTGTGCGATCGTTCTTGAGAATGGCCACTTCGAGACCAACCACCGGCACGATATGGTGGGACTTCAACCATCTGCGCTTCACTCGGCGGCACAGATCGCTGCGATACAGACCAAAGGCAAGGTCAGGGGGAAGCAGCTGAGTTCTCGACTCACCGACGGTCATACCGATCACCAGGTGATTGATGCCCGGCATGACAGACTGTTCTCCAGCGATAAATTCGAGAGGCTCGTCGTACAGGGATGAGTCAAACAAGGATCCATCCTCTAACCAGACCATATAGTCGACTCGTACCAGGTCGCCCCACTCGACTCGACGGAGCCCTAGTTCTCTATCAGGATGGCGCAACGTTCTAGTTATGGCCACGGTATCTCTCCTGATCTCTCATCAAGTCGATTGGATTGTCAGGACCTGCAAAAAATGGCCGTCGCGTACTCTTTTAACTCCTGGTTCGTTCGCACGCCGTAAAACTGTTTGAGAAAGGTGATGCTGAGGCGAACGGTTCTGGCAGAAAGGCCGAGTGCACGTGCGATTCGAGATGCCGGGTAGCCTCTCAGCGTGAGACGCATGATCAGCTCATCCAACGATGTGACGCCTCCCGTCTGTGGGCGAAATTCAGTTGTTCTCGGGCTCGTTGCGTTCGAGGAAAGGGAGGAGGAGAGAAAACGTCGGCCCGCTCGCACTGTACTGATCGCATCGAAGAGTTCAGTTGAGATGTCGGTGCGATACAGGATACCCGATGCCCCGCTGGAAAAAGCTGCTGCTGCCACGTCCTTATTCCGTGCTCCCGTCACGGCCACGATGCAACACGACGGGTTGATGCTCGTAATGCGTCGAATGGTTTGCAGACTGCTTGCATATAAGAGATCAAGGAGGACGAAATGGGGTTTTAAGCGACTCACGACCGGCAGAAGAGAGCATTCGTCAGCGGGAGACTCGACGACCTCGTATCGCGTCGATCCAGGAATACTGTGAACGCGAAGCCGACTATCCTCGGCAATCAATGGATGAATGCCCGCTAAGAGGATAAGGCGAGGGGTCATGCGACCGGACATGTGGTTGTTGCCTCCTTCAGTCAGATGGCGACACAGATAGCGCTGAATGGGCATTCCGTAAAGGAGCCTTATGCAGGCCTTTCCGACGTTGCTCGCCGCCACCTATGATCAGCCCCCTCATCCGGGATCTTGGCGATGGGGCATGAGGTATAACTAACCACGAATGCCCCAAGCTGAGAACTAGGAGCGTCCCTAGTTACCATGCCATCATTCCCTGGATGTGCGGAGGAGTGAGAGGGTGTGCCGTGTGGAAAAGAGGTCGGAGGGGTATGGCGGCGAGTCGGCAGGAGGAGATTGGCTTAGGATTAGACGGGGACTAGGCCGTGTGTGACCGCATACTTGGTCAAATCGGCCGTCGTCGAAAGCCCCAGTTGTTTGACAATGCGTGTTTTATGAAACTCCACGGTCTTGACCGACACGGAGAGAATCGTGGCAATCTCTTTGAGTGATCGCCCCTCTGCGACCAATTGTAGAACTTCTCGTTGGCGTATGGTGAGTTGCTTTTGTGGCGCTGCCAGGGATCGCTTGCTGTGTAAAAGCGGATCCAGCATGTCTTTTGCCAGCATGGGGGATATATAGAGCTGTCCTCGCAAGACAGCCCGGATGGCTTGTAGAAGTTCGGTCGCGGTCGAACGCTTCAACACATAGCCGGCCGCTCCGGCTCGGAAGGCCTCGGTGACATAGGTCGCATCTCCGTGCATGCTTAAGAACAACAACTTTGAGTCGGGAACCAGGCGTCTGAGTTGGTAGGCTGCGTCGATACCGTTTAAGAGCGGCATCGACAGATCCAGCAAAATGACATCAGGAAGGAGACGAGGGGCGGCCTCCAGGAGGGCGCGGCCATCTCCTACTTCACCGACCAAGGTGAATTCAGGCTCCAACACATTATGCAGGGCTTCCACAAACAGGGTATGGTCGTCTGCGAGAAGGATCGATGGCTTGTTCATTGCGATTCAGTTCCTGGGGTAAAATGTGCGAACACAGTGGTTCCCTGCCCGGGCGAAGAGGACCAGGATATCGTGCCATCCAATAGCTTCGCGCGCTCCTCCATACTCAGCATCCCGAGCCCATCCCTTCGCCGCTTGACCTCGTCGAGATCCATCCCAATTCCATCGTCGCATACGGTCAATGAGATTTCGTCGGAGGACACGACGAGTGTCAGAGATACTTGCGACGCATTCGCATGAAGTCCCACATTCCCCAAACTTTCCTGTGCGATTCGATATAGGCACGTCGCCAATCGCAACGGAATAGAGTCAGCCGATCGGGGCTTCGTGAATCGGGTACTGATGCCGGTGCGCTTCACAAAGTCGTTGAGGTAACGTTGGAGTGCTGCGACGAGCCCAAGGTCCTCCACCGTTGTCTGATGGAATCGATAGGCAAGCCCACGGACTTCGTCGGATAGTTCACTCACATGGCCTCGGATCACCCGGATCCGCCGACGGATGACGGATGGCGAGTCCGGGAGATTTCGGCTCAGCGTGTCGAGTTGGAGGCCGATCGCACCAAGACGTTGGTTCACGTCGTCGTGAAGATCCCGCGAAATCCGCCGCCGCTCTTCGTCCTGGACCGTGAGCAATTTGCCAGCCAACGTGCGGGCATCATCCCGATATCGGTTTTCGGTCTCTTTTTTTCCTCCCGACGCACGCTCCTGCGCGAGTCGCAATGTGCCCTGGTCCGAAGCATGTTTCATGGTGTCACACTCCTCGTTCACCTTACGGTGTCTGGGAGGCTTATGCAACGACTATCGACAGGGTGCTAGCTGTCAGTAGGGGAGCTGCCTTGTGGAAGGGTTGTCGCTATTGGAGCTGGTTGAACAGAAGGGTACTCGTGATACGAGCAAGCTGGGTATGGTGCGCCCGACAGGACTTGAACCTGTAACCTTCTGATCCGTAGTCAGATGCTCTATCCATTGAGCTACGGGCGCATCGGGTCTGTCGCGTTAAGACATGGGGTTAAAGGTAAATGACCTGGTCGAGAAGAACGAGAGCAGGCCACACCCTCACCTCAGAGCTTACCGGGACGCATGGTTATACAGTTCTCGAAGAGGGGGGGTCAAGTGAGGAACGTCGACGCACAGAGGGTCTCAAACGTTAGGCGTTTCAAAATATGTCGATGGCCCTCTAGAAGACGCCCTTGCTGACTTCGTTCGAGTAGGCACTCCCATGCCCTGCTACACCGTACGCAGTGATGACAAAGCAATACGTCGGTCCAAACAGCCGGTTGGGCGACTAGCATGGGGACGAGCCATAACGCGAACCGCAGTACTACAGTGCGGAAAAAGCAACCAGTGAGTAGGTAGTTATACCGATTTCTATTCCGCGATGCTTCATGGGGTCGTGACCTTGTTTTGAAAGGGAGCGAGCAGCAGAGTTTGTGCCGATAGCGATTTGAAAATATCTCGTATAGGCATCCGACAATAAGCTACATCAAAGCATAGCAGACATAGGGCGAAAGTGGTGACCTAGGTATTTGAGTGGCGTAGGCTGTTTCCTACGGCAGGGTGCGCAATTGTTCACGCTGTGCACGTGTCTGAACCCGGTCTATCCAGCTCCGAGGGTGCGTACGGAGAGTGCCTCGGTAGGGAGATCAAAAGACGTGGGGGCTCTCATCACGAGAATGAAAGCCCCCACATCGACTCGATTGCTTACTCAGGCAAGGAGTAAACAATCCTTGTTGAGGAACAGCTCTTTAGTGGCCGCCCTTTTGCTCGTCCTTCTTTTCGTCACCGAATGTATCGGCATGGCCACCTTTCTTTTCCTCTTTCTTGTCGTCGCTATACGTGGCATGCCCGCCCTTCTTCTCTTCCTTCTTGTCATCGCTGTAGAGGACATGGCCACCCTTCTTTTCTTCCTTCTTATCATCGCTGGCAAAGGCCGGGGCGTTAAAAGTCATTGCGACTGCCACTGCCATAGCTGCCATCAACAAACGTTTCATAAGGAAACCCCCTGTAAAAAAATTAAAAATATGTGCCACCCATTTGGCACTAGCTTGGCACGTGCTGCAAGGGTAGTGCCATTGGTGCTCAATTGCAAGGTGAAAAAAGAAGATACAGGTTTTAGCGGACTCTCAAGACCCCGTATGGGTGCCGGAGTGGCCCTCGTATCATGCGATGGCAGACTAGGGGAGGTCATCCACCCGAGATCACCGGCCTGATTTCGATCTGATCTTGATCGGACAGCATCTCGTCTTCGGTCACTAAGTCATCACCACGAATGACCAAGTGTGCCTCAACGACGAGATTCAGTTCCCGAAGCACATCCTTGACCCTCTTAGGCCCTTTGATTTCAATAGATCGAGCAGGATGATGCAGTTGTACGTGCATGGGCGCATGATAAACGGGGCGAAGACCGATGGGCAAGGGGTGAGGGCAGCAGAGAGGCAACAATCATCGAGGGAAAGAACATTGCTAGCAGAGCGCAGAGAGTTTCTGTTTCGCGTACAGAAGTCCTTCTTCTATTGTCGAAAATTCTCCATCAAGTTGGGCCTCGTAACAGTCATCAAGCAGTCGGCCCATGTCAGGGCCTGGCGGAACGCCTAATTCCAGCAAGTGCCGCCCCCTAAGAATGGGGACAGGGGCATGATCTTCAATCTCAAGTCGTCTTGCGCGATTCAGTAACCACTCGCCTGCTGGGAAACCATCAAACGGTTTCGGTGGGCGGCCGGCGTGGTCAGCCCTCGCCACACGAATTAACCGGTCAAGCCGTTTCACCTGTCGAGCCAGTCGGCGGACGGCGCTGTCCGATGCCTTGGCATCATAGAGGGCGCGGGGGCGAAGATGGCAGAGCACCAGGGGTAACACGTCGTCCGTCACGTCTTGCTGGTTGATCAGCCGTTCGAGAAAAGATCTTGTCGGGGGTTCGCCTGCGGGTTCATGCCCGCGTGAGGTAATGCGCCCATCGTCCTCCCTGGTTGTAGCTGGTTTGCCCAAGTCGTGACAGAGCACGCCCAGGCCAACGACCAAATCGTCCTGATCATTCCCGGTTCGTTCGCCGGCGAACCAGTCCAAACAGTGGAGTGTGTGAATCCACACGTCGCCTTCGGGATGCCAAACGGGATCTTGTGGACAATCCTGCAATGCTGCGAGCTCTGGATAGAAGCGCAGCCATCCGGATCGATCCAGGAAGTGCAGCCCCAGTGAGGGCTTACGACCCCACACGAGGAGTTTTTTCCATTCTTCCCACAGACGTTCGCGAGGCTGCGTATCTTGCGAGAGAGTCTGGCAGAGAGATACCGTCTCCGGTGCGGCAGTGAGTTCGAATCGGGCGGCTAGCTGCATTCCGCGCAGGACACGTAGCGGATCTTCAGAAAATCGGTGTGACACGTGTCGCAAGGTGTGGGCGTCGAGGTCCGCACGTCCGTTGACCGGGTCGCGAAGCTCTCTCGTGTCCGGGTCCCAGGCCATCGCATTGATCGTGAAGTCACGTCGGGCAAGGGCTTCATCGATCGCCATGCCAGGGTCGGCCTGACGGACCAGACCGGAGATGGATGTGCTTTCGTCGATCAGAATGCGGGAGGGAATAGAAATGTCGATCGGCAGACCTTGCAGCTTGAATACGGCGAAGGCTTTCCCAACAAATTGAACCGAAAAGTGTTCCGAGAGCATGTCGTGAAGCTGTCCGGGTGGGAGTCCGGCGATTTCAAGATCTAGATCGCGGGGCTGTTGGCCAAGCACGAGGTCCCGAACACATCCGCCGACCAACCAGGTTCTTCCGCCCTGCCGGCGAACCAGTTGCTCAATCTTGCGGAGCGTCGTGGATAGCGTCGGATCTTCAAGGCGAAAGCGAACTGGCATCTAGGGCTCCGATTCCCTCAGAAACTTTGCAGCCTCTTCCGGGGAGACTGGATTGATATAGAAACCCGTCCCCCACTCGAAGCCTGCCACTTGAGTCAGTTTGGGGATGATCTCCAGGTGCCAGTGGTAGTAGTCGCCGGTCTTTTCATGCAGCGGCGAGCTATGGAGGATGAAGTTGTAGGAAGGATGGGCCAACACCTTGTCCATCCGTCGGAGCGATTCCGACAGGATGGGGGCCAGATATTCGAATTGCGCCTTCTGACTTTCTTCGAAGTAGGCCGCATGGCGCTTCGGAAGAATCCACATTTCGAACGGGAATCGCGGTGCGAACGGGGTCACGCACAAGAACTCAGGATTCTCGACGACGACTCGATCACCGTCTGAGAGATCTTGCCGAAGAATGTCGCAATAGATGCAGCGCTCCTTGTGCTGATAGTGGTTGCGGCAACCGTTGAGTTCATCCTGCACGCTGGTTGGGACGATCGGCATGGCGATGAGTTGGGAGTGGCTATGTTCCAAGGTGGCCCCTGCCGAGGCGCCGTGATTTTTGAACACCAGAATGTAACGGAGTCGGATGTCCTTTCTGAGGTCGAGCATACGATCTCGATAGGCCCACAACAAGTCTTCAATCTTCTTGGCCGGCAGGTTGGCCAGACTCTCAACATGGTTGGGGGTCTCAATGATCACTTCGTGGGCGCCCACGCCGTTCATGCGATCGTAGAGCCCGATTCCCTCGCGGCCCATGTCGCCTTCGACCTGAAGCGCCGGAAACTTGTTTGGAATGACACGGATGCTCCAGTTCGGAGAGTTGGCCTCGCTGGATTGAGGCCGATAGGCCATGATTTCCTTCGGCGTCAGCCGTTCCTGTCCCGGACAAAAGGGACAGAGTGTTGTAGAAACCGGTTTGGCAGATTGTGGTTTGATAAAGTCATGGGGGCGACCGTTTCGTTCGGTTGAAATGATCACCCAGCGACCGACGATAGGATCACGTCTCAGATCTGGCATAGGTTCCCTCAGGATGTTCGGTACGGACTCCGTTCTGTATCGGCACGACGATGCAATAATTGATCGATCACAGTCAGTTCCCGGCTCTGCCTACACTCTCCACAGTTCCGCCTCAAAGTCAGGTCCTGGTACGGTTAGGACGGCAGGCTTGAGGCTAGGATAGCGGGCCACGTCTAGGCCATGTTCCCGGATCAACACCGATAGTTCCATTGTCTGTTCCGGCTGGAGCAGCAAGTCTTGCCAGGAAACACCCAACTCGATAATGGAGCGTGTGCGGATCGTTCGATGCCGGCCGATTTCTTGCCACGTGTCCGGGGCAGTCTGCTGCAACAGAAGGAATTCGCCTGTTTTCTGAAAAGACAGAGGAAAGGTCAGCCGAAACGTGGCTTGAGGACCTCGCAGGGTCACAACAATGTCAAGGTCTTGCTTCTTCATGGCCGTCTCATCGGGATCCAGTCTGAGCACGAACTGATCGAGGCTCCAGCCGAACAGGATTGCGGTGAACAATCCATCAGCTTTCCACATGGCGCCCAGCGGCGGCCGCGTATTGATCGTGCCGGCTCCGTGCCACTCGAAGAAGTCAGACACCAGGCCGTCGATGGTGGGCGTGATCCATCGAATCGGTTGTCGAACCACATCGGATTCAGGGCCGATTGCGATGGTGCAGATCGGGCGGCTCAGTTGATCCGGAGGCGAAAGGCCCATCAGGGTCCACACATTGCGAAGATGTGTTCGGAAGAGCCGGTCGAACTCCGGTTTGAAATCGGTGTCGAAATCGTCCCCGTACCACCAGAACCAGTCGCTGCCTTCGGCAGCGTACAGTTCCTGCCAAGCGGTCTGCGCACGATCGGGGGGAAGCCCTGGACTTTGTTCGATGAGTTTGGACCGAGTGTGGCTGAGGAGGTCCCATCCTTGATTGTCTTCGCCGTGCCCGATCCAGATTTTATAATCAGCATTGATCCACGAGCCTGAGTGCAGAGAGGGGAGGTGTTGGATAGGTGGAACGGAGGCGATAGCCTCGGACATTGTGGACGCTCGAATCGTGCTCTGTCCAGGGTGGTCTAAGTCATGACTGCTAAAGGCTTGGTAGAGGAGTGAAAGAAGCCGTTCCCCTCCGTCATGATAATGTTCCCATGGGTTTTCACCATCCAAAATGATAGGGATAACGATTCGATCCTGCGGTGTCACATGCGAGATGTTCCGGATCCGCCGGATGACATCTTCAGCGGCAGATTCGGGTGTCGTTGTATGATAGACAAACCCAAACGCGTCGGAGATTTCGCGGTCACGAAAGAGTATGGTGAGTGGCTGGTCGGCTTCTCCGATCTGGTAAGGTTGATACAGCGCCGACTGCCGATGCCATGGTTGGTGACACATCGCCAGAGAGCGAGCGAGGATGCCCTCGTCCGTCGCAAGCCAGCGAAGGCCGGTGTGATGGACGAGGGGAAGCATTTCCGGAGAGACTGATCCTTCAGAAGGCCAGAGGCCTATCGGGGGACGACCGAATGTCGTGCGATGAAACTCCACTGCCTGCCGCAATTGAGCGTCCGCATCCTTGCGAGCCTGAAAGCGAGCCGGCAGCGGGAGATCCGGTCTCGCGCGTCGAGTGATATCCGTGTCGATCACCAGCGGGAGAATGGGATGAAAAAACGGCGTCGTGCTCAGCTCGATCTGGTCGCGATCCAACAGATGCCGATAGCGAGGAACGATGTCTTGCACCGCGAGGCGTTGAATCGCCAGAATTTCGTGTTTGTCTTCTTCAGTGAAGCCACGATTTTTCTGGCGCAGTGTGGCGAGTCGGGGATATTGTCGAAGCGTGCCGTATCCGAACCACGCAAGGTTGTGCCAGACTTGAAGATCTAATAGCTCCTGAGTGGAAAACTGGCGGGCGACGTGATGCAGATGGTGTCCAGGTACATCCAACCCTCGTTTCACCAGCAACTCATGGTATCGTGGGTAGGGGCGTACCATGGTCGCCCAATTAGCTGAAAAGAAATGACGGATTAAAAAGGCCTTTTCCTCAATCGACAGATTGCTCGCCGGCCGTTGGGCATGTTCCAGAAAGAGGTCGATGACCTTACCGCTGCCGACCTCCTGCAATTGCAGGAGAAGTGATGGGGTAAAATTGAAGGTAGCGTGCACCTCAGGGAATTGGTCCATGAGGTAGGCCATATCGTAATAAGCCTTCGTCGCATGCAGGCGTACCCAGGGCATACTGGCCGAGCCCACCAGTGGATCGGTGTAGTAGGGTTGATGCATATGCCAAAAACAACAGACGTGGACATGCTTCATCGATGAACGGTTTCCCTTCGCCTCCGAAGTATGTCATAGGGGTGATGGGCCTGCAATCTACAGCTGCAATACGGTGTTGTGTCGTCGTGCTGATTGTCCATGAGGGGTTGAGATGCTGATGTTTCTTCGGTATTGGGGGCCGGTCTGTGCCTATGCCGGCATCATTTTTTATTTGTCCTCGTTGTCACATCCGGAAGAGCATCTGCCGATTGTTAGTCGTTTCAGCGATAAGCTCTTGCATGCTGTGGAGTACGCGGTATTCGGCGCATTGTGTTTTCGGGCCTTTCAAGGGACCCTGAATGTCTCGTGGAGGCGGTGGGCGATTCCACTAGCAATAGTGGTGGCGTCGTTCTATGGGGCTACCGATGAATTTCATCAGTCTTTTGTTCCATTCCGGTATTCGCATGTGCTCGATTGGGTGGCCGATACGGTCGGGGCCACAATCGGTGTCCTTGCGATGCATCGAGCGGTCAATTTCAGACCGGCCAAGTCAATCTCTGAAGCGTGGCGACAGCCAGATTGAATATGGTGTCTTCGTGACAAGTCATAGGGTGCTCGGTATAATCCCTCAACTATGGTAACGGCAAACCCTGCACTTCCCACATCTCCATTACCCCCCCCTGATCGGGCTCTTGTCGCACGGACCATTAAGGATTACCTCCCAGCTGGCCTAGTGTTCAGGGACCTCGTGCCGTTGGCGGGGGATGCGTCGAACCGGCGGTACTATCGCGCTCTCATGACAGAGGGGCAACCTCACTCTGTTATCGTGATGCAGTTGGCAGAACCGGAGGCGTTCAAGCAGTCGGAAGAGGCAGTCAGCGGCGCTGTGCATCAGATTTCAGAGCTGCCGTTCACCAATATCATGGCTCATCTTGCCAAGGCGAATGTTCCTGTTCCGACGCTCTATCATTATGATCGATCCGCCGGGTTGCTGTATCTCGAGGATTTTGGAGATGTGACGTTGGCAGAAGCCGTCAACCGTGCAGATGCCCCAAACGTAGAGTCTCGCTATAAACAGGCCATCAATGTGTTGGTACAAATACAATTCGAAGCAACCACTCCGGAAGACCGTGGGTGTCTAGCGTTTCATCGGAGTTTCGACATTCCATTGCTCATGTGGGAGTTCGATCATTTCTTGGAATACGGGATTGAGGCCCGTCATGACCAGCCCTTACCTGATGGAGAGTTGACGACCATTCGGAGCGAGTTCGAGCGCATTGCAGATGTGTTAGCTTCCCAGCCTCGTGTCTTCACCCATCGCGATTATCACTCGCGTAACTTGATGGTCGATGGACTGCGGCTTGGCGTGATTGATTTTCAAGATGCCTTGATGGGGCCGGCGACCTACGATTTGGCCTCACTCCTACGGGATGCCTACATCCAGCTTGACGAAACCCTCATCGATGATTTGGTGGCGTACTACCTCGATCAACTGGAGGAGCGCCGGTTTGTCTGGGCCAACCGTGCCGCGTTTCGCCGTCTGTTCGATCTGACAAGTATTCAGCGAAATCTGAAGGCTGCCGGCCGGTTCGTCTATATTGATCGAGTCAAGGGCAACCCGAAATTTCTGGCCGATATTCCCCGTGTCTTGGGCTATGTGAAACGGAATCTTAAGAAATACCAAGAGCTGGAGACGCTTCGGGAATACATCACCCCGTACGTACCAGAATTGCAGTAAGACATGAACCGTGAAACGTTAAACACGAGGCAAAGACCAGGTATGGGCCCGTCCTCTATCCCTTCCAAGCGCTCACCTCTCGCCTCTCACGTTGTGCGCATATGAAAGCCATGATTCTTGCGGCTGGTCTTGGGACTCGCCTCAGACCATTAACCAACACGATTCCCAAGCCGCTCTTGCCGGTAGGAGGAACCCCACTCATTGTTTGGAACGTCTTGCTGCTCAAACGGCATGGGTTCCGTGAGATTGTCGTGAATCTTCATCACCTCGGTCCAATGATCGAGCAGGTTCTGGGTGATGGTTCAAAATTTGGCGTTCGAATGATTTACTCACAAGAACCAGTCATCTTGGGCACAGGGGGAGGAATCAAGCAAGCCGAGCCGTATTTTTCTGGTGAACCGGTGCTGATCTTGAACGGCGATACACTCGTCGAAGTAGACCTTGGGGCAGTCTGGGAGTTCCATCAAAGACGCCAAGCGGCGGCGACCTTGGTGCTACGAGAGGATGTCGATGCTGCACGATGGGGGCTCGTTGAGGTGGGAGCCGGCGATCAGATTGTACGGATTACGGGGAAAGGGATTGTGTCGTCGTTTCCGGTCATTCCCAGGATGTTCGCCGGGATTCACATCTTACATCCGCGTCTTCTACAGAAGGTTCCGAAGGGGGTCGCTTCTTCGATCATCGATCCCTACATCGCAGCCATTGAAGGAGGCGAACGAATCCTCGGGTACGACTTCCATGGTTATTGGTCTGATATCGGAACCGCGGAGCGGTATGCGCAGGCGGAGAAAGATGCACGAGCCGGACTGATTCGCCTTGTTGATCGACAGCTCTCAGAGCCGTCGACACCACAAGCCTGAACCTGCGGCGCTCCTGACCCACTAATCTTTCAGGTGCTTGAGCAGGCGAGCGAGATAGGTGCGTTGGAGTTTGAGCGACTCGGCGGCCTTCGTTTGGTTCCCCTCGGCCCGTTCCATCGCCCGAGTGATGATGTAGCGGCTATGTTGCTCCATCGATTCGTGGTAGGACAAATCCAGATACGGTAGCGAGGCATCTGCTGGGTGGCGGAGACTGGCGTCATCTGCCATCAGCGCCAACATATCGGGCTCGATCGTATCTTTCGGACTTAAGACGACGGCTCTGGCGATCACATTGTCCAGCTCACGGATGTTTCCTGGCCATGGATAACGGGCTAGGGCGTCGAGTGCAGCCTGGCTGAGGGCCATACCAGGCCGCTTGGCGTCCCGCGTGTGGCGATCGAGGAAGAACTGGGCCAGGGACGGGACGTCCCCTTGTCGCTCACGAAGCGGCGGGAGCGTCAGGGTAACGACATTCAGCCGAAAGTAAAGATCTTCCCGGAACTGTCCCGCCTTCACGGCCTGTCTCAGGTCCTTATTCGTGGCGGCGATGATACGAATATTGACGGAAACCGTCTTCGTTCCTCCGACACGCTGGAATTCCCTGTCTTGTAGAACCCTGAGCAGTTTGGCCTGCAGTGGCAGCGACATATCGCCGATCTCATCGAGAAACACGGTTCCACCGTCGGCCATCTCCAACTTTCCCTTCTGTTGGCGATCCGCTCCGGTAAAGGCGCCGCGTTCATGCCCGAACAACTCGTTCTCCAGCAACGTCTCCGTCAACGCCACGCAATTGATGACGATGAGCGGCATGGCGGAGCGAGGGCTCCATTGATGGATCGATCGTGCGAAGAGTTCTTTCCCGGTTCCACTTTCACCGAGGAGCAAGACGCTGGCATCCGATTTGGCGGCTCGTTGAGCCGCCTCAACGACAGACCGTACGGAGGCGCTGTGTCCCACGATAGATGCATAACGGCCGTCGACCTCCGAACGCAAGTAGGCCACTTGTCGGCGAAGTGAGTCACGCTCCAAGGCTTTGCGGATGACGATCAAGAGATGTTCATGATCGAGCGGTTTGGTCAGGAAGTCGTACGCGCCTTCCTTCATCGCGTCCACCGCCGCTTCAATGGACCCATGCGCGGTCATGACAATGACGGGAAGGTGTTCCGACGACTTCATCTGGGAGAGGCGCTTGAGTACGTCGAGGCCCGACAATCTGGGCAGAGTGAGATCCAGGAGGATCAACTGTGGAGATTCGTGGGTGGTTTGGTCCAGGGCCTGCTGTCCTTCCGACGCCACGACCGTGTCATACCCCGACGCTTGGAGCCGGTCTTCAAGCATCATCACGATGTCGGGATCGTCATCGACGATCAGAATTTTCGCGTGCATTACCCTAATCCTCGGTTGATGGTCATGGGCATCGACACTCAACCGTTCATGACATTGAGGACAAGACCCGTGAGTGGTTTGGGGTAGAAATAGGTTGATTTGTGCGGCATACGTTCGCCTGCCGCCGCCACCGCCTGGACTTCACTGACCTTCGTGGCATTGAGCAAAAAGGCGCCGGTTCCGGTCCCTCGAGCCACCCAGTCGAGTGCTTCATGGTCGTCTTTGGTGTAGAGGATGGCTTCTTGTTCCTGTTGCGTCGGGCAGAGCTTCGCCACGATCAGCTGTTGCAACAGGGAGACATCGAGCTTGGTTCGAGGCGATGCTTTGATAGAAGGACGATAGACCGGCTTCAGCGTAAGCAGGATGTATCTGTCATCGCCCTGTCGAGTGAGTCCGAATACTGGCACCTGCTGACCTTCCGTTCTCAAGGCGGTCAGGAATTGCTGACGGACCTGATCTTGATTGGAGGGGGAGAGGGGAAACTCTCGGAAGTCGAATACCTCTCCGAGCAACTTGGCAATCTGATCAGAAGGGAGCAGTGGGGTGGTTGCCACTCGATGTGTAGGCAACACCGTCAATCCTGGATCTTCAAGAGGAGTGAGCAGCATCATGACCGAGTCATATGGCTGGAGCCCGGTGGGAGCGCCCGGCTGTTGCCGACGGAGCTTTTGATAATTCAGCGCTGTTTCGTAGCGATGGTGTCCATCTGCAATGAACAGCGGTTTGCGTTGCATGAGGTCGGAGATCTGTTTGAGGACAGTCTCATCGGTCACAACCCAGAGGCATTCACGACAGTCCGCATCATCTTGGAAGTCATACTGCGCCGGTTTCCCCTTGGTCGCCGTTTCGAGCAGTCGGATGATGGCGCCGCCGGGATCGGAATAGAGAGACCAGATCGGGCTGAAGTTCGCGCGACAGGCTTCAATGAGGTTCAACCGGTCGGTTTTTGCCGCAGCACGGGTGTTCTCATGCGGATAGATATGTCCGGAGTCCAATGCTTCGAGTTTGGCCAAGGCGAGAAATCCTCGGAGCACTTTGCTCGGCGCGCCAGGTGCCGAGTACGGCGGACGGTATTCAATCGTGTGATAGTAGACGGCAGGTTGCGTCTCTCGCTTGAGGACACCCTCTTTGATCCAGGATTGGAGTGCAGCGGCCGCGCGGCTATATCGGTTGTGGGCTGGGCTGTCACCGGTCTGGTCTAACCCCAACTCCATACGGATGATGTTGTGAGGGTGTCGATCATGCAGCCGTTGTTGCCCTTCTGCATCGATGATGTCGTACGGCGGAGCTACGACTTCCTTGATGGAGCCGACAAGGGCCTGGTCGTACCGCATACCCTGAAACGGAAAAATCTGTGACATGAACAACCTCTTGGCTGTGTCGTGATGGTGACGACGGGTTGATGGTTCCAGGAGAGGACGGAGTCCTCTCTCGGTCTACGCTACACCGACTCAACGGCCAGCGTTCTAACGGTTGGCGGGAATACACTTACCGATCGCGGGTAATCATGTAATCAGCAGCCACCGACATCGCGCGCCGTGGCGGACTATCGTCGAATTGATCGAGCTCATGCTTGGCGGCTGCGATGTAAGCCTTGGCCCGATCCATGGCATAGGTGATCGATCCGAATTCCCCCATGAGGAACAAAATCCGTTCCAAGTCGGCGGTGCTGAGCGTTCGAGTTTCCATTCGTTCTTTGATCATCTGACGGTCCTGTGCCGAGCAATGTTGCAACAGATGGAGGAGCGGCAATGTGGCTTTGCCCTGTCGTAGGTCTTGCCCGATTGTTTTTCCCAAGGATGCGCCGTTCGCAATGTAATCCAGCGTATCGTCGGCAACTTGGAACGCAATCCCTAGGTATTGGCCAAAGCGGAAGAGGGCTTGCTGTTGGGCTTCGGTCGCATCGGCGAGAATGGCGCCCATCTGACAGGCTGCGGCGATCAATCCGGCGGTCTTGTGTTCGACGATCTTGATGTACTCAACTTCCGGCATCGCGGGATTGCCGTTGTAATACAGCTGAAGGACTTCGCCTTCGGCCATTTTGTTGCAGGCTTCAGAGATCACTTCGTTGATACCCTGGCTCTGAAACTCGACGACATTACACATGGCCTTGGTATAGAGAAAATCGCCGACCAGGATGCTGATCTGGTTTCCCCACACCTTCCGAGCGGTTCTTCTTCCCCTCCGCAGATCGGCCTCGTCCACGACGTCGTCGTGGAGTAGAGTGGCCGTGTGGATATACTCTACAATGCTGCCAAGTTGATAGTGTTCGCTACCTGGATAGCCGCAAAGGCGGGCGGACAAGAGCAAAAGCAACGGCCTGATACGCTTCCCCCCACCGCTGAGGATGTGGGCAGCCACCGTATTGACCAGGGTGACACTGGAGTCGAGATTCTTGCGCACACGGTCTTCCAGTCCGTCCAGCTCAGCACGGTAGGCGTCCCATACGTCGGGCATGGTCTGTGGCGTGGCGATAACTGGACCTTGCGTCATGCCGCGGATGGTATGGCAGCCGGGGAAATAAAGTCAAGCAAATGAAAGGGGTATAGGCCTATTGTCACCTTGACAGAGGAATGAGCCTTCCAGTAAGTTCCGATCGTGGTAATTGGCTGAGGTCCAGCCTGCGGACATGGGGTTAATCTACCCCAGGATTCTTGCTCGCGCTCAACTCCATCCGATAGGGAAAATCTCAATATTCTCATGAGACTAGGTAAATGAATACTCCAGGTTTCCCCAGTCAACAAGGGCTCTATGATCCTCGGCATGAGAAAGATTCGTGCGGGATCGGGTTTGTGGTCAATATCAAGGGGAAGAAGTCCCATGATATTGTCCGTCAAGGACTGCAAGTATTGGAGAATCTGACCCACCGTGGGGCCCAGGGTGCCGATCCCTGTACAGGAGATGGAGCTGGGATCCTCTTGCAAGTGCCGCACACCTTTTTCAAACGGGTCGCAGGGGATGCCGGGGTGCCATTGCCGGAGGTCGGTGAGTATGGGGTGGGGCAGTTATTCCTGCCACCGAATGCAGAGTCCAGACGGCTGTGCGAAAAGTTGTTTGCCGAGATCATCGGTGAGGAAGGCCTCCGGTTGCTTGGGTGGCGTGACGTACCGGTCAAGAGCAATAGCATCGGTGTGCAAGCACGAAAGACCGAGCCGTTTATGCGGCAAATTTTCATTGCACGTGACGCGCTCAACGAGGCTCAGTTCGAACGAAAACTCTATGTGACCAGGAAACGGGTGGAAAAGGCCGTTCTCGAATCGGCGATTCAGGGACGAGAGCACTTTTACGTCTCCAGTTTATCGGCCCACACGATCGTCTATAAGGGGTTGCTCTTACCGCATCAAATGGCCGCGTATTATCAGGATCTGACCGATGAACGGATGGTGAGCGCCCTAGCGCTGGTGCATTCTCGCTTCAGCACCAATACCTTTCCGACCTGGCCGTTGGCCCATCCCTATCGGTACGTCTGTCACAACGGTGAGATCAATACCTTGAAGGGGAACGTCAATTGGATGAAAGCCCGACAGGGCCGTCTCCATTCCGATCTGTTCGGCAAAGATATGGAGAAACTGTTCCCGATCGTGGCTGAAGGCCAAAGTGACTCGGCCTGTCTGGATAATACCCTCGAATTTCTGCTCCTCGGAGGCCGGTCCTTACCGCACGCCATGATGATGTTGATTCCCGAGCCATGGGTGGCGAATTCACAGATGGATTTGGATCGCCGAGGCTTTTACCAATATCACGCGGCGATGATGGAACCATGGGACGGGCCGGCAGCGGTCTGTTTTACCGACGGCAAGATGATCGGAGCGACGTTGGATCGTAATGGACTCCGTCCCTGCCGCTATCAGGTCATGACGGATGAAACGGTTGTGCTCTCGTCGGAAGCCGGCGTCTTACCGGTCCCAGCCAAGGAAATCCGTATGAAGGGACGACTCATGCCGGGGCGGATGTTCCTCGTCGATACCGTCCAAGGCCGGATCATCGATGATGAAGAAATCAAGAGCGATATGGCAAAGCGGAAACCGTACCGCAGTTGGGTGACCCAATATGGAGTGTCCCTCGATGAACTGCCCGAGCCTTTGAATGTCCCGCAGCCGGACCATCCGACGATCAGGCAGCGGCAACAGGCGTTTGGTTACACGGTCGAAGAGCTCAAGATGGTCATCACCCCCATGATCGTCAATGGTGAGGAACCGATCTCTTCCATGGGCACCGATACCCCATTGGCGGTGTTGTCCGATCGACCGCAGCTCTTATTTAAGTACTTTAAGCAGCTATTCGCGCAAGTCACCAATCCGCCGATCGATCCGATTCGCGAGCAGCTGGTGATGTCGCTGGTGACGAACATCGGACCGAAGCCCAATCTGATGGATGAGTCACCGGAGTCTTGCCGTCGCATAAAGGTCCAACAACCGATTTTGACCAACGCCGATTTACAAAAGATCCGTGGGATTTCCGACCCGCATTTCAAGAGCAAGACCTTACGCATGTTGTTCCGCGTGGCTGAAGGCGCAGACGGCCTGGGAGCCGCGGTTGATGAGTTGTGCCGAGAGGCATCGCTGGCAATCAAGGAAGGGTACGAATTTCTCATTCTGAGTGATCGCGGAGTCGATGGGGACTGGGCGCCGATTCCTAGCCTTCTGGGCATCTCCGCCGTACACCATCACCTGGTTCGAGAATGCACGAGGACAGAAGTCGGGTTGATCCTCGAAACAGGTGAACCGCGGGATGTGCACCAATTCGCCTGTTTGATCGGCTACGGAGCCGGCACGATCAATCCGTACCTAGTATTCGAAACGCTCGTCGACATGGAGCGTGACGGATACCTTCCCGAGGGACTCGATGCGCAGACGGCGGAGACCAAGTTTATCAAGGCCATCAATAAGGGCCTGCTGAAGATCTTTTCCAAGATGGGCATCTCGACCGTGCAATCTTATTGCGGCGCGCAAATTTTTGAAGCCCTCGGGTTGAATCACGAACTTGTCAATCGATACTTCACGGGTACGGCATCGCGTGTCGAAGGAGTCGGAATTCGCGAAATCGGCGAAGAGACCTTGCGTCGACATCGTATGGCTTACGAGCCGGCTGCAATCCGACAGTTGGAGTTCGGTGGGGAAGTCCATTACCGGATTCAGGGCGAACATCACAATTGGAACCCGGACACGATCTATAAGCTGCAGCATGCCAGTCGGGCGAACGATGCGAAGACTTATGCGGAGTTCGCGCAACTGGTCAATGATGAAAGTCAACGACGGTCGAACCTGCGTGGGTTGCTCGAGTTCAAGTTCTCTTCACAGCCGATTCCCATCGAAGAAGTTGAGCCCGCCAAGGATATCGTCAAACGGTTCAATACGGGCGCAATGTCGTTCGGATCCATCAGCAAGGAAGCGCATGAGACGCTGGCGATTGCCATGAATCGTCTTGGGGGCAAGAGCAATACTGGGGAAGGCGGAGAAGACCCCGAGCGCTTCAAGCCTCTGCCGAACGGCGACTCGAAGAACAGCTATATCAAGCAAGTAGCTTCAGCCAGATTCGGCGTCACTGCGCACTACCTCGTCAATGCCCGCGAATTGCAGATCAAGATGGCGCAGGGTGCGAAACCAGGCGAAGGTGGACAGTTGCCGGGCCATAAGGTCGATGAACAGATCGCGCGGTTCCGCTATTCGACGCCGGGCGTGCAGCTGATTTCGCCTCCACCGCACCATGATATCTATTCCATCGAAGATCTGGCGCAATTGATTTTCGATCTGAAGAACTCGAATCCGGAGGCGGGGGTCTCGGTCAAGCTTGTGGCGGAAGTCGGTGTCGGAACGGTCGCTGCCGGCGTCGCCAAAGCGCACGCGGACAAGGTCCTGATCAGTGGGGATTCAGGTGGCACAGGAGCCTCCCCATTGTCGTCGATCAAGTATGCCGGTATTCCGTGGGAATTGGGGCTGGCGGAAACACATCAGACATTGGTGCTGAACGATCTCCGCGGCCGTATCCGTGTTGAAACGGACGGGCAGATGAAGACGGGCCGCGACGTGGTGATCGCCACGTTGCTCGGTGCGGAAGAGTATGGATTCGCGACGGCACCTCTTATCGTTGAGGGCTGTATCATGATGCGGAAGTGCCATCTCAATACCTGCCCGGTCGGCATTGCGACGCAAGATCCCGAACTGCGAAAGAAATTTAACGGCAAGCCGGAACATATCGTCAACTATCTCTTCTTCGTCGCTGAGGAAGCCAGGCAGCTCATGGCGAGGCTGGGGTTCAAGACGATCAATGAGATGGTCGGCCGTGTCGATATGCTGAAAATCACGAAGGCAGTCGACCACTGGAAGGCCAAGGGGTTGGATCTCTCGCCGTTACTGGCTATGCCCGATGTCGGCCCCAACGTACCACGGTATTGCGTACAAAAGCAGGACCATGGCCTCGACCACATTCTTGACAATGAACTGGTGAAATTGTGTCGTCCAGCGATCGAGAAGGGTGAGAAGGTGACGATCGAATTCCCGATTCGCAACGTGAATCGGACAACCGGTACCGTCCTCTCCAGCAAGATTGCACGAACATACGGGTCTGAAGGGCTCCCGGAAGATACGATCTCGATCAAGTTCAACGGCTCCGCAGGGCAATCGTTCGGCGCGTTCCTCGCGCGAGGCATTACGCTGACATTGGAAGGGGAGTCGAACGACTATATCGGCAAGGGGCTCTCCGGTGGAAAGATCATCGTGTACCCGCCGAAGGATGCGCTCTATGACCCAGCAGAAACCATTTTAATCGGCAATACGTCGCTCTATGGCGCAACGCAGGGTGAAGGCTACTTCTATGGCCGCGCGGGGGAGCGCTTTGCTGTTCGGAACAGCGGGGCACAGACCGTCGTCGAAGGGACGGGTGATCACGGCTGTGAATACATGACGGGCGGGGTGGTCGTGGTGCTCGGCAGGACGGGCCGCAACTTTGCGGCCGGCATGTCCGGCGGCGTAGCATTTGTGCTCGACGAGCAGGGCAAATTCAAAGGTCGATGCAACACCGGCATGGTAGAGTTGGAAACAGTCGTCACACAGGAAGATAAACAGCTTCTCCATGATCTGATCACGAAACATTTCATGTATACCGGGAGTCGGAAGGCGAAGCAGGTTCTCGATGCCTTTGATGCCACCGTACCAAAATTTGTGAAGGTGATGCCGGTCGATTACAAGCGCGTGATGGAAGAACGGAAACGCAAAGCGAGTGCGGTGCACTAGTTCGTAAGGTGTAAAAGGTTAGAAGTAAGAGGGTAGAAAGAAGAAGATGGGCGACCCAAAAGGTTTCATGAAATATGCCCGCGAGGGCCCGAAGCGAAAGCCAATCGAGTTGCGGGTGCTTGATTGGAAGGAGATGTACGAGCCCATCTCGGAGGAGAAGCTCAAGGTCCAAGGGGCGCGTTGCATGGATTGCGGTGTGCCGTTTTGCCAGGGCAGCACTGGGTGCCCCGTGGTCAATCTCATCCCTGAATGGAACGATCTTGTCTACCGCGGTCGCTGGAAAGATGCCCTCAAAGCGCTGCACACGACGAATAACTTTCCAGAATTCACGGGCCGGCTCTGCCCGGCACCCTGTGAAGGGGCTTGTGTGCTCGGCATCAATGAAGACCCAGTCTCCATCCGCATCATCGAGTGGAACATCGTCGATCGAGGGTTCAACGACGGAATGATTACGCCGATCCTGCCGGTCGTCAAGACGGGGAAGACGGTTGCTATCATCGGTTCTGGTCCTGCGGGTTTGGCTGCGGCGCAGCAACTGGCACGTGCCGGCCATGACGTTACGGTCTTTGAAAAATCCGATCGAATCGGTGGGTTACTCCGCTACGGAATCCCTGACTTTAAGATGGAAAAATGGGTCATCGACCGCCGCTTGGAACAGATGAAGGCCGAGGGGGTGAAGTTCAAAACTGGTGTGACAGTCGGCACTGATATCACCGGAGAGCAGCTGCGCAAACAGTTCGACGCGGTAGGGCTTACGATGGGCGCTGAACAGGCGCGCGAACTGCCGATTCCTGGCCGTGAGCTCAAGGGTGTACACCTCGCCATGGAATATCTCACCCAGCAGAACAAGCGGACGGCCGGCATTTCGGTCACCGACGAACCGATCACTGCAAAGGGTAAACGGGTGGTGATCATCGGCGGGGGTGATACGGGTTCTGACTGTCTCGGGACTGCCCACCGTCAGGGCTGTGTCGAGGCGCATCAATTCGAATTGCTGGCGGAACCTCCACCAACCAGGGCCACGTCGACCCCCTGGCCGCTCTGGCCGATGCAGTTGCGCACTTCCCACGCGCATGAAGAAGGCTGCGATCGGCAATGGAGCGTATCGACGACGAAGTTTTCCGGTCACGATGGGCATGTCACCAAACTGCATGCACATCGCGTGATGTTCGAAAACGGGAAGTTCACGCCTGTTCCCAACACCGAGTTCGAAATGAATGCTGATCTCGTGTTGCTTGCCATGGGCTTCACCGGCCCTATCAAGAACGGCCTACTCGATAATCTGGGTGTGAAATACGACGCACGTGGGGCCGTGGCAGTCGACCAGAGCTACATGACCAACCTCGACGGCGTCTTTGCCGGCGGCGACACCAAACGGGGTGCTTCCCTCATCGTCTGGGCCATCGCCGAAGGGCGAAAAATGGCGGCGGGGATCAATCAGTATCTGCAAGCGGGGAAGTCGGCGAAGAAGGCTGCCACTTAAGGTAATCTGTTTCAAGGACAGATTCTGGCACTCGTACTCCCAGAATATCGATTCAGTTTGCCTGAAGGAGAGGGTCCTTATTGTGGCTGACGAATCGTCTTCTCCATTAGGTCCGCTTCCCCCATCCATCCGAGAATCCTGATCCTGAAACACTTCTCCGAGCGTCACTAGCAGCGACACCTACGCAGCCGATAGCCTGGTTGGAGGAGGCGCTGCAGCTGGCCTATGCAATAGGGGCGTTGAAGCCGAGACGGTTCCTTACCAAAGAAGAATGGGAAGCGATGGGATCGTCATGGGAATGATCGTCTTGGCTATTCAGCGAAGGCTCCTAAATGACGGCAGGGATTGATAGGTATCTACAAGCCAGGAAATCCGGAAAGCGCTCAGTGAACTATGGGGAATAGTCCTGCCAGTTGGAGTAGCTCTACCCTTTTCACGCCACCCATTTCCAAATGGGTCCATTCAGTTGTATGTGCCTGATGAAGGGCAGTCCTCTGGGCCCAACGGAGATGAGAGAGACAAATGCCTGGTTAATTATGCTATCCGCATTTGTCCAGCTTTTCATATCGTCTGACCCCTAATGGGCTCATACTCCTGCAGTAAGGGCCTATGCGTCTGGAGGTTCCCATACCTTTCTGGTACAGTCCGCACCGCAAAACGCCAAGCCTGTAGAAACCAATAACTAACGCCCAACTTAAGATGACTGATGCGCATACATGGCTGGAAGAGGTTCTCAAGGGAATTGTTCCTGTCGTTATAGGATCTTTGATAACGTTGTTAGGCGTTTGGCTGCAAGGCAGATCTGAGTCGAAACGGTTGAAAATCCAGTTGAGGCATGACTCAGAGCAGCGAGAAAAAGAAAGGCAGATGGATCTGCGAAGAGATGTTTTTCTTGGTGCGGCTGAAGCTTTAGGAAAACAGGCGGAATACATAAACCTGTTCGGCAAAGTTGATTTCGACTTCTGGAAGGAACAGGAGATATTGAAAGGGAATGTCGGAGCTGGGTATAAGGTCCATCTTATAGCCGGAATCGAAACCATCGAGGCCTATGCTCGTGCAAATCAATGTTGGGCAAATGCTGTCTTGGAGCTTTCGAAAAAGAGATTGGAAGTTGAAGAAGTCAAAGCAGAGTTAAGTAGTCAAGAGTCCCTGATCGCGATGCTCTCAAATCGTAGAGACGAAGCGCTTGCTTCAATGAAGTCGCTGGTGAACTCAGGGGTTCAGTATGGGGCCGCGTACCAGTTTCACCAAAAGCGGTTTGATGATTGCCAAGAGGAGATCTCGGATGAAATGGGGAAGAAGGCAAAACTGCTTTCCATGCAGGTGAAACTATTGCTGGAAATATCCGCAGTATGCATGACTGCGCAAATGGAATTTTCCAAGAGGTTACAGACGGTTAGCTTGGCAGCTCGAAGAGATGTGAACCTAGCTCTCGATGAGAATAAATATCAAGAGTTGCAGGCATTAATCACAAGAGAAGTACAAGAGGCAGGTCGCGTTTACATTGAGGACATGAAAGTCTGGATAAACAAACAAGAGGAAAAGCTTCTTGAATGAGTAAGCAAAATGAGAATGGAAGAACGGTGTGGGAAGTCTTTTCGAGTTGTGAAAGCGGCAGACGAGCGTTGACTGTTGGCTGATGGCCAGGATCACGACAAAGAATCGGCTTACGCGGCGACCAGGTCGAGAGCCAGTTCAGTCTGTACAGGTTGGTTGGAAACAGTGGGAGCTTCACGCCCTTCGATCAGATCACTGACTCGATCGCGGACTCCTTCTGCATATCGGAGAAACTCGATGCCGAACTGGTTGTCTTTGTGCCAGCGCACGACCGAGACCTCGACGGCAAGTGGAGATTCTGCTTGGGGCACCTCGAAATGGAGGGCGAGATAGCTTCCGGGAGTCAGGGCCGTATTGCTCTGCATTCGGCAGCCTGTGGCAGAGAGATCGAAGAGGGTTCCTTCACCTGCGCCGTGGTCCGTCTGGACGCTGGCAGAATACCGCACATACTTTCTTGGGCTATTCCGCAGCCTCATACTCGCCTCCGTGCTACTGCCTGTATCGGCCAAGCGGAAAAAAACTTAAAGGGGGAATGGAATTTCTCTTTCGGTGATTCTCGCTAGACGTGCGCGCTTCTATTCTTGTATCGTTCGTAACACGTGCATAGTGGAGGACGAACCGATGACTCGGCAAAATTTTCCCCGCAGTCCCAAGGCTCTTCTCTGTGGGATGGCCCACCTCGGACGGTTGGTCGATAAGATTCGCCTTCGCCATGCTGGGCAGATTCAGGATTACAACTACATCACGATTGGGTTTGATAAATATCTCGTTGATTTCCTTGGCATCGACGCAAAAGTCTTCGAGCAGCGGGTCTTGGCTGGTGGGACGGATGAGGAACTGCTTGCCTGGGTGAAGACCAATGGCCGCAAGCTATCTGATGAAGAGATCACGCAATGGAGTCAGAACCTGCTCGATTCCGGCCCAAAGGATGACGGCGCTCGCCAACGGTTTCAAGCCCGCCTAGAAGAGGTTGCGACGAAGCGTGGTGTGCCGGTCAGCTCCCTCCCTCCGGTGAGCACGTGGGCGGATGTGATCGAGCTTGATGAAGGGCGTCTGTAGTAGCATGAGCCATGGGGAGAGCTGGTATCGCCTGTGTTTCTCTTGCGCTGATACTGGGGCTTCCCCTGCTCGGCGTGCTGCTCGCTGGTAAACCACTCGAGCGCTATCTCGAATTTCCTCCCCGCACCAGTTACGTGGAACATGAACCCTTCTCCTGGCCAGTATTCCTCGTTCTGGTACTCTTGATCGTTCTACTCCTTGGGCCAATCCTCTTTCGGATTCTAAGCTCAATTCTGCAGAAACGCTTCACGCCTGACGTTTCACGTTTCACGCTCCCCTGGTGGGGCTGGATTGGAATTGGGTGGACAGGACTGTGGTGGGCCCTGGCCTGGACTCGCGTCCCTTGGATGGCGCCGCTTCAGGAACATACATTCACGCCATTGTGGCTCGGGTACATCGTGACCGTGAACGCTTGTACGTTCGCTCGGATCGGCCGCTGCATGATGGTCGATCGGCCTCGCTACTTTCTCTCGCTATTTCCTCTGAGCGCCGCGTTCTGGTGGTTGTTCGAGTATCTCAATCGCTTCGTGCAGAATTGGTACTACAGCGGCGTCGGCGACCTATCGTCGCTCGAGTACGTTCTTCGAGCGACGATTCCGTTCTCTACCGTGTTGCCGGCAGTGATCGGCACGGCGGAGTTGCTGACAGCCTATCCTGCCATCAGTGCTGGTCTGGATCGGTTCAACCCGATACCTGTGCCGTGTCAACGCTCGGTGAGCTGGGTCCTGCTTCTGGCCTCTGGCCTTAGTCTTCTCGGGATTGGTCTCTGGCCCAATTATCTCTTTCCCTTGATTTGGGTCGGACCTCTGCTCTTGGTCGTTTCGCTTCAAATCGTCACGGGAGGCCTGAGCATTCTTTCCCCGCTTGAGGAGGGTGATTGGCGGGGTGTGTGGGTTCCGGCACTGGCTGCGCTGATCTGTGGGTTCTTTTGGGAGCTATGGAACTGGAAGAGTCTCGCTCATTGGGAGTACGCTGTTCCCTTCGTGCATCGATTCCAACTGTTCGAGATGCCCTTGCTCGGTTACGTGGGCTATATTCCGTTTGGGCTTGAATGTATAACGGTCGCTAACCTCTGTTTGAGTCGTCAGTTTGCCGGTGGCGTGGAGTATTACCGCTTGCGATCATAACGACTCTTTAGTACGAGTCGCTTGTATGCCGGATCGAGACCTACTCAAATTCCTTGGAGTCATCGCGCTTCTAAACGTTCTGCATCTGGTCGATCACATCTTCCGTGGGGATTTTCATTGGTCGATCGATGAGCAGTCAGTGGGATTTCTCATTGTGGCCACGGTTATTTTGGGAGGAATGGGGCTGGGAGTATGGCTCTACCGAGCTGGCCGGGTCGGACCACGGTTTTGGGTGATTGTTGGAATGATGGGCTTAGGGCTCGGTTGGCTCTCGCATTTCAGTCCGATGACTGACCAGCCTGTGTCTGGTATTTATCAGGGGTATGCGACGCCCTGGGCGGGAGCCTTGGCCGTCGGGTGTTTGTTTCTGCTGATGCTGTCTGTGTTGGGAGCGACGCTGTATGCGGGGTATCTATGGAAGCGAGGGAATTCCTCGTAATCGAGCAACCGACGAGCTCTTATCTCATTTCCGTCCAGAGGCCTGTTTGCGAGCGGAAGGCCAGTTGACGCGCTGTCGTGCGGATCACGGCGGCATCGTTACTCTGGTCGATGGACTGCACCAACTCATTCGGCGACAGGCGGATCCAGAAGAAGCCTCCCGTAAACGCCGAAAATGCGAGCGCCCGTTCAAAAGTCACCACCACCATCACATGGCCGCCTCCGCGTAACTGCGTGACCGTTTCATTCGGCCCCAGCGCCTCGCTGAACCAATGGCCACGACTTTCTTGAAACCCATGGACTCGGCGGCTTGTCTGCACGATGACCAAGCGGGGCAATGTCTGATGGTGCTCGACATGCTCTTCCACTTCCAACTGTACCTCGGTCCATCTATGTAATGCCGAGGAAAACCCCAAGAGCCGGCGGGAGGTTTGTACAAAACCGGCCGGCCCCCTGGCTGCCGTGGTGACGATCGTTTCATTGACTCCCAACGCTTCCTCAACCGGGCTTCCTCCTCCCGGCAGCGCGACGACCTTGTCTTTGACGATCGTGATGAGGACCTCAATGGGGCGAACTTCTGCGGCAACAGGACCTGAGCAAAGGGCTAGGACGAGGATGAGAGGCAACATGGGGTGGAGGGTGGGGTAACGCATCCGCATCCTTCGTGAGCAGCCGGTTCAACGTAGTCGTGTCATGTTCATCATACAGGGAATACACTCTGGGCGTCTTGGCCTAGTAAAGGATAACTGAGGTGGTCTGTGGGTGTTTCGGATCGAGAAACAGAACCGCCGGCCAGATGGGTCGGCGGGTGTGCGTAGAACTATATGATAACTCAGAGAATGTTATGCGGAGGGCAACGTCAGGAGCTTCTTCATTTCGCAGTGAGCGAGCACGACATCGGGTGCCCGCTGGAGCGCTTCATAGTAGCTCCGCTCATAGCCATCTCCGAATTCTGAGGGGCGAATCAACATCCGGATTTCCGTCAAGAGCATCGCGACTTCATCAATGGTCGGCTGATCATGGCCATCCAACAGTTCGTCGATACGGACGACCATGTTGGACAAGGGATGAAGCCAGGTAAACCAGGGGTCGTTCATCACGAGCTGTAGCAGCTGCCCGGTGGAATCCACACGGCCATAGATACGCTCATAGGTCAGTTGTTCAGCGACGATCAGGGCCTTGTGCAAACCTAGGAGCCCGTGCCGGACATCCGTCAAGGTGCGATGGAGTGGGTTGGTCTCTCGAACATGTGCCTGTTTTGATGAAATAGCCATAGGATTAATCTTACCAGGTCAATTTAAAAATGGGGGTTGGGTGAAGTTTGTCAGCATGAGCACCGTATTAGGTTCCTTATCGGATCTTCGATGCGTCTTCTAAAGTCATGATTAGGATTAATATGAGGTGTTGAGCTGCAGCGAGTGTCCGATCAATGAAGGGCCGTATGACGTATCCACGATTGCGGGTTCGGCTTTATGGTTCCAGTATGGTTGAAACAGATGGCTTGGGAAGGTCTTGCCGATCCTGAATCTGTACAATCGTGTCATCTCCAGGGAGATCTTCCCAGGGACTCAACAGGTTGCCGTAAAACGCAAAGAGTTCACCAGTCAATCGGGCGGTATCGGCAGGGTCTCTGGGATGTTTTCTCCGGATATAGTCGTTGAGGACTCGACCGTCACCTGTCCTGTGGATATGCGGGTGCTCCAGGTTCATTCGATAGCGCTCAATGGCACGTGCAACACGGCTGATGAAGACCACGGTCCCGTCCGGCTCCAGTTCCTCAACGATGCCGATATGGGTCAGGGGATCATTGGCCTCTCCGTCACCATTGAAATCCCAGGTGTTGTCAAAGAACACGAGGTCGCCTGGCATGACATCCGGTCCTCGATGGAGGACGCCATGCTGATGCACGTGGTTGTAGATGAGCCGGACCCCGTTGGCGTTGATCTCTCGGCTGGTTGCCCGGTAGAGATCGATGCCGTGCTCGAGGTAGACGGCACGGGCCACTCCGGCACAGTCGTAGGCGATTCGCTTACCCTGACTGGTGATCGTCCGTGCTCCGATCAACCGTGCAGCGGACTGAACGATGGCCGATCGGCTGGGCAACGACGTCAAAACCGGAACCGCGTCGCGCTCTGGAGGCGTTGTAGGGGGAGGGTGAGCCGGTCGGGAGGGCCGAGAAGGAGCCGGTTTTTCAGCCGATGTTGGTGCCGTATGTACGACCCTGGAAGACTTTTGGATCGGAGTCGTACAGCCGACCAGAGGCATGAGGATCACAATAGCGATGATTACGAGGCATCTCATCTGGGCTACCGCACGTTTACGAATCGACCTTCGGCCGTTCGACGAAGGGCATCGATGTCTTCCCGTCTGGTGACAGAAAGGGGAACCGTCTGGGTCAATTCTTCAATGAGGAGATCAGTTGTAAGCGGCGTTTTCCGATGGAGCGCCCGATAAAGCGCCGCGACGACGGCCTGCTCGATTTCAGAGCCGCTGAATCCATCGCTGGCGCTGACGATTTTGCCGAGGTCAAATTGACCACGGTCTTGCTTGCGCAAACTCAGGTGAATGTTCCAGATGGATTCTCGTTCGGTATCGTCCGGCAGGTCGACAAAGAATATTTCGTCAAACCGCCCTTTTCGTAAGAGTTCCGGTGGCAAAGACGACAGATCATTGGCTGTGGCGATGACGAATACATCCTGTTTTTTCTCCTGCAGCCACGTGAGAAACGCTCCGAAGAGTCGGCGGCTTAAGCCTGCGTCGGCATCACCGCTTCCGCCTCCGGCGACCATGGCTTTCTCAATCTCATCGATCCAGAGCACGATCGGGGACAAGGATTCGGCCATCTCAATGGCTTTACGGAAATTCTTTTCCGACTCGCCGATGAACTTGTCGAACAAGCGGCCGGCGTCGAGTTTCAAAAGTGGCAGCTTCCATTCCCGGGCAATGGCCTTTGCAGCCAGCGATTTACCACAGCCAGGCACTCCGACCAGCATGATGCCTCGAGGCGGCGTGAGGTTGAGGGATTTCGCTTCCTCCGTAAACCCGACTTGCGCGCGTTCCAACCAGGCCTTGAGATTGGTGAAGCCCCCCAGTTCAAACCGGTTGTCTTCCAATGGATAGTACTCCAACAGTCCGCCATCCTTAATAGCCTGCACTTTACGTTTCAAAATAGCCTGCACATCGTCGGCCGAGAGGGTGCCACGTTCGACGAGGCAGTGGGCTACGGCTTGGCGTGCTTGATGAAGTGTGAAACCCTGCAACGCGCGAAGGATCGCATCGGCATCTTGGCTGGTCGGCCCCTTGTCTGCTGTCTGGGACTCATTGATCGACCTGAGCATGCTCTGCACGAGAGTGGTCGATCGCGGGCGAGCGGAGGTGCGAGGTGCCAATGAACGAAGCAGATCGCGCAGCATGGATCGTAGTTCTTCTCGATCAGGCAGCTTCAAATCGAGTCGCACCGCGGACTGCTCTAATTCCAACGGAAGGGTAATCGGCTGACCGGTCAGGATGCAGGTGGATCGTGATCGGCTGTAGGCGGCTCCGACCTCACGGAGCTGCCGGCATATGGCGGGATCTTGCAGATGGGGGCCAAGATCTTTCAGCCAGAAGACCGCTTCGACGGTTAACCCATGGATGTGCTGCAGCACTGCCAGGGGCGTGGCCGTCATTCTGCTAAGAGTCGGGGCATCGTCGGCACGCGTCAACCCTCTGGTGACGGACCATTCGAAGAGCGGCATCCGTTCTTGAGCTGTGACTGATTGCAGGAGGGCCAACACCCGGTCCTCTTCCACCGTTTCGATCACCACGAGAGGATGGGAGGAACGGATCAGGGTGCGGAGATCGTGCACACTGGTCGACAAAGCCATCGCGTGAGAATGCTAGCACGAGGCCTCGACTGGACCAAGAAAACCGGCAATTGTGACCGCCGGTCAGTCATGACTTATGTCTTAGCCGGACTGGCGAGGGCTTTGCTGATCTCACGGATCAGGCGCTGTTCGATTTCCACCGTTTCCTCGGGGCTGACGTTCAACACACGGCCGCCTTGGGCAACTCGCTCGAATTCCGCCTTCACCGAGAGTTTGGTCTGATTGTCTTGAAGGGCTTCTAGTGAAATGAGGTATTGGTTTCGCGAACCGGTCACTTCGAGTGTGGGGGGGTTCGAGACCTTGCGTTCTGTAACATAGATGGCCCTGTGATCGGTTTTGACGCTGACCTTTGGACGATATCCGTTTCGTGTCAGCGCCTCCTCAACGACCTTTACCACGAGCTCAAGAGGGCGAGGGAGAATATCGGACTGTGCACCCTTGTCCTCAACTTTGAGAGATTCGGAAACCTGCGATCCGATCATCTGTTTGGTTTCCGCCAACTCTTTCTCGAGTTCTTCTTTGATGTCCTTTGCGTCGCGAAGTTCTTGATTGAGGAGATCGATTTGCTGCTGCATCACCCTGTTTCCGTCTTGCAGGGAACTAAGCAAGGATTCTTGTTTGGCGACTTGTTTCTTGAGGACTTCGTTTTCTGCACGAGAGGGATCGCTATCCTGGGCGCAGCCATACAGAGAAACGAACAAGATGCACCAAAGTCTGAACCGTGATCGACCGTCAAGTATTTTGTCTTGCACGCGAGTTCCTCCTGAAGGCGTCGTGGGATTATCCACGCTTCTGCCTGAGTTGTCTACGCAATATCTCAAGTTTGACGGCTCCAAGGAGTCACCAGTATGCTTGCCACGATGAAGGTGATGGCGGCCTTAATGATATGGTCATGGCCCTTTCTCGTTGTGCACGCGCCCGTTACGGTGGAGGGCGGGCAGGCGGTGGGGAGTACGGCGCAGGAGGAGTATAGTCTGTACGACCGAGTCATTGAGGACAAATTTCTTACCTCGCAGATCCGGTTGGTCCTACTGGAACGTATGACTGTTTCTCGGTTGGTGCCTGACCAGGACGGATCTATGACGATGGATTTCCTTCAGCAGCAGGGCTATTTCGACGGCATGCTGCCGCAGGAGCTTGTTCGAGATTTTGTCGGAGCCAACCAAACCCCTGTTGCCCTAGAACCTAAATTCCAGTTCGGTGTTCACTACCGATTCGTTTCCGAGGAGACGACAGAAGATCCGGAGGCTGGTGCGTCCGTTCCTGTGAATCTTCCTGCTCAGCCCGTACAAGCGCCTGCTGTACTCGACCGATTGGCCTTTTCACGCGTGGGGCGGACGTTGGGGAACGACCAAGCCCTTGTCTATGTGGAGAATAGGCGTCCTGATGGGACCGGGGCAGGCTTTCTCGTGTGGTATCGCCGACAGGGACAGGAGTGGAAGCTCTTCGATACGGAAGTCATCTGGACCATGCGGTAGTGAGGAGGC
The DNA here is from genome assembly GCA_965223535.1 of Nitrospira sp. GTDB lineage: Bacteria > Nitrospirota > Nitrospiria > Nitrospirales > Nitrospiraceae > Nitrospira_D. The sequence goes on from CBDCWN010000003.1 coordinate 2,539,407, forward strand.
AGGCTATCACTAGCTTGCGCTTGCAGAGCATCGGACTGTAGCATGCCTCTACGATGACGGCGTTGATTCGGAAAACCTTCTCGGTCCCTCCGCTGGGCTGTAATTGCTCGATCATTGGCGATCCGGTCACGAAGCAAGCGGTTGTCGTCGATCCAGGCGGCGCACCGGAACGCATTCTCCGGGAGGTGCAGCAGCTGGGGTGTACCGTCAGCCATATTCTCCATACCCATGCCCATCTCGACCACTTCTTGGCCTCCAGCGAAATCAAGAAGGCGACCGGCGCGGTGATTTGTCTCCATCAAGACGATCTCCAGCTGTGGAACAACCTAGAGCTCCAATGTCGTGTGTTCGGGGTCTCGTACGTACCGGCCTTGCCGCCTGACCAGTGGCTGACCGATGAAGAAAGGGTCATGTTCGGGCAGGTGCCGATTGTGGCGCTCCATACACCGGGCCACACGCCTGGATCGATCAGCTTTTACCTACCCGATGACAAGCTTGTGTTGGCCGGCGACACGCTCTTCCGAGGAAGTATCGGTCGGACCGACTTGTGGGGCGGCAGCTATGAGGCGATCGAAGAATCGATTCGTGAACGGCTCTATACCCTCGAGGATACCACGCTTGTCATTACCGGGCATGGGCCGGAGACTGAAATCGGCGTTGAAAAAGAAATGAATCAATTCGTCCGTGCGTGACGGCTATTCGTTGGTCATGCGTTCTTTGAGGCGCTCGATCCTCTTCTCGGTCGATTTCTTGATGAAGATCATATTCTCGGCGAGATGTTGCTGGGCGTTGATCTTTCCTTCCTCGCGACGTTGCTGCTGATCGAGACCAAACTGGGCGATGATCGGGCCATCTTCCTTATTCAGTTCTTTCCAGATCTCAGCACAGCGCGCTTGTTTGGCAGCAGGATATTTATCGCAAGGTGGATCGGCAGCCAACGACACCGACGTTGTGAAAAACGAACTGATGAGCAGTGCAACAATGCCTAAGTAGTATTGCTCGATATGTTTCTTCATCTGAATGACCCTCTACAAGTTCGACACCATACCATAAGTCACGGGGTTGCGCAGAGCCTTCAGAAGGATGGGAAAAGTGCCGAAGCTTTCTACTAGGAAGTTGATACAGATTTTGCTGTCGTGAGTGCGCTATGCTCGCATCGTGAAAGTTGGCGATATCTTGGATAGGTTGCGAGAAGATGGCTGGTTCCTCGTTGCTAGCAAGGGTAGTTACCGGTAGTTCAAACACCAAACGAAGCCAGGCCGCGTTACGGTTGCCGGCAAACCTAGCGATGACTTGCCTCCCGGAACACTGAATAGTATTTTTAAACAGGCTGGTTGGAAGAAGGGTATCAACTAATATGCGTTACGCTATCGTCATCGAGAAGGTTTCTGCCAATTATGCCGCCTACGTTCCTGACTTGCCTGGCTGTATTGCCACCGGGGCTACTGTGGAAGAAACCGAGTCCTTCATCCGAGAAGCGATTGAGTTTCATCTCGAGGGCCTCAAAGCCGATGGCCTTCCCATTCCACTACCAAGTAGCCAAGTCGAATACGTTGACGTTCCGGCGTAAGTCTGACTATAGAGCAACCCCGGTTCTCACCCTTGGCCACCCATTTTTTAGTGGTCAGCCGATAGCTCCTCTATTTAGGAGGCAGGGTGCATAATTTTTATGACCGCGAGACCAACAGCCGCGAGGATGACAGAGCCATAGAATCCAAACCCTGCGTGAACTGGTGTGACATAAACAATATAGACCGAAAGGAGAATCAGTAATCCCACGCCGTAATACAGCCATTTGTGGTCTTTAATCCTCAGGCACCAAAATACCATCGGCGTCATTCCCACAGCTATCTCGCTGCTTGTTATGACTGCAATGGGTATAACCCCAGGCAATTGAAGTGTGTCCAGAGAGAAGCATGCTTCCGTGCGTATGGCAAAAAGTAGCCCAAGTAGTGTGGAGCTGAACCAAGATATGCACGCGGCTAGAGCAATCTGCTTCAGCATTGTATTCATATGCTGTGCGTCGTCGTAGGGTTAAGTGGATGGTCTCTCGTCCCAGCGGTTTATTCGCCTGATAGTTCTAATCAATAGCCACAAATCAAGAACGAATAGAACTGCGGAAATGACAGCATAGCTCCAGAACTGTATTGCTAGAGAATCAAGTCGCGGTTCATTCTGCGGAAAAGCCGTTAGCCATGCGACTGTAATTGCCGAATTTGCAGCGAAGAAGGCGACCAAGAATATTCCCGTAAGAACTACGAGCCGCCAGAGTAAGAACTTTCTGAGGGGTGTCATTACGGTTTCGGTTGGTGTGGGAACGGCCGAAAAAAGACTTATGACGACAACGGAGCCCTACAAGAGTGCGTTATTGATTCGGCAGCGATGCCGCTGTCTTCTGCTCTAGCGTCACGTAGATCTTGTCGTCGAAGGTGTAGTAGCCGCCGTTCTCCTTATCGGTGGAGATGCAGGCTTGGGCGAAGATGACGGCACAGCCGAAGATATCGCCAACGACCCACCAGGACCAGGTTCTGGTGAGGGGCAAGGTCATGGGTTCATAGCCCTCCTTGGTGATGATGGCCTGGTGATCGTCTTTTCTGCTCAGGGAGACTGTTCCCGGTGCCAAGAGGTGAACGCGCTCATCGACCACGACGTCAGCGTCAAGTGGTGTGGTGAAGATGGTGACGGATTGATAGCTGCCGTGCCACCAGCTACCGCAGCCGGTGAGTAAGACAAGACCGAAGCCAAGCGCGATATGCCAAAGTTGTCGGTGAGCCGTGCCATGCCTCATGGGAATCTCTCCCGCTGATAGTGTCCTGCGGGCATTCTTCCATTGACTGGTGTGTTCTTCTAGCGGATTCGCAAATCGTGCAGGCAGGTTCGGAGAGTGGGTCTGAGCTAGATCTTCATCGCCTCGTTTACTTCACGCAACGTGGCACTGGCGACCGCGGCGGCTCGTTTACTACCGGCATCGACGATTTCGTCGACGCGAGAAGGTTCTTGTGTGAGCTTTGCGCGCTTGTCCCAGATCGGCGTCAGCTGTTCCACCATGCGGTCCGCCACGAGCCTCTTGCAGTCGATACAGCCGATGGCGGCGGTTCGACAGTCCTTATTGATCTGGTCCTTGACGGCTTGTGGGGAGTAGACGTTGTGGAATTCATAGACAGGGCAGATGTCCGGGTTCCCAGGATCAGTCCGCCGGACACGCGCCGGGTCGGTGACCATAGTCTTGAGTTTTTGCCGGACGACCGGCTCAGTGTCAGAGAGGTTGATCGTGTTGTGGTAACTCTTACTCATTTTTCGCCCGTCGGTACCGATCACCTTGGGGAACTTGGTCAGATGTTCCTTCGGCTCGGGGAACACCGGAGTCTTATAGATGTCGTTGAACCGCCTAGCCAGTTCTCGCGTCAACTCGAGATGAGGCAGTTGATCTTTCCCCACCGGCACAAAATCGGGCTTGTACAAGAGAATGTCGGCAGCCTGCAGGACCGGGTAACCAAGGAAGCCGTAGGTCGTGAGATCCTTCTCCTTAATTTCGTCCTGCTTTTCTTTGTACGTCGGGTTCCGCTCCAACCAGGAGATCGGCGTCATCATCGAAAGCAGGAGATGCAGAATGGCATGTTCTGGAATGCGAGACTGAATGAAGATCGTCGACCGTTCCGGGTCGATGCCGCCGGCGAGCCAATCGATCAGCATTTCGCGGACGAAGGCGCGTATCCGGCTCGTGTCGGCATAGTTGGTGGAGAGTGCGTGCCAATCGGCGACGAAGAAGTAGCAGTCGTACTGTTCTTGTAGTGCCTTCCAGTTTTCCAAGGCCCCCAAGTAGTTCCCCAGGTGCATGAGTCCGCTGGGTTGCATGCCGCTCAGGACTCGGCTTCGTGGTGTCGTCATTGGGCGACTCCCGGGCGCAGGCCAAGCGCGGTCGAGAGGATCGTTCCGGACAGGCCCTTTGCAAACGTCCCAGTGATGGTGTGGATCACACCCAACTCTTTGTCGAACACGATCAACCCCACGAGAATAAGCATTCCATACGGCTCTAATCGTGCCAAGGTCATGGCCGGCTTGGCGGGGAGAATCGCCGTCAAGATTCGACCACCGTCGAGAGGCGGGATCGGTAGCAGGTTGAAGAGTGCGAGGAAGACGTTGATCAGCACAGAATAGAGCGCCATGACGGCGAGTGGACGAAACACCATGGTTGCCAGAAGCCCGGGGGACGCCTCGGCTTCTGCTGAGCCTCGGAGTGACAAGGTCGGCTCGATCGTAAGGAGTAGAGCCAACAACAGCGCACTGGACACCGCTAAGATCAGGTTCATCCCTGGTCCGGCCGCCGCCACCAGGGCCATATCACGTCGGGGCTGACGTAGATTTCTCAGGTCAACCGGGACCGGTTTCGCCCAGCCGAAGAGAAAACTCCCCATCATCAAGCACATCAAAGGCAGAATCACGGTGCCCAAGGGATCGATATGCGCAAGTGGGTTGATGGTGAGTCGTCCTTGAAGTTTCGCGGTGGAGTCGCCGCATTTCGCCGCCACCCAGCCATGGGCGTATTCATGAAGCACCATGGCAAACAAGAGAGGGAGCCCCATGTACGAGAGGGTATGAAGGATTTGTGAGAGAGAACTCATGAGCAACGCTTCAGTTCAGTTGCACAAACTTACCCTGTTTCACCTGAAGAAGAAAGAGCGGTCGGTGGAGGGTGCCGTCAGGGCCGAATCCGGCCGGACCTGCAAGTGTGGGTAGATCACGGTGGGTGGCTAAATACTCCTGCAGGGCCTCTCCGGAGGTTGCGCCGTGACGGATTCCTTCGAGGGCCACTCTGGCTGCATCATATCCCTGCATGGTGAAAAGGGACGGGGTCGCATCAAAGCGTTTCTGGTATCGTTGCACGAAGTCCTGGACGGCGGGGCTCGGACTATCGACAAAGAATCCATCGACAAAGGTCGCGCCGTCGACTGTGCGATCGGCTGTTCGGACAAAGTCCTGCGAGTTCCACCCGTTCGTGCCGAGGAGGGGAACCCTGATGTCATGGAATGCCAGTTGGGCGGCGAGCAGCCCGATGTCTTGAGCTCGACTCGGGATAAAAATCGCGTCAAACCCAGGGGTATAGAGGACACGCTTTTCAGTTCGGTTGACCGGCTTCCCCGGCGGACGCGGAATCTCCACGGGAACTGCCAGACCATACTTTTTGAGATCCTCAGCCTTCAGTCGCTGGATTTGCGGAGCGAAATCGGTTTCTCCTTCCTTAAAGGATTCAATGGCGACGATCTCCCCGTCTAAGTGATACACCTCCTGGGCAAACAGGCGGGCGAGTTCCCGTCCGTAGACGGTGTCCGGATGGATGATGCAGAATCGCCGATGCCCTTGATCTTGTGCGGCATAGGTTGCCATGCGTTCGGCTTGTAACGAGTAGGTGAGCGATGTGCTGAAGAGGTAACTGCCTAATCGGCGGACATTGGGGAGTGTGGCTGCCGGCGTGATCAATGGGACTCTGTTTTTCTGAGACATTTCTGCCATGACCGGAAGATTTCGGGATAGCATCGGGCCGATGATCGCGAGTGGGCGATCATGATGGAGGAGCATCGAGAGATCCTCGAGAAACCCCGGTCGATCGATATCGTGGTCCTTCACGATCAAGCCGACGGATGGTGCGCCGGGCTGCTCACGTGATGTTTCGAGCGCGAGTTGAATGCCTTGCAAGACGTCCGTCGCGAATGTCGACAACTGTCCCGACAGGGGGAGCACAGCGGCGATGACATACTGATTGGATCGTAACCGAGACTTCAGCAGCTCCAGTGATTCGCTAACTTTTTGCCCGGAGGAATGCGCAGGAAAGGCTGCGAGAAAGTGCCGAGCTTCCCGCTCCGCCAGGTGATCTTCGTTGCGGCCGATATAATAGTCGATCAACCGGAGTGAAGCGAGGTCGCCGGGATACGAGCGTGGATAGGCGTCCCGCACCCGGGCCAACCCCTTCCTATCCAATTTCTCCGCGATGAACTGCCGGATCTGTCCACGTGTCTCGGTGATGTGCTCCTCAGAGCTTCCAGCCATTCCCTCCAGCAGAATATGAATAGCCCGCACATAATCCTTTTTGAGTGCTAACAAATCGGCTGAGAGTTGCTGGGCTTCCTGTTTGGTGCCCTCGTCGAGGGTCGTTGTACGAATTTGGGTCAGTAACGGCAGTGCAAGGTCTACATTCCCCATTGCCACGTGGGTTCGGGCAAGCAAGAGCTTGCTACGGTCGAGGAGTTCGGACTCAGGAAATTCTGTGTGGAGTTGGTTGAACTGGTGAAGTGCCTCGCCGTAGTCCTTCATGCCATAGAGGGCCGCTCCTAGCAGCAAGTAGGTGTCATCGAGGTGCTCGGGGCGTGGGGTGGTGGTCAAGAAGCGACGTAAGGTATTGGCTGCCGACTCGTAGTTGCCTTTCTCAATTAATTGCTTGGCCTGGTTCAACACCGGCGGATTGGGAACCAAGGGTTTGGCCGTGTCTGCCGCTTCGGCCTGAGGCCAAGGAGGTACAATGGACCCTGGTGCGAGGATGGCCATAAGGGCGAGGATGACCATCATCAGCGGCCAGGTCGTCATGGGAGAAGGATGGTGCGAGTAGGCGAGCATTCCGTTTGATCAGCAGTAACCCATAGGCAGACTAGTAGCGGAAAGGGTTCAACCTGTCAAGGAGAACTGCTGCGTTTTCATTGTGCGCCCGAGGAGAGTTGGCTATAGTGTGGCATCCCATGACCACGGCTCACTCATCGGTACCTGTGCTGGATCCGCTGGTTGAACGATATTTAAGTCAGCTGCGGGTTGAAGGCGGGCTGGCACACAACACGCTGGAGTCCTACCGGCGAGATCTACTCCGTGTGCAACGGTACTGGCTCCAGCATCGATTACGCATGAGTGATGCCGTGCCATCGTCCATCATCCGGTCGTTTCTGGCTTCACTGAAACAGGAGTCGCTCGCGGCATCATCGGTGGCCCGCATGTTGTCGACACTGCGGGGATGGTACCGGTTTCTTGTTCGCGAAAACCTTCTGCACGTGAACCCGCTCCGTGATGTGGCGGGTGTGCGACGCTCGGTTCGATTGCCGAAAACGTTGACGCTTCAGGAAGTGACGGCGTTGCTTGAGATGCCTATTCGCGACCGTGCAGAGGATCACCGTGATCGTGTGATGCTGGAATTGCTCTATGCGTCAGGGCTGCGCGTGTCGGAGCTCGTCGGCCTGACGCTTTCACAAATCGATCTGGAGCTTGGTTGTCTTCGCGTGATGGGGAAGGGCGCCAAAGAACGAATGGTGCCGATGGGACAAACGGCACGAGAATTGTTGGTCGAGTATCTTGAACAGGTTCGACCAACGCTCCTCAAAAACCGCCGAGCCTGTCGTAACGTGTTTGTCAGTCGACGGGGACATGCCTTGACGAGACAAGGTTGCTGGAAGTTGCTGTCGTTGCGCGCGCGACGGGCGGGCATTTTCAAGCCGATCTCGCCGCATATGCTTCGCCATTCGTTTGCCACTCATTTACTTGAGGGCGGCGCTGATCTTCGTACGGTGCAGGCGATGTTGGGCCATGCTGATATCGCAACGACTCAGATCTATACTCATGTGGATCGTCGCCGACTGAAGCAGGTTCATCGGCAATTCTTTCCTCGGCAACTTCGTCAGTCCCGTGTGGGTGGATCGGGCGAGGGGCAGCACAGGGAACCACGTAGTGTGTCTCACAAATGAGATGCAGAGCGTCTCGTTGAGTATGCACAGCCTGGTTGACAAGGAGGAATGGACTTGGTACGCTCCGCAAGCTTGTTAGGAAATTCGGGCGGATAGCTCAGTTGGGAGAGCGCTGCCCTTACAAGGCAGAGGTCACAGGTTCGATCCCTGTTCCGCCTACCAGCTAAACGGCGCTGGTGTGGAGGGACGGGAAGGGTCCTGCAGAGTTGAGGGTCTCTTTCTTGCTCACTAAGGTTGATCGGCGACCGCTCATGCTGTCTTGTTGTTCTCCAAGTGTTCCGCAATAGATAGTGAATACGGGGCCGTCGTTCAGCCTGGTTAGGACGCCAGATTGTCAATCTGGAGGTCGCGGGTTCAAATCCCGTCGGCCCCGCCATTTTCCCCAGTGTTTGGTACACTCCACTTTGCCAAGAGTAAGAACGTAAGAGGGAGAGGCTAGACTCGTATGTTTCAAGCCGGTCCGCTCGCAACCCTCGCATCGCTGAGCATCATTTCCAAAGTGGTGTTAGTGGTGCTGCTGGGGTTCTCCATCGTTTCATGGGCGATCATTTTCTATAAATGGGCTACATTTCGCGCCGTCGACCTCAAAGATCGGCAGTTCATGGCTGTCTTACTCAGGGCGCGAGATGTGGAAGAGGTGACTCGCAATCTCTCGCAGGCGGCCGGAAGCCCCTGCGCAAAAATTTTCCATTCCGTCGTCCAGCGGTTGGACCAAATCCCCACCACGTCCAATGACAGTGGTTCGATGGTCTTTGATCGGCATGTGATGGAGCGGACGGCAGCGCATCTTGCGCAAGGGCAAATCTCCAGATTGGAAACGTTTCTCCCGTTTCTTGCGACGACTGGGAACATTTCCCCGTTCGTCGGCCTGTTGGGAACCGTGCTTGGGATTATCGATGCGTTTCGTGAAATCGGCACCCAGGGTACCGCGAGTATCGCGGCCGTGGCTCCCGGCGTTTCAGAAGCCCTAATTGCCACTGCAGCCGGATTGTTTGCGGCGATTCCAGCTGTCATCGCCTATAATTATTTTCTGACACGTATCAGACGTACGGCCTTCCAGATGGATTCCGTCGTAGTTGAACTGCTAGCCTTGATCCCGGCTCAAAGCAAGCCGGCTGGTTCGATGCCTGCCGGGGTGAAGGGATGATTTTCGAGACGAGACAGCGTCGATTCTTGGCAGAGATCAACGTGATTCCACTCGTGGATGTCGTGCTGGTCTTGCTCGTGATCTTCATGGTCACCGCACCGATGTTGTACCGTGGCATGGATATCAACTTACCGACTTCCGCGTCCAACACGATTAAACCAGAGATGCGAGCGGTGCTCACCATCGAAAAGGATCAGCGTCTCTATCTCGACAAGGATCAAGTGAGTGTGGTTCAGCTGGAGCGCAAGTTGCGCACACTCAAAGCCGAGCACGAAGATGTCTCACTGTATCTCCGCGCCGACCGTGACGTGCCGTATGGAGTTGTGGTTCAGGTGATGGATGGAGTGAAAAAGGCCGGGATTGAAAAGCTCGGGATGGTGACGGATCCCACCGGACCAGAACGACTCACAGACAGCACGCCTTCTCCAGGTAACCAGTAGGATTAAGGTTTACGGTGCAGGCTTGGGCATCAGCCGGCATATCCGCAGGCGATGATTGGCAGGCGACACTGACCCGTCGCCTCGGTCGTGCCGTCTTCGTGTCCCTGGTGTTGCACGTAGGGATCCTGGCCTTGTTGGGGTGGATACGGTTGCCTCGGCAAGGTGAACGGCCGCTCACCTCCATTGAAATTTCACTTGCCAGTCTTCCGACACTTCCAGCGAAGTCTGTGGAGCCTCCCAAGACTCAGCCTGTCAAAAAGGCTGTGGAGCGACCGAAAGTCGCTGATAAGCCGAAACCCGTTGAGCAAGTAAAGCCCGTTGAACCGCCGAAACCCATTGAACAGTCGAAGCTCACCGAACTGCCGAAACCCATTGAGCAGCTGAAACCAGTCGAGCAACCCCCTCCCCCAGTTGAACAGGCCAAACCAGCGCCGCCTGTAAGTGTCCCGCCCGCTCCTCCTCGCATCCCTTCTGCAAAGCAATCGAATGATATTATGCGCGATGTTTTGAAAGACATCGAGTTGCCTCCAGATGCCCCAAAGTTAGGGGAGATCAGTCCGGAGGCCAATCCAAAGAAAGCGCCGGCCATCAAGTTGCCGGATGTTCCGGTTGTAGCGGAATCGAAGGAACTGGTGGGAAAGCCGGCGGTCACACCCCCGTCGTCATCCTTGACGGAAGAATTGGCAAAAGAATTGGATGAGGAACTCAAGAAGATCAAGAAGGTCGAGATTGCCAAGGAAGCACCCCCGCCAGCACCTGCCGCAGAGTCGCCGGTAAAACCGTCGCCACGTATTGAAGCCAAGGTCCCGAGTCAGAAGACCGTCGATACGACACTCAAGATCCCAGGGATGGCCCCCGGATCGAACGCCTATCTTGCGTTAGTCCGCCAACGGATCAGTAATGTGTGGAGTGCGCCACCGGTGGACGTGACCAACCAGGTCTATGTCGTCATTGTGCAATTCCGATTGCATCGAAACGGAAGAGTGACCGGAGTGACCATCGAACAATCCTCCGGAAACGAGTATTATGATTTAGCGGGGAAACGGGCGGTGTTGAGTGCCGTCCCCTTACCCATATTCCCAGCCGACATCACGGATGCCTATTTTGATGCCCATTTCACGTTCACCGTCGGGGAGCCTCAAGGATAAATCATGACGTTTCGAACTGTTCTTATTGCCGGTGTCTGTGCCTCGTTCGGTCTTGTGTGGATCATTGAATCTGGTGCCGCTGACGTCTTTCTTGAAGCCACCAGGTCGGAATTTCAGAAGATTCCGCTGGGGGTCGTGGGAATCGACAATGTCGGTGGACCGGACTCACCCGAGGGACGTGCGAAGCTGGGAAGCCGTATCGAGGATGTGCTCAAAGCGGATGTGCGACGATCCTTAGTGTTTTCCCTCGTCGATCTCGCGCCGCTCAAGATTAAAGCCAATCATCGAGGGGCTGAACCAGACCCTTCCTTCAAGCAGGCTACGGAGAACGGAGTCTCCGTTATTGTCTGGGGAAAGGCCGGGATGAAGACGAACACGAAGCCTCCTGATGTCAATATGGATGGGTATGTGTATGATGCAGGAAGTGATGAGGTGGTCGGTGGGAAACGATACGCGGGGTCCACGTCGGTTGTTCGGCTGATGGCTCATCGGTTCGCGGATGAGTTGGTGTTCCGATACACGGGAGAGCCGGGCATTGCACGGACGAAGATCGCCTATGTCTCGCAGCAGGGCACTGCTCGCGAACTCTTCGTGATGGACTATGACGGGTTTGAGTCTCGCCAGGTGACCGCCGACGGGTTTTTGAACTTGATGCCGCACTGGTCGCCGGATCGGCGTTTTCTCGTCTTCACCGCCTATCGCAATCGGAACACCCAGGAGATTGATATGATCGAGCTCGCCACAGGTAAACGCTGGACGCTTGTCTCGCAAGGCGGGCTGAATATCACTCCAGCACTCTCGCCCGACGGGCATTTTCTGGCGTATTCATCAAGCCATGAGGGCAATGCCGAACTGTATCGGTTGGATACGCGCACGAAAGCCGTTCACCGACTGACGACGAATGCAGGAGGGGACCTTTCTCCGTCCTGGGCTCCCTCTGGACGTGAGTTGGTCTTTGCTTCAGATCGCAGCGGAGGGCCACAGCTGTTTCTGATGAGTGCGGACGGGTCGAATGTCCGTCGATTGACATTTGACGGAGACTATAATGCGGCGCCGTCCTGGTCTCCTCGTGGAAACTGGATCGCGTATGTGTGTCGGACTCCGAAGAAAGAGTACAAGCTTTGTCTGATCACCCCGGATGGGCAGAAACGTCGGCAGTTGACGGCCGGTCCTGGAGTGGATGATTCACCCTCCTGGTCGCCGGATGGGCGCCATCTTGTGTTCAGCTCGACGGCTGATGGCAAGAGCCAGATCTACATGATCAATGCGGACGGGAAAGATCTCGAGCGGATCACATTTACGGGTACACACAACAGCGCGCCGACTTGGTCTCCCGCATCGTGATGTGTGTGGAGGGCATTGACGGCAATCGCCCCCCACTGTATGAAAGAGTGGATATCCTATCAGGAGGGAACCAATCCCATGAAAAAGCGACCAACCATTTACCTGCCGCTGATTTTTGGTATCCTTATAGCGGTGATGCCTGCCTGTTCCAAAAAGGCGCTTCAATCAGGTGGCGATGCCCAAACATTTCAAGAACCGACGACTAAAAGCGGGATAACGAGGGGGGGAGGAAATCGAGAAGGAACCAGGGGAGGGGTTAGTCCAACTTTCCCGGACACGGCATTCTCCAGTGGCGAGAACTCAAACAGCTTGCGTGGAATAGATCGTGACCCGTCCGAAGAACGGCTCAACGGCGATGTCGACAGCGATGGTGGTTTTGGGGGTAATGGTGGCTCTGGGAATAACCGGGATCGCTTGATGGCGAAGTCCGACCCGGGTGCAGCCGCTCGTCAGTTGGCTGAAATACGCTCCGAGCAGCTCGCGTCAGCGGCGGCAGGCCTCCGAGATGTGTTTTTTGCCTATGATAGCTTTTCGATCACGGAGGAGGGCCGACATGCGCTCTCCAACAACGCGGAATGGATCAAGTCGAATCCTAACACGCAGCTGAAAATCGAAGGACATTGTGACGAACGAGGTACGTCGGCATACAATTTGGTGTTGGGCGAGAAGCGTGCGAAAGCCGTCCGGAACTATCTTGTTGAGCTGGGTGTGGCACCCAATCATCTGTCGGTTGTGTCTTACGGCAAAGAACGTCCGTTCTGCACCGAACATACAGAAGCGTGTTACTCCCAAAATCGCCGTGGGCATCTCGTTGTTCGAATCGGGGAGTGACGCATACGTGGCTAAGATTCACCGAACTACCCCCTGATTGCAGACGATTGCTGAGAGGTCAGGACATGCCGCTTCAACCATCAATGACGCATTGTGCGCTCCTCGGTGTCGCGATCATAAGTCTCGTGCTTCCTGGTTGTATGGCACAGCAGTCGGATCTCAAGAGAACGGAAAAAGATTTTAAGAATCAGCTTTCGCAGACCAGTGCGAGGCAGAATCAGGAAATTTCAACGTTGCGGGAACAGGAGTTGCCCCGGTTGCGGGGGGAACTGGAAAAGGCGTTGCATCTGGCCAAGGACCTCCAGGGCAGACAAGAAGACTTCAAATACCGCTCGGCGCAGTTGGAGCAGCAGACCAAAAAGCTGGAGCAGCTGGCGGCAAAACTGGAAACCGATAGCGGTACTCGGTATCTGTGGGTGCAGAAGAGTTTCGAGACTCAGGATGCCAAAGTTTCAGCCAGGCTCGACGAAGTGGCGAAAGCCATGGAGGCCTTGAAGAAGGAGATCATCGAGGTCGTCCAGCGCACGAACGAAAGCATCACCAAGCGAGTAGATCTCAAGCTTGATGAACAACGGCGAGAGTTAGCGGAAAACAATAAAAAAGGCGAGCAAGTCTCTCAGAAATTCATCCAATTCAATCAGGCTTTGACCGGGTTTCGTGAGGCATTAACCGGTCTGCACGATCGGGTGGGGGAGGGAGAACAGGTGTCGAAAAACCTCACCGCCAAGATCGACGCCGCTGCACCAGCGGAGGACCTCAATCGAAGCGTGGCGTCCGTGACGAAAGCCCTTGAGACGATCGGAAAGAAAATCACGGCCCGTTTGGACGAGCAGGACAACCGTATCGACGCGTTGGCGAAGACGGTTGAACATGTTTCCAATAAGCCCGCGGTGCTTCAACAGGGGGCCAAATCAGCGCAGCAGTCCACCGCGTCTAGCGAATTCACACCTGAAGGAGGGACATCCGCGAGCCATGCCGAATCAGAAACCGCGACCGCGAGAGCAACGATCGTTCCCCCTCAGGAATTACCAAAGTTCGAACCCCCTCAAAGTAGTTCTGACTCACCGGATCGTGCTCGGTATGACCGCCTATTGACCATGTTTCGGGACGGGGATCTCGAAGGCGCGCGGCAAGGGTTCAGCGGCTTTCTTTCTGAATATCCGAACTCCAGTCTTGCGCCGAATGCAAGGTTTTGGCTTGGTGAGTCGTACTACGGCAAGAAGGATTTCCAGAAAGCGATCGATGCCTACGACAAGGTCGAGATCGACTATCCGAGCAGTGAGAAGGTGCCCGCTGCGCTTCTGAAGAAGGGCTATGCGTATCTGGCGATGAAGGATATGAAACGAGCACACTCGGCATTCAGACAAGTCATGACGTTGTACCCGGGGAGTGCAGAAGCGGGAAGAGCATCGGACAAGTTGGCACAACTCAAGGAGGCACGGTAATACCATGGGTGTTCGTCCAATGCTGTCGAGTCTTATGGTATGTGGGCTGTCGATATCGGCGCTAGATTTTGTCGGATGTGCACGACATGCGGATTTTATCCAAGCTCGGAACCAGCTCTCGGCGATCGCTCGAACCCAGGAGCAGGATCGTCAGCGGATGGACGCAGTCATGCGTCGGATGGAGGCCATCGAAAAGATTAAAGACCCAGAGGCCAGTAAGCCACGGTTTGATGAGTTGTCAGCTCGTTTCCAGAAAATGGAAAATCGGCTCGCTAAACTGGAAGAGACAGCGAGCCGCTCAGCGGTGAAAGTGGATCCTCCAACGGAGTCTCGTGCCGTCAAGCCAGTCAAGTCCACCCCTCCGGCCGAATCCATCGCGATCGTCACTGGAATTACTCCGACATCGGCGTTCAACTTGGCGTACAATGATTACCTCAATGGAAATTATGAACTTTCGGTGGCGGGGTTTCAGCGGTTCGTGAAAGACTTCCCCGGGACGTCTCTGACTCCCAATGCACAGTATTGGATGGGCGAATCGTATTACAATTTGAAAGATTATGGGCGGGCGATTCAAATATTCGATTCGATTGTGGCCGAGTACCCTGGAAACGAAAAGGTGCCGGCGGCGCTGTACAAACTTGGATTGGCCACGGCCGAGACCGGCGATCTCACAAAGTCCAGAAGAAATCTGAAGCGCGTGATCGAGGAGTATCCCTCATCGGAGGAATCGAAACTAGCCAAGAATAAGCTGGCCGAAATCCGATGACCGTTGCGATCGCGCGACGTCCTCTCCCTCCTGCCATCGTCTCTGTCCCGAGGAGCCTCCCGCCGTGCTGACGACTGACGACAGCGATAAGATTTGCATCCTACCAGACGAAGTCATTGGTCGCATTGCAGCGGGAGAAGTGGTCGAGCGTCCCGCCGCAGTCGTAAAGGAGCTGCTTGAGAACAGCATCGATGCCGGAAGTCGTGCGATCACGGTGGATGTGAAGAATGGCGGCCTCTCGCTAATCAGGGTCACCGATGACGGAGAGGGTATGAGCCGGGACGACGCTCCACGTGCGTTTCAACGGCATGCGACCAGCAAACTTCGGTCGGATATGGACCTCTGGTCCATCCGAACGATGGGCTTTCGAGGTGAGGCATTGCCGAGTATTGCCGCGGTGGCGCATGTCCATCTGATCACGGCAACGCGGGCGGCTGAACTCGGGACGGAATTGGAAGTCGTGGGTGGGCTGGTCGGGACCATTGCCGATGCACCTCCCGTGATGGGGACTAGAATCGAAATTGCGGATTTGTTCAAGAATCAGCCGGCGCGAAAAAAGTTTCTCAAGTCTATTCCTACGGAGCATTCACATATCACTCGAGTGGTGCAACAAGCGGCGTTGGCATGGCCGTCCATCCAATTTCGTTTAACGCACAATGCACAGGAGCTGATGAACTTTCCTGCGGTACGGTCGGAGGCCGATCGAATCGCCCAGGTGTATCAACCTGCGTTTCTCGAACAGTGTGTGTCGCTCAACGCTGCGTTTCCCGGTGTTGCCGTCAGTGGGTATCTTGTCGATGCGGTTCATGCGAAGTCATCGCGCACACCGCAAGAGGTGTTTGTGAACCGTCGTCCCATTCGGAGCCTGGCGGTGTCCCACGCCGTTGGAGAAGGCTACGGATCGTTCATTGCCAGGGGCTGCCACCCACGATTTGTACTGTTTTTGGAGGTGGATCCCGATCGTGTCGATGTCAATGTCCATCCTACCAAGCGAGAGGTCCGGTTTTCCGACAATGAAGCTGTGCACCAGCTGGTCCGACGAGCTGTTCGACAGGCATTGAGCCGAGAAACGACGCCGAATGATGTGCAGGACCGGAGTCGTCGTGCCGGTTCCAGCCAGCCGGTCGCTGTTGCCGTGAGTAATCCGTTCTCCGTGCACGAGTCTTCTCGGGCGGCTCCGGCCTCGCCTGAATGGCACGGTGGTGAGGCTCAATTGGCGTTCGTCAATGAGGCAGCAGAATCCTATGCTCGAGTCTCCTCCATCGAAGTGACTCCGTTGGGACAGATCAATCGAACGTACCTCGTGGCCCAAGTTGGGGAAGATTTGACCGTGATCGATCAGCATACCGCTCATGAGCGCGTCCTTTTTGAACGACTGCAGCGGGCCTGGACGAAACACAAGATAGAGTCCCAGGCGCTGCTCATTCCAGATCCAGTTGATGTGTCGCCGGCTCAAGCTGCCTTACTGCAGCGGTACCAGGGTGATCTGGAGCAGTTAGGGCTGGAGATCGAACCGTTCGGCACCTCAACGGTGCTGATCAGATCGACCCCGGTCGGTCTTGGTCGGATTGATGCAGGAAGGTTTCTCCAGGATCTGTTCGAGGACCTTGCACAATGGGATAGCCTAACTGGTCTTGAGGCCAAGGTTCGTTCGGTATTGGCTTCGATGGCCTGTCATGGTGCTGTTCGCGCTGGTCGTCATATGAGACTGGAAGAAATTAAAGTGCTGGTGGAGGAATGGCGAAGCGAGGGAGAGATTACCACCTGTCCTCATGGGCGCAGGACTTCGTTCCGACTCACGATCAGTGAGCTTGAGAAACTGTTTGGACGGGTCGGTTGGTAGGCGATTCTGTCGCGCGTCCCACATGAATCTATGCTCTCAGAACTTCTATGTCGCCAGCGGCCGTTGGTCGTGCTGCTGGGACCGACTGCCGTTGGAAAAAGTCGAGTTGCAACAGTAGTGGCCTCTCATTTTGATACCGAGGTGCTGACAGCCGATTCCCGCCAAGTCTATCGTGGGATGGACATTGGGACGGATAAGCCCACGGTCGCTGAACGTCAGGGGGTGCCGCATCGGCTGATTGATCTGGTTGATCCTCACGAAGCGTTCAATGCCGGGCGGTATCGCCGCGTGGCATTGGACGAAATCGATCGATTATATGCGGCAAACCAGCTGCCGTTCGTCGTAGGGGGGACAGGGTTGTATATAAGAACGTTGGTAAGAGGGCTGTGCTCGGCTCCTGAAGCCGATCCTCATGTGAGGGCAGATCTCCAGAAATTAAGCGACGAAAAGGGGAGAGGTGGGCTCTATGCGGAATTGTTACGCTCCGATCCTGAGACGGCAGCCCGGCTACATCCGAACGACGAATCGAAGGTGATGCGGGCGCTGGAGGTCTACCGATTGTCGGGTCGCTCGATCTCGACCATCCAGGAGGAACATCGGTTTCAGGAACGAGCATTTTCGGCCTTGCTGATCGGACTCCAGCGCCCTATGGACATCCTGTATCAAAGGATTGAGGAACGTATCGATTGGCAGTTGACGCATGGAATGGTAGAAGAGACTCGGTCATTGCTCAATCAGGGCTGTGGGCGAGAGCTCGCTTCCATGAAAGGGCTTGGTTATCGTCAGGTCGGAGCCTTTTTGGCAGATGAGTACGACTATCCCGAAATGGTGCGTCAGTTCAAGCGAGACACTAGACGCTTTGCGAAACGGCAGATGACCTGGTTTCGAAGGGAGCCAGGGATCGTCTGGCTGCCGATCGAAGAAGGGGAGAGGCCTGAACAAACGGCCGGACAAGTGATCAGACAGATAGAACAATTTATGAGGACTCTGGAGCAGGAGACCCCGTTCAGTGTGAGGGAAGGGGCAGCTTATGGAAAAGGATCTGCATGAAGATAAACACGAGCAAGCATCAAGCAACGGTCGGCGTGATCGGGGGAAGTGGGCTCTATAACATTGAAGGGCTGACATCGACTCGATCAATTCGGGTGCGAACGCCTTTCGGAGTTCCCTCCGATGCGATTACTCTCGGCACGCTGGAAGGTATTCGGGTGGCCTTTCTCTCCCGGCATGGTCAAGGACATCTGTTGAATCCAAGCGGTATCAACTATCGCGCCAACATTTTTGCGCTCAAGTCTCTTGGTGTCTCCCAAGTTATTTCGATCAGCGCCGTCGGGAGTATGAAGGAATCGATTCGGCCTGGAGATGTCGTGATACCGGACCAGTTTATCGACCTGACTAAGCGCCGTCCCTCGACTTTTTTCGAAAATGGGATCGTGGCGCACGTGGCGTTTGGTGAACCGGTCTGTGCCGAGCTGGGACAAGCGCTGTGTTCATCGGCCAAGCAAGTCGGGGCCACGGTGCATCCACGGGGCACCTATCTCTGTATGGAAGGTCCGCAGTTTTCAACCAAGGCGGAATCGCAACTCTACCGGCAATGGGGGGTCGATGTGATCGGAATGACCAACATGCCGGAGGCCAAGCTGGCGCGAGAAGCGGAGCTTTCCTACGCGACCGTGGCGCTTGTCACCGACTATGACTGCTGGCACGAAACTGAAGGGGCCGTGACAGTAGAAACGGTGTTGGCCACCCTGCACCGCAATGTGGCCTTAGCCAAACAGATCCTCCGGGCGGTCATGCCAGTCTTCGCCGATCTCAGATCCTGCACCTGTCATCGCGCGTTGGAGAATGCGATTCTCACCGCGCCGAAACGAATTCCTGCGGCGGTTCGGAAGCGGCTCGCCGTGCTCATTGATCGTGCATTGAGACCACAGAAAGGAGCCCGTTAGTCATGGGAAAATTGCTCGTAGTCGGATCAGTTGCGCTCGATACAGTCAAGACGCCATTCGGCGAAGGAACCGAAATCCTAGGAGGGTCGGCGACCTATTTCTCGACGGCCGCCAGTTTTTTTACATCGGTGGCACTGATCGCCGTGGTGGGAGAAGACTTTCCGCAACAGCATGTCGCGTTTCTCAAAAGCCGAGGGATCGATCTCACGGGGCTTGAGCGTCGTCCCGGTGCAACCTTCAGGTGGAAGGGAGAATACACGCATCAGTTGAACGAAGCCCATACCTTGGATACGCAGCTCAATGTCTTCGAGACGTTTCGTCCCCAAATTCCAGAAGCCTATCGGGCGCCTGATGTCTTGTTTCTGGGAAATATTCATCCTGAGCTGCAACTCGATGTGCTGCAGAAGGTTCAGCGTCCGGCCCTTGTGGCGTGCGATACGATGAATTTCTGGATCAATGGGCAGCGAGACGCACTTTGGAAGGTGCTGGAGAAGGTCGATGTGTTGATCATCAACGACGGGGAAGCTCGAGCCCTAGGCCAAGACTCTAACTTGGTGAAAGTCGCCAAGCTCGTGCTTGCCCGTGGGCCCAAACACTTGATCGTGAAACGTGGAGAGTACGGGGTGTTGATGTTCAACGAGAAGCAGGTGTTCGGTGCACCGGCGTTTCCGCTCGAAGACGTCCGTGATCCGACTGGAGCGGGAGATACCTTTGCAGGAGGATTTCTCGGGTATTTGGCGGCAACTGGAAATCACTCGCCCGAGGCGATGAAGCAGGCAATCATCTTCGGAAGCGTCATGGCGTCATTTACAGTAGAAGCCTTTAGTCTTGACCGATTGCGAATCCTGGATTACAAAGAGATTCAGGCTCGGTTCTCAGAATTTAAGCGGTTAACGCATTTTGAGGATATTTGATGGTCAGCGTGAATAGTCGGTGCCGTCAACTGCATCGTTGTCTGGTGCCGGCGTGTTTAGGAGTCATAACAGTCTTGACGGGATGTGCAACCGACAAGGAAGCGACCCGCAAGTCGCAAGGGCATTATCAAGAAGGCGTAGCCAGTTTGCCGCATGATCGCCAACAGGCGTTTGTGTCATTCCAGAAGTCCGTCCAGTTGAATCCAGCGAACAAGGAGTCACGGTACGCGTTAGGGCATGTGTATGCCCTCCAAGGCAAGCTCTCCCTTGCGGAAGAGCAATTTCGGGCGGCCATCAAGATTGACCAATCGTATTCCGAAGCGCACACGTATCTCGGACAGGTCCTTGCGAACCAGGATCGGTGGGATGAGGCGATTGCGTCCTACAAGCAGGCACTCACGAATCCCCTGTATCCGACTCCTGATTTGGCCAGATTTCATCTCGGTCGTGCGCTCGCACATCAGGGAGATCTGCACGGGTCAATGGAGGCATTCGAGGATGCGGCCTCAGCTAGTCCTCCCAGCGTTCCTCCGGCGATGACCCATCTGGAGCTCGGACGGGTATACTATAAATTAGGCTACACGACACGAGCACGCGAGGTCCTGAAGAAAGTGGCGACAATGGATAAGGGTGGGAGGTTGGCAGAGGCGGCATCGGAACTGTTGACTCGATTGAAGTAGGAGACCTATGGAGTCGGTCGGCGAATTCTTCAGGCAAGTTCGGGAGACCAAGGGATTGACGGTCGATGAGGTCGCGTCCAAGACCCGTATTCGTACGGACTTCGTCAAGGCGCTCGAAGATGGGAATTTTGCCAAGCTGCCGGACCAGGTCTTCGCTCGGGGATTTGTGCGTTCCTATGCGCGGTCGTTGGGCCTTGACGAAGAGGATGCGATTCATCGATTCATTCAGTCGGCCGGGTCTTTCTACGAAAAACAGGATGAACGGGAACGGCTGAAGATCCGGCAGGTCGAGGAAGATCGAAAACGGCAAGCTAATCGAAAAACGGTAGCCATTGCGATCGGCGTGGCCGTGCTGACGTTGATCTTTCTCCTCAGCCGAGAGCAGTCCGCAGTCTTCCGTCAAGGAGCGCCAGAGCAGGCATCTCTGGCGAAACGGCCGGTTCAAGCGGGTAAGGATCTGCCAGAGCCGAGTGCTCGCGGGCCAGAACATGCTCCGGAAACGTCGAAGCCAAGCGAAGTACCTGCAGGTCTGTTGAAACCAATGGCGGACACGCCGCCAAAGCAGGATCCAAACTCAACCGCTGTGGCGGTGTCCAAAGTTGAGCCCGGAGTGGTGTCTACGATTGCCCCAGGTAGCGATGGTCCGTTAGCGGGTTTATCGTTGAACGGGGTGGAAGATAAAACTGATGGGCAGCTCGTATTGGACCTGGAAGCCACCGAATTGAGCTGGGTGGTAGTGCAGATTGACAATGGCAGCCCTCAGGAATCGCTGCTTCGACCAGGCGAAAAGTCGCATTGGACGGGGCAGGACCAATTTATCTTAACATTAGGCAATGCTGGCGGGGTTAAAGCCGAACTCAACGGCAAACCGCAAAAACCCTTCGGACCCAGCGGCAAGGTGGCTCGGGATATTGTGCTGAAACGATAGTGTCGTTGAATTCATTCCATCTTCTGTTTTCATCCCAGAACATGCAGTGAGCTTCAGGAAGGCCATGGTGAATCCATGTATCGAGGTAAGGGATCAGACGATCACCATTTGTCAGCGGGGTGTTTTCTTGACAGAAATTCAAACGCATTGGTATAGTCTGATCGTTTTACCTGTCTTTTGCGAATTGAGCAGGCAAGTCACGGCCTGGGGTGGATACAGGCTGGTGGGTTTAACACAAAGGAGGACGTCTGATGGGGTATCTGTCCAAGTTTTTGAGTGTCAGCGCAGCGATTATGCTCCTTTCGGTTTCGGTAGTGGGAGCTGAAGAAAAAGATCCTTTGAAGCCGCGTGTTCCGGCTGATCAGATGGCCGCGGCAAAAGGGATGAAGAATCCGGTCGAAGCCACTCCGGAGAGCATCGCAAAAGGAAAGGCCCTGTACGACGGGAAGGGCACTTGTTTTAATTGCCACGGTAAGACTGGGGACGGACAGGGCGAAGCTGGGAAGATTCTAAACCCCAGCCCACGGGATTTCACGAATTGTAAGTTTCACAAGAAGAAAAAAGATGGCGAGCTCTTCTGGGTCATCAAGAACGGCAGCCCCGGCACTGGGATGGTTTCGTTGATCCCGGCTGCGATCACCGAGGAAGACGCTTGGCATATCATTAACTACGAGCGGAGCTTCTGTAAGAAGGACTAGTCTCGTTCGTTGAGGCAGGTTCCGCGAGTCGACATGGGAAGGGTGGGGAGGTTACTCTCCACCCTTTTCTTTTGTATCTCGTTTATAAGAAGGCCGAGCGGTTAGCGCCAGTTTACGATCCTCAGACCCACTCCCAACACCCTGTCAGCGTTAATAAAAATCGGAAAAGTTGTCCCTGCCTCTGGGATCCCCTCAAAAGGGGGGACTATATGGACATCCGCATAAGTCATGCATTGGTGCTTGCGCTGTGGATATGAAAAGGGGTAGAGTCCGGCCACTGTGAAAAAAATGAGAGCAGCACTCAAACGAGGTGACAACCACTATCGGGCCGTCTGTTTTCATCACTTGGAATAGGAGGGCGACTATGGGCAGCCTATGGCCGTGGGGGAAGTGCCGCGTAGCAGTGGTAACGGTTTCGTTTGCGCTCCTGTCGACGGGAGCCATTGGGGTTCTCAACTCCGGGGTCAGTTATGCCGGAGAAGGCACGTTGCCGCCTGGAGTTTCGGCAGGTGACATCGAATATAATGGGCACATTACGGTTGGTGGGGAGCCTGTCACGGCCGCCATCAATACTGCCAAGAAAAAAGGTGTCATCACGTTTGACGGCACGGCAGGTGAACGGATCAACATCGGCTTTCACGGTGTTTCGCTTACCCAGTTTAGAGTGGCGGTGCATGGGCCGAATGGCGCGCTGGTCCCAACTCAGGCGTCAGCCGTGAAGAACTATTATGCGACCATGCAGCGAGAACTCTCCTCTCAAACGAAGGTCCAAACGTCAACTTCAGCCTATAAGTTCACCGATGATACGGCGGGTAGTTTGATCTCCTCCAGTCAGATGAACGGAGCGAGTCTTGACCTGGTCGAGTTGCCTGCGAGCGGAACCTATACGATCCTCCTAGATCCCCTTAGCGAATACACGGGGAGCGCGACCATTGCAGTTTCAAGCGCAGTGAGCGGCGAAATCGTCCCTCAGGGTGCTGCGGTGGCGGTTGATATTAAGAGGGTTGGACAAAACGCGTACTATACCTTCTCAGGCCAAAGTGGCCAAACAGTGAGTGTGCAGCTAAGCGATGTGACGATTCGAAGCGGATATGCGTCGATTCTAAAGCCGGATGGTATGCCATTGGGTAAGCCGATCTCGTTCGTGTCTGGCGGCGTCATGATCCCAGGGCAGGTCCTTCCCACGTCGGGAACCTACACTGTCCTCATTGATCCGGATCTGAGCTACACCGGTCATGCCAAACTCGCGCTCTATAATGCCCCTGAACTGACCGGATCCATCGTGACCGACCAAGTGACGGTGACACCGACTCTGTCCGTGCCGGGACAACGGGCACGTTATACGTTTGACGGAACGGCTGGCCAATGGGTGAATCTTGGATTCACTGGAGTGTCAATTGCATCAAGCACAGTGTCGATCTTGAAGCCTGATGGTAGCAAGTGGTCCTCCAC
This sequence comes from Nitrospira sp., assembly GCA_965223535.1. Classification (GTDB taxonomy): domain Bacteria; phylum Nitrospirota; class Nitrospiria; order Nitrospirales; family Nitrospiraceae; genus Nitrospira_D. Next base: position 2,562,707 of record CBDCWN010000003.1, read on the forward strand.
GACCATCGGTCCGAGCGGTGGCAGCCTCGATCCGTTGACGGCTTTACCGGAAACAGGGACGTACACCGTCATGGTGGAGCCGGTGAGTAACTATACCGGCAGTATGACGCTCGCGCTATCTTCGCCAGTCACAGGGACATTGGCTCTCGATGGCCCATCAGTGCCGGTCAGTCTTAGCAAACCAGGTCAGACCGCTCGATATACGTTTGACGGCAAAGCGGGACAGTGGGTCAGCCTCGGTCTGACGTCAGTGGACATCACCTCGAGTGCGGTCACGCTGATGACTGCCGAGGGGACCATCCTCGCATCCACAGCCGTAGGGACGGCTGGTGGGGCGTTGGAAGATCAACACCCCTTGCCGACCACTGGCACTTACACGATTCTTGTGGACCCGGGCAGCAGCTACACCGGGAAAATGACCTTGACCCTTTCGACGGAGGTTTCGGATTCTCTAAAGATTAACGCGGCTCCGCGATCGATCATGATCAGCAGGGCCGGACAGAATGGACGGTACACGTTTACGGGGACGGCTGATCAGCAGGTGACCATCAAGGTGACCCAGAATAAGGTCGGTAGTGTGAACGTGAGCCTGTATTCGCCGAACGGTATCTTGCAAGCTAGTGAGACGAGCTCTGCGTCGAGCTTCACGCTCAAACCAGTGACGCTTGCCACGTCGGAAATGTATACGATTACGATCAATCCGCCGATGCCTGATACCGGCAGCATTCACATGCAGGTGACCAGCCCATAGGGGTGCTGTTCTAGCCGGGTGGAGTGACGCTCCGGCTGAGATGGTGACAGATCAAAAGAGGGTGGGGAGGTAACTTCCCACCCTCTTTTTCTTTCCAGAAGCAATGATTGAGCATGATGGAAGGTGATGCAGGCATTAAGGAGAAGGGCGTGAACTCGGTCTCAGCAACCTGAGGCCTATCAGGGAACCTTGGCTTGATGTCACACTCTCTATCGTTCGAGCTACTGGAGACGAGCAGCTACTTCGCGTGCTGCGGATAAGAGCGGCTCCAGATACTCGGTTTTCGGTTTTCCCATGGGCTGCACATTCAACGTCACGGAGTGAGATCCCTTGACGAACTGAACTGCAACCACACCGGTCTTTTGGACATTGTAGCGGGCTTTATCCCCAATCTGAACAGAGGTGTGCGGCTTCAGAATGGTCATCCTGTCGTAATATTCCGCCTGCCACAATTGGATCGTCAGCATGGCCACACCTGGGCTCGAATACTGACACAAGTCTTGTTCCGTATCACCACTGGCGTGCTCGGCGCCTGGCCCAATCACACGACTGGCGCCTTGGAGATCAAGCACATCGCATGCGCGAACCTCTTGCTCTGCCCATCCACGATGCGACCCATTGGCCATTAACGCTAAGACAAGCATGACCCCTACGAGTTTTGCACTAGACAGTGTCATGTGACGATCCTCCGGTTAACGTTGATTAAATTTCCTTACGAATGGCAAGCCCGACCAGGCCGCTGCGCATCGACGATTGAGCACGCCGCAGGGGAAAACCCAAGAGGCTAACCTGATCCGGACAAGAACCGCAATTGCAAGTTCTTGTCTCTATAGCACGTGCCAATCTCCACAAGAAGAAGTAATACGCCATAGCCGTTACGGTTTCAATGAGGTTTGTCTGAGCGGCGACCTATCCCAAGTTCTTATACGATGCCCTACTAACATTCCTGTCTCAGTGATGCACGAAAGGAATGATTTCATATCTTGACTACGCAATCCAGATTCTGGTGCGCCACAGACTCTCTATCAATATGTTTATCGGAGGATTGGATTGTTTTTTTTGGTGCATCGCAAGAGCCAGTTCCATTTCCGAAGCATATGCTGGCGTGAATGGTGTGAGTTAGGGCGTTTCCGACGCGGCAAGTGAAGGTAGGGTGGTCAGGATCACGTCTGCAGCGCTGTCGTCTGGTTTGAGTAGCGGGATGATCTGGGGACGCTGCACGGAGTTAAACTTTGATTTTGACGCCCAGGGGACCTTCTGCCGCACGAATCCACTGATCTCACCAAGGGTGACCTTCCCATCATGGTTCGTATCTGCTTCTCCTCGAAGACCCCGCAGGAGATAGTAGGTGAAGAGGCCGTGACGATGCGTCTCGTCGTCGAAGCCCTTGCCGAGTCCCTCCACGGCGATCAAGCGGATGGTCTCATCACCATGCGATTCCCATTGGGGGGTGACGCTTGTCTTGGGGTTGTCTTGAATGGGAGAAACGTTCCCTTCGAAGACAAGGATGGCTTGTTGCAGGTTGAGTTTAGAAATGACCGATTCGAGCGATCTCAGACGATACAGCCTTGTGGCAGCCTTTGCGCCATCATAGGGGACAAGCATGATTTGCCCTGCCGGGGAAACCATGGCCTGGCCGGAAAAATAGACGACGACGATGCCGTTTTTTATTGGACGAGTCGGGAGCCATTCTCGAAGCGCCTTTTCGATCTGGGAATGGGTCGCCTTGCGGTCTGTCAGGAGGTGGATATTGGACACTGGGACACCCCCGAACGTCTCAAAATACTTAGCCACGGTCTCAGCATCGTGTGATGCATACTTGCGGGACCGTATTTGTTGGTCGAGATAAGAACTAAGGCCGATGGAAATGATGGAGGTACCTGGTTGCCGAACGCCCGATGTCTGAGCTGGGACGTGATCGATGTCGTCGTGGCTCGATCCAGTCGGGGCGATCGTGAAAGCAAGCGTTTGGATGCGGGCCGCAGCTCCACCGCGCTCCTCCACGGCGACCTGAACCTCGGCGCGCTGGGGCTCGGCGAGCAGGGGCAACGTGGCGACAAATTCTAACGATTTCGTTTCGCCTGGTTGCAGAGGTGGTACTCTCAAGCCGGTCGTGGGAAACTGATCGATGACGGCCGAAGTGCCCGTCAGCGACGCCCACGCATTCTCAATAGGTGTTGTTCCTGTATTTACAACGTCCACTCGGATGCGAATATGTTCGCCACCTTCGAAGATCAAATCACTGTTCTCATCAAGCAACATGCTCTTGAATCGAAGCGCCGAAGAAGGTGAGTCTGTCGGATCTTGATGTTCCGTGGGTGCTGACGCCGAAGGTTTAGAAGGGGTGCTGGCAGCGGCGGAACTTGGTTCGGCTGAATGGAGCTGGCCTTGGCCGCCTGCCGCGACTCGGGCAATCAAGGCGACACGTGTGGCCAAATCGATTGCGGTGTCCTGGATGAACGGAACGATGTGATAGTCACAATTCTTCCCGAGTTGCTCCAGCCGTAGTCGTTCACGCCGAGCGACGTTGATGTCCGATTGTCGCAGTAACGTTCCTTTTCGATCGTACACACGAACCACGGTCGTGAGCTGTAGGCTCGCAGGAGGCCGGTCGTAGAGGGCGTCCTTGTTGAGGTCAAAGATAGAATCAATCTTGTCGACCTGAATGATATGATCGGGGATGAGGGTGGTATCGCCTTCAGATATCACGGTGGTAAACGTTCGCCGCAAGCCTTCCTGCAAGGCCTCGTGGAGTCGATGTCCCAATGGAATGTCCTGTATCTGTCCGCACGAGTCGCTGTAACGAATTGTGAAGTCTTTGAAGGATGCGGGCACCTCCAACTTCGCACTGGACGCGAGGGGGTCTCCCAGGTGGGGAAACTCCAGATGCTTGGCGCATGCGGAAAGAAGGAGAGCGCCTCCTAATCCGGTGCAGGCAACGAGGGTGGTGCGAATGAATGGGTTCCTTGAAATCACTGGCTTGCCTACGTCTTGCGCCCGCCACGGTACTGGAAAAAACATCTGAAAGCAACACGATCCCCTTAGAGACCGAGGGGTCATCAGCCCTTGCGGTGCGTTTGGAGAGAGTTCGACGGGCCGTTCAAAACGCTCGTAGCTCTTATTGGTAGGAAGTTTTCCTCTTTGAAGCCTGTTGAACGAGTGGTGTAATATGTAGCGTTCAAGGCGGTGCGGGCCTCAGTTCCAATGAAGGACTCTCTGGAAGAGAGCCATACCCTGAAGGAGTGCAGATATGCTCAATTGGAGTCAGCAGGCGGCTAGTGTGCTCGTCGGTTGTGGATTAGTCGGATGTGCGCTGATTGGAAGTGGGTGCGCATCATCTGTATCGGCGGCAGGGGTTCCTCCCGCCTGGGCTCAGGGCTTTTCAGAAATTGTCAAAAAGACGACTCCAGCCGTCGTAAATATCGCTGTCACTGGTGGAAGGGAAGGGGGCCGACGACGTGGCGGCATTCCTCCTGTTCCCCCGTTTGGGATGCCTCCAGGCGGCGATGAGCCGGGAGGAGACTCGCCGGCGCCACCGAGTCCTCATAGCCCACCCGCTCCACATGGTCGCCCGGATCAGAGTGCAGGTTCCGGGGTCATTTTGGATACCAACGGCTATATCGTCACCAATAATCACGTGGTCGAGGGTGCGACGCAGATTACCGTGACGTTGAGTGATCGGCGCGAGTTCTCTGCCAAGGTGGTCGGTAGCGATCCCAAAACCGATTTGGCGGTCATCAAGATTGAGGCCAAAGGGTTACCATCCCTCAAGTGGGCTGAGTACGACGGACTACAAGTGGGCGACCTTGTGCTGGCTGTGGGAAGTCCGTTTGGTCTGAGCTCGACTGTCACGCTCGGCATTATCAGCGCCTTGGGGCGGGGCAATGTGGGAATCGCGGACTATGAAGATTTCATCCAGACCGACGCGGCAATCAATCCGGGGAATTCAGGCGGAGCGCTCGTCAATATGAACGGCGAGCTGATCGGTATTAATACGGCTATTTTTTCGAGAACCGGTGGGTCGGAAGGCATTGGGTTCGCGATTCCGAGCAGCATCGCGCTCGATATCGTAGACAGCCTCCAGAAAACAGGAAAGGTTGTCCGTGGTTGGATGGGGGTCGCGATTCAAGAGATCACGCCGGCGTTGGCCAAATCGTTCAAGTTGCCAGAGGAACGGAAGGGCGTGCTCATCAGCGATGTCAACGAACAGGGGCCATCGCATGCGGCAGGGATCAAAAGAGGGGATGTGGTGGTCGCATTCAATGGTAAAGAGGTGCAGAGTGTCAGCCAGTTGCGGAATCTGGTTGCGCGAACGGTCGTTGGGAAGGACGCGCAAGTCAAGGTAGTGAGAGAAGGCAAGGAACAGCTGATCGCGGTGAAGGTGGCGGAACGTCCGTCGGACGAGGTGTTGGCAAGGAAAGAGCCAGGTCCGTCCAGGAAGGATTCCGGAGAAATGATCAAGCCGCCGGACAATGTGCTGGCGTCGTTGCGGGTCCAAACATTGGATAATGCGCTGATGAGCCAACTGAATATTCCTGCGAAAACAGTGGGGGTTGTCATCACGTCCGTGGAACCCGGTGGTGAGGCGGAAGCAGCGGGGCTTCAGCGTGGTGACGTGATTCAGGAGGTCAATCACGAACCTGTCAAATCGCTCGCCGATTATCAAAAAGCGGCTGAAAAGATCAAGAAGGATGAACTCGCGGTCTTATTGGTCAGTCGGCAAGGAAACAGCCTGTTTGTGGCCATCAATCCGAAGTAAAATATGAAGAGGCGTTGGTCGGCTAGCTACTTTCTTGACGGTCCGAAGGCACATCAGTAGATCGTCAGATTCAGAAACGCACGAGGCCATGTGCTGAACAAGGTAAACCGGTGGCTGCAAGATTCGATCTTCAAGCCACTCGAAGACAAGAAAATGCCGGTCATGGAGCACCTGGTGGAATTCCAGGTGCGCCTGACTCGTGCGGTGATCGTGGTAATGGTCATTTTCATGGGGACATTTTTCTATGCCGATGCCTTGGTGAAATGGCTCCGTGTTCCGCTCCAGAACATGTTTGTTCCCAGCAATCTCACGTGGGAGCCTACCGATTTGCCGACTGTGCCGTTTGTCTTTCTCGCCCCGGCGGAAGCGCTTTGGCAGAACATCAAAGTGGCAGGCCTGTTTGCAATTGTCCTGGCCATGCCGTACCTGCTGTATGAAATCTGGAGATTTGTAGTGCCGGGGCTCCATGTCCAAGAGCGACGCTTTGTCGGCCCTTTTGTATGTGTCAGCGCGCTGGCCTTCTATGCCGGTGTGGCATTTTCGTTCTTCTTCGTGCTGCCGTTTGCGTTGAATTTTTTGATTGCATATGGCGTGAACGCGGGATTTGTCCCACAGATTTCCATCGCGCAGTACGTCGGATTTGCCCTCTGGTTTCTGATGGTCTTTGGGCTGACTTTTGAGGTACCGTTGGCGCTTACCCTCATGGCCAAGCTTGGTTGGGTCGATGCGCCGTTCTTGATTCAGTACTGGAAGTGGGCACTATTAGGATCTTTTGTGATTGCCGCTATCCTGACGCCGACCCCCGACCCGTTTAATCAAACACTCATGGCCGGTCCCATGTTTCTCTTGTACTGGGTCGGTATCTTTGGCGCAAAGATGTTTGGCAAGACACCAGCGTCGGAGACGAGTCAACCTGGCACCCCGGCTATGGCGATGGCTGGGGCTGGGGGGGATGCTTCGAAGATGTCGATGAGGAAACCCCCAGATGACGACTATGTCGGAGTTCCTGGAGGACGACGGCACTAGAAGGTAGGGAGTTAACATCGTCTGTTTGCCGGAATGAGCAATTATGGGACGTGAACTGAATATCATCAACGATGGACGCGGAGGGAACGGAGACGCCTGCACCTACATGTGGGCCTGTGCCATTTGCGATGAAAATGAGAGCTGTCAAAAGGACAAGGAAGGCCATAGCCGCTGGTTGGTCGCGAAGCGGATGGAACGGGTCGAGTACAAAGTGCTCATAATGAGCAATAAGGGCGGTGTTGGGAAAAGTACCTGTACGACGAACATTGCCGTCAGTCTTGCGCTCAAAGGGTGGCACGTCGGCATCTGCGACATGGATATTCATGGCCCCAACATTCCCAAAATGGTCGGTGCTGAAGGGCAGAAGCTCAAAGTCAGCACGTCTGGGGGGATCATCCCTTTCCAGGCCTACAATTTAAAGATCGCCTCGATGTCGTTTCTGTTGCAGAACTCCGATGACCCGATCATCTGGCGAGATGCGTACAAGTATGAATTCATCAACCAATTACTCGGCGGTGTCGATTGGCAGGATCTGAATTTTCTCCTCATCGATCTTCCCCCGGGGACGGGCAACGAATCGGTCACGACCATCGACTTGCTCGGCAGCGTGAACGGTGCCGTCATCGTGACCACCCCACAAGAAGTGGCTCTCCTTGATTCGCGCAAGTCCGTCACGTTTTGTAAAGACAGCGACGTGCCGATCGCCGGCATCGTCGAAAATATGAGCGGGTTGGACTGTCCCCACTGCCATCGCGAGATCGAGGTATTTCGAAAGGGTGGAGGAGAGGCGTCTGCGCTCGATATGGGAGTCCCGTTTTTAGGACGCATCCCGCTCGATCCCGATGTTGTTACGCAATCAGATGCAGGTGAGCCATTCGCGCTGTTCAATTCAGACACACCGACGGCAGAAGCCTACCATCGTATCGCGAATCAGATCGAATCATTCTGCAAGAAGAGCGGGTCATTGCTGAACGTCGGACGACCCACCGCGAAACCAATCAAGGGAATGAGTTTGTGAAATCCGCTGATGCCATGACAGGTTTGACCCAGCTGCATGATGCGCAGCAGGTGGTGCTTGACGCCGCGACGGCATTGGAAGTAGAGAAGGTCTCTGTTCTTGATGTCCTGGGGCGTGTGCTGGCTGAAGACATCATTGCAGGCCGAGATAATCCTCCATGGGATAATTCGGCGATGGACGGGTTTGCAGTCAGGTGGGAAGATATTAAGCAGGAGCACAAGATTCAGAAACCGGTGTCCCTCACCGTGATCGAAGATGTACCGGCCGGGACGATGCCGTCAAAGGAGGTAGGCGCTGGTCAGGCCATTCGTATTATGACGGGTGCGCCAATTCCTCGGGGAGCTGACACGGTTCTGAAGGTTGAAGATACCGAACCTACCCCTGACTCCGTCCGTGTATTGAAGGCTGAACCAAAGGGGGCCAACATCAGACCCCAAGGTGAGGATGTGAAGAAGGGGGAGTGCATCATCGAGAAAGGGACCAGGATGCGACCCAGTGAGGCTGGCATGCTGGCGATTTTAGCGAAGTCATTCGTCTTTGTGCACCAGCGGCCACGCGTGGCGATTCTGTCGACGGGTGATGAGTTGGCGGACTTGGATGAGCCGTACAGTGAAGAGAAGATCATTAATTCCAATAGTTATGGGATTGCCGCAGCCGTTCAGGAGGCCGGCGGCATTCCCTTGCTGCTTGGTATCGCGCGCGATACGCCCGTGGCTCTCAAAGAAAAGATTTCCCAAGGGCTGAATGCGGATATGCTCGTTTTGTCTGGTGGTGTGTCGATGGGCGATTACGATTTTACTAAGGCTGTTTTTCGTGAACTGGGCGCCGAGATGAATTTCTGGAAGCTCGCCATTCGGCCGGGCCAACCGCTGGCCTTTGGGAAGATTCAGAATAAGCTCGCGTTCGGTCTTCCCGGCAATCCGGTTTCCTCGATGGTGACCTTTGAACAGTTGGTGCGGCCGGCTCTGCTGAAAATGAGCGGTTGCCGAAGCTATGGCCGTCCGGTGGTGCAGGCGGTGTTTCAGGAGACGTTTGCCAAGCGCGGTGATCGGCGACACTTTCTGCGCGGTATCCTCACTCGAGAAGACGGCATCTTCAAAGTCCGTACAACCGGGGACCAAGGATCGGGTATTCTCACATCGATGGTAAAAGCCAACTGTCTCATCGATGTGCCTGTCACGGTGGAGCGGTTGAAACCGGGCGATCAAGTTGCGGTCCAGTTATTGACGGGCGAGCCGTGGCCCACTACGGCGGATTCTGCGCATGCTGGTCCACACCGCCTCTCTTGTTGCTAGAAAGGACGATCACTCATCATCGCGCGTGAAGTCAGCCAAGCCAAGAATGAATCCTGGCTCTGTGATGACTCGGCTGATCAGTGATACGGTACTTCAATGGCTGTCCCCATCGTTTCCTTTATTGGTCGTTCGAATAGCGGAAAGACGACCTTGATCGAGCGTGTCATTCCTGAGCTGGTCAAGGCTGGATACCGTGTGGCCACGGTGAAGCATGCAGGGCATGGGTTCGATCTTGATACGGAAGGGAAGGATAGCTGGCGTCATAAGCGTGCTGGTGCCAGCAGCGTCGTGGTTGTATCACACGGAAGTCTCGCGCTGTTTGCCGATGTCTCGGATCAGCTCAAGGTAGAAGAAGTCCGAGACCGTTTCTTGGACAACTCTTACGATCTCATCATTGCAGAGGGATGGAAGAGCGAGGGATATCCAAAAATCGTCATTGTTCGTGATCAGTTGGGTGAAATCTCGTACTCTTCCGACGGCCTGCTGGCAGTCGTCTCACATACGTTAGTCGATCTCCCAGTGCCTGTGCTCCATGTGGATGATGTGGGCAGTGTGGCTGCTCTCTTGATTAAGCAGTTCCCTCTCAGACGTCGGGAGCATGAACTGGACGTCTAAGGCCACAGTTGTGTTGACCGTTGCTGTGGGAGGGCTGGCTCTCGTGGGGGTCGCTACCCCCCTGACTGATCAGCCGAAATTCTGTGCAGGATGCCACACGATTGCGCCTGCCCACGAGAGCTGGTCCAAATCCTCCCATAAAGAGGTGCCATGCGTCGCCTGTCATGTAAGGCCTGGGTTTGAGGGATGGCTGCATGACAAGGTTTGGGCGGGAGCCAAAGACACCGCCATCTATCTATTTGGCACACCGACGGAAGCACACAATCTCACGGCTCACGTGGATTCCGCTGTTTGCCTCGGGTGCCATCGCCATATTCTTCATGTGTCGGAAATAGCGGCACGCGATCTTCCAACACCAGTTAAAGAAGTGGGACTGATTATGAACCATCGTCAACATATGGAGGCCTTCAAGGCTCGTGGACACAATGAAGGCTGTACCACCTGTCATTCGGGCGTGGTGCATGATGAACCAATCAAGGGGTATCCCATCGTTCTGCCTCGTGGCCACGTGTCCGCTGACAGCAAACCATGGTATCCAGTCTATCCCGAAGGATCGTATCTTCGAGAACGAGCCCTCCGTGACTGCTTCGGGTGTCACGATGGGAAAGGGGAGTATGGCGGCAAGGTCCTCGATCGGAAATGTGAGAGCTGCCACATCCCTGAGAAGATCGCCAGCGCTCTCCTATTCAATTAGTAGATCACGTGATGGATCGGATGTCGAGTTCTGTTCTAACCGTGTCGAAGCTGACAAAGCGGTTCGGAAGCTTCACAGCGGTTGATGAGGTGTCGTTCGAGATTCGACCGGGTGAAATTCTGGGCTTACTGGGGCCGAACGGTGCCGGAAAAACCACGACGATCCAGATGTTACTTGGAGTGGTGACGCCCACGTCGGGTTCAATCGAAGCGTTCGGCTTGGATCTGTCCACACAGCGTGAAGCGGTTCTGCAACAGATCAATTTTTCATCGACCTATATCGCCATGCCACAATCCCTTACCGTCGAGGAAAATCTCTGGGTGGTGGCCAGACTTTATGGCATGAGCGACATAGCCAGCCGAGTAGATCAGATTGTCAAGAAACTTAAGATGGAGGAATTTCGGCAGAAGATCACGCGGAAATTGTCATCGGGGCAGATGACACGGTTGACATTAGCGAAGGCTCTTCTCACGGAACCGCGGCTTCTCTTTCTCGATGAACCAACGGCGAGCTTGGATCCCGACATTGCCTATAAAATACGATCTATCCTGAAGGAAGAGCGTCGCTCATCGGGATTGAGTATCTTGTACACATCACACAACATGCGCGAAATGGAAGAAATGTCGGATCGGATTATTTTTCTTCAACGAGGACGTCTCGTCGCTGAAGGAACAACCCAGGCAATCGTGGATCGATTTGGGAAGGCAGATTTGGAAGAAGTATTCCTGAATCTTGCGCGGGAATCGAACGTGCCATCGACACCATGAATGGAGCGCTTATAGATTTCGGTGCAGGATTTCTGGCTGGCGGTCTTGTTGTCAGCATGGCCTGGGGGATGTTTTGGCTTGCGATTGGCCTGATCGGATGGAACCGTGGTACCTGCGAGTGGAATATCGTGACGAAAGGGCTTGCTGGAGGTGGTGTGCCCTGTTTGCTGTTAATCGGTCTTTTGTGGTGGTATATCGGAACCGGAGGCGATGGATTATGGTTTGCGAGCGGGTTCATCGGCATTCCGGGTCTGCTTGTGCTCCTCTCCTTCCGACCCATGCCTGATGGGAAAACGGCAGGCTCACATTTGATCGAAGGAATCCGATCCCTTAGAGCGGATCTCCTGGGAGCGCATCAACGATGTGGGGGGTGCCGTCCTGATCACGATCATGAGACCTGTCGATGAAACTGCATCGTGTGACGGCGTTGATTCTCAGACATCTCTATCTGTACCGGCGAAGTTTGCCCAGGATCATGGAGATTTTTTATTGGCCGTTCTTAGATCTCGTGATCTGGGGATTTATCACGCTGTATTTGGCCAGATACCAGAGCGAAGTGCCAGGGTTCGTCACATTTTTTCTCGGAGCCTTGATTCTCTGGGATGTATTATTCCGTGCTCAACAGGGCATCACCATCACGTTTCTGGAGGAGCTTTGGGCGCGCAATCTGATGAATCTCTTCGCCAGCCCATTGAAGCCCAGTGAGTTCTTAGCCGCCACGATGGCGATGAGTGTGATGAAAGTGACCGTGGTTTCGATCGTGCTGGCCGGGTGTGCGCTCGTTTTTTACTCCTATAATGTCCTGATCATCGGAGTATGGCTGATTCCATTCGTGCTCAATCTAGTCATCACGGGCTGGATCATCGGAGTACTGACGACCTCACTGATCATGCGGTTCGGACAGGAGGCTGAGGTCTTGGCTTGGAGCATGGTGTTTCTCTTTCAGCCCATCTCATGCGTGTTTTATCCCATGGAGGTGTTGCCTGGGTGGCTCAAGGCGATTGCTTGGGCGAACCCGGCTGCCCATATCTTTGAAGGGATGCGGGGAGTCCTGATATCAGGACAGGCCCCGTTCTCGAACCTTGTATGGGCAGTCGGACTCAATAGTGTCTTGCTGGTCGGTGTCGTCATCTGGTTCTACCGGACGATGGCGTACTGTAAGGATCAGGGATTGCTCGTGCGAGTAGGGGAGTAAGGTTGTAATATAAAAATCTCTGTGCTACCCTGGCCTGGACTCGTATCGCCGGGGGCCTCTGCGGTGCTGAGTGCCTATAAGAGGAGGCCCACAATGTCGATGTTGCCTTGTCCGGGAGTTTCGTTGGAAGTCAGACCTAAGTCGCTACTGCGATCGCGTCTTCGGCCCGCTCCTTCCCCGTTCCTCGTGCTCAAGACAATGTCATTATTTTAAAGGAGGAACCCCGATGGGTTCGAAGATCTATGTCGGTGGGTTGCCATATTCGGCGACCGAGCAGCAATTGAGTGACTTATTCGCGGCCCATGGCGCAGTCGCCTCGGCGCGAATTATTACGGATAAGTTCACCGGCCAATCGAGAGGATTTGGCTTTGTGGAAATGTCCTCTGATGCCGAAGCTCAAGCTGCGATTACGGCCCTCAATGGTTCAGAGATGGGTGGCCGGACTCTTACAGTCAATGAAGCACGGCCACAAGAACCGCGCACGGGTGGCGGTGGTCGTGGTGGATTCGGTGGCGGCGGCCGCAGCGGAGGCGGTGGAAAGCGTGACCGCTGGTAACTGACGACCTGCATGTGGATGTAGAAGAGAGGGGTGCCATGTGAATGGCACCCCTTCTTTTTTCTGGCTACTAATGGTGGCATCGCGAAGTCCGAGCAGGTGCTGAATATCCCTCATCGTCAGACGGTGACCAATGATGACGGTTTTAGAATCAACGATAGGAGTAGCCGAGTTACCTTCGGTCTCGTTCCGAAGCAGGCCGGTGGTTGTGGTGGAAAACTTTTGGTCTCCTGAGGAGCGGCGGTTTTTTCGTGAAGAGATGAACAAGGCGACCTGGAAGCAGCTCTCAGACCTGGAGAATGTCCAGCAGGATTTTCCAAATTCTGGCAACTGGGCAAAAGCTGAAATTGGCTCGGCAGCGGGCGAGCACTTTCTCTCGCGGCTACAGCTTCCATGCATTCGAGAGCATGTTGAATCGTTTCCGAATATCATTGGGCGTCACGTTGGGTTTAGTTACTATTCCTACTCGGCAGGGGATTGCCTCTTAACCCATGATGATACCGATGAAGGACGTCTCACGGTGGGGCGTCCGTCACTGCGACGTCGGATCGCCGTCGTCAGCTATCTTCATGAAGAATGGAAGCCTGACTGGAGTGGGGAACTCATTATCTACGCGAGGCGCACAGGCCAATCGTCAGATTCTGTCGACCTTGTGCCGACACAGTGCATCGAACCGCGCCCGGGAACGCTTGTCATGTTTACCGTCCCTCGTTATCACAGGATTTGCCGTGTGGATCTCACAGCAGGATCGCATCGCCGGTTGTCGATCGCCGGATGGTTCATGACTGAGCAGGCCTAGGACTCGAAGAGCATTGGATCGCGTGGAGATCGAAACAGAACTTCACAGGTTGGTGAATCGCAGCCCAACGGTAGCAACTTCAGACTCTCAGCCGAACCAGTCGGTATCGTTAGCCGCACATGCCCGTGGTTCTACTGCCAACGTCGGCGCCGGCTGTGCTAGTACATTGTGGACGAGAGTAATAAGCCGGTCCTTTTCAAAGGGCTTGGCTAAAAATGGGAGTGTTCCTCGCTTGATTCCATGACTGGCAAGTTCCTTATCTGGGTTCCCAGACATGAGAATAATGCGGAGTCCGCTCCGGATCATGGTGGCACGAACGGCCAGTTCATGACCATTGACATGAGGGAACTGATTGGAGGTAGAGGCGAGTTGAAAGCCTGGTGGAGGTAAGACGAGGTCTGTAATCAGAAGGTCGATCGGTCCCTCGTGATGCGTGCAGAGCCGAAGGGCTTCCGAACTCCCCTCGGCTTCAAGCACCGTAAACCCAGCCTCTTTAAGAAGAGCCTTACAGAGGTTGATGATCGAGACTTCGTCGTCCACAACCAAGATGGTCGACGTAACCGTTGCCATTGGATTCTCTTGATTCTTTTCCATCTCTGTAACCTGCCACGGTCATCTTAGTGCTGAACTGGTCGCATGGCGAGTAAAACCATAATTTTGCTCGTGGTGCGTCTTTAGATCGGACCGGAGGATCGGACGGAGATGGCTCTCATCCTTCACCCACGCCCTGTCTTGGAGAGGCCGACCATCTCAGCAAGGCAGACCCGACGCAATCAGGACCTCCCAATGGGAAGGCATAGTCGCTCACGATGGCTCATCTTCTGTCCGACTGGCAGGTGGTACCTCTTGACCTGATGCGGTTGAGGTTCGCCGTTCGAGAAAGACGTCGACCTGTTGACCGGCATAGACGGGGAAGGACGGCCGTTCAAACTGATAGATGACCTGCAGCACCCTGGTGTCGACGCGCTCAGTATTGTCACCTGTCAGCGATTTTTTAGGAATCACATAGGGCTCGATGCGCACGAAGGTGAGGGGGATTTTCTGGTCGGCCAAAGATCTGACAGAAGCTGTTCCGCCGGCTTGCGGAACCACAAGTGGGGCATTGACTTCGTCGATGTCGGCACGGATCTGCAATTGCTCAGTTTCTCCCAACAACATCAAGGGTTCGGCCGATCCAAGCTGGGCAAATTCTCCGGCTCGAATATTGACCTGTAAGATCGTTCCACGTCTGGGGGCGCGGACAGTCAAGCGATCCAACAACATCGTGACTTCATCGCGCTGGGCCATCGCCTGCTTCAAGGTCGCTTGGATACGTTGCGCGCCTCTTTTGGCCATCTCAAGCGCGTACCAAGTGCGCTTGAGGTCATCCTCGCTCACGGCTCGTTCATCGTACACCGACTGCCGACGCTTGAATTGGGTCTCGAGATCGTCGACTTTATACTTCTGCTCTTCGATCTGCGCCTGTAATGGGGGAATGGCGGCTTCCCGAGTCAACAGCTGAGCGCGCAATTCCCGGTCATCCAGTTGGAACAGCGGCGCCTGTTCCGTGACCTGGTCTCCGACCTTTACAAAGACTTTGGTGATTAATCCTGCTTGGGGAGGAGCGATACGGACATTTTCGTTCACCGCTTCGATGATGCCGGAGGCTGCTACAGTGTGTTGGTAGGGTGAACGGGGCGGCTCCGAGATCGGCTGCGGCATCGGATCTTTCTGGTTTGCACCCATGAGGACCCACGCTGTGAATCCCACGCCTGCCAGAGCGAGCCAGACGCTGAAGCGCTTGATGACGATCATGCCAGTCCCTCCCGCTGGATACGTTCAATATTCGTGATACGCCCGTCCGTGAGGGTGGCCATACGGTCGCCGAATTGAAAGATGCGACTGTCATGAGTGACGACAATGACGCAACGATCCGGTGATCGGCCGACTTCGCGAAGCAGCGCCATGATCTTTTGCCCGTTCGGTCCGTCTAGCGCGGCGGTCGGTTCGTCGCAGACAAGCAAGCGCGGCTCGTTGACCAAGGCTCTGGCTATGGCAACCCGCTGTTGCTGGCCACCTGAGAGATTCTTCGGGACAAACTCTGTGCGGTCAGCGAGACCGACCTGCTCCAACATCGTACGAGCCCGGCGCAACGCCTCTGGACGCCGTATGTTTTGGATCAAGAGGGGGACCGCCACATTTTCAAGTGCCGTAAGAGCCGGCAAAAGATTGAATTGTTGGTAGATGAATCCCATGGTTTGCCCTCGAAACCTGGTCCGTTGACTAGGAGGCAATGTGCTGAGCGGGACGCCTAACACGTCGACCTGACCGTCATCAATGTCGAGAATGCCGGTAATGGCCGAAAGCAACGTAGTTTTGCCGCCACCGGATTCACCAACGAGCAGCAACAACTCCCCGAGATGAATATTCAGATCGATGCTTTTCAACACCGTCACCTTGGTATCTCCGGTGCCGAATGATTTGACGACTCCCTGTGCACGCACTGCTGCTGGTTGCGAGTCGTGGCTCATCTTGCTCATCGAAAGACTATCGCCGGTTCCAGCCGGGCGAGCTTGGCGATGCTGATGAACGCCGAAACAGAGCAGATCACCAAGAGTGCCACGAACACCAGCAGGAGGAGTTGCCAGGTTTCGACAAATGGTAACTCGCCGGTCGAGGCCAGCACGAATCCAAACACCGTCGCGAGCCCGACGCCGACCCCATAGCCAGTCAATCCGACCGTGAAGGCCTGTAGAAGGATCATGCGTGCAAGGGTACCCGTGGAGGCCCCCATAGCCTTGAGCGCGCCGAATTGCCGGAGATTCTCAACGGTGAACAAGTAAAACGTTTGACCGGCGATCGCCATGCCGACGACAAATCCCAAAAAAATGGTTGTGCCGAAATTGATGCCGATACCGGTGTTCTTCAGTACCCATACGATCGTTTTCCAGCCGAATTCTTCAGCAGTGAATGCTCCGAGGCCAGTTTGCTCGCGAATGCGTCTGGTGACCTCCTGGATCGGGACTCCGTCTTTGGCTTTGGCCAGCACATAGGACAGCGTTCGCCGTTCGCGGGGCGCGTACCGAATGGCGCGTTCGTAGGTTGTGTAGACGACGGGGATGTTCGTGAAGTTTTGTGTCGTCTTGGCAATGGCGACGACGCGGGCTCGCTTATCGTTCAATTCGAAGACGGTTCCGATCGTGACCATCGAGGGGCCACCCATGCGTGCGACGGCCCATTGGTCCAGCGCGACGGCGTCAGGCTGCACGAGGTCTTCAAAATGCCCTTCCAGGATTTCAGCAGGACGTCCGATGAGTGTCGAAGATTCTAACCCTGTCAGCGTGATCTCATGATAGTCTCCACTAGAAAGCCGGGCCCGCTGTATTCCTCTGTAGAGCGGCACAGCCCATTCCACCCCGGGGACGCTGCGCACACGGTCGACGGCGGTATCGGCGATAGGCTTAACTTCATCGACTTGAGCGATACCTGGATCAGTCACCCAAATCGGAACATTCAGATTATAGATGCCGGATTGGCACCAGGTCATGAGGCCCCAGAAGATAGAACCCTGTTGCACGATCAACATCACAGCAAAGGTCAACCCACACAGCAGCATCAGATACTTGGCGCGATCGCCAAACAACATCTTGAGCGCGACGTAGTTCAGTGTGTTTCCTCCGGGTCGAGATAATGGGCGGGCAATAAGCGCCCCGAGCAAGTCGAAGTCATCGTACCTGATCAGGCGGGTGAAAAAAATAGGTACCGGTACGGTTATTGGGCCGCAGGACCGTAAAGACTCAAAGTCTGTGAGTGGAAGTCCGGTCCTAGGACCGTTGCCAGCGGGCGGGGAGAAGGAAAGTGGCAAGGTGTCAGGTAATTATTCATGGTTCTTTCGACTCTTGAGTGCTTCAAGCCGAGTTCTATCGAGACTGATATGCAGTGATTTTTCTTGCGTAACGATGACGGCACCCGGTGCCTGACCCTTCGCCTTCTTGACCCATTTGCGGCGTGTATAGATCACCTCGCCCTTGCTGCTTTTTTTGAGATCGCTATAACACAGGGCAAGGGACGCTGCGTCACGTAGTGTTTCGAACGGAGGTTCTGTACCTTTGCCCAATCGGACGATGACATGTGAGCCAGGCACCCCCCGGGCATGGAGCCACAGGTCGTCGCTCTTGGCCAGGCCGAACGTGAGGGCGTCGTTCTCGCGTGCATTCCGTCCAACGAAAATGGGTAACCCATCCGTTGACGTAAATCGTCGAAATGGGCCTTGCCGTTCGTTTGGGACAGGACGACGAGCCACGGGTGCACGCTTGATGGGAAAGTGGTTTGGCTCGGGAGGAGGCTGACCCGGTGGTCTCCAGCCTTTCTGCTCCACCTGTTTCAGCTCTTCGCGCAACTGCGTCACGTGTTTCTCCATCCGTTCGATGCGCGGCTTGAGCTCACGCTCGGCAGCGAGATATTTCCGATGTTTCCGGAAGTAGTCATCCATGTTGCCCTGGGCCGACTTTGTTGAATCGAGTGGTATCGATATTTGAGGAAGAAGCTCGTCAAAATAATCCGTCACCTCAATATGGTCATCGCCCTTTTTGATCTGAGAGAGGTTCGCTTTGACTAGTTCTCCGTATCGATCATAGCCCCGATAGGCGGTGGCCTTTGACAGGTCTCGTTGCCAGGCATCAAGCAATCGCAGTTCCTTTTTGATGGTCTTCTTCAGGAAACGGATTTGGGTCTCTTTGGCTTGGATAACAGCTTGCGCTGATGCCCGATCCTGATAAAAGGCGTCGATCTCCGTCGAGATGGGGAACTGGGAACCGGCTACTCCGGTGAATCGAGTCGATGCTCGTTCTTGTCCGCTCGTACGCATGCTTGGAGGGGTATAGAGCTGTCCGACCAGGGCTTTCTGTTGAGAGAGATCTCTGAGGATTCGGCGTTCGGTGTTGAGGATCAGGAGATTGGCGCTCTTGCCGGTCAATTCACACACGATCGTATTTGGTCCCTCCTTCCCGGTGAGAACCAGCTCAACGATGCGGTCGTTCGAGATCTGGCTGATGTCGTCAATGCGTGCCCCTTGAATATGGGCTCGGAGAAATTGGCAGAACGGCGGTGGTGCCGGAGGGTTGAGTTGTGGACGAGTGGTGACATGAAGGCGAGTCGCGTTCGCCTCACATGAGATCAATAATCGGTGCGTATGCCTAGGGACTCGAACATCGAACACGAGCGTACGAGCGCAGGGCTGATGAATTTTCTGGATCCAGCCGCCACGGAGAGCAGGGGAGATTTCTTTAAGGACCTGTTCAAGATCCGACACATTCAGCATAGCGTGGGCATTTCATCTGGGACAAGTTCTTGAAGAGCCAATGTACGATGTGCCGCATGTACAGGCAAGAGTCTGTCGAGAAGGCGTTACCGATTGTATAGCCGCGCACCTTGCGACCGCTCGTTCATTACGCTAGAGTCCGAGCAACATTTTTCACGTGAATGGTCCTGCATGCGCCTGCTTGATGCTCAGCCGCTCGTGCGATTGAAAAATGAGTTTCGCCTGTCAATGCGGCGGTTACTCACCGACCTTTGCCGAGAACTGCATGCTGATCACGCTGATCTGAGTAGAGAATTGGGCCTGCCGACGGGGCTCTTTGAACGTCTCCGTTCACGGTTCGCACTCGAGGCCTATTCCAACTGGAAAGTAGTTGGCTGGATTGAGACCCTCAATGACCTCGTCTATTTCTTCGATGTGCTTAAACAGTGGAAACTGGAACAGGATCGGGCGAAATTTACCGAGCAATTGTTTGACGAATGTCAGGAGAAGTTTTTTGAACACGGATACTTTAATGATCTCTTCCCAACGGGCAAGGCACGGGTCAGTGGGTTTGAAAAACGATTGTACGATCTGTGTCGGTCTTTGGCGATGGAGTTGACGCAAGAGTCACTTTGGTTTGATCCAGCCGTATCGGGCACGTGGTGTCGGCAGCGAAAGCCGGCGGGGTGGTCTGTACGGGGAACCTTGAAGGACAATTTTGAGAAAGCCGAAGTCCAGGGAACCCTCTCCATTGGTGACACTGGTGCCTGGTGTCAGGCGCCGGACGACATAGGACAGGTGGTGCGCCGATCGGTAGGCCACGTGGGTTTTCTAGTAGAGCCAAGCAGCATTTCAGTACAGATTGGAAGAAAGCTTTTGCCGGTCTGGTCGAGGTGGGCGGAGCAGGGACAATGGCAGTGGGTGTATCATCCGCCGCGGATTGCCATCCAGACTGATAGCCATTCGATCACCGTCGGTCCAACACTTGTTTACGGGAAGGACCGCCGGCCAAGATCCGTGCAGGCCACTGATCGGCGACAGGTTGATCGTATCGCTTGCGCGTGGAAGACTATCCAGCTTGCTTGGCCGGAAGGGCATGAGGTTCTTGCGCTTCTCACATCTCGCATCATCCCACTACAGGCGAAGGGGGTCGTGAGCTTCAGCTATCGGCATCGACCAGGACTCTCGTTCATCAGCTGTTTCGACCGCGACAACCTCGATTTAATCGACGATCTCATCCATGAGAATAGCCATCACCATTTGAATCTCCTGCTCCGTAAATACGTTATGTATCGTGAGGACCATCATCAACAGATCTTCTATTCGCCCTGGCGTCGGAGTCTCCGCCCATTACGAGGCATTCTTCATGCGGCGTTTACGTTTACCATGGGTGCGCTCTTGTTTGAGCGGCTCTCATTCTGGGCGTCTGGCCGAGGGGGGGCGGAACGGTGGAAGAAGGCAGGACTTAGCAAGCAAGACCTTCAGCGAGCGCGATTTCGTTGTTTGGAGGAGATAGAATCTGTCCGGTACTCTCTGCAAGACCTTCGTTACGCCGATTATCATCTCGGATGGCTGACTGGATCCGGGAGGCGCTTGGTCGCACAACTAGCGGAAGCGATTGATGAGGTCGAATCGAGGGGTAAACAATTTAAACATGTCGTGGAACACTCACAGTTTGGTTCGGCGCTGCGGAAGCACAGCAAAGAACTCCACCGGGCTCGTGAGACATATGGGCCGATGAGATTGGGGAAGGTGTGAGTGCCGATTTAGCCGTATCGATCGGGTCCGTTGCGCAACCTAGGCAGACCTGAGTGGATGATGGAAGCTCTCTATTTCTTGACGATCGAACCATAGGATGTAGACTCGATACAGGAGGTATAGATCATGCCGATGGTCATGCCTACATGTCGTGTGAGAACTTCCCACGCTGCTCTGATCATGTGGTGTGTCTGTGTGCCGTTCGTATCTGGTGTGATCCCCGAGGGAGCAGCTGCCTTTGAGAATGCAAAGGCTGTGAAGGTGGAGAAGCTTCTCACGCTCATTCGAGTCGCGGAGCTGGAATCGGAGTATGACGCACTCACTCAGAAGTATGTCAGCGACTATGAACAACAAATACGAAAATCCATCGTGAGTGCGTATCCTGATCTGAAGGGTGAAAAAAAGAAACAAATTGAGGCGCTCCTGGAAATCTTCTTGAAGGACATGAGAAAGGCGATTGGGCAAGTGGAGACGCTCCATGACCACTTAAAGCAGGCGTACTCGAGCAATTTCAGAGAAGACGAACTGGATCGCCTCATCGCGCACTATTCTTCTCCCCTTGGTGAAAAGGATGCGGGTATGAAGAAGAGCGCCGCCATTGAATATAATAAGATGTGGACCGCTCAATTCATGAGTCAATATAAGGCTCGAGTCGAAAAGTTTTTTCAAGTGATCGCCCTGGTCGTCAAGGGCAAAGGAAAGCAGGGGGCATAGAAATAACAAGCCCGTTACCGTGTCATTCAAAATTCCGTCCGCGGGAACATCCTCAGGCGAGCATCGTGAACCCTGCGATTGAGAACAAGCCGAAGAAGGACGCTGGCCTAAGCGTGAAGGATACGGTTCCCACCTTCGTCCAGAGCCCATCATAGAAAGAAAGCTCCAACAAACCCGGCAAACGTAGCGATCAGCTTGGATGGGAGAGGCATAATGGGCAATTGTAATGGAAGCCCCATGAAAAAGAAGTCAGCGGAAATAATGGCCAGGGTTAGAGTAGGACAGGTGCGAGTCAAATCTGTTGTGAAGGAATTGCGAAAACAGTACGGACCGATGCTAAAACGACTGGCTGCGTAGCCTGGGAGTGGAATTACGGTTCCACCCTCACATCCACAAATGACGGCAGGCTATCGGCTCCCTTTTTATCAGTCACGCGCAGTTTGAAACGGTATGTCCGTGGTTCTGAAACAGCCGGAGCGAGGAAGGAGGGTTCCGAGCTGTTGGCATCCAGCAGCGAGACCTTGTTGCCGCGCACCTGGCTCCAACTATAGTAGAGCGCTTCGCCCTCAGAATCTCGGCTTTTCAATCCATTCAGTTTCACTCGAGAACCGGCCTTGACCGTCTTGTTTGTGCCGGCATCGGCGATCGGTGGCTCGTTCGGTTCATCGTTCACATTCACGTCAATATCGAGCGTGGCCTGCTTGCCACGGTTGGTGACGGTAATAGTCGTCTTACCGTTGCCGATAATTTGAAGTAAGCCGCCGGACAAGATCGTAATAACTTGATGGTTGGAAGACTCATAGCTTGTTCCACTGGCTGGTGTGGCGATTGGCCGGGTCACGCCGTCGGCAAAGTCGGCGACGACCGGGAGTTCGAAAATCTTGCCCATTGAATCCACATGGCCAAAGGCGGAGGACTGTCCCGCTCTACCGAGTTGCAACGGCTTATCCGTCTCAAAATCAATGGTTGTAAGAGTGGCAGGCGGTTCTACATCCACGATCACTTCATCGAAGATCGATCTTGCACCCAATCGTCCGCGAGAGACCTCCGCCACTGCCAAGAGCCGCATGGGTCCGACACGGTCCTGTGGGATCTTTAGTGGACCGCCAAATGGTGGATCTTGCTCTGCCGTTCCGATCGTTGTGACTGGTGTCACGATGGAGCCGATCGCTGTGGAATTATCCTGTTCAACCAGGACTTCGTCCTGTTCACCATACCAGTAGTAGCGGACCTTTACGACGCCGAGGTCCTTTCCTGCATCCACGCGTGCGGTGACGGTGCTTCCGGCTTTCAGCGTGGAACCGTTCGGAGGTTCTGTGATGGTGAAGGCATGGATCGGAGGAATCATGGTTAGGCACATCGCAAAGAGACACTGCCAAACAACCCGAGTCGGGCTGCCCCATTTTACACGCCAAAGGTCCCGTGCGATGATCATTTCGTCAGGTGGAAGGGTACGTCGGTAAGGACGACGCGATCCTTAAAAAGTAAGGAAGCTTTCAGCAAGAGTGCCCGCTGGTTATGGAGAATATTCTGCCACCAGCGAGCCGGGAGAATCTCAGGGAGGACGACGGTGATCCAACAATCCTGGTCTTTTTGCCGCTGCTCCTCCACAAAGTCCATGATCGATCCTAGAATGGAACGA
Organism: Nitrospira sp.; assembly: GCA_965223535.1. GTDB lineage: Bacteria > Nitrospirota > Nitrospiria > Nitrospirales > Nitrospiraceae > Nitrospira_D. Next base: position 2,585,574 of record CBDCWN010000003.1, read on the forward strand.
TATGGTGAAGGGAGGACGATGAGCGGTACTCCACAGCCCCATTGTGCCCACTGTATTTCCGCGAGAGCGGTTTCTTCCTTGTTGACATCCACCAAGAGGGCTTTAATGTCTCCCCCCCGGCTTCGCGCATAGTCCACCGCTCGGACAACCGACCGGTTCACTCCACTGATGGGGATCAGGATCAAGTTGTGTCTGGGACGAGGTGGACGGGAATCTCGGGTGAGCGTGATCTGTTCCTTCACCGCCTTGTAATGGGAACGAATTCCGCGAAACATCATGATTAACAGGGTAACAAGGACCAACACGATCCAGGATCCGTCCCAGAATTTTGTCGTCGCAATGATGATGGTGGCGACTCCGGTCGTGAAAGCCCCCACGCCATTGACCAAGAGCTTTTTCCGCCAATGGTCTCCTTTTCGTTTGAGCCAGCTCCTGACCATTCCGGATTGGGAAATGGTAAAGGATACGAACACGCCGATGGCGTACAACGGGATCAATGCGTGGGTATCTCCTTCAAACAAGACCAGAAGTAAGCACGCGAACAGGCCAAGAATGATAATCCCATTCGAAAAGACCAAGCGATCGCCGAATGTCGCCATCTGGTGGGGCATGAATCCGTCTCGCGCGAGAATGGAGGACAAGTGAGGGAAGCCAGCGAATGCGCTGTTCGCGGCGAGGATCAGTAGTATCATGGTGCCGATCTGAACGGCATAATAGACAGCACCGGTGCCGAAGGTGAGGCGAGCCAGCTGAGACACGACGGTTTCGTCTGCTTTGGGCAACACGCTGTAGTGGTAGGCTAGCCAGCTGACTCCCATGAACAGCGACCCAAGAATGACAGACATCCAGATCATCGTCGTTGCGGCATTCTTTGATTCAGGAGACCGAAATGCCTTGACACCGTTGGAGATTACTTCCATCCCGGTGACGGCTGAACAACCCACGGCAAATGCGCGAAGAATCAGAAAGAGCGTGAGGGTTTCCACTCCTCCGCTTGATCCAGCTGGGTTGATCTCAAGCGGAACCTTTGTTGACCCGTACAGAGACCGGACGACACCGACGACGACCAGCAGGAGCAATACACCGATGGCGAAGTAGGTAGGTACGGAAAAGAATTTTCCCGACTCGCGGACACCGCGCAAGTTTATGATGACAATGAACAGGATAGTCACGAGCCCCAACGCTTCGCGGTGCACGAACAAGCCTGGAACCGCAGATGTCAGCGCAGCAATGCCGGCCGCAATACTGACAGCGACAGTGACGACGTAACTGATCATCAACGCACCAGCGGCGGCGAGTGACGGAAGCTCTCCTAGGTTTGCCTTGGCAACGGTATAGGCTCCGCCACCTTCAGGATATTCGTAAATGATCTGGCGGTAGGAGATCGTGAGAACGAGAACAAGGAAAAGGATCGCCAGACTGACGGGAATCGACCATGCGATGGCCGCAGTCCCGGCCAAGACAAGCACCAGCAGAATTTCCTCCGTGGCATAGGCGACGGAAGAAATGTTGTTTGAGGAGAAAATAGCGAGCGCAAGCGTTTTGGACAACCGCTGGTCTGCAGCCTGAGCAGTTTTCAGCGGGTCACCGACGAGCCAACGTTTCAGAATCATGAGTGGATTATCTCATAAACCTCATAGTGGGTGAATGTTATGATGTCCGTGACCATGGGTCGAAAGGCCTATGAATTAAACAACCACAAGAATAGAAATCAGCGAGTGAGTTGACGTGAGGTCTCTGGTCCTGTATGGTAACACTGTATCTGACTCGTGGTAGTCCGGCGAGAAGATGCTCAACCATAACGGACTTCGCGATCGCATCGCGACCAGGTCCAGTTTGGAGCTACACCCACCCTGGTTGTTTCTCCCCACGGTTCTCTGATCCCGTCATAATGCGATCAAACTGAAAGGATAATGTAGTGGATACGTCTGCTCAACGCAGTTTTCACGCTCTCGGTTTGTCCGAGGCTCTCTTACGCGACCTAGGGGAAGCTGGGTTTGCCTCGCCAACTCCCATTCAAGAACAAGCCATCCCTCCAGCCTTAGCTGGACGCGATGTGATCGGATGCGCTCAGACTGGCACCGGTAAAACGGCCGCGTTTGTCATTCCGATTGTCGAACGCCTGTTTTCCCTTCCGAAGGGGCAGCCAAAAGCGCTGATCCTCGCGCCGACGCGAGAACTCGCCTTGCAGACGCTGACTACGATTGAGAAGCTCGGGCGGAGTCGAGGTATCTCTGCCACCGTCATCGTGGGAGGAGCTGATATGCAAGCGCAGGTGCGAGGTTTGCGTCAGCGACCGGATATCTTAGTGGCGACGCCTGGTCGACTTCTTGATCATATGTGGAACGGCACGATTTTATTGTCGTCCATGAAGATGTTGGTATTGGATGAGGCGGATCGGATGTTGGATATGGGCTTTGCCCCGCAGATCAATCAGATTCTCGATGCCTTGCCTGAGGAGCGACAGACCTTACTCTTTTCGGCCACGCTGCCGGCGGATCTTGCCCGGTTAGTTCAAGCCAGCGTCAGGAATCCGGTGCGTGTCATGGTTGCCCCTTCGGCAACGACGGCGGACGGAGTGACTCAAGCGATACATTATACATCCCACACCGATAAGTCCGATCTTCTCTTGTCCCTCCTAGGGGCTGATAAGGATACGGCTTTGGTTTTCACCAGGACGAAACATCGGGCGGATCGGTTGGGACGCATGTTGGGTCGTGCGGGCCATCGAGTGGCGATCCTGCATGGGGGCCGAAGTCTGTCACAGCGACGTACGGCGTTAGAGGGATTTAAACGCGGAGCATTCCGGGTGCTGGTTGCGACGGATATCGCGGCTCGAGGGATTGATGTCGCGAACATCGGCCACGTCATCAATTTTGATTTGCCCAACTGCCCGGAGGATTACGTGCATCGTATCGGGCGGACGGCGAGGATGAAGACAACCGGTCGCGCAACGAGCTTTGTGACAGGTGAGGATCGCTCTCAACTTCGAGACATCGAGCGGCTGTTGGGGCATGCCGTTCCGCTTGCGGCTGGGAGTGGAGCTCCGCCGTCTGCTGTGAATCATGGAGCCAGACAAGTCCGTCGGCATGATCATTCCTCCACCAATCATGCGAAGAGTGCAGGGCGTTACCGTCGTCCGATGCCGAGGGGCGCTCGTGCTGATTCCTCAATTCCCAATCCTTCTGCGACAAGACATTCGTAAAATGTAAAAACAGTTCGCAAAATCTACCTCGTGAGATACAGTATCTCTCACGAGGTAGATTGGGATGCAGCTGGTTCATCAGCAGAAGCTGACGCGAAACAAAGCTCGGCAGTATTCCAGGGTTCGCATCGCCAAGCCGTTTAGCTGCTCTGTATCTTCCCAAACAACGCGAGGGTGGTTTCGGAAGCCGGTCCATGAAGTTGGCTTGGTGTATGACCTATCGCTGCACGGCGTCTGCGTCAGTACCGATGCGGCCATCAAACCAGGCGATCAGGTTTCTCTCGTGCTCCGATTGAACAAGAGTACTCCCCCGGTTGAGGTGGCGATGGCCACCGTGTGTTGGACAAACTATCAATTCCATGGACTTGCGTTCAGTGCGCTTTCAGAAGCGTCTTTGAACCGGTTGGCCGAGTACATGGGTCTCTCTGGTTTAACGAAGGAGTAGCAGAACATGGACGATCCAGACTTCAAGTCTCTCGGAGCCCACGGCACGCCGCAATTACGAAAATATCCTCGCGTGCGGGTATCAGCTCCGTTTCCCTGTGCGCTGGCACGAGTGGGTTTGGTCAAAAAGGGAGCAGTTGAGCAGGGGTTGGGTATTATCTACGACCTCTCCACCAAAGGTGTCCGCGTCATGACCGAAGCGGTAATCACACCTGGAGACCGAATCGCGATGCAGTTACGATTGCCTGATCAGACTGCATCAATGGTGATCGAAACAGCCACCGTCAGATGGGGCAAAGAACACACGTATGGAGTGGAGTTCGAAGGGCTCTCCCCGAGCGATAACAAACACATCCTGGCCTTCATGACCCACCAGTCCAAGTCCGGACCAAGAGTCGCGGCCTAAGCGCCTCACGCCGTTTGATGCTTCTCGGACATTTCTGATCACGCCAAAGACGTGCAATACTCACGTCCTCACTCGTCTTCTGTCAGCCGAGCGGAGAGTTGCCCAGAATCGCCGCCGCGCTTCGCAGGGGTGTGTTGTCTAAGGTAGTGCGTGCAGAATGGAAAAACCAGCGGGCCAAAAACGAGTTGTCACGATGTGAGTCGAGGCCCTTACTTAATCGCCACTGCTTTGACTTCTTTGTAAGTGGTATGGCCTTGCAAGACCTTTTGGATTCCATCTTGGACGAGCGTCGTCATGCCTTCCTGGAGTGCGGTTTTCAGCATATCTTCGGTGCGCGCTTTCATTTGCACCATGCGTTTCATTTCATCCGTACCAAGGAGCAGCTCGTGGAGGGCGACTCGCCCCTTGAAGCCGGAGCGATTGCAGGTTTCACAGCCTTTTCCTCGTGAAAGTCGGAACGTATTATCCTGCTTGATGCCGAGCTTATCCCAATACTCGGAGCTGTAACCTAATCGGAGTTCATCATACTCCTCTTTGGTTCCGATGTACTGCTCTTTACATTCTTTGCAGATCCTGCGAGCCAGTCGTTGCGCGAGGACGCCTAGCATGGCATCGGCAAAGCTGAACGGATCGCAGCCCATGTCGAGCAGACGGGTGACCGTTTCGACCGCGCTGTTAGTGTGAAGTGTGCTGAGGACGAGGTGACCGGTCAACGATGCTTCAATGCCAGTGTCAGCGGTTTCCTTATCCCGCATTTCTCCCACCATGATGACGTCGGGGTCGGCTCGGAGAAACGCGCGCATGGCCGTCGCGAAGGTAAGGCCGATCTTTGGCTGGACTTGTACTTGGCGAAGGCCGTACTGCGTAATTTCGACTGGATCCTCGGCAGTCCATATCTTGATGTCCGGAGTATTGATGTTGCCCAACACCGAGTGGAGCGTCGTCGTTTTTCCTGAACCGGTCGGACCGACACAGAGGATGATGCCGTATGGTCTTTCAGAAATGTCTTTCAATGCTTTGAGGTTGCGTTCGGAGAATCCCATTTTATCAAGTGGCAGGGGTTCGCTTGCCGCAAGGATACGCATCACCACGTCTTCGTTGTATCCGGCGGTGGGGAGCGTCGCAACACGGAGCTCAATTTCTTTCGACTCCGAGAGCTTGAATTTGATTTTTCCGTCCTGCGGTTTCCGGCGTTCGGCGATATCCAAACTGGCCATAATCTTGAGCCGAGACACGATCGCACGGCGATAGCTCTGCGGGATCTTCATGTACTCGAAGCATTCACCGTCAACTCGGAAGCGCACCAGCGTTTCGCGTTTTTCCCCGTAGGGCTCGATGTGAATGTCTGAGGCGTTTTGGCGGTAGGCATCGGCAATGATTTGGTTGGCTAGACGGACAATGGCGCTGTCGTTTTCGTCCAGCCCTCCACCCAGGCCGGAGTCTTCCATCGCCTCGGCCTGAGCTTCAGTGACCAGTTCTCCGAGAATGTCGGATACGTTCTCGTCGAGCTTGCGTCCTCCGCTATCCCCTCCCTGTCCGGTCGCCGAGCCGAGAAACTGCGAGATGTCTCGGCGGAGGCTCACGGCAAAGCGGATATTCAGGCCTGGGAATGTGCGTTTGATATCCTGAACACGGTCAAGATCACCTGGATCGTCGGTCAGAATTTCGATGGCCGTACGATCGCGCTTCAGCGGCATCCAATGGTTTTTCTTCAGATAGTCGACGTTCAGATTTTTCAGGAGCTCCACATCGACGATCGTTCGCTCGCTGTACTCGATATAGGGACACTTATAGAACTGGGCCAGCGATTTACCGATATCAATCTTGGGGACTTTGTATTTTTCAATGAGGATACTCTCCAGATCGTTCATGCCTTTTCGAGAGTCGGCGATAGCCTGGTCGAGTTCATTTTGCGTGATCCGGCTATTACTGACCAGGAGGTCGAACTTGGTGGGATTCTTTTTGGAGATCTTTCGAAGGTTGAAGAATGCGATTCCGAGCGCCTTCGCAATTTCATCGACCGCTTCTTCATCTTTTCGGGTGAACCGACTCCCACTCTTCTTGTTGAGGAGTTGAAGGACTCCCATCAAATATTTATTGTCGGCGACGATCGGGTACGTCAGCACCTGTTTGGTTTTGAACCCGGTCCGTTTGTCGTAGGAGGTATCATGAACGAGAGCGGGGTGAGTGGCCTTGAGCTCCGCCAGGTTGTACGCATCGGCGATGTTCACTGGACGGAGGTATTTGGCGCAGAACCCTGGCAGGCTTTGCTCGGTAATAGGGATTCGGACTTCTTCGACGCCGTCGATGTGGGGAACTTTGGAGAAAATCTCTTTCTTGTCGGTATCGAACGCGAAGAGAGTCAAATCTTCTGCGTCGAACAAACTGAGGATATCCTTGTGCAGGTCCAGAAGGATTTGATCGAGATTGTTGGCCGCATGAATTTGAGTGGTAATACGTTTGACATGCTCTGCGTGTTCAACTTTTTGTTGTAGTTCCTGGACGTTGGGAGTTATGGGCTTGGCTTGCATCCGACTCTGCTTTCGCTGCCGTTGAGACGCGGAACAATCGGGTTGCGCGCTGGATCAGAAGGCGCTTGGTTCGCGATCGCGGCCTACAGTTGTGAATCGAGTTTCAGTCTAGCCGAAAGAGACGGGAAGGCAAGGAAAAGACATTTTCCTTCGAAGGAAGATCAACGATTTCCAAGGGAGGAGTAGGTGGCGCGTGGCCGTCTCACCGAACAGATGGGTCATGCTTAAGGCGAAGTGCGTTCAGGTGGTCGACCAGATCGTGAGGGGCTATCCGCGACTTGTGTCCCCCCTTCCGCATCTTGATCTCTACGATTCCGTCGGCGAGACCCTTGTCGCCAACGACAATCTGAAAGGGGATTCCGATCAGATCAGCGTCATTGAATTTTACCCCTGCTCGATCAGGACGATCATCCCATAGGATCTCAAAGCCTGCATCCTCCAACTCTGAGTAGAGTCGGGCAGCGGTTTCGGTGGTCTTTTCAGATTGGCTGACCGTCAGCAAGTGTACATGAAACGGTGCAATGGGAAACGGCCAGATGATGCCTTTGTCGTCGTGATGCTGTTCGATCGCTGCGGCGGCCGTGCGTCCCACACCGATGCCGTAACAACCCATGATGGCTACACGCTCTTTGCCTTGCTCATCGAGAATGGTGGCGTTCATTTTCTGACTGTATTTGGTGCCGAGCAGGAATACTTGCCCGACTTCGATTCCCTTGGCGAGCGTCAACACACCAGGACCACGGGGGGATGGATCGCCGGCTTGCACATTCCGAAGGTCGGTAAATTGCTCAACGGAAAAATCGCGACCGACGTTAGCGTTCTGGTAGTGTGTGTCGGCCTTGTTGGCGCCGATCACGACATTTTTTATTCCTTCGACGGCCCGATCGGCGAGAATACGAATCTGTTGCAAGCCGATCGGTCCTGCAAATCCGGGAGGGCACCCTGTGAGACGCTGTACTGTTTCAGGATCCGCCAATGTGACATCCGTCACCCGGAGGAACCGCGCCAGTTTGACTTCGTTGACTTCATGATCTCCCCGGATCAGCACGGCAACGGATTCGGTTCCGGCTCGGTACAGCAACGTCTTGATCAGTTGCCGAGATGAAATCTTTAAAAAGGCCGTGACCTCTTCTACCGTCCGGCGCTGAGGCGTTTCAACAGCGGTCAGCGGGAGTAACGCACGTGTATCTACCTCAGTGGGGGGGCACGCCTCAGCCCGTTCAAGGTTGGCGGCATAGGAGCCCTCCGTACTGTATGCGACCGTTGCTTCACCGGTCTCGGCGAGCACCATGAACTCATGCGAAACATCCCCACCGATCAACCCCGTGTCTGCTTCTACAGGCCGGAAGGTCAGGCCGCAGCGAGTGAATATCCTGGTATAGGCGTCATACATGTTCTCGTAGCTGACCTTGGCGCCGGCTTCATTAAGGTCAAAGCTATAGGCGTCTTTCATGATGAATTCACGCCCTCGCATGAGACCAAAGCGGGGACGGATCTCGTCTCGGAATTTGGTTTGGATTTGATAAAAGTTTAGCGGGAGCTGGCGATACGAACGCACTTCCCGCCGGAAGAGATCCGTGATGATTTCTTCATGGGTCGGACCTAAACAGAAATCCCGTTCGTGACGATCCTTGAACCGCAAGAGCTCCTTCCCGTAGTAATCCCAACGAGCAGTTTCTTTCCAGAGTTCCGCAGGGGACGCGATCGGCATCAGCAGCTCTTGGGCGCCGGCTCGATTCATCTCCTCGCGGATGATCTGCTCGATCTTACGGATGACCCGTAAGCCGAGCGGGAGATAGGTATAGATCCCCGCCGCGACCTTGCGGATCAGCCCCGCGCGCAACATCAATCGATGGCTGACGGTTTCGGCTTCTCCGGGATCGTCCCGTAGCGTGGGAATGAGTAACTGAGATGTCTTCATGAAAGGATTAGCGGGAGAAGATCCGTTCCAGATCGTTCCAAAAGGCGAAGATCATGACACCGACTAATAAGACCAATCCCACCTGTTGAGCCACCTCTCGCTGTCGCTCGCCAAGTGGTTTGCGCAGGATGCCTTCAATCAAGAAAAAGAGCAAGTGGCCACCGTCAAGAATGGGGATTGGCAGCAGATTCAGGACTCCGAGGTTGATGCTCAGAATGGCGATCAAAAAGACAACGCTGGAGGCACCTTGAGAGGCGGCTTCTCCCGAGATATTGGCGATCGTCAGCGGGCCGCCGATATTCTTACTCGAAATGTCACCGACCACCATTTTATAGAGACCGATGGCCGTCAGCTCCGTCCATCCCCACGTGGCTTCCAGCCCCTGGTACACGGCTTCCGCCACGTTCTCAGACCGCATCAACGAGCGACCAGGACCAGAGATGCCGATCTTCCCCACTTCAGAGGTCTGTCCATTCACCGTAAGTTTTTCACTGGCCGGCGTGACGATCAATGTGGTGCGCATTCCTTCGCGGAGCACTTCGAATTTCAACGGCGTCTCAGGATGCTCTCGCACGTGTGTGGTCATCTGGGCCCACGAATAGATCGTCTGTCCCTCGATCGCGACCACCCGATCACCGGGCTGGAGTCCAGCCGTGGATGCCGGTGATCCATGCAGGACCGATGTAACCAATGCGGGCATTTCTTCGACTCCGATGGTGTACAGCGGTTCTTCCGTCGATACCTCATTCCCAGTCATCTGCACGGGCGTTGCCGTGAGCGTTTTGAGGTGTCCGTCTCGTCGGACCTCCAATGAGATCGGCTGTCCATTGCTCCGGGAGACGAGATCCAGCAATTCGGTCTTGGTCGAGATCTCTTTCCCATTCACGCTGATGATACGGTCTCCGACTTCCATGCCGGCCACCGATGCAGGGGATCCGGGAACGAGTGCCTCAACGTCCGCGCTCAAATCACTAAAGGTCGGGACGAAGAGAGGCGACCCGGTTGATAACCATCCGGCAAAGATCAGGTAGGCCAAAATGAAATTAAATCCTGGGCCGGCTGCGACAATCAGGACTTTTCCCCACAGGCCTTGGTGCGAAAAGGACCGGCGGCGGTCATCGGGGGTCGTGGCTTCTGTTTCATCCTCACCGAATAGCTTGACGTAGCCACCAAGGGGAACGGCGGAGACGAGGTACTCTGTTTCGCCGACCTGACGACCGAAGATCTTCGGGCCGAATCCGATCGAAAACTTCAGGACTTTCACTCCGACCCAGCGGGCGGCGAGGAAGTGGCCAAGTTCGTGGAAGGCCACCAAGACACCAAGGACGACGAGAAACCACCAAGCTTTCTGGAGGAGAAGCCAGAGCGTATCGGGGGACCAGGCGAATGCGGATGTCATGAGCGCTCCCTGTTACGTACGCGATCTCCTAACTCTAACAGACGTTGTCTGAAATGCAAAACAATCATGAGTGGGATATCGCGTGAACCAATGATTCTGCTTTTTCTCTTGCCCATCGATCAGCTTCCAAGGCGTCATCGAGGCACGTGATTTCTTGCTGAGTATGCGCTTCCATGGTGTTGCGAATCACCTGCGGGATTTCAACGAAGCGGAGGCCATGGTTGAGAAAGGCATCGACGGCAATCTCATTGGCCGCATTCATCGTGGCTGGCATGGTGCCCCCGATACGAAGCGATTCATACCCGAGATTGAGACAGGGGAATCGATCATGGTCGGGTTTGGAAAAGGACAGTCGTCCGATCTCCGTCAACTCCAGCGAAGGAAGATCCAGCGTCATCCGTCCAGGATAGTGCATCGCGTATGAGATAGGGGTCCGCATATCAGGAAGCCCCAATTGAGCAATAATCGAACGATCTTTATATTCAACTAACGAGTGAATGATGCTTTCTCGATGGACCATGACCTCGATGTTGGATTCAGGGATATCAAACAGCCATCGAGCTTCCACAACCTCCAACCCTTTATTCATCAGCGTCGCCGAGTCGACGGTGATCTTAGCTCCCATTTTCCAGTTGGGGTGCTGCAAGGCCCGTTCAGGTGTCACGTCTTGAAGTTGTTCGTGAGTCAGCGTCCAGAGCGCTCCGCCGGACGCCGTGAGAATCAGTCGCCGGACATCTTCAATCCGGTGCCCCTCCAGCGACTGAAAGATGGCGCTATGCTCGCTATCGACCGGGAAAATCCTGACCCCGTGTTTGCGAGCTTCATCCTGCATCAACTTTCCCGCCATAACCATCGGTTCTTTATTCGCCAAGGCAATATGCTTGCCGCTCCGAATAGCGGACAAAGTCGGAACAAGCCCGGCGGCTCCCACGATGGCGGAAATGACCAACTCAGCATCCAGGACCGATGCCACGTGGGTAATGCCGTCTTCCCCGGATAGGATCTCGACTCGAAGATCGGCACATCGGCTGCGAAGGAGGGCGGCAGAGGATTCGGTGGAGACGGCGACGGCTTTGGGCCTAAAGCGGTGAATCTGCTCCTCGAGCTTCTCGATGTTGTTGCCGGCGGTCAGACCCACCACGCGAAACTCATCGGGAAACCGTTGAACGATATCGAGTGTGTTGGTTCCGATCGATCCGGTCGACCCCAAGATGATTATCGGCTTCATGTCTTCTCCTCTCCATTCACTCAGGAAAGTGGCGACAGGCCCCGAATGTAGGCGACATAGTAGTAGAACGTGGGGGCGGTGAACAAGAGACTATCAAGACGGTCCAGCATTCCGCCATGGCCCGGCAAGATCCCGCCCGAGTCTTTGACCCCGGTTCGTCGTTTGATGAACGATTCGAAAAGATCTCCGATGAGGCCCACCATCGTCAGGAGGGCGCCAAGGATCAATGCATCGGATACTGAGAGCTGTGAAGCAAACCACTGCTGCGCTAAGAGTGCCACAGTGACCGCCAGAATGAGTCCACCAAGCACTCCCTCGACGGTTTTCTTCGGACTGATCGATGGGAGTAACGGATGCTTTCCCCATAAGGTTCCCGCATAGTAGGCCCCGATGTCTGACGCCCATGTCACAACTGCTAGGAAGAGCACGAGCCATTGGCCGTCCGGTAGTGCGCGGACCGAGACCACGGTACTCAGAGGGAACCCCACGTACAACATGCCCAGGAGAATCACGAATGCGTCGTTCCATCGATGTTCTGCGGATGCAGCGGAGATAGATAGGGTCATGAGAGCCACCAGGACACCGCCCACGAGCAGTTCTGACCAAGAGAACGAAAAATGTGGGTGGATAAGTGTCAGAGTAAACCCTGCCAGACCCACTCCTAGAAGGAGATGACTCAAGCTTGAGGGGAAGCTGAGCTTGTAGAGTTCCAGCAGGGCGATCACACCAACCACGAGCAAAAGCAGGGTCAAGGCCCAGGGAACAAGGTGTGCGATGATGAGATAGACTGCGGGAATCAGCGCGAGCGCGGTGTAGAGACGGCGGAGGTCAAATTGTCGGGTGCGTGCCGGTGAGGTCGTCACAAATCTAGGGCTATGGGCAAGGATTTCTGTCGCGAGGGGGTATCCCACAAGTGTTATGACGATACGGTGCTTAGGACTCGACCAAATCGACGTTCCCGCTTTTGGTACTCGATCAACGCGAGGAGGAACTCCCGCCGGCGAAAATCCGGCCATAGCGTCGGACTGAAGCACAGTTCGGTGTAGGCTAACTGCCACAGGAGAAAGTTGCTGATCCTCGTTTCTCCACTCGTCCGAATCAGAAGGTCTGGGTCAGGGAGCGGATGAGTGGAGAGGTACTCGGTGAACGTGGCTTCATCGATTTGGTTCGGCTGTATGGTGCCTGCTTGGACATCGCCGATCATAGTTTTTACGGCATCGACGATCTCTGCTCGCCCGCCGTAGCTCAGCGCGACGGTCAAGATCATTTTATCGAGATGGGCGGTCTCCTTTTCGGTGGTGCGAACCCAGTGTTGAGCGGATTGCGGAAGGAGATCGTGGCGTCCGATGGCGCGGAAGCGAACCCCTTGCTCGATCAAACTCTCCCGTTCCGTGGAGAGGTAGTGCTCCAAGAGTCCCATAAGGGCGCTGATTTCGTGAGTTGGGCGATTCCAGTTCTCCTGAGAGAACGCGTAGATCGTCAGGGCCCGAATGCCCAATTCCAGACACAAGGTGATCATTTCTCTGACGGAATTGATGCCTTCACGATGGCCAGCGATCCGAGGAAGACCACGTAGCTCAGCCCAGCGGCCATTGCCGTCCATAATGACCGCGACATGTTTTGGGAGCAGATCCAGCTCTAATTTGGCGGTTAGTTCGCTTTCTGAAAGGCGATCGAGGTTTGAAGATGGCTGGTGTGCCATATGAATCTTGAGCCAGCTCCTACAGGTTCAGTGTGCAGATGCGCTGAAGTGGTCAGAGTCTACTGGCGGGCCTAGGGAATGTCAAACGATAACTCGGTAATTATAAGAAGAGAATTCCAGAATGAACACTTCCTTGGAATTGCACCGGAGAGGCATGAGCGCATTGCGACTGCGGAAATGATTGGGCTATACTGCTTCCTTCTTACGCCACATCGAGACCAGAAAGACTGATCTATGTCTGATCTTATCCAGTTGAGCAAATTTGGCGTCACTGAGTTCGAAGCGCAGCATGCCCTTGATCGGCTCAATGTCCGCGACGTGGATTATGCGGACCTGTATTTCGAGTCGCGTACGTCGGAATCGGTATCTATGGAGGAAGGTATCGTCAAGCGTGCGGCTAAAAGTATTTCTCAAGGTGTCGGAGTTCGTGCAACGGCCGGTGAAAAAACCGGATTTGCCTACTCGGATGAACTCACAAAAAAGGATCTAGAGATTGCGGCGGATACGGCGCGGTATATCGCCAACTCCCCAAAAGGGGATTCGCCGGTTCCGGTGCCCACGCAACGACGCCCCACGAGAGATCTCTATCCGATGGAACAGGCCAAGGCCGAAGTCGCGACGGCCGAGCGTGTGGCGCTCTTGAACGAAATCGATGCGGAAGCCAGACGATACGACCCTCGCATCAAGAACGTGATGGCGTCCTTTAACACCGAATACAAGGTGGTGGCGGTGGCCACTTCTGATGGGACCTTGGTAACCGATATCCAGCCGTTATCCCGCCTGCAGATTACCTGTATCGCCGAGGATGGTGATAATCGGCAGGTAGGGAGCTTCGGTGGTGGTGGCCGGGTTGCGTTCGAATTCTATCGAGAAGGAGGGCGCCATCTGGACTACGCCCGAGAAGCGGCACGAGAGGCGATTCTCAATCTCTCGGCGGTCGACGCTCCGGCTGGAGTAATGCCGGTCGTTTTGAGCGGTGGATGGCCCGGCATCTTACTCCACGAAGCAATCGGACATGGCTTGGAAGCGGACTTCAATCGGAAGAAAACATCGGCCTTTTCGAATCTGGTTGGCAAGCGTGTGGCATCCGACGTCTGCACGATCGTGGATGATGGAACCCTTCCCTCTCGTCGTGGCTCATTGAATATGGATGATGAAGGGACTCCGACCGGCTGTACAACGCTGATCGAGAAGGGCATTCTCCGTGGCTATATTACCGATAAACTCAATGCACGGCTCATGGGGATCCCTTTGACTGGGAATGGTCGACGAGAGAATTACCAAAGTGTAGTGCTTCCTCGTATGACGAATACCTTCATGTTGGCAGGAGAGTCGGACCCTCAGGACATTATCAGATCAGTTAAAAATGGGCTCTACGCCGTCTCGTTCGGTGGTGGGCAAGTGGATATTACGAACGGAAAGTTCGTATTTTCTGCGAGTGAAGCCTATCTGATTGAGGACGGCCAGATTACGAAGCCGGTGAAGGGAGCCACGTTGATCGGGAACGGACCTGAGATTCTCACCAAAGTCTCGATGGTGGGACACGATCTGAAGCTCGATAACGGCATCGGGACCTGTGGGAAGGACGGGCAGTCAGTCCCGGTGGGAGTCGGCTTACCGACCATTAAGATCGACGAAATCACGGTCGGTGGCACGAGGAGCTAACCACGCTATCTACAAAACTTCTACCGACCGAGTAGCAATGGTAAACGCATTGATGTAACGCACCGATGGCTAAAAAAAGTTCGGTTCCAGTAGAAGCAGCGAACGGGTATGCCCAACTTGCGTCGGAGGTCCTCGCTCGCGCGAAGGCCTGTGGTGCGACGGAGGCGGATATCGTGGTGGCTGATGGAGAGACCCTTTCCGTCCAGGTTCGGGTCGGTGCCGTTGATCGATTGACCAAGGCGCGGGAGAAGCGGCTCGGCCTTCGTGTCTTTATCGGGAAACGGTCGGCGACAACCTCCACCTCCGACTTTTCACAAGAATCCCTCGAACGGCTCGTCGCAGATACTTGTACCTTGGCAGGAGCGGTGGTCGAGGATACGGTGTCAGGATTGCCTGATGCTGTGCAGATGGCCACAGACCAGCCAAACCTCGATCTGTATGATGATACAGTGCTCGATACGGAGACGCAGATCGATTGGGCGAAACGAGGGGAAGCTGCGGCGTTCGCGGCCGACAAGCGGGTGACCAACTCAGAGGGTGCGGAGTTTGATTCATCCTCTGGGCGGGTGGTACTGGCCAATAGTCATGGATTCGTCGGGTCCTACAAGAGTTCAAATTTTTCACTATCCGTTTCTCCGATTGCCATCGATTCTGAAACGGGCGCCATGCAACGTGATGCGTGGTACGAGGTACAGCGTAAGTTCGGGCGGTTGGCCTCCGCGGAATCGATCGGACAAGAGGCTGCAAAACGGGCTGTTCGGCGCTTAGGCGCGCGCAAGGTCTCGACGAAACGAGTTCCGGTCGTGTTCGATCAGGAGACGGCCGGAAGCTTGCTCGCAAACCTTTGCGGTGCGGTGTCAGGCTATGGGCTCTACAAGCGCGCCTCCTTTCTTCTCGACAAGCTGGGGCAAACGATAGCATCCGAACTGATCACGGTGTATGACGATGGCCGCATGGTCGGTGGACTGGGGTCTCGCCCGTTCGATGGTGAAGGGTTGGCCACTCGAAAGAATACGATTGTTGAGCGTGGTGTGCTCAAGAGCTATTTGCTCGATACCTACTCTGGGAAGAAGCTCGGACTGCCATCAACCGGAAACGCGTCACGAAGCGTGGGTGAAAGTCCTTCGGTCGGTCCGACGAACTTTTATTTGGTTCCTGGAACGAACAGCGCGCAAGAGATCATTGGGTCGGTCAAGGATGGTCTCTACATCACTGAATTGATCGGGTTTGGTATCAACATGGTGACCGGTGATTATTCACGCGGAGCCTCAGGGTTTTGGATCGAAAACGGAGAGTTGGCCTATCCGGTCGAAGAAATTACCATCGCGGGCAATCTGAAGCAGATGTTTAAGGATCTCGAAATCGTTGGGAACGATCTGGTGTTTCGAGGGCGCATCACCAGCCCCACGCTGAAAATTTCAGAAATGATGGTGGCAGGTAATTAAGAGCTGAGCAAATGCGAGTGCTGAGTCCCTGAGTAACGAGTCGAAATTTCTCCCCTGTCTCTTTTCCCTACTCAGAACTCAGCACGAAACACTTGTGACGGCATGGAGGTGACGCATGGCTGAATCCATTCGAGAGACCACCATACAATATCAGAGTGGAAAAGTGAGCATGACGGCCTTCGTGGCCGCTCCACAGACGAAAGAAAAACGACCGACCATTATCATTGTCCAAGAATGGTGGGGGCTCACGGACCATATAAAGGATATTGCACGGCGCTATGTGGCGGAAGGCTACGTGGCCATCGCTCCGGACCTGTATTCACGACTGGGCCATGCGCTGACAACCGACGCTGGCGAAGCCGGCAAACTCATGAACACGTTGAAGCAGGAAGATGGACTTGCCGATCTGAATGCGACGGTCGCCTATCTGAAATCAGTTCCTGAAGTCAATGCGGCCAAGATCGGCATCACCGGCTTTTGCATGGGCGGGTCCTATGCGCTCATGCTGCCCTGCATCAATCCGGAGATCAAAGCGGCGGTGCCGTTCTATGGCCAAGTGCCGAATCCTGATACACCGATCCAGAAGTTAGCCTGTCCGGTCCTCTATCTCTATGGTGAGGACGACGGCTGGATTACGAAGGCGGACGTGCAACGATTGGCTGCGGCGTTGAAGAAGTACAACAAGCCCGGAGAGATTAAGACCTATCCAGGCGCGCCACATGCCTTTTTCAGGGATACTGATCCATCTGTGTATCGACCTGAAGCGGCGAAGGATGCGTGGGCCCGGACGAAGGCCTTCTTCAAGCAGTACCTGGGCTGATGAAAATGACTTCCGGCTTCGTTCTCAGTCGTTCGTCTCCCTGCGGCCTTGCTGGAAGGCCATTTTGATCAGCCTCATGAATGGCGTGTAGCACAGGAAGAATCCATCATGCCGCTTGATGCAGAACTCGGAAAGAAAATGCTGCAGCTGATCACGTCGCGCTACGACGATCGGCATTGGCGCAAACAGATCGAAAAAACACTCAGCCTCCCTCAGTCCGGCGTTGCGGATCCGGTCCAGCAGCAGATCTTCATGTATCTCAAGCTCGGGTTGAAAGCCTACAAGTCCCGCCGAGCCGATCCAGACTCTTGGATCATCGGCGGCTATGCCACAAAAGAAGTCATTAATCGCGCAAAGTTTCAGCCGCAGCTGGTCGGGCCATCCATCAAGCAAGAAGACGTGGCCTTCCTTGGAACAGACCCAGGGGAAGATGTGACTGACTCATGGTGGGAAGAGTTGTTGGTTCAGTGGTTTGATGTCCCGGAAGAAGAGAAGCCTGCCGAAGATAAAGTCGATGAGACTGCGGAATCAGACTCCCCTTCGAAGATCGAAACGAAAGCGTAACGCACAATCTGCTAGTGGCGCAGATACAATAAGACAAGGGGTACGCTTTCCTGAAGGCACGAAAGCGATGGCTGGGAAGAAGTGCCCAGAGTGCGGTACCGCGATGCGCTTTGGACGGATCACATTGCACTTTGAGCGTGGTGGATTTTATGCCGATGTGGAAAATGTCAATGTGCTGCGCTGCAGCCGCTGCGGCATGAGGTCTATACCTGGTGAGACGGCTCACAAGGTCAGCGATGCAGTCGAAAGGTTGTTTCGTGCAGGCAAAAGCCTTGACATGACCGGTATTTCTTTTCATAGGCGCGCCCACTAAATTTTCTCTCGAAGTTTCTCACCCAAAAGAAGACCGTGAATCGTGTGCTCTCACGTCGAGTGCATTACGACAGGGCCGTGATGGGTGACGGTGTAGTGGACTGGTGCGGAATGGATCATCGGCATCTCCGCTCGTTGCTGTAATTGACACAGCTAGATAATGAACTGGTGAATCCTTCACGTGGTATCGGATTGGATTCACTTCGTATCGGATCGGATTCAGCTCCCGAATCTCTTTCGATACATGCGATTGGGCATCAAGAGATGCACTTCGCGAGGGATATTTACTCAGCAAGACGTACAACGCTGAAAGTATTGAGATGACAGATGCGATCCGATAATTCGACGTTCCTGTCCTGTGATGGCACCTCGCTTGCTCTGGCGTAATTCAGGATCGCACAAAAGAGAGCCTAGCACCTTGAGTTCTAACTTCATGCGCAACTCTGCAAGCCTGGCTGGGAGAAAAAGGGGAATTTACCATGGCATACGACATATTCATCAGTCACCGGCACAAGGATAAAGCCATCGCTGACGTATTTACGAAACATTTACGAGCGTGGGGAATCCCTCAAGAATCGATTTTTAGTTCTCAAGATCCTGGATGTGGCATGACAGTTGGACAGCCACTCATTGAGCAACTCAAACAAGCACTGGTGAAGGCACAGGTTGTCCTTCTTATTTATACGTTTGCTGATGAGGATTGGTCCTTTTGCATGTGGGAGTTAGGCGTAGCAACTGACCCGAAGAATGAACATACGAATAGTGTGGTCTTCTGTTGCTCAAGAGATACGCCAAAGGTGTTTGAGGGCCAGATCCTGGTAGAAATGACCAAAGATGACATAGAAAAGTTCGTACATCAATTGCACAAGAGGGATAAGTTTTTCGCAGGCGAAAAACCCTACCAAGATATTCCTCCAGAGGAAGTTCAAAAGAGAAGCCAAGCATTATACGATGATCTAATAAATGTAGTCCCGTTTAGACAATCTATAGAAATATTCCGATGGGATAATTTCAGACTTCAGATCGAAAGGGACGTCGTTGAACAACTTCACGCTTTATTTCGTGAAGGCGAATCCAACGACGAGGAGATTCAAAATATGCTCAGTAAGGGATCCCATGTCTTGGGTGAGCCACCACCCTTCGGTCAATCACAGGAGCACTTTGGGTTTCATGCCTTCGAGGAAAGGCTGACACTAGAGACTCTTATTGACCGTTGGAAAGCGGGGAAGAAGCAATGCCAAGAAGAGAAGATTGAAGGATGGGCGGAAGCTACCGACGACTGGATACCTGAACTGTACTCGGAACTCAAAAGAGCAGTCAATAATCAAGCCGCGCAACCGCCAAGATATCTCATGAGAAGTCTTGTGCCAGATACGAACTGGTGGTTTTACCCAGTGCTCAACCATGCCAGTCATCTCCCTGACAAAAGCATGCAATTTGACTTATATTTTTATCGTTTTCGAAGACCTGTCCCAGGAGCTTTGAATAACTAAATCATCGTTGCATCATCCTTCCTTATGGCCCCCTGCCCCGTACTATGTCACGCCTAAATTTATAGACCCCGTGTGTTCTGACTTCACGTGCGCCAAGACAGGCTCTATTGGGTGACGGTGTAGTGGACTGGTGCGGAATGGATCGCCGGCATCTCCGCTCGTTGCTGTAATCGACACAGCTAGATAATGAACTGGTGAATCCTTCACGTGGTATCGGATTGGATTTCACTTCGTATCGGATCGGATTCAGCTCCCGAATCTCTTTCGATAAATGTGGCAATGATAGAAAGGTGGGTCTTGCACGTGAATGGTTGGTTAGGAAAACATAAGGTGTTGAGAATTTTAACAATGAGGATTCAAGACGATGTAGTCGGTGCCTCTGTTCCATGCTGGCATGTCGCTTGCTCGATAGCTAATACAGAATCGCACAAGAGGGCCTAGCAGTGGTCGACTGCTGCTGGACTAAGGCGCAGCCCACGCGTACATGGCAAATCAAGGAAAGGAGGTAATGGGATGCTGATTTGCATACGAAGCCGTGATAAACCGCGAGACAGCCCGCAACCATTTGAATGCCAAATGGGTAACCGACCTTGAGCAAGAAAACCTTTCTTCATAAGGAGGGATGTTATGAGCAAGCGCGCTTTTTTATCATTTTCTTTTGATGGTTTTGTAATGAAAGTCATCACGTTTATTCCAGCATTAGTGCTCGCACTGGTTTTGTTTCCGAATGATGCGCGGGCATTGGATGTTCAGTGTGAAGTCCCGAATCATATTGTCTGCAACGTCAGTGACCCGGATGGATTTATGTCTGTACGGGTCAATGTGGATTTTGGAGACGACCTCGGCCAGATTGATGTTGTCACCCAGACATACATGACATGCCGCACCAACGCTACGGTAAGTTGGGACATCATCCAGCCGAACTTTGACATACTAACAACCAGTTGCACATCAGAGAGCAGTGAATTTACTGTTGGTAGTGTCCACTCCACGAGTGTTGTCCCAGTCGTTCAAGGTTTTCATGCTCATGTCTCGAAAGCAAACCACTCGGTGTCGCTAACACCAATCAGATACGCACGTCACGCATTGGTCAGCGGTGCTTCTGGCCGTATAGAGAGGTATGCCAAACAAAAGGCCTTGATTCTAGACGGAGCAGGATTAATGAGTATTGACGCGGACGAATTCTCTCTATCTGGTGCTCCAATAACGGAGCTGAATGCTGACAATGACATTGTTTTTCCTATCGATGTAATGGTTATTGATATTCTTTCCGAGCGGTCTGATTTGCCGCCTGGCGTATATAAACTACGTCTAGATCGTAGGGACAATGCCAGAGATGTTGGCCAAATAGAATTCATTAACGAATTTGGCAGGGTAGCTGAGAAGTTAGCAGTCAACGTTGAACCTCTAGGAACTGAGCCTAATATTTCCGGTTTCAATTTTGTTGCTGAACAAGGCAGCGCGCAAAAGGGCCAAGTTTGTGGGAAGAAAAAATGTTTTGTTTGGAAACGTGATGGTTTTTTGAAATGGAAATTTGGGTGCACTAACAAAGAAACTGGAGCGGTGGTAGCCTGTGTTGGTTAAACATACAATAAAGCTTGAGGGCCATTTTTACATGTTAGCGACCTTCATTTGCGTTGGAGTCTAATCAAGCGGGAGTTCCCCATCTGTGAAGGCGGGGGTGAGAGCAGGGAGCCGCGACGCGGCTCATGCGAAGCATGAAATGGATGGAGACCACGGCTGTCAGGCCGTGGTTCTTCATTTAAAACCGGTAGGAGGTAGCCATCATGCCGCAGGTCGATGAGTTTCCCCGTATCCGTTGCTTACGGCTGCAATGCGAGTGTGATGCCGAGTGCCTCGTCGACGGCGGCCAGCTCTTCTTGGCTCAAGCTGTCGATTCTCAAGCGTAAGCGGGTTTTATCCAGCGATCGGATCTGGTCGCCCAACGCACGAGCGGGCTTTCCCTTGACGACTACCAAGGCTTCTCCGGGGTACAACGACTCGACATTGCTGGTCAGTGGCAGCACCACCACGCGAGAGCCGAAGGTGTTGCAGGAATTATTGGACACGATCACCGCGGGCCTGGTCTTCTTGATTTCAGATCCAACTGTGGGGTCCAACGCGACCCAGTAGACATCTCCTCGACGGGGTAGCTTCCTCACGTGGGCCACCCTTCACCATCCGTGCCCTTCCAGTCATCGTCTAATGTTTTGCGCCACCGCTCTTTCCTGGCGGCACGGTAGGCTTCATCAAGGGTCTTTTTGTCCGGATGAAGTTTCGTCCGAACCGCGGAGGAGATGAACGCGCTGATCCTTTTGGGTGGTACTTCCTTCTTCAGTCTCGCGTAAATGTCCTCGTCCATCGTGATGTTTAATCTGACAGCCATCGGTCCTCCGATGTGAAATAAATGCTGTATTGTATACAGGATTCATCGCCTTGACAAGGATGACCATCATATACTCCTTATCCGGAGCTTGCTTGCCAAACTCATGCAGGCCACTGTAATAGCAATCCATAAAGCGAGTAGGAGGTGCCTATGCCGCACGTCAGTGAGTTTGTTTCCATCAGTGAGGCCAAGAATAGATTGTCGAGCTTAATTAGCCGGATGAAGCACAAACAAGAGGTCGTTGCCATTATGCGCGATGGTGTCCCCTCTGCCGTGCTCTTGAGTATGGATCAATTTGCGGGACTCATGGAGACGTGTGAGATTCTGAGCGATCAGAAATCGATGCGCGCACTCCGGCGATCCTTGAAACAGGCGGAGAAAGAGCAGTGGGTAAGCCACAGCTCGGTGTTTGGTCGAAAGACTTGAAGCAGCCAGATTAACCGAACAGATCCATCTGCGCCGGCTGGGGCGATTCGATCTTCAAGACTGGTGCGGCTGGACTTGGGGTGGTGCTGGTAGGCTCTGCAGGTTTAGTGTTCTTGTCGAGAAATTCCTTCAGTTTCTTGAAGTCTTCCTTCAACGTGGGGAGCAGGTTGCCTTGGTGCAACGCTGCGGCTGGGTGCAGGAGTGGGAAGAGCACGAAGTCTTTTAGGTGGAAGGCTTGCGCCTTCACCTTGGTGATTCCGACCTTGCGTTCCAAGAGTGTCTGGGTGGCCCAATTCCCCAAGGTGCAGACCAGTGTTGGCTTGATCAGCTGAATCTGCTGCAGCAGGAACGGTTTGCAGGTTTCCACTTCGTCTTGCTCGGGGTCGCGATTATTCGGCGGTCGGCATTTGATGACGTTGGCGATGTAAATCTGGTCGCGTGAAAGCCCTGCCGAGGTCAGCAGGTCGTTCAGGAGTTTGCCCGCTGCACCGACGAACGGCTCACCCTTCTGATCTTCGTTAAAACCTGGCGCTTCCCCCACAAACATGATACTGGCGTGAGGATTGCCGACGCCGAACACGACCTGGCTGCGCCCCAGCTTGGCTAGTTTGCAACGCTGGCAATCATGGAGCGAGTTGGCAAGTTCTTGGAGAGGTGTGAGCGTCATATGTGATCAGTGTGAAGAAATGGTAGCGGTATCTTAGAAATTGGCGAGTCGGGATGTCAATCACGATCATGAGCGCAAAGAATAGGAGAAGCGGCCATGAAACGTATGAGCCTAGCTAGTATGGTGCTACTAATGTTGCCGGCGATGGCGGCTGTGGCCTCCGTGGAACTGGTGGCGTTTGGGGACAAGGATTTCTGTGAGAAGGTGGCCGGACTGTCGGGAGCTCGGTTCCTATTCGAAAGCAGCCTGTCGCAAACGGTGCAGTGGGAGGCTATTGATCTGAAAGGAGATGGCCCCACGGTAAGACGCTGTTCGAGCCTCGATAAGACAATCCTCGATCTGGACAATGATGGGCGCAAGGATTTGGTGGTGAAGACCACGTTCTGTATGAAAGGAGATCCGAGTGACAGCCTCTATATCTTTCCAGCAGAAAGCGCTGTCCTAGGAGAAACGAGTTGGCAAGATTTGAGTCCCCTCTTGGCGACTCGCGACAAGTTCGAACGAACCGGTGGCATCTATCCACTGACGGCGCTGCAGTTTGACAAAGGCCAGTCGTCTCCCGCGTTGACAACTACGTTTTCTGTCGATCCCTTCATCCTCGAGGGCACCACCTATATGGGTCTGACAGATGGTAGGCGGGAGTGGCTAGTGGTTGCGAAGTATGTGGGGGAGGAACGGCTTGAAGATATCTGTTATCTGCGTGCAGCTAATTGAGGCGGTAACCTTTTGCTGAGAGACAGGTATCCCGCATGGCGTTCATCATGGAAAGGCCATGCAGAGCGCGGGCATGGTCGGCTGGGTTTTGAGGTCCTGGACTGAAGGGAAAGGGTGACGTCTGGCTATAGAAGTATTGCTCGTTGGCCAACCTCGCTTTGTACTCGCATTCCATATAGTCCCGCTCGACGTCATAGCGGGTGAGTCCACTTGGGTGACCGCCAGGCTCGTACGGACTTGGTGCGCAACCGAACCCCGACAAGAGAAGAATAATCAGAAGGCTTCTGTACTGTATTTTCACGAGGTAGTGATACCATCTACAGGCAGAGATGATCAATCCGGGTTATCGACACGACCTATGATCGTCTCCACGCATCGACGGCTGCTGAGAACCGCGCTTTCAAGATTGGTCGGCCATCCGGTGTCGGTCCAGGCTCCCGCAACGAGCATGTTCCGGATCGGACTCCGCTGCAGGGGGCGAAGCCGTGCCGTCCCCGGTACGAGCGAGAGACTCGCATGGGGCTCTCGAAAGATGTCATGACTGAGGATGTCTTCAGGGCCCATGTGTGGGAACACTTGGAGCAACTCAGCGATGGCGGTGTTTCTGACCTGTTCATCATTCACGTTCTCTAGCGTGGTGGCTGTGGCGGAGAGCCGACAGACGATTTCCCCAGGTCGTGCCTGTGTGACGGTGAGTTGGTAGAAGGGGTGTCCTGTCAAGAGGACGAGTCGCGGCGTTTGAGTCGATGACCGGCACGTTAACTGGACGACGAACTCACCAAGATCGGTCAGATCTGGCATATGTGCGAAGTAGGCCAACCGGGTCAATAACCGCTCCGGTAGCATGGCACGCAACTGTTGATGCGGCAGCGCGAGAATGTACCACTGCGCGTGCAACGTCGTGCCGTCGTGAAGTCTGACATCTCGCATCCGGTTCTCATCGAAGCGGAGCCATGGAGGATTCGTTAGCGTACGAAACTCCATACGATCGTGAGGCAACGATTGTTTCATGGGCGCAAGGAATCGCTCCTCGATAGACCCGGATAGAGAGATGAGTCTGGCATCTGAGGCCTCGCTCAGAAATACGGTCGACAGCAATTGCACAAAGGTCGCGGCTGAGAGGCGGGCAAGATCGTTTCCCGTCAGCCAATGCGCCAGGCGCCCCCAAATCCGCTCCCTCGCCTCGAGGCTCTGCCCGGTCGCTGCGAGCCATTCGTCCGCGGTTCGATTTTCCAGGTCTGTCGGAAGGGTTTGTGCCTGTTCCCAAATCTGCTCGACGTGTGAGAAGAGTCTCCATCGATCTTGCCAAGCCAGTCCCTGGAAGCTGAAAAGACTCATCATCCATTGAAACGCTCCCGGAAGTCGAGCCGCCTGATAGGACACGTGACGTCCATCAGATAAGCGAAACTCGAGTGGAATAGGTTGATCTGGTCGTGGTGATTCTTGCCGGTCCAACGTGTGGAGAAGTCGGTGGCTTTCTCGGTAGCATCCCAACAAGACCGGTACGGGGTCGGATGGATTGAGCCAGAATCCATCGCGCCATTCGGGGTGATCGAGGAGCGTGACCTGATAGTTTTCTCGGCGTAGATAATAGGCAACGGTCAGACCGGCCAGCCCGGCGCCGAGGATGAGGACGGTTTGTGAGGCTGGAGCGGTCACGAGTAGCGGGAACGGAGCCAAATGCGTAAGGCGATGAACAATCGTTGCGTGGTGGTCAAACTGATCCGTGGTCCGAAGACCTGATAGTTCGATCGTTCGATTTGGTCCAAGATTCGACTGTAAATACCACGCATGATTTCGGCTACCGTCAGTGCCCGGCGCTCTGCGGGAGACAAGGCTTTGAGCGCGGCATCGGCTCGCTGGTAGTAGTGGTGGGCGCGGGACGCCTCATATTCCATCAACGCATGGAATTCCGGCGAATAGCTTCGATTGAGCATGGACTTTTCAGCATAGTTCCACTTCTTGAGGTCTTCCAGCGGGAGATAAATCCGGCGCTCAGCGGCATCCGCGCCGACGTCGCGAAGAATGTTCGTCAGCTGGAAGGCCATGCCGAGCGCCACCGCGTAGTCTTGTGCCCGGGCGGACGTGACGCCGAAGATGTGCAGACAAATGAGACCGACGACGGAAGCCACGCGGTAACAGTAGAGCGACAGCTCGTCGAAGGTAACGTAGCGATTATTGAAGAGATCCATCTCGACGCCTTTGATCAATTCTTCAAAGTAGGCTTTAGGGATTCCCATTGATTTCACATGGTGGGCGAGGCTCACCATGATCGGGGTTGTTGGTGTCCCTGAATAGACGGCGTCAAGTTCGTTCCGCCAACGAGTCAGTTCATCTTTTGGGTTCGTCCCGGGAGCCGGCTCGTCCACGGCGCTGTCGATCGCCTTACAAAAGGCATAGACGGTATACATGGCTTCGCGTTTGGCTTTGGGCAGGAAGAGGAACGAATAGTAAAAGTTGCTGCCGCTGTTCTTGGTGTAGGCCGTGCAATAGGCCTGTGCTTCAGAGGCCTTCATAACGCGCTGCCTCCAACCAGCATCGAAGCCTGAAGTTTGATGGCATTGACGGGGTCGATCCCGTGCCCAGGACGTGGATTCAGAATCGAGTCCAGCAATTCGACACCATCGACCAGCCGTGGGCCTGGACGGCTGAAATACGAAGCGGCATCCAGGACGTAGAGATTCGGCCACTGCTCACAGGCCCGTCGCCACGTTTCTTGAGCGGACCCGTTCTGCCTGAGTTCATTGATGGTGCGATCGACGGAAAAACCGCAGGGCATGAGGATGACGATATCGGGGTGCGCGGCTTCCACTTCTTGCCATGTTGTTTCGCGCGATGGACCATCTGAAGACCCTAGTACATCATATCCACCGGCCAAGTCTATCATGTCCGGAACCCAATGCCCTGTCACATACAATGGGTCAAGCCATTCGAGACAGGCGACACGAGGACGGGACTGCCTATTCGAGTTCTTCCGTTTGATCCTGTCCAAACGATGCTGAAGTTCTTTGATGAGGGTCTGTCCATTCTCGGGTCGGTCGACAGCTGCGGCGATTCGCTCGATATCATGGATCATCCCTTCGAGGGTCGTCGGGCTCAACGTGAGGATGGCAGGTGGAAGGGGAAGCGATTCGATGGCACGTGTGAGCTGGCCTGGGGTGACGGCGCAGACGTGACAGAGGGCTTGAGTCAGGATGACATCTGGACGGGCCTGGCTGAATGCCAGCTCATTCAGGCGATACAACGGATTCCCCGATGCGACTCGTTCCTTGACCTGTTGATCGATCGCGACGCTTGTGGTCCGGTGGGTCTCGAGGAGTGGTTCAATCATTATCGGAACATCTCGCACGGAGGGAGGAAAGTCGCATTCATGGCTGATACCAACAAGCTCGTCGGCCAAACCGAGGGAGGCGATCACTTCTGTTGCACCGGGAACCAGTGAGCAGATTCTCATAAGGGTCCTGCGCCTATGTAGGCCACAAGCGTGCGTGCACATCCATAAGACGTGTGTCACGCAAGCTATGGGTGGTGGCATCGGCTTCGTGTAAGTCTTGCACAGTATGTGTATTGGCCACGGCTAACACTTTCATGCCTGCAGATTTCGCTGCTCGAATGCCGGGACGGGAGTCTTCAACGACCAAACAAGACGCCGGTGAGAGCAATGCTGTGCCCGGTTGCCGGTTTATTCCGGCCAGTGCATGCAGAAACGGTTCAGGATTCGGCTTGCCGTGAGTCACATCTTCGGCGCTGGTAATGTGACAAAACGCCTTTCGGAGCCCGATGTGCTCCAATACCAACTCGATCTCCACTCGTAATGCGCCGGATGCGATGGCCACAGGACAGGTTGCGGCGGCTTCTTCCACAAACTCTTTGACGCCTGGGAAAATGACTACATGGTCCTTGATCGAGGACAAATACGCGGAGGCCTTCTTCGCCATGAGGCCCTCAACGAGCGAGGGAGTCGCTGGGATTTGATTGACACGCAGCGCTTCCAGAAAACATCCTCGATCGTCGAATCCGAGATAGTTGGTGTAATAGTCGTCTTCCGTTAAATCGATGTGGATCTCTGCCAGTGTTCGACGCAACCCTTCAAAGTGCAGCGGTTCACTATCGGCGATCACGCCGTCGAAATCGAAGATTACGGCCTGCATGGGGTCCTGGAGCTCGTGATGCGCCACCTATAAGATGTGAGGTATGAACGGGCGGCATTATAGCACAGAGGATGGTGATGCAATGACCATCCTCTGTGTGTGCTCTGTATTTATGGAAACCGAATGGCTCAGGGTTTCAGTTTCAGCTGGCGTTCGGGCAGCCAGCCTTTAGTGCCGTAGTCGCTGCGCACGGAGTAGACCCAACCAGTTTCTTGAAGATCGCCGTCAAGAATGGTCAGGAGGGTTCCCGGCGGAATGGCCGGCCCTGCCTGCGATCCCTCTGCATCCTTGGCGAGCACGACTTTCTCTCTGGGAGCAGCGGGGTTCGGTAGTACACTGACTCGCTGTCCCTCACCGAATAGCGGAGTCGGCGTATTGATGATTGGTGCCTCGGAGGCTGGGGGTGGTGTGGATGTGACGTCTCCAGTGGTCGATGTGGTCGGTACCCCTGGGGCAGGGGGCGGCATCGGAACAGGGACTGCAGGCGCCGTGGCGGCCTGCGGTACCTCGGTCGGTGCAACAGCTGGCGGTGCCGTTGGAGTCGCTTCCATAGGTTGAGGCGGCGGCGCTACTGGTACAGGCTTCGGCAGCACCGGCTGTTGTGCAACAGGGGCTGGAGGTGGCGGTGCCGGTGTCTCGCCGAGCAACGGCTCGATGTACTCCATGACCATCTCCGGCTCCATCGCGACGTAGGCACCGCCGCCGATCAGCACCAGCAAGAGCACCCACAAGAGAGGACGCCCGCTCGATTGTTTGGGCGGCTTCTTCGGAGACGGTGAACGGACGGTAGTCGTCTGCTCGAGTTCTTCTTCCGTGAATTCCAGATCCGGTTCGGGTTGGCGAGCAAAGAAGAGGTTCCAAGTCAGAGGACTGCCGCCCAGCGATGGGCTTCCTGCAAATGCAAACATCGAGCACCTCCCTGCAGCGGACTGCACCGTACAGCCTGAAAAAGTACTTATCATCAAGGGCATAGGCTGTCAATTCTGTATGAATATTCAGCATGGGGCGTTCTGAGACGAGTGCTGGCTTAACAGGATTGCACATGCGAACAGGACAGGACTTGACCTTCTCTGCTGCCTGAGCGGTACACCGTTACCCCTTTGCAGTCGAGTTCGTGTGCCAAGAGGAAGGCGGCAGCGACGACTTTCCTCGTTGCGGTAGGCGGCAAGTTGATCGTTTTAGAGACACCGCTGTCGCTGTGCCGCTGAAAGACTGCCTGCATTCGCACATGATGTGCGGGGGAGATATCGTGCGCAGTCACGAACAACCGACGAAGATCGTAGGGAATCTGCGAGAGATGTTGAATTGACTCCTGACGATTGAGTGTGCGTTGTATTGATGGGAGGGACAGACCTCGGGTTTTGACTTGCTTGACAAATTCAGGATGAAGACGTTCCAAGTGGATATCTTCCATGATTGTGTGAGTGACACTGATGCCGTACAGTGGTTCGATCCCGGCTGAACAATCGGCCAAAATACTGATCGTCCCAGTGGGAGCAATCGTCGTGACTGTCGCGTGACGCCGGTGCAGCCCCTCGGCTTCGAGGCGGCTTCCTTTGTACCCGGGGAAGGGGCCTCGTTCATGAGCGAGCTCCTGAGATGCTTCGTGGGCATGGAGCCGGATGAATCCCATCAACTGGTCTGCGATCTGTAGGGCTTCGTCGGTATTGTATGGGACTCCAAGCTGGATTAATACATCCGCAAACCCCATGATCCCAAGGCCTATTTTTCTCGTTTGTCTGGTTTGGCTTTCAATCGATGCCAGCGGAAATCGAGTGCGATCCAGCACGTCATCGAGAAACCGAACAGCAAGGGGGATCATCTTGGTCAGTTGTGCGTAGTCGATGATCGCTTTCCCGTGGGACATCGTCAGGCAGCGGGCAACGTTGATCGATCCGAGCGTACAGGATTCATTGGCGAGAAGTGGTTGTTCGCCGCAAGGATTAGTTGCTTCAATGAGGCCAAGATGAGGTGTGGGATTTGTCTGGTTGATCGTGTCGAGGAACAAGATGCCCGGCTCTCCGGATCGCCAAGCCGCTTCTACGAGCCGGTCGAAGATCATTTGAGCAGGGAGCTGTCGGACCGGTTTGCCGGTTCGGGGATTCATCAAGCTGTACGATCGACCTTGTCTGACTGCCCGCATGAAACGGTCAGTGAGTCCGACCGAGAGGTTGAAGTTCGTCATTTCATGAGGTTCTGTCTTCAGGGAAATGAAGTCCTGAATGTCGGGGTGGTCGACGCGCAGGATGCCCATATTGGCGCCCCGTCTCGTGCCACCTTGCTTAATGACGTCGGTGGCCTGGTTGAACAGGCGCATAAAGGAGAGAGGGCCCGATGCCAGCCCGTTCGTGGTCGCGACGCGGTCACCACGGGGGCGAATGTGGCTGAAAGAAAAGCCGGTTCCTCCGCCGGATTGATGAATGAGGGCTTGCTGCTTCACGGCATCGAAAATAGACTCCAAGGAATCCTCTATCGGTAACACAAAACAGGCCGAGAGTTGTTGGAGTGGTCGTCCCGCATTCATCAAGGTCGGTGAATTGGGGAGGAACCTCAGGGAGGCCATCATTTCATAAAACTGCCGGGCAACCTTGTTTCGCTGCCTGGCGGGCTCGGCCAAGGCAATATCAGTTGCGACTCGGCGGAACATGTCACGGGCTGACTCAACGGTGAGGCCACGCGAGTTTTTCGCCAAATAGCGTTGACGCAAGACCGTCAGTGCATTTGATGAGAGCCGAGGTGATGAACGCAGAGTGGTCATGATCGTGCATGGGCATTATAGCCTCTTCTCCCGAACCCAGATATTCATCGCAGCGTTGATTCGTCTGGGCCTCTTGCATGTCGATCGAACCGGAAGGCACAATACTCCGATCGACGAACATGAAATCCTACCGAGAAGAACTCTGGTTTGAGACGAGGACCAGACGAGCCTATCTGAATATCACGCCACAGATCGAAGCCTTGGTAAAGAAGAGTGGGGTTCGGGAAGGCTTGGTGTTGGTCAACGCCATGCATATTACCGCAAGCGTGTACATTAACGACGATGAGCCTGGTCTGTTGCAGGACTACGATGAATTTCTCGAACGGCTTGCTCCACATGAAGCGCGGTATCGGCACAACAACACGGGTGAAGATAACGGTGACGCGCATCTGAAGCGGCAGGTCATGGGACGAGAAGTCGTCGTTGCCATCACCGAGGGCAAGCTCGACTTTGGTCCATGGGAACAGATTTTCTACGGCGAGTTCGATGGACGGCGTCGCAAGCGCGTGCTGGTGAAGATCATCGGAGACTAACGCCTGTGACGATAAGACAGAGCGTGGCCCCAGTTATGGATATAAGTAATGTGGCGATGCTTGCATGGGTATGAAAAGTTTGGCAACATGGATTTTGAGGTTCTCGCGATCGTCTGTGGCTTGTGTTGTTGTAGGGGGCAGCGATGTTAGCCTGGTCTCGCCCTGATCCGCTCACGCGTGATCTTATCCATCTGATCAACGCCCGTCGTCACGATCACGGTGACACGGATGATGCGATCGATACGCTGCAGGCATTCCTTGAGCAGGGACGCGAACATGATCTTCTGACGGTGCTTGCCGCGCTCGACGAAGAAATGGCGGAATGGCTGTTCGATCTTGTAGCGGAGGCGAGTTGCACCTTACTGCTGGATGGGCCGAGTGATGAAAAGCCGACCTATGCGACCATCGCGGCATTGGAGCTGCCTTTACAAGCAAATCTCACCGCGCCTCTGAAACTCAAGATCGATCCCATCGCGACGGCTGATCTCCTCCATCGATCGCTCCAGCTTCCTGCCGGGACGGTCGTGCGAGTCGAGTCACGGCTCTTGACCGATGCCACATTGGAGATGTTGAACCTCCAAATGCTCCATGATCATCTGGTCACCGTCGCGGATTCACGGCGCGCGCAGTCGGTGGCCGCGAGACTTCTTCCTCCGGTTGAAAACACGGCGTTTCTCTTATTCGAACTGATCGGTGCGTCGGATCCGGGGTTGCCTGACTCATGGGAAGATCATCAACGTCGGGAATTGCTCGATGGGTTGGTAAAGCAATGTCCGGAGTTAGCCTGCGCACCTGATACCATCGAGGCGCCGGTCTATGCGGCCTATGCCATGTTTGACGCACAGAATGCGGTGCGGTTGCATCATCTGGCCGATGAGACCGCTGCGGTGTGGAGAGAACTTGATCCGCTGGTGAGGTCCCGCACCATTGTGCATCTCCATACGCAATGCGGAAATGGGGTGTATATGCCGGTCTGGACCGATCTCTTTGATCCTGAGCTCCCGGAAGAACATGGCCCGGTGTGGACCTCTCCGGATGTCTGGGTGTTTACTGCCGATCTGCCGATCGAATGGCCTGGTGAGATGTTGACCAACCGGTTACTGGCGGAAGGCTGCACCAGGTTCGAGAATCATATCGTTGAAACTCCGGACAACTGAATACCCGCTGTTCCCCTTCGATTTACCTGCATCTGCCATTCCCATAAGTGATAGGCTCTGCGCAAAACCCCCGTTTCCGTGATTTTCAAGAGGCTTTATTCTATCCTCAGTTTCATGAAGAAGTCGAAGCCTTCAGACCGATCCGTGAAACCTATTACTATCGTCGTCACGGTCGGAGGATTGAGCTTGGTCTGGGCCATCGTATGGGCGAATTTGCCATCGAAAGAAGAGCTGGTGTCGGCTCAATCAGGGGCATCCTCGGTTCAAGCTTCGCATGCCCCGGCTCTCGACCTCTCGATTCCCGGTGTACCCAGTCGGCCGATGACAAACTCGGTTGGCACCGGACAGGCGGCACCAGTGAAGACTCTGGGGGGACTATCTGTTCCGCTCGATAGCCGTGCCAGGAAGATTGCGGAAGTGAAGTGTGATGCGGAGATCCAGCAGTATTGTCCCGATTCTCTCGCTGGAGAAGACCGTCGAAGCTGCGTGATGCAGCGCCTCAAGCGGTTCGATGCATCCTGTCAACAGATCGTGCAGCAGCGCCTAGTGCGTTGGAAAGAAGACGAGGGATATAAGGTGGCCTGTATCGTTGATGTAAGGCGGTTTTGCCGTACGGTGCCAGCTGCAGATGGTCGTGTCTTGCAATGCCTACAAGAGCATGAACAGGATCTCTCAGAAGGCTGCTATCGAAGCCTTCCCAAAGGACGGCTTCAAACCAGGAACTAACGGTATATCCGGTGCTTCCTCTAACGTGGGCACCGCTAGGCAGCTAAGTCTGCGGCGCCAGCACGGAGCTCCGTGGCGAACTCGCCGGCGCGGCGATAACGATGGACTGGGTCTTTATGGAGTGCGCGATCCAGGATGGTCTTGAGGAGGGGAGGCATGTCGGGTCTGATGGCTTTGAGGCTGGGATGGGGGTTATGAGCGATCGCAAACAGCAAGGCCGACACATTGTCCGCCATAAACGGTGGACGGCCGGTGAGGAGTTCAAACATGACGACGCCTAGGGAGAAGATATCGGACCGGCCATCGACCTTCTTCCCGGCGATCTGTTCTGGCGACATGTAGGTCGGTGTGCCCATCACGATATTTGTTTGTGTTTTTGAGAAGGTCGCCATTTTAGCGATGCCGAAGTCCATGATCTTTACGACATCGTCGTTGGTGACCATGATGTTGGCTGGTTTGATGTCGCGATGTACGACGCCTTGTTGGTGGGCATAGTCCATGGCCTCTGCAACGGTCGCCAGGATCGGTATCATTTTTTGAAACGGCATCAGGTTCGGCTTTCTCGACCACTCCTTCAGTGTCGTCCCTTGAAGTAGCTCCATGGCAATATACCCAAGGTCCTGCTCTTCCCCGGCATCAAAGATCGTCACGATGTTCGGATGGGACAAGCGTCCGGTGGATTCGGCTTCTCGGAAGAATCTCGTCTTCACTTCCTGGAGTTTATCGGCATCGTCGATGGCATCGAGCTGCATCGTTTTGATGGCCACGAACCGTTGGATCGTTGGATCTTTGCCCAGGTACACCACGCCCATTGAACCGCGTCCCAGCTCCTTCAAGACCTTATAGCGTCCTAGCATGGCGGGTGGTTCGTTGGACGCACTTGGCAGGCCAGTCCCCTTTTCTTGTTCTCGGCTCTCTTCCTCTGCATGGACGTCCTGTGCGTTCTCGACCAGCGGTGTCGCTTCGGTGCGGCCGGTCGATGCAGATGGCTTCGAGAAGAATCGTTGGAGTGCATGGAGACTCATCAGCCAGGCAATCGTGATCCAGAGGCCGGTGAGTGTCAGGATGACGGCCTGCGCGACTGTATAACGTGTAGAGCCGAAGTGGTCGATCAAAGATTGTCCCAAAGCCCGAAGGGTCTTGTCTGCCGCGATCACCATGAGTAGTGTCGTGACAGGGAGCACCAGTTGTCGTAAGAAAGAGAATCCACGACCATTATCGGGCATCTGTCGGAAGGCACGCAGACACAACCATCCAAGCATGGCTAATCCGGTAGCTTCGATGAATAGGCGAATGGTCTGGCCGCTACTCAGTCCGAACAGCGTGAAAGGGATCGACTGTGTGGCGGGCAGATTGCCCAAAAGGGGACCGGCAAAAAGCGCGATGAGCGCAGCGACAAGATATTGGAAGGCCCAACTCGATGCATGGGTCATGGGTGACAAGATCCGGAAGACTTCCAAAGTCTAGCGGATACCGAAGAAGAGTCAACGGATCGGAGAAAATGTGCGGGACGGCCACCTCAGCCCTGAGCGACTCTCTCCTTCATCTTCGGAAGCAACGAGGTGGGGATATGAAGCGAACCTTTGCCGATTCCGACTTCAATATCGGGCTTAGTGAGCCCGTGAAAATCGCTCCCACCGGTGACCAGGAGACCCAGGTGTTGAGCAAGACTGAGATATTCTCGAGTCTGCCGTGCTGCATGGGTGCTGTAATAGACTTCCACGCCATCGAGTCCGTCTACTTTGAGCTGGCGAACCAATTCGGCAAGCGGCTGGTCCGTCAATTTTACCCACGTCGGATGGGCCAGCACGGCGAGTCCACGTGCTTCTTTGATCCAGCGAATGGCATCGGTTGGGCTCGGGAGGTCACGAGGAACGTACGCTGCTTTCCCGTCGCCAAGAAACCGGTCGAACGCCTCCTTGGCTGAGGTGACGACTCCCTTGTTCATGAGGGCCCTGGCAATATGCGGTCTCCCGACTGAGTCACTTCCTGCGAGAGCACGGACGTCATCGTAGGTGATATCGATGCCCAGGCTCTGTAACCGGTCGACGATTTGTGGATTGCGATGGTGCCGGCTGTCTCGCAAACTCTTGAATCGTTGGTCTAAAGCGTTATCCTGCCAATCGAGAAAGTATCCAAGAATATGGAGCTCGGAGCTTCCCATGAGCGAGCTAATCTCCACACCGGGAATAATCTCGATCCCATATTGTTCACCCGCTGCGATGGCTTCTGGGATACCGCTCATGATGTCATGATCGGTAATCGCGAGGGCGGTGACTCCAGCCTGGCGTGCCAGTCCTATCACCTCCGTCGGTGTACAGCTTCCATCAGAGTGGGTGGTGTGGAGATGGAGGTCTAAACGGCTCATGTCAACGGTCCAGTGGATAGCGGCTTCTGCGCGACGAGCTGTGCGGTGTAGACCGAATTTGCATCGTGATCACCTTTGTGGGGTCCTTCATCGTAATGTAGAACGCGAAGATCGGATGTGAGTCTGATGAGCTCATTGTGCAGAAGGCAGAATTCACGGCGTCTCGGATGATGATGTTGGAAGTGATTATCGATCAGGAAGGTTTCGTATAGCAAGAGACCACCTGGCTTCAGCGCATCCATGATGTGGGGAAAAAGTGGACGAGTCAGGTAAAAGAAGACGAGAATGACATCGTAGGCGCTTTGTCCGAGAATCGGTCTCTGCGGCGGAACCGGTTCCAGATCGACCGTTCGTGTTGTGATCTTTGTGAGGTTTCGCGCCTGAGCAGCTGAAGACAGTTGTGTGAGGGCTTGGCTGTCGCGGTCAACGGCCTCAACCTGGTAGCCTAATGAGGCCAAGAATAGTGCATGTCGCCCTGTGCCGGAAGCGACATCAAGGACCTTGCCTGCAGTAGGAAGATGAGGAAGCTGCTGGATCAGAAAGGCGGCTGGGCAAGGCTCCGCGGCGATCAATTGCTGCGCGAGCCTGGTGCGTTCCACGGTAATACCCATCGATCTGGTGACCTGGGGAATAGGGGGGTGGAGTTTCCTCAACCAGAGCTTGATCCGATCAACGCGAAATTCATCAAAGAGCGCGGTCATGAGGCGCTCAGCCAGTGCTTCCAGTAATCGAGACTCTTGGTTCGTTCCCAGTTCGACCACTCGTTCTGCGACTATGGCGTAGTCGACGGTATGCCGTAAGTCGTCCGATCGTCCAGCAGATTCGAACTGACAATCAAGCTCCAGATCGACCGCCAACGGCTGTGGCCGCGCCCGTTCTTCAGGCGTCACGCCGCAGCGACCGCGAAACTCCAGTCGTTCGATGATGATTTGACTAACCATGGAGGCATTCTCGAAGATCGTCTTTAGGCCTGTCAAGCGAAGCGCCATCGAAGGAAGTGCGGAGGCTCGCTAGAACGTTCCAGAGCGGACGAGTTACACGAAATATCGGCTGGTGTCGAATTTATGCTCGGTATTGTCGATCAGCCGGACGATGCTGTGTCGGTAGGTACCGGTGTCGTCTTTTTCCGTCAAATCCAGCTCTGGTCCGTTGTCGATGGGATTGCCCTGCTCATCGGCAATGACCTTGACAACCGGACGCTCACTCTCGGTCTTGTCGGCAGCGGGTTGGAGCACGACGGCAAATTCTTCAGAATCAAGGACAACCAGACTTCCGATAGGAATAATGCCCACGCAATTGACGAAGAGCTTGAGCAGCGTCGCATCAAAGCTCTTTCCGGACTTGCCGGACATGATGCTCAAGACTTTCGAAGGGGACATCGGTTCACGGCGGTAGACGCGCGAGGACGTCATCGCGTCGTAGCAGTCCGCAATCGTCAGAATTCGACCGGTCAGCGAGAGTTTCCACGGTGTCTTGAGTTTGGGATACCCTGAATAGTCCAGATTCATATGGTGTTCGAACGATGCGGCGGCCATCCGGGCAGGGAGATTGGTAATCCCGCGCAACTGAGTCAAGCTGAGGACGCCTTCCACGGGGTGGTTTCGCATGGCTGTCCATTCATCTTCTGTAAACTCTCCAGGTTTGTTGAGAACCTCAAGCGGAATATTGGATTTCCCCATGTCATGAAAAAGAGCCGCTAACCCGAGATTGGCCAACTCGACTTTAGGATATCCCGCTCTGTTTGCAAGGGCGATCGAGAGGAGCGAGACATTTACGGAATGATTATGGGTGTATTGGTCGTGGCAGCGGAGGGTCGTGAGACCTAAAAGGACCGGCTCGTCCTGCATCATGAGGTCGACGATGTTCTGGATGGCCCGTTTGGCATGTTTGAAACTGAGGCCTTTACCCTCACGAACGGATTGGGTCAGGTTGCCGACCGCGTCGGAGGCCTTCCCATAGGCCGCTTTCGACCGGGCTTTGTGCCGCAACTTGGAGTTTCCGTCCCCCGCAAGATCTTCTCTCAGATTCAGTTGCCGGGGATCGTTGATTTCGATAGCGGTGACACCGAGGTTCTTGAGTTCTGCTCTGAAATCATCGATCGACTTGGTGGTCGAGTCAAGGTTGACGAACACATGGGCAAACTCTCGAATATCCTTAGATGAGGTCGATGGGGAAAACGTCAGGCCGCCGATTCTCCACTTCCGCAAAAAGTCGATGACGCTCGATACAACCAGCATTTGCTGCGAGGTCACCTTCAAATGCTGCTTGCCGAGGAAAAGAAAATCATCCTGCAGCCACACGGTGATCGGCTGATCATGGGCGAGTGTCTCGATGAGGGTCAGCATCGCCTCGACGGGCTTGTCGAGAGCCGCATTGGCACGGCCATGAATCTTCGACGTTTTGATCAGAGTGTTGAGCTGCGTGATGAGCTGAAAGCCCAACATCACGAGCTGTTGGCCGAGGATATCGTCGGCCTCGGAGCCCTGTCCGATCTTCTGCGAGAGAGATTTTTCGTGTGTGAGAATTGGTTGGAGCGTATCAGTTTTCGACGGGTGCTGGAGCGATTTGGCTTTCGGTGCGTTCACAAGTCGATGCTCCTACCGGGTTGGATTTAGTGCAGGATTACCACGCTGTTGCCGTTGGGCCATCGACAAGGCCGTGGCGCAGGCTTGCCGCACTGCGGCGTTTCCCTTTTTCGCTCCGACGGTGAGGGAGGCGATGGCTGCGGGCGTCGCCAGTTTTCCAAGTGTTTCGGCACCCAAGACCGCCAATTCCTCTTTCTTTTTCCTTTTCGTCCACGCCCATTCGGTCATGAGACCTTCCCAATACGGGATGGCTTCATCGCCACACGTTTCTCTCATGGCTTGAAAAATAGCGCGGCGCTCGCTGATTGGAAGATCCATAAATCCCTCGCCCGCTATTATCGGATTCCAGCTGTCGAAGGGAACGGTATATTGTCCAGACATGAGCAGCTTCACGGCCGCAATCCTGACACCCTCATCCGCATCTTCGAGACAGGTGACGAGTTTGGAACCATTTCCGCTAGGGCGGAAGAGTCCAATGGCTCGCAGAACCTCCTTGCGGATTCGAGCGTCTTTGTGCCGCAGTAACTTTTCGATCGGCTCGATCAGCTTCGGGTCATCCCACTTGATGAGAATTGATAAGAGGTTGCGAACATAGATTGGTCGGCGATCTAGCAGGCCTTTCAGCAGCGGCTCTGGCTGTTCCTTGGCCAACACACCGAGCACCTCCGCGACGATCGCTTGGTGGTTCGACGATTCGAGGCTTGCCAAGAGAGTGCAGAGGGCTGGGACTGCATCGAGTTTCATCAAGAGTAAAATCGTCGACAGCCCTTCGGTATTCGCGTTGGGGGTTCCGTTGAGATAGAGTTCGATGTTCTTGATCCGTTCCGTTCGGCTGAGTCCGCTGAAGACCGACATCAATTGTTGTTTGTGTTGATCGCTGAGATCGGGACGGACCGCGTCCGATTCATGGAGCAGACCCAATACGTTCTCCAAAACAGTCCATTTCCCTTCACGCAAGAGCGAGTCGACGATATTGCTCCAGAGCGAGAACAGCTTCGTGAGTAGGGCAGAGGAGCGCTCGGAGGCGAGAATCGCCGTCAGCATGTCGAAGATATACATCAGATTATCTTGCTTGCTCTCTGCTTCAATTTCCTTGGCCAGTGCCTCAAGCTCTTCGTCCGTAACCTCGTAGCCTGCGAGTCCGGATTGAAACCGACTACTGGCGTTTCCGCTGCCTCCGCTCTTGGAATCGGCTTGCTCGCCGGATCGCTTCTTGCGTGCCATCTCGCGATCCAATAACTCGCGGAGCGTCGAATCCGATGAGCTCATACTTCCATCGAGACGAAGGAAGCCATCGTTATTCGCTGATGAATTGGACACATCCTCAGCGGTCACGATCGTAATGGTCGAGAGATTACGGGCCCAGATGCGTGTGACAATATCGTCATCATCTTCGTCTGAGGTAGAAGTGCCCCACAGCGCACCCAAAAAGAAAAATAAATCCTCGCGAGTAAGATCTTGAAAGAGAGCCAGTTCTCGGACACCATCGGCGTAAAGTTTGAAGGCGATGTTCTCGCTCCCCCCTTCCTTCTCAGCTTCGTAGACGACGCAGTCTTTACAGAGCAATTCATTCCGTTGAACGAGGACGGACAGTCTCGAGTAGGTAGACAGGTGGGCGCTGATCTCTTCGAAGAGCTGTTGAGAGAATTTTTGGGCGACGGGGTTGGTCGAGCCGTAGGTCCGATTCGATTTCGCCGTTTTGTCTAATAATTTGAGGACTCGTTTGATGGAGACGATTTCCGGGTCTTCCGCCGCCCGTGCAGCCATCGCGGCCGCGATCATCTCCTGTGTGGACTTCAGCTCGGTCGACATACGTAAGACGTACCGGCAGTTCAATATTTCGTCAAGAAAATCACTATTCTCCAGCATTGTCGAAACGCACTGGTCACTGCCATGGCAGCTTGTATCGAGCGAGACCAAACAGTAAGATTCATCGGTATCCATGGAGTCTGAGGAGACGCCGGGCCTATAGGTGGTGGATATGAATCGATCAACGTTGGTGATTTGCTTCGGGGATAGTCTGACTGCCGGGTTTCAGTCCCCGACCAGGGACCACCCGACCGGAGCTGAAACTCCCTATGGGAGGTTTCTACAGTCTTCCCTGGGTGATGCGGCAGAAGTCCGAACCAGTGGAATGTGCGGAGAATTGACGAGTGAGATGGTCATGCGATTTCAACGCGACGTCCTCAGGCATGCACCGGCCTATGTGCCGATCCTTGGAGGAACGAATGATCTAGGATGGAACACGCCTCCATCAGAGATCATGCGCAATTTGGTCACGATGTATGAACAGACTCTCGCGATGGGCAGCCTGCCGATTCCTGTGACTATTCCGTCAATCCGCGTAGAAGACGGCTCGGAATGTGGTGAAGGACGGGAGTGGATAGCCGGCCATCTTGCCAGGCGACACGAACTAAACCCACTTATCCAGGACTATGCTGACACAAAGGGCATCGGGCACGTGGATCTGTTCACCGCCACTGCCGAGTCGGAGAGCGGCCAGTTGGCGTCGATCTATTCGAACGACGGGATTCATCTGACCACGGCAGGATATCAATTACTTGCCAACATGGTCGCTCAGATTCTACAACCACTATTAGCTCGATCCACATCGTCGTGAGTGCCATTCTTCAAGGCGTGACCGATCGAGAGTTTGACCGAGTGGTTGGGGACATGACGGTCCCGGTCTTGGTTGAGTTCTGGAAGCCGGGCTGTGGCCATTGTCAGGTCTTGATGAGAGAACTGGAGCAGTTGCAGAAAGAATACGGCGATCAGGTGCGGATTCTGACCATGAACGTCGATGAGAATTTTCAGATTCCTGCTGAGCTGGAAGTCGTGTCGCTCCCAGCCCTCGCGTTCTATCGACACGGCGAATTTGTAAAGTTCATTGGGGGAATTGGGAGAAAGAACGAGATCCTGAAGCAAATAGGAGGAGCGTGAGACCCCACTGAGGAGATCACGCTCAAGAAACCTCCGTTCAATCTGTTCTCGACTAACCGTGGCCTATCATGGTGTCAGTAGTTCCCTTTGAGCTGGTTACAGGCTTTTCAGGAACTCGATCAGGTCTAGCCGTTCTTGATGGCTGAGCCCTCGTCCCAGTACACCTGAACCAGACGGTCCATCCTTAAATTCATGACCGGTGTTCAGGTTGCCGGGGATAGACGTGTCAAGTCGGAAGGTTCCTTCCGTACATTGGGTGCGATAGCCCATGTGTATCGGGTCATACTCGCGATCCCCCAGGCAGAAGGCCTTCGGCCGTTCTGCAACAGGCGAAAGCAGCGCATACATTGTGGGGACCGAACCATTGTGGAAAAACGGGGCGGTCGCCCAGATTCCGTTGAGCGGCCGTGCCTTGTAAATGTTCTTGGTCTGGAGGAGATTCGGCCGGTAGCCGTTCATGCGTACTCGATCGGCGGCCGAGATGTGGTGTTCGTCATACCACAGGGTCGTGGCCTTCTCGACAACCGCGGCGAGCATCTGCCCAAACGTTCCGTCGACGAGACCCATATTTCCCGCACCTGTACCAGGAATATCAAGATATGAAGGAAGGGTGATTCGGCGTTCTCCCAAAAGCCTGGCTTGGCCAGGATCTGTCCCGATCTCTGCGACTGGAATTTCGACTAAATCGAGATACTGCTCACCGGCAGCATTCGGCTGTTGCCAGCGTCGATCTGTCCAGAAGGCATCCTCATTCACCGGTGCGAGGTGGCAGCTCTGACACAACTCTTCATACAAAGCTCGTCCGCGCTCCTTGCGCCCTGTGTCAATGGTCCCAAGAATATCGTCAGGCCAGAGTGGTGAGCGGAGGCCTTTGAAACCCGGCGTGCCGGAGTGTGGAATCTTACCAGCGAGTAATTTCTCGATCTCGTGCAATTCCTGAACGCCAATGGCGGACTTGTACAGCGTTTGTGCACGATTAATGAGATTGATCTTAGCGCCAACGCCCAGCGCTTCACCCGCGTTGCGGAACATCGGTTGTAGGATGGATGCATCATATTCAACCCACGTAAACCAATAGGTATCCCAAATGTGCGGGAAGTTCACAGGTGCACTATTGCCAGCCAAATTGACCCTGGCATCAAACCCTGGCGCACCCAATAAATCAGTAAAGAATACTTGCGTACCGATTCGGTTGATAGCATCCAAACGCGCAAAGCCTTCTTCGACGTTCTGGTGGGCGACGGTATCGGTGATTGTCTTGAGTTGCTCGATGCGGGCCAATAGTCCACCCAGTTGGCTTTGTAACTGCGCAGCTTGTCCTGCTGTATGGCCCTCGCCTAGGACTCGCTTTGCGAATCGTCCAAAACGCCCCGGCACAGTATTGGTTTGAGACAATGCAAGGCCAAGCGCATTTCGAAACTTCCCAAGATCGGTCATCGCAGGCGCTCCATCGATGCGAAGGCTGGTGCCTTGATACTCGATCTGTCCCGTGTGACAGGCGGCACAGGTAAATCCGAGTTGGTCTGGTTGCATTGCACCGGTCACCGGATCTGGAGCAGCGGGTAGCTTGCTGAACCCAACAGGCAACCCGTCAGGGTTGCCAGAAAATGTAGGATGTGTTTCTTGAGATCCGACGCGACCTCCTAACCGTTTAGGGCTTGGGATAAAACCATAGCGACTCAGATAGCTTGGGTCTGAGAGCATACCAGGATTTCTCAGAATCGAGAGCTCTGGTTGTTCGAGCGCCAAAAACCAGCTATAGGGGACCGGCAACGTAGAGGTACCTTGAGAGACGTGATGAAACCAGAACCGTTCGTCAGAAGACCATCCCTGCTCGAGCCACCGGACCTTCTTCACAGGGGGATTCATAGGAATCTCCGGTACAAACACTGTAGGCATGGAACAACCGATGATCGACATGAGTGCCAAGCCTGTGAATACAGAATACTTTCCCATATGGTCTCCTCTCCGAACGGCTAAGAAGCTCTTCCACTACTCAGCAAAGGCAGAGCAAGGAGCAGGCCAGAATGATTCAGTGTGGAGTGGTTGTGATTTCAAAGCGTTGTGAAGACTTTAGAGAAGAGGGAACTCAGGGGGTGAATCCATTTCGATCATTCGGTGTATCGAGATCGATACGGTGGGAAGACGTGGTGGATGATTACCTGATAAGCATAGGCTCGCTGTGAACGAGCGCTACAGCACCCGCCAGGTGCGACCGTCATTTTGGATGAGGCGGTCGGCCTCCACCGGTCCCCAGGTCCCGGCTTGGTACTCGGGAAGCCAGCGTTGCCCAGATTTCTCCCAGGCTTCAAGGATCTGTGTGATCCAGGCCCAGGACGCTTCCACCGCGTCGCGCCGCATGAACCGTGAGGCGTCGCCAGCCATGACGTCAAGCAGAAGACGTTCATAGGCCTCCGGAGAGGGCCGGCCGAACACTTCTCCATACTGGAAGTCCATTTCAACGGGATGCGTTTGCGCGCGGGTGCCTGGTACGCGGGAGACGATGCGGAGTGAGAGCCCTTCCTCTGGTTGAATTTTCAAAGCCAAGACGTTTGGAGCTTGGGGATTCTTCGCATTGGCGTTGAAAAGAATCTGCGGGATGTCCTTGAATTGGACTGCCACTTCGCTTGCCCGCAGTGGCAATGCCTTCCCCGTGCGCAAATAGAAGGGGACCCCGGACCACCGCCAGTTTTCTACGAAGCACTTTATCGCCACGTAGGTTTCAGTTGTGGAGTCGGGCTTTACGCCTTTCTCGCGCCGATAGCCGGGGACGGGTGCGCCATGCGCCTTGCCTTCCGTGTATTGGGCTCGCACCGTGCATTTCTCCACATCGGTTGCCGTAATGGGTCGCAAACAGCGAAGGACTTCCATCTTGGCGTTCCGCACGACGTCTGGATCGAGGGAGTAGGGCGGCTCCATCGCGACCAAGCAGAGCAACTGCAGCAAGTGATTTTGAATCATGTCGCGCAACGCACCGGCTTCTTCATAGTAGCTCGCTCTGGTGCCGACGCCTTCTGCTTCACTCACGGTGATCTGTACGTGGTCGACATATTTGTGATTCCAGATCGGCTCGAAAATGCTGTTGGCGAAGCGTACGACCATGAGATTCTGAACAGTTTCTTTCCCCAGGTAGTGATCGATCCGGAAAATCTGTGATTCGTCGAAGACACGGCCTGTGACTTCGTTGATGGCTTTCGCGCTGGCCAGATCACGCCCGACCGGTTTTTCGACGATGATACGGGTGTAGGGGGAGCGAGCACCCGGAGCTTCTGCCAGACCAGAATGGGACAACCCTTCGCAGACTGCGGTGAAAGAGCTGGGCGGAATGCTGAGATAAAAAATGCGATTGCCTGGCAACTGGAACTGGCGCTCGAGTTCTTCGGCTCGTTCTTTGAGCCGCGCATAAGTCTGGGGATCATCGTTTTCCCCAGCCAGATAGAAGAGGTGTTCGGAAAACCTGTTCCACGTGTCGTCGATCAAGGCCTGCCTGGAATGCTTTACGACCCCTTCACGCACCGTGGCGCGGAACTCTTCGTCGCTCATGGACGTTCGACCTAACCCCAAGACCAGATAGTTTGAAGGGAGGAGACCGTCGAGGAGGAGGTTGTAGACGGCAGGAATGAGGCGTCGTTTGGCGAGGTCTCCAGATCCTCCAAAAATGACCAGGGTGCAAGGCTCCACTGGAGGAAGAGTTTCCTTCGCAGGGTT
Organism: Nitrospira sp.; assembly: GCA_965223535.1. Lineage (GTDB taxonomy): Bacteria > Nitrospirota > Nitrospiria > Nitrospirales > Nitrospiraceae > Nitrospira_D. The sequence continues at coordinate 2,629,828 of CBDCWN010000003.1, forward strand.
AATATCGATCCGTTGACTTGTCGTCGGGGCCATCAAGTCCTCCTATGCAGGATGCTGAAAACGTCCTCCAGCTTCGTTTGCGGGTCGCTCAGAAGCTCAACGTGCGGAAACAAGCAGGCTTCCGCTTCTTCGCTCGCTGCGACCTTGCTGGAAGGCGTTCCTGAACATCCTGCAGATTATTCTGATTCAAGCGTCACCGCCGTACTGCGTGACCTCCGAAGGCGTTCCGGAGCGCCGCCAGCATCTTTTCCGCAAATGATTCTTCCTGCCGTGATCGAAAGCGGGTAAACAGCGCGGTCGTCAGGGTCGGCACTGGCACATCCTTCTCGATGGCATCCGCGATCATCCAGCGGCCCTCTCCGGAGTCCTGCACATAGCCTTTCAGGTGTTCCAGCTTGGGATCCTGTTTGAGTGCCCCTGCCGCCAACTCCAGGAGCCAGGACCGGACGACGCTGCCATGCATCCACAGATCGGCGACGCGAGCGAGGTCCAGTTTGTATTCGCTCTTCGCCATCAACTCAAACCCTTCCGCATAGCCTTGCATCATGCTGTACTCAATACCGTTGTGGACCATCTTGACATAGTGCCCAGCTCCGACCCCTCCGACGTGAGCCCAGCCGTTCTCGGGCGCAAGGGTCTTGAAGACCGGTGCAAGCCGTTGCACCGCCGATTCTTCACCACCGACCATGAGGCAGTAGCCGATTGTGAGCCCCCAGATGCCCCCACTCGTTCCGGCATCCACATAGTGGAGTCCTTGCTTCTTGAGTTCGGCGGCACGACGGACATCGTCATGAAAACGGGTGTTCCCCCCATCGATGATCGTGTCACCGGGTTTCAACAAGGCGGCAACCGCTTGCACTGTTTCTTCCGTTGGCGCGCCGGAGGGCACCATGATCCAGACGGCACGCGGGGCGGTAAGTTTACTCACCAGATCGGCAAGCGACGGAGCACCGACACATCCATGCCCTTCTGCCTGTTTGATCAGCTCGCCGGAACGATCATAGACGACGACCCGGTGCTGATCGCGTCGCAGACGGATGACCATATTCATGCCCATCTTACCTAACCCAACAAATCCCAGTTCCATAAGGACTCCTTGATATGAAAGACGATAATCGAGGGTGTCACCCCTGCCGACTCTTGTTCGAGCAGGTGGATGTTTCTTCCGTCTCCTACAAAGTCAGGCCCTTCGGCAGGGCACACTGATTCCGTAGAGGCCTGCGGTCAGTCGATGCGAGCAGGATTTGGGACATCCTTAAAGAGAAGATCGGCAAATTGTCGGCCAAAGTTGAGCTTGTCGGAAAGAGTTGTGGCTGTGAGGAACTGCCCGGCCAAGTCCGCGAGAGCCGGTTCGCGCGAGAACATGAATCGATGAACGTCCACCGGAGCGACCAGCCAAAACCCTCTCAGACGAAAGAATGAGCCGATGCAGTCTTCGTAGAATAATGTCAACAGATAGTGGGCTGTTCCAGGTTTCTCTACGAGATCCTGGGCTTTCCCAAGCTGGTGATAGCATTGCGCCTTAAGGCGAATCTGTTCATTGATAGAGGCCGGGGGTGGTCCTTGCCGGAACCGATGGTGCACTTTTTCGATTAGTTTGGCGCAGATACCGTCGTGATCATAGAGGATGCGACCTTTTCGAAGCAGAGAAGGAAGCCGGAGTGAATAGGCAAGATCCTCTTCCACGGACTGGTACCCATGGTATCGAATATCTGTGAGCCGGTCGCTGACGCGGAGAATTTCGTGATGGTCGGCCTCTCCCTTGACGAGGGCAATCACGTCGATATCGCTGTGAGGTGTGACGGACCTCCGCGCGCCTGATCCCACGAGAATGACGCCCACCAAATCACCACCCCGTCGGCCTTTCACGTGGCGTAAGACAACCTCCAAGCCATCTTCAAATCCAGGCGGAGGGGGGAGCTCTGGTTGTTCCGGCGGCTCCGGGACCTCTAGGAGCTCCGCATTCAGTTCTTCACGAGAGGGAAGGCTTGTCGTGGTATCTGTGTTCATGACGGTCTCGGGGGTGTTAGCCATTAGCGTATGAATCAATCCTGTATGCCATCGGGAGATTGCCAGTGGCTTTCTAGCTGAGGCCCAGCCCAATGCCTGAGAGGGAAACAGCCTATGACATCTCTCTCCGGCATTCTATGGGGCAAGAAGGAAGGTGTCAACGTTGACCGGTCAATGCGTAAGAACTTTGGCAAAGATGGCGGCGGCTTCGTCGATTTGCTTTCCCGCGATATTCAAATGGGTGACTGCTCTGTACGTGTTTCCACCAAGTGCATTGATGAGCACGCCCTGTTCCCTCAGGGCGCTCACGAGCTCGGCAGGGGTGCGCCGCGCGTCAATGATATCGAAAATCACGATGTTCGTTTCCACATGTTGGGGGACGATCTGGATCGCGTGGATTTGCTGAAGTAAGCGTGCAAGTTTCTTTGCATGTTCATGGTCGGTCTTCAGACGTGGGACATGCCGCTCCAGCGCATAGATTCCAGCGGCGGCCACGATGCCGGCCTGACGCATGGCGCCGCCATACATCCGACGGAATCGGCGCGCGCGATCGAGGACCTGTTGGTCGTTCGAGAGCAAGAGTGATCCGACCGGGGCTCCGAGGCCTTTGGATAAACAGAGCGACACGGTTTCAAAGTGCTGCGCATACACCGTGGGTGGCAGTGTCGTCGCTGCGACGGCGTTGAACAGCCGCGCCCCGTCGAGGTGCATGGGGATCCCGTGCCGGACGGCAATGGCACGGATTCGCTCGATGGTGGAGAGCGGATAAATCGTGCCGCCTCCGGCGTTATGTGTGTTCTCAAGGCAAATTAAGGCTGTCGTGACGCTGTGGGAATCGTTCGGTCGGATCGCCGCTTCGACCTGTTCCGCAGACATGACGCCGCGCTCACCGTAGATCCAATGGAGTTGCACGCCCGCCAACGCGCCCGCAGCGCCCTGCTCGTAGCGGACGATGTGACTCTTGCTCTCCACGATGATTTCCTGCCCCGGCTGAGTCTGTGATCGGATCGCGAGTTGATTAGCCATCGTGCCGGACGGGACGAAGAGGGCGAAACGCTTGCCGAGCATGTTAGCCGCCATATCCTGAAGACGATTGACGGTTGGGTCCTCTCCATAGACATCATCACCGACCTCGGCACGCGCCATGACTTTCCGCATCTCGTCCGTTGGTTTGGTGACGGTGTCGCTCCGAAGGTCGATCATGCATGCTCCCTCCCGGGAATTCCCCATGGTTTCGGCATTCTAGCAGATATATTACTTACAGGCGAAACGATAACTGATACAGTGCTGAGGCATGGCCGAATCTGATCGACCACTTCTGACTCGCTGTGCTGAGTATCTCGGAGCCGAACGGGAAGAACTCGTTCCATTGGCCTGGGCCTTCGCCTATTTTTTCTGTCTCCTCTGCGGGTATTCCATTCTCCGTCCGGTTCGCGACGAGATGGCCATTGAAGGTGGGTTGAGGAATCTTCCATGGATGATGACCGCAACATTCTTGACCATGCTCTGTGTCACGCCGCTGTTCGGATGGCTGTCGGCGCGCTGCTCACGCTATCGGCTGCTGCTGACCGTTTACACGTTCTTCATCACCAATCTCGTGGCGTTCTATGCGGTGATGACGAGTCAGGTATCACCGGAGTGGGTGGCTCGTGGATTTTTTGTCTGGCTGTCGGTGTTCAATCTATTCATCGTGTCGGTCTTCTGGAGTTTTATGGCCGATCTCTTTACCCCGGAACAGGGGGCGCGATTGTTCGGGGTGGTTGCCGCAGGGGGGAGCAGCGGAGCGTTGCTCGGCCCTCTTTTTACGACAGGTCTGACGTTTCTATTCCCGGTTCCGGTGTTAATGCTCGCCTCCAGCCTATTCCTCATCGCCTGCCTCGGCTGCGTCTATCGGTTGGAGCGATGGGGACGAACGCGGAGTGGCCACCATCGGGCTCAGCGGGGCGAGCCTCTTCATGGGAGTTTTCTCGCTGGAATTCGTCTGACCTTTTCGTCGCCGTATTTACTTGGGATTTGTGGCTATCTCAGTATTCTGACCATGACGGCTACGTTCTTGTATCTGGAGCAGACCCGGTTGGTCTCAGAGTATTTTGACCAGCCTGAGGCTCGGACACGACTGTTTTCTTCCGTCGATTTCCTGACCAGTCTCCTCACATGGTTAACCCAGATGTTTGTCACTCATCGGGTCATCAGCCGGTTCGGCTTGGTTGCCCCGTTGCTGTTTCTCCCATTGATCAGTTTGGTGGGGTTTCTAGGAATCGCCCTATGGCCGACCCTTGCGCTCTATGTCGTCTTTTCCGTACTGCGGCGAGTGGGGGAGTACGCGCTCTCGAAACCGGCGCGGGAGGTTCTCTTCACAGTCGTCAGCCGTGAAGAAAAGTACAAGGCCAAGAATTTTATTGATACGGCTATCTCACGCGGCGGCGACGCCTCGACAGCCTGGCTGGTGACTGGCCTGAAAACTCTGGGTGCCACCACGACTCACATCGCCTGGGCATTGGTTCCCATGATGGGACTCTGGGCTTGGCTCGCCTCTATGCTGGCTCGAGAGGAAAAACGTCGCTCGGTCTCTTCCTGATGGTAACGGTCTACGGGATTGTGATTGCGAAAGGGCGATGTGAACAACCGCGCAGGATCGCAGTGAATGTTAGTCTCGAATGGTAAACGAACCAATCACGTAGGAACTGGCTCGTCCTGCTCTGGTCCCTCGTAGCCGCACTTCCGAGACATCGTGCGCCCATTCGCGAATATTCCAGTGGCGGTCCGCTTTCAGTTCCTGCCAAAACCACCAAGTTCCATCACGTTTTCTGAACCACAGTTGGATCGAGGTATCCGGCAATATCCGAATAGATTCCATGTCGAAATACGTGGGAGCGTGGTTTTCGGCATCACTGACCCAGACCTTAATCCACTGGTTGAGATCATGCGAGGATAGGACGCGGGGGGTTCTGGACCAATCGACATTCGTGCATTTCCATTCGACCAGCCTGCCAAAGCCTCGCCCTAGACCGTCCCCGGGATCCGGCAAGGTGTAACACTCGATCCCAGTTTCCATACTCAGGTGAAAATGAGCGAGACCCATACTATCTAGATTCACATCATGTCTGGAGCAGTGTTGGCGATAAGTCCAGCAGTCACTATGCTTGGAGGGATCGCACATCTGCAATTGTCCGGAAGGCGATCGGCCTGTTTTGTGGGCAATGGTCGCCCTGGCCTGGGCGAGGATGCGGCTCAACGCGCCTTCATCGTCGAAATCTACCACACACTGTTGCTGATTAGTCCCCTCCGGACGTGCTTGCACGACCTTGGGAGTGGGGCTCTCTCGATCTCGTTCTGCTGCTTGTTCAGGGGTCGCTTGCGTCGGAGGTTCCATGGGTTTCATCGGTTTCAGTTCCGCACAGGCTTCCAGTCCGATTGCCACGAATACACAGAGCATCACACGGAGACCACATCCATTCTTTTGTGTGTCAGACCGCATCGGCCCTCCTTTCGATATCGTAACATGCGAGTCTGTTCATCACCGACCCACCTCTTGACTCTCTTGCCCGGAATGGACCCGGCGAAACGTCAATAGCAGTATGGAGTTTACTCGCAAAAAAAATGCATGGTATAGTCCGCGACGAATGTGCATATTTTCTCAAGGTCTCGCAACGAAATGCAATGAATCGTTTGGAAGATATATTTTATGAGCCACATTCCTCATGCCTATTGAAATCCCCTGCAAGCTCTACATCGACAAGCTCTTAAAGAATAGCAGAAAAGTGTCGCTGGAGGTGGCTCGTCTTTCTGGCGCGATTAAGTCGGCGGCGCTTCATGCCATGGCTGACCGGGTTTTATCGGATGAATCAGCCATTCTCGAGGCCAACGCCAAGGATATTGAAGCCTTAGGGAAGTCTTTCGACAGTGCCGATGCGAGAAATCGGATGAAGGCTGCGGTCGCTCGAGTGCGTCTGACGGCTGACCATATCAAGGAGATGGTAGATCGACTTCATCTCATCGCCGATCTGCCGGATCCGGTTGGACTCGTGACCTCCAGACAGGAGCGTCCTGATGGGCTGCAAGTGTCACGGGTACGGGTGCCGATCGGGGTCATCGGGGTGATTTCAGAGCGGAACCCGCTTGTCATGGTGGAATCGATCGCGCTTTGTCTCAAGTCGGGTAACCTGTGCATCTTTCGCGGGGCTGCGGAATGGCGATGGACGTATCAGGCCATTGACGTTCGGTTGCAGGACGCGGCGGCAGCGGGTGGTCTCCCACCGGGGTTATGGGCGCTCATCGACCGCGAAGAAAAGGAAGTGGCGCTCGAATTGATGCGAGCCGGAAAAGGTCTGGATGCGATGATTGTACGAGGCGGACCCGGTTTGCGGAAAACCGCTGCAGAGCAAGCCAAGGTTCCAATCCTCTGTGATGACGGCGGGCTCACTCATTTGTATATTGATGAGGACACCGATCTTCCCATGGCGCAGAATCTGGTGATCAATTCAAAGGTACAACACACGGGGGCTGCCAACGCGCTCGATACGTTGCTTGTGCAGCAGGTCGTGGGGCGGCAGTTTTTGCCTCCATTGATCAATCGACTGCTGGACCAATTCAAGATTGAAGTACGCGCGTGTCCAAAGACGGTCGCGCTGATGGGGCAGATGGCAATGACAGGCCATACAGCCATCGTTCCAGCTACGGACGGTGATTGGCGGGCACAGTTTGCCGGTCCGGTTCTCGCCATTAGAATGGTAGAAAATCTCAGTGAGGCCTTGGAGCACATTGAGGCACATGGTCCCTGTCTCACCGCGGGGATTGCCACCAGTCGCTATGACTCGGCCATGCGGTTTACGCGAGAGGTCAATGCCGGTGCAGTATTAGTGAATGCGTCGACCCGGCTTCACGCCGGCGACGGGTTCGGGATGGGAACCGATATGGGACTGAGTGTCGGGAAGCTACATGCTAAAGGTCCGATCGGCTTGGAGCAATTGACCTGCGAGAAGTACGTGGCATGTGGGATGGGTCAACTCCGATTGCCGCATCCCGTTCCGGATACCTACTTTGACGCTATCATGCTCAAGCGGCCGTAAGCACCTGCTGAAAACGATCCCCAGCTTCGCTCTCAGTCGTTCGAACCACTCAACGTACCCCTGCTGTGTACGTCTCGTGGTCTTCACTCCTTGGGGCTTTGCTGGGAACCATTTTGAGCAGGCGCGCGACGAATGACGAATGATTCACTGTATCTCTTGCTTCACGATCACCTTGCCCGATGGGGACTTCGGCATTTCACGTCGGATCCTGAATATTTCGCGTGGCAGCGACAGCGACTCTCATCCGACGAGCTTGCGCAGCTTGCACACCTCGCTGAACAAAAACGCGAGGGCTCTCGTTACGATGAAATCGCCTTTTATGACCGCACCGCATTCCCAACGATCTTTCCCGTTCTCTACAGCCAGCGCTATGAATACTATGAGGAACTTGGGTGCCGGGTCTGTGGGTTGCTTGGCTCGGCGGAGACTGTCCTGGACTTCGGCTGTGGCCCAGGAATTTTGACGACCTTTTACGCCAGGCGGTTTCCCGAGAAGACCTTCGTAGGACTTGATCGTTCGCCTACCTCGATCGATCTTGCACGGCACATGGCGGACGAGCTACGTGTAGGCAACATTCGCTTCGAATGTCTCGATGCTGAGACAGACTCACTGCCAGGCTCCTATGATCTGGTGATTGCCACCCATGTGCTGATGCAAGCCGAGCATGATCCCGGGCTTCCCAGCCTCAGTTGGCAAACATTCGAGCGCGGGCATGATCCGGCACAACAATCCGGGTTTGAGCAGCGGACTGGGCTCGAGATCAGGCTTAATCGAATCAGCGATGTCTTACGGCCAAGCGGTTGCATGATCGTGAGCGAGAAAGTCAGACAGCTGTCCAGACGTGTGCCCTTCCAACGGGCCTTATCAAGGAGGGGATTCGATCTGGTGGGATCTCCTGAACTGGTTCACTATCGAACTATCGAAGAAGTAGTCGATGACGGACCACTTTTTCTTGTGCGTCGAGGATTCCAGACAGCACCATCTTGGGATGAAACACCTGAGCGGGATGATGGTCCCCCGTTTATTCAGGACATGGCCCACTCCGTGAGCGATCCTGAGAGGCCATTGTACGAAAACCATTTGTCTTCGGCTCAGGGCGTGTGGGAGGAGTTGCGAGATCGTGTCGTCGTGCAAGAGACCACTCGGCAAGAACCGGACGGACGACAAGTGCATGTTGAACGTGGCACTGCGGGCGAGTTGTCGTACCTCTACTGCGCCAATACGTTCGACCAGCGGCAGGTGGTGATCGACAAGCGGGCTGGTTCGGCGATGATCGAGACCTACTATCAAGAGATCATTGATGGACTGTCCTAAGGAGCAGCCTGGCTGAATACGTGTCTTTACCACCCGTGCTAACTACGTATGAGCAACGATACGTACCCCAATATTCCTGCTGAACAAATATCTCCTGGATGTCGACCGAGAGGTGGAGTAAAATAACTATCATTGCTTGTAGACTATGGAGGTCTCCATGCACATCGTAAGTCCAGTGATTTTCATAACCGCTTTGCTTGCGTGGTCAACGTCAGGTTCAATCCACGCAGAAGAAAGGACACAATCGTCTTCCGAAATCCTTGTGAACAAATTACTGACGGAGATCCAGCGCGCCTTACTTACCGTTCAGAATTCCACCGAGAAGGAAGATATTCCGCCCCTCGATTCAGTCTCACTTCAGCTTTCCACTCAATTTGTTAATGAAGGGGGAGGGAAGCTCAATATCTACATTGTTTCGTTTGGGGCAATGGTCTCCGAAGATACTAGCCACACCATTCGGCTTAAATTAAGCCCACCGAAACCTGGTACAGGAGCTAATGTATCGGGTAACAGAATCTCAGATCAGTTAGCTGAAGCAATCAAATCGGCAGCGAGAGCTGTTAAGAAGGCTAGGGTAGGTAACCCACCTCTTAATCTAACGGAACTCTCGGCCGAAATGAAATTTGTAGTGCAAAAGGAAGGGACCGGAGGACTCAGTTTTGTGATACTGCCTGTGACCGCTGAGCTAGGTGGAAAATTAAGATCCATCGAAACGCATGAGATTTCAATTACGTTCCAGAAGGCTAAGTAACCCACAAGTAAGGTCAGAAACAATTCGTCCCAACTACTGCCTGACTGGCCTTGCAGCACTGGGTGTCGTCTTATTGTCTGGTTTTTTGCACTACGACTTTGCCAATGCAGAATTCGATTTGTGCGGAAGCTTTTATTTTCCGACGAAGAATAGTCCAGATGACATATTAAAGGAAAACAAAGCAGCGCTGATAAAGCTTTATGCAGGAGGCGAGAAAGGCACAGGATTTCTAGTTGATAATGAGTACGGCTACGTAGTCACCGCTCGCCATGTCGTCTTGCCAGCAATAGAGGATGATCTACCGATAGAAGGCCTATCATTGGGCCAAAGAAAGAAACTAATCCTTAAAGTAGTGGATGAAGACACGGACAGTGATATCGCTTTGCTCCAATTGATCCCTCCCAAAGCATTGAACAGCATCGTACCGCTTGAAATTGCTGTTCATAACATTGATTTTTTTGCAGAGTACGCCTTCGGCGGATTTCCATTTGAAGAAGATGTTCCTACCACTATGAAAGGCAAGCTGGAGCCATCGCGAAGAGTGGTTGCAGGACTTACTGGTAGGCGAGCTGGCAAAATGTATTTTCAAATGCGTGTAAATGTGTTTGGTGGGGACAGTGGTGCTCCAGTTGTGAATCGTTATGGTCTTGTCGTAGGAATTGTCTTTCAAAACAAAAGCACCGACCTTGCCCTTGTTCGACCTACTCTGCACTTAGCTGAGTTGTTGAAAAAATTGCCACCGATGGGGGTAGCAGAAGACTTGTATAGACAATTCAATTCTGGCCCTGATCTCGACGATTTTTCCGATAGATTCCTTCCTGTGGGAAGAACCACACGGATAACGAATCTTCACTTTCTAAGCTTCCTTGCAAAACTGGAAACGCAGGAATTATTAAATGGTATCGCTCAGAAGTTTATACAATGTCCGGTTCTCATCGCTGCGAACCATCGACAACTTGAGCTCCCTGCCATCGAAATTGGGTCACTGTTTAGGAAGAACATAGATACTCTTGATGAAGAACGTTTAGCAAAGCGATCTGCTGCGTCACCTGTAAAGGCAAGGTTTCCTCCTGACCGGGAGACACTATCGGGGACCATGGTGGAGGATGGTCGGGGATTTTCTGAGAATCTGAAGCTGCGATTGAGCAAGGGGCGAGTCGTAGATTTGCCATTGCCCTACGTGGAAGACACGGAGGATGCCAAGGAAAAACTAGCGGGATTTTCTGAGAATCTGAAGCTGCGATTGAGCAAGGGGCGAGTCGTAGATTTGCCATTGCCCTACGTGGAAGACACGGAGGATGCCAAGGAAAAACTAGCGGGATTTTCTGAGAATCTGAAGCTGCGATTGAGCAAGGGGCGAGTCGTAGATTTGCCATTGCCCTACGTGGAAGACACGGAGGATGCCAAGGAAAAACTAGCGGGATTTGGTGAGAAACTAAAAGGACGATCAAGAAAGGAGTAAGTTGGTCTGCTGTTAGTTCACAAGTAGCTAAAGCAGGTTGTAGCTCAGGCTGTTGTGCTAGCGGCTAAATGCTCTAGGAGGTTCTGCAGAGTCCCGAACAGCATTCAACTCTTGTGAGGATAGGTCATTTGCCAAACGTAACCCTTTCTAGGCCCACTTAGCTACTCTCTAGCACCAGAAAGAAATCGGCGACGGGTTGCAATAAATATAGTGTGCCACCACCTGGCCATATCAACCATATTAGGTACTATCACATATTTCACGCTTGCATTCGTCTGGAGGTCTCGCTAGGCTTGCTACCGTTGTAAGAGGTGTCTGCAGTTGATAGCTGATTTTGGTGTCCGCCGGTTCTCGACATGAGTTAAAAGGAGGAATCACGATGAGACGGGTGTTCTTCCTCATCCCGCTGAGTTTGTTTCTGACCGTCGGGTGCGCAGCCCCGCCGGAGGTGAAACAAGCCCTCATTGCTAAGGATCAAGCCTACCTCAAGAATCAGCGTCTGATGCAGGAATACCGAGAATTGGTTGAAAATGTGACTTCGCGACATCAGCACTGGTATCGCTATGTCCAAACACGTCTGACACTTAACTTGGCGTTACAATGGGCCACGACGAATCCTAAATTAACCGATGTCAGCGATGCTGATTTAGCTGGCGATGATGCCGATCTCTTGGGCCCAGAAGTCATTGCGATGGTTAATCATATTAGACTTAAGAATCTGCCCGAGCGAAAAGGGCCGACTGGGCAGATTGTCTTTCAGGCCGGTACCGGGGATATGAATGATCTCTTGCAAAACCTGCCGGAACTCATCGGCCGAATCCAGCAACGTATCGAGAGGGCTTCACAAGCATCGTCCATAGTCGATCTCGCCGCCTTCGATCAATACCGTACGAACGTCGACGCGGTTCGACGAATCAACGCCATCATCAAACAGTACTTGGATATCGACGTCACAATGTCTCGGAACGAAGTCCAGTCGCTTGCCGAGGCGATACGAGGGTTGCGCCGCTGATGAGCATTCGATCTCTGGGGAGGCCAGTATGATTATGATGATGAGACAACAGGCCGCAGCCTTGACCGTTGGGTTGAGCCTCATGAGCGCGCTGGGCTGCAACTCGATTCATAGTGATGCTGTGCGCGATCTCTTGCACAAGGAGGGCACGAAAATCGATGCGGCCCAGACGAATATCGACCTGTTCCAAAAAGAAACAGAATCGCGCATCAAGTTCCTTGAACAGGCCCGCACCTCACTGCAAGAGAGCTTCAAGTATTTGCAAGTCCAGGAAGCCAAGCATCAATTCGTCCTTTCTTCCTACCGCAATGTGGCTAGCAAAAAAGGCGAGGCTGCCTATGCTGCGGCCTATCTGGTCAGTCAGGTCTATCTGGCTGATTATCAGGGATTGGAAAAGGCCGTATGGGATCAGTTTGAAGACGATTTTTGTGCCCTGCGTGATGTGGCGAATGCCTTGAACGACTCCTGGAAGCGTACCGCGACGCTCCATGCGCAGCTGAGACGCTATGCAAACAAGTCGGCGCTTGCGTCCGTCGATCCGGAGTTCGTCTCGGCATTGATCGAGCAGGCTCCGGGACAATCTGAACGGATCATGGACATTGTCGACCATTCGCGGACGGTCAATGACGCCCTGGAAGAGGTGGTGGGGTCGCGTATCGTGCGCATGCGGGCGCTGCAACGGGCGCAGACTTTCACGGCCGACTTGGTGGACCTTCTGGATAAGGTGAAGAAAGACGACGGGCCATAGGAGGAGGCGCCATGGAAACCAGTATTGCAGGAGTCGTGGGGTTCCTGCGGGATAACGATAATTTGATCAAACAGCTGATGGAGACCGCCGAGAGCGCGAACCAGGAAATCAGCGACTTATCGACCAAGGTCGATCATGCCCGCGAAGAAGCAAAGGCCTTGGTCGATCAGCTCGGTGCCGTGGAATTTGCGGTTGGGAAAACTGATGAAACGAGAGTCCGTCAAAAGGCGCTCCTGGAAGCAGTTGAGACTCTACGGAAGAAGTTTGAACGATACAAGAACGACCCGCTTCGTCGCGGAATCTATGCAGCAGAAATCTCCAATCTCTATGTGCAGCTGGCCAACACCTTCAATAATGAGACGATTGCCCAGATAGTTCCGTTCAGCGCGGACGAAATCAAGAGCTACAAGGAATTGATGAAAGAAGCGGTTCTCGACGCAGCCTCCCGAAAGAAACGGGCTGCGGTCATTAAGGCTGCCGCGCGTGTTTCGAGGCTTGCGATCGGTATTGCCGGGAAGTTGGCGGTGTGAGGGTGTGAAAGACCGATCGATGCGACAGGCGTTTTTTCTCTGCATAGTTGTGGGGATGGGGAGCGGGTGTACGCTGGATGCCGGCTCCCGTGGCCCCTTTGGACCTGAGGATCCGGAAACTGAGGTACAGAAGGTCAAGCTGCCTGAGGAGATTCCTCCCCTCAACAGTCTCCAATTCACCGGTGAAGATACGGCCGGGCATCATAAACCTAAAATGGTCGGTGCGTCCGGTGATGCCGCCGTGAAACGGTCGACCAATGATGCAGCGGTACTGACTGCCGACGAAGTGGCGACGTTCCGAACAGTGGCCGAGAGCGACCGTGGTGTCGCGATGCAGCTGGGAAGTCGGTGGGTCTTCATCGATGCCGATCGCATGCCACCGGAGGGGAAGCTGACGTTCGGGTGCTGTCGCCAGACCACCAGCGTGGTTCGTCTCGTTTATTACAGCTATAGCCAAAATGTTGCCGTAGATGTTCGCGTGAAAGAATCCGGTGTTCTGAGTGTGTCCCGGCGAGAAGGGTATCAGCCGCCGGAGGGACAAGGGGATGTGCAACGCGGAATTGAATTGGCCAAAGCGGATCCACGCCTGGCCGGTAAAGTCAACCAACTTCAAGGGCACGGACTCCTGATGCAGCCTGATCAAGGATTCTTTCGAAATGATCCAGGATACGGCCATCGGACGATATGGATCACTTTTTCGGAGGGACAGGGTGGTGATCCCAAATATTGGGCGGTGGTTGACCTCACGGAAGATAAGGTTCTCGAGGCCGGTGAAGAGCCGCCTCGCTCGTGAGAGGAGGGTGATGAAGAGAATCTGCTCTATCGGTGTATTGCTGCTCTGCGTCCTTTGCTGGCCGGGACCCGTTTTCGCGGAGACGCAATCCGAACACGTGACCTGGGGCCCCTGGAGTTTCGACTGGGAGGTTCGAGATAACACAGGGCTCGCACTGCGAAACGTGAAGTATACGGATGAGCTGATCCTCGCCAAGGCGAGTATGCCCGTCGTGCGTGTGAAGTACGTTAAGGAGCGGATTTGGTGGAATCCATTCACCTGGTTCGGTTCTCGCGCCGACAGTGGGCGATGTGGACCATTTCAAGATCGGCTGCGGTGGCAGGATCTTGTTCCGATCTTGAATTGCGGTGATCAAAAAGTGTGCATGGAAGGCTCAACTCAGGACAATGTGAAGTGGCTTGAGCTGGGCACCTATGCGCGGATCGGCGAATATCATCTGTATCAAGCATGGCATCTGTCGGAAGACGGAGAACTCCGTCCGGTGTTACATAGCCGAGGACTGTCGTGCAATACCGATCATGACCATCACCCCTATTGGCGGTTCGACTTTGATATCAACGGGAATGGAATGGACCAAGTCTTTGTGCATGAAGACGGAGGGGCAGACTATGGATGGGGCCCAGGGTGGCGGAAATATGCGAATGAGCGAAACGACGTCAAGATTTCTGCGCTCAACAAGAGGTGGTTGATTCGTGATCAACTGAACGGCCATGGGGTCTGGGTGATTCCCGGTACCGGGTATGCTCCACTAAAGGACGATGGCGAGCGAGACAAGTTTGCCGATTTCGACGTGGCCATCCGTCGCGCCAACGTGAGCGAGGATGTGCCCTGGAGCTTTGGAGCCCGCGGCCAACTTGGATATGACGAAGACAATCAAGGTGTCCAAGAACAGGATATTGTGTTCTGGTACGTAGCTCATCTCCCTCATAGGGCAGCTTTAGGTCCGACAAAATGGCTGACCCTTGGACCGGTTCTCCGTGTTCAGCGGTGACCCATCTCTCCACCTCGATTCACCCAATGGCTTATGACCTTACTCTGAACCCCGCCATCATACGGGCTTGTGGGTATGATGTGGCACAAGTTATGCCCATCCCAAAAAGTAGAAACAAGCATTCTCATATTGACAGGAAATATTGAAGAGGAGTAAGGAAGAAGTACTTCTAGAGACTGCATGACCATAGCAAGTGATATCTGTAAGGGTACACGGGAGCTAACGTTATACAGAGCCAGGAGGAGGTGGTGATGGAAGACCTGAGTCCACCGGATCACATCAGCCCGCCCAGTCTTAGGCGGGTATCTAGCCAGTTACACTCACAGATTCTCTGTTGGTCTCATCCCTCTTGGTAGAGAGGTAGGGGGAGGGGGGTATAGGTCGATATGCCGCGTGGGGATTCTCCCATCAGGGGCACAATTCGATTGTAGATGATCGTGTTTCCTGGGCAGATCGGTCTCAGGAGAGGGTGGTACGTTGGTACAAACATCGGGGTCATCAGACGAACGAAAGGAGTAGCACATGGATACTACTTTCATAATATTCGCAGGCGTCATGCTCGCGATTCTCCTTGGTGGGATAGTCGTCTACAAGAAAAGTCAGTAGGGAACGAAGGAGAAAGGGGATCCGTTCAGCTTTCTGTTCCTATACTTCGATTCCCAGTTGATGCACCGGTACGATGTGTATGTGCCGGTGCCTTGTGCTTGGGTTTTGCCTGAAGAAGAGTGGAGGCGTCTTGTTCTGAGCGCTTTGAGTGAGGGAGTGATTTACTTCGACACCTCCCCACTGGATGGAAACAGAATATAGGGCTGTGGCGGCTCTTGATCCGGGGGAAGATAGTTGGGGGCCGGTTTGCCGGCTGGTCCCAGACGTCGGATGAATCGATAGATCGCTCGCAAGTCTTCATCCTTCATTTCACGCAGGACGAACCAGGGCATCGGAGGGCGAAACTCGACGGCGCGTGATACCTGGATCCACTGGGCCTCGGAGATATTTTGCATATAGAGCCGTAAATTGCTTGCGTACGTTGTTCCCCAGGGGCCACGCCAACCGATCGAATCTCCTTTGAGCCAGTCTTGCTCAGGTATCTTTCCAGCCGCTTCTGCATAGCCGGTGGTATGGCAGTCGTTGCAGCCGGCGATCTTGATAAGATAGCGACCCCGTTCCTCCGTTTTCTTGTCTAATTTCTCACCCGAGGGCTTCACTTGGCCCATGTTCTGTTCCTTGTCCCCCGCGGCCGCCGTATCCGTCATCGTCGGCACCATCAGCAATAGACAGAGAAGTGAAGTGAGAACGGTGTGAGCAAGAGGCATCGTGTGTTCTCCCTTGAAGATCAACGGCGGTTTGCCGGATCAATAGTCGTCGATCTCGTCTGTCTCGTCGATCATCTCAGCTGTGATCTCGTCGGCTTCGGCGGTCCATTGAGCCAACGGAATACCTTTCGCTTTCAAGATCGCTTCCTGCTCTGTTCCCGCAGCCAGTGTCAAATCGTATGTAATGGTCTGTCTGACCTGAAACATTTTCATAAGTTGGTCACCTTTATTTGAAGCAAGTGATACGTGATACTAAAAGTAAAATCGATGGTAGATCCTTCCCCTGCCGATGAGGGGCCCTTGATCAGCAGTCACGAGAGGCCCGTAGTAATTCCCTACCTGAAACGGGACTTCTGGTACGACCGTGTCCGAGCATTGTAATCGATTCGACCGTGGATACCATAGAGGGCAATGTATTCTCTCGTTCAACCACATCCTCGACCATTATCTTGACTCCATTTCAGTCGCTTTGTTAGAGTGATCAACCCAAGTCTAAGCGATTGAAAGATCCACTGTTTCTGAACCGTTCCCATAAGCAATTCGAGGCAACACTGTGATAAAAGACTGGCTCTTTGATGACACCCGCTACGCCGATCGGTTTCGTCTCTTCGTTCAAGGTCTTCATGATGAATGGGGTGGTGGGGATTCGGTAGCGGAAGAGGAAGAACTTCCGTCTCCTCCCCAGAATGTTCAGGCCAAACCCGGCAACGGACGTATTACGATTACGTGGGATTCGGTTCCGGATGCCATGTACTACAACCTCTATTTTCAGACGACGAAGGGCGTACAGATCAAGTTTTCCGAGCTGACCCGTCCGATTGCCAGCCCTGACGATTTTAAGAGTGCGATTGGTGTGAAGAAAGAGAAGGCCAGTTGCATCGAAGGCCCGACCAGTCCTTATGTTCACGACGACCTTGCGAATGGAACCTGTTATCACTACGTGGTCACCGTGGTCACCTCGAAGGGAGAAAGTCCTGAATCCCAAGAAGTGATGGCGATCCCTTCACCGTATCTCCTCTCGATGGTGATCGGTCGGGAAGGCGTAGACGATGGTGAACTCAGCTCCCCCACGGGGATTGCGCTCGACAAGGACGGCAATATCTATGTAGCCGATACCGACAATCATTCGATCCAAAAATTCGATAAGGCCGGCACGTTTTTGGGCCGATGGGGTGGTGAACCCAGTTCCCAGGAAGGGCAGTTCTATTATCCCCGAGGGCTGGCGGTTGGACCGGACGATGTAGTGTATGTGGCCGATAGCGGAAACAACCGTGTCCAAAAGTTCGATTTGGAAGGCAATGTGCAGAAGGCGTGGGGCAAGTTTGGGTTTGCTTGGCGCGGTGCCGATATGGGCCGCTTCGACGTGCCGTGGGGACTCACGACGGATCAAGACGGGAATGTGTACGTGTCTGATACCAGCAACTCACGCATTCAGAAGTTCCAGGCCGATGGTCAGCCCTTATTGAAATGGGGACGTGACGGCAGCTTCGACGGGGCATTCTTTTTCCCCCGTGGCGTGGCGGTGGATTTTGTCGGGAATATCTATGTCGCTGATGAGAGCAATAACCGGATTCAAAAGTTCGATACCCGGGGGAGCTTTTTGACCAAGTGGGGCCGGGAGGGAAGTGGGCCAGGACAGTTCAAGTCGCCGTGGGGGATCGCGTGTGATGCGCTCGGGAACGTGTATGTCGTCGACAGTGGAAATCACCGAATCCAGAAGTTCGACGGCAACGGAACGTTTCTCTGCTCGTTCGGCAATCGAGGGAAGACCGAGGGGCAACTCAATTTCCCTTATGGGATTGCAGTGGATAAGGAAGGGTGCGTCTTCGTCGTCGACAGCGGCAATAACCGCATGCTCAAGTATGTACCGACTGAAGAAGAAATGAATCGTGGGAAAGAGCAGCCGACGCAGGCGGAGGAGGCCGGATCAATACAACCGCCCCGGAGCCTTGCGGTCAAGGCTGGTGATACGGAGGTATTCCTCAGTTGGATGGAGGTACCGGGTGCTCAGGCCTATAACCTCTATTTCAGCACCTCTCCCCATCTCACAACACAAGGAGCGACGAAGATCGAGGGCGTGACGAATCCGTACACGCACGAGGGCTTGACGAACGACACCCCTTACTTTTATGCCGTGACAGCCTCCTTTGAGGATGGAGCGGAAAGCGGCTTGTCGGAAGAAGTGACGGCGACGCCGGTTCTGATTGATATCACGGCACCCCAGAATCCCTATGCGGTGATCAACCACGGGGCGTTCATGACGAACTCACCGGATGTCGTCGTGACGATCTCAGCCACCGATTTAGATACGGGAGTCGGCGCGTATTTCATTTCGGAAAGCCCATTGACTCCCATGGCCGGGACTCCGGGGTGGGTCGATGTGACGCCGGCCATCAAGTTTGGGGCGACCATTCCCTTTATCCTGTCCCCTGCGGACGGGCAAAAAACGATTTATGTGTGGTTTAAGGACGTCGGCAATAACGTCTCAACACCAGCGACCGCGACCATTCTGGTCAATACATCCGGATATCTGTGTGTGGCGAAATGGGGGAAGCCGGGTCGTGGCGCGTCGCTGTTACATGGCGGCGAATTCATGGCACCCATGTACGGACTCGCCGTTGATCAGCAGGGCTCGCTGTTTGTCGTCGACAACGGCAACAATCGCATTCAGAAGTTCGACAATGGTGGAAACTTCATCATCCTCTGGGGGAACTTCGGGTCGGCGAACGCCAACTTTCACAATCCGACCGGTATGGCCTGCGACGGGAAAGGCGATGTGTGGGTGGTCGATACGAACAACCATCGCGTGCAAAAGTTCGACGGTAAGCTCGGCGGGTACTTGATGAAGTTCGGTTCGCGTGGGAACGGCGAGGGACAGTTTAATGCCCCATGGGGGATCGCAGTCGACCGTGTGCGTGGCTACCTCTATGTCGTCGACAGCGCGAATTTCCGTGTGCAGAAGTTCGACATGACGGGTGAGTTCATTATGGCCTGGGGCAGCTTTGGGAACGGCGACGGGCAGTTCTATTTCCCGCGTGGCGTGGCGGTTGATCAGGAGGATGGATCGGTCTACGTCGTCGACATGGGGAACCATCGCATCCAGAAATTCGACACCAGTACCAATGTGTTGCCGCAGTTGCTGACCAAGTGGGGAGGCAGTCCGGCCGCTGGGCATGCCAGCAGTCCCTTGGCACAGGAGGCTGGGCAGTTGCGCTCTCCTTGGGGAATCACCGTTGATGGGGCCGGCGACGTGTATGTGGCGGATACGGGCAATCACCGCATCGAGAAATTCGACCGAGAGGGGAACTTCATCACGCAATGGGGCGGGTTCGGAAATGGTGATGGGCAATTCAATTTTCCCTATGGGGTTGCAGTCGATGCGAAGGGGAGTGTCTTTGTCGTCGACAGCGGCAATACCCGCGTGCAACAGTTCATGCCAGCCGAAGAAGGCAGCGAACGGTTGCAGGATGAGGCAGAAGAATTAGCCGAGCTAGAGAAGACGCAACGAACCCAGAACGTCTGAAGAGGGAACGATGCTTGATAAAGAACCGCGACTGGGATTGACCTACGACGATGTGGTCCTCATGCCGGCCAAGTCACAAATTCTGCCCAGCGAGGTCGCAACCGGCACCCAGGTGTCGCGTAATATCAGGATCAACATTCCGCTCCTCAGTGCCGCGATGGATACCGTGACGGAATCCCGACTGGCGATCGCCATGGCGCGCGAAGGTGGGATCGGCATCATCCATCGAGTGCTGTCTCCGGCCGATCAAGCGATCGAAGTGGATAAGGTCAAGAAATCGGAGAGCGGGATGATTCTGGATCCGGTGACGATTTCGCCTGATGAAACGATTCGCGATGCCCACCAGCTGATGGCGAAGTACCGGATCTCCGGTATTCCTGTCACCAAAGGGCGCAAGCTGGTCGGGATCCTCACGAATCGGGATCTCCGATTCGAAAGCCGGATGGACCTGAAGGTGTCCCAAGTCATGAAGCGGGAGCGGTTGGTCACGGCTCCTGAGGGCACCAGTCTGGAGAAGGCGCGAGAAATTCTCCATGAACATCGAATTGAAAAACTGCCTGTCGTGAACAAAGAATATGAGCTCAAAGGCCTCATCACCATTAAGGACATTGAAAAACGGATCAAGTATCCCAACGCCTGTAAGGATAGTCACGGTCGGTTGCGTGTCGGTGCTGCCGTCGGAGTGGGCCGCGATACGGAAGAGCGGGTGACACTGCTGAAAAAATCCGGTGTGGATCTGGTGGTGATTGATACGGCGCACGGACATTCGCAGGCCGTACTGGACACCGCAAAGAGGATCAAGAAGTTGTATCCGGATCTCGAGTTGGTTGCCGGGAATATTGGCACGGCGGAGGCGGCCAAGGATATGCTCAAAGTCGGAGTCGATGCGGTGAAGGTTGGGGTCGGACCGGGGTCGATCTGCACGACGCGGATCGTATCAGGTGCTGGGATGCCGCAGTTGACCGCCATCGCGGATTGCGCCAAGGTTTTGAGTCGAAGTGGAGTCCCGATCATTGCCGATGGAGGCATCAAGTTTTCTGGCGACATCACAAAGGCCTTGGCTGCCGGGGCCTCGTCTGTCATGCTCGGCGGTCTCTTTGCAGGAACAGAAGAATCTCCCGGCGAGACGGTCCTCTATCAAGCGAGAACCTACAAAGTGTATCGCGGTATGGGTTCCATCGGGGCGATGGAGCGGGGCGGCGGAGATCGATATGGACAGGCCGGCCGCGCGGCGCAGAAGCTCGTTCCAGAAGGGATTGAAGGTCGTGTTCCGTATAAAGGGCCGTTGGCCGCGGTCGTGTATCAACTGGTCGGCGGCGTCAAATCAGGGATGGGGTACTGCGGCTGCAAAACGATCGCCGATCTGCAACGGAAGGCGACGTTCATCAGACAATCCGTGGCCGGTCTTCGTGAAAGCCACGTGCATGACGTGATCATTACCAAAGAGGCGCCAAACTACCGGATGGATTGGGAATAGGTACGTGAAAGGTAAAATGTGAAACGCTTGTCGTAGAAGCGTTTCGTCGATCGCTTTCATCTAACCTCTAACGTTTTACTTTTCACGCAGCGATGGAACTCTGGCACGATCGAATCCTCGTCCTCGATTTCGGCTCACAGTATACGCAGCTGATCGCTCGACGCATCCGCGAAGCCCACGTCTATTCTCAAATTTTCCCTTGCACCGTCCCGCTGGCCACCATTCTGGCCTATCGGCCAAAGGGGATCGTGCTGTCCGGCGGACCCTCCAGCGTCTATGAGAAGAAAGCGCCGCTCGTCGCCAAGGAGCTCTTCGATCAACAGATTCCGATCCTCGGCATCTGCTATGGCATGCAGCTCGTCACGCATCTGTCCGGCGGAGAAGTCGGCAAGTCGGCGCATCGGGAGTATGGCCGCGCCGATCTCATGATCGACGATGAGAGTGATCTTTTTAAAGGCGTCGGCGCTGAAAAGAAGACGGCGGTATGGATGTCGCACGGCGATCGCATCGAGCGGATGCCACAAGGGTTTCGATCGATCGCCCACACGAGCAACTCGCCTGTTGCGGCAATGAAGCGAGACGATCATGAGCGCCGCATCTATTGCTTGCAGTTCCATCCAGAAGTGGCACATACGCCGGAAGGAACGCAGATCCTCCGCAACTTCGTGTATGAGATTTGCGGCTGCCAACCGACCTGGACCATGCAGTCTTATATCGAAACGGCCGTCAAACAAATTCGTGAACAGGTCGGAAAAGGGCGAGTGATTTGCGCGTTGAGCGGCGGCGTGGATTCGTCTGTAGCTGCGGCGCTGACGCATCGGGCGATCGGCGACCAACTGACGTGTATTTTTGTCGATAACGGAGTGTTACGGGCTGGGGAACGGGAACAAGTTCAAAAGACCTTTGCCTCGCAGCTGCATCTGAATCTACGGATCATGGACGGCACGAAGCAATTTCTGTCCGGTCTCAAGAATGTGACGGACCCGGAACGAAAACGGAAGATCATCGGCAGACAGTTCATCAAGCAGTTCGAAGCGGAATCGAAGAAGCTCAAAGGCACCAAGTATCTCGTGCAAGGCACGCTCTATCCTGATGTGATTGAGAGCGTCAGCTTCAAGGGTCCATCGGCCACGATCAAGACGCACCACAATGTCGGCGGACTCCCGGCTCGCATGAAACTCAAGCTTATCGAGCCGCTGCGTGAGTTGTTTAAGGATGAAGTGCGGGTGTTAGGTAAAGAGCTGGGGCTGCCTGATGACATCATCTGGCGACAACCGTTCCCAGGGCCTGGCTTAGCGATTCGCGTGTTAGGGTCCGTGACTGCGGAGCGATTGGGGATCTTGCGTGCAGCGGAAGCGATCGTCGATCAGGAGATCCGAACCGCGGGCCTCTATCGCGATATCTGGCAAGCCTTTGCGGTGCTGTTGCCGATTCGAACGGTCGGGGTGATGGGTGATCAACGGACCTATGAGCATGTGATCGCGATTCGTGCCGTCACGAGTGTGGATGGCATGACGGCGGATTGGGCCAGGATTCCAAACGACGTGCTGGGTCGCATGTCGAACCGGATCATCAATGAAGTGA
Organism: Nitrospira sp.; assembly: GCA_965223535.1. GTDB lineage: Bacteria > Nitrospirota > Nitrospiria > Nitrospirales > Nitrospiraceae > Nitrospira_D. The sequence continues at coordinate 2,652,405 of CBDCWN010000003.1, forward strand.
AAGGTGTGAATCGAGTGGTGTACGACATCAGCTCGAAACCACCCAGTACTATCGAATGGGAGTAAAAGTTATGGCAGACATGGTAGAACCTAAAGCGCCGGTATTCAGAATCAAGAGCACCGATTCCAAAGCCGCCCGTGTAGGGACCGGTTTGCGATCAGGACGACTGTCCGAGATGTGTTCTTCGGGGAAGTGCTCCCGAATCCGGTCCCATTGGCCATCTCACGGATGAAGCATGACTGGGACTTATAAAGAGGGAACTTCGTGCCGTCTACTATTTTGAGATAGGTTCTAGTTTGTATCGACTTGATATTGGTCACATGAAGTTATGGTGCGCCGTCACTGTGCGGCGGGATTCCAGACTGTCTTTTCAGAGACATGATAAGAGCGGGTTTCATGGTAGGTATCTCTGTTAACGATTCGAATATGTACCGGTCGATCCGGCAGGCTTCCCGGTCATAACCGGGAGGTGCCGATTTAGAAGATGATTCATTCAATCCGATGGTTATGAAAAAAGGTCAATGCCAATGAAAGCTTCTAGGTCTCTCCGAGAGAACATTGGTGTTGATGTCAAGAGCCAGGTTTCTGTGGCAGGGTTGTCATGGTGTGAACCGTGGACCTCGACCATGTGTGGGCTAGCCGGTCTTATTTTTGTGATCTTTTTGGGTCTCCGTCTTCTAACATGGTCGAACACGGTGCTTCTTGAAGATTATGATAGCCTTGGCTTCTTAAATTCTATTGCCTATATCCTGAATGGAAATGTTCAAACTTTCTACTCTGATCCCGATCGTCAACCCGGTTTTCCATTTTTTGGCGCTCTATTGAGTTTGCCAGGATGGGATACAGAGATTGGGGCTAGGTTGACCTCATTGGCATTTAGTATCCTGCTATTTCTGGCTCTGTTGGGGATAGGAATGCGAATCGGTTCCCCATTGCAGATCTTATTCGCGCTTCTATTTTTGAGCATCTCTCCTGTGATGATTTCTTTGTCCGTTGCCGTCCTGTCGGAACCGACCTACACAGCGATACTGTATCTCGGATTATGGTTGTTTATCTCACAGTATAAAAACCCCATTCTCTGGAAAGGTACCTTGTTGGGTGTGGTCTTTGGTGTGTGTTTCGTGACGAGGGTTGAAGGGATTCTATTTCTCGCTGCTATTCCGGCGGCTCAAGTCCTAATAGTGATATTGAGAGGCAGGATACAAGGTCAGATCATCAAAAATATCATGATCTGGTGTCTGCTATATGTTGTAGGAGCGGCGGCTGTTGCGGTTCCTCACGTTATTATGGTGAGCGAAACCATGGGAGTTTTTGCTCTTAATGGCCGGCAAGTCTGGTCTGCCTATTTGCCGAAGGGAGGGTATACACAGGAATACTATCGAAAGAAAAATGGGTTAGATCATGATCCTGGCCTCATTAATATCGAATATGCCAAGACCCATCCAGAAGTCTGGACCTCGAACAACCTGGTTGCAGATCCTACAAAGATTGAGCAACTGCTTAAACACATTGTAGGCCAGTTCGGTGCGTTTCTGAGATACCGACTGGTAACATTGCTCGGCCCAGTAGGTTTGTTTCTGTTTGGGATCGGATTGTTGTGGTTTTTCAGAAGTGGTAAGGTCTCGGAAGGGGTGGCCACAGTGGGTTTCCTTAGCTTGGCGTTGGCAGCACCTATATTCCATAACGTAGATATGCGCCACCTGATGCCGATCGCTCCGATGATGTTTTTGGTCGTAGGCCTTGGGACCGGCTATCTCATACAAATAGTCTATGAAAATTCCATGATTCGCTTTAAGAGCCGTGGAGTCGTAGCGGCTGTTATGGTGGGAATCATAGTCATCCCTTGGATATATCCGGTTTATGCAGTCAGTGCCAAACCTCCGGTGTACAATAAGGGTTATGGCCCCAAGGAGTTACAAGAGCCGAGCGAAATCATTAGAAAACTTGCTCAAACGGAGTTGAATCGCCGTCCCACCATCTTGGCTCAGCGTACCTATCTGGCCCGGTTTGTCGATGGCATAGGTGTTGAAATGCCCTATGCGGATTACCAGCAGTTTTTGAGGTACTGCGAACTCAATCATGTCGATTTTGTTTATCTGCAGCATCGGTTAGTACGGAAAGGACGCTACGCACCTTTTTATGATCATTTTTTGACGGAAACTGGCCATTCAGAATTTGAACGAATTTATTCAGGGGAAGATGCGTTTGGAGACCTGGTGGAATTGTATCGTTTTAGAGGCCCTGAGCATATTGAGAAGACAAGCTATCTCAGGAGTGATTCTTGAGAAGAATGGGTATTTCGCAATAGAGCCTTACACGTCGAAAATTATCAAAGTTTTCAAAAATACGCATGTCGGTTTCCCAGTATCTCAAGCTGACACTTTTTCAGAACCTTGTTTTTCAATTTTGAGATAGGTTCTACTCATCCCGTGAATGACCAGACTGTAGACCCAAACGACGGTGTGCTGGAACTCTCGATTGTGGTGCCAGCATTTTATGAATCGGGAAATGTGCAACGATTACATCAAGAACTTACTCAGGTTTTGAAGGGAATGACAATTACGTATGAAATAGTGTTTGTCGATGATGGGAGTATGGACGATACCTGGAGCGAAATCGTTGCTCTTCATGGAAAGGATTCTCGCACGAAAGGGGTGCGATTGTCGAAAAATTTTGGCCATCAGTACGCATTGTTTGCGGGGATAGTCGCCGCACAGGGAAAGGCTGTCATTACCATGGATGCCGATCTGCAACATCCGCCTGGCGTGATTCCTTATCTGGTAAAAGAATGGCGTGAAGGAATGAAAATTGTTCATACAGTACGGAATGACCATCAAGAAATTACCTGGTTGAAAAAAAAGACTTCTGAATGGTTCTATCGGATATTCTCATTTCTGAGCGGAGTGTCTTTGGACAAGGGAATGTCGGACTTTCGTCTTTTGGATCGACAGGTAGTTGATGAACTAAAAAGGTTGAAAGAAGGGGGGTTGTTTTTGCGGGGGTTGACCCAGTGGGTAGGGTACCCTAGTACAATGGTTCCGTTTCAATGTCGAGATCGATTCGCCGGGACAAGCAAGTATAGTCTTGCTCGGATGCTTAATTTTGCCTGGTCGGGCCTCACATCTTTTTCCGTAACGCCATTAAGGGTGAGTATTCTCATTGGGTGTTTCACCAGTTTATTGGCCTTTTATCAATTGGGAGTAACGCTGTGGGCCAAACTTGTCACTCAGACGGCTGTCCCCGGCTGGGCGTCGATTATCGGGTTTCAATCCTTATTATTTGGTGTGTTATTTATCTTGCTTGGCATTATCGGTGAATACATTGCCAGAATCCTTGATGAAGTGCGTCAACGTCCACGTTATATCGTTCATGAAGTGATAGGATTTCCTGCTTGGAAACAGGAAGATAAACCCTCGAACCTGTTCCCCGATTCTAGAATATAAAGCTGGTGATATTTATCTAAGAAAGGATTGCTGTAAGCAGATGATTTTGGGGCTGACTTAGCTAAGCAGACCGAAAGCGGGTAGCTTAGCGGGATGTATCAGCGACGTAGTCGGATGACTGGACGCCACCAAGCGAAACTGCTGGAGCATCTTGTAGCAGGTACGACGGCACGGGCCGCAGCACTGTTGGTTGGAGTCCAAGCCAACACATCTATTCATTTTTACCAGCGGGTCTACCAGTTGATCGCTAGCAGGCTACCGACCTCTGAGCTGCCGCGGGGAGTGGAAACCGATGAATATTATTTCGGTGGTGTGCGCAAAGGCAAGCGAGGCCGCGCTGCAGCAGAGAAGGTTCCGGTGTTTGGTCTGTTAAAGCGTGGTGGGAAAGTGCTTGCCACCATCATCCTCAATGCCAAATTCAAGACGCTCATGCCTATCATCCGTGAGAGGGTTCGGGTCGATAGTATTGTGTACCCCGATAGCTTTACCGCTTACAACACACTTGATATCTCCGAGTTCCACCGCCGGCGTGTAAACCACAGCAAGGCCTTTCAGCCGAAACGCGGGTATCACATCAACGGCATTGAGACCTTCTGGGACAAAACCAAGCGGTATTCGAGTCGGTTCAAGGGCCTCACGCCGGATAGCTTCTACTGGTTTTAGAAGGAGTGCGAGGGGCGCTTCAATGGCGGCAGCCACCAACAGCTGCTCTAGCAGCTCAAATACTGGTACAAAGCAACCACGCATTGGCGCCTAGCTATGCCAACTCCTAAATTTAACCACATGGGCATTCGCCTCCAAAAGCTGATCGCCGGTACGGGCCTTTCCTCACGCCGGAAGGCGGAGGCGTTGATTGCCGCTGGCCGTGTCACAGTGAACGGCAAAGTGGTGACTGAGCTTGGGACGAAGGTCGATCCCGAACGTGATCATGTGAAGGTGGACGGGAAGCACCTGACTGCCGCACAACCGTTCGTATATCTGATGCTGAACAAGCCCAAGAATGTCATGTCTACGTTGGACGACCCAGGAGGTCGTACTACGGTAAAGGACTTCTTGCGCGGCGTGTCCGTGCGAGTGTTTCCGGTCGGTCGACTCGACTTCGACAGTGAAGGGCTGATGCTCTTGACGAACCATGGTGATCTGGCACAGGCTCTTTTACATCCGCGGTACCATGTTCCGAAGACTTATCTGATCAAGGTCAAAGGCATATTGACGGATGAAGAGATCGCACGATTGGAACGGGGCGTTCGGCTCGATGACGGTATGACGGGTCCGGCATTTGTGAAGAAGGTGAAAAAGGCCGAACAGAACTCGTGGTTGGAATTGACGATCCGCGAGGGGCGGAAACATCAAGTCAAACGCATGTTGGAAGCCATCGGACATGTCGTGATTAAATTGGTTCGTGTTCGAATGGGCCCTCTCTCCCTCGGTAATCTGGAGTCTGGCGAATTTCGGTTTCTGACGGATCGCGAAGCCAATGCGTTAAGGGAACTCGTGGAAGAGCGACGAGAAGCGGTGGAACGTGGAGCAGTCCAGGTGGCCCGACCGAAACGGCCGGTGCGACAAGCGGGCTGGGCTAAACCGGAAAAATCTAAGAAATTCTCTTCAAAGAAAGCACGGGTGGTATGAAGATTCGCACGCACCGATGTGGTGAGTTACAGAAGCAACAGGTGGGGCAGACCGTCGTGTTGAACGGATGGGTTCAGCGTCGACGCGACCATGGGATGGTCATCTTTATCGATCTCCGCGATCGCACGGGGATCACACAAGTCGTGTTTAACGCTGAGCGTAATCTTCCGTGCCATCAAGCAGCCCATGCGCTCAGGAGTGAATGTGTTGTCTCTGTCACCGGGCAGGTCATGGCAAGACCGGAGGAGTCGAAAAATCCTGATCTTCCAACCGGGGAGATCGAGGTCTTCGTCGACGAAGTGGAGGTTTTGAACGAATCCAAGACACCGCCCTTCTTGATCGAAGATGACGCCGATGTCACGGAAGCCATCCGCTTGAAATATCGCTTCCTAGACCTGCGCCGGCCGAGGATGCAGGAGCTCTTGAGCCTCCGACATGGCATCATGCAGGCCACGAGAGAGTTTGTAAACGCAGAGGGCTTCTTAGAGGTGGAGACGCCGATCTTGACGAAGAGCACGCCGGAGGGTGCCAGGGATTATTTGGTACCCAGCCGCGTCAATCCTGGACAGTTTTTTGCGCTGCCCCAGTCGCCACAGTTGTTCAAGCAAGTGCTGATGGTGAGTGGGGTGGATCGGTACTATCAGATCGCGCGCTGCTTCCGCGACGAAGATCTTCGCAACGACCGGCAACCGGAGTTTACCCAGATTGATCTGGAAATGTCGTTCGTCGATCGTGAGCAGATCATGGATCTCATGGAGCGCATGATCATCACCATCTTCAAGAAGGTCGGTGGTGTTCAACTTCCCACGCCCTTTCTTCGGTTGACCTACGATGAGGCGATAGGTCAGTACGGATCCGACAAGCCGGATCTTCGGTTCGACATGCCGCTCTATGATGTGACGGCGTTCGGTGCGGCGAGTCAGTTCAAGGTTTTCAAGGATGCGGCGACGAAGGGAGGCATCGTCAAGGCGTTGATCGTCAAGGGTGGAGCGACTCTCTCTCGAACCAGGATCGATGCCTTGGGGGAAACAGCCAAAAGTTTTGGTGCGAAGGGGCTGGCCTGGCTCAAGATTACGGCGGAGGGCCAGCTGGAATCGGTGATCGCCAAGTTTCTCGATGCCAACGCGTTTGCAGCAGCCTTACCGGAAGCGAAGCCTGGTGATCTGGTTCTGTTCGGCGCGGACAAAGCGTCGGTCGTGCACGATGTGCTCGGCCGGATCAGACTTCTGCTGGGTGAAGAATTGAATCTGATCGACAAGACGGCATGGCGACCTCTGTGGGTCATCGATTTCCCGATGCTGGATTACGACCAGGAACAGAAACGTTACGTGGCCATGCACCATCCCTTCACGGCACCTGTCGATAACGATGTCGCGCTGTTCGAGTCCGATCCATTGAAAGTGAGAGCCAAGGCATACGACATGGTGTTGAACGGGAGCGAGATCGGTGGAGGAAGCATCCGTATCCATCGGCGTGATGTACAGAGTAAAGTCTTCGATCTGCTTGGGATTGGTAAAGAAGAAGCCGCGGCCAAGTTTGGGTTCTTGCTCGAGGCGCTTGAGTTCGGTGCCCCGCCGCATGGCGGTATTGCTTTTGGGTTGGATCGGCTGGTCATGCTCCTCGGCAACGCTGATTCGATTCGCGACGTTATCGCGTTCCCCAAAACTCAGAAGGCGCAATGCCCGCTCACTGATGCGCCATCTATCGTCGAGGCTGCTCAACTGAAAGAATTGCGGATCAAGCTGGATCTCGTGCAGTAGTTCGCTATGGCTGCTAACACATTCGGACGTATCTTTACCGTTACCTCGTTTGGCGAAAGCCACGGTCCGGCCATAGGATGCGTGGTCGATGGGTGCCCGCCAGGTCTGGAGTTGTCCGCTCAAGACATTCAGAAGGATTTGGACCGGCGCAAGCCCGGTACGTCTCGCCATGTCACGCAGCGTCAGGAGTCAGACACAGTTGAAATTCTCTCCGGGGTATTTGAAGGCAAGACAACCGGCACGCCCATCGCGCTGCTGATCCGCAATGAAGACCAACGAAGCCGGGATTATGGAAACTTGATCGATACCTTCCGGCCCGGTCATGCTGACTATACATACTGGCAAAAGTATGGCAGCCGCGACCACCGTGGCGGGGGACGAGCCTCGGCACGGGAAACGGCGGTGCGTGTCGCCGCAGCGGCCATCGCAAGGAAGTGGCTCAATGAAAAGTATGGAGTGGTGATCCGTGGGTATCTGAGTCAGCTTGGGCCACATGAGTTGCCGTTCAAAAGTTGGGATGCTGTGGGGAAGAATCCCTTCTTCTCCGCTGATCCAGATGCAGTCGCCAAGCTGGAATCGTTCATGGACGAGCTGCGCAAGGCCGGCGATTCCGTTGGAGCCAAGATCACAACGGTGGCTGAGCACGTGCCGGTTGGGTGGGGCGCGCCTGTCTATGCCAAGCTGGACTCAGACTTGGCTGGGGCCATGATGAGTATCAACGCGGTCAAGGCGGTTGAGATTGGAGCAGGTTTCGCCTCGGTGACGCAGCGCGGCTCAGAGCATGGCGATGAGCTCACGCCGGAAGGATTTCTCTCCAACAATGCCGGCGGCATTCTCGGTGGCATCTCCACCGGGCAGGATATTGTCGTCACCATCGGCATCAAGCCCACGTCGAGCATCCGTATCCCGCGCCGCTCCATCGACAAGCAGGGCAAGCCGGTGATGGTCGAAACCAACGGCCGCCACGATCCCTGCGTCGGCATCCGCGCGACTCCTATTGCAGAGGCCATGATGGCCCTCGTGCTCATGGACCATGCGCTCCTGCATCGAGCGCAGAATGCCGATGTGGTAACAAAGACCCCGAAGATTGCTGGTTCGGCCAAACGGTCTATCTTATAGAACAATGGATATCCACTTCCGAAGTACACCATTTCTGTCGAAGCCTAGGGCATTTTCTGCTCAGCCTCTTGATCTCATGTGGGCCAGATTTGAAAAGGAAAGACCCGTCTGCCTGTGTCTCATCCCATCTTCGAGGTTCTACCGAAGTTCGAGCTAATGGTACTGATCGACGAGGGAGAGATTATGGCTACCGAGGCCAAGCTGCGAGGTTGACCGATTGGCACATCAACGACTTCTTTGAGTGTTCAGCTAGACTCGCACAAATCAACCGCTCATATCAGCTCTTCGCCAACTGATTCAGCAGTGACATCTCCCATAGTCTGCTAGACTTATGACTATGAAACGATTTCTGGCTGCACTGGTGGTTCTCATCGCTCTCCAAGGCGACCGGTTCGCTGAGGGCCGTGCTGCTGAGTCACTTGAAAAGGAAATTCTCGTTTACCGGTTTGTGCATGCCATAACAAGCCGGTTCCCAGAGCCGGCGGAGGAGAAGCGTCATGTGCAACAGGTATTTGTGAGTCTCAACTGGACGAGGTTTCATTCGGACCCAGGTGACTTGAATCCTCCGAAGCTGGTTAAGGGCGGGATATACCTACTGCAACCACCGCTGGTGGGGTCAAGAGGAAGAGGAACTATTGGTCGGCACTTCTTGGCTAGCATTGATGACCAGGGTGATTCCTGGAGCAGTTTTGAGATGGCGTATCGACAGGCAGTGGAACAAACCAGGGATATCACGAAAATAGGCGAGATCGAAGTCAATTACTTCGTAGATCGACCAAGTTCATACTTCACCCCTGATAGATACGATGCAGCGTTCATGGCCGTCCACCTTATGGCCTTATTTCGGAGAGAATTGATCGATGCCAGGTCTGTTCTCCTGGGTACGCTCCTGCCAGATGGTCGTATTGGTCCAGGCTATAGCATGTTGTCTGAGAAAGTGGCCTTGCTAATACCGCACACACAACTAATCCTGATCCCTTCCGGTGAACTTACCAATCTGGATTTGACCGTCATGCATCAGCTTCAAGAACATGGCACGAGGGTTCTGGAGGTTGACAGCCTTGAGCAAGCCTACCAACTCATGGTGCGAGGCTAGTTGGAAAAATGCGTCGTCATAGAAGTTCGATGACAGTGTGAACTTCCCTGGCTCAACGTGCACCTTCGGGTGGTCGTTTGAACAAGGTGAGGACGAATGGGCTATAACGCGCGCTCGCGGAAATCGCTGAGACTGTTCGAACTGCAGGATTTCATCAATCAGCTTAGCCACGGGAAGGACGAAGTGGGCCCGGCACGGAGAATGCGGGAGGGATTTATCTGGACGGTGAACCGGGTTCGGACGGCGAGTTCCTGCCATACGACCTCACCTGGACCTCTTCCATCGTGGCAAGAAAACTCGAGTGGATGTGCTGTTCAATGAACGAGAGAAAGGCTTCGAGTTTGTCATCGGTGTCGACAAGCTCGATAATCATGGGGAGGTCTTCGGCCAGACGTTCGATTTTGAAGGTATGGATCACGCGGGTTTGGGCGCCGAATCCCATCAACCCTCGGTAGACGGTGGCTCCAGCCATCTTCCGAGCATGGGCCTGGATGACGATCCATTCATAGAGCGGTCGTCCATCGTGCTTATCTCGCTCACCAACAAAGATCCGTAGTAGACAGCCTTGTTCGATACGCATCGATTATTTCCAGAGCAGATAGGCAGTAGAGTAGCCAAGCCAGACCGCGCCAAGGCCTAGCACTGTATGGCCGATGATATTCCCAAAAGCCAACCACAATTCTCCATCTCGTAAGAGGTTCATCGTCTCGTTGCCGAAAGCAGAAAAGGTCGTGAATCCTCCCAATAAACCGACCATCAGAAAGGCTCTGTGTTCGCCGTATAGGACGCCTCGATGATCGGCAAGCTCAGCCAAGAATCCAACCAACGCACAGCCTACAATATTGACGGCCAGCGTGCCGAAGGGAAACTGGATACTCTTGCTGAGATGTTGCGCATAGCCGCTCAACAGGTACCGAAGAATCGACCCGATGAATCCGCCTGTGCCGATGAGCAAGAGTGTACGCAGAGTGTGACTGGCTCCACATGATCGCTTAGTTGCCCCGCATTGTACTGGAGTCGTCCAACCGAGTCACGCCGTTCGTAGTGAGCTGGTCGCTCGGGTCTATGGTTCGGATCAGTCGAGTCGTAGTACAATCCAGGCGCCAGTTCCCACATGGAGAAATTGAATGCTCGACATTTATACGGATGGTGCCTGCAGCGGGAATCCTGGTCCAGGGGGATGGGGAGTCTTGCTGCGAAACGGTGACAGTAAAACCGAACTCTGTGGCGGTGAGCCGTCCACGACGAACAATCGGATGGAATTACTCGCTGTGATTGAGGCGTTGCAGTCGTTCACCCAGCCGGTCACTGCTCGGGTCTACACCGACTCACAGTATGTTCAAAAAGGCATCAGTGAGTGGATCCACAGTTGGAAGCGGCGAGGTTGGAAAACAGCCGGAAAAGAACCGGTCAAAAATGAAGATTTGTGGCGACGGCTCGATCAGCTCGCTGCGAGTCATCAGCTGGAATGGCACTGGGTCAGAGGACACAACGGACATCCTGACAACGAGCGAGTTGACGCGTTGGCTCGTGCCGGTCTTGAACAGGCCCGCCGTAAGAAGCAGCCGATCATGGGCCGAGTTGCCTCACAGACGCAAGTGCCGGCTCAGCCAGCCGACTCTTCTCCGATTCTCAATATCCAACATGCCACGGTCTATCGAGGCGATACGTGTGTGTTTGCGGATCTGTCGTTTATGCTTCGAGAAGATGAGCACGTCGCCGTCTTAGGTCCGAATGGGTCAGGGAAATCGACGCTCCTGAAATTGCTTTCAGGTGAAGTCCATGCCATGCCGAAAGACGAAACGCGGATGGCGCTGTTCGGGGATGATCGCTGGAATGTCTGGGACGTGCGGAAGCAGATTGGCATTGTGTCGCACGATCTCCAGCGCGATTATTTAATCTGTGCCGAAGGGCTTAATGTCATTCTTTCTGGCTTCTACGCCAGCAATGACACGTATGAATACCAAGAATTCAGTAAAACTCAGTTGACGAAGGCCTATGAACTGATACGGGAGTTCGGGATCGAATCTTTGGCCGGTCGACGATTCGGCCATCTCTCAACCGGTGAGCAGCGGCGCTTCTTGTTGGCGAGAGCCTTGGTGCATGATCCACCGGTGCTGGTGTTCGACGAGCCGACCAGCGGACTCGATCCAAAAGCCTGCTTTCAGTACCTCGATCTGTTACGGGCTCAGATTACAAAGGGCAAGACTGTTCTTCTCGTCACCCACCATCTCCATGAAATACCACCGGAGATCGAACGTGTGATCTTCCTGAAGGAAGGGAAGATTCTCGCCGACGGTCAAAAATCAGCGCTGCTGACGAACGACCAGGTCAGCACCCTCTTCGAGAGTAAGATGACCCTGGTTCAGGCCAAGGGGTGGTATCAGGTCATGCCAGGATGATATTCAGCGGATAAGTTCCTCGATTTCTCACAAAATACCGCGGCTTTGACGAAAGTGGCTTCTAGCGCTAGGCTTTTGATGCCCCTCATTCGCAGAAGCCAGCATGCACCCAGAGCCCTCGATAAATAAGCACTCTCGATCTCTGTACGTCCTCCTTTTCCTGTTCACCTGTTTTGGATCAACCCATGGTTTTCTCGAGACGAGTTTGGCGGAAACCTGGATCTGTCCTCGTTCTGGTCAGCCGGATTTGTATACAGATCATGAATATCCTGGCTGTCGGCAACTAGGTGAACCGAAGACCTATTCCCCCCTTCAGATTTCTCCTTCATCGCAAACTGCACAATCAGCTCGGGTGCGGCCACCAGCGTCAGGCACGATTACCCTTCACCCTCCCTCACAAGTTCATGGCAGGAAACCTATGCCTTTTTCGGAGACTTCCTTCTCATTCCCCATATTGGGTGTGACACAGCCCAAGGCGGGTTTCATCACCGGTTCATGGATTGGGTTAATGGCGCATCTCACCGTGTCCTATAAGGCTGATGGGAAGGGGCCGGAGGTGATTCCCGATTCGAACATGATGCCGGTGTCGGTCCATTCATTGTGGACGGCTGTTGCCGCCGCATCCAAGTCGGTGGGGTATGACCCACGATACTTATCCGTTCGGTTATTGATTCCAACGCCAATGGAAGGACCAAGCGCAGGCGGAATTTTTGCCGTCGCGATTGCCGCGGCCTTGCTCGGCGATTCAATTCGACCGGATATCTGCATGTCGGGGACGATTGAGCCTGACCTGGAAATTAGACCGGTCGGAGGATTGATCGATAAAATGGGGGCATGCCGCGATCTCAAAAAGACCACTATGATCGTGCCCGACGGTTTGGACAACAGTCATCTCAGCTTTACCGGCGCCGAGCGATCCATTGGGGTGATCCAAGTCTACTCACTCGCGGATGCGTATAGTGCCGCGACTGGTCAAGCGCTTCGACCAGCACCGTAGCAATCAACAGAGGAGGAGGTGAAAAGATGACACAACTAACCATGCACAAGGCAGAGCAATCCGCGAAGCCGGTGTTAAGACGAGTTGGACTTCTGGTCATTGTGTTGAGTCTCTTCGCATCGACGGCCTGGGCTGCTGAACCGGTCAAGATTAGTTCCTTGGAGACCTATCCAGAAGCCTACAAGATGAAGGTCGTCCAGGTGGAGGGCACGGTCAGTGGTTACCAAATGCATCACTTTATCGGAAACAATACGAAGTTGGAGAAGTGCATCCAAGACTTTATGGTGGACGATGGGACTGGAATGATCCGTGCCAGCTATGCGGCGCTCTGTCAGATGGGGCCGGTCATGCTCCGAGACGGCGATGAGGTCACGATCGAAGGCCACTATCTGGGGACGTTAGATGTGAGAGTAGTGAGGAAGCGCTAGGTGGGTTTGTGGCGCATTGATTATGCCGTACCAACCTCAGGGTGAATATCAAACTCCATCGTCACGCGAGATTGGCGAGAGCGTTAACGATGCTAACGCTTTATATGAAAATGATAAGACAGCGACTTCAACAAGTAGTGCAACACAATACAATATGCTGCACAATGTTACTTGAGCAAGATTCATTTCCTCCGGAAAGATAAACTGTCCGTAGTAAGCCAAGAGCCAAGGAAGCCCCACAAGAATAATCGTGAGACGAATTCCGTTTCCCTGCGAAAGATGCCAGACATGCGAGAGACTGAGCTGCTCATCAAGCGCGATTGAGGGAAGGATCAAGCTTAGACGAGCAACCAAATAGGCAGCCAGCACGTCAGCCCCCTTCAGTATCCGTACTAGCCAGTCATTCTGAATTTCGATCGCATTAACAAGAACGCTGCCGATCGTCATTATCGATATTGCCTTCACGAGAAATCCAATGAGTCCGATTGCAGATAGCCATGCCAAGAACTTCATCTCACGCTTTGTCAGTCGCATGATGCCGTATTGTGGTAATGAGTCATTGCCAAGCAGGAGTACTCGGTGGCATGTCAGGGCAAATGGAGAAAAGGCCATGGTCCAGAGGGCAACCCACACCATCGCATCCAGGGTATCGACTTTACGATCAGCGTAAGACCAGTAGGTCGCAATCACGATGAGCGCTAGCGAAGGGAGAGCGGCAACTTGAGCGAGTCGCTTCCGCTTTTCCCACGATGCCATAAGTGCATCGATGATGATCCGAGTGATGGCAACCTTTGTGGGTGAGGTCATTGCGATGTCTTGCATTACCCGAAGTGAAGTGTGGGGAGGACCACTAGTTTAAAATCAGGATACTTGATGGTAAAGAGGAATACGAGAAAATGGACTTATTCAGAGGGAAGCCGTCAGCTAGAGACACAGCCGAAGGGTGATGTCAGATATGAACGAAAGCGTTTCTGAGACTACTTCCTCAGAAATCCAAACAAGGCTCCGGCGGCTCCGGCACCAAATGCAGAGAGGTAGACGCCTGCAGCTTCCTTAAGCCCTTGCGCTTTCCCACGTGCCCAATCGAGCGTGTGCGTCACATCTGCTTGGATCAGGTTCCACTCCAGATGAATCCAACCGGTCGTTTTCAAGACGAACACGAGCGCGGCTAATGCGGCGGTGATCAACAGGGCGAGCATCAGGGTTTTCCGAAGCGCCCAGCCGATCAGGAAGCCGCCGAGGAAGCTGGCCCCGCCACGAGCAAGCGCCGGGGACATAAGGTCGCTTGCCCAGGCGCCGAACCCGGCAATGGTCGTGGCGCCGGCGGCGAGAAATGGTTTGGCTGTCCAGGGGGGGCTGGAGAGAATTGTCCCGAAGGTTTTTCCAACGAACCCGCTGTGAGCTGTGCTTTGTATGGCGCTCATAATCGGTTCTCCTCAAATGTGTTGCAGACGGCGGGATCGCCAGACTCCAGCCCACGTTTGAGCCACGTCATCCGTTGTTCCGATGAGCCGTGCGTCCAGCTTTCCGGTTGCACATGGCCGCGGGACATTTTCTGCAGCCGATCATCTCCAATAGCGGCTGCCGCCCGGAGCCCTTCCTCAAAGTCTCCCGGTTCAATCAAGTTGCGCTCATATTTGGCATGGTATCCCCACACACCGGCATAACAATCAGCTTGGAGCTCCATCCGAACTGAGAGAGCATTCCCCTCCGCCTCGGAAACCTGTCGCCGGAGGCGATGCACTTTCTCCGCAACACCGAGGAGATTCTGGACGTGATGGCCGACTTCATGCGCGATGACATACGCTTGGGCAAAGTCGCCTGCGGCTCCTAAACGATGCGCCATTTCATCGAAAAATGCAAGATCCAGATAGACTCGGTGATCGTTGGGGCAATAGAAGGGACCAACGGCCGATGATGTGGTACCGCATGCGGACTGGACGGCGCCGGTGAACAGAACCATACGCGGATCCTCGTAGCGAGCACCGAGCAGCGCGTGCCATGTGGTTTCAGTGTCGGCAAGGACGACCGAGGCAAACCTACCGAGTTGGTCGCTTGGCGCGCCGACCGGACCAGAGTCTGTTGGAGCTGACGGTGCCACGGTATCGGTCATGCTCTGGACGCCGGTGATCATGTTGAAGACGGTTAAGGGATTGGCGCCGGTGAAATAGCTGACGGCCAGCACGAGCACAATCGTTCCGACACCGAAGCCACCCCTCCCGCCGAGGCGGGCTGGTCCCATGCCGCGACGATCCTCAATATTGTCGCTTCCTCTCTGGCCTCCGATTCGCATAGGCGCCTCTCGATTCTAACGATTAGTCCGATTCTTTTTCCATCGACTGAATGAACTTGTCGGCCTCCGCAATGGACCGGTTCATATCTTTGACCAACTGATCGACTTGGGCGTCGACTTTAACCAGTTCGCCTTTGATGGCCGCCAACGCTCGGGCATTCAGATTATGTTTCAGGTAGAGCACTTGGTCGCGCAATGGTTTGAGGACCGGTTCGATCCGCTGTTCGGCCCGTTTCATGGCCGAGAGCATGTCTTTGTAGCGGCCTTTGGTCTGCGCCAATTTTGCCTGGCTCTTCCGGCGCAGGTCGGCGCTGGAGTACTGGCCGAGTTCTTGTTCCCATTCTGAGAAGAGGGCATCGGCGACACTTTCGACGTCTTGGATCCGCTTGTTGACGGCCTCCGCACTATCTTCACTCGCCTCCAGCTCACCGCTGAGCTTCTTGTACGTATCTTCGAGATCGCCACCTTCGTAGGAGACGACTTTTCCGAATTGCTCCAAGGTCGTTTGAATCTCTTGCTTGGCATCTTCCTGCGCGTCACGCGCGGATTTCACACGACTACTCAGAATGTCGCGTTTGGCGTACCCCATTTTTTCCATCGTGGCGATATAGGCCTTGTCGCAGGAGGAGACGCTCACAGAGAGACCGATCAGCATTACGGCTAAAAAGAATCTCGACATACACACCTCTTCAAACAGATGATGGAACAAATAGTCTAGAGAGCTGAACCGGGTGACATGCTCCTGCATCATACCCGATGGGAGGACGAACGGGAAAGACCCTAAGGTTGTCGTTCTCATCAGTGCTCGATGTGTAGAAACGCAGTCTTGATAACGCTATAGTGTGGACATGCGCGTTCGATATCATCGCGTCGTCTACTGGGTGCTGGTCATGCTGCTGATGTCGGGCTGTGCTGCTACCCGTGTGGTTCCGGATGAGTTGAAACCGTTGGTCGATCGAACGGTGACGTTTCGAGAAGTAATTGAAGCGCCTGAGTCATATCAAGGACGGATGCTGGTCGTGGGTGGTGAGGTACTAAAGGCCAAGCGACTGAAAGACGGCACACAGATCGAGTTTCTACAGTTGCCGCTCGATAAGGACGAAAGACCGATCCTGAACCGTCAACGATCAGACGGGCGCTTCTTCGCGATCCAACAAGAGTTTCTCGATCCTGCGACCATTGAAGTTGGGACCGTGATGACCATCGTCGGGGAAGTCTCTGGGGCCAAGACCGACCACATCGACGATGTCGAGTATCGATACCCGGTCTTGATCGTGAAACATCTCCATACCTGGCGGGATCAAACCGATGACTATACCCATGCCTCCCCCTATCCTCGATTTTCTATCGGGATCGGAGGTGGCACAGGCGGAAGAATCGGCGGGGGCGGAGGGTTCGGCATCGGATTTTGAGTGGGGATGGGGAGCCTCACATCATGGATGTCGGTTTACACCCACGGGATCGAATAATTTACACTGTTTGACTCTTGGACGATCCTGTTTATCCGCTCGCAACGTGCTTTTCTACGCTGTTGATTTGTATCGACAAACCGTCATGTTCGTATCACCTGAACGACATCCGTCTGTTCGATAAATTCCTGAAGGTGTCGCAAAGTCCCCTTGCGCGCATGGAATCGCGCATGATATGCAAGCATATGTGAGGATATGCTGAGTCCGTCACGTTATGAAGGAGAGCGATACATGAAACACACACAGCAAGTCTCAAGACGAAAAGAGAGAGTCACGCTGTCTCTCTCGGCAGATATGGTCGAACGGCTGCGTACCGTCGTCTACTGGAGTCCCAAGCTCACGCTCACTGGTGTCGTCGAATCGGCGATTCAGGCATCTTTGAAAAAACTGGAGAAGGGAAAGCGGTTCAAGAAGCGAAAAGGCAAGCTGCCTGTCGGCCGGCCACGCAAAGACCAGTAGTCCCCCGGCTGACGTCGTGGATCCTGCTACAAACTACAAACAGCGGTCTCCACCAAATTGGTTTGGGAACCGCAGGCACACACGGTCAAAGGGCATGACACGAGAGAGTTATCGAAGTGATGCTTGGATTGAACCGAAGCATGATGGTGGTTCTGCCTAGAGAGACACATCTTATGAGGCTTCTAGCTTTAGCCGTAGCATGTCTGGTGATGCTGACCGGCCTGATAGGTTGCTCAGCCGTGGGAAGCGGCATCCTCGGTGGAGTGGTTGGCGCCGGAGCAGCCGGCGGTAGCTATGAGTATCATCTGAAGCGCCAGAAGGATCGGGTGGAGGCTGACTATAAGGCTGGAAAAATTGACCAAAAGGAATACGAGATCCGCAAAGACCAGATATCTCGGGATTCACTGCTACAATAAATAGCTAGCCGGTTTTTGGCTATTTGTCCGTAGTTTCTTCTTCGACGTTCTTGACCGGTTCAGATGCCTAGAGACCGATGATGGTCGTCAAGAAAGAGAGTGCCAGAAGGATGAATGCAATAAAGAGCCTAGACGGTCTCTCTGTGAGGTGTAGCCTCGGCCAAAGACAGTCGACATGTGGCACCCGATCTTACTTCTTGCCGCTACCCTTCCCGCGGTCTCGCATGAGGTGCTGAGCTACCGCGTGATAGGCCGGCAGCGAGGTGAAGTCGTTCTCAGTATTGCTTGCGAGGGGATGGCTGGCGAATCGCCCAATGACCACGGCAGCCGTTGGGTCGATGTACAGCGATTGTCCATAAACTCCTCGCGCCATGAAGGCGCCATGGTCGTTATGCGTCACCCACCACATATTCCGGTAACTCCATCCTTTCAAGGCTGTAAATCCGGACTCGACGAACGCTTTCGTGCTCCCACCTCGGCGAATATCGGCCACGACTGCTTGGGGAACAATCTGATGTCCGTCATAGTGCCCATCGTTGCGAATCATTTCTCCAAATCTCGCGAGGTCCCGAAGCCCCATACTCAACCCTCCGCCCGCGAAGGGTGTTCCAATGGAATCAACAGACATGTAGGCATCTTGCTCGGCTCCCAGCTTGCTCCAGATGCGCTCTGAAAGTAGTTGAGCAACGGAATGTCCGCTTACTCGCGTGAGAATCCATCCAAGCACATCGGCGTTGGCGGTACGGTAGTGGAATGCGGCGCCATGCTTGCCGTCAGGCTGGATGGACTGGAGAAAATCGTAGTAGGAGCGCGGTCCCGTGTAGTCCGCTGGTTTGGGGAGCGGATTGCCGGCTGCGGCCTGTGCCCAGACTTCTGCCCTCGGATCGGAGTAGTTTTCGCTGAAGCGTATACCAGTAGTCATATCCATCACTTGACGCACCGTCGCCTCGGCAAACGCCGACCGTTTCAGCTCCGGGACGTAGTCAGTCACTCGACTATTAGGATCCAATGTTCCTTCGGCAACCATCATGGCAGCCAGTGTTCCAATAAAGGTTTTTGTAAGAGACATTCCCGCATGTTGTCCATCCGGTTTCAGAACGCCAAAGTATCGCTCGTACACCACCCGGCCCTCATGGAGCACGATGATGCCGTCGGTGTAGTTCATCAACAGCGCCTCTTTCCAGGTCATTGGGCGCTCATTGCCCGGTGGTAAGAATGTGACGATGTCGATGTCCTCTCGCAGTGCTCGTTTCAGCGGCGAAGGCGCGCCAATCCCGCGTGAGACGTTGACCGTCGGCATCAGCTGTCTGAAATTGGCCACGCTCCAGCGCATCGCGGGAAACCGAAAGTAGCTGCCGTCCTCAAATCGAACCACTCGATCATCCGGGGGCGGTGAACCGATCATCCAGCCGAGTGTTGCTGGGTCACTCTCGATAGCGCTGGGAAAGGTTTGGTCTGCTGAGTGAGTTCTAGGAGGTACAAGAAAGAATAGTGGGGCGACGACAAGAGTAGCTGATAGCACCTCTTTGGTTAATAGGCGCATCAGATTCTCCTTGTCTAGATCTGCGCTACTTCCGAGATAATCGTATGATATCCGCTGGCGCCGGCTGGTTGGGGGCGGACGATTTCGGCGATTTGGAGTTGGCCCTTCGTATCTGTTGCCCGCACGACGGTCTGAAACTTTCCTGGTTTCGATGGGCGCCATGTGTAGCTCCAGATGACCCAGGAATAGGGTGACATCGGTGGCTCGATCTTGCAGTCATTCCAGGTGCGGCCGGCATCAAAACTTAACTCAACTTTACTGATGCTGTTGGGTCCACCGAAGGCGATGCCGCGGAAGGTGTGCTCCGGTCCGCGGAGTGTTTGGTAATGGCCCGGAGAATCGATGCGTGAGAAAACTTTGATCGTGCCGTCGTCAGTCCAGCCCTTGCGCTGCCAGTAGCCCTTGTAGTCACCGGGATAGACTTCAATCTCGACGATCCATTTGACGTTCTTGATGCCGTACAGTCCCGGCACCAGCAAGCGAAGTGGGAAGCCATGTTCTCTTGGTAGCTTTTCGCCGTTCATCAGAAAGGCCAGCATCACATCATCCTGCATCGCTCGTTTAAAAG
Organism: Nitrospira sp.; assembly: GCA_965223535.1. Classification (GTDB taxonomy): domain Bacteria; phylum Nitrospirota; class Nitrospiria; order Nitrospirales; family Nitrospiraceae; genus Nitrospira_D. Next base: position 2,672,027 of record CBDCWN010000003.1, read on the forward strand.
GGATACTGTCGTCATAGCCATCGATGCCGCGAAACACCACATCGCGTGCCATTTCAGTGTCAGCGCCGCAGTCGAGCAGCAGTTGCTTGAGCGAGATACCGCGCCACGTGGCGTTGCCCATGCTGTCCCCACCGGGAAGCGTATCGATGCACATCAAGGTAGAGATCTGATCGTAGGAATCGCGGTTCAGAATGTCGCGCCAACCGAGCGACATGGGAGTTTGCACCGCACCTTTGACATGCACCTTCCATTGCTCGATGTTTACGTCGCGCGAGACCGTGACGGCACCGTCCGCATAGTTGACTACGTAGAACTTGGAGTTCGGTGTAAAATACGTGGTTTCGCGTGGGGGGACAGCAAACATGCGGCCAAATATGCCCCCGACGGCATCACAGCCCTCAACGCTTCCGACCATCGTGCTGAGCCCGAGTGCTTTGAGCAGGGTGCGGCGACGAATGGGCAATCTGTTTTGAT